>BOKS01000005.1 GCA_016861105.1 Betaproteobacteria bacterium | reverse complement strand
ACAAAACGCAGGCGCTCATCCATGACCGAACACTCCTTCCACGGCATAGACACCTCCCCGGTCGACGCCGGGAAAGTGTTACCCATGTGTCCGGTACGCCCTGTTACCTATGTCTCGGTCCGCTCACGGGCGGACGGCGCCACGCTAGGTCGTGTGCGGGCGCCCGCCGCGCCGCCGGTGCAGGAGCGGCCGGGGGCGAAGCGGGCGACGGCGAAGGCCGGGATGAGCGGACCTCCGGACTCCGGAGATCGGCGCTGTGGTAGATTCATCCGTTCTTCGGCGAGACGCTGGTCGTCGCGCCGGGGCCGCGTCCCGCGGGGCCGGGTCGTCAGAGGCGCCCGTAGCTCATCCGGATAGAGCACCGGCCTTCTAAGCCGGCGGTAACAGGTTCGAGTCCTGTCGGGCGCGCCAAGCACGTTCAGCGGTGGCTGTAGCTCAGCGGTAGAGTCCCGGATTGTGATTCCGGTTGTCGTGGGTTCGAATCCCATCAGCCACCCCACAGAATCAATCTGGTAGGGCCGGAACAGCCGGCCCTGCCGTGTCCGGCGGGACACTGGCGGGACTTCCGCCGGCCGCGTCCGCTCCGCAACTCCCCCTCCCCGTTTTCCTGGCGCCAATGCAGCGCCCAAGTGGCCTACGCCTGTGGACAAGTGGCCATCCTGAGGCGAATGCTCCCCGGTACGCGCCGAACGACATCAGCGCACCAACGGGGCGTTCCGCGTTCTCCACGTTTGGCGCGCACGGGGATGCATGCATCTGGTCGACCTGGCGCCGAGCGTCCTCCCCGCAGCCCAAGCCGCGACCCCGGCCCAGTGCGACGAGCATTGCGTCTCGTTGGGGGCTCGCCGTATCGAACTGGGACCGCGGCCCCGTCTTACGCGGAGGGTGGTCCCGTCCGACGTTCAGATCGGGTACTGCCCCATTTCGGGCGTTCGCGCCCGCTCTCTACCATGCCTCATCTAGGGTGGCCTATTGCCGGGCGTGAGCGCCGATCCATCAGTGAGGACGTCGCCGTGGCCGCGATCATCGAACGCCGTTACGCCAGGACCATGCACCCGTTTCATGCGGTGTTGCTCGCGGGCACCATCCCCCTGTTCCTCGGCGCGGCGCTCAGCGATGTCGCCTACGCCAGGACTTACCAAGTCCAGTGGATCAACTTCGCCTCGTGGCTCCTCGTCGGGGGTCTGGTTTTCGCAGGTCTCGCGTTGCTGTTCGCGGTCATCGATATGTTTCGTGCCGATCGTCGCTCGCGGAACCTCGTCGTCCATGTGGCGCCGTTGCTCGCCATGTGGATACTCGGCTTCGTCAATGCGCTCGTGCACGCACGGGACGCGTGGGCGAGCATGCCTGCCGGCCTGATGTTGTCGGTCATCGTGACCCTGCTCGCCTGCGTGGCGACATGGATCGGCTTCTCGACCTCGCGCGACGGAGCGACGGCATGAAGTGCTCCCGCAGGCTCGCGGTTGTAACTCTCTGCGGTTGGCTGGTGGCCTGCGGCGGGAATCCGGAGCCGCTCCAGGTCGGGCCCAACCCGCGACTTCCGGAGCCTCGTCGCGGTGCATTGCCCGCGATGACGATCGCGGATCCCGCGGAATGGGGAGACCAACGACCGACGGTGCCGGACGGTTACACGATCAGCGCGATCGCCACCGGCCTCAAGATCCCGCGGCAGACCCTGTTGCTGCCCAATGGCGACATCCTGGTTGCCGAGGGGAGGGGCGGCGGTGCGCCGAAACTCACGCCCAAGGATGTGGTCGCCGGCTACATCAAGGCCAAGGGAACGACGCCTGTGGAGGGCGGCGACCGCCTGACGCTGCTGCGCGACGCGAACGGCGATGGCGAGTACGAGATGGTGAGCGTCTACGCCGAGAACCTCAATGCACCCTACGGGCTCGCGCTGGTGGGCGACAGCCTCTACGTCGCCAATCAGGACGCGCTGGTGCGGTTCCCTTACCGCGAAGGTGAGACGCGAGCCAGCGCTGCGCCAGAGAAAGTGACCGACCTGCCATCGGCGATCAACCATCACTGGACCAAGGCGCTGACCGCGAGCGCCGATGGTCGGGTGCTCTACGTCGGCATCGGGTCCAACAGCAACGTCACCGAGCGCGGGATGGCGGCCGAGGTCGATCGGGCCATGGTGTGGCAGGTCGACGCACGTACCGGTGCACACAAGCCCTATGCGACGGGCGTGCGCAATCCGACCGCACTCGCCATTCAGCCCGGCACCGGGCAGCTGTGGGCGGTGGTGAACGAACGCGACGAGATCGGCCCGAACCTCGTTCCGGATTACCTGACGTCGCTCCGCGAAGGCGGCTTCTACGGCTGGCCCTACAGCTACTGGGGCAAGAACGTCGATTCGCGCGTCCGGCCGCAGGCGCCGGAGAAGGTCGCCGCGGCGATCGCGCCCGATTACAGCCTGGGCGCGCACGTGGCGGCGCTCGGCGTGGCTTTCTCCACATCGGCGATGGGCCAGCCGTTCGCCGACGGGGTGTTCGTCGGCGAGCATGGCAGCTGGAACCGCACCGAGCCCGTCGGCTACAAGGTCGTGTTCGTGCCGTTCCGCGACGGTCGCCCGGCGGGACCCCCGGTGGACTTCGTTTCCGGATTCCTGGGGCAGGACGGCAAGACCCGGGGTCGTCCGGTCGGCGTGACCGTCGATCCGCGCGGCGCCCTCATCGTCGCTGATGACTTGTCGAACACCATCTGGCGCGTGACGCCGGTGCGCGGGCGATAGCCAGCGAGCGGCAAGAGCCCGCGCTTCCGTTCGCCGCGCTCCTGCGACGGCCGGCTTCATGCAACGATTGTGGGTCGGGTTTCGGGGCACGCTCGATGTGTACAAGAGCGGGCACCCGTCCGCGACACCGGGGCAACTCCACCTTCGACGGCTGGCCGTGCACACGCACGCGGCCCGGGACCGGAAACGTCAGCGCCCGTCGCGCATCCAGCGCCTGCATGCGCCCGGAATGCGCGCGGTTGGATCCCCCGCGAGTCCCGCAGCGCCCGCCTCATCCAACGTCAATCGAGCAGCGTGCCGGCGTGACGGTTGCGTGGGTCCCACTTGTGCGGTCGATCAACATGGAATAGCATTCCAACATTGATCGTCGTACCTGCTTCGTCGAGCCCATTGGCGGACCTCGGGGCGGCGTCCGCCTCGGCGGGGCGGGCGAGGAGGAGCGGATGGCGCAGTCTTCGGTCGGATCGGCGTCGAACCTGCAGCAGCGCACGAACTGGGAAGCCCCGGTTTCGGTGCCCGCGTTCGCCGGCGAGCGCAAGGCGCGCTCGAAGACGGCGCGCACGCTCGCCCGCATCGGCTGGAACCTGCTGCCGCCGCTGACCTTCGTCGCCATCGTCGGGCTGTGGTGGGCGGCGGTGCGCATCCTCAGCATCCCGGCGTACCTGCTGCCGGGGCCAGGCGCGGTGTTCTCGCGGCTCGTCTCCGACGCGCCGATGCTCTGGGACCACTCGCTGGTCACGCTGACCGAGATCCTGCTCGGCTTCGGGCTGACGGTCGTCACCGCGATTCCGCTCGGCCTGGTGATCGCGCTGTCGCTGCTCGCGCGCCAGATCCTCTACCCGCCGATCATGCTGCTGCAGCTGGTGCCGAAGATCGCCGTCGCGCCGCTGTTCCTCGTGTGGCTGGGCTTCGGCCTCGAGTCCAAGGTGCTGCTGACGGTGCTGATGACGTTCTTCCCGCTGCTGCTCGCGAGCATCAGCGGGTTCCAGATCCTCGACACCCGGCTCCTCTACCTCACGCAGTCCATGGGTGCGTCCGCATGGCAGACGTTCCGCTACCTGCGCGTGCCGGCAGCGCTCCCGGTGATCTTCTCCGGCATCAAGACGTCGGCGACGATCGCCGCGACCGCCGCCATCGTCGCGGAGTTCGTCGGCGCCAACAAGGGATTGGGCTACGTGCTGCTGCGCGGCACGAGCACGATGGACATCGAGCTCACGTTCGCGGTGCTCGTCGTCCTGACCATCATCGGCATCGTCATCAACTACGCGGTGGAGTTCAGCGAGTGGGCGATGACGCCGTGGCAGCGCGCGAACAACGGATAGCACGGCCGAGGGCCGGGGTCCCGGCCGCCCTTCCAGCACGAAACCTGTTCGAGAGGAGACACCATGCGTGCAACGATGCGTAACCTGTCCGCCGCCGGCGTGCTCGCCGCCGGACTGACCCTCGGGGCCGCGGCCGCGGCGCAGACCAAGCTCACGTTCCAGCTCAACTGGACGGCCGGAGGCCCGAACGCGGGGTTCGCGGCGGCCGTCGGCGAGGGCTACTACAAGGACGCCGGGCTCGACGTGACGATCGTGCAGGGCAACGGCTCGGGCAACACCGCGCAGCTCGTCGCCAGCGGCCGGGCGCAGCTCGCCTATGCGGACGCCGTCACGGTGAGCCAGCTGATCGCCAAGGGCGCGCCGATGAAGGTCGTGTCCACGATCTACCAGAGCAACCCCAACCAGGTCTCGGCGCTCAAGAAGGCGAACATCCGCTCGCCGAAGGACCTCGCGGGCAAGAAGGTCGGCGTGCCGGCCGGCTCGTCGCAGACGACGATGCTGCCGCTGTTCTTCAAGGCCAACGGCCTCAAGGAATCGGACATGACACTGATGAACATGCCGCCGGCAGCGATGGTGCCGTCGCTGCTGCAGGGACAGGTCGACGCGATCCTGGGGTCGATGGACGCCTACCAGATCCAGCTCGAGGCGCAGGGCGCCCAGACCGACAACTACCGCTTCGCCGACTACGGCGTGCCGACGGTGAGTACGTCGATCTTCGCGAGCGAGACCTTCATCAAGGAGAATCCCGACGTGCTGCGCCGCTTCATCGCGGCGAGCCTCAAGGGCTGGAGCTTCGCACTCGACAATCCCGCGAAGACGATCCAGCACGTCAAGGCCGTGTTCCCCGACGTCAACGAAAAGCTCGCCACCGCGGAGCTCGCGGCGATCACGCCGCTGTTCTGCAGCGGCGGGGCGAAGTTCATCGGCAAGGCCGAGGACGCGCACTGGACGCGCACGCAGGAGCTGCTCTCGGAGGTGAAGCTGCTGCCCGCGGGCCAGGACCCGAAGAGCTACTACACCAACGCCTACCTGCCGCCCGAGTCGCAGCTGCGCGCCTGCAAGGGCTGACCGGAGCCAGGCGAGCATGGGCACCGCGCCACGGCTTGGTTACCGCTACGAGGATCTCCACGTCGGCCTCGCGTTCCGCAGCCCCGGGCGCACGATCGGCGAGGCCGACATCACGGCCTTCGCCGGGCTCACCGGCGACTACTCGGAGCTGCACACCAGCGACGTCTACGCGCAGGCGAGCCAGTTCGGGCGGCGGGTGGCGCACGGGATGCTCGGGCTCGCCTTCGCGCACGGCCTCATGTGGCCGCGCACCGGCGAGCTGCGCGAGACCGCGATCGCCTTCCTCGGCATCACGGACTGGAAGTTCGTCGGGCCCATCTTCGTCGGCGACACGATCTTCGTGAACTACCGGCTCGCCGAGCTGCGCGACAGCCGCTCGCGCCCGACGCAGGCGATCGCGACGTTCGACGTGTCGCTCGTCAAGCAGGACGGCACCGAGGTGCAGCGCGGCCGCAAGGTGCTGCTGGTCTCGAAAGTTCCGCTCGCCGCGGTGGCCGCCTCGGGCGGCGCCGCGCCCGCAGGATGACGCCATGACGCCACCGTCCGACCGCTCCGGCGTGCCGATCGCCATCCGCCGGGTCTCGAAGACGTTCGGCGAGGACGACGACCAGCCTTTCCTCGCCCTCAAGGAGGTGAACGTCGACATCGACGCGGGCGAGTTCATCTCCGTCGTCGGCGCCTCCGGCTGCGGCAAGAGCACGCTGATGCTGATGGTCGCGGGCCTTCTCAAGCGCTCGTCGGGCGACATCGTCGTCGGCGGCGTGCCGGTCACCAGGCCGATCACCGACGTCGGCATCGCGTTCCAGGACCACCTGCTGCTCGAGTTCCGCACCGCGATCGAGAACGTGATGCTGCACGCGGACATCCGCCGCCTGCCGCGCCGCGACGTCGAGGCCCGGGCGAAGGAGCTGTTCGAGCAGCTGCGCCTCGCGCACGCGATGCACAAGTACCCGCGGCAGCTCTCCGGCGGGATGCGCCAGCGCGTCTCGCTGATCCGCACGCTGGTGCACGACCCGTCGGTGATCCTGATGGACGAGCCGTTCGGCGCGCTCGACGCGCTGACGCGGCTGCAGGTCCGCACCGACCTCGAGGCGCTGTGGCTGCGGCGCCGGCCGACGGTGCTCTTCATCACGCACAGCGTGGAGGAGGCGGTGGGTCTGTCCGACCGGATCCTGGTGATGAGCCCGAGCCCCGGCGAGGTCGTCGAGGAGATCCGCGTCGACCTCCCGCGCCCGCGCCCCATCGTGCTCGGGGATGCGCCGGAATTCGGCGCCTACGTCGACCGCATCCACCGCCACTTCGAGCGGATGGGCGTGCTGCACGGTGCCGAGGACGCGGCGCCCGGGCGGTCATGACGGCCGCGGGGCGCGGGAGTGCAGCCGCCGGCGCGGCGCAGGCGGCGGGGGGCGGGGTCGACGTCGCGGCGCACGGCGCCGTCGTCGAGATCGCGCTGCGCAACGGCCCGCTGAACCTGGTCACCGCGGCGCTGCTCCGCGCGCTCGAGCGCGCGCTCGCCGGGGTCGCGGCGAGCGACGGCGTGCGCTGCGCCATTGTCCACGGCGGCGCGGCGCGGGCATTCTGCGCGGGCAGCGACGTCCGCGAGTTCGAGTCGCTGCGCCACGACGCGAGCGAGCGCAAGATCCTGTTCGAGGACATGGTGCTGCGACGGCTCGCGCAGCTGCCGATGCCCACGATCGCCGCGATCGACGGGCCGGCGCTCGGCGGCGGGTTCGAGCTCGCGCTGGCCTGCGACCTGCGCGTGCTGCGGGCGGGCGTCGCGATCGGCCTTCCCGAGTCGCAGCTCGGCGGACTGGCGGGCAACGGCGCGGTGCGTCTGACGCGCCTCGTCGGGCCCGGGCGTGCGAAGGAGATGCTCTTCACCGGCGAGCCGGTCGGCGACGAGCAGGCGCTCGCGTGGGGGCTCGTGAACCGTGTCGTGCGCGAAGGCACGGCGCTCGACGAGGCGCGTCGTCTCGCGGGGCGCATCGCCGCGCGCGGGCCGCTCTCCAACCGCCTCGCGAAGGAGCTCGTCGACTTCGCGCAGGACGCCGCGCTGGATGCAGGCCTGTCGCGCTCCACGGTGTCGCAGCAGAAGATCTTCGACTCGCACGACCTGCACGAAGGCGTGGCCGCGTTCTTCGCCAGGCGCGCGCCGGAGTTCCTCGGGCGATGAGCGGGACGCTCGACGTGCCGGCCGCGGCATCGGCGCAGCGCCCGCCGCCGCCCGACGCGCGCGGCGGCGCGCTGCTCGGTGCAGCGGTCGTGGTCATCTGGAACGACGTCGCGGACGAGGGGCACGGGCAGTTCTACGCGTGGCACGACCACGAGCACCTCCCCGAGCGGCTGGCGATCCCCGGCTTCGCGCGGGGCCGCCGCTACGCGAAGCCCGGCCACTCGCCGCGCTGGCTCACGCTCTACGAGGCGGAGAGCCTCGACGTGCTGGTCGCTCCGGCGTACGTCGCGCGCCTCAACGCGCCGACGCCGCTGACGCGCGCGGCGCTGGCGCACTTCCGCAACACGTCGCGGGCGGTCTGCCGCGTCGCTTGCAGCCGTGGCGGCAGCAGCGGCGGGCACCTCCTCGCCCTGCGCTTCGACGTGCCGTCGCACCGCGTCGCGGACCTGGAGCAATCGGTGCGGGACGACCTGTTCCCCGCGGTGCTGGCAAACGGCGGCATCGTCGCATGTCATCTCTGCCACACGGATCCGGGCGCGAGCTACCTCGACACGGCCGAGTGCAGCACGCGCCGCTTCGACGTGCCGCCGTGGGTGCTGCTGGTCGAGGCCACGACCGCGGCGGCTGCGCAGCGGGTTCACGAAGGGCCCGTGCGTGCGGCGCTGGATGCGCTCGGCGCGACGGTGCGGCCCGATGCCGCCGTCTATGCGCTCGAGATCTGCCGCCTGCGGACGGCAGAGGCCGGCTGACGGGCTCGATCGACACGCCTGGCGAACCGATGGAAAAGATCACTGCGGACGAAGCGGCGCGACTCGTCGAGGACGGCGACGCGATCCTCATCAGCGGCTCGGGCGGCGGCCACGCGGTGCCCGAAGCGCTGCTCGCGGCGGTCGAGCGCCGCTTCCTCGCCGAAGGCCGGCCGCGCGCGCTCACGTCGATCAGCGTGGTCGGCGTCGGCGACCGCATCTCGCTCGGCGCCGATCACCTCGGGCACGAGGGCCTCCTGAAGCGCGCCATCACGAGCGCGCTGGTCGACTCGCCGCGGCTGGTGAAGCTCGCCGCCGAGGACAGGATCGAGGCCTACACGCTGCCGCAGGGCGTGCTTTCGCAGCTGATGCGCGACATGGCGGCCGGCCGTCCGGGTCTGATCACCAAGACCGGACTGCACTCGTTCGTCGACCCGCGGCAGCAGGGCGCGCGGCAGAGCCCACGCACGCCGCCCGGCTTCGTCGAGGTCCTGAGCCTCGCCGGCGAGGAGTGGCTGTTCTTCCGGCCGGTGCCGGTCGACGTCGCGTTCCTGCGCGGCACGACGGCCGACGAGGACGGCAACGTGACGATGGAGCAGGAGGCGGTGCTGGGCGAGATGCTCGCCATGGCGCAGGCCGCGCGCCGCGTCGGCGGCATCGTCGTGGTGCAGGTGAAGCGCATGGCCCGGCGCAACACGCTGCCCCCGAAGCAGGTCCGCATCCCCGGCATCCTCGTGGACTTCGTCGTCGTCGAGCCGCACCAGCGGCAGACGTATGCCACCGACTACGATCCGAGCTACGCGGGCGAGCTGCGCGTCCCGGTGGACGCGATCCGGCCGCTGCCGTTCGGGCCGCGGAAGGTCATCGTGCGCCGCGGGGCGCTGGAGCTGTTTCCCGGCGCCGTCTGCAATCTCGGCGCGGGCGTGTCGACGGGGCTGTCCACCGTCGCCGCCGAGGAGGGGCTGCTCGAGGCGGTGCACCTCACCAACGAGCAGGGCATCATCGGCGGGGCGCCGATCACCGGCCGCGACTCCGGCGGCGGACAGAACTTCGCGGCGATGATCGAGCAGCCGGCGCAGTTCGACTTCTACGACGGCGGCGGGCTGGACGTCGCCTTCCTCTCCTTCGCCGAGGTCGACGCGCAGGGCAACGTCAACGTGAGCCGCTTCGGCGAGCGCATCATCGGCGTCGGCGGCTTCATCAACATCGCGCAGAACGCGCGCACGGTCGTCTTCGGCGGGACGCTGACCGCCGGCGACCTCGACGTCGGCTGGGAGGGCGGGCGCACGGTGATCCGCCGCGAGGGGCGCCATCGCAAGTTCGTCCCGGCGCTCGAGCAGATCTGCTACAGCGCCCGGATCGGGCGGGAGCGGGGGCAGAAGGTGCTGTTCGTCACCGAGCGGGCCGTGTTCCGCATCGGCGCCGACGGTCTCGAACTCGTCGAGATCGCCCCCGGACTCGATCCGGGGCGCGACGTGATCGCGCACATGGGCTTCCGTCCGGCGGTCGCTCGCGATCTCGCGACGATGGACGCGCGCATCTTCGCGCCCGGGACCATGGGCATCGCGCCGGAGATCCTGGCACGACCGCGCGGCTACCGTTCCGAGCGCGTGGCGAAGTGGCACGCCGTGCATCGCGGAGGTGCGCGATGAGCGCGACGCTGCGCATCGACGGCGCGACCCGGCTGTACGCCATCGTCGGCGACCCGATCGTGCAGGTCCGCTCGCCGCTGGTGTTCACGGAGCGCTTCGCGGAACGCGGCGCCAACGCGGTGCTGCTGCCCGTCCGGATCGCGCCCGAGCGCTTCGACGACGTCTTCGCGGCACTGCTGGCGATCGGCAACCTCGACGGCGTGCTGGTCACCGTGCCGTTCAAGCCCCGCGCGCTGCGCTTCGCCGACCGCCTCGGCGCCACGGCGCAGTGCATCGGGGCGCTCAACGCGCTGCGGCGCGAGGACGACGGCAGCTGGTCGGGCGATATGTTCGACGGCGTGGGCTTCGTGCGTGCGGCCGAGCGCAAGGGGCAGCGGATCCGCGACCGGCGGGTCGCCCTCCTCGGCGCCGGCGGCGCGGGCAGCGCGATCGCCTGCGCGCTCGCGGAGGCCGGCGCCGCGACCATCGACGTGATCGACCCCGCGCCGGGCCGCGCGGACGCGCTGGCCGGCAAGCTGCGCGCGGCGTTCCCGGACTGCCGCTTCGCAGCGGCCACGTCCGTCGCGAGCGACGCCGACCTGATCGTGAACGCGTCCACGGTGGGCATGCGGCCCGGCGACGGCATGCCCGCCCCGCTCGGGCCGCTGCCGCCGGGCACGCTCGTCGGCGACGTCATCCTGTCCGAGGAGCCGACGGCGATGCTGCGCCATGCCGAGCGCTGCGGCTGCGCGTGGGTGAGCGGCCGCGACATGCACGCCGGGCAATCGGACGCGATCGTCGCGTTCTTCGCGCCGGTCCTCGAGCGCGCCGGCGGCCGGCCGGCGGCGTCCTAGCGGGAGGCGGCCATGGCCCACGTCCCCGCCGAGCGCTGCCTGTCGATCATCGAGCTGCTCGCCGACGAGGCGGGCGACATGCCGCTCGGCGAGATCGCCGAGCGCTGCGACCTGCCGAAGAGCGGCGCGCACCGCCTGCTCGCCACGCTGGTGGACCTGGGCTGGGTCGAGAAGGACGCCGACACGAGCTTCTACCGGCTGACGATGCGGCTGGCGATCCTCGGGCAGCGGTTCTACGTCGCCACCGGCATCCCGGACATCTGCCAGCCGCTGCTCGACCGGCTCGCCGGCGCGACGCGCGAGTTCGTGCGCCTCGCGGTCGTCGACGCCGACGCCCTCGTCTGGGTCGCGAACGCGCAGGGCGCGACCGGCGGGCTCATGTACTCGCCGTCGCTCGGCACGAACACGGTGCCGCTCTATGCGACCGCGAGCGGCAAGGCGTGGCTCGCCACGCTGCCGACGGAGCGCGCGCTGCAGGTCGTGGTCAAGCAGGGCGGCTTCGACGAGGCGGACCGCTACGGGCCGAACGTCGTGCGCACGATCGAGGCGTTGCTGCGCGAGCTGGAGGCGACGGCGCGGCGCGGCTACGGCATCGCGGTCAACGAGGCCGAGCCCGGCGTCACGGCGGTGGCGTCGGTCGTCCGTGCCGGCGCGGCCGGCCCGGTCAGCGGCACGGTGAGCGTCGCGGGACCCAGCGTGCGGCTGACGGAGCCGCGCGTGCAGGAGCTTGCGCAGCTGGTGCTCGAGGCCGCGGGCGAGCTCTCCGAGCTGTGGCCGCTGCGACCGCGCCACGGTCAGCGCGGCCACCCGCGCAGCGTGGCGCAGGCGGCGTGACCGCGCGCGTGCCGGTCGCCCTGGTCACGGGCGGCGCGAGGGGGATCGGCCGCGGCATCGGGCGCGCGCTCGCGGCGGCCGGCTTCGACGTTGCCATCGCGAGCCTGGAGCCGCCCGGGGAAGCGCGGGAAGCACTCGATGACGTCGGCGCGGCGGGACGGCGGGCGTTGTACCTCCAGCACGACGTCGCCGACGTGGCTGCGCACGCCGCTCTCGTCGACCGCGTCTGCGAGTCGCTGGGCGCGATCGACTGCCTGGTCAACAACGCCGGCGTCTCCTCGCTGCGCCGCGGCGACATGCTGGAGCTGTCGGCGGACAGCTTCGACCGGACGCTCGGCGTCAACCTGCGCGGGACGTTCTTTCTCACGCAGGCGGTCGCGCGGGCGATGATCGCGCGCCGCGCCGCGGACGGCGTGTATCGTTCCGTCGTGACGATCGGCTCCGCCAACGCGGAGATCGTGGGGGTCGCGCGCGCCGACTACTGCGTCTCCAAGGCGGCACTGTCGATGATGTCGAAGCTGTTCGCCGCACGGCTCGCCGCCGAGGCCATCCACGTCTTCGAGCTGCGCCCAGGCATCGTCCGCACGGACATGACCGCTCCCGTGCGCGACGTCTACGATCGCTACATCGAGAACGGCGGCGTGCCGCTCGGGCGCTGGGGCACGCCCGACGACGTGGGCGCGACGGTGGCCACGGTCGCCCGCGGCCTGCTGCCGTTCGCCACCGGCGAGGTGCTGAACGTCGGCGGCGGCCTGCATCTCCACCGCGTGTGACGGCGGTGGCGGCAAGCTTCCCGCACGCGCCCCGGCCCGCGGGTCCGACGCCGGCGCTTCCCTGCCGCGCGCTGTTCCTCGACTTCGACGGCGTGATCCTGCAGTCGGCCGCGCTGAAGACGCGCGCGTTCGCGGACGTCTACGCCGGCGCCGACCCGGCGCTGCTCGCGCGCATCGTCGACTACGTGGACGAGCACGGCGGCGTCACGCGCACCGACAAGTTCGCGCACATCGAGCGTGCGTTCTTCGGCCGCCCCGGCGACGCCGCGGCCGTCGGGCGGCTGGCGCAGCAGTTCCGCCGGCGCGTCCTCGACGCGGTCCTCGCCTGCGACTTCGTGCCCGGCGCCAGGCGCCTGCTCGACCTCGCCCACGGGCGCGTCGACCTGCACGTCGTGAGCGGCACGCCGCACGACGAACTGGTCGAGATCGTCGCGCACCGCGGGCTCGCGCCGCTGCTGACAAGCGTGCACGGGGCGCCGCCGCACAAGCGCGTCACCTTCGAGCGCCTCCTGCGCGAGCACGGCTACGCGCCCGGCACGGTGGTGGCGGTGGGCGACGCGCCCACCGAGTTCGTGGCCGCGCGGGCGCTCGGCATCCCGTTCATCGCCGTCGTGCCCGAGGGCGCGCCGCGGCGCTTTCCCGACGACGTTCCGGTGGTCGCGAATCTCGGGCCGCTGCCGCGGATGCTGGGGCTCGCGTAGCGGGGCGGGGGTCGCGCCTCGGTCGGGCGCCGCCGGGTCGCCGGGCCGCCGCGTTCGTTCGGACGTGGGCGCGGCGAGGCCACGCGCCGCGGCCGCCGCGCAGTGTCCCCGGGTCAGGGACGGAACCAGGCGTTGCCGACCTGCAGGTAGACGGCCGTCTCCTCGGGGCCGCGCGCGACGTCGAGCCCGACGTGCATGCCGAAGCGGCGGGCGATCTCGTAGCGCAGGCCCACGCCCGCTGCACCCGCCGCCTTGTCGCGCGCGGCGCGCCCCTCGTCGAGCCGCGCCACGCCCGCGCCAGCGAACGCGACCGCACTCCAGCGGCCGTGGAACTGCCAGCGCGCCTCGACCTCGGCCTGCGCGACCTTCTCGCCGGGATAGCGCATTACCGGGATGCCGCGCATCAGGATGAACGGACGCACGAAGAACGGCGCGCCGTCGCTCACCTGCAGGTAGTCGCCACGCATGCCCAGCGTGATCCGCGCCGCGAGCGGCCAGTAGGCGATGCCGAGCGCGTTGACACGCCGGAAGTCGGCGTCGGCGCCGAAGGCCGCATCCGAGGCGATCAGGCCCGCCTCGGCATAGCCGCCGCGCGTCGGCGTGAACAGGTTGTCGCGCGTGTCGTGCATCAGCACGATGCCGGGTCCCGCGATCCTGACGCGCGTGCGGTCCTCCAGCCCGGGGAACGGCGGCGCATCGCGGAGCCTGGGCACCACTTCCGCGTACACCAGACGTCCGCCCACCGACCACGGTGAGCCGGGGGCGAGTTGCCAGTCGACCTGGCATCCGGCGGCCTTGATGTCGAAGGTGTGGCGGACGCCACGGTCGGCGTCGCCCGGCGCGTCGCCGAGGCCATACACGTCCAGGTTGATCGCACCGCCGCCGCCGCCCGCGAGGGTTCGCAGCCGCCCGTCGAGCCAGCGGGTCATGTCGGCCGCGAAGGTCATGTGCGTCCCGTTGCGCGTGCGCACGACGCCGATCGCGGAGATGTCGGGGCGCGCGTAGCCCTCGCGTCCGGCCGCGCGGCGCGGTCGCACGAACATCGCCACGATGCCTCCGCCGTAGCCGACGGCGGGCTCGGTGATCACGACCGGGATCGGCAGGAAGCCTGCCGCGCGCTCGAGGAACGGACCGACGTCGAGCATTCCGTCGTCGGGGTCGACGACCTCCGCGCACAACGCTCGCCAGCGCTCCCCCAGCGTTGCCGCGTCCTGCGCATGGGCCGCCGTCGCGCAGGCGAGCAGAGTCGCGGCGAACCCCAGCGCGGCGACAACCGGGGCATCGTCGGCGGCCTTGCGGCCGTGGCGCGGCGGGACTTGACTTACTTGACCGCGACCTCCGACCACTGCGGCCCGAGGACCAGCCGTTGCATCTTGCCGCCGATCTCGGCGGACTTCGGACCGAGGTCGGCCTCCAACACGCGTCCGTCGTCGCCCACGACGAACGACATGATCCCCGTGTTGCCGTAGCGCGCGGGGTACGCGACGACGGCGAAGCCGCCGATCGCCCGGCCGCGGACCACGAAGTCGACGCCGTCGGCGGCGCCGGCCTTGCCCTTGCCCTTCAGCATGCGGAATTGGTAGCCGTGGTAGGGCGTGGGACCCTCCTCGGCCTTGCGATAGCCTTCGCCGGCGGCGCGCGCGATCAGCGGTCCCAGGGGACTCGGCGGCTCGCCCTCCTTCACGCTCCAGTACAGGCCGTCGCGCTTGCCGCGCGTGCTCAGGAAACGCGTCGCGTACTCGACGACGCCGTCGCCGTTGCGGTCCGCGGATGCGTATTCGCGCTGCGCGTCCACGATGGCCCTCAGCACCTGGATCGCGCTGAGCTCGTTCTCGCCGATGCGCCGGGCGAGCAGCTGCTCGCGGCCCGCCGCGGTGTCGAAGCGCCAGGCGCCGCCGCTGCGGACCAGCGGAAACGCGAACGGATAGTCGTCCTCGCCGATCAGGAGCGTCGCGGTGTCGCCCTCGGTGTCGATGCGGTGCTTCGCCTTGTAGACCTCCGCGAAGCGCTTCCACATCGCGCGGTCGGCCACGCGGTCACCCGAGAAGATCCACGACCGGGCGGGACCGAGCACGGCGAGGAGCGCCGCGGCGTCCTGCGCCTGTACCGCGGCGAGCAGGGCGTCGACCCCCTCCTGCGGCGTCGCGAACTCGCGCTGGCTCTCCGCGAGCGCGCGTCCGCTGGTCGCGAGCAGGACCAGCGCCACCAGGACGATCAGGAGCAGAAGCTTCTCGCCTGCGCGCAGTCCGTCCCGGCGCGCGCGCCCGGATCCCGGGCCGTGGAACACGAGCATGTCCGCGAGCCTCATCGCCGGCCTCCGCGTCCGCCGCCGCCCGCGCGTCCGCCGCCGCCCGCGCGTGCGCCACCGCCTGCGCGCGACGCCCCCATGTTGCCCGACGAGCGCGCGCTGCTCATGCTGGAGGCGCCGCGGCTGCCGTAGTCGCGCGCCTGTGCACCCCCGCCCCGGGTGTCGAAAGCGCCGGAGCTGCGCGTACCGGAGAAATCGGAGCGCGTGGCGGAACCGCCGGCGGAGGCCCGGCCGGCGGCGCTGCGGTCCACGCTGCCGCTGCGCGCATCGAAGCTCCGCGGGGAGACGTCGCCCCGTTGGATCGAGTCCCGGCCCGCCTCGGCGCGGCCGCGGAAGGCGTCGCGCGACGCGGCATCGGCCGACGGCGTCCGGCCGTTCTGGCGCGCCACGTTCTGGTCGCGGTAGGGCACCGAGCCGCGGTGCTCCGCGTTGTGCTTCCACTCCTTGTTGCTGATGTTGGTGCGGTTGAAGTTGTTGTGCCGGTCGATGTCGATGTTGACGTCGCCGCCGCCCCAGCCGATGTTGCCCCAGATCGCGCCGCCGACGATCACGCCGGCGGTGAAGCCCAGGAGCGCGCCCCCCGCGACGTAACCCGGCGGATAGTAGTAGTAGGGCGGATACGCCGGGTACCACCACGACCCGTAGACCACGGTCGGGTTGTAGGTCGGCACGTAGACGACCTCGGGATTCGTCGGCTCGATCTTGATCACGGTGGTGTTGTTGACGGTCTCCGTGACGACCTTCTGCTCCTTCGTGTCCTTGAGGTTGCCCTGTTCCTTCGCCTTGGTGCGCAGGTTCTGCGCCGTCGCGAGCACGTCCTTCTGCTGGGCCAGGAACGCGTCGCCGAGCTTCTGCGTCCAGTCGATCTTCTCGCTCATCATCGTGAGCACCTGCGGGAAGACGCAGAGCGACTTGACCGCCGGATCCCACGATTGCTTCACGAGCGCGTCCTCCAGCGCCTTGTCCTTCAGCGACGGATTCGCCTTCACCCAGCGCTCTGCCGCGACGATCTCCAGCGGGTAGGTCGAGGCCATCAGCACCTGGGCGAGCAGCGCGTCGGGATACAGCGCGACAGGCGCCAGCAGCTGGTCGAGCTCCTCCTGCGAGAAGGTCTTCGACGGCTGCGCCGCCGGCGCGGCGGCGGCCGCCGACGTGGCCGGCGCCGGGGTCCCCGACGCCCACGGCAGCGTCTGCGAGCCCGAGGGCGACTGTGCGGCCGCCGGCATCGCGAGCGACGCGCCGAGGACCGCGACGAGCAGCCCGCTCGCGCGCCTTCGTGTGTCGGGACGGTGACAACGGCCCTCGGCCGCGCGATCGACGTCTTGCACGATGACTCCGTTGGATGACATGACCGCCGTCCGCCCGACGCCGGCCGGAATGCGGCAATCGAGCAGGAGGCTAATCGGATGGCCCCGGGGCGGCTTCACCATTCTCGACAGGAGCAACAGCGTGCGCCTCGTCGTTGCGCGAACGCGAGGGACGGGCCCGCCGACCGGACCGTCCCGACCGCGGCGAAGCCGCGCGACGCCGCGATCCGCGCCACCGTGCCCTTCCTGCGACCGGGCCGGCATTGTCGAACGCATTGTCGAACGCCGCGTCGAGAAATGCAAAGACTCGCGGTCGCGCCGGCGCGCACCATGATGCACGACTGCGCACGATCGCGCGCGCCGTCGTGCGGAGTGATCGAGGGCGGGACGCCGTGGGCATGGTGCCCGCGGCGCAAGCGGGTGCCGCGGCTCGACCGCAGTCACGCCCGCGCCGGAGACCGCCATGGACGCCGCCAGCAAGCTCGCCGAAAGCCAGGACACCGCCACCAAGGTCGCGCTGCTGTACCGCAAGCGCGTGCAGAACGCGCAGGAGGCCTTCGCCGCGCGCCTGCGCGAGGCCTACGAGAGGAACGTCGCCGGCCTGATGCAGGATCCCGCCACGGCCGGCTCGGTGTGGTCGTCCTGGTACGACTACACGGTCGATGCGGCCCAGCGCTCGGTCCTGTTCTGGGACGCGATCCGCGAGCGCGGCAACGCCTTCCTCCGGCACACCCGGCAGGGGCTGCCCCCGGTCCTGCACTTCGCCTTCGAGACGGTCGTCGACGGCCGCAAGCTCCCGCGCCCCGTCAACTACGCGCTGGTGCGCATCGAGCCGCCCGAGGGCGTGACGGTGGATCCGCTGCGGCGCCCGTACGTGATCATCGATCCGCGCGCGGGCCACGGGCCCGGCATCGGCGGTTTCAAGGACGATTCCCAGGTCGGCGTCGCCCTGCGCGAGGGCCATCCCGTCTACTTCGTCATCTTCTTCCGCGACCCCGAGCCGGGCCAGACGCTGCTCGACGTCTGCGAGGCCGAGAAGCAGTTCGTCCGCAAGGTGCGCGAGCTGCATCCGCGCAGCCCGAAGCCGGCGATCGTCGGCAACTGCCAGGGCGGCTGGGCGGCGATGATGCTCGCCGCCGCGGACCCCGAGGACACCGGCCCGATCGTCATCAACGGCGCGCCCATGTCGTACTGGGGCGGCGCCTGGCAGGAGGGCGAGGGCGATAACCCGATGCGCTACTCGGGCGGCATGCTGGGCGGCACGTGGCTCGCCTCGCTCACGGCGGACCTGGGCGACGGCGTCTTCGACGGCGCCTTCCTCGTCGAGAACTTCGAGAACCTGAACCCGGCGAACACGTTCTGGGACAAGTACTACCACCTCTACGCCAACGTCGACACCGAGCCGCCGCGCTTCCTCGAGTTCGAGCGCTGGTGGGGCGGGTTCTACCTCATGAACCGCGAGGAGATCGAGTGGATCACCCGCAACCTGTTCGTGGGGAACAGGCTGTGGAAGGGCGGGACGCAGGCGCCCGGCGGCAAGGCCTTCGACCTGCGCGACATCCGCGCGCCGATCATCCTGTTCGCGTCGATGGGCGACAACATCACGCCGCCGCAGCAGGCGTTCAACTGGGTCGCGGACGTCTACGGCTCCACCGACGAGATCAAGGCGCGCGGGCAGGTCATCGTCGGCCTGTTGCACCAGGACATCGGCCACCTCGGCATCTTCGTCTCGGGCAAGGTGGCGAAGAAGGAGCACGCGCAGATCGTCTCGGTGCTGAAGTCGGTCGAAACGCTGCCGCCGGGCCTCTACGGCATGGCGATCGAGGAGCGCAAGGGCGCGGGCGGGCGCGCGGAGTACGAAGTGTCGTTCCGCGAGGTGCGCCTCGAGGACGTCGTGGCGCGCCTCAACCGCTTCGAGCGCCAGGACGAGAAGCCGTTCGAGGCCGTCGCGGCGGTCTCCGAGTTCAACCAGCGCGCCTACGAGCTGTTCATGCAGCCGCTGGTCCAGGCGAGCTCCAACGCGTTCACCGCCCGGCTGCGGCGCCAGTTCCACCCGCTGCGGTTCCAGCGCTGGGCGCTGTCCGACCTCAACCCGTGGCTCGCGTGGCTGCCGCAGGCCGCCGGCGCGGTGCGCGCGCAGCGCCGGCCGGCGGGGGGCGACAACGCGTTCCGGCAGCTCGAAAAGGCCGCGTCGGAGGCCCTGAGCAGCTCGCTGGACTGCTACCGGGCGATGCGCGACGCGGGCAGCGAGGCCGCCTTCTTCCTCACCTACGGCAACGTGTTCTCGCTCTACGTCGCCGACAGGCACGAGGCGGAGCGGAGGACCACGCAGGTCGCCGAAGGGCGCGAGCTGCCGTTCGTCGCCGAGGCGCTGGCCACGATGCACGAGGGCGGCTATCCGGAGGCGCTGGCGAGGGTCGCGTGCCTGCTGGCGCGCAAGGGCGAGCCGCTGCTGCTGGCGCGCCTGCAGCAGAAGCAGGCGCTCATCGAGGAGCATCGCGACCTGCTGCCCGACCTGCCGTGGGACCAGTGGCGGCGCATCCGCGGCGAGCAGGAGATCATCGTGCGCTACGAGCCCGACAAGGCGCTCGCGACGCTCCCCGCGCTGCTCGCCGACCCCGACGACCGCGAGCGGCTGGCGACCCTCGTGCGCACGCTGCTCGCCGACGAGCGCGTGCAGCGGACGCGGGCGTCGGCTGAGCAGCTCGCGATGATCGAGCACATCGGCGAGGCGCTGGCCGCCGCGCCGGTGGCCGCGCGCGCGAAGCCGGCCCGCCGCGCCCGTCGCGGCACCGCTTCGGCGCCGCGCCGTGCCGCCGCCGGGAAGCGGGCGTGACGATGGAACGCAAGCACGAGAAGTACCAGCGCCTGATCGACGCCTGCAAGTCGTTGCCGCCCACGCCGACGGCCGTCGCGCACCCGTGCGACGAGAGCTCGCTGCGCGGCGCCGTCGACGCGGCGAAGCTCGGGCTGATCGCGCCGGTCCTGGTCGGCCCGAGGGCGCGCATCGAGGCCGTGGCGAAGGCCCACGGCATCGACATCGCCGGCGTGCCGATCGTCGAGGCGCCGTACAGCCAGGCCTCGGCGGCGAAGGCGGTCGAGCTGGTCCGGGAGGGCAGGGCCGAGGCGTTGATGAAGGGCAGCCTGCACACCGACGAGCTGATGGGGGCGGTGGTGCGCAAGGAGACCGGGCTGCGCACGTCGCGGCGCGTCAGCCACTGCTTCGTGATGGACGTGCCGTCGTACGCGGAGACGCTGATCATCAGCGACGCGGCCGTCAACATCGCGCCGACGATGGAGGAGAAGGTCGACATCATCCAGAACGCGATCGACCTCGCCCACGCGCTGCGCATGCCCGAGGTCCGCGTCGCGATCCTGTCGGCGATGGAGACCATCAACCCGAAGGTGCCGTCCACGGTCGAGGCCGGCGCGCTGTGCAAGATGGCCGACCGCGGCCAGATCACCGGCGCGCTCGTCGACGGGCCGCTCGCGCTCGACAACGCGATCAGCCTCGAGTCGAAGGCGATCAAGAAGATCGACTCGCCCGTGGCGGGGCGCGCCAACGTCCTGATCGTGCCCGACCTCGAGGCGGGCAACATGCTCGCCAAGAGCCTGTCCTTCCTCGCCGGTGCCGATGCGGCGGGGATCGTGCTCGGGGCGAAGGTGCCCGTCATCCTGACGAGCCGTGCCGACAGCGTCACGACGCGGCTCGCGTCGTGCGGCATCGCCGCACTGGTGGCGCAGGCGCGTCGCGAGGCGGCGGGCAAGGCGCTGGCCTGACCATGGCCGACGCCATCGCCGTCCTGAACGCCGGCTCGTCGAGCTTCAAGTTCTCGCTGTTCGCGCTCGACGGCGAGGACCTCGCCGTCGTCGCGCGCGGCCAGGCGGAGGGGCTGAACACGTCGCCGCGCTTCGTCGCCCGGGACGGCGCCGGCGCCACGCTCGACGAGAAGGCGTGGGGCGAGGGGGTGAAGCTCGGGCACGACGGCGCGCTCGACCACCTCGTCGGGTTCCTGCGCGAGCGGCTGGCGGGCCACCGGCTGGTCGGCGTCGGCCACCGCGTCGTGCACGGCGGAACCGAGTACTCGGCCCCGGTGCGCGTCGACGCTTCGATCGTCGCGGCGCTGGAGAAGTACGTCCCGCTCGCGCCGCTGCATCAGCCGCACAACCTGGCCCCGATCCGCGCCCTGTTGCAGCGGCTGCCGCAGCTGCCGCAGGTGGCGTGCTTCGACACCGCTTTCCATCGGACCATGCCGCCGGTGGCGCAGGCGTTCGCGCTGCCGCGGGAGATCACCGGGCGCGGCGTGCTGCGCTACGGCTTCCACGGGCTGTCGTACGAGTACGTCGCAAGCGTGCTGCCGCGCTTCGACGCGGGCGCCGCGCGCGGGCGGGTGGTCGTCGCGCACTTGGGCAACGGCTCCAGCATGTGCGCCATCGCCGACGGGCGCAGCGTGGCGAGCACGATGGGCTTCACCGCCGCGGACGGGCTGCCGATGGGCACGCGCAGCGGCAGCCTCGACCCGGGGGTCGTGCTGTACCTGATGGACGAGCTGCGCATGGACGCGCGCGCGATCGAGAAGCTGATCTACCAGCAGTCCGGGCTGCTCGGCGTCTCGGGCATCAGCGGCGACATGCGCGCGCTGGAGCGCAGCGACGCGCCCGGCGCGAAGGCCGCGATCGACCTGTACGCCTACCGGATCGGCCGGGAGCTGGGGTCGCTCGTAGCCGCGCTGGGCGGGATCGACGCGCTGGTGTTCACCGCCGGCATCGGCGAGAACAGCGCGTCGCTGCGGCAGCGCGTCTGCGGCGACGCGGCGTGGCTCGGCCTCGCGCCCGACGTGCAGGCGAACGCGCGCGGCGGGCCCTGCATCAGCACCCCGGAGAGCCGCGTGCGCGCCTGGGTGATCCCCACCAACGAGGAGCTGATGATCGCGCGCCACACGCGGCGGACGCTCGCCGGCGGAAGCGGCTGACCGCGCACGAGGACACGATGAGCATCGACATCCCCCGTCCGGTCCTCAAGGACCGCAAGGCGCTGGTCGTGGGCATCGCCAACGAGCACTCGATCGCCTACGGCTGCGCGAAGGCGTTCCGCGAGCTCGGCGCCGAGCTCGCCGTCACCTACCTCAACGACCGCGCGCGCCCCCACGTCGAGCCGCTGGCGCGCGATCTCGGAGCGTCGCTCGTCCTGCCGCTGGACGTGGCGCAGGGCGGCGCGCTGGAGAAGGTGTTCGACGAGGTCCGCACGCGCTGGGGCAGGCTCGACATCCTCGTGCACTCGATCGCGTTCGCGCCGAAGGACGACCTGCAGGGCGGGCTGCTCAACTGCTCGGCGGAGGGTTTCGCCGTGGCGATGGACGTGTCGTGCCACTCGTTCGTGCGGATGGCGCGGCTGGCCGCGCCGTTGATGGGCGACGGCGGCACGATGTTCGCGATGAGCTACTACGGCGCGAACAAGGTGATTCCCACCTACAGCGTCATGGGCCCCGTCAAGGCCGCGCTCGAGGCGTGCTGCCGCTACGTCGCCTACGAGCTCGGGCCGAAGGGCATCCGCGTGCACGCGATCTCGCCCGGGCCGCTGAAGACGCGTGCCGCTTCCGGGCTCAAGGACTTCGACCTGCTGCTCAACGAGGCGGCCCAGCGCGCGCCGCTCGGCGAGCTGGTGGACATCATGGACGTGGGCTTCACCTGCGCGTTCCTCGCCACGCCGTACGCGCGGCGCCTGTCCGGCGAGACGCTGTACGTCGACGGCGGCGTCAACATCATGGCCTGAACGGCGGCGGAGCCACCATGCAGAAACTCTGGATCGCGAACATAGCACCCGGGACCAGCGACAAGGACCTGAAGGCGTTCGTGGCCAAGTACGCGCCGGAGGCGGAGTGCACGCACATCCAGCGCGTCGAGGGCGACGGCAGCCGGCCGGCGGCGGTCATGACGTTCGCGAAGGCGGACTTCGTCACGATCGGCAGGCTCCAGGCGCGGCTGGACGGCATGTTCTGGAACGGCCGCACGCTCAGCTGCTCGACGACGATACGCTGAGCGACGCACGTGCAGCGTGCGCCGCCGCGACGCCGGCACCGCCGCCCGGGGCCGGCAGGGGTCCACGTACGACCGAGGAGGCGAGATGGTTCGATGGGTGATGGCTGCCGCACTGGTGGCGGCGTTCGTCGCGTGGCCGGCAGCGGCACAAGTGCCCGCGGCGCCGCGGGCCGCTTCGCCGCCGGGCGGAACCCCGGTGCAGCCCGCGCTGGGCGCGCTCGCCGCCGCGCGCGGGCCCGAGCTCGCGGCGGAGGGCGTCCAGCGCATCAACGCTCGGACGGGCATGAAGCGCCGCGACCTGCAGGTGACCACCCGCTGGGGGCCGGTCTATTTCGCCTGGCCGAAGAACGCGAAGCCGGTCACCTTCGAGCTCGAGGTCGGCAATGCCG
Organism: Betaproteobacteria bacterium; assembly: GCA_016861105.1. Taxonomy (GTDB): domain Bacteria; phylum Pseudomonadota; class Gammaproteobacteria; order Burkholderiales; family Casimicrobiaceae; genus VBCG01. The sequence goes on along the minus strand of BOKS01000005.1, from coordinate 264,285 downwards.
GCACCGTCACGGTGCGCGCCGCGGGATACGGCGACGCGAACAAGGGTGACTATGCCGCGGCATTCGGCGCCGTGATTCCGGAGGCGATCCGGCTCGCGCGCCTCGCGCGGGCCAACGCGGAGCGCCCGCGTCCGTAGCGCGGTGCCGTGCGCTACGGCTCGCGCGCGGGCCCGCCGTCGCGCCCGCCGGCAGCCCCGAGGTCGAGCGTCACGACCACGTCGCCGTCGCGCCGCGAGGTCTTCGCCGGCAGGCCGGAGCGCTCGAAGACGCGCAGCATGGGCCGATTGGTGTCGAGCACGATCGCCTCCAAGCGGGCGATGCCGTTCGTGCGGGCGAGCGCCGCGAGCCGGTCGAGCATGCGGCCGGCGAGGCCCCGGCCCTGGAAGTCCTCCTCGACCGTGAACGCGATCTCCGCGGTGCGCGCATCGCCGGTGGGATCGACGACGTAGCGCGCGCCGGCGACGATCGTCTCGTCGTCGCCGGCGCCTACGGTCGCGACGAGCATCGCCTCGCCGACGAAGTCCATCGCGGCGAGGCGCGCGAGTTCCGCCTCGTCGAGCGCCTTGCGGTACGCGAAGAAGCGCGTGTAGACCGTGTCGCGGTCGAGGGCGGCGAACGCCCTGGCGACGCGCTCGCGGTCGTCCGCCCGGACGGCGCGGATGGTCACCGGCGTGCCGTCGCGCAGCCTGGTCACTTCGCGGAACGCACGCGCATCGCTCACGGCGCGCGCCGGTCGGTGGCAGGCGGGTGCAGGGCGGCCGGCGCCGACGGGGCCTCCCCCGCCCACGATGGCACGAGCGCGGCCGCGTCGCGATCGGACACGTACGAGCGAGCCGCCATCACGAACAGCGCGGCCGCGGCGATGCTGGCGGCCGGGACGACGGCCAGCGCGGTCCGCAGGTCGAGCGCGTCGGACAGCAGGCCGGCCAGCATCGGCCCGGCGGCGAGGCCGAGCAGGTTGTGCGCCAGCGCCAGGAACGCGATCGCCGTGGCGCGGACGGCCGGCTGCGCGACGTCGGCCACTGCGGCGGCGACCGGGCCGAGGTAGCCCGTCATGACCGCGCCCGTGGCGATCATGAGCGCGTACTGGAGGGTTCCGGGCGACGCGAGCGCGAAGGTGTACGTCGCGAGCGCGGCCGTGGCCGCCGCGAGGCACGCGGGGATCAGGACGCGCAGCGCGGGGCGCGCGGCGCCCAGCCTGTCGCAGACCACGCCCCAGCCGACCGCCCCCAGCACGCCGACCACGAGGACGAGGGATGCCGCACTGCCGGCCCGTGCGACGTCGAGCCCGTGGGACCGGTAGAGAAAGGCGGGCATCCACGAGGCGAGCGCGGCGACCGTGAGAAGCTGGAAACCGCCCCCGAGGCACAGGAGCAGCAGCGTGCGCGTGCGGATCAGGCGGCGCAGGTGGCCGAGCCACGGCGCGCCGGCGCGCACGACCGGGCCGGCACCGGCGCCGGCGCGGCTTCCGAGGGCGAGGAGCAGCACGGCGAGCGCGAAGCCCGGCAGCGCGGCGGCCGCGAACGCCGTCGACCAGTCCCACCGTGCGGCGATGACGCCGCCGACGAACACCCCGAGCGCGTTTCCGACGAGGCCGGCGGCCAGGAACAGGCCGAGGATCGTGCCGCGGGCGTGGGGCGGAAAGAGCGCGGCGAGCATCGCGGCGCTGACGGCGCCGAACGCGGCCTGGGCCACGCCGACGAGCGCGCGCAAGCCGACCATCGTGCCGTAGCTCCCGGCCGCGGCGCAGGCGAGCGTGGCGGCGTTCCACAGGACGACCATCGCCACGAGCGCGCGCGCGTGGCCGGCGCGGTCCGCGAGCAGCGCCCCGGGCACGGCGCAGGCGGCCACCATCAGCGAGACGATCGACACCAGCGATCCGAGCTGCACGTCGGAGAGTTGCCACTGTGCGCGCAGCACCGGGAAGAGGGCCACCACGATCTGGCGGTCGAGGTGCGCGTCGAACATCGCCAGGAACAGGACGACCGCCAGCGCCGCGGCGGCGGCCTGGCGACCGCGCGCGCGGGCCGGCGGGACGTCCAGCGGGCGGGCCCTCAGGACGGCGCCGGCCCCGCGGTCGGGTCGGCCGGCCGCCTCGCGGGCGTCGTCAGGTCGGCGGCGGTGTCCACTCGAGCAGGATGCGCGTGCGCTCCACGCGGACCGGAAAGGCGTTCAGGCGCAGGGCCGGCAGGCGCATCACCGATCCCGCGTCGAGATCGTACGCCCATCCGCAGCGCGCGCACGCGACGATCGCGCCCTCCAGCCTGCCATCGGAGAGCGGGCTCGAACAGTGCAGGCAGGCGTCCTCGACGGCGACGACGCGGCCGCCGACACGAAAGAGGGCGATCCGGGCATTGGCCACCCCCAGCGGCGTCCCGTGTTCGCGACTCAGTTGCGCGGTGCTGCCGACGTCGAGCAGGCATTCGTCCATGGCGCGCCCGGTGGACGTCATGGGGCGGCTGTGATGGAATCTGCTCGCACGACGCCCGGGCCTGCCGGATTCCGATCGTCGCTCCCCGTACACTTGCCCGCCGTCCGGCACCGGTCGGCACCGTTCCCCGATCGACGATGGCCACGCCCGACGACGACGACGAGAGCCGCGCGGAGCCGCATGGGGCGCCGACGCCGCGCCCCACGGGGCTCTGGCAGCAGCGTGTAGGCGCGTTCTCGACGATTCCCGAACTCCTGCGGCAGCTCGGGACGGACCCGCAGGCGGTGCTCGACGCGGCCGGGTGCCCCGTGGAGGCGCTCGCCGATCCCGACGCGCGCATCCCCTATGCGCTGTGCGGCCGCCTGCTGCAGGCGTGCGCGCGGGGCAGCGGGACGCCGCACTTCGGCCTGCTGGCGGGCCGCGCCTGGCACCTGGCGGACCTCGGGCTCGTCGGCGAGATGGTCCGGCACTCGGAGACGTTGCGCGAAGCGCTGGAGACCCTGGTCGCTCGTCAGCACATGAATAGCGAAGGCGGCGCGGCGTTCCTCTGGGTGCGCGGGGGCGTCGCCGAGCTCGGCTACGCGATCTACCAGGGCGGCACGGTGGGTGCCGAGCAGATCTACGATGCGGTGCTCGCGGGCGGCACGAACTTCCTGCGCGAGCTGTGCGGGCCCTCCTGGAGCCCCTCTGAGGTGCTCCTCGCGCACGCGGCGCCGCCGGACGCGCGGCACTACCGCAGCGTCTTCCGCGTCACGCCGCACTTCGACGCGGAATACTGCGCGATCCGGTTCCGGGAGGCGTGGATGGACCGGCCGGTCCCCGGCGCCGATCGCGAGCGCAGGCGCCGGGCGTTGGAGCGCGCCGGTGCGGTCAAGCCGCCGCTGATGCAGGGCGTCTACCGGACGTTGCGCCTGCAGCTGCTGGCCGGCGGCTGCTCCGGCGACAGCGTCGCCGCCGCGCTCTCGATGCACCGCCGCACGCTGAACAGGCGCCTTCAGCAACAGGGCACGACGTTCCAGCACTGCCTCGACCAGGTCCGCTTCGAAGTCGCCTGCCAGCTGCTGTCGACATCGCGCCTCCCGCTGGACGACGTCGCGGCGACGCTCGGCTACGCGAGCGTGAGCCCGTTCATGCGCACGTTTCGCCGCTGGTCCGGGACGACGCCCGCCCAGTGGCGCCGTTCGGCCGGCGCGCCCCTTCCGGAGAGGCTTCCCCATTGACGCGGGGGATCGCGCGCAGCGCGGAGGCGCGGGCGGCGAGCCGGTGCGCTGCCCCATCGCAGTGCGGCCTTCGGCGCGAGCGGCGCATGGGCGGATGGCATTCATGAGGGTCCGGGGCTTCGCTCGCTGGGGCGACGCCGGCGGCGCGACGTGTCGCGGCGGCACGGCATGCGCCCGGCAGCTTCCGCTGCGCGCCGTTCCGGGCGGCGACGGCCATCATCACGACTGCCGCACCCACCGTCCTCACCTATCGCGACAGCGCGGTGGTCCCGCCGACGCCGGCCGGGGGTGCGGAGCACGCCGGGCGTGCCTGTCGAGAACTGCAAGGATTCCCGGCTGCGCGGTGCGCACCATCGCGAGTGCAAAGACCGATTCCGCGCGAGCGGATCCGCGGTCGAGGGGTGGTGCGCGTTCGACGCACCCATGACGACCGGCGACCGATGCCCCACCGACTCCGCAGCGCAACGTTCCTGCGCCTGTTGACCGCACTGCTGACCGCGGCCGCGTGGCACGCGGCGCCGGCGCATGCGGCGTTCCTGGCCGGCGAAGCGCTCGACACCGCCGCGAACGTGCTCGCCTGGGTGGTGCTCGCCGTCGTGCCGATCATCGTCATCGCCGTCTTCTGGATCGTGCACGTGCTGCCCGAGAAGATCGCGCACAAGCGCCACCACCCGCAGCGGCAGGCGATCCAGACGCTGTGCCTGCTGTCGCTGGTGTTCGGCGGCCTGCTGTGGCCGATCGCGTGGCTGTGGGCCTACACCAAGCCGATCGGCCACAAGGCCGCATACGGCACCGACAAGCACGAGGACTACTTCACTGAAGCGCTGGAGAAGGCGCGCGCCGGGCAGCTGGCCGAGCACGAGGTGGCGCAGCTCGAGACCGAGCTCGACGAGATGCAGGCGCGGGCGGCCCTGTCGCCGGAGCTGCGCAAGCAGTGGACGGAGCTGCGCGCCGCGCGCGCGGTCCCGGCCGCGCAGGGCGGGAGCGCCTGATGGAAATCCTCCTGCTCGGCATCTACTCGGCGCTGGTCTGGTTCGTCTTCATCAAGATGAAGTGGCTGCCGTGGAACATCGGCACCCAGGTCACGGTCGTCATCATCCCGATCGTCGCGCTGACCGCGCTCATCCTCGCGCTGAACGTGTTCGCGCCGTCGAGCGCGGACGTGCGCGTCATCAAGTACGTGATCAACGTCGTGCCGCAGGTGCGCGGCCGCGTGCTGGAGGTGCCAGTCGAGCCGAACCGGCTGGTGCGCAAGGGCGAAGTGCTGTTCCGCATCGACCCCACCCCCTACGAGCTCAGCGTGCGCGCGCTCGAGGCGCAACTCGCGAACGCGCAGGCGACGTCACGCGAGCTCGGCGAGCAGCTCTCGGGCGCGCAGGGCAAGGTCGCCGAGAGCCGGGCGGCGATCCTGCAGGCTGACGCGCGGGTGCGCGAGATCGCGCCGCGGCTCCAGCTGGCGCGCCTGCGCGTGCAGCAAAACCGCGAACTGGTGTCCACGGGTGCCGGCGACCGCTTCGCGCTCGAGCGCGCCGAGGCCGACGTGAAGGAGATCGAGGCGCAGATCGACTCCGCGAGGAGCGCGGCGACGCAGGCGCGCGCGGCGGAGGCGCAGGCGCTGGCCGGCGAGCGCCAGATCCGCCAGCGCATCGCGGGGAAGGTCGGCACCGAGCACGCGCCCGTCGCGCAGGTCCGTGCCGAGCTCGAGAACGCGCGCTGGGAGCTCTCGCAGACCACCGTCTACGCGCCGGCGGACGGGTACGCGATCAACGTCCAGCTGCGCCCCGGCTCGTTCACCACCGCCTTCCCGATCACGCCCGCGATGACCTTCGTCGAGGAGGTCTACCAGGTCATCGCACTCTACCAGCAGAACGAGCTTCACCAGGTCGAGCCCGGCAACGAGGCCGAGTTCACGCTCGACGCCCATCCCGGGCGGATCATCAAGGCGACGGTCGACTCGATCGTCTGGGCGCAGGGGCAGGGCCAGGTGCCGATGAGCACGCAACTCCCGATGACCGGCTACGGGCCGATGCCGCCGGGGCGCTTTCCCGTCAGGCTCAGCGTCGCCGACAAGGACCGCGACCTGTTCCTGCCCGCGGGTGCGATCGGGCAGGGCGCCATCTACACGGCGCACGGCCACATGATCCACATCATCCGCAAGGTGATCCTGCGGATCGGCGCCAAGCTCGACTACCTGGTGCTGAAGCTGCACTGATGCGCGCGATCCGTCCCCTGGTCCTGCTGCCGCTGGCGGCGGCGCTGCTGCACGGCTGCGCGCTCGCGCCGCCGCCGGGCGGAGACGAGATCCGCGCGCAGGCGCTGCCGAACCTCGCGCCGCCCGCCGCGTGGACCGCCGCCCAGCGCAACGCAGCGCCCGGGGCGGTGCGCGACGACTGGATCGCCACCTTCGGCGACGCGCAGCTCGACGCCCTGGTGCGCGAGGCGTTGCTGTACAACGCCGACCTCGCGCTCGCCGCGGCGCGCGTGGAGCAGTCGGCGGCGTACGCGAAGCTCGCCGGCGCCGCGATCTATCCGGCCGTCAACCTGATGGCGCGCGACGGCACGAAGGACGGCGGCGACGGCCTGTCGGGCGGCGGATTGTTCGCAAGCTGGGAGCTGGACCTGTGGGGCCGCGTGCGCGCCGAGCGCGAGGCCGGGCGCTACCAGTACGAGTCCGCGCTGGCCGACGCCGAATACGCCCGCCAGTCGATCGCGGCGACGGTCGCGAAGGCGTGGCTGCTCGCGATCGAGGCGCGATTGCAGCGCGCGATCGCCGCGGACATCGTGCGCCTGTCCGGGCAGTCCGTGAGCCTCGCGCGGGACCGGCTGCGCGTGGGGCGCGGCGACGAGTACGACGTCGCGCTCGCGGAGGCCGCCCTCGACACCGCGCGCGACGCGGAGCGGCAGCTCGCGCTCGCGTACGAGCAGGCGCTGCGCGCGCTCGAAGTGCTTCTCGGCCGCTATCCCGCGTCGGCCGTCGAGGTGGCGGCCGCGCTTCCGGCCATGCCCGCGCCGGTTCCCGTCGGACTCCCGTCGGAGCTTCTCGAGCGCCGTGCGGACGTCGTCGCGGCGGAACGGCGCGTGGCCGCGGCGTTCAACCGCATCGAGGAAGCCAAGGCCGCACGCCTGCCGAAGATCGCCCTGACGGCAAGCCTCACGAGCATCTCCAGCGATCTCTTCGTCCTGAAGAACGCCGATCCGGTCGCGAGCCTCGGCGCCAATCTCGCCGCCCCGATCTTCAACGGCTTCGCGCTGCAGGCGCAGGTGGAGATCCGCACCGCCGAGCAGAAGCTCGCCGTGGCGGAGTACGGCCGCGTCGGGACGCGTGCGTTCGGCGAGGTCGAGGCCGCGTTGGCCTCCGGTTTCGCGGCCGACGAGCGCGTGAAGCTGCTCGAGCGCGCAGTGGCGGGCAACGCGCGCGCCCTCGAGCTGACGCAGATCCGCTACCGCGTCGGATCCGGCGACCTGCGGGCGGTGACGCAACAGACGATCGCGCTCTCGGCGGCGCGCACGTCGCTGCTGCGCGTGGAGGCGGAGCGCCGCATCCAGCGCGTCAACCTGCATGCCGCGCTGGGCGGCGGCTTCGAGCCCTCCCCGGCGCCGCAGGCGACCGGCGGTGCGGGCCAGGCGCTGGCCGGCGGCAAGGAGACACGATGACACCACTGCAACGCACCCTCGGCGCGCTCGCGCTCACGACCTTCGCGGCCGCCGCGCTCGCCCAGCAGTTCGTCTACCCGGCCAAGGGCCAGTCGCCGCAGCAGCAGCGCAAGGACGAGGCCGAGTGCCACCAGTGGGCCGTCGGCCAGACCGGCGTCGACCCGACGAAGGCCGCCCCGCCGCCCGCGCCAGCCACGACGCCGACCGGCGTGCAGCCGGGCGCGGGCCTGCGGGGCGCGGCGCGCGGCGCGGTCGTCGGCGAGATCGTCGGCGGCGACGCCGGGGCCGGCGCCGCGGCGGGCGCTGCGGCGGCGCGCGCGCAGAGCCGTCGCCAGGGCGCCGCCCAGCAGCAGGCGGCGCAGGGCCAGCAGCAGGCGCAGTCCGCCGCGTACGCGAAGGCACGCGCCGCGTGCCTCGAAGGCCGCGGGTACTCGGTCAAGTGACGCGGCGCGGCGCGCAAGGTGCGCGCCGGCCGCACGATTCCATCCACAAGGAGCCCGTCTCATGCGCAGCATCAGCCTCACCCTCGGAACCGTCATGGTCGCAGCGCTCGTCGCCGCGCCGCTCGCCGACGCGCAGACCGCGCAGGGCGTGGTCGCCTCGGCACCGGGGGTGGCCGGCGCCGCACGCACCGTCGAGATGACGGCGACGATCACGAAGATCGACGCCAAGACGCGCGCGATCACGCTGAAAGGTCCGCAGGGCGGCGAGCGGACCGTCGTGGCGACGGACGAGGTGCGCAACTTCGGCCAGCTCAAGGTCGGCGACAAGGTCGACCTGCAGGTCGTCGAGGCGCTGGTGGTGGAGCTCAGGAAGGGCAGCACGGCGGCGCCTTCGCGCACCGAGAAGTCGGGCGTGGTCCGCGCCCCCGAGGGCGGAAAGCCGGGCGGCGTGGTCGGACGCAAGGTGACGGTGGTCGGGGAGGTCGTGAACGTCGACGCCGCGACGCAGATGCTCACCGTCCGCGGGCCGAACCGCACCGTGGACTTCCGCGTGGCCGACCCCGAGCAGTTCAAGCTCGTCGCCAAGGGCGACCGCATCGAGGCGACGTATACGGAAGCGGCCGCGATCGCCGTGCGGCCCTCGGCGCAGAAGTAGCGGTTGACGCCCGCGACCGGCCGGCGCGCGGGCCGGTCGCCGACGGCTGCCGGCTGACCGCGCCGGACGGCTCCGCGTGCGCACCTTCTCCGGGCTTCTCGTCGCGGCCTTCGCGCTGGCGGCGCCCGGCGCGCACGCCCAGCCCGCGGCGCCCGATGCGCCGCAGGCAGCACGGCCGCGCGCCGGCAAGGCGCCGCAGCCGCCGCGGCTCGACCTGTCGAACGCGCCGCGCAGCGGCGACGTCGACGCGATGCTGGAGCGCCGGCCGATCCGGATGCCGGTGCCGTACAGCCGCACGCTGTACCGCAACGACCGGGGCGTGGAGCGCGGCCTCGCGGCCGAGCTCGCGCGCGTCGTCGAGCGCTACCTCAACCGCAGGCACGCGGCGGCCCTCGGCAAGCGGCCGCTCACCGTCGTGCCGATCGTCACGACGCGCGACGAGCTGCTGCCGCACCTCGCCGGGGGCTCGGCGACATCGCCGCCGGCACCCCGACGGTGACGGCGGAGCGGCGCGAAGCCGCCGACTTCGTCGCCGCCGAGGATCCGTCGGCGGTGAAGGAGCTCACGGTCACCGGCCCCGCCAGCCCGCGCATGGCCGACGTCGACGGTCTCGCCGGGCGGACCGTCCACGTGCGCGGCACAGTCCGGATCGTCCTCGCGCCCGACGCGCTCGAGGACGAGGACATGGTGGACATGGTCGCCGCCGGCCTGCTGCGGGCGATCGTCGTCGACGACTGGAAGGCCCGGATCTGGTCGCGTGCGCAGCCGAAGATCGCCGTCCGCGAGGACGTCGTGCTGCGCGGCGACGCGCGCATGGGCTGGGCGATCCGCAACGGCAGCCCGCGGCTCGCCGCCGAGATCGAGGCGTTCTACCGCGACTTCGCGCGCAAGCAGAACGTGACCGACGTGCGCAACGCGCGCTACGCGAAGCGGGCGAAGCGGCTTCGCAAGCCCACCGCCGGCGAGGAGGGGAGGCGCTTCGAGGCGGCGCTCGCGCTGTTCCGCAAGTACGGCGAGCGCTACCACTTCGCCCCGCTGATGCTCGCCGCACAGGGATTCCAGGAGTCGGCGCTCGACCAGTCCGCGCGCAGCGACGTCGGTGCCGTCGGCGTGATGCAGGTGATGCCGGCCACCGGCGCCGTGCTCGGCGTGGGCGACATCGCGGCGATCGAGCCGAACATCCACGCCGGCGCGAAGTACCTCGACCAGCTGATGACGCGTTACCTTCCGGACGCGCGGTTCGACGACACCCACCGGCCGCTGTTCGCGTTCGCGAGCTGCAACTGCGGGCCCGGTAACGTCTCGCGCGCGCGTCGCGCCGCCGCCTGCGCCCACGGCGCCGGCCCCAACCCGTTGAATCCGCGTCCCGCGCGGCGGCGGGGCGCGCCACGCGGCGGGCGGCGATCCGCGCTCCCCGTGCTCCGCGCACGGCCGGCGCGCTACCATGGCGGCGCCGGACGATCGCGCCGGCGCCGCGCGTCGTGCGCGAAGAGTCGGGGAGGATCGCAATGTCCGCAACGGTCGAGGCCGCCGCCCGGGAACGCGTCGAGGGTGTGCTCACCCTGGTGCGCGAGCGCGCCGACGGTCCCGCGCGCGAGGCGCTGCTCGGCTTCGCGCAGGCGTACCTCTCCGGCGCCGACGCCGAGGACCTCGCCGAGCGCGACGTGCTCGACCTCTACGGCGCCGTGCGCTCGCTGTGGCAGTTCGCCGCGACGCGGGAGCCGGGGCAGGCGAAGGTGCGCGTGCTCAACCCGTCGGTCGACGAGCACGGCTGGCAGTCGCCGCACACCGTCGTCGAGATCGTCAACGACGACATGCCCTTCCTCGTCGACTCGGTGCAGATGGAGGTCCTGCGCCAGCGGCTGACGCTCCACTTCATCGCGCACCCGATCGTCGCCATGCACCGCGACGACGCGGGGCGCGCGACCGGCGCGTCCGCGGACGGGGGCACCGCGTGCCGCGAGTCGCTGATGCACGTCGAGGTCGACCGCATCGCCGACCCGGCGCGCCGCGGCGCGCTCGCCGCCGACGTGCAGCGCGTGCTGGGCGACGTGCGCGCCGTCGTCTCGGACTGGCAGCCGATGCGCGAGCGCATGCTCGCCGTCGATGCGGCGCTCGCGAGCGCGACGCTGCCGCTGCCGGCCGAGGAGGTCGAGGAGACGCGGGCCTTCCTGCAGTGGCTCGCGGACAACCACTTCACGTTCGTCGGCTATCGCTGCCACGACCTCGTCGAGGCCGACGGGGGCGTCGGCCTCGCGATCGTCCCCGGCTCCGGGCTGGGACTGCTGCGCGAGCGCACCGGGGAGAAGGCGTCGGCGAGCTTCATGCAGCTGCCCGCGGAGCTGCGTTCGCTCGCGCGGGCCCGCACGCTGCTCGTCATCACCAAGTCGAACTCGCGCTCGACCGTGCACCGGCCCGGCTACCTCGACTACATCGGGATCAAGCGCTTCGACGCGTCGGGCGAGGTGGTCGGCGAGCACCGCTTCATCGGCCTGTACACGTCGGCGGCGTACAGCGCCAGCCCGCGCACGATCCCGCTGCTGCGCCGCAAGGTGGCGCGCATCCTCGAGCGCACCGGGTTCACGCCGGCCAGCCACGCGCACAAGTCGCTGGTCAACATCCTCGACACGTATCCGCGCGACGAGCTGTTCCAGATCGGCGAGGAGGAGCTCGCCGCCATCGTCCTCGGCATCCTGAAGCTGGAGGGGCGCCAGCGCTTCCGCCTGTTCGTGCGGCGCGACCTCTACCAGCGGTTCGTCTCGTGCCTGATCTACGCGCCGCGCGAGCGCTACTCGACGGAGCTCCGCCGGCGCTGGCAGGCGCTGCTCGTCGAGGCGTTCCGCGGCACCGGCGCGGAGTTCGCGGTGCTGCTGTCCGAGTCGACGCTGGTGCGCGTGCTGATCACGGTGCGCACGCAGCCCGGGCAGGTGCCGGACGTCGACCGCGATGCGCTGGAACGCAAGCTGGCCGACGCTTCGCGCCGCTGGGAGGACGACCTCGCCGCGGCGCTGGACCGCGCGCTGGGCGAAGCGCGCGGCGCACCGCTGGCGCAGCGCTACGCCGGCGCCTTCCCGGCGGCCTACCGCGAGGACTTTCCCGCGCGCGCCGCCGTGCCGGACATCGAGCTCGTCGAGCGCGCGCTGGCGACCGGCGAGGTCGCGCTGAACCTCTACCGCCCGGTCGACGCGGGGCCCGGCCAGCTGCGCTTCAAGCTCGTGCGGCGCGGCGGCCCGGTGCCGCTCTCGGAGTCGCTGCCGATGCTGGAGCGCATGGGCCTGACCGTCATCGAGGAGCGGCCGTACCGGCTGTCGCCCGAGGGAACCGACCGCGTCTGGCTGCACGACTACGGGTTGCACGCGGGCGCCGCCGACGTCGACGTCGACGAGATCCGCGCGCTGTTCGAGGAAGCGTTCGCGCGCGTCTTCCGCGGCGAGCTCGACAGCGACGACTTCAACCGGCTGGTGCTCGCGGCCGGCCTCTCCGCCGACGACGTCGTGGTGCTGCGCGCCTACGCGCGCTACCTGCGGCAGAGCGGCTTTCCGCTGTCGCAGACCTTCGTCGAGGCGACGCTCGCCGCCCATCCGCGCATCGCCGCGCAGCTCGTGCGGCTGTTCCGGCTGCGATTCGATCCCGCGGAAGCCGACGCCGAGGCCGAGGCGCGCCAGGTGCGCGCGATCGAGCTGGCGCTCGAGAAGGTCGCGAACCTGAACGAGGACCGCGTCCTGCGCCAGCTGGTGGCGCTGATCCGCGCCACGACCCGCACCAACCACTGGCGCCGCGACGCGCGCGGCGCGCGGCGGCCGTTCCTGTCGTTCAAGTTCGACCCCGCGAAGGTGCCCGGGCTGCCGGCGCCGCGCCCGGCATTCGAGATCTACGTGTACGGCACGCGGTTCGAGGGGGTGCACCTGCGCGGCGGCGCGGTGGCGCGCGGCGGGCTGCGCTGGTCGGACCGGCCGGAGGACTTCCGCACCGAGGTCCTCGGGCTCATGAAGGCGCAGATGGTCAAGAACACGGTCATCGTGCCGGTCGGCTCGAAGGGTGGCTTCGTCCTCAAGCGCGCGCCGTCGCCCGCCGAGCGCGAGGCGTTCCTCGCGGAGGGCGTGGCCTGCTACAAGGACTACCTGCGCGGCCTGCTCGACCTCACCGACACGCGCACGGCGGACGGCATCGCGCCGCCGCCCGGCGTGCGCCGCCACGACGGCGGCGACCCGTACCTGGTCGTCGCGGCGGACAAGGGGACCGCGACGTTCTCGGATCACGCGAACGCGGTGTCCGCCGAGTACGGGTTCTGGCTCGGCGACGCGTTCGCCTCCGGCGGGTCGGCCGGCTACGACCACAAGAGGATGGGCATCACGGCGCGCGGCGCGTGGGAGTCCGCCAAGCGCCACTTCCGCGAGATGGGCGTGGACGTGCAGACGCAGCCGGTCACCGTCGTCGGCATCGGCGACATGTCCGGCGACGTGTTCGGCAACGGGCTGCTGCAGTCGCAGGCGGTGCGGCTCGTCGCGGCCTTCGACCACCGGCACGTGTTCGTCGATCCCGCGCCGGACCCGGCGCGCTCGTTCGCCGAGCGGCAGCGGCTGTTCGGGCTGGCGCGCAGCAGCTGGGCCGACTACGACGCGAGCCTCCTGAGCGAAGGCGGCGGCGTGTGGCCGCGCGCAGCCAAGACGATCCCGGTCTCGCCGCAGGCACGCGCGGTCCTCGGCATCGAGGCGAGCGAGCTCGCGCCGCACGAGCTCATCTCCGCCATCCTCCGCGCGCCGGTCGACCTGCTGTACAACGGCGGCATCGGCACCTACGTCAAGTCCGCCGGCGAGTCGCACGCCGACGTCGGCGACCGCGCGAACGACGCCGTGCGCGTCGACGCGTCCGACCTGCGCTGCAAGGTGGTCGTCGAGGGGGGCAACCTCGGCCTCACGCAGCGCGGACGCATCGAGTACGCCGCGTCCGGCGGCCGCATCTGCACCGACGCGATCGACAACTCGGGAGGCGTGGACACGTCGGACCACGAGGTCAACATCAAGATCCTGCTCGCGATCCCCGTCGCCGAGGGGACGCTGACGCTGCGCCAGCGCAACGAGCTGCTCGCGAGCATGACCGACGACGTCGCGCGGCTGGTGCTGCGCGACAACTACGAGCAGACGCAGGTGCTGTCGCTCGGGCGGCGCCTCGCGGGCAAGGCGCTCGACGATCACGCGCGCTTCATCCGCTTCCTCGAGCGCGAGGGTCGCCTCGACCGCGCGATCGAGTTCCTGCCCTCCGACGAGGCGCTCGCGGAGCGCGCGGCCGCGGGGGGCGGGCTCCTCGTCCCGGAGGCCGCCGTCGTGCTCGCCTACGCCAAGCTGTGGCTCTACGACGTCGTGCTCGCCTCCGGCCTGCCGGACGATCCGTGGGTCGCGCGGGCGCTGGTCGACTACTTCCCCGCGCCGCTGCGCGAGCGCTTCGCGGACGTCATGCAGCGCCATCCGCTGAAGCGCGAGATCATCGCCACGGTCGTCGTGAACCGGACCGTCAACCGGGCCGGGCCGACGTTCGTGCACCGCGCCGCCGAGTCGACCGGCGCGCATCCCGCGGACGTCGTGCGCGCGCACCTGCTCGCGCGCGAGGTCCTCGGGCTGCCGTCGCTGTGGGCGGAGATCGAGGCGCTGGACAACGCGGTCGCCGACGAGGTGCAGGCGCGGATGCTGATCGACGCGGCGCGGCTCGCGACGCGCGCATCGTTCTGGTTCCTGCGCAGCCCGCGGCTGCACGGCGACCTCGGTGCCACGATCGCCACCTTCGCGCCCGCGGTCGCGGCGGTCGCCGCGCGGGTCGGTGCGTTGCTGCAAGGCGCCGCACGCGAGGAGGTCGAGGCGCGCGCGCGCGAACTCGCCGCCGCCGCGGTTCCCGGGGACCTCGCGCGCCGCGCCGCGGCGCTCGACGCACTGGGCGGGGCGCTCGACGTCGTCGAGGTGGCGCTCGCGCAGGACCGGGACGTCGACGAGGTCGCGGGCGTGTACTTCCTGCTCGGCCACCGTCTCGGGCTCGACTGGCTGGCGCAGCGCACCGGCGCGCTGCCCGCGCAGGGCCACTGGAGCGCGCTCGCCCGCAACGCGCTGCGCGACGACGTGGCCGGGCTGCAGCGTGCCCTCACGCGCGAGGTCCTTGCGCGTGGCGGCACCGGGTCGGCGGCCGCGCGCATCGAGGCGTGGGAAGCGGGGAGCCGGGTGCCGCGCGACCGCGCCGCCCGCGTGCTGGAGGAGGTGCGCGCCGCCGCCACCCCCGACCTCGCGATGCTCTCGGTCGCGCTGCGCGAGCTGCGCCACCTCGCGGGGAGCGACATGCCGGCAGGAGCGGCGCGCGCCGGCTGACGGGCGCGGCGTGCGCCGACGCGTGCGCGCGCCGCGTTTCGCTACCATACGGGGTCGCCGCAGCCACCCGACCCAGGACGCCGTGCGCCTCACCGTCGCCACCTACAACATCCACAAGGGCTTCTCGCACTTCAACCGGAGGGTCGTGATCCACGACCTGCGCCAGCGGCTGGAAGGGCTCGACGCGGACCTCGTGTTCCTGCAGGAGGTCGTCGGCGTGCACGAGCGCCACGCGGGCCGCTTCACCGACTGGCCGCGCAAGCCGCAGCACGAGTACATCGCCGGCGAGCGCTGGACCGAGCTCGCCTACGGCAAGAATGCCGTCTACCGCGACGGGCACCACGGCAACGCACTGCTGTCGCGGTTCCCGATCGTCGCGCAGGACAACGAGGACATCTCGGCGCATCCGTTCGAGTCGCGCGGCCTGCTGCACTGCGTCGTGGGGCTGGGGAAGGGCGAGCCCGAGCTGCACTGCCTCAACGTGCACCTGGGCCTGTTCGAGCGCGGCCGCGAGTGGCAGGTGCGGGCGCTGTGCGAGCGCATCCGCGCCACGGTCCCCGACGACGCGCCGCTGCTGATCGCCGGCGACTTCAACGACTGGCGGCACCGTGCCAACCGCACGCTCTGCGACCAGCTCGGCGTCGTCGAGGTCTTCGAGGCGGTCACCGGGCGGCCGGCCCGCACGTTCCCCTCGGTGATGCCCCTGTTCCGCCTCGACCGCATCTACGCGCGCGGGCTCGAGGTGCGCGAGGCGCACGTCCACTGCGCCTTCCCCGCGGGCCGGCTGTCCGACCACGCCGCGCTCGCCGCGACGTTCGAGACGCGAGGCGTGCGCGCCGCGAGGCGCGCGTCCGCCTAGGGCCTGTTCACGCTATGGACACAAGCGCGCTGCGAAGCGAAAAGGGCCGTGGGCGAGGCGCAAGGCCGCAAGGCGGGTCGGGAACCCGGAGAGGACCTGCAACAACGCCCACGGCCCTTTTCGCCGCAGCCCGTAGGGAAGGGGCGCGCCCGCGCGCCGGACGCCCCGGACGGTGACCGACGGTGGCATCGCGGTCGGGCGGCGGACGGCGTCCAGCGCGCCCCCGCGTCGCCCCGGTTCCGAGCGTCGCGCCATGAACGGCGTTCCGCGCGACGGGCGGCCGCCGTGAACCGCTTCACGCCGGGCAACGCCGTGCGCCTGCTGCGCAGCGGCACCGAGTACTTCGCTGCCCTCGCCGAAGCCGTGAACGCCGCGCGCGCGGAGGTGTGGATCGAGACCTACATCTTCGCCGACGACCCGTCCGGACGCGCGATCGGCGAAGCGCTGGTCGCGGCGGCGCAGCGCGGTGTCACGGTGCGCGTCCTCGTCGACGGCTGGGGGGCGAAGCACTACCTGACGCCGGCGCTCGAGCGGATGCTCGCGGACGGCGGCGTGCGCCTGCTCAAGTACCGGCCGGAGGTCGCGCCGTGGCAGTTCCGCTCGCACCGGCTGCGGCGGCTGCACCGGAAGCTGGCCCACGCCGACGGCCGCGTGGCGTTCGTCGGCGGCATCAACCTGATCGACGACATGAACACGCCCGGCCAGCGCCCGCCGCGCGTCGACTACGCCGTGCGCGTCGAGGGCCCGGTGGTGGCGGGCGTCGTGCAGACGATGGCGCGCGTGTGGGCGCTGTGCGAGCTCGTCCAGTTCCGCACGCGCGAGGTGCCGCTGTTCCCCGAGCCGAGGCCGGTGCCGCGAGTGGGCGGACAGACCGCGAAGTTCACCATCCGCGACAACCTCTCGCACCGGCGCGACATCGAGCGCGCGTACCTCGCCGCGGTGCGCACCGCGCGGCGCGAGATCCTGATCGCCAACGCGTACTTCTTCCCGGGCGTCCGCTTCCGCCGCGCGCTGATCGACGCCGCGGCGCGCGGCGTGCAGGTGACGCTGCTGCTCCAGCACCGCGTCGAGTACCGCCTGCTGCACTACGCGTCGCGGGCGCTCTACGGGCAGCTGCTCGCCGGGGGCGTGGCGATCGAGGAGTACCACCGCTCGTTCCTGCACGCGAAGGTGGCGGTCGTCGACGAGCGCTGGGCGACCGTCGGCTCGTCGAACATCGACCCCTATTCGCTCCTCATGTCGCGCGAGGCCAACCTGTTCGTGCGCGACGCGGGGTTCGCCGCGCAGCTGCGCTTCGAGCTGCTGCAGATGGTGCAGACCGGCGCGCGGCGCGTCGGTCCGCAGCACTGGGCGGCGCGTCCGGTGTTCGCCCGCGCCCTGTCGTGGGCCGCGTACGGTTTCGTGCGCGTCGCGATGGGCTTCCTCGGCTACGGCGGCAACGAGTGGTGGCGCGGCCGGCGGCGCGGCCGGCACGGCTTCGGCGAGACGATCTCGCGCATCACGCGCGGGGGCAAGTAGGTCCGCGGCGCGGGGGCGCCGTCCCGCGCCGGCGGCCGCGGCGACCCCCGTCCCTCGCGCCCGCGGGGTGCGCCGTACAATGGCGGGCGCGGCGCCTGCCGCTTCCCTCGCGCATGCGCGGCTCCCGCTCCTCCACGCTTCCCCTGCCCGCCGACAAGGGCGTGCCCCGCACGTCCCGCGGCGACTGGGCGACCGCCCGGCAGATCCTGCCGTACCTGTGGGAGTACAAGGCCCGGGTGACGGCCGCGCTGGCCTGCCTCGTCGCGGCCAAGCTCGCGAACGTGGGCGTGCCGCTCGTGATGAAGGAGATCGTCGACGGCCTCGACCGCGACGTCGCGCTGCTCGCAGTGCCGCTCGCGCTGCTCGCCGGCTACGGCCTGCTGCGCCTGTCCACGACGGCGTTCACCGAGCTGCGCGAGTTCCTCTTCGCCAAGGTCACGCAGCGCGCCGTGCGTAAGATCGCGCTGCAGGTGTTCCGGCACCTGCACGGCCTCAGCCTGCGCTTCCACCTCGCGCGCCAGACCGGCGGGCTCACGCGCGACGTCGAGAGGGGACAGCGCGGCATCTCCACGCTGATCCAGTACGCGCTGTTCTCGATCCTGCCGACGCTCGTCGAGATCGCGCTCGTCTGCGGGATCCTCGTCGCCCGCTACGACTGGACGTTCGTGGCCATCGCCGTGACGGCGCTCGCCTGCTACATCGCGTTCACCGTCGCGGTCACCGAGTGGCGCACCCAGTTCCGGCGCACGATGAACGAGCTGGACAGCCGGGCGAACACGCGCGCCATCGACAGCCTGCTCAACTACGAGACCGTCAAGTACTTCGGCAACGAGGCCTGGGAGGCGCAGCGCTACGACGAGAGCCTGCAGCGCTGGGAGAAGGCCGCCGTGCGCAGCCAGACCTCGCTGTCCGCGCTGAACATCGGGCAGAGCGCGATCATCGCGATCGCCGTCACGCTGATCATGTGGCGCGCCACCGTCGGCGTCGTCGACGGCACGATGACCATCGGCGACCTCGTGCTGGTCAACGCGTTCATGATCCAGCTCTACATCCCGCTCAACTTCCTCGGCGTGCTCTACCGCGAGATCAAGCAGGCGCTGGCCGACATGGAGAGGCTGTTCGGCCTGCTCGAGGAGCACGCGGAGATCCGCGACCGGCCGGGAGCGCCGCCGCTCGCGCTCGCCGGCGGGGAGGTCCGCTTCGAGCGCGTCGACTTCGCCTACGAGGCGAACCGGCGCATCCTGCGCGACGTCTCGTTCGCGATCCCCGCGGGGCGCACGGTGGCGGTCGTCGGGCCGTCGGGGTCGGGCAAGTCGACGCTCGCGCGGCTGCTGTACCGCTTCTACGACGCCACCGGCGGGCGCATCACCATCGACGGACAGGACGTGCGCGAGGTGACGCAGGCGAGCGTGCGCGCGGCGATCGGCATCGTGCCGCAGGACACGGTGCTGTTCAACGACACGATCGAGTACAACATCGCCTACGGCCGGCCCGGCGCGACGCACGACGAGATCGTCGCGGCCGCCAGGCTCGCGCAGATCCACGACTTCGTGAGCCGCCTGCCGGAGGGCTACGCGACGCCCGTCGGCGAGCGCGGCCTCAAGCTCTCGGGCGGCGAGAAGCAGCGCGTGGCGATCGCGCGCGCCATCCTCAAGCGGCCGACGATCCTGATCTTCGACGAGGCGACGTCGGCGCTCGACTCGCGGTCCGAGAAGGCGATCCAGGCGGAGCTGCGCGCCATCGCGCGCGAGCACACGACGCTCACCATCGCGCACCGGTTGTCGACGATCGTCGACGCCGACGAGATCCTCGTGCTCGAGCACGGCCGCATCGTCGAGCGCGGGACGCACCTCGCGCTGCTCGCCGCCGGGGGGACCTACGCGCGGATGTGGCGCCTGCAGCAGGACGAGGCGCTGCGCACGCGCGCGGCCCTCGCCGCGCGGGGGGAAGAGGGGTGACGGGCCCGCGGGCGGAGCGCGCCTGACCGCGGGCGGCGGGACCCGACGCCCGGCGTCACCGGCGCGGCGCGGGAGCGCGTCCGCGACGCGCGGCCCGCGGGCGCCGCACGCGGACGCGACGCACCGCGCGGGGGCCCGCCCCGGCCGGCCGGGCACGGGACTTGCGGAAGGCGCCCGTCCGCCCGCGCGGCAGCCATCCCCGCGAGGCCGGGCAACCGCGCCGCCGACGAGGGGATTGGCAGTCCCGGAGGGGGCGTGCTATAAGGTCGGGCGTCCTTCAGGTTCCACATGATCAAGCGCGTCCTTCTCGTTGTTTTCGCGTGCTTCTGGGGTGTCCACGCGGCCGCCGCGGACCCGCGCGACCCCGGCAAGCTGCAGCTCGCCTCCGCGAACGCCGCGGTCTACGACGCGTCCACCGGCCGGCCGATCTTCGCGAAGGCGGCCAACGAGGTCACGCCGATCGCCTCGCTGACCAAGCTCATGACGGCGATGGTCGTGCTCGACGGCGGCCAGTCCCTCGACGAGCCGGTCGCAGTCGACATCCAGGACTTCGACTTCCTGAAGGGCAGCAGCTCGCGGCTGCGCCTGGGCACGCAGCTGCCGCGGCGCGAGATGCTGCGGCTCGCGCTGATGTCGTCCGAGAACCGCGCGGCGTCGGCGGTCGCGCGCCACTATCCCGGCGGCCTCGACAGCTTCGTCGCCGCGATGAACGCGAAGGCCATCGCCCTCGGCATGAAGCGCACGCGCTTCGACGATCCGACCGGCCTCTCGCCGAAGAACGTGTCGACGGCGAACGACCTGGCGGTCATGGTGCGCGCGGCGGCCGAGTATCCGCTGATCCGCGAGTTCTCCACGACGCCGTCGCACTACGTCGAGGTGGATCCGGCCGGCAGCATCGTCGGCTTCAACAACTCGAACCGCCTGGTCGCCTCGTCCGACTGGGAGATCCTGCTGCAGAAGACCGGCTACATCCGCGAGGCGGGGCGCTGCCTCGTCATGCTGGCGAACGTCGCGAGCCGGCCGGTGGTGATCGTGCTGCTCGACTCGATCGGCAAGTACACGCGGCTCGGCGACGCCGAGCGCATCCGGCACTGGCTGGAGACCGGCGACGCCCTGCCGCTGCGCGCCGTCGCGCGCGGCGCGGGCCCGGCGGCGAAGGCTTCCGCCCCGGGCAAGCGCGTGTCGGGCGGGCCGGTGCGCGGCTCGTTCAACGCGGCACCGCCGCGGCGTTCGCGCGCGCGCTGAGTGCGGACGCGCGCTGCGTCCTTGCGGGGCCGCCGTCAGCGCACGCTGACGATGCCCACCCGCTGCCGGTACGACGCCGGCTCGGCGAGCAGCGCCACGATCGTCGCCGCCAGGTCGTCGTAGCCGGTCTGGCTGCTGCCGGCGGGCAGCGCCTCGTACGCCCAGCGCGCGCGGCCGGCGGGGATGTCGTCGACGAGGTCGACCGGGCACATGAGCGTCCAGTCGAGGCGGGAGCCTGCGAGCGTGCGGTAGTTGCGGGCGTGTTCCGCGTTGACGTTGGCGTAGGGACCGCCGCCGCCCTGCTCGCCGCGCAGGCCGCCGCCGTGGTGCGGCAGCGCGCCCGCGGAGGCGATGGCCACGAGCCGGCGCACGCCCGCGGCTCCGGCCGCGTCCGCGATGCCGCGGACGGCGTCGGAGAACGCGGTGCCCGGGCGCGTGATGTCGTCCATCCCGAGGCAGACGACGATGGCGTCCGCGCCCGCGAGCGTGCGCGCGACCGCGGCGGCGTCGCCGGCGTCGCCCGCGACGGCCTCGAGCGCCGGATGCGACGCGAGGCGCGACGGGTCCCGGGCGAGCGCCCGCACGCGGTCGCCGCGGTCGAGCAGGCGGCGCAGCACGCGCGACCCGGTGCGGCCGGTGGCGCCGAACATGGCGACCTTCATGGCGATCCTCCCTGGCGGCGGTGCTGGTCGAGCAGCTCCCTGGCATGCGCGCGCGTCTTCGCGGTGATCGCGCTGCCGCCCATCATCCGCGCGAGCTCGTCCTGGCGCTGCGCGCGCGTCAGCCGCACCAGCGTGCTGCGGACGCCTTCGCCGTCGCCCTCCTTGCTCACGCGATAGTGGTGGTCCGCGAACGCCGCGACCTGCGGCAGGTGCGTGACGCACAGCACCTGCCGGCGCTCGCCGAGCCCCTGCATCAGGCGCCCGACGGTCGCCGCGACGGCGCCGCCGATGCCGGCGTCGACCTCGTCGAAGACGAGCGTGGGCACCTCGCCGACCTCGCTGGAGACGACCTGGACGGCGAGCGCGATGCGCGACAGCTCGCCGCCGGACGCGATCTTCGCGAGCGGACCGGACGGCTGCCGGGGGTGCGTGGCCACGCGGAACTCGATGCCTTCGAGCCCGTGGCTCGCCGGCTGCCCGAGCGGCACGAGCGCGGCCTCGAAGCGGCCGCCCGGCATGGCGAGCGTCTGCATCGCCGACGTCACCTTGTGCGAGAGCTCCATCGCGGCGAGGCGGCGCTTGGCCGTCAGCTCGCCGGCGAGCGCGACGTAGCGCGCCTCCGCCTGTGCGGCCGCGCGCGCGAGCGCCTCGGCGTCGCTGGCGGCGTCGAGCAGCGCGAGGCGGGCTTCCGTCTCCGCCAGCAGCGCCGGCAGCGCCTCGGGCCGGACGCGGTGGCGGCGCGCGGCGTCGTGCACCGCGGCGAGCCTCTCCTCGATGCGCGCGAGCTCGCCGGGATCGAGGTCGAGCCGCCGTCGGTAGTCGCGCAGGCCGCGCGCGGCCTCCCCGAGCTGGATCGCCGCCGGCTCGAGGAGGGCGACGATCTCGCGCAGCGCCGCGTCGTGCGCCGCCACCGCGTCGAGCCGCTGCATCAGCCGGGCGACACGCCGCGTGATGGCGTCGTCGCTGTCGGCGAGCAGCGCCTCGCCCTCGACCGCGGCCTCGATCAGCGCGGCCGCGTGC
The DNA here is from genome assembly GCA_016861105.1 of Betaproteobacteria bacterium. GTDB lineage: Bacteria > Pseudomonadota > Gammaproteobacteria > Burkholderiales > Casimicrobiaceae > VBCG01. Next base: position 242,270 of record BOKS01000005.1, on the reverse strand, counting down.
GCGAGCCGCGCCTGCGCGGCGACGAGGGCGGACCACTCCTCCCCGGTGACGGCGAGCGCCGCGAGCTCCCGCTGCCGCTCGCGCAGCGCGTCGCGCTCCGCCGCCGTGGCCTGCGCCGCCGCCTGCGCGGCATCGCGCCGCTCGGCCGCGGTGCGCCACGCGCGCCAGGCCTGCGCGGTCTCGCGTGCCAGCGTCACGAAGCCGCCGAAGGCGTCGACCAGCGCACGCTGCGCGGCCGGCTGCTCGAGCGACTGGTGCGCATGCTGCCCGTGGAGGTCCACGAGGCGCTCGCCGAGCGCGGCGAGCTGCGCGAGCGTGGCCGGGTGGCCGTTGACGAACGCGCGCGAGCGCCCCTGCGCGTCGAGCACGCGGCGCACCAGCACCTCGCCGTCGTCGCCGTCGAAGCCCTGCTCGGCGAGCCAGGCGCCTACCTGCGGCCGCTCGCCGACGTCGAACGCCGCGGCGAGCTCCGCGCGCTCGGCGCCGGCGCGCAGCTGCCGCGGCTCGAAGCGGTCGCCGAGCAGCAGCCCGAGCGCGTCCACCAGGATCGACTTGCCGGCACCGGTCTCGCCGGTGAGCACCGCGAATCCGCCGTCCAGCTCCACCTCGAGCGCGTCGACCAGGACGAAGTTGCGGATCGCAAGATGACGCAGCATCGCGGGTCGACCTCGCGCGGAGCGGGTCAGGCGTCGTGCGGCGGGCGGCTGCGCAGCCGCTCCGGCGTCTCGCTCCAGTGCAGCTTCTCGCGCAGCATCGCGAAGTAGTCGTGGCCTTCCGGGTGCAGGAAGCGCGCAGTGAAGGCGGCGCGCTTCACGGTGACGCTCTCGCCCTCGGCCAGCGGGAAGCGCACCTGTCCGTCGCAGTGGGCGGCGGCGTCGCGTCCGCGGATCACGGTCACGCGGATCGTCGAGCGGTCGTCCACGACGATCGGGCGGTGCGTGAGCGCGTGCGGCGCCACGGGGACGAGCGCCCACGCCGGGACGGTCGGCGACAGGATCGGCCCGCCCGCCGACAGCGCGTACGCCGTGGAGCCGGTGGGCGTGGCGACGATCATGCCGTCGGCGCGCATGGTGAAGGTGGCGCGCCCGTCGATGTCGACGCCGCATTCGATCATCGTGCCGAGCGACCCGCGGTTGATCACGACGTCGTTGAGCGCGAGCGCCCGTTGCGGCTCGCCGTCGTGCGCCGTCACCGTAGCGTCGAGCAGCGTGCGCCGTTCCTCGAGGTAGCGGCCGGCGAGCATCGCCTCGAGCGTCGTCTCCATGCGCGCGAGCGGGATGTCGGTGAGGAAGCCGAGGCGCCCCTGGTTGATGCCGATCAGCGGCACGTCGATCGCGGCGAGGCGCCGCGCGATCGCCAGCATCGTGCCGTCGCCGCCGACGACGATGGCGAGGTCGGCGTGCGCCCCGATGGACGCTGCCGGGGTCACGGCGTAGCGCCGCGCGGCGACCTGCGCCGCCGACTCCTCCTCGACGACCACCTGGTGGCCGCGCGCGGCGAGGAAGTCCGCGAGGCGGGCGAGCGGAACCTCCATGCCCGGGCTCGACGGACGGCCGACCAGCGCTATCCGGGGAAAGCGTGCGGGAGGCGCGGGCATGGCCGGATTAAACCACAGCGGTGCACGGTGGCCGCATCGGCTGGCCGGCCGACGCGGCGCGCGGCCCGCGCCGCGGCCCCGGTCGGCTAGAATCGGGCGACCATGCTCGACGCGCGCGCCCGCCACCTGCTGAAATCGCTCGTCGAGCGCTACATCGCCGAGGGCGAGCCGGTCGGCTCGCGCGCGCTGTCGAGGGTGTCGGGCCTCGAGCTGTCGCCGGCCACGATCCGCAACGTCATGGCCGACCTCGAGGAGCTGGGGTACATCGCGAGCCCGCACACGTCGGCGGGCCGCGTGCCCACGCCGAAGGGCTATCGCTTCTTCGTCGACAGCCTGCTGGTGGTGCAGCCGCTGCACGAGATCGAGATCCACCGGCTCGAGGGCGAGCTGACGGCCGAGCGGCCCACGGAGCTGGTGGCGACGGCGGCGACGCTGCTGTCGCAGCTCACGCGCTTCGCCGGGGTGGTCGCCGTTCCGCGCCGGCGCGACGCCGCGTTCCGCCACCTCGAGTTCCTGCGGCTGTCCGATCACCGCGTGCTGCTCATCATCGTGACGCCCGAGGGCGAGGTGCAGAACCGCGTGCTGCACACGGCGCGCCCGTACACGCAGGCCGAGCTCGTCGAGGCGACGAACCTGTTCAACCAGCAGTTCGCCGGCCTGCCGCTCTCCGAGGTGCGCAACCGGCTCGCCGCCGAGCTGCGCAAGGTGCGCGAGGACGTGGCGTCGCTGATGAGCGCGGCCGTCGAGGCGGGGGAAGGCGCGATCGCCAACGCGGAGAGCGTCGTGGTGGCCGGCGAGCGCAACCTGTTCTCCGGCGAACTGGTGTCGAGCATGGACCGGCTGAAGCGGCTGTTCGAGGTCTTCGAGCAGAAGACCTCGCTGATGCACCTGCTCGACGTGTCGCAGCAGGCGCAGGGCGTGCAGATCTACATCGGCGGCGAGTCGGGGCTGGTGCCGCTCGACGAGATGAGCGTGGTGACCGCGCCCTACGAGGTCGAAGGACAGGTGATCGGCACCGTCGGCGTGGTCGGCCCGACGCGGATGGCCTACGAGCGCGTCATCCCCATCGTCGACGTGACCGCGAAGCTGCTGTCCAACGCGCTGGCGCATCACCGTGCCGGCTGACCGCGACGATCCCGTGACCGCTGCCCGCGTGCCGCGCCGAGGCTGACCCGGCGCTTTCCAGCACGGCCGCGGCGCCCGCCGCCGCCCGCCATGGCCTTCACCCCGGAAAAGGACTTCTCGCACGATCGCGCCCCGAAGGTGGGGGTGCTGCTCGTCAACCTCGGCACGCCCGACGAGCCCACGCCGGCCGCCGTGCGGCGCTACCTCGCGCAGTTCCTGTCGGACCCCCGCGTCGTCGAGATCCCGGCGGCGGTGTGGAAGCCGATCCTGCACGCCGTCGTCCTGCGCGTGCGGCCGGCGAAGTCGGCCGCGAAGTACCGCGCGATCTGGACGAAGGACGGCTCGCCGCTCGCGGTGCACTCGGCGCGGCAGCGCTCGCTGCTGCTGGGCTATCTCGGGCAGCGCCTGAAGAAGGCGGGCCTGCCCGCGGACCTGTGCCCCGTCGAGATCGGCATGCGCTACGGGACGCCGTCGATCGCCGCGGCGATCGACGCGCTGCGGGCGGCCGGGTGCGAGCGGCTGCTGGTGCTGCCGCTGTATCCGCAGTACGCGGGCAGCACCACCGCGACGGCGTTCGACGCCGTGGCCGCGCACCTCGGCACCCTTCGGCGCGTCCCCGGGCTGCGCTTCGTGGAGACGTTCCACGACGACCCCGGCTACGTCCACGCCGTCGCGCAGTCCCTGAACGACTACTGGACGAAGCACGGCCGGCCCGACCGGCTCGTCCTGTCGTTCCACGGCGTGCCGCGGCGCACGCTCGACCTGGGCGACCCCTACCACTGCCTGTGCCGGAAGACGGCGCGCCTGGTCGCCGAGGAGCTCGGCCTGGACGTCAAGCAGTGGCTCGTCACGTTCCAGTCGCGGTTCGGCAGGGCCGAGTGGCTGCAGCCCTACACCGCCGAGACGCTCGCGGCGCTTGGCCGCGAGGGGATCGGCCGCGTCGACGTCGCCTGCCCGGGCTTCGTCGCCGACTGCCTGGAGACGCTCGAGGAGATCGGCATCGAGGGCCGCGACACGTTCCTGCGGGCCGGCGGCCGGGAGTTCCACGCGATCCCGTGCCTGAACGAGCACCCGGCGTGGATCGCGGCGCTGGCCGACCTCGCCTGGCGCCAGCTGCAGGGGTGGCTCGTGCCCCCGCCGGACGCCGCGGCGCGCGAGCTCACGCAGCTGCGCGCGAAGGGGCTCGGCGCGCCGCGGTAGGCCGAGCGAACGACGCGTCGCGCCCGCGGGCCCGGAGCGGCGCGGCTCGCCCGGCGGCCCGCAGTTGCCGTTGCGACGGCGTCGCTGCGCGCCGCGGCCGCTCGCGTCCCCGGTCGCGTCTGCCGCGGTCGCCGCGGCCCTTGAAATCCGGAAGCCGCTCCCCAACGTCGAGAGGGTCCTTTGGGATCCGAACACGAGGAACGCGAAGCGATGCAGGAGCACGACACCCGTCCGGCCGAGCCGCTGCCCCCGGGCGCCGCCGCGTCCGCCCCGGGCGGGGACGCGGCAGCGGCGGCGAACGACGTCGCGGATACCGACGAGCGCCTGCGGCGCGCGGAGTCCGAGGCGGCCGAGTTGAAGGACGCGTGGCTGCGCGCCCGCGCCGAGACCGAGAACGTCCGCAGGCAGGCGGCCGACAGCGTCGCGAAGGCGAGCAAGTTCGCGATCGAGCGCTTCGCCGAGGACCTGCTGCCCGTCAAGGACGCGCTCGAGCAGGCGCTCGCCGTCGACGCGACCCCCGACCAGCTACGCGCCGGCGTGGAGCTGACGCTCCGCCAGCTCGCCGCGGTGTTCGCGCGCGCGCAGATCGCCGAGGTCGACCCGAAGGGCGAGAAGTTCGATCCGCACCGCCACCAGGCGATGCAGGTGGTGCCCTCCGACCAGCCGGCGAACACGGTCGTCGACGTCGTCCAGAAGGGCTACCTGCTGAACGAGCGGGTGCTGCGGCCGGCGATGGTGACCGTCGCGAAGTCGCCGGAGGCCTGACGCCGCGCACCCTTGCGCCGGCCCGCGCGCCACCCCATCTCAGGACAGACCAACGCTCCACCGCACTCAGGGATCCCCATGGCCAAGATCATCGGCATCGACCTCGGCACCACCAACAGCTGCGTCGCCATCATGGAAGGCGGGCAGCCGAAGGTCATCGAGAACTCGGAGGGCGCGCGCACGACGCCCTCGATCGTCGCCTACCAGGAGGACGGCGAGATCCTCGTCGGGGCGCCGGCGAAGCGCCAGGCCGTCACCAATCCGAAGAACACGCTGTTCGCCGTCAAGCGGCTGATCGGGCGACGCTTCGAGGAGAAGGAGGTCCAGAAGGACATCGCGCTGATGCCCTACGCGATCGTGCGCGCCGACAACGGCGACGCGTGGGTCGAGGTCCGGGGCAAGAAGATCGCGCCGCCGCAGGTGTCCGCGGAGGTCCTGCGCAAGATGAAGAAGACGGCCGAGGACTACCTCGGCGAGGACGTCACCGAGGCGGTGATCACCGTTCCCGCGTACTTCAACGACTCGCAGCGCCAGGCGACCAAGGACGCCGGCCGCATCGCCGGCCTGGAAGTGAAGCGGATCATCAACGAGCCGACCGCGGCGGCGCTCGCCTTCGGGCTCGACAAGGCCGCGCGGGGCGACCGCAAGATCGCCGTGTACGACCTCGGCGGTGGCACGTTCGACATCTCGATCATCGAGATCGCCGACGTGGACGGCGAGAAGCAGTTCGAGGTGCTGTCGACCAACGGCGACACGTTCCTCGGCGGCGAGGACTTCGACCAGCGCGTCATCGACTATGTCGTCACCGAGTTCCGCAAGGAAGCGGGCGTCGACCTCAAGAACGACGTGCTCGCGCTGCAGCGTCTGAAGGACGCCGCCGAGAAGGCGAAGATCGAGCTGTCGTCGACGCAGCAGACCGAGATCAATCTGCCCTACATCACCGCCGACCAGTCGGGGCCGAAGCACCTGTCGATCAAGCTGACGCGGGCCAAGTTCGAGAGCCTCGTCGAGGAGCTGATCGAGCGCACGATCGAGCCGTGCCGGGTCGCGGTGAAGGACGCCGGCGTGTCGCTGTCCGACATCCAGGACGTGATCCTGGTCGGCGGCATGACGCGCATGCCGAAGGTGCAGGATGCCGTGAAGTCCTTCTTCGGCAAGGAGCCGCGCAAGGACGTCAACCCGGACGAGGCCGTGGCCGTCGGCGCCGCGATCCAGGGGTCCGTGCTGGCCGGCGAGCGCAAGGACGTGCTGCTGCTCGACGTCACGCCGCTGTCGCTCGGCATCGAGACGCTGGGCGGAGTGATGACCAAGCTGATCCAGAAGAACACGACGATTCCGACGAAGGCGCAGCAGGTCTTCTCGACCGCCGACGACAACCAGGGCGCGGTGACGATCCACGTGCTGCAGGGCGAGCGCGAGATGGCCGGCGGCAACAAGAGCCTCGGGCAGTTCAATCTCGAGGGTATCCCGCCAGCGCCGCGCGGCTTGCCGCAGATCGAGGTGACGTTCGACATCGACGCCAACGGCATCCTGCACGTCAACGCGAAGGACAAGGCGACGGGCAAGGAGAACAAGATCACGATCAAGGCCAATTCGGGCCTCTCCGAGGCCGAGATCGACCGGATGGTCCGCGACGCCGAGGCGAACAAGGCGGAGGACCACCGCCGCTTCGAGCTCGCGCAATCGCGCAACGCGCTCGACGCGCTGGTGCACAGCGTGCGCAAGTCGCTGGGCGAGCACGGCGACAAGGTCGGCGCCGACGAGAAGTCGCGCATCGAGGCCGCGATCAAGGACGCCGAGGAGGCGCTGAAGCAGCCGGAGGCGACGAAGGACACGCTGGACGCGAAGGCGCAGGCGCTGCAGGCGGCCGCGCAGAAGCTGGGCGAGGCGGTGTACGCTGCGTCCCAGCAGGCGGCGGGCAGCGAGGCGGGTGCCGGGGCCGGGCCGAAGGCGGGCGGGGCCTCGGGCGGCGGGTCGAAGGGCGACGAGAACGTCGTCGACGCCGAGTACACGGAAGTCAAGGATCGCAAGTAGGTGACGAGGGGCCGCCGCCGGCCGGACGCAAGCCCGGCCCGCGGCGGAGCGCCGCGTGACATCCGGCCGGATCGGGGCGAACGCCAGCGGCGTCGCTCCGGCCGGCCTTTGCGCGTGACGGCGCCGCTGCAGCGAGGGTGAGCGAAGTGGCAAAGCGCGACTACTACACGGTGCTCGGGGTCTCGCGCGACGCCTCCGAGGAGGACCTCAAGAAGGCCTACCGGAAGCTCGCGATGAAGCACCATCCGGACCGCAATCCGGACGACAAGAGCGCGGAGGAGAAATTCAAGGAGGCGAAGGAGGCCTACGAGGTCCTCGCCGACCCGCGGAAGCGCGCGGCCTACGACCAGTTCGGCCACGCGGGCGTCGACGGCATGGGCGGGCGCGGCGGCGCCGGCCCGGAGGGCTTCGGCGGCTTCGCGGACGCGTTCGGCGACATCTTCGGCGAGATCTTCGGGCAGGGCCGGGGCGCCGCGCGCGGCAGCGGCATGTTCCGCGGCGCGGACCTGCGCTACAACCTCGACCTCACGCTCGAGGAAGCGGCGTTCGGCACGGACGCGAAGATCCGGATTCCCACGCTGGAGCAGTGCGGCACCTGCCACGGCAGCGGCGCGCGGCCGGGCACGCATCCCAAGACCTGCACGACCTGCGGCGGGCGCGGCGAGGTGCGCGTCTCGCAGGGGTTCTTCTCGATCCAGCAGACCTGCCCGACGTGCCACGGCGGCGGCAAGGTGGTCTCCGACCCCTGCCACGCATGCGAGGGCGCTGGCCGCGTGCGCAAGCACAAGACGCTCTCGGTGAAGATCCCGCCGGGCGTCGACCAGGACGACCGCATCCGCCTCGCCGGGGAAGGCGAGGCCGGCGTCAACGGCGGACCGGCCGGCGACCTCTACGTCGTCGTGCAGATCAAGCCCCACGCGGTGTTCCAGCGCGAAGGCGCCGACCTGCACTGCGAGATGCCGATCAGCTTCGCCACCGCGGCGCTCGGCGGCGAGATCGAGATCCCGACGCTCGACGGGCAGGCGAAGATCAAGATTCCGGCCGAGACGCAGACCGGGCAGGTGTTCCGCCTGCGCAACAAGGGCATCCGCCCGGTGCGCGGGTCGGTCACCGGCGACCTCTACTGCCACGTCGCCGTCGAGACGCCGGTCAAGCTCACCGCGCGCCAGAAGGAGTTGCTGCGCGAGTTCGAGTCGATCAGCCAGACCGATCCGGCCGCGCACACGCCGCGGTCCAAGGGCTTCTTCGACAAGGTGAAGGAGTTCTTCTCCTCCTGACCCGCGCCCCGGCCGCGCTCAGGCGCGCACGAGGACGTCGGTGCGCATGGCCTGCTCGAACGTCGCGGCGCCGTCGCTGCCGGCGTGGCGCGCGAAGCGCTCGCGCACGGCGGCGAGCGTCCGCGGCGCGAGCCGGTGCTCGGTGTGCGTGACGTGGATCATGCGCTGCGCGAAGTCGTCGAAGCTCGCGTAGTGGCGGCGCGCGCGCCAGAAGTGCTCGCCCGCGGGGCGGAGCCTTCCGCGCGCCGCCGCCCGCTGCAGCGCGTCGAACGCCGCGGCCCGCACCGCGCGCTCGTCGTGGAACAGGGACATCAGCGCGTCGAAGTCGCCCGCGCAGACGGGCTCGCTCACGTAGGCGCGCCCGCCGGGGCGCAGCACGCGCGCGACCTCGTCGAGCGCGGCGTCCATGAGACCCGCCGGCACGTGGTGCAGCGACTTCAGCATCAGCACGACGTCGAAGCTCGCCGGGGGTGCGGGAATCGCCTGCGCGCCGCCGAGCGCGAAGCGCAGGTTACCCGGGTGCGGCGACGCGACGTTGCGCTCGTGCTGGACGGCGTCCACCTCCAGCGCCACGAAGCGCGCGGCGGGGAACCGCTCCGCTGCGGCGCGCGTGAACTCCGCGCGCCCGCAGCCGAGTTCGAGCACGTCGGCGCGCTCCGGGGCGACCAGCTCGGCGCACAGGTCGAGCTCGCGGCGCAGCGGCCCCGGATCGTCCGCGGCGATGCGCATGGGTGCGGCATCGCGGGCCGGCGTCGACGCTTTGGCGCACATGCGGGCAGTATAGGGCGCGCGCCGCGCCGCCGTGCGCGGATGTGCGTTAGCATGCGACTCCCGTTCCCCCAGGGCTCCGCGCCATGGTCCGCATCGCCGTCCTCGCCGCCGCGCTCGCGCTCGCGGCGCTCCCCGCCGCCGCCCAGGTCCGCATCGGCCTGATGGTCTCCGCCACCGGCCCCACGTCGGCGATCGGCATCCCGCAGAAGAACACCGGCGACCTGCTGCCGCGCAGCCTGGGCGGGCTCGCGATCGAGTACGTCCAGCTCGACGACGGCGGCGACACCACACGCGGCGTGCAGAACGCGAAGAAGCTGCTGCAGGAGCACAACATCGACGCGCTGATCGGGCCGTCGACGACGCCGATCGCGCTGGCGATCCTCGACCTCGTCGCCGAGCAGAAGGTGCCGCTGATGGCGACCGTGGGGACCTCGTCGGTCGTCGAGCCGCTCGACGCGAAGCGGCGCTGGGTCTACAAGACCACGCAGAACGACGACCTGATCGCGGCCGCGCTGATCAAGCACATGACGCGAAGCGGCGTGCGGAGCGTCGGCTTCGTCGGGTTCAACGATCCCTACGGCGAGAACTGGCTCCGCGTGTTCGGCGCGCTGGCCGAGAAGGCGGGGCTGAAGCTCGCGGCGGTCGAGCGCTACAACCGCACCGACCAGAGCGTGACCGGGCAGTCGCTGAAGCTGATCGCCGCGAAGCCCGACGCGGTGCTCGTCGCGGGCGTCGGCGGGCCCGGCGTGCTGCCGCAGATCACGCTGCGCGACCAGGGGTACAAGGGCGCGATCTACCAGACGCACGGGGTGGCCACCGACGACTTCATCCGTCTCGGCGGCGCGAAGGTCGAGGGCACGGTGCTCGCCGCCGGCCCGATGCTCGTGATCGACGAGATCGCCGACGCCAACCCGGTCAAGCAGGTCGCGAAGCGCTACATCGCGGCCTACGAGGCGCGCTTCGGGCAGAAGCCGGCGACGTTCGGCGCGAACACTTGGGACGCGTGGATCATCCTCGAGCGCGCGATCCCCGCGGCGGCGAAGCTGGCGAAGCCGGGCACCGAGGCCTTCCGCACGGCGCTGCGCGACGCCATCGAGCGGGAGCGCGAGATCGTCGGCTGCCAGGGCGTGTTCAACATGAGCCCGTCCAACCACAACGGCATGGACGAGCGCGCGCGCGTGCTCGTCACCGTGAAGGACGGCCGGTTCCGCCTGCTGCCGGAGTGACGCCGCGGCGCCGGTGCGTGCCGGTGCCGGGCGTCACGGGCGCTCACGCGGGCTGACGCGTCGCGAGCGCGTGGCACGGATCGTCGGCATCCTGCTCGCCGCCGGGCGCGGCGAGCGCTTCGGCGGCGGCAAGCTGCTCGCGCCGCTGCGCCGGCCGGACGGCTCGTCGCTTCCGCTCGGCGTCGCGGCGCTGCGCGCGCTTCGCGCCGCGGTTCCCGACGTCGTCGCGGTGGTCCGTCCCGGCGACGATGCGCTCGCGGACGCGCTCGCGACGGAGGGCGCGCGCGTGATCCGCGCCGCCCGCGCGGACGAGGGGATGGGGGCGAGCCTCGCGACCGGCGTGGCGGCTGCGGGAGAGGCGGCGGGTTACGTCGTTGCGCTCGCCGACATGCCGTGGATCGAGACGCGCACCCACGCCCGCGTGGCGGCCGCGCTGGCGGGCGGCGCGTCCATCGTCGCGCCGTGGTTCGAGGGGCGCCGCGGCCACCCGGTCGGGTTCGCGAGCGGACTGCGCGGCGATCTGATGGCGCTCGGCGGCGACGAAGGCGCGAAGCGCATCCTCGCCGCCCACGAGGGGGCGACGCTGCGCATCGACGTCGACGACCCCGGCGTGCTGCGCGACGTCGACCGGCCGGGTGACCTCTGACGGCGGGCGGCGGCGACCGCGGCGCGGCCCCCGTCAACTCCCCGTCCACAGGTCCGGCTGCGGCTGCGCCGCGGCGCGCTCGGCCTCCGTGCGGTGGAACCACTGCCGCAGCTCCGGCTCCTCGAGCGGGCGCGCGATCAGGAAGCCCTGCGCTTCCTCGCAGCCGTGCCGCTTCAGGTACTCGAGCTGCGCGACGGTCTCCACACCCTCGGCGATCACGCGCAGTCCCAGCGAGTGCGAGAGCGCGATGATGGCCTGCGTGATCGCCTCGTCGTTGCGGTTCTGCTCGAGGCCGCGCACGAAGCGCTGGTCGATCTTCACGCCCTGGATCGGCAGCCGCGCGAGGTAGGAAAGCGACGAGTAGCCGGTGCCGAAGTCGTCCACGGTGATCGACACGCCCATCTGCTTCAGGCGCACCAGCGTCGCGACCGCGCGCTCGGGATGCGTGATGATGACGCTCTCGGTGATCTCGAGGTCGAGGTAGTGCGACGGCAGGCCGGTGGACGCCAGCGCCTCCTCGACGACCGACAGCCAGCTCTCGTGCTGCAGCTGCTGCACCGACAGGTTGACCGCGAGCCGCAGCGGCATGCTCGACTTGTGCCACTGCATGACCTGGCGGCAGGCGTCGCGCAGCACGCGGGCGCCGAGCGCCTGGATCATGCCCGACTCCTCGGCGATCGGGATGAACTCGGCCGGCGAGACCACGCCGCGCGTGGGGTCGCGCCAGCGCAGCAGCGCCTCGACGCCGCAGGCGCGGCCGCTGCGCAGGTCGATCTGCGGCTGGTAGACGAGGAAGAACTCGTCGTCCATCAGACCGCGGCGCATGTCGGTCTCCAGCTGGAGCCTCTGCTGCACGCGCGCGTTCATGTCCGCCGTGTAGAAGCGGTAGGAGTTGCGTCCCGCCTCCTTCGCCGCGTACATCGCCGTGTCCGCCTGCTTGATGAGCGTGACGGCGTCGACGGCGTCGAGCGGGTAGACCGAGACGCCGATCGAGCACGTGAGCGTCGGGGTCTGGTCGGCGAGGCGGAACGGCGCGTGGAACGAGTCGCGCACGCGCTGCAGCACGGTCATGATCTCGAAGGTCGCGTGCGCCGGGTCGAGGCCGGGGAGGATCACGACGAACTCGTCGCCGCCGAGCCGGGCCACCGTGTCGGACTCGCGCACCGCGTTGGTGAGGCGCTGCGCGATCGACTGCAGCAGCTGGTCGCCGGCGTCGTGGCCGAGCGTGTCGTTGATCCGCTTGAAGTGGTCGAAGTCGAGGAACAGGCAGGCGACCTGCAGCCCGCTGCGCTGCGCCTGCGCGAAGATCTGGCGCAGCCGCTGGTTGAGCAGGCTGCGGTTCGGCAGCCCGGTCAGGATGTCGTGCTGCGCGAGCTTGTAGGCGTGCGCCGTGGCCACCTCCAGCTCCCGGGTGCGCTGCGCGACCTTGTCCTCCAGCGTGCGCTGGTAGTTCGCGACCTCGGCCTGCGACTCGGAGAGGCGCTGCGTCATGTGGTTGAACGTGTGCGTCAGCAGGCCCAGCTCGTCGGACGACGACGCGGGGACGTAGACGTCGAGGCGGCCGGCGCCGACCGCCCGCGCCGCGCGCATCAGGCGCCGCATCGGCGCGACCAGGCGGCGCGTCAGCAGCAGCGACGCGATGACGGCGACGACGGTGAGCAGCAGCACGACGGTCAGCGTGCCGAGGATGCGGGCGACCATCTCGTCGCGCTGGCGCTCGAAGGACATGCCGAGGCGCAGGTAGCCGATCGGCGCGCCGCCGGCGGCCGACCGGCCGCCGGCCTCGGCCGCCGCCGCGGAGAGCGCACGCGCGTCGTCGTTCGGCGTGCCGCCGATCGCGGCGAACAGCTCGAGATAGCGCCGGCCGCCGATCGCCTGCTCGACTTCGTGCATCTCGCCGACCTTGGGCGGCGCGACGTCGGGGGCCGGCGCCGGGATCGGCCGCTCCCCGATGGTCTCGCCGAAGCGGCGCTGGGCGATCGGCGCGAGCTTCGCGTCGAGCACCATCGCGTAGGCGACGTCGCGGTTGATCGAGAGGCCCTGCAGCAGCTGGTCGATCGACGCGCGGTCCGACGTGTAGACGGCGAACTCGGCGAGCTCGCTCAGGATGCCGACGTGCGAGGCCGCGCGCTGGCGCAGCTCGCGGTCCTCGCTTCCCCACTGCAACCAGAAGTAGTAGGAGGAGATCGCGACCGCGGTGAGGACGATGAGGCCGACGGTCAGGAGGTTGAGCTTGAACAGCAGGCCCGATCGCACCGGCGGCAGGTCGATCGGCGACATGGACTCGGAGGCGAGCGGCAGCAGGTGCTTGCGCAGGCGGCGGATGCCGCCGCGCCTGCCGTCCGACGGCGCGTCGAGCGGAGGGACGCCCGGCTGCGGGGCCGCGGAGTCATTCATGGCGCGCGTCGACCAGCCGCAGCAGGTCGTCGGGCCACGCGACGCCGAAGTGGCCCGCGCTCTTCGTGTTCACCGACACGCGGATGCGCGGCTGCGCCACCGCGGCGGGCGCACGCGGGTTCGACTCGCGCGCGGCGAGCGCGGCGCACGCCGCGCCGACGTCGGCGTAGTCCCAGTCGAGCGCGTAGAGCGCGCCGCGCTTCACCCACTGCTCGCCGGGGCCCACGAGCGGAATGCGCTTGCGGAAGCTGTAGAGCAGCAGGCCGCGCGAGGACTCGTGGGTGTAGACGGTGCCGTCGGGCAGCGCGAGCAGCACGTCGGCCCGGCCCGCGAGCCGCTCGAGCCCGTGCGGCAGGTCGGCGGGCGACGCGACGGGCTGCTGCAGCGTGCGGTAGCCGGCGAGCGCGAGCCCGGCGGCGTGCGCTTCGGCGCGGCGCGTGTTGATCGCCGGGTCGTAGAGCAGGCCGACGGTGCGCGCGCGCGGCAGCAGCCGTCCGAGCCACGCGGCCTGCTGGTCGACCGGGACCTCCGACGGCACGGCCGGGAGCCCCGCGCGCAACGCGTCGGCGCCGGCGAGGCAGTGGACGGCCGCCCCGCCGAGCCCGACCTCGACGACGGCGTCGCTCGCGCGCGGGCCGAGCGCGACGAGCACGCTGCCGCGGCCGCTGCGCGACCACTCGCGGCTCAGCTCGTGGGCGTCGTGCGGCAGCGGAACCACGTCGACGGGGAGCGGCGAGCGCTCGCGCAGCGCGGCCAGCGTGCGGACGAGGCGCGGCGAGTCCGCCGACTGCACGACGAGCAGGCGCGCGGACTGGGCACCCGCGGGGAGCGCGACCGCTGCCGCGAGGGCGAGCGCGGCAGCGCGGCTGCGGGAAGCGCAGGGACCGGGACGGCCGGCGACGGCGGAAAGGCCCCGCCGGCGTGTCCGGAAAGCGTCGGGCACAGGCTCCACGTGGTGGCGTGCTGGGGGCGGCCTCTTCGAGCCGGTCGAGAGCGGGCGTCCCGGCGCGCGCGGGGCGCGCCGTGCGACGCGGACGCGCCCGCGGGGTCGCGAAGCTCCGGCGTCCGCGAAGGATACACCGTGCCGCACGAGCCCTCCGCGCCGCCCATCCGGTACGGGGTTTACGCGCGGAGGGCGGACGCGAACTCGCTTGCCGCGGCCGCGCTGGCGACGGGTGGCGGCCCCGCCGCGCGGCCGGCGGCGCTCACGCGACGGCGACGGGAATTCGGCCGATGCGCGCGCGCCACTCGGCCGGACCGCTCCGGTGCACGGAAGCGCCCTGCGCGTCGACGGCGACGATCACCGGCATGTCCTGCACCTCGAACTCGTAGATCGCCTCCATGCCGAGGTCGCCGAAGGCGAGCACCTTCGAGCGCTTGATCGCCTTCGACACGAGGTACGCTGCGCCGCCCACGGCGATGCAGTAGACGGCGCCGTGCCTGCGGATCGCCTCCACCGCTGCGGGACCGCGCTCCGACTTGCCCACCATCCCGATCAGGCCCGTCTGCGCCAGCATCGTCTCGGTGAACCTGTCCATGCGCGAGGAGGTCGTGGGCCCGGCGGGCCCCACCGCCTCGTCGCGGACCGCGTCGACCGGGCCGACGTAGTAGATGAAGCGGTCGCGGAAGTCGACCGGGAGCGTCTCGCCGCGCGCGAGCATCTCGGTGAGGCGCTTGTGCGCGGCGTCGCGCCCCGTCAGCAGCCTGCCGCTGAGCAGCAGGCGGTCGCCCGCCTTCCACGCGGCGATGTCCGCGCGCGTCAGCGTGTCGAGGTCGACGCGGCGGCTCGCGCCGAAGTCGAGCGCGAGCTTCGGCCAGTCGTCGAGCGAAGGCGGCGCGAGGCGCGCCGGCCCCGAGCCGTCGAGCACGAAGTGCGCGTGGCGCGTCGCTGCGCAGTTGGGCAGCAGCGCGACCGGCTTGGAAGCGGCGTGCGTCGGCCAGTCGGCGACCTTGACGTCGAGCACCGTGGTGAGCCCGCCCAGGCCCTGCGCGCCGATGCCCAGCGCGTTGACCTTCTCGTAGAGCTCGATGCGCAACTCCTCCGCGTGGCTCGACGGGCCGCGGGCGAGCAGCTGCTGCATGTCGATCGGGTCCATCATGCCCCACTTCGCGAGCAGCATCGCCTTCTCGGGCGTTCCGCCGACGCCCAGCGACAGGATGCCGGGCGGGCACCAGTCCGCGCCCATCGTCGGCACGACGGAGAGCACCCAGTCGACGATGCTGTCGCTGGGCAGCAGGCAGGCGAACTTCGACTTGTTCTCCGACCCGCCGCCCTTCGCGGCCACGATGACCTCGACCTCGTCGCCGGGAACGAGCTCGACGTGCACGACCGCGGGCGTGTTGTCCTTCGTGTTGGTCCGCGTGCCGTCGGGGTCGGCCAGCACCGAGGCGCGCAGCGGGTTGTCCCTGTCGGTGTAGGCGCGGCGCACGCCCTCGTCGACCATCTGCTGCAGCGAGAGCTTCGCGTCCCAGCGCACGTCCATGCCCACGCGGACGAACGCGATGGCGATGCCGGTGTCCTGGCACATCGGCCGGTGCCCCTCGGCGGACATCCGCGAGTTGATGAGGATCTGCGCCATCGCGTCCTTCGCCGCCGGCGAGGCCTCGCGCTCGTAGGCCTGCGCGAGCGCGCGGACGTAGTCGGCCGGGTGGTAGTAGCTGATGAACTGGAACGCGTCGGCGACGCTGGCGACGAAGTCGTCCTGGCGGATCGTGGTCATGGCGGTGCTCCGAGGGCGCGGCGCGGCACGCCCGTGGTCAGTGGGGGACCTGCGCGCCGTGCCTGCGCCCGGCCGCGGCGGGCATCAGGCGATCGGTGGCCGCGATCGCCATCGCGGAGAGCAGGAACGTGATGTGGATCGCCGTCTGCCAGAGCAGCGTCTTCTCGTCGTAGGCCTGCGCGTTGATGAACGACTTCAGCAGGTGGATCGACGAGATGCCGATGATGGCGGTGGCGAGCTTGACCTTCAGCACGCTCGCGTTCACGTGCGACAGCCACTCGGGCTGGTCCGGGTGTCCTTCGAGGCGCATGCGCGAGACGAACGTCTCGTAGCCGCCGACGATCACCATGATCAGCAGGTTGCTGATCATGACGACGTCGATCAGGCCGAGCACCACGAGCATGATCACCGTCTCCGACGGCATCTTCACCGCCGAGCCCGCCTGCCCCGGCGGGGTCACGGCCGTCACGATCGCCTCCATCGCCTCCGCGTTGCCGAACACGGCCTCGACGAGGTGCACGAGCTCGACCCAGAAGTGCCACACGTAGACGCCCTGCGCGACGATGAGGCCGAGGTACAGCGGCAGCTGCAGCCACCGGCTCATGAAGATGAGGTGCGGCAGCGGCCTCATCCTCGCGCTCGCGAGCGAAAGCGGGTCGGGCGTCGTCGGCATCGGGGGGCGGACTGCGGAGGGGAGAACGGCGGGCGATTCTAGCATCGCCGCCACGCGGGGCACTGCGCAGGATCAAGGCGCGCGCGCGGGGAGCGGCGCCTCGCCCTGCGGACGAGGCGCGGGCCGCAGCAGGAAAGCCGCCAGGGCCGGCAGGACGAAGATCGCGCCGAGCATGTTGACCACGAACATGAACGCGAGCAGCAGGCCCATGTCGGCCTGGAACTTGAGCGCCGAGAACGTCCAGGTCCCGACGCCGATGCCCATCGTGAGGGCGGTGAACACCGCGGCCGTGCCGCGGCTGCGCAGCGCCTCGTGGAACGCCTCGCGCAGCGGGGCGCCGCGGTCCTCCAGCTCGTGCTTCATCCGTTCGTAGAGGTAGATCCCGTAGTCGACGCCGACGCCGACGCCGAGGGCGATCACCGGCAGCGTCGAGACCTTGAGCCCGATGCCCAGCGTCGCCATCAGCGCGTTGCACAGGATCGACACGAGCGTCAGCGGCAGGATGATGCACAGCACGGCGGCGACGGACCGGAACGTGACGAGACACAGCAGGATGATCGCGCCGAACAGCGCGAGCAGCATCGTGACCTCGGCCGCGTCGACCGCCTCGTTGGTCGCCGCCATCACGCCGACGTTGCCGCTGGCGAGCCGGAACTCCACGTTCGGCGTGGCGTTCGCGGCGGCGAAGCGCTTCACCTCGCGCACGATGTGCGCGATGGTCGTGCCCTGGTGGTCGCGCGTGAACACCAGCACCTGCATCGCGCTGCAGTCGGTGTTGAGGAGCCCCGTCGCCGTGTCGATCGGCGTCACCGACTGCGCCAGCACGTCGGGGTTGCGCGACAGCGCGCGCCAGTCGGGGCTGCCCTCGTTCCATCCGGCGTTGACCACCTTCGCCACGCCGGGCAGCGAGAGCACCGACTGCACGCCGTGGACGTTGCGCATGTGGAAGTCGAAGCGGTCGACGGCGTCCATCACGGCGAAGTCGGTGCACGCGCCGTCGATGTCCCGGGTCTGGACGATCACCGACAGCACGTCGACGCCGATCGAGAAGTTGTCGACGATCGCGGCGTTGTCGCGGTTGTAGCGCGACCCGTCGTGCAGTTCGGGGATGCCCTTGCCGAGGTCGCCGGTGCGCAGCTCGCGCGCCTTCATGCTGCCGGCGGCGAGCAGCGCGCCGGCGGCGAGCAGCGCGACGAGCGCGACGCGCCGCTCGGTGAAGCGGGAGATCGACCACCAGAGCCGCTCGACGCGAGGGCTGGCCGTGGGCCGCGGCGCGGCCGGCGCCGGCAGCCAGGACAGCAGGATCGGCAGCAGCACCTTGTTGGTCACGATCATCAGCGCCACGCCGACGCTCGCCGTGATCCCCAGCTCGCGCACGACGTCGATCCTGATGTGCATGATCACCAGGAAGCCGAGCGCGTTGCAGACCAGCGCGACGGTCCCCGGTACGAACAGCTTGAGGAACGCGGCGCGCGCCGCGTGCAGCCGGTCGGCGCCGGCGGCGACCTCGTCCGCCCAGACGTTGGTCATCTGCACCGCGTGCGAGACGCCGATGGAGAAGATGAGGAAGGGCACGAGGATCGACATCGGGTCGATGCCGTAGCCGAGCAGCGGAAGTACGCCGAGCAGCCAGACGACCGGCATCAGCGCGCAGACCAGCGCGATCGCGGTCAGCGGCAGCGAGCGCGTGTACCACCAGAGCAGCAGCGCGGTGATCAGGAACGCGAGCCCGAAGAACGCGAGCACGCCGATCGCGCCCTCGGTGATGTCGCCGACCGCCTTGGCGAACCCGATGACGTGCACGTCGACGCCCTGCGCCTGGTACTTCGCCCGCACGGCCTCGAGCCGCTCGGCGACGGCGCGGTAGTCGAGCCTCGCGCCCGACCCGGGGTCCACCTCCAGCAGCTCGGCGCGGATCAGCGCGCCGCGGAAGTCGTTGGCCACCAGCCGCCCCACGCTGCCCGACTTCAGCACGTTCTCGCGCACGACGGCGAGGTCGTCCGCCGTGCCGCGGAAGGTGGCGGGCACGACGTTCCCGCCGGCGAACCCTTCCTCGACGACCTCGATGAAGCGCACGTTCGGCGTGAACAGCGACGTCACGGTCGCGCGGTCGACGCCGGGGATGAAGAACACGTCGTCGGTGGCCTCCCTGAGCGAGCGCATGAAGTCCGCCGTGTAGATGTCGCCCTCGCCGCGCACGCGCAGCGCGACCAGCACGCGGTTCGCGCCGCCGAACACCTTCTGGTAGGCCGTGAACGTGCGCATGTACTCGTGCCCGAGCGGCACCATCTTGTTGAAGCCCGCGTCCACGCGCAGGGTGGTGGCCGACGCCACGAGCAGGGCCGTGACGACCGCGAAGGCGGCGAGCAGCGGCACGCGCCGGACGAAGATCGCGTGGGCGAGGGCGGCGACGAACCGGTCGAACGCTGCCCGTGGTCGCGCCATCGCCGTCCCGCCGCGTCCGGTCAGCCGCGCTCGCCCGCGCGCGCCGCGCCGCCGTCCCCGCCGACGATGCGCGTGCCGTCGGGCAGCACGCCGACGGCGGCGAGCGTCCTGCCGTCGGCGCCCTTCGTCGCCGCGAAGGAGCGGCCCTGGTCGCGGCTCTCGAGGACGACGCCTTCGCGGCCGACGAGCACCACGCGTCCGTCCGGCAGCGCCGCGCCGCCGAGCAGCGTGGCCTGCACGCCGTCGGGCGTGACGCGCGTCCAGCTCGCGCCGGCATCCGCCGACCGGTACGCGTTGCCGCGCAGCCCGTACACGAGCAGCCCGCCGTCCGGCGTCGCCAGCGCGCCGAAGTACGAGCCCCTGTAAGGGGAGGCGAGCGGCGCGAAGCTGCGCCCGCCATCGGCCGAGCGCGCCAAGAACCCCGCCTCGCCGGCGACGACGAGCGCGCCGCCGGGGCCGGGCGCGAGCGCGTTCAGGTGCGGGTCGCCCTCGAAGGGCTTCCCGCGCTGCCAGCTGCGGCCCGCGTCGCGGCTCTCCAGCCACGCGCCGTAGGCGCCGGCGGCCACGGCGCGCGCGCCGTCGACGAACGCGACCGCGAGCAGCGGCCGCTCCTGGTCCGGCGCCGCGTGGACCTGCGTCCACGTCTCTCCGCCGTCTTCCGTGCGCAGGATCACCTCGTCGTGGCCGACGGCGATCCCGAGCTTCGCGTCGGCGAAGCGCACGTCGGTCAGCGTCGACTGCGTCGGCGAGCGCGCGGTGCGCCAGGTCCGGCCGGCGTCGTCGGAGAGCACGACGACGCCGCGCTCGCCGACACCCACCGCACGCGAGCCCGCCGCGGCGACGCCGAGGACGAGGAGCCGCGATGCGGCGACCTCCGTCGCCGGGAACGTCGGCAGCGGCCGCGGCGCGAACGCGAAGAGCGCGGCCCCGAAGGTCGCCAGCGCCAGGACGATGCCGGCCGGCCAGTTCATCGCCCGCGGGTCCGGGAACCGGGAGCCGACCGCGACGCCGCCGTGCAGGGGCACCGCGGCCGGCGGCTAGCGCGTCCCGATGCCGCGCAGGCCCGCGGGCGTGAAGTCGGCCTTGTCGCGCTTGATGCGCTCCATGACCTTCGCCTCGTTGTTGAGCAGGCCCATCGCGATGTAGCGGCCCGACTGCAGGTCGTGGTGCACCTCGACGGTGGCGTAGATCATCGGGACGTCGTAGAGGACGATCGAGTGCTGCTCGGCCACGCGCCACAGCTCGTCGCGCGCGTCGTACTTGTCGACGACGACGACCATCCAGCTGTCCTCGTCGATGTAGAACACGCGCTTCTTGTAGATGTGGCTGGTCCCCTGCTTGAGCGTCGCCTCGACGACCCAGACGCGGTGCAGTTCGTAGCGGGTGAGGTCGGGGTTGAGGTGGCCGGGCCTCAGCACGTCCGCCAGCTTCGCCGCGTTGCTGCTGATCCGGTAGGAGTTGTAGGGAACGTAGAGCTCCTGCTTGCCGACCAGCTTCCAGTCGTAGCGGTCGGTGGAGCCGTTCCACATGCCGAAGTCGTCGCTCGTGCGCAGGCCGTCGGCGGCCGTTCCCGGGTTGTCGTGCGCCACGTTGGGCGCGAGGCGCACGCGCCGCTGGCCGGGGTTGTAGGTCCAGGCGCTGCGCGGCTCCCGGACCTGGTCCACCGTCTCGTGCACCAGCAGGATCTGCCCCGCCAGGCGCGCCGGCGCCGTGGTGGCCTGCAGGAAGTTCGCGAGCTTGTTGTCCTCGCGGTCTTTCTCCGGCTTGGTGAGGTTGCCGTAGTGGAAGTCGTACTCGTAGTCGAAGGCGACCGGCGTGTAGCTGCCGTCGCGCGTGACCGCGGCCTGCGCCCACTTGGTCGCGTAGGTGTCGCCGCGGTAGCGCAGTACCGTGTTCCAGATCGCCTCCAGCCCGTCCTTCGGGGCCGGGAACGGCAGGCCGCCGCGCACGCCGGTGACGCCGTTGCCGCCGGGCGACAGCCGCGCCTTGCCGGCGTTGGCGGCGGTCTCGTCGTAGACGGCCTTCGGATACGCGGCGGAGCGCCGCGTCGGGTAGACGACCATCTTCCACGTGGGGTACTTCTTCAGCATGGCGTGCTGTCCGGGCGACAGCTGCGCCTTGTACTGGTCGGCGTTGGCGCCGGTGATCGTGAACAGCGGCTTGTCCGCGGCGAACGGGTCCGGATAGTGGCCGCCGGGGGTGAAGCCCGCCGGCGGCGCGACGAGACCGCCGTTCCACGCCGGGATGGTCCCGGCCGCGTTTCCGGCGGCCTCGGCGCCCATCGGGGTGCGGCCCTGCGCCAGCGCCGCGCCGGCCACGCCCAGCGCGAGTCCTGCCGCCATGATGCGAATCGCCCTCTTGCTCATCGTGCTCTCCTGATCGGCGCGGCGCGCGCTAGAACGCGTAGCTGATGCTGAACGACACGAAGTCGCGGTCGCGCAGCACGTTCGAGTTGCTCGCGTAGTCCGCGCTCTGGCCGGGCGGCAGCGGGCCGGACGCCGCGCTCGGCGTATCGGTGCCGCCGTAGGTGCGGCCGCCGAAGAAGCTCGTGTAGGCGAGATCGGCCGTCCACTTCTGCTGGTAGTTGACGCTCACGCCGATCGTGGCCGCCTTGGCGCTCTCGTTGAACGTCGGGCCGACGCCGTCGACGTCGTGCGAGAAGACGAGCCGCGGCGAGACGGTCGCGCCGAACACGTTCGGGTAGTCGAGGCGGCCGACCAGCCGGTAGCCCCACGAGTTGCGCGTCGCGAAGCAGTCGGTGTCGAACGAGTTGAACGCCGAGCTGCCGGACGAACCGGGCTGCGGCAGGTGGCACCCCGGCCCCGCGAACTTGAGGTCGCCCGGCAGGTCGAGGTGGGTCCAGCCGATCTCGCCGACCAGGATGAACTGCTCGGCGCCCAGCGTCGGGCCGAACGCCTTCGTGCCCGTCATCTGCAGCTGGTGCATCTTGACGCGGCGGTAGCCCGAGATCTCGGTGCCGTACGGCACCGCCGCGGCCGTGGCGGGATCGGTGCTCGTGAGCTGGTTGGCGAGCCCCAGCGCCGCCAGCAGCAGCTCGGCGGAGGGCACCTGCAACGGCTGGTTCGGCCGGTACGAGTATTCGCCCTGCAGCGCGACGCCCCATGGCCCGGCCGTGTTGAACGAGAGGCCCCACAGGTGGATGTCCTCCGGATACTCGACGAAGTAGGTCCCCGCGCGGCCCGCGGCCGTCGCGCACGCCGCGTTGGTGGCGTTGAGCGCCGACAGGGCGGTGGCGTTCGCCACGCCGCCGACGATCGGCGCGAGCGCCGCGATGTTCGCCGGCGTGTGCAGCGCTCCGAACGTCGGGATGTTGAGCGCGCGGCAGGCGGGGCTGCCGGCGGCGACGGCCGGGATCCGTGCGGCCGTGAGCGCGGCGACCTGCTGCGGCGTCAGGTTCTGCGAGATCGTCTGCGCCGCGGTGAGCCCCCCGCGGTAGCCGGAGACGTACGGCGTGCGGCTGTGGTAGTTGGCGTAGAAGAGCCCGAACTCGGTGTTGTTCCAGTCGGGCACGAACTGCCGCAGCGCCACGCCGAACTGGCCGCTGTCGTCGGGATTGCGGTCCTCGCCGCGCGGCGCGACGAGGTGCGCGGTGGGCGTCACCGGAAAGACGCCGGCGGGATTGTGCTGGTCGTTGCGGCGCCCGAAGCCGGTGTACGCGAGGTCGCCGTCGTCGACGACGAAGTCGTTGGTGCTGAAGTACGCGCCGCGCGGGTCGATCCGCGTCTTGTCCCACTTGATCATCCACGTCGCTTCGATGGTCGTGGTGTCGGTCAGTTCCTGCGATGCCCAGAGCATCGGCGTCGGGATGAAGGCCTCCCGGAGCTCCGAACCAGGCTGGCGCAGGCGCGAAAGGTCGACCGGATTCAGCACGTTGATGCCGTTGGGGATGAACGTGCTCTCGCCCCAGCTCAGCACCTGGTTGCCGGCGCGCGCATTGAGCGTGCGGCCGGCGACGGAGAACTTCCCGAACACGAAGGCGTCGAGGAACTCCGCGTCGCTCACCAGCCGGTCGCGGGCACGTTTCCCGAGGCCGTCCTTGCGGTCGACCTCGGCGTCGTAGAACGCCGTGCCGCGCACGAACAGGCCGTAGTCGCGCCACTCGAGGGACAGGTCGACGGTGGTCTTGAAGGCGAGGGACGTCAGGTCGCCCTTGTCGTAATTGAGGTTGCCGTCGTCCGCATTGGGGTCGCGCGACGTGCCGCCGTTGGAGATGGCGATCAGCGAGGGGTCGCGGCCCTGCGTGCGCCACAGCGCGCCGACCGACACCGTCGTGTCGAGGCTGCCCGTCACCTCCCCGTGGGAGAACTCGAAGCCCTGCGCGGCGGGGATCGCGCCCAGCGCGCAGGCCACTGCGGCCGCGACGCCGGAGGGGCGCAACGGCGTTCGGCGGGAACGTCGGGTCATGCGGGTCTCTCCTCGCGTGCGCACCGCCGTCCGCGCCCGTGCCCTGTCGGCCGGGGCCGCGTGGCGGTCGGTGTCGTGGTGATCGGCCTGGTCCCCGCTGCCGGCCCGGCCGCGCCCCCCGTCGCCCGCGGGTCGCGACGCTCGCAGCCGACTGCGAGTCGCGGGCATTCTTTCAGGGCGCCGCGACGCGCGCAAGCCGCGGCGGCGCCGGCACCGCAACGGCGTCGATGCATGTTGCGGATCCGGCGCAGGGTTGCCGGGAATCGCGCCCGACGGTCCCGGACGGGCGTCGTGCGGGAGGATGCGGCTGGCCGCCCCGCACCGCAGCGGAGGCTTCGCGTTGCGGAGGGCGAGGCGCCGCCGGTAGACTCGGGCGCTCACACGGCAGATCGGCACGTTGCGCGCCCGGGGCGCGGTGGGGCGGACCTTCGGAGGAGGCATCAGGCATGTCCACGATCGAATCGGTGCTGAACGAGACCCGGCTCTTCGAGCCGCCGGCGTCGTTCCAGGCGCAGGCGCACTTGCGGCGCGACGACTACTTCCGGCTCGTCGCCGAATCGAACAAGGACTACGGCGGCTACTGGGGGCGGCTGGCGCGCGACCTCCTGATCTGGCACAAGCCGTTCACGCAGACGCTCGACGAGTCGAACGCGCCGTTCTACAAGTGGTTCGCGGACGGCACGCTGAACGCGTCCTACAACTGCCTCGACCGCCACGTCACGACGATCCCGAACCGCACGGCCATCATCTTCGAGGCCGACGACGGCACGGTGACGCGGGTCAGCTACCAGCAGCTCTACGAGCGCGTCTGCCAGTTCGCGAACGGGCTGCGCAAGCTCGGCATCCGCAAGGGCGACCGCGTGCTCGTCTACCTGCCGATGTCGATCGAGGCCGTGGTGGCGATGCAGGCCTGCGCGCGCATCGGCGCGATCCACTCGGTCGTGTTCGGCGGCTTCTCGGCCAAGAGCGTCAACGAGCGCATCGCCGACGCCGGCGCGCGGCTCGTGATCACGGCCGACGGCCAGTGGCGGGGCGGCAAGCAGATCGCGCTCAAGCCCGCCGTCGACGAGGCGCTCGCGATGGGCGGCTGCGCATCGGTGGAAGCGGTGGTCGTCTACCGGCGCACCGGGGCGAGCGGGCTCGCGTGGAACGACAAGCTCGACATCTGGTGGCACGACCTCGTGACGGGGCTGCCGCACGACTGCCCGGCCGAGCCGGTCGAGGCCGAGCACCCGCTGTTCATCCTCTACACGTCGGGCTCGACCGGCAAGCCGAAGGGCGTCCAGCACTCCACCGGCGGCTACCTGCTCGGCGCGGTCACCTCGATGAAGTGGACGTTCGACGTGAAGGACTCGGACGTCTTCTGGTGCACGGCGGACGTCGGCTGGGTCACGGGCCACACCTACGTCGCCTACGGGCCGCTCGCGTGCGGCGCCACGCAGGTGATGTTCGAGGGCGTGCCGACCTACCCGTCGGCCTCGCGCTTCTGGGAGATGATCCAGCGCCACAAGGTCACGATCTTCTACACGGCCCCCACGGCGATCCGCTCGCTGATCAAGCTCGGCGCCGACCTGCCGAAGCAGTTCGACCTCTCGTCGCTGCGGCTGCTGGGCTCGGTGGGCGAGCCGATCAATCCAGAGGCGTGGATGTGGTACTACACGCACGTCGGCGGGTCGCGCTGCCCGGTGGTCGACACGTGGTGGCAGACCGAGACCGGCAGCCACATGATCGCGCCGATGCCCGGCGCCACCTCGCTCAAGCCGGGCTCGTGCACGTTCCCGCTGCCCGGCATCCAGGCGGCGATCGTCGACGAGACCGGACACGACGTCGAGTGGGGCAAGGGCGGCTTCCTCGTCATCAAGAAGCCGTGGCCGGCGATGATCCGCACGATCTGGGGCGACCCCGACCGGTTCCGCAAGTCGTACTACCCCGACGACCTCGGCGGCAGGCTCTACCTCGCCGGCGACGGCGCGAACCGCGACCTCGACGGCTACTTCTGGATCATGGGGCGCATCGACGACGTGCTGAACGTCTCGGGCCACCGGCTCGGCACGATGGAGATCGAGTCCGCGCTGGTCGCCAATCCGCACGTCGCCGAGGCTGCGGTCGTGGGCCGCCCCGACGACATGACCGGCGAGGCCGTGTGCGCGTTCGTCGTGCTCAAGCAGGCGCGCCCGGAGGGTGCGCAGGCCGAGAAGATCGCGCGGGAGCTGCGCGACTGGGTGGCCAAGGAGATCGGTCCGATCGCCAAGCCGAAGGACATCCGCTTCGGCGAGAACCTGCCGAAGACGCGCTCGGGGAAGATCATGCGCCGGCTGCTGCGCTCGATCGCCAAGGACGAGGACATCACGCAGGACACCTCGACGCTGGAGAACCCGGCGATCCTCGACCAGCTGAAGCAAGTGAACTGAACGACGTCGACCGTTCCGCCGGCGCGGCACGGGTCCCCGTTCCGCGGGGCGCGCCCGCCGGGTGACGTCGCCCCGGGGCCGCGCCGGGGCGCCGCTCGCCGGCGGACGACGCAGCGCTGCGAGCCCCGCGGCAGCAGGCGTTCGGCGCCGCGGGACGGCCGCGCACGGGACGCCGGAAGGGCCGCGGCCCGCCCGCGCCGTCGCTGTGATACAACCCGGGCGGCGGCGCCGTCGTCTGCAGCGGCCGCCGACCGTCACGACAGGGCGCCCCGCTTGTCCGATCCCGGCTCCACGCTGTTCTTCCTGCGCATCGTCAAGCTCGTGCTCGAGGTGGCGCTGCTGGCGCTGCTCGGACAGGGCGTGGTCTGGGTGCTGATCCGCGCCGTCGGCGCCGACCCGTCGCGCAACGTGTTCCATCGCACGCTGGAGGTGATCGTCTCCCCGTTCACGCGGCTCGTGCGCCTGATCACGCCGCGCGTCGTCGCCGACCGCCACCTGCCGTGGGCCGTCTTCGGCCTGCTGGCGGCCGCCTACATCGCGACGCTGCTCGCCATCGTCCAGACCTGCGTGGGACTGGGGTTGCCGCTGCGCGAGTGCCTGCAGCGACAGGGGTAGGCGGATGCAGGCACTGCGCCGCAAAGGCCTGCTGCGGCTCGCCGGATGGGCGCGCGTCTTCGGCGCGAAGGCGGTGGCGCAGCGCATGCTGGAGACGCTGCGCGACGAGTATCCCGACGACCCGGCCGTGCTCGTGCAGCTCGGCTTCCACTACGCCGAGGAGAAGCGCTGGCGCGAGGCCCTGGCGCTGATGACGCGGGCGGCCGAGCGCAAGCCCGGCGACGCGGAGATCGTCTTCAACCGCGCGTACCTGATGCAGCAGCTCAACGATCACCACGGCGCGATCGAGGCCTTTCGCGCCGCGCTCGCGGCGAATCCGGATCACGACCGCGCCCTGTACGGGCTTGCGCTGTCCCTGATCGCGCTGCGCCGCCTCGACGAGGCGGTGGCGCCGCTGGAGCGCAACACGAAGCTGCAGCCGATGAGCCCCTACGGGTGGTACCAGCTCGGCCGCGTGCAGTTCGACCGTGGCAAGCCCGAGAAGACCGAGGCGATCATCGCCCACCTGGCGAAGTTCGAACCGAAGGTCGCCGCGCAGCTCGCGCGCGAGACCGGCTTCCCGCCGCCGCCGCGGCCGTGACCGCCTCCCACCGCGCGGCGCCGACTGTCGCCATGGCGACGTTGCTGCGTTGCAAGGCGATGCGACCGGTGCGCCCCGCCCTTTCTGCTCGGCGGAAATCTGTTGCACGCGGCAAAAATCGCTGGCTATACTCCGCCAAATTTGCCGCCCGCCAGCCCGCGGGCGGCGCCGCGAGCCGTCACGCGCCGCCAGTCCAGAAGCGCGGCACGGCTCACCCGATGGCCCGGCCACCGCGCCGCGAGAGCGCGAGCCCGCCACCGGCCGGGGACGGTTTGCACGTTGTGCGTCAGGAGGAGTGGTCATGCAGCTCACTGCAAAGCACCAGGAGTACTGGAGTCGCAATCTGCGCATCACGGCGATACTCCTCGCCATCTGGTTCGTCGTCACCTTCGTCGTCGGCTTCTTCGCGCGGGAGTTGTCGTTCGACTTCTTCGGCTGGCCGTTCGCGTTCTGGATGGGCGCGCAGGGCGCGCTGATCATCTACGTCGTCATCATCTGGTACTACGCCCGGTACATGAACAACCTCGACCGGGAGTACGACGTTCACGAGGGAGACGAGTGATGGCCGGCGCACCTGCACCCAAGACCCCGACGAACGTCTTCACGGCGGGCTCGCAGAAGGCGTTCAACGCGCAGCTCAAGAAGGTCTACACCTTCTACACCGGCGGCTTCATCGTCTTCGTCATCGCGCTCGCGATCCTCGAGGCGATCGGGCTGCCGCGCAACTGGATCGGCTACATCTTCCTGCTCGCCACGGTCGGCCTTTACGCCGGCATCGGCATCATGAGCCGCACGTCGGACGCGGCCGAGTACTACGTCGCCGGGCGCCGCGTGCCGGCGGTGTTCAACGGCATGGCGACCGGCGCGGACTGGATGTCCGCGGCGTCGTTCATCGGCATGGCCGGCACGCTGTACCTCACCGGCTACGGCGGCCTCGCCTTCATCATGGGCTGGACGGGCGGCTACTGCCTCGTCGCGCTGTTCCTCGCGCCGTACCTGCGCAAGTTCGGGCAGTTCACGATCCCCGACTTCCTCGGCGCGCGCTACGGCGGCAACATCCCGCGCTTCGTGGGCATCCTCGCGGCGATCCTGTGCTCGTTCACGTACGTCGTGGCGCAGATCTACGGCGTGGGCCTGATCACCACGCGCCTCACGGGCGTGCCCTTCGAGCTCGGCATCTTCCTCGGGCTGGGCGGCATCCTCGTGTGCTCGTTCCTCGGCGGCATGCGGGCGGTCACGTGGACGCAGGTGGCGCAGTACATCATCCTGATCATCGCCTACATGATCCCGGTCGTCTGGCTGTCGGTGAAGCACACCGGCATCCCGGTGCCGCAGCTCGTGTACGGCAAGGTGCTCGAGAAGGTCACCGCGCGCGAAGCGCAGCTGATCGACGACGCCAAGGAGAAGGAGGTCCGCGCGATCTTCAAGGCGCGCTCCGACGACGCGAAGGCGAAGATCGCCGGCCTGCCGGGGTCGCTGGACGCCGAGCGCGCCGCGCTGACCAAGCGCGTGGACGAGCTCAAGGCGGCGAACGCGCCCGAGGACCAGGTCCGCGCCGCGCAGTCGGCGCTCGACAAGGCGCCGGCCAGCGCCGACGCGGCCAGGGCCGCGTGGACCAAGGACGCCGGCGCCGCGGCGCGCGCGAACCCGCCGCTGCGCCACGCCGAGGCCTTCCCCGGCAAGGACGAGAAGGCGCGCGACGTCTCGCGCAGGAACTTCCTCGCGCTGGTGTTCTGCCTGATGGTCGGCACGGCGGCGCTGCCGCACATCCTGATGCGCTACTACACCACGCCGTCGGTGAAGGAGGCGCGCGAGAGCGTGTTCTGGTCGCTGTTCTTCATCTTCCTGCTGTACTTCACCGCGCCGGCGCTCGCGGTGCTCGTGAAGTTCGACGTCTACACGATGCTGGTCGGCACCGAGTTCGCGAAGCTGCCGCAGTGGGTGGCGTCGTGGTCGCGCGTGGATCCGGGACTGCTGTCGATCACCGACGTCAACCGCGACGGCATCGTGCAGCTCGCCGAGATCGCGATCGGCGGCGACATCGTCGTGCTGGCGACGCCCGAGATCGGCGGTCTGCCGTACGTGATCTCGGGCCTGGTGGCGGCGGGGGGCCTCGCGGCCGCGCTGTCGACCGCCGACGGGCTGCTGCTGACGATCGCCAACGCGCTCTCGCACGACCTGTACTACAAGATGCTGGACCCGAACGCGTCGACGGCGCGCCGCGTGACGATCTCGAAGAGCCTGCTGCTCGTGGTCGCGCTGCTCGCGGCGTTCACCGCGGCGCAGAAGCCGGCGGACATCCTGTTCCTCGTGTCGGCGGCGTTCTCGTTCGCCGCAGCGGCGTTCTTCCCGGCGCTGGTGCTCGGCATCTTCTGGAAGCGCGCCAACAAGTGGGGCGCGACGCTGGGGATGATCGCGGGGCTGGGCATCACGTTCTACTACATGGCGACCACGCAGGTGTGGATGCGCGAGCTCGTGTTCGGCACGCCGCGCTCCGCCCCGGTGACGCTGTGGTGGGACATCCAGCCGATCTCGGCCGGCCTGTTCGGCGTCCCGCTCGGTTTCGCGGTGATCATCATCGTGAGCCTGCTGACGCCGGCGCCCGACCGCTCCACGCAGGAGCTGGTCGAGCACGTCCGCTACCCGAACCTCGCGGGCGACACGCTGGACACGCGGGCCACCTGACCTGCGGTCTGCCGTCCCTCCAAGGCCCGCGGAGCGATCCGCGGGCCTTTTTCGTTGCGGTCGCCCCGGAACGTCTCGGCGCGGTGCCGCAAATCCCGCGCCCGACGGTAGTCCACACGCCGTTAGGCGTCGTTGCGGCGCCTCGTGTCAGAGGCGTCTGACACGGCCCGTCGGCGGACCTAGACTGCGATTGACAGACGGATGGCGACACCCCATCATATGCCAATGTCATTGGTCCGCCTTGTGCCCGCCGCGCTCTGCGCGGCCCTGACGCTTGCATCCGCCGTCCCGGCCGCCGCAGGCACCGTCGTCGAGTACTACCACAAGGACCTCGACCACTACTTCGTCACCGGGCTGCCGCAGGAGATCCAGGCGCTGGACGGCGGGCAGTTCGCCGGCTGGGCGCGCACCGGCTTCTCGTTCGAGACCTACGCTGCGACCGACAGCCGCGCCGCCGACGCGGTGCCGGTGTGCCGCTTCTACGGCAATCCGGCCCGCGGGCTGGACTCGCACTTCTACTCCGCCTCGCCGGCCGAGTGTGCCGAGGTGAAGGCCAAGTGGCCGGAGGAGTGGCTGCTCGAGACGGACGACCTGTTCCGCGTCCACGCCGTGAACCCGAACACGGGGACCTGCCCGTCGGGTACGAAGGCCGTCTACCGCCTGTGGAACAAGCGGTCCGACGTGAACCACCGCTACACGACGGACGCCGCGATCGTCGACTCGATGCTGACCAAGGGCTACGTGCTCGAGGGCAACGGCAGCCCGCAGCGCCCGATCGCGTTCTGCGCGGCCAACGTCGCGCCCGCGCAGCCCGCGGCGGGTGCGCCGGTGTGCACGATCACGTCGGGGACGCCCTTCCCGACGATCGGCACCCCGGTCACGCTCACGGCGACCTGCACGAACAGCCCGACGACGTACGCGTGGGCGAACTGCACCGGGACCGGGAACACCTGCACCGCGGCGTCCAACGCGGTCGGCAAGCTGAGCTACTCGCTCGTCGCGACCAACGCCCTCGGCGCGAGCGCGCCCGCGGCCATCGAGCTGGACTGGCAGGTGGCCGCGTCCGCGGCGCCGTCGTGCACCGTCGCGGCGAGCTCCGCCACGCCGCAGCTCGGCACGGCGCTCACGGTCACGGCGACCTGCACGCGCTCGCCGACGCAGTTCCAGTGGCTCGGCTGCTCCGCGCTGCTCGTCGACGTGTGCAACCCGCTGTCCGAGTGCTCGTCGTCGTCGACCACCTGCCGCCCCATCGCCAGCCAGGTCGGCGCCGTGTTCTACGCGGTCGTCGCGCGCAACAGCGCTGGCCCGAGCGCCAAGTCCGGCGTCGCCGTCGACTGGGTCGGCGGGGGCCAGACGGTCGCGCCGCCGCCCCCGCCCTCGCCGACGCCGTCGTGCGTGATCGCGCCGTCCAGCAGCACGCCGGCGGTCAACACGACGCTCACGCTCACCGCGTCGTGCTCGAACAGCCCCACCGGCTACAGCTGGACCGGCTGCGCGAGCACGGGCAGCACCTGCGCGGTCACCGAGACGAGCGCGGGCACGCGCAGCTACGGCGTCACCGCCCGCAACGCCGCGGGCACGGGTCCCGCCGCGCAGGTCACCGTCACCTGGCAGCAGCCGCCGACGGCCCCGCCGTCGTGCACGATCAGCGCGAGCACCGCGACGCCGTACGTCGGCGGCTCGGTCACGCTGACCGCGAACTGCTCGCAGTCGCCGACCGGCTTCCAGTGGACGAACTGCAACTCGAGCAGCGCCACGTGCACGGCGACGAGCACGCAGACGGGGCCGGCCACCTACTCGGTCGCCGGCGTCAACCAGTTCGGCCCGGGGCAGGCCGCATCGACCACGGTGACGTGGGGGACCCCGCCGCCGGCCGGCGCGGACTTCTGCGGCCAGTACGCGAACGTGAACTACGTGAACCTGCCGTGGGGCGGCTACATCGACACGCACGCGAACGGCGGCTTCCACGCGAACGGCGTGCTGGTCGGGCGCATCCGCGTGCCGGCGAACGCCACCGGGACCGGCGGCCTCGTCAGCGTCGTCGAGTACATCGACGGGCAGGCGCGGCGCATCATGTCGATCTCGCCCAGCGCCTGCGACTTCCGCGGCTTCACGCCCGGCGTCGGCTTCGCCGTCGATCCCGCCGGCGAGAAGAACCCGCTCGGCTGGGGCGCGGGCATCAACCCCAACGTGTTCTACGGCATCAGCGGGTCCGCGACCTCCGGCATCCGTCTGGACGCGGGCCGCACGTACTACGTCAACATCCGCAACATCGACTTCGACACCGGCCAGTCGAGCTGCCGCACGGCGACCTGCAACGTGCGGATGACGCTCAACACCCCGCGCTAGCAACCGGCACCGCCCCGCGCGACGGCGCCCTCGGCCCCGGGCGGAGCGGCCGTCCGCCGGGGCGGCGGGAGGGCGCGTGCTACACTGGATCGCTCCCGCGCCCGATGGCCGTGCCGCTGCCGATGTCCGTCGAAACCGCGCTTGCCGCGCTGTCGCCGCTCGACGGCCGCTACGCCGCAAAGGTCGAGCCGCTGCGCGGGTACTTCAGCGAGTTCGGGCTGATCCGCTCGCGCGTGCGCGTGGAGATCGCGTGGCTGCTCGCGCTGGGGGACGAGCCCGCGATCGCCGAGGTGCCGCCGTTCGACGGCGAGGCGCGCGCCGCGCTGCTCGCCGCGGGCCGCGACTTCGGACCCGCGGACGCCGCGCGCGTGAAGGCGATCGAGCGCACGACCAACCACGACGTCAAGGCGGTCGAGTACTGGCTGAAGGAACGCTTCGCCGGCGTCGCCGGGGTCGCCGCGCACGCGGAATTCATCCACTTCGCGTGCACGTCGGAAGACATCAACAATCTCGCGCACGCGATCGCGCTCGAGGAGGCGCGGCGCGATGTCCTGCTGCCGGCCCTGGGCGCGATCCACGAGGCGCTGCGCGCGCTCGCGCACGCCCACGCGGACGTGCCGATGCTGTCGCGCACCCACGGGCAGCCTGCCACGCCGACGACGCTGGGCAAGGAGATGGCCAACGTCGCGGCCCGGCTCGCACGCGCCACCGCGGCGTTCGAGCGCGTGCCGATGAAGGGGAAGATGAACGGCGCCGTCGGCAACTACAACGCGCACGTGGCCGCGTATCCCGAGGTCGACTGGGAGCGGCTGGCCGCGCGCGTCGTGCACGGATTCGGGCTCGAGTTCAACCCGTACACCACGCAGATCGAGCCGCACGACGCGATCGCCGAGTACTGCGACGCGGTGGCGCGCGCCAACACCGTGCTCGTCGACCTCGATCGCGACCTCTGGGGGTACGTGTCGCTGGGCTACTTCCGGCAGCGGACGAAGGAGGGCGAGGTCGGCTCCTCGACGATGCCGCACAAGGTCAACCCGATCGACTTCGAGAACTCCGAGGGCAACCTCGGGCTCGCCAACGCGCTGCTGCGCCACCTCGCCGACAAGCTGCCGGTCTCGCGCTGGCAGCGCGACCTGACCGACTCGACGGTGCTGCGCAACCTGGGCGTGGCGCTCGGGCACGCGCTGCTCGGCTGGACGTCGCTGGGACAGGGGCTCGCGAAGCTCGACGTCGACGCCGCACGGCTCGCGGCCGACCTCGACGCGTGCTGGGAGGTGCTCGCCGAGCCGATCCAGACGGTGATGCGGCGCCACGGCGTGCCGCAGCCCTACGAGAAGCTGAAGGCGCTGACGCGCGGCCGCAGCGGCGTCACGCGCGAGACGCTGCACGCCTTCATCGACGCTCTGGCGCTGCCGGACGAGGCGAAGGCCTCGCTGAAGGCGCTCACGCCGGCCGGCTACACCGGCCTCGCGGCGGGGCTCGCCCGCCGCGTCTAGCGGCCCGCGCCGCGCCGACCGCACCGGCCCGCGGCGCCCTCAGGCCCGCCCGGCGGCGCGCCGCCGCTCCTGCAGGAACGTCGTGACCGCGGGAATCAGCGAGACGACGACGATCCCGATCACGATGAGCGTGAGGTTGTCCTTCACCCACGGGATGTTGCCGAATGCGTAGCCCGCGTACACGAGCGAGGTGATCCACAGCACGCCGCCGACGACGTTGTAGGCGAGGAAGCGACGGTAGTGCATGCCGGCGACGCCCGCGAGGAAGGGCGCGAAGGTGCGCACGATGGGCACGAAGCGCCCGATGATGATCGTCACGGCGCCGTAGCGGTCGTAGAACGCCTGCGTGCGCTCGAGGTGCTCGCGCCGGATCCAGCGCGACTCGTGCTCGAACACCTTCGGCCCGACGTAGCGGCCGATCGCGTAGTTGACGCTGTCGCCGGCGATCGCCGCGGCGATCAGCAGCGCCACCAGCAGGTGCACGTTGAGCGCGCCCGCCGACCCGGCGACGACGGTGCCCGCGACGAACAGCAGCGAGTCGCCGGGCAGGAAGGGGAAGACGACGAGGCCGGTCTCGGCGAAGATCACCGCGAAGAGCAGCGCGTAGATCCACGCGCCGTACTCCGCGGCGAGGCGCGTCAGCGTCTCGTCCAGCGCCAGGACGGCCTGGACGAGCGCGGCCAGCGTGTCGAGCATCGCCGGGGCGCGCCGTCAGGGAAGGATCTTCTCGCCCGACATCGCCTTGCGGTCGGGCTTCACCAGGTCCTCGCGCGACACGCCGAGCCAGCGCACCAGCGGCGCCATCACCAGCACCGACGAGTAGATGCCGAACAGGATGCCGATGGCGAGCGCCAGCGAGAAGTAGTGCAGCGTCTCGCCGCCGAAGAACAGGATCGACAGCACCATCATCAGCGTGCTGCCGTGAGTGATGATCGTCCGCGAGATCGTGCTGGTGATGGCGTTGTCGATGACCTGCGTCACCGATGCCTTGCGCATCTTGCGGAAGTTCTCGCGGATCCGGTCGGCGATGACCACCGACTCGTTGACCGAGTAACCCAGGATCGCGAGCGTGGCGGCAAGCACCGGCAGCGAGAACTCCCACTGGAAGAACGCGAAGAACCCGAGGATGATGACGACGTCGTGCAGGTTCGCGAGGATCGCGGCGACGGCGAAGCGCCACTCGAAGCGCAGCGCGAGGTAGGCCATGATGCCGGCGATCACCAGCAGCAGCGCCAGCGCGCCGTTCTCGTAGAGCTCGCGGCCGACCTGCGGGCCGACGAACTCGACGCGCTTCAGCGTCACCGACGGGTCGTCGGCGCGCAGCGTCGCCATCACCTGCTCGGAGAGCTGCGCGCTGGAGACGCCTTCCCTGAGCGGCAGCCGGATCAGCGCGGTGTCGGAGCTCCCGAAGGCCTGCGCCGAGTATTCGCCGAGGTTCAGCGTGTCGACGGCACCGCGCAGGCGCGTGAAGTCGACGGCGTGGCCGTAGGCGACCTCGATCACGGTGCCGCCGCGGAAGTCCACGCCGAAGTTGAGGCCGCGCAGGGCGAGGAACAGCACGGCGAGCAGGAACGTGACCACCGAGATCACGTTGAACACCAGCGCGTACCGCATGAACGGGATGTCGCGCCGGATGCGGAAGAACTCCATGAACGAGCCTCTGCGAGTGAGTGGTGTTCTCTGCGGCCACCGACCTTCAGGTCGCGTGGCCGCCCGGAACTCCATGAACGGGCCTCTGCGGGTGGGTGGGGCCTACGCCCGCCGTCGTCCTTCGGGTCACGGGGCCGCCGGGAAGTCCATGAATCGGTGTTGCGCGCCCTACCTCGCGGGCGTTCCGGCCGGCGGCCCCGGCTTCCACACCTGGCCGATCGAGATCCGGTCCAGCTTCTTGCGGCCGCCGTAGATCAGGTTGACGATGCCTCGCGAGACGAACACCGCGGAGAACATCGACGTCAGGATGCCGAGGCAGTGCACGACGGCGAACCCGCGGACGGGCCCGCTGCCGAAGATGAGGAGCGCGATGCCGGCGATCAGCGTGGTGATGTTCGAGTCCAGGATCGTGTTCCACGCGCGCTCGTAGCCGGCCTGGATCGCGGCGTGCGGCGTCGCGCCCCAGCGCAGTTCCTCGCGGATGCGCTCGTTGATCAGCACGTTGGCGTCGATCGCCATGCCGAGCGTGAGCGCGATGGCGGCGATGCCCGGCAGCGTCAGCGTCGCCTGCAGCATCGACAGCAGCGCCACGAGCAGCACGATGTTGACCACGAGCGCGATCGTGGAGATCAGCCCCATGAGCACGTAGTAGGCGCACATGAACAGGCCGAGCACGATGAACCCGTAGAGCACCGAGTTGAAGCCGCGCTCGATGTTCTCCTTGCCGAGCGACGGCCCGACGGTGCGCTCCTCGACGATCTCCATCGGGGCGGCGAGCGCGCCCGCGCGCATCAGCAGCGCGACGTCGTTGGCCTCGCGCGTGCTCATGCGCCCGGAGATCTGCACCCGGCCGCCGCCGATCTCCTCGCGGATCACCGGTGCCGTGATGACCTCCGCGCGTCCGCGCTCCACCAGCACGATCGCCATCCGCTTGCCGACGTTCTCGCGCGTCACCTCCTTGAAGATGCGCCCGCCGGTGCCGTCGAGGTTGACGTGCACGGCCGGCTCGTTGGTGCGCTGGTCGAACCCGGGCTGCGCATCGTTGATCCGGTCGCCGGTCAGCACCACCTGCCGGCGCACGAGCACGGGCGTGCCGCCGCGCTCGGTGAACAGGTCCGACCCGAACGGGACCTGCCCGGCGAGCGCCGCCTCGAGCGCGCCCGGATCGTCGTTGACCATGCGGATCTCGAGCGTGGCCGTGCGCCCGAGGATGTCCTTGGCGCGGGCCGTGTCCTGCACGCCCGGAAGCTGCACCACGATGCGGTCGGCGCCCTGCTGCTGGACGATCGGCTCGGAGACGCCGAGCTCGTTCACGCGGTTGCGCAGGATCGTGATGTTCTGCTGCACCGCACCGTCCTGGATGCGCTTCTGCGCCTCCGGCTTGAGCGCCGCGACGAGCCGCAGCTCGCCGCCGGCGGCGTCCTGCTCGCGCACCACGAGGTCCGGGAACGAATTCTCGATCTCGACGCGCGCCTTGGTGCGCTCGCCCGCGTCGCGGAAGCGCAGCACGACGTTCTGGCCCTCGCGACCGACGCCGCCGTACTGCACGCGCTTCTCCCGCATCAGCGAGCGGATGTCGGTCGTGTAGCGGTCCGCCGCCTTGTCGATCGCGCCCTTCATGTCGATCTCGAGCAGGAAGTGCACGCCGCCGCGCAGGTCGAGGCCGAGGTACATCGGCAGCGCGCCCAGCGCGGCCAGCCACCCCGGCGACGACGAGATCAGGTTGAGCGCGACGATGTAGTCGTTGCCGAACTGCTTCTGCAGGACGTCGCGCGCCCGCAGCTGCGTGTCGGTGTCGGCGAAGCGGATCTTGACGCCGGTGGCGTCCACCAGCGACCCGGTGAACGGCACGTTCGCGGAGCGCAGCGCGGTCTCGGCGGTGGCGAGCGTCGTCTGGTCGACGTCGATCGTGGCCTTCGAGGTCGACACCTGGACCGCGGGAACCTCGGGGAAGAAGTTCGGCAGCGTGTAGAGCAGTCCGATCGCGATCGCGATCGCGATGACGACGTACTTCCAGGCGGGATAGCGGTTCATCGAACGGGGGGCGAGGGAAGAGGGGCGTGGAGCCAGCGGGACGGCGGCGGGGCGGTCGCGGGAGAGGGCCCCGCGTGCAGGCAGGGCAGCTCCGCCTTCGCCCGCTGCCTTACAGCGCCTTGATCGTTCCCTTCGGCAGCAGCTGGGCGATCGCCGAGCGCTGCACGTTGATCTCCACCGACGGCGCGATCTCGATCGCCGCGTACTGGTCGGTCAGCTTGGCCACGCGGCCCACCACGCCGCCGGCGGTCACCACCTCGTCGCCCTTCTGCAGCGCGGCCAGCATGGTGCGGTGCTCCTTCGCCTTCTTCTGCTGCGGGCGGATCAGCAGGAAGTAGAAGACGACGAAGATCAGGATCATCGGCAGGAACGCCATCAGGTCGCCCCCGGGGGTGGCGGACGAGGCTTGCGCGTAGGCGGTCGATATCACGGGGGTCTCCGGCAGGAAGGCGGGCCCGGACGCGGGTGCGACACCCGGCGCGAGGCCCGGATCCGCCCCGTGCGGACGGGTCGCGGACCGGTTTTTCGGGAACCGCGCATTCTACCATCGCGCGGCGCCGGGACCCCGCCGGCCGGGAGGCGGTCAGCCGTCGCCGACGCCGCGCGCGCGGTCGGCGCGGAACCCCGCGACGAAGGGCGCGAGGCGGCCCGCCGACACCGCCTCGCGGAGACCGGCGGCGAGCCAGAGGTAGTAGTGCAGGTTGTGGATCGTGGCGAGCCGCGCACCGAGGATCTCGTTGACCCGCTGCAGGTGGTGCAGGTACGCGCGGCTGAAGCGCCGGCACGCGTAGCAGCCGCAGTCCGCATCGACGGGCCGCGTGTCGCTGCGATGCACGGCGTTGCGGATCTTGAGGTCGCCCCAGCGCGTGAACAGCCACCCGTTGCGGGCGTTGCGCGTCGGCAGCACGCAGTCGAACATGTCGATGCCGGCGACGACGCCGGCGACGATGTCCTCCGGCGTCCCCACGCCCATCAGGTAGCGGGGGCGGTCGGCGGGCATGCGGTGCGCGAGGTGGTCGAGGATGCGCAGCATGTCCTCCTTGGGCTCGCCGACCGACAGCCCGCCGATCGCGTAGCCGTCGAAGCCGATCTCCCCGAGCGCGGCGAGCGACGCGTCGCGCAGGTCCTCGTGCACGCCGCCCTGCACGATGCCGAACAACGCGTTGCGGTTCCCCGCGTGCGCGTCCTTCGACCGCCGCGCCCAGCGCATCGACAGTTCCATCGACGTCGCCGCCTCGTCGCGCGTCGCCGGGTACGGCGTGCACTCGTCGAAGCACATCACGACGTCGGAGTCGAGCGCGCGCTGGATCTGCATCGACACCTCGGGCGTCAGGAACAGCCTGTCGCCATTGACCGGCGAGGCGAACGCGACGCCTTCCTCCCTCACCTTGCGCAGCGCGCCGAGGCTGAACACCTGGAAGCCGCCGGAGTCGGTGAGGATCGGCCGCTCCCAGCCCATGAAGCGGTGCAGCCCGCCGTGCGCGGCGACGACGTCGGGGCCCGGCCGCAGCCACAGGTGGAACGTGTTGCCGAGCACGATCTGCGCGCCGAGGCCGGCGAGCTCGTCGGGCGCCATGGCCTTGACGGTGCCGTAGGTGCCCACGGGCATGAAGATCGGCGTCTCCACCACGCCGTGCGCGAGCGCGAGGCGGCCGCGGCGCGCGCGTCCGTCGGTGGCGAGAAGGTCGAACCGCATCGAAGCGATCAGTCCGCCGCACGACGCAGCAGCATGGCGTCGCCGTAGCTGAAGAAGCGATAGCGCTGCCGGATCGCGTGATCGTACGCCGCGCGGATCCGCGCGTGGCCGGCGAAGGCGGACACGAGCATCAGCAGCGTCGAGCGCGGCAGGTGGAAGTTCGTGAGCAGCAGGTCGACGACGCGGAACCGGTAGCCGGGCGTGACGAACAGCGTCGTCTCGGCGGCACCCGCGCGCACGCCGCCGTCGCCGTCCGCCGCCGACTCGAGCGCGCGCAGGCTGGTCGTCCCCACGGCGAGCACGCGGCCGCCGCGTCGCCGGGTGGCGGCGACCGCCTGCGCCGTGGCGTCCGGGATGCGGAACCACTCGGCGTGCATGCGGTGCCGCGACAGGTCGTCGCTGGTCACCGGCTGGAACGTCCCCGCCCCCACGTGCAGCGTGACGGTCGCGCGCGCGACGCCGCGGGCGTCGAGCGCGGCCAGCGTCGCCGCGTCGAAGTGCAGCCCGGCCGTGGGCGCGGCCACCGCGCCCGGCACGGCGGCGTACACCGTCTGGTAGCGCGCCGCGTCGTCCGGTCCGGGCGCGTGCGCGATGTACGGCGGCAGCGGCACCTCGCCGTGGTGCTCGAGCCAGTCGGCGACGGCACCCGTGCCGACGAAGCGCAGGTCGAAGAAGCGCCCGTCGCGCGCGAGGACCTCGGCGTGCGCGCCGCCGGCCAGGTCCACGCGGCCGCCCGGCCGCGGCAGGTGGCTCGCGCGCATCTGCACGCGCGCGCGGTCGTCGGCGACGATGCGCTCGACCAGCATCTCGACGCGCCCGCCGCTCGGCTTGCGCCCGTACAGGCGCGCGCGGATCACCTTCGTGTCGTTGAAGACGGCGAGGTCGCCCTCGCCCAGCAGCGACGGGAGGTCGGCGAAGCTGCGGTCTGCGTCCCCCCCCGGCGCGACGTCGAGCAGCCGGCTCGCGCTGCGCACCGGCGAAGGCGCTTGCGCGATCAGCTCGGGCGGGAGCGCGAAGTCGAAGTCCGCGAGCGAATGGGAGGGCATCGGGGCGCACCCCGGGGCGGCACGGCCACGCGGGCGGGAGAGACTGTAGCAATCCGGCGTCAGCGCGCCGGCGGCACGCTAACCGCGGCGAGGCCGTGGTAGCGCGCCACGCAGCGGTTGTCCCAGCGGTCCGGATCCTCGCCCAGCTCGATCGCGTGTACGGTCGGCGGCGGGTACACGGTGAGCCGGGGCAGCACGACCTCCCGCTGGCCGGACGCGGCGGCGGCGCGCAGCGCGTGGTCGCGCCCGATCCAGCGCGCCTGCAGCACGCGCGCGATCTCGGTGTCCTCGGCGAAGCGCGCCGACACGACGATCGATCCCGCGAGCGCGAACAGCGCGATCGCGAGCGTGCCGTAGCGCGTCGACACGAGCGGCGGGATCGCGAAGGCCAGCGCGGCGGCGAGCAGGAGCACGAGCAGGTACAGCCCGTTGCGCGGCGCGAACTGCGGCGGAACGGCCAGCACCGGCAGGAGGCTCGCGAACGCGGCGGCGACGAGGAGCGCCGCGATCAGCGCGCGCTGGCGCAGGTGCGTCGCCGCGCTCGGCGTGCGCACCGCGGCGCCCAGCACGACCAGCAGCGCGGCGCCGACCGGCACGCCGGGGGCGGCCGCGAACACCTCGCCGACCATGCGCGCGTACTCGCCGCCGAGCCACGGCAGGTCGAGGCTGAACGAGCGCTCGGTGGCGGTCGCGCGATGGAAGTTGCCGGGGGCGGCGGCGAGCACCGCGCCGCCGGCCAGCGCGCCCGCGAGCCCCGCGAGGGCGCTGGCCCGCGGCGCGTCCTGCCGCCGGACGTGGACGAGCACCGCCAGACCCACGATCGCGAGCGCGCTCCACGCGAGCTCGATCGCGTTCCCGGCGAGCACGCCGAGCGCGAACGCGCTCCAGGCGCCGCCGCGCGGCGGCCGGCCGCCGGCGACGCGCGCCATCATCGCGAGCCACGTGGCGAGGAGGAAGAGCGGCACGAGGTAGACGATGCCGCCGGTGGCCCAGAACACGGTCTGCCCGAGCAGGCGGTGGGTTCCGAGCACCAGCGCCACGAACGCCAGCGCCGCGATCGCCAGCCGGTCGAGCCGGTGGCGGGTGCCGAACGCGCCGGCGAGCATCCACGCGCACGCGGCGAGCAGCGCCGGCAACACCGCGCTCACCTTGGCAAGGTCGGGCAGGTCGACGACGCGCAGCACGGCGTAGAGGACCGCCGTCGTGAGAAGGCGCCCGGTCCAACCCGTGTAGCTGGCGAGCGTGGCCTGCGCGAGCGTGCCCTGCAGCGCGTTCAGGCGGTTGCAGTAGTCGTCGGTCGACGCCGGGATGGCGAGGCCGTGGCGCACGAGCACCCACAGCGCGGAGGCGACGGCGGCGACCGCGAGCCAGCCCGCCAGCGGCCCGAAGCGCGATTCGCTCAGGCGGGTCGAGAGCGAATCCATTCGTAGCGCGTCTTGAGATCGAGGAACGGGCGCTCGAGCAGCCGGTAGGAGAGCGCCGCCATCGCGACCGCGCAGGCCAGCGCGACGGCGGCGTGCACGATCCAGCCCGGCCACGCGGCCGCGTCGAGCGGGCTCCAGTGCGCGAGCAATGCCTGCGTACTGCGCACGGCCAGGTAGTGGTAGACGTACAGCCCGAACGACACCTTTCCCAGCCACGCGAGCGCGCTGCTGCCGAGCGTGCGGGCGAGCGTGCGCGGGACGTGCGGGCCCGCGAGGGCGGCGAGGAGCAGCCCGGCGCCCAGCGCGATCGCCGGAAACTGCCACAGCGCGTGCCACGAGCCGGTGTGCAGGTTCGGGAACGGCGTGATGGAGGCGATCGCCGCCGCGCCCGCCAGCGCGAGCGCCGCGGCCGTGGCGGGCGAGGCGACGATCCGCGCGAGGTCGCCGCGCACGTGCAGCACGGCGACCACGATCCCGGCGAGGAACGCGTCCGGGCGCAGGAACTGCAGCACCCAGATCGCCGGGTGCGGCCACTGCCCGTGGAGCGCCGCGGCGCGCAGCGCGAGGCCGGCGAGCGACACGGCGGCCGCGACGCCGACCCACGCGCGCAGCGGCGCGCGCGCGAGCGCGAGCACGGCCAGCGGCAGCACGAGGTAGAACTGCTCCTCGGCGGACACCGACCACAGCAGGTTGAGGACGTAGCCGGGCGGATAGCTGTGGATCGCCGTGGCGAGGTTGCCGGCGAAGACGACGAACGCGGCGAGGTGCTCGCGCAGGAGGTCGGCGTGGTCGACCGGCGGCCATTCCAGCGCCGGCAGGACCGCGAAGCCGAGCAGGAGCGCGAAGTAGTACAGCGGCCAGATGCGCAGGCTGCGTCGCACGTAGAAGCGCCAGACCGACATGCGTCCGGTCGCGGCGTGCTCCTTGAGGAGGAGTGCCGTGACGAGGTAGGCCGAGAGCGCGAAGAAGATCTCCACGCCCGTCCAGCCCCACGCCTGCACGGTGCGCAGCACGGTGCCGAGCGCCTCCGCGCCGCGGCCCTCGGGCGCCTGCGGCAGGTGGTGCGCGAACACGAGCAGGAAGGCCACGAAGCGCAGCCCGTCGAGGTGCGGAAGGTAGAAGCGGGCGGTCGCCGACGGCGGCGCGATCGCGCGCGGCACGGCGGCGGTCGCGCTCGCGAGCGCGTCGGCGAGGGGCGGGGGCGGGGTCGGCACGGCGTGGGGCGGCGGCTGGGTCGGAGCGTATACGAAGCGGCGCACGCGTGGCCAACCGGTCGGCCCGGCCGGAGGCGCCGGTCGCGGAGCG
Source organism: Betaproteobacteria bacterium (assembly GCA_016861105.1). Classification (GTDB taxonomy): domain Bacteria; phylum Pseudomonadota; class Gammaproteobacteria; order Burkholderiales; family Casimicrobiaceae; genus VBCG01. The sequence continues at coordinate 199,678 of BOKS01000005.1, read as the reverse complement.
CCCGGCGCAGGGCCCGTAGAATGGCGGCGCCCGTGCGACCTGCCGCCGACCGCCGATGATCCGCGCCTGTGGCCGCCCCGTGGCCGTCGCGCTGCTCGCGCTGCTCGCGGGCGCGTACGCACTGCGCGTGGCGCTGATCGCCGGCGGCGGCCAGTGGTTCTGGGCCGACGAGTCGCGGTATCTGCAGGCCCTCGATGCGGTGCGCCTGTTCGCCGCCGGGGATGCACCCGGTGCATGGCACGCGGTGGCCGGCACGGCCGACCACCTCGGCTTCAAGGTGATCGCGCTCGTCCCGGCTGCCGTTCAGCACGCGCTCGGGCTCGGCCTCGGCGCCGCTGCCGCGATGCTCGCGCTCGCCTCCGTGCTCGACATCCTGCTCGTGTTCCTGATCGCGCGCCGGGCCGGCGCCGACGGCGTCGAGGCACTGGGCGCCGCCTTCGCGATGGCCTGCTCGAACGCGATGTTCTACTGGTCGCGGCACCTGATGCCCTACGACCTCGCCATGGCCTTCGCGCTCGCCGCGCTCCTCGCCGGCCTGCGACCGGGGGCGCGCGGCGCCGGCTTCTTGCCGGCCGGCGCGCTGGGCTTCGCCGCATTCGCGACCTACAACGGCTACTGGACGCTGGTCGCGGTCGCCTTCGCGCTGCCGGTGATCGCGGGGCTGCCCGACGTCCGCGAGGCAGCGCGCCGCGCGGCCCTGCTGGCGGCCGGATTCGCGCTGGCGGGCGCCGCCGTGGTGCTGGCGGTGCGCGGCATCGTCGGCGCCGACGTCATCGCCTCGTGGCGCGGCTTCGCGACGACCGTGCACCAGGGCGACTTCGACGACGGCCACGGCGTGGTGCTCGGCTACCTGTGGGACGCCGAGCGCCTGCTCGCCCTGGCCTGGCTCGCCGCCGCGGCCGTGCTCGCGCTCGCCGCGCTGCGGGGCGCGAAGGTCGACCGGCGCGCCTGGTGGTGGCTCGGATGCGCCCTCGGCGTGCTCGCCGCGCTCGTGGCCGGCTCAAATTTCGCCGGCCAGTTCGTCGTCTACGGGCGCCTGACGCGCCAGGCGATCCCCTTCCTGTCGCTGCTGCTCGCCTACGTCCTGTTCGGGCCGTGGCGGCACCGTGCGCCCGCGCGCTGGCGCGTTCCCGCCGGCGCGCTCGCGCTGGCCGCGATCGCGGCGTCGAACTTCGCCGCGCCGCTGCGCCTCACGTTTCCCGCGGAGTTCGTCGCGCGCGGGCGGGCGCTGGTCGCCGCGCAGGGCGGGGTCCCGCCAGCGGTCGATGCCACGAGCGGCCGCTACCGCTTCGTCAATGCGAAGTTCATGTGGCCGATGCCGGAGCCGTCGGGCGTGCCGCAGGGCGCGCGGGAGCTGTTGCGTGCGCCGCATCCGCTCGGCTTCGCGCCCTATCTCTACGAGGGTTTCGACCGTGCGCAGCGCACGGCCTACCGCGACGCCGACCTGACGATGCGGCTGGTCGCGGTCGAGTAGAGTGGAGCGGTGACGGAAGCCTACGACCTCATCGTGCTGGGCGCCGGCGTGATCGGCTGCTCGACGGCGTGGCACGCCGCGCGGCTCGGCGCGAAGCGCGTGCTGGTGATCGAGCGCAACGGCATCGCCGAGGGGACGTCTTCGCAGTCGAGCGGCATCCTGCGCACGCACTACTCGGTGCCGGAGAACGTGGACCTCGCAAGGCGCTCGTACGCGGCGTTCGCCGGCTTACGCGACTACCTCGGCGATCCCGAGGCCGACTGCGGCCTCGTGGTCTGCGGCTACCTCGTCGTCGGCGATGCGGGCGCCCGGTCGGAGGCGATCCGCGCCTCGCTCGCGCGCCAGCGGGCGCTGGGCATCGACGCCGTCGAGATCGACGCTGCGCAGGCGCGCGAGATCCTGCCGCTGCTGCGCACCGACGACCTCGCGACGTTCGGCTACGAGGCCGCGGCCGGCCACGCCGATCCGTATCTCACGGCAACGGCGTTCGCGCGCGCGGCGCGCCGCCTCGGCGTCGCGTTCCACCTCGGGGAGACCGTGACCGACCTCGCCGTCGACGGCGCGCGCGTCACCGGCGTGCGCACCGACCGCGCGACCTACGCCGCGGCGACGACGGTGTGCGCGCTCAACGTCTGGAGCAACGGGCTGCTCGGGCGGGCCACCGGGCTGCCGATCCCGCTCGTCGCCGAGCGCCACGAGGTGATCGCGCTGCAGGCGCAGGTGCCGTACCTGCCGCGCTACCCGGTGCTGAAGGACATGGCGTCGCCGTCGATGCTGTACGCGCGCGGCTACGGGACCTCGCAGCTGCTCGTGAGCGCCGGGCTGGAAGGGCAACCGACCAGTCCTGACGAGCAGCAGGCGGACGTGTCGCTCGACGTGGTGGCCGACGTCGGCGCGCAGGCGGCGCACCGCCTGCCCGCCTTCGAGACCGCGGGCGTCGCGTCGACGTGGACGGGGCTCTACGACGTCACGCCGGACTGGAACCCGGTGCTCGGTCCGCTGCCGGGGTGGGAGGGCCTCGTCGTCGCCTTCGGCTTCTCCGGCCACGGCTTCAAGCTCTCGCCCGAAGTGGGTCGCCTGCTCGCGCAGGCGGCACTGGGGCTTGCCACCGACGTGCCGCTCGCGCCCTACCGCTACGAGCGCTTCGCCGAGGGCGCGCTGCTCGCCGGCCTCTACGGCAAGGGCGCGGTGTCGTGAGGCGCGCCGCGCGCGCGCGGCGCGACGCCCGGCCGCATCAGCGCGTCAACGCGCCCGGCGCCGCCGGGCGCCGCGAAAGCTTCCAGTAGAGGAGCGCCGCGCAGACGCCGAAGACCACGTGGCCGATCAGCGTCGCCCAGCCGCGGATCGCCGCGAGCCACGGAAAGAGCTGCACGATCGCGTGGAAGTTCACGAAGTAGAGCGCGACGCCGAAGACGGCACCCACCGTCGCTGCGGTGCCGGGCGCGGCATCGAGGCCGAACGGCGTGACGACGGCCGCGAGGAGGAGTCCGAACGCGATGCCGAGCGCATAGTGCGCGGCGAGCGAGACGGCGACGACCACCGCGTCGAAGGCGGTCGCGTCGGCGGCCGGCGGGCCCATGACGATCCCCGCGATCCGGTGCGCGTTCGCCCACGGGCTCGCGCCGACGACCAGGACCGACCACAGCAGGTCCAGCACCATCAGCACCGCGCCGGCGGCGAATCCCGCGACCGCCGCGGCCGGCCAGTCCGGCCGGCGCTCGTCGCGCACGAGCTTCGATGTCGTCTCCACGATGGCCCACCTCCCGCATGAAGGTTCGCCTGCCGTGCGCCGATGCACGCCCCGGACGCTCGCCGCCGAAGACGGTCGCGCACTGGCGGTGGCGCGTCGGCGCGGGACGTCGCGTCGTCGCGGGGAACGCGACCGCTGTGCGCTCCGGAGCGAGGACGTCGACGATGGCAGTTCTACACCCGGCCACCGCGAACATCAATCGCCGCATGACGCGCGCCGGGGGCGCGCGAATAACAATGCGCGCGACATGGGTTTTGCGCTCGGTATCGACGCACGAAATCCTCCGAAGCGCGTTGCCTCGCCATGGCCGATCCGGTAACGTGTCCCGCCATCATCTCGACGGGGCGGGTCCACGCATCGTGAACCGCGCACGCCATCACGGGTCGGGCAACGCGCCGGTCCTCGACACGAGGCCGGGGGGCTCGTGATCGTTCCGTCGCCCGCGCTGTCGGCATCGGGCCGGCGACGCGTCGCCGCCGGGGCGGCGGCCTACCTGCAGCTCGGCAAGCCGCGCGTCGTCGCGCTCATCGTGTTCACGGCAGTGGTCGGCATGATGCTCGCGCCGGGCGCGCCGTCGCCTGCCGTCGTGCTGGCGGCGACGCTCGGCATCGCGATGGCCGCGAGCTCGGCGGCCGCCTTCAACCACGTGCTCGACCGGCGGGCGGACGCCCTGATGGCGCGCACGCGCGCGCGTCCGCTGCCGACGCACCAGCTGTCCGTGCGCCAGGCCGTCGGGTTCGCGGTCGTGCTCGCGGTCCTCGCCGGCACCACGCTCGTGCTCGGCGTGAACACGCTGACCGCCGTCCTGACGCTGTGCGCGCTCGTCGGCTACTCGGTGGTCTACACCGTGGTCCTCAAGCCGCTCACGCCGCAGAACATCGTCCTCGGCGGCGCGGCCGGCGCGGCGCCTCCGGTCCTCGGGTGGACCGCAGTGACCGGCGAGGTCGGCCTCGACGCGCTGCTGCTCTTCCTGATCGTCTTCGTGTGGACGCCGCCGCACTTCTGGTCGCTGGCGCTCTACCGCCGCAACGAGTACGCGGCCGCGGGGATTCCGATGCTGCCCCTCACGCACGGCAGCCGCTACACGCGCGCCTCGATCCTCGCGTACACGCTCGTGCTCGCGGCCGTCGCGGCGCTCCCGTTCGCGACCGGAATGAGCGGGGGCGCCTACCTCGCCGGCGCGCTCGCGCTCTCGGCCGCCTTCGTCGGTTACGCGTGGCGCCTCTATCGCGACTACAGCGACGCGCTGGCGCGCAGGACGTTCCGCTTCTCGATCCACTACCTCGCCGCGCTGTTCGCGCTGCTGCTGCTCGACCGCTACGGCAGCGCGCTCGGCGCCCTCGTGTCCCCGATCGCCTTCGTTCACGCCTCGTGAACGCCTGACGGAGCGCAGCACGACGCAGCAAGCGACGACAACGAGAAGGAGGAGCGCCACATGAAGATGCACCGGCACTACATGATCAGCGACGACCTCGACGATCTCGAGGCGCTCGAGCGGCAGCTGGAGGCGGCCGGCATCTCGACGCCGCAGATCCACGTGCTCAGCAACGACGACGCGGAGCTCGCCAGGCACACTCACCTGCACGAGGTGCAGTCGTTCATGAAGAGCGACCTCGTGCACTCCACCACGCGCGGCGCGCTGATCGGCGTGCCGGCCGCGATCCTGGTGCTCGTCGTCGCTTACTTCGCCGGGTGGACGCAGACCGCCGCGGGCTGGATCCCCTTCGTGTTCCTCGCGATCATCGTGCTCGGCTTCTGCACGTGGGAGGGCGGCCTCGCCGGCATCCAGCGGCCCAACCACAACTTCACGCGCTTCGCGCAGGCGCTGAAGGAGGGCAAGCACGTGTTCTTCGTCGACCTCGAGCCCGGGCAGGAAGCGGTCCTCGAGAAGGTGCTGGGCGCGCACGCGCGCGTCGAGCCGGCCGGCACCGGCCAGCCGGTCCAGCACTGGATCGTCTCGCTGCAGCAGAAGCTCGGGACGATGCGGCACGCCTGACGGGATCGGAGCGCGGCACGACCGCCGCCAGGCCGTCGCCGCGCCGGCGCCGGGGGCATCCCCGGCGCGGGGCCGCGCGCGGCGGCGTCGACGCCGCGTCGCGAACCCGCCGGGGCGCGCGCCCGGCCCGGGTCAGTGCCTGACCGGCGCGGGCGCGGCCTGCGTCGGTCCGAAGAACACGCCGCGCGTGTCGTGCGTGTACAGCGCCTCGAGCGCGCCGATCGCGATCAGCGTGACGAGCAGCAGCGGCGGCACGACGATCGCGTACACGAGCGCGAGGCGTTCCCACATCATGTGCATGAAGACGGCCACGATCAGCCCGGCCTTCAGGAACATGAACACCAGGATCAGCGTCCAGCGCAGCATGCCCTGGACGTGAAAGTAGTCGACCAGGTACGACGCGATCGACAGCACGAACAGCAGCCCCCAGATCTTGAAGTAGACGCCGAGCGGGTGCTGCTGCCCCGACTCGTGCGCGGCCGCCGGCGCCTCGGCGTGGGCCGCGTGGTGCGCATCCCCATGGCTCATGACCGGCCTCCCGTCACCACAGATAGAAGAACGCGAAGATGAACACCCACACCAGGTCGACGAAGTGCCAGTACAGCCCCATCGTCTCGACGATCTCGTAGTTGCCGCGGCGTCCGGTCAGAAAGCCCGGCCGCTGCTTGTCGAGGTCGCCGCGCCACACCTTCACCGCGACGATGACGAGGAAGATGACGCCGATCGTCACGTGCGTGCCGTGGAAGCCGGTGATCATGAAGAACGAGGACCCGAACTGCGCCGCGCCCCACGGATTGCCCCACGGGCGCACGCCCTCCTGGATCAGCTTCGTCCACTCGAAGGCCTGCATGCCCACGAAGGTCGCGCCCAGCGCGGCCGTCGCGATCAGCAGCCAGAACGTCGTGCGCCGGTCGCGCCGGTAGCCGTAGTTCACGGCGAGCGCCATCGTGCCGCTGCTGCTGATCAGCACGAAGGTCATGATCGCGATCAGGAGCAGCGGGACGTTCTCGCCGAACATCTCGAGCGAGAACACCACGCTCGGGTTCGGCCACGGCACGGTCGTCGACATCCGCACCGTCATGTACGAGATCAGGAAGCTGCCGAAGATGAACGTGTCGCTGACGAGGAAGATCCACATCATCGGCTTGCCCCAGGGGACGTTCTTGAACGCCCGCTGGTCGGAGCCGATGTCGGCGACGATGCTCTGCATGCCTTCGGGGGTCGGGAGCCCGGAAGCCGTCCCGACCGCTTCGTGTGGCGCCATGTCTTCGTGCCTCCCCTCGCGGCCTTCGCCTGCGCCGGTCGTCAAAGCGGAACGGCCGTCGAGCAGATCGACAGCCCCAGGTCCTTCGAAACGAGCACGGCCAGCAGCACGATCCACACCGCCAGCAGGAAGTGCCAGTAGATCGCGCACAGCTCGACGCCGAGCCGCAGGCGCGCGGCGTCGGCGTCGCGGCCGCTTCGTGCGCGCGCGTACGGGCGCATCCACGCCACCAGACCCCCCAGCACGTGCAGCCCGTGCACCGCCGTCAGCAGGTAGAAGAACCCGGTCGCCGCGCTCGTGGCGACGAAGTAGCCGGCACCGGCGAGCTGGCTCCAGACGACCAGCTGCCCGGCGACGAACGCGACCGTGAGCAGGCCCGCCGCCGCGAGGCCGGCGCGGACGCGGTCCTGGTCGCCGCGGCGCGCGGCGAACGCCGTCCACTCCATCGCCAGGCTGGCGAGCACCAGCACGGCCGTGTTCACCATCAGCAGCCGCGGCTGCGGAAGCGGGCTCCAGTCGAGCAGGCGGATGCGCATCGCGTAGGCGCTGATGAAGAGGGCGAACAGCGACGTCGCCACGGCGAGGAAGACGATCAGCGCGGTCTTCGCCGCGTGCCGCGGCAGCGTGGCCGTGTGGACGTCCGGCACCGGCCCCTGCACCGCCCACGGCTGCACGCGCGTGCTCTCGCGCAGCAGCCACCAGACGACCACGCCCATCAGGCCGGCGAGGAACAGCAGCGTGATGGTCATGGCGCTCGCGTCCGCCCGCGTCCGCGGGTCCGCGTCACGGCTTCGCCCAGCTGCCGGACGGCACCTCGCTCGGCGGCACGTTCTGCGGGATGAAGTCGTGCCTGACGCCGGGCACGCTGTAGTCGTAGGCCCAGCGGTAGACGACCGGCAGCTCCTTGCCGAAGTTGCCGTGCTCGGGCGGGGTGTGCGGCGTCTGCCACTCGAGCGAGGTCGCGTTCCACGGGTTGCCGCCGGACGGCGCGCCGCGGTAGTAGCTGCGCACGAGGTTGTAGAGGAACACGACCTGCGCCGCGCCCACGACGAGCGCGGCGATCGTGATCGCCACGTTGAGCGAGTGCGCGGAGTCCGGGATGAAGTTCGTGCCGGTGACCGCGTAGTAGCGCCGCGGGACGCCCATGAACCCGAGGTAGTGCATCGGGTAGTAGATCGCGTAGCTGCCGACGAAGGTGATCCAGAAGTGGAACTTGCCCATGCCGTCGTGGAGCATGCGGCCGGTGATCTTCGGGTACCAGTGGTAGATCGCGCCGAACACCACGAGGATCGGGGCGATCGCCATCACCATGTGGAAGTGCGCGACGACGAACATGGTGTCCGATAGCGGCAGGTCGACGACGACGTTGCCGAGAAACAGGCCGGTCAGCCCGCCGATCACGAAGGTGAAGATGAAGCCGATCGCGAACAGCATCGGCACCGACAGGTGGATGTCGCCGCGCCACAGCGTGAGCACCCAGTTGTAGACCTTGATCGCCGTGGGGATGGCGATGATCAGCGTGGTCGTCGCGAAGAAGAACCCGAAGTAGGGGTTCATGCCGCTGACGTACATGTGGTGCGCCCAGACGATGAACGACAGCCCGCCGATCGCGACGATCGCCCACACCATCATGCGGTAGCCGAAGATGTTCTTGCGCGCGTGGACCGCGATCAGGTCGGAGACGATGCCGAACGCGGGCAGCGCCACGATGTAGACCTCCGGGTGGCCGAAGAACCAGAACAGGTGCTGGAAGAGGATCGGGCTGCCGCCGTCGTGGCTCAGCGCCTGGCCCTTCGAGACGATCGCGGGCATGAAGAAGCTGGTGCCCAGCGTCAGGTCGAGGATCATCATGATCGCGCTCACGAACAGCGCCGGGAAGGCGAGCAGCGCGAGGATCGTCGCCATGAAGATGCCCCAGATCGTCAGCGGCATCCGCATCAGCGTCATGCCGCGCGTGCGCGCCTGCAGCACGGTGACGACGTAGTTGAGGCCGCCCATCGTGAAGCCGATGATGAAGAACGCGAGCGAGACCAGCATCAGGATGATCCCCCAGCTCGCGCCCGGCGTGCCGTCGAGGATCGCCTGCGGCGGGTACAGCGTCCACCCGGCCCCGGTCGGCCCGCCGGGCACGAAGAAGCTGGCGACGAGCAGCAGCACCGCGAACAGGTAGACCCAGTAGCTCAGCATGTTGACGTACGGGAACACCATGTCGCGCGCGCCGACCATCAGCGGGATCAGGTAGTTGCCGAACCCGCCGAGGAACAGCGCCGTCAGCAGGTACACGACCATGATCATGCCGTGCATGCTGACGAACTGCAGGTAGTTCGAGGGGTCGATGAACGAGAACTGGTTGGGGTAGGCGAGCTGCAGGCGCATCAGCCACGACAGCACCAGCGCGATCACGCCGACGCCGATCGCGGTGACGCCGTACTGGATCGCGATGATCTTCGCGTCCTGGCTCCAGACGTACTTCCCGAGGAACGTCTTCGGATGGTAGAGCTCGACCTCCGCGACTTCCGTCGGCGGCGCGTAATCGGACTCGTCGTGGGCGACGTACGTTGGCATGGACCTTCACCCTTCCCAGGTTCGGGGGCACGTGGCCAGCAAGTGTCGTACTGCCGGCAAGTCTGGCGGTCGTTGCGCGGATGCACCGTCCGCGGGGCGCTGCGGGCCGCGCGGGTTCACAGCGAGTTGATGTAGGCGACCACGTCGCGGATCGCGCGGTCGTCGGCGAGCATCGCGGCCAGCAGGGCCATCTGCGACCCGTGCATGTCCTGCGGATGCGAGCCGCGGACGCCGTCGCGGAAGTTCCGCAGCTGCGTCACCATGTACCAGTCGCTCATGCCCTTGAGCCGCGGCGCGTTCGTCGCCGCGATCCCCATGCCGTCGGCGCCGTGGCAGGTGCCGCAGGTCGCGTAGCGCTGCTTGCCCGCGCGCGCGTCGCCCTGCACCGTCGCCGCCTGCGGGCGGTCGGGCAGCGTCGCGATGTAGGCCGCGACGTTGGCGATGGCGGCGTCGTCCTGCAGCACCGCGGCCATCGGCGCCATGACCTTCCCCCACGTGTCCTTGTCGTTCTGCCCGCGCGCCCCGTGCTTGAAGTGCGCGAGCTGCCGCTCGAGGTACCACGTCCCCTGGCCGGCGAGCCTGGGGGCGTTGAGCGCCACGTTGCCCTCGCCTTCGGCGCCGTGGCAGGCCGCGCAGGCGGCGTACAGCGCGCGCCCCGCCGCCGCGTCCGCGGCGGGCCGTGCCTGCAGCTGGGCGAACGTGGGCTGCGCCTTCAGCCACGCGTCGAAGGCGGGCTCCTCCTCGACCACCATGCGGCCGCGCATCGCGAAGTGGCCGATGCCGCACAGCTCCTCGCACAGCAGGTCGAACGATCCGGTGCGGGTCGGCGTGAACCAGGCGTAGGTGACGAGCCCCGGCACCAGGTCCATCTTGACGCGGATCTGCGCGACCGAGAAGTTGTGCAGGACGTCCTTCGAGCGCAGCAGGACCTTGACCGGCTTGCCCAGCGGCAGGCGCACCTCGGGATGGGCGACGAGCACGTCGTCCTGGCCGTGGGGATCCGTCGGGCTCATCCCGAACGGGTTGGCGTCGGTCACGTGGCGCGCGTCCACCGTGCCTAGCCTGCCGTCGGCGCCGGGAAAGCGGTACATCCAGTGCCACTGCTGGCCCAGCGCCTCGACCTCCAGCGCGCCCTTGGGCACGTCGACGAACTTCGCCCACACGACGAGTCCCGGCGCGAGCATCGCCGCGACGCCGACGGCCGTCACGACGAGCAGCCACCACTCGAGCTTCTTGTTCTCCGGCTCGTAGGCCGCCCGGGCACCGGCGCGGTTGCGGTAGCGGTACACCGACCACGCGAGAAAGAGGTTCACCGCGACGAACACGATGCCGGTGACCCAGAACGTGATGGCGATCGTGTCGTCGATCGCGCTCCAGTTCGACGCGATCGGCGTGAAGTACCACGGACTGACGAAATGGAACAGCACGGAGCCCGCGACGAGAAGCACCAACACGATGGCGATGCCCATGGCGATGTCCTCCCGAAGTGGACCTCGGCCCGCGGACCCGCGGTCGCCCGCGGGGCTTGTTCGGGCGCATTCTCGACCCAAACCGCGCGCGACGTCCATGCCGAATACGTGGGGAAATGACCATGGCTACGTCATGGATTCTTGCCGCTGCGAGGATGCCGGCCGATCGACGCGATGACGCACTGCAGCAGCGCGCGATGACATTGACATCGCACCGCGGGTCCGCGGTAGAGTCCCCGCAGGTGCACGCGGCCGGCGCGACCGCCCCGCGGCGGCTGCCCGAGCCGTCCCCGTCACCGGAACGAACAGCGAGGTGCGAAGTCGTGAAACGAATGCATGCGTTCCTCCCGGCGGCGCTGTGCGTCGCGCTCGCCACCCCGGCCGCAGCCCACGGCCCCGAGCTCAAGGTCGGCCCGGCCGGCACGCCCAATGTCCGGCCCGCCTTCCTCGGCGAGATCCGCAGCGCGGCGTACGACGGCGCGAGCGACGACCTCCTCACCGGCGGCCTCGGATGGGACGGCCTGCTCGCGAACTTCCCGGTGCCGCCGGGTCCCGCCCCGGGCGCCGCCGAGCTCCGCAAGCGCGCCATCCACACCAACTACCGCGCCGTGCTCGACATCACGCCGGCCGGCGGCTACGGCCGCCTGTACGGGCCGAACGTGCGCCTCGACGGGTCGGTGGACCTCACGCCCGGGGCGGGCAAGATCGCCGGCGACGAACACCTGGCGTTCGCCGACGACGGCAGCGGGCGCAGGAACGTCACCCTGATGGTGCAGGTCCCCGCCGCCTTCGACCCCGCGCGCGCGTGCATCGTCACCGCGACGTCGTCGGGCTCGCGCGGCGTCTACGGGGCGATCGGCGCCTCGGGCGAGTGGGGACTGAAGCGCGGCTGCGCGGTCGCGTATACCGACAAGGGCACCGGCAACGGCCTGCACGACCTGATGACGAACGTCGTGGGCCTGATCGACGGCACGCGCGTGGATGCGACGACGGCCGGCGCCGATTCGCACTTCACCGCGGCGCTGTCGGCCGCCGAGCGCGCGGCCTTCAACGCCGCGACCCCGCATCGCGTCGCGTTCAAGCACGCGCATTCGAGGCAGAACCCCGAGCGGGACTGGGGACGCAACACGCTGCAGTCGATCGTCTTCGCGTTCTACGTGCTGAACGAGAAGTACGGCACGCCGGGCCCGCGGGGGCAGAAGCGCGTCGTCCTCGACACGCGCAACACCATCGTCATCGCGTCAGGCATCTCGAACGGCGCCGGCGGGGCGGTCGCGGCGGCCGAGCAGGACAAGCACGGCCTGGTCGACGGCGTCGCCGTGACCGAGCCCAACGTCCAGCCGGCCGACGCGAGGCGCCTGCGCATCGTGCAGGGATCGGAGGAAGCTCCCGTCATCGGCCGGCCGCTCTACGACTACTTCACGTGGGCGAACCTCTACCAGCCGTGCGCCTCGCTCGCCGTCGGTGCGGCTGCCCCGTCGTTCGGCTTCCTGTTCCTGCCCAATGCGGCCGGTCCGGCGCAACGCTGCGCGGGGCTGGCGGCGAAGGGCCTGGTCGCCGGCGGCGACGTCGCAGCGTGGTCGGCCGACGCGCTGCGGAAGCTGCGCGACTACGGCTGGCTGCCCGACAGCGACGTGCTGCACGCGTCGCACTACCGCTTCGCCACCAACGCGATCGCGGTGACCTATGCCAATGCGCACGGGCGCTTCGGCGTCGAGGACGACGTCTGCGGCTTCAGCTTCGCCAACACGGCCGGCAACGTGTTCGTTCCGAACTCGGACGGCAGCGTCGCGCCGCAGATCGCGGTCGTGCAGGCGAACATCTTCGGCACCGGCAACGGCGTGCCGCCGACGTCCGGCGTCAACGTCGTCTACAACGACTCGCTGGGCGGGGCGCTCCTCGACCTGCAGGGGGTCTCGCCGTCGACCGGGGCCGCCGACTTCGCGCTCGACGGCGCGATCTGCCACCGCAACCTCGCGGAAGGCCGCGACATCGTCACGGGCGCGCCGCTGACGGGGGCGGCGAAGGCCGCGTCGGACCGCGTGCGGGCAGGCATCGCCGAGGTGCAGCTGGGCGCGCGGCTGAAGCACACGCCGGCGATCGTCGTGCACGGACGCGCCGACGCGCTGGTGCCGGTCAACCACGCGTCGCGCGCCTACTACGCCGCGAACCAGGCGGCCGCGCCCGGCGTGTCGCGCCTGCGCTACATCGAGGTGACGAATGCGCAGCACTTCGACGCGTTCCTCCCCGGGGGCGCGTTCGCGGGCTACGAGAAGCGCTTCGTGCCGCTGCACGTCTACCTGATCGAGGCGCTCGACCGCATGTACGCGCACCTGACGCAGGGCGCACCGCTGCCGCCGTCGCAGGTGGTGCGCGCGGTGCCGCGCTGCGCCGATCCGGCGTGCGCGGCGGCGCCGCCGCTGGAGGCGTCGAACGTGCCCCCGATCGCGGACGCGCCGGCCGCCGCCGACCGCATCGAGTTCCGGCGCGGGACGCTGTACGTGCCCGACTAGCCCCCAGAGCGAGCGGCTGCGCGCGCCTGCGCGCGCAGCCGCGCGGATGGTGCCGGGAGAGGGACTCGAACCCTCACGGTATCGCTACCGGCGGATTTTGAGTCCGCTGCGTCTACCAGTTCCGCCATCCCGGCGCGCGGCCATTATCGCCGATCGTCACGCGCGTAGGTGACGAAGGCGAAGGGCAGCGCCTGCGGCCCGTCGGGGGCGTGCGGCTCGCGGGCGATCTCGCGCCACGCGCCGCGGTCGATCGGCGGAAATGCGGTGTCGCCGTCGATCGCGCGCGCGATCTCGGTCACGAGCAGGACGTCCGCGCGCGGCAGCGCGGCGGCGTAGAGTTCCGCGCCGCCGATGCAGAACGCCGGCAGCGGCCGGCGCACGGCGGCGAGCGCCTCGTCGAGCGATCGGACGACGTCGGCGCCGGGCGCCGCGAACCCCGGCGTGCGCGTCACGACGATGCTCTGGCGTTCCGGCAGCGCACGGCCGATCGACGCCCACGTGCGCCGGCCCATGACGATCGCGTGACCGCTGGTGACCTCGCGGAAGCGCCGCAGGTCGGCGGGCAGCCGCCACGGCAGCGTGCCCGCCGCGCCGATCGTCCCGTTGGCGGCGACGGCGACGATGATCGCGAGACGCGCTCCCGCCACGGCACGGCGGGAAGCGTGCGCCTGCTCCGGAGGCGATGCCATAATCGCAAGGATTATAGTCGGTCGCTCCCGGGACCTTTGCCCGCCAGCCCCCAAGACCGCGTCGCCGCGTGTACTACCCCCGGTCCTTCCTCAAGTTCATCCTGCTCGGCTTCCTGCTGGTGAGCCTGCCGCTGCTCTACGCGCTCGCCGAGCTCACGCTGTCGCTGGACCGGCTCGTGTCGCAGAGCCGGGACGAGGTGCTGCAGACGGCGCAGGCCGCGCGCACCTCGCGCCAGCTCTTCGAGCAGACGACGACGCTCGAGCGCGTCGTGCGCCAGTACCTGATCCTCGAGGACCAGGCGCTGGTCGACGACTACAACCGCCTCAGGCAGGACTTCCAGGCCAGCGTGCGCCAGCTGTCGCAGATTCCGCTGGAGGGCGCGTACCGCGAGGCGCTCAAGCGCCTCGGCCAGCGCGAGGACGCGCTGCACAAGCTTCTCACGGCGCCGCGCAGGAGCGCGAGCCTGCCGATCGAGCTCGCCGACGGCTACGGCCGGCTCGCCGACGACGCGCAGACGATGCTCACCGCGTCCAGCGCGCTCACGCAGGAGGCGATCGAGCGGCTTCAGGACACCGCGGCCGAGGGCCGCGAGAAGTGGTTCTGGCTCGCGCTGGCCACCGCGGCGATCGCGCTGGCGCTCGCGATCGTGTTCGCCGTGCTGATCGCGCGGCCGATCCGCCAGCTCGACCAGGCGATCCGGCAGATGGGCAGCGCCGACTTCTCGCAGGCGATCGAGGTGAACGGGCCGCAGGACCTGCGCTACCTCGGCCAGCGCCTCGAGTGGCTGCGCGTGCGGCTCGCCGAGCTCGAGCAGCAGCAGAACAGGTTCCTGCGCCACGTCTCGCACGAGCTCAAGACGCCGCTGACCGCCGTGCGCGAGGGCGCCGAGCTGCTGCGCGACGAGGTCGGCGGCCAGCTCACGCGCGAGCAGCGCGACATCGTGCGCATCGTCCGCGAGAACACGCTGTCGCTGCAGAAGCTGATCGAGGACCTGCTCAAGTACCACCAGACGCGGGCGTTCGAGCCGGCCACGCTGGGGCCGGTGATGCTGGGCGACATCGCGCGGCGCGTGGTGCGCGAGCACAAGCTCGCGGCGCTGGCGCGGGGCATCACGATCGACACGCGGCTCGAGCCCGCGCTGGTCGTCGGCGAGGCCGACCGCCTGCGCACGATCGTCGACAACCTCGTCAGCAACGCGATCAAGTACGCGCCGCGCGCGGGCCGCATCGACATCCGCGCCTGGCAGGAGGGCGGGCAGGCGCACATCGAGGTGAGCGACAACGGCCCGGGCGTCGATGCCGACGAGCGCGAGCGCATCTTCGACTCGTTCTTCCAGGGCAAGGCGCCGCCCGGCGGCCGGGTCAAGGGGTCGGGGCTCGGGCTCGCGATCGCGCGCGAGTACGCGAACTCGCACGGCGGCCGCATCGCCGTCCACGACCGGTCCGACGGGCAGCGGGGCGCCTGCTTCCGCCTGTCGCTGCCGCAGGGGGCGCCGCTCGACGCGCCGACCGCGGCGGGGGCCGCCAGCGTGGGGCATCCGTCGTGAGCGGGGGACACACGCTGGCGGCGCTGGCGCTGTGCGCCGTCGTCGCCGGCTGCGCGGCCGCGCCGCCCGCCCCGGAGGTCGTCGCCGCGGCGCCGTCGATCCCGGAACCGGCCGGGGCCCCCGCGGCGCCGGTGCCGCCGCCGCCGCCGCCGCCGCAGGCGCCGCTGGTGGAGTGGCCGCCGATCGAGCCGGTCGCCGCGGATCCGTCCGCGGCCGGCCCCGCCGCCCCCGTCGCGATCGCGCAGGCGCCGCTCGTCCCCGATCCCCTGCCGCTGCCGCCGGCCGCAGCGCCCGCGATTCCCACGCCGCAGGTCGCATCCGTCCCGCCGCCCGAGCCCGCGCCACCGCAGGTGGTGGTCGTGCAGGAGTCCACGCCCGAGGATCGCGAGCTCGCCGCGCTGCTCGCCGACCTGCAGCGCTACGCGGGGCTGGCCGCCGACGACCTGCGCCGCGAACTCGCCGCGCAGACGCAGGCGATGAACCGCACGCGCGCCGACACGACGCGCATCCGCGTGGCGGTGCTCCACACGCTGACGCGGCAGGGGCCGTCCGACGACCAGCGCGCGCTGGCGCTCCTCGAGACGGTCGGCAAGGCGAACCCCGGCTCGACGGGCCTGAAGCAGCTCGCGACGGTGCTGTCGGTGCAGGTGGCCGAGCGCGTCCGGGCCGTTCGCGAGGAGCAGGCGCGCAGCGAGGCGGCGATCCAGAAGCTCGAGGCGCTGCGCGCCATGGAGCGCAGCCTGATGCGCGACCGCCTGCGCAGCGGCGGCGGCGGCGGTGCCGGCTCGGGCGGGGGGAACTGAGCCGCCATGCACGCCAGCGACGTCCTGCTCGTCGACGACGATCCCGACCTGCTGCGGCTCATCAGCCTGCGGCTCACGTCGGCCGGCTACCGGGTGCGCACCGCCGACAGCGGCGAGACCGCGCTCGCGGCCCTCGCCGTGGCCCGCCCGGCTGCCGTGGTCACGGACCTGCGGATGCCCGGCATCGACGGCCTGCAGCTCTTCGAGGCGATCCACCGCCAGCATCCGACGCTGCCCGTCATCATCCTGACCGCGCACGGCACGATCCCCGACGCCGTGGCCGCCACGCAGCGGGGCGTCTTCGGGTTCCTGACCAAGCCCTTCGACAGCCAGGAGCTGCTGCAGAAGGTGGCCGCGGCGCTCAAGCTCTCCGGCGACGACGGCGAGGCGGCGACCGCGTCGTCCGAGTGGCGCGCAGGCATCGTCACGCGCAGCCCGAAGATGGAGGACCTGCTGCGCCAGGCGCGGCTGGTCGCCGACTCCGACGCGGCCGTGCTCGTCTACGGCGAGTCGGGTACCGGCAAGGAGCTGCTGGCGCGGGCGATCCACCGCGCGAGCCGGCGCGCGGAGCTGCCGTTCGTGGCGGTGAACTGCGGGGCGATCCCCGGCGAGCTCCTCGAGTCGGAGCTGTTCGGACACGCGCGCGGCGCGTTCACCGGCGCCGTCCAGGCGCACAAGGGCCTGTTCCAGACCGCCGACAAGGGCACGCTCTTCCTCGACGAGATCGGCGACATGCCCCTGCCGTTGCAGGTGAAACTCCTGCGCGTGCTGCAGGAAGGTGAAGTCCGGCCTGTCGGATCCACCCAGTCGGTCCCGGTCGACGTGCGGATCATCTCCGCCACGCACCGCGATCTCGAGGCGCAACGCGCCGCCAGCCTGTTCCGCGAGGACCTCTACTACCGCCTGAACGTCGTGTCGCTGCGCCTGCCGCCGCTGGCCGAGCGGCGCGAGGACATCCCGGTGCTCGCGACGCACTTCCTGCGCAAGCTGGCCGAGCGCTACCGCAAGCCGTTGCCCACGCTCGCGCCCGACGCGATGGCGCTGCTGATCGCCGCACCCTGGCCGGGCAACGTGCGCCAGCTCCTCAACCTGCTCGAGCAGGCGGTGGCGCTCACGACGACGGCCGTGATCCCCGCCTCGGTGGTCCAGAACGCGCTGCGCGAGGACGCCGCGGCGCTCGTGCCCTTCGAGGAAGCGCGCAAGTCCTTCGAGCGCGACTACCTGGTGCGGCTGCTCAAGATCACCGGCGGCAACGTGACGCAGGCCGCGCAGATGGCCAAGCGCAACCGCACGGAGTTCTACAAGCTGCTGCAACGCCACAAGCTCGAGCCGTCGATGTTCAAGGAGGGCAAGGGCTGACGCCGCACGCCGCGCGACGCCCGCGCCGGGCGGCAGCCGCTGTCGCCCGCGTGCGACAGCGAAAAGCGAGCGCGAACAGGAGGTTGACGCGAAGGCGTCCACGGGTGTCGCTGCATTGCGACATCCGGCGCGACGCCCACGCTGCGCTGCGTCAACGCACTGCCTCCTTTCGGGCCGCTCGTGCCCCGGCAGCGCGCTTCGCATCGGCCGGCACGCGGTCGGCGCCGGAGCTGGCACGCCCGTTGCATGTAAGGATGCGTGTGCAACGACGACCACCCGTCGTCCCGACGATGATTGTGAGGCGATCATGGACTCCTTCGCGAACGAGCTCACCCGGTACTCGATGCCCGGACGGGAGATCGACGAGCGCGCGGACGCCGATCGCCGCGACGACGAGGCGGCGCGCCGCCAGCAGCAGGCGCTCGCGGAGCTCGCCGAGCGCGTGAGCGCGGCGCGCAGCATCGTCTGACCCGCTTTCACGATCCGGCGCCAGCCGGGTCCGGCGGCGCGCAGCCCTCCTCCCTGCGCGTCGCCTCTTCATCCCCCTTGCCCGCCACCTCCTCCCGGCGGGCTTTCTTTTTCGACGACGCGTTCCGCGGTCGCGACGTCGGCGACCGCCGGCTTCGGCGACCCGCAGGGCAGGCGCGCGCAGCCGGGCTCGCGGCGACGCCGCCCCGCGAGCGCACCACGAGCCCGGCCGGGGCATTGGCCAACGGCGCCGACTTCGTGCACGATGCGACGAACGACGCCACCCCTGTCCTCGCTGCCGTGCCTTCCGTCAACGCCGTGATCCGCGCCGCCGTCCCTCTCGTCCTGCTGCTCGCCGCCAGCGGCGCCGCGCTCGCGCAGGAACGCTTCCCGCTCGACGTCCCGCTGCTCGAGCACCGGACCACCGGGTGCCACACCCGCGAGAACGCCGAGCTCGTGGCCCGCGCGCTGGCGGAGCGCGCCGACCGGGTCGACGTCCCGGCCAGGTCCTGCGGCGTCCTCTCCGGGTGGATCACCTACCGCAAGCTGCTGCTGCGGCTGGACGGCCCGGACGGGCTGGTCACGGTCTACCAGGTCGAGCTCCGCGGCCACGACCGGCCGCTGTTCGTGGTGCAGGTCGGCTACCTGCACCAGTCGCTCGAGGCCTAGCGGGTCCGTTGCGGATGAGGCGCGCAGAGGACCGCCGCGCGCGTCACTGAACGTCGAGGGGAGGCGTCGACGGACTGTCGTTGATCACCATGACGATCAGCTGGCATTCGTTGTCGCCGAGGAACGTCGAGCCGGCCTGGCCGTTGTTGGAGAGCCGGATGGCAAAGGTGTGCGAGAGCCCCGGAACCAGCGCCACCGGGTTCGACGCCCACGCGAGCTGGTAGCTCCCCGCAGGGTTGCGCACCGTCTGCGACACGAAGTTGGCATACACCGGCGCCTGTCCCGACGGCGTGTACCGAAGCCCCATTCGCAGGTAGTCGCCGCCGTTCGCCTGCAGCGACATGTAGCCGTGCGCGACGGCGATGCGCGGATGGGCCGCGGCGGGGATCGGCGCCGTCGTGCAGTAGTCGGTCGCGCCGTTTCCCTGCGGCAGCTCGACCGGTGCCGCGCCGTTGGACGTCGTCCAGAACACCCGCGGCAAGGTCGCCGTGCCCAGCCGGTTGAGGAACAGCGCCATCTGGGCGCGCGTGACGGGATTCGCCGGGCAGTACTGCGTCGCCGTGCACCCCGTGGTGATCCCGCGGTTCTTCAGCCACTGCACCGACGGGCAGAACGAGTCCGCGGCCTGGACGTCGGTGAAGACGTCGCACTGCTGCGCGGCGACGTGCGCCGAGACGACGAACGTGCCGATCAACGCAGCCCGCATGCAACGCAACACGTTCATGCATCCTCCTCGTCACGGATCCGGCCGCCCATGCGACACCGTGCTCCATCGGAACGCCGGCGCCCCGGGGTCGTCAAGCCCCGGACCTCATGACGCACGCGACGGGGAGGACCCTCAGACCGCCACCGGCGCCTTGATCGCGGGATGCGATCGGTAGCCGACGACCTCGATGTCCTCGAAGGCGTACTCGAAGATCGTCGGCGGCCGGCGGTGCAGGACCAGCGTGGGCAGCGGCAGCGGCTCGCGGGAGAGCTGCAGCTCGACCTGCTCGAGGTGGTTCAGGTAGATGTGGCAGTCGCCGCCGGTCCACACGAACTCGCCGGCGCGCAGGTCGCACTGGTGCGCGACGAGGTGCACGAGCAGCGCGTAGCTCGCGACGTTGAACGGGACGCCGAGGAACAGGTCGCAACTGCGCTGGTAGAGCTGGCAGGACAGCCGGCCCTGCGCCACGTAGAACTGGAAGAACGTGTGGCACGGCGGCAGCTTCATCTTCGGGATGTCGCCGACGTTCCACGCGGAGACGATGAGCCGGCGCGAATCGGGGTGGCGCCGGATGTCGCGGATCACCTCGGCGATCTGGTCGATCTCGCGGCCGTCGCCCGCCGTCCAGCGCCGCCACTGGTGGCCGTAGACGGGACCGAGCTCGCCGCGCTCGTCCGCCCACTCGTCCCAGATGGTGACGCCGGCCTCCTGCAGCGAGCGCACGTTCGTCTCGCCGCGCAGGAACCACAGCAGCTCGTGCACGATCGACTTCGTGTGCACCTTCTTCGTCGTCACCAGCGGGAACCCCTGCTCGAGGTCGAAGCGCATCTGGTGGCCGAACACGGAGAGCGTGCCGGTGCCCGTGCGGTCCTGCTTGCGCACGCCGTGGTCGCGCACGTGGCGCAGCAGGTCGAGGTAGGGCTTCATCGCGGGCGGGCGGCGTGGAGCGTGGATTCTAGCGCGCGCGCCCGCGGCGCGTGACCGCGGGCTCGGGCCGGCGCCGCGGCAGCTCGATCGCGGAGGCCATCGACCACGGGCGGATGCCGAGCGCGATGCCGATCGTCTCGCGGTCGGACGGCGGCAGGTGCGCGTCGACGTCGGCGAGCTGGTGGATCTCCGCGGCGAGGCGCTCCAGCTTCCGCCTGAGGATCTCGAACGAGGCGCGCGACAGCTCGCGGAACTCGAAGGCGAACGATCCGCCGGCCTGGTCGAACTGCGGGGCGAGGAAGTCGTCGACGACCCGCCGGCCGTGGCGGCGGCGGATGGGCCCGTCGGGGCGCAGTCGGACGTCGCGCGGCAGCCGCAGCCGGACCCGGTTGCCCGGCATCAGGTCGACGAGGCCGAGGCGGTCGAGCTGCGCGAGGAGCCCCGTGCACTGCACGGCCGAGAGCTGGTAGCGCGCGACGATCTCCTCCGCCGTCCAGCCGCTCATCACCAGGTAGAACACGGCGAGCAGGCGCGTGTCGGCCGCGAGCGCGGTCTCCTGGGCGACGGTCATCGCGGCGGACGCGGCCCCGCGCGCCCGCGCGAGGCGCGCGAGCTCGAGGAAGTCGACGTCCAGCGCCGCGCAGCACTGCTCGAGCCGCGCGAGCGTGAACGTGCGCTGCGAGAACAGCCGCTTGACGCTCGCCTCGGAGAGGCCGATGCGCGCGGCGAGCGCCGCGTAGGTGAGGCCGCGCATCCGGACCACCTGCTTCAGTGCATCGACGAGGTCGCGGGCGTCGTTCATCGAGGATGCGCGTCTGCGCGAGCGGCAACAGGATGCCCGGCGGGGGAGCCGCCGGGAAGCGGCGCGTGCCGGGGCGCGCCGCGCGCGACGGCGAGTATCGGATAACGCTACTCTAGCAGAAACGTAGCGGAAAAGGCCGGCGCGCCGCACCATGCCGGCGAGGCGCGAACGACGCGGCCGCGGTCGACCGGCGGACGGTGCTGACCGCGGACGCGCGGGCGTGCTCTACTTCGACGCTGTCCGGCGAGCTTTCGCCGGCGAACCGACCGGCCTTCCGTCCCGATGCACGAGCGCAACCAGTTCGACCTGCTGCGGGAGCGGCGCTTCGCGCCGTTCTTCTGGACGCAGTTCGCCGGCGCGGCCAACGACAACGTCCTCAAGAACGCGCTGGTGATCTTCGTCGCGTTCGGCGCCGCGGCGGGCGGCATGGACCCCGACACGCTGGTCAACCTCGCCGGCGCATTGTTCATCGCGCCGTTCATGCTGCTGTCCGCCACGGCGGGCCAGGTCGCGGACAAGCTCGAGAAGTCGCGGCTGATCCGCGCCACCAAGGCCGCCGAGATCGGCATCATGCTCGTCGCGCTCGCCGGGTTCTGGCAGGGCAGCGTCGCGCTGCTGTTCGTCGCGCTCGGCCTGATGGGCGTGCAGTCGGCCGTGTTCGGCCCCGTGAAGTACGCGATCCTGCCGCAGCAGCTGTCGAACGAGGAACTGGTCGGCGGCAACGGGCTCGTGGAGATGGGCACCTTCGTCGCGATCCTGCTCGGCACGATCGTCGGCGGCCTCACGGTCGCGGTCGAGCCGCACGGACCCCTGCTGGCCGGCGCGACCGGCGTCGCGCTGGCGGTCGCCGGCTGGGCCGCGAGCCTGCGCGTCCCCCGCACGCCCGCCGTCGACCCGGGGCTTGCGATCAACTGGAACCCGGTCACCGAGACGGCGCGCAACCTGGTCCTCGCGCAGGGCAACCGCGTCGTCTGGCTGTCGATGCTGGGGATCTCGTGGTTCTGGTTCTACGGCGCGCTGTTCCTCGCGCAGTTCCCGGGCTTCGCGCGCGACTTCCTCGGCGGCGACGCGACCGTGGTGACGCTGCTGCTCGCGCTGTTCTCGATCGGCATCGGCGCCGGGTCGCTGCTCTGCGAGCGGCTGTCGGGCCGCAAGGTGGAGATCGGCCTGGTCCCGCTCGGGTCGATCGGCCTGACGCTGTTCGCCGTGGACCTCTGGCTCGCGGCCCACGGGCTGCGTGCCGACGGCGTCGCCGGCGTGCGGACGTTCCTCGCGGTCGGCGCGCACTGGCGCGTCGCGTTCGACCTCGTGATGATCGGCGTGTTCGGCGGCTTCTACATCGTCCCGCTGTACGCGCTGATCCAGCAGCGCTCGCGGCCGTCGCACCGCTCGCGGATCATCGCGGCCAACAACATCCTCAACGCGATCTTCATGGTCGCCTCGGCCGGCGTCGCGATCGCGCTGCTGAAGGCCGGGCTGTCGATCGTCGACCTGTTCCTGGCGACCGGCCTGATGAACGCCGCGGTGGCGCTGTTCATCTACCGCCTCGTGCCCGAGTTCCTGATGCGCTTCCTCGCGTGGGCGCTGGTGCACTCGGTGTACCGCGTCGACGCGCGCGGGCTCGAGCGCGTCCCCGACGACGGCGCGTGCGTGATCGCGTGCAACCACGTGTCCTACGTCGATGCGGTCGTGATCAGCGCGTGCATGCGCCGGCCGGTCCGCTTCGTCATGGACCACCGCATCTTCGCGACGCCGCTGCTCGGCTTGCTGTTCCGCACGATGCGCACGATCCCCATCGCGCCCGGGCGCGAGGACGCCGCGCTCAAGGAGAGGGCTTTCGCCGACGTCGCCCGGGCGCTGCGCGACGGCGAGGTCGTCGGCATCTTCCCCGAGGGCCGGCTGACGGACACCGGCGAGATGGGGCCGTTTCGCCCCGGGCTCGAGCGCATCGTGCGCGAGACGCCGGTGCCGGTGATCCCGATGGCGCTCGCGGGCCTGTGGGGCAGCTTCTTCTCGCGCTCGCACAACGGACGCGCCATGCGGCGCTGGCGCGGCGTGTTCTCGCGCATCGCGCTGGTTGTCGGCGAGGCGATCGCGCCGCAGCGGCTGGACGCGGGCGCGCTGCGCGCGACGATCCTCGCGCTTCGGGGACCGCGGCGATGAAGCGCGAAGGGCCGCCCCGAGCGCGAATTGCCCCGGAGCGCGCCGGCGCGGCGGGTGGTCCCGTGAGACGCGCCGCAACGCAGCGGGAGGCGACGCCGTGTGGCGCGTGATCGGCGCGCTGGCCGGGATCTTCGTCGGGCTCGTTGCCGCCGGGGCGCTCGCCGCGCTGGCGCTCGGCATCGCCGGCGGTCTCGCCGGCTGGCTCCTCGACCGGCGGGCGCTGCCCGGGGCGCACGCCGCGCAGGCCCGGGCGACGGCGCCGCCGGGCACCGCAGCGGCGGGGGCGGACGACGCGCTGCTGCAGCGGCTCGCGGCGCTCGAGGCGCGCCTCGCGCGCATCGAGGCGCACGTGGGACTCGCGCCACCGCCGGGCGCACGCCTCGGCGATGTCGCCGGCGTCGCGGATCCCGAAGCAGCGGCCGCGGATGCCGTGGATCGGACGCTCGCACCGCCGGTCGCGGAGCGGCCGGACGTGCCGCCGCCACGGCCCGCCTACGCCGTGCACGCTGCCGGTCGCGCGGCGACGGACGACGTCGCGCGCGTGCCGCCATCGGCCGCACGGGCGGATGCGTTCGCGCCGGTCCGCGCCTGGCTCGCCGGCGGCAACGCGCTGACGCGGATCGGGATCGTGGTGCTGTTCTTCGGCGTCGCCTTCCTGCTGCGCCACTTCGCCGAGACGTTCGGGCTGCCGATCGAGGCGAAGCTCGGCGGTGCCGCCGCGGGCGGGCTCGCGCTCGCCGCGCTGGGCATGCGCCTCGCGCGCACGCGCCCCGCCTACGGCCTGTCGCTGCAGGGCGGCGGGATGGGGATCGTCTACCTCACCGTCTTCGCGGCCTTCCGGCTGTACGACGTGCTCGCGCCGCTGCCGGCGATCGCGCTGCTGGCGGCCGTCGCCGCCGCGACGATCGCCGTGGCGCTGCGACACGACGCGCAGGCGCTCGCCGCGCTGGCCTTCGCCGGCGGCTTCCTCGCGCCGGTCCTGATCCAGACCGCGGACACGCGGCCGCTTCCGCTGTTCGCGTGGTTCGCGGTGCTCGACGGCGCCATCTTCGCCGTCGCGTGGCGTCGCCGCTGGCGCGCGCTCGACGTGCTGGGATTCGCCTTCACGTTCGCGCTCGGGCTCGCGTGGGGCTGGTCGTACTACCGGAGCGCACACTACGCGACGGTGCAGCCGTTCCTCGCGCTGTTCTTCCTGTTCTACGTCGGCATCGCGATCCTGCACGCGCGGCGCGCGGGTCCGCAGGAGCGCGCGCCGGTCGACGGCGTGCTCGTGTTCGGTGTGCCGCTCGTGGGCTTCGCGTTGCAGTCGGGCATCGTGGCCCGCTTCGAGCACGGGACCGCGTGGAGCGCCGGTGCGCTCGCGGCCTTCTACGCCGCGCTGTGGGCGTGGCACCGGCGCGCGCCGTCGCAGGGGCTCGCGCGGCTGGCGCAGTCCTTCGCCGCGCTCGCGCTGGTCTTCGCGACGCTCGTGCTGCCGCTGGCGCTCGACGCCCGCTGGACGTCTGCCGGCTGGGCGATCGAGGCGACCGCCGTGTACTGGCTCGGCCTGGTGCAGCGGCAGCGCGTCGCACGCTGGTTCGCGCTGGCGGTCGCGGCGGCCGCCGCGGCGGCCTTCGCGTGGTCGTGGCCCGCGCCGTCGGGCGTGCCGTTCGCGAACGCGGCCTTCAGCGGCGCCGCGCTGATCGGCCTCGCGGCGCTGGCCATCGTCGGCCTCGCCGACCGGCACCCGGCGGAGGTAGGACGCGTCGAGCGGTGGCTGCTGTGGATCGTCTTCGCGTGGGGACTCATGTGGTGGGTGCTCGCGGGCACGCGCGAATTCGACCGTGCGTTCGACCGCGCGGGCGCCGTGAACGCGTCGCTCGCGTGGGTCGCGGGCTCCGCCGCACTCGCGCTGGCGGCGGGCCGTGCATTGCGCTGGCCGCGGATCGGCTGGAGCGCGGCCACGGTGCTTCCGGCGATGCTCGCGGCCGCCGTCCTGCTGTTCGACGCCGCGCGCACGACGCTCGCGAGCGGCGGATGGCTCGCCTGGCCGCTCGCGTGGGCGGCGCACGCCGCCGGGCTGCGCGCCGTCGGGCACGACGCATGGCCGGCACGCCGGTTGCAGTGGCTGGGCGAGGCCCACGTCGCCACCGCGCTCGCGCTGGTGGCGTGGCTCGGCTGGGAAGCGAGCGAATGGGTCGGCCGCTCCACCGCCGAGGGCACCGTCTGGATCGCCTGCGCCGCGGCCCTGCCGCCGCTCCTCTACCTCGCCGCCGTGACGCGGGCGCGCGCTGCGACCGCCTGGCCGTTCGGCGCGCACGGCGATGCCTGGGGGCGCCGCGCGGGCGCCGTGATCGCCGTGGCGCTCGCGGCGTGGTTCGTCGGGGTGAACGTCGTGTCCCCCGGCGATCCGCGGCCGCTGCCGTGGCTGCCGCTCGCCAACCCGCTGGACGTCACCCTCGCCGCTGCGCTCGTCGCGGCGTGGCGCTGGTCGGCCGCGTGGACGGCATTGCCGGCGTCGCAACGCCTGTGGGCCTGCGCGCTCGCGGCATTCGTCGCCGGCCATGGCGCGCTCGCGCGCGCAGCGCATCACCTCGGCGGCGTCGCATGGGACGCCGACGCGCTGTTCGCCTACCGTCCGCTGCAGGCGGCCGTGACGCTGTCGTGGACGCTCGCCGCGCTGGGGGCGATGCTGCTCGCCACGCGCCGCGCGCTGCGCGAGGTCTGGCTCGCCGGCGCCGCGCTGCTCGCGCTGGTCGTCGCGAAGCTGTTCCTGCTCGACCTCGCGGCGCTGTCCGGCCTCACGCGCGTCGTGGCCTTCCTCGGCGTGGGTGCGCTGCTGCTCGTCATCGGCTACGTGGCGCCGCTGCCGCCGGGACGCAGCGCGTCCGAGGCGGCCGAGGCCCGGCGATGACGCCGCGCCTCGCGGCCGCGAAGGCGATCGTCCGCGGCGTGCACGGACTCGCCGCCGCGGTGGATCGCGTGCGTCTCGCGCGCACGCGCGCCCTCATGTTCCAGGCGATGGTGGCGAAGAACCCGAGGCTCGTCGCCCCGGCCCGGCCCGCGTACCTCGCGGACGTCCAGACGTACTGGACGCGGCACTACGGCCGCCGCGTCGATCCGCGATGGCACGTCGCCCTGTTCAACGTCACCGGTGTGGAGGACGTCCGCTTCGTGCCGCACTTCGTGTGGTGGGACGAGATCCTCGGCATGTTCAACGACCGCGCGCTGCGCCCCGCCTACGGCGACAAGAACCTGTACCGCCGGCTGCTGCGCCACGAGCGGGCGCCGGCGACCGTCGTGAAGCGCATGCGCGGGCGCTACTACGACGGCGACGACCGGCCGCTCGCGCGCGACGCGGCCCGCGAGCGCCTGCTCGCCGGCGGCGGCGAGCGGATCGTGAAGCCGAGCCGCACCGACAACGGCGAGGGCGTGGCCCGGCTCCGCGTCGCCGCGGGAGTGGCCTGGCGCGGCGACGCCGCCGTCGACCTCGACGACCTCGAGCGCAGCCACGGCGACGATTTCCTCGTGCAGGCGGCGATCGAGCAGCACCCCGCCATGGCGGCGCCGCATTCCGCATCGGTCAACACGGTGCGCCTGCTGACGCTGCGCTGGGACGGCGCGCCCCGCGTGCTCCTGGCGTTCGCGCGCTTCGGCGTCGACGGGCGCGTCACCGACAACGCGGGGACCGGCGGCATCGCCTGCGGCATCGACGACGACGGGCGCTTGCACGACGCGGCGGTCGACAAGGCCGGGCGTGTCCACCGGCGTCATCCGACCAGCGGGTACGACTTCGGCGCTCGGCAGCACGTCCCGGGATTCGACGCCGCGCGCCGGCTGGTCGTCGAGCTGCACGCGCAGCTTCCGCACTTCGACCTGGTGTCGTGGGACATCGCGATCGATCCGCTCGCCGCGCCGGTCTTCGTCGAGGCGAACTTCCGCGGGTCGAGCTTCCTCTACCAGTTCGCGTCCCGCCGCCCGATCTTCGGCGACCTGACGCCGCAGGTGCTGGCCGCCCTGCGGCGGCGGCACGGCCGCGGCGCGCCGCCGGCGGCTACGCCGGCATGACGTCCTCGCCCCACGCCGCCCGCACGAGCGCCGGGAGCGCCACGCCGGCGGGCGCGCGCAGCGCGTGGTCGGCGATCCGCGACAGCGGCGTGGGCGCGGGGTTGACTTCCACGACGCACGCGCCCGCGTCGGCGGCGTACTGGGGCAGCGCGGCCGCGGGATAGACCTCGCCCGACGTGCCGACGACCAGCATCAGGTCGCAGGCGCGCGCCGCGTCCTCGGCCGCCACCAGCGCGTCGACCGGCAGGTCCTCCTCGAACCACACGACGTCGGGACGCAAGAAGGCGCCGCACGACGGGCAGCGCGGCGGCTCGTCGGCCGGCTCGTCCCACGTCGCGACGATGCGTCCGCGCTCGCGCGAGCAGCGCACGCGCGCGATGTTCCCGTGCAGCTCGACCAGCCGGCGGCTGCCGGCGCGCGCGTGCAGCCCGTCGACGTTCTGCGTCGCGAGGAGGAAGCGGGGCACGCGCGCCTCGAGGCGCGCGAGCGCGTCGTGCCCGGGGTTGGGCGCGACCTCGCGCAACTGCTCGCGGCGCGCCGCATACCAGTCCCAGACGAGCTTGGGATTGCGCCGGAACCCCGCCGGCGTCGCCAGCTCGCGCGGATCGAACGTCGCCCACAAGCCGGTCAGCGCGTCGCGGAACGTCGGAACGCCCGACTCGGCGGAGATCCCCGCCCCGGTCAGCACCGCGACGTGACGCGCCTCGCGCAGCGCGCGTGCGAGACGGACGTCGATGGCCACCGCCGTGTCCATGCCGGGATTCTCCCACGCCGCGCCGCGCGTCGCAGGCCGCGGCGCAGGAGCGATGCGAGGCACGTGCTAGACTTTTTTTCCCATCGACCTCGCGCGGCGCGCGCACGCTCCGATGTCCGGCAACACGCTCGGCAGGGTCTTCTGCGTCACCTCGTTCGGGGAGTCGCACGGTCCGGCGATCGGCTGCGTCGTCGACGGCTGCCCGCCGGGGCTCGCCCTCGCGCAGGCCGACATCCAGCGCGAGCTCGACCGGCGCAAGCCCGGCACGTCGCGCCACGTCACGCAGCGGCGCGAATCCGACAGCGTCGAGATCCTCTCCGGCGTCTTCGAGGGCCGCACCACGGGGACGCCGATCGCGCTGCTGATCCGCAACGAGGATCAGCGCAGCCGGGACTACGCGCGCATCGCCGACACGTTCCGCCCCGGGCACGCCGACTACACGTACTGGCAGAAGTACGGGGAGCGCGACTACCGCGGCGGCGGCCGGCAGTCCGCGCGCGAGACCGCCGTCCGGGTGGCGGCCGGGGCGATCGCGAGGAAGTGGCTGCGCGAGCGCCACGGCGTCGCGATCCGCGGGCACCTGACGCAGCTCGGGCCCAACGTCGTGCCTTTCGAGGGCTTCGAGCACGTCGACGCCAACCCGTTCTTCGTAGCCAACGCGAGCGTCGTGCCGCGCCTCGAGGCGTTCATGGACGCGCTGCGCAAGTCGGGCGACTCGTGCGGCGCGCGCATCGCCGTGGTCGCGAGCGGCGTGCCGGTCGGCTGGGGCGAGCCGGTCTACGACAAGCTCGACGCCGACATCGCCTGCGCGATGATGGGCATCAACGCCGTCAAGGGCGTCGAGATCGGCGCGGGCTTCGCGGCGGTGGCGCAGAAGGGCACCGAGCACTCCGACGAGATGACGCCGCAGGGCTTCGTCGGCAACCAGGCCGGCGGCATCCTCGGCGGCATCTCGACCGGGCAGGACATCGTCGTGTCGATCGCCGTCAAGCCGACCTCGTCGATCCGCCTCGACCGCCATTCGATCGACAAGGCCGGGCGTGCGGTCGTCGTCAACACGCACGGGCGCCACGATCCCTGCGTGGGCATCCGCGCCACGCCGATCGCCGAGGCGATGCTCGCCATCGTGCTGATGGACCACGCGCTGCGCCACCGTGCGCAGAACGCGGACGTCGTCTGCGCCACGCCGAGGATCCCGGCGCAGGCGCCGGCGGACGTGATCGCGACGCTGCGTGCCGCCGGCGCCATCGACGATCCCGATCCGGACGAGGCCTGAGCCGCAGCGCCCGATCCCGCGTCCCGGGGGGAAACGAGGGTCAGACTCGAATTTCGGGATCGCAACGCGCGCGCACGCCAATAAGCCGGCCACGGGAAACGAGGGTCAGACTCGAATTTCCGGATCGCAAGGCTCGCGCGCGCCGGTAACCCAGCGACGAAATTCGAGTCTGACCCTCGTTCTGC
The DNA here is from genome assembly GCA_016861105.1 of Betaproteobacteria bacterium. Lineage (GTDB taxonomy): Bacteria > Pseudomonadota > Gammaproteobacteria > Burkholderiales > Casimicrobiaceae > VBCG01. The sequence continues at coordinate 170,252 of BOKS01000005.1, read as the reverse complement.
GTTGTGCGGAAATGCGAGTCTGACCCTAATTCTGGCGGGAGGTGATGGCCGCGCGTACCCGGCCGCGGGCGAGCGCGATCGAGACCTCGTCGCCGGTGTCGACCTGGGCGGCATCCACGACGACGCGGCCCTGCGCGTCCGCGACGATCGCGTAGCCGCGCGCGAGCACCGCCTCCGGATCGAGGTGCGCGAGCCCCTGCGCGAGCGCGGCGACGCGCTGCGCGCGGGCGTCCACGGCGCGGGCGCCGGCGCGAACCAGGTCCGCGCACGCCACCGCGACGCGCTCGGCGCCGGGCAGCGGCGAGCGCAGCTCGCGCGTGAAGCGCAGGCGGGCGCCGTCCAGCGCGCGCGCCCGCTCCGCGCACACCCGCGCCGCGGCGCGCGCCAGCCGCCCCGCGAGGTCGGCACGGCGCGCACGCTGCTCGGCGAGGCGCGCGGCGGGATGGACGAGGCGTCGCGACGCGTGATCGACGCGCTGCGTCGCGTGCGCGAGGCGGTAGGCGAGCGCGTGCTGCAGGCGGCGCGCGACCTGGCCGGCGCGGTGGCGGAGCTCCGCACAGTCGGGCGTCACGAGCGCCGCGGCGCCGGTCGGCGTGGGCGCCCGCGCGTCGGCGGCGAAGTCGCAGATCGTGACGTCGGTTTCGTGCCCCACGCCGGCGACCACCGGCAACGCCGACTCGACGATGGCGCGCGCCACGACCTCCTCGTTGAACGCCCAGAGGTCCTCGATCGAGCCACCGCCGCGGCAGACGATCAGCACGTCCACCTCGCGCCGCGCGTTGGCCGTGCGGATGGCCTGCGCGATCTCCGCGGCCGCGCCGTCGCCCTGGACGGCGCACGGGTAGACGACCACGCTTAGCTGCGGCCAGCGCCGCGCGAACGTGGCGAGCACGTCGCGCAGCGCCGCCGCGCGCGGGGACGTGACGACGCCGACGCGCCGCGGAAACGCAGGCAGCGGCCGCTTGCGCTCGGGCGCGAGCCAGCCCGCCGCCTCCAGCTTCGCCTTGAGCGCGAGGAAGCGCTCGTAGAGCGCGCCCACGCCGGCGTGTCGGATCGTGTCGACGCTGAGCTGGAACTCGCCGCGCGCCTCGTACATCGAGGCGAGCGCGCGCACCTCCACCGCCATGCCGTCGCGCAGCGTGAACGGCACGAGCTGCGCCTTGCTGCGCCACAGCGTGCACTTCACCTGCGCGGCGGCGTCCTTGAGCGTGAAGTAGACGTGGCCCGAAGCGGCGCGGAAGAGGTTCGAGACTTCGCCGCCGACCCAGACGACGCCGAGGTGCCGCTCGAGGAGCAGGCGTGCGGAGGAGACGAGCAACCCGACCGGGAGCACGGGCGGCGGCATTCCCGGCACCTCGGGTTGTTGCGGTGCATCGCCGGGGCGGGAGCTCACGACGTCCCGACGGGCGAGCGCGGCCGGCCGGCGGGCCCGGCCGGCCGACGCCGGCATTGCCGCTGGTACAGGTCTGTCATGGACAACGATCCGGGGGCTTGACGGCGGGTGCCTGTCATGGCGCTGTCACGAAGGCGCCGCCGCCGGCGCGCGGGATGCGGCGGCGAGCACGTTTAAACGCCTGATCGGGCGTTGCTTTTGTCCGGCGCGATTTTGGTCATCGCAGCCTTTTCACTGCCGGTTCATGGGGTTGGACGCGGACTGTACAAGATATGCACATTCCTATCCACAGGATTTGTGGACAACCGTGTCCGCCGCCGACCGACAGCCGCCCGGGAAGCGAGGTGGGGCGCGGCTTTCCGCGGGGTTCCCTCGGGGGCGGCCGCCCCGGGCGCATGACGCGCTGCGGCGGCCCGCGTAGAATCGACCGACGACCTCGATTGTTCATGAACAAATCCGCATGGCTGTTGCACCGCAAGACGGCGTGAGGGCGCCGGCCGCGGCGCGCGAGCGCCTGGAAGCCGTCCCCGCGCCGAACTTCATCCGCGCCATCGTGGCGGACGACGCCCGGACCGGCAAGTACGGCGGCCGCGTCGTCACGCGGTTCCCGCCCGAGCCGAACGGTTACCTGCACTACGGCCACGCGAAGTCGGTCATCCTGAACTTCGGGATCGCGCGCGAGAACGGCGGCCGCTGCCACCTGCGGTTCGACGACACCAACCCGCTCAAGGAGGACGTCGAGTACGAGGCGTCGATCGAGGAGTCGGTGCGCTGGCTCGGCTACGACTGGGGAGAGCACCTCTACCACGCGTCCGACTACTACGACCGGCTCTACGAGTTCGCCGAGTGGTTCATCGGGCAGGGCCTCGCCTACGTCGACAGCCAGTCGGCCGACGAGATGCGCGCGACGCGGGGCACGCTGACCGAGCCCGGCCGGCCGAGCCCGTACCGTGACCGCACGCCGGCGGAGAACCTCGACCTGTTCCGCCGCATGCGCGCCGGCGAGTTTCCCGACGGCGCGCACGTGCTGCGGCTCCGGATCGACATGGCGAGCCCGAACGTGAACATGCGCGACCCGGCGATCTACCGCATCCGCCACGCCTCGCACCACCGCACGGGCGACAAGTGGTGCGTGTATCCGCTCTACGACTACACGCACTGCATCTCCGACGCGCTGGAGCGGATCACGCACTCGATCTGCACGCTGGAATTCCAGGACCACCGGCCGCTGTACGACTGGGTCATCGCGCGGCTCGCCGACGGCGGCAGGCTCGAGCGCCCGCTGCCGCAGCAGATCGAGTTCGCGCGCCTCAAGCTCACGTACGTCGTCCTGTCGAAGCGCAAGCTGATCCAGCTGGTCGACGGCGGGCACGTCGACGGCTGGGACGATCCGCGGATGCCGACGCTGGTCGGCGCGCGGCGTCGCGGGTTCACGCCGGAGGGCTTCCGGCTGATGGCGGAGCGCACCGGCGTGTCGAAGTCGGACGCGTGGATCGACATGAGCGTCCTCGAGGACGCGATGCGCGACGATCTCAACGAGCGCGCGGAGCGCCGGGTGGCCGTCCTCGACCCGATCCGGCTCGTCATCGACAACTATCCGGAAGGCGCCTCGGAGACCTGCCACGCGCCGAACCACCCGCAGAAGCCGGAACGCGGCCGGCGCGGGCTGCGCTTCGCTCGCGAGCTGTGGATCGAGCGCGACGACTTCGCCGAGGTGCCGCCGAAGGGCTACTTCCGCCTCTCCCCCGGGGCCGAGGTGCGGCTGCGCCATGCCTACATCGTGCGCTGCGTCGGCGTCGAGAAGGACGCCGCGGGCAACGTCGCGGTCGTCCACTGCACCTACGATCCCGGCACGCGCAGCGGCACCCCCGGCGCCGAGGCGCGCAAGGTGAAGGGCAACATCCACTGGCTGGCCGTCGACGAGGCCGTGCCGGCCGAGGTGCGCCTCTACGACCGCCTGTTCCGCGTGCCATTCCCCGGCGACCGCAACCCCTGGGGCACGCGCGGCGAGCCCGACGCACCGGCGGCGGCCGCGGCGAAGGTCGCCGGCGACGACGACGACGAAGCGGGCCTCCTGGAACGCGACTTCCTCGACGACCTCAACCCCGACTCGCGCCGGGTGATCGTCGCGCAGGTCGAGCCCGCGCTGGCGCTCGCGCCGCCGGAGGCGAGGTACCAGTTCGAGCGCGCCGGCTACTTCGTCGCCGACCGCGTCGACCACGTGCCCGGCCGGCCGGTGTACAACCGCACCGTGACGCTCAAGGACTCGTGGTCCGGGCGCCAGCCCTGACCGCGGCCGGGCACTCGCCGTCGCCGGCGATGTCGAACGCGGCCCGATTGAAACCCGTGCGTCCCCGCCCCACGTAGTGGCGCGACGGCCCCGGGCGCCGCCGGCGGCCGGAGGATGCCGCCACTTCACGACTCGCGTCACCGCACACCGGAGACAGCCGCATGAAACGCATCGTCCTGTTCCTCGCGACCAACATCGCCGTGCTGGTCGTGCTGTCCGTCGTCCTGCGGCTGTTCGGCCTCGACCGGGCGGTGTACGACGCCACCGGCATCGCCTACGGCCCGCTGCTCGCCTTCTCGGCGGTGGTCGGCTTCACGGGCGCGATCATCTCGCTGCTGATGAGCAAGGCCATGGCGAAGTGGTCGACCGGCGCGCACGTCATCGAGCAGCCGCGCGACCAGGTCGAGGCCTGGCTGGTCGAGACCGTGCGGCGCCTCGCCGAGCGCGCCGGCATCGGCATGCCCGAGGTGGCGATCTACGAGGGACCGCCCAACGCATTCGCCACCGGCGCCTTCAAGAACTCGGCGCTGGTGGCCGTGTCGACGGGCCTGCTGCAGTCGATGAACAAGGAGGAGGTCGAGGCGGTGCTCGGCCACGAGGTCGCCCACGTCGCCAACGGCGACATGGTGACGATGACGCTGATCCAGGGCGTCGTGAACACCTTCGTCGTGTTCCTGTCGCGCATCGTCGGGTCGATCGTCGACCGCGCGGTCTTCCGCACCGAGCGCGGCACGGGCCCGGGCTACTTCGTCACCGTGATGGTCTGCCAGATCGTGTTCGGGCTGATCGCGTCGATCATCGTCGCGTGGTTCTCGCGCCAGCGCGAATTCCGCGCGGACCGCGGCGCGGCGGGCTACCTCGGCACGCCGACCCCGATGATCAACGCGCTGCGCCGCCTCGGCGGCGTGAGCGAGGAGGCCTCGCTGCCGGAGGGCATCAAGACGCTCGGCATCACGGACAAGTCGGGGCTGATGGCGCTCTTCTCGACGCACCCGCCGATCGAGCAGCGGATCGCCGCGCTGCAGGGCACGCGCCAGGGAGGCGCCGCGTAACCGCGCGAGGCGCGGCGCCGCCTGCGCAACGCAAACGAAACGGCCGGGCATCGCTGCCCGGCCGTCCGTCGTGTCCCGGTCGCGCGCCGCGGATCGCGGCGCCGCGGCTACTTGAGATGCGACGAGATCAGCTTCGTCATCTCGAACATCGTGACCTTCGCCTTGCCGAGCACCGCCTTGAGCTTCTCGTCGGCGTTGATCATGCGCTTGTTGACCGCGTCCTGCAGCTTGTTCTTCTTGATGTAGTCCCAGACCTTCTTCGTGACCTCGGTGCGCGGGAGCGGGTTGCTGCCGACGATCGAGGCGAGCGCGGCGGAGGGCGTCATCGCCTTCATGAACGCGGCGTTCGGCTTGCGCTTCGCGGCGGTCTTCTTCGCTGCGGCCTTCTTCGCCGGGGCCTTCTTCGCGGCCTTCTTGGCCGGCGCTTTCTTGGCCGGGGCCTTCTTCGCGGGGGCCTTCTTCGCGGCAGGCTTCTTGGCCGGGGCTTTCTTCGCAGCTTTCTTGGCAGTAGCCATTGATTCTCCTTCCTGGATTGGAGTGCTCGGTACGGCGGCCGTGCGTTCTGAAGCAGACCCTCCTGTCTAGGGTGCGTCCTGCTCCATCGCGTCGGACTATACCCCAAAGGCCCTCTGGGGAAAGCCCCTCGATCGGGGTTTTTTCATAGGGAGAACCGAAGTGTTGCGCGCGCGCGAACGCGTTGCGCCACCGCGCGCGCCGGCACCGGTCGCGCCGCCGGGCGAGGCGACGCTCCGCCCGCGCGGTCGTGGCTGCGTGCCGCGCCCGTGGAGGTCGCCGATGCGGCCGGCAACCGCGGGCGGCTGGCGACGACCGTCGTACCCGCCGCACCGCGCTGTTCGCGCTCCCGCTGCTGCGGCACGTGCGCCAGGGCGGCGCGTCCGCCCCCCGGAGCGGCGCGCGCGGCGACCGCGACGACCGCCAACACGCGCTGCTGCGAAGGCGGTGGCACCGCGTCGGGCACGACGAGCGACGGCGCGGGGCGGCGCGCGCCGCGTTACAATCGCGGTCTCTTCCGTGTTGCCGATTCCCTCCCGCGCTTCGTCCTGCCGATCCGCGCGCCTGCGGCGCCGCGGTCGTGCCCCTCGCGCCACGCGTGCGGCGGGCCGTGCGCACGGGCACCCTGCGCGGGCGCCTTCCCGGGCGGCCGGTACCGTGAACCGCGACGTTTCCCGATCTCCTGGGACAGCCCGGTGAGCGCCGCGGTCGCCCCGCGGCGCCTGCCCTCGGGGACGCTGGCCGCGCTGATTCTCTTCGGCGCGTGCAACCACGTGCTGCTCACCGGCGGGCGTGTCGCCGTGGCGCTCGACGCGCTGTCGCGCGACGCCTCGCCGGCGCTGGTCGGCCTGCTGATGGCGCTGTTCGCGCTGCTGCCCGCGCTGCTCGCGATCGCTGCGGGGCGGCTCGTTGACCGCATCGGGCCGCGGCGGCCGATGGTCTGGGGCACCGCCGGGTCGGTGGCGGCCGCGCTGCTGCCGGCGTTGTGGCCGGGGCTGCCCGCGCTCTTCTGCGCCGCGATGCTCGCGGGGCTGTCGTTCATGCTCTACCAGGTGCCGGCGCAGCGCATCGTCGGCGAGCTGGGCGACCCGCTGTCGCGCACCGTCAACTTCAGCTGGTACGCGCTCGGGCTGTCGGCGTCGGCGTTCGCCGGCCCGCTGCTGGCCGGCGTCGCGATCGACCTCGCCGGCTTCCGCTGGGCCTTCGCGCTGCTCGCCGTCGCGCCGGCGGTGACGCTCGTGGCGCTGCTGCGGGGCGCGCTGCGCCTGCCGGCCGTGCACGCGCGCGGCGAGGCGGCCGGCGGCGCGGGGATGCGGGAGCTGCTGCGCCACCCGATGCTGCGCAAGCTGCTCGCGCTCAACGCGCTGTTCGCAATCGGCTGGGACCTGCACTCGATCTTCGTGCCGATCTACGGCTCGCGCATCGGCCTGTCGGCCTCGCAGATCGGCTCGATCCTGTCGGCGTTCGCGGCCGCGACCTTCGCCGTGCGGCTCGTGATGCCTTGGCTCGTGGGCGCACGGCCGCCGCAGATGAAGGTGCTGCGGGTCGCGCTGCTAGCGTCGGCAGCGGTCTACGTCGCGTTCCCGTTCACCTCGAGCACGCTGGCGCTGGTCGTGCTCTCGTTCGGGCTCGGCATGGCGCTCGGGACGAGCCAGCCCATGGTGATGTCGCTGCTGCACGAGCACTCGCCGCCCGGGCGCGTCGGCGAGATCGTCGGCCTGCGCATGTCGCTCATCCAGACGATGGCGGTCACCGTGCCGCTCGTGTTCGGCGCGATCGGCACCACCGTGGGCATGATCCCCGTCTTCGGCTCCGTGGGCCTCGCGCTGGGGCTGGGCGGGCTGGCGGCACGCCACCGGCGCCGCTGACCCGGGGGGCGCGCCCCGACGCGCGTCAGGCGCCGGCGCGCGGCTTGAGACGCCCGGCGAAGGCCTTCCGGAACTTCGCCACCTTCGGGGCGACGACGAACATGCAGTACGGCTGGGCCGGATTGCGCTCGAAGTAGTCCTGGTGATAGCCCTCGGCCGGGTAGAACGGCGCCGCGTCCGCGATCTCGGTCACGACCGGCGCGCCGTACGCGCCGGCGGCGTCGATCTCGCGCACCACGCGCTGCGCGGCGTCGCGCTGCGCCGGCGACTGGCAGAAGACGACCGAGCGGTACTGCGTGCCGACGTCGTTGCCCTGGCGGTCGCGCGTCGTGGGATCGTGGATCGCGAAGAACACCCGCAGCAGCTCGTCGTAGGGCAGCCGCGCGGGGTCGAAGGTCACGCGCACGACCTCGGCGTGGCCCGTGCGTCCCGTGCACACCGCCTCGTAGGTCGGATCGGGCGACGAGCCGCCCGCGTAGCCGGACTCCACGCGCACGACGCCGTCGAGGTCGCGGAAGACCGCATCCAGGCACCAGAAGCATCCCCCGCCCAGCACGGCGGTCTCGGTCTTCGCGTCGTCCATCGCAGGTCCTCCACCGTCGGGCAGCCACGATCGCTTCGGACCCCGTCGGCACCGCGGCGTTCCCGCGGAGTGGTCGGCGGGCGTGCCGCGTACCTTACACCGCCGGCGCCGTGGCGCCACGCGCGCGGTGCGATAATCGCGCGCCGCCGCCGCGTCCTGCCGGCCTCGATCCCTTGGGTGCCCTCTCCGCCACCACGCGCTTCCTCGACGGGGTCATCCGCCGCCTGACCGGCGTGGGGCTGGTGCGCACCGCCGCGGCGCTGTCGTTCACGACGATGCTGGGCCTGGTCCCGCTGATGACGGTGGCCGTCGTGTACGTCGCGCGCTATCCGCTGTTCGAGCGCTGGATCGCGTCGCTCGAGCGCTTCCTCGTGCGCCACCTGCTGCCGGGGAGCGGCGCCGCGGTGCGTCCCTACCTCGACGAGTTCACGCGCAAGGCCGCCGAACTGCAGGGCGTGGGCATCGCGATCGTCGTCGTGACAGCGGTCGCGCTGATCGCCACGGTCGAGCGCGAGATCAACGCCATCTGGGGAATCGAGCGGCGCGCGTCGCTGCTGCCGCGCCGGCTCGCGGTCGTGGGCCTCGGCGCGCTGCTGGGGCCGCTGGCGATCGGGGCGGCGGTGTGGTCGACGAACTGGCTGATCGAGGAATCGCTGGCGGCGGCGCCCTTCGTCGCGCCGGCGGTGTCCGCGATTCGCGCGCCGCTCGCGGTCGCGCTCGCGACGCTGCTCTTCGCGCTGCTCTACGGCGTGCTGCCGGCGCGGCGCGTCCCGTTGCGCGCGGCGCTCGTGGGCGGGTTCGCCGCCGCGCTCCTGTTCGAGGGGGCGAAGCGCGGCTTCGTGCTCTACGTGACCGGCGTGCCGACCTACCAGCGCGTCTACGGCGCGCTGGCCGTGCTGCCGCTGTTCCTCGTCTGGCTGTTCGTGTCGTGGATCATCGTGCTGTCCGGCGCCGCGGTCACGGCCACGCTGACCGAAGGACCGCCGCGGCGGCGCGCCGGGCGGTAGGATCCGGCGGACCGCCCGCCTTGCGTTAACGGGTGGCCGCAGGCACCATTCGCGGCGGTTTCACCTCTCGCGGAGTTCCTCGCACGTGTGGTCCATCATCCAGGCCGCGGGCTGGCCGATCTGGCCGCTGATCCTCGCGTCGATCGTCGCGCTCGCGCTGATCTTCGAGCGGCTGTGGACGCTGCGGCAGAGCGTCGTCGCCCCCGCCAACATGGTCGACCAGGTGCTTGCCGAGTTCCGCCAGGCCGGCGCGACGCCCGAGCTGCTGCGCAAGACCGCCGAGCGCGGTCCGCTGGGGCGCATCCTCGCCGCGGGGCTCGCCAACGTGAAGGCGCCGCGGCCGGTGATGAAGGAAGCCATCGAGGAGGTCGGGCGCGTGGTGACGCACGACCTCGAGCGCTTCCTGACCACGCTGGGCACCATCGCGACGGCCGCGCCGCTGCTCGGACTGCTCGGCACCGTCGTCGGCATGATCGAGATCTTCGGCTCGCAGTCGGCCGCCGGCAGCAACCCGATCCAGCTCGCGCAGGGCATCTCGATCGCGCTCTACAACACGGCGATGGGGATCATCGTCGCCATCCCGGCGCTGATGTTCTACCGCCACTTCCGCGCGAAGGTCGACGCGCTGGTCGTCGAGATGGAGCAGCAGGCGATCAAGCTGGTCGACTACGCGCACGGCGAGCGGAGGTGACGCCGCCGTGAACCTGCGCCGGCAATCCAGCCGCGACGAGCCGGAGATCAACTTCATCCCGTTGATCGACGTCTTGCTCGTGATCCTGATCTTCCTGATGGTCACGACGACCTACCAGCGCGTCAAGGAGCTGTCGATCACGCTGCCCGAGGCCGACGCCGAGCAGGCGAAGCAGCGGCCCAAGGAGGTCAACGTGGGCGTCGATCCGCAGGGCCGCTACGTGATCGACGGCACGGTGTTCGCGTTCACGACGGTGGGCGCGATGGCCGAGATGCTGCGCCGCTCGGCGGGCGACGCGAAGGACCCGATCGTCGTCATCAACGCCGACGCCAACGCGACGCACCAGTCGGTCATCCACGTGATGGAGGCGGCGCGCGCGGCGGGGCTGACCAGCATCACGTTCGCCACGCAGGCGCCCACGCCCGGCGCGGCCGCGCCCGCGAAATAGCGCCGCGGTCGCGAGCGTGGCGCTGCGCGACGCCCTGATCGCGAGCTGGTATGCGCCTCGCGCCACGCCGCTGGCGCTCGCGCTGGCGCCGCTCGGATGGGTGTTCCGCGCGCTCGTGGCGCTGCGCCGCGCGCTGTACCGCAGCGGCGTGCTGCGCGCGCGGCGCGTGCGCGTGCCCGTCGTGGTGGTCGGCAACATCACCGTCGGCGGCGCCGGGAAGACCCCGCTGGTCGCAGCGCTCGTCCGCGAGCTCGCGGCGCGGGGCCGGCGGCCCGGCGTGGTGAGCCGCGGCTACGGCGGGGCCGTGCGGGGCGTGCGCGAGGTGCGGCCCGGCGACGCGCCGGCGCTGGTCGGCGACGAGCCGCTGCTGCTCGCCGCCGCGGGGTGCCCGGTCGTCGTCGGGCGCGAAAGGGCGGCTGCCGCGCAGGCGCTGCTCGACGCGCACCCGGGCTGCGACGTGGTCGTCTGCGACGACGGCCTGCAGCACTACGCGCTCGCGCGCGACGTCGAGATCGTCGCGATCGACGCGCGGCGCGGGCTGGGCAACGGCCGCCTGCTCCCGGCCGGCCCGCTGCGCGAGCCGCGCTCGCGCCTCGACGAGGTCGACGCGATCGTGCGGCTCGTCGACGGCGCGGGGGACGCGCCGCGCGCCGGCACCAACGGGCGCGAGACGACGATGACGCACGTCCCGGCCGGCCTGCGCAACCTCGCCGATCCGGCGCGACGCGTCGACCCGTCGGACTGGCGCGGCGCGCGCGTGCACGCGGTCGCGGGCATCGCCCACCCGCAGCGCTTCTTCGACCTGCTCGCGCGGCTCGGCGTGCAGGCGGTGCCGCACGCGTTCGGCGACCATCACGCGTTCACGCCCGCGGACCTCGCGCTCCCCGGCGCCGACGTCATCGTGATGACGGCGAAGGACGCGGTAAAATGCGCGGGCTTCGCCGACGAGCGCTGCCACGCGCTCGACATCCGCGCCTGCCTCGACCCGGCGCTCGTCGCCCTCGTGATGGACCGCCTCGATGGACGCCAAGCTGCTTGAGATCCTCGTCTGCCCGGTGACCAAGGGCCCGCTCGTCTACGACCGCGAGCGCCAGGAGCTGCTCAGCGCCTCGGCGCGCCTCGCCTACCCGATCCGCGACGGCATCCCCGTGCTGCTCGAGGACGAGGCCCGCAAGCTGACGCCCGAGGAAGTCGAGGCGCTGCGCAAATAGCGGCGATGTTCACCGTCCTGATCCCGGCGCGGCACGCCTCGACGCGACTGCCGGGCAAGCCGCTCGCCGACATCGCCGGCAAGCCGATGGTCGTGCGAGTCGCCGAGAACGCGCGGCGCAGCGGGGCGGCACGGGTCGTCGTCGCCACCGACGACGGGCGCATCGCGGAGGCGGCGCGCGGGCACGGCGTCGAGGCCGTCCTCACGCGCGCCGATCACCCGACCGGCACCGACCGTCTCGCCGAGGCCGCGGCGCAGCTCGCCCTCGCGCCCGAGGCGATCGTGGTCAACGTGCAGGGCGACGAGCCGCTGCTCGCGCCGGCGCTGATCGCGCGCACGGCGGCGCTGCTGGCGTCGCGGCCCGACGCGGCGATCGCGACGGCTTGCCACGCGATCGACGACGTCGACGAGGCGTTCAATCCGAACGTGGTCAAGGTGGTGCTCGACGCGGAGCGCAACGCGCTGTACTTCAGCCGCGCGACGATCCCCTGGGCGCGCGACGCGTTCGGCGGCGGCCGGCCCGGCGCGCTGCCCCGCGAGCTGCCGATTTACCGCCACTACGGCCTGTACGCCTACCGCGTGGCGTTCCTGCTGCGCTACCCGACGCTCGCGCCCGCGCCGATCGAGCGCGCCGAGGCGCTCGAGCAGCTGCGCGCGCTGTGGCACGGCGAGCGCATCGTCGTGGAGGTCACGGACGCGACGCCGGCGCCGGGCGTGGACACGCCCGAGGACCTCGAGCGCGTGCGCGCGCTGTACGCGGCCGGCGCCATTTGACCCGCGGGCGCGGCGGAGGCGAGAATCCCGGCACCCCGCACGCGGGGCGTCCCGGCGCGCACGACCCTCCTGCCACCCGACCAGCCCCTCCATGCGATTGATCCTCCTCGGCCCCCCGGGCGCCGGCAAGGGCACGCAGGCCGCGTTCATCAAGGACGCGTTCGGCATCCCGCAGATCTCGACCGGCGACATGCTGCGCGCCGCCGTGAAGGCGGGCACGCCGCTCGGGATCGCCGCCAGGAAGGTGATGGACAGCGGCGCGCTCGTCTCCGACGACATCATCATCGCGCTCGTCAGGGAGCGCCTCGCGCAGCCCGACTGCGCCAACGGCTACCTCTTCGACGGCTTCCCGCGCACGATCCCGCAGGCGCAGGCCATGCGCGACTCGGGCGTCGCGATCGACTACGTGCTCGAGATCGACGTCCCGCGCGAGGCCATCGTCGAGCGCATGGTCGGCCGCCGCGTGCACGTCGCCTCCGGGCGGACCTACCACGTCAGGTTCAACCCGCCCAAGGTGGCCGGCCGCGACGACGCCACCGGCGAGGCGCTGATCCAGCGCGACGACGATCGCGAGGAGACCGTGGTCAAGCGCCTCGACGTCTACGAGGCGCAGACGCGTCCGCTGGTCGCGTACTACGCCCGCTGGGCGGCCGAGGGCGACCCGCGCGCGCCGAAGTACCGCAGGGTCGACGGGCTGGCGAGCGTGGACGCGGTCCGCGAGGCCTGCCTCGCGGCGCTGCGCGGCTGAGCGGCGACGCCGCGGCGCGGACGCGACGCTGCGCCGAAGGCGCGTAACGCGTGACGCGCGACGACCCGGGAGCGCCGCAGGTCAGCGTCGTCGTGCGCAGCATGGCGCGGCCCACGCTGGACGCGGCGCTCGCCTCGATCGCGGCCCAGCACGGCGTCACCGCGGAGGTCGTCGTCGTCGCGGCCTGCGGCCCCGCGCATCCGCCGCTGCCGCCGCGCTGCGGGGCGCACGCGCTGCGGCTGGTGGCGGGCGCGGGGCGCCTGCCGCGCGCGGCCGCCGCCAACGCCGGGCTCGCCGCCGCGCGCGGGACGTGGATCACGTTCCTCGACGACGACGACGTGTTCCTGCCCGACCACCTCGCCGGCCTGCTCGCCGCGACCGCGCAGGCCCCGCAGGCGCGCGTCGTCACGTCGTACGCGAAGGGCGTGTTCCGCGACGGCCACGTCGAGTGGTTCGGCCAGCCGTTCTCGCTGATGCAGCTCTACGAGCGCAACTTCATCCACCTGTCGGCGGCGCTGTTCGCGCGCGAGCTGGTCGACGCGGGCTGCCGCTTCGACGAGTCGTTCGCCATCCTCGAGGACTGGGAGTTCATGCTGCAGCTGGCGCAGAAGGCGGCGTTCCACTTCGTGCCGCTGGGCTCGTTCCAGTGGCACGCGGACGCCGGCGACTCGGGGGCGGCCGGAGGTGCGAACCACGATGCCGCGGCGTTCGCCGCGCACCGCGACCGCGTCTACGCGAAGTGGGCCGCGGCGCACGACGCGCTCGCCGCGCGCACGCGGCCGCTGCTCGCCGAGGGCGCGCGCCTCGCGCAGGACGGGCGGCTGGCGGAGGCGGACGCGAAGGCCCGCGAAGCACTCGCCGTCAGCGCGAACGACCCGTGGGCGCTGAACCTGCGCGCGATGATCCTGCGGGCCGCCGGCCGCCTCGCCGACGCGCGCGCCGTGCAGGCGCTCGCGGTCGCCGTGCGGCCGCAGGACGGCGGCTTCCACTACAATCTGGCGTTGCTCGACCAGGCCGCCGGCGATGCGGACGCCGCGCGGCGCAACGTGCGCAAGGCGCTGGCCGCCGACGCGCACTTCGCGCCCGCGCTGGCGCTCTCCCGCGAGCTCGGCGAGCGCTGACGTCCCCCCGTTCCCCACCACGGCCTCCGCGATGCCCAACGCGTTCTATGCCCAGTCCGGCGGCGTCACCGCCGTCATCAACGCCTCCGCCGCCGGCGTCATCGAGACGGCGCGCGCGCACCGCCACCGCATCGGCAAGGTCTACGCCGGGCGCAACGGCATCATCGGCGCGCTCACCGAGGACCTCATCGACACCTCGAAGGAGCCGGCGCGCGCCATCCACCAGCTGCGCTACACGCCGGCCGGCGCGTTCGGCTCGTGCCGCTACAAGCTGAAGGGCCTCGAGGAGTCGCGCGCGCAGTACGAGCGGCTGCTCGAGGTGTTCCGCGCGCACGACATCCGCTACTTCTTCTACAACGGCGGCAACGACTCGGCCGACACCTGCCTCAAGGTCTCGCAGATCGCGGAGAGGCTCGGCTATCCGCTGATCGCCGTGCACGTGCCCAAGACCGTCGACAACGACCTCGCGGTCACCGACAACTGCCCCGGCTTCGGATCGGTCGCGAAGTACGTCGCGGTGTCGATGCGCGAGGCCGCGTTCGACGTCGCGTCGATGGCGAAGACGTCGACGAAGGTCTTCGTGCTGGAGGTCATGGGGCGGCACGCGGGGTGGATCACGTCGGCGGTGGGCATGGCCGAGGACGAGGCGACGCCGATCCCGCTGGTGCTCCTCTTCCCCGAGGTGGCGTTCGACGAGGCGAAGTTCCTCGCCGCGGTCGACGAGAGGACGAAGCGCTTCGGCTACTGCTGCGTGGGCGTGTCCGAGGGGCTCAAGGGAGCCGACGGGAAGCTGATGGCCGAGGCCGGCACGCGCGACGCGTTCGGGCACGCGCAGCTCGGCGGCGTGGGGCCGCTGATCGCGGCGCTCGTCAAGGACAAGCTGGGCTACAAGTACCACTGGGCCGTGGCCGACTACCTGCAGCGCGCGGCGCGGCACATCGCCTCGAAGACCGACGTCGAGCAGAGCTACGCGGTCGGCAAGGCGGCCGTGCAGTTCGCGCTCGCCGGTCGCAACGCTGTGATGCCCGCGATCACCCGCGTCTCCGACAGGCCGTACCGCTGGAAGATCACGGCGGCACCGCTGTCCGACGTCGCGAACGTGGAGAAGATGCTGCCGCCGAGCTTCATCACCAGGGACGGCTACGGCATCACCGCGAAGGCGCGCGCGTACCTCGCGCCGCTGATCCGCGGCGAGGACCCGCCGCCGTTCCGCGACGGGCTCCCGCAGTACGTGCGCCTGCGCAACGTCGCGGTGCCGAAGAAGACCGGGCGGGACTTCGCGATCTAGGTGTCCGGAGTCGGAAGTTCGTCGTGCAAAGGCGAGCGAGAAGCGGCGCGCTGCAGTGTCGCGGCCCTCGCGAATCGTCGCGACATCCGCTTCGCGCCGCTTCGCGCAGCGCATCCGTGTTCGTCGCCAGTGCGACGCCGGCCTGATCACGATCGATGCATGCTTCACCGAACCTCCGACTCGGGACGCTAGCGGCGAGCTTGCAGGGCTAAGCCTGCGCGGTCCGCGCATTCGCCCGTCGCCCACGCACGCGCAGGCGGGATTCCAGCGTTCCTCGAAGTAAAGACACTGGGTCCCCGCCTGCGCGGGGACGACGAGGTGATTGTTGCTGGGTCCCTGACTGCGCGGGGACGACGAGGTGGAGGTTCTGGCGCCCGCGACGACGGAAGCGCGGCAATTCATTCGTCGTCGCTCCCGCGGAGGCGGGAGCCCAGCGTCTTCGTCACGTGCGCCCCAAGGTCGCTGGCTCCCCGCCTTCGCGGGGACGACGACGCGAAGGGGAACGCCTTCGCCCGTCGTCATTCGCGCGCGTCCGCCCGGCGCCCGAGCACACGCAGGCGGGGATCCAGCGTCTTGCGGGCCTTCCCGTCCTCCAGCGAGATTTCCGGAGCGGCGACAGGCGAACGCCCGCGAACGGGGCGGCGTGCCGGCCGGTGGTAAGCGGAGGTCGACGCGCCGGCCCGCGGACTGGCAAAATAGCGCGTTTGCCCGCGCCGGGCGGGGAATCCCACCAAGACCCGGCCGGGACCACGTTTTCGGGGGATTTCCGGGAAGACCTCCGCGCGGCCGCGCCGCGGGCCGGCCTCCGGCCGCGCGCCGGCGACGCAGTCGCCTGCGGAGGCGGGCGGGCTTCCCGGGGCACGCACACACTGGGAGAAGCGTTCATGGGCATTTCCGCAGCACTCATCTTCGCGCTCGTCTGCGCGATCCTCGCGATCGCGTACGGCGCGTGGTCGATCGGCTGGATCATGGGCAAGCCGGCCGGCAACGCCCGCATGCAGGAGATCGCCGCGGCGGTGCAGGCTGGCGCCAAGGCCTATCTCAACCGCCAGTACACGACGATCGGCATCGTCGGCGCCATCCTGTTCGTGGTCATCGGCGTGTTCCTCGGCTGGGCGACCGCGGCGGGCTTCGCGCTCGGGGCGATCCTCTCCGGGCTCGCCGGCTACATCGGCATGAACGTCTCGGTGCGCTCGAACGTGCGCACGGCCGAGGCCGCACGCACCGGCCTCAACGAAGCGCTGGCCGTCGCGTTCCGCGGCGGCGCCATCACCGGGATGCTGGTGGTCGGGCTCGGGCTGCTCGGCGTCGCGGGCTTCTACTGGTTCCTGATCGGCGCCGCGCAGTGGGCGCCGAACCTGATGAAGGAAGGCCTGCACCACGCGATCCAGCCGCTGGTCGGCCTCGCGTTCGGCGGGTCGCTGATCTCGATCTTCGCGCGGCTGGGCGGCGGCATCTTCACCAAGGGTGCGGACGTCGGCGCCGACCTGGTCGGCAAGGTCGAGGCGGGCATCCCCGAGGACGACCCGCGCAACCCGGCGGTGATCGCGGACAACGTCGGCGACAACGTCGGCGACTGCGCCGGCATGGCCGCCGACCTCTTCGAGACCTACGCGGTCACGATCATCGCGACGATGCTCCTCGGCGCGCTGATGCTCCCGCAGTACGCCGAGGCCGCCGTGACCTACCCGCTGGTGCTGGGCGGCTTCTCGATCCTCGCGTCGATCGTCGGCTGCTTCTTCGTCAAGGCCGTGCCCGGCGGCAAGATCATGAACGCGCTGTACAAGGGGCTGATCGTCGCCGGCCTGATCTCGGCGGTCGGCTTCTGGTTCATCACGCAGTGGATGATGTCCGGCGTCACCGCCGTCGATGCGACGCTTTCGCCGCTGCGCCTGTTCGGCGCGGCGCTGGTCGGCCTCGCGCTGACCGCCGCGATGGTCGTGATCACCGAGTACTACACCGGGACCGACTTCAAGCCGGTGAAGCACGTCGCGCAGGCCTCGACGACCGGCCACGGCACGAACATCATCGCCGGGCTGGGGGTGTCGATGCGTGCCACGGCGTGGCCGGTGATCGCCGTGTGCGCGTCGATCTTCGTGTCCTTCTGGCTCGCCGGCCTGTACGGCATCGCGATCGCGGCCACGTCGATGCTGTCGATGGCCGGCATCATCGTCGCGCTGGACGCGTACGGGCCGATCACCGACAACGCGGGCGGCATCGCCGAGATGAGCGACCTGCCCGACTCGGTGCGCGCGATCACCGACCCGCTGGACGCGGTCGGCAACACGACCAAGGCGGTGACCAAGGGCTATGCGATCGGCTCGGCCGGTCTGGCCGCGCTCGTGCTGTTCGCCGACTACACGCACGCGCTCGAGAAGTTCAACCTCGCCACGACGTTCGACCTGTCGAACCACATGGTGATCATCGGCCTGTTCATCGGTGGCCTCATCCCCTACCTGTTCGGCGCGATGGCGATGGAGGCGGTGGGACGCGCCGCGGGGTCGGTCGTCGTCGAGGTGCGCCGCCAGTTCCGCGAGATCAAGGGCATCATGGAAGGCACGGCGAAGCCGGAGTACGGCGTCGCGGTCGACATGCTGACCAAGGCGGCGATCAAGGAGATGATCGTCCCCTCGCTGCTGCCGGTGCTCGTGCCCGTCGTCGTCGGCCTCGCGCTCGGGCCGCAGGCGCTGGGGGGGCTGCTGATGGGCACGATCGTCACCGGCATCTTCGTCGCCATCTCGATGACCACGGGCGGCGGCGCCTGGGACAACGCGAAGAAGTACATCGAGGACGGCAACTTCGGCGGCAAGGGCTCCGACGCGCACAAGGCGGCGGTGACCGGCGACACGGTCGGCGACCCGTACAAGGACACGGCCGGGCCGGCGGTGAACCCGCTGATCAAGATCATCAACATCGTCGCGCTGATGATCGTGCCGCTGCTCACGCTGCACGCCGGCAAGCCGCTCGCGGAGGCGCCGGCGGCGCCCGTCGCGGTCGTCGCTGCGCCGGCCACGCCGCTGCCCGCGAACAAGCCCTGAGTAACCGCGCCCCGGTCCGCGACAGGCCTCCCCGTGGGAGGCCTTTTCGTCGACGGGGGCCGCTAGCGCCGGCGCGGGGTCAGCGCCCGCTCGAAGACTTCCGAGGCCTTGCGGCGGAGGTCGGTGTCGACCCGGCCTTCGGCGAGGTCGCGCTGCGCCTGGACGATCGGCGCGCGGGGCGGAGCGGGCGTGTCGGCGTGCTCGTCGCGCTCGTGCGGCAGCGGCGGCGCGTCGGGGCGAATGCCGGGCGCATCGACGTCGGCGGGTGCCGCGTCGTCCCTTCGGGGGCCTGCGGCTTGGTGCTCGAGCGCGCAGGCGAACGGCTCGCCGTCGGCCGGGGTCGCGGCGTCGGAGGCGCGCGGCTCGCGCGTGCGCCGCCGGCGGTGGCGCGAGAGGGCGAACGTGCGGGAGGTCATCACGGCACCTTGCCGGCCCGCGCACCCGCGCACCATCGGCCGCCCGCGCGTGCGGCCGTCGGCGCGACGGCGACAGGGAATGTCCGCATCCCCGCGTCGTCGCGCGTGTGCGTCGGGCCGCCTTACAATGCGAGGATCGCTCGGGTCCGGGCGCCATGAAGGAAACCGATGGCCGCCGTCGTCGTCGCCGGGACCGGCATGGTTCCGTTCCGCAAGCCGGGTGCGTCGCCGCCCTACGACGAACTCGCGCGCGAGGCGATCGTGGCCGCGCTCGCGGACGCCGGCATCGACTACGCCGACGTGCAGCAGGCCTATGCGGGCTTCGTCTACGGGGACTCGACGTCGGGGCAGCGCGCGCTGTACGCGGTCGGGATGACCGGGATCCCGGTCGTCAACGTCAACAACAACTGCTCGACCGGGTCGACTGCGCTCTTCCTCGCTCGCCAGGCGGTGGAGGGCGGCGCCGCCGACTGCGTGCTCGCGGTCGGCTTCGAACAGATGCGTCCGGGCGCCATCGGCACCGTGTTCGGGGATCGGCCGTCGCCGTTCGAGCGCTTCGACCGCGTCTGCGCGGAGCTCGCCGCCGACGCCGGCGACATCCCGCTCGCGCTGCGCTACTTCGGCGGCGCCGGCCGCGAGCACATGCGCCGCTACGGCACGAAGCTCGCCACGTTCGCGAAGATCCGCGCGAAGGCGAGCCGGCACGCGCAGCACAACCCGAACGCGCTCTTCCGCCGCGTGGTCACCGACGAGGAGGTGCTCGCGGACGTCCCGCTGTGGCCCGGCGTGATGACGCGGCTGATGGCGTGCCCGCCGACGTGCGGTGCGGCCGCGGCCGTGGTGACCTCGGAGGCCTACGCGCGCCGGCGGGGCGTGCGCGGCGTGCGCATCCGCGCGCAGGCGATGACGACCGACACGCCCTCGACCTTCGACGGCGCCTCGATGATGCGGCTCGTCGGCTGCGACATGACGCGGGCCGCCGCGGACCGCGTGTACGAGGACGCCGGCGTCGCGCCGGAAGACGTCGGCGTGTGCGAGCTGCACGACTGCTTCGCGCACAACGAGCTCGTGAGCTACGAGGCGCTGCGGCTGTGCCCCGACGGCGGCGCCGAGCGCTTCGTCGAGGACGGCGACAACAGCTACGGCGGCCGCGTCGTCACCAACCCGTCGGGCGGGCTGCTCTCCAAGGGACACCCGCTCGGCGCGACCGGCCTCGCGCAATGCTACGAGCTCGCCGTCCAGCTGCGCGGCGCGGCCGGCGCGCGCCAGGTGGAGGGCGCGCGGCTCGCGCTGCAGCACAACCTGGGGCTCGGCGGGGCGTGCGTGGTCACGCTCTACGAGCGCGCGTGACGCAAGGCGCGGGCGCAGCGAGCGCCCCGCGAGCGCCGCACATGCCCGTCGGAACCCTCGCCTACCACGTCGTGATCGTCGGCGGCGGCGCAGGTGGCCTGCCGCTCGCGACCGGGCTCGCGCGCCGGCACCGCCGCCGCGGCGACGTCCGCGTCACCCTCGTCGACGTGCTCGCGACCCACGTGTGGAAGCCGTTGCTGCACGAGGTGGCCGCGGGCCGCATGGACGCCGACGCCCACGAAGTGGACTATCCGGCGATCGCGTATCGCCACGGGTTCACGTTCCGGCAGGGCGCGGTGCGCGCGCTCGACCGTGCGCGGCGCGTCGTCCTCGTCGACGCGGTGCACGACGAGGAGGGGGAAGAGATCCTGCCGCCGCGCGAGCTCGGCTACGACATGCTGGTGATCGCCGTCGGCAGCGAGTCGAACGACTTCGGCGTGCCGGGCGTGGCCGAGCACGCGATCCCGATCGACACGCCGCGGGAGGCGGAGCGCTTCCACCGCCGGCTGCTCGCGGCGAGCATGCGCGCGAACGCACGCAAGGCGGCGGGTCAGGCGGGCCGCGTGGACATCGTCATCATCGGCGCGGGGGCGACCGGCGTCGAGCTCGCCGCCGAGATCCGGCAGACGACGCGGATGCACGCCGCCTACGGGCTCGACAGGCTCGAGCCCGCGCGCGACGTCCGCATCACGCTCGTCGAGGCCGCGCCGCGCATCCTCCCGCCGCTGTCCGAGGCGATCGCGGCCGCGGCGGCCGACCTGCTGGCCCGACTGGACGTCGACGTGCGCGTCGGCTGCACGGTGACGCGCGTGACGTCCGACGCCGTGCACACTGCCGACGGCGCCGCCGTCGCGGCCGACCTGGTCGCGTGGGCGGCAGGCATCCGCGCACCGGCCTGGCTCGCAGGCCTCGACGGCCTCGAGACGAACCGTGCGAACCAGCTCGTCACGACGACCACGCTGCAGACGACGCGCGACGCGGACGTGTTCGCGCTCGGCGATTGCGCGGCCTGCCCGTGGCCCGAGGCCGGGCGCGAGGGCGCGATCCTTCCGCCGCGGGCGCAGGTCGCGCGCCAGCAGGCCGCGATGCTCGTGCGCACGGTCGACGCGCGGCTGCGCGGCCGGCCGCTGCCGACGTTCCGCTTCCGCGACTACGGCTCGCTGGTGTCGCTCGGCGAGCTCTCGGCCGTGGGGACGCTGATGGGGCGGCTGATCGGGCGCAGCCTGTTCGTGCAGGGGCTGATCGCGCGGCTCATGTACGCGTCGCTGTACAAGCTGCACCAGCGCGCGCTGCACGGCTGGCCGGCGGTCGCGCTGGACACGCTCGGCCGCTACCTGCGCGGCCGCGTCGAGCCGCGGGTGAAGCTGCACTGACGCGCCGCGTTGGCGGGCGACGACCATGAGCCCCTTCCTCGCCGGCATCACGTGGCTGCTCGTGTTCCAGGCGCTGGGCGAAGCGGCGGTGCGGCTCGCCGGCCTGCCGCTGCCAGGCCCGGTCGCCGGCATGGGACTGCTGTTCGCCGCGCTCGTCGTGCGCGGCCCGGTCCCGGAGGCGCTGGCGGCTGCGGCCGACGGACTGGCGCGGCACCTCTCGCTGCTGTTCGTGCCTGCCGGTGTGGGCGTGATGCTCTACGTGCGCCAGCTCGCCGACGAGTGGGTGCCGATCGTCGTCGCGCTGGCGGCGAGCACCGTGCTCGCGATCGCGGTCGCGGCCTGGGTGTTCGCGCGCCTCGCCGGCCGCGAACGCGACGGCGCGACTTCGGAGCCCTCCCCATGAACGCCGCCTTGCGGCGCCGGCAATGCCGGCGGATGGCGCACGTCCGCGACGACGGCGCGGTGCGGGCCGTGAGGGCGCCGTGAGCGACCCGCTCTTCGCGCTGTGGGTCTACCTCGCGGCGACGCCGCTCGCCGGCCTCGCGCTGACGCTGGTCGCGTACGCGGCAGGGTGGTCCGCGTACGCGCGCGCACGCTTCCACCCCCTGGCGAACCCCGTGCCGATCGCCGTCGCGTTGATCGTGGCGGCGCTCGCCGCCACCGGGACCGATTACCGCACGTACTTCGACGGCGCGCAGTTCGTCCACTTCCTGCTCGGGCCCGCCGTGGTCGGCCTGGCCGTCCCGCTCGCGCGCGAGTGGCCGCGCGTGCGCCGCCTGGCCCGGCCGATTGCCGGCGCGCTGGCCGCGGGGTCGCTGGCGGCCGCGGCCAGCGTCGTCGCGCTGGCCTGGGTGCTCGGCGCCACGCCGCGCACGATCGCGTCGATCGCGCCCAAGTCGGTGACGGCGCCGATCGCGATGGGGATCGCCGAGCAGCTCGGCGGGCTGCCGGCGCTCGCCGCGGTGTTCGCGGTGACGACGGGCGTCCTCGGTGCCGTCGTCGGCAAGTACGTGCTAGACGCCGTGCGCGTGCGCGACCGGGCCGCGCGCGGCTTCGCGCTGGGGCTCGCGGCGCACGGCATCGGGACCGCGCGCGCCTTCCAGGTGCACGCGGAAGCGGGCGCTTTCGCCGGCCTCGCGTTCGGGCTGCACGGCCTGGTTGCGGCACTGGTTTTTCCGTTCGTGCCGTCGCTGCTACGATGGCTCATGTGAGCGGCCGCGCGGCCGCCGTTCCACGCACCGGAGGCGAGAGACCGATGTCCCTGACGGATCCGGAAGGCTACGAGTCCCCCGGCGCGGCGGCCGTGCCCATCTCACGCCTGCGTCGCACCGACGCCCTCGACGAGACGATCGGGCACCTGCGCGCGCCCACGCGCCTGCGTGCAGGCTCGCGGCGGACCGGCCGCGACGCGCTGCTCGGCGGCCTCGCGGACTCGATGCTCGTGCACTTCCTGCGGGCGCCGGCGCTCGTGGGCGGCATCGTGCCGTCGTCCCCCGTGCTCGCCGCGGCGATGTCACGCCACGCCGGCGGGTTCGACGCGATCGTGGAGCTGGGCGGTGGCACCGGCTCGGTCACGCGCCGTCTCGCGCTGGACCATCCGCGCGCGGCGCTGACCGTGATCGAGCGCGAGCCGACGCTCGCGCGGCGTCTCGCCATCGGCTGCGCCCACGCGCGCGTGCGCGTCGGATGCGTGCACGAGCGCGCGCCGGACCTGCTGGACCAGGCCCCGCGCACGGTGGCCGTGTCGTCGCTGCCGTTCCGCAGCCTTCCCGACGAGGTGGCACGCGCGACCGTCGCCACGCTGGAGCGCTTCCTGCTCGCGCACGCGGCCCGGCGCCTGGTGCAATACAGCTACGGGTTGCGCGCGCCGTTCGCGTTCCGCGACCCGCGGCTGCGCTGGCGCCGCGGCGAGCGCGTCTGGCGCAACGTGCCGCCCGCGATCGTCTGGATCGGCGAGGCCGCCTGAAGGCGCGCCGCCGCGCCGCCTTCCGCCCGCCTTGTCGGACGACCTCGTCTCCGCCGGCGTCCTGCTGCTGCTCGTGCTCGACCCGTTCGGCAACATCCCCATCGTTCTCTCGGCGCTCGCGCGCGTGCCGCGCGAGCGCCATCGCCTCGTCGTCGCGCGCGAGTGCCTGTTCGCGTACGTGATCCTGCTCGCGTTCATGGCGGGCGGCACGGCCTTCCTCGACCTCATGCGGCTCTCGCAGCCCGCGCTGTCGATCGCCGGCGGCATCGTGCTGTTCCTGATCGCGCTGCGCATGATCTTCCCGACGCCCGAGGGCGTGTTCGGCGACGCGCCCGGCGCGGAGCCCTTCCTGGTGCCCATCGCGGTGCCGGCGATCGCCGGCCCCTCCGCGCTGGCGATCGTCATGCTGATGGCGTCGCGGGAGCCCTCGCGCATCGGCGTCTGGGTGCTCGCCCTCAGCGCCGCCATGGCGGTCACGCTGTTCGTCCTCCTCGGCGCGCAGCGCCTGCAGCGCGCGCTCGGCGAGCGCGTCGTGCGCGCCGTCGAGCGCCTGACCGGCCTCGTGCTGACGGCCGTGGCCGTGCAGATGCTGCTCGACGGCATCGCCGCGTTCGTCCGCCAGTCCGGGGGCTTCTGACCCCTCCCGCTCCGCCGCCCCGACCATGCCCGACCCGCGACGCGCCGCCTCGTCGACCCCATCGCCCGCCCGAGCCGCGGAGCCCCTCGTACCCGTGCGCGTGTGGGACTGGCCGGTGCGAGTCTTCCACTGGACGCTGCTCCTGCTCGTCGTCGCCGCGGTCGCGTGCGTCTACGCCGGCGGCACGTGGATGGACTGGCACATGCGCGCCGGCTACGCCGTGCTGGCGCTGCTCGCGTTCCGCATCGCCTGGGGCTTCGCCGGCACGCGCTGGGCGCGCTGGGCGAGCTTCGTGCGCGGTCCGACGGCCGTGGTCGGCTACGCGCGGACGCTGGCGGTGCCGCCGCACGCGCCGAGCGTCGGCCACAATCCGCTCGGCGGCTACATGGTCGTCGCGCTCGTCGGCGTGCTGCTCCTGCAGGCCGGCACCGGGCTGTTCGCCAACGACGACATCATCACGGAAGGGCCGCTGGCCAAGCTCGTGAGCAAGGGCTTCTCCGACCGGCTCACGTCGCTGCACGTCGCCAACCAGTGGGTGATCTACACGCTGGCGGCCCTGCACGTGCTCGCCGTGGCCGTGCACCGGCTGCGCTTCGCCGACGACCTGGTGTCGCCGATGTTCACCGGCGTCAAGCGCTTGCCTGCGCGCTACGCGGGAGCGGGCATCGGCGGCACGCCGCACGTGCGCGCGTTGGCGATCGCCGCGGTCTGCGCCGCCGCGGTCTGGGCGCTGGTCACCAAGGTATAGCGGCTGCCGAAGCACGACGGTGCGGCCGTCGGGCCGCCCCGTCGTGCGAGCGCGGAGGGCGCTTCGCGCCTACCGCGAGCGGAAGTTGTCGTGGCAGTTGTCGCAGGACTTGACCACGCCGCCGAACGCGGCCTTGATCTGGTCCATGTTGCCGGACTGCGCGGCGGCCACCAGCTTGGGGGTCTCGGCTGCGAACTGGTCGGCCGCCTGCTTGAACCCGGCCGCGTTGCTCCAGATCTCCGGCCGCGCCTTGGTGGGCGCTCCCGCCTCCGAGCCGGGGACGAAGCCGTCCGCGGTCATCGAGCTCAGCGCGTTGAGCCGCTGCGCCTTCGTCAGGAACACGGCCTGGTCGTAGGGCATCTTGCCCTGGACCATCATCGCCATCGGCACCAGGTTCCAGCGCTGGGCCTTCATGATGCCCTGCCGGTAGGCGATCGCCTCCTCGGGCTTGAACTGCGCCTGTGCCGAAAGCGCGGTGCCGGCGAGCGCGAGCGCGACGGCGAGCTTGGACCGCATGTGCATCGGGAACCACTCCTCGAAGTTGAGGTGACGGGACCGCCGCAGCCGGGCGGCGCGACATTGAAACCGATCGCCGCCGTCGCGGCAACCGACGAGCCGAACAGCGCGCGGCCACCGACTATTCCGCCTGGCGCGGCGGCCACGGGGGCGCGGCCTGCCGGGCATCGCGTTCAGCCCGCGGCCGGCGCCGCGGGCAGCAACCGGCCGTCCTCGATGCGCACCGCGCCGGCGCGCGCGAGCTCGTCGACGAGGAATCCGGCGAGCTCCGCCGGCGGGAGGCGGAAGAAGCGCGCGTTGAACTCGCGGTACATGCCGACGCGCTCCACGTAGGCCGGCAGCAGGTCCAGCCGCATCGCGCGCCGGTCGAGCAGCGTGAACGTCAGCATCACCTTGAGCGCGTGCCGCGCGAGACGCATCGGATCCGCCTCGAACGCCTCGACGCGCCGGTACGCGCGCTCCAGCGCGGCGGCGACGCCGGCGAACGGTTCGCCGTGGCCGGGAATGACGACGCGCACGTCCAGCGAGGCGAGACGATCGAGCGTCGCCCGCGTGGCGGGCAGCGCCTGCGGCTCGATCTCCGGGGGCATGACCAATCCGAAGCCGTGCTCCCACAGCGCGTCGCCGGAGATCAGCAGCCTGTGCTCGGCGTTGTAGAAGCACAGCGCGCCCATGTCGTGGCCCGGCGCAGCGATCGCGTCCCACGCGAGGTCGCCCCACACGCGCCGCTCGCCGGGGGCGATCGCGTCCGACGGCGTGAAGCGCTCCGCCGTCTGGTCCGCGTAGTCGAGCCACAGCGCGCGCGCGTCCCACGCCTCGACGTGCGCCGCCTCGCCCAGCGGCACGCTCACCGGGCAGCCGTAGGCCCGCGCGATCGCCGCATTGCCGCCCATGTGGTCGCTGTGGCAATGCGTGTTGACGATGCGCGCGAGCGGCTCCGCGCCCAATCCGCGCGGCGTGCGCAGCAGCGCGAGCGTCAGCGGCACGTGGCGCACGTACCCCGTGTCGACGAGCACGTGCCCGTCGGCGCTCTTCAGCAGCACGTTGTTCGCGGACAGCCAGTCGCGGACGAAGACGTGCAGCTGGGGCGGGAACGGAAGGACGCTCACGGCCGCAGAACGAGGGTCAGACTCGCATTTCAAAACGAGGGTCAGACTCGCATTTCGCCGACAATTCGAGTCAGGCCTCGCTTTGCTCGTTTCTATCGCGATGAATGGCGTGCCGCCGCAAACTCGAGTCTGACCCTCGTTCCGCTCCAAACTCGAGTCTGACCCTCGTTCCGCTCGTTGTCATCGGGACGACGGGCGTGACGCCGGAAATGCGAGTCTGACCCTCGTTTCGGGGAATCGGATGCCGCTTTCCGGCGATCAGTCGACCCGCGCGCCGCTCGCCTTGACGATGCGCGCGTACTTGTCGCGCTCCTTCGCGATGAACGCGGCGAACTCGGCCGGCGTCGTCGGCGTGGGATCGGCTCCCTGCGCGACCATCCTCTCGCGCACGTCGGGCGCGTTCAGCGCCTTCACGACCTCGGCGTTCCACCTGGCGATCACCTCCGGCGGCGTGCCGGCCGGCGCGAGGAGACCGAACCACGTCGCGATGTCGAAGCCGGGCAGCCCCTGCTCGGCCATCGTCGGAAGGTCGGGCGCGAGCTTGCTGCGCTGCGCCGTGGTGACCGCGATCGCCCGCACGCGCCCGCCCTTGACCTGCGCCATCGCGTTCGCCAGGTTGTCGAACATGAACTGCGTCTCGCCGGCGAGCAGGGCCTGGAGCGCGGGCGCGCCGCCCTTGTAGGGGATGTGCATGACGTCGGTGCCGGTCTCGACCTTGAACAGCTCGCCGGCGAGATGGCCGGCGCTGCCGTTGCTGCCCGAGCCGAAGTTGGTCTTGCCGGGATTGGCCTTCGCGTAGGCGATGAGGTCGGACACCGAGCGGATCGGCGAGTCGGCGCGCACGATCAGCACGTTCGGCGTGATGGCGACGTTGCTGATCGGCGCGAAGTCCTTCACCGCGTCGTACGGCATCTTCGCGTAGAGGCTCGGATTGACCGCGTGCGTCGACAGCGCGCCCATCACCACGGCATAGCCGTCGGCCGGCGACTTGGCGACGGCGTCGGCGCCCACGTTGCCGCCTGCACCCGGGCGGTTCTCGACGACGACCTGCTGGCCCCAGGCCTCGGTCAGCTTCTGCGCGAGCAGCCGTCCCACGTTGTCCAGCGACCCGCCGGGCGGAAACGGCACGACGAGCTTGACCGGCTTCGACGGGAACGATTGCGCGTGCGCGACGATCGGAAGGGTGCAGCCGAGCGCGGCGGCGGCGAGGGCGACGCCGAGGCGGCGGCGGAGCGAGGAGGGGGGCATGGCGGCGGCCGGGAAGGGGACGAGCGGCGATTGTAACGATCCGTTGCCCGGGGGCCGGCCGGAATTGCCGCGTCCCACCCGCCCGCGCATAATGCGAGTCTTTGTCCGCGCAGGACCCTCCTACGCATGAACCGATACGCCGCCGGCGTCGCCGCCGTCCTTGCCGTCGCCGTCGCCGCGGGCGTGGGGTACTGGGCCGGGAAGCGCGGACCCGCCGCGGGCGCGCCGGTCGCCGGCGCTGCCGCACCGGCGCCCCAGGGGGCTGCGAAGGGCGGCCCGGGTGGCGGCCAGCAGGCCGCGCCGGTCGAAGTCGCGAAGGTCGTGGCCGAACCGATGCCGCAGGCGATCACGACCGTGGGCAGCCTGCGCTCGGACGAGTCGGTGACCATCCGGCCGGAGGTGGCCGGCCGCATCGCCGCGATCGCCTTCACCGAGGGGCAGCGCGTGACGCGCGGCGAGGTGCTCGTGCGCCTCGACGCGACGATCAACGAGGCCGAGGTGCAGCAGGCCCGCGCGAACCTCAAGCTCGCGCGCAGCAAGTACGAGCGGGCCGTCGACCTCGCGAAGAGCAACTTCATCTCCGGGCAGGCGCGCGACGAGGCGGAGAACAACCTGCGCGTCGCCGAGGCCGCGCTGGCGGTCGTCGAGGCGCGCCTGGCGAAGACCACGATCCGCGCGCCGTTCTCCGGCATCATCGGCCTGCGCGGCGTGTCCGTCGGCGACTACGTGAAGGAGGGCGCCGACCTCGTCAACCTCGAGGCGATCGATCCGCTGAAGGTCGACTTCCGGCTGCCCGAGGTCCACATGCGCGAGGTGAAGTCCGGGCTGCCGCTGGTCGTCACGCTCGACGCGCTCCCCGGCAAGACGTTCGACGGACGCGTGCTCGCGGTGAACCCGCTGGTCGACGCTGCCGGCCGCTCGATCGTCGTGCGCGCGCAGGTGAAGAATAGCGACGCGAGCCTGCGCCCGGGCATGTTCGCGCGCGTGCGCCTGATCACCGGCGACACCGGTGAGGCGCTCGTCGTGCCCGAGCAGGCCCTGGTGCCGCAGGGAACGGACCAGTTCGTGTTCAGGGTCGTCGACGGCAAGGCCGTGCGCGCCAAGGTCGAGCTCGGCCAGCGGCGCACCGGCAAGGTGGAGATCCGCAGCGGGGTGGCCGCCGGCGACCTGGTGGTGACGGCAGGACAGGTGCGCTTGCGCGACGGCGTCCCGGTGGCGATCGCCAACCGGGCGTCGCCGCCGCTGGTCGCCCCCAACGACGGCACGCCGCCGCCGGCCGCGGCCGCCGCACCCGAGAAGGCGGCGGCCCCCGCCGGGGCGAAGGGCGGCGCCGCGCCGAGGTCCTGACGCGATGCAACTGCCCGAGATCTGCGTCCGCCGGCCCGTCTTCGCGACGGTGCTGTCGCTGGTGGTGCTGCTGGTCGGCCTGATCTCGTACACGCGCCTCGCGGTGCGCGAGTACCCGCGCATCGACGAGCCGGTGGTCAGCGTCAACACGACCTACCGCGGCGCCTCGGCCGAGGTCGTCGAGTCGCAGGTCACCAAGCCGCTGGAGGACTCGCTGTCCGGCATCGAGGGCGTCGAGCTGATGACCTCGCAGAGCCGCTCGGAGCGCAGCCAGATCAACGTGCGCTTCACGCTGAGCCGCGATCCGGACTCGGCGGCGGCCGACGTGCGCGACAAGGTCTCGCGCGTCCGCGGGCGCCTCCCGGAGGCGGTCGACGAGCCGGTCATCGCCAAGGTCGAGTCGGACTCGCAGCCGATCATCTACATCGCGGTCCAGGCCGGCGAGATGACGCCGCTCGAGGCGTCCGACTACATCGCCCGCTACGTGAAGCCGCGGCTGTCGGTGCAGCCGGGTGCGGCCGACGTGCGCATCTTCGGCGAGCGGCAGGTGTCGATGCGCATCAACCTCGACCGCACGCGGCTCGCCGGCTACCGGCTGACCGTGCAGGACGTCGAGGACGCCGTCCGGCGCCAGAACGCCGAGATCCCGGCCGGACGCATCGAGTCGACGGCGCGCGAGTTCACGGTCGTCGCGGAGACCGACCTGTCCACGCCCGAGCAGTTCGGCGGCATCGTCGTCGCCAACGTCGGCGGCTACCCGGTGCGCATCCGCGATCTCGGCACGGTCGCCGTCGGGGCGATCGACGAGCGCACGATCAGCCGCTTCAACGGCCGGCCCGCGATCAACATCGGCGTGGTCAAGCAGGCGGTGGCCAACCCGCTCGACCTGTCGACGGGCGTGCGCGCCGAGGTGGAGCGGATCAACGAGTCGCTGCCCTCCGGCATGAAGCTCGTCGTCGCCTACGATTCGTCGGTGTTCATCGACCGGTCGATCACGTCGGTGTTCACGACGATCGCCGAGGCGATCCTGCTCGTCGTGCTGGTGATCTTCTTCTTCCTGCGCAGCCTGCGCGCGACGCTCATTCCGATCGTGACCATCCCGGTGTCGCTGGTCGGCGCGTTCGCGCTCATGTACGCGTTCGGCTTCACGATCAACACGCTGACGCTGCTCGCGATGGTGCTCGCGATCGGGCTGGTCGTCGACGACGCGATCGTCATGCTGGAGAACATCTTCCGGCACATCGAGTCGGGGATGAAGCCCAAGGATGCGGCGATCCGCGGCTCGCGCGAGATCGGCTTCGCGATCGTGGCGATGACGCTCACGCTGGCGGCGGTGTTCGCCCCGCTGGCGTTCGCGACGGGCCGCACCGGCCGCCTGTTCATCGAGTTCGCGCTCGCGCTGGCCGGCGCGGTGCTGGTCTCGGGGTTCGTCGCGCTGACGCTGACGCCGATGATGTGCTCGCTGCTGCTGCGCCACCAGGCGAAGCACTCGTGGATCTACAACCGCATCGAGGGCTTCATCCAGGCCCAGACGCGCGCGTACGGCGCGCTGCTGGCCTGGACGCTGAAGGCGCGCTGGATCGTCGTCCTCCTGTGGCTCGGCATCCTCGTCTCCGGGGCGGCGCTGTTCGTGTCGCTCAAGAGCGAGCTCTCCCCGGTGGAGGACCGCGGCGTGGTGTTCGGGATCGTGTCGGCGCCGCAGGGCTCGACGCCGCAGTACACGGCCGCCCAGATCGCGCCGATCGAGCAGATGTACGCGAAGATCGGCGATGCCGCCGCCTACACGGCCTTCGCGGGATTCCCCACGGTGGTCGACGGCAACGCGATCCTCAGGCTCAAGCCGTGGGAGGAGCGGCAGCGGTCGGCGCAGCAGATCGCCGAGGAGCTGCGGCCGCAGTTCATGTCGCTGCCGGGGGCGCTGGCGTTCCCGATCAACCCCCCCTCGCTCGGCCAGCGCTTCCGCTCGACGCCCATCGAGTACGTGATCATGTCGCAGGTCCCCTACGCCGAGCTCGCGCGCATCGTCGACCGCTTCCTCGACGAGGCGCGCAAGTACCCGGGCGTGCAGAACCTGCAGACCGACCTGCGGCTCAACACCCCCGAGGTCCGCGTGCAGATCAACCGCGACAAGATCTCGGACGTGGGCGTCAACGTCGACACCGTCGGACGGACGCTGGAGACGATGCTCGGCGGCCGGCAGGTCACCCGCTTCAAGCGCGACGGCGAGCAGTACGACGTGATCGTCCAGGTCGCCCCGTACGATCGCTCGACGCCGGCGGACATCAGCGACATCTTCGTGCGCGGTCGCGCGGGCGAGATGATCCAGCTCGCCAACATCGTCGACGTCAGGGAGGGCGTGGCGCCGCAGTCGCTCAACCACTTCAACCGCCTGCGCGCGGTGAAGGTCACCGGGACGCTGGCGCCCGGCTACGCCATCGACGAGGCGCTGCGCGCGATGGACGACGCGGCCAAGAGGTCGCTGCCGCCCGAGGCGCAGACCGACGTCGACGGCCAGTCGCGCGAGTTCCGCCAGTCGGGGTCGGAGATCTACTTCACGTTCGTGCTCGCCCTGCTGTTCATCTACCTCGTGCTGTCGGCGCAGTTCGAGAGCTTCGTGCATCCGTTCGTGATCATGCTGGCGGTGCCGCTGTCGATGACGGGGGCGTTGCTCGCGCTCAAGCTGACCGGCGGGACGCTCAACATCTACAGCCAGGTCGGGCTGATCACGCTGGTGGGCCTCATCACGAAGCACGGGATCCTGATCGTCGAGTTCGCCAACCAGCTGCGCGACCGCGGCGCGGCGCTCGTGCCCGCCGTCGTCGAGGCGGCCACGCTGCGGCTGCGCCCGATCATGATGACCACCGGCGCCATGGTGCTCGGTGCCGTCCCGCTCGCGCTGGCCACCGGCGCCGGCGCCGAGTCGCGCACGCAGATCGGCTGGGTGATCGTCGGCGGCATGACCGTGGGCACGCTGCTCACGCTGTTCGTCGTGCCGACGGCCTACACGCTGCTCGCCGGAGGCGCACGGCGCACCGACGCCGTCGCGGCGCACGCGCCCCCGGCGACGCCCGCCCCGCAGCCCGGGCACGCCGACTGACGCGCGCCGTCGTCCCGCATCCCGCGTCGCAGCGCAACATCGTCGCGGAGCGGCCGGGCGGGCACGGGCGTTCGTCCGGGGGAATGCCGGGAACCGCCGAGGGGGGCGCGCGATTGTGAGAGCGGACGCAATTGCAATAGAATCGCAACCACCAGAGGGCAGAGTCACGAGCTCTGCCCGTGTCGCCACGTCCCGAGGAGAACCCATGTCCCGTCCCCAAGCACGCATCGCGCGCCTCGTCGCCGCCGGTGCGCTGGCCGCGTTCGCCACGTCGGCGTTCGCGCAGACCGAGATCCAGTGGTGGCACGCGATGACCGGCGCGCTGAACGACCGCGTCAACGAGTTCGCGAAGGGCTTCAACGAGAGCCAGAAGGACTACAAGGTCGTGCCGGTCTTCAAGGGTACGTATCCCGAGACGATGACCGCGGCGATCGCTGCGTTCCGCGCCGGCAACGCGCCGCACATCGTTCAGGTGTTCGAGGTGGGCACCGCGACGATGATGGCGGCCAAGGGCGCGATCAAGCCGGTGGCCGAGGTCATGCGCGAGGCCGGCGAGAAGTTCGACCCGAAGAGCTACATCGGCGCGGTCGCCGGCTACTACACGAGCGCCAAGGGCGAGATGCTGTCGTTCCCGTTCAACAGCTCGACCACGGTCTTCTATTACAACAAGGACGTCTTCGAGAAGGCGGGGCTCGACCCGAATCGCCCGCCGGCGACGTGGCCGGAGGTGATGGCCGCCGCCGCGAAGATCAAGGCGGCCGGCGCGTCGCAGTGCGCGTACACGACGGGCTGGCCGTCGTGGGTGCACGTCGAGAACTTCTCGGCGTGGCACAACGTGCCGATCGGCACGCGGGAGAACGGGATGGCGGGCCTCGACACCCGCTTCCAGATCAACAGCCCGCTGCACGTCCGCCACTGGAACAACCTGAAGGAGTGGTCGCAGAAGGGCTACTTCACCTACGCCGGGCGGCGCAACGAGGCGGAGGCGAAGTTCTACAGCGGCGAGTGCGCGATGCTCACCTCGTCGTCCGCCGCGCAGGCCAACATCAACCGCAACGCGAAGTTCAAGTACGCGGTGGCGATGCTGCCGTACTACGCCGACGTCAAGGGCGCGCCGCAGAACACCATCATCGGCGGGGCGTCGCTGTGGGTGATGTCGGGCAAGAAGCCGAACGAGTACAAGGGCGTGGCGAAGTTCCTGTCGTACCTCGCCGATCCGCAGCGGCAGGCGCAGTGGCACCAGCAGACCGGCTACCTGCCGATCACGCCCGCCGCCTACGACATCACGAAGAGCGCGGGCTTCTACGAGAAGAACCCGGGCACCGACGTCTCCGTGCGCCAGATGATGCTGAAGCAGCCCACGCCGAACTCCAAGGGCCTGCGCTTCGGCAGCTTCGTGCAGATCCGCGACATGTTCGAGGAGGAGATGGAGAACATGCTCGCCGGCAAGCAGAACGCGAAGGCGGCGCTCGACAACGCGGTGCGCCGCGGGAACGAGATGCTGGCCCGCTTCCAGAAGTCGGCCAGGGAATGACCCGCGCCCGGCGCGGGACGCCCGGGCGCCCGGGCGCCTGAACGAACGGCGAGGGCCCGCGACGGCGGGCCCTCGCCGCATCCGATGGAAAAGCGCGTCCTCTTCCGCTCCGGCTGGCTGCCGTACGCGCTGCTCGCGCCGCAGCTCGCGGTCACGATCATCTTCTTCTTCTGGCCCGCCGGCCAGGCGCTGTTCCAGTCGCTGCTGCAGCAGGACCCGTTCGGCATCGACGTCGAGTTCGTCGGGCTGGACAACTTCGCGACGCTGTTCGCCGACGAGCACTACCTCGCCTCGTTCCGCGTCACCGCGGTGTTCTCGGTCCTGGTGGCGTCGTTCGGCCTCCTCCTGTCGCTGATCCTCGCCGTGTTTGCCGACCGCGTCGTGCGCGGGGCCGGCACGTACAAGACGCTGCTGATCTGGCCGTACGCCGTCGCGCACGCCGTGGCGGCCGTGCTGTGGCTGTTCCTCTTCAATCCGACGCTGGGCATCGTCGCGCACTGGATCAAGGGGCTGGGGATCGGCTGGGACCCGCTGCTGAACGGCCACGACGCGATGGTCCTCGTCGTCGTCGCGGCGGTCTGGAAGCAGATCAGCTACAACTTCATCTTCTTCCTCGCCGGGCTGCAGTCGATCCCGAAGTCGCTGATCGAGGCCGCGGCGATCGACGGGGCGGGGCCGGGCCGGCGTTTCTGGACGATCGTGTTCCCGCTGCTGTCGCCGACGACGTTCTTCCTGCTGGTGGTCAACATCGTCTACGCGTTCTTCGACACCTTCGCGATCGTCGACGCGGCGACCGCCGGCGGGCCCGGGCAGGCCACCGAGATCCTCGTCTACAAGGTGTACAAGGACGGCTTCAAGGCCCTGGACCTCGGCAGCTCGGCCGCGCAGTCGGTCATCCTGATGATGATCGTCATCGGGCTCACGGTGATCCAGTTCAAGTGGATCGAGCGAAGGGTGCAGTACTGATGGCCAGGCCCCCCGCTTCCGCCGCGCCCCGCCCGCGCCTTCCGGCCGGCGTGCGCAACCTGCTGCTGCCGTGGACCCGGAACGTGCCCCGCGAGGGCATGGTCGAGAACCGGCCGTTCCTGGACTTCCTGACGCACGCCGTGCTGCTGCTCGGCGTGGCGGTGATCGCCTTCCCCGTCTACGTGACGTTCGTTGCCTCGACGATCACGGCGGAGGAGGTGCTCGCCGCGCCCATGCCGCTGGTGCCGGGCCCGCACCTGATCGAGAACTACCGCGAGGCGCTGCTGCACGGCGCCGGCAATTCGGCCGCGCCCGTGTGGCGCATGATGATGAACAGCCTGATCACCGCGCTGGCGATCGCGCTGGGCAAGATCGCGATCTCGCTGCTGTCGGCGTTCGCGATCGTCTACTTCAAGTTCCCGCTGCGGATGTTCTTCTTCTGGATGATCTTCGTCACGCTGATGCTGCCGGTCGAGGTGCGCATCATGCCGACCTACGAGGTCATGTCCGACCTCGGGATGCTCGACACCTACGCCGGGCTCACGCTGCCGCTGATCGCGTCGGCGACCGCGACCTTCCTGTTCCGCCAGTTCTTCCTGACGGTGCCCGACGAGCTGGCCGAGGCCGCGCGCATCGACGGCGCGGGACCGATGCGCTTCTTCTGGGACGTCGTCGTCCCGATGTCGAAGACCAGCATGGCCGCGCTGTTCGTCATCCAGTTCATCTACGGCTGGAACCAGTACCTGTGGCCGCTGATCGTGACCACGAAGGAGGACTACTACACCGTGGTCATCGGCATCAAGCGCATGATCGCCGGCGGCGGCGAGGCCTCCGTCGAGTGGCACCTCGTCATGGCGACCGCGTTGATGGCGATGATCCCGCCCGCGCTCGTCGTCATCCTGATGCAGAAGTGGTTCGTGAAGGGGCTGGTCGACACGGAAAAGTAGCGATGCGGGACCGTGGAATCGCGACAGGCGAATAGGCAGCCCGAGCCGGGCGCTGGCGCCTCGACCCATCGGTCCTTCGCCTTGCCACCGCGGGCCACGCGTCGAAGCGCTCCATTCGCCAGTCCCCATTCCCCATTCCCGCGCTTCGATCGATGGCCGACCTCTCCTTCCGCAACGTCCGCAAGAGCTACGGCACGCTCGCGGTGATCCACGGCGTGTCCGTCGACGTCCGCGACGGCGAGTTCGTCGTCATCGTCGGGCCGTCGGGCTGCGGCAAGTCGACGCTGCTGCGCATGGTGGCCGGCCTCGAGGTCGTCACCGCCGGCGAGGTCGCGATCGGCGGCCGCGTCGTCAACGACCTCGAGCCGAAGGACCGCGACATCGCGATGGTGTTCCAGAACTACGCGCTCTATCCGCACATGAGCGTGTTCGAGAACATGGCCTACGGGCTCAAGATCCGCGGCTTCGCGAAGGCCGACATCGCCGAGCGCGTGAAGCGCGCCGCCGGCATCCTCGAGCTCGAGCCGCTGCTCGACCGGCGGCCGCGGCAGCTGTCCGGCGGCCAGCGCCAGCGCGTGGCGATGGGGCGCGCCATCGTCCGCGAGCCCGCCGTGTTCCTGTTCGACGAGCCGCTGTCGAACCTCGACGCGAAGCTGCGCGTGCAGATGCGCTTCGAGATCCAGAAGCTGCACCGCAGCCTCGGCACGACGTCGCTGTACGTGACGCACGACCAGGTGGAGGCGATGACGCTTGCGCACCGGATGATCGTGATGAACGCCGGCCGCGCCGAGCAGGTCGGCACGCCGATGGAGGTCTACGAGAACCCGCAGACGCAGTTCGTGGCCGGCTTCATCGGCTCGCCGTCGATGAACTTCGTCCCCGGGCGCGTCGAGGCGGACGGCCGCATCGCGCTGGAGCACGGCGGATCGCTCGCGTGCGCGGCGCGCGCGGCGCGCGAGAGCGGCCGCGCGGTCACCGTCGGCATCCGTCCGGAGCACCTGCAGCCCGCGGTCGCCGCCCAGGCGTCGCTGTCGGGCCGCGTCGAGATGGTGGAGATGCTCGGCGCCGACATGCTGATCCACCTCGCGCACGGCCCCCACACGGTGCTCGCGCGCCTGCCGCACGGCGAGCAGCCGCCGGTGGGCGCGACGCTCCACTTCCGCACCGAGCCGGCGTTCGTGTTCCTCTTCGACGCGCAGACCGGCGCGCGGCTGTCGTGAGCCGGCCGCGGGCGAAGGCGCCGCCGCGGCGCGCTCGCGCCGCCGAAGCGGGGCGTGCCTGGCCTTATCCGCGCTGGTGCGCGCACCGCGGCGCGGGCAAGCTCGCGCCGGAGAACACGCTGTCCGCGCTGCGGCTCGGCCACGCGCACGGCTACCGCATGGCGGAGTTCGACGTGAAGCTCTCGGCCGATGGCGTCGCCTTCCTGCTGCACGACGCGACGCTCGACCGCACGACGAATGCGCGCGGTCGCGCCGACGCGCTGCCGTGGCGCGAGCTGGCGCTGCTCGACGCCGGCGCGTGGCACTCGCCGGCGTACGCGGGCGAGCCGCTGCCCACGCTGGCCGCCGTCGCGCGCTACTGCCGGGCCAACGGCGTGGACGTGAACATCGAGATCAAGCCGGCGCCGGGCCGCGAGCGGGAGACCGGGGCCGCCGTCGCCCTGGACGCGGCGGCGCTGTGGGACGGTGCGGCGCGGCCGCCGCTGCTGTCGTCCTTCTCGGAGGAGGCGCTGGCCGCCGCGCAGCGGACCGTGCCCGGGCTGCCGCGGGCCTGGCTGTGCGAGCGGCTGCCGCCCGACTGGCTCGACCGCTGCCGCGCGAGCGGGTGCGTCGCGCTCGACGCGAAGCACACGCTGCTCGACCGCGCGGTCGTCGATGCCGCGCACGCGGCGGGGCTGGCCGTGGCGGCGTGGACCGTCAACGATCCTTCGCGCGCGCGCGACCTCGTGGCGCTGGGCGTGGACACGATCATCACCGACGCCGTCGACGTGCTGGACCCCGCTGCATGACGCCGGTCCGCTGGGGCATCCTCTCGACGGCGAAGATCGGCCTCGACCGCGTCCTGCCGGGCATGCGCAAGAGCGCGTGGTGCGAGCTGCACGCGATGGGCTCGCGCGACGCGGCCAAGGCGAGGCGCTGCGCGGACGCGCTCGGCATCCCGGTCGTGCACGACTCCTACGAGGCGCTGCTCGCCGACCCGCAGGTCGACGCCGTCTACAACCCGCTGCCCAACCACCTGCACGTGCCGCTGACGCTGGCGGCGGCCGCGGCGGGCAAGCACGTCCTCTGCGAGAAGCCGATCGCGCTCACCGCCGCCGAGGCGGAGGCGCTGCTTGCGACGAAGGGGCGCGTGCTGGTGATGGAGGCGTTCATGGTGCGCTTCCACCCGCAGTGGCAGCGCGCGCGCGAGCTCGTGCGCGCGGGCGCCGTCGGCAGGCTGCGCGCCATCCAGATGTTCTTCTCGTACCTCAACCTCGACGCGTCGAACATCCGCAACCGCGCCGACGTCGGCGGCGGCGGCCTCTACGACATCGGCTGCTACCCGATCACGGCGGGGCGCTACTTCTTCGAGGCCGAGCCGCTGCGTGCCGTCGCACTCGTCGACCGCGATCCCGGCTTCCGCACGGACCGGCTCACCAGCGCGCTGGTCGACTTCGGCGAGGGGCGCCACCTCGACTTCACGGTGTCCACGCAGTGCGTGCGCTTCCAGCGCCTGCAGCTCGTCGGCGACGGGGGGCGCATCGAGATCCGCATCCCGGTCAATGCGCCGCAGGGCGCGGCGACGACGATCGCCATCGACGACGGCAGCTCGCTGGAGGGCGCGGGCATCCGCACCGAGACGATTCCGCCGAGCGACCAGTACGAGCTGCAGGGCGAGGCGTTCTCGCGCGCGGTGCGCGGCGAGATCGTGCTGCCGTGGGATGTCGAGGACGCGATCCGCGGCATGCGCGTCGTCGATGCGCTGTTCCGCTCCGAGCGCAGCGGGCGCGTCGAGGCGGTATAGGCCTGTCGCTGCGCGGCGGCGCGACGCGCCCCCCCGCGAACGGCGTCAGCCGCGGCCCGCGGCGGCGGCCTGCGGCCGGCGGATCTCGCGCTCGTCGATCGGCAGGTTGACGAGCCCCGCCACGATGCCCAGCGCGATCGACAGGTACCAGACGAGGTCGTAGCTGCCGAGCGTGTCGAACAGCCGGCCGCCGAGCCACGCGCCGAGGAAGCTGCCGACCTGGTGGCTGAGGAACGTGAAGCCGGCGAGCATCGCGAGGTAGCGCACGCCGAACACCTGCGCGACGATGCCGTTGGTCGGCGGCACGGTCGACAGCCACAGCAGGCCCATCGCGACGGCGAAGGCGTAGACGCTCCACACCGACATCGGCACGAGCAGGAACAGCGCGATCACCGCCGCGCGGCCGAAGTAGATCGCCGACAGGATGTAGCGCTTCGGCACGCGGCTGCCGAGCCAGCCGGTCGTGTAGGTCCCGACGATGTTGAACAGGCCGACGAGGGCGAGCGCGGTCACGGCGACGTGCGGCGGCATGCCGCGGTCGGCGAGGAACGCCGGGAGGTGCACGCCGATGAACACGACCTGGAAGCCGCAGACGAAGAAGCCCAGCGTGAGCAGCACGTAGCCGCGATGGCCGAAGGCCTCGACGACCGCCTGCCCGGCGGATTGCTGGAACGCGTGCGCGTGCGCCGCCCGCTTCTCGACGAGCGCCGCGGCCAGCGGCACCATCAGCAGGCCCACGGCGCCCAGCGCGACCAGCGCGCCGTACCAGCCGAGCGTGGTCAGGAGCAGTTGCGTGGCCGGCAGCACCGCGAACTGGCCGAAGGACCCGGCCGCCGCGGAGATGCCGAGCGCCATCGAGCGCTTCTCGGGCGGGAACGCACGGCCCAGCACGCCGGCCATGATGCTGAACGTGACCCCCGACAGGCCGACGCCGATCAGCACGCCCGCCGTCAGCACGAGCGCGACCGGGGTGTCCGCATGCGCCATCGCGAACAGGCCGAGCACGTAGAGCAGCGCGCCGATCACGACGACGCGCGCCGTGCCGTACTTGTCGGCCAGCATGCCGGCGAACGGCTGGGTCGCCCCCCACGTCAGGTTCTGCACGGCCATCGCCAGGGCGAACGTCTCGCGACCCCAGCCCAGGTCCGTGGACATGGGCTGCAGGAAAAGCCCGAAGCCGTGGCGGATGCCCATGCCGATCGTCAGCACGAGTCCCGCACAGACGAGCACGACGGCGGGCGTGCGCCATCCGGCGGCGGTGGCGGTCACGAGGGGTCGCTTCGTCGGGGGAACGGGAAATTGCGTCGCGGTGCGGCCGTCGGGCCGGGTCGCCCTCGCGCGCGTGCGCCCGACGACGGCCGTCGGGTACAGCCCGGAAGTCTATGCACCCGATCGCGTTTCGGCAAACGAACGCCCGCGCCCGCGCCGGCGTCCCGGCGAAACGCTGCCGCGGCTTGCAGGCTGCGCTTCGCCGCCATCAGCGGACGGGCGTGCCGACGGCCTGCACGAACACGCTCGACCACGTGAGCCGGCCGTCCGCCGTGGCGCCGAGCAGCGCGTCCACGCCGGGCGCGTAGTACGCGGCCGGCGACACGCGGAACAGCTCGTAGTCGACGCCCGCGGTGCGCAGCGTCCCGCGCTTGCCGTCGATGGCGACGCGGACGCGGCCGATCCCGCCGACCTCGTGGTCGCCCGCCAGCGCGGCGAGCTTCGCCGCGTCCAGCGGCACCGCCTGAACGGGCGACACCGCCACCGGCCGGCCCTCCGCCGCCGCGACGAGTCCGCGCGTGAGCACGTTGCGCAGCGAGAGCGGCATCGTCGAGTTGCTCACCCACGCAACGGCGAGCCGGCGCCCGCGGTCCCAGTACATCACCGAGAAGAAGCCCTGGTGGTGGCCGTTGAAGTAGCAGCGCCGCCCGCCCGGAGCGCAGAACCACCCGCCCAGCGTGATGCCCGTCGTCGCGCCGTCGGCGAGCCGCACCGGCTCGACCGCATCCGCGGCGGCCGGTCCGAGCCACGGCGCATCGTCCGCCAGCGCGGCGGCGAAGCGCGCGAACCCGCGCGCGGACGCATAGACGTTGCTGCCGCCGTGGAAGTCCTCGTTGTCCTCGGCGTCGCGTGGCTCGTCGCGGCCGTCGCGCCACCGGTGCCCCACCGCGCGCCCCGGCGGCAATGCGTCGAGCTTCGCCGGGCGCACGTAGGCGTCCGCCATCCCGGCAGGGCGCCAGACGCGCTCGCGGAGCAGGGCCTCGTAGCGCGCGCCGGTGACGCGCTCCGCGACGACCGCGAGCGCGTTGTAGCAGACGTTGCAGTAGTCGAAGCGCGTCCCCGGCGCGAACTGCGGCGCGACGCGGCGCTCGCCGAGGTCGCGCAGCATGGCGCTGGTGGTCACGGGCGTGCCGTGGCGGAACAGCGCGTCGAAGGCGCCGTAGTCGGGCAGCCCCGCGGCATGCGCGAGCAGGTCCCGCACCCGTGTGTCGCCGTGCGGATACTCGGCGGCGTATCGGGCGGCGGGCGCGTCGAGGTCGAGGCGCCCTTCGCGGGCCAGCATGAGCACGAGGAGCCCCGTGAACGGCTTGGCGAGCGAGGCGCCGTCGGTGGGCGTGGTGACCGCGTAGGGGAGACCGCGCGCCGGGTCCGCCCACCCCGCGGCGCGCTCGTAGCGCGTCGCGCCATCCTGCAGGACGACGATCGCGCCGGAGAATGCGCGGCTCGCCTGCCAGCCGTCGACGAGCCGGTCGATCGCGTCGAACGGGCTCGCGGCGGCCGCGGCGGCCCACGCCCCGAGGAC
Organism: Betaproteobacteria bacterium; assembly: GCA_016861105.1. Lineage (GTDB taxonomy): Bacteria > Pseudomonadota > Gammaproteobacteria > Burkholderiales > Casimicrobiaceae > VBCG01. Next base: position 129,180 of record BOKS01000005.1, on the reverse strand, counting down.
CGCGGCCGCGAGGCGCCTCACGCGCCTGCCCAGCCCTTGGCGCGTGCGACCGCCCGGTCCCACTGCGCGCGCAGGCTTGCAGCGCGGTCGCGCGACATCGCCGGCTCGAAGGTGCGGTCGACCTGCCAGTTCGCCCTGACGTCGTCGGACGACGACCAGAAGCCCACCGCGAGTCCGGCCAGATAGGCCGCCCCCAGCGCGGTCGTCTCGTGCACTTTCGGGCGGACCACCGGCACGCCGAGGAGGTCGGCCTGGAACTGCATCAGCAGATTGCTCGCCGTCGCGCCGCCGTCCACGCGCAGCTCGGCGAGCGTGAGCCCCGCGTCCTTCTCCATCGCGGCGAGCACGTCGGCGCTCTGATAGGCGATCGACTCGAGGGCGGCGCGCGCGAGGTGGCCGCCGCTCGCACCGCGCGTCAACCCGAACATCGCGCCGCGGGCGTACGCGTCCCAGTGCGGCGCCCCCAGACCGGCGAACGCCGGGACGAAGTAGACGCCGCCGTTGTCGTCCACCGTGCGCGCGAGCGCCTCGACGTCGGCGGCGTGGCGGATGATCTTCAGGCCGTCGCGCAGCCACTGCACGACGGCGCCGCCGATGAACACGCTGCCTTCCAGCGCGTACTCGGTGGTGCCGGCGCGCTGCCACGCGACCGTGGTGACGAGGCTGTTGCGCGATGCCACGGCCTCGCGCCCCGTGTTCATCAGCAGGAAGCAGCCGGTGCCGTAGGTGTTCTTGGCGAGGCCGGGCGCGTGGCACGCCTGGCCGAACAGCGCCGCCTGCTGGTCGCCCGCGATGCCGGCGATCGGGACGTCGACGCCTTCGAGCTGCGCCGTCGCGCACACGCCGGACGACGGCACGACGCCGGGCAGCACCGCCCGCGGGACGTCGAGCAGCGCGCACAGACCGTCGTCCCAGTCCCCCGCGTGGATGTCGTAGAGCATCGTGCGGCTCGCGTTGGTCGCGTCGGTGACGTGCACGCGGCCGCCCGTCAGCTGCCAGACGAGCCAGGTGTCGACCGTGCCGAAGGCGAGCTCGCCGCGCTGCGCGCGCTCGCGCGCGCCAGGCACGTTGTCGAGCAGCCACTTGAGCTTCGTGCCCGAGAAGTACGCGTCGACGACCAGCCCGGTCTGCGCGGCGATGCGCCCGGCGTGGCCTGCTTCGCGCAGCGCGTCGCAGATGCCGGCGGTGCGCCGGTCCTGCCAGACGATGGCGTTGTGCACCGGCTTGCCCGTCGCGCGATCCCACAGCAGCGTGGTCTCGCGCTGGTTCGTGATGCCCAGCGCGGCCACGTCGCGCGCGCCGATGCCCGCCTTGGCGAGCGCGGCGTGCAGCACGCCCGACTGCGACGCCCAGATCTCGGCCGGGTCGTGCTCGACCCAGCCGGGCTGCGGGAAGATCTGGCGGAACTCGGCCTGTGCGCTCGCTACCGGGCGGCCGTCGTGGCCGAAGACGATCGCGCGCGAGGAAGTGGTGCCCTGGTCGAGGGCGACGACGAAAGGCATCGCGGAATTCCTCCGGGTTAAGCGCCGGTTGCCGCCCGCCGGGCCGCAACCCTAAAATGTTGGTTTTGCTGCGATTGTAGCCCGCGCTGCGCGGGCTTTCCCGCGTCGCGCCCGGCGCGGCGACCCGGCAACGCCGTCCCGCCCTCCATCCGCCCGTCATGCCGCTGTCTCCGCCGTCGCCGCGTCAACGCCTGCACGCCCGGCAGGTGCGCTACGAGGGCTTCCTGCGCGACGACGGCCGCTTCGACATCGAGGCCACGCTGCTCGACGTCAAGGACCAGGACTGCGTGCTGCTCTCCGGCGTGCGCCGCGCGGGCGACCCGGTGCACGACATCCGGCTGCGCGTGACCATCGACCGCCAAGGTACGATCCACGCGATCGAGACCGTGAGCGACGCCACGCCCTACCCGCCGCACTGCGCCGACCACGACGACGCGTATCGCCGGCTGGTCGGCGCGTCGCTGTTCGACGGTTTCCGCAAGACGCTCTACGCCGCGATGGGCGGCGTCGCCGGCTGCACGCACATCACGGAACTGCTCGCGTTCCTGCCGACGGCCGCGATCCAGACCTTCGCCGGTCTGCAGCGCGAGGACTCCGGCGAGCGCAAGCCGTATCAGCTCGATCGCTGCCACGCGCTGTCGACGCAGGGCGAGGCGGTGCGGCGCTACTACCCGCGCTGGTACCGGGGCGCCGCGTGAGGCGCGCCGGCCGCGGCGGACGACGGCGAACGATCACTGGGGAGACGGTGTGAAGATCCACGAATACCAGGGCAAGGAGCTGTTCCGCACGTACGGCGTGCCGGTCCCGCGCGGCATCCCCGCGTTCTCCGTCGACGAGGCGGTCGCGGCCGCGAGGCAGCTCGGCGGACCCGTGTGGGTCGTGAAGGCGCAGATCCACGCGGGCGGCCGTGGCAAGGGCGGCGGCGTCAAGCTCGCGCGCTCGATCGAGGACGTCGAGAAGCTCGCCGGGCAGATCCTCGGCATGCAGCTCGTCACGCACCAGACCGGCCCGGACGGCCAGAAGGTGCGGCGCCTGCTGATCGAGGAGGGTGCCGACATCGCGAAGGAGCTCTACGTCGGCATGGTGGTCGACCGTGGCGCGCAGCGCGTGACGCTGATGGCGAGCAGCGAAGGGGGCATGGACATCGAGGAGGTGGCGGCGAGCCACCCCGAGAAGATCCACAAGGTCGCGATCGACCCGGTCGCCGGGCTGACCGACGCGCAGGCCGACGACGTCGCGCGCAAGATCGGCGTGCCCCCGGCGAGCGTCCCGCAGGCCCGCGCGGTGTTCCGGAACCTCTATCGCTGCTTCGACGAGACCGACGCCTCGCTCGCCGAGATCAACCCGCTGATCCTGACCGGTGACGGCAAGGTCGTCGCGCTCGACGCGAAGCTCAACTTCGATTCCAACGCGCTGTTCCGCCACCCCGACATCGTCGCGATGCGCGACCTCGACGAGGAGGACGCGAACGAGATCGAGGCGTCGAAGTTCGACCTCTCGTACATCTCGCTCGACGGCAACATCGGCTGCCTGGTGAACGGCGCCGGCCTCGCCATGGCGACGATGGACACGATCAAGCTGTTCGGCGCCGAGCCCGCGAACTTCCTCGACGTCGGCGGCGGGGCGACGACCGAGAAGGTCACCGAGGCCTTCAAGATCATGCTGCGCAATCCGAAGGTGAAGGGCATCCTCGTCAACATCTTCGGCGGGATCATGCGCTGCGACACCATCGCCAACGGCATCGTGGCCGCGGCGAAGGAGACGCACCTCGCGGTGCCGCTGGTCGTGCGGATGAAGGGCACCAACGAGGAGCAGGGCCGGCAGATCCTGAAGGACTCGGGCCTGCCGATCATCAGTGCGGACAACATGGCGGACGCCGCGCAGAAGATCGTCGCGGCCGTGGCGGGCAGGTAGGCGCCTCGGCGTGAGCGACGCGCGGGCCACTCTGTCGTCGTCCCCGCGAAGGCGGGGACCCAGCGTCGCTGCAAGAGTCGTCGTCCCCGCGAAAGCGGGGACCCAGCGTCGCTGCAAGGGTCGTCGTCCCCGCGAAGGCGGGGACCCAGCGTCGCTGCAAGAGTCGTCGTCCCCGCGAAAGCGGGGACCCAGCGTCTTTCACACCTGCACGCCTCGTTCGAACGTCGGATCGACCGCCTCGGGCGCCCCTGCTCGAATGCCGCGATGGGCGACCGCACCTACTGGGTCTACATCCTGGCAAGCCGACGCAACGGCACGCTGTACGTCGGCGTCACCTCCGACCTCGTCAGGCGGGTGTGGGAGCACAAGTCCGACGCCGTCGACGGTTACACGAAGGCCTACCATGTCCATGACCTCGTGTGGTACGAGGGACACGCGACCGCGGAAGCGGCTATTGCCCGGGAGAAGCAGATCAAGCGGTGGCAGCGAGCGTGGAAGGTGGAGCTGATCGAGGCGGGGAATCCGTACTGGAACGACCTGTATTCGACGATCGTCGACTAGGCCGGGGAAAGACGCTGGGTCCCCGCTTTCGCGGGGACGACGGAAGCGACGGACCCGGGTGCGCGGGGACGAAGAGGGAGCAGGGGAAAGACGCTGGGTCCCCGCTTTCGCGGGGACGACGAAAGCGACGGACCCGGGTGCGCGGGGACGAAGAGGGAGCAGGGGAAAGGCGCTGGGTCCCCGCTTTCGCGGGGACGACGAAAGCGACGGACCCGCGTGCGCGGGGACGAAGAGGGAGCAGGGGAAAGACGTTGGGTCCCCCCTTTCGCGGGGACGACGGAAGCGACGGACCCGCGTGCGCGGGGACGACGAACGCAACAGACGCGCGTGCGCGGGAACGACGACAGCAACACCGCTTGCACGGGGACGACGAGGGCAATGACACGCAGGGCGCGGCAAGGACAACCATGAGCATCCTGATCAACAGGGACACGAAGGTCATCACGCAGGGCATCACCGGCAAGACCGGCCAGTTCCACACGCGGATGTGCCGCGAGTACGCGAACGGGCGGAACTGCTTCGTCGCGGGCGTGAACCCGAAGAAGGCCGGCGAGGACTTCGAGGGCGTGCCGATCTACGGCACGGTCGCCGAGGCGAAGGCCGCGACCGGCGCGACCGTGAGCGTGATCTACGTGCCGCCGCCGTTCGCAGCGTCGGCGATCGACGAGGCGGTCGACGCCGACCTCGACCTCGTCATCTGCATCACCGAGGGCATCCCGGTGCGCGACATGATCCGCACGCGCCACCGGATGCAGGGGAGGAAGACGCTGCTGCTCGGTCCCAACTGCCCCGGCGTCATCACGCCCGACGAGCTCAAGATCGGCATCATGCCCGGCCACATCCACCGCAAGGGCCGCGTCGGCGTCGTGTCGCGCTCCGGCACGCTGACCTACGAGGCCGTCGGCCAGCTGACCGAGCTCGGGCTGGGACAGTCCACGGCGGTGGGCATCGGCGGCGACCCGGTCAACGGCCTCAAGCACGTCGACGTGCTGCGGCTCTTCAACGACGACCCGGACACCGACGCCGTGATCATGATCGGCGAGATCGGCGGCACCGACGAGGAGACCGCCGCGCAGTGGGTGAAGGCGAACATGCGCAAACCCGTCGTCGGCTTCATCGCCGGCGTCACGGCGCCGCCCGGCAAGCGCATGGGCCACGCGGGCGCGATCATCTCCGGGGGCAAGGGCACCGCGCAGGAAAAGCTCGAGGTCATGGAAGCCTGCGGCATCAGGGTGACGAAGAACCCCGCGGAGATGGGGAAGCTGTTGAAGGGCGTGCTGTAGCCGTCGAGGTACGCCCCGCCAGCCGCGGGGCGTTCCGGCGTTCGCGGGCGCACGCTCCGCGGTGGCGCCGCCGCACACCGGATCAGGAGGAAGGCAGGCATGGAGCAGCTCTCGACGCCGCAGTTCTGGGTGGCGGTGGTGAACATCATCATCATCGACATCCTGCTCGCCGGCGACAATGCGATGGTCATCGCGCTCGCCTGCCGCAATCTGCCGCCCGACCTCCAGAAGAAGGGCATCTTCTGGGGCGTCGCCGGCGCCATCGGCCTGCGCGTCGTGCTCACCGGCTTCGCGGCGGCGCTGCTGACGTTGCCGTGGCTGAAGATCGTCGGCGCGCTGGCGCTGCTGTGGATCGGGGTGAAGCTGCTGATGCCGCACGAGGACGGCCATCACGAGATCGAGGGCAAGACGGACCTGTGGGGCGCGGTGCGGACGGTGATCATCGCGGACTTCGTGATGAGCCTCGACAACGTGATCGGCGTTGCCGGCGCGGCGAAGGGCAATCTCGTCCTGCTGATCTTCGGCCTGGTCGTGTCGATCCCGCTCGTGGTCTTCGGCTCCAGGCTCATCCTCAAGCTGATCGAGCGCTACCCGCTGGTCATCGTGTTCGGCGGCGGCCTGCTCGGCTGGATCGCGGGCGACCTGATCGCGACCGACCCGGCCGCGGCCGGGATCATGAAGCAGCTGCCCGGCTGGGCGCACTACGCGCTCGCGGCAGCCGGTGCCGTCTTCGTGATCGGCACCGCGAAGGCGCTGGTGGCGCGCCGGCAGTCGAAGGGGGCCGCGGGGTGACGTCCGTTCCGGGCGGCGCGCCGCGGGTCCGCCGCGGCCCGCTGCCGGAGGATGCCGCTGCTACACTTCGGCCGATCCGCACGCCGCTGCCACGATGAACGACCGCGTCACCCTGGACGTCGCCAGCCTGTCGCATCCGGGCATGGTGCGCTCGCACAACGAGGACACGGTCTTCGTGGACGCGGAGGCGGGCCTGGCCGTGCTGGCCGACGGCATGGGCGGCTACAGCGCCGGCGAGGTCGCCAGCGGCATCGCGGTCAACGTCGTCTCCAACGGGCTGCTGCCGGAGCTGCGTTCCGGGCGCGAGCTGTCGAAGATCGACGTGCAGAGCGGACTCACGCATGCCGCGCTGCTGCTGTCGCAGAACATCGCCGCGGCGAACAAGGGGATCTACGAGGCCGCGCAGGCGCGACCCGAGTGCGCCGGCATGGGCACCACCATCGTGGCGGCGGTGTTCCACGGCAACCGCGTGTCCATCGGCCACATCGGCGACTCGCGCTGCTACCGGCTGCGCGGCGAGAAGTTCGAGCAGCTGACGCACGACCACTCGCTGCTCCAGGAGCAGATCGACAGCGGGCAGCTGACGCCCGAGCAGGCGCGCTACTCGCTGAACAAGAACCTGGTCACGCGCGCGCTCGGCATCGAGGCGATCGTGCCGTCCGACATCGCCGAGTACCGGCTCGAGGGCGACGACGTCTACCTGCTCTGCTCGGACGGCCTCACCGACATGGTCGAGCCGGAGGTCGTGCAGCAGATCCTCGAGGGGAAGCGCGGCGAGCTGCCGGAAGCGGCGGCCGAGATGGTCGACCTCGCCAACCGCAATGGAGGCCGCGACAACATCTCCGTCGTGCTCGTGCGCGTGCCGCCGGACTTCCTGCCGCAGTCCGGCTGGGCCCAGCGCTTCCTCGCCAAGCGGAAGGCGGCCGGATAGGCCGCCGGACGCGGCATGGGCAAGCTCGTCCTCCACCTCGCCGACGGCTCGACGCGCGACCTCCCGCTCGTGCGCGAGCGCACGACGATCGGCAGGCGCCCCGACAACGACGTCTGCCTGCCGGTGCCGACCGTGTCCGGCGAGCACGCCGCCGTCGTCACCGTGATGAGCGACTCGTTCCTCGAGGACCTCGGCAGTCGCAACGGGACGCTCGTCAACGGGAAGGAGATCCGCAAGCACTTCCTGCGCGATCACGACGAGATCGACATCGGCGGGCAGCGCCTCGTGTACCTCGGCGACCAGGGCGAGACCGTGGACACCGACGGTGCGGCGGCGGCGCGCCCCGTGGCCGAGCCACCTGCGGTCGTGCGCGTGCGCGAGCGATCGTCGTCGCGGCTGCCGAAGGAGGACCGCGGCGCTGGCGCTGCCGCGTCCACCCTTTCCGCCGGCGCTGGCGCTCCTTCGCGCGCGCCCGACCAGGCGACCATCGACACTTCGCAGATGTTCGATCCGCCGGACGCTGCCGCTGCGCCGGTGCGCAACCGTGAGGCGTTGCGCCGCGGCGCGGCGTCGCTCGAGGTGCTCGACGGGCGACGGGCGGGGACGGTGGCGCCGCTCGACGGCGACGAGGTCGTGCTCGGCCGGCTCGGCGTGCAGGTGGCCGCCGTGCAGTGCGCGGCCGACGGTCATCGCCTCGTGGCGATCGAAGGCGCGGCGCCGCCGACGCTCAACGGCGCCCCGCTGCCCGCGGACGGCGCGCTGCTCGCGTCCGGCGACGAGATCGTCGTCGCGGGCACGCGCGTGCGCTTCCGTGCGGCGGAATGAGGGTGGAGCGCGCGACGCCGCCGTCGCCGCGGGCCGACGCGGGGACGGGCAAGTGACGCTCAGCGTCACTCCGGCCGCGCGCGGGACGGCGCAGCCGTGGGCCAAGGCGGGCCACCGGTGCGCGGCCACCCTCGCCGGCAGGTGTCGCTTCCCGGCAGAGTGACGGTTCGTATGACAATGGAATCAGCCACTTGGGGTCGGTTGACGAACGGCACGGAGGGGGGTGCGGCGCTTGGCATACCCCTTGCAATTCCGGGCCGAGCATCGCTGGGTGCGCGGAACGGACCTACCCCCTCGTCAAAAACAGGAGCATGACCATGAAGCGTGTGCAACAGGGCTTTACGCTGATCGAACTGATGATCGTCGTGGCGATCATCGGCATCCTCGCGGCCATTGCGATCCCGCAGTACGCCGAGTACACGAACCGTGCACGCGTGTCGGAAGGCCTGCAGGTCGCTGCCGGCGCCAAGACGGCGGTGGCGGAGTTCTACAGCTCGCAGGGTGCGTGGCCGACCAGCAATGCGGCCGCGGGAATCGCCGATGCGGCCGACATCAAGGGCAACAACGTCACGTCCGTCACGATCGGAGCGGCCGGCGGCAAGATCGACATCCTCTACGCCGGCCTCAGCGCCACGATCTGCGGTTCGGCGACGCCGACCGTGCAACTGGTTCCGACCGACAACAAGGGCACGATCTCGTGGGCGGGCAACGGCGCCGGGACGACCGTGAACGACCGCTGCCTTCCGGCCAACCTGCGTTGACCTGATGGCACCGCGGCCCGCCATGCGGGTCGCGACAGCCTGAATGCGGGGCGCTTGGCGCCCCGTTTTCGCTGATACTGGCGCCCGCGCCGCCTTCGCCGCCGCGCCACCCATTCCGACGAGACGCGAAGCCATGCACGCGACAGCCAGCGCAACGACCGACACGACGCACGCTCGCCGACCAGGCTTCGGCCGCGTGGCCGTCCTCCAGTGGGTGTTCGTGCTGTCGGGATTCTGCGGCCTGATCTACGAATCGATCTGGTCGCACTATCTCAAGCTCTTCGTCGGCCACGCGGCCTATGCGCAGACGGTCGTCCTGATCGTCTTCATCGGCGGGATGGCGCTGGGCGCGGTGCTGATCGGCCGACGGGCCGAGCGCATCCGCCACCCGCTGATCGCATACGCGGTCGTCGAAGCCGCGATAGGCGCGATCTCGCTCGTCTTTCACGGCGCCTTCGTCGCGGCGACCGAATGGGCTTACCAGTGGCTGCTGCCGGCGACGTGCGTTCCGGACTCACCCTGCGTCGCGCAGTGGGCGTTCGCGTCGTTGCTGATCCTCCCACAGTCGATCCTGCTCGGAACCACGTTTCCGCTGATGACCGCCGGCGTGCTGCGCATCGCCGGCGACCGGCCAGGCGAGCGCATCGCGTTGTTCTACTTCCTGAACAGTATCGGTGCCGTGTTCGGCGTCCTGGCCTCCGGCTTCGTGCTGATCCCGGCGGTGGGGCTGCCCGGCGCGCTGCTCACTGCGGGACTGCTGAACCTTGTCGTCGCGCTGGCCGCGTACATCTGCGCGAAGGGCGCACCGCGTCTTGCGATCACGTTTCGCACACCTGCGCCGCCCGAGCACGACAGCCGCCGCTTCGTCGCGCTGCTGCTGCTGGTTGCGGGTCTCACGGGGCTGTCGTCGTTCGTGTACGAGATCGTTTGGATCCGCATGCTTTCGCTGGTTATCGGGGCTTCGACGCACTCGTTCGAACTGATGCTCGCGGCGTTCATCCTCGGGCTCGCACTCGGAGGCGCCTGGGTGCGTAAGCGGATCGACGCCTATCGCGACCTGGTCGTCACGCTCGGCGTCGTACAGATCCTGATGGGCGTGGCGGCCGTCGCGACGTTCCCGGTCTACGGCGCGACGTTCGACTTCCTCGCGTGGCTGCTGTCCGGGCTCAACCGCTCCGAAGGGGGTTTCCTGATCTTCACCGTGGCGAGCCACCTGATCGCGCTCGCAATCATGTTGCCCGCGACATTCCTCGCCGGGATGACGCTGCCGCTGATCACGGCGATGCTGATGCGCGGCCGGCAGGGCGAGCGGGCGATCGGCTTCGTCTACTCGGCGAATACGCTCGGAGCGATCGTGGGTGTGATCATCGCCGTCCACTTCGCGATGCCGGTCCTCGGCGTGAAAGGTGGCCTGATCTTGGGTGCCGCGATCGACGTGGTGCTCGGCATCGTGCTGTTCGCGTCCAAGGGGCCGGCGCAGGCCGTGCGGCTTGCGGGCTGGTCGGTCGCGGGCGTCGCGGCACTCGTCCTCACCGCCTCGCTGGCCGGCGTGAGCCCCGAGCGGATGGCATCGGGCGTCTACCGGTACGGCGTCGCGGAAGTCTCGCAGGAGACCAGGGTGCGCTTCCACCGCGACGGCAAGACCGCCACGATCACCGTGCTCGACAGCCCAGTCGCGCGGTCCATCCGCACCAATGGTAAGCCCGACGCCGCGCTGGCACACTCGCCCGACGTTCCGACGACGGACGAGTACACGATGACACTGACCGGCCTGCTGCCGCTCGTGCATCGGCCCGACGCGAAGCTCGCCGCCGTCATCGGGTTCGGCTCGGGCATGAGCACGGCAACGCTCCTCGGCTCGCCGGTGCTCGAGCGCCTCGACACCATCGAGATCGAACCGCAGATCGTCGAGGGCGCACGCCTGTTCGGTTCCGCCGTGGAGCGTGCGTACACCGATCCGCGTAGCCGGATCATCATCGACGACGCAAAGTCGTATTTCGCCCGCAGCTCGTTGCGCTATGACCTGATCGTCTCGGAGCCGTCGAACCCGTGGGTCAGCGGCGTGGCCAGCCTGTTCACGCGCGAGTTCTACCGGCGCGTCAAGCAGCAGCTTGCCGAAGGCGGTGTCTTCGTGCAGTGGCTGCAGATCTACGAGTTCAACGACGCGCTGATGGCGACGATCTTCCGCGCGCTGGATGCCGAGTTCGGCGACTACGTCGTCTATGCCGCGAACGAGGGCGACATGATCATCGTGGCGGCGCCGCGGGCGTTGCCGGCGCCCGATCCCCGCTTCACGCAGTGGCCGACGATGCGGCCCGTGCTGGATCGCTTCCGCCTGGGAACACTCCCCGAAATCGCGTCGCGACGGCTTGCGGGCCGCGAAACGGTGCGTGCATTGCTTCCCCGGCTCGGCGACGGCGAGAATTCCGACTACTTCCCCATCGTCGACCATCGCGCACCCGAGGCACGGTTCCTGAAGACCAACGCCGATGTGCTGATGCGCCTCTCCGCGTCGAGCGTCCCCGTGGTCGAGATGCTCGAGCGCCGCGCCTTCGACGCGCATCCGGTGAGCTACGCGGCCACCGCCGCGCTCGGTCAACGGCGCGCGTCGATCTCGATCGCCGATGACCTCGCCAACTGGCTTGTGAACAACGAGTTGCCGGCGGGCCGCGAGCCCGTGCTTCCCAAGGACGCCGGGCTGCTCCGCGCGATCCTGAAGGACTGCGCCGCGACGCCGCCCCGCGTCCGCCTGTCGGCGCTGATGATGGACGTAGCCGACTACGTGAATCCGTTCCTGCCGACGTCGGTGTCAGGGAGCGTTTGGTCGGCACTGCGCGCGGCGAAGTGCAGCGACCGCATGGACGCGTCCGACAAGCGCTGGCTCGCGCTGTTCGAGGCGACCGGCGCCCGGGCCGCCGAGCCGATGGCGCAGCTCGGGCGCGAACTGGCCAGCGACAAGGCGGCTACCGAACGGATGCGGATGTTCGCGATCGTGTCGGCCGCGACCGGACTCATCGTACTCGGCCGCCACCCCGAGGCGCGCGATCTGTTCGCCGAGCATCTGGTGACGTTTCCGCTGGACGCGCGGCGCGATCCCGCCGTGCTGCTGCTGTCGCAGCACGCCGCGTGGCAGGGCGCCCTGGCCGCTCGCTGACGGAGCACCTGCCTCCGGCACCCGCCGACGCTGAGGGCGGGCCTGTCGTGGAGGGCGTGGCCCGCGCTACGCGCGCCCCGTACTCCCGAACCCCCCCTCCGCGCGCGCACTCGCTTCGAACGACTCGACGACGCGGAAGTCCGCCTGTACGACTGGCAGCACCACGAGCTGCGCCAGGCGGTCCAGCGGCTGCAGCGCGAACGGCTCGTGGCCGCGGTTCCAGCAACTCACCATCAGCGGGCCCTGGTAGTCGGAGTCGATCAGCCCGACGAGATTGCCGAGCACGATGCCGTGCCGGTGGCCGAGCCCCGAGCGGGGCAGGATCACGGCCGCGTAGCCGGGATCGCCGATGTGGATCGCGATGCCCGTCGGGACGAGGTGCGTGTCCCCCGGGGCGATCGTGAGCGGCGCGTCGATGCAGGCGCGCAGGTCGAGCCCCGCCGCGCCGGGGGTGGCGTAGGCGGGAAGCTGGTGGCGCATCCGTTCGTCGAGGATGCGGACGTCGATGATCGGGCTGGTCATGATGCGCGCATCAGTCAAAAAGGCATTATGGGCCGTGTGACCATCGTCGAGGCGAACGACGCGAAGCACGCGGCCGTCGGCCTCGGGCACGACGCCCCGGCAGCGTATCCGACCGTCGGGCTGGCGCTCGATGCGCGCCGGCACGCGCACGACACGCTCGATCCACTCGTCACGCATCGGCGAGCGGTCGGCGCGCTGTCGGACCAGTCGCAAGCAGGCGGTGGATTCCACTGCCCGGACGACAGCCTTCGTCCCGGTCGCCTCCGATCATCCCTTCGGCCGACCTAAGGCGCTCGCGGCAGGCGGATCCCGATCTCCTCCACCAGCCGCCGCCCGAGCGAGCGCTTGTCCATCCGCGGCAGCGGATGCGCGCCGGCGTCGTCGAGCAGCGTGACCTCGTTGTCGTCGCTGCCCAGCGCATCCTGCGCACGGTTGGCGACGAGCAGCGGCAGCTTCTTGCGCTTGCGCTTCGTCTCGGCGTTCTCGAGCACGTCGTGGCTCTCGGCGGCGAAGCCCACGCAATACGGCGGCGAGGGACGCGCCGCGACGGTCGCGAGGATGTCCACCGTCGGCTGGAGCGTGATGGTCAGCGCCTCGCCGCTCTTCTTGAGCTTGCGCTCCGACGGCGCCGCCGGCGTGTAGTCGGCCACGGCCGCGATCGCGACGAACACGTCGGCGTCGTCGACTCGGTCCAGCACGGCCTGCGCCATGTCGGCGGCGCTGCGCACGTCCACGCGCGCGACGGCGGGCGGCGTACGCAGCGGCGTCGGGCCCGCGACCAGCGTCACGCGCGCCCCCGCCTCGGCGGCGGCCTGGGCGAAGGCGAAGCCCATCTTGCCCGAGCTCGTGTTGGTGATGCCGCGGACCGGGTCGATGGCCTCGAACGTCGGGCCCGCGGTGACGAGCACGCGGCGACCGGCGAGGAGCTTCGGGCTGCGCAGCGCCGTCAGCGCGGCGCGCAGGTCCTCCGGCTCGAGCATGCGGCCGTCGCCCACCTCGTTGCACGCGAGATCGCCGCTGCCCGGCCCGAGGATGGTCACGCCGTCCTCGCGCAGGCGCGCGACGTTGCGCTGCGTCGCGGCGTGGTTCCACATCTGCACGTTCATCGCCGGGGCGACGAGCAGTGCGCATTCGCGTGCGAGGCACAGCGTCGACAGCAGGTCGTCCGCGTGACCGTTGGCGAGCTTGGCGAGGAAATCGGCCGATGCGGGCGCGACGAGGATCGCGTCGGCGCCGCGCGACAGCCCGATGTGGCCCATGGCGTTGTCGGTGCCGGAGGCCCACAGATCGGTCAGCACCGCCCGGCCCGACAGCGCCTGGAACGTCGTCGGCGTGACGAAGCGCGTGCCCGCCTGCGTCATCACCACGTCGACGGTCACGCCGTCCTTGACGAGCAGGCGCACGAGCTCGGCGGTCTTGTAGGCGGCGATGCCGCCGGTCACGCCGACGACGACGCGTGCCGGCCGGGGAGGGGTGGGAAGTGTGCTCATGCGCTTGCGAGGGGCCGCTCGCGCCGTGGACGCGCACCTGTGCATGGCGTCGACGGCCCCTCGGCCGTTCGGCCGAACGCGGCCGGCGTGGCGCCGAGTCTACACTCGGCGGCATGACGCGGTTCACGCCTCCGGTCCGTTTGCGGCATCGCGAGGTCCCGCCGGCCGCGGCGCCCGAGCGTCCGCGCGAACGCCTGGCCGCGCTGGGCGTCTGCGCGCTGACGGATGCCGAGCTGCTCGCCGTCGCCATCGGGACGGGCGCGCGTGGTGTCTCGGCGCTGGACGTCGCGCGCGGCGCGCTGGTGCGTCACGGCGGCCTCGCGCGCCTGCTGGCGGCCCTTCCGGCGGGACGGGCTCCGGGGCTGGGACCGGTCCGCCGCGCGCAGCTCGCCGCGGCCGTCGAGCTCGCCCGCCGCGCCGCGCGCGAGGCGCTGGTGCGCGAGGCCGCGCTCACCTCGCCCGACGCGGTGCGCGACTACCTGCGGCTCGCGCTCGCCGCACGCGACCACGAGGCGTTCGTCGCGCTGTTCCTCGACAGCCAGCACCGCCTGATCCGCGCCGATGAGCTGTTCCGCGGAACGCTCGCCCAGACCAGCGTCTACCCGCGCGAGGTGGTGAAGGCCGCGCTCGCCTGCAATGCGGCGGCGGTCATCTTCGCGCACAACCACCCGTCCGGCGTCGCCGAGCCCTCGCGCGCCGACGAGCTCCTGACGCAGGCGCTCAAGCAGGCGCTCTCGCTCGTCGACGTGCGCACGCTGGACCACTTCGTCGTCGCGGCGGGGCAGGTGGTGTCGTTCGCGGAGCGGGGGCTCGTGTGAACGCGAGCGCCGGTCAATGCGAGGCGACGGCGGTCGCCAATGCGGAACTCCGCCTCGTCCTGAAGCGCGCGGCACGCCCATCCCGGCCCACGATGCCTGGATTGCCGCGCTCCCGCTGGAGCACCGCCTGCCGGTAGCGAGCCGCGACCCGCACCTCGACCTCGTGGCCGGGGTCCGGCGCCGGGCGTGGCAGGGCGGCGTGCCCGGCACGGTCGTCGCGGCGCCCTGCGCTCGCTCCCCGTCGCGCGCAGCGCATGCCGGCACGATTGCCGGATCGGATCGAAACACGTTATAATCCAAAGCTTTCCGCCGCCACACCCCCCGAATACGAAGGAGCGAGCCATGGCTCGAGTCTGCCCGATCACCGGCAAGAAGCCCGTCGTGGGCCACCGCGTCTCGCACGCGAACAACAAGACCAAGCGCCGGTTCATGCCCAACCTGCAGAACCGCCGGTTCTGGGTCGAGAGCGAGAACCGCTGGATCAGCCTGCGCCTCACCAACGCCGCGCTGCGCACGATCGACAAGAACGGCATCGACGCCGTCCTGGCCGACCTGCGCGCGAAGGGCACGCACATCTGAGCGACTGACGGAGGACGACCATGCGCGACAAGATCAAGCTCGAATCGTCGGCCGGCACCGGCCACTTCTACACGACGACGAAGAACAAGAAGACGACGCCGGAGAAGATCGTGATCAAGAAGTTCGATCCGGTCGCCCGCAAGCACGTCGACTACAAGGAAACCAAGCTCAAGTAGCCGGGTGTCGTTTCCGGCGTCCAGGGCCCGCGCGAGCGGGCCCTGCCGTTTGGCGGGCGCGGGCGCGAGGCGCGGCCGGCCGCGTCAGCCGAGTGGCGGCTCGCTCATCGCGCGCTCCGGCCGAACTCGGCCGGCGTATGGCCAGCGTCGCGGATCGCCTCGGCGATCACCGCAGCGGCCACGAACGGGCCGTCCACCCAGACGAGCCGCGCGGGGACGTCGACCGCCACCTCGGCGCACGTGACGACGTCCCGGATCGCCCGCGCAACCCGTTCTGCGCAGCGGCCGCACGTCATGTCGTCGACTTCGAAGGTCACCATGGCATCTCCCCTTGCGTCGTCGTGGAGGAGGCTGCAGCGTGGCATTTGTCACCGTGGAAAGGTCAAGGGCTGCCGAGGCGCTTGACCTTCCCACGGTGGCAACCCCGACGCTGGCGGCTGTCCAGGGAGCGACGATGACGCGTTCGATGAACATCGTTGCGGCGGTCCGGGCCTCCGGCGTGTCGGCGAAGATGATCCGTCACTACGAGGAACGGGGACTGATCGCGAAAGCTCGGCGCACGGCGGCGGGGTATCGACTCTACGGGGACGCCGACGTGCACGCGCTGCGCTTCATTCGCCAGGCGCGCGACCTCGGGTTCTCCACGCAGCACATCGCGGCGCTGCTCGACCTGTGGCGGGACCGGCGCCGGCCGAGCGCCAAGGTGAAGGCGCTGGCGCTCGAGCACCTGCGCGACCTCGAGCGCAAGGCGGCCGAGCTCCACGCGATGAAGGCGACGCTCGAGCACCCCGTCCACGGTTGCCACGGTGACGACCGGCCGCAGTGCCCGAATTTGGAGGCCCTTGCGATGCCCGTCGAAGGCGGCGCAACGGCGCAGCCGGTACGCCGTCGGGGTGTCCTCCGACAGGGCACGAGGCGATGAAGCGCGAAGGGCCGCCCCGAGCGCGCATTGCCCCGGAGCGCGCCAGCGCGGGTCGTCCAGCAAGTGCGCGCAGCGGCCCCGTTGCCGAACCCTCGGCCGGAACTCGCTGCGGGCGCGGCGTTCCAACGTGGCCGTGCTTGCGCCCGGCACTGGAAAAGGCTTAGGCTTCCGCCGCCATGCGTTTCGGTGTCCGCTTCCTGCTGCTCGTCGCGCTGCTGCTCCCGATCCGGGGGGCGATGGCGGTCGCCGGCGTGCTGTGCCACGGCGGCCCCGCCATGCCCGCAGCGGCCACGGGCCAACTTCACCACGGCGGCCACGCGCACGGGGTGGCGCACGGGCACGCTGAGGTCGGGGCGCTGCCATCGCATGCCGATGCCGACGCGAGCGCGGAGGACGGCCACGCGCGAGCGCCGGCGGGCGCGTTGGCCGGCACGCCCGGCGACGACGCCTTCGGCGGGGCGACGTGCCCGTTCTGTTCGGCCGTCTGCGGCGCACCGCCGCTCCCCAGGACCGGGCCGTCGGTGCATGCGATGACGCCGTCCGGCGCCGAGCGCTTCCCGGCACTCCCCGCTCCGCGCGCCTTGGCGGCGTTCGGCGCGCCCGAGCGTCCCCCCCGAGCCTCCTGATCCCGCTAGGGGCCCACTTCATGGCCCCGTCATGGCGCTCGCCCGCTGCCGGGCGAGCCGTCGCGCGGTGCGTGCGCCGCGCTTCCCCGTGACCAGGAGTCGTCCATGCCTTCCGTTGCCCGGGTGGCGGCCGTCATTGCTTGCTGCGCCGCCGCTCTCCAAGTCCATGCGCAGCCGCGCGCGAACGATCCGGCCGATCCGGCCGCCGCGTCACCGCCGCTCGCGTACGTCTCTGCGTTCGACGACTACAGGCCGCTCGGCGAACCGGGTCCCGGCCCGTGGCGTGCCGCCAACGACCGCGTGCGCGAGGCGGCCGAAGCGGCCGCGATGGCGTTCGGCGCGAGCGCGCCGGCCCCCGCGACGACCCCGCCGCCACGCGGCCACGAGCATCACGGAGCGAAACCGTGAGCGCCGCGCGATCCGGGGCCCGCGCCCGCAGTTTCGTCGCCGGCACTGCCGTACTGCTGCTGGCCGGCTGCGCGACCTTCTCCCCGGACGGCGGCTTCGACCGCGTCGCCGAGCTGACGCGCGAGCGTGCGGGCCACGCCCCGCGCTGGCAGCGCTCCGATGCGGATGCGGACGCCGCGCGCCAGCGCGTCGCGGAGCTGCTGCGCGAACCGCTGCGTGCGGACGCGGCCGTCGAGATCGCGCTGCTCAACCATGCCGGCCTGCAAGCGGATCTGCACGAGCTGGGCATCGCCGAGTCCGACCTGGTGCGCGCCGGTCGCATGCGCAATCCGACGTTCAGCTTCTCGCGCCTGGCGGGGGGGGGACACCTGGAGATCGAGCGCGCGCTGATCTTCGACGTCCTGTCGCTTCTCACGATGCCGCTTGCGGTCGAGGCGGAGCAGCGCCGCTTCGCCCGGACGCAGCTCGAGATCGCAGGCCGGGCGGTGGCAGTCGCCGCCGAGGCGCGGCGCGCGTGGACGGCGACGGTCGCGTCGCAGGAGCTGGTGCGCTACTACGAGCAGGTGAAGGAGGCGGCGGACGCGTCGGCGGAGCTCGCGCGGCGCATGGTGGAGGCGGGCAACTTCAGCAAGCTGGCGATGATGCGCGAGCAGGCGTTCTACGCCGATGCGACCACGCAGCTCGCGCGCGCGCGGCACCAGGCGCACGCGGAGCGCGAGCGGCTGGCCCGCGCCCTCGGCCTGCACGGCGAGCAGCTCGCGTTCACCCTGGCCGATCGGCTTCCCGACCTGCCCGCCGCACCGCTGGAACCGCGCGACGCCGAACGCACGGCCATCGAGACGCGCCTCGACGTGCTGGCGGCCAAGCGCGGGGCCGAGGCGGTCGCGCGTGCACTGGAGCTCAACCGCGCCACGGGGTTCGTCAACGTCCTGCACGGCGGCTACGTCAACGCGAGCGAGTCGGACGAGGAGCGCAAGGACGGCTTCGAGCTCGAGCTCGAGCTGCCGATCTTCGACTTCGGGGCGACGCGTACCGCTCGCGCCGAGGCGACGTACCGCCAGGCGCTGCAGCGCACCGCCGA
The DNA here is from genome assembly GCA_016861105.1 of Betaproteobacteria bacterium. Lineage (GTDB taxonomy): Bacteria > Pseudomonadota > Gammaproteobacteria > Burkholderiales > Casimicrobiaceae > VBCG01. The sequence goes on along the minus strand of BOKS01000005.1, from coordinate 110,835 downwards.
GGTCGCGACCAACGCCCGCTCGGAAGTGCGCGACGCCTACTCGGCCTATCGCACGAGCTACGACATCGCCAGGCACTACCGCGACGAGATCGTGCCGCTGCGCAAGCGCATCTCGGAGGAGAACCTGCTGCGCTACAACGGCATGCTGATCGGCATCTTCGAGCTGCTCGCCGACGCGCGCGAGCAGGTGGCGAGCGTTACCGCGGCCGTCGAAGCGGTGCGCGACTTCTGGCTTGCCGACACCAACCTCCAGGTCGCGCTGACGTCCGGTTCCCCGGGCGCGGCGACGGCTGTGCAGCGCCCCGCCGCCGCGCCCGCGGGCGGCAGCGGCGGCCATTAGGGAGAGCGCGATGAACCCACGCAGAACGTTCCTCAGGGGTGCCGGCGCCGCGATGCTCGGCGCAGCGGCGGTGAGCCGGGCGGGCGCAGCTTCGCTGCCGGAGGCGCCGGTGCAGGCGTCGCCGGCCACCCAGCCGCCGCTCGTACCGTCCGCCGGGCGTCCCTACAACCCCGTGGTCACGGTGAACGGCTGGACGCTGCCGTGGCGGATGAACGCGGGCGTCAAGGAGTTCCATCTCGTGGCCGAGCCGGTGGTGCGGGAGATGGCGCCCGGCATGAAGGCGAACCTCTGGGGTTACAACGGCCAGAGTCCCGGGCCGACGATCGAGGCGGTCGAGGGCGACCGCGTCCGCATCTTCGTCACCAACAAGCTGCCCGAGCACACGACGATCCACTGGCACGGGATCCTGCTCCCGTCGGGCATGGATGGCGTCGGTGGGCTGACGCAGCCGCAGATCCCGCCCGGCAAGACCTACGTCTACGAGTTCGAGCTCACCAAGAGCGGCACGTTCATGTACCACCCCCACGCCGACGAGATGGTGCAGATGGCGATGGGGATGATGGGCATGTTCATCGTGCATCCCAAGGATCCGAGGAAGTATCGTGTCGACCGCGACTACGTGTTCATCATCAACGCCTACGACATCGACCCGGGCAGCTACACCCCGCGCATCAACACGATGCTCGACTTCAACCTGTGGAGCTGGAACAGCCGCGTGTTCCCCGGCATCGACCACATGGTCGCGCGCACGGGCGAGCGGGTGCGCATCCGCTTCGGCAACCTGACGATGACCAGCCACCCGATCCACCTGCACGGGCACGAGTTCGAGGTGACCGGCACCGACGGCGGCTGGGTGCCGAAATCGGCGCGATGGCCGGAGGTGACGACCGACGTCGCCGTCGGCCAGATGCGGGCGATCGAGTTCGACGCGATCGCCGGCGACTGGGCCTTCCACTGCCACAAGTCGCACCACACGATGAACGCGATGGGGCACGACGTCCCCACGCTGATCGGCGTCGACCACCGCGGCGTCGCCGAGCGCATCAGCCGGCTGATCCCCGACTACATGGTGATGGGCGAGCGCGGCATGGCGGACATGGGCGAGATGGAGATGCCGCTGCCCGACAACACGCTGCCGATGATGACCGGCGCCGGGCCGTTCGGCGCGCTCGAGATGGGCGGCATGTTCACCGTGGTCAAGATCCGCGACGACCAGAAGCCCGGCGACTACACGGTCCCCGGCTGGTACACCCACCCGAAGGGGACGCAGGCGTTCGAGTGGACCGGCGACCTGCCGCCTCCGCCGCAGGCGGCGGCGGGTGCGCCGGACGGCAGGACTTTGAAGGTTCGCAAGCCCGACGGGCACCACCACTGAAGGAGAGCCGACGATGCATGCACTGACCGCCGCCTTTGCCGGGGCGCTGCTCGTCTCCGCGGGCGCCTCGCACGCCCACGGAGACGAGAAGCACCCGGCGAGGACGTTCGACCCCGCCCGCGCCGAGCAGCAGCCGTTCGGGATCGCGGGCGACCCGCGGAAGGCGACACGGACCTTGAAGGTCGCGATGAGCGACGCGATGCACTTCCTGCCCAGCGTCCTCAAGGTGCGCAAGGGGGAGACCGTGCGCTTCATCGTGCGCAACGAGGGCAGGCTCCTGCACGAACTGGTGCTTGGAACCGAAGACGAGCTGAGGAAGCACGCCGACCTGATGCGCAAGTTCCCCGACATGGAGCACGACGAGCCGCACATGGTGCACGTGCAGCCCGGGGAGGCCGGCGACCTCGTGTGGACGTTCAATCGCGCCGGCGAGTTTCACTTCGCCTGCCTGGTCGGGGGCCACTACGAGGCGGGAATGAAGGGCAGGATCATCGTCGAATGACGCGCAGCGTGCGCGTAGCGAAAGGAGCGAAGACCATGCAGCTAGCAGCCATCCTGGCCGCCGCGGCGCTTCTCGCCGCCGGCCCGGCCGCCGCTCAGGGCACCGCGGGTTCCGGCCACGCCCACCACGCCGCTCCGGCGGCCGCCCCGGGCGCGGGAGCCGACTTCAGCGAGGCCGAGGTCCGTCGCGTGGACAAGGACGCGAAGAAGGTCACGCTCCGCCACGGGCCCATCCCGAACCTGGGAATGGGCAACATGACGATGGTGTTCGGCGTGGTCGAGCCGACGTGGCTCGACGGGCTCAAGGCCGGCGACAAGGTCCGCTTCAAGGCCGACAAGGTCGGCGGCCAGTACACTGTCACCGCCATCGAGCCGATGCGCTGACGCCTGCCGCGGGCCGGACCGGAGCGCCGCCGGCGCTCGCAGGTGCAATTGCGGTGGTAACTTCGGCCGCGCCTTTGCCGGCGCGACGACGCCCCGGCCTCCTGTGCGCGGACTCCGGGCGGCGCAATCGCTGCCCACGTTCGAGGCAGTCCAGTTCAGGCCGCGCCCGCCGCGCAACCTGGCCCGGTGGACCGCGGCTCATCCACAGAAACTGTGGATGACGCGGCCGCGACGCTGCGAGCGGGGCGCGGGCGCGCGTACGCTTGCTCCATCCACGCGCGGATCGCCGGGTAGACGCGGGGGCCGAGCAGGTCGAGGTGCCCCGTGCCGTAGCTGATCCGCGTGTCGCGCGCGCGGAACGCGAGGGGTTGCCCCGCATCGCGCTGCCGCCCCAGCGCGCTCGCGACCGGCACGAGTCCATCGCCGCGCAGGCCGTGCGACGACGGACCGCGCTGCGTGGTGGCCGCGATCGCGTGGCAGCGGACGCCGGCGGGCAGAGGCACCGGCGCTGCGCCGTGCGCCAGGTCGTGGATGCCGGCGCTGCGCACCGCACCGAGGCGCCCGAACGGCGCGAGATAGGGACTCAGCGCGAGCACCGTCTCCAGGCGGCGGCCGGCGCGTTCGAGCGGCGCACCGTGATGCGGGGTGCCGAGGAAGACCAGCGCGCGCAAATGCGGGCGCCACGCCTGGCCGGCCGCGTCCGCCTCGGCGCACGCGCTGCGCGCCACGAGCCCGCCCAAGCTGTGGGCCACGATGGCGAGGCGCGGCGCTGCCCCCGGCCACGCCCGCCACAGGCGGTCGAGGAGAGCGGCGAGATCGCGCCCGTTCGCCGCGATCGAGCGACCGGTGTTGTAGCGAACGTACAGGGGCTCGCACCCGAGATCGTGCTGCAGCGCGACCCCGTGATCGTGCCCCTGGCGCGTCCACTGGCGATCGCTCATGCACAGGCCGTGGACGAGCACGACCACGCTCGGCGGCGGCACGCGAAACGCGGCGGCCACGCCGGCCGGTGTCGGATCGAGCGCGGCGCCACGGTGCAGCAGCGTCATGGCGAGCGCGAGCGGATTGCCGGAGGCCTCCAGCCGATCGCCGAGCACCCCATTCAGCGCGGCCACGAACGCTAGCGAGCGGTCCGGACGCTCGTGCGGAGCGCTGCCGTGGCTTGCAGCGCGCAGCAGTCCGTCCACGCCGGCACCGACGAGGCGGGTCACGCCGCGCACGGACCGGTAGACGAGGCCGGTGATGCCGCGCGTCCGGCCCCCCCGATGCACGCCCGTGATCGGGGGAACGCGCTGGATCGTCCCGTGCATCGACTCGACCAGATCGGTGATGCCGACCACGGCATCGTGGACCAGCAGGCTCACGCCGCGCAGATCGGACCACGGCACGCGCACTTCCCCGGCGTCGCGCTGCGAATCCCCCGCCGGCGCGATCACGGGACTGCCCGCGCTGGCGCGCTCCGGGGCGAGGCGCGCCCGGGGCGGCCCTTCGCGCTTCGGCGGTGGCCGGCCGACGCGGGGCAGCCAGCCGTCGTCCTTCGTGCGCCGTGCCTCACGCGTCGGCAAGGCCGCTCTCGACGTCCTCGAGGCGACGCCGCAGCCCTTGCGCGTGCGCGACGATTAGCTCCCGGGTAGCCGACGCCTTGCGCGTCGCAGCGGCCCACCGGGCGCGAGCCGCCGGCGTGTCCAGCGTCGGAACGTCGGCGCCCGCCATCTGGACGAGCCGATCCGCCAGCCGCTCCGCAGCACCGACCAGCGACGCGTACTCCTCCCTGTCGGCGCCGTTGCCGAGCGGATCCAGGCTCTGCATGCGGTCCCACGCGTAGTCGAGCGACGCGTGCAGCTGCTCCCACGCGTTCCAGTCGATCGCCATCGTCGTTCCACCTCCTCGTGCAGGTCGGGCGACGGCGGGGACCGTCTCGCGGGGATCGGTCGCCCCCGGCGCCAGCGAGGCCGCGCGTCGACCGCGCGGCGGCCGTCGGGCGTCGGGCGGAGGGGGGTCAGGCGTAGCGCCGCAGCGTGAACGAGAAGTTCGCCAGCGACTCGATGCCGGAGCGCTCGGCCTGGTGGCACCACGCCTGCAGGCGCGCGAGCAGCTGCTCGGACGACTCGGTCGACCGCGACCACAGGGCGGAGAGCTCCTCGCGCATCGCGTAGATCGTCGCGAGCGCGCTGCTCGCCGCGAGCGCCCGCGCGAGGCTCGCCCGCTCGGCAGGCTTGAGCGCCGCGGGTTCGGCCGACAGCCAGCCCTTCAGGCGTCGCACGCTCGGGACCTCGATGCCGGCGAGCTCGCCGCTGCGCACGCGCGCGCGCAGCGCCTTGATCTCGGCGGCGCACGTCGCCTTGAGCGAGCGGGCGTAGCTCGTCGCCACCGCATAGCGATGCGTGATGACGGCGTGCAGCGTGGCGAGGTCGGGCGCGGACTTGGCGTGGGCGACCTGGAGCTTCGGCGCGACCTTGCGCACCGTCGCGAGCCTCAGCATCGACAGCAGGCGGATGTAGCCCCAGCCGAGGTCGATCTCCCACCAGCGCGAGCTGAACTTCGCCGAGCTGCCGTAGGCGTGGTGGTTGTTGTGCAGCTCCTCGCCCCCGATCAGCAGGCCCCAGGGCACGATGTTCGTCGACGTGTCGCCGCTGGCGAAGTTGCGGTAGCCCCAGTAGTGGCCGATGCCGTTGACCACGCCGGCGGCCCAGAACGGGATCCACGCCATCTGGACCGCCCAGATCGTCGCGCCGATCGGCCCGAAGAGGACCAGGTTCACCGCCAGCATCAAACCCACGCCCTGCCACGAGTGGCGCGAGTAGACGTTGCGTTCCAGCCAGTCGTCGGGCGTGCCCAGGCCGTACTTGGCGAGCGTCTCGGCGTTGCGCGCCTCGCTGCGGTAGAGCTCGGCGCCCTTCCACATCACCGTCTCGATGCCGCGCGTCATCGGGCTGTGCGGGTCGTCCTCGGTCTCGACCTTCGCGTGGTGCTTGCGGTGGATCGCGACCCACTCCTTCGTCAGCATTCCGGTCGTCAGCCACAGCCAGAAGCGGAAGAAGTGCGCGACCGCCGGGTGCAGGTCCAGCCCGCGGTGCGCCTGGCAGCGGTGCAGGTAGATCGTGACCGCCGCGATCGTCACGTGCGTCAGCGCCAGCGTCACCACGACGTAGCCCCACCAGGGGAGGTCGAACAGGCCGCGGGACAGCAGGGCAAACGTATCGTAATCCATTGATTTCCTTGTCGATATCGCCGCGGCCCACAGCGCGCGGCTGGCGCATTGTACGCGAGGGGGGCGCCGCCGCCATGACGCGGTGCAAGAAGCCCGCCAGGTGCCGCGCGGGCGGCGCCGGGCCGCTCCCCTCCGCCGCCTCCGCGTCCGGATCAGCCGCCGGGCGCGCCCGGCGCCGGAGCACCGCCGACGAGGCGAACCTCGCGCTGCGGGAACGGGATCGCGATGCCCTCGGCGCCGAACGCCTTCCAGATGGCGAGGTTGAGCTCGCTCTTCACGCCGAGCTGGCCGGCCTCGGGGTCGCGGATCCAGAAGCCGAGCTCGAGGTCGATCCCGCTGTCGGCGAAGCGCACGACGAAGGCGTTCGGGCGGCGGCCCTCCTCGTCCTCGACGCGCGGATGCTCGCGCGCGACATCGCGCAGGATCGCGAGGGCGCGCTCGAGGTCCGTGCCGTAGGCCACCTGCACCTGCAGCCCGACGCGCACGTCCTTCGTCGAGTACGAGTGGTTGAGCACCGTGGTGGTCACCAGCGTCTCGTTGGGCACGATCGCCTCGACGCCGTCGAGGCTGCGGACGACGCTGTAGCGCGACGTGACGTTGGTCACGATGCCGTGGCGGTCGCCGACGCTGATCAGGTCGCCGAGCCGGATCGAGCGGTCGAGCAGGATCACGTAGCCCGAGATGTAGTTCGCCGCCAGGCGCTGCAGGCCCAGGCCCACGCCGACGCCGAGCGCGCCGCCGAACACCGAGAGGATCGTGAGGTCGAGCCCCATCGCCTGCAGGGCGACCAGCACGCCGATCACCAGCAGCAGCGCGCGCACGAACTTGGACGCGAGCGCGCGCTGCGAGAGGTCGAGCTCGGTCTTCATCAACCGCTGCTCGAGCAGGCCCGACAGCCACAGCGCCACGGCGATCGTCACCACCACGGCCGCCGCGCCCTTGACGATCGTGAGCAGCGTCGTGTCGCCCTTGCCGAGCGGCAGCTTGTACGCTTCCAGCTCCTCGGCGATCTCGGGCGCGATGCCGAGCACGTGGAGCGCGACGATCGTCCAGACGACGAAGCTCACCGTGCGCTCCCACGGCTTCAGCCACGCGACGTTCGGGACCAGGCGGCGCAGTGTGTAGACCGTCATCCGGATGGCGGCCAGCGCCAGCGCGAGCACGATGCCGAGGTCGAGGATCGGCGACGGCTGGTAGCGGTTCCAGGCGACGCGCGCGACGAAGAGGAGCGCGAGGGCGGCCAGCGGCATCGCGATCCGGACGACGCCGCCGGCGAGGCGCAGGAACGCCGGCGGCGGCGCCTGCCGCTTCATCAGCGCGCGGTCGGCGAGCCATCCCGCCACGAACGCGGCGAGCACGATGCCGAGCTCGACCCAGCCGGCCGTCGTCGACAGCAGCCGCTCGAGCGTGGGAAGGGCGATGCGGTCGAGCATGGTGGTCGTGGCGCGCGTCAGTCGCGCTGCAGGATCGCGGCGAAGAAGCCGTCGCAGCCGTGCGTGTCCGGCGCGACCTTGAGCGTGGGGCCGGTGTCGAGCGGGATCCTCTGCCGCGCGAGCTCCGCCGCGGCGTCGGCGGTGCGGAACGCGGGGTGGCGGTCGAGGAAGTCCTGCACGACGGCCTCGTTCTCGTCGGGCAGGAGGCTGCACGTCGCGTAGACGAGGCGGCCGCCCGGCTTCACCAGCGTCGCGGCCGCCGCGAGGATCGACGCCTGCTTCGCGGCGAGCTCGGCGAGCGCTTCCGGACCGTGGCGCCACTTGAGGTCGGGATTGCGGCGCAGCGTGCCGAAGCCGGTGCACGGCGCGTCGACGAGCACGCGGTCGACCTTGCCCGCGAGGCGCTTGACGCGCGCGTCGCGCTCGCCGGCGATCAGCTCCGGATGGACGTTCGACAGCCCCGAGCGGGCGAGGCGGGGCTTGAGCTTCGCCAGTCGCTTCCCGGCCACGTCGAAGGCGTACAGCCGGCCCTGCGAGCGCATGAGACTGCCGAGCGCGAGCGTCTTGCCGCCGGCGCCCGCGCAGAAGTCGACGACCATGTCGGAGCGCCGCGGCGCGACCAGGTGCGCGACGAGCTGGCTGCCTTCGTCCTGCACCTCCAGCCGGCCGTCCTGCAGCCACGCGTGCGTGGCGAGCTGCGCCCGGCCGCGAACGCGCAGCCCGAGCGGTGCGTAGGGCGTGGGCGCGACCGCGAAGCCGTCGGCCGCGAGCGCGGCAAGCGCGTCGTCGCGCGTCGCCTTCATCGCGTTGACGCGCAGGTCGAAAGGCGCCGCCTGCACGAGCGCCGCGGCGAGCGCTGCACGGCGTGCCTCGCCGTAGGCCTGTCCGAGCCGCTCCCACAGCCAGTCGGGAAGGTCGGCCGCGACCGCCGGCGCCAGCGGTTCGCCGAGCCGTGCCTTGAAGTCCGCCAGCCACGCACGCTCGTGCGCGCGCGTCGCGCCCTCCAGCTCGCGAACGGAGTGTCCGAGCTCGCGAACGCACACGGCCAGCGCGAGCCTGCGCGGCGACGGCTCGCCCGCCAGCTGCTCGATCGAGCGCAGCCGCCGCAGGTAGGCAAACGTTCCTTCGGCGACGAAGGCGCGGTCGCGCTGTCCCATCGCCGGATGCTCGCGGAAGAAGGCGCGCAGCGCGGCGTCCGCGGGCGTCGCGAAGCGGCGCACGCGCGCGATCGCGGTGGCGAGGCCGCCGATCAGGTTCGCGGGGATCATGGGCGCGCCGTGGCGCGACGGCAGGGCGCGCGGCGCGGTGCATCCGCGCTCGTGCGCGTCCCCCGCGCGCTCGCCCCCGGTCCGGCGACGATGCTTCGCGCGGGGACGGTGCGGGCGACTCCGAGCGCGCCTTCGCCACTCACTGCGCGGGCGCCCGGGCGAGCGGCTCGTCGACGCGGATCGCGTCGAGCACCGCCTCGACGGTGCCGCGCGTCGCGTGCTCGGCGCGCAGCTTGACCGGGATCCAGCGCAGGCTCGGAGCCAGCCAGACGTAGGCTTCCGTCCTGCCGTCGCTGCTGGTGCGGTGCCAGACCTCGGTGTCGACCGCGCCGGCCCCCCACTCGACGGTCTCGGTGCGGACGCGCGCGATGGTGACGCGGTTCACGCGCCGCGTCGTGGCGAGCGCGAACGAGTGCTCCGCGCCCTCGGGCGGCTGGAAATAGAACTGCCACATCAGCGTCAGCGGGTCGAACGTCGGCAGTTCCAGCGGCTCGACCTTGTCGTCGTGCAGCGTGGCGACGCCGGTCTCCCAGTCGAACTCGGCGCGCTCGTGGCCGCGCTTGTTGAACTTGTCGACCTCCAGCGTCATCGGCTGCAGGCCCTCGCCGGTGATGACGCCGCGGCTCTCGACGCGGCCGCGCCCGCGCACGAACAGCGCGGCGAGCCCGCGCGCCTCGCCGACGGTCGAGATCGTGTAGCGGTTGTCGCGGTGCTCGAAACGGTAGGTCGCGGTGCCGACGTGGAAGCCGCCGGCGTAGAACACCTTGTAGGCGAGGTCCACGCGCGGCGGCAGCACCTTGGCCTCGACGACGGCCTGCGGCGGCGCGCTCACCTCCTCGACAAGGGCCTCCGGCGCCGGCGGTCCCATCGCCTCCGCCGAAGCCTCCGCCGGCGGTTCGGGCTCGGCGGGCGCCTCCGCCTCGGCCGGCACCGTCGCGTCCGCGACCTGCGTCTCGTCGGGCGCGGCGGGTTCGGCGACCGGCTCGGGCAGCGGCTCGGGCGTCGCCGGCGCCGGCGCGGGCGCCGGCGGGCGCCGCGGCGCGGGCTTGGGACGGGGCGGCGCGGGCGCCTTCGCCACCGGCGCAGGCGGTGGCGGCAGCTCGCGGATCGAGGCGGTCAGCGGCTCGGGATCGGCGTCCGCCGGCAGATCGTCCGGCACGAGCGAGAGCGCGAGATGGACGCCGACCGACAGGACGAGCGCGACGACGAGGCTGCGGCGGACGCGCCACCACGGCGCGGGCGCCACCCGCAGCGCGGTCGTCGGTTCGTCGACGGACATGGCTTCGTCAGGTGGGGGCGGGGAAGGGCGCGAGCAACGCGCCGTCCGGCATCCGCGCATCCTGCACGCGGACGCGCCGTCCGTGAAGGGCGATCCGCCCGGCGCAGAACCAGCCGACGGCCGCGGGGAGCAGCTTGTGCTCCTCGGCGAGCACGCGCGCGGCGAGCGTGGCCTCGTCGTCGCCGTCGCGGACCGGCACCGCGGCCTGCGCGACGATCGGGCCCACGTCGACCGACGGCGTGACGAAGTGGACCGTGCAGCCGTGCAGCCGGACGCCGTCGGCAAGGGCCCGCCGGTGCGTGTGCAGCCCCGGATAGGCGGGCAGCAGCGAAGGGTGGACGTTGAGCATCCGGCCCTCGTAACGCGCGACGAACGCCGGCGTCAGCACCCGCATGAAGCCGGCGAGCACCACGAGGTCGGGCTCGCTCGCGTCGACTACCGCGGCTAGCGCGGCGTCGAAGTCCTCGCGCGCGGCGAACGCCGAGTGCTCGACGACCGACGTCGCGATGCCGTGGTCGCGCGCGATCGCGAGCCCGTTCGCCTGCGGCCGGTTGGCGATCGCGTGCGTCACCGCGCCGCGGTACGAAGGTGCGCGCGCCGCGGCGAGCAGCGCGGCGAGGTTGCTGCCGCGGCCCGAGAGCAGGACGGTGATGCGCTTCAGCGCCATCGGCAGCGCGCGGCGCGCGGCGGCGTGCGAATGGCGGTCAGGCGACGACCGTGGCGGGCGTGCCGTGCTCGCGCGCGACGATGCTGCCGATCGCGTGCACCGACTCGCCGGCGGCGTTGAGGATCAGGCTCGCCCGCTTCGCGTGCTCGGGCGCGACGACGACGACCATGCCGATGCCGCAGTTGAAGACGCGGTGCATCTCGGCGTCGGCGACGCCGCCCGCGCGCTGCAGCCAGTCGAAGACGGGCGGGCGCGGCCAGCGCGCGGCCTCGAGGTGCGCCGCGACGCCTTCGGGCAGCGCGCGCGGCACGTTGCCCACGAGGCCGCCGCCGGTGATGTGCGCCATGCCCTTGACCGGCAGGTCGCGCATCAGCGCGAGCAGCGGCTTCACGTAGATGCGCGTGGGCGCCATCAGCGCGTCGCCGAGCGTCGTCGCGCCCGCGCGCTCGTCGTAGGGTGCCGCGAGGTCGGGCCGGCCGTGCTCGAGGATGCGGCGGATCAGCGAATAGCCGTTGCTGTGCGGCCCGCTGCTCGCGAGCCCCAGCACGACGTCGCCGGCGACGATGCCGCGGCCGGAGACGATCGCCGACTTCTCGACGACGCCCACCGCGAAGCCCGCGAGGTCGTAGTCGCCGGCGGGATACATGCCGGGCATCTCGGCGGTCTCGCCGCCGATGAGCGCGCACCCGGCCTGCTCGCAGCCGGCGGCGATGCCGCGCACGACCTCCGCGGCGACGTCGACGTCGAGCCTGCCGCAGGCGTAGTAGTCGAGGAAGAACAGCGGCTCGGCGCCCTGCACGAGGATGTCGTTGACGCTCATCGCGACGAGGTCGATGCCCACGGTGCCGTGGCGCGCGAGGTCGATCGCGAGCCTGAGCTTCGTCCCGACGCCGTCGGTGCCCGCCACCAGCACGGGCTCGCGGAAGCGCTTGCCGATCTCCACGAGCGCGCCGAACCCGCCGATGCCCGCGAGCACCTCGGGGCGCATCGTGCGTTTCGCGAAGGGCTTGATGCGCTCGACGAGCGCGTCGCCCGCGTCGATGTCCACGCCCGCATCGCGATAGGTCAGCGAGATCGGGGTCGGGGTGCTCATGCGTGCGGCGGGTCGGAAGGGAGTGTCGCGGGCGCGACGCGTCGCGTTGGAGCTCGCCGGCCCGGCGCGGTATGCTTCGCCGTTTCGCGTGCAGGCAGCGATTCTAGCAAATGGCCGATCCGCGCCCCGCGCCCGGCGAGGGCGTCGCACCCGTCGTGCCCGACGTCGACGCCGTCGCGGGCGGCACGGTCGTCGTCGCGCCCGCGCCGGCCGTGCGCGCGCCGCTCGCGCCGCGTCACTACCTGTGGATCGGCGGCGCGCTGCTCGTCGTCGTCGTCGCGCTGCGCTGGCTCGGGCCGGTGCTGACGCCGTTCCTGTTCGGCGCGATCCTCGCCTATCTGGGCACGCCGCTGGTCGACGCGCTGGCGCGCCGCGGCGTGCACCGGGCGATCGGCACCACGCTCACCGTGCTGCTGTTCGGCGTCGCGCTGACCGGGCTGTTCTTCGTGCTCGTGCCGCTCGTGCAGGCCGAGGCGTCGGCCGCGGCGAAGCGCCTGCCCGAGCTCGTCGACCGGCTCGCGACCGAGGTGGTGCCGTGGATCGAGCGCCATTTGGACGTGCGGATCGAGCTCGACGTCGCGACCCTCCGCGCGTTCGTCGTCGAGAACCTCGACAGCCTGCGCGACGTCGGGCTGCGCGTCCTGTCGGGCGTGCGCAGCGGCGGCGCGCTGCTCGTGTCGCTCCTGGTCAACCTCGCGCTGATCCCGGTGGTCATGTTCTACCTGCTGCGCGACTGGGACGCCATCGTGGCGCGGATCGACGACCTGCTTCCGCGCCGCTGGCAGCCGAAGGTGCGCGTCGTCGCGAAGCAGGTCGACGAGGTGCTCGCCGAGTTCCTGCGCGGCCAGGCGTCGGTGATGGTCGTGCTGGCGCTCTACTACGCGATCGCCCTGTCGCTGGTCGGCCTGAACCACGCGGTGGCGATCGGCGTCCTCACGGGACTGCTCGTGTTCATTCCGTACGTCGGCTTCGGCCTCGGGCTCGCGCTCGGTCTCGTGGCCGCGCTGCTGCAGTGGACCGGCTGGCCGTTCTTCCTCGCGGTGGCCGGCGTGTACGCCGTGGGGCAGCTCGTCGAGAACTACCTGCTCGTGCCGTGGCTGGTCGGCGATCGGATCGGATTGCATCCGCTGGCCGTGATCTTCGCGCTGCTCGCCTTCGGGCAGCTGTTCGGGTTCGCGGGCGTGCTGCTCGCGCTGCCGGTGTCGGCGGCCCTGCTCGTGGGCCTGCGGCACGTCCGCGCCGCCTACGTCGCATCGCCGCTGTACGGCGACTGACGTGCCCCGGCAGCTGACCTTCGAGCTGGCGCCGGCGCCGGCGCCGACGTTCGCGACGTTCGTCGCGGGTCCCAACGCGGAGGTCGCGCAGGCGCTGGAGCGGTTCGCCGCCGGGCAGCTCGACGAGACGGTGGTCGTCCTGTGGGGCGGGCCGGGCGTGGGCAAGACGCACCTGCTGCTCGCGATGGCGGCCGCGGCGGCGGCGGCGGGACGCGGCGTCGCGGTCTGCGGGCAGCCCTCGCAGGTGTCCGCCGCACCGCCGCCGGGCGCGCGGGCGCTGGTCGCCGTCGACGACGTCGAGGCGGCGGACGCCGCGGCGCAGGGACGCCTGTTCACCCTCTACAACGCGCTCGCGGCCTGCGACGGCCAGCTCGCGATCGCGGCGGCGGCGCCACCCGCGGCGCTCCCGCTGCGCGAGGACCTGCGCACGCGGCTCGGCTGGGGGCTCGTCTACGAGGTCGCGGCCCTGGCCGACGACGCGAAGCCGGCCGCCCTGGCGGCATTCGCCCGCCGCCGCGGCTTCGAACTGTCCGGCGACGCCATCGCCTACCTGCTGGCCCACGGCCGCCGCGACATGGCCTCGCTGGCACGGGCCGTGGTCGCGCTGGACGCCCTGTCGCTCGCGCGCAAGCGCCCGGTCACCGTGCCGCTGATCCGCGAGTGGCTGCAGCGCGAGATGCCGCTGGACGGCGGGACCGTCCCTCCCTGAGGTCCGTGCATCGGGCGCCCGGCGGCGCGCAGGCGGCCGTCGTGTACGTAATATTGTCAACCGGCGTACCACGTACCGCGTTGAGGGCAGGCGGTCCACCAGTCCGGTTGGACGAACGCCGGCAATGCCGGAAATTCATTGACACGGCGCCGGTCGCGGCGGCCGGACCACGACCGCACCCGCACCCATCAACACCTGAGGAACGAACTCGATGAACAAGCTGCTCGCCACCCTGGTCGCCGGCGTCTTCGCCGTCTCGTCGGCTGCCTTCGCGCAAACCGCGGCCCCCGCCGCCAAGAAGGAAGAGCCGAAGAAGGAAGCGAAGAAGGAAGCCAAGAAGGACGCACCTGCGGCCGCCCCGGCCGCCGCTCCGGCAGCGACGCCGGCCGCAGCCCCGGCGGCGACGCCGGCGGCGGCCCCCGCCGCGGCGCCCGCGGCCAAGAAGGAAGAGCCGAAGAAGGAAGCAGCGAAGAAGTGATCGCACGCGGGCCGGCGCAGGCGGCCCGCATCCCACGACGAACGCCGCGGGCCCGTCCGGACGCGGCGTTCGCGTTCCTGCGCACCGGGGCCCGCCGTCGCGCTACGGGCACCGGGCCGCGCGCCCGCTGTCAGAATGACGCCATGGACAAGTCGCCTTCCGCCCGTCCGGCCGTGACGGTGGCGGCCATCGTCGAGCGCGACGGCCGCTACCTGCTCGTGCGCGAGGAGACGGATCACGGCCTGCGGCTCAACCAGCCCGCGGGCCACCTGGAGCCCGGGGAGTCGCTGGCGGACGGCGCGGCGCGGGAGGCGCTCGAGGAGACCGCCTGGCGCGTCGAGCCTTTCGCGCTCGTCGGCATCTATCGCTGGGAAGCGCCCGACAACGGGGAGACGTTCGTGCGCTTCGCGTTCGCCGCCCGCGCGCTCGCCGAGGTTCGCGGACGCGCGCTCGACGAGGGCATCGTCGACTCGCTCTGGCTCGGCTACGAGGAGATCGCGGCGCGGCGCGCCGAGCATCGCAGCCCGCTGGTGCTGCGCTGCATCCACGACTATCGCGCCGGGCGGCGCTGGCCCGTCGACATCGTGCAGGACGTCGGCGGCACGCCCGGCGAGGCGCGACGATGAGGCGCCGCAAGAGGGTCGTCGTCGGCATGTCCGGCGGCGTGGACTCGTCGGTGGCCGCCTGGCTGCTGAAGCAGCAGGGCTTCGAGGTCGTCGGCGTGTTCATGAAGAACTGGGAGGACGACGACACCGACGAGCACTGCACCTCCCGCGCGGACCTGGTCGACGCGGCGAGCGTGGCCGACGTCGTCGGCATCGAACTGGAGGCGGTCAGCTTCGCCGCCGAGTACCGGGACCGCGTGTTCGCGCACTTCCTGCGCGAGTACCGCGCAGGACGTACGCCCAACCCGGACGTGCTCTGCAACAGCGAGATCAAGTTCGCCGCGTTCCTCGACCACGCGCTGGCGCTGGGCGCCGACCGCATCGCGACCGGCCACTACGCGCGCGTGCGCAGCGCACGGGACGGCGCGGTCGAGGTGCTGAAGGGGGCCGACGCGGCCAAGGACCAGAGCTACTTCCTGCACCGGCTCACGCAGGCGCAGCTCGGCCCGGTGCTGTTCCCGCTCGGCGGCCTGCACAAGCGCGACGTGCGTGCGATCGCGCGGCGCGAGGGCATCCCCACGTGGGCGAAGAAGGACTCGACCGGCATCTGCTTCATCGGCGAGCGCCCGTTCCGCGAGTTCCTCGCGCGCTACCTGCCGCGCGAGCCGGGCCCGATGGTGACGCCGGAAGGCGTCGAGATCGGCCGCCACGACGGGCTCGCGTACTACACGCTGGGCCAGCGGCAGGGGCTGGGCATCGGGGGCACGCGCGGCGGCGCCGGCGCGCCGTGGTTCGTCGCGGGCAAGGATTCCGCCCGCAACGCGCTGGTCGTCGTCCAGGGCCACGACCACCCGCTGCTGTACCGGCGCACGGTCGACGCGCTCGAGCCGCACTGGATCGCCGGCGAAGCGCCCCCGCTTCCGGCGCGGCTGGGCGCGAAGACGCGCTACCGCATGCCCGACGCGCCGTGCGTCGTGCAGCGTCGCGGCGACGACCTGGAGGCGGCATTCGACGCGCCGCAGTGGGCACCCACGCCGGGACAGTACCTCGTGCTGTACGACGGCGAGGTCTGCCTCGGGGGCGGCGTGATCGCGGCGGTGCCGCAGGTTGCCGGAATCGCCGGGCCCGCCGCGCCGGCGCTGGTGTGCGCCTGTCCACCGGAATAGCATCGGCGTGCCGCCGCGTTCGTGCGACGATAGCAGCAGCGGCGCCGGTCGCTGTGCCGAATCCAACCCCGGCGCCGTTCACGACGACAAGGAGAAGAGCATGCGCATTGCCAATGCACGACGGATGTTCGTCGCCCGCGCCGCGGCGCTGGCGATCGGTGCCACGTCGCTGTTCGCCGCGCTGCCCGCGCAGGCCGCGGACGCGACGATCGAGCTCGAGATCTTCAAGGCCGGCTTCATCGTCGGCGCGAGCGGCGGGTCGGGGACGCTCACCTACAAGGGGCAGAAGTACCCCCTCACCATCGGCGGCGTCAGCCTCGGCGCGACCATCGGCGCGTCGAAGGCGGAACTCGTCGGCGAGGTGTTCAACCTGAAGAACGTGGGCGACATCGCCGGCACGTACACCGCGGCGCAGGCGGGCTACGCCGTCGCGGGCGGCGACAAGGTGGCCGACCTCAAGAACTCGAAGGGCGTCCAGATCAAGGTCAAGGGCAAGCAGATCGGGCTCGAGCTCGCACTCGACCTCTCCGGGCTGCAGATCGACCTCAAGAAGTGACGGCCGGACCGGCGCCCGCGCGAGCGGGCGCCGGCCGCAGCGCCCGCCGGCGGCATCGCCGTCGGCGATCGCGCGATCGCGCGCGCGGCGGCGCGTTCGCCGGCCGCCGCGGTCAGAACGGGATGTCGTCGTCGAAGTCGTCTGCAGTCTTGCGCCCGGCGCCGCCCGGCGCGCCGCCGCCGCTGCCCCCGCCGCCTCCGCCGCGCCGCTGACTGCCGCCCCCGCCGCCCCCGCCGCGCTCGAAGTCGGCGTCGCCGCCGCCCCCGCCGCCGCCGGCATCGCGTCCGCTGCCGATGAGCTGCATGCGGTCGGCGACGATCTCGGTCGAGTACTTCTCGACGCCGTCCTTGTCGGTGTACTTGCGCGTCTGCAGGCGGCCCTCGATGTAGACCGAGCGGCCCTTCTTCAGGTACTCGCCCGCGATCTCCGCCTGGCGCCCGAACAGCACCACGCGGTGCCACTCGGTGCGCTCCTGCTTCTCGCCGCTCTTGTCCTTCCACTGCTCGGACGTGGCGATGGACAGGTTGGTGACGGCATCGCCGCCGGTGGTGTAGCGCGTCTCGGGGTCGCGCCCGAGGTTGCCGAGCAGGATGACTTTGTTCACCGAGGCCATCAGGTTTCTCCCATCGAGTAGTTGCCGGGCCGCAGCGCGGGCGGCGGCGTCATCGTCGCGCTCGCGGCGAGCCACAGGAGCGTGAGCACGATGCCGAAGCCGAAGACCGCGGCCGGCCCGCTGTGCTGCGCGAGCCAGCCGCCCGCGGCGGCGCCGACGAACGTGCCCAGGAACTGCACGCTCGAGTAGACGCCCACGGCGGTGCCCTTGAGCGCGCGCGGCGCGTACTTGGACACGAGCGACGGCAGCACCGCCTCGAGCAGGTTGAAGGCCGTGAAGAACACGACCAGGCCCGCGATCAGCGGCCACAGGCGCGCGCCCGCCACCGCGAGCACGGCCTGGCCCAGCGCCAGCACCGCGACCGCGACGACGAACACCGCCTTGCTCCGCACCGGCCGGTCGGCGTAGCGCAGCGCCGGCCACATCAGCACCGCGGAGCCGACGATGACGGGCAGGTAGACCTTCCAGTGCGCCTCGCCGGCGAGCCCCGCGTCGCGCAGCTCGAAGGGGACCTGCACGAACAGCGCCATCAGCAGCGCGTGCAGCGCGAAGATGCCGTAGTTGAGGCGCGCCAGCTGGCCGTCGGCGGCGACGCGGCGGAAGGCCGACACTCCCGAGTCCGCGGGCGCGCTCGCCGGCGTCGCGACGTCGGGGACCGCCCAGCGCAGCGCGGCGATCGCCGCGAGGGCGAGCACGCCGGTCATCGCGAAGATGCCCGGCACTCCGATCCACACCTTCAGCACGGGCCCCGCGATCAGCGACAGCGCGAACGTCGCGCCGATCGTCATCCCGATCACCGCCATCGCCGTGGTGCGCACGCTGTCGCGCGTGAGGTCGGCGGTGAGCGCGAGCACGGCCGCGGACACCGCCCCCGCGCCCTGCAGTGCCCGCCCGACGATCGTCCAGACGATGTCCGGCGCCCACGCGGCGACGAAGCTGCCGAGCGCGAACAGCAGCAAGCCGGACACGATCGCGCGCTTGCGCCCGTAGCGGTCGGACGCCCAGCCGAACGGCACCTGCAGCAGCGCCTGCGTGAGGCCGTAGGCGCCGAGCGCGATGCCGACGAGCGTCTTGTCGGTGCCTCCGGGCAGCGTCTCCGCGTACAGCGCGAACACCGGCAGGATGATGAACATCCCCAGCATGCGCAGCCCGTAGATGCCGGCCAGGCCTGCCGTGGCCCGGCGTTCCCCGGGCGTCATCCGCACCGCCGCGGTGCCCGGTGCGGACTTCGCTTGCATCGTGGAGGAAGGTCGTGCTGGGAACGAGCGATCGAAACGCAGTATAGTAACAGGTTCGCCTGTCACGACTCGTCCGGATGGCCGAGCCCCGCGCGCCGCCCGCGGACGAGGGGCGGCGCCCCGCGGCGCTCGCACTGCATGGAACAGATCCGCATCCGCGGCGCACGCACGCACAACCTCAAGAACCTGAGCCTCGACCTGCCGCGGCTGCGGCTGATCGTGATCACGGGCCTGTCGGGCTCGGGCAAGAGCTCGCTCGCGTTCGACACGCTGTACGCGGAAGGCCAGCGGCGCTACGTCGAGTCGCTGTCCGCCTACGCGCGGCAGTTCCTGCAGTTGATGGAGAAGCCCGACGTCGACCTGATCGAGGGGCTGTCGCCGGCGATCTCGATCGAGCAGAAGGCGACTTCGCACAACCCGCGCTCCACCGTGGGCACCGTCACCGAGATCCACGACTACCTGCGGCTGCTCTACGCGCGCGTGGGCGACCCCTACTGCCCCGACCATCCGGCGCAGAGGCTCGCCGCGATGACGATCTCGCAGATGGTCGACGCGACGCTCGCCATGCCGGAGGACACGCGGCTCGCGATCCTCGCGCCGGTCGTCGTCAACCGCAAGGGCGAGCACGCCGACCTCGTCGCCGAGTTGCGCGCGCAGGGCTTCGTGCGGCTGCGCGTCGACGGCAAGGTCGTCGAGATCGACGCGGTGCCCAGGCTCGCGAAGACGACCAAGCACACGATCGAGGTCGTCGTCGACCGCCTGAAGGTGCGGCCGGACATGAAGCAGCGCCTCGCCGAGTCCTACGAGACCGCGCTGCGCCACGGCGACGGCCGCGCGATCGCGGTCGAGATGGACACGGGGGCCGAGCACCTGTTCTCGGCGAAGTTCGCCTGCCCCGTCTGCAACTACGCGCTCTCCGAGCTCGAGCCGCGGCTCTTCTCGTTCAACAACCCCGTCGGCGCGTGCCCGCGCTGCGACGGCCTCGGATCGATCAGCTTCTTCGACCCCAAGCGCGTCGTCGCCTTCCCGCAGCTCTCGCTCGCCTCGGGCGCGATCAAGGGCTGGGACAGGCGCAACCAGTTCTACTTCCAGATGCTCGGCAGCCTCGCGAAGCACGCGGGGTTCGACCTCGACCGCCCGTTCGCGAAGCTACCCGAGCGCGTGCAGAACCTCGTGCTGTACGGCTCGGGCGGCGAGAAGATCCCGTTCACCTACGTCAACGAGCGCGGCCGGCCGATGGTCCGCGAGCACGCGTTCGAGGGCATCATCCCCAACCTCGAGCGGCGCTACCGCGAGACCGACTCGCAGATGGTGCGCGAGGAGCTCGCCAAGTACCTGAACGACAAGCCGTGCCCGGAGTGCTCGGGCACGCGCCTGCGGCGCGAGGCGCGCTTCGTGAAGGTCGGGGCCGGCGCGGACGCGCGGGCCATCTACGAAGTGTCCGGCTGGCCGCTGCGGCGCACCGCCGAGTTCTTCGGCGCGCTCGCGCTCGACGGGCACAAGGCGGCGATCGCCGACAAGATCGTCAAGGAGATCGTCTCGCGGCTCGCGTTCCTGAACAACGTCGGGCTCGACTACCTGTCGCTCGACCGCTCGGCCGAGACGCTGTCCGGCGGTGAGGCGCAGCGCATCCGCCTCGCGAGCCAGATCGGCTCGGGGCTGACCGGCGTCATGTACGTGCTCGACGAGCCGTCGATCGGCCTGCACCAGCGCGACAACGACCGCCTGCTCGCCACGCTCAAGCACCTGCGCGACCTCGGCAACAGCGTGATCGTCGTCGAGCACGACCGCGACGCGATCCTCTCCGCCGACTGGGTCGTCGACATGGGCCCCGGCGCCGGCGAGCACGGCGGCCAGGTCGTCGCGCAGGGCACGCCGCACGACATCCGGCTCGCGTCCGAGTCGCTGACCGGCCAGTACCTGTCGGGGCGGCGGATGATCCCGGTGCCGGCGCGCCGCCACCGCGCGGAGCCTGGGCGCGCGCTGCTCGTGACCGGCGCGCGCGGCAACAACCTGAAGGGCGTGACGCTGCGGCTGCCGGTGGGCCTGTTCGTCTGCGTGACCGGCGTGTCCGGCTCGGGCAAGTCGACGCTGATCAACGACACCCTCTACCACGCGGTCGCGCGTCACCTCTACGACAGCGCCGAGGAGCCGGCGGCGCACGACGACGTCGAGGGGCTCGAGCACTTCGACAAGGTGATCAGCGTCGACCAGAGCCCGATCGGGCGCACGCCGCGCAGCAACCCGGCGACCTACACCGGCCTGTTCACGCCGATCCGCGAGCTGTTCGCGCAGGTGAAGGAGTCGCGTGAGCGCGGCTACGGGCCCGGGCGCTTCTCGTTCAACGTGAAGGGCGGCCGCTGCGAGGCCTGCCAGGGCGACGGCCTCATCAAGGTCGAGATGCACTTCCTGCCCGACGTCTACGTACCCTGCGACGTCTGCCACGGGCAGCGCTACAACCGCGAGACGCTCGAGATCCGCTACAAGGGCAGGAACATCAGCGAGGTGCTCGGCATGACCGTCGAGCAGGCGCACGCCTTCTTCGAGCCGGTGCCCGCGGTGGCGCGCAAGCTCGCCACGCTGCTCGACGTCGGCCTCGGCTACATCACGCTCGGCCAGTCGGCGACGACGCTGTCGGGCGGCGAAGCCCAGCGCGTCAAGCTCGCGCTCGAGCTGTCCAAGCGCGACACCGGCCGCACGCTCTACATCCTCGACGAGCCGACGACCGGCCTGCACTTCCACGACATCGAGCTGCTGCTCACCGTGCTGCACCGGCTGCGCGACCACGGCAACACGGTGGTCGTGATCGAGCACAACCTCGACGTGATCAAGACGGCCGACTGGGTCGTCGACCTCGGCCCCGAAGGCGGCGCCGGCGGCGGCCGCATCGTCGCCGAGGGCCCGCCGGAGGCGATCGCGCAGGCGCCGCACAGCCACACCGGACACTACCTCGCGCCGATCCTCGCCGAGCATCCGGCGCCACCGCCCGCGAAGCCCGCGCGCGCGCGCAAGGTGGCGGGCGACCTGCTGGGGTAGGGCCCGTTCGCGCCGCCGGCGCGCGCGTCCGGCGCGTGAACAGGCGCCCTGTGCGCGGGCGCGACGCTCAGCGCAGCGCGAGGTCGACGCGCGCGGGCGCGCGCGGCCCGGATGCGGCCTTCGCGTCGCCGCCGCCGGGCTCCGGGGCGATCTGCGGGGCGACCAGGAACAGCCGTTCGCCGGCGACGCCCCGCGCCACCAGCGCGTCCTTGACGGCCTGCGCGCGGCGCGTCGCGAGCCGGCGCAGCGCCTCGTCGTCGACGGCCGTGCCGGCGGCCATGATCGCTTCCATCTGCGCGGGCGGGACTTCCTGCAGGGCACCGGCCGCGTCGCGCGGCCGCTCCGCGAGCGACGAGGCGCGATAGGCGGCCGCGAGCCAGCGCTCGCGCTCGTCGGCGGCGACGGCGACCTCGTCGAGCGACGCCGGCGCCTTGCCCTCGGCGGCGAGCGCCTTCATCTTCTCGGTGCGCAACGCGCGCTCGACGGCGGCGCGGCGCAGCGCGTCGCCGTCGGCCGACGCATCGGCGCCGCCCGCGATGTCGAGCTTGAGGCCGGGGCGCTCGACGAGCGCCTTGCCGAGCGTGTCGATGCGCTTGCCCGCCGCGGCGTCGAGCGCGTCGCTTCCGGCCGCGAAGTCGAGCGTGGACAGTTCCTCGCCGCCGCCGAAGGCGGCGGAGAGCAGCGCGAACGGCGCCGTCACCGCCTTGGTGATCAGGTTGACGATCACGCGGACGATCAGCCCCCCCACGGAGAACTGCGGGTCGTCGATCGAGCCCACGATCGGCAGGTCGATGTCGATCACCCCGCGCGCGTCCTTGAGCAGCGCCACCGCCAGCAGGACCGGCAGCTTCGTGGCCGTGGGGCTCTCGACGCGCGGACCGAAGGTCAGCTGGTCGAGGACGAGGCGGTTCTTCGCCTCGAGCTTGCGGTTCTCGACGACGTAGCGGACGTCGAAGGTCAGCTTGCCCTTCTCGATCCCGTAGCCCGCGTACTTCACCGCGTAGGGCGAAAGCGGCGGCAGGTCGATGTCGCGCGCGCGGCCCGCGAGGTCGAGCGACAGCGCGGGCGCGAACGGGTGGATGCGCCCCTGCACCTCGACCGGCGAGCTGCCCGCGACGCGCGCGGCGAGCGCGACGTCGCCCGCCTGCTCGCGCGACAGCGTCGAGACGCTGCCCGCGACGTCGGTCAGGTCCGCCGCGTAGTTGGGCTGGACGAAGAGGTCGGTGAAGTCGACGCGACCGCGCCGCAGCTCGATGCGTCCGATCGAAACCGGCAGGCCCTCGACGGAGCCGGGTGCGGCCGGCTGCGCCGCGGGCCTCGCGCCGGGGGCCGGCTCCGGGCTCTCCCCCGGGGTCAGCAGGCGCGCGAGATTGACGGTCGCATCGGGATAGACGATGGCGCGGGCGAAGAATTCGTCGAGGGCGATGCGCGCGACGGAGGCGCGGAACGGCGTCGTCGCGACGTCCAGGTCCTCGAGGGCGAGCGACTTCCAGCGTGCGAGGTCGGAGGACGTGGGCTTGTCGAGCGCGGCGAAGTCGCCCACCGACACGCTGCCGCGCCACGTGGCCCGCAGCGGCCCTCCCGCCGGCGCGGCGACCGCGAAGCGGCCGCGTGCCGCCAGCGTCCCCTCGGTGACCACGACGTTCACGTGCGGCTCGACGTAGGGCCGAACGGTCGCGAGCGCGAGCCCCGATGCGTCGAGCGTGCCCGACAGTGCGAACGGCTGCGCCGTCAGCGGTCCGGTGAACGCGAGGCGCCCGCGCTCGCCGACGCGTGCGCGCACGCTCCATCGCGACGTGGCGGCCGGCGCGCTCGACAGGTCGGCGATCGTGGCGTCGAGGCCGCGCACCGCGAGCCTGACGTCGGGATCGGGAACGCGGTCGAGCGCGTCGATCGACGCGCCTTCGATCACCAGCTTGCGTGCCAGCACCGTCCAGGGTTCGGCGCCCGCGCCCGCTGCCGGACCTCCGGCGCGCAGGAAGCGCGCCATCTCCAGCGTGCCGTCGGGCTCGCGCACGATGCGCAGCGACGCGTCGCGACTGTGCGCTTCCTCCATCGTCACGCGCCGCGCGGCGACGTCCACCTCCACGCCGCGGGCGCCGAGCGTCGGGATGCGCCACAGGGGCGCCTTCTGACCGGGCAGCGCCAGCCGCAGGTCGCCGATCGCCGCGTCCCCCTGGTCCAGCACGAGGCGTCCGTCGGGGTGCAGGACGAAGCGCGCCGCGAGGTCGAGCGAGCCCTTCTGCACGTCGACGGCGAGCGCCTCGCGGTAGTACGGGAACAGCAGCGGGAGCGAGAACTTCCCGAGGGCGAAGCGGCCGGTGGCCGCCGGCACGAGCGGCTCGACCTCGGCCTCGGCCGCGAACGAGGCGATGCGGTCGTCCGTCACGAACGCGAGCTTCGCCTGCGCCTTGTCGCCGCGCCTCGACGTCAGGTTCGACGCCTCGAGCGCGACGTCGACGAGCGTCGAGCGGAAGCCGGACGTCTCGTCGGCGAGCGCGACGATGCCGCGCGCGACCTCAAGCTTCGCGAGCGACACGAACCACGCCGGCGCTGCCGCGGCCGGCGTCGCGGGGCTACCCGCTTCGCGTGCGGGCGCGGCGAACAGCGGCTGGGCGAGCTCGAGCGTCCCGTCGGCCCGGCGCACGACGGCGACGCGCGGGGCCTCGACGAAGACCGAGGCGACGCGGGCCTCGCGGCCGAGGACGCTCACGCGATCGAGGCTCACCGCCACGTGTTCCGCGCCGACGAGCGGCGAGCCGTCGCGGCGACGGATGGCGACGTCGTCCAGCCGCAGGCTGCCGCGCACCTCCAGCCGGCGCCCGGCCGCGGCGTCCTCGACGAACGCGATCGACAGGCGCGTCGTGAGGGTGCCGTCCGCGAGGTCGTACGCCGGCCGCGCCGGCAGGTAGGCGACGTACCGCGCCAGCGGCAGCGCGTCTAGGTCGACGTCGAGCGTGGCCTCGCGGCGCTCGGCGAAGGGCAGGGTCGACCCGGCCAGCGCGAAGCGTGCGCCGTCGAGCACGCCGGCGAGCCGCGGCACGACGACGATCTCGGTCTGGTAGGGCAGCGACGACAGGAACGGGATCGCGACGTCGAGCGCAGCGACCTCGTGGCGCCGCCCCGCCTGCCGGTCGTCGAACGCGACCGTGCCTGCATCGACCTCGATGTTGTTGAGCGAGAAGCGCGGCGGCGGGCCCTCGGGCGCCGCGCGCGCGCGCTCGATCAGGTCCGCGACGTTGTAGCGCCCCCGTTCGTCGCGCGCGACGTGCACGCGCGGCCGCACGAGGCGCACCGCGTCGAGCACCGGCGCCCACCGCCACAGCGACGCCGGAGAAACGCCGGCCGCCAGCTCGTCGACGGCGAGCAGCGGGACGGGCCCTTCGCGATCCGCGATGGCCAGGCCGCGGACCGTGATCCGCAGCGCGAACGGGTCGAAGGCCACTGCCTCGACGGTCGTGGCCCGGCCGAGCGCCTCGGTGAGCCGGCTCTCGAGCTGGCTGCGCACGATCGGCGGCACCGCGAGCCACGCGACGACGACCAGCAGGGCGACCGCGCCCGCGGCGTACGCGATCCGGCGCAGCCAGCGGCGGCGGGCGGGCGGCGGGGGCGGCGATGCGGAAGGCGCAGGCATGGACCGGGCGCGACGCGCCGTCCGCGGAGCACCGCGCACCGCATCGATTCTACGCGCGCGGATCCGCGGGCGCGACGCCGCGCGCGGCGTGCTTGACCGCGGACAGGATTCCTGCGAGCAGTGCGGCGGGCGTCGGCGGGCACCCCGGCACCTCGACGTCCACCGGAACGACGTTCGCGACGCGGCCGACCGTGGCGTAGCCCTCGCCGAAGATGCCGCCGTTGCAGCCGCAGTCGCCCGCCGCCACGACGAGCCGCGGCTCCGGCGTCGCGTCGTACGTGCGCCGCAGCGCGGTCACCATGTGCCTCGACACCGGCCCGGTCACCAGCAGCAGGTCGGCGTGCCGCGGGCTCGCGACGAAGCGGATGCCGAGCCCCTCGATGTTGTAGTACGGGTTGCCGAGCGCGTGGATCTCGAGCTCGCAGCCGTTGCACGATCCCGCGTCGACCTGCCGGATCGCCAGCGCGCGGCCGAGCGTGCGCAGGATCGACGCGTGCAGCCGCGCGACGCCCTCGGCGTCGTCCACCGAGGGCGCCGGCTCGCTGCGGATGCCGGTCAGCGCGATCTTCTTCAGGATCGTCAGCATCGCATCAGAGGTCGTGGCCGCTGTAGGTCAGGTTGAACGACTTGTTGATCAGCGGGAAGTCGGGAACGATGTTGCCGATCACCGCGTGCTCGAGGACCGGCCAGTTCGCCCACGAGACGTCCTGCGGATGGCAGCGCCGGATCGAGCCGCCGGGACCGGCTTCCAGCGCCACCGTCACCGCGCCGCGCCAGCCCTCCACGACGCCCACGCCCGGGCGGTGCGGCGGGAGCGCGGCCAGCGGCACCCGCACGCTTCCGGTCAGGTCGGTCGGCGGCAGGCGGTCCGCGATCGCGCGGACGAGCCGGAGCGCCTCCAGCACCTCGTCGAAGCGCACCGCCGCGCGCGCCGCGACGTCGCCTTCCTCGCGCGCCGCCTTGCGCACCTGCAGCTCGTCGTACGGGGCCTCGGGAAAGTCGCAGCGCAGGTCGAAGGCCTGGCCGCTCGCGCGGCCGGCCAGTCCCGCGAGGCCGAGCCGGCGCGCGAGCGCGGGCTCGACGCGCCCGCAGTCGCGGAAGCGGTCCTGCAGCCCCGCGTGCTCGTCGTAGATGTCGCGCAGCGTCGCGACCTCCCCGGCGAGCGCCTGCGACTGCAGCGCGAGCGCGGCGAGCTGCTGCGCGTCGAGGTCGCGGGCGACGCCGCCCGGCACGACGAAGTCCATCGCCAGCCGGTGACCGAACGCGGCGAGGTTCGCGCGCAGCACGTCCTCCCTGAGCCGCGAGAACTGCGCGAGCCCGAAGGCGAAGCCGCCGTCGTTGCCGAGCGCGCCGAGGTCGCCCAGGTGGTTGGCGATGCGCTCGCGTTCGAGCGCGAGCGCGCGCAGCCACTGCGCGCGCGGCGGGACCGGCGTGCCGGCGGCGGTCTCCGCCGCCCGGGCGTACGCGGTCGCGTAGGCGACGGTGCTGTCGCCGCTCACGCGGCCCGCGAGCCGGCCGCCGTCGGTCACCGCGAACGCCTCGAACCGCTTCTCGATGCCCTTGTGCACGTAGCCGAGCCGCTCCTCGAGGCGCAGGACCTTCTCGCCGACGACCTGGAAGCGGAAGTGCCCCGGCTCGATGATGCCGGCGTGCACCGGCCCGACCGGGATCTCGTGCACGCCGTCGCCTTCGACGCGGACGAACGCGTAGTCCTCGGACGCGGGCTCGGCGGGTGCCGCGGGCGCGTCGGATGTTGCGTCGCGGCGCAGCGGAAACCACGACGCCGGCCAGGCCGCGTGCCGCAGCCAGCCGCGCCGGTCGTCCTGGTCGGAGGCCGCGCCCGCGAGGTCGTACGCCGCGCGCTCCATCCGGCCGGCGGCCGGAAACAGCGCGGCGAGGCTCGGGAAGCGGCCGTCCGCCGGCAGCGCGTGCTCGAGGAGCACGAGCCCTTCCGTGCCGATCAGCAGCACGTGGACGCACAGGCCGCGGCCGCGGTCGCGCCCGTCGGAGGCCCACAGGCCGAGCAGCCGGGCGCCGTCGTCGGCGGCGGCACGGCCGGCGAGCAGCAGCTGCGAGGCCGTAGCCTCGGCGCGCACCCCGGGCAGGTTGGAGGCGAGCCGGGCCGGCGTGAGCCCGAGGGACGCGAGGCGCATCGCGGTCATCCGATCAGGCGCGCCGCCTCGCGGTACCAGGCGGCGAGCGCCGGCGGGATCCACAGGCCGAGCACGAGCACCAGCGCGAGGTGCACGAACACCGGCATCATCGCGGGCCGGTGCGGCAGGCGCCGCACCGTCGTCTCGCCGAACACCATCGGCTGCACGCGGGAGAACACGGCCGCGAAGGCGATGCCGAGCGCGGCGAGCAGGAACGGCGTGGCCCACGGCTGCTCGCGCATCGCGGTGGTGAGGATCAGGAACTCGCTCGCGAAGACGCCGAACGGCGGCATGCCGAGGATCGCCAGCGTGCCGAGCGCGAGCCCCCAGCCGATCATCGGGCTCTGCGTGACCAGGCCGCGGATCTGGTCGATCGACTGCGTTCCCGCCTTCTGCGCCGCGTGCCCGACCGCGAAGAAGATCGCCGACTTCGTGAGCGAGTGCACCGTCATGTGCAGCAGGCCGGCGAAGTTCGCGATCGCGCCGCCCATCCCGAAGGCG
This sequence comes from Betaproteobacteria bacterium, assembly GCA_016861105.1. Taxonomy (GTDB): domain Bacteria; phylum Pseudomonadota; class Gammaproteobacteria; order Burkholderiales; family Casimicrobiaceae; genus VBCG01. The sequence goes on along the minus strand of BOKS01000005.1, from coordinate 83,321 downwards.
AACGTGATGATGCCCATGTGCTCGATCGACGAGTACGCGAACAGCCGCTTCACGTCCTTCTGCCGCGACAGCAGGAACGCCGCCACCACGACCGACGCGAGGCCGAAGCCCATCAGCAGGCTCTTCGCGAACATCGTCGGGACCGCGCCCTCGACCAGCACCTTGCAGCGGACGACGGCGTAGAGCGCGACGTTGAGCAGCAGGCCCGAGAGCACGGCCGACACCGGCGTCGGGCCCTCGGCGTGCGCGTCGGGCAGCCAGTTGTGCAGCGGCACGAGCCCGACCTTCGTCCCGTAGCCCACGAGCAGGAACACGAACGCGATCGACAGCACCGTGGGCTCGAGCTGCGCCTTCACGCGGTCGAGCTCGGTCCACAGCAGCGCGCCGCCCTCGGCGCCGAGCAGCTTCTCGGCGGCGAAGAACAGCAGGATCGTGCCGAACAGCGCCTGCGCGATGCCGACGCCGCAGAGGATGAAGTACTTCCAGGCGGCCTCGAGGCTGGCCGGCGTGCGGTACAGCGACACGAGCAGCACGGTGGTGAGCGTCGCGCCCTCGAGCGCCACCCAGAGGATGCCGACGTTGTTCGTCAGCAGCGCGAGCAGCATCGTGAAGTTGAACAGCTGGTACATCGCGTGGTAGAGCCGCAGGCGCGCCGGCGACAGCCGGCCGTGCTCCTGCTCGATGCGCATGTACGGGCGCGAGAACACCGCGGTGGTGAAGCCGACGAACGCGGTGAGGGCGACGAGGAAGACGTTGAACGAGTCGACGAAGAACTGGCGCTCGACCGCCAGCAGCGGACCGTGCTCGAAGACGCGCAGCGCCAGCACCGCGGCGGCGACGAACGTGAGCAGCGACGCCGCGACGTTGATCGCCGGCGCGTACCGGCGCTCGCCGACGAGCGCGAGCACGAGGCCGCCGGCGAGCGGGAAGGCGAGGACGGCGCCGAGCTCGATCACTCCGGCTCCTTCAGCTTCTCGAGGTGCTTGAGGTCCAGGCTGTCGAACTGCTCGCGGATCTGGAAGAAGAACACGCCGAGGATGACCATGCCCACGAGCACGTCCAGCGCGATCCCCAGCTCGACGACCATCGGCATGCCGTAGGTGGCGCTGGTCGCCGCGAAGAACAGGCCGTTCTCCATCGACAGGAAGCCGATCACCTGCGGGATCGCCTTGCGCCGCGTGATCATCATCAGGAACGAGAGCATGACGCAGGCGATCGCGATGCCCAGCGTCGAGCGCGTCACGGTGCTGGCGAGCTGCGAGATCGGGTAGGCGAGGTTGAACGAGAACACCACGAGCACGATGCCGATCAGCATCGTCGTCGGGATGTTGACCATGCCCTCGACGTCCCAGCGCACGTCGAGGCGCCGGATCAGCCGGTAGAGGATCCACGGCAGGACGAACACCTTGAGCACCAGCGTCAGCGCCGCCGAGAACCACAGGTGCGTCTGCCCGGTGCCCCAGGCGACGATCGCCGTCGACGCCGTCAGCGCGACGCCCTGCGCCGCGAACAGGTCGATGAGCGAGAGCACGCGCCGCTGCGCGAGCATCGCGAACGCGAGCAGCAGCAGGATCGCCGCGAGCAGGTTGATGAGCTGCGCGTACAGCGGCAGGCCGGCCATCGGGCGTCAGCTCTCCAGCAGCAGGTGGACCAGCATCGCGAGCACCGCGAGCATGAACGCGGTCCCGAGGAACTCCGGCGCGCGGAAGATGCGCAGCTTGGCCGACAGCGTCTCGATCAGCGCGAGCGCGAAGCCGCCGGCGGCGAGCTTCGCGACGAGGAGCGGCGCCGCCGCCGCCATGCCGAGCCAGTCGCTGCCCTCGGCGATGCCGGCCGGCAGGAACAGCGCGAGCCCGATGCACGAGTAGTTGAACAGCTTGAGCGCCGCGGCCCACTCGAGGAGCGCGAGGTGGCGCGCCGAGTACTCGAGCACCATCGCCTCGTGGATCATCGTGAGCTCGAGGTGCGTCGCCGGGTTGTCGACCGGGATCCGCGCGTTCTCGGCGAGCGACACCATGGTGAACGCGACGCCGGCGAACGCGAGGCTCGGGTAGATGCCGAGCTCGCGGTGCGCGAGCGTCTCGACGATCGTGGGCAGCGACGTCGAGCCGGAGATCAGCGACGCCGTGAACAGCACCATCAGCAGCGCCGGCTCGGCGAGGAAGCCGACGAACATCTCGCGGCGCGCCCCGAGCGAGCCGAACGCGGTGCCGACGTCCATCGCCGCGAGCGCGATGAACATGCGCGCCAGCGCGAAGAGGCCGACCAGGGCGATCGCGTCGGCCGCCCGCGCGAACGGCAGGTCGGTCGCGAGCGACGGCACGATGGCCGCGGCGCAGCACATGGCGCCGAAGACCACGTAGGGCGTCAGGCGGAACAGCGGCGACGCGCCGTGGGCCACGACCGCGTCCTTGGAGAAGAGCTTGTGGATGGTCCGGTACGGCAGCAGCAGCGGCGGCGCGCCGCGGTTCTGCAGCCACGCGCGGCACTGGTTGACCCAGCCGACCAGCAGCGGCGCGAGCGCGAGCGCCACGGCGAGCTGCAGCAGCTGCGACAGGAAGCCGGAAGCCGTCATCGGACGAAGAACAGCAGGGCGAGCAGCGTGAGGAAGCTGTACACCAGGTAGACGGAGATCCGCCCCTGCTGCAGCCGGCCGACGACGCGCGCGGCCGCCTCGGCGGCGCGCGCGACCGGCAGGTACAGCGCGTGCCAGAGGCGGTCGCCGATGGTCACGCTGTAGCGCGGCGCGGCGTCGAAGGGCGTCGGCAGCTCGCGCTCCATGCGGAAGAACGGCTCGAAGACCTGCCGGATCGGCTGGCCGAAGCCCTCCGCGGTGTCCTGCATGCGCGGCGTGAGCAGCGGGAAGCCGCAGTCCCACGGGGGCGCGCGGCGCACGCGTCCGTGCCAGAGGCGGCGCACGGCGGCGATGGCCAGCAGGACCACGGCGGCGATGACCACGAGCACCACGAGCGGCGCGTAGCTCGCGCGCTGCTCGCTGATCGGCGCGAGCAGCAGCCAGCTGCCCTGGCCCGGCGCGAGCGCCGGCACGCCGGCGAGCATGACCGTGAGCGGCTCGAGCAGCCCGATCACCGGGCCCGGGAACACGCCCAGCGCGACGCAGCCGGCCGCCAGCGCGACCAGCGCGACGCGCTCGGGGCGGCCGGCGTCGTGCGCGTTGGCAAGGCCGGGCTCGCGCGGCTGCCCGAGGAAGACGACGCCGTAGAACTTCACCATGACGTACGCGGCGAGCGCGGCGGCCAGCACGAGCGCCGCGGCCAGCACCGGCACCAGCATGTTGACGAACGACTGCGGCAGCCGCGGCGTGAACAGGAAGGCCTGCAGCAGCATCCACTCCGAGACGAAGCCGTTGAGCGGCGGCAGCCCGGCGATGGCGAGCGTGCCGACGAGGGCGCAGCCGGCGACCCAGGGCATCCGGTGGATGAGCCCGCCCAGCCGGCCGAGGCTGCGCTCGCGCGTGGCGTGCAGCACCGAGCCGGTGGCGAGGAACAGCAGGCTCTTGAACAGCGCGTGGTTGAGGGCGTGGTAGCACACCGCGGTCGCCGCGATCGCGGCGAGCGGCGCCATCCCGTACGCCGAGAACAGGATGGCGAGCCCGATGCCGGCGACGAGGATGCCGATGTTCTCGATCGACGAATAGGCGAGCAGCCGCTTCATGTCCGTCTGCGCGGCGGCGAAGACGACGCCGTAGAGCGCCGTCAGCAGGCCCAGCGCCAGCGCGACCACGCCCCACCACCAGGCGTGGAACGGCAGCAGGTCGAAGCCGACGCGCAGCAGCCCGTAGATGGCGGTCTTCAGCATCACGCCGCTCATCAGCGCGGACACCGGCGAGGGCGCCGCCGGGTGCGCCTCCGGGAGCCACACGTGCAGCGGCAGCAGGCCCGCCTTCGCGCCGAAGCCGAACAGCGCGAGGAAGAACGCCACCGACGGCCACGCGCCCGCGAGCGTGGCCGAGCGCATCGCGTCGAACGCGTAGTCGCCGCTGCCCCCCTGCAGCACGCCGAAGCACAGCAGGATGGCGATCGCACCGAGGTGCGCGATCAGCAGGTACAGGAAGCCGGCGCGCCGGATCTCGGGGATCCGGTGCTCGGTGGTCACGAGGAAGTACGACGACAGCGCCATCGACTCCCAGGCGACCATGAAGAGGTAGGCGTCGTCGGCGACCAGCACCGCGGCCATCGACGCGAGGAACGCGTGGTACAGGAAGCAGACGAGCCCGGGCGCCGTGCCGTCGCTGGAGCGGAAGTAGCCAACCGAGAACAGCGAGATCGCGCAGCCGGCGGCCCCGAGGATCACGAGGAAGAACGCGGACAGCGCGTCGAGCCGCACGTGGAACGGCAGGTCGGGGAGCCCCAGCGGCAGCACGAGCGTCGCGGGGGCATCGTCGAGGGCCGCGAGCGCGACCGCCGCGAGGGCGGCGCCGACCGCGCAGCCCAGCGGGAACAGCACGCGGCTGACGAAGCGCAGGCGGCGCGGCGCGGCGAGGCCGATCGCGCCGAGGACGAGCCACGCGCCGATCGCCGCCAGCGTCGCCCAGAGCGCGAACGTCGGCGCGGGATCCGCGCTCATCCGCGGCGCCGCGCGCGCCGCGCCGCGGCGCGGTCGTCCGGTCCCGTCATTTCACGCGCATGCCCGGCTGCGCGCCGTCGTCGGGCGCGAGCAGGTACACGCCGGGCCCGTCGCCCGAGGCGGCGAGCACCATGCCTTCCGAGACGCCGAACTTCATCCTGCGCGGGGCGAGGTTCGCGACCACTGGCGTCAGCCGGCCGACGAGGTCCTCGGGGCGGTAGGCGGCGCGGATGCCGGCGAACACGGTGCGGTGGCGGCCCTCGCCGACGTCGAGCGTGAGCTTCACGAGCCTGTCGGCCCCCGCGACGTGCTCCGCGCCCACGATGCGCGCGATGCGCAGGTCGATCCTCGAGAACTCGTCGATGCCGATCGTGCCGGCCGCGCCGGCCGGGGTCGCCGCGGCGGTCGTCGCGGCCGCCGCCCCCTCCGCCGCAGCGCCCGACTTCGGGCCCTCCAGCAGGGCGTCCAGCTGCCGCGGATCGATGCGCTGCATCAGGTGCCGGAACGGCCTGACGCTGCCCGGCTCGCGGTACGCGTCGTCCCAGGCGAAGTCGCGCTCGAGGCCGAACAGCTCGCGCGCCACGCGCGCGGCGAGCTTCGGCAGCACCGGCGCGAGCATCACCGTCAGCTGCTGGAAGCCCTGCAGCGACTGCGAGCAGATCGTCTGCAGCGCGTCGCGCCTGCCCGCGTCCTTCGCCAGCAGCCACGGCTGCGCCGCGTCGAACGCCTCGTTCAGACGGTCGGCGATGCGCATCGCGTCGCGCATCACGCGGCCGTACTCGCGCGCCTCGTAGTTCGCCCGCGCGGACTCGGCCTCGACCTGCGCGATCGTGAGGCGGTTCGCGCGCTCGGTGTCGGTCTCGGCCGGCGTCGCCAGCACGCCGCCGAAGTGGCGCGTGAGAAACGGCGCGGCGCGGCTCGCGATGTTGACGTACTTGCCGATCAGGTCGCTGTTGACGCGCGCGAGGAAGTCGTCGGGGTTGAAGTCGAGGTCCTCGACGCGGCCGTTGAGCTTGGCCGCGAGGTAGTAGCGCAGCCACTCCGGGTCGAGGCCGAGGTCGAGGTAGACGTCGGGGCTGATGCCGGTGCCGCGCGACTTCGACATCTTCTCGCCGGAGAACGTGATGAAGCCGTGCACGTGGACGGCGTCGGGCACCTTGTAGGGCGCGCCCGCGAACTTCAGCATCGCCGGCCAGAACAGCGTGTGGAAGTAGACGATGTCCTTGCCGATGAAGTGGACCTGCTCGACGCGCGGGTCGGCGAGGAACGCCGCGAAGTCGATGCCCTGCGAGGCGAGGTGCGCCTTCAGGCTCGCGAGGTAGCCGATCGGCGCGTCGAGCCACACGTAGAAGTACTTGCCGGGGGCGTCGGGGATCGGGATGCCGAAGTAGGGCGCATCGCGCGAGATGTCCCAGTCGGCGAGGCCCTTGCCGCCGGCGTCGAGCCACTCGCGCGCCTTGTTGGCGACCTCCGGCTGCAGCCGCCCGCCCAGCGCCCACTCGCGCAGGAATGCGACGCACGCCGGGTCCGACAGCCGGAAGAAGTAGTGCTCGGAGGCCTTCAGCACCGGCGCGGCGCCGGACAGCGTGGAGTAGGGGTTGCGCAGGTCCGTCGGCGCGTACACCGAGCTGCAGTTCTCGCAGGCGTCGCCGTACTGGTCCGCAGCGCCGCACTTCGGGCACTCGCCCTTGATGTAGCGGTCGGGCAGGAACATCGCCTTGACCGGGTCGAAGAACTGCTCGATCGTGCGCGTGTCGACCAGCCCGGCCGCCTTCAGCTTGCGGTAGATGTCCTGCGACAGCTCGACGTTCTCCGGGGAATCGGTCGAGTGCCAGTGGTCGAACCCGATGTGGAAGCCGCCGAGGTGCTTCGGCCGCGTGGCGGCGACGCGCGCGACCAGCGCCTGCGGCGTCACGCCCTCGGCTTCCGCCTTCAGCATGATCGGCGCGCCGTGCGTGTCGTCGGCGCAGACGAAGTGCACCTCGTGCCCCTGCATCCGCTGGTGGCGCACCCAGACGTCGGCCTGGATGTACTCCATGATGTGGCCGATGTGGAACGGTCCGTTCGCGTACGGGAGCGCCGTCGTCACGAACAGGCGCCGGCGCTCGGGGCTCATCGATGACCTTGCCGTCGCAGGGGAGAAGCGGCGATTCTAGCAAACGGCCTTCGCGGGACCCTCGCCCGGCCCGGGGCGCGACGGCGAATCGGGGTAGAATCGCCGGTCGTCCGCGAAGCCGTCCGTCCGCTCCCTCGTCCCAGGAGTTCCGCTAGCCATGGCGCTCACCGAAGCCGACGTCCAGGCGCGGCTTGCCGCCGTCGTCGACCCCAACACCGGCCGCGACCTGGTCGCGTCCAAGGCCGTGAAGAAGGTGGCGGTCGACGCGGGGAACGTCACCGTGGACGTCGTCCTCGGCTACCCGGCGAAGAGCCAGTACGCTGAGCTGCGGCGGCTGGCGAGCGAGGCGCTGGCGACGCTCCCCGGCGTGGGCCGCGTCACCGTGAACGTCACGCACCGCATCACCGCGCACGCCGTGCAGCGCGGCGTGAAGCTCGTGCCGGGCGTCAAGAACATCATCGCGGTGGCGAGCGGCAAGGGCGGGGTCGGCAAGTCGACCACCGCCGTCAACCTCGCGCTCGCGCTCGCCGCCGAGGGCGCGGCCGTCGGCGTGCTCGACGCCGACATCTACGGCCCGTCGCAGCCGACGATGCTCGGCATCTCCGGCCGCCCCGAGTCCACCGACGGCAAGACGATCGAGCCGATGGAGGCCTACGGGCTGCAGGCCATGTCGATCGGGTTCCTGATCGACATCGACACGCCGATGGTGTGGCGCGGGCCGATGGTGACGCAGGCGCTCGAGCAGCTGCTCAAGGACACGCGCTGGCGCGACCTCGACTACCTGGTCGTCGACATGCCCCCGGGCACCGGCGACATCCAGCTCACGCTGTCGCAGAAGGTGCCGGTGACCGGCGCGCTGATCGTCACCACGCCGCAGGACATCGCGCTGATCGACGCCCGCAAGGGCCTCAAGATGTTCGAGAAGGTGGGCGTGCCGATCGTGGGCATCGTCGAGAACATGAGCATCCACGTGTGCAGCAACTGCGGGCACGCCGAGCCGATCTTCGGCAGCGGCGGCGCCGAGAAGATGTGCGCGGACTACAACGTGCCGTTCCTCGGGAGCCTGCCGCTCGACATCCGCATCCGCGAGCAGGCCGACACCGGCCGTCCGACGGTCGTCGCCGACCCGGACGGCAAGGTGGCGCAGATCTACCGCGCGATCGCCCGCCGCACCGCGGTCGCCGTCGCGCAGAAGGCCGAGGACTTCAGCGCGAAGTTCCCGTCGATCGTGATCCAGAACACCTGATGGGCCGCGGCGGCGGCGTGTCGCGTCGCTGCGCGCCGGGCGCGGCACGGCCCCCGTGGCGAGGGCCGGCCGCGCGCCATCGTCCGGACGGCCGATGGCCGTCGCGGCAGTCGCCTGCTGCGATGGCGGGATGCTCCCGCCCGTGCCCGCCGGCGCCGCCCTCCTTCCCGAACGAAAGCCGCGACGCGCGCGCCCGCGTCGCGGCCACGCGCCGGAGCCCCGCATGACCGTCAAGTCCGACCGCTGGATCCGCCGCATGGCCTCCGAGCAGCGCATGATCGAGCCCTACGAGCCGGGGCAGGTGCGCGAGGTCGACGGACGGCGCATCGTCTCGTACGGCACGTCGAGCTACGGCTACGACATCCGCTGCAGCGACGAATTCAAGATCTTCACCAACATCAACTCGACGATCGTCGACCCGAAGCGCTTCGACGCCGGGTCGTTCGTCGATTTCCGCGGCGAGGTGTGCATCATCCCGCCGAACTCCTTCGCGCTGGCACGCACGGTGGAGTACTTCCGGATCCCGCGGAACGTGCTCGTCGTGTGCCTCGGCAAGAGCACGTATGCGCGCTGCTTTCGCGGCGACACGCGCGTTGCGCTGGTGGACGGGACCAGCGCATCGCTCGAAGACATGGCGCGGCGCGCGCAGGATGGCGAACTGTTCTGGGGTTACGCCATCGGCCCGAACGGTCGCGTCGTCGTGGCGCTGCTCGATGCTCCCCGCTACGTCGGGCGCGATGCACTGGTGGAAGTGGCGCTCGACAGCGGCGATCTCATCCACGCAACGCCGGATCACGAGTTCATGCTGCGTGACGGCCGGATGGCGGCGGCAGCGGCCCTGCGGCCCGGCGTTTCGCTGATGCCTTTGTACCGCGACCTGTTCCGCGGCTACGAGATGGTCTACCAGCCCATCACGGGGCATCTGGAACCGACGCATCGGCTTGCAGACGAGTGGAACCTTCGCGGCGGCATCTATCCCGACGCGCCCGGGACGCACCGGCACCATGTCGATTTCGATCGCCGGAACAACCGCCCTACGAATCTCGTTCGCATGGTGGCGGCCGAGCACATCCGGCTGCACAACGCGGAAAGCTATGGGGCAGACTTCGATGCCGACGGGCATTCCGCCGCCATTCGCGCGGCCCTGGAGCGCCGGTCGTGCGATCCGGAGTGGGTGGCGCGCTACTCGGAGCTGCAGGCCAAGCGGGCGGCCGCGTTCTGGTCGGATCCGGCGTATGCGGCCGTTCGGGCACGCGTGCTGGACGAACGCCGGCACCCCACCGACGAAACGCGTGCCCGGCATAGGCAGGCCACCTTGCGCAGGTTCGCCGATCCTGCCGAGCGGGTCCGGCACGGCCAGGCAATTGCGGCGGCATGGTCGCGAGACGATGGAACGCGGCGGTTGCGTCAGGCCGACGTTGCGCGTCACGTCCGGTTGCGCGCGGACATCGGCGAGCGCGAGATCCTGTCGGCGCTGAACAGGACCGGTTCGATCCGCGGTGCGGCACGCGAGCTGGACTGCGATCGCTCGGTCTTCCGACGGTTCCCCGAGGTGATCGAGCGGTTTCGCGGCCAGGGCAGCCGGGCGCGGAACCACAAGGTGGTCGCCGTGCGGGAGCTCGCGGGCGATCACGACGTCTATTGCCTCACCGTCCCCGAAGCGGGCAACTTTGCGCTGGAGTCCGGCGTGTTCGTGAGCAACTGCGGCATCATCGTGAACGTAACGCCCCTCGAGCCGGAGTGGGAAGGCCACGTCACGCTCGAGTTCAGCAACACGACGCCGCTGCCGGCGAAGATCTACGCGAACGAGGGCGTCGCGCAGGTGATCTTCTTCGAGTCCGACGAGGTCTGCGAGACGTCGTACAAGGACCGCGGCGGCAAGTACCAGGGGCAGCAGGGCGTCACGCTCCCGCGCATCTAGCCACGGCGCGCCGCCGAGATTGCGGCCGCCCTGCGCGCGACCCCGATGCGCCTGCGCGAGTCGAAGCCCTGGTCGATCGCCATCGTCGCGCTCGCGCAGGTCGGCGCGATGGCGCTGTGGTTCTCCGCCTCGGCGGTCGTTCCCGCCCTCGTCGACGAGTACGCGCTGACCGGCTTCATGCAGGCCGCGCTGACCAGCGGCGTGCAGGCGGGCTTCGTCGTCGGCTGCCTCGCGAGCGCCGTGCTGGGCCTCCCCGACCGCGTCGACCCACGCCGCCTGATCGCGCTCTCCGCGCTGGCGGGCGCCGTCGCGAACGCGCTGCTGCTCGCCGTGGACCCGCGCACGGCCGCCGCGCCGCTGCTGCGCTTCGCCACCGGGGTGGCGATGGCCGGCGTCTACCCGGTCGGGATGAAGCTCGTGGCGACGTGGGCGAAGGGCGACATGGGCCTGCTGGTCGGCATCCTCGTGGGCGCGCTCACGCTGGGGTCGGCGAGCCCGCATCTGGTCAACGCGATCGGCGGCGTGGACTGGCGGATCCCGGTCGCGGCGGCGTCGGCGTCCGCGGCCGGGGCGGCGGCCCTCGTGCTCGCGGCGGGCGTGGGGCCGCAGCGGGCCCCGTCGCCGCCTTTCGACCCGCGCGCGATCCTCGCCGTCTTCCGCGACCCGCCGCTGCGCCTCGCGAACTTCGGCTACCTCGGCCACATGTGGGAGCTGTACGCGATGTGGGCGTGGATCGGCGTGTTTCTCCAGGCGAGCTTCGTGCAGTCGCTGCCGGCGGCCGAGGCCGCGACGGCGGCCAAGCTCGGCGCGTTCGCGACGATCGGCGCCGGTGCGCTCGGTTGCGTGGCCGCCGGCTACTACGCGGACCGCATCGGCCGCACGGCGACGACGATCGCGGCGATGGCCGTGTCGGGGACGTGCGCCGCGGGCATCGGCTTCCTGTTCGGCGGGCCGCCGCTGCTGCTCGCCGCGGTCGCGGTGGTGTGGGGCATCAGCATCGTCGCCGATTCGGCGCAGTTCTCGGCCTCGGTCGCGGAGCTCGCCGACCGCTCGCGCGTCGGCACGATGCTGACCGTGCAGACGGCACTGGGCTTCACGCTCACGCTGCTCACCATCCACCTGATGCCGGCGTGGGTGGAAGCGTGGGGCTGGCGCTACGCCTTCATGCCGCTCGCCGTCGGCCCGGCGCTGGGGGTGTGGGCGATGGCCCGGCTGCGCGCGCATCCGCGCGCGGCGGCGCTGGCGGGCGGGCGGAGGTGAGCGTGCCGGCGCGTCCTGTTGCGAACGGCGCAGCGGCCCGGGCACTCCGGGCGCGTCGGGCCGTCAAACCCCTCGCGCGGCCCGGAGGGCCGGCGCACAATGGCGCCGGTCCGCGGGGCGAGGGTCCCCGGGCGGTGCGAGCCCACGTCCACTGCGCAGGAGCGCTGCGATGAAGTTCCGCTTTCCCGTCGTCATCATCGACGAGGACTTCCGATCCGAGAACGCGAGCGGGCTGGGCATCCGCGCGCTCGCCCGGGCGCTCGAGTCCGAGGGGCTCGAGGTGCTGGGGGTGACGAGCTACGGCGACCTCGCGAGCTTCGCGCAGCAGCAGAGCCGCGCCTCGGCGTTCATCCTGTCGATCGACGACGAGGAGCTGTCCTCGGCCGCGCCCGGCGAGACGCCCGCCGCCATCGCCGGCCTGCGCGCGTTCTGCGAGGAGATCCGGTTCCGCAACGCCGAGATCCCGGTGTTCCTCTACGGCGAGACGCGCACGTCGCGGCACATTCCCAACGACATCCTGCGGCAGCTGCACGGCTTCATCCACATGAACGAGGACACGCCCGAGTTCGTCGCGCGCTACATCGCGCGCGAGGCGCGGTCCTATCTCGGCGGCCTCGCGCCGCCGTTCTTCCGCGCGCTCGTGCACTACGCGAGCGACGGCTCGTACTCGTGGCACTGCCCCGGCCACTCCGGCGGCGTCGCGTTCCTGAAGAGCCCCGTCGGCCAGATGTTCCACCAGTTCTTCGGCGAGAACCTGCTGCGGGCCGACGTGTGCAACTCCGTCGACGAGCTCGGCCAGCTGCTCGACCACAGCGGGCCGGTCGCGGCCTCCGAGCGCAACGCCGCGCGGATCTTCAACAGCGACGAGCTGTTCTTCGTCACCAACGGCACGTCCTCGTCGAACAAGATGGTGTGGCACGCGACCGTCGCCCCGGGCGACGTGGTCGTCGTCGACCGCAACTGCCACAAGTCGATCCTGCACGCGATCACGATGACCGGGGCGATTCCGGTCTTCCTGACGCCGACGCGCAACCACGTCGGCATCATCGGGCCGATCCCGCAGAGCGAGTTCCGCTGGGAGACGATCGAGCGCAAGATCCGGGCGCACCCGTTCGCGAGGGACGTCAAGAGCAAGCCGCGGATCCTGACGATCACGCAGAGCACCTACGACGGCATCCTCTACAACGTCGACGCGATCAAGGAGCTGCTCGGCAGCCGCATCGACACGCTGCACTTCGACGAGGCCTGGCTGCCGCACGCGGCGTTCCACGACTACTACCGCGGCATGCACGCGATCGGCAAGGACCGGCCGCGCAGCCGCGACGCGCTCGTGTTCTCCACGCAGTCGACGCACAAGCTGCTCGCGGGGCTCTCGCAGGCCTCGCAGATCCTCGTGCAGTACAGCGAGACGCGGCAGCTCGACCGGCACCGCTTCAACGAGGCGTACCTGATGCACAGCTCGACGTCGCCGCAGTACGCGATCATCGCCTCGTGCGACGTGGCCGCGGCGATGATGGAGTCGCCCGGCGGGCCGGCGCTGGTCGAGGAGTCGATCATGGAGGCGCTCGACTTCCGCCGTGCGATGCGCAAGGTGGAGGAGGAGTTCGGCGCGTCGTGGTGGTTCAAGGTCTGGGGCCCGGACCACCTGGCCGCCGAGGGCATCGGCAGCCGCGACGACTGGATGCTGAAGGCGAACGACCCGTGGCACGGCTTCGGCGACCTGGCGCCGGGGTTCAACATGCTCGACCCGATCAAGGCGACTGTGCTCACGCCGGGCCTCGACGTGACCGGGGAGTTCGCCGAGCCCGGCATCCCGGCGTCCATCGTCACCAAGTACCTCGCCGAGCACGGCGTGATCGTGGAGAAGACGGGGCTCTACTCGTTCTTCATCATGTTCACCATCGGCATCACCAAGGGCCGCTGGAACACGCTGGTCACCGCGCTGCAGCAGTTCAAGGCCGACTACGACGCGAACAACCCGCTGTGGAGGGTGCTGCCGGAGTTCGTGCAGTCGCACCCCCGCTACGAGAAGATCGGCCTGCGCGACCTCTGCGACGCGATCCACGGCATCTACAAGGCGAACGACATCGGGCGCCTGACGACCGAGATGTACGTCAGCAACCTCGAGCCGGCGATGCGCCCGGCCGACGCCTTCGCGCGCATGGCGCACCGCGAGATCGAGCGCGTCGAGATCGACGACCTCGAGGGCCGCGTCACCAGCGCGCTGCTGACGCCCTATCCGCCGGGCATCCCGCTGCTGATCCCCGGCGAGCGCTTCAACCGGCAGATCGTCAAGTACCTGCAGTTCGCGCGCGACTTCAACGAGCGCTTCCCCGGCTTCGACACCGACATCCACGGGCTCGTCGAGGAGGAGATCGGCGGGCGGCGCCGCTACTTCGTCGACTGCGTCGCGGGTGCGAAGGTGATCAGCGCGGTGCCGACCATCGCCCGGGAACGCGCGGCGCGCGGCAAGTGACCGCGCGCCCGCGGCGGCGCGCGGCAGGCGCGGGCGAGCGCGGCTACGTCAGGTCGAACGCCGGCCGGCTGCGCTCGCGCGGCGTGCCGTCCGGCAGCACCGCGTGGCACTCGGCGAAGGCGCGGACGGTGCAGGACGCGCAGGTCGACGGGACGAGCCGCGCGTAGATCGCCACGAGCGCCTCGCCCTTGGCGTCGAAGAGGCGCTCGGGGCCGATCGCCTCCAGCGCGCCGCTGCTCTCCAGGACCTCGCGCACCTGCGGCTTGAAGCCGCACAGGTACAGCGCCCCGCCGGCGGCGCGGAACTCGCGCGCCGCCTGCGCCAGCAGCTCGGCACCGGCGACGTCGACGAAGTTCACGCCCGCGCCCAGCAGCAGCACGTGCCGCACGTCCGGCCGGTCGCGGCGCGCGGTCTCGAGCTCGTCGCGCACGTGCTCGACCGCTCCGAAGAACAGCGAGCCGTCGACGCGCAGGATGTCGAGCTGGGGGCACGGCGGCGCCGTCGCGCTCGCGGGCACGAAGCGGCCGATCGCGGGGTTGCGGGCGATGCGCGTGAGCCGCGGGTGCGTGGTGCGGTTGAGGTAGACCAGCAGCGACGCCAGCACGCCGACGAAGATCGCGAACTCGAGGGGCATCGTCAGCGTGGCGACGAACGTGACGACGAGCACGGTCGCGTCGCCGCGGCTCGCGCGGAACACGCGCGCGATCTCGCGCCGGTCGATCAGCCCCCAGGCGACGACGAACAGCAGCGCCGCCATCACCGCCAGCGGAAGCCACGCGGCGAGCGGCGCCACGACCAGGAGCACGAGCACCAGCGCGACCGCCGAGAACACCGCGGCGAGCGGGGTCTTCGCGCCGGCCTCGTAGTTGAGGCCGCTGCGGTTGAACGAGCCGGACGACGGGTAGGCCGAGAAGAACGCGCCGGCGACGTTCGACAGCCCCTGGCCGATGAACTCCTGGTTGCCGTCGATGCGCTGGCCGGCCTTGAGGCCGACTGCCCGGGCGATCGACACCGCCTCGGTGAGGCCGAGCACCGTGAGCGCGAGCGCGGCGGGCGCGAGCGAGCGCCAGACGTCCGGGTCGAACGACGGCAGCGACAGCGGGGGCAGGCTCGACGGCAGCGGGCCCACGACGCGGATCGCAGCGCCGGTCGCGCGCGTCAGCGCGAACCCGAACACGCTGCCGGCGACCATCGCGACGATCATGTACGGGATGCGCGGCAGCAGGCGGCGGGACGCGATCGCGGCGGCCAGCGTCACCACGCCGGTCGCCGTGACGGCGGGATCGATCCCGTCCAGCGACTGCGCGAAGCGCCGCAGCGTGGTGTAGAAGCTGCCGCCGTCGGCGAGCGGGAGGCCGAAGAAGTGGCGCAGCTGTGCCGCGATGATGAGCAGCGCCGCGCCCGCCGTGAACCCCACGATCACCGTGTGGGAGATGAAGTTCACCAGCGCGCCGAGCCGCGCCAGCCCCATCGCGAACTGCGTCAGGCCGACCATCAGGCACAGCGTGAGCACGAGCGTCACATACTCCGCGCCGCCGGGGGCCGCTAGGGGGGCGACCGCGGCGAACACGACCAGCGACAGCGCATTCGTCGGCCCGCTGATCTGGTGCCACGACGAGCCCCACAGCGCCGCGACCGCCGCGGGGACCATCGCGCAATAGAGGCCGTACTGCGGCGGCAGCCCGGCCAGCGTCGCGTACGCGACCCCCTGCGGGAGGACGACGAGCCCGCCGACGATGCCGGCGACGGCGTCGGCCTTCAGCGTGTCCCGCCGGACGCGGGAGCGCCACGCGAGGAACGGGAACAGCCTGAGGGCGAGCGGGGACAAGGCGATGCGCGCGGCGTGAAACCGCGATGATGCTGGCTACGCGGCCGATCGTGCAAATCGGCGCGGGCCGGACCGCCGGGGCGACGATCTAGGCGACCGCGGGCTGCGAGCGCGGGCGCGGCGGATCGGCGAGGGCCGGTGCGTCCCCGGTCGCGGCGTGGAGCAGCGCGGCGAGCACGCACGAGCCGATGCGCGACTCGATGGGCTCCTGCGCGCCCGGCACGACGATCGGCACGCGCGCGCCCAGCACGAGGCCCGGCGCCACGCCGCCTGTGAGCCCGACCAGCGCGCGCGAGAGCATCACCGCGGACTCCATCGTCGGCGCGACCAGCACGTCCGCCGCGCCGGCCACCGCCGAGCGCAGGCCGGCGTGCCGCGCGGCCTCCGCGGAGATCGCGACGTCCGGCGTCATCGGCCCGTCGACGAGCGCGCCGGGGAACGCGCCCTGCGCCGCCATCGACCGCAGCGCCGCAGCCTCGCTCGTCGACGGGAATGCGGGCGCCACCGTCCCCTTGGCGGCGAGGAGCGCGACGCGCGGCTCGGCGAGTCCCAGCGCGTGCGCGAGCACCACCGCGTTGTGGACGATGTCCTTCTTGGCGGCGAGGTTCGGCGCGACGTTGACGAGGGCGTCGGTCACGATCAGCGGCCGCGCCTGCCCCGGAAGGTCGAGGAACAGCGCGTGCGAGAGCCGTCGCGAAGTGCGCAGGCCGCTGTTCGCTGCGGCCACCGGGGCGAGCAGGTCGTCGACGGGCAGCGCGCCCCTCACCAGCGCCTGTGCCCGCCCGGCACGCACGAGGACGACGGCGTGCTCCGCGGCTCGTCGCGGATCGTCCGGGGCGTCGACCAGCGGCAGCCGCGTGATGTCGAGTCCCGCACGGTCCGCCTCGTCGCGGATGCGCCGCTCGGGACCCACGAGGGTGGGCGCGAGGTAGCCGGCGAAGGCGCCGGACAGCGCGAGTTGCAGCGACTCGCGGTCGACCGGGTGCACGAGGGCCGCCTCCAGCGGCGGCCTGGCGCGGACGCGCTCGACCAGCTTCTGCAGGTGCGGCCGGGAGGTCATCCGGCGAAGGCTCGCAAGGCGCCGCGGCCGTTGTCAATCGAACCCGATGGATGGCGACCGGCGCCGGAGGGGCGGGCGTCGCGGTGTTCGCGCCGGCCTGCCCGGCGGGACGGCCGCCCGAGGGAAACGCCGCGCGCCCCGTGGACGTGCGGCGCGCCTGCCCGGACGCCGGCTAGGGCCAGTTCACGCCATGGACACGCGGGCGCGACCCTTCGCGCATGCGGCCATGGCGTGAACAGGCCCTAGGCCCGGCCCTTCCACGGCACGACCAGCCGCTCGACGTGGCGCATCAGCAGGTCGAAGGCGTAGGCGACTGCGCCGATGACCACGATCCCCATGATGACGACGTCGGTGCGCAGGAAGTTCGACGCGTTGAGCACCATCTGGCCGAGACCGGCGGTCGCCGCGACCATCTCGGCTGCGACCAGCGTGGTCCAGCCGAAGCCGATCGCGATGCGCATGCCCGTGAAGATCTCCGGCATCGCGGCCGGGATGACGACGTGGCGGATCACCTGCCACTTCGACGCGCCCATCGAGTACGCGGCGTTGATCTGCTCGATCATCACGCTCCTGACGCCCGCGCGCGCGGCCATCGCGAGCGGCGCGAAGCAGGCGAGGTAGATGAGCACGACCTTCGCCGTCTCCTCGATGCCGAACCAGATCACGATCAGCGGCAGGTAGGCGAGCGGCGGCAGCGGGCGGTAGAACTCGACCGGCGGGTCGAAGATGCCGCGCGCGATCCGCGACACGCCCATGGCGATGCCCACCGGGATCGCCGTGACGCACGCGAGCACGAACGCCGCGAACACGCGGATCATGCTCCACATGAAGTGCTCCCACAGCGGCTTGCCGCCCTGGATCTCGCCGTTCCACGCCTCGACGAAGCTCGTCAGGATGCGCTCGGGCTTCGGCAGGAAGATGTCGCGGATCCAGCCGAGGTGCGTCGCAGTCCACCACAGCGCGAAGATCGCGACGACCGTGACGATGCTGATGACGACGCTCGAGCCCTCGCCGGGGACGCTGTAGCCCGCGACGTGCTGCGACGCCGGCACCTGCGCCGGTGCGCCCGACGGCGCGGACGGCGCACGGGACTCCTGCGCGGCCTTCGCGTTCGCGCTCACCGGAAGACCCCTCGCGCCACGCACGCCGGGGCCGACGCGCTCCCGGGGCGGCCCCGCGGCCTCACGCCGCGGCCTCCGCGGCCTCGGCGCCGGGCGCCGAGTGGATGGTGTGCAGCACCTCCTCGCGCAGCGCGATGAACGAGGGATCCGACTTGACCGCCCGCGCGTCGCTGCACTCGACGAAGCGCCGGCCGAAGTCGAGCCTGTAGCGATGGGCGATGCGCCCGGGCGACGGCGTCATCACGATCAGCTCGGTGGCGAGGAACAGCGCCTCCTCGACGCTGTGCGTGATGAAGAAGAACATCTTCCTCGTCTGCCACCACAGCTTCAGGATCAACTCCTGGATCTGCTCACGCGTGAGGGCGTCGAGCGCGCCGAGCGGCTCGTCCATCAGCATGACCTCCGGATCGCTCGCCAGCGCGCGCGCCAGCCCGACGCGCTGCTGCATGCCGCCCGAGATCTGGTAGATCGGCGCGTCCGCGAACTTCGTCAGGCCCACCTGCGCGAGCTTGTCGAGGGCGATGCGGCGCCGCGTGGCGCGGTCGACGCCGCGCATGCGCAGCCCGAACTCGACGTTCTCCGCCACCGACAGCCACGGCATCAGCGCGTGCTTCTGGAACACGACGCCGCGCTCCGCGCCCGGCCCGACCACGGGACGCCCGTCCAGCACGATCTCGCCCGACGAGTAGGGCATGAAGCCGGCGATGCACGAGAGCAGCGTCGTCTTGCCGCAGCCGGAGGCGCCCAGCGCCACGACGAAGTCGCCGGGATCGAGCGCGAGGTCGATGTGCGCGAGCGCGTGCGTCCCGGGGCCGCCGCGCCGGCCGGCGTAGTGGACGGACAGGTCGCGGATCTCGAGCTTGCTCATCGCGGTGAGCGTGCGCAGCGACGACGCGCCGTCGGGGGCGCGGGATGCGGCACGGCGAAAGACGCTGGATCCCCGCCTGCGCGGGGATGACGCGTCGTCGGAGGCGCGGGACGCGGCACGGCGAAAGACGCTGGATCCCCGCCTGCGCGGGGATGACGCATCGGCACTTCGCTTTCCGGCCCGCCCGCGGGCCGGAAAGCGAGCCGATGCGTCACTTGGCGATCGCCTGCACGTAGGCCGGGTTCACGACGACCGAGTAGTCCGGAAGTGTCTTCTCGATCTGCTTTTGCGCCAGCTGGAACTGCGCCGTCGCGGCGAGCGCCTTCGCGGCGATCGAGTCCTTGCCGCCGCCGAGCCACTTCGCGGCCTGCTCCTTCGCCGTGGGGAACGCGTAGAGGTCGATGCTGCCGGGCACGTCCTCGGGCTTGGCTCCCGACCACTTGGCGATGGCCTTGGCCTCGGCCGAGTCCCTGGTGTACTTCGCCTTGTTCTTCCGGTAGCTCTCGTCCGCGTTGGCGAGGAGCTGCACGAACTTGACCATGAAGTCCTTGTTCGCCTTCGCCCACTCGCGGTTCGCGACGTAGCCGTCGAACGTGGCCTTGCCGGTGTCTGCGGAGATCTTGCCGGAGGTCAGGATGACGGTGCCGTCCTTCTTCACCTCCTCGAGCACCGGGTTCCAGATGAACGTCGCGTGGATGTCGCCGCGCTGCCACGCCGCCCGCACCTCGGGCGGCCGCATGTTCAGGATCTGCACGTCGGCGGGGTTGATCTTCGCCTGCTCGAGCGCGACGATCGTGTGGAAGTGCGTCGTCGAGTTGAACGGCATCGCGATCTTCTTGCCCTTGAGATCGGCGAGCGTCCTGATGCCGGAGTTCTTCTTCACCACCAGCGCCTCGGCGCTGCCGATGTCGTCGAGGATCCAGAAGAGCTCGAGCGGCTCGCCGCGCGACACCGCCGCCGCGATGCCGGCCGAGCCCACCTCGCCGAGCTGCACGGCCCCGGACGCCATCGCCTTCAGCACCTCGCCGCCCCCGCCGAACTGGCGCCAGTTGATCTTGTAGCCGGTGGCCTTCTCGAGCTCCTTCGCCTCCTGCGCGACGCGATAGGGGACGACCATGTCCTGGTAGGCGATCGTCACTTCCTTGGACTGGGCACGCGCGGCCGACAGCGGGGCGGCGAGCGCGAGCGCGGCGACGGCGACGAGTGCGGCACGGCGTTTCATGGGACCCCCGTGGGTGAAGTGGACGGAACGACCGGCGGGCCGGATGCGCCGCCTCCGCGGCGCCGGACCGCGGGAATGCTAGAGCGCCTTCAGCGTGCGCCGCAAGATGTCGACGATCAGGTCGACGTGCTCGCGCGTGGCGATCAGCGGCGGGGCGACGATCGCGCAGTCGCCCGTGGCCTTGAGGTGCAGGCCGTTGTCGAACAGCCTCTTCTGGAACGCGTGGCCGCGCCTGCCCGGCGCACCGTCGGGGTGGACGTCGATGGCGGCCATCACGCCGTAGCCGCGCAGGTCGGCGACGGCCGGCACGTCCCGCAGCGAGAAGATGCCCTCGAGGAAGTACGGCGAGAGCGCGGCGCCGCGCTCGAACAGCCCTTCGTCGCGGTAGAGGTCGAGCGTGGCGAGGCCCGCCGCGCAGGCGGCCGGATGCCCCGAGTACGTGTAGCCGTGGAACAGCTCGATCGCGCCGTCGCCGGCCGCGGCGAAGATCGCGTCGTGGATGCGCTCGGACACCGCGACGGCGCCCATCGGCTGCGCGCCGTTGGTGATCCCCTTCGCCATCGTCATCATGTCCGGCGTGACGCCGAAGCTCTGCGCGGCGAAGGCCTTGCCGGTGCGCCCGAAGCCGCAGATCACCTCGTCGAAGACGAGCAGGATGCCGTGCGCGTCGCAGATGGCGCGCAGCCGCTCGAGGTAGCCCTTCGGCGGCACGAGGCAGCCGGTCGAGCCGGCGATCGGCTCGACGAAGCACGCCGCGATGTTCTCCGCGCCGTAGAGGTTGACGAAGCGCAGCAGGTCCTCGGCCAGGTCGGCGCCGTGCTCGCCCTGGCCGGGTCGGAAGCGGTTCTCCTCGACGTGCGTGTGGCGCATGTGCGCGATGCCGGGCAGCGCGGGCCCGAACTTGCGGCGGTTGTTCACCATCCCGGACAGCGAGACCCCGCCGAAGTTGACGCCGTGGTAGGCGCGCTCGCGCGACACGAACATCGTGCGCCCGCCCTGGCCCTTCGCCTGCCAGTACGCGAGCGCGATCTTCATCGCCGAGTCGACCGCCTCCGACCCGGAGTTCACGAAGAAGATGCGGTTGAGATCGCCCGGCGTGAGCTCGGCGACGCGCGTGGCGAGCTGGAACTGCTTCGGGTGGCCGCGCGTGAACGGCGCGATGAAGTCCAGCGTGGAGAGCTGCCGCGCGACCGCGTCGGCGATCTCGCGGCGGCAGTGCCCGGCGTTGACGCAGAACAGGCCCGACGAGGCGTCGATCAGCCGCTCCCCGCGGTCGTCCCACAGCCAGACGCCCTCGCCGCGCACGACCATCTTGGGCTCGCGATGGAAGTCGCGGTTCGGCGTGAACGGCATCCAGTACTCGTCGAGCGAGAGCGGCGCGGCGGCGGGGTCGCTCGCGACCTTGAATTCGGCGTGTCCCATGCTGGTCTCCTGAGGGGGCGCGACGGCGCGACCCGGAATGGCGGAATGCGCGAACGCACGATGCTACACCCGGCGACGCGCGAAACGCGAGCGCGCGCCCCGCCGCCGGCCGGCGTCCGCCCGGTCGCGGATCGCGGCTTGACGGCCGGGCGCGGCCCGTGCGAAATGGCTGCTTCGACGCCTCGACGGGGAGACTGCCATGACGATCCGGTCGCTTCGCAGCATCGCCGCCCGCCGGCCGCCGACGGTGTTCCCGGTCGACGCGCTGGTGAGCGACGTCGCCAAGACGCTGCGCGAGCGAAGCGTCGGCGCCGGGATGGTGGTCTCCGGCACGCGCCTGGTCGGCATCTTCACCGAGCGCGACGCGCTGTTCCGCGTGCTCGCCGAGGGCCGCGACCCGCGGCAGACGAAGGTCGGCGACGTGATGACGCGCGACCCGCAGACGATCCATCCGGACCGCCCGTTCGTCGACGCGCTGCGGATGATGCACGACGGCCGCTTCCGCCACGTCCCCATCGTGGAGGACGGCCGGCCGATCGGCATGGTGTCGGTGCGCGAGGCGCTGCACACCGACTTCACCGAGCTGATCGAGCTGATCGACACGCGCGACGCGGACCGCGAGTAGCCGCCGCGGCCGCCGCCGCCGCGGGCGTGGCGCTGCGCGCGCGGATCGGCTACCTTTGCGCCGGTCCGTCGACGCCGGGGAGGGCGCGTGCGCATCGGAGTCCCCAGGGAGATCAAGGTCCTCGAGAATCGCGTCGGGCTGGTGCCCGGCGCGGTGCGCGAGCTCGCCGCGCACGGGCACGAGGTGGTCGTGGAGCGCAACGCCGGCCAGGGCATCGGGATGGACGACGCCGCCTACGAGCGCGCCGGCGCCCGCGTCGTCGCGACCGCGGCCGAGGCGTTCGCGCACGCGGAGCTGATCGTCAAGGTGAAGGAGCTGCAGAGCGCCGAGCGCGCGCTGCTGCGCCCCGGGCACGTGCTGTTCACCTACCTCCACCTCGCGCCCGACCCGGAGCAGGCCCGCGACCTCGTCGCCTCCGGCGCGGTGTGCATCGCGTACGAGACCGTCACGTCGCCCCACGGCGGCCTGCCGCTGCTCGCGCCGATGTCGGAGGTCGCGGGGCGGATGGCGGTGCAGGCCGGGGCGTACTACCTGGAGAAGCCGCACGGCGGGCTCGGCATGCTGCTGGGCGGCGTGCCCGGCGTGGACCCGGCCAAGGTGGTGGTCCTCGGCGGCGGCGTGGTCGGCACGCACGCGGTCCACATCGCGCTCGGGATGGGCGCGGAGGTCTGGGTGCTCGACCGCAGCGTCGAGGTCCTGCGGCGCCTGTGGGTGCAGTTCGGGCGGCCGCTCAACACCGTGTTCTCGACCCGCGACGCGGTCGAGCGCCACGTCGCGTCGGCGGATCTCGTGATCGGCGGCGTGCTCATTCCGGGCGCCGCGGCGCCGAAGCTGGTCTCGCGCGAGCTGATCGCGCGCATGAAGCCGGGCTCGGTGGTCGTCGACGTGGCGATCGACCAGGGCGGCTGCTTCGAGACGTCGCGACCCACGACGCACGCCGACCCGGTGTACGTGGTCGACGGCGTGACCCACTACTGCGTGGCGAACATGCCCGGCGGCGTCCCGCGCACGTCGGCCTTCGCGCTCAACAACGCCACGCTGCCCTTCGTGCTCGCGCTCGCGGACAAGGGCTGGAAGCGCGCGCTCGCCGAGGACGAGCACCTGCGCGCCGGCCTCAACGTCGCCTTCGGCAAGGTCACGTGCGCGCCGGTCGCCGAAGCGCTCGGCTACGCGTACGTGCCGCCGGAGGAGGCGCTGGCCCGCGCGCCGGACTGAGCGCTCCGCACCGCGGGCGCGAACGCGGGACCTCCACGACGCGGCGCACGGCGATGGACGCCTTCGACTACGTGATCGTCGGCGGCGGCACCGCGGGCTGCGTGCTCGCCCACCGGCTGTCCGCCGATCCGTCGGCGCGCGTGCTCGTGCTCGAGGCCGGGCCGCCCGACCGCTACCCGTGGATCCACGTGCCGATCGGCTACGGCAAGACGATGTTCCACCCCGTGCTCAACTGGGGCTTCCACACCGAGCCCGAGCCGGCGATGGACGGCCGCCGCATCTACTGGCCGCGCGGCCGCTGCCTCGGCGGCAGCTCGTCGATCAACGGGCTGATCTACGTGCGCGGCCAGCCCGAGGACTACGACGGCTGGGCCGCCGCCGGCAACCGCGGCTGGGGATGGCGCGACGTGCTGCCGTACTTCGTCCGCAGCGAAGGCAACTCGCGCGGGGCGAGCGCGGTCCACGGCGCCGACGGCCCGCTCAAGTGCTCCGACATCCCGCAGCGGCACGAGCTGATGGAGGCGATCATCGCGGCGGCGGGCGAGCTCGGCGTGCCGCGCAACGACGACTTCAACGGCGGCGTGCAGGAGGGCGTGGGCTACTACCAGCTCTTCACGCACCGGGGCCTGCGCTGCAGCACGGCGGTCGGGTACCTGCGTCCGGCGCGCGGACGCGCGAACCTGCGCGTGGAGACCGGCGCCCACGCGACGCGCGTCCTGTTCGACGGCCGCCGCGCCACCGGCGTCGAGTACCGGCAGGGCGGCACGACACGGCGCGTCGGCGCGCGCGGCGAGGTGATCCTCGCGGCGGGCGCGCTGCAGAGCCCGCAGCTCCTGCAGCTGTCGGGCGTGGGGCCGCCCGCGGTCCTGGCGCGCTTCGGCATCCCCGTCGTGCACGCGCTGCCCGGCGTCGGCGAGAACCTGCAGGACCACCTGCAGCTGCGCCTGCTGTTCCGCTGCACCCGGCCCATCACCACCAACGACGACCTGCGCTCGTGGCGGCGCTCGCTGAAGATCGGCTTGCAGTGGCTGCTGGCGCGCAGCGGGCCGCTGGCGATCGGCATCAACCAGGGCGGGCTGTTCACGCGCGTGCTGCCCGAGTCGGCCACGCCCGACGTCCAGTTCCACTTCGCCACGCTGTCGGCGGACCTGGCCGGGGCGAAGCCGCACCCGTTCCCCGGCTTCACGTTCTCCGTGTGCCAGCTGCGCCCGTCGTCGCGCGGCACCGTGCGCGTCAAGTCGCCCGATCCGCTGGCCGCGCCCGCGATGCAGCCGAACTACCTGTCGACCGACCTCGACCGCCGCTGCGCCGTGGCGGCGGTGCGCTACGCGCGCCGGCTCGCCGGCGCTGCGGCGATGCGGCCCTACGTCGCCGAGGAGCTGCGCCCGGGACCGCAGGCGCACGACGACGAGGCGCTGCTCGCGTTCTGCCGCGCGTACGGGGCCACGATCTTCCACCCGTCGGGCACCTGCAGGATGGGCGGCGACGCGCTGGCGGTGGTCGACGACCGCCTGCGCGTGCGCGGCATCGCCGGGCTGCGCGTGGTCGACTGCTCGATCATGCCCACGCTCGTGTCGGGCAACACGAACGCGCCGGTGGTGATGATCGCCGAGAAGGCGAGCGACCTCATCCGCGAGGACGCGCGCGCGGGCTGACGCCGGAAGCGGCCTGCCCGGGCCGCCCGCCGCGCGCCGGCGGCGCCGTCGCGAACGTCGCGCCGAGCTCGCGCGCCGCGCGCTCGAGACGGGCGCGGTGCCCCAGCGCGGCGGCCAGCGGCATCCGCGCGACCGGTGCGTGCACCGCGACCGAGGCGACCACGCGGCCGGACGGCGTCGCGACGGGGACGGCCACGCACACCAGCCCGGCGAGGTACTCCTCGTCGTCCGTGGCGAGGCGCTCGCGCCGGACGCGCGCGAGTTCGGCCGCGAGCCGGCGCCGGTCGACGATCGTGCGCCCGGTGTGACGCGCGAGGTCGAGCGCGGCCACGATCCGGTCGCGGCGCGCGGCCGGCAGCAGCGCGAGCAGCAGCTTGCCGCTCGCGGTGCAGTGCAGCGGCACCCGCGAGCCCGGCTGCAGCGTCATGCGCAGCGGCCACGCGGCCTCGACGCGGTCGAGGTAGACGACGTCGACGCCGTCGAGCATCGTGAGGTTGACCGTCTCGCCGATCTCGGCGGCGAGCCGCGCGAGGATCGCGTGCCGCGGCGCGCGCGCGGCGCCGCTCAGCAGGGCGTCGAGGGCGAAGCGCGCGGCGCGCGGCCCGGGCACGAAGCGGCGCCCGTCGGGCTCGCGGGCCGCGAGCCCCGCGTGGACGAGCATGGCCAGCAGCCGGTGCGTCGTCGGCTTCGGCAGCCCCGCGTCCTGCGTCAGCTCGGCGAGCGTGACGGGTTCGCCGGCGCGCGAGAGGCGCTCGAGCAGGTCGAACGCGCGCAGCAGCGGGGGGACGCGGTCCGGCTTGTCGGCCATCTTGCGATGATATCTCGGATTCCGGAACGCGCCGGCCCGGTTTTCGAGGGCCACGCTTGCGTCGCGCCGCCCGGTCGGGCGAACATGCGCTGCCGGCCCCGGCCAGCACCGCCCACGAGGGAACGATGAACCAGTCCGCCGAGATCGCCCGCGCCGTCAGTGGCCGCCAGAAGATGACGCCCTCCGAGGCGTTCGTGGAGACGCTCGTCGCGCACGGCGTGCGCGACGTCTTCGGCATCGTCGGCTCGGCCTACATGGACGCGCTCGACCTGTTCCCGCTCGCCGGCATCCGCTTCATCTCGGTCGCGCACGAGCAGGGCGCCGGCCACATGGCCGACGGCTACGCGCGCGTCTCCGGCCGCCACGGCGTGTGCATCGCGCAGAACGGGCCCGGCATCACGAACTTCGTCACGTCGACCGCCGCCGCGTTCTGGGCGCACTCGCCGGTCGTCGTGATCACGCCGGAGACCGGCAGCGCCACGCTCGGGCTCGGCGGCTTCCAGGAGACCGAGCAGCTGCCGATCTTCAGCAGGATCACGAAGTACCAGGCGCACGTGAACAACCGGGCGCGCATGGCCGAGCTCACCGGCCGCGCGTTCGACCGCGCGCTGCTCGAGATGGGGCCCGCGCAGCTCAACATCCCGCGCGACTTCTTCTACGGCGACGTCGAGTGCGAGATCCCGGCGCCGGTCGTCGTCGAGCGCGGCGCGGGCGGCGAGAGGAGCCTCGACGAGGCGGCGGCGCTGCTCGCCGAGGCGAAGTTCCCGGTGATCCTCGCCGGCGGCGGCGTCGTCATGGCGGACGGCCAGGAGGAGGCGATCGCGCTCGCCGAGCTGCTGCAGGCGCCGGTCGCGCAGAGCTACCTGCACAACGACTCGTTCCCGGCGGCGCATCCGCTGTGGGTCGGCCCGCTCGGCTACCAGGGCAGCAAGGCCGCGATGAAGCTGATCGCCCGGGCCGACGTCGTGCTCGCGCTCGGCACGCGCCTCGGCCCGTTCGGCACGCTCCCGCAGCACGGGCTCGACTACTGGCCGAAGCACGCGAAGGTCATCCAGGTCGACGCCGACGCGAAGATGCTGGGGCTGGTGAAGCCGATCTCCGTGGGCATCTGCGGCGACGCGAAGGCGGCCGCGATCGCGCTCGCGGCGCGGCTGCGCAACCGGCCGCTGGCCGGCCACGCGAACCGCGACGAGCGCCTCGGTGAGGTGCGCGCCGAGAAGGCGGCTTGGGAGGCCGAGCTCGACGGCTGGACCCACGAGAAGGACGCGTGGTCGCTCGAGGTGGCGAAGGACAGCCGCCACATGCACCCGCGGCAGATGCTGCGCGAGCTCGAGCGCGCGATGCCGGAGCGCGCGATGGTGTCGACCGACATCGGCAACATCTGCTCGGTGTCGAACAGCTACCTGCGCTTCGACCGGCCGCGCTCGATGTTCGCGGCGATGAGCTTCGGCAACTGCGGCTACGCGTTCCCGACGATCGTCGGCGCGAAGGTGGCGGCGCCCGACCGGCCCGCGATCGCCTACGTCGGCGACGGCGCGTGGGGGATGAGCTTCGGCGAGCTGCAGACGTGCGTGCGCGAGGAGATCCCCGTCACTGCCGTCGTGTTCAACAACGGGCAGTGGGGCGCGGAGAAGAAGAACCACGTCGACTTCTACGCGAACCGCTTCCTCGGCGTGAACCTCGACCGGCAGCCGTCGTGGGCCGCGGTGGCGAAGGCGATGGGCGCCGAGGGGCTGCGCGTGGAAGCCCTCGCCGACGTCGGCCCGGCGCTGCGGGCGGCGGCGGCGGCGCAGCGCGAGGGCAAGACCACCGTCCTGGAGATGATGGTGACGCGCGAGCTCGGCGACCCGTTCCGGCGGGACGCGCTGGCGCTGCCCACCCGCCATCTCGCCAAGTACCGCTCGACAGCGGCACGGTAACGGGCCGCACGACGCAGCGGGATCGCGGCGGGGCGCCCGCGACCGTGGCGATTGCCGGAATCGCGACTCATCTATATGATCTAGATGTCTGTCCCGGCGCCGCGCATGGGACGCAGCGCGTCAACCTTCCTCCGATGAGCGTCCCCGCCGAGAGCCGCCCGCTGCCCGCCGAGCCGCACGAGGGCCGCCGCACCGCGTACAGCACCTGCTACATGTGCGCGTGCCGCTGCGGCATCGAGGTCACGCTGCAGGGCGACGAGCTGCGGTTCATCCAGGGCAACCGCCGCCACCCGGTGAACCAGGGCGTGCTGTGCGCGAAGGGCAGCGCCGGGATCATGAAGCAGCTGTCGCCCGCGAAGCTCGCGCGGCCGCTGAAGCGCCGTGCGGGCACCGAGCGCGGCGCCGGGATCTTCGACGAGATCTCGTGGGACGAGGCGCTCGACCTCCTCGCGACGCGCCTCGCGGCGATCCGCGCGAGCGATCCGCGCAAGCTCGCGTTCTTCACCGGGCGCGACCAGATGCAGGCGCTCACCGGCCTGTGGGCGCAGCAGTTCGGCACGCCGAACTGGGCCGCGCACGGCGGCTTCTGCTCGGTCAACATGGCCGCGGCCGGGCTGTACACGATCGGCTATTCGTTCTGGGAGTTCGGCGCCCCGGACTGGGACCGCGCGAAGTACTTCCTGCTGTGGGGCGTCGCCGAGGACCACTCCAGCAACCCGATCAAGATCGGGCTCGACAAGCTGAAGCGGCGCGGCGCGAAGTTCGTGTCGGTCAACCCCGTGCGCACCGGCTACTCGGCGATCGCCGACGAGTGGATCCCGATCCGGCCCGGCACCGACGGGCTGCTCGCGCTCGCCGTCGTCCACGTGCTGCTCGCCGACGGCACGATCGACTTCGGCTTCCTCGCGCGCTACACCAACGCGCCGTGGCTCGTGCTCCGCGCGCCAGGCACCGGCGACGACGGACTGTTCGCGCGCGACCGCGAGGGGCGGCCGCTGGTGGCCGACGAGGCGAGCGGCGCGATCACCGGCGCGGTGTCGGCCGACACCAGGCCGGCGCTGTTCGGGACGTACACGATCCCCGACGGCCCGCACGCGGGGCGCGAGGCGAAGACCGCGCTGCAGCTCGCCGCCGAGCGCTACCTCGATCCGCAGTACGCGCCCGAGGCCGTGGCCGAGCGCTGCGGCGTGCCCGCCGACACCATCCGCCGCCTCGCGCGCGAGATGGCGCACGTCGCGTTCCGCGAGGCGATCACGCTCCCGGTGCGCTGGACCGACGTCTGGGGCCGGGAACACGACGGCGTCACCGGGCGCCCGGTGGCGATGTACGCGATGCGCGGGATCTCCGCGCACAGCAACGGCTTCCACACCTGCCGGGCGCTGCACTTCATCCAGATGCTGCTCGGCGCGCTCGACGGACCGGGCAACTTCCGCGCGCGCGCGCCCTATCCCAGGCCGATCCCGCCGCGGCAGCTGCCCGCGAACCAGCCGCCGCATCCGAACTCGCCGCTCGGCGGCGTCCCGCTCGGGTTCCCGACGCGCCCCGAGGACCTCGCGATCGACGCGCAGGGGCGCCCGATCCGCATCGACCACGCGTACTCGTGGGAGGCGCCGCTGGCCGCGCACGGGCTCATGCACATGGTCATCGCCAACGCGGTGGCCGGCGACCCGTACCCGATCGACACGCTGATGCTGTTCATGGCGAACATGGCGTGGAACTCGGCGATGGACACGGCGAACACGCGCGAGATGCTGCGCGCGAAGGACGAGCGCGGCGGCTACCGCATCCCGTTCGTCGTCGTGGCCGACGCGTTCGCGAGCGAGACCGTCGCGTTCGCCGACCTCGTGCTGCCGGACACGACCTACCTCGAGCGCCACGACGCGATCAGCCTGCTCGACCGGCCGATCTCCGAGCCGGACGCGCCCGCCGACGCGATCCGCCACCCGATCGTGCCGCCGGACCGCGACGTGCGCCCGTGGCAGGACGTGCTGGTCGAGCTCGCGTCGCGGCTCGGTTTCCCCGCGTTCACCAGGCCGGACGGCACGCGCAAGTTCGCGGACTACCGCGACTTCGTCGTCCGCTACGAGCGCGCCCCCGGCATCGGCTTCCTCGCCGGCTGGCGCGGCGCCGACGGCAGCAAGTCGTTCGTCGGCGAGCCGAACCCGCGGCAGTGGGAGGCCTACGTCGAGCACCAGGCGTTCTTCGCGCACCACCTGCCCGACGCGCAGAAGTGGTACCGCTTCGCGAACCGCGGCTACCTCGAGTTCGCGAAGCGCGCCGGCTTCGTCGGCGAGGTCGAGCCGATCGTGATGCAGCTGTGGTCCGAGCCTCTGCAGAAGTTCCGGCTCGCGGGCGAGGGCACCTACGCCGGGCCGAAGCCGGCGGACGCCGTCGACGCGCACCGGCTCGCGACGTACTTCGACCCGCTGCCGTTCTGGCATCCGCCGCTGGAAGGCGAGCGCACGGACGCGGACGCGTATCCGCTGTCGGCGATCACGCAGCGGCCGATGGTGATGTACCACTCGTGGGACTCGCAGAACGCGTGGCTGCGGCAGATCATGGCCGACAACGCGCTGTACGTGAACGTCGCGACGGCGGCGGCGCACGGCATCGCCGACGGCGAGTGGGCGTGGCTCGCATCGCCGCACGGGCGCATCCGCTGCCGCGTGCGGACGATGGAGGGCGTCGAGCCGTCCACGGTGTGGACGTGGAACGCGATCGGCAAGCAGGCCGGCGCGTGGGGACTCGCCCCCGGCGCGCCCGAGGCGACGACCGGCTTCCTGCTCAACCACCTGATCTCCGAGCACCTGCCGCACGCCGCGCGCGACGGCGCCCGCCGGCTGACGAACTCCGACCCGGTGACGGGGCAGGCCGCGTGGTACGACGTGCGCGTGCGCCTGACGCGCTGCGCCCACCAGGGCGATGGCAGCGCGCCCGCGTTTCCGCCGCTCCCGACGGCGGCGGCGCCTGCGCTGCTGCGCTGGACCGTGGGGTCGCGCAAGTGAAGCTCGGCCTGGTCATCGACCTCGACACCTGCGTGGGCTGCCACGCGTGCGCGACCGCGTGCAAGCAGTGGAACGGGGCCTCGGCGATCAGCGGCCCGCTGTCCGACTACGACCCCTACGGCGACGACCCGTCGGGCGTGTGGTTCAACCGCATCCGCCACTACGAGGTCGGCGCGTACCCGGAGTCGAAGACGGTCAACGTTCCCATGTCGTGCCTGCACTGCGAGGACGCGGCCTGCGTTACCGTCTGCCCGACCGGCGCCTCGTACAAGCGCGAGGACGGCATCGTGCTGGTCGACCAGGAGCGCTGCATGGGCTGCAACCTGTGCGCGTGGGCCTGCCCGTACGGCGCGCGCGAGCTGGACGCGGCGAGCGGCACGATGAAGAAGTGCACGCTGTGCGCCGACCGCGTGCACGACGAGCGCCTGCCCCCCGAGGACCGGCAGCCGGCGTGCGTGCTCGCCTGCCCTACGCACGCGCGCCACTACGGCGACCTCGACGACCCGCAGTCGCACGTCAGCGTCCTCGTCGCCGAGCGCGGCGGGTTCGGTCTGCTGGAGTCGCTGGGCTACAGGCCGGTGAACCGGTACCTGCCGCCGCGCCAGCCGCGGCCGGTCGTCGACGACGGACCGGCGTCGCGCGCCTCCGCGGCCGAGCCCGCGTCGGCGCTCGGGAGGCTCGCGGCGCTCGCCCGCGCCGCGCTCGGCCGCTGAGGATGCGTCCCGCGCTCTCGGTCGTCGCCTTCACGCTGCTCTCGGGCGCCGGCCTGGGCGCGCTCGTCCTCGTCGCGTTCGCCGACCTCGCCGGCCGGGCCGGGCTCGGCGCGCCGATCGCCCCGGCGGTGCTGGCGCGCACGGGCGCCGTCGCGCTCGCCCTGACGGCCGCCGGCTTCGCCTCGTCCTCGCTGCACCTCGCCAACCCGCGCAACGCGTGGCGCTCGCTGGCGCGCTGGCGCACGTCGTGGCTGTCGCGCGAGGCGCTGTGCGCGATCGCCTTCGTCCCGGGCGCCGCGCTGTACGTCGCGATGCTCTTCGACGACGCCGTCGCCGCGGCGCGCGTGCCGCTCGCGCTGGCAGTCGTCGCGCTCGCCTGGCTGACGCTCTACTGCACGTCGATGATCTACGCGAGCCTGAAGCCGATCCGCCAGTGGCACACGCGGCACGTGCCGGCCGCCTACCTGCTGCTCGGCCACGCCTCGGGCGGCGTGCTGTTCGCCGGCACGCTCGCCGCGTACGGCGACGTGCCGCCCGCGTGGACGCTCGGCGCGGCGCTGCTGCTGCTCGCGGCCGCGTTCGTCAAGCTCGACTACTACGCGTACCTCGCGAGCGACGCGAAGCGGCTGACGCTCGAGGAGGCGATCGGCGTCCCGCACGGCGTCGCCCCGGCGCCGCGCCGCCCGCCGCCGCCCGGATCGGTGATGCGCGCGCGCCTGCTCGACGCCGGTCATTCGCGCGGGACGTTCCTGACGCACGAGTTCGGCTACGCGGTGTCGCCGCGGGCCCGGACGCTGCTGCGGGCCATGTTCTGGGTCGGCGGGCTGCTGGTCCCGGCGCTGTGGCTCGCCTTCGGCGTCCGCGAGTGGGCCGGCGGCGTGGCCGCGCTGGCCGCCTGCCTGGCGGGACTGGGCGCCGAGCGCTGGCTGTTCTTCGCCGAGGCGCGGCACACGGTGCGCCTCTACCACGGCGAGCCGACGACCTGACGCCGGCGTCCGCTCCGGTGGCGGCCGGGACGACCGCGCGCGCCGCGGGCGCCGGCCGCAGCGACGGCTACGCCGCGTGCCCGCGCGGCGGCAGCATCCGCGCCAGCACGTCGTCGCGCAGCACGATGCGATGCCACGCCGCCGCGGCGACGTGCACCGCAACCAGCGCCACCAGCGCCCACGCCAGCCGCTCGTGCAGGGCCGCGAGGCGCTTCGCGAGCGCCTCGTCGGTGGCGAGCAGGTCCGGGCCCGCGAACCCGAACACCGCCACGTCGTAGCCCTTCGCGTCGACCATCGCGTAGCCGGCCAGCGGCACGGCGACCATCAGGACGTAGAGCGCGACGTGTGCCGCGCGCGCCGCGACCGCGTGCCAGCCGGCGAGGCGGTCCACCGGCGCGGCGTGCGTCGCGCGCCAGGCGATGCGCAGCGCGAGCAGCGCGATCACCAGCACGCCGACCGACTCGTGCGCGTCGAAGGCGAACGAGCGCAGGGCCGTGCGCCTCGGCAGCTCCTCGAGGACGAGCCCGCCGGCGATCTGCAGCAGGACGAGCGCGGCGACTGTCCAGTGCAGCGCCCGCGCCACCGCGTCGTAGCGCGGCGCGTCGTTCCGGAATTCCATGGTGCTTCCTGCCGTCACCGGGTGCCTCGATCCATGCTCGGCCGGGGGGCCGGCGACCGCCTTGACACGTGTCAACGCGCCGGCGGATGCCTGCGAGGCGCTGGCGCGAGCGGCCGCGATCGCGTTGCCGTCGGCGCCGCGCAGGTTCCCGCCGATTCTGCTCCATCGGAGGCGCACCGCATCCGCGCCCGCTTCCTCTGCCGGATCGCGCACCGCGGGGTGCGCGCCCGCGCGGCGACCGCAACGCGGATCGCAACGCGCTGATTGCGCAGGCATTCCCGGCCTGCCTCGCGACTGTCATCGGCCGTCATCGGCGCTTCATCGGCCTGTCACATTCGCGTCCTAAGCTGCGCGGGTCCGTCACACACCCCACGGGGGACCCGATGCGTTTCACGAATTCGCTTCTCGCCGCCGCGCTCGCGTCGGCGCTGTCGACCGCGGCGCTCGCGCAGGGCGCACTGGTCAGGATCGACGGCTCGTCCACCGTCTATCCCGTCACCGAGGCCGTGGCCGAGGAGTTCCAGAAGGCCGAGAAGGGCCGGATCAAGGTCACGGTCGGCATCTCCGGCACCGGCGGCGGCTTCAAGAAGTTCTGCCGCGGCGAGACCGACATCAGCGGGGCCTCGCGTCCGATCCTCAAGCAGGAGATGGAGGACTGCGCGAAGGCCGGGATCACCTACTACGAGCTGCCGGTCGCCTTCGACGCGCTCACCGTCGTCGTCAACCCGAAGAACACGTGGCTGGACCGGGGCATCACCGTCGAGCAGCTGAAGAGGATGTGGGAACCCGGGGCACAGGGCAAGGTCATGCGCTGGAACCAGATCGACCCGGCGTGGCCCGACCAGCCGCTGAAGCTTTTCGGCGCCGGCGCGGATTCCGGCACGTTCGACTACTTCACCGAGGCCATCGTCGGGAAGTCGAAGTCCTCGCGCGGCGACTTCACGGCGTCCGAGGACGACAACGTGCTCGTGCAGGGCGTCCAGCGCGACGTCAATGCCCTCGGGTTCTTCGGCTACGCGTACTACGCCGAGAACAAGGACAAGCTGAAGAGCGTGCCGATCATCGAGAAGGCGGGCAAGCCGGCGGTCCGGCCCGACATGGCCACGGTGCTCGACGGCAGCTACCAGCCGCTGTCGCGCCCGATCTTCATCTACGTGAGCGCGAAGGGCTACGAGCGCGACGAGGTGAAGAAGTTCGTCGAGTACTACCTGACGCACGGCGCCAAGCTCGCGCAGGAAGTGAAGTACGTCCCGCTGCCGCCGAAGGCCTACGCGCTCAACCGCGAGCACCTCGCCAAGGGCAAGAAGGGCACCGTGTTCGGCGGCGTCTCCGAAGTCGGGGTGCGCATCGACGACCTCCTGGCGCGCGAGGCCAAGCTCTGATCCACTCCGCGCGGCGCTCCCGCCTTCGGGTGGGATCGCCGCGGCCGGCGAGCGGAACCCGCGGCGCGGCCGGGCACGTCCCGGCGCGCCGCTTCGTCGACACGGGGAGCCTATAATGGAGTCGGCTTCAGCCTTGGACGCGCCGGTCGGCGCGACCGTGCCGACAGTGGTCAGCGAGCGCCTCGCCAGGAAGTTCTCCCGCAACCTCAAGGAGCGCGCGATCGAGGCGCTGCTCTTCCTGGCGGCGTTCGTGTCGGTGTTCACCACGGCCGGCATCGTCTACATCCTGGTGAAGGAGAGCCTCGTCTTCTTCAGCCACGTGCCGCTGTGGCAGTTCCTCACCGACACGCAGTGGACGCCGCTGTTCGCCGACGCCCACTACGGCATCAGCGTGCTGCTGTCGGGCACGATCACCAGCTCCGCCGTGGCGCTGCTGGTCGCGATCCCGCTGGGGACGACGATAGCGATCTACCTCTCCGAGTTCGCGTCGCCGCGCGCCCGCGAGATCGCGAAGCCGGTCCTCGAGCTGCTCTCGGGCGTGCCGACGATCGTCTACGGCTACTTCGCGCTGCTGTTCGTCACGCCGCTGCTCCAGAAGCTGATCCCATCGCTCCCGGGCTTCAACCTGCTGTCCGCGGGGATCGTCATGGGCATCATGATCGTGCCGTACGTGGCCTCGATCTCCGAGGACGCGATGCGCGCGGTGCCGATGGCGCTGCGCGAGGGCAGCTTCGCGATGGGCGCGACGCGGCTGCAGACGGCGCTCAAGGTCGTCGTGCCGGCCGCCGTTTCCGGCATCGCCGCCGCCTACATCCTCGGCGTGTCGCGGGCGGTCGGCGAGACGATGATCCTGGCGGTCGCGGCCGGCATGCAGCCGAACCTCACGTTCAACCCGCTCGAGCCCGCGGCCACGATCACGGCGTACATCGTGCAGGTGGCGCTCGGCGACCTTCCGCACGGCTCGGTCGGCTACCAGACGATCTTCGCGGCCGGCCTCGCCCTGCTGCTGCTCACGCTGTTCTTCAACCTGGTCGGCTTCTGGATGCGTCGGCGCTACCGGGAGGCCTATTGAGATGAGCTACGTCGCGCAGACGCCCGAGCAGATCCGCGGCCTGATCGCGAAGGCGAAGCGCCGGGACGTCCTGTTCGTCGCGCTGGGCGTGATCGCGCTGGGCATCGGCTTCGCCACGTTCCTCGCGCTGTTCCTCGACATGCTGCTGGACGGCTGGGGGCGGCTGCGGCCCGAGTTCTTCACCCAGTTCCCGTCGCGCCGCGCCGCGCAGGCCGGGATCCTGTCGGCGTGGGTCGGCACGTTCCTCGTGATGATCGTGACCGCCGCGGTCGCGGTGCCGCTCGGCGTGTCGGCCGGCATCTATCTCGAGGAGTACGCGCCCAAGAACTGGGTCACCGACGTCATCGAGATCAACATCACCAACCTCGCCGGCGTGCCGTCGATCGTGTACGGCCTGCTCGCCCTGGGGCTGTTCGTCTACGCCTTCGGGCTCGGCCAGAGCGTGCAGACCGCGGGCCTCACGCTCGCGCTGCTGATCCTGCCCGTCGTCATCGTCGCCACGCGCGAGGCGATCCGCGCGATCCCGGCGATGATCCGCGAAGGGGCGTACGCCGTCGGCGCCACGCGGTGGCAGACCGTCAAGGACCACATCATCCCGTACTCGATGCCGGGCATCCTGACCGGCGTGATCATCGGCATGTCGCGCGCGATCGGCGAGACGGCGCCGATCATCACGATCGGCGCGCTGACGTTCATCGCCTTCCTGCCTCCCGCGCCGGTCGGCGCCGAGTTCCCGTTCCTGTCCTTCGAGTGGCTGAAGGCGCCGTTCACGGTGATGCCGATCCAGATGTTCAACTGGACGAGCCGGCCGGACCCGGCGTTCCACGCGAACGCCGCTGCCGCCGGCACGATCCTCGTGTTCATGACCCTCGCGATGAACGGCCTCGCGATCTGGCTGCGCTACCGCCTGCGCAAGAACATCAAGTGGTGAGACGATGGAAGCCCGAACGCAAGCGACGACGCACGCGACCATGCTCGGCAGCGCCCGGCCCGGCGCCGCCGGCCTGACGCCCGACGCCTCGCCGCCGCCGCCGCTGAAGGCCGAGAGCCGCGACCTGTCGTTCCACTACGGCAACGGCTTCAAGGCGCTGAACGCGATCACGATGCCGGTGCACGAGCACCGGGTCACCGCGCTGATCGGGCCCTCCGGCTGCGGGAAGTCGACGTTCCTGCGCTGCTTCAACCGGATGCACGACCTCTACCCGGGCAACCGCTACGAGGGTGCGATCGTGCTGCACCCGGACAACACGAACCTGCTCGCCGACGACGTGGACCCGATCGAGGTGCGGATGCGGGTCAGCATGGTGTTCCAGAAGCCGAATCCCTTCCCGAAGTCGATCTACGAGAACGTGGCCTACGGCCTGCGGGTTCGCGGCGTGACCAACAAGAACCACCTCGACGACAAGGTGGAGGAGTCGCTGCGCGGGGCGGCGCTGTGGGACGAGGTCAAGCAGCGGCTGAACGAGGTCGGCTCGAACCTCTCCGGCGGTCAGCAGCAGCGGCTGTGCATCGCGCGCGCGCTCGCGACCGACCCGGAGATCCTGCTGTTCGACGAGCCGACCTCGGCGCTCGACCCGATCGCCACCGCGAGCATCGAGGAGCTGATCAGCGAGCTCAAGAAGCGGGTCACGATCCTGATCGTCACGCACAACATGCAGCAGGCGGCCCGCGTGTCCGACTA
This sequence comes from Betaproteobacteria bacterium, assembly GCA_016861105.1. Classification (GTDB taxonomy): domain Bacteria; phylum Pseudomonadota; class Gammaproteobacteria; order Burkholderiales; family Casimicrobiaceae; genus VBCG01. The sequence continues at coordinate 46,514 of BOKS01000005.1, read as the reverse complement.
CACGGCGTACATGTACCTCGGCGAGCTCATCGAGTTCGACCGGACCGACACGATCTTCTTCAAGCCGGGCCGCAAGGAGACCGAGGACTACATCACCGGCCGCTTCGGCTGACCGCAGCGCGCGGGGGAAAGCGATGAGCGATCACACTTCCAAGCAGTTCGACGCGGAGATGGAGGCGATCCGCAGCGGCGTGCTGTCGATGGGCGGCCTCGTGGAGCGGCAGATGGCGCGCGCGATCGCCGCGCTCGAGGAGGACGAGGACGCGAAGCTGATCGACGCCGTGGCCGCCGACGAGCGCGCGATCAACCAGCTGCAGATCGCGATCGACCAGCAGTGCGCGCAGATCATCGCGCGCCGCCAGCCGACGGCGGTCGACCTGCGCATCGTCCTGACCGTCACCAAGGTCGTGAACGACCTCGAGCGCATCGGCGACGAGATCAAGAAGGTCGCCTACAAGGCCGCGGGCGTGCGCGGCAGCGACCGGCTGACGCGCATCCGCTACTACGACGTGGTGCGGATGGCGGGCGGCGCGCAGCAGATGCTGCGCAAGGCGCTGGACGCCTTCGCGCGGCTCGACGTCAACGAGGCCGCGGACGTGGTCGCCGACGACGACGACATCGACGTCGCGTTCAACGCCGTCATGCGCCAGCTGATCAGCTTCATGATGGAGGACCCGCGCACGATCAGCGCCTCGCTCGAGGTCGTGTTCATCGCGAAGGCCATCGAGCGCATCGGCGACCACGCGAAGAACATCTCGGAGTCGGTCGTGCAGGTCGTGAAGGGCAAGGACGTGCGCCACGCCACGGCCGAGCAGATCCGCGCGGAGGTCGCCGGCGAATGACCGCGAAGGTGCGCCCGTGATGCCGACGATCCTCGCGGTCGAGGACGAGCCCGCGATTGCCGAGCTGCTCCGCGTCAACCTGGTCGACGCGGGCTACGAGGTGCAGACCGCGCCCGACGCGGAGACCGCACAGGCGCTGCTCCGCGACGCGCTTCCCGACCTCGTGCTGCTCGACTGGATGCTGCCGGGGCAATCGGGTCTCGCCCTCGCCAAGCAGCTGCGTGCGGACGCGCGCACGCGCGAGGTCCCGATCATCATGGTGACCGCGCGCAGCGACGAGGCGGACAAGGTCGCCGGGCTCGAGGCCTGGGTCGACGACTACGTGACCAAGCCGTTCAGCCCGCGCGAGCTCAAGGCCCGCATCAAGTCGGTGCTGCGCCGGCGCGCGCCGGAGGCGGCGCAGGAGCCGCTCACGGCCGGGCGCCTGACCCTCGACCCGGTCACGCACCGCGTGACCGTCGACGGCAGGGCCGTGCACCTGGGGCCGACGGAGTTCCGCCTGCTGCGCTTCCTCCTCGCGCGTCCCGAGCGCGTGCACTCGCGCGCGCAGCTCCTCGACCAGGTCTGGGGCGACCAGGTCTACATCGAGGAGAGGACGGTCGACGTGCACATCCGGCGGCTGCGCGTGGCGCTGGAGCCCTTCGGCGAGGACCGCCTGATCGAAACCGTCCGCGGAAGCGGGTACAGGCTCGCCGTGCCGCGATGAAGGCGGCGTTCCGGAAGGGCCTCGTCGCCCCCGCCGCCGTCGCGTTCGCGACGCTGGCCGTGTGGGCGGTGGCGGGGCCCCTGTGGGCGCTCGGATGCCTCGGCGCCGGTGCGGCGGCCGTCGTCGGCTTCCACCTCCTCCACCTGCAGCGCGTCACCGACTGGGCGACGGGGTCGCTGGACGCCGACGTCCCGGCCGGTCGCGGAAGCTGGGCGGTTCCGTTCGCCGCCATCCACCGCCGCGTGCGGTTGCGCAAGAAGTACCAGCAGGAACTGAAGCAGGTGATCGAGCGCTTCCGCCGCGCCGCCGAGGCGATCCCCGACGGCGTGGTGCTGCTCGACGCCCGCCACCACATCCAGTGGGCGAACGCGCGCGCGCAGGCGCTGCTGGGGCTGGCGATGCCGATCGACCGCGGCCGGCCGATCGTCAATCTCGTGCGCCAGCCCGAGTTCGTCCGCTACGTCGACGAAGGCGAGTACGCGGAGCCCGTCCTGGTCGAGCAGAGCCGCGAGCCCCGGCTCCTCTCGCTGCAGATCGTGCCGTTCGGCGTCGACGAGACGATGCTGCTCGCGCGCGACGTCACGCAGCTGGAGGCGCTGGCGCGGATGCGCCGCGACTTCATCGCGAACGTCTCGCACGAGCTCAAGACGCCGCTGACCGTCGTGTCGGGGTTCATCGAGACGCTGCAGGATCTCGACTTCGAGCCCCGGCAGCGCGCGCGCTACCTCGGCCTCATGCAGGACCAGGCGCGCAACATGCAGCGGCTTGTCGACGACCTGCTGACGCTCTCCGCGCTCGAGAGCGAGCACGACCCGCCGAACGACGCGGAGTTCGCCGTCGTGCCGCTGCTGCTCGAGCTCTCCGCCGACGCGAAGGCGCTGTCGCACGGCGAGCACGAGGTCGCGCTCGAGATCGGCGAGGCCGCGGTCGTCGTGGGCAACCGCGACGAGCTGCGCAGCGCGTTCGGCAACCTCGTGTCGAACGCGATCCGCTACACGCCTCCCGGCGGGACGGTGACGATCGGCTGGTCGGTCGACGACGACGGGCGCGGGCGCTTCGCGGTGACCGACACGGGGATCGGCATCGCGCCCGAGCACATCCCGCGGCTGACCGAGCGCTTCTACCGTGTCGACCGCAGCCGCTCGCGTGCCACCGGGGGGACCGGCCTGGGGCTCGCCATCGTCAAGCACGTGCTGCTGCGCCACCAGGCCGAGCTCGAGATCGCCAGCGAGCCCGGCCGGGGCAGCACGTTCCGCGTCGTGATCCCGGCGCGGCGCGTGCGCCGGGCGCCGTCGACGCCGCCGGACGCCGGCGACGCCGCGCTGCAGCGTGGCGAGGGCGGCGCGCCGCGGCCGGACGCGCGTGCGCCTACCAGTAGCGCAGTGCCGCGCGGAACAGGCTCTTGAGGTCGTCGCGGTCGACGTCGAGCGGGGCGTTGCGGATGACGCGGTACTGAGGCTCGGCCCCGGTGGCGAGCGCGTCGAGGTCGGCCTCGCCGAAGCCCAGCGCCGCGAGCCCGTTCGGCATCTCCGTGGCGCGCATCAGGCCGATCACGCGCTGCGCCAGCACCTCGCCCGCATCGGCCGGGGCGGCTCCCTTCGCATCGGCGCCCAGCGCGTGCGCACAGTGGAGGTGGCGCTGCGGCGCCTGCGGCGCGGTGCGCCGCCACACCGAGGGGTTGTTCAGCACGACGGCCATGCCGTGCGGGACCAGCGTGCGGCCCTGCGGATAGCCCCGCACCTGCCAGTCGCGCGCCAGCCCGGAGACGGCGTAGGAGAGGCCGTGCGGCAGGTGGCAGCCGGACGCGTTGAACGCGATGCCGGCGAGCGTCGCGGCGTACATCATCTCCGCGCGCGCCTCGGCGTCCTGCGCGTCGGCGACCGCGCGCACGTGGAACTCGCCGACGAGCCGCAACGCCTGCGTCGCGAGCATGTCCGAGAACGGATTGGCGCCCTGCGAGACCGGGCGCCCCACGCCCCTCGCCGGATTGAGGCGTCGCGGCCATGCGCGTGCCGTCAGGGCTTCCAGCGCGTGGCTCATGCAGTCGAAGCCGGTGGACGCGACGATCGTCGACGGCAGCGTGCGCGTCACGTCCGGGTCGATCAGCGCGACCGCCGGCGTGAGGCGGCGCGAGATGATGCCCGTCTTCGCGTTCAGCGACGTGAGCTTGAAGATGGCGATGCCCGTCGTCTCCGACCCCGTGCCCGAGGTCGTCGGGCACGCGATGTGCGGCGCGAGCGGCCCGGGGACCCGCTGGCCGGCACCGATCGGCGCGTTCACGTACGTCATGAACTCGGCCGGATGCGTCGCGTAGAGGTTCGCGGCCTTGCAGGTGTCCATCACCGAGCCGCCGCCGACGGAGACGAAGCCGTCGAAGCGGCCCTCGGCGGCGAAACGGGTCGCGTGCCGGAACGAGTCGTCGGAGGGCTCGACCTCGACCTCGTCGTAGATCGCCAGGTCGACGCCCGCGGCGGCGAGCGACGCCTTGACCTTCGCGACGTGCTCGCCGTCCACCAGCCCGCGGTCGGTGAACAGCGCGACGCGCTTCATGCCGAGCTCGCGCGCGTTCGCGCCGGCCTCCGCCAGCACGCCGGCGCCGAACGTGAACGTCGGCATGCCGATCGTGAACCCCTGGTCGCTGCCCTCGACGAGCGCGAAATCCGCGTGGCAACAGCGCATCGTGCAGTTCCTCCCCGAGGCCATTATGGCAAACCGCTGCCACACGCCGCCTCGTGACAGGATCGGCGCTGGACCGGCGTGGGGTCAAGGTCGGCGCTCCTGTGTTGACCATCGTTTCGACGCTTGTCCAATCGCGGTATTGGCGTTGACCTTCGTCAATACCCCCGACAGGTCCACGGTTTCCAATGCCGAAGGTCCGGTCGCCGGCGGCTGCGTTGCGACGCGCAGGTGCTCGGGACGTCGCCGCGCGGCGAGCCCGGTTCCGCGACCGATGGGTGCCAAGGGCCTGGAGGGCCATTCATGAGACTGACGCGACGGGAATTCATCCAGGGGTCGGCCGCGACGGCAGGCCTGTTGCTCGCCGGCTGCGCAACCACGCCCGCATCGACCGGGCGGCCCGCGGCCACGCCCGCGACCAGCGCGCTGGCGCCCCGCGGCGCCAGGGCCGCAGGCCCTGCGGTAGGCGAATGGGTCGCAACGACATGCCAGGGATGCACGCAGTGGTGCGCCATCCAGATCCTGGTGCAGGACGGCCGTGCCGTGCGCGTCCGCGGCAATCCGCTGTCGAAGACCAACCACGGCTACGTCTGCCCGCGCGGGCACATGATCCCGGCACAGCTCTACGATCCCGACCGCATCAAGGTGCCGATGAAGCGCACGAACCCGCAGAAGGGCAGGGGCGTCGACCCGAAGTTCGTGCCCATCACGTGGGACGAGGCGCTCGACACGGTGGCCGACCGGATGATCGCGCTGCGCAACGCCGGCGAGGCGCACAAGCTGGTCTACATGCGCGGGCGCTACTCGTCCACGTCGACGAACCTGCTGTACGGAACCCTGCCGCGCCTCTACGGCACCACGAACTACTTCTCGCACAGCGCGATCTGCGCCGAGGCCGAGAAGATGGGGCCCGGCCTGACGCAGGGCTTCTTCGGCTATCGCGACTACGACCTGGAGAAGACGAACTGCCTGGTCGTCTGGGGCTGCGATCCGCTGTCGTCCAACCGCGAGGTGCCCAACACGATTCGCCGCTTCGGCGAGATCCTGGCGCGCGGCACCGTGATCGCAGTGGATCCGCGGCTGTCGAACGCCGCGTCCAAGGCGCACGAGTGGCTGCCCGTGCTGCCGGGCACCGACGGCGCGCTGGCCGGCGCGATCGCGCACGTGCTGTTGACCGAAGGCCTCTGGAGCCGCGAGTTCGTCGGCGACTTCAAGGACGGACGCAATCTGTTCGTCGCCGGACGGAGCGTCGACGAGGCGGCCTTCGCCGAGAAGGAGACGCACGGCGTGGTGAAGTGGTGGAACCTCGAACTCAAGGACCGCACGCCGGCGTGGGCCGAGAAGGAGTGCGGCATCCCGGCGGCGCAGATCTTGCGCGCTGCCCGCGCGATGGGCAAGGCGGCGCCGAAGACGGCGGTGTGGATGGGTCCGGGCGTCGCGATGAACCCGCGCGGCACGTACGCCGCGATGGCCGTGCATGCGTTGAACGGGCTCGTGGGTTCGATCGACGTCGAGGGTGGTGTGTGGCAGTCGAGCAGCGTGCCGCTGGGCGCGTTCCCGAAGTCCGATGCGTACGTCGACGACGTCGCGAAGGGCGCCGGCAAGTTCAAGAAGCTCGACGGGCGCGGCGAGAAGGACATGCCGGCGATGATGAACGCACGCCCCGGCAGCGGCGTGGTCACCAACAACGTGGCCAACGGGATGCTGAAGGATCCGGGTGCGGTGAAGGTCTTCATCGCCTCGTGGGCCAACTTCAACTTCTCCTGCGCCGGCGCGGACCGCTGGGACAAGGCGATGGCCAAGGTGCCGTTCTTCGTTCACATGGTCACCAATCCGTCGGAGATGACGCAGTTCGCCGACATCGTGCTGCCGTCGACGTTCAACTCCGCCGAAGGCATGTCGATCGTCGGCAACATGGGCAATGGCCATGGCTACGCGTCGATCCAGCAGCCGGTGGTCAAGCGCCTGTGGGACGTCAAGCAGGAAGAGACCGAGGTGATGTGGCTGCTGGCCGAGAAGCTGAAGAACAAGGGGTTCCCCAACCTCTTCGACTACTACGCCAAGGAGTTCAAGGATCCGGAGACCGGCAGGACGCCGACCACGGCGCTCGAGTTCTCCGAGATCGCGGCCAAGATCTCCAGTGCGACGCTGTGGATGCCCAAGGAGCCATTGAAGGGTGACGCGCCGATCGCCGGCTGGGCCGAGTTCCGCAAGCGCGGCATGTTCAGCGGCGCGAAGTACTCGCTGAAGAAGGGCTGGGGCGGCAAGTTCGCCACGGCCACCAAGAAGTTCGAGTTCTACAGCGAGACCGCGAAGAAGGGCCTCGAGGAGCACGCGAAGAAGCACAACACGACCGTCGACGACGTCATGGCGGTGACCGGCTACGTGGCGCGCGGCGAGGTCGCGTTCGTGCCGCACTACGAGCCGCCCAAGCGCCACGGTACCTTCGAGCAGTTCCCGTTCACGTTCATCGATCACAAGTCGCGGCTCAACCGCGAGGGCCGCTCGGCCAACCTGACCTGGTACCAGGAGTTCAAGAAGGTCGATCCGGGCGACGTGTCGTGGGGCGACGTGCTGAAGATGAATCCGGCGGACGGCCGGAAGCTCGGCCTGAAGACCGGCGACGCGGTCCGGATCACTTCGCCGGCCGGCGCGATCGTGACGAGGCTCCGGTTGTGGGAGGGCGTGCGGCCGGGCACGGTCGCGAAGTGCTACGGCCAGGGCCACTGGGCGTACGGGCGCGTGGCGGCGAAGGACTACGCCAGGGCCGTTCCGCAGGGAGGCAACAACAACGAGATCCTGGTCGACGACTACGACCGCCTCTCGGGCTCGACCGCGCGCAACGGCGGCTTCACGGGCGTGCGCATCGAGAAGGCCTGACCCCCACCGACGGCTCGAGGAGATAGAAGATGGCAAGGTTCGGAATGGTCATCGACCTGCAGCGGTGCGTGGGTTGCGGTGCCTGCGCGTTCGCCTGCAAGGCGGAGAACAACACGCGCGATCGCGCCGACGGCCAGAGCTTCAACTGGGCCGACTTCGTGATGCGGACCGAGGGAACGTTTCCCGACGTCACGCACTGGGTGATGCCGGTGCTGTGCAACCACTGCACCGACGCGCCGTGCGTTGCGGCGTGCCCGATGGAGCCCAAGGTCATGTACAAGACGCCGGAAGGCGTCACGATGCACGACCATGAGCGCTGCATCGGCTGCCGGATGTGCCAGAACGCGTGCCCGTACAGCCACGCCGAGCTGGGCGAGGCGAGCCTCGACGGGCAGGAGTACAGCGTCATCAGTTACAACGCGGTGGACAGGAGCACGCAACCGAAGTGGGCGGACACCACGGTGCTGATCGCCGGATGCACGGCGAGCGGCGCCGAGGTGGCGAAGGCGGCGGGCGCGGTGGTGCCGGCGCTGAACGCGTTCGCGGCCGGCGACGTGCCGACGGTTCGGGCCGCGAACAAGGTCGAGAAGTGCACGTTCTGCTACCACCGCACGAGCCGGGGCCTGCAGCCGGCCTGCGTCGAGGTGTGCCCGTCGCAGGCGCGCATCTTCGGCGATCAGGACGACCCGAAGTCGCAGATCGCAGTGGTGCTCAAGGAGAGGAAGTCGTTTCGCATCAAGGAGGAGAAGGGCACGAAGCCGAACGTGCACTACGTGGGCAAGTACGCCGCGCGTGGCTGACCGCGGCATCGTCGCCTCGACTGCCGGGGCGGGGCGACCCGCCCCGTCGGGTGACCTCGGGATTCGCCGATGAGCACCGACGACCGCGGGAAGCGTGCCGCGCGTGCCGACCTCGCGCGACTGCTGTCCGCGTGCTTCTACGAGCCGGGACCCGAGTTCGTCGAGGAGCGCGTCTTCGATGCGCTGCGCGAGTCCGCGTCGATGGTCGATGCCGGCCTCGCGGACGCGGCGCGGCGCGTCGGCGCGGCCTTCGCGGCGTCGTCCGTCGACGACCTTCTCGTCGACTACACGAGGCTCTTCCTCGGCCCCGTGGACGCGCGCGCGCGGCCCTATGGATCGGTGTGGCTCGACCGCCGCCAGGCCCTGATGGGCGACTCGACGATGGACCTGCTGCGACAGTACCGCGAGGCCGGGTTCGACGTCGACGCGGCGTTCCGCGACCTGCCCGACCACGTCGCCGTCGAACTCGAGTTTCTATACCTGCTGCTGTACCGCGAAGCCGAGGCGGGCATGCGCGCGGACGGGCCTGCGCTCGCGGCGGCCGTTGAGCGCAGGCTGCGCTTCCTGCGCACGCACCTGGGTGCGTGGATCGCGCCCTTCGCCGCCGCCGTGCGCGCAGGCGCGCAGACGGACTACTACCGCGAACTGGCGGCGCTCACGCAGCGGTTCGTCGTGTCGGACGTTGCCCGGGGGACGGGGTAGAGCGGCTCACCGCGGCATGCCCGCGCCGGGGGGCCGGGAGCTTCCCTGCGAAGCCTGCTGCCGCCCGCATCGCAGCCCTGCGGGCCAGCGTTTCCGGGCGCCCGGCAACGTCCGCGTCGGCGCTCACGCTTCCATCCACTTGCGGATTTCCGCCTGCGTGGGAATCCTGCCGCTGCTCACCAGCTTCCCGTCGATGACCAGCCCCGGCGTCGCGAGCACGTCGTGCGCCACGATCTCGTTGACGTCGGTCACCTTGACGAACGCGGCCTCGATGCCAGCGCTGGCGGCCGCGTCGCGCGCCGCCGCCTCGAGCTTCCTGCAGTTGGCGCAACCGGGGCCGAGGATCTTGACCGTCTTCATCGTCGCTCTCCTTGTCGACACGTCACTCAGGCTTCGACCGGCATGCCGCGGCGCGTTCGGAGCCGGGCGAGCGCTGCCGCCAGCAGACCGAGGAAGGACGCCAGCCCGGCGACGATCCAGGCCGGGTTCGCACCGTCCACCCAGGCGCCGTACGTCAGTCCCGCGACCGTGCTGGACACCGCGACCATGCCGACGTAGGCGAGGGTCTTGCGCCTGCCGATCACGGCCGCCACCATCAGGATGCTTTGCAGGCTGAGCTCGGGATCGGCCGTCAGGTACGCGAGCAGCGGCCCGCGGTGCATGCCGAGGTCGAGGAACATGCGCGCCACGGGGACCTCGACCAGCGTCGGGAAGTACATGAACACGCCGAACAGCACCGCCGCGGCATTGGCCGGCACGCTGTTCGTTCCCGCAAGGCTCTCGATCCACTCCGGGCGGATCAGCTGCCGCACCGCTCCCACGACGAACACCCCCACCACCAGGAGCACGAAGATCTGCCGGACGAAGCGCCAGGTCTCCCACAGCCAAGCCCGCCACGCGTCGTCACCGAGGCGGCGCGCGTAGTGCAGCACGGCTACGATCGCGAGGCCGACGGCCAGCGCCCGTCCGGTCAGCGCGACCTCGAGCCCTCCCGGCACCGGCGTCATCCGCACGGCGGCGACGAGGAGCGTCGTGGCAGCGAGCCACAGCGCGGTCCACGTCCAGCGGTTCGCAGACTCGACGATGTCCTCGAATCCCTTCCATGCGGCCAGACCGATCAGCAACAGCAGCACGATCAGCAGGGAGCCCTGAACGCTGACGCCCTCCTCGCCCTTGGCAGCATCGAAAGGCACCCACCGGAACAGCGTGGCCTGCCAGCTCTCGGCCCACGGCACCGGCAACGTGACGGCGCCGATCGCGGCCGTCAGCAACGATCCCTTCACGGTTCCGGCGATCAGCACCGCGACCAGCGAGAGGAGCACGCCGGCGGCGGGCGGGCCGAGGCTCGTCCGCTCGGCGAACATGGCGTCGGTCAGGTCGTCGTGCCGGGTGTCGTCGCGCCAGAACACCGTGGCCATCAGCATGCCGATGCCGATGCCGAACAGCAGGCACAGCACGAAGCGCGCGAGCGCGAACTCCGCTCCCAGGATGCTGCCGGTGTAGGCGAGCGCCAGGACGTTGCCGGCGGGCGCGAAGAACAGGAAGGTGACGCCCGGTCCCAGGCCGGCACCTTTCCTGTAGATGCCCGCGAACAGCGGCACGATGGTGCAGGAGCACACCGCCAGCAGCGAGCCGGCCGCGGCCGCGGCGGGGTACGACACGCGATGAGGCGCGTTGCGACCCAGCCACCGCGTGATGCCGGCTTTGGGAATCAGCGCGGCCATGCCGCCCGCCACGAAGAACGCCGGCATCAGGCACAGCAGCACGTGCGCCGCGAGGTACGCGGCGAGGTTGCCGGCTCCGCCGCTGATCAGGTTCAGGACGGTGTCCATGTTCCAGCCGCCCGGCCATGCGCCTGCTCGGGGTCAGGCCACGCCGCTGCGGCAGCCGCCGGGAAGTTGCCGGGCCGCCGGCGCGTCCGGCGTCCGAGCGGCAAAACGATCGCAGCCATGCGCGCAAGCTCCTTTCGACGCCGGCGTGACGCGAAGCCCATACTGCGATGACGAGCGAACCGGCCAAAGGATGCAGGGCGGGCGTGCCGCACCGGTGCGATGCGGCGTCGAGTGCCGCGTCACTCGAGAATCGGCAGGCGCGCGGTCGTCGACCGGCGGCGTCGGCATCGCGAAACAGCGACGGCATCCGCGCCGGCTCTCGGTCCGGCCGGGGCCTTCCCTGTCGCGTCGACCGCAATCGACGATGCGAGCAGGGGCGCGCCGTCGACGTTCGTCGCCTGCTCGAGGCGCGCAGCGACATTCACGGCATCGCCGAGCACGGCGAGTTCCCGGCGCGTCTCATCGCCGATCGCGTCGAAGAACGCTTCGCCGGCATGCACGCCGGTCCCCATGCGCACCGGCGGGGCGACCTGCCGCTTGCGGCTCCACGGGTCGACGCGTTTCGGCAGCGTTCTCGCGCATGCCGGCGCGCGTGCCGCGTCGTCGGCGCGCCGCTCGGAAAGGCCGACGACGACCAGCGCTCCGTCGACGGCGAACCTGTCGACGACGCCGCGGTGCTGCGCGGCCGCCCGCATGATCCGCCGGAGAAACGACGCGACGAACGTCGACAGGCGCACGGGGTCGGCCTTTCGGCACGTGCGGTCGAATCCCGCATGTCTACGAACGGGGAGCCGCCGCCTGGCGGCGGCTTTGGCGCAGGTCCTCGTTCTCGCCTTCGGTGACGAGGTGCGCGATCTTCGCGGGAGGTAATCGGGTCAGCGCCGCCCGGCGCTCCTCGTCGGCGAGTGCGTGCCATTGGACGCGAGGTCCGCGGTACGCGACCAGGATCGGCGTGGCGCTCCGCGAGGCCGTGGGCGAGCGCGACGGCGACGATCACCGCGGCGAACAGGACGAGCCCGAGCACCTGGACACTGGGCCGAAGGCGCAGGACGGCCACCGTCAGCGGCAGCGGCGGACGCGATGGCGCGGGAAACGCCGCCGCGAAGTCGACGGGGTAGGCGGCGGCCTCGAAGTCAAGGTGCAGCGACCAGGGCGACGACGCCTTCGGCAGATCGGTCTTCCTGCTCGACGAGGACGTCGACCCGGCTGCGAATGCCCGCGTGCGCTGTCGGCAGGGCTGGGCGCATCGAACGGCCACGGCGCACGGCCATGGCGACCGGCGTCCGCGGCACGCTCAGGCCAGCGGCGGACGCGGGACGAAGTCGGCCACCCGGCCTGCGGCGTCCAGTCGGACCTGGCACGCCTCGGAGAGCCGGGCGCGGAGGCGCTTGCGCGCCCGCTGCACGCGCGACTTCGCTCCGGGAAGGCTCAGCCCCGTGCGCCGCGCGAACTCCTGCTGCGGCACGCCCTGGAGATCGCACAGCACGATGGCCTCGCGATCCGCGGCGCTCAGTTCGGAGAGCACGCGCGGCAGGCAGGCGACCAGGCCCTCGACCGCTGCGGCCTCGTCCTCCGGGCCCGCCAGGTCGGCGGGCAGTTCGATCGTTTCGCGCCGCCCGCGCAACCGGTCGACGACGACGTTGCGCGCCACCTCGAACAGCCAGGCGCGCGCATTGCCGACGGTGCAGAAGCGCTCTTTCTGGCGCAACGCCCTGACGAAGAGGTCCTGCAGGACGTCCTCCGCATCCGCCGGGTTGCCCAGCCGGTGGCGAAGCCACCCGCGCAACTCGGCTACGTGCTGCTGCCAGGCGGTCATCAGGCAGTTCAAGGCCGGCCTCCCGACGGGTGCGGACACCCGCTCACCTCGCCGCTCGCGGCGCGACGCCTTCCCGAAGGATACCCGGATGCGCGACGCTTGCCCGTCGTGCATCGGGTTCCCGCCACCGGGTGCGAGGGCGCCACGCGACGATCCGAAGGCCCGGGCGCACCACGGCCGACCCCCATCAGTCCGCCCCGCGCGGACGGCCTTCCTCGTACCATCCCTTGCTCGCGTTGACGAAGCGCACCACGAGCAGCATGACGGGCACCTCGATCAGCACGCCCACGACGGTTGCGAGCGCGGCGCCCGACTCGAAGCCGAACAGGCTGATTGCCGCCGCGACCGCCAGCTCGAAGAAGTTCGACGCGCCGATCAGCGCCGACGGGCAGGCGACGCTGTGCTTCTCGCCGACGGCACGGTTGAGCAGGTAGGCCACCGACGCGTTGAACACCACCTGGATCAGGATGGGCACGGCGAGAAGCGCGATGACGAGCGGCTGCTCGAGGATCGCGTTGCCCTGGAAGGCGAAGAGCAGCACGAGCGTCAGCAGCAGCGCGGCTACGGACCAGGGCTGGACGCGCGCGAGCGCCGCGTCGAACGCGGCCGGGCCGCGCGCGAGCAGCCGCTTGCGCAGGATCTGCGCCACGATCACCGGCACGACGATGTAGAGCAGCACCGACGCGAACAGCGTGTCCCAGGGCACCGTGATGCTGGAGATGCCGAGCAGGAAGCCGACCACGGGCGCGAAGGCGAAGATCATGATCACGTCGTTGAGCGCCACCTGCGACAGCGTGAAATACGGATCGCCGTTGGTGAGCCGGCTCCAGACGAACACCATGGCCGTGCACGGCGCCGCGGCCAGCAGGATGAGGCCGGCGACGTAGCTGTCGACCTGGTCGGCCGGCAGCAGCGGCGCGAACAGCTCGCGGACGAACAGCCACGCGAGGAACGCCATCGTGAACGGCTTGAGCAGCCAGTTCACGGCCAGCGTCACGCCGATCCCTTTCACGTGACCCCGGACCTGGCCGAGCGCGCCGAAGTCGATCTTCAGCAGCATCGGGACGATCATCACCCAGATGAGCAGGCCGACCGGAAGGTTGACCCGCGCCACCTCCATCGCGCCAATGGTCTGGAAGACGCCCGGCAGGAACTGTCCCAACGCGATGCCGACGACGATGCACGCGGCCACCCACGCCGTGAGGTAGCGCTCGAAGCATCCCAGCGCCGGCTGCACGGACCGCCCCAGGGCCGGCGTGCCGCTGGCGGTCAACCGGCCCTCCGTGGCCCATGGCGGCGCCGCGCCGGCGCGAGCACGCGACCCGGGCGGACGCGGGGCAAGGGCGTCGAACGTGCAGCCTTCGGCGTTCCTGGGCGCCCGGCGGCCGGGCGGACGGTCGCGGGCGCGCAAAGTACGCCGTCGCGCGTGAACATGGGTCGGGGTACCGCGCGACGGCGAAGCCGGTACGCGGTAGTATTCGATAATGCTGGAAATGTAGCTCGGTTGCGCGGAAAGGTCCACCCGACGGCGACGAGCCGGGGGCCTGGAATCGCGCCGGGATGACCGTGGTCAACCCTCCGCTCCGGTCGCGCGCTCCGGCCGTGCCCCTCGCCGCGGTGCACTGCATGGCCCGGGGTGGCCCGGCGGCCGGGGCAGCAGGCCGGAGTCGACGGGCTTGACACCTCCCGGTGATTCTATATTATTGGAAATGTCGTCCAAAGGAGACGACCGATCCCCCACCACCAGGAGCCCCCGATGAAGCGCTTTCACGTCCACCTCTCCGTCCCCGACCTCGAGCGGAGCATCCGCTTCTACAACGGCCTGTTCGGCGCCGAGCCCGCCGTCGTCAGGCACGACTACGCGAAGTGGATGCTCGACGACCCGCGCGTGAACTTCGCGATCTCGTCGCGCGGACGCGGTACCACGGGCCTCAACCACCTCGGGCTGCAGGTCGAGTCCGCGGCGGACCTGGCCGCGGTCCGCGAGCGTTTCGCCGCGACGGACGCGGCCCGCGTCGTCGACGAGCCCGGCGCGCACTGCTGCTACGCGAAGTCCGACAAGCACTGGGTGACGGACCCGCAGGGCATCGCCTGGGAGGCGTTTCATTCGCTCGACACGATTCCCCTCTACGATGGCGCCGGCAACGCGACGGCGACGAGCGCGTGCGGCGTCGCCGAGCCCGGCGCGGCAGGTGCGTGCTGCCCCTCGGACACGGCGACGTCCAGTCGGGCATCCGCCTGCTGCGCCTGACGCCCAGCCCCGGAGAACGCCGTGAGCGCACGACCCACCACCGTCCTGTTCCTGTGCACCGGCAACTCGGCGCGCAGCGTCCTCGCCGAGGCGCTGATGAACAAGCTGGGCGGCGAGCGCTTCCGCGGCTATTCCGCCGGCAGCCATCCGGTGGGGCGTATCAACCCGTACGCGGAGCGCGAGCTCCGCGTGATGGGCGCCGACCCGGCGGCGTTTCGCAGCAAGTCCTGGGACGAGTTCGCGGCGCCCGGCGCGCCGCCGCTCGACATCGTCATCACCGTGTGCGATGCCGCGGCCGGCGAGGTCTGTCCGGTGTGGCCGGGCCAGCCGGTCACGGCGCACTGGGGGTTTCCCGACCCCGCCGCGGTCGACGGCGACGACGAGGCGAAGCAGCGGGCGTTCTCGCGCGTCGCGCACCAGCTGCACACCCGCATCCAGCTGCTGGCGAGCCTGCCAGTGGCCTCGCTCGACCGCCTGTCGCTGGAGGACCGGGTGCGCGCCCTGCACGGCGAGTCCCCCCGCAGCACCGGCTGACGCGCGGCCGGCGCGAACTCACATCCAGCGGCACAGACGTTCGTACCAATCGCCGGCCCGGCTGCGGAGCAGGCGACGGCGCGTGCCCTCGAACCAGGGGCGGCGATCGATGCGCCGCGTCGCCGGGCCGATCTGCGAGGCTCGTCCAGTGACCTCGTCCTCGGTGACGCACGGCGGCTGGAGGACGCCGATCCGCGGTGGCGCGCGGCGTCCGCCGCCGCCAAGGTAGTGGTCCAGCGGCAAGTGGATGGCGATCGGTCCGGCGTCGAGCAGCCGCCCGATCCAGTCGGCGCTCACGACGTAGGCCCACGTGTTGAGGACCACGCCCACCGGGGCATGGACACGCAAGCCGTGCAACAGCGCTGCGCGGCGGCCCGAGAGGTTGCGCGACGACGTACCGAGATACACGACGTCGAAACCTCCAGGGTCCGAGGCCAGCGCCCGGGCGCGGTCGCGGAAGTCCAGCGCGAGCAGCACGTCGTCCTCGAGCACGATGCCGGCGGCGTGGCCGGACGCGCGGATCGCCTCCCAGGCGCACAGGTGCGAGGCCCAGCATCCCAGCTCCGCACCGGACAGCCGGCGAGCGGTCGGGCGCAACGATGGAAATCGCTGCGCGAACCAGCGCGCGATCGCATCGCGTTCGAGACGCCTGAAGTCGCAGCCGACGCGCTTCCACGCGAGGCCCTGCGCGTCGAGCTGCGCCGCCATGCGCGCACGGCGAACGTCGGCCGTGTCGAGATTGACGAGGACGATCGGTGGCGTCGGGCGTGCGGAAGCGTTCATCGCAGCAGGCCGAGCGGTGGCGCGGCACCCCGCCGGAACGGACGGGATGCGTCCGCCGAGGATGCACCGTGCGCGTGAAAGTGTCGCGACGGCGCTTCGTTGTCATCCTGCGGTCGCTTCCCATTCACGGCACCGCCGTCGTCCGCTCACCGCACTGTCACGGGCCGCCTGCACGATGCGTGGAGGGTCCACGACAGCCGCGACTGCATGCGTTCCCGAATGCCGGCGACCGACGACGGCCACGATGCCGACGAAGGCCGCCTGCGCTTCCGCACGATCTGGATCTCGGACGTCCACCTCGGCACCGCAGGATGCCAGGCGCGCGCGCTGCTCGACTTCCTTCGCCACACCGAGTCGCAGCGTCTCTACCTCGTCGGCGACATCGTCGACGGCTGGCAGCTGCGGCGACGCTGGTTCTGGCCGCGCTCCCACAACGACGTCGTGCAGAAGGTGCTGCGCAAGGCGCGCAAAGGTACCGAGGTCGTCTACATCCTGGGCAACCACGACGAGTTCGGCCGCCACTTCGCACCGGTCTCGTTCGGCGGCATCGAGATCCGCGAGGAGGAGGTCCACGTCACGGCGGACGGACGCCGGCTCCTCGTGACCCACGGCGACCTGTTCGACGCGGTCGTCCAGCGCGCACGCTGGCTCGCGTTCGTCGGCGACCGGGCGTACATGGCCACGCTCCACCTCAACCGCTGGTTCAACGCCATCCGCGCGCGCCTCGGCTTCGAGTACTGGAGCCTGTCGCAGTACCTCAAGCACCGCGTGAAGAACGCGGTGAGCTACATCACCGACTTCGAGGTCGCGGTGGCCGACGCCGCGCGCCGCCGTGGCGTCGATGGGGTCGTCTGCGGTCACATCCACAAGGCCGAGATCCGACCGATCGGCCGGGTGCTTTACTGCAACTGCGGCGACTGGGTGGAGAGCCTCACCGCGCTGGTCGAGCATCACGACGGACGTCTGGCGGTCGTGAGCTGGAAGGACATCGCGATGCAGTCCGAACGTGTGCTCGCCGATGCCGCGATGCCGCACGAGGAGCCCGATGCGCATCCTGCTTGCAACTGACGCGTGGTCCCCGCAGGTCAACGGCGTGGTCATCACGCTCGGTCGCACGATCGATGGAATGCGCAATGCCGGGCACGAGGTCGAGGTCGTCGGGCCGGAGGGGTTCCGCACGATTCCGTGCCCGAGCTACCCGGAGATCCGGCTCGCGGTCGCGCCCTTCCGGCGGTTCGCCGCCCTCGCCGATGCCTTCGCGCCCGACGCCGTGCACATCGCCACCGAGGGCCCGCTGGGCCAGGCGGCACGCCGGTGGTGCCTCGCGCGCCGGCTCGCGTTCACCACCGCCTATCACACCCGCTTCCCGGAGTATGTCCGGGCGCGCATCCGCCTTCCAGTCGCGGTCACGTATGCGTGGCTGCGGCGGTTCCACGCGCCGGCAAGCGCCGTGATGGTGGCGACGCGCTCGATCCGCGACGACCTGCAGCGCCGCGGCTTTCACAACCTCGCGATGTGGTCCCGCGGCGTGGACACGCAGCTGTTCCAACCGGGCCCGCGACTGGTCAGCGGCTGGAGGATGCCGGTCCACATGTACGTGGGCCGGGTCGCGGTGGAGAAGAACATCGAGGCCTTCCTGCGCCTCGACCTGCCGGGCACCAAGGTCGTCGTGGGCGACGGCCCGCAGCGCGCAGCGCTTCAGGAGCGCCACCCGGAGGCGGTCTTCACCGGCGCGAAGCGCGGCGAGGAGCTGGCGGCGCACTTCCGCAGCGCCGACGTCTTCGTGTTCCCCAGCCGCACCGATACCTTCGGCCTCGTGCTACTCGAGGCGATGGCGAGCGGCACGCCGATCGCCGCGTACCCGGTGCCGGGCCCGGTCGACGTGGTGGAGCCGGGACGAAGTGGCGTGCTGGACGAGGATCTCGCCGCAGCGGCGAAGCGCGCGCGGGCGCTGGACCGCGGCGTCGTGCGCGCATGCGCGCTCGACTACTCCTGGGAGCGCGCGACCGCGCAGTTCCTGCATCACCTGCGGCCGAACCGTGCACGCGCCGGCTGACGGCGAGAGCCCCCACAAGGGACGGCGGGGCCTGCGACGCCTGCTCAGCGCGTTCTTCTATTCGCTCTCCGGCCTGGCGATCGCCTTCCGGCACGAAAGCGCGTTCCGGCAGGAGATCGCGATGGCGGTCGTCCTCCTGCCAGTCGCATGCCTGATTCCGGTCGCCGCGGTGGAACGCGTGCTCCTCGTCGCATCCGTGCTGCTGGTGCTGGTGGTCGAGCTGCTGAACTCGAGCGTCGAGGCCGCGATCGACCGGATCGGGCTCGACACCCACCGCCTGTCGAAGCGCGCCAAGGACCTGGGCAGCGCGGCCGTGCTGGTCGCGCTCGCGATCCTCGCGTTGACGTGGGGGGCGCTCGCCGCGCCGGTCCTCGCCGCGTGGGTCGCAGCCGGCGCGGCCGCGTGAGCCTTCCCCACGCTGCCTACGAGACGGCGACCGGCAGCGCCTGCGACGCGGCACGCCGGCGGGCGCTCTCCATCAGCGCAAGCTGCGCCCCGAGCGACTCGGGCCCCGTTGCGCCCGGCGCGGGCTGCAGCTGCTCGTAGCGCCCGTCGGGCAGCATCCGCCACGCCTGGCGCCGGTCGCGCAGGTTCGCGTCGAGGATCTCCCACAGCCTCGCCTTGAGCGACCGCTCGGCGACCGGGACCGCGGCCTCGACGCGCCGCGAGAGGTTGCGGTACATCCAGTCCGCCGAGCCGAGGTAGAAGTCGCCGTCGAGCGGGTCGTCGCGGCCGTCGGCGAAGTGGAAGATGCGCGCGTGCTCGAGGAAGCGGCCGATCACCGAGCGCACGCGGATGCGCTCCGTCCATTCCGGCACGCCGGGCCGCAGGCAGCAGAAGCCCCGCACCACGAGGTCGACCTCGACCCCGGCCTGCGACGCGGCGACCAGCGCCCGGCACACCGTCATGTCCTCCAGCTGGTTCATCTTCGCGACGATGCGTGCCGGTCGCCCGGCGCGGGCGTGCCCGATCTCGCGGCGGATCAGCGCGACGAACCGGTCGCGCATGTCGCCCGGCGCGACCAGCAGGCGCGAGAACCGCGGCATGTCCGAGCGGCCGGTGAAGTAGTGGAAGAGGTTGACGACGTCGGCGGTGATCGCCGGGTCGCAGGTGAAGAGCCCGACGTCCGTGTAGACGCGCGCGGTGCGCACGTGGTAGTTGCCGGTCCCGATGTGCGCGTAGCACCGCAGCCCGCCGGCCTCCCGGCGGACGACGAGCGCGAGCTTGGTGTGGGTCTTGAGCCCGAGCACGCCGTAGACGACGTGCGCGCCGACCTTCTCGAGCTCCTGCGCCCAGTAGAGGTTGCGCGCCTCGTCGAAGCGCGCCTTCACCTCGACGATGCACGCCACCTGCCGGCCGGCCTCCGCGGCACGGATCAGCGACCGCACGAAGGGCGTGTCGTCGCCGACGCGGTAGACGGTCATCTTGATGGCGAGCGTCTGCGGGTCGTCCGCGGCGTCGTCGATGAACCGCTCGACCGACGCGTCGAAGCTCTCGTACGGGTGGTGCACCAGCACGTCGCCCGCGGCGATCGCGGCGAAGATGTCGCCCGAACCGTCGGGGATGCGCGTGGGCGCCAGCGGCGTCCACGGCGGGTCGCGCAGGTCGGGCAGGTCCAGCGAGGCGATCTGGAAGAGGTCGGTGTAGTCCACGAGCTCCGGGGCCTCGTAGACGTCCTGCTCGTCGAGCCCGAACCGGTCGAGGAGCGCGCGCCGGATCTCGGGGGCAGCGCCGGGTGCGAAGTCGATGCGCACCACCGGCTGGAAGCGCCGCTCGCGCAACGCCTCCAGGATCGCGTCGCGAAGCGTCTCGCCTTCGTCCTCGTCGAGGTCGACCTCGGCGTTGCGCAGGATGCGGAAGAGCGTCGCGCTCTCGATGTCCATGCCCGGGAACAGCTTCGCCGCGTTGTGCCTGATCAGGTCCTCCAGACCGACGAAGCGCCGCTCGCCCGGGCCCACGTTCGCATGCAGCTCGATCCACTGCGGCAGCACGCCCGGACTCTTGACGCGCACCGGCACGATCTCGTCGCTGCCGCGCCGGCGCAGCAGGAAGCCCCAGTTCGTGGACAGGTTCGACATGAACGGAAACGGGTGCGCGGGATCGAACCCGAGCGGGGTCAGCGCCGGCGAGACGTTGGCGTCGAAGTACGCGCCGGCTTCCTCGCGCTGGGCCCCGTCCAGCGACGACCACTCGGCGAGCACGACGCCGTGCCCCGCGAGGCGGGTGCGCAGGTGCCGATAGCACGCCGCCTGCTCCTCCAGCATGTCCTGCACGAGCATCCGGATCGTGGCGAGGCGCTCGCGGGAATCTCCAGCGGGCGCCACGGGATCGTCCTCGCTCTCGGCTCGCGCCTTGCCGCGCAGCATCCCGACGCGCTTCATGAAGAACTCGTCGAGGTTCGAGCCGAAGATGGCGAGGAACTTGAGCCGCTCGAGCAGCGGCGTGCGCTCGTCCTGCGCCTCGTGCAGCACGCGCCGGTTGAACTCGAGCCAGGAGTAGTCGCGATCGCCCCACGCGTGGACGAGCACGTCGCCGCGCGCGGGAAACCCGTCGCAGGCGTCGGCGGTCGTGTCGTCCCTCATCGCGGCGTCGCGGCGTTCGTGTGGCAGTTGGATGACGGCGCCCGCGGCCCCGGGATGGATCACCGGGTCACGCGACCGTGTGTGACACCACGCCGCGCGGGAATCGGCCATAAACGCGCCTGCGGCGTGCCCGTGCGCAGGCGCGCGGGCGCGACGCTCCATTCATTCCACGAGGGAGCCCCACGATGCAAGGGAAAGAGCGGCAAGCACGTCGATCTCGGACGCTGCGGAAGCGTGATCCTCCATCTCTCCGAGGACCACAAGCGGCTGCTGATCGCCTTCGACGTCGACGGGCGCGGTTTCGACAAGTCGGGCCTCAACGGGTTCATCGACGCGCTCAAGAAGGTCCGCGACAAGATGCAGCGGTAGCCGGCCGCGGCGCCCGACGTGTTCGCGCGCGTCAGGGGGTGCGCGCGGCCGCGTCCCGATCGCGCTCGCGGTGCGGGCGCACGCGCGCCGGACGAGGGATGGCGGCCTGCACCTGCTCGAGGCGGCGCTGCAGGCGCGCCGCCGTGGCGAAGGCCGGCGCGTGCCGCAGCGGATGCAGCGCCAGCAGCCGCACGTCGATGCGGTCGAGGTGCCCCGACGCGACGTCCACCAGCGCGAGGAGGCGCGGGCCGAATGCGTGTCGCGCCGCGAGGCCGCACGCCTCGTCGAGGATCCGCTCGCAGTCGGCCGCGCCGGGCAGCAGGGTGTCGTCGAAGGTCGTCACGATGCGGCGGCAGGACGGGGCGTGCGGGATGCGAACGCGCCACGATAGCGTGCGACTGTGACGTCCTCGTGACGACCGGGCCGGCGGCGCGCGGCCGCCTGCCGGTCGCCCCTACCCGTCGGGCAACGCCACGGGTTGCGGCGCCGGACGGGGGGTGCGGCGCGACGGGGGAAGGCGGCGCGGAGAAGGCATCTCGGAGATCGAAAGCTTGCGCAGCAGCGCGGTCTTCTTGTCGTGGTGCGACTGCATGCGCCCCAGCACGTCGTGCAGGAACCTAAGCGTTTCGCGGATGTAGGGCCCCTTGTTCAGCATCACGCACTCCGCGCGCACCGCCATTGCCGCGTCGGTCACCTCCGCGCGCGAGGGCAGCCCGCCCTTCGCGAGCGACTCGAGCACCTGCGTGGCCCAGATCACCGGAACGTGCGCCGCCTCGCAGAGCCACAGGATCTCCTCCTGCACCTCGGAGAGGCGTTCGAAGCCCACCTCGACCCCGAGGTCGCCCCGCGCCACCATCACCGCGACGTGCGGATGGCGCATCGCCGCGATCAGCAGCCGCGGCAGGTCGCGGAACGCGCGCTGGGTCTCGATCTTCAGCACGATGCCGCAAGGCGGAGCGCCGAGCGAGCGGAGCTCGGCCAACAGCGCGTCGACGTCCTCCGGGCGCTGGACGAACGACAGCGCGACCAGGTCGGCCTGGCGCACCGCGAAGGCGAGGTCCGCGCGGTCCTTCTCGGTCAGCGCGGGCAGCGCGAGGTCCGAGTCGGGAAAGTTGATGCCCTTCTCGCCGCGCAGGCGCACGCGCCCGCCGGAGCACTGGCTGACCCGGATGCGCATCCGGTCCCCGGCGGCCTCGACGACGCTGCCGACCACGCGAGCGTCGTCGAACATCACGCGGTCGCCGACGCGCACGCAGCGGAACACCTCGGGAAGTGCGCAGGACACCGCCGCGGGCTGGATGCGAAGCCCTCCGGCGTCGCGCAGGGCCTCGCGTCCCGGGGCGTCGCCGAGCACGAGGTCGACCTCGTCACCCGGGGCCAGCACGATCGTACCCGGCAGCGGGGCGATCGCACCGATCGTGCCGCGCGCCACGCGCTTGCCGTGGCGCCGCAGCGTCAGCTCGACGCCGGGCTGCACGTACGCGGTCGCGTCGGCGGTGCACTCCAGAACTCCGCCCCGCGCCGCGCGGACCGCGAGCGTCCGTGTGCGTCCGCGGGTGTCGACGAGGTCGATGGCGTCGCCGGGACGGGCGCGGCGCGCGAAGCCGGGTTCGACGGGGATGGCGCCGGGGGGCGGGTCCTTGCCTCCCGCCAGGACGACGCGGGCGGGCTCGACGACGCGGCCGAGGGGATCGCGGCGCGGATGCCAGCGCGCCGCGGCCGGGCCGGGTGCCATCGGGCCGATCCGCAGCTTCGGACCGGCGAGATCGAAGGACACGAGGCACGGCTTGGCGAGCCTGCGCGATGCGACGTGCACGTGCCGGATCATGCGCGACCACGCGGCTTGATCGTCGTGCGCGCCGTTGACGCGGGCGATCTGCATGCCTTCGTCGATCAGGTCGGCGACCAGCGACGCATCGGTGGCGGCTTCCGACGGGAGGGTCACCATGATCCGTGTCGGTCCGCGGCGCCGGGCCGGACCCAGCACGGCGGCGGCCTGCTCGGCCAGGATGGCGCGGCCGGTGTCGAAGTCGACCGGCGTCCGGCGTCCCAGGTCGGCCGGCGCCGGGCGGCCGGCCAGGCGGTGGAGCGCGTCGAGGACGGCGTCCAGCGACGCGAGCACGTGCGACTCCATCCGCCCGAGCGAGGACAGCCCCAGCCGGGCGAGGGCGTACTGGAGTTGGCGCAGGTCGTGCCGCCGCACGGCCAGGTAGTGCAGCAGGTTGCGCAGGCTCTCGCGGCGGAGCGGGTCCGTGCCGGCCAGCGTGCCGGCGAAATCCGCTTCCAGCGCGAGGGCCGACCGGCGGAGTTCCTCGACGGCGCGCAGCGCGCCCGCGAGCGCAAGGTCGCGGCGGAGATCCTGGGGGGCGGGGCGGAGGGCGCCGGGGGACTGGCGCCCGCGGGGACTCGGCACGGCAGCGGCGCGGGGCGTGTGGTCGGAATCGACCAGCATCGCCGATCCGGATGACCGGCCGATGACCGGACGTCCGCTTTTCGGCGCGACGCCGCAGTCTGGAGGCGTCAGTCGGTCCGGGCCGGAGACCTCCGCGGTGGCCGCGCGTTTGACCCCCTCCGGCCCCGCCTGCTATAGTTCCCCGTTTCGTCGGAGGGGTTCCCGAGCGGTCAAAGGGAGCAGACTGTAAATCTGCCGGCTCTGCCTTCGAAGGTTCGAATCCTTCCCCCTCCACCATTCGGGAATCACGGCTCAGAGGACAGGTCACAGGGGCACGGGAGTGTTCGGTGGCCGCGCACGAGCGCGGCCCGGCCTTCGCGGGAACGCTGCCGCGAGGCAGGTGCCGCCACCGGAATCGCCGGCGGCTGCGCTCGCTGTCCTGTGTGGCCTGACCCCTGAACCGCGGGTGTAGCTCAATGGTAGAGCAGAAGCCTTCCAAGCTTACGACGAGGGTTCGATTCCCTTCACCCGCTCCACGACGCAACGACGAGCACTGGCGGACGGCGCCGCGGACGAGGGCAGCCGGCGCCGCGGACGGTACGACGCCCATGTAGCTCAGTGGTAGAGCACTCCCTTGGTAAGGGAGAGGTCGCGCGTTCAATCCGCGCCATGGGCACCAGTAGGGCAAGGCGCGCGGGAGAGACCCCTGCTCCCGCGCGGTGGTGAGGTCGGGTCCGGAGCGCAGGCGCGGCCCGGCGGGCCGGACGAAACAGTCAACGACGAGGCGGGACAGCGATGGCCAAGGGTAAGTTCGAGCGCACGAAGCCGCACGTGAACGTGGGGACGATCGGGCACGTCGATCACGGGAAGACGACGCTGACGGCGGCGATCACGACGGTGCTGAGCAAGAAGTTCGGCGGCGAGGCGAAGGGATACGACCAGATCGACAACGCGCCGGAGGAGAAGGCGCGGGGGATCACGATCAACACGGCGCACGTGGAGTACGAGACGGCGAACCGGCACTACGCGCACGTGGACTGTCCGGGGCACGCGGACTACGTGAAGAACATGATCACGGGCGCGGCGCAGATGGACGGGGCGATCCTGGTGGTGAGCGCGGCGGACGGTCCGATGCCGCAGACGCGGGAGCACATCCTGCTGGCGCGGCAGGTGGGGGTGCCGTACATCGTGGTCTACCTGAACAAGGCGGACATGGTGGACGACAAGGAGCTGCTGGAGCTGGTGGAGATGGAGGTGCGGGAGCTGTTGTCGAAGTACGAGTTTCCCGGGGACAAGACGCCGATCGTGATCGGTTCGGCGAAGCTGGCGCTGGAGGGCGAGGACAGCGAGCTGGGGGTGCAGTCGATCTACCGGCTGGCGGAGGCGCTGGACAGCTACATACCGACGCCGGAGCGTCTGATCGACGGGCCGTTCCTGATGCCGGTGGAGGACGTGTTCTCGATCTCGGGTCGGGGGACGGTGGTGACGGGTCGGGTGGAGCGCGGGGTGATCAAGGTCGGGGAGGAGCTGGAGATCGTGGGTCTTCGCCCGACGGTGAAGACGGTGTGCACGGGGGTGGAGATGTTCCGCAAGCTCTTGGACCAGGGGCAGGCGGGGGACAACGTGGGGGTGCTGCTGAGGGGCACGAAGCGCGAGGAGGTGGAGCGGGGGCAGGTGCTGGCGAAGCCGGGGTCGATCACGCCGCACACGAAGTTCACGGCGGAGGTGTACGTGCTGTCGAAGGAGGAGGGTGGGCGGCACACGCCGTTCTTCAACGGCTACCGTCCGCAGTTCTACTTCCGGACGACGGACGTGACGGGGTCGATCGAGTTGCCGTCGGGGACGGAGATGGTGATGCCGGGCGACAACATCGCGATGCAGGTGGCGCTGATCGCGCCGATCGCGATGGAGGAGGGGCTGCGCTTCGCGATCCGGGAAGGCGGGCGGACGGTGGGCGCTGGCGTGGTGGCGAAGATCATCGAGTGACGACGGCGGGAATGGGGCCTCGGGACCGGGGACGACGGTGTCCCGTTTCCCGTTGAACTGATCTCGGGACGAACAAGGCAGCACGAGGAGCGGGACGGGAGGGGAAGGCAGCGGATCGGTGGAGCGCCTCGTGGAGGCACCTTCTCCGCCATTCCCCGTTCCCCATTCCCGATGCCCGATTCCGAAGGAACCAGCATGCAGAACCAACGCATCCGCATCCGCCTGAAGGCGTTTGACTACAAGCTGATCGACCAGTCGGCGCTGGAGATCGTCGAGACGGCGAAGCGCTCGGGCGCGGTCGTCAAGGGACCCGTCCCGCTGCCGACGAAGATCGAGCGCTACAACGTCCTTCGCTCGCCGCACGTCAACAAGACGTCGCGCGACCAGTTCGAGATCCGCACGCACCTGAGGCTGATGGACATCATCGACCCGACCGACAAGACGGTGGACCAGCTGATGAAGCTCGACCTGCCGGCGGGCGTCGACGTGGAGATCAAGCTGCAGTAGGGGGACGACAGGCGCGAGCGGGGAATGGGGAATGGCGAACAGGCTGCCCTGCCCTCCATCCCGCGAGAGTCCAGGGCAGTAGGCAGTACGCGGCACGGGACGAGGAAGTCGAGGAGTGGGCGAGACGCGCGATCGAGCGCCCCATCCACCATTCCCCATTCCCCATTCCCGAAGTGAAGCGCCGGCCAATTGCAGCCGGCACCGGGGAGCGATTCCCGGCCAACATCAACGATAGAGGCATCACCATGGCACTCGGACTTGTCGGTCGCAAGATTGGCATGACCCGCGTCTTCGCCGACGACGGCACGGCCGTCCCGGTGACGGTGCTCGACGTGGCCAACAACCGCGTCACCCAGGTCAAGACCCCCGAGACCGACGGCTACGCGGCCGTGCAGGTCACGTACGGCAAGCGGCGCCCTTCGCGGGTCGCCAAGCCGCAGGCGGGCCATCTCGCGAAGGCGGGCGTGGAGGCGGGGACGACGCTCAGGGAGTTCCACGTCGCCGCCGAGGACCTGGCGAAGTTCAAGCCGGGCGACGTCGTCGGCGTCGACACGTTCGCCGAGGGACAGCTCGTCGACGTCACCGGGACGACGAAGGGGCGCGGCTTCTCCGGCGTGATCCGCCGGCACAACTTCAGCTCCAACCGGGCCTCGCACGGCAACTCGGTGTCGCACAACAAGCCGGGCTCGATCTCGATGGCGCAGGATCCCGGCCGCGTGTTCCCGGGCAAGAAGCTGCCGGGCCAATACGGCAACGTCACGCGCACCGTGCAGACGCTGAAGGTGGTGCGCGTCGACAAGGAGCGCGGCCTGCTGCTGGTCAGGGGCGCGGTCCCGGGCGCGGAGGGCGGCGCCGTCGTCGTGCGCCCGGCGGCCAGGACGCCGGCGAAGAAGGGGGCGTGACGATGGACCTCAAGCTCATCAGCGACAACGGAGCCCCGGCGTCGACCGTGGCCGGATCCGACGCCATCTTCGGCCGCGACTACAACGAGGCGCTCGTCCACCAGGTCATCACCGCCTACCAGGCGAACGGGCGCCAGGGCACCCGCGCGCAGAAGTCGCGCGGCGAGATCAACAAGTCGCACCGCAAGCCTTGGCGCCAGAAGGGCACGGGCCGGGCCCGCGCCGGCCAGGCGAACAGCCCGCTGTGGCGCGGCGGCGGCAAGATCTTCCCGTCCTCGCCGGACGAGAACTTCTCGCAGAAGCTCAACCGCAAGATGTACCGCGCCGGCGTCGCCGCCATCCTGTCGCAGCTCGTCCGCGACGAGCGCCTCGCCGTCGTCGAGGGGCTGACGCTGGACGCGCCGAAGACGAAGCTGTTCGCGCAGAAGATCAGGGGCCTCGGCCTCACCGGCACCGTGCTCGTCGTCACCGACAAGCTCGACGACAACGTCTACCTCGCCTCGCGCAACCTGCCCGACGTGCTGGTGCTCGAGACGCGCGAGGTCGACCCGGTGAGCCTCGTCCGCTTCCAGAACGTCGTCCTCACGAAGGCCGCCGTCGCGCAACTCGAGGAGCTGTGGGCATGAACGCCGCCACGCCGACCACGAAGTTCAACCAGGAGCGGCTGCTCCAGGTGCTGCTCGCGCCGGTCATCTCGGAGAAGGGCACGTACGTCGCCGACAAGCACGACCAGGTCATCTTCCGCGTGATGCCCGACGCGTCCAAGCCCGAGATCAAGGCGGCGGTCGAGCTGCTGTTCAAGGTCCAGGTCGAGAGCGTCCAGGTGTCCAACGTGCACGGCAAGCGCAAGCGCTTCGGCGTGCACGCCGGCCGGCGGCGCAACTGGAAGAAGGCGTACGTCTGCCTGAAGCCGGGCCAGGAAATCAACTTCGCGCAGGAAGGGTGATCCGATGAAAAACGTGTCCGCAGTGTTGGCGCGACGCGCGACGTTCCCGTCGCACGTTTTTCATCGGGCAGGAATCGCGCGGGCGCCTTGGGGCGGCCCGGCGGCGCCCGCCGGCCAAGGCAACGAAACAACGCGCGCCATGCAGGCGTCGCGTCGAGATCGAAGGGGCTGACATGGCACTCGTCAAAGTCAAGCCGACGTCCGCGGGCCGGCGCGCGCTGGTCAAGGTCGTCAACAAGGAGCTGTGGAAGGGCCGTCCGGTCGACGCGCTCACCGAGAGCCAGAAGCGCGGCTCGGGGCGCAACAACAACGGGCACATCACGACGCGCCACAAGGGCGGCGGCCACAAGCACCACTACCGGATCGTCGACTTCCGCCGCAACAAGGACGGCATCGCGGCGAAGGTCGAGCGGCTCGAGTACGACCCCAACCGCAGCGCGAACATCGCCCTGCTGCTGTACGCGGACGGCGAGCGCCGCTACATCATTGCGCCGCGCGGCGTCGCGGTGGGCAGCGAGCTGATGTCGGGCGCCGAGGCGCCGATCAAGGCGGGCAACACGCTGCCGCTGCGCAACATCCCGGTCGGCTCGACGGTCCACTGCATCGAGCTCAAGCCCGGCGCGGGCGCGCAGATCGCGCGCTCGGCGGGCGCGCACGTGCAGCTGCTGGCCCGCGAGGGGGTGTACGCGCAGCTGCGCCTGCGCTCGGGCGAGATCCGCAAGGTCCACGTCGACTGCCGCGCCACGATCGGCGAGGTGGGCAACGAGGAGCACAACCTGCGCTCGATCGGCAAGGCCGGCGCGAACCGCTGGCGCGGCAAGCGCCCGACGGTGCGCGCGTGGGCGATGAACCCGGTCGACCACCCGATGGGCGGCCGCACGAACGGCGGCGGCCACCCGGTCTCGCCGTGGGGCACGCCGACCAAGGGCTACAAGACGCGCACGAACAAGCGCACGGACGTGATGATCGTCCGGCGCCGCCACAAGGCGAAGGGGTAACGCATGGCACGTTCACTGAAGAAGGGCCCGTTCGTCGACGGCCACCTGCTGGCCAAGGTCGAGGCGGCGCGGGCCACGATGGACAAGCGGCCGATCAAGACGTGGTCGCGGCGCTCGACGGTCACGCCCGACTTCGTCGGGCTGACGATCGCCGTCCACAACGGCAAGCAGCACATCCCCGTCTACGTGACCGAGAACATGGTCGGTCACAAGCTCGGCGAGTTCTCGCTGACGCGCACCTTCAAGGGCCATCCCGGCGACAAGAAGGCTGCGGTCGCGGCGAAGCCGGCCGGCAAGAGGAAGTGAGGAGAGCGCGATGGAAACCTCCGCCACGCTGCGCGGCGTCCGCCTGTCGGCCCAGAAGGGCCGGCTCGTGGCCGACCTGGTGCGCGGCATGCCCGTCGGCCGGGCGCTCGACGTGCTCGCGTTCTCCCCGAAGAAGGGCGCGCGCATCATCCGCAAGGTGCTCGAGAGCGCGATCGCCAACGCCGAGCACAACGACGGCGCCGACATCGACGAGCTCAAGGTGACGACGATCTACGTCGACAAGGCGTCGACCCTGAAGCGCCTGTCGGCGCGCGCCAAGGGCCGCGGCAACACCATCGGCAAGCAGAGCTGCCACATCCGCGTCGTCGTGGGCGACGGCAAGGGCCACTAGGGGCTTACATGGGACAGAAGATCCATCCGACCGGGTTCCGCCTGGCCGTCAACCGGAACTGGGCGTCGAAGTGGTTCGCGAACAACAAGAACTACGCGAAGACGCTCAAGGAAGACATCCGCGTCCGCGAGTACCTGAAGCGGAAGCTGTCGCACGCCTCCGTCGCCAAGGTGACCATCGAGCGCCCCGCGAAGAACGCGCGCATCACGATCCACAGCGCCCGCCCCGGCGTCGTCATCGGCAAGAAGGGCGAGGACATCGAGACGCTGCGCGGCGACCTGCGGCGCATGATGGGCGGCGAGGTCGGCCTCAACATCGAGGAGATCCGCAAGCCCGAGATCGACGCGCAGCTCGTCGCCGACTCGGTCGCCCAGCAGCTCGAGAAGCGCATCATGTTCCGCCGCGCGATGAAGCGCGCGATGCAGAACGCGATGCGGCTGGGCGCGCAGGGCATCAAGGTGATGAGCGCGGGGCGGCTGAACGGCGCGGAGATCGCGCGCTCGGAGTGGTACCGCGAGGGTCGCGTGCCGCTGCACACGCTGCGCGCCGACATCGACTACGGGTTCTCGGAGGCGCGCACGACCTACGGCGTCATCGGGATCAAGGTCTGGGTCTTCAAGGGCGAGGTGATGGCGCACAACGCCGAGCCCGCGGCCGCGCCGGCGCCGTCGCCGGAGGCGCCGAAGCGTCCGCGCCGCGCAGGAGCGAAGCATGCTGCAGCCAGCTAGAAGGAAGTACCGCAAGGAGCAGAAGGGCCGCAACAAGGGCGTCGCCACGGTCGGCAACAAGGTCTCGTTCGGCGACTTCGGCCTCAAGGCGACCACGCGCGGGCGGCTGACGGCGCGCCAGATCGAGGCGGCGCGCCGGGCGATGACGCGGCACATCAAGCGGGGCGGGCGGATCTGGATCCGCATCTTCCCCGACAAGCCGGTCTCGCGGAAGCCGGCCGAGGTCCGCATGGGCAACGGCAAGGGCAACCCCGAGTACTACGTCGCCGAGATCGTGCCGGGCAAGGTGCTCTACGAGATGGACGGCGTCGACGAGACGCTGGCGCGCGAGGCCTTCGCGCTCGCCGCGGCGAAGCTGCCGCTGCGCACCGCCTTCGTCCACCGCCTGGTCGGCCAGTAAGAGGAGAGCGTGATGAAGCGGTCGGAAGCCAGGAAGTCGCTGAAGGGCAAGTCGCCCGCCGAGCTGCAAACCGAGCTCAACGCGCTGCTGCGCGAGCAGTTCGGCCTGCGCATGCAGAAGGCGACGCAGCAGCTCACGAACACGGCGAAGCTCAAGGACGTGCGCCGCGGGATCGCCCGCGTGCGCACGCTGATCAACCGGAAGGCGGGTGCGGCATGACCGAACAGCAACAGGCGCAGGGCGGCGCGGACGCGCCGGCGCGCAGGCCCCTGATCGCGACCGAGGTCGGCCGCGTGGTCAGCGACAAGATGGACAAGACGGTCACCGTGCTGGTCGAGCGGCGCGTCAAGCACCCGCTCTACGGCAAGGTGGTCACCAGGTCGGCCAAGTACCACGCGCACGACGAGAACAACGAGTGCAGGGAGGGCGACCTGGTCGAGATCGTCGCCACGCGCAAGCTCTCGCGGACGAAGGCGTGGCGGGTGGCGCAGGTGCTGAAGAAGGCGGAAGTGGTCTAGCGATCGGGCGCAGCAGGCGTCCGCGGCGTCGCGGGGGGCGCACGTCCGGCACCGCGTCGCTCGCGTACGATCCGGAACGGGGCGGGCGGCCTGGAGCGGTTGGGCGTCGCCCGCCGGGAAGCGGCAGGCAACCCCGGGCGTCGCGCGGGCGGCATCGCCCGCGCGGGCGCGGGGGTCGCAGGGCCGTCACGGAGTTGCAGGACGGCTGGCGTGCTGCCATAATGTCAAATTCGCCTGCCGCGCCGGAATCGGCATGTCGGGCAAGCAGTCAGGCAGGACACGAACACCCCGCCCGGGGCGCACCGCCAGGGTCGCCGCGGGCCGACGGGATCCAAAACTGGCCGCCGGTTCGGCGCCGCCGCCAAGCATTCGACGCGGCGCCGGGCGCTCGGGACACCGGGGCGGACGCAAGTTGGAGACGAGGAAGTCATGATCCAGATGCAGACGGTGCTGGAGGTCGCGGACAACACGGGCGCGCGTTCGGTCATGTGCATTAAGGTGCTGGGCGGCTCCAAGCGGCGCTACGCCCACATCGGCGACGTGATCAAGGTCTCGGTCAAGGACGCCGCGCCGCGCGGGCGCGTCAAGAAGGGCGAGATCTACAACGCCGTGGTCGTGCGCACCCGCCAGGGCGTGCGGCGCCAGGACGGCGCGCTGATCCGCTTCGACGGCAACGCCGCCGTGCTGCTCAACACCAAGCTCGAGCCGATCGGCACGCGCATCTTCGGGCCGGTGACGCGTGAGCTGCGCACCGAGCGGTTCATGAAGATCGTGTCGCTCGCGCCGGAAGTGCTCTAGGGGAGCCCGACATGCGCAAGATCAGGAAGGGCGACACCGTCGTCGTCATCGCGGGCCGCGACAAGGGCAAGCGCGGGGACGTGTCGCGCGTCGTCGACGCCGGGCACGTCGTCGTCAACGGCATCAACACGGTGAAGCGCCACACGCGCCCGAACCCGATGAAGAACCAGCCGGGCGGGATCGTGAGCAAGGAGATGCCGATCCACGTCAGCAACGTCGCGATCTGGAACCCGGTGACGGGCAAGCCGGACCGCGTCGGCTTCCGGGTCCTGGAGGACGGCCGCAAGGTCCGCTTCTTCAAGGGCAACGGCGAGCAGATCGGCGCCTAGGGAGAGACATTCGATGGCCCGCCTCAAGGAAGCCTACCGCAAGGACGTCGTGCCCGCGCTGATGAAGCAGTTCGGGTACAAGTCGGTCATGGAAGTGCCGCGCCTGCAGAAGATCGTGCTGAACATGGGCGTCGGCGACGCGACGGCCGACAAGAAGCTGCTCGAGAACGCCGTCGGCGACATGCAGAAGATCGCCGGGCAGAAGCCCGTCGTCACCAAGGCGCGCAAGGCGATCGCCGGCTTCAAGATCCGCCAGGGTTACCCGATCGGCTGCATGGTGACGCTGCGGCACGACCGCATGTTCGAGTTCCTCGACCGCCTGATCTCGGTCGCGCTGCCCCGCGTGCGCGACTTCCGCGGCGTGACCGGCAAGGGCTTCGACGGCCGCGGCAACTACAACATGGGCGTCAAGGAGCAGATCATCTTCCCGGAGATCGAGTACGACAAGATCGACAAGCTGCGGGGGATGAACATCACGATCACGACGAGCGCGAAGACCGACGCCGAGTGCAGGGCGCTGCTGTCCGCGTTCCGTTTCCCGTTCAAGGCCTAGAGGCACGCCATGGCGAAACTCGCCCTGATCAACCGCCAGCTGAAGCGCCAGAAGCTCGTCGCGAAGTACGCGAAGAAGCGCGTCGCGCTTCAGGCCGTCATCGACAACGCGAAGGCGTCGGACGAGGAGCGCTTCGACGCGCGCCTCGCGCTGCAGGCGCTGCCCCGCAACGCCAACCCGACGCGCCTGCGCAACCGCTGCGCGCTCACCGGCCGCCCGCGCGGCTACTTCCGCAAGTTCGGCCTCGGCCGCAACAAGCTGCGCGAGTACGCGATGCGCGGCGAGGTGCCGGGCGTGGTGAAGGCCAGCTGGTAGGGGGCGCACGATGAGCATGACTGATCCCATCGCGGACATGCTGACCCGCATCCGCAACGCGCAGATGACGGAGAAGGCCACCTGCGAGATGCCGAGCTCGAAGCTCAAGGTCGCCATCGCCCGCGTGCTGAAGGACGAGGGCTACATCGACGGCTTCAAGGTCAACGGCGAGGCGAAGCCGACGCTCGAGATCGCGCTCAAGTACTACTCGGGGCGTCCGGTCATCGAGAAGATCGAGCGCGTCAGCAAGCCGGGCCTGCGCATCTACCGCAGCAAGGACGACATCCCGCGCGTCATGAACGGGCTGGGGGTCGCCATCGTCTCGACGTCGCAGGGCGTGATGACCGACCGCCGCGCGCGCGCCGCCGGGATCGGCGGCGAAGTCCTCTGCATCGTCGCGTGATGACGGCCCCCACGCTCGCTTCGTTCGCTGCCCCCGGAGGGGGAGCAGTCATTCGCTCGGGGCGGCCCTTCGCGAACGAAACGGCCCCCACGCTCGCTTCGTTCGCTGCCCCCGGAGGGGGCGCGGTCATTCGCCCGGGGCAGCCCTTCGCGAACGAAACGGCCCCCAGGCATGACGGAATGGGAGTCTAGGAACATGTCCCGCATCGGCAACAACCCCGTCAAGGTGCCCCCGAAGGTCGAGGTCACGCTGCAGTCCGGCGAGGTCACCGTCAAGGGACCGCTCGGCACGCTGACGCGCCGCTTCGGCCCCGAAGTGGCGATCGCGCGCAACGGCGACCTGATCGAGTTCACGCTGGCGGACCCGGAGAAGAAGGCGATGCACGGCACCGTGCGCGCGCTGGTCGCCGGGATGGTCAAGGGCGTGAGCGACGGCTTCGAGAAGAAGCTGACGCTGGTGGGCGTCGGCTACCGCGCGCAGGCGCAGGGCGACAGGCTCAACCTGTCGCTCGGCTTCTCGCACCCGGTCGTCCACCAGCTGCCCAAGGGCGTCACGGCGACCACGCCGCAGCAGACCGAGATCCTGATCAAGGGCGTCGACAAGCAGGCCGTGGGACAGGTGGCGGCGGAGATCCGCGCCTACCGCCCGCCGGAGCCCTACAAGGGCAAGGGCGTGCGCTACCACGACGAGCGCGTCAAGCTCAAGGAAACGAAGAAGAAGTAACGACCGCCGAGGCGAAGCATGAGTATCGGAAAGAAGGAAGCCCGCGTCCGCCGCGCCCGCAAGACCCGCGTGCGCATCGCCGAGCAGCGCGCGCACCGGCTGGTCGTGAGCCGGTCGAACCTGCACATCTACGCGCAGATCATCGCGCCGACCGGACGCGAGGTGCTCGCGAGCGCCTCCACCGCGGAGGCCGACGTGCGCAAGGACGTGAAGAACGGCGGCAACAAGGAGGCCGCCGTGGTGGTCGGCAAGCGCATCGCCGAGAAGGCGAAGGCGATCGGCGTCGAGGCGGTTGCGTTCGACCGCTCCGGGTTCCGGTTCCACGGCCGCGTGAAGGCGCTGGCCGACGCGGCCCGCGAAGGCGGCCTCAAGTTCTGAGCACAGGGTAGACCATGGCAGAGCAACGTCGCAGTTCGCGGCAGCAGCCCCAGGCGGAAGAGCGCGGGGACGGGCTGCGCGAGAAGATGATCAGCATCAACCGCGTCACGAAGGTCGTGAAGGGCGGCCGCATCCTCGGCTTCGCAGCGCTGACCGTCGTGGGCGACGGCGACGGCGGCGTCGGCATGGGCAAGGGCAAGGCGAAGGAAGTGCCCGTGGCCGTGCAGAAGGCGATGGAGGAGGCGCGCCGCAGGCTGGCGAAGGTGCGCCTGCGCAAGGGCACGCTGCACCACCCGTCGATCGGCAAGCACGGCTCGACGACGGTGTTCATGCAGCCGGCCGCCGAGGGCACCGGGATCATCGCCGGCGGCGCGGCGCGCGCGGTGTTCGAGGTCGTCGGCGTGACCAACGTGCTCGCCAAGACGCACGGCCCGACCAACCCGTACAACGTCGTGCGCGCCACGCTGAACGGTCTGATGGCGCAGAACTCGCCGGCCGACATCGCGGCGAAGCGCGGCAAGTCGGTCGAAGAGATCACGGGATAGCGCCATGGCGGACGGCAGGAAGATCAAGGTCACGCTGGTGAAGGGCATCGCCCGCACGCGCCGGGACCATCGCGACACCGTGCGCGGCCTGGGCCTCAAGTGGACGAACCACACGGTCGAACTCGTCGACACGCCGTCGGTGCGCGGGATGATCGACAAGGTCGGCTACCTCCTCAAGGTGACGGCGGAGTAGCGGACGCGAAGCGGGCGGCGAGGGCGGCGTCCCCGCGGAGGCGGGGAGCCGGGGCGAAGCGCCGGCACGAAGACACTGGTGCCCCGCTTCCGCGGGGACGACGAAGGCAGGATCTGGAGCAGACGATGCGACTCAACACGATCAAGCCCGCGGCGGGCAGCAGGAAGGCGAGGCGCCGCGTCGGGCGGGGCATCGGCTCGGGGCTCGGCAAGACCGCGGGCCGCGGCCACAAGGGTCAGAAATCGCGCTCGGGCGGGTTCCACAAGGTCGGCTTCGAGGGCGGCCAGATGCCGCTGCAGCGCCGGCTGCCGAAGCGCGGCTTCGTGTCGCGCACGCGCGACGACACCGCCGAGGTGCGCCTCGCCGACCTCGCGCGCTGCCCGGTCGACGAGATCGACATCGTCGCGCTCAAGACCGCGGGCCTCGTGCCGGCGGCGGCGAAGACCGCGAAGGTGATCCTGAAGGGCAAGATCGAGCGGGCCGTCAAGCTCAACGGCGTGCTCGCGACCAAGGGCGCCAAGGCGGCCATCGAAGCCGCGGGCGGCAGCGTCGCCTAGAGGCACCGACGCGAAGCGGCACGGGGAAGAAAGTCAGGTTAAGCGAGTGGCAACGGTCAATCCGGCGCTGAAGACGGGCACGAAGTACGCCGACCTCAAGCGGCGGCTGTGGTTCCTGCTGGGCGCGCTCATCGTCTACCGGATCGGGACGCACATCCCGGTGCCGGGCATCAACGCGACCGTGCTCGACGAGCTGTTCCGCTCGCAGCAGGGCGGGATCCTCGGCCTGTTCAACGTGTTCTCGGGCGGCGCGCTGTCGCGCTTCTCGATCCTCGCGCTGGGCATCATGCCCTACATCTCGGCGTCGATCATCATGCAGCTGTGCACGGTCGTCGTGCCGACGCTCGAGGCGCTGAAGAAGGAGGGCGAGGCCGGCCGGCGCAAGATCACGCAGTACACGCGCTACGCGACGCTGGGCCTCGCGTTCTTCCAGGCGATCGGCATCGCGGTGGCGCTCGAGGCGCAGCCCGGGCTCGTCCTGGAGCCGGGACTCGCGTTCCGGACCGTCACCGCGGTCACGCTGGTCACCGGCACGATGTTCCTGATGTGGCTGGGCGAGCAGATCACCGAGCGGGGCCTGGGCAACGGCATCTCGCTGCTGATCTTCGCCGGCATCGCGGCGGGCCTCCCGAGCGCCATCGGCCTCACGCTCGAGCAGGCGCGCACGGGCGCGTACTCGATCCCGCTGGTGCTCGGCATCGCGGCGCTGGTCGTGGCCGTCACCGCGTTCGTCGTGTTCGTCGAGCGGGCGGTGCGCAAGATCCTCGTCAACTACGCGAAGCGCCAGGTCGGCAACAAGGTCTACCAGGGCCAGAGCTCGCACCTGCCGCTCAAGCTCAACATGGCCGGCGTGATCCCGCCGATCTTCGCCTCGTCGATCATCCTGTTCCCGGCGACGATGGCCCAGTGGTTCGGCTCCGGCGAGGGCACGGTCTGGCTGCGCGACCTGGCGGCGACGCTGGCGCCGGGGCAGCCGGTGCACGAGATCCTGTACGCGGCGGCGATCATCTTCTTCTGCTTCTTCTACACGGCGCTGCAGTACAACCCGAAGGAGACCGCGGACAACCTGAAGAAGTCCGGGGCGTTCATCCCGGGCTACCGGCCGGGCGAGCAGACGGCGAAGTACCTCGAGAAGATCACGCTGCGCCTGACGCTGCTGGGCTCGCTCTACCTCGTCGTCGTGTGCTTCATCCCGAACTTCCTGATCGCGTGGAAGAACGTGCCGTTCTACTTCGGCGGGACGTCGCTGCTGATCATCGTCGTGGTCACGATGGACTTCATGACCCAGGTGCAGGCATACCTCATGTCGCAGCAGTACGAGAGCCTGCTGCGCAAGGCCAACTTCAAGGGGGGGCTGCCGACGCGATAGTCCACCTCCGCCGTCCGCGGGGGCGGACGGGGCGAGCCGCTTCGCGACAGGTTCTCGCGCATGGCGAAGGAAGACACGATCCAGATGCAGGGCGAGGTCATCGAGATGCTGCCCAACGCGACGTTTCGCGTGAAGCTCGAGAACGACCACGTCGTGCTGGGCCACATCTCCGGGAAGATGCGCATGCACTACATCAAGATCCTGCCGGGCGACAAGGTGACCGTCGAGCTGACGCCGTACGACCTGTCGCGGGCGAGGATCGTGTTCCGGGCCAAGTGACCGAGGCAGGGGACAGGGAACGGCAAGCAGGAATCAGAGGCGGCAGAGTGTCCCGCGGCGCGCCATCGTGGCGCGGCGGGCGGCCGACCGGGAGAGCGAAATGAAGGTACTGGCATCCGTCAAGAAGATCTGCCGCAAGTGCAAGATCATCCGCCGCAACGGCGTGGTGCGCGTGATCTGCACCGAGCCGCGTCACAAGCAGCGCCAGGGCTGACCGGCGCCGCCACGAGCACCCACAGGACGACTAGACCATGGCCCGCATCGCAGGCGTCAACATCCCCAACCACGCGCACGCCGTGATCGCGCTGCAGTCGATCTACGGGATCGGCCCGACGCGCGCGAAGGCCATCTGCACGGCCTCAGGCGTCAACCCGGCGTCGAAGATCAAGGACCTGTCCGACACCGAGATGGACAAGCTCCGCGAGCACGTCGGCCGCTTCACGGTCGAGGGCGACCTGCGCCGCGAGCAGACGATGAACATCAAGCGGCTGATGGACCTCGGCTGCTACCGCGGCACGCGCCACCGCAAGGGCCTGCCGGTCCGCGGCCAGCGCACCCGCACCAACGCGCGCACGCGCAAGGGCCCGAAGAAGGGCCGCACGGTCGCGCTCGGCAAGGGCGCCGCGAAGTAACCCAAGGAAGACCATGGCACAGCAATCCTCGCAGAAGGCCGCCGCCGCGGCGCGCGCGCGCAAGAAGGTGCGCAAAAGCGTGTCGGAAGGCATCGCGCACATCCACGCGTCGTTCAACAACACGATCATCACGATCACCGACCGGCAGGGCAACGCGCTGTCGTGGGCGACGTCGGGCGGCGCGGGCTTCAAGGGCTCCCGCAAGTCGACGCCGTTCGCCGCGCAGGTGGCGGCGGAGTCGGCCGGCCGGGCGGCGCAGGAGCACGGCGTCAAGAACCTCGAGGTGCGGATCAAGGGACCCGGCCCGGGGCGCGAGTCGGCCGTGCGTGCGCTGAACGCGCTGGGGCTCAAGATCACGTCGATCTCCGACGTGACGCCGGTTCCGCACAACGGCTGCCGGCCGCCGAAGCGCCGGCGGATCTAGGCCCGGGAGGTCCCGGGTCGCGCATCGGCGCGCGAGGCAACGCGCCGCGCGGGCAGAGGGCAGGCAGACGCAGTTTCGTGGCAGTTATCGCTGGACATCGCCGGGATCCGCCCGCGAC
Organism: Betaproteobacteria bacterium; assembly: GCA_016861105.1. Taxonomy (GTDB): domain Bacteria; phylum Pseudomonadota; class Gammaproteobacteria; order Burkholderiales; family Casimicrobiaceae; genus VBCG01. The sequence continues at coordinate 8,034 of BOKS01000005.1, read as the reverse complement.
GTCCAGGTGACCAGAGCGGCCGGAAGCAGGTTTCCGCTTCCGGGCGAACGACCTTAGGACAGCAAAGAATGGCTCGCTACACCGGCCCCAAGTGCAAGCTGGCGCGACGGGAGGGCACCGACCTCTTCCTGAAAAGCGCGCGTCGAAGCCTCGACTCCAAGTGCAAGCTCGAGACCAAGCCCGGACAGCACGGGCAGAAGTCCGGCCTGCGCACGTCCGACTACGGCAAGCAGCTGCGGGAGAAGCAGAAGCTGCGCCGCATCTACGGGCTGCTCGAGCGGCAGTTCCAGCGCTACTTCGAGGAGGCCGCGCGGCGGACCGGCTCGACCGGCGAGAACCTGCTCAAGCTGCTCGAGTCGCGCCTCGACAACGTCGTCTACCGCATGGGCTTCGGGAGCACCCGCGCCGAGGCGCGCCAGCTGGTCACGCACGGCTCGATCCTCGTCAACGGCAGGAGGACGAACGTGCCGTCGGCGCTGCTGCGCACGGGCGACGTCGTGACCGTGACCGAGCGCGCCAAGGGGCAGCTGCGCATCCAGGACGCGCTGCAGCTCGCCGAGAAGGTCGGCTTCCCCGCGTGGGTCGAGGTCGACGCGAAGAAGATGACCGGCACCTTCAAGGGAGCCCCCGAGCGCTCCGAGTTCGGGCAGGACATCAACGAGTCGCTGGTGGTGGAGCTCTACAGCAAGTAACCATCCTGGACAACGCCGGCCGCCGCCGCCCGCCGGCCGCGGCCGTCGTCTCTATAAGGGTCTCGCATGCAAAGCAACGTTCTGCTCAAGCCCCGCATCATCGACGTGCAGAGCATGTCGCCGTTCCACGCCAAGGTGGTGATGGAGCCGTTCGAGCGCGGGTACGGGCACACGCTCGGCAACGCGCTGCGCCGCGTGCTGCTCTCTTCGATGCCGGGGTACGCGCCGACCGAGGTCAAGATCTCGGGGGTGCTGCACGAGTACTCGGCGCTCGACGGCGTGCAGGAGGACGTGGTCGACGTGCTCCTCAACCTGAAGGGCGTGGTGCTGAAGCTGCACAACCGGGACCACGTGATGCTGCGCCTGGCGAAGGGGGGCGAAGGACCGGTCACCGCGGCGGACATCGAGCCCAACCACGACGTCGAGATCATCAATCCCGAGCACGTGATCGCGCACCTCACAGCCGGCGGCAGGATCGAGATGGAGATCCGCGTCGAGAAGGGCCGCGGCTACCAGCCGGCGACCGCGCGCGCGAAGCCCGAGGGCGGGCGCTCGATCGGCTCGATCCTGCTCGACGCGTCGTTTTCGCCCGTGCGCCGGGTGAGCTACGCGGTCGAGAGCGCCCGCGTCGAGCAGCGCACCGACCTCGACAAGCTCGTGCTCGACATCGAGACGAACGGCGTCGTGGAGCCCGAGCAGGCGGTCCGCTACGCGGCGTCGGTGCTCGTCGAGCAGCTGTCGGTGTTCGCGGACCTCAAGGGCACCGAGTCGCCCGCCGCGGAGCGCGCGGCGCCGCAGGTCGACCCGATCCTGCTGCGGCCCGTCGACGACCTCGAGCTCACCGTGCGCTCGGCCAACTGCCTCAAGGCGGAGAACATCTACTACATCGGCGACCTGATCCAGCGCACCGAGACCGAGCTCCTGAAGACGCCGAACCTCGGCCGCAAGTCGCTCAACGAGATCAAGGAAGTGCTGGCGTCGCGCGGGCTGTCGCTCGGCATGAAGCTCGAGAACTGGCCGCCGGCCGGGTTGGATCGTCCCTGAAAGTCGCGCGAACCGGCGGTGGATGTCGTGGGGTAGGCGTTGCGACTTTCAGGGCCGGAGGACGTCACGGAAGAATCGCGGGCGGACCCCGTCGATTCTTCGCGGTAAGGAAACGCCGCGACGCGCGCCGGTGTACACCGGCGCGCCGGCATGCGGGAGTGCGTAGTGCCTGGGTGGCGTCCGCGCCTTGCGGGCGGCCCTACAGACCAAGAAGCGAGCGCGGTGAGAAGCTGCGCCAGAAGTGAAAGGAACAAGCCATGCGTCACCGCCACGGGCTTCGCAAGCTCAACCGCACCAGCAGCCATCGCCTCGCGATGCTGCGCAACATGACCAACTCGTTGTTCACGCACGAGGTCATCAAGACCACGCTGCCGAAGGCGAAGGAGCTGCGCCGCGTCGCCGAGCCGCTGATCACGCTCGGCAAGACCGCGACCGTGGCGAACCGCCGCCTCGCGTTCGACCGGCTGCGCGATCGCGACGTGGTCACCAAGCTGTTCGGCGAGCTCGGGCCGCGCTATGCGAGCCGCCCGGGCGGCTACCTGCGCATCCTCAGGTTCGGCTTCCGGCAGGGCGACGCGGCGCCGATGGCGATCGTCGAGCTGGTCGACCGTCCGCAGTCCGCCGCCCCGGCGGAGGAATCGCAGTCCTGAGTCACGGCGCGCGCTCCGCTGCCGTGATGCCGGGGCGTACGCCGGGCGTCGCATCGCGCGGCGCCGGCCGCCGCGTCCTGCGGGGCGGCCGGTGGGCGCGCCCGGCCCGTCGTGTAGCATCGACGGCATGACGTCGGCGGTCCTGGTCACGGGCGGCGCGGGCTACATCGGCTCGCACATCGTGGCCGCGCTCGCGCGCGCGGGGCGTGCGTCGGTCATCCTCGACAATTTCCAGAACAGCTCGCCGGGCGTGGTCGCCAGGCTCGTTCGGCTTGCGGGCACGCCCATCCCGCTGGTCGAAGGCGACGTGCGCGACGCGGGCGTGCTGCGCGCGACCTTCGCGGCGCACCGGATCGGCGCGGTCGTCCACTGCGCGGGCATGAAGGCCGTCGGCGAGTCGTCGGCGCGGCCGCTCGCGTACTGGGACGTGAACCTCAACGGCACGGTCCGCCTCGCCGAGGCGATGGGCGAGGCCGGCGTCGCGACGCTCGTGTTCAGCTCGTCGTGCACGGTCTACGGACAGCCGGACGCCCTGCCCGTGGGCGAGGACGCGCCGCTCAGGCCGGCGAGCGTCTACGGCCGCACCAAGCGCGCGGTCGAGGAGTTCCTGCGCGACCTCGCCGGCGCCGACGCGCGCTGGCGCATCGCCATCCTGCGGTACATGAACCCGGCGGGCGCGCATCCCTCGGCGCTGATCGGCGAGGCGCCGCTCGGGCGCCCGAACAACCTCGTCCCGCTGATGTGCCGCGCGGTCGCGGGCGAGTTCGACGAAGTGCCGATCTTCGGGACCGACTGGCCGACGCCGGACGGCACCGGCATCCGCGACTACATCCACGTGGACGACCTCGCGGAGGGCCACCTCGCCGCGCTCGACCACCTCGGCTCGCATCCTGGCGTCCTGACGCTGAACCTCGGGGCGGGACGCGGCTACTCGGTGCTGGAGGTCGTGGGGGCCTTCGAGAAGGCGTGCGGAAGGCCGGTGCCCAAGGTGGTCGCGCCACGCCGCGACGGCGACATCGCGTCCGTCTACGCGGATGCCTCGCGCGCGCTGGCGCTGCTCGGCTGGCGCGCGACGCGCGGGCTGGACGCGATCTGCGAGGACGCGTGGCGCTGGCAGCGCGCCGGCGGCCGGTACGCGTGATGGCCGCGGCGGCGACCCTGCGCGCATGCGGCCATAGCGTGAACAGGCCCTAGGACCGGATGTTCCGCTTCTACACGGCGCGCGCCCGCTTCGACGCGTGGCTCGTCGCGGACCGGCTGAAGCAGGCGGGCATCAAGGCGCACGTGTTCAACCAGCACGCATCGAGCATCGTCGGCGACGTCCCGCCCGACGTCGCGCAGCCGCAGGTCTGGCTCGAGCGCGAGCAGGACCGCGAGCGCGCGCTCGTGCTCCTCGCGCGCCTGCAGGAGGAGGCGGCGCGGAGCGGCACGACGCGCTGCGCGGCCTGCGGCGAGGACTCGCCCGCGAACTTCGACCTCTGCTGGAACTGCGGCGCGTCGCTGTGACGCGCCGCGGGCCGCGCCCGCTTCAGGCAGCCTGCGCCGCCGGCGCGAGCGAGCGCGCCACCGCCTCGGCGGTCGCCTGCCCGTTCCTGATGCAGTCGCCGAAGGACACGCCACCGCGCCAGTTGGCGCAGAAGCCGAGTCCCGGCAGCGCCGCGGCCGCCTCGTCGACGGCCGCCACGCGCGCGAGGTGGCCGATCGTGTACTGCGGGATCGCGTGCGCCCAGCGCACGATCTCGTTCCAGAGCGGCTCGCGCGCGCCGAGCAGCGCGCCGAGCTCCTCGCCGACCGTTTTCGCCAGCGCCTCGTCGTCGAGCGCGGTCACCTCGGGATTGCGCCGGCCGCCGGCGAAGGTGGTCAGGAGCACGTGGCCCGCGGGCGCGCGCCCCTCGAAGAGGCTGCTCGAGAACAGCGTCCCGAGGATGCGGCGCCGCTCCCTGCGCGGCACCAGGACGCCGAAGCCGTCGAGCGCGTGCGCGACCCGGTCGCGGCGGTAGGCGGACGCGACCACGCAGACGGGCGCGTACTCGATCGCCGCCAGCGCGCGCGCGAGCGCGGGCGCGGCCGACGCGAACATCGGGGCGGCGGCGTGCGCCGCGGTGGCGCAGACGACGCGCCGGGCGCGGTAGCGGACGCCCGTCCCGGCGCGGATGCCCTGCACCTCGAGGCCGTCCGCCGCGCGCGCGATCGACGTGACCCGCACGCCGCGGTCGTAGCGCGCGATCCGCCGCGCTAGTGCCTCCGGCAGCGTCTTCATCCCCGCCGCGAAGCTGAAGCTCCTCGCCGCGTTCTTCGACGTCTCGGCGCGCCTGCGCCGCTCGCGCGCACCCATGATCTGGCCGCGGATCAGGCTGCCGTGCTTCTGCTCGAGCGCGAAGAGCTTCGGGAACGCGGCCGGCACCGAGATGCGCTCGGGATCCCCCGCGTAGATGCCCGACACGAACGGGTCGATCGCGTAGTCGAGGAACTCGCGGCCCAGCCGGCGGCGCACGAAGTCGGCGATCGTCTCCTCGGCCTGCGCGGGCGCGGGCGCGACGAAGGGCTCCCGCAGCAGCCGCAGCTTGGCGGCGAGCGTGAACGCGCGCGTCGTGAGGAACGCGCCGGGGGACGTCGGCAGCGCGACGAGCCTGCCGTCGCGGACGATGAAGCGGTTCGACCCGTTCGGGCCGGCGTCGCGGCGCTCGCCGAGGATGCCGAGCTCGTCGAACAGCGCGTCGAGCGCGGGCGAGGTGTCGAGCGCGCTGTTGGCGCCGGTCTCGTAGAGGAACCCGTCGCGCTCGCGCGTGCCGATCACGCCGCCCGGGTCAGGTCCGGCGTCGGCGATTGCCACCGCCGTGCCGCGCTTGCCGAGCTCGTAGGCGGCGGTCAGGCCGGACACGCCGGCGCCGATGACCAGCACGTCCAGCGTCGTCGTCGATGCGTCCATGCGAGCGTCCCGGAGATCGTGGCTAACCGCCGCGCGCGGACGCGTCGGGCGGTGGCAGGCTGGTCGCGGCGAGGCGCTCGGCCCGCTCGACGGCGGCGGCGAGCTCGACGTGGGCCGGCGAGTCGCCGTCGAGACGCGCGAGCAGCGTGCGCCAGTGGCGCGCCGCGGCCCGGAAGTCGCCGCGCTCGTAGGCGGCGCTGCCCGCCATCTCCAGCGCGACCGGATGCGACGGATCGAGCGCGAGCGCACGCTCGACCAGCTCCGCCGGCCGCCCGCCGAGGCGGCCGCCCTGCGCCATGCCCAGCGCGTCGGCGTACTCGCAGAGCACGCCGGGATCGCGGGCGACCTTGTCCGACGCGGCAATGGCCTTCGCGAAGTGCGCGGCCGCGTCGTCGAAGCGGTCGTCGCCCATGTCGAGGCGCGCGAGCGCGACCCACGCGCGCGCGTCGCGCGGCGCGGAGGCCAGGTGGGCGACCAGCTGCGCGCGGAAGTCGGCCCCTTGCGCCGCCGGTGCGGCGTCGCCGGCGAGCGCCGCAGGCCGTACCGCGGCAGGCGTGCCGAACAGCAGGTACAGTCCCACGGCGAGCGCGGGCAGCGCGATCGCGACGACGGCGGCCGCGCCGCGCGTGCGCACGGCGGGCGCGGGGCGCTCGTCCGCGGCGACGTCGTCGAGCAGGCGGCGCTCCAGCTCGGCGCGTGCGCTCGCGTAGTCCGCGCCGGACAGCGCGCCGCACGCGCGCTCGCGCGCGATCTCGTCGAGTTCCGCCCGGTAGAGCCGCGCGTTCAGCGCCGCGCGGGAGGCGCCGCGCGACCGGGGCTCGCGTCCCAGCAGCCGCGGGAGCACGAACGCCAGCGCCACGCCGACCATGGCGGCGACGGCGAGCCAGAAGACGAGGGGAGCGGTGGACATGGCGCGACGGGTAGCATTATCGCGCGGGTACCGAAAGGAAAGGCGAGGCGCAGGCCTCGCCCTTGATCGCCGTCAGGCGGCGCCGCGCTACTTCGCGGGCGCGGCGGCGGCTGCGCCCTTCGCAGCGTCGGCGCGGCGCTTGCCCATCGCCTCGTCGAGGAGCTTCACCCCCTCGTTCGAGTAGCCGATGCCCTTGTTGATCGACGCGACCGCCTCGTCGTGGCTGTGGAAGTGCGCGCCGTTGCTCGCCGTCCACCACTCCCAGTGGATGTGGGCGTTGTAGTGGATCTCGCGCGCCTTGTTCAACGTGGCCTCGTCGACGCCGAGGTTGCGCGCCTCCTCGAACTTGTCGACGAACCGCGTCAGCGCGTACTCGGCCGCGCGCAGCTTGCCCTGGAAGCGGTTCTTCATCGAGTCGATCACGTACACGGCCTGCTCGGGCTTCCATTCGCTGTGGCAGGTCAGGCAGGTCTCCTTGATGTAGTGCTTCGGCGAGGTCTGCCAGTGCGACGTGAAGGTCCTGCCGGTCTTCGCGTCCTTCACCTTGGGCATGTGGCAGCTCGAGCACTCGACGCCGGCCACCTGGTGCCTGCTGCCGTAGTAGTTCTCGACGTCCGGGTGCTGCGCCTTCCACAGCAGCGCGCCGGTGATGCCGTGGCGGAAGTCGCGGAACGACAGGTCGGTGTAGTGCTTGCCGATGTCCTCGACCTTCTTGAACGGGAAGTGGTTGGTGCGCGCGTCGGTCATCCCGATCGGCTTGCCGGTGACCGGGTCGGTGCCGGGATTGCAGTTGTACTCGACGTGGCACTGGCCGCACTGCAGGTTCATGTCGTAGCGGTCGAGCGTCGCGATCTTGCGCGTGTAGCCGCGCACGCCGAGGTCCTTGACCTCGATCTTCGCCGCGCGCGCGTCCTTGTGCCACAGCGTGTCCTTCTCCGGGCGCGTGAGCGCCTGGATCAGGCCGTCGCGGATCACGCGCGGCTTCGCGGAGTGCGGGTCGTGGCAAAAGATGCAGTTGAGCGCGTGGTTCGTGTCCTTGACGAACTCCTGCACCTTCGACGTGCGGCTCCACTTCGCGCCGGGCACCGGGTCGCCGAGGTACGCCCAGTCGAGGATGTGGTCGGCCGTCTTGCACGACATGCACACCGGGTTCGCCGCCGCCGCCGTGCCGGGCTTGAAAGCCTTGTGGTCCTGGCCCGGGAACTTGTCCTCGAGCACGTCCCACACCTTGAAGTTGCCGCCCATCCTCGCGAGGCCGCGCCAGCCCTCCTTGTTCTCGAAGCGCCCGCCGAACGCGCGGTCGACGACGAACTGGTCGTACAGCGCGAACGCGTGCGAGCGCGGCTCGTTGTGCTCGCGCGTGAAGCCGTGTGGCGACATCAGCTTGTCGAACGCCGGATTGGGCGACGGGCCGCCGGCGAGCGTCTTCGACTTGCGCGCCGTCTTCTCGGGGTTCATCTGGTACATCGTGCGGAACTGGTTCTGGTGGCAGCCGCCGCAGACGGCCGGGTCGGTCTTGGTGACGGGGCGCGCCTTGACGTCGGCGAGGTGCGCGGCGATGCCGTCGTGGCACGACGCGCAGCCGACGGTCGCGTGGGCGTTCCCGGCGTGGAATTCCCGCACCGGCCCATGGCAGGCGAAGCACGCGGCGGCGTCGGCGGCGACCTTCTTCGCCGCCGCAGCGGCGGGTTTGGCGGACGCCTGCTTCGACGGCGCAGGCGCCTGGGCGTGGGCGCCGGCCGCCACGAGGACGGCGAGCGCGGCGATCGCGAGGCCTGCAAAGGAACGCTTGCGCAGCATGGTCTCCCC
>BOKS01000004.1 GCA_016861105.1 Betaproteobacteria bacterium | reverse complement strand
GACGGATCTCACCGGCCAACTTCGAGCGGAACCACGCTCTTCAACCGGAGCCGAATACGCTCACCGAAGCCCCAGAACCCGCTTGACATCCAAGCGGCCACCCGTCCGCGAAACCGGGGCAACTCCAACTCCATCGCACGGAACTGCTCAAGCAGTGGCAGGAGCGGCTGCAGGCGTTTCTGGGCGTCGGCAAGGGTGTGGTCGGCACCATCGGCGGCGGCAAGGCCAAGCCCACCGGCAGGATCGACATCGCTGTGATGCAGTCCTTGTCCCGCCAGGGCGAGGTAAACCCGCTGGTCGAGGACTACGGCCACGTGATCGTCGACGAGTGCCACCACGTCGGCGCCGTCTCCTTCGACGCGGTCCTGAAGCGGACCAAGGCGAAATTCGTGCTGGGCCTGACGGCGACCCCGATCCGACGCGACGGGCAGCAGCCGATCATCTTCATGCAATGCGGGCCTATCCGCCACACGGCGGCCACTCCGGCCGGAGCGCCGCACGATCTGGAGGTCGTGCCGCGCGCCTGCCACGCTCGCATCGATCTGCCGCAGGATGCCGGCATCCAGGACGTGTTCCGACATCTCGCCAACGATCAGGCCAGGACCGAGGCCATCGCCGCCGAGGTGCGCGACGCCTTCGCGCAGGGCCGCAAGGTGCTGGTCCTGACCGAGCGCACGGAACACCTCGACGCCGTCGATGCGGCCCTCCGCGGCCTGGAGCCGTCGCCCTTCGTTCTGCATGGCCGGATGTCGAGAAAGCAGCGTGCAGCGTTGGTGGCAGACCTCGATGCTCTGCCGCCCGACGCGCCGCGTGTGCTCCTATCGACGGGCAAGCTGGTCGGCGAGGGCTTCGACCACCCGCCGCTGGATACGCTGGTGCTCGCCATGCCGGTGTCCTGGAAGGGCACGCTGCAGCAGTACGCTGGGCGTCTGCACCGGGAACACGCCAGCAAGACCGACGTGCGGATCATCGACTTCGTGGACACCGGCCATCCGGCCTTGCTGCGGATGTGGGACAAGCGCCAGCGCGGCTACCGGGCGATGGGGTATCGGATCGAGGCCGAGGCTGCATCGTATGAAAGCCTGCTTTGATACTGGCGTCTCAAAATAAAGCGTGCTTTAATTGAAGGCGAGAAATCAAAGCACGCTTTCAATGCCCCGAACCACCGGCACCTACGCCATCACGACCACGCTGGGCGAGTCGATACGCGCCTTCGTGCCGCAGCCGCTGCCCCCGGTTGACCCGACGCTGGCGCCGACCTGCTTCATCGACCTGAACCGGCAAGCTGAACTGGCGCTGGCGCGCCTGGCCGGGGTGTCGGGCCTGGTCCCGTCGGTGGAATGGCTGCTTTACAGCGCCATCCGCAAGGAGGCACTGCTCACCTCGCAGATCGAGGGCACCCAGGCCACGCTGACCGACCTGCTCGACGAGGAAGCGGGCCTGAACGTCAGCAACACCGACGATGTCGAGGAGGTCACCAACTACCTGCGCGCCTTCCGCTGGGTGCAGGGGCAGTTGCGCGACCCGCAGGGCTTGCCGATCAGCGTTCGCCTGTTGTGCGAAGCCCATCGGCTGCTGCTCGACGGTGCACGCGGTGCCGGCAAGCAGCCTGGTGAACTACGCCGCTCGCAGAACTGGATCGGCGGCACGCGACCGGGCAACGCCGCCTTCGTGCCGCCACCCCCGCAGCAAGTGGCCGAACTGTTGACGGACCTGGAGCGCTTTATCCACGCCGCCGACGCCGACCTGCCGCCGCTGGTCAGGGTGGCTTTGATCCACGCCCAGTTCGAAACCATCCACCCCTTCCTGGATGGCAACGGGCGCATCGGGCGACTGCTGATCGCCGCGCTCATGGAGCACTGGGGGCTGCTGAGAGAGCCGTTGATGTACCTGAGCGGCTACCTGAAGCAGCACCAGGCGGAGTACTACCGGCGCCTGTCGGCCATCCGCAGCGACGGCGACTGGGAGGGCTGGGTGTCCTTCTTCCTGGAAGGCGTGGCTGCGGCGTCTGCGGAGGCCGAGCGCAGCATCATCGACGTGGCCAGCCTGATCACGGCCGACCGCAAGCGACTGCTGGAGTCTCCCAAGGCTGGGCCGATCAGCTACCGCCTGTTCGAGCTGCTGCCGATGATGCCGCGCTTCAGCGTCGAGCACGTTCGCCAGCGGCTGGAGACGACGTTTCCGACCGCCAGCGCCGCCGTCAAGCTGCTGGAGGATCTCGGCATCCTGACCGAGCTCACCGGCCAAAAGAAGAACCGCGTCTACAGCTACCAGGCGTACGTGGACCTGCTCTCCCGGTGACGAGACCTCACAAGCCCGCAGGCGCCCGCGGCATTACTCGTAAGCTCAACGGGCGGCTTTTGCACCAGGCAACCCTCCGCCACCACGATCCAGCTAACCCGTTGACAAATCAACGGGTTTTCTTTTCCGCGGCGTCGCCAGCGGTGGGGCAGGCGTCAGCCCGAGGCGGTCCTGACTTTTCGGAGCTTGAACTGGCGCAGGGTCTCGTTGACCGCTTCGAGGTCGAAGGCGGTCAGGTCGAAGGCGCCGCCACGCCATTCCAGCATGGCGTCGTGCTCTTCGTTGGCGGGATCGCGGATCGCCGCGGGGAAGTCCTCGTAGCCGGGTGGTCCGCGCACGTCCTCGGGTGGACAGGCGTTGGCGCCGACCAGGCACTGCGGCAGCTTCACCGCAGGGTCGGCCGGCAGCGTCTTCTCGACGGTGACCCCATGCCACCAGCCGTCAGCGACGTCGCAGAGGTCGATGAAGGACTTGTGCGCGCCCACGGCGGCGGCGAGCGTGGATCGCTCCTCGCGTTGCACGCGCGGCGGCATATCGAAATCCGGGTCGGGTTCGCCGTGGTGATCGTGGCCGAACACGAACTCGCGCAGATTGAGCGCCGGCCACGGCGATGTCCAACGCTGCGCACGACGCAGTCTGCCGGCGCTCGGGAAGCGTCGGAGATCCCATGCAGCGACGCGCTGCTGGACAACGCTCCGTCGCGCCGCTCCTCACCGCTTCGCGCAAGCTGGCCACGCTGCGCGCAGCGCCCTCTCCACCTCGTCCGTCCCCGCTTCGGGCGGCATCCGCTCCGCATCGGCGCCGTGCGCCAGCTCGCCACGGACGATCCGCACGAACTCGACCAGCAGCGGCGACAGCGCCTGCTCGCGCCGGTGGACGCAGAGGATGCTGCGCGTCACCGACGGCTGCACGAGCCGGCGGATGCGGATAGGCAGGTGGCCGCTCGCCTTGCGCGCGGTGATCGCCGGGACGATCGACGCGAGCGTCCCGTGGGCGACGAGCGCGAGCAGCGGGCCCGGCGCGTTGATCTCGAGGTCGACGTTGAGCAGCGTGCGCGCGCGCTGCGCCGCCAGCTCGACGTCCCGCCGGTACCCGTGCCGCGCGCGCGGGAGCACGAGGCGGCGCAGGGCGAGCTCGGCGAACGGGATCGGCTCGCCCGCATCGCTCCCGCCATCGTCGCGCTCGACGAGGACGAGGTCCTCCTCGATCAGCGGGACCGCGAGCAGCGTCGCGGGAATGCCGGTGGACAGCGCGCCGAAGTGCACGACCGCGAGGTCGAGGGCGCCGTCGGCCACGCGCGCGATCAGCGCCGGGCTGTGGGCTTCCTCGACGCCGACCTCGACGTCCGGCTGCAGCGTGCGGAAGCGGTGCAGCACGTCGCTCAGGATCGCGTCGCTGACGTAGGGGCTGAACCCCACCGCGACGCGCGGGATCGGCGAGCCGGCGAGCTCGCGGGCCTGCCGCTCCGCTGCGCGGAAGTCCGCCACGACCGGCGCGAACAGCCGGTACACGGCGCGCCCCGCCGCCGTGGGCGCGAGCCCGCGCGTCGAGCGCTCGAAGAGCCGCAGGTCCAGCGCCTCCTCGAGCCGCTTGATCTGGTTGCTGACGGCCGGCTGCACCGTGGACAGCCGCGCGGCCGCGCGCGTCACGTTGCGCTCTTCGTACACGCAGAGAAACGTCTCGACGAGCTTGAGGTCCACGCGGGCGGGCTCCGGCGATCATCAGGGCCGATCGCGTAGCATACCGACAAACTATTGGTGCGCGGCCCGCGACGCTGGCGACAATGGGCACCGGGCGTGCGCGTTGGCGCGCACGGCGCGCAGGAACGCACGACGACCACGACACGACCGGGAGCAGCCATGAAGGATGCCGACGCGACTTCCACGCCCGCCGCCGCGTCGCGCCTCGCGCCCGACGAGGCGCTGCTCGCGCGCTTCGTGGCGCTGGCCCGCGCCGGCCAGCGGCCCGCGACGAGCCACTTCGGCGGCGACGCGGACTTCAAGGCCAACGGATTGCGGCGCTACGCACGTTACCGCGACCTCGGCGTGGCGGAGGCCACCGGCGGGCTCGTGCAGGCGCACGTGATCCGCATGGTGCCGCCCTGTCCGCCGGAGGCCAACGCCGAGCACCTGCACGAAACTGTGTTCCAGATCATGTACGTGCTGCAGGGCTGGATCAAGGTGCAGCTCGAAGGACGCGACGCCGAGGTGATGCGGGCGGGCAGCTGCTGGACGCAGCCACCGAGCATCCGTCACCGCGTCCTCGACTACTCCGGGGACCTCGAGGTGCTCGAGATCCTGCTGCCGGCGGACTTCCGCACCGTGAACACCTAGGCAAACGCTGCGCGACCTCGCAGCGCCCGCGGCCGCGCCTACTTCCTCGCGTCGGGATCGGCGAGGTTGGCACGCCGGACGACGTCGCGCCAGCGATCGATGTCCGTGCGGATGTAGGCGCCGAGGTCCTCGGGCGACGACCAGCTCGCCGTGTACCCCTTGCGCTCGAGGTCCGCGCGCAGCGCGGGATCGGCGAGCGCGATCCGCAGCTCCTCGCTCAGCCGGCGGACGACGTCGGGCGGCGTGCCCGCGGTGGTCACGAGCGAGTACCAGATGTCGATGTCGTAGCCGGGAAAGCCGCTGCCCGCGATCGTGGGGATCGCCGGGTACTCCTTGGGCGCGGTCGCCCCGCCGGCCGCGAACGCGCGCGCCCGGCCGGCACTCGTCACCGGCAGGAACCCGGGGACCGTGCCCATCGCGATCTGGATCTCGTCCGTCGCGAGCGCGGCGTTGTACGCGGCCTGGCCCTTGTAGGGCACGTGCGTCAGCCTGATGCCGGCCATGATGGCGAGCAGCTCCATGCCGAGGTGGGCGGGCGAGCCGTAGCCGCCGGACCCGTAGTTGATCCTGCCCGGGTTCGCCTTCGCGTAGTCGATGAACTCCTGCACGGTCTTCGGCGGGAACGCGTTGCTCACCGCGAAGATGTACGGCGACTTGCCGAGCATCGCCACGGGCGCGAAGTCGCGCATGAGATCGAGCGGGAACTTGGCGCTCAGCGCCGCCGCACCGGTCTGCGCGCTGTTGAGCAGCAGCAGCGAGTAGCCGTCGGGGGCCGCACGCGCCACCGCCTCGCTCCCGACGACGCTGCTCGCGCCGGGCCGGTTCTCGACGACGACCGACTGCTTCATCTGCTCGGACAGCCGTTGCGCGATCGTGCGCGCCATCGTGTCTGCGCCCGTGCCGGGCGGCACGACGACGACGATGCGGATCGGCCGCTCGGGATACGCGGCGTGCGCAGCGGCGGCGGAACACGCCGTCAAGACGGCGGCGAGCAACGCCGGTGCGAAGCGGACTCTCATCGGAACTCCCGACGCGACAGGTCGCGAAGGACGGCTTTCAGGAACGGAGCACGCGGCCCGGCCGCTCGCCGGTCAGGCGTCCGTGCGCGAACACGGTGCAACCGTTGACGATCGTGCGCTCGATGCCGGTGGAATGCACGACGATGCGCTTGCCGCCCGCCGGCAGGTCGGAGAGCTTCTCGCGCCGGCCGGGACCGACGGTGGCGGGATCGAAGATCACGACGTCGGCCCAGTGCCCGGGCGCGAGCCGACCGCGGTCCTTCAGGCCCACGAGGTCCGCCGGCTGCGCGGTGAGCCGGTGCACCGCGAGCTCGAGCGACAGCGCGCCCTTGTCCCGCACCCACTTGCCGAGCAGGTGCGACGGGTACGCGGCGTCGCACATGAGGTCGACGTGCGCGCCGCCGTCGGAGAGCGCGATCACCGTGTCCATGTCGGTGAGGAGCTCCGGCATGCGGGCGTCGTTGAAGTTGTACGCCGCGAACTGGAACTCGGCACCCAGGTCGTCCTCGAGCGCGACGTCGAGGAACGCGTCCACGCCGTCGCAGCCCCGCTCGGCCGCGATCTCGGCCACGGTGCGGCCCTCCAGGCGCTTCAGCAGGGGATCGGCCACCGACGCGAGCGTGATGCGCCGCCAGTCGCCGTTGAACACCGCCGGGCCGCCGAGCTCGGCGCGGAACGCGTCGCGGAATCCGCGGTCCGCGTAGATGCGCGCCTGCTCGTCCTTGTCCTTGTTGAACACGCGGTGCCAGCTCGGGTACGACGCGAAGGTGAACGGCGAGCGCAGCGAGATCTCGCGCGTGAAGGGCACCGCCGAGATCTGCGGAACGGCTCCCCGGCGCGCCAGCGGCGCCGTCTTGCGCAGCGTCTCGACGTGCGCCTCCGGCAGGTCGTCGCGGACGAACACCGACAGCCAGCTCACCGGCCGGCCGCTCTCGTCGAGCAGGAACTCGAGCATCCGGTACTCGTCGTCGGAGATGACCGACGGCTTCTGGCACAGCGCGATCTCGACGATGCCCTTGCCGGCCGCGCCGAGCCGGCGCGCGTAGGCGGCCAGCTCCTCGCGGCTCGCGCGCTGGCAGGCGAGCGGGCGCCCGCCGTAGCCCATGTGCTGCTTCAGGATGCTCGTCGAGAACCCGAACGCGCCCGCCTCGAGCGCCTCGCCGAGGAGTGCTGCGATCTCCCGGGTCTCCTCCGGCGACGCCGCGCGCTCCATCGAGGCCTCCCCCATCACGAAGTGACGCAGCGGCGTCAGCGGCGCGAAGAAGCCGAGGTTGATCGCGGAGCCGCGGCGCGCCGCGGCGTCCATGTACTGCGGGAACGTCTCCCACTCCCAGGCGATGCCCGCGCGGAGCACGTCGTAGGGGATGCTCTCGACGTTCACGAGGTCCTGGGTCGCCACCTCGCGCGCCTGCGCCCGGCACGGCGCGATGCCGACGCCGCAGTTGCCCATGACGACCGTAGTCACGCCGTGCCACGACGAGGGCGCCACGTCCGGGTCCCAGCAGATCTGCGCGTCGTAGTGCGTGTGGATGTCGACGAAGCCGGGCGCGACCACGCGCCCGGCCGCGTCGATCACCTCGGCCGCCTCGCCGAGGTCGCCGCCGAGCGCGGCGATCCGGCCGTCGCGGATCGCGACGTCGCAGCGGCGCGCGGGTGCGCCGGTGCCGTCGACGACGGTGCCGTTGCGGATGAGGAGGTCGTAGGCCAAGGGATCTCGCCGAACGGAGGGCAGGAGACGTGCGCGAGGGCGCATTGTCGCCGCCGGCCCGGCCGGCTGGCCAATAGCTTTGCCGCATGCATCGCGATGCGGCGCGACTATGGCGCCCGCGGCCGGCGCCGGAACGCGGTCAGGCGCGACGCGACGTGCCGCCCTCGCCGGCGAGCAGGCGCCGGCACTCGGCGAACTCGGCGCGGACCGCCGCGTCGACTGCCGGGAAGGCGAGGTCGAGCCGGTCCATGCCGGCGACGATCGCGGCGGCCACCACGAGCCGCGTGAACCACTTCGCGTCCGCCGGCACGACGTACCACGGCGCGTGCGGCGCGGCCGTGCGGCGGATCGCGTCCTCGTAGGCCTCCATGTAGGCGTCCCAGTGCGTGCGCTCGCGCACGTCGTTGGGCTCGAACTTCCAGTGCTTCTCCGGTTCGTCGAGGCGCTCGAGGAAGCGCTTCTTCTGCTCGTCGCGCGAGACGTTGAGGAAGAACTTGAGGATCAGGTAGCCGTTGCGGGCGAGGTAGCGCTCGACGCTGGCGATGTCCTCGCAGCGCTCCTTCCACAGCTTCCTGCCGACCAGCGACGGCGGGAGCTTCTGCCGCGCCAGGATCTCCCGGTGCACGCGCACGACGAGCACCTCCTCGTAGTAGCTGCGGTTGAAGATCCCGATGCGGCCGCGCTCGGGCAGCGCCTTCATGCAGCGCCACAGGAAGTCGTGGTCGAGCTCCTCGGACGACGGCGCCTTGAACGAGGTGACGTGCACGCCCTGCGGGTTCACGCCGGACATCACGTGCTTGATCGTGCTGTCCTTGCCCGCCGCGTCCATCGCCTGGAAGACGAGCAGCACGCCCCAGCGGTCCTGCGCGTAGAGCTTCTCCTGGGCCTCGGCGAGCCACTCGATGCCGCGGGCGAGCAGCTGCGCGGCCTGCCCCTTGTGCTCGGAGCGCAGCCCGTGCGTGTCGCCCGGGTCGTGCTTCGCGAGGCGGAAGCCCTTGCCGTCCGCAACGCGGTAGGGCTTGAGGAACGCATCGAGCAGCTTGCGGTCGGCCGCGATCATGGTGGGTCTCCGGGCGTCACGGGCGCGCCGCGCGCGTCCAGCGCCGCAGTGTAGCGGCCCGCCGCGGCGGCCCGGACGCGGCCCCGCGCGTCCCTACAGGATTTCCCCTACACGGCGCCCGCGCCGCCGCCGACGCCGCGTCGCGCCGCGCGCCGATGCCGCGACCGCGCGCCCGGCCGCACGATCGCAGCCATGCCGGGCGAGCGTCGCGCCGTCCGGCCGGCCGCCGGGACGCTCCCGGCACACGTTCGGCGAGGTCGTGCATGGATGCGTTCGCGATCACCGGGGTCAGCCCGGACCGGCAGTGGTTCCTCGTGGAAGGCGCCGTGGGCGGCGACGACGCGCCGGCGCGGCTGTACCCGCGCACGCACGTGCTCGGCACCGGGGAGATCGCGGACATGGCGGCGAGCGGCCGCCGGATCTACTTCAGCCAGGGCCGTCCGGACGCGCCGCTGGTGCCGCTGCCGCCGGACGACGCCGCGGCGTTCGACCCGGCGCTGCTGCCGCTGGACGAGCTGCCACAGTTCGCGTTCCTCGAGCACGCCAACGACCAGGACGTGGACGCGCTGCTCGCGCTGCGCATGGGCGAGGACCTGCGCGACGCGGGGCTGCGCCTGCGGCGCCTGGAGGCGCTGGGGTGGATCGACCGCACCGACGACGGCGGCATCGTGCTGACGCCGGTGGGGCTCGAGCTCCTGCGCCACTGGCTCGTGTGACGGCCCGGTTCAGGCCGCAGCAACCTCGCGCAGTCCGTCCATCGCGAACCCCGACGCAGCCAGTTCGCCGAGCAGCGCGCCGGTCTCGGCGGCGCCCAGCGGCGTCAGCGGCGGGCGCACCGTCGCCCACGCGGGGTCGCCGCCGAAGTGGGCGATCGCCGCCTTCATGGCCGCGATCATCGGCCGGCGCTGGAACACGCCGCGCACCGCGTCGAGCCGCTGCTGGCGCGCGTCCGCGTCGTCGTCGCGCCAATGCTCGAACAGCGCGTGGATCGCCGCCGGGTTGACGTTGGCCGTCGCGCTGATGCACCCGCGCCCCCCGTGGCGCAGGTTCGCGAGGAGGAAGGTCTCGCTGCCCGCGAACACGTCGAAGCCCTGCCCGGCGAAGGCGTTGAGCATCGCCTTCGTGTTGCTCCAGTCGCCCGAGCTGTCCTTCACGCCCGCGATCGCCTGCGGGTAGGCGCGCAGCAGCCGCTCGATCAGCGGAAGGGACAGCGGCACCTGCGAGACCGGCGGGATGTGGTAGAGGTAGACGCGCAGGCGCGCGTCGCCGACGCGCTCGATCACCTCGGCGTAGCTGCGGTACAGCCCCTCGTCGGACACGCCCTTGTAGTAGAACGACGGCAGCATCAGGACGCCCGCGCAGCCCGCCTGCACCGCGTGCGCGGTGAGCCGCACCGTGTCCGTGAGGGCGCATGTGCCGGTCCCCGGCATCATGCGCGCGGCCGGAATCCCCGCGGCGATCAGGGCGTCGAGCAGGTCGACGCGCTCGCCGGCGGACAGCGAGTTCGCCTCGGAGTTGGTGCCGAACACCGCGAGCCCCACCCCGCGGTCGAGGAGCCATCGGCAGTGGCGCGCGAAGCGCTCGGCGTCGGGCGCGAGGTCGGGGCGGAACGGCGTGACGACGGGCGCGAGGACGCCCTGCAGGCGTGCAGGCATGGCGAGCGGTTCCCGGGGTGCGGACGCGTCGAGTGTCGCACCGCCGCCGCGCGCACGCCAGCCGGCGCGTCGCCATCGACCGCGTCCCTCCTGTACATTCGCACGATGCGGCCGCACGCCGGCCGCCACCCGACGAGGCGCCGCAGGCGCGGCAGCCCGCAACCACGGAGGAGCGTCATGGCAGCACCCGTCGCAGGGTCCCACGTCAGGCTCGCCGCCGCCGACGGCTTCGCGCCCGGCGCGTGGATCGCGCGTCCCGCCACCGCGCCGCGCGGCGCGGTCGTGGTCGTGCAGGAGATCTTCGGCGTGAACGCGCACGTCCGCGAGGTCTGCGGGAGCTTCGCGGACGCGGGCTACGTCGCCATCGCACCGGCGCTGTTCGACCGCCTCGAGCGCAACGTCGAGCTGGGCTACGACGCGGCTGGCATCGCCGCCGGCCGCGACCTCAAGGCGCGCGCGGACGCGGGCCACGCGCTCGCCGACATCGACGCGGCGCGCAAGGCCGTCGCCGGCGACGGACGGGTCGGCGTCGTCGGCTACTGCTGGGGCGGCTACCTCGCGTGGCTCGGCGCGTGCCGCCTCGACGGGTTCTCGGCCGCGGTCGTCTACTACGGCGGCGGCATCGGCGACGTGCTGGGCGAGACGCCGCGCTGCCCGGTCCTCGGGCACTTCGGCGAGCGCGACGCGATGATCCCGATGAGCGTCGTCGCCGACTGGCGCGCCCGGCACCCGTCGCACCCCGTCCACACCTACGACGCGGACCACGGGTTCAACTGCGACCATCGCGGCTCCCACGACGCGCGGGCCGCGGCCGTCGCCCGCGAGCGCACCCTCGCCTTCTTCGACCGGCACCTGGCCGGACCGTAGGCATCCGGGTCGTTCCCGACCGCGCCGGACGACAGCGGCGTGCCGACCCGCCGACCGCGCGATGCGGCCGGCGGCGATGCCGCGCGCGTTCGTGCCGGCCTACGATGGCGGCTCGCTTCACGATTCCACGAAGGAGCCCCGATGACTCGCACCCCCTTCCGGCGCTCGCTGCTCGCCGCCTGCCTGGGCTCGGCGTTCGCCCTCGCCGCACCCGCTTTCGCCACCGACGCCATGCCGACGCAGCTCGACCCCCTCGCGCAGGCCGCCACCGGTACCACGGACGCCGGCACGAGCGGCGCCGCACCGCAAGCGACCACGCCGTCCGCGCAAGTGCCGTCCGCGCAGGATTCCACGCCGCAGGGCGGGCCGTCGGCCGCGTCGCCGGCGGGCACCGCCGCGACCGGCACGACGCCGCCGGGAACGACGCCGGGCGCGTCCACGTCGGGAGCCGCATCGTCCCCGGGCGCGTCCGGAACGGCGGCGGCGCCGGCCGGCGACGGCGCCAGGCCGACCGACGCCGCGTCGTCGGCCTCGCCGGTGCCCACCGCCGACGCGGTGTTCGACCAGCTCGACACGAACAAGGACGGCATGCTCTCGCGCGACGAGTTCGCGCGCGCCACGATCCGCTCGCAGTAACCGCCCCGCCTTCTCCCGCAGCCGCCTCGACCGGCCCGCCGCACGCGCGGCGGGCCGCTTGTCGTCCGGGCGCCCCTGCCATCGGTGCGCCATGCTCGCGCTAGACTTGCGCGGTGATCGCTAGCGCGAGGCGGTTCGCCGCCGGCATCCTCCACGGGTCGCCGCTCGCCCACTCCCGCTTCCGGCGGTTCTACGCCGGCTCGGTCGGCGCCGCGCTCGGCTACACGATGCAGGGCACGATCGCCGCGTGGCTGATGGCGACGCTGACGCCGTCGGCGCTGATGGTCGCGCTCGTGCAGACGGCGAGCACCGGGCCCGCACTGCTGTTCGGACTGGCGGCCGGCGCGCTCGCCGACATCGTCGACCGCAGGCGCATCGTGCTCGTCACGCAGGCGCTGCTGGTCGGCGCGACCTCGCTGCTCGGGCTGGCCGCGCTCGCCGGCCTCGTGACGCCGGTCACGCTGCTCGCGTTCACCTTCGTCATCGGCGCGGGCTTCACGATCTACCTGCCCGCCGCCCAGGCGACGACCAACGACCTCGTGCCGCGCGCGGAGCTGCCGCGCGCGGTCGCGCTGGGCGCGGTCGCCTTCAACGTCTCGCGGGCCGCGGGCCCGGCGCTGGCCGGCGCGCTGACGGCGTGGATCGGCACCGGCAGCGCGCTCGTCGCGGCGTCGCTGTGCTTCGTGCTGATGGTCGTCGCCATCCGGCGCCTGCGCATCGAGGCGCCGGTGCTGCCCGGCGTGCCCGAGAAGCTGTTCCCGGGCATGGCGAGCGGCGTGCGCTACGTGCGCCACTCGCCGCTCATGCGCGCGTTCCTGCTGCGCAACCTGAGCTTCTCGGTGTGCGGCGGCGCGCTGTGGGCGCTGCTTCCGGTCATCGCGCGCGACCTGCTCGGCATGGGCGCCGGCGGCTTCGGCCTGCTGTCGGCCAGCTTCGGCCTCGGTGCCGTGCTGGGCGCGCTCACGATCCCGCGGCTGCTGCAGCGCCGCTCGCTCAACGACGTCGTCCTCGGCGCCTCGCTGCTGTGGGCCACCGCGGTGGTGGCGGTCGCGTTCGTGCACGCGACCGCCGTGGCGCTGGCCGCGATGTTCGCCTGCGGCGCCGCGTGGGTCGGCGTGCTCGCGAGCCTGTCCGCCGGCGTGCAGAGCGCGGCGCCGGCGTGGGTGCGGGCGCGCGCGGTCGCCGCGTCGCTCGTCGTCAACCAGGGCAGCCTCGCGGCGGGCGCCGCCCTCTGGGGCGCCGTCGCCTCGGCCGCCGACATCCCGACGTCGCTCGGGCTCTCGGCCGTGGCGCTGCTCGCGCTGCTGCTGGTCAACCGGCGGCAGGCCGTGCGCCTGGGCAGCGAGTCCGAGGTCACGCCGGGCGCGCCGCTGCCCGACCTCGGCCTGCCGATGGTCCCGCGGCCGGACGACGGCCCGGTCCTGATCCAGCAGGAGTTCCGCGTGGCGCCGGAGAACCACGAGGCGTTCCTGCGCGCCATCCACGCGGTCGAGCCCGCGCGGCGCCGCAACGGCGCCTCCGACTGGCGTGTCTTCCGCGACCTGGCCGACGCGAACCTGTTCGTGGAGCGTTACATCATCGAGTCGTGGGCCGAGTACGTGCGGCTGCGCAACCGCATGACCGTCGCCGACCGCGAGCTCACCGACCGGGTCCAGCAGCTGCAGCTGGCCGACGTGCCGATCCGCGTGTCGCGCCTGATCGGCATCACCGCGCTGGAGCTGCCGGCGTTCGTCGACGAGGAGCGCGAGCCGGATCAGCCGTAGCGCGCGATCGCGAGTCCCTCGAGGTCGATCTCCGGCTCGCGCCCGGCGACGAGGTCGGCGACGACGCGACCGCTGCCGGCCGCCATCGTCCAGCCCAGCGTGCCGTGCCCGGTCGACAGGAAGAGGTTGCGGTAGCGCGTCGCGCCCACCACCGGCGTGCCGTCGGGCGTCATCGGCCGCAGCCCGGTCCAGAACGTGTTGCGCGCGAGGTCGCCGCCCTGCGGGAACAGGTCGCCGACGACGTGCAGCAGCGTCTGCCGGCGCCCTTCGTGCAGCGCGAGGTCGTAGCCGGCGAGCTCGGCGGTCCCGCCCGCGCGGATCCGTTCGCCGAGCCGCGTCACCGCGACCTTGTGCGTCTCGTCCATGACGGTGGACTCGGGCGCGCCCGCCGCGTCGACGATCGGCACGGTGATCGAGTAGCCCTTGACCGGATAGACGGGCAGGTCGATGCCCAGCGGCCGCAGCAGCAGCGGCGAATAGGACCCGAGCGCGACGACGCAGGCGTCCGCCGCGAGGCGGCCGGCCGACGTGCGCACGCCGGCGACCTTCCCCCCCTCGTGCTCCAGCGCCTCGATGCGCGTGCCGAAGCGGAAGCGCACGCCCGCGTCCGCCGCGAGCCCTGCGAGCCGCTGCGTGAACAGCGCGCAGTCGCCGGTCTCGTCGCCTGGCAGGCGCAGGCCCCCGACGAACTTGCCGCGCACCCGCGCGAGCGCGGGCTCCGCGCGGATCGCGCCCGCGGCATCGAGCAGCTCGAAGGGCACGCCGTACTGCCGCAGCACGTCGACGTCCGGCCCGGTGGCGTCGAGCTGCGCCTGCGTGCGGAAGAGCTGCAGCGTGCCGAGGCTGCGCTCGTCGTAGGCGATGCCGGTGTCGCGCCGCAGCGCGCGCAGCGCGTCGCGGCTGTACTCGGCGAGCCGCACCATCCGCGCCTTGTTCGCGCGGTAGCGCGCGGCCGTGCAGTTGCGCAGCATCGCGAGGCCCCAGCGCCACATGCGCCAGTCGAGGCGCGGGCGGATCACCAGCGGCGGGTGGTCCATCAGCAGCCAGCGCACCGCCTTCGCCGGCACGCCCGGGCCGGCCCACGGCGACGCGTAGCCCGGCGAGACCTCGCCCGCGTTGGCGAAGCTCGTCTCCAGCCCCGCGCCGTCCTGGCGGTCGACGACCTCGACGTCGAGGCCGGCCTGCCGCAGGTACCACGCCGCCGTGGTGCCGATGACGCCGCTGCCGAGGACGAGGACCTTCATGCGCGAGGGGACGAGGCGGAGCCGGCGCGAAGCATACAGGTATGATTGCCGGCTCGGCCATGTCCCGCCTCGTCGTCACCTACCGGGTGCGCGCGCCGTCGCGCCACGTCGCCGCCGTCGCCGAGGCGCTGGCGCTCGAGCAGAGCGTCGAGGTCGCCGCGGCCGTCGTGCGCGATCCGTGGGTGCGCGAGCACGTGGTCGGCCGCGTCGAGGGCATCGCCGCGGTGGACGAGGAGCGCCACGACGTGCGCATCGCGCTGGCGACGGTCACCACCGGCGGCGACGTCGCGCAGACCGTCAACATGCTGTTCGGCAACAGCTCGCTGCACGACCACGTCGAGCTCGTCGACGTCGCGATGCCCGACGACTTCGCCCGCGGCTTCCCCGGTCCGCGCTTCGGCATCGAGGGCCTGCGCGAGCGCCTGTCCGCCCACGGCCGGCCGCTCACCTGCGCGGCGCTGAAGCCGCAGGGGCTGCCACCCGAGCGCCTCGCCTCGCTGTGCCGCGACCTGGTGCTGGGCGGCGTGGACGTCGTCAAGGACGACCACGGGCTGGCCGACCAGTCGTACGCGCCGTTCGCGCAGCGCGTCGCGGCGTGCCAGCGCGCACTCGCGCAGGCCGCGCGCGAGACGGGGCAGCGCGCGCTGTACGCGCCGAGCCTCGTCGGGCCGCCGGCGAAGCTCGCCGCGTTCGCGCGCATCGCGCGCGACGAGGGCGCAGGCATGCTCCTCGTCGCGCCGGCGCTGGTCGGGCTCGCCGCGTTCCACGAGCTGGTCGCCGCCGTGGACGTGCCGGTGCTCGCGCATCCGGCCTACGCCGGCGCGACGCGCATCGCCCCGCCGCTGCTGCTCGGCAAGCTGTTCCGCTGGCTGGGTGCCGACGCGGTGATCTTCCCCCACCACGGCGGGCGCTTCGCGTATTCGCGCGCGACGTGCGCGGCCCTCGTGGACGAGGCCCGCCGGCCGGACCGCGGATGGAAGCCGATGCTGCCGGTGCCCGCCGGCGGGCTCGCCGTCGAGCGCGTCGGCGAACTGGTCGGCGACTGCGGGATCGACGTCATGCTGCTGCTCGGAGGCTCGCTGCTCATGGCGGGCGACGACCTGGTCGCCCGCACCCGGGCGTTCACGAAGGCGGCACGTGCCGCGCAGACAGGAGCCGCGCCATGACCGGTCCGGTCCGCCGCCAGCTCGACGCGTCGCGCTGGCAGGGCGTCGACGTGCTCGCCTACAAGCAGGACGACCGCTCGCCGTTCCGCGACGTCACGCGCCAGGTGCTGTTCGACGATCCCGCGCTCGCCTGCCAGCTGCGCTACTTCGAGGTCGCCCCGGGCGGCTTCACCACGCTCGAGCGCCACGAGCACGCGCACGCGGTCGTGGTCCAGCGCGGGCGCGGGCGCGTGCTGGTCGGCGACCGCGTGTTCGACGTGCGCGAACACGACCTCGTGCACGTGCCGCCGCTGACCTGGCACCAGTTCCGCGCCGCCGCCGACGCGCCGCTCGGCTTCCTGTGCATGGTCAACGCGGCACGCGACCGGCCGCAGCTGCCGACGGACGAGGACGTGGAGCGGCTGCGCGCGATGCCCGGGATCGCCGCGTTCCTGGACGAGGGGCCGCCCCCCCGGGGTTGACCCGGTGCACCCGCGCCGTCGATCATCGCGCGTTCCCATTCCATTCCCGGGCCTATGAGTGTCGATGTGCGCACCACGTACCGCGCGCTCGCATGTGCGGTCGCGCTGCTTGCCGTTGTCCAGTTCCATGCGCACGACGCCAATGCTGCGGACAAGGCTGCAGTCGCGACGCTGCCCGATCCGCTGACGCCGGCGGCCACGCGCGAGCTCGTCTCGCGGCTCTCCGACGAGGAGGTCCGCAAGCTGCTGCTGCAGCAGCTCGACCGGGCGGCAGCGCAGGCGCCCGCGCAGGCGCCAACGGCGTCGGTCACCGGCGTGCTGGGCAAGATGAGCGACAACGCCGGCACGGCGCGCGACGGCATCGCCGGGATCGTCGCCGCCCTCGCGACGATGCCGGCGGCGCTCCGCGGCGTCGTCGGCAAGCTGAGCGACCCCGGGGGACCCGGCGTGCTGGCGATCTCGCTGGGCCTGTTCGTGCTCGCCCTCGCCGTGGCGGCTTTCGTGGAGGTGGTCGTCCGCCGGATGTCGGCCGCGTGGCGGGAGGACCTGCGCACCCGTCCGAGCGAGGGGCTGCTGCCGGCCACGGTCCGGTTGCTGATGCGCTTCGCGCTCGAGGTCGGCTACGTGCTCGTCTTCGGCGCCGTCGTGCTCGGCATCTTCGTGGCAGCCTGGCAGGGCCACGAAGGGCGCCGTTTCCTGCTGCTCGGGCTGCTCGGCGCCGTCGTGTTCGCGCGCATCGTCGCCGCGCTCGCGCGCTTTCTGCTGGCCCCCTCGCGGCCGGAGGCGCGCCTGCTGCCCCTCGACGATGCGTCCGCGGCGACGCTCGCCCGCGCGCTGACGACGGTCGCAGCCCTGTTCGGCGTGCTCTACGCGATGACGAACACGTTCCGGGCGGTCGGGTCCGACCGCGCGCACGTCGACGCGCTGGCGCTGATCTTCGGCGTCGTCATCGTCGGCGTCGCCATCGTCGCCGTCTGGCGCGTGCGCAAGCCGATCGGCGACCGGATCCGCCAGGCCGGCGGCAACGGGCCGATCGCCCGCTGGGCCGCCGACCTGTGGCCCTTCGCCGCGATCGTCTACGTGCTGACAGTGTTCGCCGGCCGCGTCTGGGGGACGATCACCGGCGAGCCGGGCCACGGCGAGGGCATCCTGAGCCTCGCGGTCCTGGTGGCGCTGCCCGTCGTCGACTACGCGCTCTCCAGGGCGCTGGTCTCCGCCGCCGCGGCATCGCGCGCCGACCGCCCCTCGATCGTGGCAGGGCTCGTCACGTCCTACGAGCCGGTCGTGCGGCGCCTCGTCCACATCCTCGTCGTCGCGGTCGGGGTGCTGGCCCTGGCGAGGATCTGGAACCTCGATCTCTTCAGCGTGGCCGAGCGCAGCCTCGGGGGGCGGATTGCGAGCGCCCTCCTCGGCATCGGACTCGTGCTGCTCCTCGCCTACATCGTCTGGGAGATCGCGCGCACGGCCATCGACCGGCGGCTTGCGGAGGAATCGGCCGTGGCGGAAGGCACGCCGACGTCGCGGCTGCGCACCCTGCTGCCGCTGCTGCGCGTCTTCATCGCCATCACGCTCCTCGTGATGACGGTCCTGTCGGTGCTCGCCGCGCTCGGCGTCAACATCGTGCCGCTGATCGCGGGCGCCAGCATCGTCGGCGTGGCGATCGGCTTCGGCTCGCAGACGCTGGTGCGCGACATCGTCTCGGGCGCATTCTTCCTGATGGACGACGCCTTCCGCGTCGGCGAGTACATCGAGGTCGGCGACGCGAAGGGCCGCGTCGAGAAGTTCACGCTGCGCTCGCTGTTCCTGCGCCACCACCGCGGCGCGATCAACGTCCTGCCCTACGGCGAGATCAAGCGGCTGCGCAACAACAGCCGCGACTGGATGATCATGGTGCTCGAGTTCAAGCTCGCATTCGACACCGACCTGCGCAAGGTGAAGAAGCTGATCAAGGGCGTGGCGGAGGAGATCGCGGCCGATCCTGAGCTCGGGGCGGCGCTGCTGGCGCCGCTCAAGTCGCAGGGCGTGCTGTCGACCGACGACAGCGCGATCACCGTGCGCGTCAAGTACATGGCGAAGCCGGGCGACGCCGTGTTCATGATCCGCCGTACCGCGTACGAGAAGATCCTCAAGGTGTTCGCCGCGAACGACATCCACTTCGCCGGCAAGCGCGTCGAGGTCTACGTGCCGCCCGAATTCGCCGGCGATCGCCGCGCGGCGGCCGGCGCCGCAGCGCTGCAGGCGCTCGACGCGCCTCCCGACAAGGCCGCCTGATCGGGATCCGGCGCCGGCCCGCGGCCGGCGTCGTAAGATGCAAGGTCGGCGCACCCGATGCGAGGCCCTTGCGTGACGCACGTCTTCCACCGCCACCTGAAGGTCGTCCCCCCGGTCGCCGTCGCCGGGCGCGGCATGTTCCTGCGCGACCGCGACGGGCGCGAGTACCTCGACGCCTGCGGCGGTGCGGCCGTGTCGTGCCTCGGCCACCAGCACCCCGACGTGCTCGCCGCGATGCACGAGCAGATCGACCGGCTCGCCTACGCGCACACGAGCTTCTTCACCTCGGCGCCGGCGGAGGCGCTCGCCGACCACCTGGTCCGCACCGCCCCGCCGGGCATCAGCCGCGTGTACTTCGTCTCCGGAGGCTCGGAGGCGGTCGAGGCGGCGCTCAAGATGGCGCGCCAGTACTTCGTCGAGATCGGGCAGCCGCAGCGCGCGCTGTTCGTCGCGCGCCGCCAGAGCTACCACGGCAACACGCTGGGCGCGCTCGCCGTCGGCGGCAACCAGTGGCGGCGCCGCCAGTTCGGGCCGCTGCTCGTCGACGTCGAGCACGTCGCCCCGTGCTACCCGTACCGCGACCTGCGCGACGGCGAGACGCCCGAGGCGTACGGGCAGCGGCTCGCCGACGAGCTCGACGCGACGATCCGCCGCGCGGGGCCGGAGCGCGTGATCGCGTTCGTCGCCGAGACGATCGGCGGCGCGACCGCCGGCGTGCTGGTGCCCGTCCCCGGCTACTTCCGGGCCGTGCGCGAAGTGTGCGACCGCCACGGCGTGCTGCTGATCCTCGACGAGGTGATGGCCGGCATGGGCCGCAGCGGCACGCTGTACGCGAGCGAGCAGGAAGGCGTCGTGCCCGACCTGGTGGCGATCGCCAAGGGGCTCGGCGGCGGCTACCAGCCGATCGGCGCGGTGCTCGCGCAGCGCGCGATCGTCGACGCGATGGGCGCGGGCAGCGGCTTCTTCCAGCACGGCCACACCTACCTCGGCCACCCGGTCGCCTGCGCCGCGGCGCTCGCCGTGCAGCGCGTCATCGAGCGCGACGGGCTGCTCGCGAAGGTGCGCGAGCGCGGCGCGCGCTTCGGTGCGCTGCTGCGCGAGCGCCTCGGCGACCACCCGCACGTGGGCGACGTGCGCGGCCGCGGACTCTTCTGGGGCGTCGAGCTCGTCGCCGACCGCGCGACGAAGGCGCCGTTCGATCCGTCGCGCCAGCTGCACGCGCGCGTCAAGCGCGAGGGCATGGCGCGTGGCCTGATGACCTACCCGATGGGCGGCACCGTGGACGGCCGGCAGGGCGACCACGTGCTGCTCGCGCCCCCGTTCATCGTCGAGGAGCCGCACCTCGAGGCGATCGCCGACCGCCTGCGCCAGGCAGTCGACGCGGCGGTCGCTTCGGTTTAAGGTTCCGTTGCAGCCACCCTGGAGGAGGTCCCCGTGAAGCCCATCCGCACTACCGTCGCGGCCGCGCTCGCCGCATCCGTTCTCGTCGGGCTCGGCGCCGCGGCCCCTGCCGCAGCGCAGCAAAGGTTCATCACGATCGGCACCGGCGGCGTCACCGGCGTCTACTACGCAGCGGGCGGCGCGATCTGCCGGCTGGTCAACAAGGACCGCGCGAAGCACGGCATCCGCTGCTCGGTCGAGTCGACGGGCGGTTCGGTGTTCAACATCAACACCATCAAGGCCGGCGAGCTCGACTTCGGCGTCGCGCAGAGCGACTGGCAGTACCACGCGGCCAACGGCACCAGCGCGTTCGCGAAGGACGGCAAGCACGCCGACCTGCGCGCGGTGTTCTCGCTGCACCCCGAGCCGTTCACCGTCCTGGCGCGCAAGGAGGCCAACATCGCGCGCTTCGAGGACTTCAAGGGCAAGCGCTTCAACGTCGGCAACCCGGGCTCGGGCACGCGCGCGTCGATGGAGGAGCTGCTGAACGCGATGGGCTGGAAGCTCTCCGACTTCGCGCTGGCCTCCGAGCTCAAGGCCGACGAGCACGGTCCCGCGCTGTGCGACAACAAGATCGACGGCTTCTTCTACGGCGTCGGCCACCCCAGCGCGAACATCCAGGACCCGATCACCACCTGCGGTGCGCGCCTGGTGCCGCTGCAGGGCGCGGCCGTCGACAAGCTGGTCGCGGGCGCGCCGTTCTACGCGAAGGTGAACATCCCCGGCGGGCTGTATGCCGGCCACGCGAAGCCCACGCCGACCTACGGCGTGCTGGCGACCTTCGTGACCAGCGCGAAGGTGCCCGACGCGGTCGTCTACGAGCTGACCAAGGCCGTGTTCGAGAACTTCGACGAGTTCAAGAAGCTGCACCCCGCGTTCGGCGCGCTCGACCCCAAGGAGATGGTGAAGAACGGCATCTCCGCGCCGATGCACCCGGGGGCCGTCCGCTACTACAAGGAAAAGGGCTGGATGTGACAGCCCCGGCCGCGGCGCCGCAGAGCGCCGCGGCCTGAACGCCCGCCCGCGCAGGCCCCGCACGCCGGGGCCTGATTCGTTCGCAGGTTGCCGGCCGACCGAGGGGACCCGTGCATGCTCCGCAGGAAGAAGTCTGCCGCCGACGTCGATGCGAAGAAGCTCGCCGAGGACGCCGACCTCGGCGGGCGCAGGCCCGGGCGCACGGTCGCGACGCTGATCCTCGTCGTCTGCGTCGCCTGGAGCCTGTTCCAGCTGTGGATCGCCTCGCCGCTGCCGTTCGCGCTCGGCGTGGGCGTCCTCAACGACACGCAGTCGCGCGCGATCCACCTCGCCTTCGCGGTGTTCCTCGCGTACGTCACCTTCCCCGCGCTGGCGCGCTCGCCGCGCGACCGCGTGCCGCTGCAGGACTGGGTGTTCGCGCTCGCCGGCGCGTTCTGCGCCTCGTACCTCTTCCTCTTCTACCGCGAGCTCGCCACGCGCCCCGGGCAGCCGACGACGCAGGACCTCGTCGTGGCCGTGACGGGCCTGGCGCTGCTGCTCGAGGCGACGCGGCGCGCGCTCGGCCTGCCGATGGTGATCGTCGCGCTGGTCTTCCTCGGCTACACGTTCGGCGGCCCGTACATGCCGGACATGATCGCGCACAAGGGCGCGTCGCTGAGCCGCGCGATGTCGCACCAGTGGCTGACCACCGAGGGCGTCTTCGGCGTCGCGCTCGGCGTGTCCAGCGGCTTCATCTTCCTGTTCGTGCTGTTCGGCTCGCTGCTCGACCGCGCCGGCGCCGGCAACTACTTCATCAAGAGCGCGTTCGCGCTGCTCGGCCACATGCGCGGCGGCCCGGCGAAGGCGGCGGTGGTCTCGTCCGCGGCCACGGGCGTCATCAGCGGCTCGTCGATCGCCAACGTGGTCACGACCGGCACCTTCACCATCCCGCTGATGAAGCGCGTCGGCTACCGGCCCGACCAGGCCGGCGCCGTCGAGGTGTCGAGCTCGGTCAACGGCCAGATCATGCCGCCGGTGATGGGCGCGGCCGCGTTCCTGATGGTCGAGTACGTCGGGATCTCCTACGTCGAGGTGATGAAGCACGCGTTCCTGCCGGCGGTCATCAGCTACATCGCGCTGTTCTACATCGTCCACCTCGAGGCGCTGAAGGCGGGGCTCGAGGGGCTGCCGCGGCGCGGCGACACGACCGCGAAGCAGCGCCTGCTGTCGTTCGCGATGACGGTTGCCGGCTTCGTCGTCCTGGCCGGCATCGTGTACTACGGCATCGGCTGGCTGAAGGTCGCCTTCCCGGACGCCGCGCTGTGGATCGTGGGCGTCGGCGTGGTCGCCGCCTACGTGCTGCTGATGTGGATCGGCTCGCGCCAGCCGCCGCTGACGCTCGACGACCCCAACGCGCCGGTGTTCGAGCTGCCGCAGACCGCGCCGACGCTGCTGAGCGGGCTGCACTACCTGCTGTCGGTCGTCGTGCTCGTCTGGTGCCTGATGGTCGAGCAGCTGAGCCCGGCGCTGTCGGCGTTCTGGGCGACGATGTTCATGATCTTCGTCATGCTGACGCAGCGCCCGCTGATGGCGCTGATCCGCGGCGAGGGTGCGCTCGGCGCTGCCGCGCTCACCGGCGTGAAGGACCTCGTCGGCGGGCTCGAGGCCGGCGCGCGCAACATGATCGGCATCGGTGTGGCCACCGCCGCGGCCGGCATCATCGTCGGCACCGTCTCGCTGACCGGGATCGGCCTCGTCATGACCGAGGTCGTCGAGCTCCTCTCCGGCGGCAACCTGATGCTGATGCTCGTGCTGGTCGCGGTCATCAGCCTCGTGCTCGGCATGGGCCTGCCGACGACCGCCAACTACATCGTGGTGTCGACGCTGATGGCGCCGGTGGTCGTGGAGCTCGGCGCGCAGAGCGGCCTGCTGGTGCCGCTGATCGCGGTGCACCTGTTCGTCTTCTACTTCGGCCTCATGGCCGACGTGACGCCGCCCGTGGGGCTCGCGTCGTTCGCCGCGGCGGCGATCGCGCGCACCGACCCGATCCGCACCGGGATCACGGCGTTCTACTACAGCATGCGCACGGCGATCCTGCCGTTCCTGTTCATCTTCAACACGCAGCTGCTGATGATCGGCGTCACGGGCCCGTTCCACCTGGCGCTGACCATCGCGAGCGCGGTGGTGGCGATGCTGGTGTTCGCCGCGGCGACGCAGGGCTACTTCCTCGTGAAATCCCGCTGGTACGAGTCCGTCGCGCTGCTGCTGGTCACGTTCACGCTGTTCCGTCCCGGCTTCTGGTGGGACATGGCCTACCCGCCGCACGAGGACGCGCCGCCGGCGAAGTTCCTCGAGCTGGTCGAGGGCGCGAAGGCCGGCGAGCGCAAGCGCGTGTGGATCGAGGGGCAGAACCTCGACGGCGAGGACGTGCGCAAGGGCGTGCTGCTGCCGCTCGGCGACGCCGGCACGGCGCGCGAGCGCCTGCGGCGCATCGGGCTCACCGTCGTGCCGCTCGGCGGCGACATGCAGATCGCGCAGGTGCAGTTCGGCTCCGTGGCGGAGAAGCTCGGGATCGAGCAGGGCTTCAAGGTGGTCGCGATCGAGCTGCCCGCCGACCGCCCGGCGAAGGAGTGGATGTTCCTGCCGGCGCTCGTGCTGCTGGGGATCGTCGTCGCGCTGCAGCGCCGCCGCCTGAAGGCGCGATGACGGTCCGCGTCGCGCTCATCCACGCGCTGGCGCACTCGGTCGCACCGGTGGCCGACGCGTTCGCCCGCCTGTGGCCGCAGGCGGAGCGGATGAACCTGCTCGACGACAGCCTGTCGGCCGACCTCGCGCGCTCGCCCGCCGGCCTTGACGCGCGCATGACCGCGCGCTTCCTGGCGCTCGCCGACTACGCGCTTCGCACGGGCGCGCGCGGCATCCTCTTCACCTGCTCCGCGTTCGGCCCGTGCATCGATGCCGTCAAGCGGCGCTGGCCCGACGTCCCCGTGCTCAAGCCGAACGAGGCCATGATCGGGGAGGCGGTCGCCGCGGGCGGGCGCATCGGCCTCGTCGCCTCGTTCGCGCCGACGCTGGCGTCGATGCCGGCCGAGTTCCCGCCGGGGGTCGACCTGGTCCCGGTCCTCGCCGAAGGCGCGATGGCCGCGCTCGATCGCGGCGACGCCGCGTCGCACGACGCGCTGGTGGCGAAGGCGGCCGCGCGGATCGCGGCGTCCTGCGACGTCGTCGCGCTCGCGCAGTTCAGCCTCGCGCGCGCGGCGGCCGCCGTCGCAGCGGCGACCGGCCGGCGCGTGCTCACGACGCCGGACAGCGCCGTGCGCGCGCTGCAGGCGCGGCTCGACGCGACACGTTGAGCCGGCCGCCTGCGCCGCCGGACTGGGCGGGCCTGCACGCGCGGGTCGCGCAGGACTTTCCCGACGTCGACACCATCGACGCGGCCGCGCTCGCGCGCCGGCTGGCCGACGGCGAGCCGCTGCTGCTCGTCGACGTACGCACGCCGCAGGAACAGGCGGTCTCGACGATCCCCGGCGCGGTGTGCGTCGCGCCGTCGATCGGGCCCGACGGCGTCGCGGCGCTCGCGAAGGACACCCGGCCGATCGTCGTCTACTGCGCCGCGGGCGTGCGCTCGGCGCGGCTCGCCCGCGCCCTGGTCGCCGCCGGTGCCACCGAGGTGCGCAACCTCGACGGCGGCATCTTCGCGTGGGCGAACGAGGGCCGGCCGCTCGCGGGACCGGACGGTCCCGCGCAGCGGGTGCACGGCTGCGATGCGCAGTGGGAGCGGCTGCTCGCGCCGGAGCGGCGCGCGTGACGCCAGCGTTCGTGCTCGCCGCCACCGGCGACACGCTCCTCGCCCGGCGGCTGTCGGCCCTCGGCGAGCCCGCGTTCGCCCGCGTCATCGACCTGCTGCGCGACGCCGACGCCGCCTTCACGAACCTGGAGACCACGATCCACGACGGCGACGGCCACCCTGCCGCACGCAGCGGCGGGTCGTGGATGGTCTCGCCCCCGTACGCGGCGGACGAGCTGCGCTGGGCCGGCCTGCGCTTGCTCGCGCGCGCGAACAACCACGCGCTGGACTGGGCCGTGGAGGGCATGCGCGCGACCACGCGGCTGCTCGACGCCCACGGCCTCACGCACGCCGGCGTCGGCGAGGATCTCGCCGCCGCGCGCCAGCCGGCCTACCGCGACACGCCGGGCGGGCGCGTCGCGCTCGTCTCGGCCACGTCGACGTTCGCGGAGTGGAGCCGCGCCGGTCACGCGCGCGCCGACATCAGGGGGCGACCCGGGCTCAATCCGCTGCGCTGGGCCAAGGTCCACCTGCTCGGTCCGCAGGCATTCCGCGCGATGCAGGGCATCGCCGCCGAGGTCGGCATCGCCGCCCACGACGCCGGCGAGGCCATCCGCCTGTTCGACACCGTGTTCGTGCCGTGGCAGAGGACCGGCGTCGGGGTGGAGGCGTTGCCGCAGGACGTGGAGGGCAATCTCGCGTCGGTGCGGGCGGCCCGGGCACGCGCCGACTGGGTGATCGTCTCCCTGCACAGCCACGAGGACAACGGCGACGTCCACCAGCCTGCGCCCTTCGCCGTCGCCTTCGCGCGGGCCTGCATCGACCACGGCGCGGATGCCGTCCTGATGCACGGGCGCACGTGCTCCGCGGGATCGAGCTCCACCAGGGCAGGCCGATCCTCTACGGGTTGGGCAACTTCATCTACCAGGCCAACTTGGTGGAGCGGCTGCCGGCCGACGTGTTCGAATACTTCGGACTGCCGGCCGATGCCGACGACGAGGCGGCGATCGCGTGCTTCGAGCGCGCTGCGGCGACGGGCGCCGCGCCCACGATCGCCGGCCGCTCCCCGCACCTCTGCGGCTCCGGCTACAGCGTGCTGGCGCAGCTTCGCTACGCCGGCGGTGCGCTGCGGGAGATCCGCCTGCATCCGTTGACGCTCGGGCCCGAGCGCAGCCGGGCGCTGTGCGGCTACCCCCGCCTCGCCGACGGCCCGCTCGCCGCCGGGATCGTCGCATTGCTGCGCGACCTCTCCGCCCCGTTCGGCACCCGGATCGAGGCGCGCGACGGCTGCGGCATCGTCGTCGCCTGAACGGGTGCCGGGCCGCAGGACCCGTGGCGGGGTCGCGGCCGGCCCCGCCAGCGCCGTGCGCGCCGGCGCGACGCGCGCGTGCTGGCCGGAAGCCGCGGCCCCGGGGCGTTGCCGGCCCCGGTCAGTGACGGCGGTCGAGCAGCGCGCGGACGTCCGCGGTCCCGATGGGGATGCCGCCCTGGAACGCGGTCACGCCGAAGATGCCGTTGAGCGCCGCCGCCGCGTTCGCGTTGAGCGTCGCCTTCACGCCGTCGACCGCGAGAATGTTGCCGTAGCGGCCGATGTCGGCCGCCCCGATGTCGAGGTCGAACAGCGGGATGCGCCCGACGAGCGTGTCGTCGACGACCGCGAGCCCGGTGAGCAGGCTGCCGCCGGACTCGATCTCGATCGCGTAGCTGGTCAGTTCGACCCGCGTGCCGCCGGCGGTGAGCGACAGGCCGCCTTCGTGCGCGATCTCGGCCTTCACCGTACCGAGGTCGACCGCGCCGGTGGTGATTCCGAACCAGGCGCGCGCGCCGCGCGGCGTGGCCACGAGCTTTCCGGGGGCGATCGCGCCCGGCGCCACCTGGAGCGTCTGCAGGGCGCCGAGGAACTCCGGCGCGAGCGTCACGATGGTCATGCCGCCGCGGGTCGTCTCGGTCGGGGCGGCCGCGGCCGTCAGCGGCGCGAGCGTGAGGGCGCTGCCGACGAGGCCGGCGGCGAAGAGCTTGCTGGTGAGCATGGGCGGATCTCCTCGCGAGCCGCCATCCGGCTCGTTGATGGGGAACGGTTGCGCCTCGCCGACTGGCAGTCGGGCGGGGCGCGCGGATGCGTCCGGACGGGCGTCGCCCGGACGTTCGCTAGATTTGTCCAGGACAAAAACGTTCCGCGCGCAGGGTGGACAAAGCGGACCGGCCCCGGGCCGCGGCAGGCCTTCCTCGCTCCCGGGGCGGACCGGCCGCCCGGCGCCCCCGCAGCGGCCGTCAGCCGCCGGCGAGCCGGACCACCGCCCCGCCGGCCGCCTTCGCGTCGGCGGCGTCGTGCGTGACCAGCAGCATCGGCAGGCCGCGCTCGCGCGCGTGCCCGAACACGAACGCGCGCATGTCCTCGCGAAGGGCGGCGTCGAGCCGGTTGAACGGCTCGTCGAGCAGCAGCGCGCGCGGCTGCGCGAGCAGCGTGCGCATCAGCGCGACGCGCGCGCGCTGACCGCCCGAGAGGGTCGCCGGATCGCGCTCGGCGAAGCCCGCGAGCCCCGCCTCGGCGAGCGCGCGCTCGATCGCCTCGCGCCGCTCGCTGCGCCCGCGCACGCGGCGCGCGAGTGCGAACGCGAGGTTGCCGCCCACCGACAGGTGCGGGAACAGCAGGTCGTCCTGGAACTGGAGCCCGAGCCGGCGCGCCTCGGGCGCGAGCGTGGTGAGGTCGTCGTCGCCCACGAGCACGCGCCCGCGCGCGCTGAAGGCCGGGTCGATCGTGCCCGCGAGGTAGGCCAGCAGCGTCGACTTGCCGCAGCCCGACGGGCCCATGATCGTCGTGCAGGCGCCGGCCGGCACGTCGAGGTCGAGCGCGTCCACGAGCACGCGCGGGCCGAGCGCGATCTCCACACCCCGCAGGCGCAGGGCGGCACCCGCCGTGCCGCGGGCCCCGCCCGTGCCCGCCAGGCCTGCGCAGCCCCGTTCCGATCGCGGCACGCTCACCCGAGCCTCGCGAGCCCGCGCCGCCGCGCGAGCGCGAGCGCCGGCAGCCCCAGCGCCGCGAAGTACACGAGCGCAGGCAGCAGCCCCTGCAGGAACGCATAGGCGCCGATCACGCGGCGGTCCGCCCCCGACGCGAGCGTGACCGCCTCGGTCGTCAGCGTCGCCACGCGCCCGGCGCCGGGAAACAGCGTGGCGAGATACTGGCCGACGCTGACCGCGAATCCCACCGCCACGGCGATCGCGAGCGGCCGCGCGAGCATGGGCAGCTTGACGCGCAGCAGCGTGCGCCAGCGCGAGGCGCCGAGGCTCGCGGCCGCCTGCGCCATCCGCGGATCGAAGGCGCGCCACGGATCGGCGAGCGACAGGAAGAGGTAGGGCAGCACGAACGCGAGATGCGCCCACACGACCGCGGCGTACGTGCCGTCGAGGCCGGCGCGCACGAGCACGACCTGCATGCCGAACAGGAACGCGACCTGCGGCACCAGCAGCGGCACGTACAGCAGCGACAGCGCCGGCGGCGCCGCGCGCGCCGAGCGGTCGGCCTCGTGCTCGAGGCAGGCGAGCGCGAGGACCAGCGCGATCGCCGTGGCGGCGGCGCCGATCGCGACCGTGGCGAGCGCGGGGCCTGCGAGCGGCTGCGCGAGGCGCTGCCAGTGCGCGAGCGTCAACGCCTCGGGCCACGCGTCGGGGAACCGCCACTGCGTCGCGAGCGACCACAGCGCCATGCCGGCGATGGACGCCGCGGCGAGCGCGAGCAGCAGCACGACTAGCGCGCCGCCCGCCGCGGCTGCCGCCTCGGCGGCCCCGCCGCGCGTGCCGCGCTCGATCCACGCGCGGCCGAGGCGCACCGTCGCGGCCTCCGCCAGGCGCCACGCGCCGATCGCCGCGATCACGATCGCGAGCTGCAGCGTGGCCGCCGCCGCCGCCGGAAAGTACAGCGCGAGGTTCGGGTCCTGGAAGAGGCGCACGGCGAGCACGGCGAGCGTCGGCGGGTGCGAGGGCCCCAGCACCAGCGCGACGTCGACGACGGACAGCGAGAACGCCAGCACGGCGTAGACGGGCAGCCGCAACTGTGGATAGAGCTGCGGGACGATCAGCTTGAACCACGTCGCGGCGCGCCCGTAGCCGAGCGAGCGGGCCACCGCGAGCGTCGCGTCGGCGCGGACCTGGTTCAGCGCGCCGATCGTCATCAGCACGAGGTAGGGCACCTCCTTCAGCAGCAGGCCGAGGACGAGCGACGCGCCCGCGGCGTCGCCGACGACGGCGACGTCCGGCGGCACGTCGAACCCCGTCGCCCACGGCGAGACGAGCCGCAGCAGCCAGCCGGACGGCGCGATGACGAACGCGAGGCCGATCGCGAGCGCGGAGTGCGGCGAGGCGAGCACCGGCGCGAGCCAGCGGCCGACGGCGCGCGCCCAGCGCCGCTGCCACGCCCACGCGCAGAACGCCATCGCGAGCGCGAACGACAGCAGCGCGGCCGCGAAGCCCGTCGTGACCGTCAGCCGCAGGCTGGTCGCGAGGCCGGGCAGCGCGAAGAGCTCGCGCCACGCCGCGAGACCGGGCTCGCTGCGCCCGAGCGCCGGCAGCACGCCGAAGGCCGGCAGCAGCGTGCCGGCCAGCCCGGCGACGACAGGCAGCAGGTAGACCGCCGAGGTGAGCCACGGCGCCGCGGCGAGCCCGCGGCGCCGCGGCGCGCCCGCGCTCAACGCGCGTAGCGGCGTTCCCACTCCGCCGTAATGCGCGTCATCCACGACGCGTGCGGCTCGAGCAGCGTCGTCCCGAGGTCCGCCGCCGTCGGCAGCGCGGGGTGGACCGGCAGCTCCGCGAAGCCCGCGCGCTCGGACGCCGGCAGGCGGTCGAGGTCGAGCACGGTGAAATTCCCCATCTGGCGGATGTCCTGCGCGTGCGCCTGCGTGGACGGCTCGAGCAGGAAGTTCGCCAGCACCATCGCGCCCTCCTTGCTGGACGCGTTGTAGGGGATGGCGACGAAGCTCGTGTTGCCGATCGTGCCCTTCGTGAAGGTGAACGTGCGGACGCTGTCGGGCAGCAGCCCGGCGGTCGCC
The DNA here is from genome assembly GCA_016861105.1 of Betaproteobacteria bacterium. Lineage (GTDB taxonomy): Bacteria > Pseudomonadota > Gammaproteobacteria > Burkholderiales > Casimicrobiaceae > VBCG01. Next base: position 268,702 of record BOKS01000004.1, on the reverse strand, counting down.
GCCACCGCGGCCTCCGACGGGTTGAACGAGATCATCAGGTCGATCTCGCCGTCGTTCATCAGCTGGCGCTGCGCGGGCCCGTTCTCCGGGAACTGCCGCCCGCCGCGCCACAGCTGCGGCTTGAGCGCGTCGTACCACGCCCACAGCGGCGCGACCACCGCCGCGAAGTTCGCGTCGGTGGCGGGCTTCTGCAGCACCGCGGGATCCGGCGCGAGCTCGTAGAGCGCCTGCTTGAGGAAGGTGGCGCCGAGGAAGTTGCGCACGCTGGGGTGCGTGAGGCGGCCCGGGTGGCGCTTCGCCCAGTCGAGCAGCGCGGGCACCGACCGCGGCACGTCCTTCACCCGCCTGCTGTCGTAGACGAAGACGATCTGCGCCATGCGCCACGGCGACTCGTAGCCTTCGTGCGGCACCGTGAAGTCGACGACGTTCGAGCGCTTGCGCACGGTGTCGACGTAGCGCCAGTTCGGCAGCCGCTCGGCGAAGGGCCCGTGCAGCAGCTTCTGCTCCTTCATCGCGAGGAAGTTGGGCCCGTTGATCCAGATGAGATCCACGCTGCCGCCGCTGTCGCGCCCGGCGGCCTTCTCGGCCACCACGCGCTGGACGGCCTCCGCGGTGTCCTTCAGCTTGACGTGCACGACCTTGACGCCGTGGCGCCTGCCCACCTCCTCGCCCGCCCAGGCGATGAACGCGTTGGTCTTCTCGTCGCCGGCCCACGCGTTCCAGTGGACGGTCTGGCCGCGCGCCTTCGCGAGCACCGCGTCCCACGGCTGCGCGAGCGCGGCGGACGGCGCGGCGAGCAACGCGGCGACCGCGAGCAGCGCGCGCGCGGCACGGGCGAAGGTGGCGCGCATCGTCACGCTCCCTGGGCGAGCGGAACGGCGGGGGCGGGCGCGGCGGCGCGGGCCGCCTGCCGGCGCGCGCGGGCCGCCTCGAGCACCGGGCCCAACACCTCGCGGTGGAAGCGGTCGCAGCCGATGCACAGGTTCTGGTAGCGCTGGCCCTTGGGCGTCAGCGTCCGCGACGCGTCGAGGAAGCGTGCCTCGCTCCACCCGTGGGCGACGCCCATGCGCTCCGGGTGGCCCATGGTGATCGCCTCGAACGCGGGCTCGCCCGCGAGCGAGTCGAGGATGTCGATCAGCGGCTCGTCGACGAGGTTGCCGAGCGGCAGCGCCGTCTTGATGCAGCACGGGTAGACCGAGCCGTCGGGCTCGATCGACACCTCCGAGCCGTTGTAGCGGTGGCGTAGGAAGTTGAGCCCCCCCGACCAGCGGTTGCAGAAGTTGTCCGCCAGCGTGGCCTTCGACAGCCCGTTGCGCCACGCGCGGCCGCGCGGCCACAGCTTGCCGATCCACGAGTCGTCGGTCGCGCCGAAGAAGCTGTAGACCGGTCCCGCCTCCTCGTGCCAGTTGCGCGTCGTCGCCGACAGGCCGGAGCGGCGCATGCCGTGGCGCTCGAAGAGGTCCGTCAGGCGCGCGACGAACGCCGCGCGCTTCGCCTCGCCGGCGATGCCGACGTGGTAGTCGTCGACGCTCGCCACCGAGATCATCCACACGCCGCGCGCGAGCAGGTCGTCGACGATCGCGTCGGTCAGCACGTCGCCGGTCGTCTGCACGACGATGCGCACGCCGCCCTGCGCCGCGTACCGGGCGTTGAGGGCGTCGATCACGCGGTAGGTCACCCGCTCGCGCACCGGGTCGATCAGCGACTCGCCGCCCGAGAGGATGATGCGGCCGGTCTTCTCGGGGAACGTCCCGTCCGGCCGCGGGTCGTCGGTGTCCACGTAGGTGTGGCGCGCCGGCAGGTTCGCCACGATGCGCGGGAAGTTGCGCTCCGCCTCGGCGACCACCGCCTCCAGCGCGCCGCGCACGTACGGCCGGAAGCGCTCCTCGTAGCAGTGGACGCACTTGCGGTGGCAGGCCCAGCACATCACGTAGTAGATCGACTCCATCGGAGGTCTCGGGGTCGGGAACGGTGGTGGATCGCCGCGCGGATCTTCACGCATTCCCGGCAGGCGCGTGCGGCTGAGCAGCGGGGAAGCCATGACGTCGGTCCGGCGCCGGAAACCTTACACGAGTCGCTGCAGCCGCTGCCGATTGTCCAACGCCGCGAGCGTCGCGCGCACCGGATGCGGCGGCGGGCGGTTCTCGCGGCCGGCCGCGGGGCGTATGCTAACCGGGAGCGCGCCGCGCGAGGCGGGCTTGCCTGTCGCAGGTCCCCGGGGCGCGCGCAACGCGAAGGAGCCAAGATGCCCACGACCTGGGTCGTCGTCGCCGACAGTGCCGCCGCCCGACTCTTCCGGGCGCCGTCGCCCACCGGGCCGCTGGAGGAGTTCGAGACCTACGCGCACGCCGAGGGGCGGGCGCACGCGCGCGACCTCGTGTCCGACGACCAGGGCCGCGCCTTCGACAGCGTCGGGCAGGGGCGCCACGCGATGGAGCCGCGCGTCGACCCACGCGAGCAGGAGCGGATCGGCTTCGCCCGCATGCTCGCGGAGCGGATGCGCAGCGCACGCAGCAAGGGCGAGGTCGGCCGCGTGTTCCTCGTCGCGCCGCCGGAGTTCCTCGGCCACCTGCGCAGCAACCTCGACAGCGAGACCCGCCGCGTCGTCGAGGGCGAGTTCGCGCTGAACGTCGTGCGCGAGAAGCCGGAGGTCATCCGCGCGCGGCTGCCCGAGCGCCTCTACTCCGCGCTGGGCGCGCGCTAGCGCCGGCGACACGCCGTGCGCGCGCTGCGGCGGTCCGCACGGCGGCGCGGGCGCGGCGTCACTTCGTGCCGAAGATGCGGTCGCCCGCGTCGCCGAGGCCCGGCATGATGTAGCCGTGGTCGTTCAGCTGGCGGTCGATCGCGGCGGTGTAGACCGGCACGTCGGGGTGCGCCTTGGTGAAGTTGGCGATCCCCTCCGGCGCGGCCACGAGGCAGACGAGTCGGAGCGAGCGCGGCCGCGCGCGCTTGAGCCGCTCGACGGCGGCCACCGCCGAATTGCCGGTGGCGAGCATCGGGTCGAGCACGATCGCGTCGCGCTCGGGCATCTCGCTCGGCATCTTGAAGTAGTACTCCACGGGATTCAGCGTCGCCGGGTCGCGGTAGAGGCCGACGTGGCCGACGCGCGCGCCGGGGATCACCTGCAGGAAGCCGTCGAGCAGGCCGGTGCCCGCGCGCAGGATCGGCACGAACACGAGCTTCTTGCCGTCGATCATCCGGCCGGTGGTGCGCTCGAGCGGCGTCTCCACCTCGACCTCGTGCGTCGGCATGTCGCGCGTCACCTCGTAGGCCATCAGCGCGCCGATCTCGTTCAGCAGCTTGCGGAAGTTCGCCGTGCTCGTCGTGCGCGTGCGCATGATCGTCAGCTTGTGCTGGACGAGCGGGTGGTCGATGACGTGGACGGAAGGCGGCATGGGCGCTTTCGCGGGGGTCGGCATGGGCAGTGGCGTCGGGCATCGGGCCGAAACGAGGGTCAGACTCGCATTTCCGCCGCGCGCCCGGATTGCGCACAGGCGACAGCGTGAACGCGACCCGCGACGTTGCGGAAATGCGAGTCTGACCCTCGTTTCCAGGCGGCAGCGGGAACGCCACCCGCGACGCCGCGGAAATGCGAGTCTGACCCTCGTTTCGGGGCGATGATGGTCAGGAGCGGAGCCGCGCGCAACCCCGCCGTGCAAGGGACGAGCGGTTAAGGGGCGATTAAGCTTGGCCACGCACACTCCGGACCCGTCACCGCCGCAAGGACCGGAACGTGCTCGCCGCTGGAAGTACCGTCGTCCCCGAAGCCGCACAGGGCGCGCCCGCGCCGCGGCGGCGCCTCGAGATCGTCCACCGCCACGAGGTGCGGCGCGGCGCGATCGAGCGCTTCGTCGCCGGCGTCTACCGTCGCCGCTACGGTGCGCGCATCGTGCACTGGGCCCCGGTGCTCGTCGCCCTGCGCACCGACGGGCGCCTCGTGGCCGCCGCCGGCTACCGGCGGGCGGACGCCCCGCTGTACCTCGAGCGCTATCTCGACGTACCGATCGAGCACGCGCTGGCCGCGTGCACCGGCATGCCGGTCGCGCGCGCCCTCGTGTGCGAGGTCGGCCACTTCGCCTCGGCGGTTCCGGGGGAAGGCCGCCGGCTGATGCGGATGCTCGCCCGGCACCTCGCCGCGGCGGGTCTGCAGTGGGTCGCCAGCACCGCGACGCGCGAGTTGCGCGAGCTGCTGTTCCGCATCGGCCTCACGCCCTGCGCGCTCGCCCCGGCCGACCCCGCGCGACTCGGGAGCGACGCAGAGGACTGGGGAGACTATTACGAGCACGCGCCGGTCGTCGTCGCCGGAGAGCTCGCGCGCGGCCTCGCCGCGCTCGAACGCGGACGCCGCGGATGAGCGACGCCGTCGAGGCATTGTTCGCCAGGCTGCGCGCCCGCCCGGCGGGCCGCCCTGCCGTCGTGCACGGCGCCGACGCGCTGGACGGAGCCGGCCTGGCCGACGCCGCCGACGCGCTCGCGGGCGTGATGCGCGCGCACGGGACGCGCGTGCTCGCGACGCTGCTCGACAACGGTCTTGCGTGGGCGGTGGCCGACCTCGCGGCGCTGCGGGCCGGCGTCGTCCACGTGCCGCTGCCATCCTTCTTCACGCGCGAGCAGCGGGAGCACGTGCTCGCGGCGACGGCCGCCGATGCGCTGCTCGCCACGACGCCGGTCGACGGATTCGAGCCCTTTGCCGCCGCCGCGACCGGCCCGGGGGTTCGCCTCGGCCGGCGTTCGGTGGCACCCGTGGCGATGCCGGAGGGCACCGCCAAGGTCACGTTCACGTCCGGCACGACGGCGTCGCCGAAGGGCGTGTGCCTCGGGGCCGCGGCGATGCTGGCCGCGGCGCGCGGCGTCGCGGAGGCGCTCGCCCCGCTCGGCATCGAACGCCATCTCGCCGCGCTGCCGCTGTCCGTCCTGCTGGAAAACGTCGCGGGGCTGTACGCGCCGCTCTGGCAGGGGGCGTCCGTGGCGCTGCCGCCGCTGGCGGACGCAGGGCTCGACGGCTCGTCCACGTTCGATCCTTCGCGGCTCGACGCCGCCGTGGAGCGCAGCGGCGCGCACAGCGTCATCACGCTGCCGCAGATGCTGCGCGCGTGGACCGCCTGGCGGCGTGCATCCGGTGCGCGGACCGGCGCGACGCTGCGCTTCGTCGCCGTCGGCGGCGCACCCGCGGGCGCCACGCCGATCGCGGACGCACGCGGCGCCGGGCTTCCCGCCTACGAGGGCTACGGGCTCACCGAGGCGGCGTCGGTGCAGACGCTGAACCTGCCCGGCGCGGATCGTCCGGGCAGCGTCGGCCGCCCGCTGCCGCATGCGCGCGTGCGCGTCGATCGCAGCGGCGGGCTGGAGGTCGCGGGCGCCACGATGCTGGGCTACCTCGGGGACCCGGTGCCGGCCCCCGCGTGGTGGCCGACCGGCGACCTCGGCGCGATCGACGTCGACGGGTTCGTGCACGTCCGCGGCCGCCGCAAGCACGTGCTGATCACCGGCTTCGGACGCAACGTCTCGCCCGAGTGGGTGGAGACGGCGCTTTGCGCGCACGAGGGCGTGCTGCAGGCCGTCGTGCTCGGCGACGGCGAGCCCGCGCTCGCGGCGGTGCTGTGGCCGTCGCGCAGCGACCTTCCCGATGCCGCGCTGGATGCCGCCGTGCGCGCGGCGAACGCGACGCTCCCCGACTACGCGCGCATCGGCCGCTGGGTCCGCGCGGTCGCGCCGTTCTCCCGCGAGGCGGGCACGGCCACCGCGAACGGCCGACCGCTCCGCGAACCGATCCGGGCGCTGCACGCTGCGCTCCTCGGCCCCTCCTCTGTCCCGACGACGATGCCCTTCCACCAGCAGCTCCAGTCCGCGACCGCGCCCGACCGTGCCGCGCTCCTCGCCGCCCCGATCATCCAGTCCGCGCTGCGCGGCGAGGCGACGCTTCCATCGTACGTGGCGTTCCTCGCGCAGGCCTACCACCACGTGCGCCACACCGTGCCGCTGCTCGAGGCGTGCCGGGCGCGCCTGCCCGGGCGCCTCGCCTGGATGCGGCCCGCGCTCGACGCGTACGTCGACGAGGAGGCGGGGCACGACGCCTGGGTGCTCGCCGACATCGCGGCCTGCGGCGCCGACGCCGAGGCCGTGCGCCGCGCGCACCCCGCGGCCTCGACCGAGCTGATGGTGGCGTACGCCTACGACACGATCCACCGCGGCAATCCGGTCGGCTTCCTCGGCATGGTGCACGTGCTCGAAGGCACGAGCGTGTCGCTCGCGCTCGCCGCCGCGGACCGCATCCAGGACGCGCTCGCGCTTCCCGACGCCGCTTTCACCTACCTCCGCTCGCACGGCACGCTCGACCAGGAGCACACGCGCCACCTCGCGTCCTTGCTCGACGCGCTGGACGACGAGGGCGACCGCGAGGCGGTGACCCACGCGGCGCGCATGTTCTACCGGCTCTACGGCGAGGTCTTCCGCGAGCTTCCGCTGCCGGTCGCACGCCGCGAGGGCGTCGCGGCATGAGGCTCGCCGACGCGTCGATCGTGCTCACCGGCGCCTCGGGCGGGATCGGGGCCGCCGCCGCGCGCGAGCTCGTCGCGTCGGGCGCCCGCGTGCTGCTCGCCGCCCGCGACCGCGCCCGGCTGTCGCAGCTCGCCGGCACGCTGGCCGCGGACGCGCGCGGCGGGCAGGTCGCGGCGCTCGCCGTGGACCTCGCGACCACCGCGGGCCGGACGCAGCTCCGCGACATCGCCATCGCGCGGCGGGCCAACGTGCTGGTGAACGCGGCGGCCGTGCCGTGCTTCGGCACCCTGGCCGACACCGACGAGGGGCGCATCGAGCAGGCGATCGCGACGAACCTCGTCGCGCCGATGGCACTGACGCGCGCACTGCTGCCGCATCTCGCCCGCCAGCCGCACGCGATCGTCCTCAACGTCGGCTCGACGCTCGGACGGCTCGGGCTGCCCGGCTTCTCCGTGTACGCGGCCTCGAAGTTCGGGCTGCGGGGCTTCACCGAGAGCCTGCGGCGCGAGCTCGCCGGCACCGGCGTGCGGGTGCTCTACCTCGCCCCGCGCGCGACCCGCACCGCGTTCAACGACGCGAGCGTCGCCGCGTACAACCGTGCGACCGGCACGCGCGAGGACGACCCGCGGACCGTCGCCCGCGCGCTCGTGCGCATGCTCGAGCGCGAGTCCGCCGAGCGGCAGCTCGGCTTCCCCGAGCGGCTCGCGGTGCGCCTCAACGGCCTCGCGCCGCGCTGGCTCGACGGCGCGTTCGCGAAGCACCGCATGCAGCTCGCCCCCCGGACGGCTGCCAGCCCCAAGGAGATCATGTGACGACGAACCCTCCGTTGCGCGCGGCCGCGCTGGCCGCGTTGCTCGTCCTGTCCACCCCCGTGCCCGCCGCGCCGGTCGACGACGCCGTCGCCGACGTCCGGCACGAGTGGGAGTCGATCAAGTACAAGTCCGACGCGAAGGCGCAGGAAGCGCGCTACGAAGCCCTCGCGGCGAAGGCGAAGAAGGTGTCGGCGACCTTCCCGGACCGCGCCGAGCCGCTGATCTGGGAGGGGATCGTGGTGTCGTCGCTCGCGGGCGCGAAGGGCGGTCTGGGCGCGCTCGGCCTCGCGAAGCAGGCGAAGGCGCTCTACGAGTCCGCGCTGAAGCTCGCGCCGGACGCCCTCGACGGCTCCGCGTACAACAGCCTGGGCGTGCTGTACTACAAGGTTCCCGGCTGGCCGATCGGCTTCGGCGACAAGGCGAAGGCGCAGGAGCTGCTGCAGAAGGCGCTGGCCGTGAACCCCGCCGGCATCGATCCCAACTTCTTCTACGGCGAGTACCTCGTCGAGACCGGCCGGCCGCGCGAGGCCGTCGCCTTCCTCGAGCGGGCGCTCGGGGCGCCGGCACGCCCCGGCCGCGAGATCGCCGACGCCGGACGGCGCGACGAGGCACGCGCGCTGCTCGACCGGGCGCGAGCGGAGGCGAAGTAGCGCGCCGCCCTGCGCGTCACGCCGCGCGGCGCAGCGTCACGCGCAGCCCGTGCAGCGGCGGCTCGAGACGTTCGAAGCCCACCGCGAGCCCGTGCAGGTCGGCGACGCGCCGCACGATCGACAGGCCGAGCCCGCTGCCGGTCGCGGACTGGCCGTGCGGCCGGTAGAAGCGGTCGCCGAGCCGCGCGAGCACCGCCTCGCTCACGCCGGGGCCGTCGTCCTCGACGACGAGCGCGTCCGCGGACACGCGGATCCGGACGCGCCGCGCGCCGTAGCGCAGCGCGTTGTCCACCACGTTGCGCAGGCACAGCGCGAGCAGCGCGTCGTCGCCGGCGAGCGGAAACGGTGCGGTGCCATCGTCGGGCCACGACACGTCGACCTCGGCGCCGCACGCCTCGACGAACGGCAGGCAGTCGGACAGCGCGTCCTGCACGACGCGCCGCCAGTCGATCGGCGCGGCGAACACCGCCGCCGGGCGCGCCTCGACGCCGGACAGCGCGAGGAGCTGCGTGACGACGCGCTCGAGGCGCTGGATCCCCTCGCCGACGTGGCGGAACGCGGCGTCGCGCACCGCCGCGTCGCCGGCGACGCGCATCGCTTCCCACTGCGAGCGCAGCGCCGCGAGCGGCGTGCGCAGCTCGTGCGCGGCGTCGGCCGTCAGCCGCCGCTCGTGCTCCAGCGTGCCGCGGATCTTGTCGAACAGCCGGTTCATCGCCCGCACCAGCGGCGCGAGCTCCGCCGGCAGGCCCGCGGTCGCGACGCCATGCAGGTCGTCGGGGCCGCGTTTTCCCAGGTCGGCGGCCAGCGCGCGCACCGGCTTCAGCGCGTGGCGGACCGCGACGATCGTCGCGACGACCAGCACGGGCAGCATGAGCGCCCACGGCAGCAGCTGCCCCAGCAGCAGCCCCTGCAGCACCTCGTCGCGCTCCTCGCTGGCCTGGCCCACGCCGACCGTCCACGCGCCGTCGTCGGCGCGCAGGTAGTAGACGCGCCAGGGTGCGCCGTCGAGCACGAGGTCGTCGAACCCGGAGGGTCCGTCGTGCCGCGGCAGCGCCCGGCCCTCGCGGTCGGCGAGCCGCAGCCGGCCGTCGCGCGACCAGACGGCCACCGACAGGTCCTGGAGCTCGGCGCTGCCGACGTCCCCCGCCGCGGCGCCGGACGCAGGACGCGGCATCTCGGGCCACGACGAGTCGAGCTCGCCGCCGCGCGCGTGCACCAGCGCGAGCACCTGCTGCGCGAGGCGCACCTGCTGCGTGTCGAACAGCTCCTCGATCTCGTGCCGGGCGCGCAGCAGGCTGGTCACGACGGCGACCGCCCAGATCAGCGGCACGGCCGCGAGCAGCAGGACGAGCAGGCGCCGCTGCAGCGTCACGGCGAGGCCTCCGGCGACTCGGCAGGTCCGAGCGCGTAGCCGAGCCCGCGCACGGTGCGCACCAGCCGCGGCGAGAACTTGCGGCGCAGGTGGTGGACGTGGACCTCGAGCGCATTGCTCTCGACCGCCTCGCCCCAGCCGTAGAGCTTCTCCTCGATCTGCTGCCGCGACAGCACGCGACCGGGGTGCGCGAGCAGCACCTCGAGCAGCATCGCTTCGCGCGCGGTCAGCTCGACCGGCTCGCCGTTCCACGTGGCCGCGCGCGCCGCGGGGCGGTACTCGAGCGCGCCGTGCTTCCACACCGCCTCCGGCCGCCCGCGGGCGCGGCGCGCGAGCGCGCGCAGCCGCGCCGCCACCTCCTCGAGCGCGGCCGGCTTGACGATATAGTCGTCCGCGCCGCTGTCCAGTCCGTGGATGCGGCTCTCCAGCGCATCGCGCGCGGTGAGGATGAGCACGGGCACCCGGTCGCCGCGGTTGCGCCAGCGCGCGAGCCACGCGAGGCCGTCGCGGCCCGGCAGGCCGAGGTCGAGGACGATCGCGTCGCAGGCGCCGTCGGCGAGCGCGCGGTCCGCCTCCTCGCCGGTGCGGAACCAGTCGACGACGAAGCCCAGCGACCGCAGCCCGCTGGCGAGGCCGTCGCCGAGGAGCGGGTCGTCCTCGACGACGAGGATGCGCATCGCGGAGCGCGGCGCGGCCGCGCCGGCGCGCGCGTCAGGCCGCCGCCAGCTCGGCGCGCAGCCGGCTGGTGCGCGGCACGCCGGCCAGCAGGTACTCCATCTGGTCGGCCAGGATGCGGCGGTTGCGCAGGATGAAGTGCTCGTGGCGGTTGGGCACGTACGGCACGTACAGGAGCGGCATGTTCGCCTGCTCGGGCGTGCGGTTGCCCTTGCGCGTGTTGCAGCTGCGGCACGCCGTCACCGTGTTGGTCCACGCGTCGCGCCCGCCACGCGAGATCGGGACCACGTGCTCGCGCGACAGGTCGCGCAGCAGGAAGCGCCCGCCGCAGTAGGCGCAGACCTGCCGGTCGCGCATGAACAGCATCGCGTTCGTCAGGCCGGGGACGTGCTGGTGGTGTCCGGCGCCGGAGCCCTTGATCGCGAGGATCGACTTCGTGGCGAGCCGCGAGCGCGTCCCGTCGCGGCGCCAGCCGCCGCGGAACTCCTTCAGCTCCGTCCCGACCGACCACGCCACCAGAAGCTTCGCGTGGTAGGTGATCGCTTCCTCCAGCTCCACCCAGGCCTGGGGCAGGCCGGCCATGTCGACGGTGAGGACCAGCGGATGCATGACCTCTGTTTATAACCCAAATGGCACGGTTTTGGCATCCGCCTCCGCAGGACGCCCGACTGCCGTTTCGCCACGGCGCCCGGCGGGTCTCCCCGCCGGGCGTTCCGCGACTGCAGACCGGCACCGCTCCGCCCCGAGGCGGACCCGGGCCGGCGGCGACCCCGCATGGCCGGTGAAGCGTGCCGCGCACGGCACGCACGGTCGCCGTCCTCGCCACCCGCGGCCTGTGCCGCGGATGCACTTCCGCGCATCCCGCGCTACCGGGGCGTCGGGCCGCTCGCCGCCCACGCGAGCAGCATGCCGAGCAGCGACAGCCGCCCGCGGTCGACGCCGCTCTCGCGCTCGGGCGCGGCCAGCCGCACGGCGAGCCCGTCGCCGCGTTCCCACCACACGCCGTCGCGCGCCGAGCGCACGAGCCGCAGCGGCTCGTCGCGCAGGCCCGGCGCATGCGCCTGGTCTCGATGCTTCATGGTCGTTCGCCTCGCTTGTCGTCGTCGTGCATTCCGGGCTCCGCGCATGCGAAGGCCCGCGGAGGCCCTGCGGCCGCCGGAGTCGCCGGCGGCGCGGGGCCCTTCGATCGCAGCGGTCGTGGTCATTTCGTGCACGCCTCCCTTCCTGCGCCCGCTCACGGCGGACGCGAACGTCACTGCACCGGCCTCGCGCGAGGCGGCGGAACGTCGGAAGGGGAACGGATGGACCTTCCGTGGTTCCGCCGGCGGCCCCGGCGGAACGGAAAGTCCGGCGGGATCGCTAGCGCCTGGTGCCGGCCTCGGACCGGAACGCGACGCGGATGCGCGACATCGCGCGCAGGCGGCACAGGCCGCCGACTTGCGTCGGGAACCGTGTCGGCATTGCGTGGGCGATGGTCATGGCGTCGAAGGCAGCGATGCGCAGTGGAACGAGGAGCGCATCGTAGCGACGTGCGCGTCCGCGAGGCAAGCGCTGCGTGCATCGCAGCGCGCGGCCGTGTGCGAAAAACGCAACACGCCGCGGATCGCCGCCCATCGTTTGCGCAAGCTCGACGCGAGCGCGCCGGCACCGCATGCGGAATGCCGCCCGTTCGCCCACCACGTTGGCGGCCGTCGCTCGCGGCCGGTACGCTTCGCCGTCGACCACGGACTCCCGGCCATGCTCCACGTCCCTCGCACGGTGCTCGCGCTCGCCTTCGCAGCGCTCACCGGTCCCGCGGCCTTCGCACAGGTTCCTTCGTTCGCGATCGACGCCGCGTTCAGCAGCGCCGACGGCACGGTGCAGTTCGTCGTGCTGCGCGAAACGCAGGGCGCCGACCAGCAGCACGCGGTCGGCGGACGCACGCTGCGCGTGACCACGCGCCAGGGCGCGGTGCGCACGCTGACGCTGCCGCGCGACCTGCCGTCGGCGGCCACCGCCGGGCGGCGGGTGCTCGTCGGCAGCCGCGGCTTCCGTGCGCTCGGGCTGATCGCGGCCGACTACGAGATGCCCGACCGCTTCCTGCCGGTGGAGGGCGGCACGCTCGACTTCGCCGGCGCCGACGTCCTCGACTACGCGTCGCTGCCCACCGACGGCGTGCTCGCCCGCGCGCGCGACGGCAGCGCGGTGCCCAACCTCGCCGCGAACTTCGCCGGCCGCAGCGCGCAGGTGCCGCCGCGTGCCGTCGGCGTCGTGGAGTACCTGCACGCCGGGCTCGACCACTACTTCGTGAGTCCGCTCGCGCCGGATCTCGACGCGCTCGACAGCGGGCGCCTGCCCGGCTGGACGCGCACGGGACTCGGATTCGGCGCGTGGCCGTCCGCCGCGGGCGGCGGCGGTCACGCGAGCCCCGTGTGCCGCTTCTACATCCCGCCGCAGAAGGGCGACTCGCACTTCTTCTCGGCGTCGCCGGCCGAGTGCGCGGAGGTGGCGCGCCGGATCGACGAGGACCCGGCGTACGCCGGCATCGTCCTCGAGGCGGCGAGCGCGTTCCACGTCGCGTTGCCGGACGCGGCGAGCGGCGCGTGCGCGCCGGGCACGGTCCCCGTCTACCGCCTGTGGAACGCTCGCGCGGACGCGAACCACCGCTACACCACCTCGCGGGCCGTGCGCGACGCCATGCTCGCGCAGGGCTTCGTGCCGGAAGGCTACGGGCCGGCGTCGGTGGCGATGTGCGCGCCGCCGCTCGACGCGGTGAGCGTGGTCCGCGCGTCGGCCGCGAGTCCGTATCCGGCAGGCTGCTCGGTGTCGGGCGGCGTCGCCTACGTGGGCGCGGAGGTCGAGCCGCACCTCGCGATCAACCCGCGCGACCCGCGGAACCTGATCGGCGTGTGGCAGCAGGACCGCTGGTCGAACGGCGCGGCGCGCGGCCTGATGACCGGCGCGTCGTTCGACGGCGGCCGGACGTGGGAGCGGCGCAGCGTCCCGTTCACGCGCTGCTCGGGCGGCACTGCCGGCAACGGCGGCGACTTCGACCGCGCGAGCGATCCGTGGGTGACGTTCGGCCCCGACGGCACGGCGTGGCAGTCGGCGCTGTCGGTGACCGGCACGACGTTCGTCGCCGGCTCGCGCAGCGCGATCACCGTGAGCCGCTCGGCCGACGGCGGCCGCACGTGGAGCGACGCGCGCGCGCTGATCGTCGACGACGAGAACTTCTTCAACGACAAGGAGGCGATCACGGCCGATCCGGCCGACGCGCGCTACGTGTACGTGGCCTGGGACCGGCTGCGCCGCAGCGGCGGCGGGCCCGCCTACTTCGCGCGGACGACCGACGGCGGCGCGACGTGGGAGCCCGCGCGCGAGCTCCACGACCCCGGGCCCGCGTCGCAGGCCATCGGCACCATCCCCGTCGTGACCTCCGACGGCACGCTGCTGGTGTTCTTCATGCGCCTCGACGCGGTCGACGGCCGCAACGTGCCGACGCTGCAGGTGATGCGCTCGCCCGACAAGGGCGCGACGTTCGGCCCGCCGGTCACGATCGCCGCAGCGCAGCCGGTCGGTGCGCGCGACCCCGACACCGGCGCGTCCATCCGCGACGCGACGATCCTCGGCTCGATCGCCGCCGGTCCCGCGAACCAGCTCGCCGTCGTGTGGCAGGACGCGCGCTTCTCTGGCGGCGTGCGCGACGGCATCGCGCTGTCGCGCTCGTTCGACGGCGGGCTCACCTGGAGCGTGCCGGTGCGCGTCAACCGCGACCCGCTGGTCGCCGCGTTCGTGCCGACGGTCGCGATCCGCGACGACGGCGTCCTCGGCGTCAGCTATTTCGACCTGCGCAGCAACACGCTGCACGTGCCGTCGCTCGAGACCGACTACTGGCTGGCGCAGTCCGCCGACGGCGCGACGTGGCGCGAGACGCGGCTGGCCGGCCCGTTCGACCTGTCGATCGCCCCCAATGCGAACGGCCTGTTCGTCGGCGACTACATGGCGCTGGGCGTGCGCGGCGGGCAGTTCGTGCCGTTCTTCGCGACGGCGAACGACGGCGACCTCGGCAACCGCACGGACGTGCACGTCGCGTTCGTCGACGGTCCGGGCGACGCACCGGTCGTGGCGAAAGGCGCCGTCGCGCACGCCGCGAACGCCGCGGACACGTACGCGGCGAGCGCGCCCGCCGCTGCGCTCGTCGTCGACGAGGCGCTCGCCGCACGCATCGACGACGCCGTGCGCGCGGCGATGCAGCGGCGCGTGCCGGGGTGGCGGACACCGGCGATGCCGGGCGCAGCGGCACCGCCGGTGCCGTGAGCCCGGCTTCCCCGGACGCCTGCACCGCCCGGGCGGGATGGACGGGCGATGTCAATGCACACCGCCGGGCTCGCCACTCGTCGGCGTGCGCCGCCATGGGCGGATTGTGCCGGTCCCGTCGGCGTGCAACGACCGCATGCACGACCATCCCGTTGTTTTCGCAAGGCGTACCCGGCGTTACCGTCGGCGCGCTTGACAGCAGCTTGGCCTGCCGAGCGCGTCGTATCGACCGCGTCGATCGCGTCGTCCCGACGACGTGATTCACTCGTCCGCGCGAAACCCGGCGGCGTGTGTTGTGTTTCCCACCACAGACGCGAATAATCGCCGCCTTGCGCTGCCACTTGGAGTGCGTTCGCGCCGCGTTCGCGGCGCGCGCATCGCGCAGGTGACGCCGGCGCGACGTTCGGGGAGGCACGACGATGGAACGGCTGACGACGCGACGCTTCACGCGGCTTGTGTACACGATGGCACTGGGCCTGCTCGCGATCGCGGCGCCGGTGGCCGCCCAGAACGTGAAGTACTTCTCGCTCGCCGCCCCCGCGACCGCGACGACGGCGACCACGACCATCGTGCTCGACTACACGAACGTCGCCAACGGCAACTCGACGTTCAATTCCGTCGCCGTCGAGTGGACGACGACGGGATCGGTGTCGCTCGCGGTGAGCGGCGCGACCGCGGCGCCCGGCGGCCCCGGCAACTTTCACGTGCTCGCGGCCAACAAGATCGCGCTGACCGATCTGGCACCGACCAAGCGCGGCGATACGCTCCGTGTAACGCTGGCCGTGACCATCGCCGGCGGAAGCTGTTCGGCGGGGAGCATCCAGTGGAAGGGAAGCGCGTGGACCGGCTCGGTGTCGTCGCCAAGCACGCAGTTCCAGCAGCAGAACGCGAACCCGGTGACGACCATTGCCGCGAAGTGCGAGTACAGCGTCGCCATCGCGCCGGCCTCGCTCGCGCGGGGGACGACGGCGAACCTGATCGCGACGGTCAGCAACGCGGCGGCGTCGACCGCGAACGTCACGGCGATCACGCTGACGCCTCCGGCGGACATCACGACGGCCGCTACGTCGTACAGCGGCCTCAACATCGCACCCGGCACCTCGGCGCAGATCGCGATCGCGGCGAGCGCGCCCTGCCAGCTCGCGGACGCGACCAACGAACAATGGACCACCGCGGTCTCCGGCTTCACGCGCGTCGGCACGGCGCCCACGACGAGCGTGACGGGCAGCTGCAGCCTGGCGTTCACGGCATTGCCGACCAGCGTGGCGACCGGTGTCGCCTCCACCCAGGACATCGTCGTCAAGTTCCTCGACGGCGCCGGCATGCCGCTCGCCGGCTACGGCGGGACGGTGTTCCTGGTCGTGCCGACCGCAGGCTCCACGTGCACGCTGCCGGCAGGCACGCAGATCACCGCGGTCAATGGCGTGGCGACGTTCGCCGGCCTCGTGTTCGGCGGCACGCCCGGCGCCTGCTCGCTGCGCGCCTACACGACCGTCGACGGCAAGCTGTTCGAGGTGTTCACGACGAACCCGTTCACCGTGTACGCCCAGGGCCTGCTCGACTGCGACGCGACCAGCGATCCACTGCTGATCGACTGGACGAACCCGCCCAATCCGCTGCCGGCGTGGGTGTTCGACGGCTCGCCCGGCGTCGACCTGATCACCGACGTCAGCTATTACAAGGGCGCCCGCGGGGCGAACGCGATCTTCGGCGATCCGGACAAGGACAAGCCGTGCGTGCTGCTCAACTACACGCTCGTGAACAACGCGTTCGGCATGGTTCCGGACACGACGACGCAGCCGGGTCGCACGGTGCCGGTCAACGCGTTCGCGCTGTTCTACGACGAGTTCGCGCAGCCCAACGCGACCTTCCGTGTCGAGCAGACGTATCGCGACGAGTGGACGGGGCCGAGCGGCTGGATCGTCAAGCGCACCAAGGTCTGCCTCGACAACGCCTGCACGACGCAGGTGCCGCTCAAGGCGTGCCTGGGCACGCTGCTGGTGCCGTCGTCGATGCCATTCTTCGACCCGCCGCAGG
The DNA here is from genome assembly GCA_016861105.1 of Betaproteobacteria bacterium. Classification (GTDB taxonomy): domain Bacteria; phylum Pseudomonadota; class Gammaproteobacteria; order Burkholderiales; family Casimicrobiaceae; genus VBCG01. The sequence continues at coordinate 252,362 of BOKS01000004.1, read as the reverse complement.
ACACGACGAAACGCATGCCCGCGTGCGTGAACGGCGAGTCGTGGCAAACGATCCCCGTGGCACAGTGCCAGGCGCCCGAGGCGCAACCCGCAGGTGCGGCATGCGCACGGGTGACCAACGAACTCATCATCCTCGGCGATCCGATCATCCCGCGCGGCATCTGATTCCGCGGCCTTTGCCGCGGTGACGAGAGGCGGCCTTCGGGCCGCCTCTTGCATGTGCGGGGCGCCCGTGGGCCGCTCCCGCTGCGTTCACGCGATCGCCGGCACCGGGGGCAGCGCGCGGATGCGGAACGCCGCGAGGATCGAGCGACTTTCGTCGACCATCTGCTGCGGCGGCTCCACGCCCTCGAGGCGGTCGAGCTCGGTGAGCGCGTGGAGCGTCAACGCGAGCTCGAAGCGGTCGTTGCGCTCGCGCGCCACGGCCGCGCTCGTCTCCAGCGCCTCGCGCGCGCCGAACGGGTCGGCGAGCAGAAGCATCGCGTAGCCCCGGACCCGGTGCAGCAGCGGCTGGAGCCGCGAGATCGCCTCCGCGGAGCCGGGGCGTCCCAGGATCTCGTCGGCCAGCGCGAGCGCCGCCTCGGCGTCGCCCTGGAGCAGCCTGCACTCGGCGACGCGCGCGTCGATGTCGTGCACCTCGTGCTCCGCGCCGACCTCGGTGAAGATGGCGCGCGCCTCCGCCAGCCGCGCCAGCGCCTCGTCGAGCCGGTTCGCGCGCAGCGAGACGCGTCCCAGCATCCAGTGGCAGGCGCCGAGGAAATAGCGGTACTCGGTCGACCTCCAGACGGGAAGCGTCTGCTGCAGCAGCGTCTCCGCCTCGGCGAGCTCGCCGCGGTCGATGAGGATCTCCGCGACGTTCATGTTGGCCGATGCGACGTGCCGCAGGTTCCCGATCTTGCGCGACTCCTCGCGCCAGCGCTCGTAGTACGCCATCGCGTCGTCCCAGCGCCCCTGCCAGTAGCACGCGGCGCCCAGCCCGGCGAGGACGAACGCCTGGCGCGGGCGGTTGCCGGAGCGACGGTACGCTTCGAGCGACCTCAGCATCAGCTGCTCGCCGTCGCTCCTGCCGAGCACGCCGTGGGCCCAGCCCATGACGAAGTACGCGTTGCCGAGTTCCTCCGGGTCGTCGACCTCCTCGGCCTCGCGCGCAGCGCGCTCGGCCCACGCGAGCGCCTCGTCGGTGTGGCCCTGTGCCTGGAGGACGGTCGCGTACCACGCGCTCGCCTTGGCGCCGAGCTGCGCGGCTTGCAGGTCGTCGCGTTGGTCGAGCGCTTCGCGCGCGCGCTCGACCCAGCGCAGCGCCTCCGGATACTTGCCGAGCTTCTCCTCGACGAGCGACAGCTTGAGCAGGACGTCGGCCTCGCGCAGGTTGTCGCCGCGCACCTGGTCGTATGCCGTGTTGTACGCCTCCAGTGACTTGCGGTACTCGCCTGCGCGGTACAGCGCGTCCGCCAGCGACTCCTGCACCTGCGCGAGCTGGAGCGGCAGTAGCCCCCCGAGCCGGCGGCCCGCCGCGATCGCACGCGCGTAGAGCTCGGCGGCCTCGACGAACGCATAGGCGCCCTCCGCCCGCTTCGCCGCGAGCGTCGAATGGCGCCACGCCTGTTCGTGCTCCTCGGCTGCGGCGTAGTGCAACGACAGGATGTCCGCCACTTCCTCCGGCTGGTCCGCCTCCTCCTCCACGCGGGCCGCGACGATCGCGTGCAGCCGGCGGCGAACCTTGTAGGGCAGCCCCTCGTAGGCGGTGTCTCGCAGCAGCGACTGGCGGAACCGGTAGAAGCCCTCGCCGTCGTCGTCGAAGAGGTCGGACAGCCGGCTCCAGGTCGCGTCCGGCGGCGCCGGCGGGTCGTCCTCGCCGTCGAACCAGGCGAGCATGCGCGGATGGAACGTGAGACCGAACACCGAGGCGCGCCGCACCACGGCCCTGTCTTCCGCGGCCAGCGCGTCGATGCGCGCGAGCGCGGCGGCCTCGGCCGAGTCGGGGAGCCCCACCGCGCCCCCCGACTGGATCGCGAAGCGCAGCAGGTCGCGGAGGAACTGCGGGTTGCCGCCCGAGCGCTGCGCCACGACATCGAGCACGTGCGCGGGGAGCGGCGTCGCCTGCGCGGCGAGCTGCGCCATGCGCAGGGCGTCCGCCGGGGCGAGCGGATCGAGAGCGATGCGCGTGACGTGCGGCGCCTCCGGTGCCTCGAACCCCGTGGTCGCCGGCCGCCGCGCGACGCCGATCAGCCAGCGGCGCGCGGCGAGCGATCCGACGAGCGCGCCGAGCAGTTCCGCCGACGCCTCGTCCATGTGGTGCGCGTTCTCGATCTCGACGAACGCGGGACCCGGCAGCAGCGCCGCGAGGAACGTGCCGACCACCTCGTGCAGCTTCTCGCGGCGGTTTCGCTCGGCCAGCGCGTCCACTTCGGGCGTGGCGTCGACCTTCACGCCCAGCGCGACGCCGAGCAGCGGAACCCAGGGCTCGACGTCCGGGACCTTCTCCGCAACGACGGCGAGGAGCCTCGCGGTCACGTCGGCGTCGGGCGCCTCGCGCGGGATGTCCAACATCTCGCGCACCAGGTCCCGCCACACCGCGTAGGGCGTCGTCGACGTGTAGGCTTCGCACGTGTTGTGCAGCTTGCGGAAGCCCACGGCCGCGTCCCGCGTCGCCTCGAGCAGGCGCGTCTTGCCGACGCCGGGCTGGCCGACGACGTCGATCAGGTGCCCGCTGCCCGACCGCATGCCGCCGAGGATCCTGCGGATGACGCCGAGCTCGACGTTGCGTCCGGTGAGCGGCAGGCGCTGCAACGTCACCGGGCGCGTGCGCGAGCCCCGCGCGCGGCCGAGCGACCAGGCGTGCACCGGCTCCGCCTTGCCCTTCACCGTGAACGGTTCGATCTCGACGGTCTCGAACAGCGTGTTCGACCGCTCGAGCACGGCCTCGGTGACGTACGCGTGACCGGCGTCCGCCCGCGCCATCAACCGCGCCGCGAGATTCACCGCGTCGCCCATCACCGTGTACGTGCGGCGGTACGCGGGGCCGATGTCGCCGGCGAACACCGGGCCCCGGTTCACGCCGATGCGCACGGGCATCGGCAGCGCGGCGTCGAGGATGCGCCGCACGGCGAGCAGCATGCGCTCCTCGTCGTCGCCGGTGACCTTCGGGGCGCCCGCGGCGAGGATCAGCTTGCCGCCGTCCGCATCGAGGTCGGAGGCGAGCAGCGCGACGTCCTGCGCCTCCGTCGCGGTCTCGACGATGGTCATCAGCGCGTGCAGCTGGTCCGCCGCGGCCTCGGCGCCGCGCTCCGCGATCAGCGCGTCCGTGCCTTCGAACCGCAGGAACGCGACCGTCACCGGCCGGTGCTCGGAGGCGCCGCCGCCGGCCAGCACGTGGCTGCGGACGACCGGGGGCAGGCAGCGGGCCAGGAGGTCCGCCGGCAGCGCGGGTCGCGGTACCAGCGGGACCTTCGCCGCCTCGCCCGGCGCGGTGGCCAGGAGGGCGCCGGGAGCCTTCGCCTCGCCGCGGCATCCGGGGGGCAGGCCGAGCGCGGCCTCGGGACTGAGCAGGATCTCGCGCGCGCTCGCCGCCTGCTCCATCGACACGAGGCGGGTCCATCCGGGACCGGTCGGCAGCAGCTCGGTGTGCGCGCCCCCGACCGCGAAGAAGTGGAACTCGCCGGAGTGCACGCCCTGCGACATCTGGAGCACGACTTCGGCGTCCGGGAGCGCGATCCGGCCGACGACGTCGAGCGCGCTGCGCATCGCGAGCGTAGCGTGTGCCGCGCGCTCGAGGTGGCCGTCGCCCTCGAACCAGAGCAGCAGCGCGTCGCCGCCGAACTTCAGCAGGCTGCCGCCGCGATCGTAGGCCACCTGCAGGATGGACTCGAAGCTGCGCTCGATCACCTCGCTGATCTGCTCGGCGCCTTCCTTGCCCTTGCGCGCGAGCTGCTCCGAAAGCTTCGTGAACCCCGAGATGTCGACGAAAGCCGCCGTCCCCCACGCGGTCCACCAGCGGGTCTGGGGAGCGTCGGCGAGCCGCTGCTGGAGCACGCGGGGCACGTACAGCCCCAGACGATCGACGCGGGGGCCGGCGTCGGACGCGGGGACGTGCTGGGGGACCGCCTCGGGCGAGGACATCGGAGGGGCGTGGGGAACGGCCTGCGCCCCGATGGTACCTGCTCGCGGCCGCGACCTGCGCTCCGGTCCCCGTCGTTCAGGACGATGCCGCGCACGGGTTGCTCGCGACCGGCGATCGCCGCGTGAACTGCAGGCGCTCGCGTCGGCGTCGCGACGGCCTCCGGCGCGCGACGGGGCCGGCGGGTCGTGCGGCGCACCGGCGAAGGCGCGATTCCGGCGACGGGCGCGGTCGCGGCGGTCAGAACTGGACGGCCCAGGTGCTGGCGGTCTGAGGGGTGAACTGCGGCGTCAGCGTCGAGAAGTCCGTGATGCCGCCGTCCCCGGGCGCCACCCAGTCGTGGCAGGTCATCGCGGCGAGCTTGGCGCCCGCGCGCCGCTTCGCGGCTTCGTTCCCTGCACCGGACGACGGCACGAACCGCGTGCCGCGGTCGTCCCGGATGTACATCTCGACGTACTGGCGGTACACGCCGCGCGCGAGCACCACCGGGCAGTTGGTCCGGTACACCGGCGCGGCGCCGCTCTCGTCGAGCACGAACTCCTGCATCGGGAACGTCGCGCCTTCCTTGTCCGGATACGAGACGCCCTGCGTGACGTCGCGCAGCCAGTAGCGCACGCCGCTGCGGTCGCCGAGGACCGCGAGCTGCGCGTGCTGGCCGGCCTCGAGCCCGGCGAGCGAGGCGATCGGCGTCGCCTGGCCCGCGGGATCGGCAAACCAGATCTTCACCGACTCCATCCGGTACGGATGGATGCCGCCCGTCGACGGACGGTAGGCGTTCGCGTCCGCGTCGAAGTAGTGGTCGGTGCTGTTCGCGACCGCGATGAAGTTCGGCTCGGCGACGTCGATCGTGCTCACCGCCACGGCGTCGGCCTCCTCGCCGAGGCGGCCGCGGAACACCACCTGCAGCTGGAGATCGGTCGCGTCCGCGGGCACCAGTTCCAGGCCGGGGAACGCGAACGACCGCTCCTCGCCGAACAACCCGCGGGCGACGGACGACACCACCGGCAACGGGTCGGAGACCGAGACCCGCTCCTCCAGCCGGCAGGCGTTCCCAGCGAAGTGCGGACCGCCGAAGTGGCCCGCGAGATCGGGCCGGTGGCACCCGTTGCGCCGGTACTTGGCGACGAGGCGAAGCTCTCCGGGGCCCATCGTCTCCGATCCGGGCGTGACGTTGCGGAGCCTCACCTTGAGCTTGCGGAAGCCGCAGGGGTTGTCGCAGCCGTCGAGCGAGGTGTCGACGATGCCGTACACGCCCTCAGCGGGCGGCTCCACGTCGATCGCCCCCCGGAACAGGTAGTCGATCAGGCCCGCGGAGTAGGCCACGGCACGTGGAAGCAGGTATGCGTGCGCCTGCTGGAACGTGAAGCGGTTCAGCGTGGGCACCGGATCACCTGCGACGATGCGCCGGAAGTCCGCGTCGAAGATCGACTCGGCGGCGGCATGCGGATTCACGCCACCCGCCTGCGGGCGCAGGACGTCGTCGACCGTCGACGGGAAGAAGCGGACGACGTGGTCCGCTTGCACGGCCGGGCAGGGCAGCGGCTGCGCGGCCGCGCAGAGATCGGCGACACTGACGTCGAGCGGCGCGCCGCGGAGCGGTGGGGTGCGCGAGAGCGTGCCCGCGCTGAAGAAGTTGCGGCTCGTGAACTCGGCGAGGCCCTTGCCGCCGTTCGACCAGAAACGCCGCGCGCGATAGAAGCTCCCGTCGCCGTCGTCGCCGTACACGTTGGCGTAGCCCGACAGCGGAAGCGCGTCGGCGGGCAGCCGCTTGGTCCACAGCTCGTAGCTGCTCGGCGCGCGCAGCGCGCGATACAGCGGGCACAGCGGATCCTCGAGGAACGGCTGCCACCGGGCCGGGCACGCCGACTCCAGCCGCTCGTCGTGCAGGTGCGCGTCGTTGCGCACGTGCTGCGGCTGCGCCATGTCCTGCACGTGATGCACGAGGCGGCCGACGATCTCGAACATCCGCCCCGTCATCGCGCGCCGCGTCGCGGCGTCACGCGACGTGTAGGCCTTGTACATCGCGTCGCTGAGATGCGGGCGGGAGAACTCGTTCACGACCGGGGAATCGAGCACCCAGTCCGGCGACGACTGGTTGGTGGCGTTGACCAGCGCGATCAGGTTCAGCACGTCCGGCGCCAGCACGCCTTCCAGCGGGACGGTGTCGACCGACAGCCCCTTGCCGGTGGCGGGGTCGTAGAAGTGGTGCAGCGGGCGGGGCGGGAGGGGAAGGATGTCGTCTTCGTAGGCCGCGCCGCGGCGGAGAAGCTGCAATACGGTCGCGGACTGTCCCTTCGAGTCCAGGAATTTCTGGCGGTCGTCGTTCGGACCGTACTGCAATCCGAGACGGCCCCACTTCACGGAACTGGATGCGACTACGGACCGCAAGAATGCGCGTTCAGTGAGCTCTCCATGTGTCTCTATCTCATATGCATTGGCGCTGCTGGTGGCCAGCGCGAGAACGATCCCGGCAACTCCTGTCCGTGCTGTCATCGTGCGTGCTCCTCGACGAAATCGGGCAAGGAACCGCATGACTTGTCGACGTTGTCTTGCATCGACTGCAGGCTGTCCAGTGCGACACGCGTCCGTTGCCTGACAAACTCCCGATGCTGACGATCGACTGTTCGCAGAAAGTTCGGTACCCCGCGCCATGCACACCCCCCCTCCAAGAGGAGCCCATCAAGAAAGGTTCGCAGTCCCGACAAGTTCCACGCATAGTCCTCTGCGGAACCTTCGAATCGCTTAAGCGCAATGACCTGCTTGTCCCAACTCGAGCTCATGTGCGGCGTGGCGAACTCCACGCCGTACTTCTCCTCCCAGAGCAGGCGAACGCCGTAGCCCGGCTTGAAGACGATCAGCAAAGGCGCTCCGTCGCGGATCGCTCCGTTGCGCCACTTCTTCGGCCCCCACCCGGGGAACGAGAACGCCCCGTCGGCATCGGTGACGTCCTCCATCACCATGACGTAGCCCATCACGTTGCCGCCTTCGAGACCCCCCTTCGCCTGCCAGGCGGCCACCACGTTCACGCCCTCGACCGGTGCGCCCGTGTCCGCGTCGACGACGCGAGCGGCGATCGGCTCGGCCGTGTAGGTTCGCTCCACGCTGCACGCGGCCGGCGTCAGCGCGAGCGCGGCGACCGCCGCGAGGCGCACTGCGGCGGCCGTTGCGTGGCACGCGCGGCGCGCGGCGGCGTTCACAGGGCGTCCAGTCGCCACAGCCCCTGTCCGTCCTTGACGAAGTAGACGAAGAACAGGCGCTTCTGCCCGTCGATCGTCCGGCCGATCGCGTACTCGGCGAGGTCGTCGGCCAGCAGGCCCGTCTGCGGCGCGGACCACGTCGGCACGATCTGCGCGAAGTGCGGCGCGAGCGGCTCGAGGATCGGCCGGTACCGGGCGGCGACGAGCGGCGGCAGGCTCGCCAGCGCCAGGTCGACGCGTCCGGCGACCAGCGCCGCAGCGTACGAACTCCAGAGCCCCCTCAGCATCGCGTCCAGCACCTCCCGGCTGGCGGCGAGTATCCCCACCGGCACGCGGTGGACGGTACCTGTCGAATCGGTCAGGACGATCGTCGGCGTCGCGACCCCCGGCGCGGCCAGCGTCAACCGGCCGAGGATGGTCTGGTCGGCGCCGGCGGTGTCGAGCGACGCCGCGCCGAGCTCCTCGAAGGCGACCTGCGCGATCGTCAGGCCCGACGGCTTGTCGACGTGCAGCGTGGCCGTGTGGGGCGCGACCCCGGCGGCCGGCTCCAGCCGGACGGCGAGCGCCGCGCTGCCCGAGCGGGTGACATTGCGGGTCACCTCGCCGGACTGCCCGTCCGCGGTCACGACCACGACGCGCAGCGTGTTCGCTCCGTCGACCAGCGGGACGTCCTCGGCCAGGAAGCGGCCGCCGTCCACGTGCGCGCGCACGCCGTTGACCAGCACCCCGCTGTTCGCGGGCGCTGCGAACGTTCCGTGGACGAGCGTGGACGAGGCGGCGATCGACGCGTTCTCCGGCGGATGGGCGATCGCGGCCGCGAGGGGCGCCACGTGGATCGTCGCCGGCGCCGACGTGCGCACCGTGCCGCTCGCGTCGTGCACGCGCGCAGCGAGCGCGTGCGTTCCGCCCGGCACGTTCGTCCACCGGAGAGCGAAGGGTGGTGCCACCGACGACCCGATCACCACGCCGCCGGCCAGGAAGTCGACGCGTGCGACGCCCCCGGCGGGGTTGCCGGCCACGGCGACCAGGTCGACGGCCTGTCCGGTGACGAAGCGCTGGCCGTCGAGCGGCAGCAGGAGCGCCGCCATCGACGCCGCGTCGGAGGTGATGGTCACCAACGTGCCGGGCGTCACGGTCACGGCCCCCGCGGCGTCGTAGGCCCGCGCCGCGAGCATGTGCGCGCCGACCGCGCCACCGGTCCACTCGAAGGCGTACGGTGCCGACGTGTCGGCGTGCAGCAGCGTCTCGCCGTCGAGGAACTCGACGCGCGCGATCGGGCCGTCCGGATCGGCGGCCGTCGCGGCGAGCGTCACGGGAGCACCGTGCGCGAACGACTGGCCGGGCAGCGGCGCGGTCAGCGCGACCTGCGGCGGCGCGTTCGCCACGACCATGACGGAGCGCGCATCCGACGTCGCCGCGGCGCCGCCGTCGTCGACGGCCGTGGCGGTGATGGCGTACGTGCCGGCCGGTACGTCGCGCCAGGCGACGGCGAACGGCGGCGAGGTGTCGGTGCCCACGAGGACGCCGTCGGCGCGGAACTCCACGCGCACGACGCTTCCGTTCGCATCGCTGGCGTCGGCGGCCAGCGCCACCGACGCCGGCGCGACGAAGCTCGCCCCGGCCGCAGGCGCCGTGAGCGTCACGACCGGGCGCGGATTGGCGCCGGCCAGCGTGACGCCGACCGGGCTGGACGTCGCCGTCGACCCGGCGGCCGGCGCCGTGGAGTCGACGGCGACGGCGGTCAGCGTCGCCGCACCCGCGGGCGGGTCGCTCCACACGACGCGGTAGGGTTCGGCGGCGGCCGTCCCGATCGGCGCGCCGTTGGCGAAGAAGTCGACGCGCGCGATCGATGCCGCGCCGTCCGCGAGCGCGTCGGCCTCCACGGCCAGCGGCGCGCCCGCCGCGTAGGTGCCGGACGCGGCCGGTGCGGTCAGCACGACCAGCGGCGGACGCTTCGCCGCGGCGTCCGCGACGTCGACGTGCACCGTCGGCGACGACACGCCGATGCCGTTCGCCTGGATCGCGACGGCGGTGATCGCGTGGCGCCCCGGGGCAGGCGCGTTCCAGGCGGCCGCGTACGGCGGCACGGACGACGTGGCCAGCCTGCGGCCGCGGGTGTCGACGTAGTCGACGCGGGTCACCGGCGTCGCGCCGGGCTCGACCACGGCCTGCAGCGGCACCGAGGCCCGGTAGACCTCGCCGGACACCGGCTGGAGGATCGCGACGGACGCGTTCGGTCCCGCGTGCAGCACCTGCACGTTGCGCTGCCACTCGCCGACGGCGCCGAACGCGTCGACGGCGCGGACGCGGAGCGCGTAGCTTCCCGCCGGGACGTCGCGCCAGACGTGGACGTACTCGCCACGCGTGCCGCTGGGCGCATCCAAGGCGCCGACGGGCAGGCCGTCGACGAGCACCTCGACGCGGGCGATGCGATCGGGCGGAGGGTCGAACTCCGTCGCGTCGACGACGATCACCACGGTGGCCGGCGCGACGAATCCGCTCCACTCGACCTCCGCGCCCGGCTCGATCAGGCGCACCTGCGGCGAGCGGTTGGCCACGACCATGTAGTAGAGGTCGGCATGGCCGACGTCGCCCGCGTTGTCGACCGCCTCGATCCGGAACCAGTACTCGCCGTCGAGCGTCTGCGCCGCGTACTGGGCGACATAAGGCGGCTGCACGGCCGTCGCGAACGTCGCGAACGCATCGCTCGCCGCGTCGTAGCGCTGGAAGCGGACCGCGACGATCGTTCCGTCGCTGTCCACCGGCGCGGCCTCGAGGACGAACGTGGGCGGCGCCGATGCCACGACTTCACCGGCAGGGGGCGTGCCTGTTGCCGTCACCGCCGGCGGCTGGTTGGCCGCGATCGTGATCGACACGGGCGCCGAGACCGCGGCGGCGCCCTTGTTGTCCACCGCGCGCGCGGTGAGCGTGAACGTGCCGACGTACGGACTGTTCCACGCGAGCGCATAGGGACTCGAGGTGTCGGTGCCGAGCGCACCGTAGTCGTAGTGGAACTCGACGCGCGCGACGCTGCCGTCGCCATCGCTCGCGGTGGCGGCGAGCGGGACGACCGCGGGGTAGCTGAAGCGCGCCCCGGCGGCCGGCGAGGTCAGCGTCACGGCCGGGGGAAGGTTGGCGTTCACGGTGAACGTGACCGGCGCGGACGTGGTCGCGGCGCCGCGGTTGTCGGTGGCCCTCGCGGTGAGCGTGTGCGTCCCCGTCGGGACGTTGCTCCACGTGAAGCCCCACGGCGACGACGTGTCGGTGGCCGCGAGCGTTCCGTTGCGGAAGAACTCGACCTTCGCCACGCTGCCGTCCGCGTCGGAGGCGCTCGCGGCGACGGCGAGGTTCAGCGGCGCGACGAGCGTCGCATTGCCGGCCGGCGCCGTGATCGCCGTCGCCGGCGGGCGGTTGACCACCACCGTGACCGCGGCCGACGTCGTCGCCGCGCCCTTGTCGTCGGTCGCCCGCGCGGTGAGCGAGTAGGTGCCGCCGCCGACGCCCGTCCACGCGTGCGCGTACGGCGCCGTCGTGTCGGTCGCGATGCGTGTCGTGCCGCGGAAGAACTCGACCTTCGCGACGCCGCCGTCCGCATCCGTCGCGTGCGCCGCGAGGCCGATGGTCGCCGGCGCGGTGAGGACCGTTCCCGGCGCCGGCGCGGTCAGGGCGACGCCCGGCGGAGCGTTCGCGTTGACCGTGACCGGAACCGGCGCCGACGTCGTGCTCCCCCCTGCGCTGTCCCACGCCCGCGCGGTCAGCGTGTACGTCCCGGCGGCGACGCCGGTCCACGCGTACGTGTACGGCGACGACGTGTCCGTCGCGAGCAGCGATCCGTTGCGGAGGAACTCGACCTTCGCCAGCGTGGCGCCGCTCACCGACGCCGACGCCGCGAGCGGCACGGTGGCCGGCGCGACGAAGACGGCGTTCGCGGCGGGGCTGGTGATCGCGACGACCGGCGTGCCCTTCGGCCCGGCGCGCACCGGCACCGTGCCGCCCGCCGCTCCCGCTGCGAGCGCGAGCGGTTCCGCGACGGCGTTGCCGTACGCGTCGACGAGCGTCAGCGTCGCGGGAACCGCCTGCGCAGCCGCCGCGACGGCGTCCGGCATCGCGATTTCGACGGTCCAGGCACCGTCCTGCCGGGCGGCGGGCGCCCCGACACGATGCCCGGCGACGTCGAGATCGGCGCGGACCGTGGCGAGGAGCGCGTCGGCGTCCGCACAGCTCGCACTGCCGCACCACAGCGCGACATCCCACCGCCAGCGCGACGACGCGGCGGCGATGGTCGGCCCGAGCACGAGCCGGCTCGGCTGCGCCGCAGCGCGCAACGGCTCACCCGCGATCCCGCACCCCAGCACGACGACGGGAACGGTGACGGCCCCGCCTCGCGCACCCGGACCGCCCGGCGCGAGCCGCAGCAGGGCCGTCGATTCGAAGCCGGGCCCTGCCGGCGCGCCTTCGCGCTCGGCCGCCGCGGAGCCGCCCTCCTGCAGCGGCAGCCACGCGTCGCGCAGCGCACCGTACAGGGCCCCCGCGACGGGCTCGACGGCGATGGCGCACGTGTCCGGATGCGCGCGAAGGCGCTGCTGCGTCGCGCGCAACGGGCCGGCGGCATCCACGGCGACCGCGTCGCCCGACCCCGCGGCGATCCACACGCGCGCCCGCGCGGCGTCGGCCAGCACGCCTGCGACCGGCCCCGCGATGCCGAGCGTCGCGAGCGGGACCGCGTCCAGCGGCATCCCCGCGCGGTCGAAGCGCGACAGCGTCGCATCGGTGACGATCCAGATCGCGTCCGGCCCGGACGCGGCGAGGCCCCGCACCGCCCCGTCCAGCGCGGCCACGCCTTCCAGCCGGAGATCCTCGTCGAAGCGCAGGAGCTCGGCGCCGCTCGCCACCCACAGCCTGCGCGATGCCGGCTCGTGCAGCAGCGGCCCCGCGCCGGCGACGCTCGCCCGCGCCGCGACCTCGAGCGCCGCGTCCAGCCGCAGCACTTCGCCCGGCGTGCGGATCCAGGCGCCGCCGTCGCGCAGCGGCACGACCGCATCGACGCGGCCCGGCGCGAGCGCGCGCGAAGCACCGCTCGCGACCTCGATGCGCGCCGGCGCGGCAGCGTCGACGACCCACACGAACGAGGCGGCGGCGGGGCCGGCGGCGAGCGCCAGCGCGAGGCAGGCCGCGTGCAGCCGCGGGATGACGCGCCGCGTCACGGCGCGGCCCCCGATTGCGCGACGGCGAGGGCCAGTGGCGCCGTGGCGTTGCCGTCCCATGCGCCCGCCCCGCGGACGACTGCGGAGAGCACGCGGATGCCCGCGGGGAGCGGCACGGCGACGCGCGCCTTTCCGTCCACCAGCGGGGCGGTGGCGAGCGGCGTGCCGCGGTCGCGGAACTCGACGTGGCCGGTCGCGTACGGGTCCGCGAGCGTGGCGGTCAACTGCACGCCCGTGCCCGCGGCGGGCGCCGCGGCCAGCGCGAAGTCGGCGGCTGCCTCGTGCAGCCGTGTCACGAACGTCGAGGCGAAGCGGAACGGTCTTCCGGACGGCGCGGCGTGCACGAGCGGGAACGCCTCCGCGTTGGGCGCGGTGCCGACGACGTACACGTTCCCCGCGCCGTCGGCGGCGACGCCGCGGCCGTGCGCATCGCTGCCGCGCGGACCGAAACGCGAGGCGTAGACCAGCGCGAAGTCGCTCGCGCGCACCTTCATCACGAACGCGTGGGCAGGCCGCGGCGATGCCTGGAACAGGTCGGCATCCGGCACGAACGGCGCACGCGTGGGCAGCGACTGGCCGGAGTCGGTGGTGCCGGCGAGCAGCACGTGCCCGGCGCCGTCGCCGGCGAGGCGGACCGGCATCGCGCCCTCGCGGTTCATCCAGCCGGCGAGATCGCCACCGACGCTGCCGATCAGCGACGCGCCGCCCAGCTGCGCGCCGTCCGGACCGACGCGCAGCAGGAACGCGGCCTCGGTGGGCACGGTGGGCTCGCACGGATTGGAGGCGCTCCACTGGCGTGCGATCGTCGTCTGGAAGCCCGCGCGCGGTCCGTGCCAGACGCCGCCCCGGTCGAGCCACTTGCCGGCGACGAGCGCGCTCCCTCCGGGCTCGAGCAGCAGCGCGGTGGCCCGGTCGTTGTCGCCGCCTCCGAACCGCGCGACGAAGAGCCGCGACGTCCCCGCGGCGTCGACGCGCATGACGAACGCGTCGCGATAGGCGACGTCGGGCGTCGTGGCCGCGCCCGGCGTGGCCGCGAGATCCCCCGGCTCGGCCTGGCCGGCGAGGTAGATCGTGCCGTCCGGCGCGACGGCGATCGCGTGCGCCACCGTGTGCGCGTCAACGAACGGCGCACGGCACGACTGCGCGTTCGGCGTGGCGGCGCGGCTGCCCGGGACGCCGAGGAACGTCGCGACGCCGACCGCGCGCGTCGCGGCGTCGATGCGCATCAGGTACGCGCCCGTCTCGTGCGCGCCGAGCTGCGCGCCCGACACCATCGCCCCCGGGCTCGTCGGCAGCGACCGCGAGGCGCGCCCGGTGAGGTAGACGTGGCCGTGCCCGTCCACGGCGAGCGCGCGCACCGAGCGGATCGCGGGATCGAGCGGCCCCGCGTGCAGCGTGGCCGTGCCGTTCGGGTCGACGCGGAAGATGGCGGGTGCGCCGCCGTCGCCGGTGTACGTGTCGCCCGCGGCCGGCGGGCGCGACGACGATGCGTAGGCCGCGACGTAGGCGTGGCCGTCGGGACCGAGCGCGAAGCCCTCGACGCGTCGGGCGTGGTCCTCCTCCGGCACCGAAGTGCGGTCGCGGCCGACGTGGACGCGCCAGTCGACGGCGAGCGTCGCGGGATCGACGCGCGCGACGAAGACGCTCGACTGGCCGGCGTTGACGGTGGCCGACGACGCGACGTCGGGCGCGAAGGGCGAGGCCTGGCGGCCCCGAACGTACAGCCTGCCGTCCGCAGCGCGCGCGATCTCGTCGACGACGTCGTCCCAGTGGCCGCCCAGCATGCGCGACGCCACGATCGTCGCAGCGGGTTGCGCCGCAACGGGCGGCACGACCACGACGCCGGCGGCGGCGAGCGCGACCGCGAGGATCCTGCACGTCGCGAGTTCCCGCGCGAGCGGGCTTTCGCGACCGGGCGATGCGACCATGCGCGCCTCCGCGATCGTCGCGCCGGACGGGCCGGCACGATCGAAAGCCTAAGGATCGCGGACGCGACGCGAAATCATCCGTTGGTCTAAGCCGCGCGGCGCCCGCGCGTGCTCGCCGCCGCGCGAGCGCGCGGCGCCTGCGGCGGCGCTACAGCGCGAGCGCGACGCGCGTGCCCTGGTCGATCGCGCGCTTCGCGTCGAGCTCGGCGGCGACGTCGGCGCCGCCGACGAGCGTGTACGGCACGTCGAGGCCGCGCAGCCCCTCGACCAGATCGCGGCGCGGCTCCTGCCCGGCGCAGAGCACGATCGTGTCGACCGCGAGCACCTGCGGCGTTCCGTCGACGACGACGTGCAGCCCGGCGTCGTCGATCCGCACGTACTCGACGCCGGCGAGCATCGTCACGCCGCGCTTCTTGAGCAGCGCGCGGCGGATCCAGCCGGTCGTCTTCGCGAGGCCGTCGCCGACCTTGCTCGACTTCCGCTGCAGCAGCCACAGCGTGCGCGCCGGCGGCGGCACCTGCGGCGGCTTGACGCCGCCGCGCCCGCGGTAGTCGGCGTCGATGCCCCACTCCTCGCGGAACGCGACGATCGCCGGATCGTCGGCGCGCCCGTCGCTCGCGTGACCGTCCGGCGCCGCGCCCTCCGTCAGCAGCTCGGCGACGTCGAAGCCGATGCCGCCGGCGCCCACGATCGCCACGCGCGGGCCGGCCGCGCGCCGCCCGCTCACGACGTCGACGTAGCCCGCCACCGACGGGTGGTCGACGCCGCGGATGGCGGGCACGCGCGGCACGATCCCGGTCGCCACGATCGCGTGGTGGAAGCCGCGCAGGTCGGCCGCGGCTACCGGCGTCGCCAGCCGCACGTCCACGCCGAGCCGCGCGAGCCGCACCGCGTAGTAGCGCACGGTCTCGGCGAACTCCTCCTTGCCGGGGATGCGCATCGCCAGGTTGAACTGCCCGCCGATCGCCTCGGACGCCTCGAACAGCGTCACCGCGTGGCCGCGCTCGGCGGCCGTGACCGCCGCGGCCATGCCGGCGGGGCCCGCCCCGACGACGGCGATCCGCTTGCGCGTCGTCGCGTGCGTCGCGACGAGCTCGGTCTCGCGGCAGGCGAAGGGATTGACCAGGCACGTCGCGGTCCGCCGCTCGAAGATGTGGTCGAGGCAGGCCTGGTTGCACGCGATGCACGTGTTGATCTCGTCCGCGCGCCCGCTCGCCGACTTCCTGACGAAGTCGGCGTCGGCGAGGAAGGGCCGCGCCATCGACACCATGGCGGCGTCGCCGCGCGCGAGGATCGCCTCCGCCGTCGCGGGGTCGTTGATGCGGTTGGTCGTCACCAGCGGGACGCGGACCGCGTCCTTCAGCCGCCGCGTGACCCACGCGAACGCGCCGCGCGGCACCATCGTCGCGATCGTCGGCACCCGCGCCTCGTGCCAGCCGATGCCGGTGTTGATCAGCGTCGCGCCGGCCCACTCGACCGCCTTGGCGAGCGCGACCACCTCGTCCCACGTCGAGCCGCCCTCGACGAGGTCGAGCATCGACAGCCGGTAGACGACGATGAAGTCGTCGCCCGCGCGTTCGCGCACCGCGCGCACGACCTCGATCGGGAAGCGCAGCCGGTGCTCGAGCGGGCCGCCCCAGTCGTCGTCGCGCTGGTTGGTGCGCGGCGCGACGAACTGGTTGATGAGGTAGCCCTCGGAGCCCATGATCTCCACGCCGTCGTAGCCCGCGCGCCGCGCGAGCTCCGCGCAGCGCGCGTACGCCGCGATCGTGCGGCGGATGCCGAAGGCGGTGAGCGCGCGCGGCCGGAACGGGCTGATCGCGCTGCGGATCGGCGAGGGCGCGACGGCGAGCGGATGGTAGGCGTAGCGCCCGGCGTGCAGGATCTGCATCGCGATCTTGCCGCCCGCCTCGTGCACGGCGTCGGTCACGATGCGGTGCCGCGCGACCTGCCACGGGTAGGAGAGCTGCGCTGCGCGCGGCTCGAGCCGCCCGGCGAGGTTCGGGGCGATGCCGCCCGTGACGATCAGCCCGGCGCCGCCGCGCGCACGCGCGGCGTAGAACGCCGCCAGCCGCGCGAATCCGTCCGGCGCCTCCTCGAGCCCGGTGTGCATCGATCCCATCAGCACGCGGTTGCGCAGCGTGGTGAAACCGAGGTCGAGCGGGGCGAGGAGGTGCGGGAACGTGGGCATGGCGTGGAGCGACGGAGGATCCTGGCCGCAGCTTACCGGAGCGGATTGGAGTGCAGGCTCTACTCCGGCCGGGTGCGACGGCGCGTCAGTTCCGGCGCCGCTGCAGCAGGACGGCGGCGGCGAAGAACAGCACCTACGCGAGCCCGGGCAGCGCGACGATCGCCAGCACGCACGCCGCGGCGGCGCGCTTTCCGGCCGCGTGGAGCTTCGCGCCGCCGAGCAGCGCGCCGGCGAGCGTGCCGAGCGCCGCCAGCCACAACGCCACGTCGAACGACGACACGGAGCCGTCCGCCAGCCCGACGACGACGAAGAAGACCAGGGACACGACGACGTCGATGCCCATCAGGATCCTGCAGGCCATGCGCCTCCCCGCGCCGGACGAGCGCGCCTCGTACGCGATCCGCCTCACGCGTGCTGCAGCGTCCCGACGCGCACGCCGAGCAGGCGGATGCGGCGCGCGAGCTCGATGCGCCTGAGGCACGTGCGTGCGGCGTGGAGGATCTCGCCGGCGTCCTGGGTGGCCGCCTCCAGCGTCGTGTCGCGCGTCACCGTGCGGAAGTCGTCGAAGCGCAGCTTGACGCCGATCGTGCGCCCCGCGTAGCCCTTGCGCGCGAGGTCGGCCGCGACGCGCTCGCACAGCCACGCGAAGACCTCGGAGAGGCGGGCGCGGTCGTGGCGCGCCGAGAGGTCGCGCTCGAAGGTGGTCTCGCGCGAGACCGACTTGGGCTCGCTCTCGGTGACCACCTCGCGCTCGTCGCGGCCCTGCGCGGCCTCGAGCAGCCACGCGCCGTAGTGCACCCCGAAGTGCAGGCGCAGCAGCGCCGGATCGGCGTGCGCCAGCTCGCCCACGGTGCCGAAGCCCAGCGCCGCGAGCTTCGCCGCCGCCTTCGGGCCGATGCCGTTCACGCGCCGCGCGGGCAGTGGCCAGATGCGGACGGGAACGTCGGCCTCGCGCAGGATCGTGAGGCCGTCCGGCTTGTCGAGGTCGGAGGCGATCTTCGCCAGCAGCTTGTTGGGCGCGACGGCGATCGAGCAGCCGAGCCCGGTCGCCTCGCGCACGGCGGCCTTCAGCGCCTTCGCGACGTCGCGCGCGCGCCACCACGGGTCGTCGTCGGCGTCCGCGTCGTGCTCGGGGAGCCGCACGCCGGTTAGGTCGACGTAGATCTCGTCGATGCCGCGGTCCTCGATGCGCGGGGCGATCGCGCGCACGGCGTCCTTGAAGCGCCGCGAATACGCGCGGTAGCGGTCGAAGTCGGCCGGCAGCAGGATCGCCTGCGGCGCGCGCTGCGCCGCCTTCATCAGCCCCATCGCGGACCCGACGCCGAGCGCGCGCGCCTCGTAGGTCGCGGTCGTGATGACGCCGCGGCCCGCGTAGCCGGCGAGCCGCGCGAACGTGCGCGTCACCGTGCCGGTGCGCGGGTCGGTCGTCTCGACCGGCTGGTGGCGGCGGCCGCCGCCGATGACCACCGGCAGCCCGCGGAGCTCGGGGTAGCGCAGCAGCTCGACGGACGCGTAGAACGCGTCCATGTCGAGGTGCGCGACGAGTCGGGGCGCGGCGGCGCGCATCGTGTTGGAACTTCGCGGGAGCAGCGCGTATCCTAGCCGCATGACGGTGCGCGCCCGCAAGTGCCTGCCCGCACCTCCGCCTCCCACGCCGGAGGAGGAGGCGGCGGCCTACGCCGAGAGCCTCGAGCGGCGGGGCAAGGCGGTCGCCGGCCGCGGCCCGCTGCCGCCGGGCGCGACGTACCGCATCGTCGTGACCCCCGCCGGAGTCAAGCGCGTCAAGCGCAAGCGCTTTTCGGCCGTCTGACGGCCCCGGCCCGCCGTTCCCCTGCCCGCGTCACGCGGGCGCGACCGCCCGCGTGCAGCAGCCGCATGCGTAGCGCAAGCGCTTGAGCACCGGCTTCCCGCCTTCCTGCACCACCGCGTGCGTGGGCGCGGCCCGCGGGCTCGCCACGGCGCCGCGCCCGCGGCGCGTCGTGCGGCGCGCCGCCGCGCGGCGGGCGGCCTCGTCGTAGGCGATCGCGCCGCGGGCGACCAGCCCGCGTACGAACGCGCGGACCTCGTCGGTCGTCATCTGCGCGTCGGGAAGCGCGCCGAGCACCGCGGCGCGGCGGTTCTCGGCGCCGACGAGCGTGGGCTCGACGCCGATGGCCACCACGCCCTGCAGGCGCTCGGACAGCCCGGTGAGCGGGACCTCGCGCTCGTGGCAGGCCTCGGTCACCCGCCGCCCGCCCAGCTCGTAGCTGCGCATGCGAAGCGCGGCGCCCGGCGGCAGGCTGAGGCGCGCGCGCAGGTCCTCCAGCGTCGACTTCGCCATCACGGTGGGGCCGCCCACGGCCGCCTTCGGCGCCGGCCCCTCGAGCATCGCGCGCGGTGCCAGCGCGGCCACGCTGCCGAGCAGGATGCCGTGCGCCTTGAACGCGAGCCGGATGGCCTCGTGGTGGCGCCCGCCGCTCAGCGCGTCGTCCTCGAGCGTCATCGCGCGGCCGACCGACTGGAAGAAACGCGGGCCGTGCGGCGCCTTGCGCGCGGCGCGCGCGAGCAGGCGTCCGGCGGTGCGCGCGGCGCTCCACAGCGCGGCCTCGTCGTGCCTGCGCCCGGCGAGGAAGATGTTGCGCAGCGTGTCGTAGAAGCAGCCGACGAACACCTGACCGAAGCTGTGCGAGTCGGCGATCAGCACGCCGGGGCCGCCGTCCGCGGGCAGCGACGTGAAGAACGTCCACCGGTGGCGGTTGCGCCCGCGGCGCGGCTTCGCCGCGTTGTGCCCCGGCACCTCGTCGCGGATGCCGTTGGCGAGCGACTCCATCAGCGTCTCGACGAAGTTCGCGCGCGCGAGCGTCGGGTCCGCCGCGAGCAGCGCGCGGCGCAGGTCGCGGTCGGCGAGCGCGGTCAGGATCGCGACGCAGTCGCCGAAGGCCTCGTGGAACGCGTTGGGCTCGGGCAGGTTGCTGTCCCACAGCTCGGGACGCAGGGCGTCGAGGAACGCGTGCCCGGCCTCGTGCGCCACGACGTCCACGCTCGCCGCGAAGCGCCGCAGCCTGCCGTTCCTCGCGCTGCGCTGGTGCGCGTAGCCGACGGACTCGCGGTCGTAGTAGGCGTTGAGCTCCTCGCCGATGTCGGCGTCCACGCGCAGCCGCGTGCCGTGCTGCCAGCGGCGCAGCGGCCCGGCGATCTTCTCCCACGCGGAGACCGCGCGCAGCAGCGCCTCGCGGCACTGCCAGCGCAGGAACGCGTCGCTGTCGGCGGGCCACGGCTGCGCCTTCGGCATCGTCCCGAAGGCGAACCCGGCGCGGCCGGCGGCCCGGTTGCGCGACGGCCGGATCGTGCGCGGCGTGCGCTGCCCGCGCGCCTCCGGATCGTTGGGAAAGTAGAGGATCGGCATGGGCGGTCCCGTGGGTCAGCGCAGCGCGCGCGCGAGCGTGGGCGAGGCGCGGCGGAACAGCGCGCGCGTAGCCGCCGCCGCGCCGCGTGCGCGCGGCCGCAGCAGCGCCCTGGCGACGCCCGCGTAGGCGGCCGGGTCGGCCGTCAGGTGGAAGACGATCTCGTCGCCGAGCGTCGCCAGTCGCCCCGGCAGCGCGGAGGGCGCAGTGCGGAGCTCGCGCGCGAGCCAGTCGCGCAGGCGCTCCGGATCGATGCCCGGAAAGTACGCGGCGACGCGGTCGAACGGATTCGCCGCCACGCTGCGCACGCCGGCGCGCACGCGCATGCCGGCCGCGTGCGGCCGCGGCGGCAGCGGCGCCGAGAGCAGCGCGTGCGCGTTCGCGATGCCGGCGCCCATCACGTCGTCCGGCCACGACGCCGGCGTGCCGGCGACGCCGGCGGTCGTGAGCAGCTCCTTGAACACCGCGGGCACGCCGCCGCGCCCGTACTTCGCGACGAGGTTCGCCCGGCCGTGGTGCGCGAGCCACAGCGCCGCCATGCCGGCGACGTGCGCGGTCGCGTACGACGTGCCGGAGCTGCGGGCGACGTCGAAGCCGGTGGGCTCCGCGCGCGCGCGCCAGACCGACTCGCCGGGCGCGGCGACGTCGACGTCCGCGCCGGCGGCGGAGCCGGCCCAGCGCTTGCGCAGGATGTTGACGGCAGCGCACGCGACCACTTCGTCGTAGCGCGCCGGATACACGACGAAGGGCCACTGGTTGCCGGCGGCCGCGACCAGGACGAGGTTCGCGTCGACCGCCGCACCCAGCGCCTCCTCGAGCGCGCCGCTGGGCATCGGCCCCCCGAGGCTCATCGAGACGACGTGCGCCTGGCGCCCGATCGCGTGCCAGAGCGCGGCGGTCAGCCGCAGCCACGAGAAGTGCACGACCGAGCTCGACACGCGCAGCGGCATGATCGTCGCCAGCGGCGCGACGCCGCTGACGAACGCGCCGGCCGTCGCGAGCGCGTCGCTCGCGATCACGCTGGCCGTGCTCGTCCCGTGCCCCGGGTGCGGCGGGTCGAGCGGGTCGTTCGCGCCGGGGACGCCGCCCACGAAGTCGAAGGCGGCGGCCGCGTCGACCGCGGTGTTCGCGAGCTCGGGATGCGCCGTCCAGCCGGTGTCCGGGTGCGCGACCACGACGCCCTGCCCGAGCGCCGCGCCGCCGCTCGCCGGGGCGAGCGCCCACGCCTGCGGAACCTTGCACAGCGCGAGCGCCCAGTCGCACGCGTCGGTGCCCGGCAGCGGCGGTCCCTCGGTTACGGCGCCGCGCCGCGCGCGCGGCCCGAACGGTCCCTCGCCGGGCATGACGAACGCCGGCTCGGCGAACGCGACGTCGCGCCGCGCGCCGAGACGATGCGCCAGCTCCCAAGCGCGCGCCGGGGTCACGCGTCCGGCCCGCGGCCCCGGCCGCAGCAGCACCGTCTGCGCGCGGGCGTCGATCGCCACCGCGCGCCACCGCAGGCGCATCGCGCGGGCGATGCGCTGCGCTTCGGCGAGGCGCCGCGCGACGTCGTCCTCGCGGCCCGCGACGCGCAGCGCGACGCCTTCGAACTGCAGGGGCGCGAGGCGGGCGGGACGGTGCGGAGCGGACGTGCGGCGCGGCATGCTCGCGAGGGCTCTGGCGTCGATGCGTCCACTATCGGCGCACGCGCCCCGTGTTGTAAAGCTTCGCGCGGAGCCTGCATCCGCCCGCATGCCGGCGCTCGCGCCAGGCCCGCCCCGGCGGTCAGCCCGCTCCGGCGGACGCCTTGGCGTCGAGCGCCGCCCAGCGCTCGAACTTCTCCGCGAGCGCGTGCTCGATCGCCTGCGCGCGCAGCCCGTCGGCCTTCATCGCCTCCGGCGGCTGCCGGTGGTAGTCGGGCGCGCACATCCGCTGCGTCAGCGCCGCCTGCTCGGCTTCCAGCGCCTCGATCGCCTCGGGCAGCGATTCCAGCTCGCGCTGCTCGCGGAACGTGAGCCCCGGCTTCGGTGTGCGTTCGCGCCGCGCGTCGGGACGCTGCGCGGGTGCCGCGGCGGTCGATCCGGCCGCTTCCGCCGGCGCCGGCCGCTGCGCGAGCCAGTCGCTGTAGCCGCCCGCGTATTCCCGCCACACGCCGTCGCCTTCGGCGACCAGCGACTGCGTGGCCACGTTGTCGACGAAGGCACGGTCGTGGCTCACCAGCAGCAGCGTCCCTTCGTAGCCCTGCAGCGTCGCCTCGAGCAGCTCCAGCGACTCGATGTCGAGGTCGTTGGTCGGCTCGTCGAGGACGAGCAGGTTCGCGGGCTTCGCGAACAGCCGCGCGAGCAGCAGCCGGTTGCGCTCGCCGCCGGAGAGGGTGGCCACAGGCGCCTGCGCGCGCTGCGGCGGGAACAGGAAGTCGCCGAGGTAGGACAGCACGTGCCGGCGCTGGCCGCCGGCGACGATCCACTCCGAGCCGGGGCTGATCGTCTCGGCCAGCGTGCGCGCGTCGTCGAGCGCGGCGCGCATCTGGTCGAAGTAGGCGACCTCGAGGTTGGTGCCGCGGCGCACGCGTCCGGCATCCGGCGCGAGCGTGCCCAGGATCAGGGCGAGCAGCGTCGACTTGCCCGCGCCGTTGGGCCCGAGCAGCGCGAGCCGGTCGCCGCGCATCACGGTGAGCGAGAGGTCGCGCACGATCGTGCGCTCGCCGAAGCGCCGGGTGACGTTCTCCAGTTCGGCGACGAGCCTGCCCGAGCGCTCTCCCGCGTCGAGCCCGAGCTTCACGCGGCCGAGCCGCTCGCGGCGGGCGGCGCGCGCCGCGCGCAGCGCCTCCAGGCGGCGCACCCGGCCCTCGTTGCGCGTGCGCCGCGCCTCGATGCCCCTGCGGATCCACGCCTCCTCCTGCGCCCAGAAACGGTCGAACTTGCGGTCGGCCACGGCCTCGGCGGCGAGCTCGTCGCCGCGCCGGGCCTGGTAGGCGGCGAAGCCGCCCGGATACGAGCGCAGCAGGCCGCGGTCGAGCTCGACGATGCGCGTGGCCACGCCGTCGAGGAACATGCGGTCGTGCGTGATCACGATGCACGCCGGGAGCCTGCGCACGAGCGCCTCGAGGTCGGCGATCGCGCCGGCGTCGAGGTGGTTCGTCGGCTCGTCGAGCAGCATCAGGTCCGGCTGCTGCGCGAAGGCGAGCGCGAGCGCCGCGCGCTTGCGCTCGCCGCCCGAGCAGGTCGCCGGCGCCGTCGCGTCGTCGAGCCCGAAGCGGTGCAGCTGCTCGACGAGGCGCGCTTCGGCGCGCCAGCGCTCGCGCTCGTCCGCGATGCCGGAAAGCGCGCCGCGCCGCGACAGGCTCTCGCGCAGCGTCGGCGCGTCCGGCAGCGCCGGCTCCTGCTCGACGAGGACGACGCGCAGCCCGTCGCGCCGGCGCACCTCGCCGTCGTCGAGCGCGGCCGCGCCGGCGATGACGCGCAGCAGCGACGACTTCCCCGTGCCGTTGCGGCCGATGAGGCCGATGCGCTCGCCTTCCGCGACGACGAGCTGCGCGCGATCGAGGAGCGGCGCCAGGCCGAAGGCGAGCTCGGCGTCCCGAAGCGTGACGAGCGACATCGCGCAAGCATAGCCCGCAGGCGGGAAACGTCCCTCTGCGGATCTTCGGCAGCCGCAGCGCCCCGGGGCACCTGGTTGCATCGGGGGCTTCCCAAGGCGCTCCCGCGGTTCAACAATGCTCGCTCGCAAGCGGCGGGGCCGCCGCAAGGGGAGGCGAGCGATGGCATCGAAGCATTGGACGACGGGCGCGCTGCTGGCGGCCCTTCTGGCCGGATGCAGTGCGCACCACGACTACCGCGCCGACGGCGACGGGCCGCGAATCGCGCACGCCAAGCCGCGACCGTCGCTTCCGTGCAAGGCGAACGCGCAAGGCGAGTGCGAGATCGACATCCTGCCGACCGGGGATTGGGTCCCGGACTACATCGACGCCGAGAGGACGCCGGCGGGGAAGTACCCGCGCATCCGCTGGAAGCTCGATCCGCGCGGGCCGTTCAAGTTCGGCGACCGCGGCATCAGGTTCACGGACGCCGGGGCGCCATTCGGCAATTGCCGCGCGCACGGGCCCTTCCAGTTCACGTGCGACAACGACGCGACCGCACCGGGCGGGCCGTGGGCCTACGTCGTCAACCTGCAATTCGATCCGTTCGTGTTCAACCGGTGACGCGGGCTGCGGGCTGCGCGCTCACGCCTCGCGGTGCCCTTGCGACGATCCGCGGCCTGCGGGCGCGCGCCGCCGCAATGCCGTCAGCGTGCCGCGCCGGGGCCGAGCGGCCCGCTCGCCTTGCGCACGCACGCACGCGCGTAGGCGTCCACGAGCACGAGCCACGCGTCGAGCATGCCCACGGCCAGCGACTGCGCACTCGCCGCGCCCACGGCGCCGCCCGGCACGGCGGCGAACGACCGCGCGAGGCGTGTTGCCTCGCGCCGGGCGGCGTCCCCCAACGCATGGGCCCACACCACCTGCGCGTGCGCCGAGCGGCTCGCGATCTCGGCGGCGAATGCGCGGACTGCCGCCCATCCCGACGCCGCGCCGGCGGGGCCGTTCGTTCCGTTGCCCTCGCGCCCGAGGGCGCGTGCAACCGGCGTTCCGCCGGCATCCGGTGCGGAGGAAGCGAGTGGCGTTCGCGGCATGAGGCTTTCCCACGGTGATTGTGCAGTGCACAATAGCGGATTCGGCCGGGCCGTGCCATCGCCGGATGTCCGACAGCGCGTCGGTGCAACGCACCACGGGGTGCGGGCCGGCCCACGCCGCGCTTTCCATCCGTCGTGCACCGCGCAAGAATGCCCACCCCGGCAGGCGCCGCGCCCGCCGCCACGCGAAGGAGTCCGCGCATGAACGCACGATCGCTGGCCCTGCTGCTCGTCACGGCGTCGTTTTCGACCGCCTGCGCGACGCAGGTGCCGTTCCAGAGCGCCACGCGCCCTCCCGACGCCGACTGCCGGAACCGGCCGGAGTGCGACGTGCCCGTCGACCCGCTGAACGGCATGGTGGCCGAGAACATGAACCTGTCCCGCGGGCGCACGTCGGTTCTCAAGTGGACGCTCGCCGGGCACGGCGGGCGCTACCGCTGGGACGGCGCCGGCATCTTCTTCGAGCAGGCCGCCCGCGGCGTCATCCACTGCCCGCCCGGACAATCCGGGCCGGTGCGCACGTGCACCAACAACGGCGGCGAGGGGTCGACCGGCGGCAAGTTCAAGTACGACGTGCGCGTGCTCGACACGCAGCAGCACCAGGTGCTCTTCCTCGACCCGTTCGTGTTCAATCGCTAGGGTCCCGGGTCGGGGGTTGGTTGAAGGATGGATCGATCGTGGACGGGCCGGCGGCACGAAGGCGACGGGAACGGATGCGCTGCGCGAAGCGGCCCTCGCGGATGTCGGGACCATCCGCGAGGGCCGCGACACCGCAGCGCGCCGCTTCTCGCCGCCTTTGTGCAGCGAACTTCCGACTCCGGACACCAACGCGCGAGGAGCCGTCATGCCGAAGGGTATGCTTGCGATCGCCGTCGCCTGCCTGGCACTGGCAGGCTGCAACACGGCGCCCATGCGCCTCGACAGGCCGGACCTCTACAAGCCCGCCAGGGACTGCGGCAAGGCGGGCGCGTGCGAGATCTTCGTCGAGCCGCTGACCGGCTGGGCACCGTACAGCGTCAGCGTCGAGTTCGACCGCCACGGTCCGCGGGCGGAAGCGACGCGCCACATGACGTGGAACGCGTTCCCGTTCCTGTTCGAGGAGCGCGGCATCGTCTTCGACGGGCGCGGCAGCGAAGTGATCCGCTGCGAGCGCAATCGCCTGGCGTGGTGGCGGATGGAGTGCACGAACAGCGGCGAGAAAGGGGACTTCGCCTACCGGATCGACCTCCTCGGCGTCGACTCGGTCGACCCGTGGGTGTTCAACCGCTGACCGCCGGCGCGGCGCGGCGCGTCGCGGGCGCGCCGGCGATCCAGGTCCGCGCCTGCGCGATTGCGTCGTCGTAGCCCGCCTCGCGCCCGCTGCGCTCGGCCTCTTGCGCGCGCTCGGTGCCCAGCGCGGCGCGCGCCGCGGCGATCAGCGGCTGCAGGAAGGCGTCGTCGGCGGGGTCGCGCACGATGCCGGTGAGCGACGTGTTCGCTTCCACGGCGCCGTACAGCCGCAGCGCGAGGTCGTGCTCGCCGAGCACCGACGCGAGCCCGGCCGCGACCTCGAGCGCGCTCTGGCCCACGGGCATCGAGCGGGTCTCGCCGGCGATCGCGATGATCTCCGAGAGCGCGACGCGCGCGCCGCTGTACGCCCCGCGGCCGATGTAGACCATCGTCAGGTTGAGCAGGCCCACGGCGACGAGCTCGGGGTCGCCCAGGCGCCGCGCCACCGCGACGACCTCGTCGTACAGCGGCTCGGCGCCGGCGAGGTCGCCCGCGGCCCGCCGCAGCTGCGCGACCGCATTGAGCGCCGAGGCGATCTGGTCGAGCCGGCCGACGCTGCGCGCGATCGCCAGCGCCTCCTCGCTGTGGCGGCGGGCGTCGTCGGCACGGCCGCGGCCGAACTCCGCGTACCCGAGCGGCTGCAGCGTCGCCGCGACGAGATCGCGGTCGTCGAGCTCGCGCGCAATGGCGAGGCTCTCCTCGAGGTAGCCGATGGCCTCGTCGTACTCGCCGGAGAACGTGCAGTACTGCCCCAGGCCGAACAGCGCGGTCGAGCGGTTGCGCTCGCGCGCCTGCGCGCCCGGCGCTTCGAGCGCCTCGCGGATCGCCCGCTTCGCGAGGCGCAGCTGGCCGCGGCTGAACCAGTACGGCTTGAGCGCGGTGACCAGGCGCAGCCCCTTCGTTCCGCCGCCGCTCGCCGCCGCGCACGCGGCGAGCGCCGACAGCAGGTTCTCGTGCTCGACGTCGATGCGCGCGAGCGTCGCGCCCTGCGCCGCGCCGTGCAGCTTCGGCTGCAGGTCCTCCGCGAACGCGAGCCAGTGGTCCACGAAGCGCTCGTGCACGGCGGTGCGCTCGCCCGAGGCCTCGAGCTTCTCGAGCGCGTACTGCCGGATCGTCTCCAGCAGCCGGTAGCGCGCGCTGCGCAGGTCGGCGACCACCAGCGACTTGTCGACGAGGCCCGCGAGCAGCTCGACCACGTCGTCGCGCGCGACCTCGCCGCCCGCGCACACGGCCTCGGCGCTCTCGAGCGTCCAGCCGCCGGCGAACACCGACAACCGGCGGAACAGCGCGCGCTCCGGCTCGTCCAGCAGGTCGTGGCTCCAGTCGATCAGCGCGCGCAGCGTCTGCTGCCGCGGCAGCGCGGCGCGGCTGCCGCCGGTCAGCAGGCGGAAGCGGTCGGAGAGCCGCGCGGCGATCGTGTCGACCGGCAGCGCGCGCATGCGCGCGGCGGCGAGCTCGATCGCCAGCGGAATCCCGTCGAGGTGGCGGCAGATGAGCGCGACGGTGCCCGCGTTGTCCGCCGCGACGCGAAAGCCCGGCAGCACCGCGGCGGCCCGCTCGGCGAACAGCCGGACCGCCGGCGAGTCCGCGCACGCGGCCGCGGCCTCGCCGCGCGCATCGTCGGGGACGTCGAGCGCCGGGACGGGGAACGTGGCCTCGCCGGGAACGCGCAGCGGCTCGCGGCTCGACGCGAGCACGCGCACGCCCGCGGCGCCGCGCAGCAGCTGCGCGACGAGCGTCGCGCAGGCGTCGAGGACGTGCTCGCAGTTGTCCAGCAGCAGCAGCGCGCGGCGGTCCGCTGCCCACTGCGCCACCGCGTCCGCGGGCGCGACGCCCGGCTGCTCCTTGATCCCGAGCGTCGTCGCCACGGCCTGCACGACCAGGCGCTCGTCGGCGATCGGCGCCAGCTCGACGAACCACGCGCCGTCCGGGTAGTCGTCGAGCACTTCGGCGGCGAGTTGCAGCGACAGCCGCGTCTTGCCGATGCCGCCGGCACCGACCAGCGTGAGCAGCCGCGTGCGGGCGAGCGCCTCGCGCGCCTCGCGCAGCTCGCGCTCGCGCCCCACGAACGACGTCGCCTGCAGCGGCAGGTTGTTGGGCGTCGCCTCGAGCGAGCGCAACGCCGGGAAGTCGGCGCGCAGCGTGGGATGCAGCAGCTGGTAGAGCCGCTCGGCCTGCGCGAGATCGCGCAGCCGCACGCTGCCGAGGTCGCGCAGCGCGATCGCCTCCGGCAGCCGGCCGCGCACCAGGTCGACGACGGGCTGCGAGACCAGCACCTGCCCGCCGTGCGCGGCGCCCATGATGCGCGCCGCGCGGTTGAGCGTGTTGCCGAAGTAGTCGTTGTCGCGCTGCTGCGCGACGCCGAGGTGGACGCCGCAGCGCGCGCGCAGCTCGAGGCCCGCCGTGCGCTCCGGGTCGGCCAGCGCGTTCTGGAACGCGACCGCGGCCTCGACGGCGTGCAGCGGATCGTCGAACACCGCGCACATCCCGTCGCCGGTGGACTTGAGCACGCGGCCGGCGCGCGCCTCGACCGCCTCGCGCGCCAGCCGGTCGTGCGCGGCGAGCGCGAGCTGCATGCGCGCCGGCTCGCGTTCCCAGAGGCGGCTGCTGCCCTCGAGGTCCGTGAACACGAACGTCGCGACGGCGCCGGGGGTCTCCATGGCGTCGGGTCGCGTCAGGCGGACGGGGTCGCGCGCATGGGCGGAGTATTTCCCGCCCCTGCACGCGGGTCAATCGCGCGCGGAACGCGCGCCGCGCGCGTCCCCGGTCAGTTCGCGAGCGCCGCGGCGAGCCCGGGCACGTGCGCCGCACCCTCGGGCACCTTGAGGTTCGCGCCCTTCAGGTCGTCGCCGATCGGCTCCTGCCGCCCGCCGAGGCACTTCGCGAGGAAGCCCTCGCTGATCGCGTAGAACGACGTGCGGTTCTCCGGCCGCGCGAAGCCGTGCCCCTCGTCGGCGTAGATCGCGTAGGTGACCGGGATGCCGCGCTCCTTCATCGCCGCGACCAGCTGGTCCGACTCCTTCTGCGTCACGCGCGGGTCGTTCGCGCCCTGCGCGATCAGCAGCGGACGGCGGATCTCGGCGACGCGCGTGATCGGCGAGCGCGAGAGCAGGAACTTCCGGCCCTCCTCGGTGCGCGGATCGCCGACGCGCCGGTACCAGGTGGCCTCGAGCACCGGCTTCCAGTACGCGGGGAAGCTCTCGATCAGCGTCACCAGGCTCGACGGGCCGACGATGTCCACGCCGCAGGCGAACGTCTCCGGCGTGAACGTGAGACCCACCAGCGTGGCGTAGCCGCCGTAGGAGCCGCCGTAGATCGCCACCCTGTCGCGCTGCGCGATGCCCTCGCGCACCGCCCACTCGACGGCGTCGATCAGGTCGTCGTGCATCTTCGCGCCGAACTCCTTGTCCGCCGCGTTCAGGAACTTCTTGCCGAAGCCGGTGGACCCCCGGTAGTTGACCGAGAGCACCGCGTAGCCGCGGTTGGCGAGCCACTGGTGCTCCGGGTGGTAGCCGAAGCTGTCGCGCGCCCACGGTCCCCCGTGCACGTTCAGCACCATCGGCACCGGCCGCTCGGGCCGGCCGTCGCCGTTGCCGTCCGCGCCGCTCGGCAGCGACAGGTAGGCGACGAGCGTGAGCCCGTCGCGCGACCGGATCTCCACCGCGTGCATCGCGGCGAGGCGCCGGCCCTCCAGGTCGGGGCGCGCGCTGAACAGCCGGTCGAGCTTCTTGCGCCCGGCGTCGTAGTGCCAGAACGACACCGGCTCGCCCGCGCGGTCGACGCGCAGCGTCCACTGGCGGCCGTCGAGCGAGCGGCTCGCGACGATCCACTGGCCGCGCAGCTCCCGGTTCAGGAACGCGACGTCCTCGCGGATCGCGTCGCCGACCGGCGTCCACGCGGTGCGCAGGTAGTCGACCGCGTAGGCCTCGACGACGCCGGTGCGCGGGTTGCGGATCGCGCCGGTGACGTCGGCGCGCGGGTCGGCGCCGAGCAGCGTCGCCTTTCCCGACGCCACGTCCACGGCCATCAGCGCCGCGGTGTCGCGCTCGCGGCTGTCGCGCATGTACAGCGTGCGGCCGTCGAGCGTCACGCCGAGCGCCGACGTGGTCAGCGCGTCGTCGGCGGGAATGGTGGCGAAGGGGCTGCCGCGTCCCGCCGCGTCGAGCCTCTCGACGACGAACGCGCCGCCCGGCGCGGGCTTCACGCCGAAGGCGAGCCGCAGGTCGTAGTCGGCCAGGAAGCCGATGTACTCGTCGTTCTCGCGCACCAGCGTCAGCTTGCCGCTCGCGAGGTCGAGGCGGTGCACGTCGTGGAACTGCGGATTGCGGTTGTTCGCGCCGATCAGGATCGCGCCGGGCACCTTGTGGCTCACCCCGACGACGCGCACCTGCGTCTTCGCGAAGTCGGTGTACTTCGTCTGCGCGCCGCTCGCGAGGTCGACGCCGTGCAGCGCGAAGTTCTCGTTGCCGCCCTCGTCCTGGGTGTACAGGATGCGTCCGCCGTCGGCCGACCAGAAGTAGTCCATGACGGGCCGCACCTTCTCCGCGGTCACCGGCTTCGCGTCGCCGAGCGCGCCTGCCGGCGCGACCCAGACGTTGAGCACGCCGTCGCGCGGCGCGAGGAAGGCGATGCGCCTGCCGTCAGGGCTCACCGTGGCGCCGGCGCGCGTCGGGTTGCCGAAGATGTGCTTGCGGGGAATCAGGTCGTTCGACTGCGCCGCCGCGGGCGACGCGGCGACGATGGACGCGCCGGCGAGGACGGCGCCGGCGAGGCGGAAGGCGTGGAGGATCATGGCGTTCTCGGGTCCGGGGGTGCGGCCGCGCAGGGCGCGCGGCCGGTCGGCGCGGCGCGAGGGCGGCCGCGCGAAAGGGCGACACTGTAGCCGATGCCGGCCCGGCGCGCGACGCGCTGCGACGCAGGCGCGGCCCGCGGGGCCGGGCTGCGGATCGGCGGGAACGAAGCGCGTGGCCCGGCCGGCCCGACCCGGTGCTTCGGACGCTGCCGCGCGTCCCGCTGGCCCCCGGTCGCGCCGGACGGCCGTGCGACGGCCCCGTTCGCGAGCCCGGCGTCCCGTCTGCGCGTGCCGCGGCA
The DNA here is from genome assembly GCA_016861105.1 of Betaproteobacteria bacterium. GTDB lineage: Bacteria > Pseudomonadota > Gammaproteobacteria > Burkholderiales > Casimicrobiaceae > VBCG01. The sequence continues at coordinate 221,333 of BOKS01000004.1, read as the reverse complement.
CGACGCGGTCGGCGAACGCGAGCCCTGCGTACGCCCGGATGGCGCTGCGCGAGCGGGGGGCTCAGCCTGGGCGGAGCACCCTCCAGACGCGCTCGGCGGTCAGCGGCATCTGCAGCGCGTCGACGCGCTCGCCCGCGCCGGCGCGCACGAGCGCGTCGACGACGGCGTTGACGACGGCCGGCGTCGCGCCGATCGTGCCGAGCTCGCCCACGCCCTTCACGCCGAGCGGGTTCGTGCGGCAGGGGACCGACTCGTCCATCGCCATCACGAACGGCGGGATCATGTCCGCCGCCGGCAGCGCGTAGTCCATGAACGAGCCCGACAGCGGCTGCGCGCTCTCGCGGTCGTGCACCATGTGCTCGCACAGCGCCTGCCCGATGCCCTGCAGCGCGCCGCCCTCGAGCTGGCCGACGACGATCGCGGGATTGACGACGCGGCCGACGTCGTTGACCGACCAGTAGCCGACCAGCGCGACGGCGCCGGTGTCCGGGTCGACCTCGACCTCGCAGACGTGCGCGCCGTTGGGCCAGCTCGCCGCCTCCACCGAGCTCGTCGAGTCGACGACGATGCGCCCTGCGGCCTGGCGCGCGGCGAGCTCGAACAGCCCGATCGACCGGTCGGTGCCGGCGATGCGGAAGACCCCGTCGCGGTACTCGAGGTCGGCCGCGGCCGCCTCCAGCGCCTGCGCGGCGAGCGCCTTCGCCTCGTCGACGGTGCGCACCGACGCGACGTGCACCGCGGCGCCGCCGACGAACAGCGACCGCGAGCCCGCGCTGCCGAAGCCCGTGCCGCGGTCGGTGTCGCCCTGCACGATGCGGATGCGCTCGATCGGCACGCCGAACACGTCCACCGCGAGCTGCGCGAACGTGGTGGCGAGGCCCTGCCCCATCGCCTGCGTCGCCGAGAAGATCTCGATGTCCTCGGCCCCGACCGTCACGCCGACGCGCTCGGTGAACACCTCCGCGCCGGTCCACTCGAGGAACGTCGCGATCCCGCGCCCGCGCAGGCGGCCGCGCGCGCGCGACGCTGCCGCGCGCCCGGCGAAGGCGTCCCAGCGCGCCAGCGCGAGCGCGCCGTCGAGGATGCGCTCGAAGTGGCCGCTGTCGTAGACCTTGTCCATCGGGTTGCGGTAGGGCATCGCCGACGGCGGGATCAGGTTGCGCCGGCGCAGCGCGACCGGGTCGAGGCCGGTGCGGCGCGCGGCGGCGTCGATCACCCGCTCGAGCAGGTAGATCGCCTCGGGGCGGCCGGCGCCGCGGTAGGGGCCGGTCGGCGTCGTGTTCGTCAGCACGCCGGCGATGCGCACGTCGATCGCCGGGATGTCGTAGACGCTCGTGGTGACCCACGGGCCGATCAGCAGCTGGATGACGACGCCCGCCGGCGTGGCGTAGGCGCCGAGGTTCGCGCGCGAGTCGACGCGCAGCGCGAGGAAGCGGCCGTCGGCGGCGAGCGCGAGCTCGGCGCGGCTCGTCACGTCGCGCCCCTGCGTGGGCCCCACGAACTCCTCCAGCCGCTCCGCCGTCCACTTGACCGGCCGGCGCGTCAGCCGCGCCGCGTAGGCGGCGAGCACGTCCTCGGGGTAGAGCGTCGTCTTCATGCCGAAGCCACCGCCCACGTCGCCCACCAGCACGCGCACCGACGCGTTCGGGATGCCGAGCACCGCCGAGCACAGGTCGTCGCGCAGCCCCGTGGGCGTCTGGCACGACACGCGCAGCGTGAAGCGCCCGCTCTCCGCGTCGAAGCTCGCCAGCGTGGCGCGCGGCTCGATCGGCGACGGCGCGAGCCGCTGGTTGACCACGTCGAGCGCCACGACGTGCGCGGCGTCGCGGAACGCCGCGTCGACCGCGTCGGGCCGGCCGTGGCGCGCGACGCAGGCGACGTTTCCGGCCGCGGCGGGCCAGACGATCGCCGCGCCGCTCGCGACCGCGTCGTCCACGGCGGCGACGGCCGGCAGCGCGGCGTAGTGCACGGCGACGGCCTCGGCGGCGTCGCGGGCCGCGTGCTTCGTCTCCGCGACGATCGCGCACACGGGCTCGCCGACGTAGCGCACGGTGTCGATGGCGAGCACGTGCTGCGGCGGCGAGGCGGTGGGCGAGCCGTCGGGGCGCCGGAAGTCCTGCGAGACGGGCAGCGGCCGCACGTCGGCGGCGGCGAGATCGCGCCCCGTCAGCACGGCGACCACGCCCGGCACGCGCAGCGCCGGCGCGGGGTCGATCGCCTCGATGCGCGCGTGCGCGTGCGGCGAGCGCAGCACCTGCAGCACGAGCTGGCCCGGCAGCGAGCAGTCGTCGGCGAAGCACCCGCGTCCGGTGAGCAGGGCCTCGTCCTCGACGCGGCGCACGGCGCGGCCGCTGCCGAAGCGGGCGATGGGCGATTCGGAGGGCATCGGAAGATCTTTCGCGGTCCCGGGGCGGGACGAGCGGACGATGATAGCGCCGCCGGGGCGCCGCCCGGACGGGTTGTGCGGATCGCGCCCGCGCCCCACAATGCGCGTCCCGCACCGCCGCCCCGCCCCCCGTGAAGCGCACGGACCTCGAGAAGCACCTCGGCAAGAAGCTCACCGGTCGCATGAAGGGCGAGCCCGTCCCCGAGCGCTTCGGCGCCGCGTCCGCGCAGCCGCGCGCGCGGCGGGAGCAGCGCGCGCGCGACCAGGCGGCGGGGCTGGTGCCCTTCGCGGTCAAGCTGCCCGCCGACCTCGTCGCCGCGCTGCAGGAGCGCGCGAAGGCGCGCGGGACCACGCTCAACGACCTCGCCGCCGCGCTGCTGCGCGACGCGCTCGGCCGCGGCTGACGAAGGAGCACGCGATGACGCTGATGGTGGTCGGACTGCTCGTGTTCCTCGGCTCGCACTCCGTGCGCATCTTCGCCGAGGACTGGCGCAGCGCGCGCCTGGCCGCGATGGGCGAGGCGAAGTGGAAGCTCGCCTACTCGGTCGTGGCGATCGCGGGCTTCGTGCTGATCGTGGTCGGCTACGGCCAGGCGCGCCTCGACCCCGTGCCGCTGTTCTCCCCGCCGGTGTGGACGCGCCACCTGGCCGCGCTGCTGACGATCCCCGCGTTCGTGCTGCTCGCCGCGGCGTACGTCAAGGGCACGCGCATCAAGGCGGCCGTCGGGCACCCGATGGTCGCGGGCGTCAAGATCTGGGCGTTCGCGCACCTCGTCGCCAACGGCACGCTCGCCGACGTCGTGCTGTTCGGCGCGTTCCTCGCGTGGGCGGTCGTCGACTACCTCGCCGCGCGCCGCCGCGACCGGGCCGCGGGCACCGTGTACGCGGTGGGGCCGGTCGCGCGCGACGTCGTCGCCGTCGCCACCGGGCTGGTCGCGTGGGCCGCGTTCGCGTTCTGGCTGCACGGCCCGCTGATCGGCGTGCGCCCGTTCGGCTGAGCCCGGCGCGGGCACCCCTCGTGAGCGACGCGGACGGCGCAGCGTTCGCCGCGGAGGACCTCGCGCGGCTCGACGCGCTGCTCGCCGCGCCGCCGCACGCGGGACGCTCGCTCCGCCCCGACGCGCTGCACGGCATGCTCTGTGCGCTGGCGATCGGGCCCGATCCGTTCCCGTCCGACGATTCCTGGATCGGCGTCGCGCTCGACGACGGCGGCCGGGCGCGCGATCCGGAGCTCGCCGACCTCCTGCGGCGCTTCGCCGCGCGCACGCGGGCCGACCTCGCGGCCGGGCGCTGCGAGCCGCTGCTCTACGCGCTGCGCCGCGGCCGGCACGACTACCGCAGCTGGTGCGAGGGCTTCCTCGCCGGCGTGAACGCGGCCGCGAGCGACTGGTTCGCCTACGGCGAGCCGGAGGACGTCGACGAGCTGATCGCGCCGATCGAGCTGCTGGCCGACGCGCTGCCGCCCGAAGCGCGCGCGCGGCTGTCGCCGCAGCAGTGGCGCAGGCGCGTGCTCGAGGCCGAGGCGGGGCTGCCGGGCACGCTCGAGCGCCTGCGTGCGTTCTGGACGATCGTGCGCGAGCCGCCGGCGACGTTCCGCCGCGACGGCGCGAAGGTCGGGCGCAACGACCCCTGTCCCTGCGGCAGCGGGCGCAAGTTCAAGCAGTGCCACGGGCGCGCGTGACGGGCCGCGCGCGTCCTCAGGGGCCGGCCGCCGTTCCCTCGCGGCGCGGATCGGCGGCCCCCAGCCAGCCGCCGGGCGCGCGCGGCGCCCAGTAGCCGGAGCGCGCCGGCGCGCGGACGATCGCGTGCACGCCGCTCGTCATGTCGCGCAGCGCCACGCGGTGGCCGCGACGCCGCAGGTCGTCGGCGAGCGCGGCCGGCGTGCCGTGCTCGAGCTCGGTCGTCGCCGATGCCTGCGCGCCGAAGTTCGGCAGGTCGATCGCCTGCTGCACGTCGAGCCGCCAGTCGACCAGGCCGACGATCGTCTTGGCGACGTAGGCGATGATGGCGCTGCCGCCCGGCGAGCCGAGCACGGCCTCGAGGTCGCCGCGCGCGTCCAGCACCACCACCGGCGTCATCGAGCTGCGCGGCCGCTTGCCGGGCTCGACGCGGTTGGCCGCCGGCGCGCCGTCGGCGCCGGCGGGCACGAACGAGAAATCGGTGAGCTGGTTGTTGAGCAGGAAGCCGCCCACCATCCGGTGGCTGCCGAACGCACTCTCGATGGTCGTGGTCATCGACACCGCGTTGCCGCGTGCGTCGACGATCGACAGGTGGGAAGTGCCCGCGGCCTCGGCGTGCACCCCCTCCGCGCGCGGGCCGTCGGCGCAGCAGCCGGGGGGGCGGCCCGGCGCGGGCACGCCCATCGAGCGCGCGCGATCGACGAGCCGTGCGCGCCGCGCGAGGTAGCCGCGGTCGAGCAGCCCGGCGACCGGCACCGCGACGAAGTCGGCGTCCGCCATGTAGCGCGCGCGGTCGGCGTACGCGAGGCGGAACGCCTCCGCCATCAGGTGCGCGGCGTCGGCGCTGCCCGGCCCCATGGCCGCGAGGTCGTGGCCCTCGAGCATCGCCAGCGCCATCAGCAGCGTCACCGTCCCCGACGAAGGCATGCCGATGCCGCAGATCGAGCGCCCGCGGTAGGCGCCGCAGACGGGCGGCCGCTTGATCGCGCGGTAGCCGGCGAGATCGTCGAGCGACAGCGTGCCCGGGTTGCCCGCATCGCCGCGCACGGTCGCGACGATGGCCTCCGCGATCGGGCCGGCGTGCAGGGCGTCCGCGCCCTGCGTGGCCAGCGCCCGCAGCGTGTCCGCGTAGGCGGGATTGCGCAGGCGCGTGCCGACCGCCTTGGGGGCGCCGTCGGCGGCGAAGAAGTACGGGCCCGCGCCCGGGTCCTTGCGCAGCGCGTCGCCGGCGCGCGCGAGCAGCGCGTGCAGCCGCGGCGACAGCGGGAAGCCCTCGTCGGCGAGCGCGATCGCGGGCGCGAACAGGCGCGCCCACGGCAGGCGGCCGTGCTCGCGGTGCGCGAACTCGAGCATGCGCACCACGCCCGGCGTGCCCACCGAGCGCGCGTCGACCTGCGCGACGGCGAAGGGCAGCGGCCGCCCCGCGGCGTCGAGGAACTGCGACGGCGTGGCCGCGCGCGGCGCCGTCTCGCGCCCGTCGTAGGTCGCGACGCGGCGCGCCGCCCGGTCCCAGTGCACGAGGAACGCGCCGCCGCCGATGCCCGACGATTGCGGCTCGACCAGGCCGAGGACGAGCTGCACGGCGATCGCGGCATCGACGGCCGAGCCGCCCTGCGCGAGCACGTCCACCCCTGCGCGCACGGCCAGCGGGTGCGCCGCCGCCACCATCGCGCGCTGCGCGTGCACGAGCGACTGCGCCCGCCAGCCCGACGCCGCCTCGGGCGCGGGCGCCGGCTGCGCCCACGCGGACGCGGCCGCGAGCGCGGCGACGAGGGCGAGCGCGTACGCGCGGCGGGGGGCGGGCATCGGGGGACGAAACGCGACGAAGAGCGCCCATCATGCCAGCCCGCGCCCGCCGCTTGTCGGACGTCCCCTCGCGGCCGCGGCGGCGGCATGGCAGGCTCACGTCCCGAGCCCCCCTGGGCGCGGCACGCCGCGCCGCCCCCTTTGCGCCGCCATGGACCGCACCGAGCGTTTCTACCTGATCGACCGCCTGCTGAACGAGCACGGCACGGTGACGCGCCGGCAGTTCCTCGACGCGCTGGAGGTGTCGCCGGCGACGTTCAAGCGCGACCTCGCGTACATGCGCGAGCGCTTCAACGCCCCGATCGTCTGGGACGAGGACCGCGGCGGCTACGCGTTCGCGCGCGGCAAGGCGGTCGGGCCGACGTACGCGCTGCCGGGGCTGTGGTTCAACGCCTCGGAGATCCAGGCGCTGCTGACGATGGACGCGCTGCTTCACGACCTGCAGCCCGGCATCCTCCGCGGGCACGTCGCGCCGCTCCGCGCGCGCCTGGAGATGCTGCTGGAGGAGGGCCGCGTCGAGGCCGCCGAGGTGCGCAGGAGGGTCCGCATCGTGCCGCTCGGCGCGCGCCGGATCGACGACGCCGTGTTCGAGGCCGTCGCCGCGGCCACCGTCAAGCGCCGCCGCGTCGAGATCGAGTACGCGGCGCGCAGCAGCGGCGAGACGACGCGACGCACGGTCTCGCCACAGCGGCTCGTGCTCTACCGCGACAACTGGTACCTCGACGCGTGGTGCCACCTGCGCAACGGGCTGCGCAAGTTCGCCGTGGACGCGATCGCCGCAGCGCGCATGACCGAGGAGCGCGCGAAGGCGGTGGACCTGAAGGCGGTGGAGCGCGAGTTCGACGCGGGCTACGGCGTGTTCGGCGGCGAGCAGGTGCAGTGGGCGCGGCTGCGCTTCACTCCGGCGCGCGCGCGCTGGGTCGCCACCGAGCGCTGGCACCCTGAGCAGCGCGGCCGCACCGAAACCGACGGCCACTACGTGCTCGAGGTGCCGTACTCCGACCCGCGCGAGCTGATGATGGACGTGCTGAAGCACGGCGCCGACGTCGAGGTGCTCGCGCCGGCGTCGCTGCGCGAGCGCGTGCGCGACGAGGTCCGGCGCATGGCGGCGATCGCCGGTGCCTGACGCCGCCGCGGGCGGGAGGATCCGCGCGAACAGGCGTATCCTTGCCGCACGACCAAGCCATCGAGGGGGCGCCGCGGCGTTCCGACGCCGCGCGCGGCGCATCGCCATGAGCCACAAGCACGAGAACCTGCTGCGCGCGATCTTCCACGACCCGATCAGCGCGAACATCCACTGGCGCGAGGTCGAGTCGCTGATCCACCACCTCGGCGCCGACGTCGAGCCGCTGTCGGGGGCGCGCATCCGCGTGCGGCTCAACGGGCACGAGGGCATCCTGCACCGCCCGCACCACGGCAACACGCTCGGGCGGCAGGACATCCAGCACCTGCGCGAGTACCTCGCGCACGCGCGCGCGACGCCGTCGCAGTACGCGGAACGCCAGAAGGGGTAGCGCGCCCGCGGCGCCGCCGCGCGGCGCGCGGCGCGGCATCGGGGTCCGTCCGACTGCCGCGGAGGCCGGCTCCGGGCGCACAATGGCGCTTTGGCCGGCGCCGCGGGGCCCCGCCGCCCGCGAGGGCGCCGCACCGCGACGGGTCTCTGCCCCCATGAGCGAAACGCGGACCGAACCCTATTTCTCCGCCGGCGAGACGCCGGCCGGCGCGGCGCACGACGAGGGCGAGCGCGCAACGTCGCGACGCAGGCGCCGGCGCAACCGCCTGATCGGCGCGCTGGTGGTGCTCTTCGTCCTGCTCGCGATCGCCGCGGTCGTTTCCATCGTCTGGCAGCCGCAGCCGGCGCCTCCGCCCGAGCGGGCCCCCGCCGCCCAGGCGCCCGCCGCTGCGCCGGCGGCCGCGCAGCCCGAGCCGCCGCGCTACCCGGTCGCGCCGACGCAGGCGCAGCAGCCGCCGCTCGACATGAGCGACGCGACGCTGCTCGCCGGGCTGGCGACCGTGTTCGGCGACGGCGCGCTGTCCGCCTACCTCGAGCGCAGCAACGTCGTGCGCCGCATCGTCGCGACCGTCGACAACGTCCCGCGCCGCACGGCGCCGCCCGCGCAGTGGCCGCTCAAGCCCGCGGCCGGGTCGCCGGCGACACGCACCGAGGACGGCCGCATCGTGCTCGCGGAGGCGAACGGGCTGCGCTACGCGCCCTACGTCCGCATCCTCGAGTCGATGGACACCGCCCGTTTCGTCGAGCTGTACCGGCGGCACTACCCGCTGTTCGAGCAGGCCTATCGCGACCTCGGCTACCCGGCGGGCGGGTTCAACGACCGCGCGGTGCAGGCGATCGACGTGCTGCTCGCCACGCCCGCCCTTCCCGGGCCGCTGCGGCTGACGCAGCCGAAGGTCTTCCTGCAGTACGCCGATCCTGACGTCGAGCGGCTGCCGGCCGGCCAGAAGCTGATGCTGCGCATCGGGCCGGAGAACGCGAAGCGCGTGCGCGCGAAGCTGCTCGAACTGCGCGCGGCGATCACCGACCCCGCGCTGGCCGCCGTGCCGCGGTAGCGCCGCCCGCGGGCGCCGCGGCGGGAAGCCACCCCCCCCCCCCGCGGGGGTATAATCCGCGCGCTTCGTCGCCGCCCGCCGCCCCGGCCGGCGGCTTCGTTTTTTCTCCCGCCCGATGCAAGCCAGGCCCTTCCCGCCCGATCTGGTGCGCGACGTCGCGTCGCGCCGGACGTTCGCGATCATCTCGCACCCGGACGCCGGCAAGACGACGCTCACCGAGAAGCTGCTGCTGTTCGGCGGCGCGATCCAGCTCGCCGGCACCGTCAAGGCGCGCAAGAGCGCGCGGCACGCGACGTCCGACTGGATGGAGGTCGAGAAGCAGCGCGGCATCTCGGTCACCTCGTCGGTGATGCAGTTCCCCTACGCCGGCCACACGATCAACCTGCTCGACACGCCGGGCCACCAGGACTTCTCGGAGGACACCTACCGCGTGCTCACCGCGGTCGACGCCGCCGTCATGGTGATCGACGCCGCGAAAGGCGTGGAGGCGCAGACGGTCAAGCTGCTCGAGGTGTGCCGGCTGCGCGACACGCCGATCATCACCTTCATTAACAAGCTCGACCGCGAGGTGCGCTCGCCGATCGAGCTGATCGAGGAGATCGAGTCGGTGCTGGGCATCGACTGCGCGCCGGTGACCTGGCCGGTCGGCATGGGCAAGGCGTTCCGCGGCGTCCACCACCTGCTGGAGGACAGGCTGCTCCGCTTCACGCCGGGCGGCGAGCGGCTGGCCGGCGACACCGAGGTGATCGCCGGCCTCGACAACCCGCGGCTGGCCGAGCTCTTCCCCGGCGAGATGCCCGCGGTGCTGCACGACGTCGAGCTGATCCGCGGCGCCAGCCTGCCCTTCGACGTGCGGCGCTTCCTCGCCGGGCGCCAGACGCCGGTGTACTTCGGCTCGGCGGTCAACAACTTCGGCGTGCAGGAGATCCTCGACGCGCTCACGCGGTGGGCGCCGCCGCCGCAGCCGCGCGACGGCGGCACGCGCCTGGTGCAGCCGGCGGAGCCCGCGTTCACGGGCTTCGTGTTCAAGATCCAGGCGAACATGGACCCGAAGCACCGCGACCGCATCGCGTTCTTCCGCGTGTGCTCGGGCCGCTACGTGCCCGGCATGAAGGTGCGGCACCTGCGCGAGCGGCGCGAGATGAAGCTCGGCAACGCGCTCACGTTCATGGCGAACGAGCGCGTGGCCTCGCAGGACGCCGTGGCGGGCGACATCATCGGCATCCACAACCACGGGCAGCTGCAGATCGGCGACACGCTCACCGAGGGCGAGGCGCTCGCGTTCAAGGGGATCCCGTACTTCGCGCCGGAGCTCTTCCGCGTGGCGCGGCCGCGCGACCCGCTGAAGAGCAAGCAGCTGTCGAAGGGCCTGAAGGAGCTGGGCGAGGAGGGCGCGATCCAGGTCTTCGAGTCGGCCGCCGGCAACGCGCTGATGCTGGGCGCCGTGGGGCCGCTGCAGTTCGAGATCGTCGCGCACCGGCTCGCGACCGAGTACGGCGTCGACGCGATCTACGAGAACGCGAACATCGCGACCGCGCGCTGGCTCACCTTTGCCGACGACGTCACGCGGCGCGGCTTCGAGCGCGAGCAGGCCGCCGCGATCGCCAGCGACGTCGACGGCAACCCGGTGTTCCTGGCGACGAACAAGTACAACCTCCAGGTCACGATGGAGCGCTGGCCGAAGGTCGGCTTCCGCGCGACGCGCGAGCATCGCGAGGTGGTCACGGCCTGACCGCCTGCCGCCCGCCGCCCGCGCCCGCGCGCCGGCGGCGCGGGACGCGGCGACGCGTCAGCGCGGCGGCGGCGGCGCGTCGGCCGGCGGATAGCCCCCCGGCGGCGGGACCGCGGTCGGCGGCGCGTAGCCGCGCGGTGGCGCCGTGCCGCGTGGCGGGTAGCCGGCCGCCGGCGGCGCCGCATTGGGCACCGGATAGCCCGGCGGCGGGCGGCGGTAGGCCGCGACCGGCCCCGGCACGCGGTGGCCGCGCGCGTACATGCAGTCGAGGTAGGCACGGTCGTAGATCGCCTGCAGCTGAGCGCTCGACGCGCCGCTCATGTCGGCCGCCACGGCGCCGCCGCCGAGCATCCCCATGCCCGCGCCGATCGCGGCACCCCCGCCGGCGTCGCCGACCGCCGCGCCGAACAGCGCGCCGATGGCGGCGCCGAGCAGCGTGCCGCCCACCACGTTCGCCGCGGCCGCCTCGTTCGCGGCCTGCGCGGAGGCGGGCGCGAAGTGCGCCTGCGCGTACGCGCGGCAATCGGCATCGTCGCGGGCGTACTGGTCGGCGGTCGTGCGCGACCCCGGCAGCGCCTGCCATGCCGGCCCCGTCGGCACCGTAGCGCACCCCGCGAGGACGGCCAGCACGGCGGCCGGGATCGCGCTGCGGACGAGGGTCGTCGTCATGGCGCGCCTCCCTCCGGCGGGCGCTCGATCTCGGACGGGGCGACCTCGATCCACGGGCGGTTGCAGCGCGCCACGTGCGGGAAGTAGCCCTGCGGGTCCTCGCAGTAGTACCAGGCGCCGCCCGCGGGCGCGTCGGCGGGCTTCTCGACGTACGCCGGCGGGTCGGCCGCCAGCGGCGGGACGTAGCGGTACGCCGGGTAGCCCCACGCGTACGGGTACGCGTAGCCGTAGTAGGGAGCGCTCCAGTACCACGGCGCGCCGAAGTAGACGCCCACGCTCGGCCCGTAGTAGCCGTAATAGCCGTAGGAAGGCCGGTAGCCGTACCAGGGCCGGTAGGGATACCGGCCGCCGTAGCCATAGCCGTACACCGGCCGGTGGCCGCCGTACCACCCGCCGCCGGGCGGTCTCGCGCCCGGCGCGTGCCCGTACCCCGGCGCGCCCCCCGGGGGACGGCCGTATCCCGGCCCTCCGCCCGGCGGCCGGCCGTAACCCGGTCCCCCGCCCGGAGGGGCGCCGCCCGGCGGCCGCCCGTAGCCCGGCCCGCCCGGCGGCGAACCGCCGCCCGGCTTGCCTTGCGCCCACGCCTCGCCGCCCGCCATCGCGACCGCGACGGCGAGCGCCACCACACCGGTCATCCTGCGCATGACACCTCTCCCCGCGTCCGCCGCCGCACGGACCGCCTTCGCGCGCCGATGCGTCCTTAACGCGCGACGCGGGGTTCCGGTTGTCGCGCCCCGCGCCCCGTCAGTGCGACATCAGCACCGGCACCGTCATCGAGCCGAGGATCAGGCGGGAGACGCCCCCCCAGACGAGCTGCGAGATCCGCGGCCGGCTGTAGCCGCCCATGACGATCAGGTCGGCGCCGATGTCCGCGGCGTGCGACAGCAGCAGCTCGCCCGCGTTGACGTCGTCGGCGACGATGCGCTTGACCTGCGCGTTCACGCCGTGGCGGCCGAGGAAGCCCTCGACCTGCTTGTCGACGAGCACGTCGCGCAGCTTCTCCTCGGCATCCGGCGTGATCGCGACGGCGCGCACCTGCTTCGCGTCCTTGAGGAACGGCAGCGCGTCCGCGACCGCGCGCGCCGATTCGCGCGCGTCCTTCCACGCGATCAGGATGCGCGCGCCGATCGGCTGCTCGATGCGCGTGTAGGGCACGAACAGCACCGGCCGGCCCGACTCCATCAGCACGGCGTGCGCGAGCTCGCTCGCGAAGGCGTGGTCGGGGTGATCGCGCGCCGGCTGTCCCAGCAGCACGAGGTCGGTGTACCGCGAGTGGATGACCGCCGCCTCGATGGGGTCGCCCACCGGCGCGCGCCACTCCAGCGCGCTGCTGCCGGCGCCGCCGATCTCGCGGAACTGCTTCTCGGCGGCGTGCTGCGCCTCGTTGGCGCGCTCGAGCCGCTTCTCGACGAGGTCGGGCGGGATCAGCGCGGTGGCGAACGGGCTGTAGTCGCCGCGCGGCACGAGGTAGGCGCCCACCAGCTGGGCCGGGAACTGCCGGGCCAGCCCGGCGGCGACCTCGAGCCGCTGCGGCGTGCGCGGGCCGTCGTCGACGTGGACCAGGATCGAGCGGTAGGTCATGCCAGGCTCCCTCGCGTGAGGCGGTAGGGGCATTGTCCCCTGCCGCCGCCGCCGGCGGTTTGACCGCGCTTAACCTGTGCCGTTTTCCGCGTCGCCGCGGCGCGCGCGCGGCGCGTCAGCCGAGCCGACGCCGCGCCTGCGCGAGCGACTGCGCCGCCGCGGCATACCCCGTCCACGGGTCGTCGCGCGCGGCGAGGAGCGACGGCACGTTGCGCAGGTTGAAGTGGTCGCCGCGCACGTCCTCGTCGAGCGCCTCCCAGGCGATCGGCATCGCGACCGGCAGCCCGGGCCGGGAGCGCAGCGAGTAGGCGGCGACCGCCGTGGCCGACTCGCCGTTGCGCAGGTAGTCGACGAACACCCGGCCGCGCCGCCGCGCCTTGCTCATGCTGGCCACGAACAGCGACGGCAGCGTCGCGGCGAGGTGCGCGGCGATGCGCTGCGCGAAGTCCTTCACCTCGTCCCAGGGCTCGCGGCGCACGACGGGGAGCACGAAGTGCAGCCCCTTGCCCCCGGTCGTCTTCGCGAACCACGCGAGGCCGAGTTCGTCCAGCAGCACGCGCGTGAGCTCGCACGCCTCGCGGAAGGCCGTCCACGGCAGCGCCGGATCGGGATCGAGGTCGAGCGTGATGCGGTCCGGGCGTTCGATGCGCGGCAGGCTCGCGCCCCACTCGTGGAACTCGACGGTGCCGCCCTGCACGGAGGCCACCAGCTCCTTCACGTTGCGCACGCGCACGAAGGGCACCGCCCCGCCCTGCGCGTCGCCGCGGCCGCCGTCCGGATGGCGCTGGAAGTAGCACTGGCTGAAGTCGCCGCCCGGGCAGCGCACCAGCGACAGCGGCCGCCGGCCGATCTGCGCGAGCAGCCACGGTGCGACGGCCTCGTAGTAGCGCACGAGGTCGAGCTTGGTCAGCTCCTCGTGCCCCGGCAGCGGGCGCTGCGCGTTCGTGATCGCCACGCCGGCGACCGTCGTCTCGCCGGCGTCGCCCTTCGGCCCCCTGCCCGCTCGCTTTCGCCGGGACGCCGGGGCGCGCGGCGGCGCCTCGATCGGCCCCGCCGGCGGTGGCAGGCGCACCGAGGCCGCGCTGCGGTCCGCGCGCAGTGCGACGAAGGCGCCCTGCCGGATCAGCCGCTGCGGCGTGAGCTCCGCGTACTCGACCTCGGCGACCAGCACCGGCCTCACCCAGCGCGGGTGCTGCAGCAGCCGCCGCTGGTCGCGCGGGATCGACGCGAACGGCATGGCGTCCGTCTCCAGCTTCGCGAGCCGGGCGGCGAGCGCGCGCAGGGTGCCGTCGTCGAACCCGGTGCCGACGCGGCCGCAGTAGACCAGCTTGCCGCCGTCGTAGGCGCCCAGCAGCAGCGCGCCCAGCCCCACGCGCGAGCCGCGCGGCGCCGTGAACCCGCCGACGACGAACTCGTCGCGCGGCCGGCACTTGAGCTTCAGCCAGTCGCGCGTGCGCCGCGAGTGGTAGCGGCCGTCCGCGCGCTTGGCGATCAGCCCCTCGAGGCGCAGCCGGCACGCCTGCGCGACGAGCGACGCCGCGTCGCCCTCCAGCGGCTGCGAGAGCACCAGCGGCGGCGCCGCGTCGGCCAGCAGGGCGGCGAGCCGCGCCTGGCGCTGCACGAGCGGCGCGCCGCGCAGGTCCTCGCCGTCGACGAACATGAGGTCGAAGGCCGCGTAGCGCAGCACGTCGTGGTCGGCGCGCTCCAGCGCCTTCTGCAGCGCGCCGAAGGACGTGCGCCCGTGGGCGTCGAGCGCGATCGCCTCGCCGTCGATCCACGCGGCGCCGACCGGCAGGCGTGCGAGCGCCGCGGCGATCGTCGGGAACCGGGCGGTCCAGTCGAGGCCGTTGCGCGTCGTCAGGCGGACGCGTCCGCCGGCCACGCGCGCGAGCAGCCGGTAGCCGTCGAACTTGATCTCGTAGCGCCACGCGTCTCCGGCGGGCGGCGCCGTCACCGGCGTGGCGAGTTGCGGGGCGATCGACGCGGGAAGCTCTTCCAGGCCCGCGCGCGCCCGCTCGCGCTCGCCCGTCGCCCGCTGCGGCGCCGGCTGGCGCCCGGACGTCCCGCCGGCGGCGCGCCGCGCGCCGCGCTCGTGGATCAGCAGCCACGGCTCCCCGCGCTCGCGGCCGTCGCCCTTCAGGCGGATCAGCACGAAGCGGCCCGACAGCCGCTCGCCGTCGAGGTCGAACTTGAGGTGCCCGCCCGCGAGCGCGTCGGCGACGTCGCCGACCGGCGTCCAGACGCCGAGGTCCCAGTGCTCCACGCGCCCCGCGCCGTACTGGCCGGCCGGGATCTCGCCTTCGAACCACGCGTAGTCGAGCGGGTGGTCCTCGGTGCGCATCGCGAGGCGGCGCACGCCCGCCGACATGCTCGGCCCCTTCGGCACGGCCCAGGACAGCAGCACGCCCGCGTGCTCCAGCCGGAAGTCGTAGTGCAGGCGGCGGGCGGCGTGTCGCTGCACGACGAAGAGCCGCGGCGCCTCCGCGGCGCGAGCCTTCGCCCGCGGCCCGCGCGCGGCGGGCGCCCCGCCCGGGGGCTCGGGCGTCGCGCCGAAGTCGCGCATCGCGCGGTAGCGCTGCAGCCCGTCGGCCACCGGAGCCAGCTCAAGCGCGCTTGCGCGCCGCGGTGCGGACGCTCTTGCTGCTGCGCGCCTTCGCCGAGGCGGCGCGCTTCGCCGAGGCGCGCGCGGACTTCGCCGCCTTGCGCGGTTTCGCGTCCTTGCCGTCGAGACTGCGCCGCAGCGCGGCCATCAGGTCGATGATCTGCGCGCCGCCGGACGCCGGCGCCTCGTCGCGCGACGCCTGCTTGACCACGTGCGTGTCGCCGGCCCCCGCGAGCGCCTCGATGCGCTTCAGCAGGTCGTCGCGGTAGCTGTCGCTGTACTTCGACGGCTCCCACGGCTCGCTCATGTCCTCGACGAGGCGCTGCGCGAGCTCGAGCTCCTTGTCCGTGACGCCCGACGCGCGGCCCTCGCCGGGCAGGGCGAACTCCTCGTGCCCGAGCACCTCGTCGGCCCAGCGCACCGTCACCAGCGCCAGCAGCGGCCCGCTCGCCAGCAGGATGGCGAGGTGCGCCCGGTTGCGGATGACCACCTGCGCCACGCCGGCCTTGCCGGTGCGCTTCAGCGTCTCGCGCAGCAGCGCGTAGCCCTTCTCGCCGCGCTTGCCCGGCACGAGGCGGTAGGGGCGCTCGAAGTACTGCGGCGCGATCGCGTCCGCGTCGACGAACGCGAGGATCTCCACCGTCTGCGTCGCCTTCGGGTTCGCCGCCTTGAAGTCCTCGTCGCGCAGCACGACGTAGTGGCCGCTCTCGATCTCGTAGCCCTTGACCACGTGCTCGGGCTCGATCGGCTCGCCGGTGACCTTGTTGATGCGCTGGTAGCCGACCGGCGCGTTGTCGCGCTTGTCGATCCAGTCGAAGTCGAGGTCCTGGTCCCGCGACCCGGGATACAGGTCGACGGGCACGTGCACCAGCCCGAAGACGATCGCCCCCTTCCAGACGACGCGTGCCATCGCGACGCTCCCGGGCTAGCCCGCCGCCAGCTCGCGCTTGCGCGCCTGCATCCGCGCGCCGAGGTCCTCGACGTCCAGCCCCGCGCGGCGCGCCGCCTTGAACATCTCGCCCTCCTCCTCCTTCACGTGGTGCCGGATGTACTCGGCCATCACCTTGACGTGCGCGTCGACCTCGGTGTCGTCGAGCCCGCCGCCCTCGAGCTGCGCCATCAGCCACTTGACCGTGTCGTGCTCGGTGTGCGCCTCGGCGAGGAGCTCCCCGGCCTTCCCCTTCGGGTCCTCGCCGGCGGCGGCCCGCAGCGCCGGGTAGAAGATCTCCTCCTCGAGCTGCGCGTGGACGCGCACCTCCTGCAGGATCTCCTCGCGCAGCGCGTCCTTGCGGCCGTCCTCCTTCGTCTTCTCGTAGCGCTTGAACATCCTGTCCACGCGGTCGTGGTCGTCCCTGAGCATCGCGAGCGCGTCGTTCGCGGCGGCGCGGCGGCGCGCGCCCGCGGTGCGTCCGCGCGTCGTCGCGGACTTCCGCGACCGGGCGGTCTTCGCGGTCTTGGCAACGCCGCGCCGTGCGCCGGCGCGGGAGGCGGTGGAGGCGGTGGAGCGAGTGGCGCGCTTGGCCGCGGGGGCCTGGCGGCGGGTCGGGGTGGGCATGCGGGTCTCCCTGCGGAACGTCGCCGGCACGGCGCCGACGTCGGCCACGCACTCCAGCGAAACGCGTGCCGGCGCCCGGCGCCGTGCAATCATCGGGTTGCGCGCGCCAGCCCGCCGGTGCGGCGCAACGGCGGCCCGGCCTTCGTGCAACATCCGGCGCACGCGTAGGAGGACCGGCGCCCACGGGCCCTGCCGCCGCCGACACGACGCGTGGCGCCGGCGTCTAGACTCCACGGTGCGGGCGCAGCGGAGGACGACGGCCCGCGACACGCCCGATGACGAGCACGACCGCGAGCACCACCGCCGCCTTCCGGGGGCCGTGCGCAGCCGCGCTGGCCCTCGCGCTGGCGGGGTGCGCGACCCCGCCGCACGTGCCGCCGCCCGCCGGGGATGCGCTCGACGCGCGCTGCGAGCGTGCGTTCGCGGCGCTCGACCGGGAGGTCGACGCGTCGGCGGTGCGCGACGCCGAGGCCACGCGCATCGCCGGCTTCCCGTCGCTGCGCGCGACCCGCTTCCTCGCGTCCTTCGCTGCGCCCGGACTCGACGCACGCACGTTCGCCGCCTGGCACGCGCGGCTCGTGGACGAGGACCGGCGCGCGCGGCGCGTCGAGATCGCCAACCTGCCGCCCGACGCCACGCGGCGCGTGCGTGACGCGCTGGCGCAGGAGGGCTTCGGCACGCTGGCGCCGGCGGCCTTCGTCGAAGGTTGCGGCGCAGCGCTCGCGCGGCGCGACGCCGGCGACCCCGCGCGCCGGGCGCAGATCGTCGCGCGCGCGGTCGTGCCGGACGACTACGAAGACGCGGCGCGCATCGCGGGCCTGTATCCGCTCGTCCGCATCCCGTTCGCCGCAGGCGTGCGGCTGTACGAGCGCGCCGTGCTGCAGGCATTCGCCGCACCGCCGACGCCGCGCGGACGTCCCACGGCCTATGCGCCGGACGGCGCCGCGCCGCTCGCGGCCCCGGAGGTGCGCGCGCTGCTGCAGCGCGGGCGCGACGACCCGCTCGGCGTGCCGCCGCTGCGCGACGTCGACGTCGAGCGGCTGCTCGCCACCTACGCGCCGATCCTCGTCGTCGACGAGCGCGACGCCAACGACAGGCCCGGCCGGCCGCGGCTCGCCGACGACGGGAGCCCGGCGTTCGTGCCCGCGCCGCTGCTGTTCGGGCGCGTCGCCCACACGCGGTTCGGCGGCACGACCCGGGTCCAGCTCGTCTACACCGCGTGGTTCGCGGCGCGGCCGCCGGCGTATCCGGGCGATCCGCTCGCCGGGCGGCTCGACGGGGTCCTCTGGCGCGTGACGCTGCGCGACGACGGCACGCCGCTGGTGTTCGACTCGATCCACGCGTGCGGCTGCTACCAGCTGTTCGTGCCCACCGCGGCCGTGGCGCTGCGCCCGCCGCTGCCCACGCTCGACGAGCAGGCGCTGGTGCCGGTCGTGCTGCCCCCGGTCGCGCCGGGCGCGCGGGTGCTGGTCGCCCTCGAGGCCGGCTCGCACCAGGTGCGCGGCGTGCGCGTCGCCGACGCGCCGCCCGGGGCGCTGCGCTATCGCATCGCCGCCGACGACGCGCTGTCGACGATCGCGCTGCCGGGCGGCGGCTCGCGCAGCCTGTACGGACCCGACGGCCTCGTCGCGGGCACCGGCCGCTCCGAGGCGCTGCTGTTCTGGCCGCTGGGGATCCGCAGCGCGGGCGCGATGCGCCAGTGGGGCCGGCACGCCACGGCGTTCGTGGGGCGCCGCCACTTCGACGAAGCGTTCCTGCTGGACCGCTACTTCCTGGAAATCGCCGCACCGGCCCCCAACTGAGAGGCTCGGGGCCCGCCTCGCGCCGCCGGACGCGAACGCGTCCGTGCCGCTCCGGTCTGACAGGACATGCCGCCCGCCACCGCCGCACTGCTCACCGCCACCGTCGCCGCGTTCCTGCTGCAGGGGCTCGTGCCGTCGCTGACGCTCTCGCTCGCCCTGTGGCCGCTGGGCGGGCAGTGGATGCTCGTGCCGGACGCCGGCTTCGCGCCGTGGCAGCTCCTCACCTACGCGTTCCTGCACGGCAGCGTGATGCACCTCGCGTTCAACATGTTCGGGCTGTACATGTTCGGCAGCGAGCTCGAGCGCGCGTTCGGCACGCGGCGCTTCGTCGTCTACTGGTTCGCGTGCGTCGTCGCGGCAGCGCTCACGCAACTGCTGGTGCTGGGGCTGAGCGGGACCTTCGTGCCCACCGTGGGCGCCTCGGGCGGCGTCTTCGGGCTGCTGCTCGGCTACGCGATGCTGTTCCCGCACCGGCGCGTCATGCTGCTGTTCCCGCCGATCCCGATGCGCGCGCGCGTCTTCGTGACGATCTATGCCCTGATCGAGCTGACGCTCGGCTTCACGGCGTCGTCGTCGGGCATCGCGCACTTCGCGCACCTCGGCGGCATGGTCGGCGGCTTCCTGCTGCTGCGCCACTGG
This sequence comes from Betaproteobacteria bacterium, assembly GCA_016861105.1. Lineage (GTDB taxonomy): Bacteria > Pseudomonadota > Gammaproteobacteria > Burkholderiales > Casimicrobiaceae > VBCG01. The sequence continues at coordinate 202,315 of BOKS01000004.1, read as the reverse complement.
AAGGTGCGGGCGCTGGCCTGACGCGCCCGCACGGGCGCCCCCGGGCGGCGGCGCGGCGCAAGCGCCGGACGCGGCGGCGCGCGCCAGCCCGTACAATGACGCGATCGCACCGCCACCTGCCCACGACGCCATGGCCGACCCCCGCGAACCCACGATGGATCCGCGCGAGCTGTACCGCGAGGAGATCTACACCGACCGCAAGCTCGGCACGCTGCGGGTGATGCAGCCGGTCCGGACGGACGGCTCGCCCGACGCGACCCGCGCCACGCTCTACATCGGCGAAGCGCAGCTGATGACGAACATGGGCCCGCTGCCGATCAGCTTCGAGATCGAGGCGACCTCGCTCGCCGACGCGGTCGCCCGCTACGGCGACGCGGCGAAGGTGGGCGTCGAGCAGACGTTGCGCGAGCTGCAGGAGATGCGCCGTCAGGCGTCGTCGTCGCTGATCGTGCCGCCGGCGGGCGCGGCGAGCGCACTCACCGGAGGCGGCGGCGCGCTCGGCGGGCTGCCCGGCGGCGGTCTGCCCGGCGGCGGCAAGATCCAGCTGCCCTAGCAATCTCTGCGCAACCTCGCGGCGCGCGCGGACTGCGCGGGACGCCCGCGGCCGCCGCGCCGCGCTGGCGCGGCCTTCGGCGCGTAGTCGGCCGGGTCGATCCGCCACGGCGCGTCGTGCTCGAAGCGCGCGGCGAGGAAGTCGACGAACGCGCGGACCTTGGCCGACAGGTGCCGCCGGCTCGGGTACGCGGCGTAGATCGGCGAGGCCGCCGGCATGTGGCCGGCGAGCAGCGAGCGCAGCCGGCCGGCGCGCAGGTCGTCGCCGACGATGAAGTCCGGCTCCAGCGCGATGCCCGTCCCCTCGACGGCCAGCGCCGCCAGCAGACGCCCGTTGTTCGCGTGCACCGCGCCGCCGACGCGCACCGTCTGCTCGTGCCCCTGCGCGTCGCGGAAGCGCCAGGCCTCGCGCACCGGCAGGTAGGCGTAGGTGAGGCAGCGGTGCCCTGCGAGGTCGGCGGGGACCGCGGGCGCGCCGTGGCGCGCGACGTACGCCGGGGACGCGCAGCAGACGAGCTGCGCCGTGCCGATGCGCCGCGCGATCAGCGCCTGGCTCCCCGGCGAGCCGATGCGCACCGCGAGGTCGAAGCCCTCGTCGACGATGTCGACGATGCGGTCGGACAGCTCGACGTCGAAGCGCACCTCGTCGTGGCGCGCGACGAAGGCGGCGATCGCCGGCGCGAGGTAGCGCTCGCCGAAGGTGATCGGCGCCGTCAGGCGCAACGTGCCGCGCGGGACGAGCGCGGCGGCGGCGACGGCCGCTTCGGCCTCCTCGAGGTCGGCGAGGAGCTGCACGGCGCGCTCGAGGAAGGCCTGCCCGCTCCCGGTCAGCGACAGCGTGCGCGTCGTGCGGTTGAGCAGCCGCACCCCGAGGTGCGCCTCGAGATCCGCCACCTGCCGCGACACGGCCGACGTCGACATCGACAGGCGCGCGGCGGCCTTCACGAAGCTGCCGAGCTCGACGACCTTGACGAAGGCGGAGAGGGCGGCGAAGCGGTCGATCATCGGCGGCGCGGGCAGGTAGCGGCGGGGCAGTCGGTGATTATTCCATGTCATGCAATGATGTATGCCATCGACAGCTCTTTATGTTTAATTCATCAACGTCCATTCTCTCGTCCGTGGCCCCCGCGGCCGTCTTTCCCCGAGGACTTCCATGAAGCTTTACTTCGCGCCCGGCGCGTGCTCCTTCGCCCCGCACATCGTGGTCCACGAACTCGGCCTGCCCGTGCAGGCCGTCAAGGTGGACCTGCGCTCGCACACGCTCGCCGACGGCACCGACTACTACGCGGTCAACCCCAAGGGGTACGTGCCGCTGCTCGAACTCGACGACGGCACGCGCCTCGCCGAGGTGGCGGTCATCCTGCAGTACCTCGCCGACCGCAAGCCCGGCACGCTCGCGCCGCCGCTGGGCACGCTGGAGCGCTACCGCGTGATGGAGTGGCTGAACTTCATCGCCACGGAGATCCACAAGGGCTTCGGCCCGCTGTGGTATCCCGACACGCCGGCGGCGACGCGCGAGAAGGCGATCGCCGCGCTGGGCAGGCGCTTCGCGCTGGTCGACGAGGCCCTGGCACGGCACGCCTACGTCGCCGGCGAGACGTTCACGGTCGCCGACGCCTACCTCTACACCGTGCTCAACTGGACGAAGTTCCTGAAGGTCGACATCGCGCCGTGGCCGCGCCTGGCCGAGTACCTGGCGCGCGTGGCGCAGCGTCCGGCGGTGCAGGCGGCGAAGGCGGCCGAGTCGTCGCCGGCGAAGTGATGGCGACCCGCGCGACTGGTGCGCCGCCGCGGCTGCCCGCGGTGTTCGTCTCCCACGGCTCGCCGATGGCCGCGGTCGAGCCGGGGCCGGCCGGCGCGGCGTGGGCGGCGCTCGGGCGCGAGGCCGGCCGCCCGCGCGCCATCCTCGTGGCTTCCGCGCACTGGGAGACCGAGGTGCCGATGCTGACCGGGGCCGCCGCACCGAAGACGATCCACGACTTCGGCGGCTTCCCCGACGCGCTCTACGCGCTGCGCTACCCGGCGCCAGGCGCGCCCGACGTCGCGGCGGAGGCGGCCGCACTGCTGCGGGACGCCGGCATCGCGGCGGGCATCGACGGATGCCGGGGGCTGGACCACGGCGCGTGGGTGCCGCTGCTGCACATGTTTCCGCGGGCCGACGTCCCCGTCGTCCAGCTGTCGATCCAGCCGGCGCGCGGCGCCGCGCACCACGTCGCGCTCGGGCGCGCGATCGCGCCGCTCGCGGCGCGCGGCGTGCTCGTCGTCGGGTCCGGCCACGTGACGCACAACCTGCGCGACTGGATGGCGCACCGGCGCGACCCCGCGCCGCTGCCGTACGTGGCCCGCTTCGCGACCTGGCTCGCGGAAGCGCTCGCGGCGAACGACGCCGAGGCGCTCGCGCACTGGCGCGAGCGCGCGCCGGACGCAGCGCGCGCGCATCCCACCGACGAGCACTTCCTCCCGGTGCTCGTCGCGTGGGGCGCAGGCGGTGAGGGCGCGGCCGGCGCGCGCGTGCACGCCGGCATCGAGGGCGCGGCGCTCGCGATGGACGCCTATCGCTTCGCCGCGTAGCGGCGCAGCGCCCGCGCTGCGGGGAAGTCCTGCCGGCGCCGCGCACGCGCGGCCGTCCGGCGCCGTCCGACGGCGTCGTAACCGCCGCCGCGGCACGCCGCCGCAATGCGCGCGGGCAGCGGGCGGCGTGCGCGCCAGGTCGCTGATTCGACGCGCATCGCCGGCTGGCACGCGCTTCGCAACCGCCGTGGGTCCAGGCGCACCCGCGCCCCCACCCAAGGAGACCCTGCGCATGAACTGGGATCGCATCGAAGGCAACTGGAAGCAGCTGAAGGGCAAGGTCAAGGAGCAATGGGGCGAGCTCACCGACGACGACATCGATCGCATCGCCGGCCGCCGCGACCAGCTGTCCGGCCGCCTGCAGGAAGCCTACGGCATCGGCAAGGACGAGGCGGAAGCGCAGATCGACAAGTTCGGCACGCGCTACCAGGACTGGACCGTGAACGAGCGGCCCGGCTCCCGGATCTGATGCCATGGGCGGGAGACGCTCCGCGGCTGCCGTGCGCGACGGCCTCGTCGTCGCGCTCGTCGTGATCGCACTCGGCCTCGTGGCGACGCGGCCGAGCGCCCAGCCGCGACCGGCCGTCGTCGTCAGCGCGGTGCCGTCCGGGCCGTGCAACGGCCTCGCGGCAGATCCGCGACAGGCGTGCCTCGCCGCGGCGCACGCGTTCCTCGCCCGCTGAACGTGCGTCGCCCGCGTGGGAACGCGGGCGACGCACCAGTGCGCCGCCGGCCGATGGCAGGCGCAGCCGCCTCGGCGTAACCTCGACGGACGATTCACGCCCGTCAACCCCGGACCGCGCCATGTCGACCCCCAGCCCCCGATTCCCGCGGATCGCGCTCGCCGCGGCGAGCGCGTTGCCCGCGACCGCCTCGGCGGGCGGAGGCGCCGTGTCCGCGTGGACCCTCTATGCGCTGTTCGTCGCGGCGGTCGCCGTCATCGTCGCGATCCTCCTGCGCGAAGCCTTCTTCACGCCGCCGCCGCAGCAGCGGCAGCGCTCGCGCAGCGACGGTCCCGCCGGCCACGCCGCGCGCTCCGGCGGGCCCGGCGCATTGGCGCCCAGCCGTGCGCGCGGGCGCCACGACGCCCGCCTCCGCGAATGAGACATGCTGTGCCGCCCCGCCCACGTGGACGCCCCGCGTACCGCTCGCGGATCAGGGCGGCCGTGCTGCTGCCCGCGGCACTCGTCGGCTGCGTGGCGCCGGCGGCCCTCGCCGCGCCGTGGCCCGGCGACGGCTGGGCGCCGTGGATCGTGCTGGGCGCGATCGCCGCGTTCGTGCTCGGCGTGATCGTGCGCATGGTGCTCGCCGCCCGCTTCCCGAAGGGCTACCGGCGCTGGGCCGCGTCGCGCCGCGATGCGTTCGCCGAGCGCAACGAGGCCTGGGACCGCGCCGACGACGAGTTCCGGCGGTAGGCGCGCAGCGGCCGCGCGGGATCGGCCCGCGCGGTTTCTCCCGCCCGGTAGGACGCTACACCACAGCACGCCGCGGCCCTGCCCGACTGCGCGATCGCAGCGCCGTGCGTATCGTCGGGCTCCATGCGGTACGCGCGGCGGCTCCTTCGACGGGCCGCGACGCCGGGGCACACCCCCTCGGTGCTGCCGGCGCCCGATCGTCGAACGACGCCGCCGCGCGTCCGCGCCTCACCCTGCACCTACCGCATCCAGCGACGACTCCCATGCGCACACTCGCCCTCCTCGCGCTCGCTCCGGCGTGCGCGCTCCTCGCCGCCTGCGCGGCGGACCCGGCCTATTACCGCGGCTACGACACCTACGCGGCCGCGCCGCAGCGCGTCGAGTACGGCGTCGTCGAATCGATCCAGATGACGCGCGACGGCCGCCCCACCGGGCTGGGCGCGGTGCTGGGCGGCGTGGCCGGAGGCATCCTCGGCCACCAGATCGGCAGCGGCAGCGGCAACACCGCCGCGACCATCGCCGGCGCGCTCGGCGGCGCGTACGTCGGCAACGAGATGGAGCGCTCGCGCGGCAACGAGGACTACCGCGTCGTCGTGCGCCTGGACGGCGGCGGCACGCTCGCGATGCGCGAGGTCGGCGAGGGGCAGCTGCGCGTCGGCGACCGCGTGCGCGTCGTCGGCGACCGCGTCTACCGGATCTGACCATGTCGCGCGAGCGCGCCGCGGCGACCTGGTTCTCCTTCGGCCTGCGGCTGTTCGCGCTCACGCTGCCGCTCGGCATCGTGGTCGCGCTGCTGACGCCCTTCGGGTTCGTGCAGGCGCTCGGGGCCTTCGTCTTCGCCGGAAGCGCGGCGGGGCTCCTGCTGTCCGCGGCGGGGCTGCGCAGCGAGGCGCCCGCAAGCTGGGCCGCGTGGCAGCAGGCGTGGCGGCGTGCGCCGGCGCCGGTGCGATTGACGGCGCAGCGCCGCTGAGGTATCGGTCGTTCGTAGGCTCCCCGCCACCATTCGCCGTCGAACGATGCCCGCTCCCGCGCCCGACGTCCGCCACAATCCGCAGGCGCAGCGCTTCGAGGCCGTGATCGACGGCGACCTCGCGCGCGCGGACTACCGCATGCACGGCGGCGTGATGCGGCTCGTGCACACCGAGGTGCCGCCGCGCCTCGAAGGCCGCGGCATCGCCGGCGCCCTGGTGCGGGCGGCGCTCGACCACGCGCGCGCGCATGGCCTGCGCGTCGAGCCGGCGTGCGCGTACGTCGCCGGCTACATGCGGCGCCACCCGGACACGCACGATCTCTACGCGGCGGGCGCGCCGCGCTGACCCGCCGTCCCGGCGCGCCGCGGCCGCGCGGCGCTATGCTCGGCGTTCCCCGTTCTCCCCGCGCGGAGCGCCGTCATGATCCTGCCCGACTCGCTGTTTCCCCTCGGCATCGCCCACTACCTCGCCGGCGGCCTGATCATCGGCGTGGGGGTGGCGCTCCTGTTCCTGGTCACCGGGCTGATCGGCGGCGCGAGCACGGTGTTCAGCAGCACGTGGTCGTACGTGTCGTCGCTGCCGCACTTCCGCCAGCCGCGGCTGACCGGAAGCCGCGCCTGGCGGCTGGTCTACGCCGGCGGCATGCTCCTCGGCGGCGCGCTGTTCGTCGCGCTGGCCGGCGAGCGCTTCGTCACCGCCGTGCCGGGCTGGCAGCTGGCGCTCGGCGGCTTCGTCGCCGGCTTCGGCGCGCGGCTGGCGAACGGCTGCACTTCGGGCCACGGGATCTGCGGGCTCGCGCTGCTGAAGCCGCAGTCGCTGCTCGCCGTCCTCGCGTTCCTCGCCACCGGGATGCTGACCGCGCACGCGGTGCGCGCGCTCGGGGGTGCGTGACGATGGCCGCGCGCACCTTCGCGATCGCGCTCGCGTCGGGGACGCTGTTCGGGTTCGGGCTGTCGCTCGCGACGATGACGCACCCGGAGGTGATCCTGTCGTTCCTGCGCCACGAGGACTTCGGCCTGCTGTTCGTGCTCGGCGGGGCGACCGGGGTCGCGCTCGCCGCCTACCAGTTCGGCCGGCGCGTGCTGCGCAAGCCGCTCGCCGCGCCCGCATTCGCCGAGCACCCCGCGCCCATGAACGCACGCACGCTCGTCGGCGCCGCCGTCTTCGGCGTGGGCTGGGGGTTGTGCGGCGTGTGCCCCGGTCCGGCGATCGCCGGCACCGGCGGCGGCAACCTGCCGCTCGTCATCGCGCTGGCGGGCATGTTCGCCGGCGCGTACGTGCAGGGGCGCTGGTTCGGCGACGCCCTGCCCGGCGCCGGGGCGGGAGAAGCCGCACGGTAACGTTTCGTCACACCTCTTGCAGTGCGCGCCCCGGCGGCGCGCGGCCGCTCACATCGCGTTACAAAGTCGCCGCGCCGCGGCCGGCGCGCGTTGACGCCGCTCAAGCGTGCGCCCGCGCCGCGGGATCATCGTGGGGGCGTGGCGGCTGCAACCGCGCCGCGACTGACAGGAGACGACGATGACGACGAGGACGATGCTCGCGACGGGACTTGCGATGGCCTTCGCCGCGGCGGCCGCGCTCGCGGCCCCGGGCGGCGGATACGGGCCGGGCTACGGCGGCGGACCCGGGTACGGCATGGGCTACGGCGCGGGCTACGGGCCGTGCGCGACCGGGGCTGCGACCGGTGCGGCGACCGGGGAGTGCCCGCGCGGGCCGGGCTACGGCCCGGGCGGCGGTTACGGGCGGATGGGCCGCGGCATGGGCTACGGCCCGGGCGGCGCCGGCTCGCTGATGACCGACGCCGAGCGTGCCGAGCACCGCGACCGGATGCACAGCTTCACGACGCTGCAGGAGTGCACCGCGTACTGGACCGAGCACCGCGCGCAGATGACGGCACGGGCGCAGGAGCGCGGCGTGGAGCCGGGCCCCGGCCCCCGCTTCAATCCCTGCGAGCGGATGGCCGCGCGCGGCATCCTCAAGCCGTAGCCGCGTTCGCCAGCGCGGACGGCCCCGGCGCGGGGCCGCCCGAGCCGCGGCGCCGCGCCTCGCTTCACAGGCCGAGCACCACCTCGGCCACGCGCGCGAGCGCGGCCGGCGCGCCGTCGACGTGCTCGACGCCGTCGATGCGTGCCGCCCCGGCGAGCCCGACGACCCGCTTGCCGAACGGGCGGGCGAGCGCCACCTCGGAGAGCGTCCCGAAGCTGTCGCCGATCGCGACGAGGCACGAAGCGGCGCGCGCGATCAGCGCGTTGCGCGCTTCGCCGATCCCCGTGGCCGGCGCTGCTGCAGGTGCTGCCTGTCAGGCTTCGCTTGCCGGCGCGCCAGGGTCCCTCCGGCGCAGGGGCCGCCACCGCCGGGCGCACCTCATTCCAGCAGGCCGGCGACGCGCAGGTCGGCGACGACGCGGTCGAAGCCGAGGCCGTTCGCGAAGAGGTACCGCTCCTGCAGATTCGCGACACGGGTGTCGGGCGCGATCTCGATGATGCGGCGAACGGCCTCTCGCGCTTCCTCGATCCGGCCGAGCCTGACCAGGCACAGCGCGAGCGTCGTGAGGCCGGGCGTGAACGCCGGATTGGCCTCCAGCCCCCTGCGGACGTGGATCAGCGCGGCCTCGTTCTCGCCCGCCGCCAGGCTCGCAACGGCGAGCGTGCACTCGGGGATGTGGCGCAACGGGTCGAAGGGGCTGAGCCGCAGCGAGCGCTCGGCGTGATGTTCGGCCTCTTCGGGACGGCCGAGCAGCATGTTGATCAGGGCGCTGGCGTTGTGCGCGGTGGCCGAGCTCGGGTTCTGCGCCAGCGCCCGTTGCACCATCGCGAGCGCCGCGTCGTGGCGGCCGCCGAGGGCGCTCAGGGCGAGCGCCGCCAGGGCGAGCGTGGTCGCGTCGTCGGTCCGCAGCGCCGCGACCGCCTCGGCGTGACGCAACGCCGCCTCCCGGTCAGCCGGCGCCCGGCCGCCCCAAAGGTAGCGCTGTTGCAGACAGAAGGCGGCGACGCCGTGCGCCTCCGCGTAGCCGGGATCGAGGGCAAGCGCCGCATCCAGCAGCGACAAGGCGGCCGACCTTCCCGCCGGGGTGAAGGTGTAGGACTGCTCCAGCGCGCGCAGATAGAGATCGTAGGCGTCGAGACTGTCGGGACGCTTGCGCTTGGCGCGCTCGATCTCGGCCTTGCGCACCGACGGCTCGATCGCCGCGACCACGCCGGCCGTGATCTGGTCCTGGAGGTCGAAGACGTCGTCGAGACGGCCCGTGAAGCGTCCGGCCCAGAGCTGCCCGCCGGTGTCCGCCTCGACGAGCTGGGCAGCGATGCGCACGTTCCCCCCGGCCTTGCGCACGCTGCCCTCGAGCGCGTAGCGAACGCCAAGCTCCCGACCGACGTTGCGGACGTCGGGCGACCTGCCCTTGTAGGCGAATGTCGAGTTGCGGGCGATCACCGTCAGCCAGCGAACGCACGCAAGGTCGGTCATGATCTCCTCGACGATCCCGTCGGCGAAGTAGTCCTGGTCCGGATCGCCGCTGATGTTGGCGAAGGGCAGTACGGCAATCGACGGCTTCACCCGAGCGGACGGCGGCAGGCCCGGCGCCCCGGCCGCCGGCGAGGCTTCCTGCGCCCAACGCCACACGCGCAAGGGGCGGTCGATGTTCTTGACCGACCGCTCGCCCAGGTCCTCGAAGACCAGCTCGATGCGATCGCGGACCTGCTCGTAGGCCGATGTGGACAGGCAGAGCCCCCCCGGCTCGGCCAACCCCTCCAGCCGGGACGCGACGTTGACGACGTCGCCCTGAAGGTCGTCGCCGTCGACGATGACATCGCCGAGGTTCACGCCGATGCGAAGGTCGATGCGCCGTGCGGCCGAGCCCGCGGCGATGCGCCCGCCCAGCGCCCGCTGGACCTCCACGGCGGCGCGGACGGCTTCGACGACGCTCGGGAACTCGGCCAGGATGCCGTCGCCCACGAGCTTGAAGACGCGCCCGCCGTGCGCGGCGATCCCCGGGAGGATGATCTCGGTGCGCAGACGCTCCAGCGCGGCGAGCGTGCCCTCCTCGTCGGCGCGGATGAGCCGCGAGTAGCCGACGACATCGGCCGCCAGGATCGCCGCCAGCCGCCTTGCAACGCGCTCCGCGGCCATGCCGACGGTCTTCCTTCCCGGGACGCGAGGAGCGTGCAGTCTATGCGCGGCGGCAAACGCCGTCCATCGAGGCCCCAGGCCGATCGCCTCGCCGAGGATGTCCGGGACGCGTGCTATCGGGCCGGCGAGGCGAGCAGGTCGGCGAGCGTCGCCGCGACCACCTTGGTCGCGCGGCGGAGGTCCTCGAGCAGCAGGTTCTCGTCGGCGCGCTTCGCGTTCGCCTCGAGGATCGTGCGCGGCCCGGCGCCGTAGAGCACGACCGGAACGCCGGCCTCGCCGTAGTGCCGCGCATCGGTGTAGAGCGGCGTCGCGGTCGTGCGGATCGGCTCGCCGAACACGCGCTCGCCGTGGCGCGCGAGGCTCGCGGCGATGCGCTCGTGGCCGGGCAACGGCACCAGCGGCCGCGCGAGCAGCAGGCGGCGGACCTCGACGCGCAAGCCTGGCGAGCGCGCCGCCGCCTTCGCGATCACGTCGCGGAGCCCGGCCTCCGCCGCGCCGGCGTCCTCCTCGGGGATGATCCGCCGGTCGAGCCGGAACACCACCCTGGCCGGCACGACGTTGGTGTTCGTGCCGCCCTCGATGCGGCCGACGTTCAGCGTCGGCGACGTGATGCCCTCCAGCGCCGAGCGGCGCGCGGCGTAGGCCGCGTGCTGCGCGTACAGCGCGTCGAGGATCCGCACCGCGCCCTGCAGGGCGTCGATGCCGGTCGACGGCATCGCCGCGTGCGCGGCACGGCCGTGCACCGTGACCTCGAGCTGCAGGCAGCCGTTGTGCGCAGTGACGATCGCGTACGAGAACCCCGGGCCGATCGCGAGATCCGGCTTCGTGAGGCCGCGCCGCAGCAGCCAGGCCGGTCCGAGCTCGCCGCCGAACTCCTCGTCGTACGTGAAGTGCAGCTCCACGCTGCCGCGCGGGGCGGCCGCGCCCTCGGCCGCCGCGGCGTCGAGGGCGCGCAGCGCGAAGGCATGGGTGGCGAAGTCGGACTTCGACACGGCCACGCCGCGTCCGTACATGCGGCCGTCCTCGACGACGCCGTCGTAGGGCGGCCTGGTCCAGCCCTCGCCGGGCGGCACGACGTCGCCGTGCGCGTTGAGCGCGATCACCGGGCCCTCGCCGTAGCGGCGCCGCACCACGAGATTGGTGAGCGAGACGAGCCCCGCGGCGACGACGTCCGCCTGCGGCACCGGATGGCGCTCCACGTCGAAGCCCATGGCCGCGAGCAGCTCCGCCGTGCGCGCCGCGTGCGCCGCGTTGTCGCCCGGCGGCGTGTCGGTCGGCACGCGCACCAGCTCGCGCAGGAACGCGACGGCCTCGTCGTGCGCGGCGTCAACGTGGGCGTCGAGGCGGGCCGCCAGGCGGGCGCCAGCGTCCATCAGCGGGCGAGCTGGCGCGGCTCGAAGTGCTCGAGGAAGTGCAGCAGCACGCTGGTCGCGACCTCCGCGTCCTCCGCGGCGAGCGTTTCGCGCGGATTGTGGCTGACGCCGCCTGCGCCGCAGCGGACGAACAGCATGGCCGCCGGCACGACCGCGGCGAACTCCATGGCGTCGTGGCCGGCGCCCGACGGCAGGAAGCGCGGCGCGATGCCGTGCGCGGCGATGCTCGCCGCCAGCTGCGCCTGCAGCGCCGCGTCGCACGGGGCCGCCGCGAGCTCGAAGAACGCGTCCCAGTGCAGCGCGACACGCCGCCGCCGGGCGATCTCGCGGCAGCGCCGCTCGACCGCCGCGAGCGCCGCCCTGCGCGTCGCGTCGTCGCCCGAGCGCAGGTCGACGGTGAACTCGACCTCCCCCGGGATGACGTTGATCGCGCCCCCGCCGCAGACCGCGATCCTCCCGACGGTCCCGACCAGCGTGTCCGCGCGTTCCCGGCAGTGCGCCTCCACGGCCAGCACCATCTCGGCCGCGGCCGCCAGCGCGTCGCGTCGCCCGGGCATCGGAACGGTGCCGGCGTGCCCGGCCACGCCCTCGACCCGCGCGCGCACGCGCGTGCCGCCGGCGATCGACGTCACCACCCCTACCGGCAGCCCCTCGTCGAGCAGCACCGGCCCCTGCTCGATGTGCGCCTCCACGAAGGCCGCGATCCGCGTCCGGGCGAGCGACGGGATCGCCGACTCGTCGCCGCCGAACGCGTGCAGCGCCTCGCGCATCGAGACACCCTGCGCATCGCGGCGGTCGAGCGCCGCGCCATCGAAGCGGCCGGCCAGCGCACGGCTGCCGATCATCGACACGCCGAAGCGCACGCCCTCCTCGTCGCCGAACGCGACGACCTCCAGCGTGTACGGCAGCCGCGCGCCGCGGCCGTGCAGGTCGCGCACGCACGCGATCGGCGCCAGGATGCCGAAGACGCCGTCGTAGCGGCCGGCGTCGACCACGCTGTCCATGTGCGAGCCGGTGAGCACGACCTCGGCGCGCGGATCGAGCGCCTCGTAGCGGCCCACGACGTTGCCGAGCGCGTCGAAGTGCGCCCCCATGCCCGCGTCGCGCATCCACGCGGCGATCAACTCGCCGGCCTCGCGGTGCTGCGGCGTCAGGTAGGTGCGCGTGATCCTGCCCGCCTCCTCGGTCACGCCGGCGAGGAGGTCGGCCTGGCGGAGGATGTCGGCGCCGAAGCGCATGCGGCCCACCGGCGCGTCTTCAGCCGATCGCCGGCTCGACGCGGACCTCGGTGCGCACCGAGTTCGCGATGAAGCAGCGCTCGTGTGCCTCGTGGTGCAGCGCCTCGTGCGTCGCGGCGTCCGGCGCGCTCCCGTGGAAGCGCACCCGCGGCCGCAGCACCACCTCGGTCATGGCGACGCGCCGCTCGGCGTTGCGGGCCATGGTCCCGCGGGCCTCGTCGACGTAGGCGTCGACGACGAACCCGCGCTGCGCGGCGATCGACAGGAACCAGAGCATGTGGCACGACGACAGCGACGCGACGAACGCCTCCTCGGGATCGACGGCGGCCTCGTCGGAGTAGGGCGCCGGCACGACGTGCGGCGACGACGAGCCCGGCACGACGGTCCCGCCGTCGAAGCGCCAGCGGTGCGCGCGCGGATACTTGGCGTCCGTGAACGCCGCGTCGCCGCGCGCCCATTCGATCGTTGCCGCGTAGTGCATCGTGCCTCCTCGCCGGGAGGCTCATGATACGCCGGCGGCCGGCGGGCGGCCCGGCGCCGCCGGCGCGAGTGCCCCGAGGTAGGCGCGCACCGCGTCGTCGGCGACGAGCGCGCCGAAGTCCGCGAACTCGACGATGCGACCGCTGCGCACGAACAGGAACCGCTCGCACGCCTCGCGCAGGATCTCGAGGTGGAAAGGCTCGTTGGGATGCACGCAGACGAACACGACGCGCCCCTCGGAGCGCAGCCGGCGGAAGAACGCCAGCATGAAGCCGATGTAGCCGTCGGCGATCGAGAACTGCGGCTCGTCGAACAGGTGGACGAGCGGGCGGTCGCGAGCCGCGCGCGCGAGCAGGAACGACGGCGTCGTGCGCCGGAAGTGGCGCACCTGGTAGCTCTGGTGGTAGTGGATGGCGAGGCGGTCGCGCTCGCCGTAGCGCACGCGGTGGATGTCGAGGCCGTCCACCCGGACACGTCCCGCGGTCGGAAGGTTGCTGCCGGTCAGGAGCTCGAAGAGCGTCGTCTTGCCGGAGCCGTTGGCGCCGAGCAGGCCGACGGTCTGCGGGCCGTGCACCGTGAAGTCCGCCTCCAGCCGGAACGTCTCGCGCCGCGGCCAGCCCGGCGCGAAGTAGCGCTTGACCAGCCCCTCGACGCGCACGGCGGGCGGCGGCCGGGCCATCAGTCGATCCCCAGCAGGTCGCGGCGGGCGGCCGGGTCCTCGCGCAAGCCCGCCGCCGGCCCGGCGTGGACGATGCGTCCCAGGCGGATCACGAAGACGCGGTCGGCGACGTCGAGGACGGTGCGCACGTTCTGGTCGACGACCAGCGATGCGATGCCCTCGTCGCGCAGGCGCAGGATCGTGCGCATCACGTCCTGCACGACCTTCGGCGCCAGGCCCTGCGAGGGCTCGTCGAACAGGACGAGGCCGGGCGCGCCGACGAGCGCGCGCGAGATCGACACCATCTGCATCTCCCCGCCCGACAGGTTCTCGCACTCGCGCGGCAGCAGGTGCGCGAGCGCCGGGAAGAGCTCGCAGCACGACGCGACGCTGCGCGCGGGAAACCGGGTGCGCTTCGCGGCGATCTCGAGGTTGCGCGAGGCGGTGAGCGACGGGAACACGCGGCGGTCGTCCGGCACCCAGCCGAGGCCGAGGCGCGCGATGCGGTGCGTCGGCCAGCCCGTGACGTCGCGCCCGTCGAAGCGCACGCGCCCGCGGCGCGGCGGCGTGAGGCCGAGCACGGAGCGCAGCAGCGTGGTCTTGCCGGCGCCGTTGGGCCCCAGCAGCGCGACCACCTCGCCCGCCGCGACGTCGACGGACGCGCCGAACAGCGCCTGCGTCTCGCCGTAGAACGTGTCGATCGCGTCGACGGCGAGCATCGGTGCCGTCGCGGGACGCTCCGCCGCCGCCGGGGCCGCGGCGGGCATCAGCCGGCCCCGAGCTGCGAGCGCGCGACCCACGGGTCCCCGCGCAGCGCGTCGGGCGTGCCCGACGCGATCACCTGCCCCCAGTGGATGACGTGCACGACGTCGGCGAGCCGGAAGAGGAAGCGCATGTCGTGCTCGATCATCACGATCGTGTAGCGTCGCTTGAGCTCCGCCACGAGGTCGGCGAGCCGCGCCGTCCCGTCGGCGCCCAGCCCCGACGTCGGCTCGTCGAGGAAGAGCACGCGCGGGTCGCCGGCGAGGGCGAGCGCGATCTCGAGCGCGCGCCGCTCGCCGTACGACAGGTCCCTCGCCCTGGTGCGTTCGCGGCCGCGCAGGCCGACGCGACCGAGCAGCGCCGCCGCCTCGTCCTGTGCCGCCGTGTCGCGCGCGAGGTCGCGCCAGGCGTCGGCCACGCGCGCGCGGATGCGCGGCAGCGCCACGACGACGTTGTCCTGCGCCGTCTCGGTGTCGAACAGGCTGATCGTCTGGAACGACCGCGCCACGCCGAGCCGCGCGATCGTCTGCGGCGCGAGCCCGGTGACGTCGCGGCCGTCGAGCAGCACGCGGCCGCGCGTGGGCGCGAAGTGCCCGGTGAGCACGTTGAAGCACGTGGTCTTGCCCGCGCCGTTGGGCCCCATCAGGCCGGTCGTCGTGCCCGCCTCGAACGCGAGCGTGATGTCCTCGAGCACGACGCGCTGGCCGAAGCGCTTGTGCAGGCGGACGGCCTCGAAGAGCGCCATCGTCAGCGCCCGGGCGCGGCCGTCGCGCGGAGCTGCCGCCAGATGCCCGCGAGCCCCTCGGGCTGCCAGAGCACGACGGCCATGAAGACCAGCCCGTACCACAGCAGCCACGTCTCGGTGTAGGCGCCCAGCAGGTCGCGCGCGAGGATGAAGAAGGCGGCGCCCACGAGCGGGCCCCAGAAGCTCGCCAGCCCGCCGCCGATCAGCACCATCATCACGACGAACCCCGACTGGTGCAGGCTCATCACGTTCGGGTAGGCGGACTGCTGCGCCATCGCGAAGAGCGCCCCCGCGAGCCCGGCGATCGCGGTGGACAGGACGAACACGGCGAACTTGCACCACCAGACGCGGTAGCCGAGGAAGCGCGCCCGCGTCTCGTTCTGGCGGATGCAGGCGAGCACGCGGCCGAGCGGCGAGTGCACGAAGCGCCAGCAGCCGAGGACGACGGCCGCGAGCAGCGCCAGCACCAGCAGGAATAGCCCCTCGTTCGAGGCGATCGACAGCCGCGCGAAGCCGAGGTCGACGTCCGGGCGCCGCAGGTTCAGCAGGCCGTCCTCGCCGCCGGTCACCGAGTGCCACTTGATCGCCACGAACCAGGCCACCTGGCCGAAGGCGATCGTCAGCAGCGCGTAGTAGATGCCGCGCCGGTGCGAGACGAACGCGGCCACGAGCGCCCCCGCCAGCGCGGCGACGAGCACGCCCGCGGCGAGGTCGACCCACAGGTTCTCGACGACGTGCTTCTGCGCCAGGCCGAAGGCATAGGCCCCGACGCCGAAGAACGCGCCGTGCCCGAACGACGGCAGGCCGGAGTGCCCGAGCAGCAGGTTGTACCCCTGGGCGTAGAGCATGAAGATCGCGACCTCGACCGCGAGGTAGGGATACAGCCCGACGGCCGGCAGCCACCAGGGCGCCGCGACCAGCAGCAGCACCAGCGCCACCAGCGGGCGCGGCAGCCGCGTGGCGGGCGCGGCGCGGGCCGGGACCGCGTCCCCGGCGCCGAGCGCGCCGGAGGGCGCCGGATCGGCCGCGGCGCTCACGCGAGCGCCCTCGCGGGGCTGCGTTGTCGTTCCATGATCGGGAACAGTAGAATAAACGTTCCACGCTGGCAAGGGCCCGATGAGCGCCGCCACCCGATACGACACGTTCGCCCGCTCGCTGACCGAGCGCTACGCGACGCTGCCGCCGCGACTGCAGGGGATCGCCCGCTTCGCGCTCGACAACGCCGACCAGATGGCGCTCGCCACCGTCGCCGAGGTCGCGCAGGCGACCGGCGTGCCGCCGTCGGCGGTCATCCGCTTCGCGAAGGCGCTCGGATTCGACGGCTTCCTCGCGCTGCAGCGCGTCTACCGCGAGCGGCTCGTCGCGCGGTCCGCGACCTACCGCGAGCGCATCGCCGCGCTGCGGCGCACCGGCGGCCGCGGCGGCGACGTGCTGCCGCAGCTGGTGGACAGCGCCATCGCCGAGCTCGAGGCGCTGCGCGAGCGCGTCGATCCGCTGTTGCTGCGCCGGGCCGCAGACCTCGTCCTGCGCGCCGAGCGCGTGCACGTCCTCGCGCAGCGCCGCGCCTTCCCGGTCGCCGCCTACCTCGCCTACGCGCTGGCCCAGCTCGAGGTCCCGGCGATCCTGATGGACAGCATCGGCGGGATGCTGAAGCAGCAGGCGGCGCTGCTGCGCCGCGGCGACCTGCTGATCGCCGCGTCGTTCCGCAGCTACTCGCCGGAAGTCGTCGAGGCCGCGCAGCTGTGCCACCGGCACCACGTGCCGGTCGTGGCGCTCACCGACCACGCGGTCAGCCCGCTCGGACGCGAGGCGACGCTGCGCTTCGACCTCGGCGACAACCCGACGCTTCCGTTCCGGTCGCTCGTCGGCCCCATGACGGCCGCGCAGGCGCTGGTGCTCGCCGTCGGCTACGCGCAGGCCGAGCGCCCCGCGTCCGCGGCGCCGCGCCGGCGCCCCGCTTGACACCCGCGCGGAACGGAATGAACATTCCACGGAATCGACTCCCGGAACGTCCCTGTCGCAGGCAGCGCGCCGCGTCCGGGGCGCGAGCCCGGCGGGACGTCGCGACGCGCGGGCACACGCGCGAGGAGGGCGCCACGGCGGCGCCCACGATCCACGACGAAGGAGGAGTGCGATGCGCGAGGAAGACAGGGAAGTGAACGCGGGTCCCGCGCCCGACCGGAGGCGGCGCAGCATCGTCGCCGCGCTCGCCGCGGGGAGCACCGCGACGTTCTTCGGCCCCTGGAAGGTGCACCACGCGTGGGCCCAGGCGGCGCAGCGGAAGCCGCTGGTCGTCGGACTCACGATGGACGCCTCGGGCCAGTACGCGGCCTCCGGGGGCATGGAGCGCCTCGGCGCGATGATGGCCATCAAGGAGTTCAACGACAAGGGCGGCGTCCTCGGCCGGCGGATCGAGGCGATCCACATGGACACCGAGACGACGCCGGCGACGGGCTCGCGCGTGGCCGAGCGCATGATCACGCGCAACGAGGCCGCGTTCCTGATCGGTGCGGTCCACTCGGGCGTGGCCAACGCGATCTCGCAGGTCGCCCAGAAGTACGGCTGCGTGTACTTCAACACCAACTCGAGCTCGCCCACCGAGTCGGGCAAGGACTGCCATCGCGTGAAGTTCGTCTGGGACGGCAACGGGACGAACTTCGCGCACGCGATCGTCAAGAACGCGATCCGCGTCAACGGCCGCAACTGGGTCCTGCTGACCAACGACTACGTCTGGGGCCACAACACGTCCAAGGCGACGCGCTCGCTCGCCGAAGCGAACGGCGCGAAGATCGCCGACGAGCTGCTGGTGCCGCAGAACACGCGCGACTTCTCGTCCTACCTGCTCAAGCTGCAGCAGCTCAAGCCCGACGTCGTGGCGACCGCCGTGGGCGGCGACGACATCAAGGTGCTGCGCCAGCAGGTCGTGCAGGTCGGCCTGCACAAGCGGATGGCGTGGCTCAACAACCAGCAGGACTGGCCCGACGTCTACGGGCTCGGTCCCGAGCAGATCTTCGGCGTGTTCGGCACCACCTGGTACTACCGGCTCGACCTCCCCGGCGTGAAGGAGTTCGTCGCCGCGTACCAGAAGCAGTACCCCGGCATGGCCATCCGCGTCCCGGGCAACGTCTTCTACAACGGCTACGTCGCGACGCGCGAGCTGCTGCGCGCGGTCGAGGAGGCGGGGACGACGAACAACCACGCCGTCATCCGCAAGCTCGAGGGCCGCAGGATGACCGCGCGCGACCGCATGCAGCACTTCGACGCCTGGATCGACCCCGCGACGCACCAGTGCCAGCAGACGATCTACATGGCGGCCTACAACGACCAGGCGGCCGAGAAGGACGACATCTTCCGGATCATGGCGCAGGTGGACGCGAAGGACGTCGTCGACCAGGACGCGCCGAAGAGCTGCAGGCTGGAGACCTTCGAGGCGACGCCCACCTACGAGCAGTAGCGGCAGCGCACGTGCGGCCCGCGCGACGCCTTTCCTCCGCCGCGCCCCGCCGGCCCGACGAGGCGCCGGCGGGGCGTCCTTCTCGCGCCGGCCTCGCGCCACCGTGATCGGCGCGCTGGCCCCGCACCTGCTGAACGGGCTCGCGCTCGGCCTGCTGTTCGCGCTGATCGCGCTGGGCTTCATGCTGGTCGTCGGGCTGATGGAGACGATCAACCTGGCGCACGGCTCGTTCTTCGCGCTGGGCATGTACGTCGCGCTCGTGATCGTCGCCCCGCCCTCCGCGCTCGCCGGCCTCGTGCCGCTCGACGCGTGGCGCGCGCTGCCGGTGGGATGGCGCTACGCGACCGCGCTGGCGCTCGCGCCGCTGGTCGTGGGCGCCGTCGGCATGCTGCTCGAGCTCATGCTGCGCAGGACCTACGGCCGCGACCCGCTGTACGGCCTGCTGCTGACCTTCGGCGCCGCGCTGGTCCTCGAGGAGGCGATCCGCGCCGTGTTCGGCTCGACGGAGAAGCAGCTGCCGCTGCCGGACGCGCTCTCCGGCGCCGTGCTCGTCGGCGACCTGATCTACGCGAAGTACCGGCTCTGGGCGTGCGCGTTCGCCGCCGCCGCGATCGCCGCGCTGTGGCTGTTCCTGGAGAAGACGCCGTACGGGGCGATCATCAAGGCCGGCGCGCACGACAGCGAGATGGTGCGCGCGCTCGGCATCGACCTCGCGAAGCTGCGCCTCGCCGTGTTCGCGCTCGGCGTGGCGCTGGCCGCGTTCGCCGGCATCGTGATGAGTCCCATCTGGGGCATGCGGCCGCACGTCGGCGTCGACGCGGTGGTGCCGGCGTTCCTCATCATCGTGCTGGGCGGCGTGGGCAGCTTCTGGGGCGCCGTCGTCGCTGCCCTGATGGTCGGGCTGATCGTCGGCCTGGCCGGCGCGTACGCCTCCGAGTGGTCGCTGCTGTCGATGTACCTGCTGTTCATCGCCGTCGTGACGCTCCGCGCGCGTGGCCTGGCCGGCAAGAAGAGCGTGCTCGACACCTGAAACGGAAGTCCTGCGGGGCACGGCCATGACCGACGCACGATTCTCCCTCGCCGGCCGCACCGCGTTCGTCGCCGGCGCCTACGGCGCGATCGGCGAGGCGATCGCCGTCGCGCTCGCCCGCGGCGGCGTCCGCGTCGCGCTCGGCGGCCGCGACCCCGCGCGGTTGCAGGCCGTGGTCGACGCGATCCGCGGCGACGGCGGCGACGCCCGCGCAGCACCGTTCGATGCCGCGGACGTCGCGTCGATCCGCGCGGCGGTGCGCGACGCCGCGGCAGCGCTCGGCAGCCTCGACCTGATGGTCAACGCGGTCGGCGTGTTCGAGGAGCAGCGCCTGCTCGACGCCGAGCCGGAGAGCTTCGACCGGGTCACCGCCGTCAACTATCGCGCCGCGATGTTCGTCGCGCAGGCGGCGGCCCGGGCGCAGGTCGAGGCGGGCCGCGGGGGCCGGCAGGTGCACCTGCTGTCGGTGCGCTCGCGGCTCGCGCTGCGCGACCGCGGCTACTCGTCGTACGCCGGCACGAAGGGCGCGCTGGTGATGCTCGTGCGCCAGCACGCCGCCGAGCTCGCCCCGCACGGCATCACGGTCAACGGCGTCGCGCCGACGGTGGTGCGCACGCCGATCGCCGAGCACTGGTTCGCCGACCCCGAGCGCCACCGCCGGCTGGTCGAGCGCATCCCGCTCGGCCGCGTGGCGAGCCTCGACGACGTCGTCGGGCCGGTGCTGTTCTTCCTCGGCCCGGCCGCCGGCTTCCTGACCGGGCAGGTGCTCTACGTCGACGGGGGCATCACGGCGACGCAGTGACCGCGCCGGCCGCGCTGCGCGCGCAGCGGCGGCGGCGCGCTACACTGCCGCGATGGATCGCCCGTGGCTGCGGTTCTACGGCGACACGCCGCCGAGCATCGACTATCCGCACGTCACGCTCTACGAGGCGCTGGCGGCGGCGGCGAAGCGCGCGCCGGAGGCGATCGCCTGCGATTTCCTCGGCAGGCGTTCGACCTACCGCTCGCTTCTCGCGTCGATCGACCGCGCCGCCGCCGCCCTCGCCGGGCTCGGCCTGCGCGCCGGCGACCGGCTGCTGATCGCGATGCCGACCGCGCCGGCCGGCGTGATCGCGTTCTACGCGGCGAACCGGCTGGGCGTGGTGCCCGCGCTGATCCATCCGCTGTCGGCACCGCCCGAAGTCGAGCGCTACCTCGACATGACGGGCGCGCGGGTGGCGCTCACGCTCGACGCGTTCCACGGGACGTTCGCGAGGACGAATCCCCGCCGTCCGCTGGAGACGCTGCTGCTGGCGCGCCTCGGCGACGACCTGCCGCCTCTCAAGCGCGTCGGCTTCTGGGCGGCGAAGGGACGGAAGATCCCGCGCGTGCCGCCCGACCCCCGCGTGCGCTGGTGGAAGGACGCCGTGCGCGGCGCGACGCCCGACGCCGGGGTCCCGGCCGGCGCGACGGGCGACCCGGCGGCGATCCTGTTCTCCGGCGGCACGACCGGCGAGCCGAAGGGCATCGTGCTGACGAACGCCAACTTCATCGCGCAGGGCATGGCGGCCGCGGCGTGGGTCGGCATGGGCCGCGCGGACTCGATCCTCGCCGTGCTGCCGATCTTCCACGGCTTCGGCCTCGGCGTGTGCGTCAACGCGGTCCTGATGGCCGGCGGCACGTCGATCCTCGTGCCGCAGTTCTCCGCGGCGATCGTCGCGAAGCTGCTGCGCAGCGCGAAGCCCACGCTGCTCGTCGGCGTGCCGACGCTCTACGACGCGCTCGCCAAGGATCCGTCGCTCGCGCGCGCGGACCTCTCGTTCCTGAAGGCGTGCTTCTGCGGCGCCGACACGCTGCCGCGGCCGGTGAAGGAGCGCTTCGAGGCGCTGGTCGCGCGCGGCGGCGGCGACGTGCGCCTGCTCGAGGGCTACGGCCTCACCGAGGCGGTGACCGGCATCATGGCGATGCCGCTCTCCGAGTACCGCGCGGGCTCGATCGGCATCCCGTTCCCCGACGTCGACGCGACGATCTGCCGCCGCGGCACGACCGAGGAGCTGCCCCCGGGCGAGGAGGGCGAGATCTGCATCGCGGGGCCGGCCGTCATGCAGGGCTACCTCGACGACCCGCAGGCCACGGCGCAGGCGCTGCAGGTCCACGCCGACGGCCGCACGTGGCTGCACACGGGCGACCTCGGCCGCCGCGACGCGGACGGCTTCTTCCACTTCGTCGTGCGCGCCAAGCGCATGATCAAGTCGTCGGGCTTCAACGTCTACCCGGCGCAGGTCGAGGCCGTCCTCTACCAGCATCCGCTCGTCGCGGAGGCGTGCGTCATCGGCGTGCCCGACGAAGCGCAGGTCGAGCGCGTGAAGGCGGTCGTCGTGCTCAAGGACCCGGCGCAGGCGGGCGAGGCCACCGCGCAGGCGCTGATCGCGTTCTGCCGCGAGCGCCTGATCAAGTGGTCCTGCCCGCGCGACGTCGAGTTTCGCGCCGACCTGCCGCGCACCCGCGTGGGCAAGGTCGACTTCCGTGCGCTCGCGGAGGAGCACGCCGGCCGCGGAGCGCGGCCGTGAGCGGCGGCGAGCGGGTCGCCGAGGCGCTGCGCGCGCACGGCACGACGGTCGTCTTCACGCTGTGCGGCGGCCACATCTCGCCGATCCTCGCCGCCGCGAAGGCTCGCGGCATCCGCATCGTCGACACGCGCCACGAGGCCACGGCCGTGTTCGCCGCCGACGCGCACGCGCGGCTCACCGGCACGCCGGGCGTCGCCGCGGTGACCGCCGGGCCCGGCGTCACGAACGCGATCACCGCCCTCAAGAACGCGCAGCTCGCGCAGAGCCCCGTCGTGCTGCTCGGCGGTGCAGCGCCCACCGCGCTGCAGGGACGCGGCGCGCTGCAGGACATCGACCAGCGCGCGCTCGTCGCGCCGCACGTCAAGCAGGTGCTCCGCGTGCGGCGGGTGGCCGATCTCGCGCCCGCGGTGGCGGCCGCGTTCCGCGCGGCCGCGGACGGCGTGCCCGGCCCCGTGTTCGTCGAGACGCCGGTCGACCTGCTCTACGACGGGCAGCTGATCCGCCAGTGGTATGCGGATGCCGCCGGCAAGGGCACGACGCTGCCCGACCGCGCGCTGCGCTGGTACCTGCGCCGCCACGCGGACCGCCTGCTCGCCGGTGGCGACGCGCCGCCTCGCCTCGCGCCTTCGCCGCCGGACGCGCCGCAGCCGGGCGACGCCTCGATTGCGAAGGCGGCGGACGCGCTTGCGATCGCGGAGCGTCCGCTCCTCGTCGTCGGCAGCCAGGCACTGGTGCGCTCGCGCGAGGCCGGGGCGCTGGCAGCGGCCGTGGGCGCGCTCGGCGTTCCCGTCTACCTCTCCGGCATGGCGCGCGGCCTGCTCGGACCCGCGCACCCGCTGCAGATGCGTCATGCGCGGCGTGACGCGCTGCGCGACGCCGACTGCGTGCTGCTCGCCGGCGTCCCCTGCGACTTCCGCCTCGACTACGGCAAGCACGTCCGCCGCGGCGCGACGCTCATCGCGGCCAACCGCAGCCGCCGCGACGCGCGGCTGAACCGCAGGCCCGCGATCGAGGCGATCGGCGACGCCGGCGCCACGCTGCGCGCGCTCGCGCACCGCCTGCCCGGCGGACTGCAGCGTCCCGAGTGGATCGCGCGCCTGCGCGATCGCGACGCCGCGCGCGAGGCGGAGATCGATCGGCAGGCGGCCGCGCGCGGTGAGCGCGTCAATCCGATCGCGCTGCTGCGCGAGCTGGACCGCGCGATGGGCGACGGCGCCACGGTCGTCGCGGACGGCGGCGACTTCGTCGCGACCGCTTCCTACGTCCTGCGCCCGCGCGCTCCGCTCGCGTGGCTCGATCCCGGCGCCTTCGGCACGCTCGGCGTGGGGGCGGGCTTCGCGCTCGCCGCGCAGCTCGCGCGTCCGGCGGGCGAGACGTGGCTCGTGTGGGGCGACGGCGCCTGCGGCTTCGGGCTCGCGGAGTTCGACACGTTCGTGCGCCACGACGTGCCGGTGATCGCGCTCGTCGGCAACGACGCGGGCTGGACGCAGATCGCGCGCGAGCAGGTCAAGCTGCTCGGCGACGACGTCGCCACCGCGCTTGCGCGCACCGACTACCAGCGCGTGGCCGAGGGCTTCGGCGCGGCGGGGCTGCTCGTGCGGCGTACCGACGAGGTCGCGGACGCGCTGGTACAGGCGCGTGCGCTCGCGCGCGCGGGCCGGAGCGTGCTCGTCAATGCCTGGCTCGACCGCACGGATTTCCGCGAGGGCTCGATCTCGATGTAGGCCGCAGGATGCCCGCCGGGTCGCCGCACGTCGGCTGGGCGTGCGCGCCGGCCGCCGGCGCGGGCTACGATGCCGGATTGATGACGGCTCCGCCGCGATGATCACGCGCACCTCGCCCTCGCTGCCCGCCGCGACGACGGTCGTCGCGAAGGATTTCCGCCCGCCGCCGCCCGACGCGCTGCGCCGCCGCTTCCGCGGCTGCCTGCTCGGCGGCGCGGTGGGCGATGCGCTCGGCGCGCCGGTGGAGTTCATGTCGATCGAGGAGATCCACGCCCGCTTCGGCCCGGCCGGCATTGTCGACTACACCACCGCCTTCGACCGCCAGGGGGCGATCACCGACGACACGCAGATGACGCTGTTCACTGCGGACGGGCTGCTGCGCGCGCACGTGCGCGCCGCGATGCACGGCAGTGCGAACGTCCCGGCAATCGTCGCGCACGCCTACCAGCGCTGGCTCGGCACGCAGGGCGAGGCGTCCGCGCTGGTCGACCGGACCGGCGATCAGGGATGGCTGATCGGGCTCGGCGAGCTGCGCGCGCGGCGCGTGCCGGGCCACACCTGCCTCGCAGCGCTCGCCGCCATGCCGGCGCTGGGCGCGCGCGCGCGCAACGACAGCAAGGGCTGCGGTGGCGCGATGCGCGTCGCGCCGGTCGGCCTGTACTGCGCGCGCACCCCGGGCGGCTCGGAGCGGCGTGCCGCGCGGCGCGCGTTCGACCTGGGCTGCGAGCTCGCGGGCCTCACCCACGGCCATCCGACCGGGCAGACCGCGGCGGGCGCGTTCGCCGCGCTCGTCGCGCTGCTGGTGCGCGACTACGAGCTCGACGAGGCGATCGACGAGGTGCTGCCGCTGGTCGAGCGACGCCCGCTTGGCGCGGAGACGAAGGGCGCGATGGTGCGTGCCGTGCAGCTCGCGCGCGCCGGCGCGCCGGCCTCGCCGGAGGCGATCGCGCAACTGGGCGAAGGATGGGTCGCCGAGGAGGCGCTCGCGATCGCGCTCTACAGCGCGCTGGCCGCGTCCGACTTCACGAGCGGCGTGCGGCTCGCCGTCAACCACAGCGGCGACAGCGACTCGACCGGCGCGATGGCCGGCAACCTGCTCGGCGCACTGCACGGTGTCGACAACGTGCCCCGCAAGTGGCTCTCGGGGCTCGAACTCGGCCGCGAGATCGCCGCGGTCGCGGACGACCTCGCCACCTATCCCGACTGGCCGATCGGCGAGTTCATGGACGAGACCGAGGCGTCGCACTACTGGCGCACCCGCTATCCCCCCTGCTGACCCGTTCCCCCGCCCCGAAACGAGGGTCAGACTCGCATTTCCGCAGGGAAACGAGGGTCAGACTCGCATTTCCGAAGTAGCGAGGGCCAGGCCGGGTCAGCGGGAGGCCCGGCTGGCCGCCCGCCGCCTCGGCCGATTGGCGGATCGTCGCGGGGCCACGCGTCGTCTAGGCTGCGACGATGCCCCGCCTGCCCCGTTTCTTCGCGCCCGGACTGCCGCAGCACGTCATCCAGCGCGGCAACAACCGCGCGCCGATCTTCGCGGAGGGCGCAGACCGGCCATTCTTCAAGGCGTGCCTGGCCCACGCGGCGCGCCGGCACGGCGCGTCCATCCACGCCTACGTGCTCATGACCAACCACGTGCACCTGGTGGCGACCCCGGCGGACGCCGCCAGCCTGCCTCGCACCCTGCAGTGCGTGGGTCGCGTGTACGTCCAGTACTTCAACCGGACCTACCGGCGCACGGGGACGCTGTGGGAGGGCCGCTACAGGGCGGCCGTCGTCGACAGCGACGACTACCTGCTGGCGTGCATGCGCTACGTCGAGCTCAATCCGGTGCGCGCCGGCCTCGTCGCGCATCCGGGCGACTTCGCCTGGTCGAGCTTCGCCGCCAACGCCCACGGGAGCGACGACGCGCTCCTCACTCCCCATCCGGTCTACGCGCGACTCGCCGCCGCGCCCGGGCAGCGGTGCGAACGGTACCGGTCCCTCTTCGGCGATGCGCTGCCCGAGTCGACGCTCCATGCCATCCGCGACGCGACGCAGCACGCGTGGGCGCTGGGCGATGCGGATTTCCGCGCCCGCATCGACGCGCTCGGGCGCCGCTCCTGCCGCGCGAAGTCGGGACGCCGGCCGCGCCCTGACACGCCGGCGTAGGAAAAGCGAGTCTGACCCTCGTTTCAGTGCACGCCGGCGAAGGGAAAGCGGGTCTGACCCTCGTTTCCCCCGCAGGCGAAGGAAAAGCGGGTCTGACCCTCGTTTCAGTGCAGGCGCTGCCGCGACTTGCGCGAGATGTCGGGCACGTTCGTGCGCTTGCCGCCGCTGCGGGCGTCGCTGCCCTTGCGGCGCTCCTGCCAGAAGCGGTAGATCAGCACCGAGGCCACCGGCAGTTCGTCGACGAGGCTGTCGCGCTTCTCCTTGTCGTCGATCCACTCGGCGAACTCGGGGTCGTGCTCGCCGAACGCGAGGGCCTCGACGGGGAAGATCCAGTCGCGCGCGTCGGGCGCGTCGTACAGCGGCTGCCACTCGTCGTCGCGCAGCTTCACGCCGGCCATGTAGCCCTCGCACCACGCCGTGCCCTCGGCGGGCTCGCGCCCGCGGTCCTCGCCGCCCTCGGCGCGCTCGCCGCGGCCCTTCTCGCCGTCGGGCATGTAGAGCAGCGGCCGGAAGCGCGTCGGGCTCTCCGCCAGCGTGCGCTCGATGCCGACCATGTGGCGCAGCATCAGCCCCATGACCCGCTGCGCCTGGTCCGACGACGCATAGGCCGGCGACGCGCTCTTGCCGCCCTCGCTCCACACGCCGGGCAGCCACTCCGACGGCTGGATCGACTCCGGGCCGCTCGCGATCGCCGTCAGGTACCCGTCGAGCATCTCGAGGTCCATGCAGTCCTGCGGCACCGCGTCCGAGGCGAGGAACGCCTCGAGCTCGTCGAGCTCGGCGTCGGTCAGGGGTTCGTCGAGGGCGCGGATGTCGGAGGGCATGGTGCGAGGCGGCGGGGGACTGCGACTGCGGAACCCGTGAGTGTCGCCGTTCCCGGCGCCCCGCGCAACCCGGGAGCAACGCGGACGGCGCGCCGGTCGTGTGGCCGCGCGCCCGGCGCGCGCGGCGGCCATGCTAGGCTTTCCCGGCAACTGCCCGCATCGAACCGACCCCATGGCCGCCACGAAGATCAAGACGCAGTCGTTCCTCGCCAACCTGCCTCTGTTCCGCGAGCTCGCGCCCGAGGAGATCGACCGCATCGCCGCGGGCACGACCGAGCGCCACGCCGAGCGCGGCACGGTCGTCGCCAACAAGGGCGATCCGGTCGACGGCTTCCACGTCGTCGTCTACGGCCAGGTGAAGCTGGCGCTGTCGACGCCGCAGGGCGACGAGAAGGTGGTCGAGGTGATCGGCCCCGGCTTCTCGTTCGGCGAGGCGCTGATGTTCCTCGGCAAGCCGTACATCGTGACCGCGACGACGCTCGCCGACTCGCTGCTGCTGTTCGTGCGCAAGGACACGGTCCTCGACGAGATCGAGCGCGACCCCACGTTCGCGCGCCGCATGCTCGCCGGCCTGTCGCGCAAGCTGCACAACCTGATGTCCGACCTCGAGGCCGTGACGCTCAAGTCCGGCCGCGAGCGCGTGATCGGCTACCTGATGCGCGAGGAGGGCGCCGGCCCCGAGGGCGACGCGCCCTACGCGGTCTCGCTGCCCGTCAGCAAGGCGATCGTCGCCTCGCGCCTCAACCTCACCCCCGAGCACTTCTCGCGCATCCTGCACGACCTCGTGTCCGCGAAGCTGATCGAGGTCGACGGCCGCGAGATCCGCATCGTCGATCCGCGACGCCTGCGCGAGCTGCCCTGACGCCTACGCGCGGCGGGGCCGCGCCGGCGGAAAGCCGAAGAGGTCGGCCGGCGTGTCGACGAGGATGCGCCGGCGTTGCGCCGCGTCGGGCACCCAGCGTTCGAGCAGCGCGAGCAGCGGCCCGTAGTCGACGCGCCGGTCGCTCCGCAGGAAAGGCCAGTCGGAGCCCCAGACCAGCCGGCCGGGGCCGCCATGGGCCAGCAGCCGCGCGGCGAAGCGGTCGACGTCCGCGTGCGGCGGCCGGCGCCGCGAGAAGCGCAACGGCCCGGAGAGCTTGACCCAGCAGCGTCCGCGTGCGACCGCGTCGAGCAGCGCGCGGAAACCCGGCTGCGCGACGCCGCGCGCGGGCACCGGCCGGCCGGCGTGGTCGACGACGACGCGCACCGGCAGCGGCACGAGCAGCGGCGCAAGGTCGGCGAGCTGGTCGCCCTCGCACTGCAGGTCGAGGACGAGGTCGGCATCGGCGAGCCGCGTCGCGAGCCGGCGCAGCGCGGGGGCGCCGCCGGGCAGCCCGTCGCCGACGACGTCGACGCGGAACCCGACGACCCCGCGCGCCTTCCAGCGCGCGAGGTCGCGCGCGGAGACGTCGAGCGGGCCGCGCGCCACGCCGCGCGCGCGCTCGCCCAGCCGGCGCAGCGCGTCGAGCAGGCAGCGCAGGTCGTCGCGGTAGCCGGAGGTCGGGTTCACGATCACCACGCGATCCACGCCGTGGCTGTCGAGCGTCGCGGCGAGGTCGGTGACCGTGCCGCACTCGTGCGGCTGCGGCCGGTACGTGACGTCGCCCGCGAACGGGAATCGCGCCGCGTCGAACACGTGCACGTGCGCATCGGTCGCCCCTCGCGGCAGCGCGGGCGCGCCGCTCATCCCGGCGTACCCACGCGTGCGCGCATCGCGAGCACGGCGCAGCGCGGCGCCGTGAGCACCGGCACGTCGACCGCGGCGCGCACGGCGTCGAACGCCCGGCTGGTCGAGAAGTGCGCGAGCATCACCGCGTCGGCGCCTGCGAAGCGCGGGGCGGCCTCGGCGAGCAGGCGATCGTGCGTCGCGCGATCCCCGGAGCGAAGCGCAGCCATCGCCTCGGGCACGCAGTGCGTCGTCAGGCGCGCATCGACGCCGCGCTCGCGCGCCATCGCGGCGAACTCCGCGGCCATCGAATCGACCGCCGGCGCGAACGTGGCGAGCATCGCGATCGCGCCGCCGCGCGCGAGCGCGTCGCCGAACATCGCCTCGTTCGGCTTCAGCACGGGCACGTCGAGCTCGCGCGCGGCGGCCTCGATCGCGGGCCCGAAGGCCGAGCAGGTGTAGAGCACGCCCAGCGCGCCGGCGTCGCGGGCGTAGCGGCCGAGCGCCACGATCCGGCGCGCGAGCGCGGGAGCGAGCTCCGGCTGCGCCTCGCGGTCGGGTGACAGCGCGTCGTCCAGCAGGTTGAACGGTCGCGCCTGCGGCCACAGCGCCGCGAACGCCTCGAGTACCGGGTCGACGGCGACGGCCACCGCGTGCACGAGCGCGATGCGCGGCGCCGCGTCCCTCATCGCGTGCTTCCGGCGTCCGGCGCGACGCCGAGCCGCGCCAGGATGTCGGAGAGCTCGCGCAGCCAGCGGCGCTTGTGCGCGCGGTGGATCTCGGCGGCCGACTGCGGATCTCCGCGCCGGATCGCCTCCACGACCGCGGCGTGGTTGACGTTCGAGTACACCGGCGGCAGGCGGTGTGCGGTGGTGAGCGTCCGGTAGCGGTTCGCCTTGTCGAGGAAGCGGTGCGCGGTCTCGATCAGGTGGCGGTTGCCCGAGCACTCGATCAGGAGCCGGTGGAAGCGGAAGTCGGCCTCGTTCCAGCGGTCGAGGTCCTGCGCTTCGAGCGCACGGTCCATCGCGGCGATCGCGTCGTCGAGCGCAGCGAGTTCCTCGGGCGCGACGCGGCGCGCGGCAGCCCGCTCGGCGGCCTCCACCTCGAAGCACGCCAGCACCTCGGTGATCTCGCGGATGTCGCGTGGCGACAGCGCGCTCACGCGCATGCCGCGCCGGGGGACGATCTCGACGTAGCCCTCGTCTTGGAGCCGCACCAGCGCCTCGTGCACGGGCGTGCGGCTCATGCCGAGCTTGAGCGCGAGTTCCGGCTCCAGCATCTGCAGCCCCGGCGGGAACGTCCCGTCGACGATCGAGCCCTTGATCCGCCGGTAGGCGGCATCGGACTGGCGCTCGCGCTCGCCGGCGCCGGGCGCCGGATCGTGATTGTCGCTTGACGGGGTCATGGGCATCGCTTAAGCTCAACAATGCGTGCATTGTAGCACATCGACGCATGCGTCGATGCCCTGCCACTCCTCTCCGTAGGAGGCCACGATGATCCAGCGGCTCCTCTCCTGCGTGCTGCTCGCGCTGATCCTTGCGCCCGGCGCGGCCGCCGCGCAGGCTTGGCCGACCAAGCCCGTCCGGCTGATCGTGCCCTACCCGCCCGGCGGAGGCAACGACAACCTGGCGCGGATCTTCGGCACCAAGATCGGCGAGCGCGTCGGCCAACCCATCGTCGTCGAGAACCGGCCGGGCGCCGGCACGCTGATCGGCTCGGAGGCCGCCGCCCGCGCGGCCCCGGACGGCTATACGTTCCTGCTGTCGTCGATCGTAACGCACGCATTGGCGCCGGCATTGTACGCGAAGGTCCCCTATGACCCGGTCAGGGACTTCGCGCCCGTGACGATCCTCGCCGTCGCGCCGACGGTCCTCGTGGTCAACAGGGAGTTCCCGGCGGCCTCGGTCAAGGACCTGATCGCGCTGGCGAAGGCGAACCCCGGCAAGTACACGTTCGCCTCCGGCGGCAACGGCACGACGCCGCACGTGTCCGGCGAGATCTTCAAGTCGATGACCGGCACCGACCTGCTGCACGTCCCCTACAAGGGCGGAGGGCCGGCGCTCGCCGACCTGATCGGCGGGCAGGTGAACATGATGTTCGACACCGCGGCCTCGGCGATGCCGCACGTCCGCTCCGGCAAGCTGCGCGCGATCGCGATCGCGACGCCGCGGCGTCACCCCGACTTCCCCGATCTGCCCACCTTCGCCGAGCAGGGGCTGCCCGACTACGCGATCAACTCCTGGTACTCGCTGCATGCGCCGGCCGGCACGCCGCGCGCGATCGTCGAGCGCATGCACGCCGAGGTGCTCGCGGCGCTGCGCGCCCCCGACGTGGCCGAGCGGCTCCGCACGCTGAATGCCGATCCGGGCGGCATGCCCCCCGACGAGTTCGGCGCGTTCGTCCGCCGCGAGGCCGACCGCTACGGGCAGGTGATCCGCCAGGCCGGCATCCGGCTCGAATGAGCGCGAAGGGCCGACCCGAGCGCGAAGGGCCCCGGAACGCGCCCGCGCGCAGGGTCGTCCGGTGAGCGCCCCGCCCGACGGGAGCGCGGCGCGCCCGCGCCTGCTCGTTCTGCCCGGCGACGGCATCGGGCCCGAGATCACCGCCGCGACGCTCGAGGTGCTCGATGCCGTCGACCGCGCGCTCGCGATCGGCTTCGCGCTCGAGCACGACCGCATCGGTTTTCCGGCCCTGCACGCCGAAGGGACGACGCTGCCCGCGCGCGTGCTCGAGCGCGCGCGGGCGGTCGACGGCATCCTGCTCGGGCCGATCTCGCACCTCGACTACCCCCCGCGCGACCAGGGCGGGGTCAACGTCTCGGCGGCGTTCCGCGTCCAGCTCGACCTCTACGAGAACCTGCGCCCGGCGCGCACGCGCCCGGGCATCGGCCGCACGCGCGAGCCGATGGACCTCCTCATCGTCCGGGAGTGCACGGAGGGCTTCTATCCCGACCGCAACATGGCGGTGGGCTCCGGCGAATTCATGCCGACGCCCGACCTCGCGCTGTCGGTGCGCAAGATCAGCGCGCACGCCTGCGAGCGCATCGCGCGGCGCGCGTTCGCTCACGCGCAGCGGCGCCGCCGGCTCGTCACGGCCGTCCACAAGGCGAACAACTTCATCCTCAGCGACGGGCTTTTCCTCCGCGAGGTGCGGCGCGTGGCCGCCGAGCATCCCAACGTCAGGCTCGAGGAGGTCATCGTCGATGCGATGGCCGCGCGGCTGGTGCGCGAGCCCGGCCGCTTCGACGTGATCGTGGCGACCAACTTCTACGCCGACATCCTCTCCGACCTCGCGAGCGAGCTGTCCGGCAGCCTCGGGCTCGCCGGTGCGATCAACGCCGGCGAATCGCTGTGCGCCGCGCAGGCGCAGCACGGCTCGGCGCCGGACATCGCCGGGCAGGACCGCGCCAATCCCACGTCGCTGATCCTGTCGGCCGCGATGCTGCTCGACTGGCTCGCGGCGCGCCGCGGCGAGGCGCGACTCGCCGCGGCCGCCGCCGCGATCCACGGCGCGGTGGACGAGGTGCTCGCAGACCCCGCCACGCGCACGGCGGACCTCGGCGGGACGCTCGGCACGCGCGCGTTCGGCCGCGCGGTCGCGCAGCACGCGGCCGCGCTCGCCGTTCAGGGATCGACGCGCTCGTAGGTCCGCACGTCCTTGCGCGCGACCCAATCGCGCGTCGCCGCGTCGAACGCGCGGAAGTGCGGCGTCGCGAGGTGCGCGTCGAACGCTGCGCGGTCGGCGTAGAGCTCGTAGAGGAAGATCGCGCCGCTCGCCGGATCCGCGCAGACGTCGAACCGGCGGCACCCGGGCTCGCGCTCGCGCGACGCGCGCGCGTTCTCGATCATCGCGCCGCGGAACGCGGTCGCGTGCTCGGGACGCGGCTCGAAGAGGACGGTGACGACGAACATGCACGCGCTAGTCGAGTTTCGCTCCCGAGCGCCGCACCACGTCCGCCCACTTGTCGCGGTCGGCGACCACCATGCGGCCGAGCGCCGCCGGCGTGGACGAGCGCACCTCGAGGCCCTGCGCCTCCATCTTCGAGCGGACGTCCGGGCGGTCGAGGATCGCGACCACCTCGGCGTTCAGCCGGCGCACGACGTCGGTCGGCGTGCCGGCGGTCGCGAACAGCCCGTGCCAGGCCACCGCGTCGAAGCCTTTCAACCCCGCCTCGTCGACCGTCGGCACGTCGGGCAGCGCAGGCACCCGCGCGAGCCCGGACACCGCGAGGGCGTGCAGCTTCCCTCCCCTGATCAGCGAGATCGCGGCGGGAACGGCCACGAACATGCACGTCACCTGCCCCGTCATCACGTCGGGCAGCGCGGCCGGCGCGCCCTTGTACGGGACGTGCGTCATCGGCGCGCCCGCCATCGTCTTCAGGAGTTCGCCCGCGAGGTGCAGCGTCGTGCCCGGCCCCGCGGAGGCGAAGGTCACCCTGCCCGGCTCGCGCTTCGCCGCCGCGATCAGGTCGTCGAGCGATCGGATCGGCCCCTCCGCCGACACGACGAGCACGTTCGGCGCGATGCCGGTGAGCGCGACGGGCGCGAGGTCGGCGACCGGATCGAACGGCATCGACGGATAGATCAGCGGGTTGATCGACGTGATGTTGACCGTCCCCATGAGCAGCGTGTAGCCGTCCTTCGGGGCCTTCGCGACGGCGTCGGCGCCGAGGTTGCCGCCCGCGCCCGGCTTGTTCTCGACGATCACCTGCTGCCCGAGTCGCGTCGACAGCTCCGCGGCGATCAGCCGCGCGGGAACGTCCGTGCCGCCGCCGGGCGGGAACGGCACGACGATGCGGACCGGGCGCGACGGCCACGACTGCGCCGGCGCCGCATCGGGCACGAGCAGCGCGGCGAGCGACGCGACGACGAGGGCGACGGTCTTCATGGCGTACCTTCCGAAAGCACGGCAA
This sequence comes from Betaproteobacteria bacterium, assembly GCA_016861105.1. Lineage (GTDB taxonomy): Bacteria > Pseudomonadota > Gammaproteobacteria > Burkholderiales > Casimicrobiaceae > VBCG01. The sequence goes on along the minus strand of BOKS01000004.1, from coordinate 169,076 downwards.
TCAGGCGGGGGTGGCGAGCAGCACCCAGTCGTCGACCGGGTCGGGCCCGCCGGGCGGCACGAGGACCGGCGTCGGCGGGGCGGGATGCAGCGCGCCGGTCCGCGGGTCGAACCACGCGAGGCGACGCGTGTGCGCGGTCGACGGCCACGCGACCGCCAGCCGGCCGCCGGCCGGCAGGTAGGCCGCGATCGTCGCGCCGTCGGGGGTGGCGAGCGCGCGCGGCGCCGCACCCGGGACGTCGTCGCGACCGCCCTGCACGAGGTGGTGCGCCGGGCGCAGCGACGCGAACGGCGCCAGCTCGACGAAGAAGCGCCGCAGGTGGACGAGATCCGCGGCCCCCGGCGCGTCGGGGTCGAGCTGCATGTACGGGCCCCACGTGTTCTCGAAGCCCGCGAAGACGAGCATCGCGTGGAACGCACCGCGCCACGCGCCACGGCGCGTGTGCTCGCGTCCCATGTGCCGGCGCGTCTCGATCACCGGAAGCCCGTCGATCGACTCGTAGCCGTACTCGGCGAGCACGCAGCTCTGGCGCGCGCCGGCGAGCTGCTGGACGATCGCCTCGTCCAGCCCGTCCGCGGTCCACGCGTGCTCGTCGCGCCGGCCCCAGTCCTGGAACAGGATCGTGTCGACCTCCGGGAACGCCGCGAGCCGCTGCGCGAAGGTAGGCTGCGGCAGCGTCATCGTGTGCGCGGCGATCGGCCGGGCCTGCGGATCGCGCGAGCGGATGAGGCGCGCGAGCCGCGCAATCCAGCGGTCGGGCCGCGTGTCGCGCTGGTCCCACGCGGTGAGCGGCGTCTCGCCGTCCGGGTAGTAGACGTACTCGTTGCCGGGCGTCCAGATGGCGATCGCGCGATAGGCCGCGTAGCGTGCGACCAGCCAGCGGATCCACAGCTCCTCGTCCTCGGCGGTGAAGCGCTGCCGGTCGCGGAACGGCAGCTCGAACAGCCAGCACTCGCAGATGAGCTCGAGGGCGACGCCGAGCCGCTGGCACGCCTGCACCAGCCGATCCAGCGTGTGGAAGTAGCGCAGGTTGAACGTTTCGAAGTCCGGGTCCTGCGGGATGCCGCCCCACGGCCAGACGTCGGCGCTCATCCACGGGGAGTGGCGCGGCGGCCGGCGGTGCAGGCTCGAGCAGTGCGCGCGGATGCGCTGCAGATCCATCCCCTGGGCGAGCCGCCGCTCGAGGAACGGCAGCGGGTCGTGTCCCGAATGCGCGTAGCCGGGCAGGTTGTACATCGTGTCGCCGACGAGGAACGCCGGCGCGCCGTCGCTCCAGCGGAAGCCCCAACCCTCCCCCGGCGTCGCGCGCAGAAACCCGCGCGAAGCCTGCGTCACCGTCGCCTCCAGCGCACCCTCGCCGGCGAGCCCGGCGTCGTGCGGCTCGCTCCAGGTCCGCCACGCCCAGCGTCCGGCCTCGTGCGGGGCGAAGCGCACGCGCCACGTGCGCCCGCCGTCGTGGAAACCGTCGACGAAGAACCGGCGGCCGGAGGGCGCGGCGAGCTCCGCGAACTGGCGGACGTGCACGAACGGCTTCTCGTAGTCGCGCGCGGCGGTGAATGCGAGCTCGACGGGCTCGTGGACGGCGTGCACGCGTCTCATCCTTTCACGGCGCCGGCGGCGAGCCCGCTCGTCATGTAGCGCTGGATGTAGGCGAAGAGCGCGAGGCTCGGGATCAGCGCGAGCACCGCGGTCGCGAGCATGAGCCCGTACTCGGTGCGCATCTCGTCGGACATGCTCATCAGGCCGACCGGCAGCGTCTGCAGCTTCGGGCTGGCGATCAGGATCACCGCGAAGATAAGCTCGTTCCAGGCGTTGATGAAGCCGTAGATCGTCGTCGCGACGAGCCCCGGCATCGCCGCCGGCAGCACGACGCGGAACAGCGCCCCGATCCGCGAGCAGCCGTCGATCATCGCCGCCTCCTCGAGGTCGGGCGGAATCGACTGGTAGAAGCCGCGCATCGTCATCACCGAGAACGGCAGCAGGATGACGATGTAGACGAGCACCAGCGCCGCGCGCGTGTCCAGGAGCCCGGCGGACTTGAGCAGCGTGAACGCCGGGATCAGCATCACGACGTGTGGCAGCACCTGCCCGAGCAGGAACAGCAGGAGCACGATCGTGCGCCCGCGGAAGCGGAAGCGCGCCATCGCGTAGCCGGCGAACACGATCAGCGCGAAGAGTCCGACGCAGGTGAGCGTCGCGACCGCGATGCTGTTGAGGTAGAGCGCACCGAGCCGCGTGCCGAACAGCGCCTTGCCGTAGTTGGCGAGCGTCGGGGCGTCGGGCCAGTACTTCGGCGGGAACGTGAACAGCTCCGCCGCCGGCTTGAGCGACGAGTTGACGAGCCAGTAGATCGGGAACAGCGTGAAGACGAGGAAGAACGCCACCGGCAGGCCGATGGTCAGCGCGCGGTCGAGCGCCACGCGGCGCGTCGCGCTCACGGCATCCTCGTCAGGCGGTTGAGCTGCCAGTACGCGGCGGAGAACGCGATCAGGATGAGGCAGAGCACGACCGAGAGCGCGGCGCCGTAGCCGAACTCGCCCTTCTGGTAGATGACGTCGAAGATGTAGATCGGCAGCGTCGTCGTCGCGCCGGCCGGCCCTCCGCGCGTCATCGTCCACAGGAGGTCGATGAAGTTGAACGTCCACAGCGCCCGCAGCAGCGTCGAGATGACGACGGCGTTCAGGATCATGGGCAGCGTGACATGCCGGAAGCGCTGCCAGCGCGTCGCCCCGTCCATCGACGCCGCCTCGTAGAGCGCCGGGTCGATGGCCTGCAGCGCGGCGAGGATCACGATGGCGAAGAATGGTGCGCCGCGCCACGCATTGGCCACGAACACCATCAGCCACGTCGTGCCGGACTCGATGCCCCACGCCACCGGCGCGTCGACGACCTGCATCCGCACGAGGAGGTCGTTGACCACGCCGATCGTGCCGTCGAACAGCCACAGCCAGATGAAGCCCGTGACCACGCCGGACACCGCCCAGGGCGCGAGGACGATGGTGCGCACGAGGCCGCGGCCGCGGAACGTCTCGTTGAGGACGAGCGCCATGCCGAGGCCGAGCAGGAACTGCGGCACGACCGATCCGACGACCCAGATGACCGAGGCGACCAGCGCGTTCCAGAACGCCGCGTCGCCGAGCACGCGCGCGTAGTTCGCGAGCCCCACCCACTCCCGCTGGGGGCCGAGGTACGGCGAGTAGCTCTCGCTGCCCAGCAGCACGATGTAGGCGAGCGGGAACAGCACGCCGGTGCCGACGAGCAGCACGACCGGCGCGACCATGGCCCACGGCGTCGCCTCGCGGCGCAGCGCGCGGCGCCAGCCTTCGCGCGGCGCGCGCGCCGCCCCGGCCGCCCTCGCCGTGGCGGACGTCTCGGCCACCCGGCGCCCCTCAGGCCTTCGCGCGCATCTCGTTCAGCGCGGTGACGACCGCGGTCGCGTGCTCCTGCGCGCTCTGCTTGCCGAGCAGCGCCTTCTGGATCTGCTCGGGGCAGAACTGGTTCTGGAAGCTCGCGTAGCCGGGGAGGTTGCGCGGGTTGTACAGCAGCTTGGGCGTGCTGCGCAGCATCTCGAGCGGGGCGGCGTACTTCGGCGCCTTCAGCCAGTCGGCGGTCCACGCCGCCTGCACCGCCGGGATCGCGCCGTACTGCTGGTTGAAGCGCGCGTTGTTCTCGGGCCGCAGCATGAAGCGGATGAACTCCCAGCTCGCCTCCTTCTGCTTCGACGCGGCGTTGATCGCGAAGCCGTTGCCCGCGAAGTAGAAGAACTGGCCCGCCGGGCCGGCCGGCGGCAGCGCGGTGCCGAGGTTCTCCTCGCCGATGCCCTGCGCCAGCACCGTGAGATAGCCGCCCCAGCCCATCACCATGCCGAGCTGGTTCGCGTTGAACGCGTTCGTCTGGTCCTGGAAGCCTGCCGTCGCCGACGCCGGCGGCGACACCTTGTCCTGCTGGTAGAGCGCGAGCCACTTCTCGAGGCCCTGCACGTGGCGTGGCCCGGCGAGGACGCACTTGCCCTGCGCGTCGAAGAACGTGTTGGCCACGCCCGGGCCGCCGTGGTTCATCATCCACGTCGTCCACTGCTGGAACTGCCAGCCGGAGCCGCCGAGCACGTAGTAGCCGAAGCGGTTGCGCGCGCGGTCGGTGAGCTTGAGCGCATGCGCGCGCCACTCGTCCACGTCGCGCGGCGGTGCCGGCAGCCCGGCCTCGGCGAACAGCTTCCGGTTGTAATAGACGGCGTACGGCTCGACGAGGTAGCCGATGTAATGCGCCTGGCCCTTGTGCATGCGGGCGATGCCCATCGACGCGGGCACGATCTCCTTCTCGATCCCGCTCGAGCGCACCATGCCCTCGAGGTTCTCGAGCCAGCCGCCGCCGGCGAACTGCGTGAGCCACGCGTCGGACATGCCCATGCAGTCGGGCGCCTGCCCGCCGGTGAACGCCGTGGTGAGCCGAGGGATGACCTGCGCCTGCGGGATCACCTGGACCTCGACCTGGATCGACTTGCGCTCCTCCGAGAAGCGCTTCGCCAGCTCCTCGATGCCCGGCGCGCCGCTGGCGAACGGCCAGCCGAACGTGATCCTGGCGGGCCCCTGCGCGGCGGCCGGCCTGCTGCCGACGACGGGAAGCGCCGCCGCGGCGGCGAGGCCGCGCAGGACGGCGCGGCGTTGGGCGCGTACGAGTGCTGCCATGGCTCCTCCTTCCACGGGTGGACCGCCAGTCCCCGGCCGGACGGGGTTGTTGTGGCCGGCGCGGGCTTCACCTGGCGTACTTGTCAACCTATCATACCAGTTGGCGTCCGCACAACCCGCCCCCCGCCCACCTCCCGCGACCCTTCGGAAACCGACCCGTGCCGCCCGTCCCCGGCAGTCTGCGCGCCCGCCTCGCCGAGCCGCGCATCGCCATCGGCCACTTCGTGTTTGAGTTCGCCACCCCCGGCATCGGCTACCTCGCGCGCAACGCGGGCGCCGACTTCCTGGTGCTCGACCTCGAGCACAGCGGCTTCACCTACGAGCGCGCGAAGGCGATCGTGCTCGCCTGCCGCGCCGCCGGCGTCTTCGCGGTCCTGCGCGTGCCGTCGCACGACGCGAAGGACCTGTCGCGCGCCTGCGACGTGGGCGCCGACGGCGTGATGGCGCCACTCGTGCATTCGGCCGCGCAGGCGCGGGCCATCGTCGACGCGCTCAAGTATCCGCCGGACGGGCGGCGCGGCGTCGGCTCGGTGCAGATGCACGACCGCTATCGCGCGGGCCCGATCGCCGACAAGCTCCGTGCGGCGAACGACGCGCTGGCGGTGTTCCTGCAGATCGAGTCGCGCGAGGGCGTCGACGACGCCGAGGCGATCGCCGCCACGCCGGGCGTCGACTGCCTGTGGGTGGGGCACGTGGACCTGTCCTGCGCGCTCGGCGAGCCCGGTCGCTTCGACACGCCCGCGTTCACCTCCGCCATCGCGCGCGTGATCGAAGCCTCGCGCCGCGCCGGCATCCGCACCGGCCGGGTCGCGCCCACCGCCGACGAATGCGCGGCGCTCGCCGCCGCCGGCTACGATTGCCTCGCGCTCGGCACCGACACGCAGACGTTCCAGGCCGCGCTTTCGCGCGGCATCGCCGACCTGCGCGCCAGGCTCGGGAACGCGTCGTGAGCGCGTTCCGCGTCGGCGTCAGCGCGGCGTTCCACCGCCCGGACGGCCGCTGGAACTTCCCCGGCTTCGACCTCGCCCCGCTCGTGCAGGACCGGTCGCTCGAGATCGTGCACCTTCGCAACGGGGCGGCGCTCGCGCACGCGGACGTCGCGGCGCTGGACGCGCTGATCCTCGCCGGCGACGCGCTCCCGGCGAGCGCCCTGCCCGCGTCGAGCCGGCTCGCGCTCGTGGCGCGCTTCGGCGTCGGCTACGACAAGGTCGACGTCGCGGCGTGCACCGCCGCCGGTGTGGCGCTGACGATCACGCCCGACGCGGTGCGGCGACCGGTGGCGGTCGCCGCGCTCACGATGGTGTTGGCCCTCGCCGGCAAGCTGCTCGTCAAGGACCGGCTGACGCGCGAGGGACCGGCCGGCTTCGCGCGGCGCACCGACCACATGGGCGTGGGCCTCGAGGGCCGCGTGCTGGCGAGCCTCGGGCTCGGCAACATCGCGCGCGAGATGTTCCGGCTCGCCGCGCCGTTCGGGATGCGCCCCATCGCGCACGATCCGTACGCGGACCCCGCGGTTGCCGCGTCGCTGGGCGTCGCGCTGGTCGACCTCGACGCCGTGTTCCGCGACGCGGACTTCCTGTGCGTGCACTGCCCGCTCACGCCGGCGACGCGGCACCTCGTCAACGCCGAGCGGCTTGCGGCCATGAAGCGCGGCGCGTTCCTCGTCAACACCGCGCGCGGCCCGATCGTGGACCAGCAGGCGCTCGAGGACGCGCTCGAGGAGGGGCGGCTCGCGGGCGCGGGCCTCGACGTGCTCGATCCCGAGCCGCCGCCCGCCGGCGCGCGCATCCTGCAACTGCCGAACGTGATCCTCGCGCCGCACGCGCTGTCGTGGACCGACCAGTGCTTCGCGGCGATCGGCGACGGGTGCATCGCGCCGGTGCGCGACGTGGCCGCGGGCCGCGTACCGCAGCACGTCGTCAATCGCGAGGTCCTGGCGGACGCCGGCTTCATCGCGAAGCTCGCGGCCCGGCGGGACGCAGCGCGATGACCGCACCGCACGGCCGCTGGGGCACGCCGGTCCGCCTCGGACGCGTCGCGGCCGAGCGCTACGGCAGCGGCGTGCGCTGGCTTCGCGTCGGTCGCCGCGAAGTGGTACGCGCGATCGCGCTGGTCGTCCGCGACCGGGACTGGCGCACGCCCGATCCGCTCCGGCTGCGCATCGATCGCCGCGACGGCGCGCTCACGCTGCGCGGCGTCACCGCAGTGGGTGCGGGCGAGCTCGCGTGGTCGTTCCGCGTCGCCGCCACGGCCGGCGGCCTCGACGCGCACGCTCGCCTGACGGCGCTCGGGGACGTCGACGTCAACCGGGCGGGCCTGGTCGTGCTGCTGCCGTGCGCCACCTGCGCCGGCGCGCGCTTCGCGGTCAGGCATCGCGCCGGCGGCCGGACGTCGCGCGGCCGACTGCCGGTCGACGTCGCGCCGCACCAGCCGTTGCTCGACGTGGCGACGCTCGAGCTCGCGACCCGCGACGGCACGAAGCTCTCGCTCGCGTTCGACGGCGACACTTTCGAGATGGAGGACCAGCGCAACTGGCTCGACCCGACCTTCAAGCTCTACAACCGCGAGCTCGCGCTCCCGGTGCCCTATCGCATCGCCGACGGCGCGACCGTGGAGCAGCGCGTCGCGCTGCGCGTGGATCACGTCGGCCGCGGCGCCGCACCGCGGCCGGGTCCCCGGCGGGGTCGCGTCCCAGCGCTCGGCGTGGCCACCGCGCCCGGCCGCGTGCCGGAGGGTGCGGCTGCGCGCGCGTGCGCGGCACTGGGTGCGAGCGGCGTCACGCACCGCGCCGACGGGACGGCCGCCGACGCCGCGCGCGCCGGCGCTTTCGCCCGCGCCATCGGCGCCGGGCTGACGGTCGAGGCGATCGGCGCGGCGGCGGGACACGCGCCGGCGTTCGCGGCACAGGCGCCTGCCCGCATCGCGCTGTACGGCGTCGGCGACGAGGCCGCGCAGGCGCTGGTGCGCGACCTCCGCGATGCGACGGCCGCGGGCGGCACGTTCTCCGACTTCGTCATGCTCAACCGCAACGGCGTGCCGGCGTGGGCGCGGCGCGCGACGTTCGCGCTCTGCCCGACGGTGCACGCGCGCGACGACCGCTCGCTCGTCGAGACGCTCGCCGCGCTCGACGACGTGTTCGCCCGCGCGCGGCGCGTGGCGGGCGGCCGCCCGATCGACGCCGGCCCGTGCTCGCTGCGGCGGCGGCTCGTCCCGCGCACGGGTCTTCCCGCACCCGACGACGTCGACCCGCGCCAGCACGAGGCAATCGCCGCCGCGTGGCTCGCGTGCGCGATCGCGGTCGCGGGCGCGCGGCGCATCGACACGTTCTGCGCCTTCGAGGCCGCGGGCGCGCGCGGCCTGCTCGCGGACGGTACGCCGCTTCGGGCCACGCGGGCGTCGTCGGTGTTCGCAGCGCTCGCCTCCGCGCAGGGCCGGCCACTCGTCCTGCTGGGGCTCGATCCGGCACGCGGCGCGGCCTTCGTGGTCGACGGCACGCTGTGGCTGGTGGAGCTCTCGGGCCGCGCCCGCCGGCTCGGCACGTCGCGCCCGGCGCTGCACCTCGCGGCGACGCGGTGGGCGAGCCGGCGCGTCGGCCAGCCGGTCGCGGGCTACGGGATCGCGACGCTGCCGGCCGGCAGCGCGATCGCAGGCTGGACCGAGCGGCTCGCCGCGGCGTGGACCGGCGCATGACGGCGATCGCGCGACGCCGGCTCGGGCGCACGGCGGTCCACGTCACGGAGCTCGGGTTCGGCGCCGCGCCGCTGGGGGGCTTCCGCGGCGCCGTGCCCCAGGCCGACGCGATGGGCGCGCTGGACGCCGCGTGGGACGGCGGCATCCGCTACTTCGACACGTCGCCGTTCTACGGCTACGGCCGCAGCGAGCTGCGCGTGGGCGCGCTGCTGCGCGACCGACCGCGCGACGCGTACGTGATCTCGACGAAGGTCGGCCGTGTGCTGCGCCCGTTCGATGCGCAACGCCGTTCGCCCGGGTGGCGCGCCGGCGGCCTGCCGTTCGATGCCGACTTCGACTACGGCTACGACGGCGCCATGCGCTCCGTCGAGCAGTCGATGCTGCGGACCGGCATTCCGCGCTTCGACGTGCTGCTCGTGCACGACCTCGACACGTTCATCCACAAGGACCCGGACGCCTTCGAGGACCACTACAGGACCGCGCTGGACGGTGCCCTGCGCGCGCTGCACGACCTGCGCGCGCAGGGCGTGACGCGGGCGATCGGCGCGGGCATGAACGAGGCGCCGACGACGGCGCGCCTGCTGCGCGACGCCGACCTCGACTGCGTGCTGCTGGCGGGCCGCCTCACGCTGCTCGACCAGACGGCATGCGACGAGGTCGTGCCGCTGTGCGCCGCACGCGGCGTCGCGCTCGTCGCCGGCGGGCCGTTCAACTCGGGGATCCTCGCCGCCCCCGCCGTTCCGGGCGCGGCCTATCATTACGCGACGGCGCCGGACGACGTCGTCCTGCGGGCGCGCGCGCTCGAGCGGCTCGCCGCCGAGCACGGCGTTCCGCTCCCCGCCGCGGCGCTGGCGTTCGCCCTCACCTGCCCCGTCGTGGCGAGCGTGATCCCCGGACCGAGGAGCGCCGCGGAGCAGGCGCAGATCCTCGACTGGCATCGCACGCCGATCCCGGCCGCGTTCTGGCGCGACGCCGTGTCGGCAGGGTTCGTCGCGCCCGCCGCCGTGTTCACGCAAGGAGCCCAAGGATGAGCATGCGTCCCGCCGCGACGGCGCCGATCAGGCGGCAGCGGATCTACGAGGAAGTCGAGCGGCGGCTGGAGGACGACATCACGACCGGGCGCCTCAAGGTCGGCGACGCGGTCCCTTCCGAGCGCGACCTCATGCAGCGTTTCGGCGTAGGGCGCCCCGCCGTGCGCGAGGCGCTGCTCGCGCTGCAGCGCAAGGGACTCGTGCGCATCGGCGCGGGCGAGCGCACGCGCGTGTCGCGGCCGACGATCGACGCGGTCGTCGACGGCGTGTCCGGCGCGGTGCGGCTGATCCTGGCGACGCCGGAGGGCGTGCGCGACCTGCAGCAGGCGCGGCGCTTCTTCGAGTGCGCGCTGGCGCGCTACGTCGCGCAGCACGCGGCACCCGAGGACATCGCGCGGCTGCGCTCGCGCCTCGCGGCGAACAAGGCGGCGCTCGGCGACCCGGCCGCCTTCGAGCGGACCGACGTCGAGTTCCACTACGAGATCGCGCTGTGCGCCGGCAATCCGATCTTCCCGTCGCTGCACCAGGCGACCGTGGGCTGGCTCACGCAGCAGCGGACGATCTCGCTGATGCAGCCGGGCGCGCTGCGCTCCGCCTACGCCTTCCACGAGCGGGTGTTCGAGGCGATCGCCGCGCGCGATCCGGACGCGGCGGAGGCCGCGATGCAGGCGCATCTGGGCGCGGTCGAGCAGTACTACTGGAAGACGGCGGGCGCGCCCGCGCGTCCAGCGGGCCGGCGCACCACGGCGAGCCGCTGACCCTCAGCGCGGAAACCGCCGCGCCAGGTCGTCCTTCTGCTCCGCCGTCAGCAGCCGCACGCGCTCGTGGCGCACCGTCAGCCAGAGCTTCGCGGTCGCCTCGAGCTCCTCGATCGCGTCGGCCGCCGCCGCGAGCGATGTCCCCGACACGACCGGTCCGTGGTTGGCGAGCAGCAGCGCGTGGTGGCGGCCGGCCGACGCCGCCACGGCGTCGGCGAGCTGCGCATCGCCCGGCGCGAAGTACGGGAGCAGCGGCAGCGTGCCGATGCGCATCGCGTAGTACGCCGTGAGCGGAGGCAGCACGTCGGCGGGGTCCACGTCGGCGAGCACCGACACCGCGACCGAGTGCGTCGCGTGCAGGTGCACGACGGCCGCGTCGCGCGGACGCTCCCGGTACATCGCGAGGTGCAGCAGCGCCTCCTTCGTCGGTGGTTCACCGCCGACGTGCGCGCCGCTGCGATCCAGCCGCGCGAGCCGCGCCGGGTCGAGTGCACCCAGCGACGAACCGGTCGGCGTCATCAGGAAGCCGTCCGCGGTGCGCACGGAGAGGTTGCCCGTGCTGCCGTGCGTCAGCCCGCGCGCGAAGAGCGAGCGGCCGAGCGCGCACAGCGCCTCGCGATGCGCGGCGTCGCTCACGCCGGCCCGGCCCGGTCCCGCCGCGCGCGCGGGCTCGTCACCGCAGCATCGCGAGCGACTTCGCGAAGAAGTCGTCGCTGCCGAAGTTGCCCGACTTGAGCGCCAGGGCGAGCGTGGTGCGCCCGCGGGCGGTGGTCCACGGCACGCCCGGATCGATCGCGGGCCCGATCGCGAGCGACTCGACGCCCAGCGCCTGGACCACCGCGCCCGCGGTCTCGCCGCCCGCGACCACCAGCTTGCGCACGCCGCGATCGACCAGCCGCCGCGCGAGCGCGCCGAACGCGGCCTCGACGCGCGCGGCCGCCTGCTCGCGGCCGAGCGCGTCCTGCACGCGCGCGACCGCCTCCGGCTCCGCCGTGGAGTAGACCAGGAAGGGCCGGGAGGCCGCGAGGTCCGCGGCGACCTGCCCGAAGGCGGCGTCCGCGAGGGCCTCCGGCGATCCGGCTGCGAGCGGATCCAGCGGCACGGCCGTGTGCGTCCGTCGCATCGCGTCGACCTGCCGCCGCGTCGCCGCCGAGCACGATCCGGCCAGCACCGCCGCGGCCCCGGGCACCGACGGCAGCTGCGCGGCGTCTCGGCGCAGCGGCAACTGTCCCGCGGCACGGAAGTTCTGCGGCAGGCCGAGCGCGACGCCCGAACCTGCGGTGACGAGCGCGAGGTCGCGGCACGCCGCGCCGATGGCCATCAGGTCGTCGTCGTCGATCGCGTCGACGACCGCGTGCGCGACGCCGTCGCCGGCGAGCCGGGCGAACTCGGCGCGGAGCGCGCCCGCGCCGCGCGCGACGGTGTCGTGCGCCACCAGCCCCACGCGGCGCGGCGTCTGCCGGGCGAGCACCCGCACCAGGTTCGCGTCGCGCATCGGCGTCAGCGGGTGGTCGCGCATCGGCGAGTCGGAGAGCAGGGCATCGCCGACGAACAGGTGGCCGAGGTAGACCGTGCGGCGGTTCGTCGGGAACGCGGGGCAGGCGATGGTGAACGTCGCGCCCAGCGCGTCGAGCAGAGCGTCGGCCACGGGCCCGATGTTGCCCGCGTCGGTGGAGTCGAACGTCGAGCAATACTTGAAGTAGATCTGGCGGGCGCCCTGCGCGCGCAGCCAGCCGAGCGCGGCGAGCGACTGCGCGACCGCGTCGGCGGCGGGGATCGTGCGCGACTTGAGCGCCACGACGACCGCATCGGACGCGTCGTCGAGCGGGCGCGACGGGATGCCGATCGTCTGGACGGTGCGCATGCCGGCGCGCACCAGCATGCTGGCGAGGTCGGTGGCGCCCGTGAAGTCGTCGGCGATGGCGCCGAGCAGCAGCGGCGTGGTCATGGCGCGCAAGGATGCGGGGCGGCGCAGCGCCCGTCAATCCGCGCCGGCATCGGGATCGACGCGCTCGTAGCAGGCGACGGTCTTCGATGCCACCCAGCCGCGCGTCGCCGCGTCGAACGCGCGGAAGTGCTCGCTCGCCAGGTGCGCGTCGAACGCCGGGCGATCGTCGTAGACCTCGTAGAGGAAGACGGTCCCGCGCTGCGGCTCGCTGCAGACGTCGAACTGCCGGCAGCCCGGCTCGCGCTCGCGGGACGCCCGCGCATTGGCGATCATGGCCGCGCGGAACTCGGCCGCGTGCCCGGGAAGCGGCTCGAACACGACGGTCACGACGAACATGGAAGGACTGTCTCGAGAGGCGGCGGCGCGCCCGCGGAAGGCGCTAGTTGACGATCCGCCAGACCACGCGGGTGAGCGACGGGACGTACGTGATGACCAGCAGCGCGGCCACCGCGGCCGCCAGCAGCGGCCACAGGGCGCGCGTGATCTCGCCGATGCCTGCCTTCGCGAGCCTGGCGGCGACGAACAGCGTGCCGCCGACCGGCGGCGTGTACAGCGCGATCGCGAGGTTGGCCGTCATCACCACGCCGAGGTGGACGAGGTCGATGCGGAACGCCTGGGCGAGCGGCAGCAGCAGCGGCGCGGTGAGCAGCAGCGCGGGCAGCGGCTCGATGAAGATGCCTAGCACGAGCAGCACGAAGTTCACCAGCAGCAGGAACATCCACGGCTCGCTCGCCACGACCTTGATCCAGCCCGCGAGCTCGACGGCGACCTGCTCGGCGGTGATCAGCCATGCGAGCGCGCCGGTCGCGCCGATCACCAGCATCACCGTCGCGCTCGTCTGGAACGCGTTGACCAGCAGCCGCGGCAGGTCGCGCCAGCCGATGTCGCGGTAGTAGGCGAGCGAGACGATCAGCCCGTAGACGACGGCGACGGCGGCCGACTCGGTCGGCGTGAATACGCCCGACCAGATGCCGCCCACGATGATCAGCGGCATCGCGAGCGCCGGGCCGGCGGCCTTCGTCGCCCGCAGCACCTCGCGCAGCGCCAGGCGGCCCTCGCCGTTGTCGCAGCCGCTGCGGCGGCCGTACCAGACGCACACGCCCATCAGGAACAGCGCGAGCACCAGCCCCGGAACCACGCCGGCCATCGACAGCTGCCGCATCGACACGCCGGAGATGAACGCGTAGACGAGGAACGGGATCGACAGCGGCATCAGCAGCGCGAGCGTGCCGGCGACGGCGAGCAGCGCCGCGGCGAAGCCGCGCGAGTAGCCGCGCTGCACCATCGCCGGGATCACGAGCGATCCGATCGCGGCGGTGTCGGCGATCGCCGACCCGGACACGCCGCCGAACATGAGGCACGACGCCACGGTGACCACGCCGAGTCCGCCGGGAAGGAAGCCGAGCAGCGCCTTCGCGAAGTCGACGATGCGCCGCCCGACGCCGCCCGACGACAGGATCTCGCCGGCGAAGATGAACAGCGGCACCGCGATCAGGATGAAGGGCTCGACGCCGCCGATGAACGACAGGAAGATCGTCTCCAGCGGGTGCGACAGACCCCCGACGACGATCGCGCCGATCGTGGCGCCGAGGAGCGCATAGAGCAGCGGGATCCCGGCGAGCGCGAGCGCGAAGAAGCCGACGAAGAGCAGCGGGGCGAGCACGCGGTCAGTCCTCCGGCGCGTTCCAGCGGGCCCCGCGCGGATCGCCGCGCGCGATGCGCCACAGGTCCCACGCGAGCCACAGGAGCATCAGCGCGCAGCCGACCGGCATGCCGAGGTACTGGAACGACATCGGGATCTGCAGCACCGTGAGCTCGTTCCCCCAGCTCGCCGCGACGAGCCGCAGGCCGTACCAGACGAGGGACGCGAGCACGGCGATCGCGAGGAGGTTGACGAGCGCATCCGCGACCAGGCGCCGCGTGCCCGACAGCTTGTCGATGAACTCGGTGATGGTCATCTGCGCGCCGCGCCTCGTCGCGCAGGCGCCGCCGAGGAACGTCACCCAGACCATCAGCAGCTCCGCGAGCTCGGTCACCCACGCGAGGTCGCGCCCGACGACGTGCAGGCAGACGTTCACGAAGACGAGCGCGATCATCGTGGCGCCGATCGCGACGACGACCCAGTCGGTCGCGATCCCGACCACCTCCAGCACGCGCGGCGCGGGCGGCGCGGGCGGCAGCAGCTCGCCGGGCCGGCCGCGCGCGCGGGCGCCGCGGCGGCGCGCGTGCTGCCCGCGCCCCGGCGAGACGCCGCCCGGATCGTGGACGCCGGTCACGACCCGCGCGTCCGTGCGCGCACGCGGCTCACGTCACTTCGCCGGCGCCGCCTTGCGCACGACGGAGGCGTCGGCGAGGATCGCGTCGACGTCCGCCCCGTACTTCTCCTTGGCCTTCGCATACGCGGGCTGCACCGCGTCGCGGAACGGCGCGAGGTTCGGGCGCGCGATCTTCGCGCCCTTGCCGGCCATGTCCTTGAGCTGGGCCTCCTCGGCCGCGCGCACCTCGCGGCGGCTCCAGTCCGCCGCCTCCCGCGCCGCCTTCGCCACGGCGTCGCGGTCCGCGGGCGAGAGCTTCTGCCACGTCTTCTCCGAGACGGTCAGCGGGATCGGGCTGTAGACGTGCTGCGTCAGCGTGACGTTCGGCGCGACCTCGTAGAACTTGTTCGCGTGGATCGTGTCGACCGGGTTCTCCTGCCCCGACACCGTCCCCTGCTGGATCGCGAGGTAGACCTCCGGCAGCGGCATGATCTGCAGGTTGAAGCCGATCGCCTCCAGCGTCCAGCGCATCATCTCGTTGGGGAAGGTGCGCAGCTTCTTGCCCTTCGCGTCGGCGGGCGTAGCGAGCGGATCCTTGGTCGTCATCGAGCGGAAGCCGGCCTCGAACGTCGACAGGAAGCGGAAGCCCTTCTCCGGCCCCTTGGCGAACTGCGCCTGCAGCCACTTCGACTCGTCGTAGAGCTTCCAGCCCTGCTCGTAGGTCTCGACGAGGTAGGGGAGCGCCGTCAGGTTGAGCGTCGGGATGTGCGTCGCATAGGTCCCGGTGCCGGTGACCGTGAAGTCGATCCCGCCGAGCTGCAGCTGCTCGACGGCCTTGGGGTCGTTGGCGAGCTGGCTCGCCGGGAACACCTGCACCTTGTAGCGCCCCTGCGTGTACTGCTCGACCCGCTGGCCGAACAGCTCCGCCGCCTTCTGCCGCAGGCCGCCGGGCTGGTCGGTGTGGCTGAACTTGAGCGTCGTCTGCGCCGCGGCGGCGTGCGCGAATCCGAGCGCCGCGACGGTGGCCGCCACGGCAACCTTCTGCACGAACAGTCTGCGAGTCATCGTTGCTCCTCCTTGGGCTGCGGGGTCACGCGGCGGCGGCAGCGGCGCGCGCCGGTGCCGACGGGTCGAACGAAGCCAGCTCGATGCGGCGACCCTCGGCCGCCGAGCGGTACACCGCCTCCTGCACGCGCAGGTTGGCGAGATAGTCGCGCGCCGCGTTCTCGAGCGGCGCGCCGCGGACGAGGTGCGCGACGACGTGGCGCTGCAGCCACTCGCACGCGCCGCCGCCGAAGGTGTCGTCGGGCCCGCGGTCGTAGGCGTGCTCGGCCTCGGGGCGCTGGTGCGGCTTCCACCACAGCCGCGCCTCGCCGTCGAGCCGCAGCACGCCGCCGGAGCCCTCCAGCCACGCCTCCCCCATCGTCCGCCGCGGGTTCGACGCGACGTGATCGTTGAGGCGGTTGCCGTCGAACAATCCGGTCGCGCCGCCGTCGAACTCGAACACGATGATGCCGGCGTCCTCGCCGGCGATCGCGGGATTGAGGCGCCGCAGGCACGCGTAGACGGCGCGCACCTCGCCCATCAGGAAGCGGAAGGTGTCGATCCAGTGGATGGCGGTCTCGCGCACGAGGAACAGCGGCATCTGCTGGAAGTAGGGCTGGCGATCGAGGTAGGCGCGCGGACCCTGGCCGTCGCCGGGACGCAGCCGGAACGCGACGCCGTGCAGCTTCCCGAGCGTGCCGGCGTCGATCAGCCGCCGCGCCTCGCGGTACCACGGCTCCCAGCGGAAGTTCTCGTGCACGACCAGCGGCGCGCGCGCGCGGTCGGCCATCTCCGCCAGCGCGAGCGCGTCGGCGTAGTCGCGGCCGAACGGCTTCTGACAGATCGTCGCGACGCCGCGCGCCAGCGTCGCCGCCACGTACGCCCGGTGCGTCTCCGGAGGGGTGATGATGTCGACGATGTCGGGCCGCGTCGCGTCGAGGGCCGCTTCGAGGTCGTCGTAGACGCCGTCGATGCCGAAGCGCGTCGCCATTGCGCGCGCCCTCGCCGCGTCGCGGTTGACGATGCCGACGACCTCGACCTCGTCGATGTTGCGCCAGCCGTGGTACTGGAACTGGCTGAAGTAGCCGGCCCCCACCCCGAGCACGCGAAGCCTGGCCATCGCGGCGCTCACAGGTGGGACGCGATCGCGCCGGCGATCGCGCGCGTGCCGTCGCGGCCGCCGAACTCGTAGGGCGCGAGGCGGCCGGAGGCGAACACCGCGTCGACGGCGCGCTCGATGCGCACGGCCGCCTCGGCGAGCGCCTCCTCGCCGCTGCGGTCGGCGAGCCAGTCGAGCATCATCGCCGCGGAGAGAACGGTCGCCGTCGGGTTGGCCTTGCCCTCGCCCGCGATGTCCGGCGCCGAGCCGTGGCACGGCTGGAACAGGCCGTGCGCATCGCCGATGTCGCCGGACGGCGCCATGCCCATGCCGCCGACGAGCGCCGCGGTCTCGTCGGAGAGGATGTCGCCGAACATGTTCTCGGTGACCAGCACGTCGAACTCCCACGGCCTGCGCACGAGGTCGAGCGCGGTCGCGTCGATGTAGTGGTGCCGGCCCTCGATGCCCGGATGCCGCGCGGCGACCTCGTCGAACACCTTGCGGAAGAACGCCATCGAGCGGAAGACGTTGGCCTTGTCGACGCAGGTGACGCGACCCGGGCGGCCGCGACGCTTGCGGCGCGCCGCGAGGCGGAAGGCGAACTCGGCTATGCGCTCGCTGCCGCGCCGCGTGATCACCATCGTGTCGCGCGCCTCTGCGTCGCCGATCACCTCGCCGCGTCCGCGCGAGGCGAACAACCCTTCGGTGGACTCGCGGATCACGACGAGGTCGATCGAGCGTGCACGCGGGTCCGCCAGCGGCAGCGGGATGCCGGGCAGCGCGCGCGCCGGGCGCACGCCCGCGTACAGGTCGAGACGCTCGCGCAGGTCGAGCTGCGGCGCGATCTCGGTACCGTCCGCGTAGCGGATGGCCGGCCACCCCATCGCGCCGAACAGGATGGCGTCCGCGCGCCGCGCCGACTCGAACGTCGCCTCGGGCAGCGCCTGGCCCGTCGCCTGGTAGTGCTGCGCGCCCCCGGGGTGGCTCGCGAAGCGGAACGCGAACGGCGCGCCGTGCGCGACGCGCTCGAGGATCGGCAGCGTCGCGTCGATCACTTCGGGACCGATGCCGTCGCCGGGCAGGACGGCGATGTCGAACGTGCGCATGGGGTCAGAGCGTGGGAAGTCGGTAGCGGTCGAGGATGGCGGTCAGCTCGCGGCGCCCGCGGTCGCGGTGCGCGCGGTGGATCTCGCGCGCGGTGCCGACGTCGCCCTTGCGGATCGCGCGCACGAGGTCCCTGTGCTCGCGCGTCGAGTGCACGGGCAGCGGCCGCAGGCGCAGCGTGAACATCCGCGCGCGGTGCGCCCGGTCCCAGAAGTTGTTCACCGTCGCAGCGAGCAGCCGGTTGCCGCAGAGCTCGACCAGGTGGCGGTGGAAGCGCTCGTCCGCCTCCGCCCACGCGTCGAGGTCGCCGCGCTTCAGCGCCTCGGCCATCGCGCGCGATGCCGCCTCCAGCGGTGCGATCTCCGCCGCCGCGGGACGCCGCGCCGCCACCAGCTCCGCGGCCGTCGCCTCGAGGCTGCCGAGGACCTGGTAGATCTCGTTCATGTCGGCCGCGGACACGGGAAGGACGCGCATGCCGTGGCGCGGGACGACCTCGACCAGCCCCTCGTTGGCGAGCCGGATCAGCGCCTCGCGCACCGGCGTGCGGCTCATGCCGAGCTCCAGCGCGATCGCCTGCTCGAGGGCGCGGTAGCCGGGCGCCCACGCGTTGTCGAGGATGCGCCGGCGCATCGTCTGGTAGGCGGCGTCGACCAGCGAGCCCGTCGCATCGTCGGCCGGCGTACGACGCGACGCGGTCATGGCGCACGCACCTTCCAGTGGACCGGCGGATGCCCCGCGACGCTCGTGCGGAAGCTCGCGATGGCATCGCCGAGCAGGCAGCCGAGGTAGGCCGTGCGCAGGTCCGGCCCGCCGAACGCGAGACTGGAGACGTTGCGCAGCACCGTCCCCGCCGCCTTGTCGAGGTGCGGGCGCCCCATTGCGCCGGCCAGGTAGGCACGCTCCGCCCAGTCGACGTGGGCCGGGTCCGCGTCCTCGATCACCACGGTCTGCGCGCCGTCGCGGTCGACGCGGATCACCCGGTTGCTCACGATGCTGGTGATCCACACGCCGCCCTCGGCGTCGAACGCGAGCCCGTCGGGGTAGCTGCCGTGGCCGAACGTGGTTACCACCTCGCGCGCGCCCAGCGTGCCGTCGGCTGCGATGCGGAAGCGCGACAGGCGCCGCCCGAAGGTCTCGTTGACGTACAGCCACGCGTCGTCCGGCGATACCAGCGCCTCGTTCGTGTACCCGAGCCCGTCGGCCACGATGCGCGCGCCGCGCCCGTCGACGAGCACCACGAAGCCGTCGGCGACGTCCGCGCGGTAGGCCTGCGCGCGCGGCACGCGCCGCGTGCTGACCGTGATCCACGTGCGCCCCTGCGCGTCGCGCGCGACGTAGTTGGTCGGCGGCAGGTCGACGCCGTCGACGCGCTCGACGAACGGCTCGACGCGACCGTCGCGCTGCAGCCGGAACACGCCACCCTGCGTCTCGCCCAGGTCCGCGAGCAGGAAGCTGCCGTCGGGCAGCAGTGCGATGCCGTTGGGCCGCAGCGGCCGGCCGCCGGGGAGCGACCCGCCGTACAGCATCTGCGTCCCGTCGGAGCGCAGGTGCGCGACGCCGCCGCGCCAGTCGGCCGTGTACAGCGAGCCGTCCGCGGCCGCGAGCACGCACTCCGGCCGCACGAGCCCTGCGCCGACGAACGACAGGGCGGCCGGGTCGACCGGCCGCTCGCGCAGCTGCTGCAAAGCGGGTCTCCTCCGGGGACGCTGCCTGCCGCGCGTCGCGCGACGGGGCGTCTCTGTTGTGTGTACTCTAACGTATACGTTAAAGCATGCGCGAAGCCGATGTCAAGCGCGTGCGCGACGACGCGCGCCGGTGCCTGGCGGGAAGACGCGGAAGACGCTGGAGCGGCCGCCCCTCAAAAGCGGGGGCGGGTGCTACCGGAACGCGGCGACCAGCAGCGCGGCGGCGAGCACGTAGGCGAGCCAGCCGATCGCGCAGCGGCGGCACGCGAGCGTGGCGCGCACGCGCTCCCAGCGCGAGGCGGGAGCGGGCGTGCCGGCGCCGCGCGCGGGCGCCGCGCCTACACGCGCGACCAGATCGTGATCTCGCAGGGCGCGTCGGCGCCCGGCTCCGCGCGATGTTCGAAGCCGTCCCGCTCCAGGATCCGGTAGAGGGGCAGCGGCTCGAAGTCCGACAGGATCCTCAGCGTGTCCCCTTGTCGGAAATCCGCGATCGTGCCGAGCACGCGTTCGAGCGGCTCGGGCGGCTCCATGCCGCGGATGTCGAGCGTGAAGTGCCGTGCCATCGTGCGTTGGCGCACGCGGCCGTCCCGCGCGCGGATCGCCGACCATTGTCCGTGCGAGGCAGCGCCCGTCCTTGACGGCCGTCAAGCGTGCCGGCGCGCGCCTGCGCGCCGGAGGTCGCCGCGTGCGCCCGCGCAACGCCCCTCCCGTTCAGCGCAACGCGTGCGCGACGCGGACCGCGAGCGCGAACACCACGACCGCGCCTGCCTGATGCAGCGCCGCGAGCGACAGCGGCACCACCGCCAGCAGCGTGGCGATGCCCAGCACGATCTGCACCGCGAGCATCGCGAGCAGCGCATTGCCGGCCTTCTCCGCACTCGCCGGAATCTGCGGCGCGCGCCGCAGCTTCCACCACAGCACCGGCACCAGGAGCGCGAGCACGTAGGCCCCGATCCGGTGGTCGAACTGGACGGTGGCCATGTTCCAGAAGAAGTTGCGCCACGCCGGCTCGATCATGAAGATCTCGGGCGGGACGAACCGGCCGTTCATCAGCGGGAACGTGTTGTACGCGAAGCCCGCGCGGATCCCGGCGACGAGGCCGCCGGTCAGCACCATCGCGAACACGAGCACGACGATGGCGAACGCCCAGCGCCGCGCCGAGCGCGCCCGCGCGTCCGTGAGCCGCACCCGCTTCGGGTCGAGCAGCGACAGCGCCGTCCAGAGCATCGCGCCGAGGATCACGAACGCGAGGCCGAGGTGCGCCGTCAGGCGGAACTGCGACACGCGCGGGTCATCGACCAGCCCGCTCTTCACCATGTACCAGCCCATCGCGCCCTGCAGCCCGCCGAGCACGAACAGCCCGACGAGCGGCCACCCGTAGCCCTCCGGGATGCGCCGGCGCACGAGGAACCACAGGAACGGCACGAGGAACGCGACGCCGATCAGGCGTCCGAGCAGCCGGTGGAAGTACTCCCACCAGAAGATGCCCTTGAACGCCTCCAGCGTCATCCCGCGGTTGACCTCGCGGTACTCGGGCGTCTGCCGGTACTTGTCGAAGGCGACCTGCCAGTCCTCGGCTGACAGCGGGGGCAGCGTGCCGACGATGGGCTGCCACTCGGTGATCGACAGCCCCGAGTGCGTGAGCCGCGTGACGCCGCCGACGACGATCATCGCGAAGACCAGCGCGCAGCAGGCGAGCAGCCACGCGGCGACGGCGCCGCGCGACGTTGCGGCGGGCGCCCGGCCGGCGATCACGGAGGAGGGAGCGGTGGAAGCCATCGGCGCGGTCGATTCTGCCACAGGGGGCCGCGGCGCCGTTCGCACCCACCTCCGCCGGGGCGGTCCGGCGACCTCGACGTTCGCGGGTCTTGATGTCGATCATGGTGGCCGCCGCGCCCCGCCGCCACAATGGCCTCGCTCCGTCATACCCGGTCCCGGCCTTCATGCCTCCGCCTGGACCGGGTTTTCTTTTGTCTTTTCTGCGGCTCGCCCGTGGCACGGAAGCGGAGC
Organism: Betaproteobacteria bacterium; assembly: GCA_016861105.1. Taxonomy (GTDB): domain Bacteria; phylum Pseudomonadota; class Gammaproteobacteria; order Burkholderiales; family Casimicrobiaceae; genus VBCG01. Next base: position 147,767 of record BOKS01000004.1, on the reverse strand, counting down.
CCGTTTCCGGGCGTCGCGGAAGGCGAGACCGGCGATTCGCGACCCGGGACGATTGGAGCGGCTTGGCCTCGCGCACAGCGCCTCGAGCGCGACAGCGGCGGCGCCGCGGACGCGAGCGCGTGCCGCAGTTTCATGCGGCCCTCCATCGTGGGGCCGCGGGGCACTGCGATGCTGCGTGCGCCAAACGTGCGCGACGTCACGCCGGTACCACCGCGTCCCGAGGCGTCGCGCAAGGGATTCCGTCCGGGCCAGGCGGGACCGGACGGCACTTGGCCTCGTTGCCGGCTCCGCTTTCCGGAACAGCGGCCGCCGCGACATCCAGCCGGCAGGCCGCGAAACGCGATGCCGTTCCCCTCGGACGAGGACACCTGGGGTGCACACGAGCACCTGTTCCGCAGTATGTGACCCTGGCGCGTCGCAGCGGTCGATCGTCGACGTGCCCGCAGCACGGCGACCGTCGCCGGGGAAGGGCCGGCCGGCCGGCGCTCAGCCGCGCACCACGACGCCGGGAACGTGCGCCCGAAGGCGTCCGAGCAGCGCCTCGTCGATCGTCGTCCCGTGCGGCGCCGCGGCGTTGAGCGCGACGTCGGCGCAGCCCTGCGTGCGGAACGGCTGCAGCACCCAGTCGCGCACGCCGGCGAGCGCGAGGTCGCGCGCGAGCGACTCCAGGACGTCGGGCGGCGTCAGCGCGAAGTGCACGGTGGTGCGCACCTCGTGTGCGACGCCGGACTGCTGGAGCAGTGCGAGCGCCACGAACGCCCCGAGTCCGGAACCGGCCACGTTCGTCACACGCGGATAGGCGGCCGACGTGGCCTTGATGTCGAGCCCCACCCAGTCGAGCTGCGGCAGCAGCCGGGGAAGCCTGCGCGGATAGATGCCGGCAGTGTGCACGCCCGTCGCGAAGCCGAGCGCGCGCACGTCGCGCAGCGCGTCGGCGAGCGCGGGCTGGGCGGTCGGCTCGCCGCCGGAGAAGACGACCGCCTCGAGCAGCCCGCTACGCGTCCGCAGCCAGTCGAGCACGCCGGACCAGTCGCGCTCGTCGGTCCCCTGCGCCGGAATCAGGTGCGGGTTGTGGCAGTAGCCGCAGCGCCACGGGCAGCCCTGCGCGAAGACGACGGCGGCGAGCCGCCCCGGCCAGTCGGTCGTCGAGAAGGGAACGACGCCTCCGACGCGGAACGGGGCACCGCTGGCCGCGCTGCCGTGCACGAGGGCGTCCGATCGTCGCGAAAATTCAACCGGCGAGCGAGCGCGCCGCGCTGGCTTCGCGGAAGAAGCGGCGCTCGCGGTGCTCGGACTTCTTGCCGATGTTGAAGGACGCGACAGGGCGGTGATAGCCCATCACGCGCGTCCAGACCTCGCAGCGCTGGCGCTCGTCGTCGCGCAGCGCGACCGCCACGTGGCACAGGTCGGTCATGGCATTCATCGGAGACTCCTCGGAAAAAAGTGAAGCATCGGAACGGCGAACGACTCCATGCGCCACCGGCCTCGGCGTTGACCTGGATCAATTTCGGCAGGCCGGAATGGCGAGAGAGGTCAGGAAAATCGGCGACGCGGGGCACGGGACCGTACGCGGCCCGCTCGGACGACGTCGACCCGGGCCGACGGGATCACGGCGCGGGCACCGCCGCCGGCCCGGGGTGCGGCGGGACGGCCGCTGCTCCCGCGGGCACCGGCGCGGCGGAGACCGTGGCCGCGGCCCGCTTCGCCGCCAGCCGCTCGGCGTCGCAGGTCGGGCAAAAGGCGTGCTCGCCGGCAAGGTAGCCGTGCACCGGGCAGATCGAGAACGTCGGCGTGACCGTGATGTACGGCAGCCGGAACCGCGACAGCGCGGTCCGCACGAGCCGCTTGCAGGCCTCCGGCGAGGACAGGCGCTCGTTCATGTACAGGTGCAGGACGGTGCCGCCGGTGTAGCGCGTCTGCATCGGCTCCTGCCGCGTCAGCGCCTCGAACGGATCGTCGGTGAAGCCGACCGGCAGCTGCGTCGAGTTCGTGTAGTACGGGGCCTCGGGCGTGCCCGCCTGCAGGATGTCGGGGAAGCGCTTGCGGTCCTCCTTCGCGAAGCGGTAGGTCGTGCCCTCCGCGGGCGTGGCCTCGAGGTTGTAGAGGTGCCCGGTCTCCTGCTGGTAGCCGACGATCCGCGCGCGCACGTGGTCGAGCAGCGCGATCGCGATCGCCTCGCCCGCGGGCGTCGTGATGTCCTCGCGGTCACCGGTGAAGTTGCGCACCATCTCGTTGACGCCGTTGATGCCGATGGTGCTGAAGTGGTTGCGCAGCGTGCCGAGGTAGCGCCTGGTGTACGGGAACAGCCCCTGGTCGATCAGCCGCTGGATGACCTTGCGCTTGACCTCGAGGCAGTCGCGCGCGAGATCCATCAGCCGGTCGAGGTGCTCGTGGAGCGCGCGCTCGTCGCCGGCGTGCAGGTAGCCGAGCCGCGCGCAGTTGATCGTCACCACGCCGACCGACCCGGTCTGCTCCGCCGAGCCGAACAGCCCGTTGCCGCGCTTCAGCAGCTCGCGCATGTCGAGCTGCAGCCGGCAGCACATCGAGCGGATCATGTTCGGCTTGAGCTCCGAGTTCACGAAGTTCTGGAAGTACGGCAGCCCGTACTTGGCGGTCATCGCGAACAGCGCCCCGGTGTTCGGGTGGTCCCAGTCGAAGTCCGGCGTGATGTTGTAGGTGGGGATCGGGAACGTGAACACGCGCCCCTTCGCGTCGCCTTCCGTCATCACCTCGATGTAGGCCCGGTTGATCACGTCCATCTCGGGCTGCAGGTCGCCGTAGGCGAACGGCATCTCCTCGCCCGCGATCACCGGCACCTGCTCGCGCAGGTCCTCGGGACAGGTCCAGTCGAAGGTCAGGTTGGTGAACGGCGTCTGCGTGCCCCAGCGCGACGGCACGTTCAGGTTGTAGATGAGCTCCTGGATGCACTGCTTCACGGCGGCGTAGCTCATCGCGTCGCGGCGCACGTACGGCGCCATGTACGTGTCGAACGAGCTGAACGCCTGCGCGCCAGCCCACTCGTTCTGCAGCGTGCCGAGGAAGTTGACGATCTGGCCCACGGCGCTCGACATGTGCTTCGCCGGCCCCGCCTCGACCTTGCCCGGCACGCCGTTCAGGCCCTCGCAGAGCAGCGTGCGCAGCGACCAGCCGGCGCAGTAGCCGGCCAGCATGTCGAGGTCGTGGATGTGCAGGTCGCCGTCGCGGTGCGCGCGGCCCGCCTCGGGCGCGTAGACGTGGTCCAGCCAGTAGTTCGCCACCACCTTGCCCGAGACGTTGAGGATCAGCCCGCCGAGCGAGTAGCCCTGGTTCGCGTTCGCGTTGACGCGCCAGTCCTTCTGCTCCAGGTACTCGTCGATCGACTGCGCGACGTCGACCAGCGTCTTCTTCGTCTGCCGCAGCCGCTTGTGCTGCTCGCGGTAGACGATGTAGGCGCGCGCCGTGGCGAAGTGGCCGGCGCCCACCAGCGTCTGCTCGACCAGGTCCTGGATCGCCTCGATGCCCGGCGCGCGCCCCGACCACTTGTGCGCGATCACGCGGCCGACGTGCCCGGCGAGCACGCGGGCCCCCTCGGCGCCGTACTCGCCGGTGGCGTGACCGGCCCGCTGGATCGCGCGCTCGATCTTGCCGAGGTCGAACGCGACGACGCTGCCGTCGCGCTTGATGGCGAACTTCGGAAGCGCGGCGGCGCGGGTGCCGCCCGCGTCCTGCGGCGCGGCGGCCGGGACGTCGTCGGGCATGGGAAACGCTCCTCCCCGTGGTTGGGCCGCGGCGGGTGGCGGCCACCAGATCTTGTGGGTAAGGGGCAAAAATAGGCCAACCGGTTGCGGTCCGTCCACCGGCGCGCGGCGTCATCTCCCGCTTCCTTGACCCGCATCAAGCCGTGACGCCGCGCCCCGCGTCGTCCCGCGCCGGCCCGCGACGCGCGGGCGTCTAGAATCGGTCGAGATCCTCACAGGAGTGGTCATGGACCGTCACCCCCTCTCCCGCGTCCGGCGCGCGGCGCTGGCGCTGGCGCTGGCGCTGGGCGTCGCCGCGGCGCCCGCCCTGGCGCAGGTCAGCGTCGCCGACCCGTGGGTTCGCGGCATCGTCGCCGGCCAGCGCGCCACCGGCGCGTTCATGACGCTGACCGCGCAGGCCGACACCGCGCTCGTCGCCGCCGCCTCCCCCGTCGCGAAGATCGTCGAGATCCACGAGATGGCGATGGACGGCGGCATGATGAAGATGCGCGCCGTGCCGAAGCTCGACCTCAAGGCCGGGCAGGCCGTGGTCCTCAAGCCCGGTGGCTACCACGTGATGCTGATGGCGCTGCAGCAGCCGCTGAAGGACGGGGACAGCGTCCCGATCACGCTGACCTTCGAGGGCCGCGACGGCAAGCGGCAGACCGTCGAGGTGAAGGCGCCCGTGCGTCCGCTCACGGCGCCGGTCCCCCCGCACAAGGGGCACAATTAGCCGGCCCGCCGGCGGCTTTGCCGCGCCGTGCGGCCGCGCCGCCGTTGCGGTGGCGCGCGTGCAGGCGGCGGAGCGCATCGGCGCCCGCCCCGACCCGGGGAGTCGTCGATGCGTATCAAGCGCCGTAGGCCCGCGGCCGCTGCCGCGCCCGCGTATGCGGAGGACACGGTCGGGCACCTGATGGAGCCGCCGCAGGCGGTGTTCCTTCCGGAACAGACCGTCGGCGATGCGATCGACACCCTCCGCGAACTCGTCCAGCACGCCTTCATCACCTACGCGTGGGTGCTCGAGGCCGACGGCAAGCTGGTCGGCGTGGTCACGATGCGCGACCTGCTGTTCTCGCCGCGCGGTGCACGGCTCGGCGACGTGATGCTGCGTTCGGTGTTCGCGCTGCGCGCGAGCCTGCCGCTGCTCGAGGCGATGAAGCTGACGCTGGACAAGCACTTCCCCGTCTATCCGGTCGTCGACGACGACGGACGCCTCAAGGGGACGGTGCGGGGCCACACGCTGTTCGAGGCGCAGGCCGTCGAGCTCACCGCGCAGGCCGGCACGATGGTCGGCGTCGACCGCGAGGAGCGCCTGGCCACGCGCTGGCAGCGCAGCCTGCTGTTCCGCCACCCGTGGCTGCAGCTCAACCTGCTGACCGCGTTCGTCGCCGCGGGCGTGGTCGGCTACTTCGAGCCGACGCTCGAGAAGATCGTGCTGCTGGCGGTCTTCCTTCCGGTGCTCGCCGGCCAGTCGGGCAACACCGGATGCCAGGCGCTGGCCGTCACGCTGCGCGCGATGACGCTGGGCGAGCTCAAGCCCGGCGGCACGACCGCGGCGGTGACCAAGGAAGCGATCCTGGGGTTGGCGAACGGTGCCTTCGTCGGCGTGTCCGCCGGGCTCGGCATGCTGGTCTACGCCTGGGCGCAGGGCCACCCGCAGGCGGTGATGCTGGCCGTCGTCACGTGGCTCGCGATGGTCGTCGCCTGCGTGGTGAGCGGCGTGTCGGGCGTGCTCGTGCCGACCGCGCTGCAGCGGCTCGGCGCCGACCCGGCGACGGCGTCGTCGATCTTCCTCACCACGGCCACCGACGTCGTCAGCATGGGCGCCTTCCTCGGGCTGGCGACGCTGCTGCTGCTCTGACGGCGCTGCCGAAGGGTTTCCGCGTCGACGCAGGCAGCGACGTCGTGGACGGTCGCGGCCCCATCCGGCGAAGCCGCTCGCGCGAGTTCACGCGGCGTCGCCCGAGGCGATCCCCATGCGGAAGCAGACGACGCGCTCGGTTTCCTCGAAGCCGAGCCGCGCATGCGCGGCCCGGCTCGCGCGGTTCGAGAGCAGCGCATCGGAGGCGAGCTCCGTGCATCCGGCGCGCCTCGCCCATGCGCGGACTGCGCCCACCAGTGCACGCGCGACGCCGCGGCGCCGCGCGGCCGGCTCGACGTAGAGGCCTTCGAGGAACGCGACCGGGCTCGAGCGCGTGCCGTTGACGTAGTCCGTGCGCAGCGACGCCTCCGCGAAGCCGAGCGCAGCGCCGGCGTCGGAACGGGCGATGAACTGCGCGTAGCGCTGCGGCGCAGCCAGGAACGCGCGCATCTCGGCCAGGTGCGTCGCCGCGTCGCACTCGGGCCAGAGCGCGATGCGCATCCGCAGCCACTCGGGCTGTGGAAGCGACGCGATCGGCTCGATCCTCACGCGGCGTCGCAACGGTGGCACGCGCAGCACGCGCGGCAGCCCGTGTCGCCGACGTCGCCGCGCGGGAACAGCACCTCGCGCGGGTCGTCCTCGGTGGCGATGCACCCGTCGCAGCTCGTCGCCGTGGGGTACTGCGTGTTCATCGGATCCGCAGCGCCGGCACGCCACAGCGCTCGCCGCGCGCCGGGCGCTTCGCGGCTACCGCTCGTGCGGCGGGATCGACCCGACCGCGGCCTCGAAGCGGGCGTGCCCTTCGGGGTCGACGGGTCGGTGCCGGACCTTCGTGCCGGCCGGGTCCTTGCCGAGGAAGTTGTCGCCCTTCCAGTTGCGTGACGGCCTGATCGGCCGGGGCGCGAACCCGCCGCCGCAGTTCGGGCACACGTTGTGCAGGACCGTGTCGACGCACGTCGCGCAGAACGTGCACTCGTAGCTGCAGATGCGGGCGTCGAGCGCATCGGGCGGCAGCGGCTTGTTGCAGTGCTCGCAGGTCGGCCTGAGTTCCAGCATGGGGATGGCGTCGTCGGCATCGCCGGGCGACGAGCGACGGCAGCCGCAGGCGACGGATTCGCATGATAGACGCTCCGCGGACGTGCGCGGAGGTCATGCGGCCGACGGCACGGCGGCGTCCCCGTCAGCGCCGGTCCACGCCGCGCGCTGCACCACCACCCGATAGCCGTCCGGATCCTCGAAGGTGCGGCCCTCCCGGTCCCAGTAAGGATTGAGCGAGCCGACCTCCCTGAACCCGGCCGCCGCCATCGCCGCGCAGCGGCGCTCCCACGCGTGGGGGTCGGGGACGTAGAAGACGAGCAGGTCCTCCGGCGTCGGCGAGGGATCGACCGGATGACGTCGACACACCGTGAACTCGAGGTGCCAGGCGCCGCCAGGCTCGCCAAGCATGACGCCGTCGAATCCCTCGTGGTCGTCGAAGTGCCCGAGGCGGGCGAGTCCCAGACCCGCCCGGTACATCGACTCGCTGCGGCGCAGATCCCTCACCGGACGGGCGACGCGGAACTGCTGGAACATGTCGGCGACGCCCCCGGCTGCCGACGGTGCGGCGATCCGCCCGGATGCGGCAGCAGGTCCGGGCGGGCGCGCGGTCATGCGCCGCCGCGGGGCTCGTGCGCGCCCTGTGCTTGCGCGAGCTTCGTGGCGGCCTCGAGGACGTGCGCCTCGAACGGGCACGCCTTGCGCCTCGCGGTGTCCATGTGGACGCCGGTGAGGACCGTACGCGCCGCGGGCTCGCCGGTGTCGTCGTTCGTCATCTCGTGCGTGAAGACGATGACCTTTTCCCGGACCTCGTTGACGACGGAGCGGATGGTCACCACCGCGCCGGCGCGCAGCTCGCGCAGGTAGAACAGCCGCTGCTCCACCGCGGCCATGCCGCGATCCTGCTCGCGCAGGTACGACGGCGTGAGCCCGACGTGGTGGAAAAGGTTCCAGGTAGCCTCGTCGAACTTCCCGACGTACCACATGACGTTCATGTGCCCGACGTGGTCGCAGTGCCAGGGATACACGGTGCCGCGATAGGTGAGCAGGGGCTGGGTCATGGGAGGGGTGTCGGCGGGAACGCGCGTCCAGACACGGCGCCATCCGCCCGCGGCGTGGCCCGGCGCCGGACGGGAGAATGTACCTGCCGCCCCGGCATCGGCCAAGACGCGGCGCAGAGCGCAGCCTGCCCGAGCGAAGTCGAACGCGACGGTGCGCAGCGCCGCAATGCCGCGATGCCCGGGCGGCGTCGCGTGACACGTGGATCTGCCGCCCCCCCGCGAAGGCCCCGTTCTCCCACGACGTCTCGCACCCACGGACACGCGCCGCACGGAAGGTCCGGTCGGCCAGTTCTCCGCGCGCGGCGTCCGGTACGCCACGATCATGCCATCCGGCGTGCGCCGCCGCGAAGGACGGCGTAGCCCATGCCGACGAGGCCGGCGTTGCGAACGGCGGTGCCGAGGGTCTGCAGGATGTCCGGCGCGGGCACGAGCGCAAGGCACAGGTTCATCAGCAGGCCGGCGCCGAACAGCCGGACCGCGAGCCTCGGCAGCGCGTCGGTGCGCAGCGCCGCCCACGCGAACAGCAGGCCGCCCGCCACCATGGCCGCGCCGTGCGCCGTGTACGCCGGCCCCAGCTGTCGCCAGAGCGCCGCGTAGTCCGGCGCGCCGGCGTGCAGCGCGTACAGCGTGGTGTGCGCGAAGTACGTGAAGGCGGCGCCGTAGAGGAGCGCCCCGGCCAGCGCGGCGGGGCCCAGGTGCTCCGAGCGGACCGCGTAGATGCCCAGCAGCAGCCACGGCATGGGCAGGAACGCGGCGTAGTTGAGCCAGAGCTGCGCGGGCGAGAACCCGCCCCGGGACCACTCCAGTGCGTCGGTGACGCAGTGAAGCGTCGGTGCAGCGATGGCGGCGGTGCCGACCACCACGCGCAGGGCATCGTCGTTCCCGGCAGTCACGGCGCGAGGCGTGCGGGCTGGAAGGTCGGGCCGCCGGCCGCCCCTGCGGCCGGCTCGAGGCGGGGTGCCTACGTCGCGAACGTCACGCCGTTGCGCTGCGCCACGGCCAGCAGCTTCGGCACGTCCGGCGGTCCGATGGGCACCTCGTGGTCGATGGCGGTGAACAACTGCGCGGCCAGCGCGCCCGCGCCCGTGATCTCCAGCATCCGGCCTCCGCCACGGCCGTAGCGGAAGCCGTGCACGGTGCCGCGCGGGACGTGCACGAGCGTGCCGGGGGCGCAGTCGTAGGCCTTGCCGGCGCATTGGAAGTGCACGGCCCCGTCGAGGACGAAGAAGGCTTCGTCCCAGTCGTGGCTGTGCGGCGGCGGGCCGGTGCCCTCGTCGCCCTCCTGCAAGGTGATCCCGTAGCTCCGCGTGACGGCGTTCGCGGCCAGGATCGTCACGTGCGTGCCGACCACGTTCAGCGCGCGCTCGCGCTGATCGGGCCGCAGGACGAAGTGCTCGATGCTCATGATGTCTGCGCTCCTGTGGAGACGGGGACCGTGCGCACGGGTGCCGCGCGGGTCCCCTTCATGCCCGCGCCTCCTCGCCTATCGCCCGGCGTCACGCCTCCGCGCGACCCCGGGGGCGAACGGCGACATCGTTCAGGCGCGAGCGGGGACACGTCCGCTCGCAAGCAGCCACGCGAGGAAGCCGGCCGCGACGAGATCGTAGGTCGCGCAGAACGCCGGCCACCACGGCGGGACGCCGGGATTGGCAACGATCTCGCCGTGGACGGCGTCCAGGATGCCGTGCGCCGCCAGGGCCGCGACCACGATCCAGAGCGAGGCCCTGAAGCCGGCGACCGCCGCGGCCACGAATGCCGCTGCCAAGGCGATCTCGACGCGCAGCGCGGAGGTCGAGCCGCCCATGACGGCGAAGAAGCAGTAGAGGCAGGCGATCACCACCGTCACCGTCGGATAGAAGGACCGATCGCGATCCCAGCCGACGAGCCTCGCGAACGCCCCGACGGAAAGCGCCAGCGCGAATCCGATCAGAAGCGCCACGGTGCGACCTCGTTGTTCATGAGCCCCCCCGGGGTGGCCGCGGTCGCGCCGCCGCCCGCCGTGCCTTCACGCCTGCCGGCGAACGATGCGCCCGAAGCCGCCCCACCGCAAGGTCGACGAACGCCCGCACGTTCGGCGACAGGTGCCGGGCATGGGGATAGACGATCTGGACCGGCACGGGCGGCGGCTCGAACGTCCGGAGGATTCGCACCAGCGCGTTCGTCGCCACCAGCGCTTCGACCTGGTAGCAGAGGAACTGTCCGCAGCCCAGCCCCTGGAGGACCGCGTCGATCGCGACGTCGACGTGGTTGGTGCGCAGCGCGGCCCGGATCGGAACGCGGGTCGGCGGCTCGCCGCCGAAGGACCACTCGTGGCCGCTGGCAAGGCCGGTGAAGAGAATGCACCGGTGCCCGGCGAGGTCGGAGGGGATCCGCGGCGTCCCGGCGCGTTTCAGGTACCCGGGAGCGGCGCAGAGCACGCGCCGCGTCTCGCCGACGGGGCGCGCGACGAGCGACGACTCGGGCAGGTGCGAGATGCGAACGGCGGCGTCGATGCCCTCCTCGACGAGGTCGACGACGCGGTCCAGCAGCAAGAGCTCCACCTCCACGCCCGGGTACTCGGCGACGAACGCCGTGACGATCGGCGCGACGCGCATGCGGCCGTACATGACCGGCGCGGTCAGGCGCAGGCGCCCCTTCGGCTCCACCCGGCGCGCCGAGAGCGCCGCGTCCGCCGCCTCCACGTCGGCGAGGATGCGCCGGCAGCGTTCGTAGTACTCCCGCCCTTCGTCGGAAAGCGACGAACGCCGCGTCGTGCGGTGGAGAAGGCGCACGCCCACGGCGGCTTCGAGCGCGGCGAGCGTGCGGACCACCGAGGGCACCGACGTGCCGAGCGCGTCGGCGGCGGCCGTGAGACTGCCGGAATCGACGATGCGCACGAACACCTGCATGGCCCGCAGCCTGTCCACGCAGCAAGTATTGATCCACTTTTCGTATCAATCAAGTTCGCTTTGGCACATTTTTCCGGTCTCCGGCATCAAACATGATTGCGCCCCGTGGAAGCAGTCGAATCGGTCGACTGCCCCGAACAGGAGAGCCCGACATGTCCCGCATCCCCACCCCCGCCACCATCGACTCGGCGCCGGCCGCGTCGCGACCGCTGCTCGACGCCGTGAAGAAGCAGCTCGGCTCGGTCCCCAACCTCTTCCGCCTGGTCGCCATCAGCCCTGCCGCGCTGGAGGGCTACCTCGGCATGCACGGCGCGCTTCGCAGGGGCACGCTTCCGGCGCCCACCCGCGAGCGCATCGCGCTGGCTGTCGCGGAGATCAACGGCTGCAGCTATTGCCTGGCCGCCCACACCTACCTTGCGGGCAAGGTCGCCGGCCTGGACGACACGGAGATCGCGGCGAACCGCGCCGGCGGCTCGCGCGATCGGAAGGCCGACGCGGCCGTGCGCTTCGCGGCCGCCGTGGCACGGGACCGCGGGCACATCCGGCCCGAGGAACTCGGCGCCGTGAGAGCTGCCGGCTACGACGACGCGCAGGTCATCGAGATCGTGCAGCACGTCGCCCTCAACACCTGGACCAACTACGTCAACGAGGTCGCCCAGACGGACATCGACTTTCCCGTGATGCCGGCGCGACGGGCGGCCTGAGGGAGCCCGCGCCGTGAAGACCTTCGCCGAGATCGCGTTCACGCCCGCCGTGCAGGCGCTGCAGGAGCGGGGCGGGTCGCGGGCCGCCTGCGCCCGCGCGCAGCATGCGGCGGAGCGCGGCCAGCGCCTCGGCTCACGCGAAATGCAGCACCTCGCGCGCGCCGACAGCTTCTACATGGCCACCGTCGGCGAGACGGGCTGGCCCTACGTCCAGCACCGCGGGGGATCGCGCGGCTTCCTCAAGACGCTCGGACCGTCGCAGGTCGCGTTCGCCGATTTCGGCGGCAACCGCCAGTTCGTCTCCGTCGGCAATGCCTCGCGCGACGACCGCGTGGCGATCATCGTCGTGGACTATCCGAGCCGGCGCCGCCTGAAGCTCTTCGGACGCATCCGGTTCGTGCCGATCGAGGACGCGGATCCCGCGCTGGCGTCGGCCCTCGCGGCGCCCGACGGCGGCACCCCCATCGAGCGCGTCGCGACGATCGACGTCGAGGCGTTCGACTGGAACTGTCCGCAGCACATCACCCCGCGCTACACGCTCGCGGAAGTGGATGCCGCTACGCAGCGGCTGCGCGAGCGGATCGCGCAGCTGGAAGACCAGTTGGCGGCCCTGCGCGGGGACGCTGCGTTGCGCACGTAAGGACGCCGGCGCTCGGGCTAGCGCCGGCGGAGGCCCTCCCGGCGGTGGTCATGCACGGTCCTCCTCGCTTCCGCGACCGGCGCCCAGCGTCGGTGCGGCGCCGGCGTCCCCGCGAGCGGCAGCAGGAAGCCGTCCTTCAGGCAGCCGTTGCAGCGCTCGACTCTGCCCTTGGTGCGCGCCCGGTGCGGCCGGCACGGCCGCGGCGTGAAGCCGATCGCCTCCGCGAAGGCGAGCAGCCCCGGATGCCAGCGATTCCTATCCCTGCATCACGTCGAGGGTTGCGACGGGGTGGCGACGCTGCAGAGCCACTCGAGAGCATCGGGCTCGGTGTCGCAGACATCGCAGATCAGGCCGAAATCGGCGGCAATCTTCACGCCGACTTTCTCGGGGTGGATGTACTTGGCGTCGACGACGAGCGCCACCACGACAAGGCCGCTCCCCACCTGCGCCCACTCTTCGACCATCAGGAAGCGATCGACCAGGCTCGGGACCGACATGCCCTCCAGACCCGTGCCGTTCACGAGGAGCCTGCCTACGGAACTCGCACGACACCAGCCGATGGCGCTGCTGATGAGATCGACGGCTTCGACGAGCGTGCATCGGCCGCGGGGGTGGAAACGACCGATGCCGTCCACGACGTCCAGGGGCTCTGGCAGGGGCAGGTTCTCGGTTCCTCGCATCCCGTCTGACGTCATGGTTGCCCGGAACGCCGCCACCGACATTCTCCGAGGCAGACGGCGCCGAGCGACGCCTCCGGCCGTGGAACCTGCGAAGGCTCGCGAGGCCCGAGCCCCCGAGCCCGGACCGAGGGTCGCCGCCGAGACCGACGCCGGCTGGCCACGCGGGGACGATAACCACAATGCCGCGAGGCGACAGGCGGGGGACAGCCGAAGCGGATCGTCTCCCGGAAGGATGCCCTCATGGAGACGGTCGCGCGGAAGGCCGTGCGCCCGCGGGGCGCAGGCGTGTCCGGATCGAAGGGCGTGCCGGAGGGCGATTGCGATGGTCAGCTCTCCGGATCGTACTGGAACTCGCGGAGTTCCTGCGAGCAGCGGCAGGCTGTTGCGAGCTTGACGGCCCACTCGACGGCGGCGTCGCGCGACGGCAGTTCCAGGACGCAGAAGCCGCCGTTGAACTCCCGGGTCTGCGGATAGGTCCCGCACGTGAGCGTCCCGTCGGCGGCAACCATCAGCGGCCCGACGTCCTCGTTGATCCCGCCACCGAACACATAGACGCCTGCCTGCTTCGCTTCGCGTATCACCTCGTGCGCCGCTTCGCCGACTTCGGCCAGGTCCTCTGCGGGGACGTCCATCGCCGGCGCGGGAAAGGAGATCAGGTACTTCGTCATCGTTCGATCCTCCGGGCGCTCCGGGCGCCCAAGAGCTCGGTTGCGCGGCCCGACCGGACTGCCGCGCGTCGTCGCCGATCCACTGGACGCCCTTCGCGTCGACTCGAAGGGGACGATCGCCCTCTGCGCACCTACCCTGGAATGTCCGGTTCCACCAGCGTTGCGAGCTGCGCGAGCGACTCCTGCCACCCGAGACAGCACATCTCCAGCGGGATCACCTCGGGGATGCCTTCTTGCACGACCGAAAGCTCGGTGCCGCACGACACGGCCTCCATCTTCACCGTGACCCGCATGACACCCGGAAGGTTCGGGTCGTCGAAGCTGTCGGTGTACCGGACGAGCCGGCCCGGGACCAGTTCCAGGTATTCGCCGCCGAACGAGTGAGAGCTGCCGGTCGAGAAGTTGCGGAAGGACATCTTGAACCGCCCGCCGACGAGGGCTTCGAGGCGATGCACGGCGCAAGTGAAGCCGTACGGCGGCAGCCACTTGGCCAGGGCGTCGGGCTCGAGGAAGGCACGATAGACGCGCTCGGGCGGAGCGCGCAGGATGCGGTGGAGCCGAACGGTGGCAGTGGACATGGGTGGGCTCGCCTTTCGGGTGGAAGGGGGAGCAGGCCGACGCCGGCGTGCGCGCCGCTCGCCCGGTGGCTCGACCCTGCACGCCGGCGGAGGGAGGTCGCTTGACCAAGTACGTGATCGATGCCGAGGTCGCACTCGCACTGGCGGCGCGGGATGCCGCGATTCCGCAGCAGCACCGCCTGCTGGCGCCGACGCTCCTCCGGTCGCAGGTGCTGGCGAAGCTCTTCGCCGACGTGCAGTCCGGCCGCCTCGGCCGGCGGGAGGCGGACCGCCGCCTCGACCACCTGCGGGCGCTGCGAATCCGCCTGCTGGGCGACCGCGTGCTGCAGCGGGTGGCCTGGCAGGTGGCGGCCGACCTGGGATGGAAGGACACGTACGCCGCCGAGTACGTCGCCCTGACGAAGCTGCAGGCGGACGCCTTGGTGACGCGGGATCGATCGCTCGCGAAGGCCGTGCGCGGACTGGTGGCCGTCGCGACGATCGACGAGCTGCTGTCGCGCGCGCCGGGCACCCCGGCCGGCGGGACGAGCGGTCGCCGGTGAGCCCGGGCACGCCGCCCGTCCGGAGGCGACACGCCGGTCAACACGGCCGCGCGCAGCGCCGACGCGAAGCGCCTGTTCGCGGGCATCGCGGCTGCACGTCAAGCCCTGGCCCGACCATGGTGCATCGCCGCCGGCGCGAAGCTGCGTTCAGCACGGCTGCGCGTTCGCTCCGCGCCACAGCGCGCGCAGCAGGTCGTTGACGGGCTGTCCCGAGAACTGGACCTCGTGGCCGGCACCGGCGGCGACCGCACGCGACGCCCCGATCCGTCCGGCGAGGTCGTCGCAGATCGCGTCGAACGCCGGGCTGTGCCCTCCCGAGACGACGAGCTTCGGAAAGCCGGCGGCGGCCAACGCCGCCAGCGGCAGATCGCCGTTCCAGGGGGGCCGCCCGCGGCGCAGCAGGGGCGTGAGCGCGACGGAGGCGGCGACGAGCTCGCGGGCCAACGCGTCCGGATCGCTTCCCACCGCCGTCAGGAAACGAACGACCCACGTTTCGTCCGGAAGGTCCTGGTCCCAGAGCGCTCGAACCTCGTTGACCAGGGCACGCCCGGCAGGATCGTGCTGGCCCAGCGCGAATGCGGCCGGCTCGAGCAGCGCGAGCGACAGCGTCGCTTCCGGACGGCAGGCCGCGGCGACGAGCGCGCCGAGTCCCCCGTAGGAGTGGCCGACGAGATGCGCGCCATCGCCCATGAGCGCGACGACGTCGTCCGCATCGCGCAGGAAGTCCTCGCCGTCCGCCGCCGGGCTGCGCCCGTACCCGCGTCGGTCGAACACCAGCAGACGGAACCCTTCGTCGGCGAGCGGCCGCTGCGCCTGCCACTCGTCGCCGCCGGTCGCCAGCGATCCGTGCACGAGAACCACGGGCGTGCCGTGGCCCCACGGGTCGACGAAGAGGTCGGTCGCTTCCATGCGCTTGCGTTCGCTCGCAACGTCGTCGGCGATCGCGCGCGGCCGCGGCGAGTGCCGCCCGTCCCCGCCCGGGCACCGAGTGGGCACCGGGAGGGCAGCTCGGACGGCGGCGCGTGGACAACGATTATGCAGCCGCCGCCACGGGGCGCGCCACGATCGACCCGTCCGGCAGTCCCGCGCCGGGGACCCCGCGTCGGAGGGTCGGCCGGCGGGAAGTCACCGGAAGAGCCCGACTGCGAGTTCCGCCCAGACCAGCGCCACTGCGGTCGCGATCAATGCGACGGCAGCCACCCGGCTCGCCGTCCGCCGGAACCACCGCACGCTCGCGACCATCGCCACGCCGGCACCGAAGAGTAGCGCGCCCGCCGCCAGGAAGTCGCCCGGCCCCCACGCCACTTCGGCGGTGACCTGCATCGCCACCACGGGAACGAGAAGGATCAGCCCGGTGACGAGCGCCACGCGGGCGAGCGAGCTGGTCATGCGCGCCGAGGGGGACCGTGGCGAGAGCATCCCGCGGATTCTACCGACGCGTGCCCAGCGCAGTCCCCGCGGGCGACGGCGGTGGCGACGAACAGCGCGCGTGTACTCAGAAGATTCATGGTGTCCGACGGCGCTCCTCGTCGATGCGAACGCACGGGCGCGGCCGGGCCCGCGCGGCCTTCGGCGCGAAGGATACTGCCATGCGCTGTCACCGGCGGGCGCTGATCATGGACTCGCGCGCACGCCGCCGGTGCGGCGCGCCGCTGCGTGTCCACACCATCAAGGACCCGGCTCGAAGCCGACGAGTTCGACGACGGACGGGCCGAGGTAGGGATTGTGCGAGACCGACTTCACGATCGCTCGAGCGGCCGGCGCATACCAATACGTCCGGTTCGTCTCGCCGGCGTACACGCTGCCGGCCGGCGACGTCCCGCTCAGCGACTCGCTCGCCACCAGCCTGAACGCGTCGAAGGCACCCGCGGGGACGGTGACCTTCTCGTAGGCGTGCACCGTGACGACGACGGCAGCCCTGCCCGCGGATCCCTTCGCCTTGAACGTCCACTCGGTCACGTACTCCCACCGCTTGCCGACCGCCAGCGGAAACGCGAGCAGCCTCGCGTTGGAATACCGGTCGCGTGGCGTCTCGACCACGTTCAGTTCGCGCGTCAGTCGCAGCGGCTCGCCGTTCTCGGTGCCCTCGATGTCCGTGGCGCCCACCGACGTCACGAGCCAAGTGCGGTTCGGCGTGGCGGAGGGCACGGTGGCGTAGGCCGCGAACCGCCATCGATCCCCGACCTTGACGTCCGGCCGCTCCGCGGTCTGCGCCATCGCGGGACGTGCGAGGACGACGGCGGCGACCACGCCGAGGAGGATGCTTCGACGAAGCGAGGAATGGCGGAGCGAGGTCGTCACTCCGCCTCCCGCGGCCCGTGAGGTGCAGCCCCTCCCCGAGGTGCGGGGGCGCGGCCGGCTTCCGGTCGACGGATTCTCCCGCAGCAGCGCCATTGCTGCGATGGCCTCAATCCGCACCGTCCCGCGACCGCCTGCGATAGGCGCGCTCCGCCCGGTCGCGCGCGCGCCACTCGCGCTCCAGTGCGCGATGAAGCGAGACGCACAGCAGGACGATGACGACGGAGAAAGGCAGCGCCGCGACGATCGCCGCCGTCTGGATGCCCTTGAGCCCGCCGGCGACGAGCAGGCTCACCGCCACCAGGGACACGAGCGCGCCCCACAGGAACTTCGTGCGCAGCCCGGGATCCGGGTTGCCGCGCGAGCTGAGGATGGAGAGCACGACGGTCGCCGAATCGGCAGAGGTCACGAAGAAGATCAGCACGAGCAGCGTCGCCGCGACGGACAGCACCGTGCTCATCGGCAGCGCCTCGAACAGCCGGAAGATCGCGGTCGACGCGTCGGCCTGCGCCGCCGCCGCGAGCGGGACGCCCTCGAAGATCTCGAGGTGGAGTGCGCTGCCGCCGAAGACGGAGAACCACAGGAAGCACGCCGCCGAGGGAACGATGAGCGTCCCGACGATGAACTCGCGGATGGTCCGCCCCTTCGACACGCGGGCGATGAAGAGCCCGACGAAAGGCGACCACGACAGCCACCACGCCCAGTAGAAGATCGTCCAGTCCCCCACCCAGTTGCTCTCGCGGAACGGGCTGAGCCGCAGGCTCATGCGGACGAATTCCGAGAGGTACGCGCCCAGCGTGTTCGTGAGCGTGTCGAGGATGGCGCGCGTCGGGCCGAGCGCGAAGATCGTCGCGGCGAGGAGCGCGGCGATCGCCAGGTTGATCGTCGACAGCCACTTGATGCCGCGCTCGATCCCCGAGAGCGCGGAGGCGAGGAACAGCACGGTCGTCACGACGATGATCCCGACCTGCGACGCGACGCCGATCGGCAGCCCGAACACGGCGTTGAGCCCGCTGTTGATCTGCAGGGCGCCCAGCCCGAGCGACGTGGCGACGCCGAACGCCGTCGCCACCACCGCGAAGAGATCGATCAACGCGAGCCACCGCGCGTTCGGATCCGCCCCCAGCCCCTGCATCGTCGAGCTGAAGCTGAGGCCGCTGCCCGCGCCCGACTGGAAGAACGCGATCGCCAGCGCGACCACCGTGTAGATCGCCCACGGATGCAGGCCCCAGTGGAAGAACGCGTAGCGCATGGCCGCGTTCGCGGCGTCGGCCGACCTCGGCGCGACGCCCGGCGGCGGCGCGAGGTAGTGCGACAGCGGCTCCGCGGCCCCCCAGAAGACGAGCCCGATGCCCATGCCGGCCGCGAACAGCATGGCGAACCACGCGACGACGGAGAACTCGGGTTCCTCGTCCTCGCCGCCGAGCCGCATGTTGCCGTAGCGGCTCGCCGCCAGGAACAGGCAGAAGGCCACGACGCCGAGGACCACCCAGAGGTAGAACCAGCCGAAGGACCGGGTGGTGAAGGCCAGCGCAGCAGCGGCCGCCCTGCCGAGCGCCGCGGGCGACACCAGTCCCCAGATCACGACGCTGGCCACGATGGCGACCGCCGCGTACAACAGCGTGGGACGGCGCCTGGGTGGCAGCGGCTCGTTCATCGCGTCAGGCTCCGGTGCACGACGGGGACGTTCGTGGGGAAGTGCAGGACGGATTGCGCGCGACGCCCGCGTGCTTCCCCCGCTCCGACGATCACGGCTTCCGGGCGGCGACCAGGAGCGCCGACGTCGCGAACTCGACCGTGCCGTCGGGACCGGCGTGATCGGACAGCACGGCGTCGGCCTCGTCCAGCACGCGTGCGATGACCTCCTCGCCGAGGTTCACGCCCATGACCGGGAGCCAGCCCCTCAGGTCCGCCTCGACCATCACCCGGATGCTCGGGAAACGCGCAACGCCCGCGCCCGCACCGATCACCACCTCGCCCGCACCCGCATCCTCGAAGAGGCCGGCAAGGACGCCCGGGCGTCCGAGGACGAACGGCGCGCGCAGGGCGTCGGCGGCCCGCGGGCCGGCAATCCGCTCGAGAACGCCGATCTCGGCCGCGTAAGCCGGGATGTTCTCCACATCGTTCCAGACCGCGACGACCAGCGGACCCCCCGGCCGCAGGACGCGAAGCATCTCGCGAACGGCGCTGCCGGCGTCCGTGAACATGAGCCCGAACTGGCTCACGACCGCGTCGAAGGCGCCGTCGGCGAAGGGCATCGCCTCGGCCCGGCCCTCCCGCCAGTCCACCAGCGGGGCGAGTTCCCTCGCCACGGCGAGCATTCCCGGGCCCGGATCCAGACCGGCGACGTAGCCCGTCGGCGCGGTCCGTCGCTGCGCTTCGCGGGCGAGCACGCCCGTACCGCACGCCACGTCGAGAACCCTCTCGCCGACGGCGAGCCTCGCGAGGTCGGCGACTCGCGACGCCCACTGCCCGAAGAGCGCGGGCACGAAGAGCGATTCGTAGGCCCGCGCCGACGCGATCATGGACTCCATCGTGGCATCGCTCACGCGCACCTCCCTCGCCGCGCACGCAGCCCGAGACAGGGAACCTGCCTGCACCTTTCGCACCGACGTTCCTCGCCGGGAACCGGAGCGAGCTGCAGTCTTCGCCACGGCAAGCGTCGCGCACGCCTACAGCCAGCGCCTGACGGATCGGCAGTACGCCAGGAACCGCGGACCGAACCTTTCCGCGAGCGCCCGCTCCTCAGGCCGGATCTGGGACCGGTTCATGTAGGCGACGAACGCCGGCAGCAAGAGCGCGGAGGCCCAGTTGGCCAGATACACGGACCAGCCGGCGAGCCCCAGAACGAAGCCAAGATACATCGGGTTGCGACTGAAGCGATAGATGCCCGTGGCGACGAGGGAAGACGACTGCTCGGGCGTGAACGGGTTGACCGTGGTCCCGTGACGGCGAAAGGCGACGACGCCTGCCAGGGCGACCAGCACGCCCAGGCCCGCCAGCGCGCCGGCGACCGCCAGCCTCGCGGGCAACAGGATCGGCGTGGGAAAGGCGTACGCGAGCGCGCCCATCGCCGCGGCGAAGATCAGCACCAGCGCCGCGGGCGGGACGCGAAGCTCGAGTGCGCGCACGAGGTGATCCGGGCGGAGCGAAACGCCGCAGGCGGTCGCGGCGACGAACCGGCCGCGTCCCTCAGGCACCCTCCAGCGTGATCAGCATGTCCAGGTCGCTGGTGCACGCCTTGCGCAGGGCGATCAGCGGCTGGTACTCCGGTGCGTTGTACCACCGGTTCAGCGCGTCCATGTCGGGAAACTCGATGATCACCACGCGCTCCGGGTTCCAGTGTCCCCCCTCGGGGAGCTTGTGGCTGCCGCCCTTCGTCAGGTAGCGCCCGCCGTACTTGGCGATCATCGGCCCGACCCTGGTCCTGTACTCCTCGAACTTGCTCGCGTCGGTGATGACGTGCTCTGCAATCAGGTAGGCGGGCATGGATCCTCTCCGGTGGTGTTCCTGTACGCCAACGCGCGGGGCGACCGGTTGCCGCCCGGGCGAAGATTCGGCATCACGGCGGGCGGCCCACGGGTGGCCCCGCGTCCTGCAGGTTGCTGCCGAAGTACATCCGCGAGACGTTCGCCTTCGCGGCCGCCTGCTCGCAGAGCGCGCACGGCCGCGCGGTGGAATACAGGACGGCCCCGCGGAGGTCCTCGCGGCCGAGCCTGCGCTGCGCGTCGAGGATGGCGACGCGCTCCGCGTGGGCGTCGGCGCTTCGGTCCACGACGACGCGGCTCGGCCCCTGCCCCGCGACGCGACCGTCCAGCACCAGCACGGCTCCATAGCTCTGGTCGCCCCGGGAGACCGCGAGCTTCCTCATCGCCTCCGCTTCCTGGAACCAGCGCGCCTGCGGATGCGTGGCGTCCGCCGCATCCGACCGGCGACAGGGTAACGCGGCGGCCGCGGCCATGGCGGCCAGGAGGGAGCGTCGTGTACGAACGACCGGCAGCATGGCGGGTGGACGGGAAGGCCCCGGCGTTCGAGCCGGGCGAACAGCGCCGGCAGGATGTTCGCGCCGCTTGGCGGATGATGACACGCCGCGCCGTCCTCGCCCCGTCGTCGTCGGGCCCGGCGGTGGATGGCGCCCGTGTCGATGCTCGTTCACCAGGGCATCGGACCTTCGTCCCGGGGTCAGGCCACGACGTCGGCACCGCCGCGGCGCGCCATGCTCGCGAAGGCACCGGGCGCGGAGCGTGCTTCCCACGCGGCGAGCAGCACGGTTGCCTGCTCGTCGACCGGGCGCGTGGACTCCAGCTCCAGGTCGTACGCGCCGAACGTGTGCGTGACGGCGTGATCCGCACGGGCGTCGCCGAGCCGCCTGTCGCCGCGTCGCGCCTCGCGCCGCTCGAGTTCGTCGAGCGGGCAGTGCAGGCCGACGAAGTAGACGTCGTGCGCCCCGAGGAGGAGCAGCAGCCTGTCCATCCAGCGGCGCTCCTCGATGATGTGCTCGACGAGCAGGTGGTTTCCCGCCTGCGCGAACGCGGCGATGCTGCGATGGAAGCCCTCGAAGAAGGCTTCCCTCATCGTCGCCCAGGAGAAGTCGCCGGCATCGATGCGCTCGCTGGGCAGGACGCCGCCGGCCCTGAGGTGATCGATCGAGTAGTGCCAGAAGGGCAGGGAAGCTCGCGCCTGCACGGCGCGCGCCAGCGACGACTTTCCCGAACTGGACGCGCCGTTGAGGAGGATGATCGTGCCGGGCATGGGCGTGGAGCCGCGCGCGTCCGGCTACCGGGGTCGCAGCGCGCCGCGCCACGTCGGTGTCCGCCGCGTCGGGATCGCGGGCCGGTGCGTCCGCTCGGGCAGGGCGTCAGGGCGCACCGTTCTCCTGACGAGCAGGGACCGCGTAGCGCAGCTCGGCAAAGCCCGTGCCGACCTGCCTGACGGACATCAGCGTCAGCGGCGGGCTGGTGAGCCGGCGGGGAAACAGGGGCTTGCCTTTGCCGAGCGTGACGGAACCGACCTGGACGACGATCTCGTCCAGCAGCCCGGCGTCGTGGAACTGACCCGCGAGATCGCCGCCTCCGACGATCCAGATGGTCCGCTCGCCCGCAGCCGCGCGCATGGCCGAATGGACCGGCCGCACGTCGCCTCGGACGAAGTGCAGATCGGCGCCCGGCACCGCTGGCAGCGTCCTGCTGGTGAAGACCCACGCGGGTTGGGCGTATGGCCAGGCCGCGCCGGTCTCGGCCGCGACCGTTCGCGCGTGACGCAGCATCCACTCGTACGTGGCCGATCCCATGGCCAGCGCCCCGACGCCGGCGATGAACGCCGGGAAGCTCGTGTCGTCGATGTCGCCGAGCGGGAACAGCCAGTCGAGCGAGTCGTCTTCGGTCGCGATGAATCCGTCGAGGCTGGTGGCCGTGTAGTACCGGGTCGTCATGCGACACGCCCGGGGTCGCGCGCGCGAAGGATCCCTGCCAGAGTCCCGCACGCAGCAGCACTGCGCTGCGAGGCCCATGGTGACCCGTACGCCTCGCGGCGCACTGCCGCTGCGCGCCCGCGCTCACTGTCGGGTCAGGATCACGTGCGTGGCAAACGGCGACGCCTCGTGCCTGGTGCAGGCGTAGCCCAGCGCAGGAAGGTCCACTCCGTCGAAGAGCCGCTCGCCGGCACCGAGGAGGACAGGGGCGATGGCGACGTGCATCTCGTCGACCAGGCGCTCGCGGAGATACTGCCGGATGACGTCGACGCCGCCGCCGAGACGGACGTCCTTTCCCTGGGCGGCTTCGCGGGCTCGCGCCAGCGCGGCGCCGATGCCTTCCGTCACGAAGTGGAAGGTCGTTCCGCCTTCCATCACCAGCGGGGCGCGCGCGTAGTGGGTGAGGACGAACACGGGAACGTGGTAGACGGGGTTCTCGCCCCACCAGCCGCGCCAGCGCTCGTCCGGCCACGGGCCGCGCACGGGGCCGAACATGTTCCTGCCGAGGATCCACGCGCCGACGTTCCTGAAGCCGCGAGCGGCGTACTCCTCGTCGACACCCTCCGTCGATCCGCCCTCGCGACCGAACACCGCCCGCTGGAACGTCCGCGTGGAGAGGGCCCAGGCGTGAAGCGACGTGCCGCCGACCCCGAGCGGATGGTCGATGTCCTGGCGTGGACCGGCGCCGAAGCCGTCCAGCGATATGGTGAAGCTCTCCACGCGAAGCCTGGACATCGGGTCTCCTGGCTGCGGGCGACGTCACGCAGGCCGCGGGGAGTCGTGTGATACGTCGCAGCGCCGTCCGCCCGTCGGCACCCCGCCAGTCTAGATCGGATTTCGTGCCCGAACGAACCGCTAGGCATCGCTTTTCGCCGTCGCTCGAACTGCCCAGGCCCGTCCAGCGAGCCGGAGGGAGCCATCGGATTCCATCGGCAAGCGGGCGCGCAGGCGTTCGCGAAGCCGGCTCCTGGCCTTGTCTGGCAGGGCCATCGCATAGGCTGGGGCCGGGCCCTGTCCACCGAGGAACGGGTTCCAGTAGTCGTCGAAGGTTGCGAAGTCCGTGCGCACGTCGATCGGGACGGTCCTTGGCTCTTGCAGTCCTGCGTTCCGGAACGCGGCCTGCAAGGCATCGGGGTCGCATAGCGGGAAGCGGACTCCCTCGTGCAGCTTGGATGCTTCCGGGTCGAGCTCCGAAGCCACGTCCCAGAACCACCGGATCAGCTCCATCCTGCCCGCATAGTCCCAGACGTACGCCGCAATGGTGCCGCTCGGGACGGTAACCCGGCTCGTTTCGGCGAGGGCGGCAGGTAGATCGGGCACGAAGTTCAGGACCAGGCCGGAGACGGTGACGTCGACGCTGGCGTCGGCCAGCGGCAGGGAAGCTGCACTGCCGTCGTGAAGTACAACACGGTCCCCCAGCGACTGCCCCGCAAGGGCGCGGAAGTCTGCCGATGGTTCCACTCCCACGACCGACGCCGGGGCGCAGGCGTCGACGATCGCCGCGCAGAGCGCGCCGGTTCCGCACCCGACGTCGAGCCAGCGTCTCCCCGATTCGATGTCGAGGCACATGAGGAATGCAGGCGCGACCCGGCGGCTCCAGCGGCCGATGTAGCGCTCGTAGGGACTGCCGCGCTCCCAGGTGTCCGAGACCGGTGTGTTCGTCACGACTGCCTCCTTGGGAGATGCCGGCCCGCGCACGGCGCTCGCGACAAAGCGTCCACGTTCGCGGGCGTCCGGTCGAACGCAAGGTCAGGCCGGCACCCCACCGTCGTTCACCGCGCCAGGCCGCAGATGCAGCATTTGCCTGCTGCCCCGGCGGCGAAGGGTTGGGCACGGCTCAGGGCGACCAGGCGCCGGCTGCCGCTGCGGGCCGGCTCGAGCGAGGAGTCGACCAGCATCTCCTGCGCGTGGCTACGGACGGGGAGCACCTGCGTCCACCAGTTGCGGGCCGAAGTACATTCGACTCACCATCGCCTCCGCGGCGGCCGCCTCGCACAGTCGACATGGCCTCGACGTGGAGTAGAGCACCGAGCCGGCAAGCTCCTTCCTGCCCAGGCGGCGCTGGGCTTCGCGGATGGCCTCGCGCTCGGCGTGAGCGTCGGGGTCGGCGTTCTTGACGACCCGGCTCGGACCCTCGGCGACGAAGCCGCTGGCGGTTACCAGGACGGCGCCGTACGGCTGATCGCCCCAGCTCATGGCGAGACGAAGCATCGACTCGGCCGCTTCGTACCACCGGCGGTCGGGATGATCGCGCTGAACAGGCCCGGCACGCGCGCCTGCCGAGGTGACAGCCGCGGCGGCCGCGAGGAACAGCTTCCGCCGCTTCATGGAGAGCGGAGCGACGTTCAGCGGGCGCCTGTTCATGCCGGCTACCGTTGGATCTCGGCGGCGGTCCGGCGGGGCCGTCCTCTGCAGCAACCTGCCGGGCGTCAGTCCCATGACTTCTCAATCCGGCTGCGTGAAGAGCATCCACCTTGGCACGCGCTTGGTGTATTGCTCGTAATCAGCACCAAACCGGTCACGCATGAAGTCCTCTTCCGGCCAGAGTAACGCCGGCGGAGATCGCTACAAGGCCCAGGTACATCGGATTTCGCGAGAGCCTGAACGGTCCTCGTTTCACGAGAACGGTGGCGGGGCTGAAGGGGCACACTCCCGTCGCCCCCCACCTGAACAGCCGTTCCGCCCAAACGTTCAAGAGCACGCCCAAGGCGATAAGCGCCGCGCCGGCGACCACTTCAAGCGAGTGCGGCTGTAAAGGCCACCTGCCTGCGATGAGAGGTACCTGCGCAAGAAGAGCCAACAAGAATCCCCGCGGGGGCAGCAGTGTCCTGCGACGTGCTGATGATGTCTCCGCGCTCATTGGCGTCCCTCCTGTTCTGAGTTCAGAGCCTCACGGATCTTTCGCAGGGTCGCGGTGGCCGCGCGAGCCTCTCTTGCAGGCAACACCCGATCGAGGCGCTCGAGCAACTCGCCGTCGGCGACACGGATTCGACGCCAAAAGTCGCGTCCCTTGCCGCTCAGCGACAACCCGACGGAGCGAGCGTCACTCGGATACGGGGAACGGTCGATCCATTCTTGATCGAGGCGCGACAAAGTCTGATGAACATGCTGTCGACTGACCGAACGCTTTCGCGCGATCTCGGAAAGGGTGATCGCCTCCTTCTCCTTCGCCAGAAACTCGAGAAGCGCCCGTTCCGCCGCAGTGATGCCCAATGGAGCCAGCACCGCGTCAGCGGCCTGCCCCAACTCTCGAAAGAGGCGGCGCACCTCCCAGACGAGGTCTTCGGTGGCTCGCGCCATGACTGTCAATATAGTTGACAGACTCGACTATGTCAAGCGTGTTGACGATCGCGCCGTCGCAGGATCGTCAGCAGCCGGGCGGTGACACTCGCGGGGCGCCTGGAGCCGAAGACGAACCAGCGTCGGGCATCAAGACGACGTGCCGCTGGAGAAGCTGGAGAGCAACCTGCAGGAGGCGCGCGCCCGCGGCGGCGGGCTCTGCGTCGTGGCCGATCTCGACGGCCACCTCGCGGCCGGCGAGGGTGTGCACGTGCTGCGCGTGTCCGGGCGCGCGGGACTGCCGTCACCCGTCGTACACGTCGTCCAGCTGCAGCTCCTCGCCCACCACGCGGACGTGATCCGCGGGGCCGAGGTCGACGAGCCATGCAACCGCGCGAAGAGCGCGATGGCCGAGTAGGGGCGCAGGCGCCTGGACACCGGGCGGACCGGGCACTCGCGCGAACGTTCGTTCGGCATCGCGCCCGGGCGCGGCGACGTGCTTCGCTCGCGCCGCGAGCGAACGCGTTCGGCCCCGGAGGTTGCATGAGGCGGCGGGACTTCGTTGCGGTGATGGGCCTGGGAGTGGCGGCGCACCCGCTGCGCGTGCACGCGCAGGCGGGGCCTTCCGGTGGCGCCGCTCCGGTGGCGCCGAACCTCCCCGTCGTCGGCTTCCTCAACAGCGCCGCCGCCGCCACGTACCGGTTCAATGCCGATGCGTTCCGGGAGGGCCTCGCGCAATCGGGCTTCGTCGATGGGCGCAACCTCCGCATCGAGGAGCGCTGGGCGAACGGCGATTACACGGCGCTGCCGGCGCTCGCGACCGAGCTGGTGGACAAGGGCGTGGTCGCGATCGCCGCGACCGGCGACATCGCGTCCGCACGCGCCGCCAAGGACGCCAGCAAGACGGTGCCCGTTGTGTTCACGATCGGCGGCGACCCGATCCGCTTCGGGCTGGTGGAGAGTTTCAATCGGCCCGGCGGCCACGTCACCGGGATCATGTTCGCGCCGACGCTGCTCGGCGCCAAGCGCGTGCAGCTGCTCTCCGAGCTCGTGCCGAACGTGAAGCGCGTCGCCTTGCTCGTGAATCCGGACAACTTCAACGCGGCGGCGGAACAGGCCGACTCGGAGGCGGGCGCCGCCAAGCTCGGCGTGCAGACGATGGTGTTGAGGGCACGCAACGCGGCGGAGATCGACGCCGCGTTCGCGGAGCTCGTGCGCGCGAAGGCCGACGCCGTCATCGGCGGCACGGATCCGGTGCTCCTCGACCGGCGCGAGCAGATCGTGGCGCTTGCGGACCGCCAGGGGATCCCCGCCGTGTCGTTCACCCGTGCGTTCGCGGTTGCCGGCGGGCTCATGACCTACGGGCCCAACATCACGTGGATGTACCGGCAGGCCGGCGGTTACGTGGCGCGCATCCTCAAGGGCGCGAAGGCCGCCGAGCTGCCGGTGATGCAGTCGACGCACTTCGAGCTCGTGCTCAACATGAAGACTGCGCGGCGGCTGGGGCTCGCGCTTCCGCGGACGTTCGTCGCCTCCGTGGACGAAGTCATCGACTGAAGGGCGTGGCGCGGCAGTTGCCGTCGCCCGCACCGGTCCCGCGGCGAACGCTCGGGTTACCGACTCGACGACGGCTTGTGCCGGCGTGCGGCGCGATGCGCGCACGAGCGTCCGGGCGGCCGCGACCGGCGCCCGCGAGCGAGCATGGTGACTCCCCCGTCACCGTCGCGTCGACGAGCACGACCTCCTCGCGGCCGGGCAGGTCGAGCGCGTGCTCGACCTGCAGCTCGAAGTCGGTCAGGCGCTCCACGCCGGGCAGGTCCATCGCCTCGATCCCCTCGACGAGCAGCGGCCCCAGCGCGTCGTCGCCACGGCTCGGGCTGCCGATGCCGATGACGAGGAAAGGGCGCAACGGCCGCCGCATCTCCGCCGCGCGGGCCTGGCGGCCTGCCCTTGGCGCTCCGCTTGAACGAGGAGTGAGGCAGCACTCGCGAGCTAGACAAGCAACTGGCCACCAAACGCAATGCGCCCACGACCCGCTGGCGCGTACTCGACGTGCACATGCTCCGGGGCACATTGAAGACAAGCCGCGACTGCATGCGAGACGGCTTGCGCCTGCGCAGCCAGCCCCTCCGCTGGCGGAAGGTCTGCGTGAAGGACCCGGACAAAGACGGGCAACGGAGCCTCACCTGCGTCGAGGCGGTTCTCTGCGTACTGCCCTATGGGCAGCACAGTAAGGCGAATCCACACGCGACCGATCGCTGCAGAGAACACGTGGGCTAGTGCCTCTGCCAGACGTGCCGCCAGACCCTCTGGAGCGGTACTCCCTTCGCCAACGAGTTGAACGTCTACGATGGGCATGGTACGGACGGGTTGTGGACGTTCTGCCTGACGTCCGAGGTGACCGGCGACCGGAGCGCGCACGGCGGAGGATACCGGCAAGCGCAGCTTGCCGGGCGTCCGGTCGCCCTGGCAACCGTCTGCGCGACCCGTGGATGGGCGACGCGCTTTCCCGGGACGCTGGTGGTGCGCGGTCCGCTCGGAAGCGACGAACGCCGGAAAGGTGTCCACTGAAGCCCGGGCACTCCCGCTCCAGCTGCATCAACTGTCAGCGCAAGCTCGTTGCCCACGGTCACCTGGTATGGCAGCGCAGCCGCCCGATGTATCGTAAGCGGTGGCTTCAGCACCTCCGTGCCACCGCCATCGCCATCGCCACTGCCACGAACGCGCTCTCGTCCGCCATTTCGCCGCGCCCTAACGCGTGAAAGAAGCGGCCCAATCAGTCGCGAAGCGATTGCTTGGTCCGCTTGCGTGAATGGTAAGGCGCATCACTCCGAGTCCCCCGTGTCAGGGCCGCCCGAAGATGCCGCCTGACGAAGGGCCACTACAGCGGCCACGACGGCAACCAGAACGCCGGCGAGTTGAAAACCGCCGTTCTTCGTGTAAGTCCCGACGAGGAGCATGACGCCTGCAGCGACGGCAAGCGCAATCGTCGACGGGCGAATGCGAGAGAACTCCATAGCGATCTCCAAGCTTAAGGGCGTCGGTGAATCGGAATGCTGCGGTTGCGCCTAACGTTTGAGGTAACCCGCAGACGACGGGGTGGCGCCAAGCCCGCGGGGTAGATAATTGTGCTGGCTGCCCCGCAAGCCAGGCGGCGCGCCGTTGGCTGTCGCGTTGACCGAAGCGATAGGCGTCAGTGTCTTCATGGAAGGTGACCGGGTTGCCGTCCGGATCGAGAACCGCGAACTCCAGTGTTCCTCAGGGCTTGCTTTCCAGCTGCGCGTTCGGGTGAACGATGTTCGCGGATTTGCAGCATTCGTACGGGTCTCGTATGCCCAACGCTCGAAACCTGCAACTGGTTGCCTCCGCGATCGCCTTCTCATTGCACGCCCAAAGATGAATGTGGACCTGGCCCTGATCGACTACGCCGTAGACGCCGTGCTCGACATCAATTCTGGTGAGGCCAAGTTTCGATTCGAAAGAACCGACTGTTCTTTCCGGTTGAACGAATAGGAAGGACTTCCCCTACAACGGAAGGTAGCAACGTGCCACGATCGAGTTTCCACGATCAATCACCGGAGAGGGAAAGTCACGAACGCGATTGCCACCGTCGGTCTCGACTTGGCAAAGCGGGTCGTCTCCTTGTGCGGCGAGAATGCCGCTGGCCGGGTCGTGAGCTTCCCCAATCGGTAGACAGGGTGAATTCAACCCATCGTCACGTTCACCGCCATCACCTGCACGAGGAGTCACTGCAGCGCGCGGTGGGGCCTGCCGTGCGCGCCGCGGGCATCGCGAAGCACGCCACCCCGCACACGCTGCGGCACTCGTTCGCCACCCACCTCCTCGCGGCGGGCTACGACATCCGGACGGTGCGGGAGCTGCTCGGCCACTCGGACGTGAGCACGACGATGATCTACACGCACGTGCTCAACCGCGGCGGGCGCGGCGTGGTCAGCCCGCTCGACGCCGGCGACGGCGGCTGACCGGCCAACGGCCCGCCGCGCAGGGGTTCACGCCACCGCGCCGGCCGGCGTCAGGCGCGCACCGTCGCTGCGTCGCGGCGGGCCGCGAGCATGCCGACCGCGAAGGCGACCAGCACGCCCGCGATGACCGCGCCGCCGAAATAGAGCTCGCGGCCGTCCGCCCACGCGTCGACGCCGGGCAGGGCGAGCTTCGCGACGGTGAACAGCCCCACGGCGAGAGAGAGTCCCGCCACGGCGAGCGCCATGACGCGCGAGGCGACGACGGCCCGCCGGTCGGCGCGGCGGATCAGCCGCGAAAGCCAGACGCCGTTGATGCCGTCCACGACCAGCATCCCGGACACGAAGATGGCGGCGACGAGCAGCGCGTGCGAGACGCCGCCGAAGTGGCCAGCGGCGATGGCGAACAGCGCCGCCTGCGACACCGTGTCGAACGACACCGCGAACAGCGCCCCCACGCCCACGACGGCCCACGGGCTCTGCACGGTCAGGATGCGGCCGAGCAGCCTCCCCTTGAGGCCCGCGGGGCGCACGACCTCGTGCGGATGCGTCGCGAGCACGGCGTGCAGGTTGAGGATCGCGAGGCCGAACAGGAACACGATGGACACCGTGACGCCCGTGACCTCGAGCCAGTCCGGCGCCTCCCAGCGGCTGGCGAGCGAGCCGGTCGCGAGCGCCACCAGCATCACGACGACGCCGTGCCCCAGCGAGAACAGGCTGCCGCAGAAGCGGGCCAGCCGCGGATTGCCGCGCGCGTTGTAGCGCGTGAGCCCGTCGATCGTGGCGAGGTGGTCGGCGTCGAAGCCGTGCTTGGCCCCGAGGACGAAGGCCAGCGCGCACAGCGCGGCCCAGGTGGTCGGCAACTCGCCCATGGCGCCCCTCGCGAGGATCGTGCCCGCCAGATCGGCGGTATGCGGATTTTGACCATTCTTCACACTGCGGGGCAAGAGCACGCGGTTGATCCAGCGCAAGTCGGCTCGATCGGCGCCGGGCGCGGCGCTTTCGGACCTGCCGCCCCCCGGCCCGCCCTACGCGCCCGCTGCCGCCGCGAGTTCGGCCGTCATCGCCTCGGCGCGCGCGAGGTAGCCCTCCCCGAAGAGGTTGAGGTGGTTCAGCACGTGGTAGAGGTTGTAGAGCGTCCGCCGCTGCGCGCGTCCGTCCGGCAGCGGCGACTCCTCCGCGTACGCGGCGTAGAAGTCGGGGGCGAAGCCGCCGAACAGCTCGGTCATCGCGAGGTCGGCCTCGCGGTCACCGTAGTACGTCGAGGGATCGAACACGACGGGCGTGCCGTCGGCGAGGCGCGACGCGTTGCCCGCCCACATGTCGCCGTGCAGCAGCGACGCGCGCGGCTGGTGGCCGTCGAGCAGCGCATCGACGCGGCCGAGGAGCCGCTCGCCGTGCCGCTGGAGCGCCCCGCCGTAGCCGTTGCGCGAGGCGAGCGCGAACTGCGGCGCCAGCCGGCGCTCGCGGAAGAACGTCGCCCAGTCGTCGAGCCACGCGTTGTGCTGCGGCGTGGGGCCGATCGTGTTGTCGCGGTGCCAGCCGAAGCGGGGCGCGGTGTGGGCGTGCAGCCGGGCAAGCGCGCGCCCGAGGGCGCCGTCGCGCCCGCCGCTGGCGATGTCGAGCCACTCGAGCACCAGGAACGCGGCGGACGCCGCGTGCCCGATCGCGATCACCTGCGGCACGCGGACCGAAGCGGTCTCGCCGATCGCGTGCAATCCGTCGGCCTCGGCGGCGAGCATCTCCGCGTCCTGGCCATCCGCCACCTTGGCGAAGAAGCGCGACGGCCCCAGCGCGACCGACCAGACGGACGCGGCGCCGTTGCCGCCGATGCGCCGCCACGCCGGCGACGGCTTCGCGGCGTCGACGATGCCGGGGGTCGCCCGCAACGTCGCGACGAGCGCGTCCATCCAGGCGGCGTCGGCGGCGTGCGACATGCGCGGTGCGTGGTTGCGGGTGCGGGTGCCGGCGCTACTTGCGCAGGACTTCGATGCCCTCCGCCAGACCGTTGGGCGTCAGCGGGAACATCCGCGGCCCCAGCACCCGCAGGATCATCTGCGTGGACCGCGTATAGTCCCAGCCGCGCGGCGGCTCGGGGTTGAGCCAGATCACGCGGCGGAAGTGCTCGAACACCCGCGCGAGCCACGCGAGCCCCGGCTCGTCGTTCGCGTACTCGACGCTCCCGCCGGCCTCGGACAGCTCGTAGGGGCTCATCGCCGCGT
This sequence comes from Betaproteobacteria bacterium, assembly GCA_016861105.1. GTDB lineage: Bacteria > Pseudomonadota > Gammaproteobacteria > Burkholderiales > Casimicrobiaceae > VBCG01. Next base: position 116,145 of record BOKS01000004.1, on the reverse strand, counting down.
CGCCGACGACGATCGCGCGCCAGTCGGGCCCGTAGGTGCGCAGCAGCTCCAGCACTGGGAAGCGCTCGGCGCGGCGCCGGGCGTTGCTGCGCCAGACGTGGTCGTAGATGCAGTTGTGGAAGTAGAAGTGCTCGAGGTGGCGGAACTCGGAGCGCGCCGCCGAGAACAGCTCCTCGCAGCGCCGCACGTGCGGGTCCATCGAGCCGCCGACGTCGAGGAACAGCAGCACCTTGACGCGGTTGCGCCTCTCGGGCTGCAGGCGGATGTCGAGCAGGCCGGCGTTGCGCGCCGTGCCGTCGATCGTCCCGTCGAGGTCGAGCTCCTCGGGAACGCCCTCGCGCGCGAAGCGGCGCAGCCGCCGCAGCGCGATCTTGAGGTTGCGCGTGTTGATCTCGACGTCGCCGTCGAGGTCCCGGAAGCTGCGCTCGTCCCACACCTTGACCGCGCGCCGCGCGCCGCCGCCGTCCTGGCCGACGCGGATGCCCTCGGGGTGGTAGCCGTACGCGCCGAACGGGCTCGTGCCGCCGGTGCCGATCCACTTCGACCCGCCCTGGTGGCGCGAGCGCTGCTCCGCGAGCCGCTCGCGGAACGTCTGCATCAGCTTGTCGAGCCCGCCCAGCGCCTCGACGCGCCGCTTGTCCTCCTCCGAGAGGTGGCGCTCGAACTCGCGCCGCAGCCACTCCTCGGGGATGCCCCCGCGCACGTCGAACACCGCCTCGATGCCGCGGAAGTAGCTCGCGAACGCCACGTCGAAGCGGTCGAAATGCTGCTCGTCCTTGACCAGCGCGAGCCGCGCGAGCGCGTGGAAGTCGTCCAGCGACAGCGACACCACGCGCTTCTCGAGCGCCTCGAGCAGCGTCAGGTACTCGCGCGTCGACACCGGCAGCCGGAACGACTTGAGGTGCAGGAAGAATCCGGTGAGCACGGCGTCGACCCTATGCCGCCGCGCCGCGCATCGCGCCCGCACCCGCGGCGGACGGCACGCGGTGCCGGTCGATCCACCACGCGGCGAGCACGAGGAGCCACTGCGCCTGCCCCACCCACGCGACGGCCGCCACGCTCGGCGGCGGCGGGCCGAACGCATTGCCGAGCTGGATCGCGCCGAGGAAGACGGCCAATCCCGCGAGGCCCGCGGTGCCCCCGCGGCCGGCAGGGCGCGTGGCACGGACGTAGACCGCGAGTCCGGCCGCGAAGATCGCGAGCTCGATCGCCAGCGCCGCGATCGGCATCGTCCACAGCCCCAGGCCGACGCGCGGACCGCCGGCCGGCAGCAGCGGCAGGTCGGGCGCGTGCACGACGAGGTCGAGCATCCAGTGGCTCGCCACCAGCGCGCCCACGACCACGGCCGCGCGCGCATCGCGCCGCCAGGCGAAGTGCGTCGCCCCCAGCGCCAGCGCCCAGCCCGCCACGGCGAGGAGGCTGTGCGAGACCGGATAGTGGACGAACGCGAGCGGCGGATGTGCGCCCGGCGCCAGCTCGACGCGCTCCACGCCCGCCATGAGCAGCGTCGGCCAGAGAAGGTCGAGGAACTGCGCGGCGAGGAACAGCGTGCCGAGCGACGCGCGCGGCGCCAGCGGCTTGGCGGCCAGCGCGACTCCGAAGTGGGCGATGAACACGGCGCGCGGCGGGCGGGATCAGGCCGGCCGGTCGAGGAGGAAGCGCAGGTGCCTGCGCACCGCGGGCCACTCGCTGTCGAGAATGCTGTAGACGACGGTGTCGCGCAGCGTCCCGTCGGGCAGGATCATGTGGTTGCGCAGCACCCCGTCGCGCTTCGCCCCCAGGCGCTCGATCGCGCGCTGCGACGCGTGGTTGAACCAGCTCGTGCGGAACTCGACGGCGATGCAGCGCAGCGTCTCGAACGCGTGCGCGAGCAGCAGGAGCTTGCACTCGGTGTTGACGCCGGTGCGCTGCGCGCGCTTCGCGTACCACGTGTGGCCGATCTCCAGCCGGCGGTGCGCCGCCTCGACGTTGAAGTAGCGCGTGCTGCCGACCACCGCGCCCGACGCCCGCTCGCGCACGACGAACGGCATCGCGCCCTTCTCCTCGCGCATGGCGAGCGCCGCCTCGACGTAGGCCTCCACGCCGTCGGGCCGCGGCACGGACGTGTACCAGAGCGCCCACAGCTCGCCGTCGGCGCAGGCGCGCGCGAGGTCCGCCGCGTGCTCGCGCGCGAGCGGCTCGAGCCGCGCGTGCGCGCCCTCCAGCACGACGGGGTCGACGAAGCGGGCCATCGCCGCCGGGCCGCTACCGCCCGGCGCGCGCCATGAACACGACGCGCTCGAACAGGTGCACGTCCTGCTCGTTCTTGAGCAGCGCGCCGTGCAGCGGCGGGACGAACGCCTTCTTGTCCGCGCTGCGCAGCGCCTCCGGCGGGATGTCCTCGGCGAGCAGCAGCTTGAGCCAGTCGAGGAGCTCGGAGGTCGACGGCTTCTTCTTGAGCCCCGGCACCTCGCGCAGCCCGAAGAACACCTCGAGCGCCTCGGCGAGCAGCGCCTTCTTGAGCCCCGGGAAGTGCACGTCGACGATGCACGTCATCGTCTCGCGGTCGGGGAAGCGGATGTAGTGGAAGAAGCAGCGGCGCAGGAAGGCGTCGGGCAGCTCCTTCTCGTTGTTCGAGGTGATCACCACCAGCGGTCGGTGGCGCGCGCGGATCGTCGCCTGCGTCTCGTAGACGAAGAACTCCATGCGGTCGAGCTCGCGCAGCAGGTCGTTGGGGAACTCGATGTCGGCCTTGTCGATCTCGTCGATCAGCACGACGGCCGGCTCCTGCGACTCGAACGCCTCCCAGAGCACGCCGCGCTTGATGTAGTGGCCGATGTCGCCGACGCGGCCGTCGCCGAGCTGCGAGTCGCGCAGCCGCGAGACGGCGTCGTACTCGTAGAGGCCCTGCTGCGCCTTGGTCGTGCTCTTGACGTGCCACTGCAGCAGCGGGCGGCCGAGGCTGCGCGCCACCTCCTCGGCGAGCAGCGTCTTGCCGGTGCCGGGCTCGCCCTTGACGAGCAGCGGGCGCTCGAGCGCGAGCGCCGCGTTGACGGCGAGCTTCAGGTCGTCGGTGGCGACGTAGGTGTCGGTGCCTTCGAAGCGCATGGCGCGGCCCGCGGGGAAAGAACGCGTGATGGTACCGGAAGCGGACGGTGGCGGCGACGCGAGGGGTACCGGCGTGCGGCTAAGGCGCGAGCGCCTGCAGGGCCCAGAGCGCGGCCATGCCGGCGACGAGCGTCCACAGCGTGCTGCGCGTGAAGAACGCGACGCCCGCCGCGACGAGCGCCGCAGGGACGCGCGGATCGGCGAAGTCCGTGGTCCCGCGGTGCGCGACGACCATCGGCACGACCAGCGCCGTCAGCATGGCGGCGGGCACGAAGCGCAGCGCGCGGGCGAGCAGCGGCGGCATCGCGCGGCGCGCGAAGAACGCAATGAACGACAGCCGCGACGCGTAGTTGAGCGCGCCCACGGCGAGGATCACCGCCCAGAGCTTCAGCGCGCCTTCCATCGCTCGCGCGCGGCTTCCGCCAGCGTCCCGGCCGCGATGCCGAGCACCCCGGCCACGACGAGGTTGAGGCGCATCGGCAGCGCCTGGAGCAGCAGCACCGCGGACCCCGCGACCACGGCCGCGGCGAGGTTGGGACCGCTGCGCATCAGCGGCGCCATCAGCGCCAGGAAGCACAGCGGCACGGCGAAGTCGAGCGACAGCCACGCCGGGATCAGGTTGCCCGCCAGGAAGCCGGCCATGTTCGTCGCCTGCCACGTGCCCCACAGCGCGACGCCGGTCCCGAGGAAGTACGAGGCGCCGTCGCGCGGATCGCTGCTCGCGTCGAAGCGCCGCACGACGACGGCGAACGCCTGGTCGGTCAGCAGGAACGCGAGCGAGCGCTGCCACGCCGGCGACAGCGTCCGCAGGTGCGGCGCCATCGCCGCGCTGTACATGAGGAAGCGCAGGCCCAGCACGAAGCAGGTGAGCACGATGATGGCGAACGGGGCGCCGCCGGCGTAGAGCTGCGCGGCGAGGATCTGGGCCGCGCCGGAGAAGATCAGCACGCTCATGCCCAGCGCGGCGAGCCAGTCGGCGCCGGCCGCGGCCGCGCCGACGCCGCAGACGACGCCGAACGGCACCAGCCCCACGCACGCGGGCAGCATCTCGAGGAAACCTGCGCGAAACGAGGGAACGTCGACGTGGGCGCGGGACACGGCGGAGGACGCGCAGGGGCGCGGCGCGACGCGCGCTCGCGCGCGGTCACGCATTATCGCATCGCGCTCGTATCGCGCGCGCGATCTGCCTTCGTCCACCCCCGACGCCGCACCGTCGCAGTCCGTGCCGCGCGTGCGCGTGAGAGAATTCCGCGCGCCGCTCTTCCGCCCGCCTTCCGTGCCCGCCTCCGCCCGCCGCCGTCCGTTCCGCGCCATGCCGGCGTGCGCGCTGGCGGCGCTCGCGCTCGCGATCGTCCCGCCCCTCGCGGCGCAGCCCGCGTCCAACGGCGGCGAGGCCGCGCCGGCGGTCGTCGTGCGCCCGCTCTCGCAGGTCGTCGTCCGCCAGCGGTCGGACGCGCCGGCGGGGGTGGCGAGCCTCAACGAGGCGCGCATCGCCGCCGAGATCCCGGCGGCCGTGCTCGAGATCCCCGCGCGCCCCGGCGCGACGCTGTCGCGCGGCGCCGTCGTCGTGCGGCTCGACCCGCGCGACTACGAGATCGCGGTCCAGCGCGCGCAGGCCGGCGTGGAGGCCGCGCAGGCGCGGCTCCGCCTCGCGGAGACGCAGCTCGCCCGCTCGCGACAGCTCGCGACGCAGAACTTCATCTCGTCGGAGGCGCTGAACCAGCGCGAAACCGAGCTCGACGTCGTGCGCGCGGACCTGCGCGTCCAGCAGGCGGCGCTCGAGGGCGCGCGGCGCAACCTGGCCAAGACGGTGCTGCGCGCGCCGTTCCGCGCGATCGTCGTCGCGCGCAACGCCAGCGTCGGCGAGCTCGCGCAGCCGGGCACCCCGCTGGTCACCCTGCTCGACGCCGACCGCGTCGAGGTCGTCGCCACCGTGCAGGTGGCGGAGGCGCCGACGCTGCGCGGCGCCGCGGACGTCGAGTTCGTCACCCGCGAGGCGCGCCATCCGGTCGCGCTCGCGCGGCTGTCGCCGGCGATCGACCGCGACAGCCGGACGGTCGAGGCGCGGTTCGCGTTCACGGATGGCCGCGCGCCCGTCGGCGCCGAGGGCCGCGTCGTGTGGACGAACCCGCGCGCGTTCCTGCCGCCCGAGCTCGCCGTGCGCCGCGGCGACCAGATCGGGGTGTTCGTGGTCGACGGCGACGTGGCGCGCTTCGTGCCGCTGCCGGACGCGCAGGAGGGCCGGCCGGCGCCGATCGACCTCGCGCCGACCACGCGCATCGCCGTCGAAGGTCACCGCGCGCTGCGCACCGGCCAGAAGGTCACGGTCGCGACCCCGGCGCCCGGCGCGCGGTGACGATGCGCTGGTACGCGCGGCTCGTCTCGAACCACCCGTTCGCGAACGTCACGTTCGCGGTGATCCTGCTGTTCGGCGCGTGGTGCTACACCGCGCTGCCGCGCGAGCAGGACCCGGAGATCAACTTCAACTGGGTGCAGGTGACGACGTCGCTGCCCGGCGGCGCCGCGGAGGACGTCGAGGCGCGCGTCACCAAGCCGCTCGAGGACGCGATCAAGACGCTCTCGGACGTGCGCTTCGTGCTGTCGACCAGCCGCGAGGGGGTGTCGACGATCCTCGTGCGTTTCCGCGAGATCGACGAGCGCACGTTCGACAAGCGCATCAACGACCTGCGGCGCGAGCTCGCCGCGAAGCGGTCGGAGCTGCCGCCCGAGGTGCGCACCGACCCGCAGGTGCTCGAGATCACGACCTCGAACGGGTTTCCGACGGCGCAGGTGCTGGTCGTCGGGCAGGCGAACGACGAGGTGCTGCGCCGGGAGGCCGTCGACGCGCGCGACGGCGTCGAGCGCATCGCGGGCGTCGACCGCGCCTTCGCGCTCGGCCTGCGCGATCCCGAGCTGGTGGTCGAGTTCGTCCCGCGGCGCGCCGCCGCGCGCGGCCTGCGCGGCACCGACATCGCCGACGCCGTGGCCGGCTGGTTCCGCGACACGGTCGCCGGCACGTTGGACGCCGGCCGCGCGCAGTGGCTGGTGCGCGTGCTCGGGCAGCGCGCCGACCCGGACTACCTCGCCGGCCTGACCGTGGTGCCGCGCGACGCCGGCGCCAACGGCGGGCGTGCGGTCGCGACGCCACTCGCCGATTTGGGCGAGGTGCGCCGCGGCCGCACCGAGCCCACGCTGCTCGTCTCCTACGAGAACCGCCCGGCCGTGCTGCTCTCGATCACCAAGAAGAGCGGCGTCAACACGCTGGAGCTGGTCGACCGCATCAACGCGTTCATCGCCGAGCGCAACCCGGTGCTCGCCCCGAGCGGCGTGCGGCTGGTGCTGCTCGACGACCAGACGATCCCCACGCGCGAGGCGATCGGCGTGATGGAGAGCAACGCGCTGCTCGGCCTGTTCCTGGTGATCGCCGTGTGCTGGGTGTTCCTCGGCACGCGCATCGCGCTGCTGGTCGGCATCGGCATCCCGTTCTCGCTGGCGGCGACCTTCGGCCTGCTCTACGCGCTCGACTACACGCTCAACGTCTCCGTGCTGCTCGGCATCGTCATCGTGCTGGGCATGCTGGTCGACGACGCCGTCGTCGTCGTCGAGGCCATCTACTACCGGCTGCAGCGCGGCGAGCCGGTGGAGACGGCCGTCGTCGACGCCGCGCGCGAGGTCGGCGCGCCGGTGCTGTCGAGCGTGGCGACGACGGTCGCCGCGTTCCTGCCGCTGATGCTGCTGCCCGGCATCGTGGGCAAGTTCATGTTCGTCATCCCGTTCGTCGTCACGACGGCGCTCGTCATCAGCCTGGTCGAGGCGTTCTGGATGCTGCCCACGCACGTCGCCGCGCTCCGCCCCGACTTCAGCCGTCCGGGACGGGTGCAGCGCTGGCGCAACCGCTTCGAGCACGCGGTGCGCGTCCGCTACGCGCTCGCGCTCACCTACGTGATGCGCCGCCCGCGCCGGTTCTTCGCCATCGCTGCGCTGTTCGTGGCCGGTGCCGTCGCCGCGGTCGCCACCGGCGCCGTCCGCATCCAGTTCTTCGCCTTCGATCCGCTGCGCATCTTCTACCTCAACGTCGACATGCCCGCCGGCACGCCGATCGAGGCCACGCTCGCGAAGGTCGAGGAGGTCGAGGCGCGCGCGCGGCGGCACCTCGCCGCCGACGAGGTGCGCGGCATCGCGTCCTACGCAGGCCTCAAGTTCACCGAGACCGAGCCGGTCTACGGCGCGGCCTACGGACAGGTGGTGATCTCGCTCACCCCGGCGGCGCCGGGGCGGCGCGACGTCGCCGCGCTGGTCGACGCCATGCGCGCCGGCGTGGAGTCGACGCCGGGTGCCGCGAAGGTCACGATCACGCAGCTCTCCGGCGGGCCGCCGACGGCGAAGCCGGTGCGCGTGCGCGTGCGCGCCGACGAGTTCGCCGCGCTGCGTGCCGCCGCCGACGAGCTGCAGCGAATCCTCGCGGGCATCGAGGGCACGCGCGACATCGCCGACGACGAGGCGCCCGGCCGCCCGCAGTTCGTGCTGACGCTGGATGCCGACGGCGTGCGCAACGCCGGGCTGTCGGCCGCCGAGGTCGCGCGCCTCGCGCGGCTGCACGTCGACGGCGAGATCGTGTCGGTGATGCGCGATGCCGGTGACAAGCTCGAGGTGCGCGTTCGCGCGCGGCGCGACGCGTCGCCCGACGTCGCGTCGGTGCTCGACGACCCCGTCGCGCTGCCGCGCGGCGGCACCACGACGCTCGGCGCCCTCGCGCGCGCCGAGCCGTCGCTGGGACGTGCCGAAGTCCGGCACTACAACTTCCGGCGCGCGATCACCGTCGAGGCGGATCTCGACAAGGCGCGGATCGACACCGTCGAGGCCAACCGGCGGCTCCTCGCCGAGTGGGAGAAGGTCCGCGTGCGGCACCCGGACGTCGCGCTGGACTTCAGCGGCGAGCTCGACGACATCCAGGAGAGCCTCGACGCGATGGCGGCGCTGTTCCTGCTGGGCGTGGGCCTCATCTACCTGATCCTCGCGATGCAGTTCCGAAGCTACTGGCAGCCGCTGATGATCCTCGTCACGGTGCCGCTCGCCTTCGCCGGCGTGGCCTACGGCCTGCTCGCCGCGGGCAATCCGCTGTCGCTGTACACGCTCTACGGGGTGATCGCGCTGACCGGCATCGCGGTCAATTCGGCGATCGTGCTGATCGACGCGGCCAACGCGCGCCTCGCCGCGGGCATGGGCGTCATGCACGCCGCGATCTACGCGGCGCGCCGGCGCGTGGTGCCGATCCTGATCACGTCGACGACGACGATCGCCGGCCTCGCCTCGCTCGCCTTCGGCCTGGGCGGCAAGTCGCTGCTGTGGGGCCCGGTCGCCGGCGCGATCGTGTGGGGCCTGGCGATCTCGACCACGCTGACCCTGTTCGTCGTGCCGCTGATCTACATGGCGTTCATGCGCCGCGCCGCGCGCCGGCGGAGCGCGCCCCGGACGGCGTCCCCGGTCCCGGCCTGAATCCGCGCTCTTCGCGGCGCGCGTGCTGCCGCGGCGGCGGACGACGGCACTGCCGTCACGAGCCGTCGACCTGCGCGGCAGCACGGCGCGCGGCCCGATCAGCCCCGCCGATGGGGACGATCCGAATGTTTGATTGGATTTGTCGGACTTCCGGTCCTATGTTGCCATCGTGCACCTGCACCACGGCGGGCACACGCCCGGGCGGCACGCATCCCCTTCGACGGAGTCGACGACGATGAACGCATCCCGTGAATCCCTGACCGCCGGCACCATGGACTGGCGGGCCTTCGCGCGCACCCCCGACGGCGCGGCGTGGTGGGCGATCGGCGCCTGGATCCGCGGCGCCATCGCCGGCGCGTTGCTGGCCGCCGCCGGGTTCGCGACGCTGTTGTCCGCGCCCGGGCTGCGCGCCCTGGCGATGCTGGCCGCAGGCGCGGCGCTGGCGGCGTACGCCGGGCGGCGTGCCGCGCGCCGGCTGGCGTCCACCGAGAGCCCTGCCGCGCCGGTTCCGGGCGTGACGGCCGCCGGCGCACCGCGAGCGCCTCGGGGTCCGGCCGCGCCGGCACGCGCCGCCGCGCCGGCGCGCGCCTGAGCAGCGTCGGTCTGGCCGGCCCCGTGCGGCCGCCAGCCCCCCCGAAATGAGGGTCAGACTCGAATTTCCCGTGCGTCGTCCGACCGTCGGCCGTTCGGAGGAAATTCGAGTCTGACCCTCGTCTTCAGCCCTTGACGCCGCCCTGCGTGAGGCCGCCGACCACGCGCTCCTGGAACACCGCGATCAGGATGCAGATCGGCACGATCGCGATGATCAGCGCCGCCGAGATCAGCGGCCACGGAAACGCGAACTCGCCCTGGTAGAGCGTGATGCCCACCGACAGGGTGCGCATGTTCACGCGGTTCATCATCGTCAGCGCCAGCAGGAACTCGTCCCAGGCGTTGACGAAGGCGAGGATCGCGGCCGTGAACACGCCGGGCGCGGAGAGCGGAATGATCACGCGGAACAGCGCGCCCACGCGCGAGCAGCCGTCGACCATCGCGGCGGCCTCGAGGTCGGGCGGGATGTCCTGGAAGAAGCTCGCCATCACCAGCGTGCACACCGGCATCGACAGCACCGCGTAGGGCAGGATCAGCGCGAGGTAGGTGTTGAGGAGCCCGAGCTCGCGCATCACCTTGAACAGCGGCACCATCAGCGAGATCAGCGGGAACATGGCGACCGCGAGCAGCACCGACATGATCAGGTTGCGGTGCGGCATGCGCAGGCGCGTGAGCGCGTAGGCGGCGAGCGCCGACACCAGCACGCAAAGGGCCGTCGACAGCGACGCGACGACGAAGCTGTTCCACATGAAGCGCAGGATCGGCTGCGCCGTGAACGCCGTCGCGTAGTTGTCGAGCGTCGCTGCTTCGGGCAGGTAGGTGATCGGGCTGCGGATCAGCTCCGTCTCGGTCTTGAGCGAGGTGAGCAGGATCCACACCGCCGGAAAGAAGCCGTTGACGGCGACGATCAGGCCGGCGATCCAGACCGTGGCGCGTTTCGACAGGCCGAAAGGCATCGTCAGTCCCGAAGGGCCGTCCCGAGGGACTGACCCGCCCCCACGGGGGGCAGCGAACGCAGCGAGCGTGGGGGCCGTTCCGTCCTGTCCCGAAGGGCCGTCCCGAGGGACTGACCCGCCCCCCCGGGGGGCAGCGAACGCAGCGAGCGTGGGGGCCGTTCCGTCCTGTCCCGAAGGGCCGTCCCGAGGGACTGACCCGCCCCCCCGGGGGGCAGCGAACGCAGTGAACGAGGGGGTCGTGCCATCTAGTCCTCGCCCGACCGGCCCGACGACCGGCGCGTGTACTTGAGGTACCCCGACGTCGCCGCCATCGACAGCACGAACATCAGCGCGGCCAGCGCGCTGCCGTAGCCGAAGTCGAGGAAGTCGAGCGTCGTCTTGTGGATGTACATGGCGAGCGTCTCGGTCGAATCGCCCGGGCCGCCGCCGGTCATCGCGTACGGGATGTCGAAGGTCTGGATCGCCGTGATCGTGCGGAAGATCAGCGCGACGAAGATCGCGGGCCGCAGCATCGGCAGCGTGATCTCGACGAACTGCTGCCACTTCGTCGCCCCGTCGACCTCCGCGGCCTCGTAGAGCGACCGCGGGATCGTCTGCAGCCCGGCGAGCAGCATCAGCGCCATGAACGACGAGCTCTTCCACACGATCGCGATGCAGATGGCCGCGAACGCGAGGTTGGGGTCGGACAGCCACGGCAGCGGCTCGAGGCCCAGCCGCATCAGCACGTCGTTGACGACGCCGGTCTTGTACTCGAAGAACCAGCGGAAGATCAGTCCCGCGAAGACGAGCGGCAGCGCCCACGGCAGCAGCAGGCCGAGACGCACCGGCCACTTGACGCGGAACGGCATGTTCGCCAGCAGCGCGAGCCCCAGGCCGACGACCAGCGACGCGGGAACCGTCACCAGGATGTAGAGCACGGTGTGCAGCGTCGAGTCCCAGAACCGCTCGTCGCCGAACGCGGTCGCGTAGTTCTTCAGTCCGACGAACTGCTCTCCGGCGGCCGGGTTCGCGTTGTCGACCCCGTAGAGGCTGTTGACGAACAGCGTCGCGATCGGATAGACGACGATGACCGCGAGCAGCAGCGCGGCAGGCGCGAGCAGCAGGATGCCGAGCGTGCGCTCGGACAGGTCGCGCCGCATCGGACGCGGCGCGTCGGGCGCCCGGGACCCGGCCGGGAGCGCGTTCACCCCGCACCCCCCCTGCAATCCCGGGCAGGACCCGGTGGATTCAGAACGCCGCGTCGGGCGGCAGGTGCACCATCAGCTGGCACCGGCTGTCCGTCACTTCGCCCACGCTCGCGCCTTGCCGCTGCACCAGCAGGCGGAACTGCGCAGTGGAGCCCGGCGCGAGCAGCGCACCCGATCCTCCGGTCATGGTCTGCCCGCCGATCACCGGCACCACCGTCCACTGGTTGCCCGGCACCACCGTCCGCGGTGCGTTCGCGCCGAAGTTGCCGAACAGGCCGCCGTTGAGGCTCATCTGGATCGCCACCGTCACGTCGGCTGCGCCGTCGGTCAGAAGCGACACCGTGCCGGTGGCGTGCGCGATGATGCGCGCATTGCCGCCCGCCGGCACGCTGTAGACGCTGGTGAGGCACGTCCCGAAGCCGTTCCCGTCGAGGTCCGCGGGCGCCGAGGGCAGGTTCGCGTAGACGATGTCGGGCGTCGCCGCCCTCGCCAGGCGCTTCATGAACAGCGCCATCTGCGCGCGCGTCACCGGATCGCTCGGGCAATAGATCGAGCCGTTCGAGCAGCCGGTGGTGACGAGCGCGTTGCGAAGCCACAGCGCCGAGCCGCAGTAGATCGCGTCGTCCGGGACGTCCGCGAACGGACTCTGTCCCGGAGTGCAGGTGGCGAGGGCCGCGGGCGAGGTTGCGGTGAGGAATGCGAGCAGCGCGATGGGCGGCAGGCGACGCATGGGAACCTCCCTGGGCAGGAGCCCGGCCGCGCCTGCGGCCGGCGCCCGACGACTCTACCGCTGCGGAGGTCGTTGTCGAAGCCATGCGTCGCGACGCGCCCGCGGAGGCCCTACCGGAAGATCGGCTGCAGCCGCGACTTCATGTCCGCCAGCGCCGTGTCCGTCGTCTTCGTGCCGGCGAGGTAGGCGTTCATGTTGCTGCGGATCGCGTCGGACACCTGCGGGTACTGGTGCGACACCGGCCGCGACCTGGCGCTCTCGACCACCGGCAGCGCCTCGGCGAACCACGGATTCGCCTTCAGCACGTCCGGATCCTTGTAGACCGAGGGAAACACCGGCAGGTGCGAGGCCATCACGGCCTGCATCTCGGACACCTCGGGGCTCGACAGGTAGCGGACGAACTTCACCGCCTCCTGCTTGTTCTTCGAGAACGCCGAGACCGCGAGCTGCCAGCCGCCGATGCAGGTGGCGCTCTGGCCGCCCTGGTCGTGCGGCAGCCGTGCCACGCCGATCTTCCCCTTGACCTTGGAGTCGGCGTCGTTCTCCAGCCGGTTCCACACGTAGCCCCAGCTCTGCGCGAAGATCAGGTTCCCCGCCTGCATGTCGATGCGGATGCGGTCGGTCGGGATCTCCGCGATGTTGCGCGGCAGCACGCCCGCCTGCTTCATGCGCCCGTAGAGCTGGAACGGCTGGCGCGCCTGCGGCGTGTCGAGGTTGAGCTTACCGCCCCTGGTGAGGTCGCTGCCCATGCCCCACAGCGGGACGAGGTAGGTGCACACGGTGCCCTCGATCGGCGCGCCCGCGGTCGAGAAGCCCTGCAGGTTCGGGTTCTTCTCGCCTTCCATGATGACGCGCGCCGTCTCCATCATCTCGTCCCAGGTCCGCGGCACGGGGCGCTTGTACTTCTCGAGCAGGTCCTTGCGGTAGTACATGAACTGCGCGTCGGCGAAGTACGGCAGCGAGATGATCTTGCCGCCGACGGTGTTCGCGTCGACGTAGGCCTTCAGGTACTGCCCCATCACCTTCTGCCGGTCGGCGCCCAGGTAGCCGTCGAGCGGCTCGGCCCAGCCCTGCGCGGCCCACTGCGCCGGGCGGATCACGTCGATGAGGACCACGTCGAGGACCGAGTCCTTCGACGAGAGCACCGTCGACAGGTACTGCTGCTGCGCCTCCGACGTGGCCCCGCCGACCTCGATCTCGATCTTCACGTTCGGGTTGCGCTTCTGGTACTCGTCGGCGATCTTGCGCATCACGTCCGGCCGCTGCTGCCCGCCGGTGAAGATGCGCAGCGTCGTCTGCTGCGCCCAGGCAGTGGCCGCGAAGGCGGTGCCCAGCGCCGCGGTCAGCAGGATCTTCCAGGTCTTCATCGTTTCCTCCGTGGCTGTCCCGGCGCGTCGCGGCCGGCGTGGGTGCTGCCTCACCAGTCGGCGCCGCGGATCGCGGCGCCGGTCGTCTTGTCGAACAGGTGGAAGTGGTCGAGCGCGAGGCCGATGGGCAACGCCTGCCCGACGGCGAGCCCCGCGTCGGGGGCGAAGCGGCCGGTCATCTCGCCCGCGCCGTCGCCCGCGCCGAGCCGGACGAGCGCCAGCGTGTCCGAGCCCAGCGGCTCCACGAGCATCACGCGCCCGCCCACCGCGGCCTGCGACGGATCGCCGGCGCGCGCGACGCCGACGTGTTCCGGCCGCAGGCCGAACACGACGTCGCGCCCGACGTGGCGCGCGCACTCGGCCACGCGCCGCGCCGGGACCGGCAGGTCGACGCCGCCGGCGAGGTGGATCGTGCGCCCGCCCTCGCCGATGCGGCAGGGCAGGAAGTTCATCGGCGGCGACCCGGTGAAGCCGGCGACGAACTGCGCCGCCGGCCGGTTGTAGATGCCGTCGGGCGTGTCGTACTGGACGAGGTTGCCGGACTGCAGCACGACGATGCGGTCGGCGAGCGTCATCGCCTCGACCTGGTCGTGCGTCACGTAGACGATCGTGTTGCCGAGCTTCTGGTGCAGCTTCTTGATCTCGACCCGCATCTCGGCGCGCAGGAGCGCGTCGAGGTTCGACAGCGGCTCGTCGAACAGGAACGCCTTCGGCTGGCGCACGATCGCGCGCCCCATCGCGACGCGCTGGCGCTGGCCGCCGGAGAGCTCGCGCGGCTTGCGCTGCAGCAGGTGCTCGATCTGCAGGATGCTTGCCGCCTCGCCCACGCGCGCGCGGATCTCGTGGTCCGGGCGCTTGCGCAGCCGCAGGCCGAAGGCCATGTTCTCGAAGACGGTCTTGTGCGGATACAGCGCGTAGTCCTGGAAGACCATCGCGATGTCGCGCGCGCGCGGCGGCAGGTCGTTGACGACCGTGCCGCCGATCGCGATCTGCCCCCCGGAGATCTCCTCCAGGCCGGCGATCATCCGCAGCAGCGTCGACTTGCCGCAGCCCGACGGGCCGACGAACACGACGAACTCGCCCGAGCGGATCGCGAGGTCGATCCCGTGGATCACCGGCGTCGCTCCGTACGCCTTCACGACGTTGGTCAGCGTGACTTCCGACATTCAGGTCCCCGGCCGTCCGTCCCGCGGGCGCCGCCCGCTGCACGGCGCGCGGCCCGCGTCCGGGCGCGAGAGTGTAATCCGGCGCGCGCGCGCGTCCAATACGACGATCGCCCGCGCGGCCGTCACGGGACCACCACCGACGTCTGCGCGAGCCCGGCGTCGACCACGAGGCTCTGGCCGGTGATCGCGCGCGCCTCGTCCGAGGCGAGGAACAGCGCGGCGCGCGCGACGTCCTCCTCCGACACGCGGAAGCGGAGGCACTGCTGCTCGACGAACCGGCGCTCCTCCTCCGGCGACGCCCACAGCGCCTTCTGGCGCGCCGTGGCGACCGCGCCGGGCACGATCGAGTTGACGCGGATCCCCAGCGCCCCGAGTTCGCGGGCGAGCGTGCGCGTCAGCCCCATGATCGCCGCCTTGGAGGTCGTGTAGGCGGCGAGCTGGGGGCGGCCGCGCATCCACGACACCGAGCCCATGTTGAGGATCGCCCCGCCGCCGGCGTCGCGCATCTGCGGCACCGCCGCCTGCGCGGCGAAGAAGTGGTGGCGCAGGTTGGTCGCGAGGTTGTCGTCCCAGTACGCCGGCGTCACCTCGTCGAACGCGTGGCGGTCGTCGCGCGCCGCGTTGTTCACCAGCACGCGCACCGGACCGAGGCGCTGTCCGGCGGCGGCGATCGCACCGCGCAGCGCGTCGACGTCGCGCACGTCGCAGCGCGTGTACGCGGCGCGCGAACCCAGCTCGCGCGCGAGCGCGTGCGAGGGCTCGTCGGCGACGTCGACGAAGGCGACGCTGCAGCCCTGCGCGGCGAACGCGCGCACGATCGCGGCGCCGATGCCCGAGCCGCCGCCCGACACGAAGACCGTGCGGCCGGCGAGGTCCGGGTAGCGCGCTGCGTCGACCACCGTCGTAGCCTCCTCCTCGAACGTGCGGCACCCGCGGCCTGCCGTCTTCGGCGGCGTGGCGGCCGGGCTCGCCCATGTCATCTAGATGATATGGATGACCAGGGCGGACGACATCATGACAGCGCTTGCACGATTTGGCAAGAGCGCTGGATAATCGCGGCGTGCGCCGCGCTTGCAAGCGCTTTCAGATGGCCCGTCCCCTCCCGCCTCGCCCCGTCGATTCCTCCCCCGGCCGCCCGTGGAGCGCGCGGGCGCAGATGGCCGACGTCGCCAGGCTCGCGGGCGTGTCCACCTCGACCGTGTCGCGCGCGCTGCGTCGCGCCGAGTCGGTCTCGCCGGCGTTGCGCGCCCGCGTCCACGAGGCGGTGGCAGCCCTCGGCTACGTCCCCAACTCGATGGCCGGCGGGCTGGCCGCGGCGCGCACGCGCACGGTCGGCGTGATCGTGCCTTCGCTGGTCAACTCGTTCTTCGCCGCCACGCTGGACGCGATGACCGAGCGGCTCGCGCCGCGCGGCTACCAGATCATGCTCGGCAACAGCGCGTACTCGCCGGAGACGGAGGCCGCGCTGGTCAACTCGTTCCTGTCGTGGTCGCCGGCCGCGATCGTGCTCACCGGGCAGGCGCACGCGCGCGCCACGATGCAGCGCCTGCTGGGGGCGGGCATCCCGATCGTCGAGATGTGGGAGCTCGGCGAGAACGCGCTCGACAGCCTCGTCGGCTTCTCGCACCGCGCGGTCGGGCGGCTCGCCGCGCGCCACCTGCTCGACCGGGGGCGGCGGCGCATCGCGTTCGTCGGCGCCGCGCTGGACGAGGACCGGCGCGCCGCGCAGCGCAGCGCGGGCTTCGCCGAGGTCGTGCGCGAGCAGCTCGGACGCCCGGCGGTCGTCGTCGCGCTGCCGCAGCGCGCGAGCGCAGCCACCGGCGGCCTCGCGCTCGCCGAGCTGCTGGCGCGCCACCCCGACGTCGACGGCGTCGCCTTCAGCAACGACGCGATGGCGCTGGGCGGCCTGTTCGAGTGCCAGCGCCGCGGCATCGGCGTGCCGGCGGACCTCGCGCTCGTGGGCTTCGGCGACCTCGACTTCGCCGCGTGGAGCACGCCCGCGCTGTCGACGATCCGACCGCCGCGGCGCGAGATCGGGCTCGCGGTGGCCGACCACCTGCTGCAGCGCTTCGACGACCCGCACGCCGGGCCGACGACGATCGACGTCGGCTTCGAGCTCGTGCCGCGCGCGAGCAGCTGAACACACACCGGGACCGCCGCCGTGACCAGGACCCTCTCCGACCTCCGCAGCCAGCGCTGGTTCGCCGCGGAGAACATGCGCACCTTCGGCCATCGCCAGCGCTCGCAGGCGATGGGCATGCGCCGCGCCGACTTCATGGGCAAGCCGGTGATCGCGGTGATCAACACGTGGAGCGACCTGTCGCCCTGCCACGCCCACCTGCGCGAACGCGCGGAGGCGGTGAAGCGCGGCGTCTGGCAGGCCGGCGGCTATCCGGTCGAGCTGCCGACGCTGTCGGTCGGCGAGATCATGGTCAAGCCGACGACGATGCTCTACCGCAACTTCCTCGCGATGGAGACCGAGGAGCTGCTGCGCTCGCACCCCGTCGATGCGGCCGTCGTGCTCGGCGGCTGCGACAAGTCGACGCCCGGCCTGCTGATGGGCGCGATCAGCATGGGGCTGCCGACGATCTACTGTCCGGCCGGCCCGATGTCGTCGGGCTCCTGGCGCGGCGTGCGGGTGGGCGCCGGGACGCACACGAAGAAGTACTGGGACGAGCTGCGCGCCGGCACGATCACCCCCGACGACTGGGTCGAGCTCGAGGGCCGCGGCGTGCGCAGCGTCGGCACGTGCAACACGATGGGCACGGCCTCGACCATGACGTCGATCGCGGAGGCGCTGGGCTTCATGCTGCCCGGCGCCTCGTCGATCCCCGCCACCGACTCCGCCCACCCCCGGATGGCCGCCGACTGCGGCGAGCGGATCGTGGCGATGGTGTGGGAGGACCTGACGCCGAAGCGCATCCTGTCGCGCGGTTCGTTCGACAACGCGCTCGTCGCCTACATGGCGCTGGGCGGCTCCACGAATGCGGCCGTGCACCTCGTCGCGATGGCGCGGCGCGCCGGCATTCCGCTCACGCTCGACGACATGGACGCCGCCGGCCGGCGGATCCCGGTGCTCGCGAACCTCTTTCCCTCCGGCGAGTACCTGATGGAGGAGTTCTTCTTCGCCGGAGGGCTGCCGGCCCTGCTCGAGCGGCTGCGCGCACACCTTCACACCGGCGCGCTGACGGTCACCGGCCGCACGCTCGGCGAGAACGTCGCGGGCGCGAAGGTGTGGAACGACGACGTGATCCGTCCGCTGGACCGCCCGGTGACCGGCGACCCCGCCACGCGCGGCGCGCTCGCCGTGCTGCGCGGCAACCTCGCGCCGCGCGGCTGCGTGGTGAAGCCGTCCGCGGCGACCCCCGCGCTGATGACGCACACGGGCCCGGCGCTGGTCTTCGACGACCACGCCGAGTTCTCGGCGAGGGTCGACGATCCCGACCTGCCGGTGACGAAGGACACGGTGATGGTGCTGCGCAACGCCGGTCCGGTCGGCGCGCCCGGCTTCCCCGAGTGGGGGAACCTGCACATCCCGAAGAAGCTGCTCGCGCAGGGCGTGCGCGACATGGTCCGCGTCTCGGACGCGCGGATGAGCGGCACGCACTACGGCACCTGCGTGCTGCACGTCGCCCCCGAGAGCGCGGTCGGCGGGCCGCTCGCGCTCGTGCGCACCGGCGACCTGATCACGGTGGACGTTCCGGCGCGGTCGATCCACCTGCACGTCGGCGACGACGAGCTCGCGGCGCGGCGCAAGCGCTGGTCGCCGCCGCCGCGCCGCTACGACCGCAGCTGGACGCGGCTCTACCAGCAGCACGTCACGCAGGCCGACGAGGGGTGCGACCTCGACTTCCTGGAGACGGGGACGGCGCGGCCGGTGCCGGAGCCGGACATCTATTGACGGCGGCCGCCATCCCGCAACGAGGGTCGGACTCGCATGTCCCCCGCAATGAGCGCAATGAGGGTCAGACTCGCATTTTCTCGGCAGCCGACGCTTGGCTTGGGCCGTGCCGTCGCCGCGGAACCTCGCCGTTGCCTCCGCGGAGCCGCGAAATGCGAGTCTGACCCTCGTTTCCCGACCCTCGTTTCCCCGCCGCGCCGCGAAATGCGAGTCTGACCCCGATTCTCGGACGGAGAAAGGCCCCGCTTCATGGAGATGCCGCGCAACCGCTTCAAGCACGCGATCACCACGCCCGGCCGCGTGCCCGTGGGCACCTGGCTCGTGTCGGGCACGCCGGTCACCGCCGAGGCGATGGGCTGCACGGGCTTCGACTTCGTCGTGCTCGACATGGAGCACACGCCGATCGACATGGCGGGGATGGTCGACATGCTGCGCGCGATCGAAGGCACGCCCGCGGGCGTGATCACGCGCATCCCGTGGAACGACGCGGTGATCGTGAAGCGGGCGCTGGACGCCGGCGCGCAGTCGCTGATGTTCCCGTTCGTGCAGACCGCCGACGAGGCCCGGCGCGCCGTCGCCGCGACCCGCTATCCGCCCGACGGCGTGCGCGGCGTCGCCGCGGTGCACCGGGCGAGCCGGCACGGCAACGTCGCGAACTACCAGAAGCTCGCCGCGCAGGAGCTGTGCGTCGTCTGCCAGATCGAGACGATCGACGCGCTGCGCCGGCTGCCCGAGATCGCCGCCGTGCCCGGCGTGGACTCGCTGTTCATCGGCCCCGCGGACCTGTCGGCGTCGATGGGCCACCTCGGCAACATGGCGCATCCCGACGTGCTCGCGCGGCTGCAGGAGGGCGCGCAGGCGTGCCGCGCGGCCGGCAAGCCGGTCGGCATCGTCGGCGCCAACCCCGACGTGGTCGCGCAGTACATCGCGTTCGGCTTCAGCTGGGTGGCGATGGCCTCCGACATCGCGATGATGGTCGGCCGCGCGACGGAGTGGCTCGGCCGGCTGCGCGGTGCCGCGCCGTCGGCGTCCGCCGGCCCGGCGTACTGACGCCGGCGCCGCGCATGGAGGAACTGGTCACGATCGCCTGCGGCGACGCGCGCGCGGACGTCGCGCCGGCCGTCGGCGGCGCCGTCGCGGCGTTCCGCTGGCGGGGTGTGGACGTGCTGCGCCCGACCCCGGCCGAGGCGCTCGCCGCGCGCAACGTGCGGGCGTTCGCGAGCTTTCCGCTCGTCCCCTTCTCCAACCGCATCGCCGAGGCGCGGCTCGCGTTCGGCGGGCAGATCCACGTCCTCGGCCGCCCCTACGCGGACCAGCCGCACGCCATCCATGGCGTCGGCCTGCGCCGGCCGTGGCGCGTGGCCTCGCGCGCGGAGGATCGCGTCACGCTCGCGCTCGACTACGATCCGGACGGCGACGAGGCGCGCGGGTGGCCGTTCGCGTTCCGCGCGCTGCAGTCGCTCGACGTCGGCGAGCGCTCGGGCGTCGCGGTGCTCGCGATGTCGCTGGCGATCGAGAACTGCGACGCGCGGCCCTTCCCGTTCGGACTGGGCTGGCACCCCTACTTCCCGCGCACGCCGGCCACCGTGCTCGGCCTGCGTGCCGACGGGATGTGGGAGACCGGACCGACGCTGCTGCCGGTGCGCCGGGTCGGCGTCCCCGCAGGGTTGTCGTTCGACCCGCCGCGCGCGATCGGCGAGACGACGCTCGACACCGTCTTCACGGGCTTCGACGGCGCGGTGAGGCTCGACGATGCGCAGCGCGGCCTGCGCACGACGGTCGAAGGCGACACGGCGACCGGCTTCCTCGTCGTGTACGTCCCTCCCGGGCGCGATTTCCTCGCGCTCGAGCCGGTCACGCACATGACCGACGCGTTCAACCGCCACGCCCGCGGCGAGTCCGGCACCGGCACGCGCACGCTCCCGCCCGGTGCATCCTTCTCCTGTACGATGCGCATCGTTGCGCAGACCCTCGGAGGAACCGCGGCATGAGATCCCCCTTCCGCTGCGTGCTCGACATCCGGGCGAGCCTCGGCGAGTGCCCGCAGTGGAACGTCGACGAGCAGGCGCTCTACTGGGTCGACATCAACGCCCCGTCGCTCAACCGCTTCGATCCGGCGAGCGGGGTGAACCTGTCGATGCCGATGCCCGAGTCCATCGGCAGCTTCGCGTTCCGCAGGGGCGGCGGCTTCGTCGTCGCGCTGCGCAGCGGCGTGTGGTTCGCGGATGCGCAGGGCCGGCCGACGCGCAAGGTGGCCGACGCGCCCTACGACGGCGCGCATCACCGCTTCAACGACGGCCGCTGCGACCGCCAGGGACGCTTCTTCGCCGGCACGATGAACGAGCGGCGCGACGCGAGCACGGCGGCGCTGTGGCGGCTCGACCCCGACCTGTCGTTCCACCGGGTCGTCGCGGACGTCACGGTGAGCAACGGGCTCGCGTGGAGCCCGGACGGGCGCACGATGTACCACGCCGACACGCCGGCGCTGACGGTGCGCGCGTACGACTACGACACGGCGACCGGCACGCCGTCGAACGCGCGCGAGTTCGCGCGCTGGAGCGGCGAGACCGACCGGCCCGACGGCGCCACGGTCGACGCGCAGGGCTGCTACTGGACGTCCTTCTTCCGCGGCGGCAAGGTGCTGCGGCTGTCGCCGCAGGGCAGCGTGCTCGCCGAGTACCCGGTGCCGGCGATGTGCCCGACGATGTGCGCGTTCGGCGGCGAGGACCTGCGCACGCTCTACCTCACGACGGCGCGCACGCAGCGCGACGACGAGGAGCTCGCCAGGCTGCCGCTGTCGGGCGGCCTGTTCGCGATGCGCGTCGACGTCCCGGGCCTGCCCGAGCCCTCCTTCGCAGGGTGACCCGCGATGCTGCTCCACTTCGATCCCACCAACTACCTCCGGCTGGAGGACCCGCACGCCATCGACACCACGGCCTCCGGCGCGTCGTTCGCCACGTCGACCGGCGACCTGATGGAGGTGACGAGCTTCGGGCCCGGCGTGTTCCGCGTGCGCATCGGCCCGCACGCGAAGCCGGACTACGGGATCGTCGTGGGCAAGTCCAAGCCGTGCACCGTCGCGACGCCGCAGCACGGCCTGACGACGTTCGCCGCGGGCGACGCGACGCTGGAGATCGGCGGCGGCCCGCTGCGCTTCCGGCTGCTGTGGCGCGGCCGGCCGGTGCTGGGCTCGATCACCGACCAGCACTTCCGCGGCTTCACGCGGCTGCCGACGTTCGGGCGCATCAAGCAGGGCGGCGAGTGGACCGCCGCGTTCGCGCTCGCCTCCGGCGAGGCGGTCTACGGGCTCGGCGAGAAGTTCGGACCGCTCGACAAGCGCGGCCAGCTGATCCACTCGCAGGTCGACGACGCGCTCGGCGTCAACACGGGCCTGTCGTACAAGAACGCGCCGTTCGCGTGGAGCCCGGGCGGCGGCCGCGGCGCGTGGGGCGTGTTCGTGCACACGCCCGGCCGCGTCGCGCACGGCGTCGGCCATCCGGACTGGTCGCACCGCAGCTACGCGCTGGTCGTGGACGACGAGGCGCTCGACCTCTTCTTCTTCGCGGCCGACGACCCGGCGGGCATCCTCGACCTCTACACGCAGCTCACCGGCCGCGCGCCGGAGGTGCCGCGCTGGAGCCTCGGGCTGTGGGTGTCGCGCGCCTACTACCGCACGCCCGAGGAGGCGATCGACGTCGCGCGGCGGCTGCGCGAGCGGCGCATCCCGTGCGACGTCATCACGCTGGACGGCCGCGCCGCGTGGAGGGTGCGGACGCGGTTCAACTTCCAGTGGGATCCCGAGCGCTTCCCGGACCCGAAGGCGTCGCTCGCCGCGCTGAAGGCGTTGCACCTGCGCGTCTGCGTCTGGGAGTATCCCTGCGTCTCCATCCACGACCCGCTGTTCCAGCAGCTCTTCGCGAACGACTTCCTGCTGCGCAACGACGCCGGCGACCCCTACGTGTTCAGCTGGGACACCGCGCCCGGCACCTCGCCGTTCGGCAACGTGCTGACGCCGCTGCCCGACAGCGGCATCGTCGACTTCACGAACCCGGCGGCCTACGCGTGGTGGCGCGACGCGCACGAGCGGCTGTTCGCCGACGGCGTGGACGTGGTCAAGAGCGACTTCGGCGAGCAGGTGCCCGACGACGCCGTCGCGCACAACGGCGACCGCGGCCGGCGCCTGCACAACGTCTACCCGCTGCTGTACAACCGCTGCGTCTACGAGGCCACGCGCAAGTTCGGGCCGCCGGGCAACGGCGCGCCGATGGTCTGGAGCCGCGCGGCGTGGGCGGGGCAGCAGCGCTACCCGATGGGCTGGGGCGGCGACCCGCAGAGCGACTGGGAGGGGCTGGCCGCGTCGATCCGCGGCGGGCTGTCGTGGGGGATGAGCGGCAACCCGTACCACTCCAGCGACATCGGCGGGTTCTACGGCGCGGAGCAGCCGTCCGCCGAGCTCTTCGTGCGCTGGCTCCAGGCCACGGTGTTCAGCTCGCACATCCGCGTGCACGGCATCGGCGAGCGCGAGCCGTGGGCGTTCGGCCCCGAGGCCGAGGGGATCGCGCGCAAGTGGCTGGCGTTCCGCTACCGGCTGATCCCCTACCTCGAGCACGTGATCCGCGTCGCCACGCGGACCGGCCTGCCGGTGATGCGGGCGATGCCGCTCGCCTTTCCCGGCCACGCGCTGACGCGCCGCTACGAGACGCAGTTCATGTGCGGCGACGCGCTGCTCGTCGCGCCCATCGTCGCCGCCGGCGGCGAGGTCGAGCTCGCGCTGCCGCCGGGCGGCTGGTACGACCTCAACACGCGCAAGCGGCACGCCGGCCGGCAGGTGCTGCGCTACAGGGCCGCGCTGGACCAGTTCCCCGTGTTCGGCCGCGAGGGGCACGTGCTGCCGCTCGGGCCGTCGGTGCAGCACACCGGCGAGATCGACGCGCAGCGGCCGCTCGACCAGCTGTGGGTCTTCGGCACGCCCGCCGCGGCGTTCGACGCGCCCGGGATCGAGGTCGGGCCCGGCGAAGGCGACGGTCCGCGGCTGCGCGTGGCCGAGGGCGTCCAGGTGCACTTCTTCGGCGAGAGCTGCGCCGTCGAGCGGACCTGACGATGACTCCGTCCGGGCCGGGCATCGCGGTCACCTGCGGCGAGCCGGCCGGCATCGGGCCGGAGCTGTGCGCGATGCTCGCGGAGCAGCACGCGCGCGAGCCGTTCGCCGCGCGGCTGGTCGTTGTCGGCGACCGTGCGCTGCTGCGCGAGCGCGCGCAGCGCATCGGGCTCGCGCCGCGCTACGCGGACTTCGATCCGGCGTCGTTCGCCCCGCAGGGCGCGACGGAGGTGTGGCACATGCCCGTCGCCGTGCCCGCGATCCCGGGCCAGCCCGACCCGACGAACGCCAGCGCCGTGCTGGAGACGCTGCGCCACGCCGCCGATGCCTGCGCCAGCGGCGCGCTCGCCGCCATGGTGACCGCGCCCGTCCAGAAGAGCGCGATCCTCGACGCGGGCGTGCCCTTCAGCGGCCACACCGAGTTCCTCGCCGAGCGCACGCACACGCCCCGCGTGGTGATGATGCTCGTCCACGAGGGGACGCCGCCGCTGCGCGTCGCACTCGTCACCACGCACCTCGCGCTCGCGGACGTGCCGCGGGCCGTGACCTTCGGCGCCGTCGCCGACACGCTCGCGATCGTCGACCGGGACCTGCGCGCGCGCTTTCGCATCGCGCGGCCGCGCATCGCGGTGTGCGGGCTCAATCCGCACGCCGGCGAAGGAGGACACCTGGGCCGCGAGGAGATCGACGTGATCGCTCCGGCGATCGGCGCGGCCGCGGGGGGCGGGATCGACGCGTCCGGGCCGTATCCCGCCGACACGGTGTTCGTCCCGCAGGTCGCGGCGCGGTATGACGCGATCGTGGCCATGTACCACGACCAGGGCCTGCCGGTGCTCAAGGCCGCGAGCTTCGGGGCCGGCGTCAACGTGACGCTCGGCCTGCCGTTCGTGCGCACGTCGGTGGACCACGGCACGGCGCTGGACCTCGCCCGCGACCCCGCGAAGGCGGCGACGGCCGATTGCGGAAGCCTCTTTGCGGCTGTCCGCCTCGCAGTCCGCCTCGCAGCCGACGACGCCGGCCGCGGCGCGCGACGCGCGGGCGCCCGCGAGTCCCCGGAATCGTAGAATGCGCACGTGATGTCCGCCCTGCTCCGCATCGTCGCCCTCTGCGGCTGCGCGCTCTTCGCCGCCGGCTGCCAGACGGTCCAGCGCACGGTCGCGCTGTCGCAGCCGCCCCCGTCCGGCGACTGGGCCGTCGTCGAGGTCCGCAGCGGCCCGGTCGGTCTCGACGACCCGCAGGCGGCGATGGCGCGGCACGGGCAGGTGATCCGCCTCGAGCCGGCGCTCGCGCGCTCCGGCGAGGACGTGTGCGTCGAGCCGCACTACGTGGTGCACGCGATCGACGCCGCCTTCTTCCTCTGGCGCGAGGCGGGCGTGCGCGCGGCCGACCTCGGCCTCGGCCGGCGGCCGGGCGCGCGCTACGTCGAGGTGTTCTGCCAGGGTCGCAAATGGCGGGCGCTGGGCGGCGAGACGCTGCACGTCGACGACGATCACGTCTACGCCGTCTTCCACGCTGCGCTGTACCGGCTGCGGCGGCTGAGCCCGCCGCCGGGCTGACGCGGCGCGAGGCCGGGGAAGGCGCGCGCCGCCGAGCGTCGCGCGGACGCCCGCCTGCGCCAGGCACGACGCCGCCATGCCGCCGCACCGTCCGCGCAAGCGCTTCGGCCAGCACTTCCTCGTCGATCCGCGCTACGTCGAGCGCATCGTCGCCGCCGTGGATCCGCGCCCCGGCCAGCCGGTCGTCGAGATCGGGCCCGGCAACGGCGCACTGACCGGCCCGCTGATCGAGCGCGCCGGCCACGTCAGCGCGATCGAGATCGACCGCGACCTCGCCGCGGCGCTGCGCGCGCGGTTCCCTCCGCACCGCCTGACGCTCGTCGAGGGCGACGCGCTCCGGGTCGACTTCGCGCGCTTCGGAAGCGGGCTGCGCATCGTCGGCAACCTGCCGTACAACATCGGCTCGCCGCTGCTGTTCCGCCTCGCGGCGCAGGCGCACGCGATCGCGGACGCGACGGTGATGCTGCAGAAGGAGGTCGTCGACCGGATGACGGCCGCGCCGGCGACCGCCGACTACGGGCGCCTGACGGTGATGCTGCAGGTCCTGTTCGCGGTCGAGCGTCTCTTCGTCGTTCCCCCGGGCGCCTTCCGGCCGGCGCCGAAGGTGGATTCCGCAGTCGCGCGCCTCACGCCGCTCGGCGAGCGCGCGCCCGCGCTCGCCGACGCCGCGCTGTTCGCCCGCGTGGTGGCCGCCGCGTTCGCGCAGCGGCGCAAGACGCTGCGCAATGCACTGTCGTCGCTGTGCGACGAGGCCGCCCTGCGCGCCGCCGGCATCGACCCCGGCGCGCGCGGCGAGACGCTGCCGGTCGCCGGCTTCGCGCGCCTTGCGAACGCGCTCGCGCGCTGACGCGGCGTCAGTCCGCGCCGAAGATCGCGTCGGGCACGACGAGGACGACGTCGGGCACGAAGATCAGCAGCAGCGTGACGGCCGCCACGGCGACGAGGAACGGCAGCGACTCGCGCGTGTAGGCGCCGACCGGCGTCTTCAGGATCGAGCACACGGCGTACATCGCCGCGCCGACCGGCGGCGTGAAGTTCCCGATCGTGGCCGCGATGATGAACACGAGCCCGAAGTGGACGGGATCGACGCCGAGGTCGCGCACCAGCGGCAGGAAGATGGGCGTGAGCATGATGATGAGCACCGAGCCGTCGACGAAGCAGCCCGCGAGGATCGTCAGGCCCACGATCAGCGCCAGCACGGCCTGCGGATTGCTCGTCAGGCCCTGGATGGCGCCGGAGATGACCTCGGGGACGCGCTCGAACACGATGCCGTAGCCGAAGATCCCCGACAGCGCGATCAGGAACATCACGGCGCCGACGTCGACGAGGCTGCCCTCGAGCGCCTCGCCGAACGAGGCGCGGCGCAGCTTGCGGTAGGCGAGCACGCCCACCGCGATCGCGTAGACCACCGCGAACGCGCCGATCTCGGAGGGCGTGAACACGCCGAAGCGCAGGCCGAAGATGAGGAACACCGGGAAGAGGATCGCCCAGACGCCGCCCCACACGGCGCGACCCGCCTCGCCGAGCGTGACCGGCCGGTCGCGCTCGGGCGCATAGCCGCGGCGGCGCGCGGTCAGCGCGATCGTCACGGCCAGCGCCAGCCACAGCAGCAGCGCCGGCACGATGCCGGCCGCGAACAGCCGGCCGATCGACACCTGGCCGACCGAGCCGTAGAGGATGAAGCCGATTCCCGGCGGGATGATCGGCGTCAGCAGCGACCCGAACGACAGCACCCCGGCGGCGTAGCCGGGCGACATGCCCCGCTTCAGCATCTCGCTGCCCAGAATCCGCGTCTGCATCGCGGCGTCCGCGATGCACGATCCGGAGACGCCGCCCATGAGCGCCGCCATCGCGACCGAGACCTGCGCGAGGCCCCCGCGCAGCCGGCCGGCGATCACCGTCGCCAGCTGCAGGAGCTGCTCGGTGATGCCGGACTTGTTCATGAAGTTGCCGGCGAGGATGAACAGCGGCACGGCGAGCAGCGCGAAGTTCTGCGTCTGCGAGATGGTGAGCTGGATCGGGATCGTCGACGGCAGCTCGGGGTGCTGCAGGAAGAACAGCGCGCCCGAGATGCCGATGGCGAAGGCCACCGGCATGCCCATCAGCAGGAAGGCGAGGAAGGCGGCGCAGACGAGGAGCATCAGCGTGCCGGCGCGCCGCCGCGCAGCTTGAGCAGCGTGGTGACCAGCAGCAGCAGGCAGCCGACCGGCATGCTCATCGTCACCCACGAGTAGCTGATCTCGGGGAT
Source organism: Betaproteobacteria bacterium (assembly GCA_016861105.1). Taxonomy (GTDB): domain Bacteria; phylum Pseudomonadota; class Gammaproteobacteria; order Burkholderiales; family Casimicrobiaceae; genus VBCG01. Next base: position 88,762 of record BOKS01000004.1, on the reverse strand, counting down.
GCCCTGGAAGCTGCGCGCGCGGCTGACCCACGAGAGGTACGTGCCGCCCACGATCCCGTAGACCAGGAACGCGACGATGATCGCGTGGTTCGCGTGCGCGACCAGCCGGCGCGCGCGCTCGGGCAGGCGGCGGACCGCGATGTCGATGGACATCAGGCTGTCGCGCCGCCACGCGATGTCGGCGCACAGGAAGCAGGCCCACGCGAACAGGCAGGTGGCCGCGTCCGTCGTCCAGTTCTGCGGGTGGCCGACGAGGCGCGCCACGCCTCCGGCGAAGATCAGCGCGACCATCAGCACGAGGAACGTGCCGGCGATCCGCGCCTCCCAGCGCACCAGTCCGCCGTAGAGTCGCCTCACCGGCGCGCCCCCCGCCCCGCGGAGCGCGCGCCGGCGCCGCCGCCCGCGTCGCGGGGGCGGCACGCTGCGGACGGTGTCACTTCTTGCCGATCTCCTTGTGCAGCGCGTTGCGCACGTCGAGGAGCTTGAGCGTCTCGTAGGCCTTGTCGCCCGCCTTGCGGAACGCCGCGAGGTCGACGTCCTCGACGATCGTCATCCCGCGCTTGCGCAGGTCCTGCTCGACCTCGCCCTCCAGCCGGAAGATCTCCTTCGAGGTCTCGTCGCCGGCGCGCTCGCACTCCTCGACGAGGATGGCCTGGTAGTCCTTCGGCAGGCCGTCGAACCACTTCGAGCTCACCACCTGGAAGTTGATGAGCATGATGTGCTTCGTCTCGTTGGCGAACTTGAGCACCTCGTAGAAGCGCCCGCCGGGGATGTTGTTGTAGACGAGCTCCACGCCGTCGATGGCGCGCTGCTGCAGGCCCGGATACATGTCGCCGAAGTTCATCGCCACGGGCGCCGCGCCGAGCGCGCGGATCGACTCCTGCCAGATCGGCGCGGGAGGCGTGCGGATGCGCTGGCCCTTGAGGTCGTCGGGCGTGCGGATCGGCTTGTTGGTGAAGAAGTGCCGGTAGCCCTGCACCCAGTTGAAGCAGACGACCTTGAGCCCGTGCTTGCCGGCGAGCTCGTCCTGCCACTTCTGCACGGTCGGCGCCTTGCGCAGCCGGTTCACCTCGTCGAGCGTCTCGGCGAAGTACGGTCCGTTCATCACCGCGATGCCGGGCACGTAGTTGCCCATCCGGGCCGAATCGGTGTTCTGCCCGATGTTCGCGCCCTGGCGGATCTGCTCGATGATGTCCTCCTCCTTGCCGAGCTGCGAGCTGTGGAAGACCTCCATCTTCAGGCCGCCCTTGGTGCGCTCGTCGACGCGCTTCGCCCAGTTCTGGAAACCGACGTGGTAGGGCTCCTTGGGGCCGAGCACGTGATTGAACTTCAGCGTGTACTTGGGCGCCTGCGCGGCGGCGGGGACGGCGATGACGGCGGCCGCTGCCGCGACGGCGACGGCCAGCGCGCCGGCGGCGGCGCGACGGGCGCGAAACGGTGTCGTGCGCGAAAGGCTCATGCTCTCCTCCTGGTGCGCGTTGCGGCCGCGCGGCGCGCGGCCGGGCCTCGACGGCGTCTGCCGGGGCAGTCTATGCTGTGAAACAGACCCGTCAATATCGTTTCATCGTATGAAACAGCCAGCCGCCCCTCCCGCGGCCGCCCGTCGCCGGAATCGCATGCCCGGGACGGCGGCGACGCACCGTTCGCTCGAGCGCGGCCTCGCGGTGATCGAGCTGCTCGCCGCGTCCGGCGGCACCGTGTCGCTGGCCGATGCGGCGCGACGGCTGGAGCTGCACCGCAGCACCGCCTACCACCTGATGCAGTCGCTGTCGTCGATGGGATGGCTGCGCCAGGTCGATCCCTCGCGCGGCTACGAGCTCACCGAGAAGCTGTTCCGCCTCACCGGCCGGCGCTGGAGCGTGGAGCAGCTCGGCGAGATCGCGTTGCCGTTTCTCGACGAGCTCACGCGCGCGACCGGCGAGGGCACGAGCGTGGCGGCGTGGATCCACGGGACCGTGACGATCGCCGCCAAGCGCGAGCCGGGCGGGCCGGTGCGCGTCGTGCAGGACGTCGGCAGCACGCGCCAGCTCTACTGCACGGCGGTCGGCAAGGCGCTCGCCGCCTGGCTGCCGCCCTCCGAGGTGCGCGCCGCGCTCGCGCAGACGAAGATGGAGCGGCTGACGCCCAAGACGATCACCACGCGCGCGGCGTTCGACGCCGAGCTGCGCAGCATCCGTGCCGCCGGCTACGCCGTGGACGACGAGGAGCAGTACCTCGGACTGCGCTGCGTGGCGATGCCGGTCTTCTGCTACTCGGGCGAGGTGATCGCGTCGATGTGCGTCGTCGGCCCGAAGCACCGGATGACCAACCGCAAGCTCGCCGAGGTGCGCGCACCGCTCGCGCTGCTCGCGCGGCGGATGTCCGAGCGGCTGGGGGCGGGGTAGACGCCCGCCCGGGAGGAGATCGCCGGCATGGTGCGTCACGCCGTCGTGGGATTTGCCGCGCTGGCGCTGCTCGCGCTCGTCGCCTTCTGGCCTTCGTACGTCGCGCGATGGTCCGGCGTCGGCGCGCCGGTGCACGCGCATGCGGCGACGATGACGGCGTGGATGGCGCTGCTGGTGGCGCAGGCGGGCCTGATGCGCGGCGGCCGGCGCGCCGCGCACCTGCGGCTCGGCCGCGCGTCGTACGTGCTGGCACCGCTCGCGGTGCTGGCCACGCTGGCGCTCGCCGTCCACGTGGTGCGCGAGGCGCCGGCGCCGATCCCCGGGGAGACGCTGTACTTCCTCTACGTGCAGGCGTCCCTGACGGCGGTGTTCGCGTTCGCGTGGACGCAGGCGATCCGCCATCGCGCGACTGCGCACCTGCACGCCGCCTACATGACCGGCACGGCACTCGCGCTCGTCGACCCCGTCGCCGGGCGGTTGCTCCACTACGCGTGGGGCATCGAGGCGCCGCTGATGCAGGTCCTCACCTACGGCGTGGTGGACGCGACCCTCGTCGCCCTGCTGCTGCACGAGCGATCCCGGCCAGCGCGCCAGCGCGCGTACCCGACGCTGCTCGGCGCGTTCCTCGTCGCGCAGCTGCCGACGTTCTTCCTGCACCGCACGTCGGGGTGGCGCGCGTTCGCCGAGGCGATCGCGGGGCGCTAGAACCCAGGTTCTAATGTCCCGAGCCGGAGGTTCGTTGAAGCCACTCCGGCCGGCGCGCGGGCGCGTCGACGCGCACCTGCTTCGTGCGCGAGACGTGGCCGCGCACGAGCGCGACGCTGCGCACCGGCACGCCGAAGGCCTCGGCGAGGAAGCGCAGCAGCGCGTCGTTGGCCTTCCCGTCCACCGCGGGCGCGGCCAGCCGGATCCGCAGCGCGCCGCCGTGGACACCGGCGACCTCGGTGCGCTTCGCGCCGGGCTGCACGCGCAAGGCGAGGACGAGCGCCCCGCCCTCCTCGCGCCACCACGCCATCGCCTCAGCCGAGGAGCGCCGGCAGCGCCCGTTCGAGCCAGCCGACCGGCAGGATCAGCACGAGCTGCAGCAGCACGATCAGGATCAGCGGCGTCAGGTCGAGCGCGCCGCCGAGCGGGGGAATGTAGCGGCGCAGCGGCCGCAGGAACGGGAACGTCATCGCGTTCAGCAGGCCCGCGAGCGGCCCGTCGGGGGCCACCCACGACAGCACGGCCTGCACGATCACGACGACGATCAGGATCCAGATCGCGGTCTTGACGAGCTCGAGCGCGGCGGCGGCGGCGAGGTAGGCGATGCCGGCGCCGCCCATCGCGAAGCCGCGGCCGAACAGCGCGTACAGCGCGAGCAGCCACGCGATCTGCAGGACGTACGCGGCCAGCAGCGTCGCCCAGTCGATGCCGCCATAGCCGGGCAGCACCCTGCGCAGCGGCTTGACCAGCCAGTCGGTCAGCGCCATCACCGCCTGGCCGATCGGATTGCGGAACGGCGCGTGCAGCAGCTGCATGAGGAAGCGGATCAGCAGCGAGTAGACGACGATGCCGAACGCCACGTCGAGGATGAGCTTGACTGCCTGGTCGACCATCGCCGGCTAGCGTCCCGAGTCGGATGTCCGTTGTGCGAGGGCGAGCGGGAAGCGGCGCGCTGCAGGGTCGCACCCCTCGCGGATGGCCGCGATGCCGGCTCCGGGCCGCTTCGCGCAGCGCACCCGTCGTCGTCGCCTTGGCGGCGCCGGCTCGTTCACGATCGATGCGTGCTTCAACGAAGCTCCGATTCGAACACTCTAGCTCCGCTCGCGACCGGACTCCGCGCCCATCTCGGTGGCGCGCAGCGTCGCGGCCTGCACGGCGCGCAGCAGCGCGCCCTTCACGTCGCCCGCCTCGAGCGCGGCGACGCCGCGCTCGGTGGTGCCGCCCCTGGACGTGACCTGCGCGCGCAGCGTCGCGAAGTCGGCGCCGGAGGCCTGCGCGAGCTTCACCGCGCCGGCCACGGTCTCCAGCGCGAGCCTGCGCGCGTCGGCGGCGGCGAAGCCCATGGTGCGCGCGGCCTCCTCCAGCCCCTCCAGGACGTAGAACACGTACGCGGGGCCGCTCCCCGACACGCCGGTGACCGGATCGAGCGTCTCCTCGCGGTCGACGCGCAGCACGTCGCCGCCCGCGCGGAGCAGCGTTTCGGCCGCCTCGCGCGCCTCGTCGGCGACGTCGGGCGAGGCGTACAGGCCGCTGATGCCCGCCCCCACCAGGGCCGGCGTGTTCGGCATGGCCCGCACGATGCGCGCGTAGCCGCCGAGCCAGCGCGACAGGTCGGCGATGCGCGTGCCCGCGGCGATGGAGAGCACGGCCGGGACGCCCGCGACGAAGGGCGCCAGCGCCGCCGCCGCCTCCCGGATCTGCTGCGGCTTGACGGCGAGGACGACGAGCCCGGCGCCGCGCACCACGTCCGCGTCGGGCGCTTCGTGCAGCCGCGCGCCGGGAAAGCGGGTCGCGAGCTTCTCGCGCTGGGCCGCGAGCGGCTCGACGACGCGAAAGCGCGCCGCCGGGCTCCCCGCGGCGGTCATGCCGCCGATGAGCGCGATGGCCATGTTGCCGCCGCCGATGAACACGATGTCCCGCATGCGCGCGAAGCCGCCCGGAGCCGCCCGAAAGGCCGCAGTCTACCGAACGCGGGCGCCGCACTGGACGGCCCTCGGCGCGGCGCGCTCCGGGCGCCCCTTCGGGCTCAGGCGGGCGCGGTGCCGCGCGGCGCGCGGGCGCCGAAGATCGCGGTGCCCACGCGGACCTCGGTCGCCCCCTCGGCGATCGCCGCCTCGAGGTCGCCGGTCATGCCCATCGACAGCACCGGCGCATCGATGCCGGCGGACCGCGCCTCGTCGCGGCAGCGGCGCAGCCGCGCGAACTGCGACCGCTGGAGCGCGGGGTCGTCGGTGGGCTCGGCGATGCCCATGAAGCCGCGGAAGGCGAGGCGGGGCAGGCGCGCGACCGCGGCGGCGAGCGCAGCCGCGTCCGCGGGCCCGCACCCGCTCTTGCTCGCCTCGCCGCTGATGTTGACCTGCACGAGGACCTCGAGCGGCGGCCCACCCTCCGGCCGCAGCGCGGAGAGCCGCTGCGCGATCTTCAGCCGGTCGACGCTCTCGACCGCATCGAAGGTCTCCGCCGCCGCGCGCGCCTTGTTCCCCTGCAGCGGCCCGACGAGGACCAGGCGCAGGCCCGGCAGGCCGGCGAGGTCGGCGCGCTTGGCCGCGCCCTCCTGCACGTAGTTCTCGCCGAAGTCACGCTGCCCGGCGGCGTACGCGGCACGGATCACGGCTGACGGAAACGTCTTGGAAACGGCGAGCAGCGTCACCTCCCCGGGGTCGCGGCCGGCCGCGCGCGCCGCCCGCGCGATGCGCTCCCGCACGGCTTGCAGGGCGTTTGCGACGGGGACCATAATGGCAATGACACCGGCATGCGGATCGGCGGCACGTTTCTTGCGTCGCCTGCCGGTTCGCGACGCAGTCCGAGGGATTATAGATGGACATCACCGAGCTCCTGGCCTTCGCGGTCAAGAACAAGGCCTCCGATCTCCACCTGTCGTCGGGCCTGCCGCCGATGATCCGGGTCCACGGCGACATCCGGCGCATCAACCTGCCGCCGATGGAGCACGAGGACGTGCACGCCATGGTGTACGACATCATGAGCGACTCGCAGCGGAAGATGTACGAGGAGCACCTCGAGTGCGACTTCAGCTTCGCGGTGCCCAACCTCGCGCGCTTCCGCGTCAACGCCTACAACCAGCAGCGCGGCGCCGCGGCCGCGTTCCGGACGATCCCGTCGAAGGTGCTCTCGCTGGAGGAGCTGAACGCGCCGAAGGTCTTCGCCGAGATCACCAACCGCCCGCGCGGGCTCATCCTCGTGACCGGCCCGACCGGGTCGGGCAAGTCGACCACGCTCGCGGCGATGGTCAACCACGTCAACGAGAACGAGTACGGGCACGTGCTGACGATCGAGGATCCGATCGAGTTCCTGCACGAGAGCAAGAAGTGCCTGATCAACCAGCGCGAGGTCGGCCCGCACACGCTGTCGTTCGCCAACGCGCTGCGCGCGGCGCTGCGCGAGGATCCGGACTACATCCTCGTGGGCGAGATGCGCGACCTCGAGACGATCCGCCTCGCGCTGACCGCCGCCGAGACCGGCCACCTGGTGTTCGGCACGCTGCACACGAGCTCCGCGGCGAAGACCGTCGACCGCATCATCGACGTGTTCCCCGCGGCCGAGAAGGACATGGTCCGCGCGATGCTCTCCGAGTCGCTCGTGTGCGTGATCTCGCAGACGCTGCTGAAGACGAAGGACGGCCAGGGCCGCATCGCCGCGCACGAGATCATGCTCGGCACCCCGGCGATCCGCAACCTGATCCGCGAGAACAAGGTCGCGCAGATGTACTCGTCGATCCAGACCAGCCAGTCGATGGGCATGCAGACGCTCGACCAGTGCCTCGTCGAGATGGTCCGGCGCAACCAGGTCAACGTCGCCGAGGCGCGCAACCGCGCCGTCAACAAGGACCTGTTCGCCGGGTAGCCGCTCCGAGCCACCCGTCGAGGGGCCCCGCGCAGCGGGGATCGACGGCAAGGCGAGTGGGCGGCGCGGCCGACACGCGAGGCAACGACAGACAGAGACCGTGCAAGGAGGCCGCAGACCCGAGCCACCCGTCGAGGGGCCCCGCGCAGCGGGGATCGACGGCAAGGCGAGTGGGCTACGCGGCCGACGCTCAACGACACGACAGTCGACGACGGTACAGGGAGGCCGCAGGCGCAGCCGCGGTCACCTCCACCGAACGAGGGACACCATGGAACGCGAGCGCGCCACCAAGTTCATCCACGACCTTCTCGACCTGCTCTACAAGCAGAAGGGGTCGGACCTGTTCATCACCGCCGGCTTCCCGCCGGCGATCAAGGTCGACGGCAAGATCAGCCCGGTCTCGAAGTCGGCGCTGACGCCGCAGCACACCATCGAGCTCGTGCGCAGCGTGATGAACGACAAGCAGGCGGCCGAGTTCGAGGCGACGAGGGAGTGCAACTTCGCGATCAGCCCGCCGGGCATCGGCCGCTTCCGCGTGAACGCCTTCATGCAGCAGGGACGCGTCGGCATGGTGCTGCGCACGATCAACACGACGATCCCGAAGTTCGAGGAGCTGGGCCTGCCGCCCGTGCTGAAGGACGTCATCATGTCCAAGCGCGGCATCATGCTCTTCGTCGGCGCGACCGGCTCCGGCAAGTCGACGTCGATGGCCGCGCTGCTCGGCTACCGCAACGAGAACAGCTTCGGCCACATCATCACCATCGAGGATCCGATCGAGTTCGTGCACGAGCACGCGAACTGCATCGTGACGCAGCGCGAGGTTGGCACCGACACCGACGGCTGGCAGGTCGCGCTCAAGAACACGCTGCGCCAGGCGCCCGACGTGATCCTCATCGGCGAGGTGCGCGAGCGCGAGACGATGGACTACGCGATCGCGTTCGCCGAGACCGGCCACCTGTGCCTCGCCACGCTGCACGCGAACAGCACCAACCAGGCGCTCGACCGCATCATCAACTTCTTCCCCGAGGAGCGGCGCGCGCAGCTGCTGATGGATCTGTCGCTCAACGTGCGCGCCTTCGTCGCGCAGCGGCTGATCCCGCGCCGCGACGGCCGCGGCCGCGTGCCGGCGGTGGAGGTGATGCTGAACTCGCCGCTGATCTCGGACCTGATCTTCAAGGGCGACGTGTCCGGCATCAAGGAGATCATGAAGAAGTCGCGCGAGCTCGGCATGCAGACCTTCGACCAGTCGCTGTTCGACCTCTACGAGGCGGGCCTCATCAGCTACGAGGACGCGCTGCGCAACGCCGACTCGCTGAACGACCTGCGCCTCGAGATCAAGCTGCACGGCAAGGAGGCGAAGAACCGCAACGTCTTCGCCGGCACCGCGAACCTCGACATCGTGCCCGACCAGCCGACGAGCGCGGCGGGGACGCGGTTCTAGGACCCCGACGGCGACCCCGGGGCGGGGACGTGCGACGAGCGCGCCCCGCGCCCGCCGTCGGGACGGGCGCCGCACGCCCTGTGCTACGCTTCCGCGGCGCTCCTGATCGCGTCCGCCATGCCGTCGCCCACCCCCACGGAGATCAAGCTGCACCAGGCCTCGCGCGTGCTCGAGGTCGCCTTCTCCGACGGCCGGGTGTTCAAGCTCCCCTACGAGCTCCTGCGCGTCTACTCGCCGTCGGCCGAGGTGCGCGGCCACGGGCCCGGGCAGGAGACGCTGCAGACGGGCAAGCGCGACGTGACCATCGCGGAAGTCGAGCCCGTCGGCCACTACGCGATCCGGCCGACCTTCTCGGACGGCCACGACTCCGGCATCTACTCGTGGGAGTACCTGCGCGGGCTCGGCGAGGAGCAGGACGAATTGTGGCAGCGCTACCTCGACCGGCTGGCGGCGGCGGGCGCGAGCCGCGATCCCTGAGGCGATGCCCAAGGGCGCCGCCCTCGCCATCGCGACCGCGCTGACGGTCGGCGGCGCGCTGCTCTTCTTCCAGGGCGCGCCGCTGGCGGCGCTGCTGCTTTTCGCGGGCGCGGCGGCGTTCGACTATCTGTTCGTGCGCGCGCTGCTGGCCGAGCGCCGCCGGAAGGACGGGGCGAAGTGAGCGACAGGACGCATTTCGGGTTCGAGCAGGTGGACAGCGCCGACAAGGCGCGGCGCGTGCGCGGCGTGTTCGACTCGGTCGCGTCGCGCTACGACCTCATGAACGACCTCATGTCCGCCGGGCTGCACCGCTGGTGGAAGCGCTACACGGTGGCCATCGCGGGCGTGCGCGCCGGCGCCACGGTGCTCGACCTCGCCGGCGGAACCGGCGACCTCGCCCGGCTGTTCGCGAAGGTGGTCGGCCCGGCGGGTCGCGTCGTGCTGTCGGACATCAACCACGCGATGCTGGCCGAGGGGCGCGACAAGCTGCTCGACCGGGGGCTCCACCTGCCCGTCGTCCAATGCGACGCGGAGCGGCTGCCATTCCGCGATCGATCGTTCGACGCCGTGGCGATCGGCTTCGGGCTGCGCAACGTCACGCGCAAGGAGGCGGCGCTCGCCGAGATGCGGCGCGTGCTCCGGCCGGGCGGCGTCGCGCTGGTCCTCGAGTTCTCGCGCGTGTGGGCGCCGCTCGCCCCGGCCTACGACTGGTACAGTTTCAACATCCTGCCGCGGCTGGGGGCGCTGGTCGCCCGCGACGATGGCAGCTACCGCTACCTCGCCGAGTCCATCCGCGTCCACCCCGACCAGGAGGCGTTGAAGGCCCTGATGGAACAGGCGGGCTTCGACCGGGTCGAATACCACAACCTGACGGCCGGCGTGGTCGCCGTGCACGTCGGGCGCCTGTTCTGACCCGACCACCCAGGATGCCGGGCCGCCCGGCGCGACATCACCGCCCTTCAAGGACGACGGAGTCACCATGAACCGCCTTCTCACCCTGACGCTCGCCGCCGTGGCGGGCGCCACGCTCGCCGCCGCCGACTTCGCCGACGCCCGGCGTCTCGGAGGCGGCAAGTCGCTGGGCATGCAGCGCAGCGCGCCCACGCAGCAACAGGCCGTGCCGCCTTCCGCCGCCCCGTCGAAGGCCGGACCGACCGGCGCCGCCTCGGATCCGGTGATACCGCGCCAGGGCACCGCCGCCCCGGCGGCCGCCACCAAGGCCGCGCCGGGCGCGGCCGCCCCCGCCTCGGGGATGTCGCGCTGGCTCGGCCCGGTCGCGGGACTGGCCGCCGGCCTCGGCCTCGCGGCCCTTGCGGCGCACCTCGGCATCGCCGAGGAGCTGATGAGCCTGCTGCTGCTGGTCGGCATCGCGCTGCTCGCGTTCGTCGTCATCCGGATGTTCATCGCGCGCCGCGCGCCCGCGCAGCCGCCGATGCAGTATGCCGGCGGGCCGATCGGCGGCACGACCGCGCCCCGCGGCTACGAGACCCAGGCGCCGCCCGCCGTGCGCGAGACGGTCTCCGCCGGGCGCTTCGCCGCGCCGGCACCGGCGCCGTCCGCCGCGCGGCCGAACGTGCCGGCCGATTTCGACGTCGAGCGCTTCGCCGGCGAGGCGAAGCACCAGTTCGCGCGCCTGCAGGCGGCCTTCGACCGCGGCGACCGCAGCCTCCTCGCGGACGTCATGACGCCGGCGATGTTCGCCGAGGTGGCGCGCGACCTGCCCGCCGCGTCCGGACATCCGACCGAGATCGTGGCGCTGAACGCCGACGTGCTCGAGGCCGTGACCGAGGGTGCGGAGCACTGGGCGAGCGTGCGCTTCCGCGGCCTGCTGCGCGAGGACGGCGAGCCGATGCCGAAGCCCTTCGACGAGGTCTGGAACCTGGTCAAGCCCGCCGACGGTTCGTCGGGATGGATGCTCGCCGGGATCCAGCAGCTCGACGAGTCGCCCGTCGGGCACGCCTGACGCGATGGCGCTGGACCCGGCCGGGGCGTTGGGCCGCAGCCTGGCCAACCGCCTGCTCGCCGACGAGGAGTGGGCGCGCGAGAAGCTGCGCGCCCACGCGGGGCGCGTGTTTTCCCTGGCCACGGGGCCGCTCGCCACGCGCTACGCCATCGGAGCGGACGGCACGCTGGCCAGCGTGCGTGCCGACACGCCGCCGCCCGACGCGCAGCTGTACGTCTCCCCGCTCGACGTGCCCGCCCTGCTCGCCGATCCGACGCGCTGGGACGCGCTGGTGCGGGTGCACGGCGACGAGGCGCTCGCCGCGACGCTGAAGGATCTCGCGCACACGCTGCCGTGGTTCGTCGAGCGCGCGTTCGCGAAGGCGTTCGGACCCGTCGTCGGCCAGCGGCTGGCCGACACCGGCCGCAGGCTGCTCGCCTTCCCCGACTACGCGGGCGAGCGGCTCACCGAGAGCGTGGTGAGCTACGCGCGCGACGAGGCGGGCCTGCTCGCGCGCGGCGACGAGGCGCGGCTGTTCGCCGAGCGCAACGCCGAGCTCGCGCAGCGCGTGGACGCGCTGGCCGAGCGCATCGCGCGGCTCGAAAGCGTCGCCGGATAGGCTCGGACCCACGTTTCTCCGCGGCCCGGCGCGGCGCCGGCGCGAAGAAAAGTGGTGTCTGACCCTCCATTACAATCAGGGCCATGCGCCTCCTGCGCCTGGCCCGCATCCTCCACGTTTCGCAGCGCTACGGGCTGGACGAGTTCCTGCTTGGGCACGAGCGCGTCAGCTGGCTCCGCCCGCTGGTCAACCGCGTGGCGTTCTGGCGCGACCTGCGCGAGCCCCGCGCCGTGCGCCTGCGCCTCGCGCTGGAGAGCCTCGGCCCGATCTTCGTGAAGTTCGGCCAGATGCTCTCGACGCGCCGCGACCTGCTGCCGCCGGACATCGCCGACGAGCTCGCGAAGCTGCAGGACCGCGTCCCCCCGTTCCCGTGGGAGCAGGTCGAGGCCACGCTGCAGCGCGCCTACCGCCGGCCGCTGTCCGGGCTGTTCGCGGGGTTCCAGACGGCGCCGGTCGCGTCGGCGTCGGTGGCGCAGGTCCACTTCGCCGAGCTGCCCGACGGCACGCCGGTCGCCGTGAAGGTGCTGCGCCCCGGCATCGCCAGCGTGATCGACAAGGACCTCGCGCTCATGCTGACCGGCGCGGGGCTCGCCGAGCGGCTGTGGTCCGACGGCAAGCGCCTGCGCCCCGTCGAGGTGGTGCGCGAGTTCGCGAAGAACCTCGCCGACGAGCTCGACCTGATGCGCGAGGCGGCGAACTGCTCGCAGCTGCGCCGCAACTTCCTCCACTCGCCGCTGCTGCTCGTGCCCGAGGTGCACTGGGACTGGTGCACGCCCGAGGTCATGGTGATGGAGCGCATGGCGGGGATCCCGATCGCGCGGGTCGACCGCCTGCGCGAGGCGGGCGTCGACCTCAGGCGGCTGTCGCGCGCCGGCGTCGAGCTCTTCTTCACGCAGGTGTTCCGCGACGGCTTCTTCCACGCCGACATGCACCCGGGCAACATCTTCGTGTCGGTCGACCCGAAGCACTTCGGCAAGTACGTCGCGCTCGACTTCGGCATCGTCGGCACGCTGTCCGAGCGCGACCAGAGCTACCTCGCGCAGAACTTCCTCGCCTTCTTCCGCCGCGACTACCACCGCGTGGCGACGGCGCACATCGAGTCCGGGTGGGTGCCGCCCGACACGCGCGTCGACGAGCTCGAGACCGAGATCCGCGTCGTGTGCGAGCCGATCTTCGACCGTCCGCTCAAGGAGATCTCGCTGGGCAAGGTGCTGATGCAGCTGTTCCGCGCCTCGCGCCGCTTCAACGTCGAGGTGCAGCCGCAGCTCGCGCTGCTGCAGAAGACGCTGCTCAACATCGAGGGCCTCGGCCGGCAGCTCGACCCCGACCTGGACCTGTGGGTGACGGCGAAGCCGTTCCTCGAGCGCTGGATGGAGAACCAGATCGGGCTGCCGGCCCTGCGCCGGCGCTTCCTCGCGGAGGCGCCGTTCCTCGCCGCCGCGCTGCCGGAGCTGCCGCGCCTCCTGCACCAGCGCCTGTCCGCGCCGCCGGTGACCACGCCCGACGCCGTGCACGAGCTCGCGGCCGCGCAGCGCGCGCGCAACCGCTGGATGGCCGTGCTCGCGCTGCTGCTGGCGGCGCTGATCGGCGTGCTTCTGCTCAGGCCGGTCGGGTGACGCGGCGCGCGTGGCGCTCGGGCAGCGCCGCCGGCACGGGCAGCGCGGGAAAGCGCACCGTCACCGCCAATCCCCTCCCGGCCGGGTTCGTCGCGTAGCCGACGGACGCCGCGTGGAGCTGCGCGATCCTGCGCACGATCGACAGGCCGAGACCGCTGCCCGGCTCGCGCGTGCCGGCCTGCCGGAAGAAGCGATCGCCCAGGCGCGACAGGACGTCCGCAGCCACGCCGGGCCCGTCGTCCACGACCTCGAGCACGGTGCCCGCCGGCGCGGCGCGCACCGAGACCCGGACGGTCGACCCGGCCGGCGAGTGCCGCACGGCATTGTCCAGCAGATTGCGGAGCAGGATCGACAGCAGCTCCGGCGCGCCGCGGACGCCCGCCCGCACGGGCGCGTCGACCTCGACGTCGGTGCCCTTCGCCACCGCGTCGGGCGCGATGTCCGCCACGCCCGCGCGCACGAGGGACGCGAGATCCACGTCCGCCAGGGGCCGCGGCAGCCCGAGGGGGTCGAGCCGTGCGAGCGTCAGCAGCTGCTCGACGAGCCGCGCGCCGCGATCGCAGCCCGCGACGACGCCGGAGAGCGCCCGCCGCCGCTCGTCGTCCGCCGTGGCCCCGAGGGCGACCTGCGCCTGTGCGCGCAGCGCCGCGATCGGCGTGCGCAGCTCGTGCGCGGCGTCTGCCGTGAAGCGCCGCTCCTGCTCGATCGATTCGCCGACGCGCGCGAAGAGGGCGTTGAGGCTGGACGCCAGCGGCGCGACCTCGTCCGGCATGGGCGCCGCGTCCAGCGGGGCGAGGTTCCGCGGGTCGCGGCGCTGCACTTCCTCGCCGATGCGGCGCAGCGGACGCAGGCCCAGCCCGACGGCCGGCCACAGCAGAAGCGCGAGCAGGGGCAGGGCCACGGCGAGCGGAGCGAGCAGGTTGCGCGCGAGGTCGCCGGCGAGCTCGTCGCGTTCCTTCCCGCGCTCTCCCACCTGCACCACCACGCCCGGGCCGCCGTCGCTCGAGAACACGCGCCAGCGGGCCCCGTCGATCCGGACGTCGGCGAATCCGTCGACCTCCGACATCCGGCCGTCCGGTGCGTTGGCCGAATGCAGCCGCAGCTTCCCGTCCGCCCACACCTGGAAGGCGAGGTGGCGCGCGTACCTGTGCAGCTGCGGCGCGTGCTCGACGTCGATCTCCGCGGGCTCGCCGGCGAGGCGCGCGACGAGCAGCGACGCGGTCTGCACGAGGTAGCCGTCCAGCAGCTCCTCGATCTCGTGGCGGGCGTCCACGTACGCGTAGGACGTCGCGACGACCCAGACCAGCGAGACGGTCGCGAGCGCGGTCGCGAGGATGCGCCAGCGCAGCGACAGGCGCGCGAAGCTCACGGCGTACGGCCCGGCCGCGGGACGAGGTAGCCGACGCCGCGGATCGTGCGGATGACACCGGGATCGAGCTTGCGTCGCAGGCGGTGGACGTGGACCTCGACCGCGTTGCTCTCGACTTCCTCGCCCCACCGGTACAGGCGGTCCTCGAGCTGCTCGCGCGTGAGGACGCGGCCGGCGTTGAGCATCAGCTCCTGCAGCAGCGCAAACTCCCGCGCGTGCAGGTCGACGGTGCGGTCGCGGAAGCGCACGCGCCGCGCCGCGGGGTCGAGCTCGATCGCGCCGACGACCAGCGTCGGGGCGGCCTCGCCGCGCGAGCGGCGGATCAGCGCGCGCAGTCGGGCCGCGAGCTCGGGCAGGTCGACCGGCTTCACGACATAGTCGTCGGCCCCGCCGTCGAGCCCGCGGACCCGATCGTCGAGGGCGTCGCGCGCCGTGAGAATCAGCACCGGCAGCTTGAGGCCCCGCGCCCGCAGGCGACGGAGGACGGCCAGGCCGTCGAGCTTCGGCAGTCCGAGGTCGAGCACCACGGCCGCGTGGCACTCCGCCGCCAGTGCATCGAGCGCTGCGACGCCGTCCGCGACGGCGTCGACTTCGAACCCGGCCTGCGACAGACCGCGCGTCAGGGCGTCGCCGAGCAGGTCATCGTCTTCGACGAGCAGGATGCGCATGAGCCCGAAGGGCCGCCGCGAGGGCGAATCCGCCCCGCGGCGCGTATCACGAAAGGCAGGCCGGCCTGCGGCGCCGGGAGAAGGCGCCACGCTCAATCACGGTGCCGCCCAGCATGCCGCAGGTCCCTCTTGCCCGCCTTGACGGCGGTCACCGTCTCCGGCGGTCCGGGCACGGGGATCGGTGCGGACCAGACGATCGCAACGGCCGCGACGAGCAGGGCCGCGACCGCGCGGCGCGGACCTCCGATGCCCCCGCCGGGGCGCGCGCGCTTGTAGCCCGTGACCATCGCGCGCACGAGGTTCTCGCGGTGCGCGAGGCTGCCGAGGACCACCCCCGCCACGTGCACCGCCGCGACGACGAGCATCGCCGTGGCCGCCGCTTCGTGGAGGTCCTCGAGGGCCTCGCCGCCCAGCCATGTCGCGAGCCCGCTCGCGCCGGCGACGAGCGCCAGGACGAGCAGCGCGAGGATCGCCCACCCGCCCGCGGGGTTGTGGCCCGCGTGATGCTGCGGACGGCCGGCAACGAGCGAATGCAGGTAGGCCGCCACGGCCCGCGGACCGCGGACGAAGCTCGCGAACCGCGCGTGGCGCGTCCCGGCGAGACCCCACGCGATCCGGAAGGCCACGAGCGCGAGCAGCGTGTAGCCGAAGCGCGCGTGCACGTCGAGCCACGAGCGCTCGTCGGAGGTGAGCCAGGTGCCGGCGAACGCGCCCACGAGGAGCCAGTGAAAGATGCGCGTTGGCAGGTCCCACACGAGGACTCGACGTCCCGCCGTCGCCGGTTCCATCAGCCCCTCCGTCATGCGAGGTGCGTGGAGCGCGCGCGGACCTCGCCGCGCGCGCGTGGGTGCGCGCCGCTCTCAGTCGCGCAGGACGGAAGGTTCCCGCCACCCGATCCGGCGGCTGACCGCGTCGACGCGCAGCCGGGCGAGGCTGCCGTCGGCCAGCCTGACGTCGATGTCGTAGTGCGGCGGCGCCACGTCGCTCCAGTCGAGCTGCGCCAGTGTCACCTCGCCGGGCACGTGCGCGGCGACGAGCGCGGCGGCGGTCGCGAGCGCGAGCGCGCCCTCGGGCATCGGGCCGACGCGGCGGGCGTCGAGCGACATCGTGGCGGCGTCGACGTCCAGGCGCGCGGTACCCGTTGCCGGATAGCGCATGTCCACGTGGTAGTGGGCCGGCTTGTCGCCGTCCGTGTCCAGCTGCGCGGCGACGACCTCGCCGCCGTAGGCCGACTCCAGCCGCGAGACGACGTCCGCGAGGCCGCTGCCGGGCGGCGTGGCGAGCGAGCCCGCGGCGATGGCCGCGGTCGAGGCGAGCGCGAGCAGCGCAGCGATGAGGCGACGGGTGTGCATGGCGAACCTCCAGGGCAGTGGCGCTCGGCGCTCGGGAGCCCATGCTCCCGTGCCCGCGCGACGACTGCAGGCTAGTCCGGTTCGCTTACCGGATGCTTACCCGGGCGAGGGCTCGTCGCAAGCATCCCGACACCTCCCGGTGGCCCGTCAGCCGGACGGCCGGCGCAACCGCGCACCGCAGCGCCCCGCGGCGCCCGTTCAGCGGCTGCGGATGGTCTTCTCGATGCGGTAGACGACCGGCTCGTCGATCGCGGCCGGCTTCTTGCCCGCACCCACGCCGGCGAGCGGCGCGCGGCGCAGGAAGGCGTTCGACTCGCCCAGCATCAGCCGCACGAGGTCCTCGAGCGCGCCCTCGTCGACCTGCTCGGGCTTGAACTCGAGATCGACCGTCTCGAAGCGGTCGACGTTGGTCAGGCGCACGTTGATGCCGTGCAGGCGGTAGTCGGGATTGAAGCGGACGGTGCCGGTCACCGCCGGGGTGACCGCGAAGCGTCCCGCGGTGATGACCTTGCGCTCGTCGAGCTCGGGCTCGTAGCGGAACGTCATGCCCGCGGTGCGCAGGCGCGCGTCGACGGCGCTGACCGCCGTCGGCTGGACGCGCAGCTTGACGGGCTCGGTGGCGGAGAGCCGGTAGAACATCTCGACGTAGTCGAGCAGCTCCTGGCCGGCCAGGTGCCGCCGCCGGTACGACACGAAGCCCTGCTCGAACTGCAGGCCGGACAGCGTCAGGTAGGACTCGACGCGGAAGTCGTGCGCGACGACCGGCTTGATGACGCCCAGGTGGGCGAGCGCCTCGTCGAGCCAGCGGTAGGCGCGCCACAGCCGCTGGTCCATGTCGAGCAGGATCTCCTCGACGGAGCGGCGCGGCGACTCGTTCGCCCGCACGGCGTCCGACTGCTGGCGCAGGCGCTGGAGCAGGGAGCTGGCGGGAGGCTTGTCGGCCATGAGCCTAAGGTAGCACGGACACGCGGCGCGCCGGTCTCGGCCCTGCGGACGAGGCCGGCGGCACGACGCACCGCGTCACGACATCTGCTGACGCGCCGCGTCACGCGCTCGACCGCCCCGAGGTCCGGCGCCCACGGACGCGAGGCGATGCAATTCCCGTGCCGTCCGCGAGGGTGAATTGCTTTAGAATCCGGGGCGCACGAATTCCCGGAGCCCCAGGCGGCGATGGCGCTGCTCGAGATCAGGAACGTCACGCGTCGCTTCGGCGACTTCGTCGCGGTCGACGACGTGAGCCTCGGCGTCGAGGCGGGGGAGTTCTTCACGCTGCTCGGCCCGTCGGGCTGCGGCAAGACGACGCTGCTGCGCATGATCGCCGGGTTCGACCAGCCCGACGGCGGCAGCATCGTGCTCGACGGCAACGACCTCGCGGACGACCCGCCGGAGCGGCGGCCGGTGCGCACCGTGTTCCAGAGCTACGCGCTCTTCCCGCACATGACCGTGGCGGGCAACGTCGCCTTCCCGCTCCGGATGGCGAAGGTCGACGCCGCGGACGTCCGCCGGCAGGTCGCCGCGGCCCTCGAAGGGGTCCAGCTCGGCGCGAAGGCCGACCGCTACCCGCACGAGCTCTCCGGCGGCCAGAAGCAGCGCGTCGCGATCGCGCGCGCGCTGGTGACCAAGCCGCGCGTGCTGCTGCTCGACGAGCCGCTCGCCGCGCTCGACGCCAAGCTGCGCGAGCAGCTGCAGATCGAGCTCATCAACCTGCAGAAGGACGTCGGCATCACGTTCGTCTACGTGACGCACGACCAGACCGAGGCGCTCGCGCTGTCGCACCGCATCGCGGTGATGAACCACGGCCGCGTCGAGCAGCTCGACGAGCCGTCGCGCATCTACGGGTTCCCGCGGACGCGCTTCGTCGCCGACTTCATCGGCCACTGCAACCTGTTCGACGGCACGGTGGCCGCGGTGACCCCCGCCGGCCAGGGCGCGCTGGTCGACCTCGACGTCGCCGGGCTGGGGCGCATCCGGGCGGCGACGCGCGAGGCCGTCGCCCCGGGCAGCCGAGGCTCGGTCGCGCTGCGGCCGGAGAAGGTGCGCATCTCGGGGACGCTCACGCAGGGCGAAGGCGAGAACCACTGCGCGGGCCACGTGCGCGAGTTCCTGTACATGGGCGACGTGACGATGTACGTCGTCGAGGCGAACGGCGGACAGCGCGTCGAGGCGCTGCTCGCCAACTCCGAGTCGGGCCGCACGAAGTTCTTCGAGGCGGGCGACGCGGTCGAGGCCGCCTGGCGCTTCGATGCGGGACACTTCATCCCCGCCTGACGCGGCACGGGCGCCGCCGGGGGTCGTCGCCTGGCAGGCGCGCGACCGCGGCCTCGCGCGCTGGCTGGTGACCGGGCCGCCGCTCGCCTACCTGCTGCTGTTCTTCGCGATCCCCGTGCTGATCATGGTGGTCGCGTCGTTCCGCTTCCCCGGCGAGTTCGGCGGCCTCGCGCCGCTGGTCGCAGACGGCGAGCTCGGGCTCACGCTCGAGGCCTACGAGCGCTTCGCGACGGACACGATCTACTGGGAGCTGTTCGCCAAGTCGGTGGTCTACGCCGCGGTGACGACGCTGTGCTGCCTGCTGCTCGCCTACCCGCTGGCGATGCTGATCGCCCGCAGTCCGAGGAAGTACCGCGACCTCCTGATGCTGCTGGTCATCCTGCCGTTCTGGAGCAACTTCCTGATCCGCGTCTACGCATGGATGATCATCCTCGGGCCGCAGTCGTTCGCGAGCCGCGCCGTCAACGCGCTGCTGGCGCCGCTGGGCGTCGAGCCGGTGTCGCTGCTGTTCAGCTCCTTCGCCGTGCTGGTCGGCCTGGTGTACGTCCACCTGCCGTTCATGGTGCTGCCGCTGTACGCGAACCTCGAGAAGCACGACCCGGCGCTGCTGGACGCGGCGCAGGACCTCGGCGCGAACGCGTGGCAGCGGTTCTGGCGCGTCACCTTCCCGCTGTCGCTGCCCGGCGTCTGGGCGGGGGCCGCCCTCGTCTTCATCCCGGCGCTCGGCATCTTCGCCATTCCCGACATCCTCGGCGGCACCGAGGACACGCTGATCGGCAACCTGATCAAGCAGCAGTTCCTGGAGACGCGCGACTGGCCGTTCGGGAGCGTGCTCTCGATCGTGCTCACCGTCGTCGCGCTGGCGCTGGCGGGGCTCGCCGCATGGGTCGCGCGCCCGCGGCGGACGGCGTGAGGAGGCCCGGGTGAAGCGCCCCTCCTGGCCGCTGTACGCCGCGGCGATCGCCGGCTACCTGTTCCTGTACGTGCCGCTGGCGATCGTCGTCGCCTACTCGTTCAACGACTCGCGGCTCAACGCCGAGTGGGTCGGCTTCACGCTCGACTGGTACCGCAGGCTCGCCGCCAACGACGAGATGATCCAGGCGGCCGTCAACTCGCTGATCATCGCCACCGTGGCCAGCGCCGTCTCCACGGTGCTCGGCACGATGGCCGGCTTCGCGATGCATCGCTACAGGAGCCGGGTCCTCCCGATCCTCGTGCTCACGCCGATCGCCATACCCGAGATCCTGATGGGGGTTTCGCTGCTGCTGTTCTTCGTGATGCTGAACTTCACGCTCGGGATCGTGTCGGTCACGCTGGCGCACATCGCGTTCTGCATCGGCTTCGTGGCGATCGTGGTCCGCTCGCGGCTGGCCGGGATGGACGAGAGCCTGACCGAGGCGGCCCGCGACTGCGGCGCGACGCCGGCACAGGCCTTCCGGCTGGTGACGCTGCCGCTTATCATGCCGGCCGTGATCGCCGGGGCGCTGATGGCGTTCACGCTGTCGATCGACGACTTCGTCATCACGTTCTTCACCGCGGGTGCGGGGACGCAGACGCTTCCGCTGCA
Source organism: Betaproteobacteria bacterium (assembly GCA_016861105.1). GTDB lineage: Bacteria > Pseudomonadota > Gammaproteobacteria > Burkholderiales > Casimicrobiaceae > VBCG01. The sequence goes on along the minus strand of BOKS01000004.1, from coordinate 68,493 downwards.
GATCTACTCGATGATCAAGATCTCCGTCACCCCCGAGGTCAATGCCGTGTCGACGCTGCTGATGCTGCTGACGCTGGTGCTGATCGTCGTGGCGAGCAAGCTCGCGCCCGGCGCCCTGCGCTCGTCCTGACCGCCGTTCCACCCCCACGGGAGTCCGCCATGCGACGCCTTCTCACGCTCCTCCTCGCCGCCGCCGCCGCGGCCGCGGCACCCGCCGCGCCGGCCAGGGACGTCCTGCACCTCTACAACTGGAACAACTACATCGCGCCGGAGACGGTCAAGCGCTTCGAGGTGTCGTGCAACTGCGAGCTCAAGCAGACCTACTACTCGGACAACGAGGAGATGCTCGCCAAGCTCGCGGCCGGCGCGAAGGGCTACGACATCGTCGTGCCCACCGGCAACGCGCTCGAGTCGCTGATCAAGCAGAAGAAGCTCGCGCCGATCGACAAGGCGAAGGTCCCGAACCTGAAGAACATCAACCCCGCCTACCTCGACACCCCGTTCGACCCGAAGAACCAGCACTCGGTGCCGTACGCCTACACGATCACGATGCTGGGCTACAACGACGAGAAGATGAAGGAGCTCGGCATCACCGTCGACTCGTGGGCGGTGATCTTCGACCCGAAGATCCTCGAGAAGATCAAGGGCCGGGTGACCGTGCTCGACAGCTCGAGCGAGCTCATGGCCGCCGCGCTCAAGTACCTCGGCCACTCGATCAACGAGACCGACGAGAAGAAGCTCACGCAGGCCGCCGACCTCATCAAGAAGGCGAAGCCCTACTGGGCGGCGTTCAACGCCTCGTCGTACATCAAGGAGCTCACGGTGGGCAACATCTGGGTCGCCCACGGCTACAGCAACGACATCTTCCAGGCCAACCTCGACGCGCAGGCCGCCGGCCGCAAGTTCCGCATCGTGCACGCGCTGCCCAAGGAGGGCGCCGTGCTGGCGGTCGACAGCATGGCGATCCTGCGCAACGCGCCGCGCCCCGACCTCGCCTACAAGTTCATCGACTTCATGCTCGACGGGAAGAACTCGGCGGAGCTGTCCAACCTCATCGGCTCCGGCAACCCGAACAACGACGCGCTGCAGTACATCAAGGCCGAGGTGCGGAGCAACAAGGCCGTGTTCCCCGACCAGGCCGTGCTCGCGAAGCTCGAGCAGCAGAAGGACTTCTCGGCGAAGGACCGGCGGTTCCGCAACCGCCTGTGGACCGAGATCAAGGTGCGCTAGCACCCGGGCGCCGCGGGTCGATGGCCGGCAGGCCGTAGCGCGCGAGCGCCGCCGGCCAGCGCGCGTCGTCGCGCAGCGCGTCGAACGACGGGTCGACGGCGAGGCAGACGAGGTTGAGGTCGCGCGCCGCGGCCGCGCGGTCGAGCCAGGCGAACGCCTCGCCGGCTTCGCCCAGCCGCGCGTGGGCGATGGCCATCCGGTAGGGTCCGAAGCGCTCGGCGCCCAGGCGCGTGACCGCCGCGTCGAGGGCCTCCCGTGCCTGCGGCGCGCGGCCGGCGACCGCGTGCGCCTGCACGACCCCCAGCGGTCCGATCGAGTCCCCCGGCAGGTCACGCGCGATCGCCTCGAACAGCGCCAGCGCCTCGTCCGGCGCCCCCGCGCCGAGCAGCGCGGATGCGTGCAGGACGCGCGCCACGAGGTTCGCCGGCTCGTCGGCGGCGACCTGCGCGAAGCGGCGCGCGGCCGCGCCGAAGTCGCGGCGGTAGAACGCGAGCAGCGCCTGGTGGACGCGGAGCATCGGATCGAGCGGGTCGAGCTCGCGCGCGACGTCGAACTCGTGCCCGGCCTCGGCGAAGCGGCCCGCGAACATCAGCGTCCACGCATAGCTGTGGTGGACATAGGCCCGCGAGGGCGCGCAGCGGATCGCCTCCAGCGACGCCCGCTCGGCGCGCTCGAAGTCGCGGTCGGCGGCGAAGGCGAGCGTGGCCGCGGCCGCGTGCGCCTCGCCGAGCTCGGGATCCAGGGCCAGGGCCTTCGCCACCGCGTTGCGCGCCTGTGCGATCGCGGCGCCGTCGGGCGTCGCTGACATGCCGTGCAGCCCGATGGCCGCGTGCGCCTTGCCCGCCCACGCGAGCGCGAACGCCGGATCGGCGGCCACCGCCTCGCCGTACAGCGCGGCCGCATCGCGGTAGCTCGCCGGCGTGTGGCGGCCCATCAGGTACTTCGCACGGAAGTACAGCTCGCGCGCCTCCGCCTTCGCCGACAGCCGCTGCGCCGCGCGATCGAGCGAGGCGCCGGCGCCATTGCGCGCCAGGCTGCGCGCCACTGCGCGCGCCAGCGCGTGGACGACGGCGGCGAGGTCGGCCCCGGCGTCGGACTCGAAGGCGTGCGACCACAGGTGCAGCCCGCTCGCGCCGTCGATGAGCTGCGCCACGACCCGGCGCCCACCGGCGCGGGCCTGCACGCTGCCCTCGACCAGCCGGGCCACGCCGACCTCGCGCGCGATCGCCCGCACGTCGCCGCTGCGCCCGCGCAGGCCGAACGAGGTCGTGCGCGCGACGACCTTCATGCCCGGCACCTGCACCAGCGCGTCGATCAGCTCCTCGGTCAGCGAGTCGCACCAGGCGTCCAGCGCCGCCTCACCCGAGAGGTTGACGAACGGCAGCACGACGAGCGACGCGAGCGCCTCGGCGGCGTCGGGCCGGCGCTCGAACGCGGGCACGTACCCGCCGGCGGCGAGCCGGATCGCGACCGCCGCGCCGTCCCCTTCGCGGACGTAGAAGCGCTCGAGCTTCTGGCGCAGGCGCCGCGCCTCCACGCGCACCGACGTGTCGTGCCGCGGGTCGAAGCGCGCCGGGTCGCGGCCGAAGACCTCGACGGCGATCACCGACTCCTTGAGCCGCGCGGCGTCGCCCGCCAGCGTGCGCGTGACGAGGTAGCGCAGCAGGCGACGGTGCAGAGGCGAGCGGCGGAACGTCGACGAGCGCTCGATGCGCGCGAGCTCGCCCGCGACCAGCGCCGGCGAGGGGCCGGGCGGCGGGACCGGGGCGGTCGCGGAGCCGTCGTGCGCGGGGGCGGGGGGCGAACGCGTCACCTACACGTCACCTGCTGTTACTGCGCCGGAGCTTGGCGATTCTACATACTCGGACGCCCGCCCTGCGTGGCGGGCCCGGGAGACGACGATGGCGCGCATGCGGGATGTCGTGAAGCGGTCGGTGCTGCTGTCCGTCGTCGCGGGCCTCTGTTCGCTACAGGTTGCGGCGGCGGAGCGCGTGGTCCTGCCGGGGCACGTCGTGCCGATCGCCACCGACGCGTCGATCGCCGCCCGTGCGGTCCCCAAGCGCGACGACGGCGGCGAGACCGTCCTGACGATCGTCCTGCGCCGCAACGACGAGCCGGGGTTCCGGCGCGACCTCGCCGCCCTCTACGAACCCTCGTCTCCCACGTTCCGCCAGTGGATGTCCCCGGCGCTCATCGCCGAGCGCTACGGCCCGACGGCCCTGGACTACGACGTCGTGGAACGACACTTCGCCGAAGCGGGATTCCGCGTGATCGAGCGCTCGTCGAACCGCATGACGCTCGTGCTCGGCGCAACCCGCGCGGCGGTCGAGCGGACGCTCGACGTCGCGCTCCGCGACTTCGTCGTGACCGATGCGAAGGGCCGGGAGAAGCGCGTCTACGCGAACGACCGCGACCCGTCGCTCCCCGCCGACGTCGCGGCCCGCGTGATGGCGATCAACGGGCTGTCGTCGCTGGCGCAGCCGCGACCGCTGATCGAAGCCATCAAGAAGGCCTGGTGCTCGATCTCCGGAAGCGTCTCCGCGGTGTTCAGCGGGCTCCAGCTCAAGGACCCGGTGAAGGCCTGCGAGGACACGGTGACGAAGTGCGCCGCCGAGCACCATCTGAAAGCGGAGTCGCTGAGCGACCTTCTCGCCGCGTGCAGGAAGTGGTCCGGACAGTCGTCGCCGGACGCGCGGCCGGCCGCCGCCGATGCGCCGGTGCCGTGGAAGGACGCCGACGGCACCGGACAGGTCGTGGCCATCACGTCGTTCAGCGGATTCCTGACGAACGACGTCCGCGACACGCTCGACCTGTTCGGGTACGACCCCGCGCTGATCGGCAGGCTGTCCCGCGTCTCGCTCAACGGCGGTGCGCCCGTCTCCGCCGACCAGTCCGAGGTCGTGCTCGACGCGTCGACGGTGCTGATGGGGGCGCCGGGCGCCCAGGTCGTGGTCTACGACATCCCGTTCGGAGGCGGCGCCTTCCAGGCGCTGTTCAACCGGATGGTCACCGACGGCGCGTCGATCATCAGCAACAGCTGGGCCTATTGCGAGAACGAGACGTCCCACGCCGACGTCGCGAGCATCGACGCGATCCTCGCAACGGCGGCTGCCGCGGGCATCAGCGTGTTCTCGGCGGCGGGTGACTCCGGCAGCACCTGCCTCAACGGCAGCCCGAACACGATCGTCGTGCCGGCCGGCTCGCCTCACGCGACCGCGGTCGGCGGGACCTCGCTCGAGACCGGGCCGGGCACCACGTGGAAGAGCGCGACGTGGTGGGGGGCGACGCCGGCCACGCCACCGACCGGGCAGGGCGGCTTCGGCGTCAGCCGCTTCTTCGCGCGCCCGTCCTGGCAGAACGGCTTCACCGCATCGCCGTACCGGTCGATCCCGGACCTCGCGTTCCAGTCCGATCCCGAGCGCGGCATCGTGATCTGCGTGGCGGCGCTCGGCCCGTGCGGAGGCAACCTGTTCTTCGGTGGCACCAGCTACGCAGCGCCTTCGCTGGCCGCCGCGCTCGCCAAGATGAACCAGGCCGCCGGGCACCGCCTCGGTCTGCTCAACCCGCAGGTCTACCCGCTCGGCGGCAGCGGGGCTTTCAACGCACCCGCGGTGCTCGGCAGCGACTTCGCTCACGTCGGCCTCGGCACCGCGATCTTCAATCGCCTGTTCCTGGCGCTCACCGGCGGCGCCGCCGGACCGGTGAGCCCGGCGCAATCGATCGTGGAGGTCGAGGACCCGCAGGTCGCGAAGAACGTCGGCGCCACGCACGTCGTCGTGAAGCTGCGCGATGCAAGTGGCAACATCGTGCCGGGCAAGGCGGTGTCGCTTTCGCACAACGGCGGCGGCACGGTCACGGTGACGCCGCCCGTCGCCACGACCAGCGCCACGAACGGCGCGGCGATCTTCGAGGTGCGCAGCAGCGCGCTGCAGAACGTCTCGTTCACGGCGACCGACACCACGGACGGCATCGTGCTGCCGACGACCTTCGCCGTGGAGTTCGTGGCGCCCCCCGCCGCAGCCGGCGGCATCGCGGCATTTCCGACGACGGTCGCCAACGACGGTGTCGCCACGACGACGATCACCATCACGCTTCTGGACGCTCAGGGCCAGCCGACACCCGGCAAGACCGTGCAGCTCGCGCAGGGCGGCGGGCGCTCCGTCATCGCCGCGCCCATACCACCGCAGACGAACGCGAGCGGACAGATCCAGTTCACCGCGACCAACACGCACGCCGAGACCGTGACGTACACCGCCGTCGTCGTGACCGACGGCGACGTCCCCGTCCCCGGCAACGCGGTCGTGACGTGGTCCGGGTCGGCGCCGACCTCGTGCGTGACCGGCCCCGCGCCGACCGCCGCGACCGGATACGCCATCGCGCCTTTCGCCACCGGGTTCCGCGCCGGCACGTTCAGCTTCAGCAACGTCAACTGGGGCTGCTCGGGTGCGTCGAACCCGGCGTTCCAGCCCGACGGCACGCTGCTGATCGCGGACTTCCGCGCCGGCAACCTGTATCGCCTGCCGCCCGGTGGCGGCGCCGCCTCGAGCGGCAACGTGATCGCGAGCCCGGGCCTCACGATCGGCCAGCCGGTGTACGGCAAGGACGGCAGGCTCTACGCGGCGCGCAGCGCGACCGGCGCCGGCTTCTTCAGCGGTGCGATCCACGAGCTCGATCCGGCCACGGGCGCGATCCTGCGCACGCTCGCCTCGGGCCTCGCGTGCCTGTCGCCGCTCGCCGTCGATCCGCTCTCGGGCGACCTGTTCTACACCGGCACCTGCTTTGGCGCCGGCTCCGACGACCCGCGGCTCTATCGCTTGCAGAACACGGCCTCGGCGACGCCGGCGATCGTGACCTACGCGACGCTTCCCGGGACGCCCAATGGCGCGGTGACGTTCGCGCCCGACGGCACGATGTTCGTCGCCACGCAGTACCTCAGTGCCTCGCCGCCGGTTCTGCGCGTCAGCGGCACGAACCAGCCGCAACCACCGTCGATCACGCCGATCGCGGGCCTCGCGTCGATCTTCTGGGTGACCGTCGCCGAGACGCTCGCCAACGGAGCGGCGAAGTCGCTCGTGTTCCTCGCGACGGACAACACGATGAAGCTCGCGGACGTCAGCGTGTCGCCGCCGACGATCACGCCGCTGATCGACAAGGGGATGAGCTCGGGCGTCGTCGGGCCCGACGGCTGCCTGTACCTCTCCGACCTCGAGACCGTGCACAAGCTGACGCAAGCGAACGGGGCCTGCGGCTTCACCCCGACGAATCCGTCGCCTGCGATCTCGCTCACGCCCGCCGAGACTTCGCCGGACCCCGCAACCGGGACCAGCGTCACGCTGACGGCAACGCTGGTCGGTGTGCCCGCGCAGGCCGACGTGCCGATCACGTTCCGCGTCGACGGCCCCAACGGGCGCTACGCGATGGCACGCACCGATGCGTCCGGCAAGGCCACGCTGACCTACGTCGGCGACGTCGCAGGGACCGACACCGCGCGCGCGGACACCGTGCTCGGGTCGGCCACGCTCACTTCGGGCCTCGCGCGCGTCCACTGGGTCGCGGGCCGGCACACGAGCTTCCTGACGCTCAATCCCAGCGCTACGAGCAGCATCGCGGGCCAGGTGGTCACGCTGACGGCCGCGATCGCCGACGGGTCGACGACGCCGCTCGGCAGCATCGCGGGCGTGACGATCCAGTTCAACGTCGGCGGCCAGATGTGCAACGCGGTCACGAACGCGAGCGGCATCGCGACCTGCCAGGTGACGCTGCCGCTGACAGGGAACTACACGCTGACGGCGACATTCGCGGGCAATGCCCAGTACGTCGCGTCGGCCGCGGCGGTGCCGTTCAACGTCGTCGCAGCGCCCCCCGGGCCCTGCGTCGCCTTCGACGACGTCGACGCCACCAGCCCGTTCTGCCCCAGCGTGGAGTGGATCAAGAACCGCTCGATCACGCTCGGCTGCGTGGCGACGCTCTACTGCCCCAGCGACGTGGCCACGCGCCTGCAGATGGCCGCGTTCATGAACCGCCTAGGCACGACGCTCGGCGGCCGCGCGCTGTTCGTCGAGGCCGCGACGGGTGCCGTGGACCTCGACGCCGACCCGGTCGTCTGCCAGACCGCGGACGTCGCGACGGGGACCTACGAGCGCCGTGCCGTCGCCGACGGTTCGTACTCGGGCACGGCGGGGGCCGATGCCGCGTTCGCCGCCGACGTCGTCGCGAGCTTCGACGCCGGGGCGACGTGGGCGCCGCTCGCCCCCGTGGGCAACCGCGCGTTCGCGCCTGCGAACCGCTGGGGCCACGTCCGCGCCTGGGGCACGGCCGACCTCGCCGCGGCGCAGTCGGTGCGCTTCGGCCTGTGGATCTCGCGCGGCGGCCAGCCGGGCGGCGCCGACCTCGCCGACGGGCGCTGCAAGCTGCGCGTCGTCGTCGGCAATCGCTGAACCTCGAGGAGCACGACCATGCGTCCGTCCCTGCACCGCACCGCCGTCCGTGGCCGCCTCGCCGCCGCGGCCGCGCTCCTCGCCGCCTCGGCGCCACTGGCCGCGCAGAACTGCGTCGGCTTCACCGACGTCCCGGCGGCGAGCCCGTTCTGCCAGAGCGTCGAGTGGATCCGCAACCGCAAGGTGACGGTGGGCTGCACGGCCACCGAGTACTGCCCCGATCTCGGCGTCTCGCGGCTGCAGATGGCCGCGTTCATGACCCGGCTGGGCGCGGCGCTGACGCCGCTCGTGATCAACGTCGCCGCCACCAGCGGGGCGCTCGCGCTCGGCAGCACGCCGGTGGTGTGCCAGACGGCCGCGCAAGCGATCGAGGACTTCCCGCGTCGCGCGCTCGTCGACGCCTCGCTGTCCGGCACCGCCGCCGCCGCGGTCGACATCGGCGTGGGCGGCGTCTACAGCACGGACGGCGGTGCCAACTGGCTGCCGCTCGGCGCGGTGCAGCCGGCCGCACACGTGCCCGCGAACCAGTGGGGACAGGCCTCGGACGTCGGCGTGCTCGACCTCGCGGTGGGCACCAGCGTCCGCTTCGGCGTGCAGGCGGCGCGCGTGGGGGCGGGCTCCACCGACCTCACGGACAGCCGCTGCCAGGTGCGCGCGGCGATCGGCAGCCGCGACGGCACGTCGAGCCCGTTCTGATCGCGCACGCGCCGGCGCTGCCGCGGTCACGCGGCGGCGCCGCGCTGCGGGCCCTCGTGCGATCATCGCGCGATGGTTCCGCCCATCCCCGCGCTCGCGCGCCGCCGCGGATGACGCGGCCCGCCGACGACGCCTCGTCGCGGCTCGCGCACGCGCTCGCTGCGCTGTACGCGCTCGCGATCCTCTACGCGAGCGTGCAGCCGTTCGGCGACCTGCTCGCGCCGCTGCCCGGCACGGCGTTCTGGCTGCTCGCGCCCGGCCCCTCGCGCGTCCCGCGCGCGGACATCGTCACCAACACGCTGTCCTACCTGCCCTTCGGGCTGTTCGCGGCGCTGGTGCCGCACCGCGCGGGGTTCCTGACGCGCGCGGCGACCGCCACGCTCGCCGGCGCGGCGCTGTCGTTCGGCATGGAGACGCTGCAGTGGTACCTGCCGCCGCGCCACGCGAACCGCGTCGACTTCGTCGCCAACACCGTGGGCACCCTCGTCGGCGCGGTCGTCGGCGCGCTGTACGCGCGGTCGCCGCTGCGCACCGCCGCGCGCGAGGCGCGCCGCCAGCTCGCGCTCCCCGGCGCGATCGGCGACGTCGGGCTCGCGCTGGTCGCGATGTGGCTGGTCGCGCAGATCAATCCCGCGATCCCCCCGTTCGCGCTCACGTTCGACCCCGACCCCGTGGCCGCGCTGCGCGCCGTCGCGGTCGAGCGGGACGGCGCCGCGCTGCTCATCGAGGCCGCGCAGAGCGCGTTCCAGCTGCTCGGCGTGGGGCTGTTCGCCGCCCTGCTCGCGCGCGACCGGAGCTACGCGGGCGGAGCCGTGCTGCTGGCCGTCGGCGCGGCGCTGCTGATCAAGGGCGTCGCCGCGACGCTGTTGCTCAAGCCGGACGCCGTCGTGACGTGGCTCACGCCGGGGGCGATGTCCGGCGTCGCCGCCGGCGCGCTGCTGCTGGCGCCGGCGCTCCTGCTGCCGCGGCCCGCGCAGGTCGCGCTGTGCGCGATCGCGCTGCTCTCGTCGCTGCTGACGCCGATGCTCACGCCGGAGCTCCTGTTCGCGCTGCCGCCGCTCACGCTGTTCAACTGGCGTTTCGGCCACCTGCTGTCGTTCAACGGCCTCACGCGCATCATCGTCGTCGCCTGGCCGCTCGCGGCGGCGGCGTGGCTCTTCGCGCTGGCGGGCCGGCCGGCCTGGGGCCGCGCCGACCATCCGCCGCCGCCGGCGCGCGAGCCCGATCCGCTATAATCCGCCCCCCTGCGCGAAGTGCCGCATCGCGGCCGCGGGCAGGCGTGGGTTCGCCTCCGAGGGTCGCGACGCACCGGCGCGGGACGACGAGCGCCGCCCGCGTCCGCCGGCGGTCCGGGCCGGCGGACGCGTCCCCGCCGCGAGGGTTCCGATGAGCTACTACCAGCGCCACGTCTTCTTCTGCTGCAACCAGCGCGAGGCGCCGGAGAAGTGCTGCAACGAGTTCGGCGCGTCGGAGCTGCAGAAGTACGCGAAGGAGCGGGTGAAGGCGCTGGGCCTCGCCGGCAGGGGGCGCGTGCGCATGAACAAGGCGGGGTGCCTCGACCGGTGCGAGGAGGGCCCGGTGCTCGTCGTGTACCCGGAGGGCGTCTGGTACACGTACGTGGACCGCAACGACGTCGACGAGATCATCGACCGCCACGTCGTCCGCGGCGAGATCGTCGAGCGGCTGAAGATTTGAATCCGCGGACGCTCGAGCGCTACACCATCGCCGGACCGGCCGGCGCGCTGGAGGTCGCGCTCAACGTCCCCGCGGCGACGCCCGCCGGCGTCGCGCTGGTCTCGCACCCCAACCCGGTCGAGGGCGGCACGCTCGACAACAAGGTCGTGCACACGCTGGCCAAGGCGTTCTTCGCGCTGGGCTACGTCGCCGTGCGCTTCAACTACCGCGGCGTGGGGCGCTCCGAGGGCGCCTACGACCGCGGCGCCGGCGAGACCGAGGATGCGCTCGCCGCGCTGGCGCACGCTCGCGGGCGGTTCGGCGACGCGCCCCTCGCGCTGGCGGGGTTCTCTTTCGGCGCGTTCGTGACCACGCGCGTGGCGCAGCGCGCGAACGCCGAGCGCCTGGTGCTGGTCGGGCCCGCGGTCGGCCGCTTCCCGGTGGAACACGTCGCCGGCGACACGCTCGTCGTCCACGGCGAGGAGGACGACGTCGTGCCGCTCGCCGACGTCCTGGCGTGGGCGCGTCCGCAGGAGCTGCCGGTCGTCGTGTTCCCCGGATGCGGGCACTTCTTCCACGGCCGCCTCCCGCAGCTCGCGCGCGTCGTCACGGGCGCGTGGCACCGGCATCCGGCGCTGCCGGGCGCATGATGCCCGAGGACGACACCATCGTCCGGCGCGCTCCCGCGCGCGAGGCGCACGACGACGTCGTGCTCGACGTGCGGGGCCTGCGCAAGCGCTACGGCGAACAGGAGGTCGTGCGCGGCCTGTCGTTCGCGATCCGCCGCGGCGAGTGCTTCGGACTTCTCGGCCCCAACGGCGCCGGCAAGACGACGACGCTGCGCTGCGTGCTCGGGCTCGTCGATCCGGACGGCGGCGACATCGCGCTGTGCGGCCTGCCCGTGCCCGCACAGGCGCGCGCGGCGCGGCGGCGCGTGGGGGTGGTCCCGCAGATGGACAACCTCGATCCCGATTTCACCGTCGCCGAGAACCTGCGCGTGTACGGCCGCTACTTCGGCCTGCCGCGCGCGATGATCGACGAGCGCATTCCGCGGCTCCTCGACTTCGCCGGGCTGTCGGCGAAGCAGTCGGCCGCGCTGCGCACGCTCTCCGGCGGCATGAAGCGCCGGCTGACGCTCGCCCGCGCGCTGGTGAACGACCCGGAGCTCCTGATCCTCGACGAGCCGACGACCGGCCTCGACCCGCAGGCGCGGCACCTGATCTGGGACGGCCTGCGGCAGCTGCTCGCGCAGGGCAAGACCATCCTGCTCACCACGCACTTCATGGACGAGGCGGAGCGGCTCGCGACGCGGCTCGCCGTGATCGACCGCGGCGTCCTCATCGCCGCCGATACGCCGCGCCAGCTGATCGCGCAGCACGTCGAGCCCGAGGTCGTCGAGGTGTACGGCGACGAGGCGAAGACGTGGGCGCAGATGCACGGCCGCCGCATCGCGCGCCGCCTCGAGATCGCCGGCGAGACCGCCTTCTGCTATGCCAACGACGCGAAGCCGCTGCTGAACGACCTCGCGTCGCGCGCCGGCGTGCGCTACCTGCACCGTCCCGCCAATCTCGAGGACCTGTTCATCAAGCTGACCGGGCGCGACCTGCGCGAGTGACGACAGGGCGACGGGGTCGGAGCCGTAACATTTGGTTTCGGCTCCGACCCCGATGTGCCCGACCCGATGCGCCCCTGGAGCACTCGGAATCCATCGACGTTGGCCGCAGTACACCGGCAATCGTTACGGCTCTGACCCCGACCCGACCGCGCTGCGACCATGACGACGCTGACCCTTCGGCACCCCTGGCGCCTCCCGACGTTCTCGCCGCGCTTCCTGCCCGTGTGGCGGCGCAACCTGCTGGTGTGGCGCAAGCTCGCCGTCGCGAGCGTGCTCGGCAACATCGCCGACCCGCTCCTCTACATGCTCGCGCTGGGGTACGGCATCGGTGCGCTGGTCGGCGAGGTGGGGGGCATGCCCTACGTCGCCTTCATCGGCACCGGCATGGTGTGCCAGAGCGCCATGTTCACGTCGAGCTTCGAGGGCATGTACTCCGCGTTCTCGCGCATGCACGTGCAGCGCACGTGGGAAGGCATCATCAACGCGCCGATCGGCCTCGACGACGTCGTGCTCGCCGAGTGGCTGTGGTGCGGCACCAAGGCGCTGATGTCGACGGTGGCCATCCTGCTCGTGCTGATGGCGCTGGGCTTCGGCCGCACGTGGCTCGCGCTGTGGGCGCTGCCGCTGGGCTTCGTCGTGGGGTTGTGCTTCGGCGCGTTCGGGCTCGCGATGAACGCGCTGGCGCACAACTACGACTTCTTCACCTACTTCTTCACGCTGGTCCTGACGCCGATGCTGCTGTTCTCCGGCGTCTACTTCCCGGTCGAGCAGATGCCGGCGTGGCTCGCCGCCGTGGCGAAGGTGCTGCCGCTCAAGCACGCGATCGACCTCGCGCGCCCGCTGATGCTCGGGCGCGTGCCGGCGGATGCGCTCCTGCACGTCGCGGTGCTCGCGGCGTACGCGCTCGCGGCGTACTACGTCGCGCTCGCGCTGACGCGGCGCCGGCTCCTGCGGTAGCGTCGGATGGAGCGCTACTTCGCGCCCTGCCCGCGCGGGCTCGAGCAGGCGCTGGCGGCGGAGCTCGACGGACTCGGCGCCACCGAGGTGCGCGCCGCCGACGGCGGCGTGGCGTTCGCCGGCGCGCTGGACATCGCCTACCGCGCGAACCTCCACTCGCGCATCGCGAGCCGCGTGCTGTGGCGCGTCGGCGGCGCCTGGTACCGCGACGAGCGCGACGTCCACGCGGCGGCGCGGGCCATCGACTGGAAGCGTCACTTCCGCGCCGACCGCACGCTGCGCGTGGACGTCGCCGCCACGCGCTCGCCGCTGACGAGCCTGGAGTTCGCCACGCTGACGATCAAGGACGCGGTCTGCGACCGTTTCCGCGCCGACACCGGCGCGCGTCCGTCGGTGGACAAGCGGGCGCCCGACGTGCGCGTGTTCGCGCACCTCACCGGTGACGAGGCGACCTTCTACCTCGACACGTCGGGCGAGCCGTTGTTCAAGCGCGGCTGGCGGCGCGACGCCGAGGAAGCGCCGCTGCGCGAGAACCTCGCGGCGGGGCTGCTCGCGCTCGCCGGCTGGACGCCGGGCACGCCACTGCTCGATCCGATGTGCGGCAGCGGCACGATCGCGATCGAGGCGGCGCTGATCGCCGCCGACCGCGCCCCCGGCCTCGCGCGGACGTTCGGCTTCCAGAAGCTCGCGTGGTACGACGGTCCGACGTGGCAGCGCGTCCGCCAGAAGGCCGTGGACCGCGCGGCCGCGCGCGCCGCGCCGCAGCAGCCCGGGGTGCACGCGAGCGACAGTGCAGCCGCCGCCGTGGCGAAGACGCTGGCGAACGCACAGTCCGCGAAGGTGGCGAAGCACCTCGCCGTCGAGCGCGCCGACGTGCTGACCCGGAGCGCGCCGGCGGCGGGCGGTACCATCGTCACCAACCCGCCCTACGGCGTGCGCATCGCCGACCAGGCGCGGATGGCCGCGTTCTATCCGAAGCTGGGCGACGCGCTCAAGCGCCACTTCGCGGGCTGGACCGCGTGGATCCTCACCGGCGACCTGCGGCTCGCCAAGCTCGTGCACCTGCGGGTCGAGCGACGCATCCCGCTCTACAACGGCGCGATCGAGTGCCGCCTGTTCGCGATCCCGCTCGTCGCGGGGCCGCACGCGAGGTCCTCGGGGGGCGGGTGATAGAATCCTGCTCGGAGCCTGCCGCCGCACGAAGGTCGACGCCATGCCGATGCTGCCCGCCCGCCACTACGAGTCGGACCACACGAAGTTCATGCGCGAGCTGATGGCGCGCAAGCCGCATCTCGAGGAGCGGCAGCGCGAGGCCCGCGCGATCTGGTGGGACAAGGATCCGCGCGCGCTCGCCGACGGCCGGCGCATGGCCGAGGGCAGGGTTCCGCCGAAGCCCTACGCCTACCAGACCGATTGACGCGTCGCCACGGCCGTCCGCGTCGCCCCTGCGCGGCCCCGGCCCGCCGCGTGCGGTGACCACGCGCAGGCGCTGCGCGCCGGCGCGCCGCGGCCCCCCTCCACTGCGCGACGCCGGCACCGGCACCGCATGACGCTCCGCCGCCCGACGACGATGCGCGGCCGGTCGTCGACGACGCTGATCGTCGTCGTCGGCATCGCGGTCCTGCTCGGCCTGGTCGAGGTCGTCGCGATCCAGAAGTTCGGGCGGCGCCCCTCCGCGCCGCCCGCGCAGTCGGTGCCTGCCGCGCCGGCCACGGCGACCGCGCCCGCCGCGACCACGCCGCCCACGGAGGCGTCGGCTGCGCAGGTGCCGCCGCTCGGCCACCTCGACGAGCCGGCGGGCGAAGCACTCGTCGGCCCCCGGCTGCGGCTCGCCGGCTGGGCGCTGGACGCCGGCGGCCTGCGCGCCGTCGAGGCGCGCATCGACGGGCGCGCGTTCGCGGCACAGCGGGGCCAGCCGCGCGCCGACGTCGCCAAGGCGCATCCGGCGATCGCCGGCAGCGCCGCATCGGGCTTCGTGCTGGACGTCGATCCCGGTCCTGCGCCGTTCGGAGTCGACCGGCGCCGCGTCGAGGTCGTCGCGGTCGCGCACGACGGCCGCGAGCGCCTGCTCGGCACGCGCAGCCTGATCGAGCCGGGCGCCCTCGCGCGCTGGTCCTCGCACGTCGCCGTGCGCGGCGAGCCGTTCCACCTGCTGCCCGCGCTGTCCGGCATGAACCTGGGCGCGGCGCGCGGACTGCACGAGCAGTACGCCGCGTACGTGTCGCCCACGACGCGCGTCGGTACGCGCGTGCCGATCCTGTACCTGCGCACCACGCGCGGCGCGAAGGAGGACTACGCGTTCGACCCGGACTGGGACGTCGAGCGCCGCTGCCGGCCGGGCAGCGAGCGCCGGCTCTCGGACGACTCGCTCAACGGCGTGTTCGACTACGCGCGCAAGCACGCGCTGCCGGTGCTGTTCACGCTGAACGGCGGCATCTGGGCCGACGCGGCCTGCGACGCCCGCGAGTGGGACGTGAACGACGTCCTCGAGAACGACGTGGCGAACTGCCAGTGGAGCGAGAAGAACCAGGTCGCCGAGGACGACTACCTCAAGAACCTCGCGGGGGCGTTCGAGAGCCCCGAGCTCGCGCGCGCGCTCACGCTCAACGTCTTCGCGCGGGACGTCCGCCGCTACAAGAAGCGCAACCTGCAGCAGGCCGCGCGGCTCGTGGCCGCCTTCGCCCGCGACCACCCGGAGCTCTTCGTCGGCGTCAACCTCGATCCCGATCTCTACGTCAACCCGTTCTTCGGCGAGTCGATGTGGTTCGACTACAACCCGGGGACGTTGCGCCAGTTCCGCGACTGGCTCGCTGGCCGCGGGCCCTATGCCGGGGAGGGCAGCGACGGCGCGCCAGACCTGTCGGGGTACCGCCGCGCGCAGCCGCTGACGCTCGACGAGGTCAACCGTCTCGCGGGGCGCGCCTTCGCGCGATGGGAGGACGTCGATCCGCCGCGGGCGTTCCCGCGCGAGGGCCCGCGGCCGTACTGGGAGGACCCGTGGATGCGCGCGTGGGAGACGTTCCGCCGCCACCTGGTCGACCTGCACTACGACGAGTTGTCGCGCTGGCTCGTCGAGGCCGGCGTCCCGGCCGACCGCATCTGGTCGTCGCAGGGATTCATGGCGCCGCATCCGACGGCGATGCCGTTCGCTCTCGAGGTCGACAGCCCGGTCAAGAACTACGACAGCGGCGGCATGTCGGTGGAAGGCTCGAAGCCGGCCGCGGGACACCTCGGCGCGATCCTCTACGGCGCGTCGGCGCAGAATGCCATCCGCATGGAGGGGCCGCGCTCGCTGTTCGGCGCGTTCGCCGCGATCGATCCGCGCTGGGCGGTCGTCGAGTACAACTCGGCGGACCTGCGCGAGCCGAAGGCGCTGCCCACCTATGCCGACGCGTACCGCGGCCTGCGCGAGATGTGGAACCACGGCGCGCGCTTCGTGTCGCCGATGGCGTGGCCGGGCTCGAGCGGGCGCGACGCGGGGAAGCCCGGTTACGATCCGTTCACCGCGTGGCGCGACACGCCGCTCGAGGAGGCGGCGCGCGACTTCCTCCTCGCGCGTGCGCAGCTCGCGCCCGGCAGTCGGTTGTGGACGTTCGGGGCGTCGTCGCACGCCGACGACGACGGCTGGACGGTCGAGCGGGGCCGCGGCCGCCCGAGACCGGGACGGCTCGAGCTCGCGCCGGACGCGCAGCGGGCCGTCGTGCTCGTGTCGCCCGGCGAGCTGCGGCTCGATCCGGCCACGCGCTGGCGCCTCGTGCTGCTCACGCCGCGCGACGAGATCGCGTCCGTGCGCGTCGAAGGACGCGCGTCGCCGCAGGCGCCGTGGTCGGCGCTCGCCGCCGCCGCCGGGCCCGTCGTCGAGCTCCGCCCGCGCGGGGCGGGCGTCGAGCAGCTGCGGCTCGCGCTGACCGCGCGCAGCGCGTCGGCGTTTCCGCTTGCCCGCATCGCGCTCATCCCGTCGGGGTCAGCGCCGTAACGGGGTCGGAGCCGAAACGGGGTCAGAGCCGTAACATCGGAGTGAGCTGCGTGGGATCGCGCGGCGCCTCGATGTTACGGCTCTGGCCCCGTTTCGGATCAACGCTCGTCGAGCTTGTACTCGACGTAGGCGCGGTCGCGCGTCTGGCGCACGAACTCCTGGAACAGCTCGTCGGCCTTGCGCTGGCGGATCGCAAGGCGCGCCTGGTCGCGCTGGCGGTCCTTGGTGACGTCCTGCGTGCGGCGCTCCTCGACCCGTATCAGGTGCCAGCCGAAAGGCGAGCGTACCGGCTGCGACACCTCGCCGATCGAAAGCGACGCGAACGCGCGCTCGAACTCGGGCACGGTGTCGCCCGGGCTCACCCAGCCCAGCTCGCCGCCGCGCGCGCTCGACGGATCCTCCGAGTTGATGCGCGCCATGTCCTCGAACTTGGCGCCGGTGTCGAGCCGGTCCTTGATGCGGTCGATGCGGGCCTTGCCCTCGGCCTCCGAGACCGACTCGTTCACGCGGATCAGGATGTGGCGCACGCGCGCCTGGTCGACGACGACGGGCGCGTTGCGGTCGCGCTGGTCGACCAGCTTGACGATGTGGAAGCCCGCCGGGCTGCGCAGCACGCCCGACACCTCGCCGGGCTTCATGCCGCGGACGACCTCGGCGAACACGCTCGGCAGCCGCGCCGCCGTGCGCCACCCCAGGCTTCCGCCCTGCAGGGCGTCCGGCGCGTCCGACATCGAGGCCGCGACCTGCGCGAAGTCCGCGCCGCTCCTGACCTGCGCGAGCGCCTCGTCGGCGCGGCGCCGGCGCTGCTCGAGCTGGTCGGGCGACGCCTGCTCGGGAACGCCCACCAGGACGTGCGCGAGCTGGTACTCGGTGTCGCCGGCGCCGCGCGCCGCCGCCGTCTGCAGGAACTGGTCGACCTCGGCGTCGGTGACGTTGACGCGCGCGTCGGCCTCGCGCTCGCGCAGCCGCTGCACCACGAGCTCGCGGCGCACGTCGTCGCGGTACTTCGCGTAGCCGATGTTCTCGCGCTGCAGCGCGGCGCGGAACTGGTCGGGCGTGAGCTTGTTCTCCTGCGCGATGCGCGCGATGGCCCGCTCGATCGTCGTGTCGTCGACGCGGATGCCGGTCTCGCGCGCGAACTGCATCATCGCGCGCTCGGTGATCATGCGCTCCAGCACCTGCCGCTCGAGGACGTCGGGCGCCGGCGGCGTCATCTTGACCTCGCGCATCTGGACGAGCACGGCGCGCCGCTGCTCGTCGACCTCGAGCTTCGTGATCGCCTCGTCGTTGACGACGGCGACGACGCGGTCGAGCAGCGCTTCGCGCGGCGGCACGGCGGCGGACGCGGCAGGCGCGGGGGCCCGCGGCGGGCCGAGCTGCGCGAGCGCCGGCAGCGCGATCAGGGCCAGCGCCGCGGCTGCGGCACCGGCGCCGGAGATGGGATGACGGCGTGACGCCATCGGGGACCTCGGTGCAGTGGACGTCAGAACTCGGGGTAGGGGTCCGGACCCCCGCCCGGCCCGTACCGCGCGGGATCGTTGGACCGCAGGAAGCCGGGAACGCTCCGGCGCAGCAGGTCGAGCGGGCTGGTCCCGAGCCGCGCGAGCCCGTTGAGCTCGAGCTGCACGTAGAACGCCGTCGAGGTCTGCTGCGAGGTCGTGGTCAGCCGGTGCAGCACCGCCCGCAGCACCCAGCAGTCGGCATTGTACTCGACGCCCGCGAGCGCCTCGAGCGTCTTGCTGTCGACCAGAGAGTAGTTCCAGCGCCCGAGGAAGGTCCACTGCGCGCTGATCGGCCACTGCATGGCGATGTCGAACTGGCGCAGCTCCGAGACGGCGCCCAGCGGGTCGACGAGCTGGCGGGTGTAGCGCCAGCTGCCGGCGAGGACCTTCCCGGGCTCCGGATTCCAGCGCGCACCGACGTTGAACCGCTCGGTGCGGCCCGTGTCCAGGTTGTGCTGGACCAACCCGTTCAGCAGCCACGCCTCGGTCAGCCTGCCCTCGGCGCCCACCAGGATGTCCGACGACGAGCCGGAACGGGGCACCTCGTTGGGCAGCGTGACGCGCTGGTCCTCGAAGTAGAGCCGCTGCCCGAGGACGAAGCGGATGCGCTCGGCGCCGCTGCCCGGGTCGAGCAGGCGCGAGGTGACCGCCAGCGTGAGCTGGTTCGCGTCGCCGATGCGGTCGTGGCCGAGGTAGCGGTTCTCCGCGAACAGCTGCGAGAAGTTGAAGTCGTCGACCGCGGTGTCGAAGACCGGCAGCGTAGCCTGGTCGCGATAGGGCACGTAGACGTAGAAGGCGCGCGGCTCGAGCGTCTGCACGTAGCGCGTGCCGAAGGCGTCCCACTCGCGCTCGAACACGAGGCCGGCGTCGAGGCTCGCGAGCGGCACCACGACGCCCTCGCTGCGGTCGCCGCCCGCGGCGGGGTCCGAGATCTCGTACTGCCGCGCGTGCACCGACGCACGCGCGGCCACGAACCACGCCGCGCCCTCGCGGCGCCACTCCGCCTGCGGGTAGAGGAACGCCCGGTCGCCCTCGGCGACGTCGGCGCGGGAGAAGCGCGCGTACTCCCCCAGGCCGCTGAACGTGACGCCGTTCCACTCGACCGGCTCGAGCGTGGCGAGCAGCTGGGGCACGCGGTCGTACGGCGGCGTGATCGGCGCGTTCTCGTCCTGCAGCGTCTGGAAGCGCTGCGCGCGCGCGAGCAGCGTCAGCGGGCCGAACGTCGCCGACAGGCCGCCCTCCTGCGCCAGCGTCGACTGCGACGTGACGGACACGCGCTCGGACAGGTCGGCGAAGTAGGTGTCGTCCGACACGCGGTTGAGGTTGAGGTAGCCCGCGAGCCACGGCGCGAGCTGGTGGTTGTGGCGCCACGAGTACAGCCACCGCGTGGTGTCGGTCTTGCGGTCGTCGGGCAGCACCTCCGCGTACACCTCGCCCTGGTTCGGGGAGGGCGCGTCGAACAGGTAGCGGAACTGTCCGCCCACCTGCAGGCCCCGCTTGGTCATGAGGCGCGGCGTGACGGTGGCGTCGTAGTTCGGCGCGAGGTTGAAGTAGTACGGCAGCGCGAAATCGATGCCGCGCGTGCCCGACGATCCCAGCGTGGGCGCGAGGAAACCGGACTTGCGGTCGTCGGACAGCGGGAACTCGAGCCACGGCGTGTACAGGAGGGGAAGCCCCATGAAGTCCAGACGCGCGTCGTGCGCCACGCCGACCTTCTTCTGCGTGTCGATCTCCATCGTCTCGGCGCGCAGGAACCAGTCCTCGCGCGGCGCCACGCAGGTCGTCACGCGGCCCTTCACGACCTCGTAGCGGTCCGGCCCGAGGAAGGTCAGGCGCTCGGCGTCGCCGCGCGCGCCGACCTGCCCGACGGCGAACGTCGGCCCGGCGAAGAAGCCGGTCTCGTCGCCGCGCCGGTACCTGAGCTCCGGACCGCCGACCCAGTCGTTGCCCTGCCGCAGCAGCACGTTGCCCTTGCCGTGGATCTCCTCCGTCGCGAGGTCGTAGGCGATCCAGTCGGCGAGCACGGTCTCGCGCCGCGCGCGCAGCTCGACGCTGCCGCTCGCCTCGACGCGCTCGCGCGTGCCGCTGATGCGATCGGCGCGCAGGAACAGCGCGCCCTCGCGATCCACGCTGAGGCCGACCGGCGCGCGCGCCGACGGATCCGACGGCGCGGTCGGCGGCGCCAGGGCGCGCGACGGCCGCAGCGTCAGCGGCTCGCCCTGCGCCGCCGCGGTGCCGGGCAGGGCGACGAGCGCCGCGGCGACGGCGAGCGGGATCCGCGAGGATCGGGACATGCGGGCGAGGCGCTGCGGGACGGTTTGCTAGAATCCGCGTCCATTCTAGCCTCACCCCTCGCCCGGCCCGCGCGCCGGGCCGCCGGCGCCTTCGCGCATTCCGGGCGCGCCCACATGACCGACCCGATCGACGCCGGCGCCGACGCGCGATCGGCCCTCCTGAACGAGTGGATCGCGCAGACGCTGCGCACGCGCGCGTTCGCCTGCGCGCCTGCCTCGGCCGACGCGAGCTTCCGGCGCTACTTCCGCATCGTCCCCGACGCGCCCGCGCTCGGGCAGCGCACGCTGATCGCGATGGACGCGCCGCCGCCGCGCGAGGACTGCCGGCCGTTCGTGAAGGTCGCCGCGCTGCTGGAGGCGGCCGGCGTGCACGCGCCGCGCGTGCTCGCGCAGGACGTGGAGCGCGGCTTCCTGCTGCTCACCGACCTCGGCGACACCACCTACCTCGCCGCGCTGCGCACCGGCTTCCGGCCGGCGCTCTTCGCCGATGCCACCGACGCGCTGCTGCGCTGGCAGCTCGCGACGCGCGAAGGCGGGCTGCCCCCCTACGACGAGGCGCTCCTGCGCCGCGAGCTCGCGCTGTTCCCCGAGTGGTACGTCGCCCGCCACCTCGGCGTGACGCTCAGCGACGACGAGCGCGACGACCTCGCGCACGTGTCCGACGTGCTGGTCGCCGACCACCTCGCGCAGCCGCGCGTCTACGTCCACCGCGACTACATGCCGCGCAACCTGATGGTCTGCGCGCGCAACCCCGGCGTGCTCGACTTCCAGGACGCGGTGCTCGGGCCGATCACCTACGACGTCGTGTGCCTCTACAAGGACGCGTTCGTGTCGTGGGACGAGGCGACGTTCCTCGACGGCGTCGTCCGCTACTGGGAGAAGGCGCGGCGCGCCGGACTTCCGGTCGGCGCCGACTTCCACGCGTTCTTCCGCGCGCTGGAGTGGATGGGCCTGCAGCGCCACCTCAAGGTCCTGGGCATCTTCGCCCGCATCCGGCACCGCGACGGCAAGGCCGGCTACGTGGAGGACGCGCCCCGCTTCCTCGGCTACGCGAAGCCGGTGGCACGGCGCTATCCCGAGCTCGCGCCGCTCGCGCGGCTGCTCGACAGGCTCGACGGCGCGGCGCCCGCCGCCGGCTACACGTTCTGACGATGGCGGCGTTCGGCGCGATGATCCTGGCCGCGGGGCGCGGCGAGCGCATGCGGCCGCTGTCGGACGCCCTCCCCAAGCCCCTGCTCGAGGCCGGCGGCGCGCCGCTGATCGCCCACCAGATCCGCGCGCTGGTGCGCGCGGGGTTCGACGACGTCGTGATCAACGCCTCGCACCTCGCCGACCGGCTGATCGACGCGATCGGCGACGGCGCCCGCTTCGGCGCGACCGTCCGCTGGTCGCGCGAGGCGGAGGCGCTCGAGACGGCCGGCGGCATCGCGACCGCGCTGCCGCTGCTCCCGCCGGGCCCGGCGCTGATCGTGTCGGGCGACATCTGGACGCGCTACGACTACGCGCGCCTCGCGGGCATCGCCCAGCGGATGGCCGCGACGCCGGAGCCGCCGCGTGTCCATTTGGTGATGGTGCCCAACCCCGGCTTCCACCCGGCCGGCGACTTCGCGCTGGTCGAGGCGCCGGACGGCTCGCTGCGGGTCGCGCTGGACGGCGCGCCGCGCCTCACCTACGGCAACATCGGCCTCTTCGACACGGCGCTGTTCGCCGAACTTCCGCGGCAGACGAAGCTCAAATTGCTGCCTTTTCTCGCCGGCTGGATCGCGCACGGCCTCGTGCGCGGCGAACGCTACGACGGCCCGTGGGAGAACGTCGGCACGCCGGCCGACCTCGCCCGCCTCGATGCCGCGCTTCGCGCCGGCGACGGAGATCCCCAGGCATGACCGACGACAATCCGCTGCTCGCCACCGGCGCCCTCGCGCGCTTCGACCTGATCCGCCCCGCGCACGTCGCGCCAGCGGTCGACGCGCTGATCGCGCAGGCGCGCGCGGCGGTCGAGCGCGTGGCCGCGTCGCCCGAGCCGGCGCGCTGGGACAACGTCGCCGCGCCGATCGCCGCCGCGCTCGACCGCCTCGACCGCGCGTGGAGCGCGGTGCGCCACCTGAACGCGGTGGTGAGCACGCCCGAGCTGCGCGACGCCTACAACGGCAATCTGCCGAAGGTCACGGCGCTCTACACCGACCTGGGGCAGGACGAGCGGCTCTACGCGAAGTACAAGGCGATCGCCGCCTCGCCTGCGTTCGCCTCGCTCGACGCCGCGCAGCGCAGGGTCGTCGACAACGAGCTGCGCGACTTCCGCCTCGGCGGCGCCGAGCTGCCGGCCGGCCAGAAGAAGCGCTTCAAGGAGGTGCAGGAGGAGCTCGCGAGCCTGTCGGCGAAGTTCGACGACAACGTCCTCGACGCCGAGAACGCGTGGGCGCTGCACGTCGACGACGCGTCGCGCCTGCGCGGCATCCCGGCCGACGTGCTCGCGGCGGCGCGCGCGGAGGCGCAGGCCGAGGGCCGGCCCGGCTGGAAGCTCACGCTGCGCATGCCGTGCTACGTGCCGGTCATGCAGTACGCCGACGACCGCGACCTGCGCGCGCGCATGCACCACGGCTATTCGACGCTCGCCTCCGACCTCGGCGACGACCCGGCGCACGACAACTCCGCGATCATCGAGCGCATCCTGGCGCTGCGCGACGAGGAGGCGCGGCTCCTGGGCTATGCGAACTTCGGCGAGGTGTCGCTCGTGCCGAAGATGGCGGGCTCGCCCGCCGAGGTCATCGCGTTCGTCCGCGATCTCGCCGTGCGCGCGCGCCCGTTCGCCGAGCGCGACTTCGCCGAGCTCGCGGCGTTCGCGAGGGACGAGCTCGGCATCGGCGATCCGCAGGCCTGGGACTTCCCGTACGCCTCCGAGAAGCTGCGGCAGAAGCGCTACGCGTTCTCGGAGCAGGAGGTGAAGCAGTACTTCCCGCAGGAACGCGTGCTCGCCGGCCTGTTCGGCCTGGTGCAGACGCTCTACGGCGTGTCGATCGCGCCGTCGCAGGCGCCGGTCTGGCATCCGGACGTGCGCTTCTACGACATCCGCAGCCGCGACGGGGCGATCGTCGGCCAGTTCTACCTCGACCTCCACGCGCGCGAAGGCAAGCAGAGCGGCGCGTGGATGGACGACGCGGTCAACCGCCGCCGCGACGGCGGCCGGCTGCAGCATCCGGTCGCGTTCCTCACGTGCAACTTCGCGCCGCCCGCCGTCGTCGACGGCCGGCCGCAGCCGTCGCTGCTCACGCACCGCGACATCGTCACGATGTTCCACGAGTTCGGCCACGGGCTGCACCTGCTGCTGACGCGCGTCGACGTCCCCGGCGTCTCCGGCATCGAGGGCGTGGAGTGGGACGCGGTCGAGCTGCCGTCGCAGATCATGGAGAACTGGTGCTGGGAGCGGGACGTGCTCGAGTCGATGTCCGCGCACGTGCGCACGGGCGAGAAGCTGCCGCGGCCGCTGTTCGAGCGGATGGTGGCCGCGAAGAACTTCCAGAGCGGCCTGGGCACGCTGCGGCAGGTCGAGTTCGCGCTCTTCGACATGCTGCTCCACACCGAGTACCTGCCCGGCCGCCGCGGCCCGCACGCCGACGCCCAGGCCGTCCTGGCTGCCGTTCGTCGGGAAGTTGCGGTCGTGCCACGCCCGGACTACGACCGCTTCATGCACGCCTTCGGCCACATCTTCGCCGGGGGCTACGCGGCCGGCTACTACAGCTACAAGTGGGCGGAAGTGCTCTCCGCCGACGCGTTCAGCCTGTTCGAGGAAGTCGGCGTGCTCTCGCCGGAGGCGGGCGCCCGGTTCCGCGACGAGGTGCTCGCCCGCGGCGGCAGCCGCCCGGCCCTCGAATCGTTCGTCGCCTTCCGCGGCAGGCCCCCGCAAATCGACGCGCTGTTGCGCCATAATGGCATGACGACGTCATCGTGAGCGGAGGCCGCATGCCCCGGATCGTCTCGCCCGCCGCCGGCTTCGCCGGCGTCCTCGCCCTCGCGCTCGCCGCCGGCGCGGCCGCGCAGGACCGTCAGGTGTACCGCTACATCGACGCCGACGGCCGCGTCGTCTACTCCGACCGCGCGCCGACCGGCGTCGCGAAGGACCTGCAGACCAAGCGCATCGCCGGGAACACGATCGAGACGTCGGGGCCCTCGCTCGCGCTGCAGCAGGCGAGCGAGCGCTACCCGGTGACGCTGTACACGTTCGAGTGCGGCGAGCCCTGCGACCAGGCCGTCGCGCTGCTCAACCGGCGCGGCGTGCCGCACACCGCGCTCAACGTCGAGGATCCGAACCACGCGATCCGGCTCGAGCAGCTGACCGGCGAGAAGACGGCGCCGGTGCTCCAGGTCGGCGACAAGCTCGTGGCCAAGGGCTTCGCGGAGGGGCAGTGGCACGCGATGCTCGACCAGGCCGGCTACCCGCGCACGCCGCCGCGCCGCACGACGCCGGCGCAGCCGGCATCGCGCTAGGGCCTGTTCACGCCATGGACATGCGGGCGCGACCCTTCGCGCATGCGACCATAGCGTGAACAGGTCCTAGCGCTCGTCACGCCCCGCCGCGCAGCAGCCGCGCCGGCGAGCCCCGCAACTGCGCGAGCAGGACCCGCGCGCCGGCGCCCAGGCTCAGGGCGCTGACGACCAGCGCGGTCAGCGCCCCGGTCCAGTACAGTCCCGCCGCGTCCAGCTCGAGGCGCCACTCGAGCAGGACGACCGCGAGCGCGGTTCCCGCGGCGATCGCGAAGGCCGCGGTCAGCAGCGCCAGCAGCGCGTACTCGAGGCGCAGCACGCGCGCGAGGCTCGACACCCGCGCGCCCAGCGTGTGCATCACGCCCGCCTCGTAGGCGTGCCGCGACCGGCTCGCCACGATCACGCCGGCCAGCACCAGCAGGCTCGCGGCGAGCAGCGCCCCGGCGATCACCGCGAGTCCGGCGCCGGCCCGTCCCATCAGCGTGCGCGCCGCGTCGAGCACCGCCTGCGTGCGCACGCTCGCGACGTTCGGGGCCGCCGCGGCGAGGCGGTCCTGCACGTCGATCGCGTCCTCCGCCGACAGCCAGGCGCCGCCGACGTGGCGCGTGACGAAGGGATCAAGCACGCCGTCGCTGAAGATCGCCTCGAGCCACAGCCGCGACTGGAAGCGTCGCTGCGCGTAGATCGCGGCGAGCTCGACCTCCACGCTCGTCCCCTGGATCGTGAAGCGCAGCGTGTCGCCGATCGCAAGCCCCAGCGGCTCGGCCTCGCGATCCTCCATCGCCACGCGCGGCCGGCTGCGGTCGCCCTCCGGCCACCACGCGCCGCGCGTCACGACGACGTCGTCCATGTTGCCGGACCGGTCGCTCAACTTGTGCTCGTCGCGCGCCTCGCGGCGCCGCTCAGCGTCGGGGCTGTCGCGCAGCGGAACGCCGTTGACCGCCGCCAGCCGCCCCAGCACCAGCGGCGCGGTACGCACGCGCTCGAGGCTCGGCGCGGTGCGCAGCACCGCGCCGAGCGTGGCGAGCTGATCGTTCTGCACGTCGTGGAACACGAGCGCCGGCGCGTGCCTCGGCACCGTCTCGTCGATCGTCCGCAGCAGCGAGGCGATCACCAGCGTGCACGCCACCAGCAGCGTCAGCGCGGAGCCCAGCGACAGCAGCGACACACGCAGCGGCGAGCCCGGCTGCCGGACGCCGGAGAGCGCGACGCGAAGCTCGAAGCCCGGCTGCCAGCGCGGATGCGCGAGCAGCCAGGCGGCCCCTCGCCGCAGCCCGCGGAGCATCGCCTCCAGCAGCAGCAGCAGCACGACCGCGACGCCGAGGAAGGCGAGCGCGAACCGCGGCTCGGGCAGCGTCGCGAACGCGAGGCCGAGCACGCCGGCGCCCGCCAGCGCGGCGAGCAGCCACGCCGCGCGCGGCGTGCGCAGCACCCCGGCGTCCGTGCCGCGGAACAGTGCCGCAGGGCTCACGGCGAGCGCGCGCCCCAGCGCGGGGAGCGCGAACGTCAGCGCCGTCAGCACGCCGAACGCCACCGCGGCGAGCAGCGGCATCGCGAGCGCCTGCGGCGCGAAGGCGACCGGCTGCGATTGCGCCGCCAGCGCCAACCCTCCGAGCGCGAGCGCGGGCCAGCGCGCCGATCGCGCTCGCCGCCACCGCCAGCATCAGGATCTGGAGCAGCACGAGCGCGGCGAGCCGCGCGTCGCGCAGCCCGAGCGCCCGCAGCGTCGCGTACGTCGACAGCTTGCCCTGCAGGTACGCCTGCACGCTGTTGAACACGCCCAGCCCGCCGATGAACAGCGCCGAGATGCCCACCAGCAGCAGTCCCGAGCCGATCTGCCCGAGCACGCGCGCGATGCGGTCGCTGCGGTCGGACACGGTGCGGACCTCGACCTGCGACGCGGGAAACGCCGCCACGAACGCGTCGCGCCACTGCACCGGCGGCAGCGGCGTGGCGACGCGATAGCGGTAGTCGACGCGGCTGCCCGGCCGCAGCAGCCCGGTGTCCGCCAGCGCGCCGGCACCCACCAGCACGGGCGCGCCGCCCCAGTCCGCGCGCAGGCTCCGGTCCGGCTGCTGCACGACGATCGCGCGCACGCGCAGCGTCGCGTCGCCGATCGCCACCGCGTCGCCGATCGCGAGCCCCATGCGCCGCGCCAGCACGCCGTCGAGCGCGACGCCCCAGGCCCCGTCGGCGTGCGCCAGCGCCGCCGCGAGCGGCTGCGGCGGCGCGAGCTCGAGCCGCCCGGCCAGCGGATAGGCGTCGTCCACGCTCCACAGCTCGACCAGCTGCGCCCGGCCGTCGTCGCCCCGCGCCATGGTGCGCAGCTGCACCACGCGCGACAGGCGCCCGCGCTGGCCCGCCCACGCGACTTCGCCGGAGGCGAGCGGCGCGTCGCTGCGCAGCTCGACGTCGCCGCCGAACAGCGCGCGGACGTCCGCCGCGAGCGACGACGCGACCTGCCGGTACAGCCCGCCGCCGGCCGCGACGAGCGCGACGCCGAGCATCAGGCAGGCGGCGAACACCAGCAGCGGGCGGCCGCCGCGGCGCAGGTCGCGCCAGGCGAGGTCAAGCAGGAACGGCATCGGCGCCCGCCGCGCGTCGCGGCCGCTCGTGCAGGCGTCCGTCGTGGAGGTGCAGCACGCGGTCGCAGCGCGCCGCGAACTCGAGGTCGTGCGTGACCAGCACCAGCGTCGTGCCGATGTCGCGGTGCAGCTCCAGCAGCAGCTCGCGCACCATGGCGCCCGTCTCGTTGTCGAGGTTGCCGGTCGGCTCGTCCGCGAGCAAGAGGCGCGGCGCGTGGACGAGCGCCCGCGCGATGGCGACGCGCTGCTGCTCGCCGCCGGAGAGCTGCCCGGGGAGGTGGTCGAGCCGGTGCGCGAGGCCGACGCGCCGCAGCAGGTCGCGTGCGCGCGACGCCGCGTCGCGCCGGCCGGCGATGTGCAGCGGCAGGGCGACGTTGTCGAGCGCGCTGAGGCTGGGAAGCAGGTGGAACGCCTGGAAGACGATGCCGATGCGGTCGCGCCGCAGGTCGGCCAGCTCGTCGCGGGCCAGTGTCGCGAGGTCGACGCCGTGCAGGCGCACCCGGCCGCCCGCCGGACGCTCGAGCCCGGCGAGGAGCAGCAGCAGCGAGGTCTTGCCCGAGCCGGAGGGCCCCGCGACCGCGACACCCTGCCCCTCGGGGATCGCGAGGTCGACGTCGCGCAGCACGTCCACGCGCGAGCCCGCCGTGGCGTAGTGCAACGACACCTGCTCGAGCGTGATCACGGGCCGCGGTTCCACCGTCAGTCGAGTGCCGCCGCCCCCGGAAGTTCCCCGGGGCATTCCCGGGTGACGACGAAGGGCGCCGCGGGCGCCCCGGCACGGTCGCCGTGCGGCACCGGCAGGTCCTACACTAGCGGACCGCCGCCCCCGCCGTGGATCCTCGCGTGAAGCTCGTCACCTGGAACGTCAACTCGCTGAACGTGCGCCTGCAGCGGCTCGTCGACTGGCTCGGCGCGAACCGCCCGGACGTCGTCTGCCTGCAGGAGACCAAGCTCGAGGACGAGCGTTTCCCGCACGAGGCGATCGTCGCGGCCGGCTACCGGGCGTTCGCCTCCGGGCAGCGCACGTACAACGGCGTCGCGCTGCTGGTCCGCGACGGCCTCGCCGTCGCGGACCTCGCCACCGGCCTCGCGGGCTACGACGACGCGCAGAAGCGGGTGATCGCCGCGACGATCGGCGGCGTGCGCGTGATCTGCGCCTACGTCCCCAACGGCCAGGCGGTCGGCTCCGACAAGTACGCCTACAAGCTCGCGTGGTGCGATGCGGCGACGGCGATGCTGCGCGCGGCGCTGGCGGAGCACCCGCGGCTCGCGTTCGCGGGCGACATGAACATCGCGCCCGAGCCGCGCGACGTCCACGACCCGGCGGCGTGGGAAGGACAGGTGCTCTTCTCCGAACCCGAGCGCCAGCGCTTCCGCGACTGGCTCGCGCTCGGGCTCGCCGACAGCTTCCGCCTGTTCGAGCAGCCGCCGAACACGTTCAGCTGGTGGGACTACCGGATGCTCGCCTTCCCGAAGAACAGGGGGCTGCGCATCGACCACATCCTGCTCTCCGCCGAGCTCGCGAAGCGCTGCACGGCCGCGCGCATCGACCGCGCGGCGCGCAAGGGCGAGAAGCCCTCCGACCACGCGCCGGTGCTCGTGGAGCTGGCGCTGGAGGCCTTCAGCGGCTGAGCGTCCGCGACGCCGCGGCCCGCCCGTCCGGCACGGCCCGCGCGAGACCGCCCGCGAGCTCGCGGAGCGTGGCGTCGGCCCGGGCGGCGCCCGCCAGCTCGCGCGCCCCGCCGGCGAGCCACCACTGCGCGAGATCGTCGATCGTGTCGACGTCGAACGCGATGCGGGGGGCGACGTGGCGTCGCGGCTCGACCCCGGCCCGGAGCGCTTCCTGCCAGTGCGCCGCGAAGCTCCCCTCGCCGAAGCGCGTCCGCAGGCAGGCGCTCGCGTGGTGCGCGAGTCCGTTGGTGCCCGTGCCGTGCTTGTCGGGGCACAGCGCGGCGCTGCCCGGATCCGCCGCCGCAGCGGCGAGGGCGCGCACGTCGCGGGCTTGCAGCATCGGCAGGTCCGCCGGCAGCACGACGACGACGCCCGCGCCGAGCCGTCGCAGGGCGTCGGCGCCTTCCGCGACCGCGCGGTTGAGGCCGGTGCCGGCCCGCTGCAACGCGACGCGGGCACCGGCATCCGTCGCGACGCGCAGCGTGCGAGCGCACTCGCTGACGACCAGCGTACGCGCCGCGCCGGGAAACGCGCGCGCGACGGCGAGGGTACGCTGCAGGAAGTAGCGGTTCAGCGCGCGGCGCGCGCGCGCGTCCAGGCACCCGCCGAGCCGGCCCTTGCCGCAGGCCAGCCCCTTGACCGGGACGAGGAGCCACGCGCTCACCATGCGCCCCCCCGCCCTGCGCGCTTCGGGCTCACGCCGATGCGCGCCCCCCGCGCGCCTCCGCGAGCTCCGCCGCGAACGCCAGGACGACCTGCGCCAGCCCCGCCTCGCGCTGCGCATCCGTCATCAGCGTGTCGGCGACGCACACGCGCAGTCCCGCCGCCTCGACGGTGCGGCACAGGGCACGATCGCGCTCGTCGACGACCAGCCCGTCGGCGACGCCCGCGTAGAGCGTCGCGATCGTCGCGGCCGATGCCGCGTGGCCCAGCTCGCGCAGGATCTTCGCCGCGGGGCCCTTGACCGCCTCGCCGCCCACGATCGGCGACACCGCGACGACCGGCACGCGTGCGCCCGCGATCGCGTCGCGCACGCCGCCGACCGCGAGGATCGGTCCGATGCTGAGCAGCGGATTGGACGGGGCGACGACGATCGCCCGCAGGCGGGGATCGTCGAGAGCCGCGGCGAACGCAGGCGAGGGCCGCGCGGAGTGCGCCCCGGCGTGCTCGACAGCGCGCACCGCGGGCACGCACCGGCGCCGCACGAAGTAGTGCTGGAACGGCAGCGGCCCCTCGTCGGTGTGGACGACGGTCGCGACCGGCTGGTCGCTCATCGGCACGACGCGATGCGCCACGCCAAACGCGGCGCACAGCGCGGCGGTGACTTCCGACAGCGTTGCGCCCGCGTCCAGTCGGCGCGTGCGCTCGACGTGCGTGGCGAGATCGCGGTCGCCGAGCCGGAACCACGTCTCGCCGCCCAGGCGCCCGAGCGCCTCCATGAAGTGCCACGTCTCGCCGGCGAGCCCCCATCCGGTCTCGCGGTTGGCGAGGCCCGCCAGCGCGTAGACCACCGTGTCGAGGTCGGGCGACACCCACAGCCCGAGGTGGCGGAAGTCGTCGCCCGTGTTCACGACCACCGTCAGGTCGGAGGGCGCGAGGCACGCGGCGAGGCCGCGCGCGAGCTTCGACCCGCCGACGCCGCCGGCGAGCGCCAGGATCACCGCGCGGCTCCGTGGCGACGGGCACCGCGCCCGCCAGCCGCGCGCGGCCCCGCACCTGCTCCGTCGCATCGCCTGCTCCGCAGCGCGCCCGCGCGCATGGCCCCGGCAGCGTTCAGCGAAACAGGTCGCGCTCGCGCGGCCGCACGAGTTCGCGCGCGCAGCCATCGCGCCGTTCGTACGGAACGCCCCGCACGAGCACGACGGGGCGTCCCTCGTCGGCCTGGCCCATCACGATCGACGCCGCCGACGCGATCTCGTCGGCGAGCCCGACCTCGGTGGCGCGGAGATGGCGCTGGAAGAGATCCGCACGGCCCCGCAGGTCGACGAGCGCGGGGACGCCGGCCGCGCCGATCGCCACGCCCACCGTCCCGTTGCGCCACGCCCGGCCGTGGCTGTCGTTGACGATCACGCCGACGTCGACGCCCGCGCGCGTGCGAAGCGCGCTGCGCAGCCGCGCGCACGACGCGTCCGGATCGCGCGGCAGCAGCAGCACGGCATCGCCGTCGCCGGGGCCGACGTTCGACTGGTCGATGCCGGCATTCGCCATCACGAACCCCAGCCGGTGCGCCACGACGAGGACGTCGTGCGCGGCGCGCACCACGTCGTCGGACTCGGCGAGCACCAGCTCGACGATGCGCGCGTCCTTGCCGGTCGCCCGGGCGACGGCGTGCGCGCGCTCCGACGGCCGGACGTCCGCGAGGCGCGCCACGCGCCCTTCCGCCTTCGACACGACCTTCTGCGCGACGACCAGCACGTCTCCGTCGCGCAGGCGCTCGCCGCCGCGCTCGACCGCGTCGGCGATCATGGCGGCGAGGTCGTCGCCCGCGCCGACGAGCGGAATGCCGGGCAGCGCCAGCAGCCGCAGCTCGGCCGCGCCGGGGACGGGCCGCGGGCGCAGTTCCTCCGCCGCGGTCATCCGGGCACGTCGGGCACGCCGGTGATCCGCAGGCCGGCGCCCGACGCCTTGTAGCGGATGTTGATCGCGATCAGCACCGACGTCAGCGCCTCCGCCACCACGGAATTGACGATCGGGCCGGCGTGCCACGCACGCAGGCCGAGGTCGCGCGCCAGCCCCACCACGACCTCGCGCGCCGCCGGATCGTCGCCGCACACCAGGACGTCGCAGTCGACGTCGCGGGCGAGGTCCGCGAGCGCGTGGGCGGCGACGTTCTGGAACGCGGACACGACCTTCACGCCCTCGCCGAGCAGCGCCTGGATCGCCGCCACGGCGGAGCCTTCGGGAGGCAGCTGCACGCGGCTCACCTTCGGCGGCACCAGCGGCACCGTCGCGTCCACCAGGATCTTGCCCGCGAGCTCGGCCCGCACGTCCTCGACGGTCGCGCGCTGCGCCGCGTGCGGGACGGTGAGGACGACGATCTCCGCCGCAGCGGCCGCCGCCCGGTTGTCGAGGACGCGGACGGCCCCCTCGCCGACCGCCGCGTTCAGGCGGTCGCGGACCTTCGCCGCCTTCTCCGCGCTGCGCGAGCCGAGGATCACGCGGTGCCCGGCCTTCGCCCAGCGCAGGGCCAGGCCGCTGCCTTCGGCGCCGGTGCCGCCCAGGATGGCGATGTCGAGGGGTCGAGGGGTCATGCCGGTGTCCATGGGCGGGGGGGACGTGCTCACGCGACCGGCGCACCCGTTCCCGCCGTGTCGCGGCCCCGGCAGGACGGCGAGAGCACGACCGGCGCGACGGGGGCCGCCGCGAACGAGGCGGCGCGGCGCGCCGCGGGCACCTCGCCGTAGAGCGTCGTGCGCTGGCGCGGCGTGCGCCCGGCGCCGCGGACGAGCGCCTCCATGGCGGCGGGCGGCATCTCCTGGCCGTGCTGCGTTCCCGCCGCGCGCGAAATGCTCTCGTTCATCAGCGTCCCGCCGAGATCGTTGGCGCCGGCCGCGAGGCATCCGGCGGCGCCGGAGGTCCCCATCTTCACCCACGAGACCTGGATGTTCGTCAGCAGCGGGTGGAGCGCGAGCCGCGCGACCGCGTGCATGAGCACCGCCTCGCGATAGGTCGGACCGCGCCGCGCGAGGCCCTTGCGGTGCAGCGGCGCCTCCATGTGCACGAACGGCAGCGGCACGAACTCGGTGAAGCCGCCCGTGCGCGCCTGCAGCCCGCGGATCGCGAGCAGGTGGCGCGCCCAGTGGACGGGCGCGTCGACGTGCCCGAACATGATCGTCGCGGTCGTGCGCAGTCCGGACTCGTGCGCCTTCGCGACCACGTCCAGCCATTGGTCCGTCGTGAGCTTGTCCGGGCACAGCACCGCGCGCACGCCGTCGTCCAGGATCTCCGCCGCCGTTCCCGGCAACGAGCCGAGGCCGGCGTCCCGCAGGCGGCCGAGGAACGCGTCCACCGGCAGGCGCATCGTCCGCGCGCCGTGGAAGACCTCCAGCGGCGAGAACGCGTGGACGTGCATCGCGGGCGCCGCCCGCTTCGCCGTGTCCAGCAGCGCGAGGTACGTCTCGCCGGTGTAGGCGGGATGGATCCCGCCCTGCATGCACACTTCGGTGGCGCCGCGCGCCCATGCCTCGCGCACGCGTCGCGCGACCTCCTCGTGCGCGAGGTCGTAGGCGGGGCCGCGAAGGTCGCCGCCCGCCTTCGAGAACGCGCAGAACCGGCAACGGTACGTGCAGACGTTCGTGTAGTTGACGTTGCGGTTCACGACGTAGCGCACGACGTCGCCCGCGGCGGCGCGCCGGGTCGCGTCGGCCGCCGCGACGACGGCCCGAAGATCGTCGCCGCGGGCCGCGAACAGCGCGACGACGGCGGCCTCGTCGAGCGCCGCGCCGTCCACCGCCCGTGCAATCGCCTCCGCGACCGGCCGCGACACGGTGCGCCCGGGCGCCGGTGCCCGCGCCGGGCCGAGCGACGGCGGCGCCACGGCCAGCCCGGGACACCAGGCGTCGGTGCGCGCGTGTCCGCTCGCGTCCATCGCCGCGAGGACCCGCGGGCGGACGTGCGGATCGAGCCACCGCGCGGGCTCGCTCGCGTAGCGCGGGTGGACCGCGAGCCGCTCGACCAGCGTCTTGCCGGCCGCGGCCGTGTGGCGGCGCAGGGCCTCCACGTGCGGCCAAGGCGCCTCCGGATTCACGTGGTCCGGCGTCACCGGCGACACGCCGCCCCAGTCGTCGAGGCCGGCCGCCAGCAGCCGCGGGTACGCCTCCGGCGTGAGGTTGGGCGGCGCCTGGATGCTCATCGACGCGCCGAACACCACGCGCGCGGCGGCGATCGTCCACATCAGGTCGTCGAGCGCCGGCTCGGCCGCCGCCGCGCGCTTCGTCCCCGGCTTCGCCCGGAAGTTCTGGACGATGACCTCCTGCAGGTGGCCGTGGCGCTCGTGCAGTCGCCGCAACGCCAGCAGCGCGTCGATGCGTTCCCCGCGCGTCTCGCCGATGCCGATCAGGATGCCGCTGGTGAACGGAATCGCGAGCTCGCCGGCGAGCCGGATCGTCGCGAGCCGCGCCGCCGGCCGCTTGTCCGGGGAGCCGTGGTGGACCTCGCCGGCGGCGCACAGCCGCTCGCTCGCCGATTCGAGCATCAGGCCCTGCGAGGCGCTGACCGTGCGCAGCAGCGCGAGGTCGTCGCGCGTCATGACGCCCGGATTGACGTGGGGCAGCAGCGAGGTCTTCGCCAGCACCAGGTCGCACATCGCCGCGAGGTAGGCGATCGTCGACGCGAACCCGAGGCGCGCCAGGTGCTCCCGCGCGGCAGCGTAGCGAAGCTCGGGCTTGTCGCCGAGCGTGAACAGCACCTCGTGACAGCCCGCGCGCTCTCCGGCCGCCGCGATCGCGAGCACCTCGTCGGGCTCGAGGTAGGGCCTCGCGACGGCACGCGGCGTCGTCGCGAACGTGCAGTAGTGGCAGACGTCGCGGCACAGTCGCGTCAGCGGCACGAACACCTTGCGCGAGTAGGTCACCACGTTGCCGTGGCCCGCGTCGCGCAGCGAAGCGGCCTCGGCACAGAGCCGGTCGCAGCGCTCCTGCAGCAGGCGCTCGCGAAGCGGGGCGAGGTCCGGCGTGTCCTGCGGTTCGGTCATGGGCATGCCGTGCGGCGTCGGCGGCGCGGGCCCGCCGGCGGCAGCGGCCAGGCGGGCGGGGCGCGACGCGACGAGGCGGGGGGTCGACGAGTCCGGCAATGCTATCGCACTGCCGGGGAAACGTTTCATCGCCCGTGCCGGTGCGCGACCCGAACGCACCCTTCCGCGGGGACGGCGCG
This sequence comes from Betaproteobacteria bacterium, assembly GCA_016861105.1. Lineage (GTDB taxonomy): Bacteria > Pseudomonadota > Gammaproteobacteria > Burkholderiales > Casimicrobiaceae > VBCG01. The sequence continues at coordinate 33,506 of BOKS01000004.1, read as the reverse complement.
AGGCCCGCGCCGCCGGCTCCGGCCCCCGCGGAAGCGCTACGCCGGCCCGGCGTCGCGCTTGCGGAGCTCGCCCTCCATCCCGAGCTCCTGGATCTTGCGGGTGAGCGTGTTGCGGCCCCAGCCGAGGCGTTGCGCCGCCTCCATCCGGTGCCCGCCGGTGTGCGCGAGCGCGCGGCGGATCAGCGCCTTCTCGAACTCGCGCTCGAGGCGATCGCCCACGGCCGGCTCGCCGCGCGTCAGCGCCTGCGCGAGCTCGCGGTCCAGCGCGGCGATCCACCCGCCGTCCGGCACGGGGCTCGCGCCGCCGGCGGGGTGGCGCACGTCCGGCGGCAGGTCGGCCGCGTCGATGCGCTGCCCCGGCGCCATCACGGTCAGCCAGTGGCAGACGTTCTCGAGCTGGCGGACGTTCCCGGGGAACGGGAACGCCTGCAGCACCCTCAGCGCCTCGTCGCCGATCTGCTTGGGCTCGACGGCCAGCTCGCGCGCGCTCTTCTGCAGGAAGTGCCGCGCCAGCGGCGGGATGTCCTCGCTGCGCTCGCGCAGCGGCGGCAGGCGCAGCCGCACCACGTTGAGCCGGTGCAGCAGGTCCTCGCGGAACAGCCCCTGGCGCACGCGCTCCTCGAGGTTCTGGTGCGTGGCCGCGATGATGCGGACGTTGGCCTTGAGCGGCGCGTGGCCGCCGACGCGGTAGTACTCGCCGTCGGCGAGCACGCGCAGCAGCCGCGTCTGAAGGTCCGCGGGCATGTCGCCGATCTCGTCGAGGAACAGCGTGCCGCCGTCGGCCTGCTCGAAGCGGCCGCGGCGCGTCGCCTGCGCGCCGGTGAACGCGCCGCGCTCGTGGCCGAAGAGCTCCGACTCCAGCAGGTCCTTCGGGATGGCGGCCGTGTTGATCGCCACGAACGGCCCCGCGGCGCGCGGGCTGTGGCGATGCAGCGCGCGTGCGACGAGTTCCTTGCCGGTGCCCGACTCGCCGGTGATCAGCACCGTGGCCGACGACTGCGACAGCCGGCCGATCGCGCGGAACACCTCCTGCATCGCCGGCGCCTGCCCGAGCATCTCCGGGGCCTCGGCCGGGCTCGCGCCCTGCGCCGCCGCGGCCAGCGGCGTCTCGGTGATCGCGCGGCGGATGAGGGCGATCGCGTGGTCGACGTCGAAGGGCTTCGGCAGGTACTCGAACGCGCCGCCCTGGAAGGCCGCGACCGCGCTGTCGAGGTCCGAGTACGCCGTCATCACGATCACCGGCAGGTGGGGGTGCCGCTCCTTCACCTGCGCGAGCAGCGCGAGCCCGGACTCACCTGGCATGCGGATGTCCGAGACCAGCACCTGCGGCTCGGCCACCGCGAGCGCCTGCAGGACCTCGTAGGCCGACGCGAAGGTCTCGTACGGGATGCCCTCGCGCGCGAGGGCCTTCTCGAGCACCCAGCGGATCGATTGGTCGTCGTCGACAATCCAGACCGGCCGCGTGCCGGTGGCGGGCCGCGGCGGCTCGTAGTCGCGTGCGTGCATGCTGGCTCCATCCTGGTTCATGGCGATGGCGTCCCGCGCGCCCCGCGCTGCGCCGCGGCCGTGGGCGCGGGGCTCACGCCGCGTCCTCGCCTGCGCGCGCCCGCGGAGGCTCGAGCGGCAGCACGATGCGGAACGCCGTGTGGCCGGGCTCGCTCTCGCAGTCGATCGTGCCGCCGTGCTGCGCGACGAACGTCTGCGCGATCGTGAGGCCGAGGCCGCTGCCGCCCTCGCGCCCGGACACCAGCGGGTAGAAGATGCGCTCGCGCAGCGCGGGCGGGATGCCGGGGCCGTTGTCCTCGACGACGACCTCCAGCGCGAGGCGGTGGCGCCGACGCGCGAGCGTGACGTAGCGCGCAACGCGCGTGCGCAGCGCGATCGCCGGCTCGCGTGTCGCCGCGAGCGCCTGCGCGGCGTTGCGCACGACGTTGAGCACCGCCTGCGTGAGCTGCTCGGCGTCGGCCTCGACCTCGGGCAGCGAGATGTCGAAGTCCGTCGCGATCGGCACCGCCGGGAACTCCGCCTGCACGACGCCCTTCACGCGCACCAGCACCTGGTGGATGTTGATGCGGCGGTACGTCGGCAGCCGGTGCGGCGTGAGCAGGCGGTTGACCAGCGCCTGCAGGCGGTCGGCCTCGCCGATGATCACCTGCGTGTACTCGGCGAGCTGCGGCCGGTCGAGCTCGTGCTCGAGCAGCTGCGCGGCGCCGCGGATGCCGCCCAGCGGGTTCTTGATCTCGTGCGCGAGGTTGCGGATCAGCTCGCGGTTGGCCTGCTGCTGCTCGAGCTGCCGCTCCTCGCGCGCGATGCGCAGCTGCTGGTCGATCTGCCGGAACTCGAGCACCAGCGCGATGTCGCCGAACGCGACGGGCGTCACGGTGACGGACAGGTGCAGCTTGCCCTTGCCGGCGACGGCGAGCTCGATCTCCTGCTCGGTGTACGACGCGCCCGCCGCCGTCGCGCTGTCGATCGCGCCTGCCAGCAGGCGCGCGTCGGCGAACAGCGTCCCGATCGCCTGCCCGGCGAGCCGCGTGCGCGAGACCTCGAACAGGTTCTCCGCGGCCGGGTTCGCGTAGGCCACCGTGCGCGACGCGGTCAGGAACAGCACCGCCTCGGACAGGAGCTCGAGCCCGGGGAAGGGCGTGACCTCCTCCGCGGTCGCCAGCGCGTCGGGCCCCCTGGTCACCGGGCCCCGCTCCCGCGCGTTCGCGCCGGCGCGCGACGACCGGCGGCCGTGCCGCTAGCGCGGCAGGCCGAGCTCGCGGCGCAGCGCCTCCACGTTGCGCTCGTGCAGTTGCACGGCCTGGCGGAGACGCGCGATGCGTTCGGCGTAGCGCTGCGGCTGCGCCTGCTCCTCGGCGAGCGCGGGCGGCGCGCCGTTGCCGTAGGCGCTGCGCGCCTCCAGCAGCAGCTTCTCCTCCGCGGCGAGCTCGTCCTGCAGCACCTTGCGGCGCATCTCGTCGCGGCCCTTCTGCGTGCTCGCGTCGACGCGCGGGAAGCTCGCGGGCGCCGGCTGGCTCGCGGCGGCGTTGCCGCCCGCAGGGGCCGCGCCGCCGGTGCGCCGCGCAGGGGGCCGCTCGCCGCCGTCGGGGACGTTGAAGTACGCTGAGGCGCCCGACGACGTCGTGCACTTGTACATCGCGCCTTCGACGAGACGCGGAGCGTCCACGCAGCCGGACTCGCGGGCCTTCGACTGCAGCGTCTGCGCAGCAGCGCTCGCGGCCGCGAGCGCGGCGGCGAACGCGATGGCGGCGACGCACGACGGGCGGCGTCGGAGCGGCTGGCGCGAGCATGCGGCATGGGCGGCCATGGCGCCCGAGTGTAGCGAACATCGCGGTGGCGTAGTAGCGAAAAGGGGCGGACCCCGGCGCAGTCCGCCCCCGCCCCGCGCGTGCGCGCGACCCTCGGGACGTGCGCGTACGTTACAGGCTGTAGTACATGTCGTACTCGACGGGATGCGTCGTCATGCGGAAGCGCGTGACCTCCTCCGACTTGAGCTCGATGTACGCGTCGATCAGGTCGTTGGTGAACACGCCGCCGCGCGTGAGGAACTCGCGGTCGCGATCGAGGTAGTCGAGCGCCATGTCGAGCGAGCTGCACACGGTCGGGATCTTCCTGTCCTCCTCGGGCGGAAGGTCGTAGAGGTTCTTGTCGGCCGGGTCGCCCGGATGGATCTTGTTCTGCACCCCGTCGAGCCCGGCCATCAGCATCGCCGAGAACGCGAGATAGGGATTCGCCGTCGGATCGGGGAAGCGGACCTCGATGCGGCGTCCCTTCGGGTTGCTCACGTACGGAATGCGGATCGACGCCGAGCGGTTGCGCGCCGAGTACGCGAGCTTGACCGGCGCCTCGAAGCCCGGCACCAGGCGCTTGTACGAGTTCGTGCCCGGGTTGGTGATCGCGTTGAGCGCGCGCGCGTGCTTGATGATGCCGCCGATGTAGTACAGCGCGAACTCCGAGAGCCCCGCGTAGCCGTCGCCGGCGAACAGGTTCTTGCCGTCCTTCCACACCGACTGGTGGCAGTGCATGCCCGAGCCGTTGTCGCCGACGATCGGCTTGGGCATGAAGGTCGCCGTCTTGCCGTACGCCGCCGCCGTGTTGTGGACGACGTACTTCAGGATCTGCAGCCAGTCGGCGCGCTGCACCAGCGGCGCGAAGCGCGTGCCGATCTCGCACTGGCCGGCCGTGGCGACCTCGTGGTGGTGCACCTCGACCTCGACGCCCATCTGCTCGAGCGCGAGGCACATCGCCGAGCGGATGTCCTGCAGCGAGTCCACCGGGGGCACGGGGAAGTAGCCGCCCTTCACCGTCGGCCGGTGGCCGAGGTTGCCGCCCTCGAACTTCTCCGCGGTCGACCACGCCGCCTCCTCGGAGAAGACCTTGCAGTAGCTCCCCGACATGTCGACGCTCCACTCGACGGCGTCGAAGACGAAGAACTCGGGCTCGGGACCGAAGTACGCGACGTCGCCGATGCCGGTCGACTTGAGGTAGGCCTCGGCGCGTTTGGCGAGCGAGCGCGGGTCGCGCTCGTAGCCCTTGCCGTCGGACGGCTCGACGACGTCGCAGGTGATGTTCAGCGTCGTCTCGTCCATGAACGGATCGACGACGGCCGTGGCCGGGTCCGGCATCAGCAGCATGTCGGACGCCTGGATGCCCTTCCAGCCACCGATCGACGAGCCGTCGAACGCGTGGCCGGCCTCGAACTTGTCGGCGCCGAAGTACTTGGCGGGCACGGAGACGTGCTGCTCCTTGCCGCGCGTGTCGGTGAAGCGGAGGTCGACGAACTTGACGTCCTTCTCCTTGAGCAGCTTGAGGACGTCGGCGCCGGTCGTGGCCATGAATTCTCCTTCGGGGGCTGTGGACTTGTTGGGGTGTGTGCGCTGCAAAACGGCGGGGCAGGGATCAGCGATAAGCGTGCCATGCGCCTTCCGGCCGCAACCCGCTGACGGGCAAGGGAATGGCGGACCGCCTCCCGCGCGGCTTGCACCCGACTGCACCGATAGTGTGCGCTTTCGCCGGTTTCTGCGCCAACACGGTGCGCGCCGATGGAGCCGGTCGGCCCGCGCGCACGTTTTTCGTGCTGGTGAGCGCCCACTACGTCGTGGAGGGCCGCGGCACGGCGACTCCGGTGGCGGCTCGGGATCGACGCCCCGCACCGGCCGGGTGCATCAGGCCCGTTCAGGGGTAGAACAGGTACACGCGGTAGCCGGACTGCGTCGTTGCGCTCGCGTCCACGAAGAGCCTGACGGCGACCGCGGCGTGCCCGGCGATCCCCGCGATCGCGTCGTGCGCCGCACCGAGGTACTCGGCGGGAGCGAGCGCGCGCCGGACGACGACGCCGTCCTGCGCGTCGGTCAGCGTCAGCTCGAGGTGCGGATAGGCGACGGCGTACGGGGCGCGATTGCGCACGGTGGCGGTCAGGATCAGCAGCCCCCTGTGCGCCGGGTCCGCCTGCAGGTCGGAGGCGTCGATCGACAGCCACGCGACGTCGCGCAGCGGCCGGATCTCGCAGCCGCCGAGCGCGCACATGCGCGCGAGCAGCGGTCGCGTCGACGGGACGTGGGCCGCGATCAGGTCGCGGTAGTGCCACGCGAGCTGGCCGACGAACACGGCCACGAGCACCAGCAGCGCCAGCGCGTAGGCGGCGGACCGCGCCTTCGAGCGCGGCCGCGGCCGGTCCCACGCGAAGCGATGCTCGTAGTCCACGTGCGCGTCCGGCGCAGCGGCCGGGGCTGCGGCCCCGGCGGCGGGCGGCGCCGGCGCGTGCGACTGGGCGCCTGCCGCGACCGTCGCAGGGCCGGGCGCGGGCTCGAGCGCGTGCGCGCTGCGCAACGTCACCGTGAGCGGGCCGTCCGTGTCGTCGGGCGGCGCAGCCGCAGCGCCGGGCGCCAGGCGGATCAGGTTGGCCGTGCCGTCGAACACGGTCCGGCAGTGCCCGCAGCGCACCTGGCCGTCGCGCAGGGCGAGCTGCGCCGGCGTGACGCGGAACACCGTCCGGCAGCCGGGGCAGCGCGTGAATTTCTCGTCGGCCATCACCGTGGGGTCGCGCAGCGCGCCTTCGTTCGGCTGGCGGGCATCGTCTCGCGGCCCGCGCGTTCAGCGCGCACCGGCCAGCAGCACCCAGCCTTCGGCCGCGCGCCAGGCGCGAAGTGTAATCCACGGGGCGTAGGCCGCGATCACGTCGTCGGCCTGCGCCTCCAGGATGCCGGACAGCGCGAGCCGGCCGCCGGCGGCGACGCGCGCCGCGATCGCCGGCGCCAGCAGGCGCAACGGATTGGCGAGGATGTTGGCGACGACGACCCCGAACGTCCCGGGACCGAGGTCGTCCGGCGCAACGAAGCGCGCGCGGACCCGGTTCGCCGCCGCGTTCTCGTGCGAGGCGGCCAGCGCCTGCGGATCGACGTCCGTGCCGACGACGCGCGAGGTGCCGAGCCGCGCCGCAGCGATCGCGAGGATGCCCGAACCGCAGCCGTAGTCGAGCAACGTGTCGCCGCGGCGCAGCGTCAGGTGCAGCCACTGGAGGCACAGGAGCGTGGTCGGGTGCGAGCCGGTCCCGAAGGCGAGGCCCGGGTCGAGCCGTACCACCGTGCCGCCCGCCGGCGGCTCGCTCCAGCTGGGCACGATGTGGAAGTCGTCGGCGATGTGCACCGGTCCGAACTGCGCCTGCGTCGCCCGGACCCAGTCGCGCTCCTCGACCGGCCGGCGTTGCACGGCCGGGGCGGCGCGGTCCAGCGCCCGCGCCGCCGCGGCCAGCGCGGCCTCGGCGTCGGCCGCCGCGTCGAACAGCGCCACCAGGCGGGAGCGGGGCCACGCCGCGAACCCCGGCTCGCCCGGTTCGGCGAACCGCGCGACCTCCTCCGGCGTTCCTGCCCCGGCGTCCGTCGCCTCGACGGCCAGCGCCCCGGCGTCCAGCAGCGCGTCGCCCCAGGCGTCGGCGGCCGGGCCGTCGGTGACGAACGACAGGGCGGTGTACGCCACGGCAGCCGGGCGCGGGTCGCGGCGGGAAGGAGGGCCGGGGAAACGGCAGGGCGGTGGGAGGGCGGCGCGGCACCGCCGCGGTCACTTCCGCTTCGCGAGCCGCTCCTCGAGGTAGTGGATCGTCGTCCCGCCGCGCACGAACTTGTCGTCGTTGAGCAGTTCCTGGTGCAGCGGGATGTTCGTGCGGATGCCCTCGACCACCATCTCCGAGAGCGCGACGCGCATGCGCGCGAGCGCCTGGTCGCGCGACTCGCCGTACGCGATCACCTTGCCGATCATCGAGTCGTAGTTGGGCGGGACGAAGTAGTTGGCGTAGACGTGCGAGTCGACGCGGATGCCCGGGCCCCCGGGCGCGTGCCACGACGTGATCCGGCCCGGCGACGGGACGAAGGTGAACGGGTCCTCGGCGTTGATGCGGCACTCGATCGCGTGCCCGCGCTTGACGATGTCCCGCTGGCGGAACGGCAGCTTGTGGCCGGCCGCGATGCGGATCTGCTGCTGCACGATGTCGATGCCGGTGATCGCCTCGGTCACCGGGTGCTCGACCTGCACCCGGGTGTTCATCTCGATGAAGTAGAACTCCTCCTCCTGGTAGAGGAACTCGAACGTGCCCGCGCCCCGGTAGCCGATGCGGCGGCAGGCGTCCGCGCAGCGGTCCCCGATCCGCACCAGCGCGCGCGGGGCGATGCCCGGCGCCGGCGCCTCCTCGATGATCTTCTGGTGGCGCCGCTGCATCGAGCAGTCGCGCTCGCCCAGCCAGACCGCGTTCTTCTGCTCGTCGGCGAGCACCTGGATCTCGATGTGGCGCGGCGAGGCGAGGAACTTCTCCATGTAGACCATGGGATTGCCGAACGCCGCCTGCGCCTCCGTCCGCGTCAGCGTGACGGCCGGCATCAGCGCCGCCTCGGTGTGCACGACGCGCATGCCGCGCCCGCCGCCGCCGCCGGCCGCCTTGATGATCACCGGGTAGCCGATCTGGCGCGCGATGCGCACGACCTCCTTGGGGTCGTCGGGCAGCGCCCCCTCCGATCCGGGCACGCACGGCACCCCCGCCTTGATCATGGCCGCCTTGGCGCTGACCTTGTCGCCCATCAGGCGGATGGTGTCCGGGCGCGGGCCGATGAACACGAAGCCGGAGCGCTCGACCTTCTCGGCGAAGTCGGCGTTCTCCGAGAGGAACCCGTAGCCGGGATGGATCGCCTGCGAATCGGTGACTTCGGCGGCGGCGATGATCGCCGGGATGTTGAGGTAGCTCTGCGCGGACGGCGGCGGTCCGATGCACACCGATTCGTCGGCGAGCCGGACGTACTTGGCGTCGCGGTCGGCCTCCGAGTGGACGACGACGGTCTTGATGCCGAGCTCCCGGCACGCGCGCTGGATGCGCAGCGCGATCTCGCCCCGGTTGGCGATCAGGATCTTGTCGAACAGCTTGCTGGAGGCGGTGGGCACGACGCTCGCGGGGAAGGTTCGGGGGACGGCGGAGGCGCGCGCCACGGCGGCCGCACGGCGCCGCCGGCGCGCGGCGCGGGCGTCACCCCAGCACGAACAGCGGCTGGCCGAACTCGACCGGCTGCCCGTTCTCGACCAGGATCGCCTTGACCACGCCCGACGCGTCGGCCTCGATCTCGTTCATCAGTTTCATCGCCTCGACGATGCACAGCGGGTCGCCTTCCTTCACCGTGTCGCCGACCTCGACGAAGGCCTTGGCGCCGGGCGACGGCGAGCGGTAGAACGTCCCCACCATCGGGCTCTTCACGACGTGGCCCTCGGGCTCCGCCGCAGCCGGCGCCGCGGCCGGCGCCGGTGCCGCCGGAACCGCCGCCGGCGGCGCCGCTGCGACGTGGGGCGCGTGCACCATCAGCGTCTGCCCCATCGACGCCACCGTGCGGGTGATCCGCACGCGCTCCTCGCCTTCCTGGATCTCGAGCTCGGCGATGCCGGAGGTCTCGACGAGCTCGATGAGCGTCTTCAGCTTGCGCAGGTCCATCGTCGCTCCCCGCCCGCCCTGCGCCGTGCGCAGCCGGGCGCGATGTCGTCAGCGCGCGTCACGGGCCGTGGCCCTACATCGATGCACGAAGTCGGCGAGTTTGCCGCAAATCGCAACACGATGTCCAGTCGGCCGCCCCGCGTAGCCGATGGCGGCCGGTCCGTCTCGCGAGAGCGCGCCGGCGCACACGGCCACCGGCGCCGGCCACGGCCGTTATGGCGTCTTAGGATGCAAGAAACGACGAATTGGCCGACTTTGCGCGACGTTGGCCCGGACTCACAGCCCGGATTCGACCAGCCGATCGAGCTGCGCCTGCTTCATCGGCCCCAGATGGGTGAGGAGCACCTGGCCGTCGCGGCCGACGACCACGGTGAAGGGCAGCGCCATCAGGCTGTTGCCGAGCGTGCGCGACAGTTCCATCGCACCGTAGCCGCCGATGAGCGACGGGTAGTTGAGGCCGATGGAGTCCGCGAACTGCCGGACCTTCGCCGCCTCGTCGACCGCGATGCCCACGAACTGCAGGCCCCGGTCGCCGTGCCGTTTCTGCGCCTCGACGAACATCGGCATCTCCTCCCGGCACGGCGCGCACCACGTCGCCCAGAAGTTGACGACCAGCAGCTTGCCCTTCCACTGGCCGATCGCCTGCTGCTCGCCTGCGAGGTCGGGCAGCGCGACGGCGAGGAGCGTGCCCGCGTCGCGGCCGCCGCCACCCTCGAGCAGCGAGCGTGCGACCCACGCGCCGAAGAGCAGCGCGAGCACCGCCGCGCCCACGACGATCCAGCGCCGGCCCGCCGACGCCATCACCGGAACCAGCGCTTCTTCGCCGGCGACGCCTCGACGAACGCCCCGGCCGGTCCGCCGGCCGGCGGCACCACGACGGTGATCCGCTGGCTGACCGGCGGATAGCACACGCCGACGTCGGCGCAGCCCTGCGAATCCGCCTGCACCGTGACCGACTGGCCGGGCGCCGCGGGCGCGATCGGAATCCGGACGAGCACCCGGTCGCGGTAGGTCTCGACGCGGCCGAAGAACTCGTCGTCCTTCACCTTGCCCGCCGGGAGCGCGACGCCGCCGGCCAGCGGCCCGGGCTCGACGGCGAAGCGCAGCTTGTCGCGATACAGGTAATAGCCGTCGGCGATGTCGAACCGGGCCTCGACGGTACCGCCGTCGACGGCTCGCGCCGCGTAGCGGAACGCCTCTTCGGGGGGCAGCAGCTTGATTTCGGCGGACGCGGTGCCGACATGAAACACGAGGCTCGCGACCGCGGCGATCCCGACGAGCGACGCGGCGCGGGCGACGGGCGCGCCCGCGGCCGAAGCCGGCGGGCGTAGGCTGTCAGCGCGGACCGACGGCGGCATCGATCCAGGCGAGGTAGTCGGCGGAGCCATCGACGATGGGGACAGCGAGGATTTCGGGAAGTTCGTACGGGTGCTGCGCGGCGATGGCCGCCGCGACGTCGGCGAAGCGGTCGGCGCGCGTCTTGGCGGTCAGCGGCACCTCGCGGGCGTTTTCGATCGCGCCCTGCCAGTGATAGAGTGACTCGACCGGCGTGCCGATGGTGACGCACGCGGCGAGCCGGCTCCCGACGAGCGCACGCGCGAGCGCGCGGGCCGTGTCCTCGTCCGGAAGCGTGGTGTGGACGAGGACGTAGTTCAAGGAGCGGTCGATGCGGTTCGTTCTGTTGCTCGCGATTCTACTGGGATTCCCGGTCGTGGACCTGTACGCCACGGTGCGGATCGCGCAGTGGAGCGGCGTTCCGGTCTGGGTCTGGCTGGCGATCTCCGTCGTCTCGGGCATCGCGCTGCTGCGCAACGAGCGCCTCGCCTTCCGCGCGCGCACGCTCGCGGCGCTGCGCGGCGACGAGCCGCTGCTGCGCGGCGTCGTCGACAGCGGCCGGAAGGTGCTCGCGGGCTTCCTGCTGCTGCTGCCCGGCGTCGTCAGCGACCTGATCGCGCTGGCGCTGCTGATGCTTCCGCTGAACGTCGGTTCGGCCTTCGGCGCGGCCGGCGCCGCGGCGCGGACGCCGTTCGGCCGGCGGTCGATCGACGGGGAATATCGGCGGCTGGAGTAGTCGCACGGCGCGGGGCGCGTCACTTCATCCGGTCGATCAGCGTCGGCTGGCTCTTCGCCGCGTGGCGGTGCGCCCAGATCATGAGGACCACGCCGGCGACGATCATCGGCAGCGACAGCCACTGGCCCATCGTCAGCCCGCCCGCGAGGTAGCCGAGGAAGCTGTCGGGCTCGCGCGCGTACTCGGCGATGAAGCGGAAGGCGCCGTAGCCGATCAGGAACAGCCCCGACGGCGCCCCCATCGGCCGGTGGCGGTCCGTGTACCACCACAGGACGGCGAACAGCGCCACGCCTTCGAGGCCGAACTGGTAGAGCTGCGAGGGGTGGCGCGCGAGCCCGTCGACCTGCGGGAACACCATGCCCCACGGCCCGTCCGTGGGGCGCCCCCAGAGCTCGCCGTTGATGAAGTTGCCCAGGCGTCCCGCGGCGAGCCCGAGCGGGACGAGCGGCGCGACGAAATCGGTCACGTCCAGCCAGCGCTTGCCGCGCCGGCGGGCGAACCACCACATCGCGACGAGCACGCCGAGGAACCCGCCGTGGAAGCTCATGCCGCCGCTCCACAGTGCGACGACCTCGAGCGGGTTCGCGAGGTAGTGCAGCGGCTTGTAGAAGAGCACGTAGCCCAGCCGCCCGCCCGCGATCACGCCGAGCACGCCGTAGAAGAGCATGTCGTCGACGTCGCGCGGATGCCATCCGGTGAGGAGCTGCCTGCGCGCGCGGAGCTTGCCCAGCACGACGAACAGCGCGAACCCGACGAGGTACATGAGCCCGTACCAGCGCACGGCGACCGGTCCGAGCTGGAACGCCACGGGGTCGAACTGCGGGTGCACGAGCATCAGTCTTTCCGTCCTTCGAACGCGCCGCGGGCGTGCGCGACGAACGCGGCGAGCACCGGCGAGCGGTCCGCGGCGCGCCACGCGATCCCCACCTCGACGCGCGGCGCCGTCCCGGCCAACGGGCGATATACCACACCCGTCCGCCGCATGTTCTGCAGCGAGGCGGGCACCAGCGCCACGCCCATGCCCGCGGCGACGAGGCTCACGATCGTCGGCATCTGCACGGCCTCCTGCTCGACGCGCGGCGCGAACCCCTCGCGCTCGCACGCGGCGACGACCACGTCGTGGAGCCCCGGTCCCGCGTGCCGCGGGAACAGGACGAAGGGCTCGCGCGAGAGTCTGCCGAGCGGCACGCGCGCCGGCCAGCGCCGCGCGTCGGGCAGCGCCGCCACGAGCGGCTCGCGCAGCAGGGCGGCGTACGCGAGCGCGGGATGCGTGACCGGCGGCAGCAGGATGCCCGCGTCGAGCGTGCCCTCCGCGAGCGCACCGAGCTGCACGTCGCTCGTCGACTCCGCGAGCACCAGGCGCACGCCCGGGCGCGAGCGGCGGAAGCCGGGGAGCACCCGCGGAAGCACGTTGTAGGCCGAGGCGCTGATGAAGCCCAGCTGCAGGACGCCGACGGCGCCGCGCGCGAGGTCGCGCGCGCCGGCCGCGAGGGCCTCGGCCTCGCGCAGCAGGCGGCGCGCCTCCGGCAGCAGGGCCGCGCCGGCCGGCGTCAGCCGCACGGACCGCGCCGAGCGCTCGAACAGCGGCGTGCCGACTTCGCGCTCCAGCGCGCGGATCTGGCGCGACAGCGGCGGCTGCGAGATGTGCAGCCGCGCCGCCGCCCGGCCGAAGTGCAGCGTCTCGGCCACGGCGACGAAGTAGCGCAGGTGGCGCAGTTCCATTGGCGATGCCCGGAAGGTATCGATCGCGGCATCCCATTGTATTGGACGGTATCGGCGGCCGGCGCTAGAGTCGCTTCCCGAGCGGGCGCGGCGCGCCCGCGCCCCGCCCGCCCGCGCGGCGCCTCCGTCCGCGCCGGGCGTCCCCTCCGCACCGTCAAGGAGTTCCCGTGTCGTCCAACCGCCGCTCCCGCCTGATCACGCAGGGCGTCGCCCGCTCGCCCAACCGCGCCATGCTGCGCGCCGTGGGCTTCGGCGACGGCGACTTCGAGAAGCCGATCGTCGGCGTGGCCAACGGCCACTCGACGATGAACCCGTGCAACGCCGGCATCCAGCCGCTCGTCGACCGCGCGATCGCCGCGCTCTCGGAGGCGGGCGCGATGCCGCAGGTGTTCGGCGTGCCGACGGTCACCGACGGCATCGGCATGGGCACCGAGGGCATGAAGTACTCGCTCGTGTCGCGCGAGGTGATCGCGGACGCGATCGAGACCTCGGTCAACGGCCAGTGCATGGACGGCGTGCTCGTCGTGGGTGGCTGCGACAAGAACATGCCGGGCGGCATGATGGCGATGGCGCGGACGAACGTGCCCGGCATCTACGTGTACGCCGGCACGATCAAGCCCGGCGAGTGGAAGGGCCAGAAGCTGACGATCGTCTCGCCGTTCGAGGCCGTGGGCGCGTTCGCGGCCGGGAAGATGAGCAGGGAGGACTACGAAGGCATCGAGCGCAACGCCTGCCCGTCGGTCGGCGCCTGCGGCGGCATGTACACGGCCAACACGATGTCGTCGTCGTTCGAGGCGCTGGGGATGAGCCTGCTGGGCAGCTCGCAGATGGCCTCGCCCGACGCCGAGAAGGCCGACAGCGCCGCGGCCTCGGCGGCGGTGCTGGTGCGGGCCGTCGAGCGCGACCTCAAGCCCCGCGACATCATCACGCGCCAGTCCATCGAGAACGCGATCACGCTGGTGATGGCCACCGGCGGATCGACGAACGCCGTGCTGCACTACCTCGCGATCGCGCACGCGGCGGAGGTGCCGTGGACGATCGACGACTTCGAGCGCATCCGCGCGCGCACGCCGGTGCTGTGCGACCTCAAGCCGTCGGGCCGTTTCGTGGCCACCGACTTCCACGCGGCCGGCGGCGTGCCGCAGGTGCTGAGGATGCTGCTCGCGCACGGCCTGCTGCACGGCGACTGCATGACCATCACCGGCCGCACCATCGCCGAGGAGCTCGCCGACGTGCCCGACGAGCCGCGGTCGGACCAGGAGGTGATCCGCCCGTGGCGCGACCCGCTCTACGCCCACGGCCACCTCGCCATCCTGAAGGGGAACCTCGCGCCCGAAGGCTGCGTGGCGAAGATCACCGGGCTCAAGAACCCGTCGATCACCGGTCCCGCGCGCGTGTTCGACTCCGAGCCCGCGTGCATGGAGGCGATCATGGCGCGCCGGATCCGGCCCGGCGACGTCGTCGTCATCCGCTACGAAGGCCCGAAGGGCGGGCCCGGCATGCAGGAGATGCTGGCGCCGACGTCGGCGATCATCGGCCAGGGACTGGGGGAGTCGGTCGGGCTGATCACCGACGGACGCTTCTCCGGCGGGACCTGGGGCATGGTCGTCGGCCACGTCGCCCCCGAGGCGCAGGTCGGCGGCACGATCGCGCTGGTGCGCGAGGGCGACCCGATCACCATCGACGCGCACCGCCTGCTGATCCAGCTCGACGTGAGCGACGAGGAAATCGCGCGGCGGCGCGCCGCGTGGAAGGCGCCGGCGCCGCGCTACACGCGCGGGCTGCTCGCCAAGTACACCCGGCTCGTCTCCACGGCGAGCCGCGGCGCGGTCACCGATGCGACCGAATAGGACACGGCGCCGCGGCACGCTCGCGCCTCCGCCTGCGCGGCAGGGCGCCGGGCCGAAGGTCCGCGCGGCCTTTCCGGCACTGCGGCGGGTCGCCGTCCTCGCCGCCGCGCTGGCGATCCTGCCTGCCGGACAGGCCGTCGCCTCCGACCCCGCCGCGCCGGCGCCGGCGCGCCCGGCGCGCACGCCGCTGCCGCCGCCCGCCGTGCCGCCGGACAAGGCGGCGCGCCCGCTCGCCGGCGTTCCGCTCGTCAACGCGGGGTTCGAGTCGACCGTGCCCGGCAAGCTGGGCGCCCCGGAGGGATGGTGGGTGATCCAGCACGCCGGGCCGCTGTCGTACACCTTCGAGCCGGATGCGGCGGTGCGGCGCGGCGGCGAGCGGAGCCTGCGCGTGCGCAACGTGGGCCCCGAGCCCTTCGGCGCCGTCTATCAGGTCGTCCAGGCGGCGCCGTACCGC
The DNA here is from genome assembly GCA_016861105.1 of Betaproteobacteria bacterium. Classification (GTDB taxonomy): domain Bacteria; phylum Pseudomonadota; class Gammaproteobacteria; order Burkholderiales; family Casimicrobiaceae; genus VBCG01. Next base: position 18,441 of record BOKS01000004.1, on the reverse strand, counting down.
GGCCGGACGCTTCGCTTCTCCGCGTGGGTGCGCACCGAGGGCACGGCCGGCAACCGCTTCGGCGCCGGCGCCGGGCTCAAGCTCCACTCGATGCGCGGCGGCTACCCGCTCGACGTCGCCGAGATGCGGCGCAACGCCGTGCACGGCACGACCGAGTGGACGCGCTACGAGATCACGCTGAAAATCCCGCAGGAAGCCGACCAGCTCGAGGCCGGCCTGGTGCTCTTCGGCCCCGGCACGGCGTGGCTGGACGACGCGGCGCTCGACGTCGTCGAGTCGCGCCCGGTTGCCGGAGCGCTGCCGGTGGAGCAGGATGCCTCCCGGCGGGCGAGGTAGCGCCCGCGAAGGAGGCAGTCATGAAGATCACGTTCGCCGGCCGCCGCCGCGCCCTGCGCCAGGCGGCCGCGCTCGCGCCGCTGCTCGCCGGGTGCGCGGGCGGCCACGACGCGCTGTCCGCCGCCGGCACCGAGGTCGTGGCGGAGGCGCCCGCGTACCGCGTCGGCGACCGCTGGACCTACCGCGTCGACCAGCAGTTCCGCGCAGCGGCCGACACGACCGACGAGCTGCGGATCGTGTCGATCGGGCCCGAGGGCATCGTCGCACGCGCGACGTCGCGCGGCGGCCCGGTCGACTTCGAGCGCACCGAGCGGTGGCCCGCTCCCGGGCTCGTGCTGCAGGGCGCGATGATGGACGTGGAGTCGCGGCGCTTCGCGCAGCCGTTGCAGCGCTTCCGCTTTCCGCTGCGCGCGGGCGAGCGCTGGAACCAGTGGGTCGACCAGGTGAACGAGACGTCCGGGACCCGCGGCCCGGTCAACCGCTACGTCGCCGTGCAGCGCAGCGAGCGCGTCGCGACCCCGGCCGGCACGTTCGACGCCGTGCGCATGTCGGTCATCATGCGCCTCGACGACGAGACGCCGTTCCGCTACGCGACGGAGCTCAGCCACCTCGTCTGGTACGCGCCCGCGGTGCGCGGCGTCGTGCGCGAGGAGCGCCGCGGCGAGTACCGCGAGAAGGGCAGCGGCCGCGACGGCCTCGCCTACGTGCCCGCGCAGCGCGAGATCGTCGAGCTCCTCGCCTTCGCGCCGGGACCCTGACGGGACCTCCGCGCAGCGCAGGTGCGGGCGCGGCTCACGGGCCGCGCGCGGCCCGCCTGCGGGCGAGCTGCCCGCGCAGCGCGCGCCACGCCTTCATCGCCCCGTGATAGGCGAGCAGCGACGGCGGCATCCGCAGCCACAGCGCGCGCGCCTGCAACCAGCGCGCAGCTGCACGCGCCGCGCGATCGCGCCCGTGCTCCGGATCGGGCGGCGGCAGCGCAAGCGCCGCGCGCCGCACCACCCACGCGCGCGCGCGCCGCTGCGGGCCGCTGCGCCACGCGCGCAGCGCGCCTTCGTCGACGGGCGTGCCGAGCCACGCCGCCGCGAAGGCGAGCGCATAGCCGACCGGGCGTTCCGCGCCGTGGAGCCGCGCCCTCGCGGCCAGCTGCATCGCGAAGGATGGCTCGCGGGCCGCGTGCAGGCGAACGAGCGCGTCCACGTCCACGAGCTCGCGCAGCCGCGACGTGCAGTCGGAATCCTGGAAGAGGTGCAGCGCGGCATGCACGACCTGGTCCGCGGGATCGGGGACGCGCACGCCCGCGCCCGCGGGGCGGCTGTCGCGCAGCAGCGCGGCGTGGTCCGGCCGCAGCCGGCCGGTGGGCGGCAGGATCGCGTGATGCACGTCGAGCTCGAGCGGCTGGCCGGCGCGGCGCAGCGGCGGGATCTGGTGCGACCAGCGGCGGTAGTAACGCTGGTCGTAGGCATCGAGCGAGCCCTCCGCGCGCCATCCGGCGGCGAGCAGCGCCTGCTCGACCGCGGCGATCCGCGCGCGCGGCACCAGCACGTCGACGTCGCGCAGCATCCGTCCGGCCGCGTGCGGCAGCCGCGCCGCGAGGTAGCCCGCCCCCTTGACCAGCAGCAGCGGCACGTCCAGCGGCGCGAGCGCGCGGACCACGGCGTCGATCTCGATGCGCGCCATCGCGGCAAGGTGCCGCGTTTCGAGCAGCGCGCCGGCGAGGTGCGCGCGCACCGACGCCGGGCACGCGTCGAGCGCTCCCTCGGCGTCGAGTCGCGCGGCGAGCGTGCCCAGCAGGTGCGCGATGCGCGCCGTGCGCACGACGCCGTCCCACTGGGCCAGCGCGAGCCCGCGCGCCAGCGCCGGCTGCGCGAGCACGTCGAGCAGCGTGCGCACCGGAGGCGCGAGCGCCTCGCGCACGGGTACCGGATCGCCGGCGCTCACGCGGGCTCCGCCAGCGGCGCGCGGGCGAGCAGTTCCCGCAGCGCGCCGACGGCGGCGCCGACGTCGCCATAGCTCAGCCGGTGGACCGTGCAGCGCGCGACCAGCGCGCCGACCGCCTCGAACCCGTCGGGGCCCAGCACCTCGTAGTTGAACGAGTTCACCGACAGCTTCGCGAACGCGCGCGCCCGCGGCATCGGCTCGACGCGCACGGCCGCACCGGCCAGGAAGTGCGGGAACACGAGCAGCGCCGGTGCGGCAGGCGTGTGGCGCGCGGCGACGCTACGGGCGTCGGGCGCGACGTGGGCGACGGTGCCCTTGCGGGTGCCCGGGAAGCGCGGGCCGATCACGGCGTGCGGCGCGAACGCCGCCACGACGTCGATCGATGCCTCCTTGAGCGCGATCGGCCGCGGCATAGGGTGCATCAGGCCGTCGTCGAGGCCGACGATGCCAAACTCGTCGGAGAGCAGGCGCCAGCCCGACGACGCGAGCGCGGCCGTGAGCGTGCTCTTGCCCGATCCGGGCAGCGCAGGCATCACGAGCGCGCGGTCGTCGAGCGCGACGACGCCCGCGTGCAGCAGCAGCCGGTGCTGCAGGCGCTGCGCCAGCAGGTAGTTGAGGCTCCACTCGAGCAGCGGGAGGTGCGTCGCCGCCGGGAACGGCTCGAACAGCACGTCCGCGTCGGCCACCGCCTCGATCTGGGCGCCGACCACGCGCCGCAGACCGCGGCGGCGGTGCAGCGCCAGCGCGACGTCGTGGAACGGCGCGCGCTCGTCGTGCGGATACTCGCCGTAGACGCAACGGATGGCGTCCGCGAGGCCGTCGACGTCCGCGCGGATGCGCACGCGCGCCGCGCCGAAGTCGAGCGACAACCCCTCGCCGCGCAGCGCCGCCGCCACGGCGCCGGCGGGAACGTCAGCCAGGCGCGGCAACGACGTAGGACTCGACGAGATCGGCGGCCGCGAGCTCCGCGAGCAGCGCGTCCGTGAACGCCTCCGCACCCGCGTCGTCGTCGCCGGCCGCGCGCGCGAGGAGCGCGACGACGTCGTCGCGCGTGCGCGGCTCGTGCTCCAGCGCCTCGAGCACGAGGACGCCGGCACGGTCCAGCAGGTGGGTGTTCCAGGTCGCGGGGTTGAACGCGACGACCTCGTCGCCGAAAGCGCGATAGCGGATGCCGCCGCCGCGCAGGCGATAGAGGCGCAGGGGCTCCTCCGGCATCGGACGCCCGTCGGGCCGCCGCGCCGCTAGCCCCAGCCGCGCTTCGGCGCCGCCGGCCGCCCGACGATCGACGCGTAGCAGCTCTTCATCGCCCACGTGCCGCCGTTCGGCTGCGGCGCGATGCCCACGACGTTGCCTTCGTCGTCGAGGTAGGCGAGCACGTCGATGGTGCCCTGCTTGCGCATCGTCAGGCCCGGCTGCCGGCCGTTGAGGTCGTGGACGCGCGACAGCGCCCGCACGATGCCGCCGTCCTCGTCGAGCCGGTAGACCGCTTCGTTGTCCCAGCCGAGGATGTAGCGCCCCTCGAGCCTCTCGGGCACGCGCGCGGTGCCCACGCGGTGGAGCTCGAAGACGTCGCGCGTCACGCGCAGCGCCTCGTCCGGCTCGCTGACCGCGAGCGGCGGCTCGGGCTGCATCTCGTTGTTGCGCAGGCAGGCGGTGAACGTGGTGCGCGCCGCGGCGCCGGCCTTGCCGACGGTCAGCACGAGCGGCGCCGACAGCGAGCCCTTGAGGAGCTTGCGGCGAAGCGCGGGGTCGTGCGTGCGTTCGTCGTCCATGGAGGAGCGGGCCGCCGCGGCGGCAGGGGGAAGGTCGATGCTATCCGCTCGCCCGGACCCCGGCAACCGGACCGCATCCCGAAGGCCGCCCGCGACGGACGAACGGACCCGGACGCCGCCGGACGGCCGCGGGTGCGGCTACGGAAAAGCCCGCGGAAGCTGCACACCACAACGTGCGCGCCATCCCGTGCGGCGCGGCGCGGGCCGCTACGCGCCGCGCGCGGCGTCAGGCACGCGCGGCTCCAGCCCGAGCCGCTGCCAGATGGTCGTCGTCAGCGAGGCCTGGTTCAGCGTGTAGAAGTGCAGCCCGGGCGCCCCGCCTTCGAGCAGGCGCTCGCACAGCGCCGTGACGACGTCCAGGCCGAACGCGCGGATCGACGCCGCGTCGTCGCCGTAGCTCTCCAGCCGGCGCCGCATCCAGCGCGGGATCTCGGCGCCGCACGCGTCCGAGAAGCGCGCGAGCCGCGCGAAGCTCGCGATCGGCATGATGCCGGGAACGATGGGGATGGCCACCCCGCGCGCCGCTGCGGCGTCGACGAAGTGCCAGTACGCGTCGGGGTTGTAGAAGTACTGCGTGATCGCCGAGGTGGCGCCGGCGTCGGCCTTGCGCTTGAAGTTGGCGAGGTCGTCCTCGGCCGAGCGCGCCTGCGGGTGCACCTCCGGGTACGCCGCCACGTCGATCGCGAACCAGTCGCCGGTCTCGCGGCGGACGAACTCGACCAGCTCGCTCGCGTAGCGGAACTCGCCGACGTCGACGCTTCCCGACGGCAGGTCGCCGCGCAGCGCCACGAGGTGCCGGATGCCGTGCTCGCGGTACTGCGCCAGCACCGAGCGCACGCTGTCGCGCGTGCTGCCGATGCACGAGAGGTGCGGCGCGGCCTCGATCCCCTCGCCGCGGATCTCCAGCACGGTCGCGAGCGTGCCTTCGCGCGTGCTGCCGCCGGCGCCGAAGGTGACCGAGCAGAACGCGGGCCCGAGCTGCGCCAGCTGGCGCCGCGCGGCCCGCAGCTTGTCCGCGCCCTCCGGCGTGCGCGGCGGGAAGAACTCGAAGCTGAAGGTGCCGGGCATCGGGGATCCGCGGGTCAGACCGGCTTGCGCGGCAGCAGCAGCGAGGCGAGCGCCCACGAGATGAGGCTGTAGACGATCGCGCCGAACACGCCCGACCAGAAGCCCGCGACGCGGAAGCCGTCGACGAAGGAGCCGACCGCCCAGAACAGCAGGCCGTTCAGCACGAAGATGAACAGGCCGAGCGTCAGCAGCGTCACCGGCAGCGTCAGCACGAACAGGATCGGCCGCACCAGCGCGTTGATGAGGCCGAGCACGAGGGCGGCGACCAGCGCGGCGCCGATGCTGTCGACCTCGACCCACCGGAAGACGTACGGCAGCAGGAACAGCGCGGCGGCGTTGATCAGCCAGAGCAGGAGGATGCGCATCGGGGGTCTCCGGGTCGGGGAAGCGTCATGCGGGCCGGCCGTCGACGTACGGCCGCAGCACGGCGTAGAGCGTCGCGTGGACGGGCGTCGGCACGCCGTCCGCCTCGCCCATGCGCACCACGGCGCCGGACAGCCACGGCGCCTCGATGCGCCCGCCGGCGAGGAGGTCGTTGAGCTGCGAGCTCCTCATGCCGTCGGGAAGCGTGTCGCAGAACGCGAGCTGCCGCTGCGCGAGGTCGGCCGCGAGCGCCACGCCGCGCGTGCGGCCGAGCGTCACGACCTCGCGCAGCGCCGCGTGCAGCGTCGCCCGCATCGCGGGGTCCGCACGGATGCGGCCGATCGGCACGCGCGCCGCGGCGGTGAGGCCCGCGAACGACGCGAGGAACGAGAACTTCTCCCACAGCGCCGCCTCGACGTCGTTCACGCGGGCGCAGTCGATGCCCGCCGCCCGCGACGCCGCGACGAAGGCGTCCACCGGCGCGGCGCGCGTGTCCGCGAACGTGCCGACGCGAAGCCTCGCCAGCGTGCCGGTGTGCGCGATCACGCCGGGCGCGCGGATCGTCGCCGCGATCTGGGCGGTTCCGCCGGCGACCGCGTCGGCGGGCAGCGCCGCGCGCAGCATGGCCGGCGCGTCGACGCCGTTCTGGAACGGGATGACCACGCCCCCGCGCTCGACGAGCGGCGCGAGCCGCGGCGCCGTGGCTTCGACGTCCCACATCTTCACGCACAGCAGCGCCGCGTCGACCGGGCCGACCGCAGCCGGGTCGTCGGTGGCGTCGACGCGCGGCAGCGCCACGGGGCCTGCCTCGCTCTCCACGACGAGGCCGCGCTCGCGCAGCGCGGCGAGCTGGCGGCCGCGGGCGACGAACGCGACGTCCGCGCCCGCCCTCGCGAGCTGCGCGCCGAAGTAGCCGCCGACGCCTCCCGCGCCGATCACCGCGATCCGCATGTGGACCTCCTTGCCTTGGGAGCGGCCGCGCGCGGGCCGCGGATGCGACCCGCCCGCGGCCCGGCATGCCGCCCGTCCCGTCAGTAGCGGTACTGCTCCGACTTGTACGGACCCTCGCGACGCACGCCGATGTAGCGCGCCTGCCTGTCCGACAGCTCGGTCAGCTGCGCCCCGAGCTTGGACAGCTGCAGCCTCGCGACCTTCTCGTCGAGGTGCTTGGGCAGCACGTACACGCCCACCGGATACTTCCCGGCGCGCTCGACGTGGTCGGTCCACAGCTCGATCTGCGCCATCACCTGGTTGGTGAACGAGCTGGACATCACGTACGACGGGTGCCCGGTCGCGCAGCCCAGGTTCACGAGGCGCCCTTCGGCGAGCAGGATGATGCGCTTGCCGTCCGGGAAGATCACGTGGTCGACCTGCGGCTTGATGTTCTCCCACGCGTACGCCTTCAGCGCGGCGACGTCGATCTCGTTGTCGAAGTGCCCGATGTTGCACACGATCGCCTGGTCCTTCATGCGCCGCATGTGCTCGTGCGTGATCACGTCGATGTTGCCGGTCGCGGTGACGAAGATGTCGGCCTTGTCGCACGCGTAGTCCATCGTGACGACGCGGTAGCCCTCCATCGCCGCCTGCAGCGCGCAGATCGGGTCGATCTCGGTGATCCACACCTGCGCGGACAGGGCGCGCAGCGCCTGCGCGGAGCCCTTGCCGACGTCGCCGTAGCCGGCCACCACCGCCACCTTGCCGGCGATCATCACGTCGGTGGCACGCTTGATGCCGTCGACCAGCGACTCGCGGCAGCCGTAGAGGTTGTCGAACTTGGACTTCGTGACCGAGTCGTTGACGTTGATCGCGGGGAAGCCGAGCCGCCCCTCCCTGTGCATCTGGTAGAGGCGCTTCACGCCGGTGGTCGTCTCCTCGGTGACGCCGCGGATCGCCGCCTTGCAGCGCGAGTAGAACGTCGGGTCCTGCGCGAGCTTCGCGCGGATCGACTTGAACAGCGCGACCTCCTCCTCGTTCGCCCCCTTGGCGATGACCGACGGGTCCTTCTCGGCCTGCGCGCCCAGGTGCACCAGCAGCGTCGCGTCGCCGCCGTCGTCGAGGATCATGTTGGCGCCGCCGTCGGCGTCGCCGGCCGGCCACTCGAAGATGCGGTGGGTGAACGCCCAGTAGTCGTCGAGCGACTCGCCCTTGTAGGCGAACACCGGCGTCCCGCGCGCGGCGATCGCCGCGGCGGCGTGGTCCTGCGTCGAATAGATGTTGCACGACGCCCAGCGCACCTGCGCGCCGAGCGCCTGCAGCGTCTCGATCAGCACGGCGGTCTGGATCGTCATGTGCAGCGAGCCGGCGATGCGCGCGCCGCGCAGCGGCTGCTGCGGCGCGAACTCCTCGCGGATGGCCATCAGGCCGGGCATCTCCGTCTCGGCGATGCGGATCTCCTTGCGGCCCCAGTCGGCGAGCGCGGGATCGGCGATGCGGCAATCGGAGAACTGCCGCGGTTCGGTGGGGGCGTTCATGGCGTCGGGTGCTCCTCGTCGGGTCAGGACCGCTGACGGGGTGCCGGCCATGCGGCCCGTTCCCCGTGAGCAGTCACGGTTGAACGAGCGCCGTTGCTGGGATCGTGCCTCGAGCCTGGTCCGCGGGGGCGGATTGCAGCGCTCCTCGAGGCGAGCGGCGGATTGTACCGGAAACGGGGACCGCCGGTCGCTTCAGCCGGGCGGCGGCTGTCCAGCCCCGTCGGCCTGCGCGAACAGCGCGTTCGCGAGGCCCGACTCGCGCTTGTAGAAGCCCTCGGTGTGGAACGTCTCCTCCAGCGCGAAGAGCTCGTAGTCGAGGTGGTGGCCGAGCTCGTGGACCAGCGTGCGCAGGAACGACCTGAAGGCCACGACCTGCTGGCGCGCCGCCGTGCGCATCCAGGCGGTGATCCGCGCGCGCCGGCCGCGCTCCGCCGGCTCGTAGAGGCCGTGCAGCTCGCCGTAGTCGTCCGACGGGCGGCGCTCGAGGACGACAACGCGCACCGGCGGCACCCGGTAGCCCGCGGTGAGCGCATCGCACAGCGCCTGGCAGGCGCGCTGGAGCGCGGCACGGCGTCCGGCCGCGAGCGCGTCGCGGATCGCCACCACCGTCGCGCCGAGCGAGGCGCCGGCCGGCAGCGGGAGCTCGCCGATCGCGTCGCTGCGCCGGTAGGTCGCCTTGCGGGCCGGCGAGAGCCGGTCGTAGTACGCGAAGGGCATCGGACGTCCGGCCGCGGCCCCGCGCGGAGGGCCGCGGCCCGGTCAGACGCGCACCGCCGCTGCGGGAGCGCGAAGGCCGCCTCGCGGCGGCCTTCGGCGGGGTGCGACGCGCGCGTTCACTTGGCGCGCTTGACCTTCTCCAGCATCTTGAACGTGCCCTTCGGCGCGCCGGCGAACATGCGCTTGAAGGTCTTCGGCAGGCAGCGGCGCTCGAGCGTGTTGCGGCGGGTACGGTTGCGTTCGGCCATGGCGGTTCCTGGGACGGTGGTCGCGCCGCCGGCGGGCGCCGCGGCCGCGAATCGGGGAAAATCGCCATTCTACCGTGTGCCGCCCGGTCCCCGCATGCGCCACCGTCACCGCGCCGCAAGCTGTTGCGTCGCCTCCGCCACCCGCCGCCGCGCGCTCGCGACGTCCGGCGCGCTCCTCGTCGGGCTCGCGGCCCGCGTCGCCGCGGGCCAGCCCGTGAAGGATCGCGACCGCGCCCTGATCGACGCCGCGGCCGCGGGCGACGCGGCCGGCGTCCGGGCGCTGCTGGCGAAGGGCGCGAGCGTGGCCGCCCGCGACGCCGGCGGCCGCACCGCGCTCCTCGCCGCCACGCAGGGCAACCACGTCGAGGCCGCACGGCTGCTGATGCAGGCCGGGGCGGACGTGAACGCGCAGGACGCGAACCGCGACAGCCCGCTGCTGCTCGCCGGGGCGCGCGGCCACACCCGGATCGTGCAGCTCGCGCTCGCGCACGGGCCGGACTTCCGCGTCACCAACCGCTACGGCGGCACGGCGCTGATTCCCGCCTGCCACTACGGCCACGTGGAGACGGTCCGCGTGCTCCTCGGATCGGCGATCCCCGTCGACCACGTCAACGACCTCGGCTGGACCGCGCTGCTCGAGGCCATCATTCTCGGCGACGGCGGCGCCGCGCACACCGAGATCGTGCGGCTGCTGGTGGCGCACCGTGCCGACGTCAACCTCGCCGACCGCGACGGCGTGTCGCCGCTCGCGCACGCCCGCCGCCGCGGCTATCGCGGCATCGCGCAGCTGCTCGAGCAGGCCGGCGCCCGCTGACCGGACGGGGTCAGCTTCCCCGTGCGAGCGCCTGCGTCGCACCGCGCGGCGCGGCGCGTCCGTACTGCGCCGGCGGCGTGAGCTGCCCGCCCAGTTCCGCGGCGGCGTGCCACAGCCAGCGCGGATTCCACAGGAAGCCGCGCGCCAGCGCGACGAGGTCGGCTTCGCCGCCCGCGACGATCGCCTCGGCCTGCCGCGCCTGCGTGATCAGGCCGACCGCGATCGTGGGCAGACCGGTCGCCGTACGGATCGCGCGCGCGAAAGGAACCTGGTAGCCCGGCCGCACGTCGATCTTCTGCGCCGGCGACAGGCCGCCCGACGAGACGTCGACGAAGTCGCAGCCGCGCGTCTTCAGCCGCTGCGCCAGCGCGACGCTCTCCTCCAGCGACCAGCCCCCGTCGACCCAGTCGGTGGCGGAGATCCGCACGCCGACGGGAACGTGCTCGGGCACCGCGGCACGGACCGCGTCGAACACCTCGAGGGGGAAGCGCACGCGGCCGTCGAAGGATCCGCCCCAGGCATCGTCGCGCCGGTTGGAGAGCGGCGAGAGGAACTCGTGCAGCAGGTAGCCGTGCGCACAGTGGACCTCGATCGCATCCACGCCCGCGCGCACGCCGCGGCGCGCCGCGTCGGCGAACGCCGCGCGCACGCCGGCGAGTCCCGCGGCATCCAGCGCTCGGGGGACGGGATCGTCGTCTGCGAACGGCAGCGGCGAAGGGGCGACCGGCGTCCAGCCGCCGTGCCCGGGCGCCACCCGGCCGCCGACCCACGGCGCCGCCGACGACGCCTTGCGACCGGCGTGCGCAAGTTGCAGCGCGACGCGCGCGGGCGGTGCCACCGCGCGGGCGCGCTGCAGCGTCGCCGCGAGCGCGCGCTCCGTCGCGTCGTCGTAGCAGCCGAGGTCCGACGGCGAGATCCGTCCCTCCGGCGCCACGGCCGTGGCCTCGACGAACACCAGGCCCGCGCCGGACTGCAGCAGCTGGCCCCAGTGGACGAGGTGCCAGTCCGTCGCGCAGCCGTCGACGGCCGAGTACTGGCACATGGGCGAGACCACCACCCGGTTGGGCAGCGACAGCGCGCGCAGCGCGAACGGCTGGAACAGCGCGGACATCGCCGGCGCCCGTCAGCGCGCCGGCCCCAGCACGCGCGCGCGGAAGCGCTCGAAGCCGGAATCGGAATCGGTGTAGCGCCGCGCGATGGCCTCGCGCACGCGCTCGCGCTCGTCGCGCGCGAACGCCGCGACCGCCTGCGCCTGATAGGGCTCGAGGTTGCGATCGCACGCGAGCAGGATGTCGGCGGCGAGCGCCGCGTCGACGTCGTCGCGTGCGGCGAGGAAGAGCATCGCTCCGTCCGGCAGGTGGCGGAAGAGCTCGTCGAGGGCGCGCGTGACGGTGGGCGACCCGATCACCACGGCCTCGGGCCAGCGTGCCGGACCGCGCACCGCCGGGGCCCACGCGGCGGCGAGGTAGTGATCCGGCGTGGTCACGCGCGCGCCGCCGTCCTCGCGCGTCGCCGCCGCGACGACGCGCACGCACACGCCGGTCCAGGCATCGGGCGCCCAGCGCGGCGCGAGCCGGCGGGCGACCCCCGCGTCGGCGTCGCCGCTCACCTCACCGTGACGTCGAAGGCGAGCGAGCGCTCGGGCTGCACGAACCCGGTCCGCACGTAGTCCAGCGCGATCGGCTGCGTCCCCGCGGCCACGCCGCGCAGGCGGAACGTCGCCTCGCCGGGGCCGCCCGGCTTCGCCGGGTCGATGCCGGGGCTGGCGGTCAGGTCGTGCTGCACGGGCGCGACGACGGGCCCCGTCGCCAGCGGCCGCATGCGCCACGCCATGCCGCTCGACGCGTCCTCGGGCAGCCGCAGGACCAGCACCTGCCCGCGCTTCAGCACGACCTCGGTGCCGGCCACCGAGGCATCCGCGTACGCGATCGGGGGGTTCAGGTTGAAGAAGGCGCGCGGGTCCGACCGGAGCTCGCCGTAGTCCATCCGGTCGCTGATCGCGCAGCCGGCGAGCAGCGCCGGGACGCACGCGGCGCACGCGATGCGGCGAAGCGTCGCGGGCATGGCGCTACCGGCCCGCGGCCGCGCGCAGCGCGTCGGCCTTGTCCGTGGCCTCCCACGTGAACTCGGGCTCGTCGCGGCCGAAGTGGCCGTAGGCCGCCGTCTTGCGGTAGATCGGGCGCAGGAGCTTCAGCATCTGGATGATGCCCTTCGGCCGCAGGTCGAAGTGCTCCTGCACGAGCTGCGAGATCCGCTCGTCGGGGATGCGCCCGGTGCCGGCCGTGTACGCCGTCACGTTGATCGGCCGCGCGACGCCGATCGCGTAGGAGAGCTGGATCTCGCACTGGCGGGCGAGCCCCGCGGCGACGACGTTCTTCGCGACGTAGCGCGCCGCGTACGCGGCCGAGCGGTCGACCTTCGACGGATCCTTGCCGGAGAACGCGCCGCCGCCGTGCGGCGCCGCGCCGCCGTAGGTGTCCACGATGATCTTGCGGCCGGTGAGCCCCGCGTCGCCGTGCGGCCCGCCGATCTCGAAGCGGCCGGTGGGGTTCACGAGGTAGCGCGTGTTCACGAGCATGTCCTTCGGGAACACCGGCTTCACGATCTCCTCGACCACCGCCTCGTGCAGTTCCTTCTGGCGCTCGTTCATCTGCGGGTGGTGCTGCGTCGACAGCACGACCGTGTCGACCGACTGCGGCCTGCCGTCCCTGTAGCGGACCGTCACCTGCGACTTCGCGTCGGGCCGCAGCCACGGCAGCCGTCCGTCGCGCCGCACCTCGCTCTGCCGCTGCACGAGCCGGTGCGCGTAGTAGATCGGGAACGGCATCAGCGTCGGCGTCTCCTCGCACGCGTAGCCGAACATCAGCCCCTGGTCGCCGGCGCCCTGGTTCAGGTAGTCGTCGGAGGCGCGGTCCACACCCTGCGCGATGTCCGGCGACTGGCGGCCGTAGCAGACCATCACCGCGCAGCCGTCGGCGTCGAAGCGCAGCGCCGGGTCGTTGTAGCCGATGTGGCGGATCGCCTCGCGCGCGACCCGCGCGTAGTCGATGTGCGCGCCGGTCGTGATCTCGCCCGCCATGACGACGAGGCCGGTGGAGACCAGCGTCTCCGCGGCGACGCGTCCGTGGGGATCGTGCTCTAGAATCGCGTCGAGCACGGCGTCGGAGATCTGGTCGGCGACCTTGTCCGGATGGCCTTCCGACACCGATTCCGACGTGAAGAGAAACTCGCTCATGTCAGCTTCCTTGGACCGGCCCGCGGGGCGCCGGCCGTCGTTCGTGGTCCCGGCGCCGTCCGGCCGCGGACCGCGCTCGCATCGCAAACCGGTCGATTCTAGCAAAGCGGTCGACGCGGCCCGCCGGGGGCCGGCGGGGCTCCGATGAGCGGCCCGCGCATCGTCGCCGCCACGCCCGCGGCCGTCGCCGAGGCGGCGCGCGCGCTGCGCGCCGGCGACCTCGTCGCGTTTCCCACGGAGACCGTCTACGGGCTGGGCGCGGACGCGGACGATCCGCGCGCGGTCGCGCGGATCTTCGCCGCCAAGCGGCGCCCGGCCGACCATCCGGTGATCGTCCATCTCGCGGAGCCGGAGGACGTGGGCGCCTGGGCGCGCGAGGTGCCGCCCGGCGCCGCGGCGCTCGCGCGCGCGTTCTGGCCGGGCCCGCTGACGCTGATCCTGCCGCGCGCGGCGCACGTGAGCGACGCGGTGACCGGCGGCCAGGATGCGGTGGGGCTGCGCGTGCCGTCGCATCCGGTCGCTCGCGCGCTGCTGCGCGCCTTCGCCGCGCTCGGCGGGCGCGGCGTCGCGGCGCCGTCGGCGAACCGCTTCGGCCACGTCTCGCCGACGACGGCGCGCCACGTCGCCGACGACCTCGGCGACGCGGTGGGCACGATCCTCGACGGCGGGCCGTGCGACGTGGGGATCGAGAGCACGATCGTGGCCTTCACCGCGGCCCTGCCGACGCTGCTGCGGCCGGGCGGCGTGGCGCTGCGCGACATCGCCCGCGTGCTGGGCGGCGAACCGTCGGGGCGCGACGTGCGGGCGCCGCGGGCGCCGGGCTCGCTCGCGTCGCACTACGCGCCGCGCACGCCCGCGCTGCTCGTCGCACCCGGCGTGCTGGGCGCGGAGGTGCTGCAGCTCGCCGAGCGCGACGAGCGCGTGGCGGTGCTCGCGCGCACCGTGGCGCAGCCGGCGGCCTTCGACGGCGCCTGGCACGCCGCGCCCCGGGCACCGGAGGCGTACGCCCGCGATCTCTACGCCGCCCTGCGCGCGCTCGATGCGGCGGACGCCGACGCGATCCTGATCGAGGACGTTCCCGACGACCCGGCGTGGCTCGCGGTGCGCGACCGGCTGGCGCGCGCGACGCACGGCGTCGACGACGACCGCGACTGAAGCATGCGCGCCACGCGCCCTCCCGTCGTCGTCGTCGCGCCCGACTCGTTCAAGGGCTCGCTGGACGCGCCCGCGGTGTGCGGCGCCGTCGCCGCGGGGCTGCGCCGCGTGTGGCCGGACGCCGAGGTCGTGGCGATGCCGATCGCCGACGGCGGCGAGGGCACGCTCGACGCCGTGCTCGCGGCGGTGGGCGCGTCGGGAAGGCGCATGCACGAGGCCGTGCACGGCGCGGCGGGCGATGCGCTCGACGCGCCGTGGGGCCTGCTCGACGGCGGCGGCACGCCGACCGCCGTGATCGAGATCGCGACCATCGTCGGCATCACCGACGGGGCCGGCACGCGCGTGCCGGTGACGCGCCGCTCGACGCGCGGCGTCGGCGAGTTGATCGCGCGTCTGCTCGACCGCGGCATCGCGCGCTTCATGATCGGCCTGGGCGGCAGCAGCACCAACGACGGCGGCGCGGGCCTGCTCGCAGCGCTCGGCCTGCGGCTGCTCGATGCCGCCGGCGCGGACGTCGAGCCGACGCCCGACGGCCTCGCGCGCGTGGCGCGCGTCGACGCCGCCGCGCTGGATCCGCGACTCGCGCAGGCGTCGATCACGATCATGTCGGACGTGAACAATCCGCTGTGCGGACCGCGCGGCGCGACGGCGATCTTCGGCCCGCAGAAGGGCGTGGGCGCCGGCAACGTCGAGCGCCTCGACCGCGTGCTCGCGCGCTTCGCGCAGCTCGCGCAGAGCGCCGTGGGATGCGAGGTGGCCGGAAAGCCGGGCGCCGGCGCGGCCGGCGGCCTCGGGTTCGCGCTGCAGCTCGCCGGCGGCCGCTTCGCCTCCGGCGCCGAGGTCGTCGCCGACCTCGCGGGCCTCGACGCCGCGCTCGCGCGCGCCGACTGGGCGATCACCGGCGAGGGCCGCAGCGACGCGCAGACACTGCTCGGCAAGGCGCCGTGGGTCGTCGCGCGTCGCGCGGCGTCCGCGGGCGTCCCGGTGACGTTGCTGTCCGGCGCGATCGACCCGGCCGCGTTGCAGGCACTGGGAAGCACGTTCGCCGGCGCCTTCGCGCTGCCGCCCGGCCCCGCGACGCTCGACTCGTGCGTGGCGAACGCCGGCGACTGGCTCGCCGACCGCGCGGAGCAGTGCGCACGGCTGTTCGCCGCCGCGCGGACCTAGCCGGGGTCAGCACCCTTCCGATCGACGCCCCCCCCACCCGCATGGACGCGAACCTCCACACGCTGCTCGAAAGCCACGCGCCGGCGGATCCCAGCGCGCCGTGCCTGGTCCTGCCGGGCGCGCCGGCGATCGACTACGCCACGCTCGCCGCAACGTCCGCGCGCATCGCGCACGCGCTCGTGGCCGCGGGGTGCGCGCCGGGCGACCGCGTGGCCGTGCAGGTCGACAAGCACTGGCAGGTGCTGCCGCTCTACCTCGCGGCGTTGCGCGCCGGACTCGTCTACCTGCCGCTGAACACCGCGTACCGGAAGGGCGAGCTCGACTACTTCTTCGAGGACGCCAGGCCGCGCGTGATCGTGTGCGCGCCCGAGCGCCTCGGCGTGGTCGCCACCCTTGCGCGCGGGGCGACGGTGCTCACGCTGGACGCGAAGGGCGGCGAGCTGATGGACCGCGCCCGCGCCATGCCCGCGACGTTCGCGACGATCCCGCGCGCGCCCGACGATCTCGCGTCGATCCTCTACACGTCCGGGACGACCGGGCGGTCGAAGGGCGCGATGCTCACGCACCGCAACCTCGCGTCCAACGCGGTGGCGCTCGTCGACGCGTGGGGCTTCACGCGCGGCGACGTCCTGCTGCACGCGCTGCCGATCTACCACATCCACGGGCTGTTCGTCGCCGTCCACTGCGCGCTGCTGTCGGGCAGCCGCCTGCTGTGGCTGCCGCGCTTCGACGCGCGCGAGGTGCTCGCCCACCTGCCGCACGCGACGGTGATGATGGGCGTGCCCACGTTCTACACGCGCCTGCTCGCCGAGCCCGGGCTCGACCGCGCGGCGTGCGCGAACGTGCGGCTGTTCGTCGCGGGCTCGGCGCCGCTGCTGCCCGAGACCTTCCGCGCGTTCGAGGCGCGCACCGGCCACCGCATCCTCGAGCGCTACGGCATGACCGAGACGGGGATGAACGCGTCGAACCCGCTGGACGGTGCGCGCGTCCCGGGCACGGTGGGCCTGCCGCTGCCGGGCGTCGCGATCCGCGTCGTCGACGAGGCGGGCGTCGCGTGCGCGCCCGGCGCGATCGGCGAGATCCAGATCCGCGGCCCGAACGTCTGCCGCGGCTACTGGCGCAAGGAGGACAAGACCGCCGAGGCCTTCACCGCCGATGGCTGGTTCCGCAGCGGCGACCTCGGCACCTTCGACGACCGCGGGTACCTGGCGATCGTCGGCCGCGGCAAGGACATGATCATCTCCGGCGGCCTCAACGTGTACCCGAAGGAGATCGAGGAGCGCATCGACGCGATGGACGGCGTCGAGGAGTCGGCCGTCGTCGGCGCGCCGGACGCGGACTTCGGCGAAGCCGTCGTCGCCTTCGTCGTGGCGCGGCCGGGACACCGGCTGACGGAGGCGGGCATGATCGCCGCGCTCCGCGCCGACATCGCGGGCTACAAGTGCCCCAGGCGCGTCCTCTTCGTCGCCGAGCTGCCGCGCAACGCGATGGGCAAGGTGCAGAAGAACGTGCTGCGCGAGCGGCTCGCCGCACCTGCGGCAGGATAGCGCTGCCGCGGGCAGGCGCTAAGCGCCGGCGGTGCTGCGCGCCTTCCACAGCATGTACGCCGCCAGCAGGTAGAGCAGCAGCGCGAACGCGCGCTTGAGCTTGCGCACCGGCCAGCGGTGCGCGGTGCGCGCGCCGACCGGCGCGACCAGCATGCTCGCCGCGACGATCGCCGCGAGCGCCGGAACGTAGATGTAGCCGAGCGTGTACGGAGGCATCCCCTGCGCCGACAGGCCCGCGATCACGAAGCCGACCGTGCCCGCCACCGCGATCGGCAGGCCGAGCGCGGCCGACGTCGCCACCGCGTTGTGGATCCTCACGTTGCACCACGTCATGAACGGCACCGACAGGAACCCGCCGCCGGCCCCGACCATCGACGACACCAGCCCGATGCCGCTGCCCACGCCGAACAGGCCGACCGGTCCCGGCAGCTCGCGCGTGGGCTTCGGCTTGCGGTCGAACAGCATCTGCGTGGCGGAGGCGGCGACGAACACGCCGAAGAAGCCGGCGAGCCACGAGGTGCTCATGCGGCCGACGATCTGCGGCCCGGCGAGCGAGCCGACGATCAGCCCCGGGGCGAGGCCGGCGACCACCTTCCACAGCACGGCACCGTGCCGGTGGTGCTCGCGCGCGGAGGACATGGACGTGAACACGATCGTCGCGGTCGACGTCGCCACCGCCATGTGCACGACGTGGTCGAGCGGAAAGCCCTCGCGCGTGAAGATCAGGGTGAGCAGCGGCACCATCGTCATGCCGCCGCCGATGCCCAGCAGCCCCGCGAGGAAGCCGACGACGCCGCCGATCGCGACGAACACGGCGACGAGTCCCGCGTCCATCAGCGCCGGGCCTTCGCGAGCGCGAGCACGGACTTCCACTCGGCCGCCGCGACCGGCGTGATCGACAGGCGGTTGCCGCGGCGCAGGATCACCATGCCGGCGAGCGCCGGCGCAGCGCGCAGCGCGGCGAGCGGCACCAGCGGGAGCTTCTCGACGAGCTTCACGTCGACGCACCACCAGCGCGGATCCTCCCGCGTCGACTTCGGGTCGTGGTAGTCGCTCTTCGCGTCGAACTGCGTCTCGTCCGGGTGCGCGGGCGCGCTCACCTCGACGATGCCGGCGATGCCCGGATCGGGACAGCTCGAGTGGTAGAAGAACGCCCGGTCGCCGACCTTCATCCCGTCGCGCATGAAGTTGCGCGCCTGGTAGTTGCGCACGCCGAACCACGCGGTGGTCTGCCGCGGCGCGCGGACGAGGTCGTCGATCGAGAACTCGTCCGGCTCGGACTTCATCAGCCAGAACGCCACGAAATATCCACCACTATCCGAGATTATCCAAACTTAGTCTTTGTTTTGAATGACTTAGCGTTTGCGCTAGCCTACCACTATCCGGGACTAGCCAACTCTATCAGCTCCAATCCGACGCAAAGTCCCACCCAAAGTCACACCCAAGACGACAGACATGGCAAGCCTATCAGCAAGATGAACCGAGAAGTGGCTCCACGCAGTTGGACAGGGATTGCCGGATCGTAAGTGGATAGCTCTGCCGGGTTAAGCCGCCAGCTTCAGCAGCGGCCGATCGAAATACGCGTCGTCCGGTGTCCGCCGGTCGATGCT
>BOKS01000003.1 GCA_016861105.1 Betaproteobacteria bacterium | reverse complement strand
ATCCTGCTGCTGCTCGCGAACATCGCGCTGTTCGCGCTGACGCAGCTCGACACCGTCGCCTCGGGCGAGCCGCAGCGGCTCGCCGAGCAGGTCCAGCCGGACAAGATCCGGCTGCTGAACGCGCAGGAGGTCGCGGCGCTCAACCCGGCGAAGACGACGGCGCTCGCCGACGTGTGCGTCGAGTGGGGGCCGCTCAACGACGCGGAGCGCGCGCGCGCGCTGGCCGAGATCGCGCCGCTCAACCTCGGGACGCTGCTGTCGCAGCGCCGCGTGGAGGCCGACGTCCACCTCGTGACGCTGAACGGCTTCGCCAGCCGCGCGGCGGCCGAGCGCCGCCTGGGCGAACTCCGCGCGCGCGGCATCGGCGACGTCTCGGTGATCGAGCGGGGCGGGGTCGTGCTGCTGTCGCTCGGCGCGTTCCGCACCGAGCAGGCGGCGAACGGGCGCGCGGACGCGCTCGCGCAGGCGGGCATCGCCGGCGCGCGCGTGTCGCCGCGCACCGGCGGCGTCGTGCAGACGATGATCGTCGTGCGCGACCCGCCGCAGCCGGCGATGGCGAAGCTGCGCGAGCTCGCGCCCGCCTATCCGGGCACCGACATCCGCGTCGGCGCCTGCGAACGTGCCCCCTGACCACGACCCGCGCGAGGCGCTGCTGCGCGAGGCGCGCGCCGTCGTCGGGGTCTTCACGCTGATCAAGCCGTCGATCCGCGCCGGCGAAGTGGGGGCGGCGCTCGAGTCCGCGAGCGGGCGCATCTACACCGGCATCAACCTCGATCTCGCGTGCGGCATCGGCTTCTGCGCCGAGCACTCCGCGGTGGCCGACATGCTGAAGCAGCGCGAGACCGTCGTGCGGCGGCTCGTCGCGGTCAACGAGGAGCGCATCGTCGCGCCGTGCGGCCGCTGCCGCGAGATGCTGGTCCAGGTCGACCCGCGCAACCTCGACTGCGAGATCCTGATGCCCGAGGGCGTCGTCGTGTCGCTGTCGGACCTGCTGCCGAACGCGTGGCTCGAGCACCTGCTGGTCGGTCACCGGACGTGAGTACGCGCCTGCCTGCCGGCGCGCGATGCGGCGCGCGGACGCGATGAGCGCCGCGGCGGTCCGCCACGCGCAGGGCGCCGCCGACGTCGCGCTGGCCCGCGGGCTGTTCGAGGAGTACGCGGCGTGGCTCGCCGTGGACCTGTGCTTCCAGGGCTTCGCGCAGGAACTGGCGACGCTGCCCGGCGCCTACGCGCCGCCGCGCGGACGCCTGCTGCTGGCGGGTCCCGCCGGCGACGCGTTCGGCTGCATCGCGCTGCGGCCGCTCGGCGAGGCCGCCGGCGAAGTGAAGCGGCTGTACGTGCAGCCGCGCGCGCGCGGCGGCGGCTGGGGCAGGCGCCTCGCGAACGCCCTGATCGACGAGGCGCGCGCGATCGGCTACCGCGAGCTCAAGCTCGACACGCTGGCGCGCATGACGCAGGCCCGAGCGCTGTATGCGCGCCTCGGCTTCGCGCCGTGCCCGGCGTACTACCACAACCCGCTGGGCGACACGATCTACATGCGTCTGGCGCTGGACGCGCCGGCGCCGGTGCCGGACGCGGGCGCGTGACGGGCCTCTCCGACGACGACGCGGCGGCCGTCGAGCGCGGCATCGCGGCGGTCGAGGCCGCGACCGGCGTGCAGGTCGTCGCGGCGCTCGTGCCGCGCGCGGACGACTACCCGGAGGCCCCGTGGCGCGCCTTCGCGCTGGGCGCCGCGCTCGCGGCGCTCGCCGCGCTCGGGTGGAGCCTCGCGTTCCCGGCGTGGCTCGCGCCGGCGGCACTGCTCGCGCAGGCACTGGCGATCCTCGCGACGGGCGGCGCGGCGGCGATCGCGGCGCGCTACGTGCCGGCCGTGGGCCGCGCGTTCGTGGGGGCGGCGCGCGCGGAGGCGGAAGCACGGCAGTGCGCCGACGCGCTGTTCCTCGCGCGCGAGCTCTTCGCCACGCCGCGCCGCGAGGCGATCCTGATCCTGGTGGCTGCCTTCGAGCGGCGCGTGGTCGTCGTTCCGGACGCCGGATTCCGCGGCCGGGTGACCGCGGCGGAGTGGCGCGGCGTCGTCGACCGCATGACGCCGTCGCTGCGGCGGGACGCGGTCCGCGAGGCGTTCGCGCAGGGGCTCGCGGCGCTCGAGGCGCTGCTCCGCGCGAAGGGCTGCGGCCCCGGCGACGGCGCGAACCGGCTGCCCGACGGCCTCGTGCGCGGGAGCGGCCGATGACGACCCGCGCCGTCGCGCCGCGCGCGCTTGCGGCGCTCGCCGCCTGCACGCTGGCGCTGCTGGCGGCGCTCGCGTGGGCGGTCGACGTGCCCTACCTCTCCGGGCGCGTCGTCGACGACGCCGAGATCCTGTCGCCCGCGGCGCGCGAGCGCATCGCGCAGTCGCTGAAGGCGCTCGAGGACCGCACGACGCACCAGGTCGCGGTGCTGACGGTGCCGACGCTCGACGGCGAGAGCGTCGAGGACTTCGCGGGGCGCGTGTTCGAGGCGTGGAAGCTCGGGCAGAAGGGGCGCGACAACGGCGTGCTCGTCGTCGTCGTCCCGCAGGACCGGCGCATGCGCATCGAGGTCGGCTACGGCCTGGAGGGCACGCTGACCGACGCGCAGGCGGCGCGCATCATCCGCGAGCGGATGACGCCGGCGTTCCGGGAGGGCGACTACGACCGCGGGATCGGGGAGGGCGTCGCGGCGATCGCGACGCTGCTCGACGGCGGCGCGCTGCCAACGCCGGCGGGCGCGCCGCCGGCGCAAAGCGCGTTCGATGCGTTCGAGGAGGACCTGCCGCCGTGGCCGATGCGCATCCTGCTGGGCGCGTTCATCTTCGGCGTCATCGGGCTGTTCACGTTCCTGGGCGTCGTGACGCCGGGGATGGGGTGGTTCCTGTACTTCTTCCTGATCCCGTTCTGGGCGATGTTCCCGATCATCGTCGTGGGCGTGAAGGGCGCGCTCGCGTGCCTCGCCACGTACCTCGTGGCCTTCCCGATCGCCAAGCTGGTCGTCAGCCGGCGGCCGGAGTACGCGAAGGCCGCGGCCGAGCTCCGCAGGACCGGACGCACGACCTACGGCGGCATGGTGATCACCAGCGGCGGGCGCTCCGGCAGCTCGTCGTCGGGCTCCTCCGGCGGCGGCTTCTCGGGTGGCGGCGGCAGTTCGGGCGGCGGCGGAGCGTCGGGCAGCTGGTAGCTCGGCCTACGGCGCCGCGCGCGCGCTCACGCCGAAGCCGCGCATCCCGCGCGCCCACGCCGGCGGCAGGATCGCCACGTCGCCGAAGCCGGCGCCGCGCAGGATCGTGCCGATCTCCTCCTCGTCCAGCCACGTCATCGCCAGCGCCTCGTCCTCGCGCTGCACCGCGCCGTCGCGCGTGCGCAGCTCGTAGCGGTTGCGCATCCCGAGCCGCCGGTTGTCGACGTCGACGGTCGTCTCGCTGCGCAGCGTGATGCGCGCGCCGTCGGGCAGCCGCACGGCGCGCACCTCGACGAGTGGCGCGCCGGGCGGGTGCTGCGCGACGTCGGGCACGACGAGGTCGAGCAGCAGGAGGGCGGGGGCGACGAGGTGCGCGCGCAGCCGCTCGAGCGCGCTGCGCATCGCGCGCGGGTCGGCGAAGAGCTGTAGCGAGCCGGCGGCGACGAACGCGGCCGCGTAGCGGAACGGCAGGTTCAGCGCCGCGAGGTCCTGGCGGAACAGCGGCGCGGCGAGCCCCTCGGCCGCCAGCCGCGCCTCGCAGGCGGCGAGCATCGCCGCGGCGTCGTCGACGCCGTGCACGTGCAGGCCTGCCCGCGCGAGCGGCACGAGCAGCCGCCCCGACCCGCACATCGCCTCCAGCACCGGACCCGCGGCGCGCGGCAGCCGCGACGCGTACCACGCGACCTCGGCGTCGTCCGCGAACCCCTTGTCGGCGTCGAAGAAGCGCTGGCAGAGCGACCGGTAGGCGGCCACGGCGTGTCAGGCGCCAGCGCCCGGACGCGGGATGCAACGGTGTGCTCGCACGACGCTCGTGACGACGTCCCCCGCGGGACACGCGACGCTACGCGGTACTGCGCATCACGCGGGCGTCACGGACGGCTTCCGGCACCGGTCACAGCTGCTCCCAGGGCAGCCCCTCCTTGCGCCAGCCCGCGAGCGTGCCGCGGTGGTGGTTCTCGTCGAGCGGCCCCTCGAAGCCCTCGAGGACGTTGTACACCTCCTTGAAGCCCGCTTCCTCGAGCGCGAGCCCCGCGTCGACCGAGCGGTGGCCGCTGCGGCAGATCAGCACGACCGGGCGGTTCATGCTGGCGACCTTCTTCACCTGGCCCACGAAGTGCGGGTTGACGTCCCAGTCGGGCCCGTCGTTCCACGCGACGTGCTGCGCGCCGACGGGGTGGCCGACGAACAGGTACTCCATCTCGCTGCGGCAGTCGACGAACACGGCCTGCGGGTGGTCCTGCAGGAACTTGTGCGCCTCGGCGGGCTTGAAGTGCTTCATGGTCGCGATCGTCGGCGTCGGACCCTTCACGGTAGCACGCCGCCGCCGCGTGCCCAAAGAGCGCGCCGTTCGATGGTTATAACCCCGGCGGCGGGTCGAGCAGCCTGCGCAGCTCGGCGCACGCCGCGTCGACGTGGGCCTGCGCGGCGGGCACCGCGCGCGTCCAGCGCAGGAACCCGTGGACCATGCCGTCGCAGAGCACGAGCCGCGCCGGCACGCCGTCCTCGTGCAGCCGCTTGGCGTACGCGACGCCCTCGTCGTGCAGCACGTCGGCAGCAGCGACCGCCACCACGGCGGGCGCGAGCCCCGCGAGGTCCGGGGCGGCCAGCGGGGAGAGCTCGGCATCGGCGTCGTCGCCGTCGGGCGCATAGGCCGCCCAGTACCAGCGCATCATCGCCGCCGTCAGGTTGTAGCCGGTCGCATAGCGCTCGTAGGACGGCGCGTCGGCGCGTCGGTCCAGCGCCGGGTAGAGCAGCAGCTGCGCGGCGGGCTGCGGCGCGCCACGCGCGCGCAGCCGCAGCGTCAGCGCCGCGACGAGGTTGCCGCCCGAGCTGTCGCCGGCGACCGCGAGCCGCGCGGCGTCGGCGCCCAGCCGCGCCGCCTCGCGCGCCAGCCACGACCACGCGGCGTCGACGTCGTCGAGCGCGGCCGGGTAGCGGCGCTCCGGGGCGAGCGCGTAGTCGACGGCGACGAGCGTCGCGCGCACGCGGTTGGCGATCTGGCGGCACAGCGCGTCGTGCGAGGCGAGCGAGCCGGTCACCCAGCCGCCGCCGTGCGCGAAGAGGAGCGCCGGGCCGCCGGCGGCGGCGCGGGGGCGGTACACGCGCACGGGGATCGGCGGCCGCGCACCGCCGTCGATCGCGAGGTCGCGCACGTCGTCGACCGTCTCGGGCGCGGCGCCGAGCTGCCCGGGCGCGGCCTCGGCGGCCGCGCGCAGCGCCGCGACGTCCGGCGGCATCGCCGGCGGCGTGCCGAACACGGTGGCGAGCAGCCGGACGACGTCCGCGTCGAGCATCGGGCGAGCGTTGCGCGGCGCCACCGCGATGTCAAGCGCGGCGCGTCCGCGCGCCGCCGCGTGTCCTACACTTGCCCCCCAGCGCCGATTTGACCCGCGGTCCGCCCCGGCCGCGCAGCTTGCGGGCGCTTTACAAGTCCAGCTAAAGCGGCACGAGACGACCCGCTCCGCCGCCGGCTGAACGGGTTTTTTTGTGCCTGCCAGGTGACGACCATGCAGCCCGACCGCAGCGAAGAACTCAGGCGCCTGTTGCGCGAGCGCATCCTCGTGCTCGACGGCGCGATGGGCACGATGATCCAGCAGCTGCGGCTGGGCGAGGCGGACTTCCGCGGGCCCGCCTCCTGCGGGCTCGCCGGGCACGCGCACGACCTGCGCGGCGACAACGACCTCCTCGCGCTCACCCGGCCCGACGCGATCGCGGCGATCCACGACGCGTACCTCGCCGCCGGCGCCGACATCGTGGAGACGAACACGTTCAACGCCACGCGGATCGCGCAGGCGGACTACGGGCTGCAGGCGCGCGTGCGCGAGATCAACCGCGCGGCCGCGGCGATCGCCCGCGAGGCCGCGGACCGCTGGACGACGCGCACGCCGGCGCAGCCCCGCTTCGTCGCCGGCGCGATCGGGCCGACGAGCCGCACCGCGTCGATCTCGCCCGACGTCAACGATCCGGGCGCCCGCAACGTCACCTTCGACGAGCTCGAGGCGGCGTACCGCGAAGCGGCCGACGCGCTGATCGACGGCGGCGCCGACCTGCTGCTCGTCGAGACCGTGTTCGACACGCTGAACGCGAAGGCCGCGCTGTCCGCGATCGACGCGGCGTTCGAGGCGCGCGGACAGCGGCTGCCGCTGATCGTGTCGGGCACGATCACCGACGCATCCGGCCGCACGCTGTCCGGACAGACGCCGACGGCGTTCTGGTACTCGGTGCGCCACGCGAGGCCCCTGGCGGTGGGCCTCAACTGCGCGCTCGGCGCGGCGCTGATGCGGCCCTACCTAGAGGAGATCGCGCGCGTCGC
Organism: Betaproteobacteria bacterium; assembly: GCA_016861105.1. Taxonomy (GTDB): domain Bacteria; phylum Pseudomonadota; class Gammaproteobacteria; order Burkholderiales; family Casimicrobiaceae; genus VBCG01. The sequence continues at coordinate 341,256 of BOKS01000003.1, read as the reverse complement.
CGCCGACACGTTCGTGAGCTGCTACCCCAACGCCGGGCTGCCCAACCCGATGTCGGACACGGGCTACGACGAGGCGCCGGAGGAGACCGGGCGCATGGCCGGCGAGTTCGCGCGCAGCGGCTTCGTCAACATCGTCGGCGGCTGCTGCGGCACCACGCCCGACCACGTCCGCGCGATCGCGGAGGCCGTGCGCGGCGTGCCGCCGCGCCGCGTCGAGGAAGACGCCGTCGCCGAGGCCGCCTGACGTGTCGCGCCCGATGCGCCTGGCCGGCCTCGAGCCGCTGGTGATCGGCGACGACGCGCTGTTCGTCAACGTCGGCGAGCGCGCGAACGTCACGGGCAGCCGGGCGTTCGCGCGCATGATCCTCGCCGGCGACTACGCCGCCGCCGTCGAGGTCGCGCGCCAGCAGGTGCACAACGGGGCCCAGATCCTCGACGTCAACATGGACGAGGCGATGCTGGACTCGAAGGCGGCGATGGTGCGCTACCTCAACCTGATCGCCGCCGAGCCGGACATCGCGCGCGTGCCGGTGATGATCGACTCGTCGAAGTGGGAGGTGATCGAGGCGGGCCTCAAGTGCGTGCAGGGCAAGCCGATCGTCAACTCCATCTCGCTCAAGGAGGGCGAGGAACCGTTCCTGCGCCAGGCGAGGGCGGTGATGCGCCACGGCGCGGCGGTCGTCGTCATGTGCTTCGACGAGAAGGGGCAGGCCGACACCCTCGAGCGCAAGACCGCGATCGCGAAGCGCAGCTACGACCTGCTCGCCGGCATCGGCTTCCCGCCCGAGGACGTGGTCGTCGACCCCAACGTGTTCGCCATCGCCACGGGCATCGACGAGCACGCGAACTACGCCGTCGACTTCATCGAGGCGACGCGCTGGATCCGCGCGCACCTGCCGCACGCGAAGGTGTCGGGCGGCATCAGCAACGTGTCGTTCAGCTTCCGCGGCAACGACCCGGTCCGCGAGGCGATCCACACGGTCTTCCTCTACCACGCGATCCGCGCGGGCCTGACGATGGGCATCGTCAACGCGGGGCAGCTCGGCGTCTACGACGAGCTCGACCCCGAGCTGCGCGAGCGCGTCGAGGACGCCGTGCTGAACCGCCGGCCGGACGCGACCGAGCGCCTCGTGAGCTTCGCCGAGGGCTACAAGGCCGCCGGGCGCAAGGTCGAGGAGGACCTCGGCTGGCGCGACGCGAGCGTCGCCAGGCGGCTGGAGCACGCGCTGGTCAAGGGCATCGCCGCGTACGTCGTCGAGGACACCGAGGAGGCGCGCCTCGCGGTCGCCGCGCGCGGCGGCCGGCCGATCGAGGTGATCGAGGGCCCGCTGATGGCGGGCATGAACGTGGTCGGCGACCTGTTCGGGGCGGGGAAGATGTTCCTGCCGCAGGTGGTCAAGAGCGCGCGCGTGATGAAGCAGGCCGTGGCGCACCTCGTGCCGTTCATCGAGGCCGAGAAGGCCGCCGCGGGCGAGGCCGCGCGCTCGAAGGGCACGATCGTGCTGGCGACGGTGAAGGGCGACGTGCACGACATCGGCAAGAACATCGTCGGCGTGGTGCTCCAGTGCAACAACTTCGACGTCGTCGACCTCGGCGTCATGGTGCCCGCGCAGAAGATCCTCGCCGCCGCGCGCGAGCACGCGGCGGACGCGATCGGGCTCTCGGGCCTGATCACCCCGTCGCTCGAGGAGATGGCGCACGTGGCCGCGGAGATGAAGCGCGAGGGCTTCACGCTGCCGCTGCTGATCGGCGGGGCGACGACCTCGCGGGTGCACACGGCGGTGAAGATCGCGCCGCACTACGAGGGACCGACGGTCTACGTCCCGGACGCCTCGCGCGCGGTCGGCGTGACGACCAGCCTGCTCTCGGAGGAGGGCCGCGCGTCCTTCGTCGCGGACGTCGCCGCGGACTACGCGCGCATCCGCGAGCAGCACGCCCGCAAGAAGGGTCCGGCGCTGGTCCCGCTCGAGCGCGCGCGCGCCAACGCGTTCCGCGCGGACTGGACCGGCTACCGGCCGCCGCGTCCGGCGTTCCTCGGGCGCCGCGAGATCCGCAACGCCGACCTCGCGCAGGTCGCCGCGCTGATCGACTGGGGGCCGTTCTTCCAGACGTGGGAGCTGTCGGGGCCGTACCCGGCGATCCTCGACGACCCGCTCGTCGGCGAGAGCGCGCGCAGCGTGCTCGCCGACGGGCAGGCGATGCTGAAGCGCATCGTGGAGGAGCGCTGGCTCGCGGCGCACGGCGTGGTCGGCTTCTGGCCGGCGTCGTCGCGCGGCGAGGACATCGTGCTGTGGCGCGACGAGGCGCGCAGCGCGCCCGCGCTCGTCTGGCACGGGCTGCGGCAGCAGGCCGCGAAGGCGGAGGACGCCCCCAATCTCGCGCTCGCGGACTTCGTCGCCCCGCAGGAGGGCCCGCCGGACTACCTCGGCGCCTTCGCGGTCACGGCCGGGCTCGGCATCGAGCGCCGGCTCGCGCAGTTCGAGCAGGCGAAGGACGACTACGCCGGCCTGATGCTGAAGGCTCTCGCCGACCGCCTCGCCGAGGCGTTCGCCGAGTGGCTGCACCGCAAGGTCCGCCGCGAGCTGTGGGGCTACGCGCGCGACGAGGACCTCGACGTCGACGCGCTCGTGCGCGAGCGCTACCGCGGCATCCGTCCGGCCCCCGGCTATCCGGCGTGTCCCGACCACGCGGTGAAGGCGCCGCTGTTCGATCTCCTCGGCGCCCCGGCGATCGGCATGACGGTGACCGAGAGCTTCGCAATGCTGCCGGCGTCGTCGGTGGCCGGGTTCTACTTCGCGCATCCGCAGGCGCGCTACTTCGCGGTGGGCCGCATCGGCGACGACCAGCTCGCCGACTACGCGCGCCGCGCGGGCCTCGCGCCGGGCGACGCGCGGCGCCGCCTCGCGGCGAACCTCGCGTAGGCCGCGCGCCGCGCGGCGTTGTACACCACGCGCTGACGCGCCATGCTGATGGCACGAACCCTGCGTCAGGCGCGCGCATGGAACCCAAAGCCCCGGACGGCGCGTCGCTGAAGCTCGAACTCGTCGAGGATGTGCCGCGCACCGTCACCGGCGACGACGCGCCGGCCACGGAGATCGAGATCGGCACGGCCGCACCGCACGCGGCGCCGCCGCTCGGCGATCCGTTCCTGGCACAGGCGACGCGCGAGCGCGACGCGGGCCAGGTCGACGCCGCGCTGTGGAAGCGGGCGCTCGCGCTCGCCGACGGCGACGAGTCGGCGGCGGTCGAGCCCTACCTTCGCGCGCGCGCCACCGTGCTCAGGCTCGCGCAACAGCGGCGGCAGGCGCAGGGCCTGGTCCCCGTCGCGCGGCCGGAGCCGAAGGCCGACGCGCCCGTGGCGCAGCAGGCTCGCCACCCCCTGCGGCGCGCGCGGCCGCGGGCGCTCGCGCTCGCCGTGGGCAGCGTCGCTGCGCTGGCCGTCGCGGTCGTCGCGTGGATGCTGCTCGCGCCGGCGCCGCAGTCCGCCACGTCCGCCGCGTCGACGCCGCTCAAGGCGGCGGCACGCGCCCCGGCCGCGGCGCCGGCCGCACAGGCGGCGCCTGCCGCGCCGGCCGGCGCCGATGCCGAACTGCTCGCCAAGGTGGCCGCGCTCCGGGAAGCCGGCAACTGGAACATCTTCGTGATCTACGCGGCCGAGTGGACGCGCAAGGCGCCGCAGAGCGCGGCCGCCTGGGTGGCGCTCTCGGAGGGCTACGTCAAGCTGGGGCAGCTCGAGGACGCCTACGAGGCGGCGAAGCAGGCGGTGGCGCTGGACGCGACGAATCCCGCGCACCTGCGCCACCTCGCGCTGGTGTACGAGGCGCTGGAGCGTCCCGAGGAGGCGATCGCGGCGATCGAGCAGGCGCTGCGCGCGCAGAACGATCACGCGGACAGCTTCGCGCTCGCCGGGCGGCTGTACGTCCAGCTCGACCGCCTGGCCGAGGCGCGCAGCGCCTTCGATCGCGCGCTGGCGCTCGATCCGTCGAACAGCGTGTCGTCGTGCGGCGCGCTGGACGTCGCGCGGCGGCAGGGCCGCGCGAAGGACGCCGACGCGCTCGCGAAGGCGTTGAAGGCCGCCGATATCGCCTGCGAGCCGCCGGCGCGCGGTGCCGCCGTGGCGGTGGCGTCGGGCCGGGACACCCGCGCCGCGGGCGACCGGACGCGCGGCGCGACGACCCCGCAGCCCCGCTGAGCGGCGCCGCGGCTCTACAATCGGCGGGCCGACCCGGCCCGCCGATCCGCCATGCCGCTGCTCGGGACCTCGCCCGAAGACCGCCGCCGCCTCTCCGACCGCCTCGCCGACGGCTCGCACGTCGTGGTCGTCGCGCTGTGCGCCGCGTGGTGCAGCACCTGCCGCGAGTTCCGCGCCGCCTGCGAGGCGGTCGCGTCGTCGCGGCCGCGCGTGTCGCTCGTGTGGGTCGACGTGGAGGACGATGCCGCGCTGGTCGGCGACCTCGACGTGGAGACCTTCCCCACGCTCGCGATCTTCGCGGGCGAGGCGCTGCGGCACTACGGCCCCGTGCTGCCGCAGGCGGCGCTGGTCGAGCGCCTCGTCGACGATCCGGCGGCGCTGATCGCCGAAGACGCGCCCGACGACGTGGTGGCGCTCATCGCGAGCCTGCGCCTGCCCTGACGGCACGGCGCGAGGCTCGGCGAGGCCGCGGGCGTCGGCTCCCGCCGACGGCGCTCACGCGGTGCAGCGCGCGACCGCCTCCTCGTTCCACGCGACGCCCGAGCCGGCCGTGTCCTCGACGACGGCCACGCCGTCCTCGACGCGCAGCGGCTGCGCGAGGATCGGGCTCCACCAGTCGGTGTGCTCGAGCCAGTGCGCGGTGGGCGTGCAGCACAGCAGGCGCGCGCTGAGCTCGGGCCACAGGTGGCTCGACATCGGCACGCCGCGCGCGTGCGCGAGCGCCGCGGCGCGCATCCAGCCGGTGACGCCGCCGATCTTCATCGCGTCCGGCATGATGTAGTCGCTGGCACGCGCATCGAGCGCCTGCTGCAGCTCGTGGGCGCCCCACCAGTTCTCGCCGGCCTGGATCGGCGTGCGCGCCTCGCGGGCGACGAGCGCGTGGCCGGCGTGGTCCTGCGCCAGCGTGGGCTCCTCGACCCACGCGAGGCCCTCGCCGTCGAGTGCGCGCAGCCGCTCGATCGCCTGGGCGGGCAGCAGGCTCTGGTTGTAATCGACCATGATCGCGACGTCCGGTCCGACGGCGGCACGCATCGCGCGCACCACGGCGACGTCGCCGGCCACGGTTTCGTAGCCGATCTTCGCCTTCACCCCGCGGAAGCCCAGCTTCGCCCAGTGCTCGGCGGCCTTCGCCGAGCCGGCCTCGCCGTCGTAGCCCACCGCGCCGTACGGCCGGACGGGCTTCGCCGCGCCGCCGAGCAGGCGGTGCAGCGGCAGGCCGTGCACCCGCGCGAGCGCGTCCCACAGGGCCATGTCGATCGCCGCGAGCGCCATGCCCACCAGCCCCTGCGTGCCGAGCAGGCGGAAGCGCTTCGCGAGGTTCTGCTCGATCTGGGCGGGCGCGAGCGGCTCGCCTTGCACCAGCGGCTCGCAATTGCGCACGAACTCGGCCGTCGGCCGCAGCGCCGCCGGGGTGTACGTGAACGCGATGCCGTGGCCGGTGGTGCCGTCGTCGGCGACGGCGTCGACCAGCACGAGCGGCGACTGCGTGATCACGCCGCTCGCGGTGCGGTGCGGCTCGGGCAGCGGCACGAGCACGGTGCGGACGCGCAGCCCGCCGATCGTCGGAGTTGAGGGGGCGGCCATCGCGTCGGAGGTCAGGGGCCCGCCACCGCTGCGCGAGCCGTGGCGGGCGCCACCGCGCACCGCGGGCACAGGCAGGCGCGGCCGCGCATCGTCGCCGGAACGCGGGCGATCGCGTCCGGGTCGATCGTCGCGTCGGCGCACCAGCACGCCGCGGCGAAGCTGCCGGCGTGCGCGGGCGCGCACACGTTGGGCCCGCCGCACAGCGGGCAGGTCATGGCGGGCAGCGGCGGGTTGGACGAGGCGTCGATGGTGGCCGCGCAGGCGCCACGGCGGGTCGGAAGCGGCGCGCGCGCGGCCATCCTACGCGCGACCGGGGCGCGGCGCCACGGCCGCAGCGGGGCGTCCGTCCGTGCGGCGCGGACCCCGCCCCGGGGCCGCGCAACGGCGGCCGGGGCGGCGGAGCCGCGATGCCCGCCGCGCCGCCGGCGCGGTCCGCCGCTACACGCGCTCGACGACGGCGGCGATGCCCTGGCCGCCGCCGATGCACATCGTGATCAGGCCGTAGCGCTTGCCGGTCCGCTGCAGCTCGTAGATGCACTTGACGGTGAGGATCGCCCCGGTCGCGCCGATCGGGTGGCCGAGCGCGACCGCGCCGCCGTTCGGATTGACCTTCGCCGGGTCGAGTCCCAGCTCCTTGGACACGCCGAGCGCCTGCGCGGCAAACGCCTCGTTCGACTCGATGACGTCGATGTCGGCGAGCGAAAGCCCGGCCTTCTTCAGCGCGTTCTGCACGGCCGACACCGGCCCCAGTCCCATGATCTTCGGGTCGATGCCGGCGTGCCCGTAGGCGAGCAGCCGCGCCATCGGCTTGTGTCCCTTCGCCTCCGCGGCCTTGCGCTCCATCAGCACGACGGCCGCCGCGGCGTCGTTGATGCCGGACGCGTTGCCGGCCGTGACCGTGCCGTTCTCCTTGGCGAACACGGCCCTGAGCTTCGCCATGCCCTCGACCGACGCGTCGGCGCGGATGTGCTCGTCGGTGTCGAACATCACCGGGCCCTTCTTGCTCTTCAGCTCGATCGGCAGGATCTGGCTCTTGAAGTGGCCCGCCGCGGTGGCCGCCGCGGCGCGCTTGTGGCTCTCGACCGCGAACGCGTCCTGCTGCTCGCGCGTGATGCTACACTTGGCGGCGACGTTCTCGGCCGTGATGCCCATGTGCACCGTGTCGAACGGGTCGGTGAGCGCGCCGACCATCATGTCCATCATCTTCGCGTCGCCCATGCGCGCGCCCCAGCGCGCGGAGGGCAGCAGGTAGCCGCCGCGGCTCATGCTTTCGACGCCACCGGCCACGGCGGCGTCGACGTCGCCGAGCAGGATGTATTGCGACGCGGACACGATGGCCTGCATGCCGCTGCCGCACAGGCGGTTGAGCGTCAGCGCGCCGGTGCCGTGCGGGAGCCCGCCGTTGACGCACGCGAGGCGCGAGATGTACATGTCGCGCGGCTCGGTGTGGATGACGTTGCCGAACACGCACTGGCCCACCTGCGCCGGATCGATCTTGGCGCGCGACACCGCTTCCTTGACGACGCGGGCGGCAAGGTCGGCGGGCGGGATGTCCTTCAGGCTGCCGCCGTAGTCGCCGATGGCGGTGCGGACGCCGGACAGGATGACGACTTCGCGGTCGTGGTGGCTCATGGCGGTCTCCTCGCTGGGGGATCGCCATCATACCGCGGCGCACAAAGCGCCCGCCACGGCGGCGCGGCTCGGCCGCCTTGTCCACCGGCGCCGGCCGGGTCCCGCCGCCCCGGCACGGCAACGCAAGACCGTTTTCGCGTACGATGGCGCGCCGCGGCGGCCATGCGGCCGCCCCCAGCCCTCGGAGGATCGTGTCGTGAACTGGACCCCGCTGCGCCCGCTCCTCGCGGGCCTCGCCCTCGGCGTCGCGCTCGCCGGCCCCGCCGCCGCCTATCCCGACAAGCCGGTGCAGTACATCATCCCGTTCCCGGCGGGCGGCGAGTCGGACATCGCCGCCCGCCTGCAGGCGGTCACGTTCAGCCAGAAGTTCAAGCAGGAGATGGTGGTGATCAACCGCGCCGGCGGCGGCGGCGCGCTCGTGTGGCAGGCGCTCAACACCTATCCCAACGACGGCTACACGATCGCCGGCATCAACCTGCCGCACGTCGTGCTGCAGCCGCTCGAGGGCACGGTGAGCTACAAGACGGACGACCTCGTGGCCGTCTACTATTTCCATTACACGCCCGACGCGCTGATCGTTCCCGCGGACAGCCCGATCAAGACGTTCCAGGACTTCGTCCGGCTCGCGAAGGAGAAGCCGGGGACGCTCAACATCGCCGGCTCCGCGCTGAACTCGGCGAACCACGCCGCGCACGAGAAGATGCAGAGGGAGTTCGGCATCAAGACCACCTACGTCCCGTTCAAGGGCACGGGCGACCTCGTCGCCTCGGTGCTCGGCGGCCACGTGTCGGCCGCGATGTCGTACACGACGCTCGCCATCGCGCAGAAGGGCAAGATGCGCATGCTCGCGGTGGCCACCGAGAAGCGGCTTCCGCAGTTCCCCGACGTGCCCACGTTCAGGGAGCTGGGCGGCAACTGGGTCGACGGCGCGTACCGCGGCGTCGCGGTGCCGAAGTCCACGCCGGAGGCCGTGCGCAAGCAGGTCTCCGACATGATGGACGCGCTGAACAAGGACCCGGAGCTGCGGAAGAAGATGGTCGACGGCGGCTTCGAGGTCGTCGACATCCCCTACGAGCGCATCCCCGCGTTCATGAAGGAGCGCACCGCCGACTACATGGGCACCGCGAAGCTGATGGGGCTGGTCAAGTAGCGGTCGGCGGAGCAGTCCGGGGCAAGGCGGCCGTGGCGTCGGACGGGGCTGCCGGCGACGCTGCACAGGCGCTGCGCCGCAGCGAGGAGCGCTACCGCTCGCTGTTCGCGTCGATCGACGACGGGTTCTGCATCTGCGAGATCCTCGTCGACGAGCGCGGGGAGCCGCGCGACTACCGCTTCGTCGAGGTCAACCCGACCTTCGAGGCGCACACCGGACTGCGCGACGCCGCGGGCCGCACCGCGCTCGAGCTCGTTCCCGGGCTCGAGCGCCACTGGATCGACGTCTACGCCGAGGTCGCGCGCACCGGCCGCCCGGTGCGCTTCGAGCAGGGCTCGGACGCGATGCGGCGCTGGTTCGACGTGAACGCGTTCCGCGTCGGTGACCCCGCCGAACGCCTCGTCGGGATCCTGTTCAAGGACGTCTCCGAACGGCGGCGCGCCGAGCTGGACCTGCGCGAGAGCGAGTCGCGCTTCCGCGAGCTGGCCGACGGCGCGCCGATCTTCGTCTGGATGGCCGACGCCGACGCGCGGCTGACCTACGTCAACCGCACGGCAGTCGACTTCCTCGGGCTGCCGCCCGCGACGCTCGGCGGGCGCGGGTGGGAGGCCGTCGTCCACCCCGACGACGCGCCCCGCCTGCACGCAGCCCACGCGGCGGCCGTCCGCGACCGCGGGCCCTACGCGATCGAAGTGCGGTACCGCCGCGCGGCGAGCGGCGCCTACGAGTGGCACCTCGTGCAGGGCGTGCCGCGCCGGGTCGGCGGCGCGTTCGCCGGCATGATGGGGACGGCCGCGAACATCCACGACCGCAAGCTGGCCGAGGACGCGCTGCGCGCGGCCGACCGCCGCAAGGACGAGTTCCTCGCGACGCTCGCCCACGAGCTGCGCAATCCGCTGGCCCCGCTGCGCAACGGCCTCGCCGTCCTGCGGCTCGCGGGAGGCCTGCCCGAGCCGCTGGACGCCGCCCGCGCGATGATGGAGCGCCAGCTCGCGCAGATGGTGCGGCTGATCGACGACCTGCTCGACGTGAGCCGCATCAGCCTCGGCAAGATCGCGCTGCGGCGCGAGCGCGTCGCGCTCGCGGAGGTGGTGGCGCAGGCGGTGGAGACGAGCCGGCCGGCGCTCGACGCGGCCCGGCACGCGGTCGTCGTCGACGCCGGCGCCGCGCCGGTCGTCGTCGACGCCGACGCGACGCGCCTCGTGCAGGTGTTCGCGAACCTCCTCAACAACGCGGCGAAGTTCACCGACCCGGGCGGGCACGTGAGCGTCCGCGTGCGGCGCGAAGGCGGCGAGGCCGTTGTCAGCGTGCGCGACGACGGCGTCGGCATGGACGCCGACGAGCTTGGCCGGGTGTTCGACCTCTTCGCGCAGGCGGACGCGTCCCCCTCGCGCGAGCGCGGCGGGCTGGGCATCGGCCTGTCGCTGGTCCGCGGGATCGTCGAGCTGCACGGCGGGCGCGTCGAGGCGTCCAGCGCGGGCCGCGGACGCGGCAGCGAGTTCGTCGTGCGCCTCCCGGCGGTCGGTGCCCCGGCGCCGACCCCGTCGCTGCGCGAGCCGGCGGCAACCCTCGCGGAACAGCGCGTCATGGTCGTCGACGACAGCCGCGATGCCGCGGAGAGCCTCGCGATCATGCTGCGCCTGATGGGGCACGACGCGCGCTGCGCTTTCGACGCCGTCGCGGCGCTCGCGCTCGGGGACGCCTTCGCGCCGCGCGTGGTGGTCCTCGACCTCGGCATGCCGCGCGTGAGCGGGCTCGACGCCGCGCGGGCGATCCGTTCGCGGCCGTGGGGACGCGACGCCACGCTCGTCGCGCTGACCGGCTGGGGACAGGACGAGGACCGGCGCCGGACGGCCGCCGCCGGCTTCGACGCGCACCTCGTCAAGCCCGTCGACGTCGAGGCGCTCGCGGCGCTTCTCGCGCGGCTGCCCGCGGACCCGACCTGAAGGGCTCAGGCCGGCGACTCGTCGGCGGCGCCGTGCGCATTGCGCGGCGGTGCGGGCGCCGGCGACGCGGAACGCACGCGCGAGGCGAGCCACGCCGCGCACACGACGGCGAGCGCCGCGGGGCCGCGCGCAATCGCCATGGACGTCAGCGCGCCGGCGCTGCGCAGTGGCCCGCGAAGCGCTCGCCGAGGACGACGTTCCAGCCGCCCGCGTACCTGGCGCGCGTCGCCGCGGCGTCGGCGCCGAGTGGCTCCCAACCGCCGTGCGTCAGCGTCACCCGCGTGCCCGCGGGGTTCGGGGCGAAGGCCACCTCGACCCACTGGGCGGTGGCGGCCTCGCGCCCCGGGTGCCAGGTGAAGCGGACGCGCTCGCCGGGCTGCCACGACTCGACCGTGCCCCACACGCACTCGCGGCCGTCCGCCAGCGTCTCGACCAGGCGGCCGCCGGCACGCGGCTCGAAGGCCACGCCGCGGCTCGTCGCGCCGCCCACAGAGTGCGTGGCCAGTGGCCACCAGCGCCCTACGTCGCGCGTGAAGTAGTCGAAGGCGCGCCGCGGGGGGCAGGGCACGACGAGGTCGACGACGAGCGGGGCGAGCGCGGCGGACGGGTCAGCGGCGGCGGGGCTGGCGGGCATGGCGGTGCTCCTCCTCGTGCACGTGGCGGGCGTAGGACGCGAGCGCGCGCTCCCACATCGACTGGAAGTAGTCGCGCAGCTCGAGCGCGGTGGCCGCGTTCGCGGCGAACAGGTGGCGCGTGCCGGCGCGCGTCTCGACCGCGAGTCCCGCCTCGCGCAGGACCCGCAGGTGCTGCGACACGGCCGGACGCGACACGCGCATGCCGCGCGCGATGTCGCCGACGGCGCGCGGCGTGGCGCCGAGCGACTCGTAGATGGCGCGCCGCGTCGGGTCCGCCAGGGCGCCGAGGGCTGCCGCCGGCGGTGGGCGGCTTGTGGTAAGCATATGCTTACCGTAACTCATTGCTTACCGAGTTGTCAACCGGCGCCAACGCGCGCGCAACGCCCCGCCCCGCAGGCTTGCGCTACGCTGCAACGCGTGCAGCCGTCCCCCATGCGAGGAGAAGCGCCGCCGATGATTACCCCTCTGCAACTGTTCGACGCGTCGTCGTCGACCTACACCTACCTGCTCGCGGACCTCGCGTCCGGCGAAGCGGTGCTGATCGACGGCGTCGCCGGGCGGGAGGAGCGCGACCTCGCGCACGTGCGGCGGCTGGGGCTGCGCCTCGCGTGGCTCCTGGAGACGCACGTGCACGCCGACCACGTGACCTCCGCCGCCGCGATGCGCGAGGCGACGCACGCCCGCGTCGCCGTCCCGGCGGGCGCAGGCGTGACGGGGGCGGACCGCGAGCTGCACGACGGCGACGAGGTGGCGTTCGGGCGCGCGGAGTCGGTCCGCGTCATCGCCACGCCGGGGCACACCGGCGCCAGCGTCAGCTACCTGTGGCGCGGCAACGCGTTCACCGGCGATGCGCTGTTCGTCGACGGCTGCGGACGCACGGACTTCCAGGACGGCGACGCAGGCGTGCTCTACGACGCCGTCACGCAGCGCCTGTTCAGCCTGCCGCCGGCCACGCGCGTGTGGCCGGCGCACGACTACCACGGCCAGCTCGTGTCGACGATCGGCTGGGAGAAGGCGCACAACGCGCGCTTCGCCGGGCGCACGCGCGAGGCCTTCGTCGCGCTGATGGACGGGCTCGACCTGCCGATGCCGGAGCTGATCGACGTGGCGGTGCCGGCGAACCGGCGGCTGGGGGCGGCGGCGGCCCCTTCGGCCGGTTGACGTCGCAGTACGAACGGGGCCAGCCGCACGCCGCGCAGCCACCAAGAGCGCGGTGCGCAGGCCGACGGCCGGGGGGTTGCGCATTCACGGTTCGCTCGCGGCGCGGTCGGCGGCGATCGGCGTCATGCCGTTGCGCAGCACGAGCGGCTTGCCGTCGGGCAATTCGCGGAAGCCGTCGCCGTTGCGGTCGCGGTAGCCGACGCGGCCTAGCTTCTCGAGGCGGCGATCGCACGCCGTTCGCCCCACGCCCAGGGCGCATGGACCCCGTCTCCGGGCGCAGGAGCGCGGCGCATGTCTGCTGAGCGTTCGACGGCCGTAAAGCCGATCGACATTCCGACGCAGAAGGGGCCACTGTCCCTGGTTTCGGCCCGCGTGGTTGCGCCCGGCATCGGGGAAGAAACGTACATGGCACACGTCCGACGACGAAAGGCACCACTTCCAACCCATGATTGTTGGCACACCCGTCACCCGAGTCAGGGCTTCGAAGGCCATCTCGCGGGAGCGTCGGCATTTCTTACGATCGGCGCCCGTCCCCCGCCGCGCTCGCGAACAAGTTGTGGAGGGCATTGGAGTTTGCCGCGCGCGCACAATTCCTGCGTGTCGGCGCCACTGCGGCTTTCCCTCCAACGGCGAAGGGTGATGCGATGAAACGACCGCTTGCCGCCGTCGCGCTGTGCGCCGGTCTCCTTTCCGCGGCCGCCGATGCCGCCATCATGACGTTCACGAATCGCGCGGCGTTTCTCGCGGCTACCGGCGCAAGCTCGATCGGGGCGATTCCGGCGACGATCGCCGGATCCGGATTCACGCTCGGTCCGCTGACGTTCACCAATCATGCGCCTTCCACGATGACGTCCGGCGTGAATTGGAGCACGTTGATCTCCGAGCCCTTCGATCTGGCCGTCAGCAATGTCGAGAGTTTCAACATCGCCGCTTCCGGTCCCCTGTTCGCATTCGGTTTCGATTTCCACGAGCCGACGTTGTCGACGCCACCCGGCCCGTCGTTTCCGGACACGTGCAATACCGCTTGCGTGGATTCGACGTTCCGGATCACGCTGTTCAACGGGGCGATCGTCGTCGACAGTTTCGATTTCAATGCGGACGACGACGTGCTCGCGTTCATCGGCGTCTCGAGCACGCTGTCCTTCGATCGAATCGAGATCCGGGAAATCGTGGGAACCAGCGACAACGAGTTCTTCGGAAACTTCCTTGTCGGAAGGGTGCAATTGGTACCGGAGCCGGCGACGCTTGCGCTCGTGGGCGTGGGTCTGTTGGGTCTCGCCGCGACACGTCGCCGTCGGCTTCGCTGAAAAAACCGTCCGCGCTGACGAGACAACGCACCGGCGGCAAACACGGCCAGCTCGTGTCGACGATCGGCTGGGAGAAGGCGCACAACGCGCGCTTTGCCGGGCGCACGCGCGAGGCCTTCGTCGCGCTGGTGGACGGGCTCGACCTGCCGATGCCGGAGCTGATCGACGTGGCGGTGCCGGCGAACCGGCGGCTGGGGGCGCCGCCTGGCTCCGGCCGGGACCGCTAACGCTTGTTCACGCCACGCTCGCGCGCCGCGCTGCATCGGCGTCGACCGCCGCCGGTCGCCGTGCCGCGCGGCGAGCGTCGGACGCGGCTAAGCGAAGGTGCGCGAACCGTCCCCGGCACCGCAGGGGGGCGGCCGCCCTCTCGCCCCGCACCGGTTCGACGCCGGCGTCGGATCGGGGGACGGCGGCCGTCGCGTCCATGTCCGCTCCGATCTCCGTCCCCGCGATCGCGCTCGGCCTCGGGCTGCTCGTCGCCTACTGGGTCTGGCTGTGGGCCTTCTTCGCGAAGCTCCGGCCGGGGATCATGGCGGTGCTCGGTCGCCGCTTGCGGGTGAAGGTTGCCGAGTCGACCTCGCCCCTCGACGCGGGGACCTACGACGTCGAGGACGAGGACGCACCGATCCGCAAGCAGGGCGCGGTGTGGGGCGTGGACGCGCTCGTCATTGTGCTCGGCACCGTGGGCGTCGCGGCGTCGGTCTTCGTGCCGGCGTTCATGGTCGCCGAGCGCGGCGCCCTGCTCGCCTGGGAGGCCGCGCTCACCGGCCGCGGCGCGACGCTGGCGGTGCCGGCCGAGGCCGCCTGGCCGCGCGACGCGCGCGCGATCGTCGTGCGCGTCGAGGCGCGCAACGCAGGCCGCGAGCCGCTCCCGCGCTGCCAAGTCCGCACCGCCGACTACCGCGCGCGCGACGGCTACCTGCACGGCCACTCCGCGCTCTTCGACCTGCCAGCCGGCGCGACGCGCGCGCTCGACCTGCCGCTCGAGGCGACCCGCGCGCTCGCCGCGCGCACGCAGGCGCGACTGCGGCTCGACTGCGGGGACGCGCGCTACGCCGCCGCGATGATCGTCCTCGCCCCGCCGGCTGGGGGAACCCAACGCTGATCCCGGCAACGCGACCGCATGAGTTCCGCGGTCGCACGGGGTCAGATTCGAAACTCCTGTCGCCCCGCGTCGCGAGGCGTCCGCCGCCCGGACGGGGGCTCGACCTGCGGATGCCGAAGCCGATCGTCGTGGCGGTGCCGGCGAACCGGCGGTCGGGGGCAGCGCCTTGCGCCAACCGCGATCGTCCCGTCAATGCGTGTTCACGCCACGCTCGTGCGCAACGACCTTGCGTCGCCGACCCGCGCCGCGGCCCGGCGGGGTCGCATCGCCGTCTACTGCCTGCCAGTAGTGCGCCGCGACCTCCTCCAGGAGGCGCCGCTTCGCGCGGTCGGCCGCGTCGCGATCGCGTGCGGCGAACGCGCGGTCGATGCGCTCGTGCGCGGCGTTGGCGTCGGTGCGCGCCCCATCGTCTTCACGTAGATCTGGTGCTGCTCGCAGAGCCACTCGTTCGTTGCCCCATGGGTGCGCGTCGTCGCCGAGCAGCAGGCCGCGATGACCACGCAGTGAAAGTGCAGATGGGCATTGAGCGTCGAGCCGAGGGTCGAAACGTCGCCCGCGATAGACGCCGTCGTCGCGCAGCGAGCCAACGAAGACGCTCGCACCGCGGCCGGTCGCCATGCCGTCCGGACCCCCATCCGTCGGGAAGCGCGATCACGTCGCGGAACGCGTTCTGCGCGCACGCAGGCGCGGGCAGGCAGCGCCTCACCGGCCGCGCCGAGAAGGAGTGCCGGCAGTCAA
Organism: Betaproteobacteria bacterium; assembly: GCA_016861105.1. GTDB lineage: Bacteria > Pseudomonadota > Gammaproteobacteria > Burkholderiales > Casimicrobiaceae > VBCG01. Next base: position 325,806 of record BOKS01000003.1, on the reverse strand, counting down.
CGCGTCGGTCCGGCCGATCGGCACGAGCACGGGCGGATCTGGCGAAGGGCGGGGATTGCGATCTCCATACTGGCGGCTGCCGGACGACAACGAGCGTTGCGCGAGGTCCTCCCCGCGGCAAGTCGGTCGGCCTGCGAAAATCGGCGTCCGACGTCGGAAGCGATGGAACCGCGGCTCGGTCCCGGATCGTCAGGCCGCCCGGACCCGGGCGGCGCAATACTTGAAGCCGGGAATCTTGCCGACAGGGTCGAGCGCGGAATGGGTCAGCAGGTTCGCCGCCGCCTCGACGAAGCAGAACGGAACGAACACCGCGCCCTCGGGCATGCGCGAATCCTCGCGCGCGGACAGCGTGATCGCGCCGCGCCGCGTCTCGACGGTCACGGGCGCGCCGGCGACCGCTCCCAAGCGGGCCAGCTCACGCGGATGCAGCGACGCCGTGGGCTCCGGCTCGAGCGCGTCGAGGACCGTCGCGCGTCGCGTCATCGCGCCTGTGTGCCAGTGCTCGAGTTCGCGGCCCGTGATCAGCACCAGCGGGAACTCGCGATCGACGGGCTCGGCGGCCGCCGAGCGCGTGACGGCGACCAGGCGTCCCCGGCCGTCGGCCGTCGGAAAGGCGGACCGGAACACGATCGGCTCGCCGGGGTCGTCGGCGTCGTGGCACGGGTAGGTCACGGCCCCCTCCCGCTCGAGCCGCTCCCAGGTGATGCCTTGCATCGAAGGCATCAGCAGCCGCATTTCCTCATGCACCGCGGCCACGCCCGCCTCCGGGCCTTCGTAGCGCCAGTCCAGGCCCATGCGCCGCGCCATCTCAACGACGATCCACAGGTCGGCGCGCGCATCCCCCGGAGGATCGAGCGCGCGCCGCGCCAGCTGGACCGTGCGATCCGTGTTGGTGAAGCTCCCGGTCTTCTCGAAGAACGAGGTCGCCGGGAGGATCACGTCGGCGAAGCCGGCGGTTTCGGTCGGGAAGATGTCCTGCACGACCAGGTGCTCGAGGCTCGCCAGCGCCGCCCGGACGTGACGGGCGTCGGGGTCCGACATCGCCGGATTCTCGCCGACGATGTACATGCCGCGGATCGTGCCGGCGTGGATCGCGTGCGTGATCTCCACGACGGTGAGCCCGCGCGTGGCGTTCAGCGGCGCGCCCCACCGATCGGCGAACGCCGCGCGCGCCTCGGCGTCGGCGGCCGGACGGTAGTCGGGCAGGAACATCGGGATCAGGCCGGCGTCGGACGCGCCCTGGACGTTGTTCTGGCCGCGCAACGGATGGAGGCCGGTGCCGGGACGGCCGATCTGGCCGGTGACGAGCGCCAACGCAATGAGGCAGCGCGCATTGTCGGTGCCGTGCGTGTGCTGCGAGATTCCCATGCCCCACAGGATCATCGCGGCCTTCGCGGTCGCGTAGCGCCGGGCCACGTCGCGCAGCGTCGCCGCGTCGATGCCGCAGACCGGTGCCATCGCCTCGGGCGTTGCGCCCGCAACCCCGGCCTTCAGCGCCTCGAACTCGCGCACGCGCTCGCGCACAAAGGGCTCGTTGACCAGGCCCTCGTCGATGATCACGTGCAGCAATGCCTGCAGCAGCGCGATGTCGGTGTCGGCGCGGAAGCACAGCGGAATCGATGCATGCCGCATCAGGTCGTTGCGCCGGGGGTCGGCGACGACCAGCGTCGCGCCCCGCCGCGCGGCGTTCTTGATCCAGGTGGCCGCGACCGGGTGGTTCTCGGTCGGGTTGGCGCCGATCACGAGGATGAAGTCCGCGTGCTCGACGTCGCGCACCGGGTTGGAGACCGCCGCCGAGCCGATGCCCTCGAGGAGCGCGGCGACCGACGAAGCGTGGCAGAGCCGCGTGCAGTGGTCGACGTTGTTGTTGCCGAAGCCGATGCGCACGAGCTTCTGGAAGAGGTAGGCCTCCTCGTTGCTGCACTTGGCCGAGCCGAAGCCAGCCAGCGCCGTCGAGCTGTACGCTTCGCGCAGCCGGCGCAGCCCCCCCGCCGCGAGATCGAGCGCCTCTTCCCAGCTCGCCTCGCGGAACACCTCGCCTAACGACGCCGGCGGCAGCAGCTCCGCCGTCTTGGCCGCTCCGTCGCGGCGCACGAGCGGACGCGTCAGCCGTTCCGCGTGGAACGCGTAGTCGAAGCCGTACCGGCCCTTGACGCACAGTCGCGAAGCGTTGGCGGGCCCGTCGCGGCCGTCGGTCCACACGATCCGGTCGTCGCGAATCCTGTAGGTCACCTGGCAGCCGACGCCGCAGAACGGACACAGCGAATCGACGCTGCGCTCCGGCGCCTGCCTGGCAACGTCTGCGGCGGGCGCCAGTGCCCCCGTCGGGCACGCCTGCACGCACTCGCCGCAGGCCACGCAGGTACTCGACCCGAGCGCCTCGCCCGTATCGAACACGATCTGCGCGTGCGCGCCGCGGAACGCCATGCCGATCACGTCGTTGCCTTGCTCCTCCCGGCAGGCACGCACGCATCGTCCGCACTGGATGCAGGCGTCGAGGTTCACGGCGATCGCCGGATGGGAGACATCGGCGGGCGGCGGGTCGCGAGGCACGAATCGCCCCCCCGAGACACCGAGCGCCCTCGCCCACGTCGCGAGCTCCGAATCGTGCCGGTAGGGAGCGCTTGCGTGGTCGGCCGGCACGTCCGCGAGCAGCAGTTCCAGCACCATCTTCTGGGCCCGGCGGACGCGCTCGGTCGTCGTGCGGACCTTCATGTCGCGCGACGGATGACGGCAGCAGGACGGCGCCAGCACGCGCTCGCCCTCGATCTCGACGACGCAGGCGCGACAGTTGCCGTCCGCACGGTAGCCGTGCTTGTGGCAGAGCGTCGGAATCGACGCGCCGTGACGGCGCGCCGCCTCGAGGATCGATTCGCCTTCGCGGGCTTCGACGGGAGCGCCGTCGAGGTCGAAGCGGACCATCGTCGTCACTCGACTTCGTGCGGGAAGTAGCGCAGCACGCTGCGGATCGGGTTGGGCGCCGCCTGCCCCAGCCCGCAGATCGACGCGTCGGCCATCGCGTCGCAGAGTTCGCCGAGCAGCGCACGGTCCCAGCGCGGCGCCCGCATGAGCTCCGCGGCCTGCCGCGTGCCCTCGCGGCACGGCGTGCACTGGCCGCAGGACTCGTCGCGGAAGAACGCCATGACGTTGCGCGCCGCGTCGGCCGCGCGGTCGTGGTCCGAAAGCACGATGACCGCGGCCGAGCCGACGAAGGCGCCGTACTCGGCTAGCGTGTCGAAGTCGAGCGGAATGTCGGCGAGCGATGCCGGCAGGATGCCGCCCGACGCGCCACCGGGAAGGTAGGCGTACAGCGTGTGTCCGGGCAGCATGCCGCCGGCGAACTCGTCGATCAGCTCGCGCGCGGTGATGCCGGCGGGCGCGAGGTACACGCCCGGACGCTGTACCCGCCCGGACACGGAGAACGCCCGGACCCCCTTGCGTCCGCGCCGCCCGTGTGTCGCGAACCAGGCCGCACCGCGCTCGACGATCGTCGGCACCCAGAACAGCGTCTCGAGGTTGTGCTCGAGCGTCGGCCGCCCGAACAACCCGCGCTGCGCGACGTAGGGCGGCCGCAGCCGGGGCAGCCCGCGCCTGCCTTCGATCGACTCGAGCATCGCCGACTCTTCGCCGCAGATGTACGCGCCCGCGCCGCGCCGCAGGTGGATCGGCGGAAGCGGCCGGCACTCCGCCGGCACGTGCGATCGCAGCGCCTCGAGCTCGCGCTCCAGCGCGAGCCTGCAGCCCGCGTACTCGTCGCGCAGATAGATGTAGATCGCCGCCGCCTCGATCGCCCAGGCGGCGATGAGCGCGCCTTCGAGAAAGCGGTGCGGATCGAGCTCCAGGCAGCGCCGGTCCTTGAAGGTGCCGGGCTCGCCTTCGTCCGCGTTGACCGCGAGGAACCGGGGCGCCGGCTCGCCGCGCACGATGCGCCACTTGCGTCCCGCGGGAAACCCGGCGCCGCCAAGTCCGCGCAGCTGGGCATCGTCGACGATGTCGATCACCTCGTCGCGCGAACGCATGCCGGTGACGCACTCCGCGTACAGGCGGTAACCGCCCGCGACGACATACTCGCGGCAGCTGATGGGCGCGGGGACCGGCGGCGCAACGTCGCCGGCACCGAGGGCGGCCTCGATCGCCGGAAGCGTCGCGTGTCCGACCGGATGGCCTCCGACCACTACGGCAGGCGCCATCTCGCAGCGGCCCATGCAGGGGGCCGGCACGACGCGGACCTCCGCACCGACGCGCGAAGCGAGGTCCCGCCGCAGCGCTTCGCTGCCGGCAAGCGCGCACGACAGCGACCCGCAGACCCGCACGGTGACCGGCGGTGGCGCCGGCTCGCCTTCGTGGATCACGTCGAAGTGATGGTAGAACGTTGCGACCTCGTAGACCTCGGCCGCCGCCATGCCCAGGATCTCGCCGAGTGCGCGCAGGCTCGCAATCGGAAGACATCCCTTCGCGTCCTGGATGCGATGCAGCATCTCGATCAGCTGATCGCGTTGCCGCGGCAGGCCCTCGATCAGGGTTGCGACCTCCGCCTTGGTGCCGGGGTCCACGCCACGGAATCGGTGCCGGCGGCCGAGCGAAACCGCTCGCGTATCCGTGGGCAGGGACGTTCGGGTTGCCATCGCTGTCGAAAGGGCAGGGCGAGCCGCGGGTCGGGCGGCCTAGGTCCACGCCTCCGCCGCCCGGTGCGTGGCGCTCACGCAGACGGTGCCGCGGAGCATCAACGCGGCGCGCCTCGACGTGACCAACGCGCGGACTTCCGGGCCAATGCCGGGCAACAGCTCCACGATCGCGACGTAACGCATCATGGCCATGGCGAACAACAGGAGCAGGGGGCTCGCCTCGCTCGCGCGCTCGATCGAGCGGCCGGCCGCGATCCCGCCACCCACGATCCCCGGAATCGACAACGCAATCAACCCGAGCGCGGCGCCGCGCTTCCACTGGGAGTGTACCAGCACGAGTATCACCGCGATCTTGCCAGGGACATCGCGGATGAGGATTGCCGCCGCCGCCAGGCCGAGCGTCTGGTCCGTCCCGAACGCCGCAACGATCAGCGATCCGTCGACCGCGTTGTGGATCAGATCGCCCGCAAGCAGGAGGCGCCGCCGGGATCGGCTTCCCGAGCCCATTTCGCGGGCGTCGCCGGCGTAGCAGAGCGCCCGGCGCGGACGACGCTTCGCACGGCAATGAAAGTGCCGATCGAGCGCAGGGCGGCTGGCCGCACCGGGCAGCAGCAGCGACAGTGTCCCGTGCGCCGTCCCGAGACGGTCGAAGGCCCGGGGAAGCATCTCCGGCAGTGTCGTTCCCGCCAGTGCGCCGATCGCGAAGCAGGTCCGACTGTCCCGGTGGCCGAGGTACCTGCGCGGCGACAGGCAGCCTGCCGGCGACCCCGCCCTCCCCGCGACGACGCGCGCCACGATGCCTGCCACCATCGCGCCCGATTCAGGTTCCCTCCGCGCGCACAGGCCGCGCGACGTCGTCATGGACAATCCGGCAACATCTCGCACCATGTGCTCTCGCGACCCTGCATCCGCTGAATCGGATCGGACACGCACGGCGACTGCTGCACGCCGATCGGCCACTTCGCATCGCTTCGCGCCGCGACCCGGTTCGAGCCGGCGCTTCCTTGTTGCAGGTGGCGCATCACCCGAACAGTCGCCGTCCCAGATGCAACCCGACGAACACTGCGGCAATCGACAGCGTGACCGAGGTGAGCACGTACGCGGCGGATGCGAGCGGTGCCCCTCGTTCCCAGAGCACAGCGACATCGGCCGAGAAGCTCGAGAACGTGGTGAAGCCACCGAGGACGCCGACCGCGACGAACAGCCGGACGTCCGCGGCGAGCGGCGGCGCCAGATCCGATTCCAGCAGCCAGGCCATCAGCAATCCCATGACCAGCGATCCGACGACGTTCACGAGCAACGTGTTGTACGGAAAGGCGACGCCCGCGAAGCGAATGACCGCAATGCCCGCCAGGTAGCGGGCAATCGACCCGATCGTCCCACTGGCACCGATCAGGAGCAGCTGCCTCATCGCAACCCGCAGTCCCGCGTCGGCACCACGCCTGCGCGCCAAGCCGCGAGCCGACGTCGCGTTCGCGTCAGTGCGAGTGCGTGCAGCCGTGACCGCAGACGTGCCGGATGCCCGACGCCCCGTAGCGCTGCACCGCGACCGGGCGCCCCGGATCGCCGCCGCCGAGGAACGGCGTCGCGATCACCCTGCCCGACGGCGTGCCGCAGGCGGGGCAGGCCACCGCCGAGTCGGATTCGCTCATCCGCCGGAACTCCCGGAAGTTCCCGCAGCTCCCGCAGCGATAGTCGTACAGCGGCATGCCGATGCCTCCTCGATGTCCATGTCGGCGATCACAACCGGTGACGGTCGCGATCGGCTCAGGTCAACCTGCCGCTAAGCAGCAGGTAGCCCGGCAGCCACCCGGTCAATATGCCCTGCAGCACGGTGACGGCACCCGTCAACTTGGCGATCGGCTTCTTCAGCACGAGGAGCAGGAAGAACATGAACCACAGGATTCCCCACGCTCCCCACGACAGGCCGAACCACACCCCCCACGTCGTCTGGGCCCCCTGCAGCGTCTCGATCGTCACGGGGATCGCGGTGATCGCCACGAACAGGCAGAACCAGCCGAGGCCGCGCCCGTCCGCGCCGTTGTATCGATTGATCGCCACCCAGAGGTACGTGAACGTGAACAGGAGCGTCAGCGCCGCCCCCTTGACCGATCCGAGGTCGGCGCCGGCCCCGAATGCGCTGTACAACGCTACCAGCAAAGTGACGCCGCCGACGAAGACGTCGATCACGGCGATTTCGTTGTCGCCGATCTGCCCGAGCAGCCAGAGGCCGTTCAGGCAGAGCACGGCGCCGACATAGAACAACGCCAGTCCCAGCAGCATGGTGCGTTCCCCCGGTCGACTACCAGTCTTCCTGGCTCGTCCCGTCCCCGCGGAGCCGGGACGAGCCAACGCTCACTCGGCCCGCCGCGACGTCAGTTCGGCGACCTCGGCACCTGGGCGCCCTGTTTCACCTGGTGCGGCTTGCCGGTCTTCGACGGACGGACGTCGAAGTCGAAGATGCCCGTGGGGATGTAGATCGTCGAGCACGCGTTCGGGATGTCCACGACGCCGGACAACCGCCCTTCGACCGGCGCCGTCCCCAGGATCATGTAGGCCTGGATGTCGGTGTAGCCGAACTTCATCAGGTAGTCGATCGCGTGGTGGCAGGCGTTCGCGTACGCAAGCCCCGAATCGAGGTAATGCTGCTTGCCGTTCTTGTCTACGGAGACGCCGGAGAACGCGAGCCAGTGGGAGTACTGCGGATCGCGCAGGCCGGGCATGAACATGGCGTTCTCGCGGATGCCGTACTTCTCCATGCCGCCCTTGATCAGGTCGACGTGCAGGTCCATGAACCCGCCCATCTCGATCGCGCCGCAGAACGTGATCTCGCCGTCGCCCTGCGAGAAGTGCAGGTCGCCGAACGAGAGCTTCGCGCCGGGGACGAACACCGGGTAGAAGACCCGGCTTCCCGCGGTGAGGTTCTTGATGTCCTGGTTGCCGCCGTTCTCGCGCGGCGGCGCGGTCCGGGCGGCCTCGCGCGCGACGCGATCGAACTCGGCGCCCGTCAGCGACCCGAGGATGGCGCTGTCCGGAAGCGGCGGCAGGGCCAGCGGCGGAACGCGGCTGGGGTTGGTCGCAATCAGGTCGGTCTCGCGTTTCGTCCACTTCGCGAGCAGCTCCTTCGACGGCGCCGTGCCCATCAGGCCCGGATGGTGGATGCCGACGTACGAGAGATCGGGAATGTGGCGCGAGGTCGCGACGTCGCCCCTGAAGTCCCAGATCACCTTGTAGGCGTCGGGGAAGCGTTCGGTCAGGAAGCCGCCTCCGTTCTTCGTGGCGAACACGCCCGTGTAGCCCCACCCCATGCCCGAGAACGGGCCCGAGTCCTGCTGGTCGCATGCGTCGATCTCGAGGATGTCGACGATCAACAGATCGCCCGGTTCAGCCCCCTCGACGTGGAACGGCCCCGAAAGCACGTGCACCCCCGGCAGCGGGGCGTGCCGGATGTCGTCCGCGGAGTCGTCGTTCTTGATCGCGCCGTCGAACCACTCGCGGCAATCGGCCCGGAACACTTCGCCGGGCTTGATGGTCACGGCCGCGGGAATGTCCGGGTGCCAGCGATTGTGTCCGACGATCTTCTGGTCCCTGAACTTCTTTGTGTTGTCCAACGGAAACAGGTTCTTGGGCATGTCGATACCTCTCGATCGTTAGCGAATTGCCATCGTGGCTGCGCGTCCGACGCGCACGTCGAAGCCTCGCCACGTCCTCCTTCGTCGACGGGACTCACGCGCTCGCGGCCCCTCCCGAGCCGCGCCCGGCAGGCGGGGCCCGTGGAAGTGCGTCTCTCGCTCCGTCTGCCATGTCGCCGGCGCCGGCAAGCCCGCTGCCGTCAACCGCGATCGCCATTCCCGACGGCGGTCACGGCCGCGGGAGGCCTGCGAGCTTCGGCGTCAGCGGGACCACCCGCGGTCGCCCCGGCGCACCGGCCGACGGCACCGAACTCACCACGTCGGGCTCGTAGCGGCTCTTCTCCGCGTGATCGATGGCCGCGTAAAGCGACGTGCGCGACCCGGAACGGATCGCGGGCGCCGAGAAGACCCGCCGCGCCCCGCTGCCGCACGCCTCGCATGCAACCGATTCGGGCGCCGTGCCGAGCGGCCGGCTGACCTCGAACGATCCGTGCTCCTCACACCGATACTCGTAGATGGCCACCGCGCTCCTCCTTGTCGTCGCTCCGCCACGACGCACGCGCAGACCGCAATCGCCGGGACACCGACGGTCCCGCAGCCGGGCGCCGTGCGTCTCGGCTCGTCGAATGCCCGCCGGAGACTCACCATCGGGAACGACCGGGCCGGTCGTCGAACTGCTGCATCGGGCAGTGATGCAGCGTAGGAGCGAACCGATGCCCGCGAATCCCTCCCGCGGAGGAATTCAGCTCACTCGAACGGGGCAGGCCGGCCTCACCCGATCGGGTGAGGCCAAAGCGTGAACAGGCCCTAGTCGGTCGGCGCGCAGACGCGCGCGTGAAGATGCACGAGCTCCATCTGCCCGTGGGTGTTGGTCTTCTGGAAGACCTGCTTCAGGTGGCTGCGGACCGTGTTGTCGGAGACGTGCAGCTTCCTGGCGGTCTCGGCTAGCGAGTGGCCGGTGACGATCATCACGCCGACGCGGGCTTGGGCCGGACTGAGGCCGTAGTCCTTGACGAGCGTGCACGTTCGGAAATCGTGACCGAGGGCCGGAGTTCGCGCCGTGACGAGCACCAGCTCGGCGAGGTCTCCCGAGGCAGCATCGAAAACGCGGCCCGCAGCGTCGATCGACACCACCGAGGGGTGATTCGATCCAGAGACCGAAAGCGTCACGGCCCGCGTCGCGTGCTCCGGCGCGCTCGCGCCGCGCGCCGCAACCTGCCGGATGGCCTGCCTCAACGCCGGCCGGTCGATGGCAAGCGCCGCCGCGAGCATGGTGCCGTCGACGCAGAGCCCGACCTCGGGCATCGCCTGCGGAGTGGCGCAGCGGTTGCCGTAGACGATGCGCCCGTCCGGCTCGACCAGCAGGCAGGGATGCGGATGCCTGTCGACGACGCCCATCATCACCTTGAGGAGGTCGCCCGCGGCGCGCAGCCGCCAGCGGTTCTCGAACGCCAGCGAGAGGTGCGCAAGCACGGTCCTGAGACCCGCCTTCTCCCGCTCGCGGAACGGCGGTTGATCCTGGCCGCGAAGGGCGCTGACGTAGTACATCACCGCACCACGGCGGACCGCCACCCCGGCAACGCAGTGGAACAGTCCGTGGGGCTCGAGCAGACCGCGATAGAAGTCGGTCTTCACGAGGTCGCGGTTGTTCAGCAGATCCTCGCCCGCGACGATTCTGCCCGCGGTGTATTCCTCGCTCGACAGGAACCAGGGGTTGCGGGAAGCGTACTCGGCGTAGGCGGCCCGGAAACCGGGACTCGCCGGCGTCTCGCAGATGACCTCGCCGTGGCCTGTCGCGAAATGGTGGCGCGACATGGTCGCCAGGCGCGCATCCATGCGCTCGCGGAGCATCGCCAGGACGTCGCCCCAGTCGCCCGACGAGTCCGAGAACGCGTGGATCCGGAAGAGGAGCGGATCAAGCTCAGCCCTCGACTCGCGTTGCCGACGCTCCTGCGCCATGACGCCACCAGCCTCCTCCGCGACGACGTCCGGCCTTCCGCCCTGCTGCGCGAAGCGCCGGCCGGCGGCGGCGCCGCCGTGGTCCGCGAGCCAGACGTGCATTCTTCGACGATCACGGACAAAGTCAACCCTCCAGCGGCGCGTTCTTCCCGACGAGGCCCATTTTGCGGCGCACCACGAGAGCGCCGCGAGGCGCCGCGAGCGCACCGCCGCGCACTGCCCGGCGGCGGGTGGATCCGACACGTAGTGGATTGTGCCGATCCGGACGGCAGCGAATAATGGTCCGCGGCTTCGTCGGGCATTTCGCACGACGGCCTTCCACCGACCACCGCACGTGATACGCGTCAGACGCGAGTACCAGTCCTGGGTCGCAAACGAGACCCTGGAGGACTATGCGCTCCGCTACACAGCGAAGTCCTATCGCCGGTGGCCGCCCGGAACCCTCGCGAACACCGCGATCGGCGGCATCTCGTTCCTGGCCCTCGAGGCCATCGGCGGGAGCCTGACGATCAACTACGGCTTCCAGAACGCCTTCACTGCCATCGCTCTCGTGTCCTTCCTCATCTTCCTCGTCAGCCTCCCGATCGCATATCACTCCGCAGCGGCCAACGTGGACATCGATCTGCTGACGCGCGGCGCCGGCTTCGGCTATATCGGGTCGACGATCACCTCGCTCGTCTACGCGTCGTTCACGTTCATCTTCTTCGCCCTCGAGGCGGCGATCATGGCCCAGGCGCTCGAGCTGGCCATCGGCCTCGACCTCGTGATCGGCTACCTCGTGTGCTCGCTGATCATCATTCCGATGGCCTTCTACGGCGTCACGCTGATCAACCGCCTGCAGCGGTGGACGCAGGCCGCGTGGGTGATTCTGCTGGTTCTCCCCTTCGCGTTCATCCTGATGCGCGAACCCGATGCGCTGGCTGCGTGGACCCGGTATCCGGGCGCCGGCGCCTCCGACGGGACGCTGAACTGGCTCGCGGTGGGAACCGCGACGGGTGTGCTCCTCTCGCTGGTGGGCCAGATCGGCGAGCAGGTCGACTACCTACGCTTCCTCCCGGACCGGAACGACGCGAACCGGCGTCGCTGGTGGGCCGCGCTGCTCGCCGCAGGCCCGGGATGGATCGTCATCGGCGGGCTGAAGATCCTCGCCGGCGGATTTCTCGCCTACCTCGCGATCGCGGCGGGGTCCGCGGCGAGCGAGGCGATCGTTCCGATCCACATGTACATCAAGGCATACGAGTACGTCTTCGACGCTCCGACGGTCGTGCTCGCGGTCGCAACCGTCTTCGTGGTGATCTCCCAGATCAAGATCAACGTCACCAACGCGTACGCGGGCTCGCTCGCCTGGTCGAACTGTTTCGCGCGTCTCGCCCACTACCATCCGGGCCGTGTCGTCTGGCTCGTGTTCAACGTCCTGATCGCGCTGCTTCTGATGCTGCTCGGCATCTTCTCCACGCTCGAAGCCGTGCTGAGCGTCTACGCGAACGTCGTGATCGCCTGGATCGGCGCCCTGGTCGCGGATCTCGTGGTCCTCAAGCCGGCGGGCATCAGTCCCCCGTACATCGAGTTCAAGCGCGCCCACCTCTACAACGTCAACCCCGTGGGATGCGGCTCGATGCTGATCGCGTCGCTCGTCTCGATCGCCGCCTTCTCCGGCGTGTTCGGGGAGGCGGCGCGCGCGTTCTCGGCGCTGCTCGCGCTCGCCCTTGCCTTCGTCAGCGCCATCGTCATCGGATACGCGACGCGCGGCAGGTATTACCTCGCACGCGAGGACAGCCGGTTCCGCAAACCCAACGTCGAGCCTCTGGTCGAATGCTGCATCTGCGAGAGGCATTACGAGCCGCCCGACATGGCGCACTGCCCGTTCTACCGCGGCCCGATCTGCTCGCTGTGCTGCGGGCTCGAGCAGCACTGCCACGATTTCTGCAAGGAGGCGGTCACGGTCCCCGCGAGGCCGGCGCGGTGTCCCGCATGGGCCGGACCATCGTTGCTGCCCCCGCATCTCGGACGCAGGCTCAGCCGCTTCTTCGGCCTGTTCAGCATCGCCGCGGCCGTCATGGGCGCGGTGTTCCTGCTTTCGTACCAGCTGATGGACGTCGCAGTGGCTCCGGCGAGCGTCGACCTCGTCGGCATCCTGGTCCGGATCTACGCCGCCACGCTCGTCGTGATCGCAGTCGGGACCTGGTGGATCGTGCTGTCCCACGACAGCCGCGAGCTCGCGGAGAGCGAGCTCGTCGAGTCGCTGCACTACCTGCAAATGGCGCGGAGCCATCTCGTCGAGTCCGAGAAGATGGCTTCCCTGGGCGGCCTGGTCGCCGGCGTGGCCCACGAGATCAACACGCCGGTGGGGATCGCAGTGAGTGCCGCCTCCTACCTCCAGGACCGGACGGATGCGGCGAGGAAGAGGCTCGAGCAGGGCCGGCTCGCCGCGGAGGATGTCCGGTCCTATCTCGACGACGCCGGCCAGTCGGCCCGCCTCCTGCTCTCGAACGCCCGCCGCGCGGCGCAGCTCGTCCAGAGCTTCAAGCAGGTTGCGGTCGATCAGGCGAGCGACGAGCGGCGGCACTTCAACCTGCGCCACTACATCGAGGAGACGCTGCTCAGCCTGCAGCCCCGGATTGCCGCCAGCCGCGTCGCCGTGCACGTCGACTGCCCGCGGGGCATCGAGATGGACAGCTACCCCGGCCCGCTGGCGCAGGTGCTGACCAATCTCGTCGTCAACTCGCTCCAACACGCGTTCGATCCCGGACAGGAAGGCAGCATCCGCATCACCGCCGCTCTCGCCGAGGGTGGCGACGACGTGATCCTCCGCTACGAGGACGACGGCCACGGGATCGCCTCCGCGCTTCACCACACCGTGTTCGAGCCGTTCTTCACGACCCGTCGGGGCTCCGGCGGCAGCGGGCTCGGCCTCCACCTCGTCTACAACATCGTGACGCGCCGCCTCAATGGATCGATCGAGGTCGGGTCGCGCGAAGGTGGCGGCACCGTGTTCTCGCTGCGCCTGCCCCGCGTCACGCGCTCCACGTCCAGCCTCGCCAGCGCTCTGCGCACGGCGCCAAGGAGTCCCCAATGAGCGGAATCCTGCCTCCGGACCGGTCGTCCGCGACGACGCCGAACGCTCGGCTGACGAGGGAGCGCTGGGTTGTCCTGCTGGTCGACGACGAGCCCGAGGTCCACGACGTGACGCGGCTCGTTCTCGCCGACACGTCGTTCTCGGGCATACCCGTCGAGCTGCGGAGCGCGTATTCGGCGGCCGAGGCGAAGGCTTTCCTCGAGGCGCATCCCGAGACGGCGCTGATGCTGCTCGACGTCGTGATGGAGGCCGACGACGCCGGCCTGCGGCTCGTCAACTACGTGCGGAAGCAGCTCGGGAACACGGACGTGCAGATCGTGGTGAGGACCGGACAGCCGGGCATGGCGCCAGAGGGGGAAGTGATTCCTGCGTACGACATCAACGGCTATTTCCTGAAGACCGAGATGGTCGCCCAGAAGCTGCAATCGATCGTCATCTCGTCGCTCCGCGCGTTCAGCTACATCAAGGCGCTGAGGCCCGAGAGCGCGGCGGCGGAGATCGCACCGGCGGCAACCGCGAGAAACGTCCAGCGCATGGCACTAGAGGAGGACCTCGCGAGGTCGCTGCGGAAGAACGAGCTGCACCTGCTGGCGCAACCGCAGGTTCGTCTCGCCTCCGGGGTGATCGCGGCGATCGAGCTGATGCCGACCTGGAAGCGGGGCGAAGTCGTTCTCGGCCCGGCGCGGCTGGCCGACGAGGTCGCCGACCCCGACCTGCGCCTCCGGCTGGACGACTGGCTGATCCGCAAGGGCTGTGCCTGGCTCGAGTCGTGGCGAAGCGCAGGCGGACCGCCCGTCTGCGTCTCGGTTCCGGCGTTCACGGAGCGGATCTGGGACGGCGACCTGCTGTCGCTGCTCGACCGCCATCTCTCGTCGGTCGAGGCGCCGCGCGGCAGCCTCGACCTGATCGTGTCCGAAGCGATGCTGCAAGGCAACGCGACCCAGGCTCGCGAAGCCGTGGCGCTCGTGCAGTCGATGGGCGTTTCGGTCACGCTCGTCGACTTCGGGAACAGCCCGATGTCGCTCCCCCAGCTGCAGTGCCTGCTTCCGGACCGGGTGAAGATCCACCAGTCCTTCGTGCGGAACGCAGCGCAGGACCGCGGACGGTCTTCGATCGCCCGGTCCATCATCGCGCTTGCCCACACGCTCGGACTCACGGTGATCGCCGACGGCATCGTGAGCGAGGAGGATCTCCAGTTCTTCAAGTGGGAGGGCTGCGACATCGGACAGGGAGACCTGCTGGCGGGACCGATGGCCGTCGCCGACGTCGCCGGCGCCATTCTCTCCGGGACCGTCCCGGCGCCCGGCCGGAACGATCTCCACTGATCCCGACCAACCCCGCACCGCTGAGGTTAGGGCCTGTTCACGCATGCGGCCATAGCGTGAACAGGCCCTAGGCCGGCGGAGCTCGAGGCGTCGTACCGTGAGTCAATGGGTCAGCTGCCGATGGCAGCCTGACTTTAGGCCCGGATGTCTCCGGAAACCCTGGCGCGGTGCGGTGCCGGCGAACCGGCGGCTGGGGGCGCGCGTCGCCCCTACGGCCGGTTGACGTCGTAATACGCCCAGGGCGCCTGCAGGAACGGGTGCAGCCGCACGCCGCGCAGCCACGGCTGCACGAGCCGGTTCTGGTAGCTGTAGGTCTCGAGGATCCACGGCGCGTAGCCGACGACGAGGTCGTTCATGCGCTTGTACGTCGCCTGGCGCTCCGGGCCCTCGGGCAGCGAGCGCATCCGCTCGTAGGCCTCGTCGTACTCGCGCAGGGCGAGGCGCGCGTCGTTCGACGTGCCGATGTTGCGGCTGTAGAGCGTGGAATAGAACGCGTCGGCGTCGGGGATGTTGGCGATCCACGCGAGGTTCCAGATCATGAGCTGCCCGGCCTCGGACATCTTGTTGAGCTCGGGCCACTTCTGCACCACGAACTCCGTGCGCAGGCCGACGGCCGCGAGGTTGCGCGTCCACAGCTCGCTCGCGGCGCGGTCGGCGGCCACCGGCGTCATGCCCTTGCGCAGCACGAGCGGCCTGCCGTCGGGCAGTTCGCGGAAGCCGTCGCCGTCGCGGTCGCGGTAGCCGAAGCGGTCGAGCAGCGCGCGCGCGCCCGCCGGGTCGTAGGGATCCCTGATCGCGAGCGCCGCCGCGTGGCCCGGGACCGGCGGCGGGATCATCTGCGTGGCGAGCTCGGCCTGCCCGTTGGTGAGAATGCGCACCGCCGCGCGGCGGTCGTTGGCCATCGTGATCGCGCGCCGCAGCGCGACCTTGTCGGGCGTGTAGCCGCCGACGACGGGGTCCTCCATGTTGAAGAACGTGAACGCCAGCGACGGCTCGACCTGGCGCAGCAGGCGCACGCCGGCTCTCGCGAGGTCGGGCTTGAGCGTCGCGCCGTCGAGCACCGTCTCGGCGAGCGACGACGGCACGTCGACGTAGTCGAGCTCGCCGCGGCGGAACGCGAGCAGGCGCGGCTGCGCCTCCTCGACGATCGCGATCTCGATGCGCGGCGCGAGCGGCAGGCGGCGGCCGGCGAGCGGCGCGAGGTCCGCGTCGGCGGCATCCGCCGGCTTGGGGAAGCGCACGTCGCGGTACGAAGGATTCGCCTCCAGCACGATGCGCTGGCTGCGGCGCCATTCCGCGAGCCGGTAGGGTCCCGTGCCGACCGGGTCCTCCATGACGCGGCCGGCGGCGTCGCCCTTCGCCTTGACGACCTCCCTGGCCACTGCCGCGAACGCGGTCGTCGTGAGCCAGTGGTGGAACCCGTAGAACGGCTCGGTGAAGCGGATCTGCAGCGTGTAGCGGTCCAGCGCCTTCAGCCCCTCGATCGGCGCGTCGTAGTCGAGGCGGCCGGCCTTGCGCGCCTGCGCGAGCACCGGGCCGAGCCCGGCCAGCCGGTTCTCGAAGATGTAGAGGTAGTACGAGCGCACCGCAGGGTCGAGGATGCGCTTGATGCTGAACACGTAGTCCTCGGCGGTCAGCTCGCGCTTCGCGTCGCCGAAGGCCGGGTGCGGCGCGAAGTGGACGCCGCGCCGGACGCGGATGGTGAACGTGCGCCCGCCGTCGCCGATCGCCGGCAGGCCGTCCGCGGTGTTGGGCACGAGCCGCGCCGGCCGCGCGAGGTAGTCGTAGGTGTAGAGCGGATCGAAGATGGCGTCGCACACGCGCGCCGAGTAGGCGTCGTAGACCGCCTGCGGGTCGAAGCCGTTCTCCGCGACGGGGAAGCCGAGGCGCAGGGCCTTGGCGCCACCAGGCTGGGCGTCCGCGGAGCCGGCGCAGGCGAGCGCCAGCTGCACGCCAAGCGCGCTGGCGAGGACGAAGGCGGGACGGTGCATGGGATCGCGGAAGACGGTGCGGGCAGCGGCCCTTATACTGCCGCTTCGCGCAGGGCGGCAAGCGAGGGGCGGCCACGGATGCGGGTGTACGGGATCGTGAACTGCGACACGGTGCGGAAGGCGCGCGCGTGGCTGGACGCGCGCGGCGCGGCCTACGAATTCGTCGACTTCCGCAAGGCGCCGCCGTCCCCCGGCGACCTCGCGCGCTGGAGCCGCGCCGTCGGCTGGGAGGCCCTTCTCAACCGGCGCGGCACCTCGTGGCGGGCGCTCGACGACGCGACGAAGGCGGCGGTCGTCGACGAGGCGAGCGCGATCGCGCTGATGGCGCGCGTGCCCACGCTGATCAAGCGGCCCGTGGTCGAGCGGGGGCGCACCGTGACGACGGGGTTCGCGCCCGAGCGCTGGGGCGCGTGACCGCAGGCCCGCGCGGCGTCGAAGCTCCCCGTGTCCATCGTCCTGTCGGTGCTCGCGATCCTCGCCTGCGGCGCGCTGGGCGCGCTCGCGGGGTATGCGTCCGTCACGGCCCTCGGCTGGTCGGGAACGTTCGCGGCGATCGTCGCGACCGCGATCGGCATGGCCGTCGCCACCGGCGCGTGGATCGCCGGCGCGGTCGTGCTGCGCAAGCTCGGATGGCTGCGCTGACGCCCGCGCTCGCGCGGGTCGCGGACCGCCTCGACGCGGCGTTCGTCGGCGGCCGGCAGGTGCCGCGCTTCGGCGACGGCGTGCCCGGCTTCGACGTCGCGGGCGCGTACGCCGTGCTCGACGAACTGCACGCGCGCCGGGTCGCGCGCGGATGGCGGCCGGTGGGACGCAAGATCGGCTTCACCAACACGACGATCTGGGCGCGCTACGGCGTCGACCGACCGATGTGGTCGCACGTCTGGGACCGCACGGTCGCCGACGCGGCCGACGGCCGTGCCGACGTGCCGCTGGACGGCCTGATGGAGCCGCGCCTCGAGCCCGAGATCGTTTTCGGGATCGCCCGGGCGCTCCCCGCCGGCGACGACCCCGCCGCCGTGCTGGCGTCGGTCGCGTGGATCGCGCCGGGCTGCGAGATCGTGCACTCGGCGTTTCCCGCGTGGAAGTTCAGCGCCGCCGAGTGCACCGCCGCCTACGGGCTGCATGGGCGGCTCGTCGTCGGCCCGCGGCGGGCCGTCGACGAAGGCAACCGCTCGCGCATCGCGGCCGCGCTGCCGGGCATGGCCGTGACGCTGCGGCGCGGCGGAGCGCTCGTCGACGAGGGCGTGGGCGCGAACGTGCTCGGCAGCCCGGTGCGCGCCCTGATGTTCCTGCGCGACGTGCTGGCCGCGCAGCCGTGGGCGCCGCCGCTTGCGCCGGGGGAGATCGTCACGACCGGGACGCTGACGGACGCGCAGCCGGTGCGGCCCGGCGAAACGTGGCAGGCGACGTTCGACGCGCTCGGGCTGCCCGCGCTCACGCTGGCGATGCGCTGATCGCCGCGCAACGGACGGCGGCGGGCACGCTCCCGTGTTCATGGGATTCTGCCGGGAGGCGGCCGGCGCGAGACTGCGGCGACGCGGGCGCCCGCGCGCCGCCATCTCCGGGGGACGGGCCGCGCGCGGCCCACCGTCCCGAGGAGGCGCCATGCCGAAGTGCCCGCCGCTGCATCGCGACCGCACGCGCGCCGCGCTGTGCGCGCTGGCGCTGCTCGCGCACGCGGCCGGCGCCGCCGAGCCCGCGGCGCGGTGTCCGGCGAGCAACGAGAGCGTCCAGGTGACGGCGCAGTGGTCGAACAACGTGCTGCGCTGCCAGCGCGTCGCGATCGCCAAGCCCGCGTGCCCGCCGACGCACGCCGGCTACGTCGTCCAGCCCGGACTCGACGTGTGCAAGGCGAACGGCGCGGGCGGGACGGCGGGCGCCACCGCGCCGCCGACGTGCCCGCCGTCGATGCAGCGGCTCTCCGACGCCGGCGAGGCCAGCCGCGACCAGTGCCGGGGGGCGGCGGGGTACGTGGCGCCCGTGCTGGGGACGTTCTAGCCACTGCCGGCGCGTTGCGACGGGGCCGGGCGTCCAGCCCGTACCCGCGCCCCTGCCGCGGCGCGGCGGGCGGGGCGGTGCGGCGGCGGCGCGGATGCGTTACGGTGCGGGCGTGTTCGACGCTGCACCACGCCGCCGCGTGCCGGCCCCGCGCCGATGAGGGCCGGCGGCCTGCGCCGCTCGCTGGTCGGCGCCGCCCTGGCCGCCGCGGTCGCCGTCGCCGTCGCGGCCGTGATGCTGGTGCGCGGCGGGCTGGCGCCCGCGCCGCCGCCGGCCGACCGCGACATGGCGCTGGCGGCCGCGCTCGACCGCGTCCTGCTGCGCCGCGAGCAGTCGCCGGCGCCGGGCGTCGCCGTTCGGCCGCTCGCCACGCCGAGCGGCGACGCGGAGGCGGCGGCGCTTGCCGGCCCGCTCTGCGATGCGCTGGTCGGCCGCCTCGCGCGCGTTCCGGCGCTGCGCGTCGCGTCCTGCGGCTCGTCGGGGGTGGCGTACGCGGCGGACCTGGACGACGCGGCGCTGTCGCGCCTGCTGGCGGTCGGGCACGTCGTCGCCGGCGAACTGCGATCGCTGCCCGGTGGCCGCGTGCGCGTGCGGCTCGCGCTGCGCGACGTGCGGGACGGGCAGCGGCGCTGGAGCGTGGACGAGGAGATGGCGCGGGCGGACCTGCAGCGCCTGCCTGGGCGCCTGGCGCAGGGTGCAGCGCCGGTGTTCGGTCGCGCGCATGCGCCCGCGGCCGAGACGACGCTGCCGGCTGCGGCCTACGATCGCTACACGCGCGCGCTGCAGCTCTTCCGGCGGGCGTCGATCGACGACCAGCGCGAAGCGCTGCGGCTGCTCGACGAGGTGCTCGCGACGGCCGCGGACCACGCGCCGTCGCTCTACCTGCGGCTCGCGCTGCGCGCGCGTCTCGACGGCTATGCCGCGGGCGGGCCCGCGGCGCAGGGCGATGCCGCGCGCATCGCGCAAGCGCAGGCCGCGCTGCACCGCGAGACCGAAGCGCTCGGCGAGCGCATGGTCGCGCGCGATCCGGGCGACCGGCGCGGACGCACGCTCCTGCTCAACGCGGCGCTCGGGCAGGGGCGCTGGGAGGAGGCGTTCCGCCACGCCGACGCGCTGCTCGAGCACGCGCACCAGCAGCCCGGCGTGCTGCGCATCGCCGCGCGGCTCCACCTGATGGCGGGCTACGTGCGCCAGGCGGAAGCCTACGCGCTCGAGGCGGCGCGGCTCGACGCACTGGACGCGGAGTCGATCGAGTACCTCGCGACGACGCGCGGCATGCAGGGCCGCGACGACGCGATGCGCGAGCTGCTCGCGATCGCCGCGCAGCTCGGGCACGGCGGTCTGGCGCTGCCCGACGCGGTGCTCGCGCACCGGCGCGGCGACTGGCCGGCGTTCGAGCGGGCGATGACGGCGTATGCGACGGCGACGCAGCGCGACGCGGGTTGGGTGCCCGCCTACGCGCGCGGCGCGGCCGACGCGCGCGAGCGCGAGACGGCGGCGCGCCTGCTCGACGCCCACGACGAGGGCCTGCGCTTCTACATGACCGACTACTTCGTCGAGTACGCGCTGCTCGGCGACGTCGAGCGCACGCTGCGCGCGCTCGTGCGCCACGCACGGCATCCGCCGAAGGTCTGGCTCGAGTACCTGTGGTGGCCGGAACTCGCCGCGGCACGCCGCGACCCCCGCTTCGCGGACGTTGCCGGCGCGATCGGGCTCGCACGCCTGTGGGACGTCCGCGGGGCGCCGGATCTCTGCCGGCGTGACGCCGAGGGCCGCTGGGGCTGCACGTAGCGGCGCGGACGGCTCGTCGTCCGCGCGGGACGTCTCACGCGGCCGCGGACGCGTTCCCCCGGAGGCCGAGGACGATCGACACCGTGGTGCCCGCCGCGGGCGCGCTGGCGATCGTCAGCGTCGCGTCCACCTCCGCCGCGCGCCGCCGCAGGTTCGCGAGGCCGCGCCCGCCGCGCACGGTGGCCGGATCGAAGCCGGCGCCGTCGTCGCGCACCACGAGCCGGACCGCGTCGGGCGTCGCGGCGGCGGCGATCCACAGCGTGCGCGCGCCGCCGTGGCGGATCGCGTTGGTGACCGCTTCCTGCAGCATGCGCAGCACGTGCAGCACGCGCGCGGGCGTGAGTCCCGGCACCGCCGGCAGCAGCGGGACGTCCCAGTGGAGGTCGACGCGCGCGGCGCGCAGCCGCGGCGCGAGGCGGTCGCGCAGCATCGCCAGCACCGCGTTGAGGTCGTCGTCGACGGGCTCGAGCGAGTCGATCATCAGGCGCATGTCGTCGAGCGCGTCGCGCACGACCGTCGCGAGCTCGGCGGGCCGGCGGTCGTCGGCCTCGATCATCGCGAGCATCGACACGAGGTGGCCGCCGACGCCGTCGTGCATGTCGCGCATCAGGCGCTCGCGCTCGGTGGCGATGGCGCGCTCGCGCTCCAGCTCGCGCACGCGCTCGAACTGCGCTTCGAGCGCGGCCGTGCGCTCGCGCACCAGCGCTTCGAGATCGATGTTCAGCAGCTCGACGGCGTTCAGCGTCTCGACGAACCGCAGCAGCAGCAGCCATGCCGCGACGCCGAGCAGCACCGGCAGCGCGAGCGGCAGCGCGGGCACGGCGTCCGGCGCGAGCACGCGCGCGGCGACGGCGAGGTCGTGGACGGCGCCCGCGGCGACGGCAGCGCCCGCCGCGGACAGCGCCACCGCGCGTTGCCGGTTGCGCCATGCGAGCTGTGCGCCCGCGAGCCCGAACGCCGCCAGGGCGAGTGCGCGCACGACGTCGGCGCCGACGCCCGTCGGCTCCGCGAAGGCCGCGACCGCGGCAGCGCCGCCGGCGGCCGCGGCGGCGAGGGCAGCCACGCGCCGCGGGCCACGGTCCGACAGGCGTGCGCCCATGACCCACGCGGCGGCCGCCGCCACCGCCGCCGTCGTGGCGAGCCACGCGTCCCAGACCGGCGCAGGCCACGGCGTGTCGACGAGCATCGCGAACAGGACGTGCACGGCCCACGCGAGTGCGGCGAGCGCGTAGACGCCGTAGTCCGCGTCGCGGCGCCGGTGGAACCAGATCGCCCCCATCGTCAGCGCGACGATGGCCGCGGCGGTCGCGAACACCTGCGGCAGCGTGAGCGCGAGGAACTCGCGCCACTGCGCGAGCCGGCGCAGCCCGGCTTCCGGCCCGAGCCCGGGCGCGGGCATGAAGCCGTGGTCCGGCCGGCCGGCCTTGACGAGCACGTAGAGGCGGTTGTCGCCCGGATTCCACAGCGCCGCCGGCGCGCTCGCGAGCAGCGGCCGCGGGCCCAGGCGCGCCACCGGGTCCGCGAAGCGGCCGCCCTGCCCGATCAGCCGGCCGTTGAGGTAGACGGCGACGTTGTCGGCCTGCGCCGGCACGAGGACCGCCTGCGTCTGCGGAGGCAGGTCGTCGAGCGCGAGGTCGAATCGGTACCAGACGGTGCGGCAGTCCGCGCAGTCGGACCGCCAGCGGTGCGGCAGCGCGCGCTCGCGCGCGCGCTCGTCGTCGATGGTCTCGGCGAACAGCGCCTTCGACAGCCGCAGCGGCTCCGGCACCGCGACGAGGCGGTCCAGCGCCCACGGGAGCCCCGCGAGCACGGCGATCAGCGGCAGCAGCAGCGCGCGCCGCCAGCGGCGCGTCATGATCCCGCGCGGGGCAGCAGGCCGAGCTGCATCGCCTCGAACACGGCCTCGCCGCGCGAGTTGACGGCCAGCTTGCGGTAGATCTGCTTGATGTGCGTCGTCACCGTGTGCGGCGACATGTCGAGCGTGTCCGCGATGCGCTGGTACGACAGGCCCTTCGCGATGAGCTGCAGGACCTCGTTCTCGCGCGGGGTCAGCGGCGACGCGGATGGCGCGCTCGCCGCCGGCGCCTCCTGCGCGCGGAAGCGCTTGAGCAGGTGGCGCGCGATGGCCGAGCTGATCGGCGCCTCGCCCGCGCGCAGGCGCTCGATGGCGGTCGCGATCTCCTCGGCGCTCGCGTCCTTCAGCAGGTAGCCGGTCGCGCCGGCCTCGATCGCCGCGACGACGTGCGCCTCGTCGCCGAACACGCTGATCACCATCGACTCGGCCTGCGGCGCCATCCGGCGGGCCGCGCGGATCAGCTCGATGCCGCTGCCGTCCGGAAGCTGCAGGTCGACCAGCAGCACGTCCGGCGCGGGGTGCGAGCCGAGCCACGCGAGCGCGCCGGCGAGGTCGCCGCAGGCGGCGGCCAGCGCGAGGTTGGGCGCGTGCGCGACGATGCCCGCCAGGCGCTCGCGCGTCGCGGGGTCGTCCTCGAGCAGCAGCACCGTGGCCATCGCACGCGGATGTTCCCGCAGCCGCCGCGCAGGCGCAACCGCCGCACCTCCCGCGTTCCGGGGATGGGAGGGCGCGATGCCGGCCCCGATACTCCGCCCCGACGGGTCGCGGCATCGCGGCCTGCGGCGGGAGACGACGATGACATCACTGCAACGTTGGTCGCTGGCCGCGCTGCTGGCGCTAGCGATCCCGGCGTGGGGCGAGCGCGTGTCGCCGAGCTACGCCGTCACGGATCTCGGCACGTGGTTCCCGACCGGGGTCAACGACTCGGGCTGGATCACGGGCTACGACGGCGACGCGCTGCTGTGGACGCCGTCGGGCGGGCTGCAGGTGCTGGCGAGCTGCGCCGGCTGCAGCAACCGGGCGACCGCGATCAACAACTTCGGGCAGATCACCGGCTTCGCCTACGACGCCAGCTACTTCGCCTACCGCGCCGTGGTCTGGCAGAACGGCGTCCGCGTCGACCTCGGGGACCTGCCGTCCGGCAACAGCGCGAGCCGCGGCGACGCGATCAACGTCCACGGGGAGGTCGCGGGGCAGGCGGGCGGCCAGTACAGCAACCATCCGCAGTACGGCAACCAGGGATTCAACCACGCGGTGCGCTTCGCCGGCGCCGGCGACCCGATCGATCTCGAGGACCACCCCTCGGGGACGATGGTGAGCCTGGGCCGCGGCATCAACGACGCCGGCGCGGTCGTGGGTCAGCGCGCCACGACCGCCGGATGGCGTGCGATCTACTGGAGCGCGGGCGACGACGCGATCGACCTCGGCGCGCTGTGGGGCGTGGGCGGCCAGGGCACCGAGTCCTTCGCGTGGGACATCAACTGCAGCGGCCAGGCGGCGCTGCAGCTGCCGCTGTCGCAGGGCCAGAGCATCGCCGCGCTCTGGCACCCGGCGCAGGGGTTCACCCAGATCGGCCGCCTGCCGGGCTACACGATCGGCATCGCGCGGGCGGTCAACGACGCCGGGCTCGTGGTCGGCGTGAGCGCCGCGGGCTCGGCGCAGCGCGCGATGGCCTGGACGGTGGCGGACGGGCTGGTCGACCTCAACGCGCGCCTGCACCCGGTGCTCGGCGCGGGGTGGACGTTCCTCGACGCGACCGCGGTCAGCGAGAGCGGGCTCATCGTCGGACGCGCCTACAGCACGACGCTCGGCTACCGCGCAGTGCTGCTGACGCCCAACGAGTGCGCGGGCTTCGTCGACGTCGACGGCAACGACGCGTTCTGCGCCAGCGTCGCGTGGCTGAAGAGCCGCGGGGTGACCGCGGGCTGCGGCAACGGCGGCTACTGTCCCGACGCGGAGGTGAGCCGCCTCGCGATGGCGGGATTCATGCAGCGGCTGGGGACGTGGATGGAGGGGCAGGCCGTGCTCCGCTCGGACGCGCCGGGCGCTCTCGACATCGCGACCGCGCCGCTGCTGTGCGCGACCGATCCGATCCCCGCGAAGGCGGCGTGGCGTCGCGCAACGCTCGACGGTCTCGTGTCCGGGAGCGGCGGCGGCGCGAGCTTCGTGCGCGCGCGCCTGATGGTCAGCGAGGACGACGGCACCAGCTGGCGGCCGGTGCACGCCGAGGGGGCGCAGGCGACGTTCGCTCCCGGCGCGTGGCGCAGCGTGCGCAACGCCGGGACGCATGCGATCGGTCCCTACAAGACGTTGCGCTACGCGCTGCGCCTCGACCGCGGAGCGTCCACCGATCCGAGCGCGCTCGCCGACAGCGTGTGCCGACTGCGCGTGCACGTCGGAAACGGCCTCGATCCCGCGCCCTGACGTCCGCGCGCGGCCCCGTCCCCGCCCACCATGAATGGAGGAATCACGATGAGCACACCGATGGCTCGCGCGTACGCCCGCGCCTGCAGGAGCCTCGCGAGCGCGTGCGTGCTCGCCGCCGCAACGCTGGCGGCCCCGGCCGCCGAAGCGGCACCCTGCGGCGTCACGTCGTTCGCCGCCGGCTTCACGGACGTCGCGGACGACTCCCCGTTCTGCCCCAGCGTCGAGTGGCTGAGGAACCGGCAGGTGACCGCGGGGTGCGGCGGCCAGCAGTACTGCCCCGACCTTTCCGTGAGCAGGCTCGCGATGGCCGCGTTCATGAAGCGCCTGGGTGAAACGATGGGTGGCTACCACGAGCGGATCGACGAGGCTCCGGGGGCCGTCGACCTCGACGCCGGCGTCGTCATGTGCAGGAGCGTCGACGCCGTCTGGTTCGCCTATCCCCGGACCGCCCATCTCGACGCCACCATCAGCGCGACGGCGGCGGCCGATGTCTCGTTCGCCGCCGAGCTGGTGGTCAGCGCCGACGGCGGCCAGACCTGGGCGCCGGTGCATCCCCATCCCAGCCGCGGCTCGGTGCCGGCGGGCCAGTGGAGCAGCGTCTCGGACCTGGGATCGATGGCGATCGAGGCTGGCGAGCGCGCACGCTTCGGCATCCGGGTCGCCCGCGGCGGCCTGGCCGGGTCCGCGAACCTCGCCGACTTGCGCTGCCGCCTTCGCCTCGTCGTCCACAGCCGCACCGGCTCGGCCTCGCCGTACTGACCTCGTCGACCGCGGCCGCCGGGTGCGTTCCGGCCCGCGGAGGACTGGCCCCGCCCCGTTCGACGCCCGCGCGGCGACGGCCGTACACTGCTGGTGTCCCGGGCCGGGGCCACGCAGGGGGATTCGCCATGACGAGGTTCGTCGTCGCAACGCTCGCGATCGTCGGTGCCTGCGTGCTGCAGGGCGGCTGCGCGCAGACCGAAGCGAAGGAGGAAGGCCGGGCGTGGTCGGCGCCGGTCACGCGCACCGGCAGCAACCTGCCGGTGGGCCGCGAGCGCGAGCAGAAGCCGGCGGAGATGACGGAGGCGGAGCGCCGGCAGCTCGAGAGCCAGGTCGAGCTCGGGCGCATCCGCCGCGGGACCGGCAACTAGCCGCGGCGCCGCGGCGCACGCTGTGCGCGTGCCTGGTCGCGGGCGTCGGCGCGGGCGATCACCGCGTAGCGCAGCCGCGTCCCCGGGTCGATCGCGTCGAACGGGTAGCAGGTGACCAGCGCGAGCGTGGCCGCGCGCTCGTCGGCCGGCAGCCGCAGCGCGCGGTGGTCGGCGACCAACGTGCGCTCCACGCGGTAGCGCAGGGTCGTGCCGCCGGCGGTCTCGACGTCGAGCGCGTCGCCCGGCCGCACGTCGCGGAGGAACGCGAAGTGCGTGTCGCGGTGGCCGGTGAGGATCGAGGTCCCCGGGGCGCCGGGTGCTGCGCTGCTCGCGACGTGGCCGGGCCCCCAGGCGAGCGTCCGCCCGCTCGCCCCGGCGAGCACCAGCAGCTCGACGTTCTGGGCGGGCGCGCGCAGGCGCGCGACCGGGTGGGTGTCGGCCCACGGCCACGGTTTCGCCGCGCCGCCGCCCGCCTGTGCCTGGTGCCACGCGCGCTGCAGCAGCTGCTGGCCGAGCGCGGCCTTCGCGTGCAGCCACGCCGCCTGTCCGCCGTGCCACGCGGC
Organism: Betaproteobacteria bacterium; assembly: GCA_016861105.1. Lineage (GTDB taxonomy): Bacteria > Pseudomonadota > Gammaproteobacteria > Burkholderiales > Casimicrobiaceae > VBCG01. The sequence goes on along the minus strand of BOKS01000003.1, from coordinate 299,434 downwards.
GAACGCGAGGAGCGCCAGCGCGACGGCGAAGGATGCGCGAGCGGCGGACGACGCTCGCGCGCGCCGGCCGAGCGGGGAAGACTCGGCCGGACCGAAGCCGGGGAACTCGGCGCCCGGCGCCGCGCCCTGCGCTTCGGCGAACGCGAGCGCGTCCGCTGACGTCCGGCCGAAGGGTCCTCCCCGCTCGATCGCGCTGACCATCGTCGTCCTCCGGCCCGCAGGCGCTCAACGCCGCGCGTGGTTGGCGCCCGGCCGCGGACGGCCACCGGCGAGCAGCAGCAGTGCAGCCGCCAGCGCCGCCAGTGCGAGCGCGAGGTGCCGGGCCGCCGGCGTGGCGGTCTGCGGCAGGCCCGCCACCAGCACGTCGGGCTCCATCCCGTGCGGCAGGTTGGCGGCGACGCGCCGCGTCTGGATCGTCGCCCCGTCCGGCAGCGCCGGCGTGACGTCGACCGCGACCAGGCTCGTGTGGCGGCTGACCAGGCGGTGCGCGAGCGCGACCCGCACGATCTCGGCGCGCACGGCGTCGGCGTCGGCGCCCGCGCGCTGCGCGTCGGCGAGGGCATCGATCTTCGCGCGCGCCCACAGCGCGTGCACGCCGTCGTGGCCGCCGGCGGCGGCGAGCGGAACGCTCGCGCGCCACGGCGCGCCGCCGAAGCGGCCGCGCACGACGATCTCGCCGTCGAGCGCGGGCAGGCGCGCCGTCGCGACGACCGGCTCGCCGGCGTACAGGTCGGGCAGGCGCTGCGGCCACGCCTCGGCCCCGGCGGGCCAGTCGATCGCGACGTCGGTGAGCATCGGGCTGTCGAGCTTGCGCAGCAACGCGTCCATCCGCTGCGCGACCTCGCCCGCGTCGCCGATCGTCGTGTGGGTGCCGCGTCCGAACTGCGCGGCCTTGCGCATGAAGTGCGCGTTGGGCGCGGCGCCGATCCCCACCGTGAACAGCCGCCGGTCGCCGAGGCGCTCGCCGATCAGGCGGAAGAGCTCGTCCTCGTTGCCGACGGCGCCGTCGGTCAGGAACACGACCTGGCGCACGCGGGCGTCGTCGCGCTCGCCCGGCGCGAGCGCCAGGGCCAGCGCTTCGCGCATCTCCGTGCCGCCGTCGGCGCGCAGGCCGGCGACGAAGGCGCGCGCCCGTCCCACCGTCGCGGGGTCGACCGGCATCGGGACGGCGAACAGCGCCCGCGCGCGCGAGTGGAACGCGATCACGTTGAAGCGGTCGCCCGGCTGCAGGCGCTCCAGCGCGAGGACGAGCGCCGCCTTCGCCTGCGCGATCGGCTGCCCCGCCATCGAGCCCGAGGTGTCGATCACGAACGTGACCTCGCGCGCGATGCGCGGCGCGGCCGCGTCGGGGAGCGGGGGCATCAGCATGACCAGCGCGTAGCCGCGCCCGTCGCGCTGCTCGCCGAACACGGCGGCGCCCGGCGCGCGGCCGAGCTCCGGCCGCCAGACGATCTCGACGTCGCGGTCGGCGGGCACCGGGCCGTCGAGCGCGAGCGTGTAGCGGTGGCCGGGGTGCTCGGCGACGCGCACCGCGTGGTGGCGGCTCTCGAGCTGCGCGAGGGGCGCGCCGGCGTCGATCGCGACGTCGAGGGTGACCGGCAGCACCTTGCCGGCCCGCGGCGGTGCGACGAGGGGCGCGATGCGCGCGGCGTCGGGCACGCGCGTGCCGCCGGGCGGCGCGCCGTCGCCGTCCGGCGCGTCGGGGCCGGGTGCGTAGCGCGGCGTGACCGCCAGCGGGAAGCGCAGCGAGAACGCGCCGGCGTCGTAGTGCAACGTCTGCTGGTAGGCGATGGTCACTACCACCTCCTCCCCGGGGCCGATCGGCGCGACGTTGGTCGTGAAGAGGTTCGGACGCTCCTGCTCGACGAGCGCGGCCCTGCGGCCCTGCGCCTTCGCCGCGTCGTAGTCGCGGCGCGCCTCGCCGCGCTCGCGGATCTCTCCGACGATGCGGCGCGCGCCGATGCGCAGGTCGAGGTGGTCCACGGCCGCCTGGTCGGGCAGCGGGAAGAGATAGACGCCCTCGCGCCAGTCGTCGTCCGGGTTCACGAACCGCTGCGTGACGCGGGTGCGCGCCACGATGCCCGAGACGTCGATCGCGACCTGCGTGGCCACGAGCGGTGCCTCGATCGCGCCGTCGGTGCCCTGCAGGCGCAGCGTTCCCGCCGTCGGCGCGGCGCTGCCGGCGGCCTGTGCCGTCGACGCGATCGCGAACGCGAACAGCAGAAGGACGAGGCTCGCGGCGAGGCCGATGCCGACCGCCTCGGCCGCGAGGCGCGCGAACTCGCGCATGCCGCCCTGGCGGACGAGGTGCGGAGCGGGAGTGCCCATCCGGTCTCCTTGCGGGATCGCCGCCGGGGCGGAGGAGGGCCCCGGCGGCGACGAGCGGCCGGCAGCCGCGGAAACGAGGGTCAGACTCGCATTTCGTCGTCGCCCGGTTCCCGGAAACGCGAGTCTGACCCTCGTTTCCGTGGGCTCCGCGCCGGCTTCCGGAGCGCCACGCCTCGCATTGCGCGCCCCGATTGCTGCGCCGCGCGGGCACGATCCGGGCGAAGCGGCGCGCGATCGTGGCAATCCGCGGGCGTCCGCGGCGCGCGGACGAGGACCCGGTGGCGCTGCGCTATAGTGGTCCCGACCCATGAGCCGTCGCATCGCCATCGTCGAGGACGAGCCGTCGATCCGCGCGAACTACGCCGAGGCGCTGCGTCGCCACGGCTACGAGGTCGTCGCCTACGCGTCGCGTCCCGAGGCGATCGGCGCGTTCCGCACGCGGCTCCCCGACCTCGCCGTCATCGACGTCGGCCTCGGCGACGAGCCGGACGGCGGCTTCACGCTGTGCCGCGAGCTCCGCGCGATGTCGCCGACGCTGCCCATCATCTTCCTGTCGGCGCGCGACTCCGACTTCGACATCGTCGCCGGGCTGCGCATCGGCGCCGACGACTACCTCACCAAGGACGCGAGCCTGCACCAGCTCACGGCGCGCATCGCCGCGCTGTTCCGCCGCAGCGACCTCATCGCGGCGCCGCCGTCGTCGGAGGACGCGCTGACGCGCGGCGACCTCGTGCTCGACGTCAAGCGCCTGACGGCGCGCTGGAAGGGCGCGGCCGTGCCGCTCACGCTGACCGAGTTCTGGATGGTGCACTCGCTCGCGCGCCACCCGGGGCACGTCAAGGACCGCGACGCGCTGATGCGCGACGCGAACATCGTCGTCGACGACAGCACGATCACCTCGCACGTCAAGCGCATCCGCCGCAAGTTCCAGGCGGTCGACGCCTCGTTCGACCACATCGCGACGGTCTACGGCATGGGCTACCGCTGGATCGAGCCCGGCGCGGCGTGACCCGCCCGCGTGCGACGGCGCCGGCGCGCGCACCCCGGCCGCGCCGCTTCGCCCCCGGCATCCGCGGCAAGCTGCTGCTGGTGCTCGGCGTGTTCCTCGCGATCCCGTGGCTCGGCTACGAGTACGTGCAGGAGCTCGAGCGCTTCCTGCGCGAGTCGCAGGAGCGCACGCTCGCAGGCACCGCGCAGGCGGTGGCCACCGCGCTGCACGACCGCCCGGCGCTGTTCGCGCGCGGCGATCCGACGGGCGTGCCGCCGGACGACGGCGGCGCCGGGCCGCCGGCACCCGCGCCGGAGATCGACGAGATCCTGCAGGCGCTGTCGCGCACGACGGCGCGCATCTTCGTGGTGGACGCGAAAGGCCAGGTGCTCGCGCGCGCCGGGACCCTGAGGCGCCCCCCCCCGGCGGCTGCGCCGCCGCCGAAGGGCATCGCGCGCGCCGCGTCGTGGATCGAGCGCTACACGCTGCACCCCCTCTACGCGCTGGTGCTGAGGCAGCCCACCGAGGAGTTCAGCGACGACTTCCTCGGGCGGCCGCTGCCGTTCGCGCGCGAGGTCGACGGCGCGCTGGCCGGGATCCTCACGACCGATCGCCGCCTCTCGCGCGACGGCCGCGTGACCATCGTCGCCGCCGCGCACCCGATCTGGGTCGGCGACCGCGTGCAGGGCGCTGTCGTCGTCGAGGAGACCGGCAACGCCGTGCTGGCCGAGCGCAATCGCGCGTTCGAGCGCCTCTTCACGCTCGTCCTCGGCGTGACGCTCGCCGGCGCGGTCGCGCTGGCGGTGTTCGCGAGCCGCCTGTCGTCGCGCATCCGCCGCCTGCGCGACGAGGTCGAGCAGGCGATCGACGCGAAGGGGCGCGTGCGCCAGATCGCCGCGGGCTCGCGCGCCGCCGACGAGATCGGCGATCTGTCGCGCAGCTTCTCGTCGGTGCTCGTCCGCCTCGCCGACTCCGCGCAGCACCGCGAGGAGCTGGCCAACCGGCTGTCGCACGAGCTGCGCACGCCGATCGCGGTGGTGCGCAGCTCGCTCGAGAACCTGCAGGGCACCGCCGGCGGCGACGAGGCGCGCGTGTACGTCGGGCGCGCGCAGGGCGGGCTCGACCGCCTCGCGCAGATCCTCACGCGGATGAGCGAGGCCACGCGCCTCGAGCAGAGCATCGACCGCGCCGAGTTCGAGCGCTTCGACCTCGTGGCGCTGGCGCGGGGCTGCGTCGACGGCTACCGCACGGCCTATGCGCCGCGCGCGTTCATCCTGGACGCCGCCGCGGTGGCGATCGGCGTCGACGGGGCGCCGGACCTGTGCGCGCAGATGCTGGACAAGCTGTGCGCGAACGCCGTCGAGTTCGGCCTGCCCGAGCGGCCGATCGTCGTGCGCGTGGAGCGCGTCGGCGACGCGGCCGTGCTGTCGGTGAGCAACGACGGCCCGCTGCTGCCCGAAGGGATGCGCGAGCGCATGTTCGAGTCGATGGTGTCGGTGCGCGACGAGGCGCGCCGCGGCGACGCGGGTCCGCACCTCGGGCTCGGCCTGTACATCGTGCGGCTGATCGTCGAGGCGCACGGCGGCGAGGTGCGGGCGGACAACCGCGCGGACGGGAGCGGGGTGGTCGTCACGGTGACGCTGCCGATCGCCGCCGAATACGCCGCCTCCTGAAAGCCGCCGCGGCGTGGCCGCGCCCCGGTCTGGGACAATGGCGTTCCCGAACGCTCCCGTCCGAGGTCGTTCCATGTCCGCCGCGATCAACGTCACCTCCGCCGATTTCGACCGCGTGGTCCTCGACGGGTCGAGGACGCTCCCTGTGCTCGTCGACTTCTGGGCGGCGTGGTGCGCGCCGTGCCGCGCGCTCGCGCCGATCCTCGACAAGCTCGCCGCCGAGTTCGCCGGGCGCTTCACGCTGGCCAAGGTCGACACCGACGCCGCGCCCGACATCGCGGGCCGCTACGGCATCCGCAGCATTCCCAACTGCAAGCTCTTCGTCGACGGCGCGGTCGTCGACGAGTTCGTCGGCGTGCTGCCGGAAGGCCAGCTCCGCGAGTTCCTCGCCGCGGCGCTGCCCTCGCCGGCACGTGCGCTCGTCGCGTCGGCGAAGGGAAGGCTCGCCGACGGCGACGCGCAGGCCGCGCTGGCGGACCTCGCGCACGCAGCGGAGTCCGACCCGGACGACGAGGACCTTGCGCTGACACGCCTCGAGGCGCTGGTCGCGCTCGGTCGCGCCCCCGACGCGCAGGCGATCGTCGACGCGCTCGAGGCGCCGCAGCGGCTGCGCACGCGACCGGTGCGCGACGAGCGCCGCCTCGGCGCGCTGAAGGCGAGGCTCGCGCTCTCCAGCGGTGCAGGCGCAGGCGCCGACGCCGGCGCGCTCGCGCGCGCCGCGGCCGCGGACCCTGCCGACGCCGCCGCGCGGCTCGCGCTGGCGAACGCGCTGGCCGCCCGCGGCGACTACGAGGCGGCGCTGCGCGAATACCTGGCCGTCGCGGCTTCCGACCGGTCGCTCGGCGACGACGCCGGGCGCAAGGGCATGCTCACGGTCTTCGAGGTGCTGGGCCCCGACAGCGACCTCGTGCGCCGCTATCGCCGCGAGCTGGCCGCGGTGATCAATCGCTGAACGGGCCGCCCCGCGGGCGTCGACGCGCAGCCGCCGCCGGCGTACGCTGTGACGTCGGGCGCCCCGGACGCGGCGGGATGCCGGAAGGAGCGGAGCATGCGCGCGATGCTGCGGTGGATCGCGCTGGCGGCGGGCATCGGGCTCGCGGCGGCGGCGCACGCCCAGTACGGGTTCACGCTGCGCGACGTCAACGTTCGCGCAGGGCCGGACCGCGACTTTCCGCTGGTCGCGTGGCTGCCGGTGGGCACGGTCGTGCTGCTCGGCGGCTGCATCGACGGCTGGCGCTGGTGCGAAGTGCGCTGGGACGACCAGCGCGGCTTCGTCTACGCGGGCTTCCTCGGCTATCCGTACGAAGGCGGCTACGTCGTCGTGCGCGACGCCGGTCCCTACCTCGGGCTGGCGCTGGTGCCGTTCGTGCTCGAGACCTACTGGGGCGCCTGGTACGTGACGCGGCCGTGGTATCACCATCGCCGGGCCTGGGCGGCGCACCCGATGCCTCCGCCGCCGCCGTGGCGGCCGCCGGCGCACCCGCCGCAGGTCCGGCCGATGCCGCCCTCGGCGTTCGTCCCGCCCCTCGCGTCCGGCGTGCCGCCGATCACCAACCCGGTGCCGCCGCTGCGTCCGCCCGCCGCGCGTCCGGCGCCGTCCTCCCCTCCGCCACCCGCCTTCGCGCCGCCGCGCCCGCAGCCGCGCTGACGCGTCACGGGGGCGGTGCGCGGGCGCCGTCGCGCCGCCGCAGCATCTCGCGGACGACGGCGTCGAACTGCTCGGTCACCTCGTGCCCGAGGAAGCGGCGCGTGATCGCATCGGGGTACAGCGCGCCGGGCACGACCTCGACGTGATAGCGCAGGCGCGTCCCGGCGTCCGTGGACGCGAACGTGGTCAGCGACTCGACGCGCTCCATCGTGCCGCGCGTCTGGGTCGACGCGATCGACGCAGGGGGGACGAGCGTCACCAGGCGCTCGGACGCGAAGCGCAGCGCCAGCGGGCCGAAGCGGGCGATGCCGTGCTGGACGATGGTCAGCGTCGTGCCGTCGCGGGCGACGACGCGGCTGTCGGCGAGGTTGGGCACGAAGGCGGCCATGCGGTCGAAGTCCGTGAGCACCTCCCAGGCGAGCGGCAGGGGCACCGGCACCTCGAGCGCGGCCTCGATGACGAACGCCGGGCCGGACTGGGTGACGCGCACGTCGACCGCGGGCGGCTGGGCGCCGGCGGGCGGACAGGCGCAGAACGCGGCGCAGAGGAGCGTCGCCGCGCGCGCGACGCGGCGGTCGAGGAACGCGGTGGTCGTCGTCGGTTGCACGGCCGCGCGGCGGCGCCCACGGCGGGACGCCGTCTCGGCGATAATGGCGGCCGGAGCGGCCCCACGGGCCCGCGCGCCGCACGCCCCCATGATGCCCTCCGCGCCGATCGTTGCCTATCCCGCGCTGACCTGCGCGGTGCTGCTCACCGTGTCGAACCTCTTCATGACGTTCGCGTGGTACGGGCACCTGAAGCACCTGCAGGCGAAGCCGTGGTGGATCGCCGCGCTGGTGTCCTGGGGCATCGCGCTGTTCGAGTACCTGCTGCAGGTGCCGGCGAATCGCATCGGCTACACGACGCTCTCGCTCGCGCAGCTCAAGATCCTGCAGGAAGTCGTCACGCTGTCGGTGTTCGTCCCGTTCGCGGTGATGTACATGGGCGAGCCGGTCAGGCTCGACTACCTGTGGGCGGCGCTGTGCCTGATGGGCGCGGTCTACTTCATCTTCCGCGGGTAGCGCGTGTCGCGCGACGCGCGGCCGGCGCCGCCGGCCTTCGTCCCGCTCTACACGGCCTTCGCTGCGGGCTACCTGCTGTCGTACCTGTTCCGCACGGTCAACGCGGTGATCTCGCCCGAGCTCACGCGCGACCTCGGGCTCGCGGCGGGGTCGCTCGGCTTTCTCACCAGCGCGTACTTCGTCGCGTTCGCCGCGATGCAGATTCCCGTCGGCATGCTGCTCGACCGCTACGGGCCGCGGCGCGTCGAGCCGGCGCTGCTGGCCGTCGCGGCGCTGGGTGCGCTGCTGTTCGCCATGGCCGACGGGATCGCGGGGCTGACGCTCGGCCGCGCGATCATCGGCGCCGGCGTCGCCTCGTGCCTGATGGCACCGCTCAAGGGCATCGCGATGTGGTACCCGGTCGAGCGCCAGGCGTCGCTCGCCGGCTGGATGATGGTGGCGGGCGGGCTCGGCGCACTCGCCGCGACGACGCCGCTGGAGATCGCGCTGCGCTTCGCCACGTGGCGGACGATCTTCGTCGTGCTCGCCGCGCTGACGCTCGCCGTCGCCGTGTGGCTGTGGTTCCGCGTCCCCGACCTTGCCCGCACGGCGCCCGCGGCGGGCTTCGCCGCGCAGTGGGCGGGCGTGAAGCGGGTGTTCGGCCACCCGAGGTTCTGGTGGATCGCGCCCCTCGCCGGCTTCGGCATGGGCGCCTTCATGGCCGTGCAGGGCCTGTGGGCCGTGCCGTGGATGATGGAGGTGGAAGGCGTCTCGCGCGCCGCGGCCGCGTCGACGCTGCTCGCGATGAGCGCGGTGATCCTCGCCGGCTATCTGCTGCTCGCGCTGTTCGCGACGCAGCTCGGCCGCTGGGGCATCCTGCCGCGCCACCTGTTCGCCGGCGGCTTCGCGACCAACGCGGTCGCGCTCGCGGCGATCGTCGCGCAGCTCCCCGGCAGCTACGTCTGGTGGTCGCTGTACGGGCTGGGTGCCGCGGCCAACATCCTCGCGTTCGCCGTGCTGAACGAGGGATTCGGCCGCGAGCTGGCCGCGCGGTCGAACACGGCGGTCAACCTCGTGATGTTCGCCGGCAGCTTCGCCGCGCAGTGGGGCATCGGCATCGTCGTCGACATGCTGCGCGCGGCGAGTGGAACGGACGCCGCGACAGCGCTCCGCTACGCCTTCATCCTCGTGCTCGTCCTCGACCTCGCCACGCTCGCGTGGTTCGCGTGGGGCTGGAAGCGCCACGCCGTCCACGCGCCGGCCGCGCATACGGCCTGACCGCATGCACCTGCACGTCCTCGGCATCTGCGGCACGTTCATGGGCGGCCTCGCGGCGATCGCGCAGGCGGCCGGCCACCGGGTCACCGGCTGCGACGCGGACGTCTATCCGCCGATGTCCGATCAGCTCGCCGCGCTCGGCATCGACCTGACCGAAGGCTACGAGGCCGCGCAGCTCGACGGCGACGCCGGCCGGGCCGACCTCTTCGTCGTCGGCAACGCGGTGCGGCGCGGGATGCCGCTGATCGAGGCGATCCTCGACCGCGGCCTGCCGTACACGTCGGGGCCGGAGTGGCTGCGCGACCACGTCCTCGCCGGCCGCTTCGTGCTCGCGGTCGCGGGCACGCACGGCAAGACGACGACGACGGCGATGCTCGCGTGGATCCTCGAGCACGCGGGGCTCGCGCCCGGCTTCCTGATCGGCGGCGTGCCGCTCGACTTCGGCGTCTCCGCGCGCCACTCGGAGAGCGCGTTCTTCGTCATCGAGGCGGACGAGTACGACACGGCGTTCTTCGACAAGCGCTCCAAGTTCGTCCACTACCGGCCGCGCACCGCGATCCTCAACAACCTCGAGTTCGACCACGCCGACATCTTCCCCGACCTGGCGGCGATCGAGACGCAGTTCCATCACCTGGTGCGCACGATCCCGGCGTCCGGCCGGATCGTCGTGAACGCGGAGGAGGCGAGCCTCGCCCGCGTGCTCGCGCGCGGCTGCTGGTCGTCGGTCGAGCGCTTCGCCGGCACCGAGATCGCGATCGACGGGACGCTGCCGGCGCCCGACTGGCGCATCGGCGCCGACGGGCGCGTCGCGCACGCCGGCGCCCCGCAGGGCGTGCTGCGCTGGCCGGCGGACGCGCCGCTGGGCGGCCGCCACAACCGGCTGAATGCGCTCGCCGCGATCGCGGCGGCGCGTCACGCGGGCGTCCCCGTCGACGCGAGCCTCGCCGCGCTCGCGACCTTCCGCGGCGTGCGGCGGCGCATGGAGGTGCGCGGCACCGCGGGCGGGGTGACGGTGTACGACGACTTCGCGCACCACCCGACCGCGATCGCCACCACCATCGCCGGGCTGCGCCGCAGCGTGGGCGCGCAGCGCATCGTGGCGGTGCTCGAGCCGCGCTCGAACACGATGAAGCTGGGGACGATGAACGCGCTGCTGCCGGGCAGCCTCGCCGAAGCGGACCACGTGTTCTGCTACGCGCGCGGGCTCGGCTGGGACGCGGCCGCCGTGCTCGCGAGCCTGCGCTACCGCTGCGCCGTGCTCGACGACCTCGACGCGCTCGTCGAGGCGATCGCCTCCTTCGTGCGGAGCGGCGACCACGTGCTGGTGATGAGCAACGGCGCCTTCGGCGGCATCCATGCGAAGCTGCTCGCGCGGCTCGCGGCGCCGCCGCACTGAGCTTCCGCGCGCGTGCGCCCGACGATCGTCTACCTGCACGGCTTCCGCAGCTCGCCGCAGAGCGTGAAGGCGCGCGCGCTCGTCGCCGCCGTGGAAGCGCTGCCCGCGCGGGCACGCCCGCTGCTGCACGTGCCGTTCCTGCGCTTCGCGCCGCGCGCTGCCGTGGACGCCGTGGCGGCGTGGGTTCGCGCGAACGTGGCCGATCCCGCCGCGGAGCTCACGCTCGTGGGCAGCTCGCTCGGCGGCTTCTACGCGACGCACCTCGCGCAGGCGCTTCGGGCGCGCGCGGTGCTGATCAACCCGGCGATCCGCCCGTACGACGACCTCGCGTCCTACGTCGGCGAGCAGGCGAACATGTACTCCGGCGAGACGTTCGTCGTGACGCCCGCGCACTTCGCGGAGCTGCGCGCGCTCGCGGTCGAGCGGCCCGCGCATCCGGAGCGCTTCCTCCTGATGGTGCAGTCCGGCGACGAGGTGCTCGACTGGCGCGAGGCGGTGGCGTTCTACGGCGGCGCGTGGCAGCTCGTCGAGGGCGGGGGCGACCACGGGTTCCGCGGGTTCGAGACGCAGATCCCGGCGCTGCTGCGCTTCGCCGGCGTGGAGATCGGGTCGTGAGCGTCGCGGTCGACGTCGCGATCGTCGGCGGGGGCGTCGTCGGCGCGTCGCTGGCGTGGGGGATGCGCAGCCTCGGTGCGCGCCTGGCGCTGGTCGACGCGGGCGACCTGCGGGCGGCGTCGCAGGGCACCTTCGGGCTCGTGTGGGTGCAGGGCAAGGGACTGGGCTCGCCGGCCTACGTCGACTGGACGCTGCGCTCGGCGCGCACGTGGCGAACGCTCGCCGGCGAGCTGCGCGAGCACGCCGGCGTGGACGTCGCGCTCGAGCAGCCCGGCGGACTGCACGCGTGCCTGTCCGCGCACGAGATGGAGGCGCGCGCGGCGCACCTGGACGCGCTGTTCGCGCAGGCCGGCGTCGCGCGCTACGACGTCGCGATGCTCACGCGCGGGCAGCTCGCGCAGCGATTGCCGCAGCTCGGGCCCGACGTCGCGGGCGGCAGCTTCTCGCCGCTCGACGGCCACTGCAACCCGCTGCGGCTCGTGTCCGGCCTGCACGAGGGGCTGCGGCGCGCGGGCGTGCGGCGGCTGCGCCGGCGGGTGTCGGCGATCGAGCCTTCGGCGGGACGCTTCCGGCTGCACGCGGGCGACGCCGCCGTCGACGCCGCGCGTGTCGTGATCGCAGCGGGGCGCGCGACGCCGGGACTCGCGGCCTCGTTGGGCCTCGACGTGCCGCTGGTCGCGAGCACGGGCGAGGTCATGGTGCTGGAGCGCATGCGCCGCTTCCTTCCGTTTCCGCTGGAGACGATCCGCCAGACGGACGAAGGAAGCGTGCTGGTGGGCGACTCGCACGAGCCGCGCGACGACGCGGCGCTCGACTGCGCCGTGCTGGGCGCGATCGCGCGCCGCGCGCAGCGCATCCTGCCGGTGCTCGCCGGCGTACGCGTCGTGCGCGCCTGGGCCGCGACGCGCGTGCTCACGCCGGACGGCTTTCCGCTGTACGCGCAGTCGCCGTCGCATCCGGGCGCCTTCGTCGCCGTCTGCCACAGCGGCGTGACGCTCGCGGCCGTCCACGCGCACGCCCTCGCGCCGGCGATCCTCGACGGCGCGCTGCCGCCGTCGCTCGCGCCCTTCGGACCTTCACGCCTGGCCGATGTTCGAGCGGCTGCCTGACGCGACGACGGAGCCGGTCGCCGTGACGATCGACGGCGCGCCGTTCGAAGCGCGTGCCGGCGACTCCGTGGCCGCGGCGCTGCTCGCCGCCGGGCGGCTCGCGTCGCGCACCACGCCGGCGAGCGGTGCGCCGCGCGGCCCGTTCTGCATGATGGGCGTCTGCTTCGACTGCCTGGTCGAGATCGACGGCGTGCCGAGCCAGCAGGGCTGCACGGTGGCCGTCGCGCCCGGCATGCGCATCGTCACGCAGCGCGGCGCCCGTGCGGCGGAGGACCCGTCGTCGTGAGCAAGGTCCACGACGTGGCTGTCGTCGGTGCGGGGCCCGCGGGGCTCGCGGCGGCCACCACCACCACGTCGATGGGCCTGGCGACGGTGGTCATCGACGACTCGCCGTCGCCGGGCGGCCAGATCTTCCGCGCGATCACCACGACGCCGCTGCGCCGGCCCGAGGTGCTCGGCCGCGACTACTGGCGCGGCGCCGACCTCGTGCGGCCGTTCCGGCCGTGCGGTGCCGAGTACCTGCCGGCGACGACGGTGTGGGCGGTCGCTCGGCGCGGCGACGGCGCTTTCGACCTCGGCGTGTCCGCGGGCCGGCCCGGCGCGCGGATCGGCGGCTTCTTCGCGGCGCGCACGCTGATCGTGGCCGTCGGCGCGATCGAGCGGCCGCTCCCGTTCCCCGGCTGGACGCTTCCCGGTGTGATGACGGCCGGCGCGATCCAGGGCCTGCTCAAGTCGTCGGCGCTGGTACCCTCCGGGAGCATCGTGCTGGCCGGCGCGGGGCCGCTGCTGTGGCTGGCCGCGTGGCAGCTGACCAACGCGGGCGTGAGGGTCGATCGCGTGCTGGAGACGATCCCGCGCGGGCGGCTGGCCGAGGCGATGCGGCACGCGCCGGGCTTCATGTTCTCGGGCTACCTCGCGCGCGGCCTCGACCTCGTGCGCACGGTGCGCCGGCGCGTGCCGGTCGTGGAGCACGTCGAGGCGCTGCACGCGAGCGGCGAGGGACGCGTGCGCCGGCTGCGCTTCGCCGTCGCCGGCACGTGGAGCGAGGCGCCCGTCGACGTCCTCGTGCTCTCGCACGGCGTCGTGCCGAATATCCACTTGCCCGCGGCGCTCGGCTGCGATCTCGCCTGGAACCGGGAGCGGTCGGCATTCCAGCCGGTCGCGGACGCGTGGGGCGGCACGTCGGTGGAAGGCGTCTTCGTCGCCGGCGACGGTGCCGGGATCGCCGGCGTCGACGCGGCGGCCGCGCGCGGACGCCTGGCCGGACTGGCGGTCGCCAACGCACTGGGGCGCATCGACGGGGCGCGCCGCGACGCCGAGGCGTCGAAGCCGCGGCAGGCGCTGGCGCACGCGCTGCGCGGCCGCCCGTTCATCGACGCCCTGTACCGGCCGGCGGAAGCCTTCCTGCGACCGGACGGCGAGACGATCGTCTGCCGCTGCGAGGAAGTGACGGCCGCGGCGGTGCGCGCAGCGGTACGCACCGGCGCGGTCACGGTCGCGGAGGTGAAGGCTGCGACGCGCTGCGGCATGGGGCCCTGCCAGGGCCGCTCGTGCCTGCACACGCTGGCCGAACTCGTCGCCGCGGAGCGCGGGGTGACGCCCGCCGACGTCGGCGTGCCGTCGATCCGCTTTCCCGTGCGCCCGGTCACGCTCGCCGAGGTGGCGTCGTGGCCCGCGCATGCGGTTGCCGGCGCTCGGGAGGAGCGCGACGCCGGTCGGCCGTAGCGGCGCCGTTCGCCGCGCGGCCGCACCATCGCGACCGGGTTGCGGTATCGTCGCAGCCGCCTTCCACTCCGACGTCCATCATGCCCCGACTCCGCGCCCGCGCCGCGGCGGCCATCGCCGCCGGCCTGCTCCTCCCCGCGCTCCTGCACGCGCAGATGGGCGCGTCGATGGGGCGCGGCGGCGGCAATCCGATGTTCAAGCCCGGCCCGGGCCCGGACGACCTGTGGGAGATGACCGTCAAGATGGAGATGCCCGGCATGCCGATGGCGCTGCCGGACCAGACGTCGCAGGTGTGCGTCAGGAAGGGCCGCAAGGACGCCGACCTCGTCCCGCAGAACGACGAGTGCACGATGACCGATGTCCGCACCTCGGGCAACCGCACGACGTTCGCGATGGTCTGCAAGGGCGACCCGCCGATGAGCGGCACCGGCGACATCACTTCCACGCCGACGTCCTACCACGGCCGCATCGCCGTCCGTTCCACGCGGCGCGGCGAGGAGATGACGATGACGCAGACCTTCACGGGCAAGCGCATCGGCACCTGCACCGACGTCTCCGAGCAGTTCGTCGCGAAGGTCGAGGCCGACGCGAAGGCCATGACCGCGAAGCAGTGCGCCGAGATGATGGACTCGCTCACCGTGCAGGCGTTCGAGCCCGGCGGTCCGTGCGCGGCGCAGCGCCGGCAGTTCTGCGACCGCGCCGCGGCGGTGGCTGCGGAAATGCGCGAGCCGGCGGGGCACTCGGCCGCACGGCGCAAGTACGGGGCCAGCCTGCAGCCCGCGCTGCGCGGCTGCAACCAGGACTACGCCGCGGTCTCGGCGAGCGCGTGCGCGAAGGCGGTGGCGGCGCGCAACTGGAACTTCGTGGGCAGCGGACCGTGCGACGACGACGTGCGGGCCAACGGGCCGCGCTACTGCAACACGGGCCCCAACCGCAGTCCCGATCCGCAGTACTTCGGCCTGTGCTCGCGCTACGCGGCGCTGACGCGCGGTACCGCGGCGGCGAGCGCGGACGCCGCGACCGGCAGCGTCCCCGGCGGGACGGCGGGCGCGCCGGCGCCGGCAGCCCCGCCGGCGCAGCCGGACCCGATCCGCCAGGGCGTGGACGCGGTACGCAAGCTGCTGCCATTCTGACCGGGCGGCTGCGGGCGTGCGGCGCCGCCTGCACGGCGGCGGCCGTGCTCGCCATCGCGCCAGCCGCTGCGGCGGCCGGTGGCCCCGACGCGTTTCCCGGCGCGGCGGCCGCCTACGTCGTGCTCGCCGACGGGCAGCCGCTGTGGTCCGCGCACGCCGGACGGGCGCTGCCGTCCGCCTCGCTCACCAAACTGATGACGGCGCTGCTCGTGGCCGAAGCCACCCCGCCGGAGGCGGTCGTCACCGTGGGACCGAACGCTGCGCGCGCGCGCGGCGCGCGCATGGGCCTGGCGGCAGGCGCGAAGCTCGCCGCCGGGGACCTGCTCGCCGGCCTGCTGATGCGCTCGGGCAACGACGCGTGCATCGCGCTCGCCGAGCACGTCGCCGGCTCCGAGGCGCGCTTCGTCGCGCGCATGAACGCGCGGGCGCGCGACTGGGGCCTCGCGCAGACGCGGTTCGCGAATGCCTGCGGGTTCGACGCGCCGGGACACCACGCGAGCGCGCGCGACCTCGCGGCCCTGGCCGCGCGCGTGCTCGCCGTGCCCGGCCTCGCGCGGCTGGTGGCCACGACGCGCCGCACCGTCCACGGCGTCGACGGCCGCCGCTACGAACTCGCGAACACGAACGTCCTGCTCGGCCTCGTGCCGGGGCTGGCGGGCGTCAAGACCGGGTACACGGCGCGCGCCGGCCACTGCCTGGTCGCCTACGCGCGGCGCGACGGGCGCGACGTGCTGGTCGTGCTGCTGCGCGGGCGCGACCGCTGGTGGGACGCGGTCGCGATGATCGAGCAGGCGTTCGAGCGCGCGGGTGCGCCTCCGCGCGGACGCGGTGGGTGAGCGTGCCGCCGCGGCGCTGACGCTGGCGGCCGTCGCGGCCGCCTACGCGACCGCCTTCCGCGCGACCTTCCACTTCGACGATCTGCACACCGTCGTCGCGAACGCGGACGTGCACTCGTGGAGCGCGTGGGCCGCGTCACTGCCCGCGATGCGCGCGCTGACGAAGGCGAGCTACGTCGCGAGCCACGCGCTGTCCGCCGCGCCGTGGAGCTTCGTGCTGCTCGGCGCCGCCCTGCACGCCGCCTGCGCGTGGCTGGTGCTGGCGCTCGGCCGCCGCTGGCTGGCCGGCCTCGGCGCGCCGGCGAGCGCCTTGCCGGCGGCCTTCGCCGCGGCCCTCGTCTTCGCGCTGCACCCCGCGCAGACCGAGGCCGTGACCTACGCGTCCGGCCGGTCGGTGGTGCTGGCGGCGTGCCTGTACCTCGCGGCGCTGCTCGCCTACGAGCGTGCGCGCGGCGGCGCGCCCGCGATGCACGCCGTGTCGCTCGCCGCCTTCGCGCTCGCGCTGGCCGCTCGCGAGACGGCCTGGACGCTGCCGTTCGCGATCGTGCTGCTCGAGGCGGCGCGTGCCCAGCCCTGGCGCGAGGCGCTGCGGCGTGCGGCGCCGCACGCGGCGGTGCTCGTCGCCGCGCTCGCGGCGATGGGCCTCTCGCCGACCTACCGGCGGCTGCTGCGCGAGAGCCTCGCGACACGCGGTCCGCTGGAGAATCTGTACGCGCAGGTCGAAGGCATCGCCTACCTCGTCACGCACCCGCTGCTCACCCTGCGCGTCAACTTCGATCCCGACGTCGCCGTGCCGCCGGTACCGGACGCCGGGTGGTGGCTCGCCGCGGCGGCCCTCGCGGCGACGATCGCGGCCGGCTTCGCGAGCCTGCGGCGCGCCCCGTGGCTCGGCGTCGCGCTGCTGTGGTTCCTGCTGCACCTCGCGCCGACCAACGGGCCGATCGCCCGCTACGACCTCGTCAACGACCGCCAGCTCTACCTCGCGCTGATCGGGCCGGCGCTCGCGCTCGGCGTGGTCCTCGCCCGCGTCGCACGCGCGTGGCGAGCGGCCGCGCTTACCGTCGTCGCGGTCGTGCTCGGCGTCGCGACGGCACTGCGCAACCTCGACTACGCGAGCGACCTCGCGCTGTGGCAGGCGACCGTGCGCGCGTCGCCGGCGAAGTCGCGCGCGTGGAACAACCTCGGCTGGGCGCACCAGCAGTCCGGCGACGCGGCGCAGGCACGCGCGGCCTACGCGCGCGCGCTCGCGCTCGACCCCGCGAACTTCCGGGCGCGCGCGAACCTCGACGCGCTCGGCGCCCCGCCACGTTGACCAGTACAACGATGCCGGCGAGCTGCCCTCCCGGACGCGTTCGGAATTCCGCATGCGCCGATGCTGCACTGCGCATGGCGTCCTGCGACGCACTCGCGTAACGTCGATCCCGTGCAATCACGGTTCCGGGCCGCGCGGCGTGCGCCGTGCGTCCACGGGGCAGCAGCGTTCCGCCGCGCGGCCACCGCCGCGCGGGCGGAACCCCACCCGACCGGACGCCGGCCGCGGTCCCACCCGGACCACGCCGGACGGCGTTTCGGCGTCTCTCACGAGGAGAAGGCATGCAGTCCGCTTCCCGCACGCCGGGGCTTCCGGCGTCCTCCACGTCCGCGCAGGGCCGTTCGCCCGTGCTGATCGCCCGCGAACAAGCCCACGGCGCGCACAACTACGCGCCGCTGCCGGTGGTGCTCGCGCGCGGCGAAGGCGCGTGGGTCACCGACGTCGACGGCAAGCGCTACCTCGACCTGATGAGCGCGTACTCGGCGGTGAGCTTCGGCCACGCGCACCCGCGCATCGTCGGCGCGCTCGTCCAGCAGGCGCAGCGGCTGGCGGTGACCTCGCGCGCGTACTACAACGACCGGCTGCCGCTGCTGATGGAGCGCCTGACGCGGCTCACCGGCCTGCCGCGCATGCTGCCGGCCAACGGCGGCGCCGAGGCGGTCGAGACCGCGCTCAAGGCCGCGCGCAAGTGGGGCCACGAGGTCAAGGGCATTCCCGAGGGACGCGCCGGCATCCTCGCGTGCGAGGGCAATTTCCACGGCCGCACGATTGCGATCACGGGGCTGTCCACCGAGCCGCAGTACCGCGACGGCTTCGGACCGTTCCCGCCGGGGCTTGCGACCGTGCCCTACGGCGACGCCGCGGCGCTCGAGCGCGCGATCACGCCGGACACGGCGGCGTTCCTCGTCGAGCCGGTGCAGGGCGAGGCCGGCATCGTCGTGCCGCCCGACGGCTATCTCGCCGAGTGCGCGCGGATCTGCCGCCGCCACCGCGTGCTGCTGATCTGCGACGAAGTGCAGACGGGACTGGGGCGCACGGGCTATCTGCTCGCGAGCGAGCACGACGGGGTGAAGCCCGACGGCGTCGTGCTCGGCAAGGCCCTCGGCGGCGGCCTGCTGCCGGTGTCGGCGTTCCTCGCCACCGACGACGTGATGCAGGTGTTCCGCCCCGGCGACCACGGCAGCACGTTCGGCGGCAATCCGCTGGCGGCGGCGGTGGCGATGGCGGCGCTCGACGTACTGTTCGACGAGCGCCTGATCCCGCGCGCGCGCAGCCTCGGCGAGATGCTGCAGCGCCGGCTGCGCGCGATCGGAAGCCCGCTGATCGCCGACGTGCGCGGCCGCGGGCTGCTCGTCGGCATCGAGGTCGACGCTGGCCGCGTCTCCGCGCGCGAGGTCGTCGAGCGGCTGCTCGCGCGCGGCATCCTGTCGAAGGAGACGCACGGCACGGTCGTGCGCATCGCGCCGCCGCTGACCATCGAGGAGAGCGCGCTCGAGTGGGCGGTCGGCGAGATCGCGGCGACGTTCGCCGCGCTCGAGGCGGAGGCGATGGCGCCGGCGTGAAGCTTGGGCCGCGCGGGGGCGGCAGTATACTCGGCGCCATGCCGCCGCCCGCCGCGAGCCTGCTCGTCGTCGCGATCAGTTCGCGGGCGCTGTTCGACTTCGAGGAGGAGAACCGCGTCTTCGACCCGGGCGACGACCGCCCCTACCGCGAGCTGCAGCTCGCGCGCGTCGAGCAGCCGGCGAAGCCCGGCATCGCCTATCCGCTGGTGCGCAAGCTCCTCGCGTTCAACGCGGACGGCGTGCGCCGCGTCGAGGTCGTGATCCTCTCGCGCAACGACCCGGTGTCGGGCCTGCGCGTGTTCCGCTCCGTCAAGAGCGCCGCGCTGTCCATCGAGCGCGCCGTGTTCACGCGCGGCCGCTCGCCCTACGCCTATCTCGCGCCGCTGAAGGCCAACCTGTTCCTGTCGGCCAACGCCGAGGACGTGCGCGCGGCGCTCGCCGCGGGCTTTCCCGCGGCGCACGTCTACCTCGCGTCGGCGACGCACGACTCGCACCCCGACGAGGTGCGCATGGCGTTCGACGGCGACTCGGTGCTCTTCGCCGACGAGGCCGAGCGCGTCTACCAGGCCGAGGGGCTGGCCGCGTTCCAGTCGCACGAGGCGGACCGCGCCGCGCACCCGCTGCCGCCCGGGCCGTTCAAGCCGCTGCTCGAGGCGCTGCACCGGCTGCAGGTCGCCGACGACACCGACGCCGTGCCGATGAAGCTGCGTACCGCGCTCGTCACCGCCCGGAGCGCGCCTGCGCACGAGCGCGCGATCCGCACGCTGATGGAGTGGAACATCGAGGTCGACGAGGCGATGTTCCTCGGCGGCCTCGACAAGGGGCCGTTCCTGCGCGAGTTCGCGCCCGACTTCTTCTTCGACGACCAGGCGCGCCACGTCGAGAGCGCCGGCGCGCACGTGCCGTCGGGGCACGTGCCGCACGGCGTGACCAACGCTTAGCGGGTGTGCGAAGCGGGTTCGCTCACCACGCCGGGGCGCCCCCCTTGCCGCTTGCCGGCACGCACGTGAGGTGCGTCGCGCCGGCCGCATCCACCACCTCGCGGACGGCGACGTCGACGCCGTACACCTCGCGCAGGCGCGCGGGCGTGATGGCCTCGCGCGGCGGGGCGTCCGCGATCAGCCGGCCGCCGTGCAGCAGCGCGACGCGGTCGGCGAGCTGCAGCGCGTGGTCGGGGTGGTGCGTCGACAGCAGCACGCCGGCGCCGCCGCCGCGCAACCGGCGGATCTCGTCGAGGACGCGGACCTGGTTCCCGAAGTCGAGGCTCGCCGTCGGCTCGTCCATGACGATCAGCGGCGCCTCCTGCGCGAGCGCGCGCGCGATCAGCACGAGCTGACGCTCCCCGCCCGAGATGCGCGTGACGGCGGCCCCCTCGAGACGGCTCATGCCCACGCGCGCGAGCGCGGCGCGCGCGGCCTCGCGGTCGCGCGCGCCGGGGCTTGCGAACGCCGGCAGGTGCGCGGTGCGTCCCATGGTGACGACGTCGAGCACCTCGAACGGGAAGTAGCCGGTGTGGGCCTGCGGCACGTACGCGACGCGCCGCGCGATCGCGCGCCGGTCGAGCTCGCGAAGGTCGGTCCCGCCGAGCAGCACGCGGCCGGAGCGCGCCGGCAGCAGGCCGAGCAGCGTGCGGAACAGCGTCGTCTTGCCGCCCCCGTTGGGCCCGAGCAGGGCGACGACTTCGCCGGGGCGCAGCGCGAGCGACACGTCGCGGCCGACCGGGTGCCCGGCGTAGCCGAAGGCGAGGCGCTCCGCGCAGAGCGCGTCGTTCACTGCCAGCTCCGGCGTGCGACGACGAGCTGCCACAGGAACAGCGGCGTGCCGACGAACGCCGTGAGCACGCCGAGCGGAATCTCGATGCGCGCCATCGTGCGCGCGAGCGTGTCGACGGCGAGGAGGAACGCCGCGCCGATGGCGACCGACGCCGGGAGCAGCCGCGAGAAGTCGGGCCCAGCGACCAGCCGCGCGAGGTGCGGGACGAGCAGGCCGACCCAGCCGACGATGCCTGCGACCGACACGGCCGCCGCGGTCATCAGCGTGGCGGCGGCGATGACCACCGCGCGCACGGCGGTCGCGTCCACGCCGAGCGAGCGCGCCTCCTCGTCGCCGAGCGACAGCACGTTGATGCGCCAGCGCAGCAGCGCGAGCGGCACCAGGCCCACGACGATCGCCGGTGCCGCCGCGGCGAGGTCGCCGGGCGTGGACGCGGCCAGGCTGCCGAGCAGCCAGAACGTGATCGCGGGCAGCTGGTTGTACGGGTCGGCGAGGTACTTGACCAGCGCGATCACCGCGCCGCCGAGGCTGCCGACCACCACGCCCGCGAGGACCAGCACGAGCAGCGGGTCGTGCCCGCGCACCGCGTTCGCGACCACGTAGACCAGCGCCACGGCGGCGAGCCCGCCGGCGAACGCGAGCGCCTGGATCACGAGCACCGGCTGCGACAGGAAGATGCCGAGGACGGCCCCCACCGCCGCGCCGGCCGACACGCCGAGGATGTCCGGCGACACGAGCGGGTTGCGGAACAGCGACTGGTACGCGGCGCCCGCGGCGGCGAGCG
This sequence comes from Betaproteobacteria bacterium, assembly GCA_016861105.1. Taxonomy (GTDB): domain Bacteria; phylum Pseudomonadota; class Gammaproteobacteria; order Burkholderiales; family Casimicrobiaceae; genus VBCG01. The sequence continues at coordinate 278,234 of BOKS01000003.1, read as the reverse complement.
CCGCGCCGATCGCGAGCGCGGCCAGCACGCGCGGGCCGCGCACGCCGAGGATCACCGTCTCGACCGCGGCCGGCAGGCCGTGCTCACCGCCGCTCGCCTTCGCCCACAGCACGCTCGCGAGCGCGCCGGGGCCCACCGGATAGCGTCCGACGGCGAACGCGGCGAGGATCGCCACCACGACCGCGGCCGTGCACGCGGCGGCAGCCGCCGCGCCGCGACGGGTCATGGCGGCGTCCCGGCGAGCAGGTCGTCGAGCTGCGCCTCGCTGGGCGTGCGGTGGTAGAAGCGCGCGTAGAAATCGCGCACCGTCCCGCGCAGATCGTCGCGGAACGCCTGCGGATGGAAGACGCGCGCGAGCCACGGCAGCCCGACGAGGCGATTGACGGACGGCGGGAAGTCGATCCAGCCGAAGGGGACGGCCGGCGCGAGGTGGACGCGGCGGTCGCGCACCGCGGCGACGCTGCGCCACAGGGGGTCGGTCCGCACCGACGCGAAGAAGTTCGGGTCCGTGGTGACGACGACCTGCGGATCCCAGCGCAGCACCTGCTCGAGCGACACCTGCACGAGGCCGCCGCGTCCCAGTTCGGCGGCGACGTTGACGCCGCCTGCACGCTCGACGCTCTCGACGTTGATCGAGCCGGCGAGCCCGGTGTCGAGGCCGCGCGGGCCGCGGCCGTAGTAGACGCGCGGGCGTTGCGCGGCCGGGATCGCGGCGATGCGCCGCGCGAGGTCGCCGAGCACCTGCTCCGCGTACAGCGCCAGCGCGGCGCCGCGGTCCTCGGCGCCGACGATGGCGCCGTACTCGCGCATCGAGGCCGCCATCCGGTCGAAGGACCCGTCGAGCAGCACGTACGGAATGCCGGTCTGCTGCTGGACGCGCTCCGCCAGCGAGGCGAAGGTCGGCGTGACGGCGCCGTAGTCGAAGACGAGGTCCGGCCTCGCGGCGATGACGACCTCGACGTTCGCCGTGTTGCCGCGCCCGGTGAGCCGGCCGAGCGTCGGCAGGTCGGCATGGCGCTGTGCCACGTACGGGCGCTCCGCGGGCCGGAACGGCGTCGTCCAGCCGATCAGCTTCTCCGGGGCGACGGCGAAAGCGAGCACCGAGGCCGGCGGTCCGGCGGCATAGACGCGCTCGATGCGCGCCGGCAGCACGATGCGCCGCCCCGTCGCATCGCGGATCTCGCGCGGGGACTGCGCGAACGTGCGCGGGGCCGCGGCGAGCCCGGCCGCGGCGGCGAGCAGGCGGCGTCGCTTCGAGTCGAATGGCGTCGTCGGCACGGCGGCCTCAGAGGCGCAGGATGCCACGGCGCACGAGCGCCAGCGCGGCGACACCGAAGACGAACGCGATGCCGACGTTCCACACGGCGAGGCCGGCGGTGCCGAGCAGCACGGCGCGCTCGCCGGCGGAGCGCGCGAGCGTGCCGAAGCCCGCGGCGAGCTGCAGCCCGGCGAGGAACAGCGCGACGCCGAGCAGCGGGTGCGGGAACAACTCGAGCAGCGTCGCGACCGACGCGCTCCCGAAGAGCCCCAGCGCGAGAAGCAGCGTGCCGAGGATCACCGGCGCGCCGCCGGTACGCGCGCCGAAGCGCACCTGCGCGGCGAGCCCGCCCGCGCCGTGGCAGAGCGGGATGCCGCCCAGCGTGCCCGCGGCGAGATTCATCGCGCCGGTCGTCACGACCACTCTCGTCTCGCTGGCGGGCCGGTCGGGGAACAGCCGGTTGTTCGCCTCGGTGACCGCGATCACGGCATTGCCGAGCGTGAGCGGAAGCTGCGGGATCGCGATGAAGAGCACGCCGACCGTCCAGGCGTCCCGGTCGAGCGAAGGCCAGGCGAGCGACGGCCACGCGAAGCCGGGCCGCAGGACGGCGAGCCGCGCGAGCAGCGCCGGGTCCTGCGCGAGCGCCACGAGCGGGCCCAGCGCGAGCAGCAGGAACATCGCCGGGACGGCGCGGCTGCGCAGCAGCAGCAGCGTGCCCGCGAGCGCCGGCACCGCGACCAGCAGTCCCTCGCCCATCGCGCGCGCGCCTTCGATCATGAACGCCACGCCGAGGCCGAGCACGAGCCCCTGCGCGACCGGTGCGCCCATGCAGCGCGCGATGCGGCGCGCCGCGCCGGTGAGGCCGAGCAGCAGCCAGAACGCGCCGGTGGCCAGCGCCGCCGCGTGGATCGCACCGGCGGTGATCGCGACCCCGCCGGCCGCCTGCGTGATGGCGATCGCGCCGGCCGCCTTCATCGGCTGCACGGGAAAGGGCGTGCGGTAGACCAGCCCCGCGGCGACGAGCGCCACGCCGATGCTCGCGAGCAGGCTGGCGGGCGCGATCCCGCCGAGTCCGACGTAGCCGATCAGGAACGGGATCAGCGTGCCGAGGTCGCCGAACGCGCCGGCCCACTCCTGCCGGTCGAAGCGCAGCGAGCGTTCCCGCGCGGCGACCGCCGCAGGCTCGCGGCCGGCGGGCTCCGGGTCGCGCTCGGTCACGCGCGGCCGCCGGCTCGGGCTACTTGCCGACCATCACGTCGGAGGCCTTGATGATCGCGGCTGCCTCGTCGCCGGCCCGGAGCTGCAGGTCGTCGACGGCCTCGTTCGTGATGGATGCGGTGACCACGGCACCGCCGATGTCGATGCGCACGTGCGACGTGGTCGCGCCGCGCTTGACGTCGACCACCTTGCCCTTGAGGACGTTGCGGGCGGACAGCTTCATGGGTTGCTCCTTGCGGGAATCACGGGGCGTCGAACCCGTGTTGCGAAAGGATACGCTGCGCCTTCTGCGACACGACGAAGCCGGGCAGCGTCGCTGCGGCGCGGGGAGCGCCTGCGATCGGGCGCGCCCCTCATCCCTTCGCTTCCGGGAAGAACAGCTGCTCGCCGCCGATCTTGTAGCTCGCGATGGCGGCCTGCCCCTCGGCGGAGACGAGCCAGTCCATGAACGCGCGCGCTTCCGCCTGCTTGACGTGCGCGTGCTTCGCCGGGTTGACGAGGATGACGCCGTACGGGTTGAACATCCGCTTGTCGCCTTCGACGACGATGCGAAGCTCGCCGCGGTTCCTGAACGACAGCCACGTGCCGCGGTCGGCGAGGATGTAGGCGTTCATCGACGACGCGGTGTTGAGCGCCGGGCCCATGCCCGAGCCGGTCTCGCGGTACCACGTGCCCTTGCCCTCGGCGACCGGATCGACGCCAGCCTGCTTGAAGTAGCGCAGCTCGGCCGCGTGCGTGCCGCTCTTGTCGGCGCGCGAGACGAACGGCGCCTTCGCCGCGGCGATCGCCTTCAGCCCGGCGGTGATGTCCTTTCCCGCGGCCTTCGCGGGATCGGACTTCGGGCCGACCAGCACGAAGTCGTTGTACATGACGTCGCGCCGGTCGACGCCGTAGCCTTCGGCGACGAACTTCTCCTCGGCGGGGCGATCGTGCACGAACACCACGTCCGCGTCGCCGCGGCGGCCGACGTCGAGCGCCTGGCCGGTGCCCAGCGCGACGACCTTGACGGCGATGCCCGTCTTCCGCGTGAACATCGGGAGGATGTGGCCGAACAGGCCCGACTGCTCGGTGGACGTCGTCGAGGCGACGACGATCGACTTGTCCTGCGCACCCAGCGGCAGCGCGGGCGCGCAGGCGAGCGCGAGTGCGGCGAGCGCGGCGAAGGCGCGGCGGTTCAGTGCCATGGAAGCTCTCCTTTGAGGAACGCGTCGGCCTCGGCCGTCGCGGGGTGGCGGAAGAAGCGGTCGACGTCGGAGCGCTCGGCGATGCGCCCGCGGTCGACGAACAGGATCTCGTCGCCGAGGCGGCGCGCCTGCCCGAGGTTGTGCGTGATCATCACGATCTTGGTGCCCGAGTCGTGGATCGACTGCACGACGGACTCGATCTCGCGCGTGGCGCCCGGGTCGAGGTTCGCCGTCGGCTCGTCGAGGAACAGGACCTGGGGGCGCAGCATCCGCGCGCGCGCGAGTGCGAGGCGCTGCTGCTCGCCGCCGGAGAGCACGCGGGCCGGCCGGTCGGCGAACGTGCCGAGGCCGACGCGGTCGAGCGCGGCGCGGGCACGGGCTTCGCGCTCGTGCGAGCGGACGCCGGCCACCGCCAGCGCGAACAGCAGGTTGCCGAGCACGCTGCGCCGCAGCAACACCGGGCGCTGGAACACCATCGCCTGGCGCCGCGGCTCGCCGCGCCGCTCGGGGTTCGCCCAGCGAAGGGTCCCCGAGGTGGGCGCGAGGAGACCGTGCATGATGCGCATGAGCACGCTCTTGCCCGCGCCGTTGGGGCCGATGATGACCGTCCGTGGGCCCGGCTCGATGCGAAGATCGATGCCCGCGAGGATCGTGCGGCCGCCGGCGGCGAACCCGACGTTCTCGAGCACGAGCGGCAGCAGCGGGGCGGAGGCGTCAGCCATGGTGGCGCTGCGCGCGCTCCTTCATGAGGTGCGCGCCGACGTTGAGCGCCAGCACGATCGCGAGCAGCACGAGCCCGAGGCCGAGCGCCAGCGGCAGGTCGCCCTTCGACGTCTCCAGCGCGATCGCGGTGGTCATGACGCGCGTGAAGCCGTCGATGTTGCCGCCGACGATCATCACGGCGCCGACCTCGGCGATCGCGCGCCCGAAGGCCGCCAGCACGATCGTCACCAGCGAGAAGCGCAGGTCGTGGAGCAGTGCGAACGCCGAGGCGAGCGGGCCGGCGCCGAGCGAATGCAGCTGCTCGGCGTACTCGCGCCACGCGTCGGCCACCGACTGGCGGGCAAGTGCTGCGATCAGCGGAAAGATCAGCACGGCCTGCGCGATCACCATCGCCGCGGGCGTGAACAGGATGCCGAGCGCGCCGAGCGGCCCCGCGCGCGACAGCAGCAGGTAGACGGCCAGCCCGACCACCACCGCCGGCAGCCCGAGCAGCGCATTGAGGACGACCACCAGCGCGTCGCGGCCACGGAAGCGGGCAACGGCGAGCGCCGCGCCGAACGGCAGCGCGAGCAGCGTCGCGACGACGACCGCCGACAGGCTGACGCGAAGCGACAGCGCTACGATCTCGAGGAGCTTCGGGTCGGCGCGGGCGATCATCGCCCAGGCTTCCCCGAAGGCAAGGGACAGCGTGTTCACGGTGGCGGGGGGCGGCCGGAGCGGCTGGCCTATCGGCAGGATCTTGCATAAACTGCGCGGCCGGTGCCTCATGGTAACGGGAGACGCGGCGTGGCCCAATATGCAAAGTCTGGCCAATATGCGACGCTGGCGGTGGCGATCGGGTGGACGGCGCGCCGCGCCGGGCGCGAGCACGCGCTGGACGAGCGGCTGCCGCGGCTGCTCGCGGCGGTCGCGCGCACGGGGACGCTGATCGCGGCGGCGCGCGCGGCGGGGATCCCGTACCGGAGCGCGTGGGCGGTGCTCGAGGCGTCGGCACGCGACGTGGGGGCGCCGCTGGCGGAGCTCGCCCGCGGCCGCGGCGCGACGCTGACGCCGGCCGGAGAGCGGCTGCTCGCCGCCCACGAGTCCGCGCTCGCCGCCGCGAAGCGCTTCGAGACGGTCGAGGTGCGCGTCGAGCCGCGCGCGCGCAGGGCCGAGGCGCCGCCGCCGCTGCGGATCGCGGCGAGCCACGACATCGCGCTGGCGCAGCTGCGCGACCGCTGGCGGCTCGCCCACGGCATCCAGCTGGAGTTCCACGGCAGCGCGGAGAGCCTCGACGCCTACCGCGCCGGGAGCGTCGACGTCGCCGGGTTCCACGTCGAGCTGGGCGCGCGCCGCGACAGCGACCCGCTGCTCGGGCGGCTGGACCCGGGGCGCGACGCGCTGCTCTCGTTCCTCACGCGCTCGCAGGGACTGATCGTGCCGAAGGGCAATCCGCGCAAGGTGCGCACGCTCGCGCACGTGGTCCAGCGCGGGCTTGCGATCGTCAACCGCCAGCCGGGCTCCGGCACGCGCCTGCTGCTCGACCGGCTGCTCTCGCGCGAGGGCCTCGACGCGGCGGCGGTGCGCGGCTACACGCAGGAGGAGTTCACGCACGCGGCGGTCGCCGCGACGGTCGCCGCCGGCCGCGCCGACGCGGGGCTGGGCATCCAGGCGGCGGCGGCGCAGTTCGGGCTGTCGTTCGTCCCGCTGGTGCGCGAGCGCTACTGCTTCGCCACCCGCCGCAGCGGCCTGCGCGCGCCGCGCATCGTCGCGTTCCGCGCGCTGCTCGCCGGCGACGCCACGCGCGCCGTCGTCGCGCCGCTGCCCGGCTACGCGCTCGACCGGCCGGGCGCGCTGGTCGCGTAGGTCGTCGCCACCAGCCAGTCGACGACGTACTGCATCGCCTGGTTGACGCTGTCGCCCTGCGCCCGCCGGCGCTCGAAGAGCGCCATCTGCACCGACGCGCTGTTGCCTTCGTCGAGCAGCGCCCGGACGCGTCCGAGCGCGCGCGTGCAGTCGAGCGCCGCGGCGTCGTCGGCGACGTGGTCGAGCAGCGCCAGCACGACGGCTCGGCAGGGCTGCGGCGGGCGGCCGTCGAGCGACAGGAACTGCGCGTCGAGGCCGAAGCGCTTCGCCCGCCAGCGGTTCTCGTCGATCAGCCGGCGCGTGTGCGGCGTCCACGCCGCGCCGACGTCCGGGCGGCGCACCAGCAGGCGCAGCAGGCAGCGGTAGAGCGACGCGATGGCGACGGCGTCGTCGACACGCGTGCACGCGTCGCAGATGCGGAGCTCGAGCGTGGGGTAGCGCAGCGCCGGCCGGATCGCCCACCACAGCATGCTCGCGTCCTTGACCGCGCCGCCGGCGACCAGCAGCTCGACGAAGCGCGCGTACTCGGCCTCGTCGCGGAAGTGGTCGGGGATGCCGGTGCGGGGCCACTCGTCGTAGGCGGCCTGGCGGTAGCTCGCGAGCCCGGTCGGCGCGCGGTTCCAGATGGGCGACGACGCCGAGAGCGCGAGGAACATCGGCAGCCACGGCATCGCGCGGTTCATGAGCTGCACGCGGTCCGTGCCCGCGGGCACGGCGACGTGGACGTGCAGTCCGCAGAGCACGTTGCGCCGCCCCACGATCTGGAAGTCGTCCATCAGGCCGCGATAGCGCGTCTTCGGCGTCTCCGACTGCTCGCCCCACGCCGCGATCGGCGGCGTCCCCGACGCGAACAGCCGCAGGTCCTTGTCGATGGCGATCTCGGCCACGCCGCGCCGCAGCCGCGTCATCGCGTCCAGCGCCTCGTCGTGCGCGCGGAAGACCGGCGAGACAAGCTCGACCTGCGAGCGCAGCAGCTCCGGTGCCACCGCCTCGCCGAAGCGGCGCCGGCAGGCGCGCAGCAGCGACCGCGGCACGCTCGTGGCGAGCGCGCGCGACTTCGGGTGCGCGAGGAAGAACTCCTCCTCGAGGCCGAAGGTGAACGCGAAGGCGCCGGCCTGCGGCGGCGTCACGCGAGACGCCGGCCGAAGAACGGGTAGCGCGGGTCGCTGTACCCTGGCGTGGAGGGGTGCCCGGGGCGCACCAGCGAGTCGACCAGCGCCTCGTCCTCGTCGCTCCAGCGCGTGCCCACCGCCGCGACGTAGTCCTGCCACTGCGCGAGCGTGCGCGGGCCGGCGATGACCGAGGACACGATGCGGTTCGCCCACAGCCACGCGAGCGCGAAGTGGGCGAGCGGGCGTCCGCTCGCCGCCGCGTGCTCCTGCAGTCGCCGCGCGACGGCGATCGACTCCTCGCGGAACTCGGTCTCCATCATCCGCGCGTCCCGGCGTCCGACGCGCGAGTCCGGCGGGGGCGAGCCCGCGCCGTACTTGCCGGTGAGCACGCCGCGCGCGATCGGCGAATACGGCGCGACGCCCAGACCGTAGTGGTCGCACGCCGGCAGGATCTCCACCTCGGGCATGCGGTTCAGCAGGTTGTAGTACGGCTGGCAGACGATCGGCCGCGGCACGCCGAGCTGCGCGCACAGCCGCATCACCTCCGCGATGCGCCAGCCGCGGAAGTTCGACACGCCGAAGTGGCGGATCTTGCCGGCGCGGATCAGGTCGCCGACCGCCGCGACGGTCTCGTCGAGCGGCGTGGCGAAGTCGTCGTAGTGCAGGTAGTAGACGTCGATCCAGTCCGCGCCCAGCCGCGCGAGGCTGCCGTCGCAGGCCTGCATCAGCCAGCGGCGCGACAGGCCGCCGTTGTTGCGCAGCTTCGGGTCGAGCGCGTTGCCCGCCTTGGTCGCGAGGACCCAGTGGTCGCGGTGCGCGCGGATCGCCGCGCCGGCGATGCGCTCCGACGCGCCCCCCGCGTACGCGTCGGCCGTGTCGATGAAGTTCACGCCGTGGTCGCGTGCGTGCGCGACGATCTCGTGGGCGGCGGCGGCGTCGGTGCGGTCGCCGAACATCATGGTGCCGAGGCACACCACCGACACGTCGAGCCCGCTGCGGCCCAGCCTGCGGTACTCCATCGCGGATCCTTTCGTCAGCTGGGTGCGGCGCGCAGCCGCGCCACGTCGGGCACGGGCAGGGCGCGCCGCAGGACCGTCTCCGACAGCCACGTCGCGGCGCGGCGCGCGCGCGCGGTGACCACGGCGGGCGGCACCTGCAGGTAGTCGTCGTTGTAGACGTCGAAGCTGTAGTTGCCCTCGTAGCCGATCGTGTCCAGCCGCGCGACGACCTGCGCGAGGTCGTCGCTGTGCGCGCCTTCGCCGGGGAACACGCGGAAGTGCGCGGCCGTGGCGAGACGCTCCTCGGAGGAGCGCACCTCGCGCGACGTGTAGTCGGAGATCTGCACGAGGAACGTCTGGCCGGGGTCGAGGATGTCGAGGTCGTCGAGCGGCACGCCGAAGGCGAGCACGTCGAAGGCGTCGACGGCGACGCCGAGGTTCGGATGGTTGACGCGCATCGCCACGTCCGCCGCGGCACGGAAGTCCGGCGCGGTGCGGCTCCACGGCAGCGCCTTGTACGCGATGCGCACGCCGAGCGGGACCGCGAGGTTGGCGAGCCGCGCGAGGTCGCCCGCGATCGCGCCGGCGTCGGTGCCCGCGTGCCGCGACGTCGACGCCTCGACGAGCAGCAGCCGGCCGCCGAGCGCAGCGCAGGTCTCGAGCATCGCCTTCGCCACGTCGATCTTGTAGTCCGCCATCTGGCCCGCGAGGCCCTCGTAGTCGCGCAGCGCCTCCAGCCCGGTGACCTCGATCCCGCTGTCGCGCACCGCGCGGATGCCGGCGGCCGTGCCGCCGGGATGGCCGACGACGTCGGCCGCCGCGATCATCACCTGGGCGAAGCCGGCCTCGCGCACCGCCGCGAGCTTGGCGTCGAGCGGACCCGCGAGCGACGCGGTGTCCATCCCGAAGTCGTGGAACGTCATCATGCGGCGTCAGGGGCGCGGGTCGCTCTTGACCAGCTCGAACATCACGCTGCCGAGGAGCGGCTTGGTCAGTGCGCCGCGCTCGCTCGCGTGCACGCGTTCGGTGGCGAGGAACTCGATGCCGCGCTTCTCCAGCGCGGCGACGGCCGCCGGCACGTCGGGCGCGCCGAGGCCGACGCGCTGCAGGTGCTCCTCCATCGGCGCGAAGCGCGCCGTCTCCTCCGGCTCGATCAGCTGCAGGAAGAACTTGCGGCACGGGCTCTCGAGCAGCAGGCCGCGCGGCATGATGCCGAAGCGCACCTCGTGCGGCAGCGGCCGGAAGCCCATGATCTGCGAGTAGAACGCCACCCAGTCGTCGGTGCGGTCGGCGCCGACGTACTGCACGATGCCGAACCAGTGCAGGCCCGCGACGGCGGGCGGGTGCGGGTCCACCGTCGGGATCGCGCGGAAGTCGATGTCGTAGATCGAGAACTCGTCGTAGCGGTCGACGAAGTAGATCAGGCTCTCGCCGACGCCGTGGATCGCGGGGATGTTGAGCTCCATCGCCTCCGCGCGCACCGGGATCTCCCAGGCGCCGAGGTCCTTCGCGCGGCGGAACGCGGCCTGCGCGTCGCGCACGCGCAGCGCGAAGGCGCTGATCGCCGGCCGCTCGCCGGGGTGCACGGTGCGCGGGATGTCCGCGGCCTGCGCGTTCACCACGACGTTCATCGTGCCCTGGCGGTAGAGCTCCACCTCGCGCGAGCGGTGGCGCGCCACCGGACGGAACCCCATCCGCTCCAGCACGCCGCCCAGCGCCTGCGGGTGCGACGTCGCGAACTCGATGAACTCGATGCCGTCGAGCCCGAGCGGGTTCTGCGGCTCGGGGATCGCCTCGCGGTCGGTCGCGTGGGTCATCGCGGGTCCTCGTCGGGCGGACGGCGCGGCCGCCCGCGTGTTCGCGGAAGGGCCGCGCGGCCACGCGCGCGGTCCGGCCCGATCATAGCGCAAGCCCCGCGGGACGCTCCCCGCGGCGCGTCAGGGCAGCAGCAGCGATCCGAGCTCCAGCGCGGCGCGCTGCATCGGGCGGAGGTAGCGCTCGGCCATCTCCGCGTCGCTCGTCAGGCGGCCCTGGACGATGACGTTGATGCCCGCCACGTAGTGGCCGCCGGCGTCGAGCACCGGCACCGCGAGCGTCGACAGCCGCGCCTCCATCAGCTGGCTCGCGAACGCGTAGCCGTGCTCGCGGACCGCGCGCGCGATGGCGCGCAGGCGCTCCGGCGAGGTCGGCGTGTGCTCCGTGTAGGGATGCAGCCGGGCGCGCGCGAGGTAGGCCTCGAACTCCGCGTCGGGCAGGTGCGCGAGCAGCACGTGGCCGATCGACGTGCAGTAGGCGGGCAGCCGCCGCCCCACGTTGAGCGACGGCGACATGATGCGCGACGTCGACGCCCGCGCGACGTAGACGATCTCGTCGCCGTCGAGCACCGCCAGCGATACCGCCTCGTGCAGCGCCTCGCCGAGGCGGTCGAGGATCGGCTGCGCGAGGACGGCGATCGGCGACGACGACAGGTAGGCGTGGCTGAACGACAGCACGCGGGGGCGCAGGTAGAAGCGCCGGGCGTCGTCGATCGCGACGAAGCCGAGCTTGGCCAGCGTGTGCAGGCTGCGGCGCGCGGCCGCGCGCGGGATGCCGGTGAGGTGCGCCACCTGCGCGATCGACATGCGGCGGCGCTTGTCGGACAGCGACAGCAGGACGGCGAGCCCGCGAGCGAGCGCGGTGACGAAGTCCGGGTCGTCGCCGAGCTGCGCGATCGTGTCCGCCGGCAGCCCGTGCGGGTCGGCGGTGGGTCGGGCCGCCGGCACGCGCTTGGGCACAGGGCGGGCGGCGACCTCGGCGCCGTGATCGGGGGGCGGCATGCGCACACGATACCTGAAAAATCGCACGTATGCGGAAGTTGTGGGCGCGTAGCGCACGAAACGCCGGTATGCGCCCTTGACCGTGTCCCTGCCGCCCGCCTATCGTGCCGGGAAGCAGTCCGCGCTGTCCACAAGAACGACGGTCGAAGGCTCGTGCAGGCGCATGCCCGGAGCACGCTCGGGGCAGGTTCCGGCGGCCGACGGAGCACGACAGGGCGTCCCGCGTCGCGCCGGTCCTGGAACGACCGGGGCGCGGAGGCCCGCCGGAGGAGATCCCGCGCGCCGCAGCGGCGGCGCGGGCGTTCCTCCGCGATCCCGGTCCATTCGGAGGAACCATGTCCTATCGCAAGATCGTCGCCGCGGCTGCCGCGGCGGTCCTCGTCAGCGGCGGCGCCGCGGCGGCCTTTCCGGAGCGCGAGCTCTCGGGCGTCATCATGTGGGGCGCCGGGGGCGCGATGGACGTCGCGTCGCGCGCGATCGCGCCGCACGCCGAGGCCGCGCTGGGCAAGAAGATCGTGATGGTGAACCGGCCCGGCGGGACCGGGGCGATCGCCACCAACTTCGTGATCAACCAGCCGGCCGACGGCTACACGCTGCTCTTCGGCGCCGAGAATCCGCAGCTCCACCAGGTGCTGCAGCTCGCCGACTTCGGGTACGAGCGGTTCCATCCGGTGGCGATCCTCGCCCGCGGCGTCGCGGTGGTCGTGGTCAAGGCGGATTCGCCGTGGAATTCGATGAAGGACTTCGTCGAAGACGCAAGGAAGCGTCCGGGCAAGCTCAAGATGGGATCGACGGGCCCCGGCGGCCTCCCGCACTCCGTGGGCTCGATGCTCAACTCGGTGACCAAGTTCCAGGTGATCTCGGTGCCTTTCGACGGCGAGGGTCCCGGCCTCACCGCGCTCCTCGGCGGGCACGTCGACATCATGCCGGTGGGGGTGGGCGCCGCGGCCGAGAACGTCAAGGCCGGCCGCGTCAAGGCCCTCGCGGTCATCGACGCCGAGCCGCTGTCGCTCGCGGGCCAGGCCGGCATCGCACCCATCACGAAGGACTTCCCCGAGTTCGCCAAGTACCTGCCGTGGGGGCCTTTCTACGGCGTGTTCGTGCGTCGCGACACCCCCGCCGACGTCACCGCGACGCTGGTCAAGGCGTTCAGGACCGCCGCCGAGAATCCGCAGTTCGTGCAGCTGATGAAGGACCGCGGCAACGTGCCGATGACCATGTCGGGCGCCGAGGCCGACGCGTTCCTGAAGAAGTGGCAGTCGGTGACCACGTGGGTGCTGCAGGACGTCGGCGCGGCCAAGGCCTCGCCCGACAAGTTCGGCATCCCGAGGCCCTGACGTCCTGACGTCCCCGGCGCTGTCGGGGCCTCTGCGCGCGGCCCCGGCATGACCGGGGTCCCGCGAGGCTCCGCCCGCCCGACGACCGCGAGGATCGCCACGATGACTCCGCCGGAACGCCGACTGCCGGGCGAACTCGCCTTCGTGCTCTTCCTGCTGCTCTTCGGCGCGACCGCGCTCTGGCAGGCGACGAGCATCTCCGGCCTGGGGTCGTGGAGTTCCCCGGGGGCCGTGCCGATGCTGGCGGCGCTGGTGATGCTCGTCTCGGCCGCGAGGGTCGCGCTCGCGACGTTGCGGCGCCCGCCGGCCGAGGTTCCGTCGGGCAGCTCGCTCTCCCGCGAGTTCGCGCACGCGCTGCTGCCGCGGGTCGTCGTCGCCTTCACGCTGCTGATCGTGCTCTACATGTTCGCGCTCGAGCCGCTCGGCTTCGTCGTGTCCTCGCTGCTGTTCCTGGTCGCAGGGATGTGGGTGCTGGGCAGCCGGCGCATCGTCTACAACGTGGTCGTGAGCGCGGCCTCGCTCGCGGCGATCTACGTGATCTTCCAGACCGCGTTCTCGGTCGTCCTGCCGGCCGGCGTGCTGCGGGGTCTGCTGTGATGCGCGACGGTGCCGTGGAGGCGTAGCCGTGCCCGAGGCCGTCTCCTACTTCTTCATGTCGTGGACGAGCCCCTACCTGCTCTTCCTGACGGCGGCGGGCACGTTCGCGGGCATCTACGTCGGCGCGATCCCCGGCCTGTCGGTGACGATGGCCGTGTCGATCCTGATCTCGTTCACGTTCAAGTGGAACGTCAACGAGGCGCTGGCGCTGATCGCCGGCATCTACCTCGGCGGCGTCTACGGCGGTTCGCGCACCGCGATCCTGCTCAACATCCCCGGCGCGCCCGCGGCGATCGCGACTGCGCTCGACGGCTACCCGCTCGCCAAGCGCGGCGAGGCGGGCTCGGCGATCGGCCTCACCACGGTCGTCTCGGTGCTCGGAGCGTTCATCGGCATCTTCGCACTGGCGGTCGGCGCGCCGGTGCTGTCGAACCTCGCGCTGCTGTTCGCGCCGCGCGACTACCTGCTGCTCGCGATCTGGGGGATCCTGCTCGTCGGCAGCCTCTCCGGGAAGTCGCTCGCCAAGGGGGTGTTCGCGGGCGCGCTGGGCGTGCTGATCGGGATGATCGGCCTCGACCCGATGACCGCGGAGGGCCGCTTCACCTACGGGTCGGTGCAGCTCACCAGCGGCGTGCCCTACGTCGCCGCGATGATCGGCTTCTTCGGCGTCTCCGAGGTGCTGGCGCAGCTGCATTTCCTGCACGTCACGCCGGTGAAGCAGGACGTGCGGCGCATCGTGCCGCCGTGGGGGCTGCTGAAGAAGCACCTGCCGCTCGCGGGGCGTTGCTCGGCGATCGGCACCGTGATCGGCGCGCTGCCCGGCGCGGGGGGGGACATCGCCGCGCTGATGGCCTACGATCACGCCAGACGCACCACGAAGCATCCGTCGCGGCCGTTCGGCGAGGGCGCGTACGAGGGCCTGGTCGCGCCGGAGTCCGCGAACAATTCCGCGGTACCGGGCGCGTACATCCCGATGCTGACGCTGGGCATCCCCGGCGACGCCGTGACCGCCGTCATCATCGGCGCGCTCTACATCCACGGCCTCAAGCCCGGGCCGATGCTGATGATCGAGACGCCGCACCTGTTCTGGTTCTGCGTCGGCAACCTCGTGCTCGCCAACCTGTTCCTGCTGCCGCTCGGCCTCTCCGGCATCCGCATCTTCGCCAAGATCGTCGAGACGCCCAAGGCGATCCTCCTGCCCCTGATCCTCGTGCTGTCCGCGGTCGGCACCTACGCGATCGAGAACAACCCGGTGCACGTCTACTGGATGCTCGCCTTCGGCGTCACCGGCTACTTCCTCAAGATGTACGGCTTCCAGGTGGGTCCGGTGATCCTCGGCATCATCCTGGGACCGCTGATCGACGTGTCCTACCGGAGGGCGATGATCTCCGCCGCCGACGAGCCGCTCGCGTTCCTGGCCGAGTTCTTCACCAGCCCCATCTCCGCGATCCTGGTGGCCGCGCTCGCGATCACCGTCCTCTCGCAGACCCGCCTGTGGGCGGCGACGGTCGGTCGCCTGCGGCGGGCACCCGCAACCTGACCCCGCGACCCTCAGGGACCGCTGAAACCCCGACGACGACACGACCCCGAACTTTCACACCTGCCCGGGCCTCGAGCAGCGCGCCGGGCGCACGCAGGAGGACGCAACGCCATGGCCGCCGCAACCGAACCGAAGAAGGGCATCACCGAGGAGCAGAAGCAGGAGCTCGACGAGTGCTTCGCGCGCGCGCGAAAGGCGCTCGCGGTCATCGAGACCTACGACCAGGCGCGCGTCGACCGCCTGTGCCAGGCCGTCGCGTGGGCGGTGGCGAACAAGCGCACGTTCGAGCGCCTGGTGGCGATGGGCATCGAGGAGAGCGGGCTGGGCGACCCGGAGAGCCGCATGGGCAAGCGGATGAAGATCCGCGGCGTGCTGCGCGACGCGCTGCGCCAGAGGAGCGTGGGCGTCATCGAGGAGCTGCCCGAGAAGGGCATCGTCAAGTACGGCAAGCCGGTGGGGGTGATCGCCTGCATCGTGCCGACGACCAATCCCGACCTGACGCCGGCCGGCAACGCCATCTACGCGATCAAGGCGCGCGACGTCGTGATCTTCTCGCCGCACCCGCGCAGCAAGAAGACGTCGTTCGAGACCGTGCGCCTGATGCGCGAGGCGCTGGAGCGCGAGGGGGCGCCGGCCGACATCCTGCAGTGCCTGACGAAGGTGAACATCCCGATGTCGCAGGCGCTGATGGCGCGCGCCGACCTGATCATCGCCACCGGCGGGCAGCCGATGGTCCGCGCCGCGTACAGCTCGGGGACGCCGGCCTACGGCGTGGGTGCCGGCAACTCCACGATGATCATCGACGAGACGGCGAACGTCGAGGAGGCGGCGCGAAACACGCGCCTGTCGAAGACCTCCGACTTCGGCTCGGGCTGCTCGGCCGACGGCAACCTGATCATCCAGGACGGCATCTTCGACCGGATGCTCGCGCAGCTGCAGAAGGAGGGCGGCTACCTCGCGACGCCGGAGCAGAAGGAGATGCTGCGCAGGGCGATGTGGGACGACGAGCGCCACCGCACGGTGGAGACCGTGGCCATCGCGCCGCAGCAGCTCGCGAAGGTCGCGGGCTTCGAGATCCCGGCCGACCGCAAGTTCATCATGGTCCACGGCGACGGCATCGGCAAGGAGCACCACTTCTCGGGCGAGAAGCTCACGACGCTGCTGGCGCTGTACAGGTACGGCAGCTTCGACCAGGCGCTCGAGATGATGCGCGGGGTCTACGAGGTCGGCGGCAAGGGCCACTCCTGCGGCATCTACTCGTTCGACCAGGACCACATCCACCGCCTGGCGATGGCCGCGCCGGTGTCGCGGATCATGGTCCGGCAGCCGCAGTCGAAGGCCAACGCCGGGGCGTTCAACAACGGCATGCCGATGACCTCGAGCCTGGGCTGCGGCACGTGGGGCGGCAACATCATCTCCGAGAACGTGCACCTCAAGCACTACCTGAACACGACCTGGGTGTCGGTGCCGATCAAGGAGGACAAGCCGTCCGACGAGGAGCTGTTCGGCGAGTTCTACGACCCGGCGCTGGAGGGCGTGGTGGAGACGATCACGACGTAGCGTCGGCGAAGAACGCGGGCAAGGCCCCCGCGTCCTTCGTCGAGGATGGAGATGGGCCGCGGCTTCGGCTGCCGTGCGCCGCGGCGGGAAGGACAACGAAACGACGAGCGTCGTGCCGGCACCGCGCTCCCGAGCGAGCACCTCGATGAAGAATACCGAAGAACTTGTCGCCGAAGCCTCCGCCTGGTGGGACACGTCGATCATCGACGTCCACCCGGGGAAGATCGCGATCCGCGGCTACCCGGTCGAGCAGCTGATCGGCCGCGTGCGCTTCCCCGAGATGATCTGGCTGATGCTGCGCGGCGAGCTGCCGGCGCCGGCGCAGGCCGACCTGCTCGAGGCGGCGCTCGTGCCCGGCGTCGACCACGGCCCGCACGCCCCGTCGATCGCGATCTCGCGCATGGCGGTGAGCTGCGGGCTGCCGGTCAACGGCGCGATGGCCTCCGCCGTCAACGTGCTGGACGACATCCACGGCGGCGCCGGCCAGCAGTGCATGGAGCGCTACCGCGAGATCGACGCTGCCGCGGGTGCGTCGGGCGATCTCGTCGCGGCCGCCGAGGCCGTGCTCGCGCGCCACCGCGCGGCCGGCGAGAAGATCATGCCGGGCTTCGGCCACCGCTTCCACCCCGTCGACCCGCGCGTCGCGCCGCTCTACGCGCTGCTGCGCAAGGCCGAGGCGGCGGGCGCGATCGGCGGGCGCTTCGGCCGCATCGGCCACGCGGTGGAGGCCGCGCTGGAGAAGCACAAGGGCAGGCACATCCCGATGAACATCGACGGCATCACCGCCGTCGTGTTCTGCGAGCTCGGCTTCGAGCCGGAACTCGGCCGCGGCCTGTTCGTGCTGTCGCGCTCCGTGGGCATCCTCGCCCACGCATGGGAGCAGAAGCAGCGCGGGCGGCGGATCATGGGGCCGATGCCGCCCTCCATCCCGTACCGCTACAGCGGCCCGCCGCGGCGCGACCTTCCCCCCGAGGTCGCCGCCCGCGTCACGAACGACTAGAGGAACACCCATGCGCTCCCCGACCCCCGGCTCGCAAGCCTCCCCCGCGACGGACACCGTCGCCAACCAGCTCGTCAAGTACCTCGAAGCCCGCGGCGTCCGGCACATCTTCGGCCTGTGCGGGCACACGAACATTGCGGTGCTCGCCGCGCTGTCGAAGAGCCGCAAGATCAGGTTCGTCAACACGCGCCACGAGCAGATCGCCGCGCACGCGGCCGACGGCTATGCGCGTGCGACCGGCAAGGCGTCGGTCCTGCTGTCCCACCTCTCGCCCGGGCTCACGAACGCCGCGACCGGCGTCGCGAACGCGGCGCTCGACTCGATCCCGATGGTCGTGATCGCCGGCGACGTGCCCACGCACTACTTCGGCAAGCACCCGCACCAGGAGGTCAACCTGCACGCCGACGCCTCCCAGTACGAGATCTACCGGCCGTTCGTGAAACGGGCCTGGCGCGTCGACTCGGCGCACCTGCTGCCCGAGATCCTGGAGAAGGCGTTCACGCTCGCCGAGAGCGGCCGCCCCGGCCCGGTGCTGGTCGACGTGCCGATGGACATCTTCAGCAAGGAGATCGACGTCGCGGCGTGGAAGCGGATCGCGGGCAACGCGCGCACGCTCGCGCGGCCGTCGCTCGACGACGACACCGCCGAGCGGATCGTGCGCGCGCTCGTCGACGCGAAGGCGCCGGTGCTGTACGCGGGCGGCGGCGTGCTGCTCGCGCAGGCCGCCGGCGAGATGCGCGAGCTCGCGGAGCACCTGGGCCTGCCGGTCGCGCACACGCTGATGGGCAAGGGGGCGCTGCCGGACGACCACCCGCTGATCCTCGGGATGACCGGGTTCTGGGGCACGAAGTACATCAACGACAAGTGCAGGACCGCGGACTGGATTCTGGCGCTCGGCACGCGCTTCTCGGAAGCCGACTGCAGCTCGTGGGAGGACAAGTACACGTTCCGCATCCCGCCGACGAAGCTGATCCAGATCGACATCGACCCCGCCGAGATCGGCCGCAACTACCCCGTGGCGATCGGCGCGGTCGCCGACCTCAAGGAGGCGCTCAGGGTGCTGCTGCGCGTCGCCCGCCGGCTCGCGCCCAAGGGCGTGAAGCGGGAGAAGCTCGTCGCCGAGATGGCCGCGAACCGCAGGAAGTTCGCCGCCGGCAACCGCAAGGCGATGCAGAGCGACGCCTGGCCGATGCGGCCCGAGCGCATCCTCGCCGACCTGCGCGAGGTGCTGCCGCGCGACGCGATCCTGTGCACCGACGTCGGCTGGAACAAGAACGGCGTCGGCCAGCAGTTTCCGATCTACACGCCGGGCACGATCTTCACGCCCGGCGGCTTCGCGACGATGGGCTTCGGATCGCCGGCCGCGCTCGGCGCGAAGGTCGCGCTGCCGGACCGGGTCGTCGTCGCGCTCATCGGCGACGGCGGCTTCGGCCAGAACCCCGCGGCGCTCGCCACGGCGTTCGAGGAGGACATCGCGGTCGTCTGGGTGATCATGAACAACTGCGCGTTCGGAACGATCGCCGGCCTCGAGGCCGCGCACTACGGCACCACGTTCGGCACGGTGTTCGAGAAGGACGGCAAGCCGTGGTCGCCCGACTACGCGGCGATCGCGCGCGCCTACGGCATCGACGGCGTGAAGATCGGCAGCGCGGCCGAGCTCAAGCCCGCGCTCGCGCGGGCGATCCGCTCGAGGAAGCCCGTCGTCGTCGACATCCTGATGAAGAACGAGCCGGTGCCCACCGCCGGGCACTGGAACATCATGGACATCTACTCGCCCGGCAGGCGCGTGCACCACGTGGCGACCGGCGCGGGCGCGGCGGACTGAAAGCGGAGGTGATCCCATGGAAGCCAGGGTCGTGAAGCAGGAATTCTCCATCGCGCACCTCACCGTGATGGCCCTCGCGCCGCCCGAGCTGGTGTACGTCGCGGCGCGCGCCGGGTACGACTACGTGAGCCCGCGGCTGATCTACATGGGGCTGCCCGGCGAGCCCAACTGGGGCCTGCACGACAATCCGCAGATGCTGCGCGAGACGAAGCGGGCGCTCGCCACGACGGGTCTGCGCGTGCACGACATCGAGCTCGCCCGCATCCTCAAGGATGTCGATCCGCGGAGCTACCTGCCGGCGCTCGAGGTGGCCGCGGAGCTCGGTGCCCGCGCGGTGCTCTCGTCCATCTGGGTCGACGACCGCGCCATGTACGTCGACAAGTTCGCAGCGCTGTGCGACCTCGCGAGGCCGCTGGGGCTGACCGTCGATCTCGAGGCCGTCCCCATCGCCGCGGTGCGGACGCTCGCGCAGGCCCTCGACGTGCTTCGCAGCGTCGACCGCGACAACGCCGGCCTGATGGTGGACACGCACCACTTCCACCGTGCCCGCGACAATCCCGCCGACCTCGACGCGGTGCCGCGCAAGTGGTTCCACTTCGCCCAGATCTGCGACGCGGTCGGCGAGATCCCCGCCGATCGGGAGCGGATGATCCACATCCTGCGCGCGGAGCGGCTCTACCTCGGCGAAGGCGGCATCGACGTCGCGGAGATCCTGCGCCACATCCCGCCCGTGCCCTACTCCATCGAGCTGCCGCACCTCGAGCGTGTGCGCGAGATGGGGTTGGCCGAGCACGCGTTCCGCTGCCTCGAGTCGGCGAAGGCGTATCTCGCCGCGCACGCGGAGGAGCTCGCCGAGGCGAAGTGATCCGCGCCCGTCGCGGACGCCCGGCCGGCGGCCGAGCGCGCTCGCGGCGCGGTGCTCCCCGCCCCCCCGACCATGATCAACGGCAACACGCTGCTCGTTCCGCACATCGGCTACCCGACCGGATCGTTCCGGGCGCCGATGATCTACAACCCGTGGTTCGAGAGGCGCGGCATCGACGCGGTCGTCGTGCCCTTCGCGGTGGCCGCCGACGGCTATCCGCAGGTCGTCGAGGCGCTGCGGCGCACGCGCAACGTGCGCGGCGCGCTCGTCACGATGCCGCACAAGGTCGCCACGGTCGCGTTCCTCGACGAGGCGAGCACGGCGGTGCGGATCGCCGGGTCGTGCAACGCGCTGCTGCGGCGCGAGGACGGCACGCTGGCCGGGGACATGTTCGACGGGACGGGCTTCGTCCGCGGCCTGGCGCGCCACGGCGTGGCGATGCGCGGTGCGCGCTGCCTCGTCGTCGGCGCCGGCGGCGTCGGCTCGGCCATCGCCGCGTCGCTCGCCGCGGAAGGCGTCGCGTCGCTCGCGCTGCACGACGTGGTGCCGGACGTGGCCGGGGCGCTGGCCGGCCGCGTGCGCACGCACTACCCGGCGCTCGACGTGCGCGTCGCGGGCAACGACCCGGCGGGGTACGACATCGTCGTCAACGGAACGCCGCTCGGCATGCGGCCGGACGATCCGCTTCCCTTCGATCCCGAGCGGCTCGCGCCGTCGACGTTCGTCGGGGAGGTCGTGATGAAGCAGGAGATCACGCCGCTCCTCGCCGCCGCGCGCCGCCGCGGCTGCCGCTACCAGGTCGGGACGGACATGCTGTTCGAGATGATTCCGGCCTATCTCGAGTTCTTCGGGTTCGGCACGGCCACGCCCGACGAGCTCCGCGCATGCGCGCGTCTCGTCTACTCAACTGGAGGATCGGCTTGAAGATCGCCTTTCTCGGGGCCGGCGCGCTCGGCAGCGCGATCGGCGGCTCGCTGGCGGAGGGCGGGGCCGACGTCGTCCTCGTCGACGCGTGGCGGGACCACGTCGACGCGATCAACCGCGACGGCCTGACGCTGCGCGAGGGCGGCAGCGACCGCAAGGTGCGCGTGCGCGCCGCCGCGAGCGCCGACGGGCTCGGCACGGTCGACCTCGTGGTCGTGCTGGTGAAGTCGTACGACACGCGCGCGGCGATCGAGCAGGGCCGCCGGCTGGTGGGCCCGGACACGGTCGTGATGTCGCTGCAGAACGGCCTCGGCCACGAGGACGTGCTGGCCGACGTCGTCGGCCGCGAGCGCGTCATCGCGGGCAAGACGTACAAGGGGGGCGTGCTGCTCGGCCCCGGCCAGGTGATCGCCGGCGTCCGGGGCAAGGAGACCGTGATCGGCGAGCTCGACGGACGCGTGACGGACCGCGTGCGGCGCATCGCGGAGGCGTTCGCCGCCGCGGGCCTCGACGCACGCGTCAGCGGCGACATCGTCGGCACGATGTGGGACAAGCTGATGATCAACGTCGCCACCGGCGCGCTGGCCGGCATCACGCGGCTGCCCTACGGCGAGCTGTACGACGTGCCGGAAGTCGAGGCCTGCGCGCTGGCGGCCGTCGACGAGGCGCTGGCCGCGGCGAAGGCATCCGGCGTGCGCGTGTCGTGGGCGGACGCGCGCGCACCGTGGCTCAAGGCGAAGGAGGGGCTGCCGCCCGAGTTCCGCACGTCGATGCTGCAGAGCCTCGAGAAGGGCTCGCGCACCGAGATCGACTACGTCAACGGCGCCGTGGTCCGCGCGGGCGAGCGCTGCGGCGTCGCCACGCCGGTCAACCGCACGCTCGTGGCGTGCGTCAAGGGACTCGAGCGGCGCAACGCGCGGTTCGGCAAGCCGGCCTGAGCGAACGAGGAGGGGACGCGATGCAGCCGGGGATCCGGACGTACGTCGAGCACGTAGCCATCCGCGTGACGGACATCCGCTGGCACCTGCGGTTCTTCCGCGAGGCGCTCGGCATGACGGTCCGCGACGTGGACGGCGATCCCGAGGCGCCGCGGCAGGCCTGGCTGCACGGCGGCCTGCAGCTCATCGCCGATCCAGGCTTCGCCGGCCCCGAGGGCCGGCACGCCCACCTCGGCGTCATGGCCGACGATCTCGAGGCGACGCTGGCCGCGGCCGCCGGCTTCGGCGTCACACCGCTGCCGCAGGGACGCAACTGGTTCGCGCTGCCCGACGGGCTGTGCATCGAGGTGCTGCAGGCGAGCCCCGGCGCGGTCGCCGCGGCGCTCGCGGTCGATCCCCGCGCCTAACGGGCGCGGGCCAACACGAAAGGGAAGCGACGATGAAGAAGGTGCTGATGCTGCACGGCATCAACCACAACATGTTCGGCAAGCGCGACCCGAAGCAGTACGGGACGATCACGCTCGCCGAGATCGACGAGCGCATGCGTGCGCTCGGCCGCGAGCTCGGCGTCGAAGTGGAGAGCTTCCAGACGAACCACGAAGGCGCGATGGCGGAGCGCATCCACCGCGCCTACCAGGAGAACGTCGACGCGGTCGTCATCAACGCCGGCGCGTGGACGCACTACAGCTACGGGCTGCGCGACGCGCTCGCGATCCTGACGGTGCCGATCGTCGAGATCCACATGTCGAACGTGCACGCGCGCGAGCCGTTCCGCCACGTCTCAGTGTTCGCCGAGGTCGTGCGCGGCCAGATCTGCGGCTTCGGGATCGACAGCTACCTGCTGGGCCTGCGCGCGGCGGTGTCCGCGGCGAGCGCCTGAGGCGGCCCCGTGCCCGACCGCTACGCGCTCGTCGGCAACCCGCTCGGCCACTCGAAGTCGCCGCGCATCCACGGCGAGTTCGCGCGCCTGACGGGCGAGGACGTCGCCTACGGATTGCTCGAGGCGCCGCTCGACGGCTTCCGCGCGGCGGTGGACGCGTTCCGCGCCGCGGGCGGGCGGGGCGTCAACGTCACCCAGCCGTTCAAGCTCGAGGCCGCGGCGTACGCGACGCGGCTCGGCGACCGTGCGCGGCTCGCCGGCGCCGTCAACTGCATGAAGTTCGACGGCGACGAGGTGCTCGCCGAGAACTTCGACGGCCTCGGGCTCGCCTGCGACATCCAGCGCAACCTCGGCGTCCCGATGGCCGGCCGGCGCGTGCTCCTGCTCGGTGCGGGTGGCGCGGCGCGCGGCGCGCTGCTGCCGTTCCTCGAGGCCGGGCCGGCCGCGCTGTTCGTCGCCAACCGCACGATCGCCAAGGCGCTCGCGCTGCGCGAGCGCTTCGCGGCGCGGGGGCCGGTCGGCGCCGGCGGCTATGCCGACATCGCGGGAGCGTGGGACGTCGTCGTGAACGCGACGTCGGCGAGCCTGCGCGGCGAACTGCCGCCGGTGCCCGCGCAGGCGTTCGCGCCGGGCTGCCTCGCCTACGACCTCGTGTACGGCAAGGGGCTCACGCCGTTCCTGCGCGTCGCGCGCGACGCCGGCGCGGGCCGGGTCGCCGACGGCATCGGCATGCTCGTCGAGCAGGCGGCGGAAGCGTGGGTGTGGTGGCGCGGCGTGCGGCCGCCGACGCAGCCGCTGATCGAGGCGATGACGGTGCCCCTCGCGTAGGTCCGGACGGCCGCGGCGGCGGCGCGCCAATCCGCGAAGGCGTGACGGAGCGTGCGGCAGGCTGTACGCTTCCGCGTCCGCAGCCGGCCGTTGCGGTGACGACCAATGCGCCGTGCAAGAGGCGCTCCGAGGAGGAGACGATGGCGACGACGGGCGGGAGGTGGGTGCTGGCGCTGGCGCTGCTGTGCGCCCCGGCGCTGGCGGCGGCGCAGGGCACGATCAAGTTCGCCGGGCTGGTGGAGCTCTCGGGGCCGGGCACGACCTCGGGCACGAACTTCGACGAGGGCGTCAAGCTCGCGGTGAAGGAGATCAACGCGGCCGGCGGGATCCTGGGCCGGCGGATCGAGTACTCGGGCAGCGACACGCAGTCGCAGCCGCAGATCGCCAAGGCACTCGCGCAGAAGGCGATCGACAACGACGCCTACGTTGTGTTCGGCCCGGTGTTCTCGGGCTCCGTGCTGGTGAGCATGCTGGAGACGCGCCGCGCGGAGGTGCCGAACTTCACCGGCGGCGAGGCGGCCGCCATCACGCAGCAGGGCAATCCCTACATCTTCCGCACGTCCTTCACGCAGGCGAACGCCATGCCCAAGGTCGCGCGCTACCTGCGCGACAACGTGAAGGCGAAGACGGTCGCGATGATCTGGGTGAACAACGACTTCGGCAAGGGCGGCCGCGACGTGATGTTGAAGGCGCTGGACGCGAGCGGCATCAAGGTCGCCGCCGACATCTCGACCGACCAGGGCCAGGTCGACTTCTCCGGCCCGGTGCTGCGCGCCAGGCAGTCCGGCGCCGACGCGCTGTTCCTCTACGTCAACGAGGAGGAGTCGGCGCGCGCGCTGCGCGAGCTGCGCAAGCAGGGCTACGACAAGCCGATGATCGGCGAGACGACGCTCACCGGCCAGAAGGTGATCGAGCTCGCCGGCGAGGCGGCCAACGGCGCGGTCGCGCACGTCGGGCTCACCGCCGACGCTCCGCTGCCGACCGTCAAGGCCTTCGACGAGAAGTTCCAGAAGGAGTGGAAGCACAAGGCCGACCACAACGGCCTCAAGGGGTACACGGCCGTCTACGTCGTCAAGGCGATCACCGAGCGCATCGGGAAGTTCGACCGCAAGGCCTTCGCCGCGGCGATGAAGGGCGCGCGGATCGCGGCGAAGGAGCACCCCGGCGTGCTGATGGACGTCGCCTTCGACGACAAGGGCGACATCGACCGCGAGAGCTTCATGACGCGCGTCGAGAACGGCAAGCAGGTGGTGTTCGCCGTGCTGCCGCCGAACGCGGCGAGGTAGGGTCGTGGCGGAGGCGACGGCCGCCGGCAGGTCCCCGCACGCCTTCCGGATCGCCGGGCTGCTCGGCTGGCCGGTGGCGCCGGGCTGGCGTCCGGACCGCGTACCGGTGACTCGCGGCGTACACTCGGCCGTCGTCCGCACGAGCGCGGGTCACCCGCGCCGGTCAGCTCGCGTCGCCGGGTGCGGATCGCGGGCGTGCTGCCAGGATCGCCGCGACGCCCACGGCCGCCACCTCCTCGTCCTCGACGTCCGTGAGGCCGCTGACGGCCACGCTGCCGACGACGGCGCCGTCGACGCGCACGGGAACGCCGCCGCCGAAGCCGACGTGGCGCGGGTCGCCGTAGTAGGCGATGTCGATGCCGCGCTCGCGGACGCGCTCGCCCAGCTCGCGGGTCGTGCGCTGCAGCCGGGCCGCAGTGTAGGCCTTGTTCGACGCCACGGCGATCGACGACAGCGGCGCGCCGTCGAGGCGCAGCAGCGCGAGCAGTTCGCCGTGCGCGTCGGCCACGGCGATGACCGCGGTCTGGCGGCGGCGGGCGAGCTCGCCGCGGATCGCATCGAGGCAGGCGAGGACGTCGTCGCTGCCGAGGATGAGGGCGGTACGCATCGGGGTCGTGCTCCGGTGGGGACGGGGCCGGCGCGGCGGCGCGGGCCGGACGGCGCAGTCTAATACGCTCGCGGCGCCTCGCGACGGCGGGCGGGCGGGGATGGAGGAGGAAGGATGGCGGAGCTGGTGCAGCTGGTGGTCTCGGGCATCGCCACGGGCTCGATCTACGCGCTTGCCGGGCTCGGCTTCACGCTGCTTTGGCAGGCCTCCGGCACGATCAACTTCGCGCAGGGCGAGTTCGTGATGCTGCCGGCGTTCGCGATGCTGTTCTGCGTGCTCGCCGGCATGCCGCTGTGGGTCGCCGTGCTGGTCACCTGCGCGGCGGCGATGATCGTGCTGGGCTACGGGTTCAAGCGCGCGATCGTAGACCCGCTGATCCGCCACGGCGTCATCCCGCTGGTGATCGCGACGCTCGGCCTCGCCATCGCGCTGAAGACGCTGGTGCGCGCCGGCTACAGCGCCGAGGCGCACCAGTTCGGCAGCCCGTTTCCCGGCGGCGTCTTCTCGGTCGGCGGCATCAACGTGACCTACGCCGACGTGGGCACGCTGCTCATCGCCGGCGTGATCGTCGTGGCGCTGCAGGCGTTCGTGACGCGCACGCTGACCGGGCGCGCGATGCAGGCGGTGGCGCAGAACACCGAGGCCGCGCGCGTGCTGGGCATCGACGTCAAGCGCATGGTGCTCTACACGTTCCTGATCAACGCCGTGCTGGCGGTGGTCGCGGCGCTGCTCATCACGCCGACCTACCTCGCCAAGTTCGACATGGGCGAGTCCATCGGCCTCAAGGCGTTCTTCGCCGCCATCATCGGCGGCTTCAACCAGACGCGCGGGGCGCTGCTCGGCGGCGTGCTGATCGGGATCCTCGAGAACCTGGTCGGCTTCTACGTGTCGCCCGCGTACAAGGAGGGCGTCGCGCTGATGCTGTTCCTCGTCGTCATCCTGATCCGGCCCGAGGGCCTGCTGGGCAAGGCGGAGGAGCGCAAGGTATGAAGCCGGCACTGCGCGTGGCGCTGCTCGCGGCGTCGATCGCCGTCCTCGCGGCCGTGGCGCTGGCGCTCAAGCGCAGCGACGTCTACCTGCTGACGCTGTACTGCGTCTACCTGATGGCGACGTTCGGCCTGAACCTGACGGTCGGCTACGCCGGCCAGATGTCGCTGGGGCAGGCCGCGTTCCTCGGCATCGGCGCGTACATCGCGGCGATCCTCCTCAAGCTCGGCTGGCCGTTCCTGCTGGTCGTGCCCGTCGCGGCCGTCGTCTGCTTCGTGCTGGGGCTGGTGGTCGGCTTCCCGGCGCTGCGCGTGCAGCACCACTACCTCGCGTTCGCCACGCTCGGCTTCAACGTGCTCGTCTACCTCGCGATGCGCAACGAGGAACAGATCACCGGTGGCACGTTCGGCATCTCGGGCATCCCGCGGCCGACCATCCTGGGCGTCGACCTCGGCGGGCACGTCGCCTTCTACTGGTTCACGCTGGGGTCGCTGGTCGTGCTCGGCCTGCTGCTGTGGTGGCTGCTGCGCTCGCCGTGGGGGCGCGCGTTCGCCGCGCTGCGCGACAACCCGATCCGTGCCGAGAGCCTCGGCATCAACATCACCGCCTACACGCTGCTCGCCTTCGCGATCGGCGCCGCGTGCGCGGGCATCGGCGGCGTCTACTTCGCCTCGCTGGTCGAGTTCATCGAGCCGGGCCCGTTCCACTTCTCGGCGTCGCTGATGATGCTCCTCGCGGTCATCGTCGGCGGGCAGGGCCGCTTCTTCGGCCCCGTCGTCGGGACGGTCGTCATCATCCTCGTGCCGGAGCTGCTGCGGGGCTCCAGCGCGCCGTGGCTCAAGTTCATGCAGGTCTGGTACCTCGCCGTGTTCGGCGTCGCGGTCGTGCTGCTGATGCTGTGGCTGCCGGGCGGGCTGCTGTCGATCCCGGAGCGCTTCGCGCGCAAGGCGAAGCCGCGATGAGCGGGGGGATGCGCAGGCCCGCTCCGGCGGAGAGCGAACGGCTGCTCCACGTCCGCGACGTCGCCAAGCACTACGGCGCGATCCGTGCGGTCGACGGCGTGTCGTTCGCGCTCGCCCCCGGCGAGATCGTGGGCGTGATCGGGCCCAACGGGTCGGGGAAGACGACGCTGTTCAACGCCATCCTCGGCCAGATCCGGCCGACGTCGGGGAGCGTCGAGTTCCGCGGCGAGGACATCACCGCGCGCTCGCCGCTCGAGCTCGCCCGCCGCGGGATCGGCCGGACGTTCCAGACGCTGCAGGTGTTCGGGCAGCTCTCGGTCCGCGACAACCTGATCGCCGCCGCGCAGGAGTTCCAGGGCACGATCACCGGCCGGCTGTTCGCGCGGCCGGACGCGGGCCTGGGGGCGCGCGCCGACGAGATGATCGAGCTCTTCCGGCTCGGCCACGTCGCGCACCTGAAGGCGGGAACGCTCTCCTACGGCCAGCAGAAGCTGATCGACATCGCGATGGCGTTCATGCCCTCGCCGCGCCTTGTGCTGCTCGACGAGCCCTGCGCCGGCGTGAATCCCGGCCTCGTCGACCAGCTGCGCGAGCTCCTCGCGACGCTGAACCGCACGCAGGGCGGCAGCTTCGTGGTGATCGAGCACAACATGGACTTCATCATGAAGCTCTGCCCGCACGTGATCTGCATGGTCGAGGGCCGCGTTCTCGCCGAGGGAGCGCCCGCCGACGTGCAGGCCGATCCCGCGGTGCTAGAGGCCTACCTCGGCAACTGACGCCATGCCACCGACCGCCGCCGTGCCGTGCGCCCCCGACCCGCGGAGCCCGCGATGACCGACCGGATCATCGAGTTCGAGCGCGTGGTCGCCGGCTACTCCCCGAGCCTGACCATCCTGAACGAGACGACGCTCGACGCCCGCCGCGGCGAGATCACGCTGCTCATCGGGCCCAACGGCGCCGGCAAGTCGACGGTGCTGAAGACGCTGTTCGGCATCCTCGTGCCGCGCGACGGCGAGGTCCGCTTCGAGGGCCGGCGGATCAACGGGCGCGCGCCGCGCGACCTGCTCGCCGAGGGCATCGCGTTCGTGCCGCAGGGCCGCAACCTGTTCCCGTCGCTCTCGGTGCTCCACAACCTCGAGCTCGGCGGGATCACGCTGCCGCGCGCCGAGCTTCCGGCGCGCATCGAGGAGGTGCTGCAGCGCTTCCCGCGGATCCGCCAGCGCACGCAGAACCAGGCGTCCACGCTGTCGGGGGGCGAGCAGAAGCAGCTCGAGGTCGGCCGGGCGCTGCTGCTGCGCCCGCGCGTGCTGCTCATCGACGAGCCGTCCATCGGGCTCTCCCCGCGGCTGGTGCACGACGTCATGACGCTGCTGCGCGGGCTGGCCGACGCGGGAACCACGGTGCTGATGGTCGAGCAGAACGTGCGCACGGCGCTCAAGTACGCCGATCGCGCGCTCGTGCTCGAGATGGGACGCCTGGCGCTCGACCGCCCGGCCGCCGAGCTGCTCGGCGACCCCGACCTCAACCGCCTGTTCCTCGGCGGGAAGGCGGCGCGCGTCGACGCCGGGCGCCCGCCCTGACCTGCCGCGCGGCACGCCCGCGCGCCCCGATCCGCAGCGCCGCGCCCGCGGGCCGGCGCGTCGCCTCGACACTCCACCTTCCACCTCCGGAGCCCGCACGATGAACCGACTCGCACGATCCGCCTTTGCCGTCGCCATGCTCGCCGCCCCGGCGCTCGCCGCCGCCCAGGGCCAGCCGATCAAGCTCTACAACGTCCTCGAGCTCTCCGGACCGATCGCCACCGCGGGGACCAACTACCGCAACGGCGTCGAGCTCGCCGTCAAGGAGATCAACGCCGCCGGCGGCGTGCTCGGCCGCCGTCTCGAGGTCACGACGCTGGACAACCAGAGCAACGCCGGCATCGCCAAGGCGCTGGTCCAGCGCGCGGTCGACGAGGGCGCGTTCGCGGTGATCGGGCCGACGCTCTCCGGCGCGATGGTCGTGAGCATGTCGGAGACGCGGCGCGCGGAGATCCCGAACTTCACCGGGGCCGCGGCGGCGTCGATCACCCAGCAGGGCAATCCGTACGTCATCCGCACCAACGCGACGCAGCTGACGGCGATGCCCAAGCTCGCGCGCTACATCAAGGAGACGCTGAAGGCGCAGACGGTGGACATCGTCTGGATCAACACCGACTTCGGCAAGGGCGGCCGCGACCAGTTCCTCGAGGCCGCCAAGGCCATCGGCCTCAAGGTCGGCGCCGACATCTCCACCGACCAGAACCAGGTCGACTTCTCCTCCGCGGTCCTGCGGGCGAAGCAGTCGGGCGGGGACGTCCTGTTCGCCTACACCAACGAGGAGGAGTCCGCGCGGCTGCTGCGCGAACTGCGCAAGCAGGGCTACGCGAAGCCGATCGTCGGCGACACGACGCTGATCAGCCAGAAGGCGATCGAGCTCGCCGGCGAGGCGGCGAACGGCGTGCAGGGACAGGTGCCGCTGACCGCGGACGCGCCGACGGCGGCGATGAGGGCGTTCGACGAGAAGTACACGCGCGAGTACAAGTTCAAGTCCGACCACAACGGCATCCAGGGCTACATGGTCCCGTACATCGTCAAGGCGGTCAGCGAGCGCATCGGCAAGGTCGACCCGAAGGCGTTCGCCGCCGCCGTGCGCGGCACGCCGATCCTCGTGAAGGACGTCCCCGGCATCCTCGTCGACACGAAGTTCGACCGCAACGGCGACCCGGACCGCGTGAGCTACATCATCGAGGTGCGCAACGGCAAGCAGCACGTGCTGGCCACGCTCCCGCCCAACGCGCCGTTCTGAGCGAGGCGGCCGGCGCCGGTGCATCATTGCGATCTGCAATGATGCATATTGCGCCCATTGCATGGACACATCCTCGCCGCGCTCCTATCGTGGGAACGCGGCGGCCCGATCGCCGGCATGCCCGCCGCGCCGCCGTCCCGTGCCATCGTCGAGGAGGAACCATGCGCCATCCCATCCGCATCGTGCTGCTCGCGGCCGCGCTCGCCGCCGCACCCGTGCCCGCGTCGGCACAGAACGTGTTCGTCGCCGGGCTGGTCGAGCTCTCCGGCACGGGCGCGACCGCCGGCACCGGATTCAACAACGGCGTGCAGCTCGCCATCCGCGAGATCAACGCCGCCGGCGGGCTCAACGGGCGCAGGATCGACTACAGCGCGTTCGACACGCAGACCAATCCCGGCGTGGCCAAGGGGCTCGCGCAGCGCGCGATCGACGACAAGGCCTACGTGATCCTCGGGCCGGTGTTCTCGGGGTCGATCCTGGTCAGCATGCAGGAGACGCGCCGCGCGGAGGTCCCGAACATCGTCGGCGGCGAGGCGGCGGCGATCACGCAGCAGGGCAACCCCTACGTGTTCCGCAGCTCGTTCACGCAGGCGGCCGCCATGCCCAAGGTGGTCCGCTACATCAAGGACTTCCTGAAGGCGAAGTCGGTCGCGGTGATGTTCGCCAACACCGACTTCGGCAAGGGCGGCCGCGACGTGGTGGTCAAGGAGCTGGAGGCGGCGGGCGTGAAGGTGGTCGCGGACATCTCGACCGACGTCCCGCAGGTCGACTTCTCCGGACCGGTGCTGCGCGCCAAGCAGTCGAACGCCGACGTGCTGTTCGTGTACATGCACGAGGAGGAGTCGGCCCGCGTGCTGCGCGAGCTGCGCAAGCAGGGCTACGACAAGCCGATCGTCGGGGAGACCACGCTCGCCAACGAGAAGGTCGTCGAGCTGGCGGGCGAAGCCGCGAACGGCGTCATCGCGCACGTCGGCCTGACCGCCGACGCGCCCAACGCCACCGTCCAGGCCTTCGCGAAGAAGTACGAGGCCGAGTACAAGGCGCGCCCCGACCACAACGCGATGAAGGGCTACACGGCGGCGTGGGCGCTGAAGGCCGTGCAGGACAAGCTCGGGCGCCTCGACCAGAAGGCGTTCGCGAAGACGCTGCACGGCGCGCAGTTCTCGGCCAAGGACTACCCCGGCCTGCTGTTCGACGTGCGCTACGACGACAAGGGCGACCTCGACCGCGAGAGCTTCATCGTCCGGATCGTGAACGGGCGCTCGCAGGTGATCGAGACGCTGCGGCCGGCGTGGGCGAAGTAGGCGCCATGGCGCGGTTCGCCGGAGAGCGCGCGTGAGGACCGTGCGCTGGGGCGTGATCGGGTGCGGCGAGGTCGTGCGGACCAAGAGCGGGCCCGCGTTCGTCCGCGCGGCGAACTCGCGGCTCGTCGCCGTGGCCGACCGGCACCCGGAGCGGGCCGAGGCGTTCGCGCGCGAGCACGGCGTCGAGCGGGCGCACGGCGACGTCGAGGCGGTCCTGCGGGCCGACGACGTCGACGTCGTCTACGTGGCGACGATGACCGAGTCGCACCGCGACCTCGTGCTGCGCTGCGCCGCGGCCGGCAAGTCGGTCCTGGTCGAGAAGCCGATGGGCATGAGCCACGCCGAGTGCGTCGCGATGGACGAGGCGTGCCGCGCCGCGGGCGTGCGGCTGTGGGTGGCGTACTACCGGCGCGCGCTGCCGAGGTTCACGAAGGTCCGCGACCTCGTCGCCGACGGCGCGATCGGCGAGGTGCGCATGGTGGTCATGCGCCACCTGCAGCGGATCCCCTCGCCCGAGGCGATGCGCGGCCCGTTCTGGGGCTGGCGGCTCGACGCGAAGCGCTCGGGCGGCGGCATCTTCTTCGAGGCCGTCGGGCACACGCTCGACATCCTCGACTTCATCGTCGGTCCGGTCGACGAGGCGCGCGGCCTCGCCGTGAACCAGGCCGGCGCGTACGCGCCCGAGGACGCGGTCGCCGCGTCGTTCCGCTACGCGTCCGGCGCCCTCGGCAGCGGCGCGTGGTGCTTCGCCGCCGATTGCGACGACGAAGGCAACGAGATCATCGGCTCGAGGGGCCGGATCGCGTTCGCGACGTTCCCGCCGCTCGATCCGCCGGCAGGGCGGCCCCCGGTGCCGATCCGGCTGATCCGCGGCGGCGCGGTCGAGACGTTCCCGATCGCCGATCCGCCGTACGTGCACCAGCCGCTCGTCCAGTCGATCGTCGACGAGCTGAACGGCGTCGGCGCGTGCCCGAGCACGCCGGCCTCCGCGATGCGGACCGCGCGCGTGGTCGACGCCGTGCTCGCCGGTTTCCGCGCCGGGCGGGCGCCGGCATGAGCCCGCAGGGCCGCACCGGGCCGCCCGCACGCGTGGGGCGACGGCCGGGCCCGCAAGGCGCGGCCGCGCGCGCGGGCGGCCGACGTCACGGCGTCGCCGTTCCCGGCGCGCGCCGAGGAGGCCGCGAACGGGTCCCGCAGCGCGCGGCGCCGAGGAGCGTCCGGTGAGCGGGCCGCAGGCCGTCGAGGGCTTCGAGCACGTGCGGGTCGCGCACGACGAGGGCATCCTCACGATCACCATCGACCGCCCGCAGGTGCTGAACGCGCTGCACCTGCCCGCGCACGAGGAGATGTCGCAGGCGTTCGACTTCTACGCGGACACGCCGTCGCTGCGCGTCGCGATCGTCACCGGCGCCGGCGAGCGCGCGTTCTGCGTCGGCACGGACCTGAAGTCGCTCGCGCAGACCGGCGACTACGAGTACCCGGGCGGGGGCTTCGCCGGCATCACCAAGCGCTTCGACCTGTTCAAGCCGGTGATCGCCGCCGTCAACGGGCTGTGCCTGGGCGGCGGCGTCGAGATCGTCGCGGCCTGCGACCTCGCGATCGCCGACGAGCACGCTCAGTTCGGGCTGCCCGAGCCGCTGGTGGGGCTCGCCGCGCTGGGCGGCGGGGCGCTGCAGCGGCTCGCGCGGCAGATGCCGATGAAGGACGCGATGGCGCTCGTGCTGACGGGCAGGCGCATCGACGCCGCGGAGGCGCGGCGCATCAGCCTGGTCAACGAGGTCGTCGCCCGCGGCGGGGCGCTCGCGCGCGCCCGCGAGATCGCCCGCGGCATGCTCGCGTGCGCGCCGCTGGCGCTGGAGGCGTCCAAGCAGGTGATGCTGCAGAGCGTCTCGGAGCCCGATCTCGAGGCCGCGATGCGCAGGCGCTACGACGCGGCCGAGCGGATGCTGGCGAGCGAGGACGCGAAGGAAGGCCCGCGCGCGTTCGCGGAGAAGCGCAAGCCGCGCTGGCAGGGCCGCTGATGGCGCCGCCGGTGCGCTGGGGCGTGCTCGGCACGGCGGCGATCGCCACCGCGCGGTTCCTGCCGGCCGCGGCGGAGGCGGGCGCGGCGCGCATCGTCGCGATCGCATCGCGCGAACTCGCCAGGGCGCAGGCGGTCGCGCGCAGGTTCGGCGTGCCGCGCGCCCACGGGTCGTACGAGGCGCTGCTCGCCGATCCCGACGTGGACGCCGTCTACGTGCCGCTGCCCAACCACCTGCACGTCGCGTGGTCGGTCCGCGCGCTGGAGGCGGGCAAGCACGTGCTGTGCGAGAAGCCGCTGTGCCTGACGGCGGCGGAGGCCGCGACGCTGATCGCCGCGCGCGACCGCACCGGCCGCCACGTCGAGGAGGCGTTCTCCTACCGCAACCACCCGCAGTGGGCGCGCATCGCCGAGGTGCTCGCGGGCGGCGCGATCGGCGTCCCGCACGCGGTGCAGTGCACGCTGGCCAAGCAGTTCCACGATCCGGCCGACATCCGCAACGATCCCGACAAGGGCGGCGGGGGGCTCTACGACCTCGGGTCGTACGCGATCAGCGGCTGCAGCCTCGTGTTCCCGCGGCTGCCACAGCGCGTGATCGCCGCGCTGGAGCGCGACCCCCGCTTCGGGATCGACCGGCTCAGCACGGCGCTCCTCGACTACGGCGACGCGCACGCGAGCTTCACGGTGGCCACGCAGAGCGGGCCCTCCGCATGGGCCTCGCACCAGCAGTTCTCGGTGCTGGGCAGCGAGGGCTGGCTGCGCTGCGACTTCCCGTTCGCGCACGGCCGCCCCTCCGCGTGCCGGGTGATGGTCGGCGACGCGTCGAGCCACGGCAGCGTGCCGACCGCGGAGTGGACCTTCGACCCGGTCAACCAGTACGCGCTGCAGACGGAGCGCTTCTCGCGCCACGTGCGCGGCGAGAAGGACGTGCCGGGCTGGCCGATCGAGGACGCGCTGCGCACGCTGCGCATCGTCGAGGCGCTGGTCCGCTCGGCGTCCTCCGGGCGCTGGGAGGCGCCGTAGGGGGCGTCGCCGCGCCTCACGCGGGCGCCGGTTCCTCGCCGCCGGCGGGAAACGAGCGCGGACCGCCCGGCGGCGTCAGCAGCTTCGCGCACACCCCGCGCAGCCAACGCCCGCCCGGGTCGTGGTGGTAGCGCGCGTGCCAGTAGAGGCCGACCGGGAACGTCGGCACCGTGAGCGGGCAGGGGAGCACGCGGATCGGTCCCATCCGCGCGACCGCCTCGCCGATCGTGCGCGGCACGGTGGCGACGAGGTCGGTCGCGGAGACGATCGACGCCAGCCCGAGGAAGCCGGGCAGTTCGAGCAGGATGCGCCGCTCGATCCCCTGGCGGCGCAGCGCGTCGCGCAGCATCGGGTAGCTGGTGAACGAGAGGATTCCGACGTGCGCCTCCTCGCGGTACTCGCGGGCCGAGAAGGACGCGCCGATGCGCGGGTGCCGCTGGCGGACGAGGCAGACGAAATCCTGCCGGTAGATCGGCTGCTCGTGGAACCCGGCCTCCAGGCCCGGCAGGTAGCCGAGCGCGAGGTCGACCTCGCCGGACTCGAGCAGGCGGCCGGTCGCGCTCGACAGCGCGACCACCTCGAGGCGGATGCCGGGACCGGCCGGACGGACGTGCGCGAGGATGCGGGGGAGCAGCGTGACGTGGCTCGCGTCGGTCATCGCGATGCGGAAGGCGCGCTGCGCCGTCGCCGGCTCGAAGCGGCCCTCGTCGTCGCTCAGCCGGCGCAGCAGCGCGAGCGCCTCGCGGGCCGGGCCGATCAGCGCGTCCGCCCGCGGCGTGGGGCGCATGCCGGCCGACGTGCGCACGAACAGCGGGTCGCCCCAGGTCCGCCGCAGCTTGGCGAGCCAGATGCTCGCCGTCGGCTGGCTCAGCTCGAGCCGCTCGGCGGCGCGCGTCATGCTCCCCGTGCGGTAGATCTCGTCGAAGAGGACGAGGAGGCGCGTGTCGCGCAGCGCCTCGCCGAGGTCGGCATCCATTATTGCAGATCGCAATGTGAAAAATTGCGAGCATTGCATGGACATGGTGGCCGGGCAAGCCTACTGTTCGCATGTCGCGCCTTTGGGCGACCGGTCCCGCAGAGCCGGGCCCGGGCGCGTGGCCGCCCGGGCTGTCCCGGCGCTGCCGGGACCCACGCCCGCGCTGGCGGGCCACCAGGAGGAGACGAGATGACCATCGGAACGGGCGCGGGGCTCCGCGCGGCAGTGTCCATCGCGCTGTTGGGTGCCGGCCTCGCGGCGCAGCCCGCGGCGGCCCAGGACAAGACGATCCGCGTCGGCATCACGCTGCGGATGCTGGTCGAGTCCGGGATCGCCTACGGAGACATCGCGAAGACCGTGATGGAGTCGGTCAACGCCAAGGGCGGCATCAACGGCGCGAAGGTCGAGGTGATCCTGCTCGACGACGAGTGCAAGCCCGACAAGGGCGTGGCGAACGTCAACCGGTTCATCCACCAGAACAAGGTGCACCTGATCCTCGGCTCCACCTGCAGCTCGGTCACCATGCCGATCGCCGACATCACGGCGAAGGAGCAGGTTCCGCAGATCGTCCCGATGTCGACCAACACGTCGATCACCCAGAAGGGCAGCGAGTGGATCTTCCGCGTGTCCGTGTCCGAGCGCTTCTACGCGGGCGCGTACGGCAAGTACCTGGGCGAGAACGTCGGCAAGAAGATCGCCTACCTGTACACGACCGACGGCGCGGGCATTGCGTTCGTGAAGCAGCTCCAGGACTACATGAAGGAGCACTACAAGGCCGAGCCGGTCTACCAAGTCCAGATGCAGGAGACCGACCTCGACTTCCGTTCGCACCTGCTCAAGATCAAGTCGACCAATCCGGAGATCCTGGCGATCGCCGGCCAGTCGGACGCCCTTGCCCGCCAGGCCCAGCAGTCGTTCGAGGTCGGCATCCCCAAGCGCGTGTGGCGCGTCGCGGCATCGTCCGCGGGCAACGTCACCTATCCCAAGCTCGCGGGCGAAGCCGCGGTCGGCACGACCTTCACCCAGGCGTTCAACTGCGCCGACGAAAGGCCGATCGCCAAGCAGTTCGTCGCGATGGTGAAGGAGAAGTACAAGTTCTCCTGCCCGGACCACGACTTCTCGCAGGCCTGGGACGCCGCGCAGATCGCGCTGGTGGCGCTGGGCAAGGCGAACCTGAAGCTGACCGATGCGGCGTTGGCCGATGACCGGCGCGCCATCCGCGACGCCATCGCCACCATCCGGTACGAAGGCCTCGCCGGCGGTCCGATCGAGTTCTGCGCGGCGCCCACGCCCCAGTGCCGGGACGGCAACCGCACCGCGATGCTCGTGCAGTACACGAAGGGCGGCGAGAACTTCGAGACCAAGGTCGTCGGTCGCGTGAGCTTCGACAAGGACTTCGGCCTCGGCAAGTAGTCGGCCGGACCCGCTGCGCATCCGCGGCTCCCCCCGGACGGGAGGCAGTCCCTTCCGGGGGCGGCGTCGCCCGCAGCCATGCATCCGAGCACCCATGCACCCATCCGGAGGCCGCCGCGCATGACCGCCCATGGCACCGACGAGGCTGCGCCGGCAGCGACGACCGGCGCGAAGCCCGTGACCGCAACCCGTCACCTGCTGGCCTGGGTGGCGGGCATCGGCGTGCTGTCGGTGCTGCCCTGGCTCGCCGTCAACGACTACCACCGGTTCCTGCTGGACCTCATCCTCATCAACGTCATCCTCGCCGTCGGCCTCAACATCGTGAAGGGCTTCGCCGGGCAGGTCACGGTGGGGCACATCGCGCTGATGGCGATCGGCGCCTATACCTCGGCCATCCTGGCCACCAAGTTCGGCTTTCCGTTCTGGCTCGCGCTGCCGAGCGCGGTGCTGGTGACCGCGCTGGCCGGCGCGATCGTGGGCATCCCGTCCTTCCGGCTCGAAGGCGCCTACCTCGCCCTCGCCACGCTCGGCCTGGCGGAATCGGTCCGGATCTTCATCTCGGCCAACGACTACCTCGGCGCCTCCATCGGCATCACCGACATTCCGCCGCCCAGCCTGTTCGGCTTGCGTCTCGACACGCACCTGAGCTACTACTACGTGGTGATGCCGCTCGCGCTCGCGGGCGTCTACTTCTCCTTCTGCATCCTGCGGTCCAACACCGGCCGGGCGTTCAAGGCGCTGCGCGAGGACCCCCTTGCCGCGGCCGCCGCGGGCATCAACGTGCAGAAGTACAAGACGCTGGCCTTCGTCCTCAGCGCCGTGTACGCGGGATGCGCCGGCAGCCTCGCCGCGCACATGACGCCGGGATTCATCCATCCCAACAGCTACATGCTCGCCGAGATGGTGACGCTGCTGCTCATGGTGATCCTGGGAGGCATCGGCCACATCTGGGGCGGCATCATCGGCGCGATCGTGGTGACGATCGTCTACGACCTGACGCGCGACTACTACAACTACCAGATGCTGGTCTTCGGCATGGTCATCGTGCTCACGGTGATGTACATGCCGACCGGGATCGGCGGCATCATCGACCGCTACATCGTGACCCGTCGCTTCGTCGCGCTCCGGAAGGCGAAGGGCGATGCTGCTTGAGGTCACCGGGTTCTCGAAGCACTTCGGCGGCCTCGCCGCCGTGTCTAACGTCGACCTCAACGTCGAGGAAGGCGAGATCCGCGGGATCATCGGGCCGAACGGGTCCGGCAAGAGCACGCTCTTCAACCTGATCTCGGGGGTCTACCGGCCGGAGCCCGGCGGCACCATGTACTTCGACGGCGAGAACGTCACCAACCTGCCGCCGCACGAGATCGCCAGCCGCGGCATCTCGCGGACGTTCCAGATGCTGCGCATCTTCTCGCAGATGACGGTGCTCGAGAACCTGCTGGTCGGCCACCAGAGGCACACCCGCTACGGCATCCTGTCCGCGATCGTCGGCACGCCCGCCGTGTGGGCGGAGGAGCGCCGCATGCGGGCCGAGATGATGGACCTGCTCGCGTTCATCGGGCTGGCAGACTACGCGACGATGCCGGCGGGCGAACTGTCGGGCGGGCAGCGGCGACTGCTCGCGCTGGGCCGCGCGATGGCGATGCGGCCGAAGCTGCTGATGCTCGACGAGCCGGCCGCGGGGCTGTCCCCGCTCAACGTCGACAAGCTGCTCGAGACGGTGCTGTCGCTGAAGGAGCGCTTCGGCCTGACGCTCATCATCATCGAGCACATCCTGAAGGTGGTGATGGACACGTGCGACCTCGTCACGGTCCTCGAGCACGGCGAGAAGATCGCCGAGGGAACGCCGGCGGAGATCAAGGACGACCATCACGTCATCGAGGCCTATCTCGGCAAGGAGATGAAGGACGCCGACGTGCGCGCCTTCCTGCGCGGATGAACGGCCTGCCCGCATCGTTGCCGCAGCGAAGGATGCTGACCGCATGAATTCCGTTGCGCCGAAGGTCGTGATCGTGGGCGGGGGCGCCATGGGCTGCCTGTTCGGCGGCCTGCTCGCCGAGGGCGGGCTCGAGGTCACGCTGGTCGACGTGTGGACCGAACACGTCGACGCCATCAACCGCGACGGACTGAGGATCCTCGGCCACGGCGGCGACCGGACCGTGCGGGTGGCCGCCACCGCGGACCCGCGCTCGCTCGACAGGGCCGACGTCATCCTGTTCCAGTGCAAGTCCTACGCCAACGAGGGAGCCGCCCGCTCGGTCCGGCACCTCGTCGCGGGCTCGACCGCGGTCATCTCCTTCCAGAACGGGCTCGGGAACGAGGAGGTCATCGGCCGCATCGTCGGCGCCGAGCACGTGCTCGGCGGGCTGACCGCCCAGGGGGCGACAGTCGTCGCGGCGGGCGTCGTCCGCAACTTCGGCAACCTCCCGAGCTACATCGGCGAGCTCGCAGGGGGGCCATCCACGCGCGCGAGCGCGATCGCCGCCGCGTTCACGCGGCATGGCCTGCCGACGTTCGCCAGCGAGAACATCAAGAGGGAGAAGTGGCAGAAGCTGCTGGGGAACGTCGCGCTCGGTGCCGTCTCGGCCGCGACGGACCTGACGTCGGCGGAGATCGTCGCGATCCCGGAGCTGCGCACCGTCGTGCTCCGGGCGCTGGACGAAACCGCGGCGGTGGCGCGCGCGTGCGGCGTCCCGCTCGGCGCCACCGAGACCCGCGCGGTCTTCGACAGGCTCACCTCCGTCGCGGACGGCGGCACGGGGGCGAGCAAGTCGTCGATGGCGGCCGACATCGCCCATCGTCGCCCGACCGAGATCGACACCATTCACGGTGCGGTCGCGCGGCTCGGGCGCGAACACGGGGTCCCGACGCCGACGATCGACGCCATGCTCGGCATCGTCAAGGGGCTGCAGTCCCACTATGCCGCGCCGGCCGCCGGGTGAGGGTGCCGGCATGACACGGGTGCCGAACGACCGGCCGCGCTCGCCGTGGCGAACCCCATGCTGAAGACCACCGACGTGACGGGCGGCTACGGCAGCGTCCAGATTCTCAACGGCGTCTCGCTGGCGGTGGAACGCGGCAAGATCGTCGCGCTGCTGGGCGGCAACGGGACCGGCAAGTCGACCATGCTCAAGGCCCTGTCGGGGCTGATCAAGCCCTGGAGCGGCGAGATCCTCTTCGACGGGGAGCGCATCGACGGCATGCGGCCCGACCTCATCGTCCGCCGCGGCCTCGTGCAGGTCACGCAGGGCAAGGAGGCGTACCCGGGCATGACGGTCGAGGAAAACCTGCTGCTCGGTGCCCACATCCGGACCGGGCGGGCGGTGCGCGCACGGGCGCTGGAGCGCTCGTACGCGTACTTTCCGATCCTCAAGGAACGCAGGAAGCAGCTGACCGGAACGCTGTCCGGCGGACAGCTGCAGATGCTGTGCGTCGCGCGCGGCCTCATGTCCGAGCCGAAGATGATGCTGCTGGACGAACCGAGCGCGGCGCTGGCTCCGCAGGTGGTGCTCGACATCTTCCGCGCGGTGGCCCGCATCTGCCGCGACGGCATGACGCTGCTGCTGGTCGAGCAGAACGTGCGGATGGCGCTCCTCCTGGCCGACTACGGCTACGTGATCAAGGACGGCGTCATCCACCTCGAGGGGCCGGCCGAGACCCTGATCAGCGACGAGGCCGTCCGGCTGTCCTATCTCGGCGGAACGGTCGCGGACCGCGACCGGAAGCTTTCGATGTAGCTGCCGCGAGCGCGCGGAAGGAGCAGCGACGTGTCCTATTTCATCGACCTCGTCATCGTCGGCCTGTCGCTCGGCATGGTCTACGGGCTCGTCGCGATCGGCATCTCGCTCATCTACTCCGGTCTCGACGTCGTCCACTTCGCGCACGGCGAGATCTACATGCTGGGCGCGTTCATCGGACTGTGGGTGTTCAACACCTTCGGGCTCCCGTTCCCGCTGGTGCTGCTCGCGTCGATGATCATCACCGGGCTGATAGGCGTGGTCATCGAGCGCGTGTTCTACCGCCCGATCCTGAAGAGCGGAGGCGGCTACACGGTCGCGGGGATGGCGATGGTCATCTGCGGTTTCGGGATGGCCTTCGTGCTGCAGAACATCGCGTTCCTGATCTGGGGACCGAGGTCCCTGCCCTTTCCGGTCACCTTCGGCATGCCGATCGAGATCGGCAACCTGACCCTTCCGTCGTCGTACGTGTGGATCGTGGCCGCCGCGCTGGTGCTGATGAGCGCGCTGCACCTCTTTCTCAAGAAGACCCGCCTCGGGCTCGCGGTGCGGGCCGTCGCCGGCAACAAGGACATCGCCTACCTGATGGGCATCAACGTTCCGCTGACCATCTCGGTGACCTTCGGCGTCGCCTGCGCGCTGGGCGCGGCCGCGGGCGTCCTGGTCGGCCCGATCAACTACGTCCACGTGCTGATGGGTCTCGGCATCCTGATCAAGGCGTTCGCCGCGGCGGTCATCGGCGGGTTCGGCAGCCTGCCGGGCGCCGTGCTGGGCGGCCTGCTGGTGGGCGTGGTCGAGAGCCTCGGCGCGGGCTACCTGTCCGGCAACTACAAGGACATCTACGCCTTCATCCTGCTCATCGTCGTGCTGATGATCCGGCCGGCCGGCCTGTTCGGCATCCTCGCCAAGGTCAAGGCGTAGACCGCGGCGTCCCTCGCGCCCGTCACGGCGCGATCGTTCGAATACCACGAGAATCCATGAACGCATCCCTCGAAACGCTCGCCCGCGCCCTCGCCGACGCCTGGCGCGGCTTCGGCACCATCCCGCTGCCGGACGCCGAGGCGTCGCCGCGCTCCCGCGCCGACGCGTTCGCCGTCCAGGACCGCGTGGCCGAGATCCTCGGCGAGCGCTGCGCGGGGTGGAAGGTCGGGGCCGCCGTGCGCGCCGTGCAGATCTTCGAGGGGCACGACGGCCCGATCGTCGGGCGCATCCCCGCCTCGCGGCTCCACGACTCGCCGGCCCGCATCGGCGCGTCCTTCGCGGGCTACAAGGTCGAGTGCGAATTCGCGTTCCGCTTCGCGAAGGACGTGCCGCCGAAGGCGGGCGGCTACGCGCGCGAGGCGCTCGAGCCGGACCTCATGCTGCACCCGGGGCTGGAACTCGCCGGCTCGCGCTTCGCGCCGGGCGGGCGCAAGGCGACGACGCACGACGCGATCGCCGACAACGGCGGCGGCGGCGGCTACGTCGTCGGGCCGGCCATCCCGGGGTGGCGCCGGATGGACCTCGCGACGCTGGGCATCGACGCGCGCATCGACGGCGGCGAGCCGATCATGATCTACACCGGCGAGTACCGGCGCGATCCCGTCGACATCCTCGTCGAGACGGTGAACGGCCTGTCGGCGCGCGGCATCGGGCTCGCGGCCGGGGACATCCTGTCCACCGGATCGCTGTCGCTGCCGACGCCGCTGCTGCCGGGGCAGGTCTACGAGGCGCGGTTCGGCGACGTCGCGACGCTGCGCGTCGCGATGGAGCCGCGATGAGGCCGCTGCGGCTGGGCTTCGTCGGCGGTGGCCCGGGGGCCGGGATCGCGCACGTCCACCGCCGCGCCGCGCGGCTCGACAACCGCTTCGCGATCGTCGCCGGCGCGTTCTCGCGCCGGACGGACGCCAATCGCGCGATGGGCGAGGAGCTCGGCATCGCGCCGGACCGCGTCTACGACGACTTCGCGGCGATGGCGCGCGCCGAGGCGCGGCGGCCGGACGGCGTCGAGTGCGCCGCCATCGTCACGCCGAACAGCACGCACGCGGCCGCGAGCCTCGCCTTCATCCGCGAGGGCATCGACGTGATCTGCGACAAGCCGATGGCGATGTCGCTGGACGAGGCGAGGGCGATGGAGCGCGCCGCCGCCGAGCACGGCGTCGTGTTCGCGCTCACGCACAACTACAGCGCCTACCCGATGGTCATCGAGGCGCGGCACCAGGTGCTCTCGGGCGCGATCGGGGCGATCCGCGTCGTCACGGTCGAGTACGCGCACGGCACCCGCAACCGCCTGATCGAGGCCGAGGGCGACGCGAAGATGGCGTGGCGCGTCGACCCGGCGGTCGCGGGCCCGTCCACGGTGCTCGGCGACATCGGCACGCACGCGCACCACCTGATGCGGCGCGTGACCGGTCTCGAGATCCAGGCGCTGTCCGCGGAGCTGTCGACGATGGTCCCGGGGCGCCGCGCCGACGACAACGCGTTCGTGAGCCTGCGCTTCGCCGGCGGCGCGCGCGGCCAGCTCTGGGCCAGCATGGTCGCCGCGGGCAACGGCCACGGCCTGCGCATCCGCGTCTTCGGCGAGACGGGAAGCCTGCACTGGGACCAGGAGCGGCCCGACCTGCTGGTGCTGCAGGCCGACAACGCGCCCTACCGCGTCATGCGGCGCGGCGAAGGCTACCTGTGCGACGCGGCGCGCCACGCCTCGCGGACGAAGGCCGGCAATCCCGAGGGATTCTTCGGCGCGTTCGCGAACGTCTACGCCGACGCGGCCGAGGTCATCGCGGCGCGCCGCGAAGGCCGCGAGCCCGATCCGCTCGCCGCGTCGTTCGCGACCGCGCGCGACGGCGTGCTGGCGATGAAGTTCATCGAGGCGGCTGTCGCGTCCAGCCGCGCCGGCGCCGCGTGGACCGACGCCACGCTCGCCGACTGACTGCGCACGCCGATCGCCATGACCTCCTCCTCTCCCGTCCGCATCGCCGTCGCCGGCGCCGGCCAGATCGGCAAGCGGCACATCGAGATGATGGGACGGATGCCGCAGCGCGTGGCGCTCGCGGCCATCGTCGATCCGGCCCCCGCCTCGGTCGACCTCGCCCGATCGCTCGGCGTGCCGCACCACGCGTCGCTGCGCGACCTGTTCGCGGACGGGCGCCCGGACGGCGTCGTGCTCGCTTCGCCCAACCAGCTCCACGTCGAGCAGGCGCTCGAGTGCATCGCCGCGGGGGTGCCGACGCTGGTGGAGAAGCCGGTCGCGCACACGCTGGAGG
This sequence comes from Betaproteobacteria bacterium, assembly GCA_016861105.1. Taxonomy (GTDB): domain Bacteria; phylum Pseudomonadota; class Gammaproteobacteria; order Burkholderiales; family Casimicrobiaceae; genus VBCG01. The sequence goes on along the minus strand of BOKS01000003.1, from coordinate 234,400 downwards.
CGGGCCGCAGGCTGTGCGAGGCCGCCGAGGCCGCGGGCGTGCCGATCCTCGTCGGCCACCACCGCCGGCACTCCGCGATCATGGCGAAGGCGATCCAGGTGATCGGAAGCGGCGTGCTCGGCCGCATCGTCGCCGTCACGGGCAGCGTGCTGTTCTACAAGGCCGAGAACGAAGGCTACTTCGACGGCCCCCACCGCTGGCGGCAGGAGCCGGGCGGCGGGCCGATCCTGCTCAACATGATCCACGAGATCGGCAACGTGCGCGCGCTGTGCGGCGAGATCGTCGCGGTGCAGGCGTTCACGTCGAACGCCACGCGCGGCTTCGCCGTCGAGGACACGGCGGCGATCGCGCTGCGCTTCGCGGGCGGGGCGCTGGGCACGTTCATCCTGTCGGACGCGGCCGCCTGCGACCGCAGCTGGGAGCACACCTCGGGCGAGGACCCGCGCTACGACCCCGCGCACACCGACGACGACGACTGCTACCTCGTCGCCGGGACGTTCGGATCGCTCGCGGTCCCGACGATGCGGCTGCAGCGCTACGCGACGGCGGCCGACCAGTCGTGGCACAAGCCGCTCGCGAAGTCGCGGCTCCCGCTCGAGCGCGCGGATCCGCTCGAGCGGCAGATGGCGCACTTCGCCGAGGTCGCCGCGCGCCGCGCCGCGCCGCTCGTCTCCGCCCGCGACGGGCTCGCCAACCTGCGCGTCGTCGACGCGATCGTCGAGGCGGCGCGCACCGGCCGCGTCGTCGCCACCGCCTGATCCCGTCCGTCGAGGACACGATGAAGACCTTCCTGATGTTGCACGGCATCAACCACAACATGTTCGGCAAGCGCGAGGCGAAGTACTACGGCACGAGCACCCTCGAGGACATCGACGGTCGGCTGCGCGCGCTGGCCGGCGAGCTCGGCGTCGCGCTCGAGAGCTTCCAGACGAACCACGAGGGGGAGATGGTCGAGCGCATCCACCGCGCGTACGCCGAGAAGGTCGACGGCGTGATCATCAACGCGGGCGCGTGGACGCACTACAGCTACGGCCTGCGCGACGCGCTCGCGATCCTCACCGTGCCGATCGTCGAGATCCACATGTCGAACAACCACGCGCGCGACGAGTTCCGCCGGCACTCGGTGATCAGCGAGATCGCCAGGGGCTACATCGCCGGCTTCGGCATCGACAGCTACCTGCTCGGCCTGCGCGCCGCCGTCGCGGCGGCCGCGGCCACCCCCTGACCTTCGCACCACTCCGGACACCATGACCGCCGCTGCCACTTCCTCCGCCACCGCCACCGACGCCGCCACCGAAGCCCGCTACTGGGACGACGCGAAGGAGGGCGACGAGGGCGTGACGCCTTCGATCACCGTCACCGGCGAGATGATCGACAAGTACGCCGACGTGTCGGGCGACCACACGCCGCTGCACGTCGACGAGGACTACGCGCGCCGGTCGCACTTCGGCGAGCGCGTCGCGCACGGCCTGTTCGGACTGGCCGTCGCCGACGGGCTCAAGTGCCAGGCCGGCTACCGCTTCCTGCCGGGGATGTCGCTCGGCTGGACGTGGGACTTCCTGCAGCCGATCCGCATCGGCGACACGCTGCACGTCAGGTTCCGCGTGGGCGGCATGCGGCCGTCGAAGAGCAGGCCCGGCTGGGGGATCGTCAGCATCCCCTGCGAACTCGTCAACCAGAAGGGCGAGGTCGTCCAGCGCGGCGAGCACAGGCTGATGATCCCTCGCCGCCCCGGCGCCACCTGACGCCGCGCGCTCCCGTTCACGTCCAGCACGACCCCCAACATGACCGCCCAACCGCTCCCGCTCGCCGGCCTCCGCGTCGTCGACTACACGCACTTCCTCGCCGGCCCCTATCTCTCGCGCTGCCTCGCGGGCATGGGGGCGGACGTGATCAAGGTCGAGCGCCCGAAGGCGGGCGACGCCGGCCGCGTCCACGCCCGCATCCTCGGTCCGAACCAGAGCGGCTACTTCCTGCAGCAGAACATGGGCAAGCGCGGGCTGTGCGTGAACGTCAAGGACGCGCGCGGCCTCGACCTGGTGCACCGGCTGGTCCGCGGCGCCGACGTGTTCGTCGAGAACTACCGTCCGGGGGCGCTCGACAAGCTCGGCCTCGGCTACGCGCAGCTGGCATCGCTCAACCCGCGGCTCGTCTACTGCTCCGTGTCCGCGTACGGGCACACCGGGCCCGACGCCGACCGCGCCGGCTTCGGCCTGATCGCCGAGGCGCGCAGCGGCGCGATGGACCTGATCGGCGTGCCGGGCGAGCCGCCGCCGCTGTTCCGCATGCCGATCGCCGACATGTACGCCGGCATCCACGGCGTCGCCGGCGTGTGCGCCGCGCTCGTGGGGCGCGCGGCGACCGGCAGGGGACGGCACGTCGACATCGCCCTGCTCGACTGCATGGTGGGCATGCACGACTACGCCGTGCAGTGCTACACGACGAGCGGCGGCCGGGAGATCCCGCAGCGCACCGGCCACGACCTCCCGCAGTCGACGGTCTACGGCGTGTTCGCGGCGCGCGACGGCGAGGTCGTGATCGCCGCGCAGGTGGACGACGCGTGGCTGCGCCTCGCGCGGCTGATCGGCGGCGAGGCGCTGGCCGCCGACCCGCGGTTCCACGGCACGGACAGCCGCAACGCGCACCGCCTCGAGGCCCTCGAGCGGATCCGCGCGTGGACGAGGGAGCGCAGCGTCGCCGAGTGCGTGGCGGCGCTCGACGGCGTCGACGTGCCGTGCGCCCCGGTGCAGCGCATCGACCAGGTCGTCGCCGACCCGCAGGTCCGGGCGCGCAACATGATCGTCGAGCAGGAGCACCCCACGCTCGGCAAGGTCCGGCTCGCGAACGTCCCGTTCAAGTTCTCGGACTGCGATGCCACGCCCTCGCGGCCCGCGCCGCTGATGGGCCAGCACAACCGCGAGATCGCCGCCGAGCTCGGCTACGCGGCGGCGGAGATCGACGCGCTGGCCGACGGCGGCGTGCTCTACGCCGAGTCGGCGGTCGCGCAGGCGGGTGCGCGCTGACGCGGAACCACGGAGCGGCGCGTGAGGACGATCCGGTGGGGCATCGTCGGCTGCGGCGACGTGACCGAGGTGAAGAGCGGGCCGGGCTTCGCGAAGGCGGCGCACTCCGCACTGGTCGCGGTGATGCGGCGCGACGCGACGCTCGCCGCCGACTATGCGCGCCGGCACGGCGTGCCGCGCTGGACCGACGACGCCGAGGCGATCCTGCGCGCACCCGACGTCGACGCCGTGTACGTCGCGACCACGCCCGAGACGCACTGCGACTACGTGCTGCGCTGCGCCGCGGCCGGCAAGCCGGTGCTGGTCGAAAAGCCGATGGCGATGGACGCCGCCGAGTGCGACGCCATGATCGCGGCGTGCGCGGCCGCCGGCGTCCCGCTGCGCGTCGCCTTCTACCGCCGTGCGCTGCCGCGCTTCCTCGCCGTGCGCGACCTGGTGCGCTCCGGGGCGATCGGCGAGGTCCGCATGGTGACGAGCCGGCAGTTCCAGCCGCTGCGCACGAAGGACGACTCGCCGCCCGACGGCAAGCCGTGGCGGCTCGACGGCGCGCGCTCGGGAGGCGGCCTGTTCGTCGACATGATGAGCCACACGCTCGACTTCCTCGACTTCGTGTTCGGGCCGATCGGGGACGTGCGCGCGTTCGCGGCGAACCACGGCGGCGCGTACGACGTCGAGGACGTCGTCGCGGCGAGCTGGCAGCACGAGGGCGGCGTGCTCGGCAGCGGGGCATACTGCTACGCGGCGGACCGCGACGAGGAGTTCAACGAGATCGTCGGCGCGGCCGGCCGCATCCGCTTCTCGACGACGCGGCCGGTGCCGATCGAGCTGTGGCGCGGCGACCGCCGCGAGACGCTCGACGTCGGCGACCCGCCGCACGTGCACCAGCCGCTGATCCAGACGTTCGTCGACGAGCTGAACGGCGTCGGGGCGTGCCCGAGCACGGGCGTGTCGGCGGCGCGCACGACGCGCGCGGTCGACGCGATCCTCGGCGAGTACCGCGGCGCGACGGCGGAAGGAACGCGGCGATGAGCGCGGCCAGGCTGACGGGGCAGGCCGCGGTCGTCACCGGCGGTGCCAGGGGCATCGGCCGGGGCATCGGCGCGCGGCTCGCGCACGAGGGCTGCCGCGTCGTCGTCTGGGACCGCGAACCGGAGGCGTTCGACGCCGCGGCCGCCGGTTTCGACCCGGTCGCGATCGAGGCGGTCGACGTCGGCGACCTCGCGTCGGTGGCACGCGGCTACGACGCGACGATGGCGCGGATCGGGCGGCTGGACATCCTGGTCAACAACGCGGGCGTGAACGGGCCGGTGGCGCCGGTCTGGGAGTATCCGCTCGACGCGTGGGAGCGCGTGCTGCGCGTCGACCTGACGGGCGTGTTCCACTGCTGCCGCGTCGCCGTGCCGGGGATGCGGGCGGCCGGCTACGGGCGCATCGTCAACGTGTCGTCGATCACGGGCAAGGAGGGCGCGCCTTACATCGCGGCGTACGCGGCGGCGAAGGCGGGCGTCATCGGCTTCACCAAGTCGCTGGCGCGGGAACTGGTGGGCTCGGGGGTGCTGGTGAACGCGATCGCCCCGGTGATCACCGAGACCGACCTGTTCAAGGAGATGACGCGCGAGCACATCGAGGCCGCGAAGGCGAAGATTCCGATGGGCCGCTTCCTGACCGTCGAGGAGATCGGCGCGATGGTGGCGTGGATCGCGAGCCCGGAGTGCAGCTTCTGCACGGGCGTCGCGTTCGACATCTCGGGCGGCCGCGGGACGTATTGACTCGGAAAGGGGGGCGGCGATGGCGGACGGATTCGCGGGGAAGGTGGTGGTGGTGAGCGGCGGCAGCCGCGGGATCGGGCGCGGCATCGCGGCCGCCTTCGCCGCCGCGGGCGCACGCGTGGTGCTGGCCGCCTCGTCCGCGGAGCGCCTGGCAGCGGCAGCGGAGGCGATCGCGGCGCAAGGGGGCGAGCGGCCGCTCGCGTGCGCCGCGGACCTGCGCACGCCGGAGGGATGCGCGGCGGTCGCCGCCTTCGTCGACGAGCGGCTCGGGCGCTGCGACGTGCTCGTCAACTCGGCCGGGGCGACGCGCGCCGGCGCCTTCCTCGCGCTCGACGAGGCGACGTGGCAGGACGGCTTCGCGCTCAAGTTCTTCGGCTGCGTGCGGCTGTGCCGGCTGTTCTGGCCGATGCTCAAGGACGCGGGCGGGCACGTCGTGAACGTCATCGGCGGCGCCGCCCGCACGCCGGACCCCGAGTTCCTGATCGGCGGGTCCGTCAACGCGGCCATGCACAACTTCACCAAGGGCCTGGCCGGCCTCGGGCGGCGCGACGGCGTGAACGTGAACGCGATCCTGCCGGGGCTCACGCAGACCGAGCGGGTCGAGCAGCTGTTCCGGCAGCGCGCGGAAGCGGCGGGGACCAGCGTCGAGGAGGTCCGCCGCGCGCAGATCGCGAAGGAGGGCATCGCGCGCCTCGGCACGCCGGAGGACATCGCGGCGCTGGCGCTGTTCCTGTGCTCGGCGTCCGCGCGCCACATCCAGGGCGCGGCGATCGCCGTGGACGGCGGCGCCACGCCCGGCCTGTACTGAGGGGACGGCGATGACGACGCGACGCGCATGCGTGATGGGATGGCCGGTCAAGCACTCGCGCGCGCCGATCATCCACGGCTACTGGATCGAGAAGCACGGCCTCGATGCCGAGCTGGCGCTCGAGGCCGTGACCCCAGAGGACTTCCCGCGGTTCCTCGCCGGGCTGGGCGAGCGCGGCTACGTCGGGGGATCCGCGACGATGCCGCACAAGTTCGCGGCGCTCGCGCTCACCGAGCCGGACGAGCACGCGCGTGCCGTGGGCGCCGCCAACGTGATCTGGCTCGACGGCGGCCGGCTGCGCTCGACGAACTCGGATTTCGCCGGCTTCGTGGCCGCGCTCGACGAGTCCGCGCCCGGCTGGGAGCGCGCGGCCGAGAAGGCCGTGGTGTTCGGCGCCGGGGGGGCGGCGCGCGCCGTCCTGCACGGCCTGCTCGAGCGCGGCGTGGCGCGCATCCACGTCCACAACCGCACGGCGGACAAGGCCGAGGCGCTGCGCGAGCGCTTCGGACACCGCGTGGTCCCGACGTCCGACACGGCGCTCGGCGCCGCGCTCGACGGCGCGGGCCTGGTGGTCAACGGGGCTTCGTACGGGATGGCGGGGCAGCCGGATCTCGACGTCGATCTCGCGCGCGTGCGCGACGACGCCGTGGTGGCCGACGTCGTCTACGTGCCGCTGGAGACGGGCCTGCTGCGCCGCGCGCGCGCGCGCGGCCTGCGCGTGTCGGACGGGCTCGCGATGCTGCTGCACCAGGGCCCCGGGTGCTTCGAGCGCTGGTTCGGCGTGCGGCCGCTCGTCACGCCCGAGCTGCGGGAGCGCGTCGAGCGTGCGCTGCGCCCTGCCTGATCCGGGGACGCGACGATGCTCGATCCGCAACGCCTCTCCATCCACCAGGTCACGCTGCCGCCGTCGCTGGCGACGCCGGCGTTCGTCGAGCTGCTCGCGCGGCACCGCGTGCCGGCGACCAGCCTGTGGCGCGAAAAGACGCGCGCGCACGGCGTCGCCGCCACGGCGAGGCTCGTCGCCGACCACGGCATCGCGCTGACGGGCTACTGCTTCGCCGGGCTCATCGCCTCGCCGGACCCCTCCGAGGCGGCCGCCGCGCGCGACGACGTGCGCCGCGCGCTCGACGAGGCCGCGCAGCTGCGCGCGCCTTGCGTCGTCTTCGTGGCCGGCGGCGTCGATGCGCGCGACCGCGACATCGCGGCGGCGCGCGCGCGCGTGCTCGACGGCCTCGCCGAGCTCGTGCCGCACGCGCGGGCGGTCGGGGTCAGGCTCGCGCTGGAGCCGCTGCACCCGATGATCTGCGCCACGCGCTCGGTGCTGTCCACGGTGAAGCTCGCCAACGACTGGTGCGACCGGCTCGGCGCCGAGGACGCGGTCGGCATCGCCGTCGACACCTACGCCGTCTGGTGGGATCCCGAGATCGGGCGCGAGATCGCGCGCGCGGGGGCGCGCATCTGCTCGTTCCACGTGAGCGACTGGCTCGCGGACACGCAGGACCTGCGGCTCGACCGCGGGATGCCGGGCGACGGCGTGATCGACCTCGCGGGGCTGCGCCGGCAGGTGGAGGAGGCCGGGTACCGCGGGCACGTCGAGGTCGAGATCTTCTCGCAGCGCAACTGGTGGCAGCGCGATCCCGACGAGGTCGTGCGCACGATCGCCGAGCGCGCGCAGGTGGCGCTGTGAGGTCCGTGGGCTTCGGCGTGGTGGGCGCGGGCGTGATCGGGCGCATCCACGCGCGCAACCTGGCCGCGCGGCGCGACGCGGACCTGCGCTGGGTCGTCGACGTCGACGAGGCGCGGGCGGCGGCGCTGGCCGCCGGGCACGGCGCGCGGAGCTCGACGCAGCTCGCGGCGATGCTCGACGACCCGTCCGTCGACGTCGTCGTGATCGGCTCGTCGACCGACGCCCACGAGGGGCACGTGCTGGCGTGCGTGGCGGCCGGCAAGGCGTTGCTGTGCGAGAAGCCGATCGCCGGCAGCCTCGAGGGCGCGCGCCGCTGCCTCGACGCCGTGCGAGGCGCAGGGACGATCGCCGCCGTCGGCTTCAACCGCCGCTTCGACGCGCACCACCGGCGGGTGCACGACCGCGTCCGGGCGGGCGAGATCGGGACCGTGGAGATGCTGCACTTCGTGTCGCGCAGCCCGCAGGACTCGGAGCCCGCCGCGGCGGCGCGCGCGGGCGGCATGCTGCGCGAGAAGGGCACCCACCACTACGACCTCGCGTGCTGGCTCGCGGCCTCGGAGCCGGTCGAGGTGTACGCGAGCGGCGGCTGCCTGATCGACCCGCGGCACGCCGACCACGGCGACGTCGACACCGCCGCGCTCGTCCTGCGCTTCGCGTCCGGCGCGCTGGCGACCTTCGCGTTCAGCCGCCGCACCGGCTACGGCTGCGACGAGATGTTCGAGGTCAACGGCTCGCAGGGCATGCTGCGCTCCGAGCGCCAGCGGGCGCTGGGGGTCACGCTGTGGAAGGGGGACCGCGTGGTGGCCGACGGCCTCCACGACGGCTGGTACGAGCGCTTCGCGCCGACGTACGTCGCCGAGATCGACGAACTGGTCGCCGCAGTGCGCGAGGGCCGGCCGGTCCGGCCGGACCTGGAGGACGGCATGCGCGCGCAGGCGATCGCCGAGGCCGCGGTCGAGTCGCTCTCGCACGCTCGCCCGGTCGCGATCCGCGACACCTGGGGCGCGGGGTGACCCGGGGGCTCGCCGGGCAGGCCGCGATCGTCACCGGCGGCGCGCGCGGCATCGGGCTCGGGATCGCGCAGCGCCTCGTCGAGGAGGGCTGCCGCGTCGCGCTGTGGGACCGCTCCTTCGACGGGTTCGATGCCGCCGCGGAGGGCATCGCGGGCGCGCTGCTGCAGACCGTCGACGTCGCCGACCACGACGCGGTCGTGCAGGCGTTCCGGCGCACCGAGGAGGCGTTCGCCGACGTGCACGTCCTGGTGAACAACGCCGGCATCAACGGACCCGTCGCGCCGGTCTGGGACTATCCGGCCGACGCGTGGGACCGCGTGCTGGCGATCGACCTCACCGCTGTCTTCTACTGCACGCGGGCGGTCGTGCCGCACATGATCGCGCGGCGCTACGGGCGCATCGTCAACGTCGCGTCGATCGCCGGCAAGGAAGGCAACGAGCGCATCGCCGCGTACGCTGCGGCGAAGGCCGGGGTCATCGGCTTCACGAAATCGGTGGCGCGCGAGCTGGTCGACACCGGCGTGCTGGTCAACGCGCTCGCCCCGGCGCTCACCGAGACGGCGCTGTTCCGCGAGATGACGCCCGAGCACATCGCGCTCGCGCGGAGCCGCATCCCGATGAAGCGCCCGGTGCAGGTGCACGAGATCGCCGCGATCGTCGCGTGGATGGCCGGCCCCGAGTGCTCGTTCACCACCGGCTTCACCTTCGACATCACCGGCGGGCGCGCCACGTACTGAGCCGCGCCCCGGCGCCGGGCATCACCAGGCGCCGACGTCCCACAGGACCGCGCCGCGCCTGAGGGCGCTGCGCGCGACGATCCCGCGGTGGATCTCCGATGTGCCGTCGAAGATGCGGTAGATGCGCGCGTCGCGGTACAGCCGCTCGACCGGCGCCTCGGCGCAGTAGCCCATCCCTCCGAACACCTGCACCGCGCGGTCGGCGACGCGGCCGAGCGTCTCGGCGGCCTCCACCTTGACCATCGAGATCCAGTCGCGCGCGTCGCGGTCCCGGTCGAGCTCCCATGCCGCCTTGAGCACGAGGAAGCGCGCCGCGTTGATCTCCGTGACGCTGTCGGCGATCATCGCCTGCACCATCTGGAACTGCCCGATCGGCTGGCCGAACTGGCGCCGCTCGTTCGCGTAGCCGGTCATCAGCGCGCACAGCCGGCTCGCCTTGCCCACCGCGCGCGCGCCCACCTGCGCGAGCCGCACGCGGCCGAGCGTCGAGTAGGCGAGCGCCAGCCCGCGGCCCTCGGTGCCGAGGAGGTGCTCGCGCGTCAGCCGCAGGCCGTCGAAGAAGAGCTCGACGTGGCTGGTGCCGGTCAGTCCCATCATCGGCTGGTTGCGGCCCACGGCGAGGCCGGGCTGGTCCTTGTCGACCAGGAACAGCGACACGTGGTTCGGCCGGGCGGCGGGATCGGTGACCGCCGAGACGATGAAGAAGTCGGAGTACAGGCCGTCGCTGATGAAGTGCTTCTGCCCGAACAGCTTCCAGCCGTCGCCGTCGGGCACCGCGCGCGTCGTGATCGACGCGGCGTCGGAGCCGGCGCCGGGCTCGGTGATCGCGATCGAGCACGTGCGCTCGCCGCGCACGCACGGCAGCAGCCAGCGCGCCTTCTGCTCGCCGGTGCCTTCGAGAAGCGACTCGTAGACGTTGCCGAAGGCCCGCCGGACCAGGATGTCCTTCGCGTGCCCGAACTGCTCCTCGACCAGCATCGTGTCGACGGCCGACAGGCCGCCGCCGCCGTACTCCACCGGGATGTTCGTCGCGTACAGCCCGAGCGCGCGCGATTTCTCGAAGATCGCCTTCGCCTTCGCGGGATCGAGCGCGCCGGTGGCCTCGATCTCGTCCTCGAGCGGCAGCAGCTCCGCCTCGACGAAGCGGCGGACGGTGTCGACGAGCATGCGCTGTTCGTCGGTGAGGTCGAAGTCCATGCAGTCCTCGCGAGGGGCGGCGTAGGGGCGGGCCGCGGGTCGCGCAGCCGGGCGCCGGCCGCGGGCCGGGGCGTCGCAGCGGCTTGCCGGCGGCCCGCGGTCCGCATCCGCAGCCGCAGCCGCAGCCGCAGGCGCGTCCCGGGCGGCGGCGCCGCATGCCGATGAGACAGCGCTCCCGCGGGCCGGTCAACGGCCGCCTCTGGCGGAGTGGGCGACAGGCGCACGGAATCGCCGCCGCGGGCGCGCGCAAAACTTGCGAACCTGCTAAATTTTCCTTGCGCAGTCGCCAATTCGGAGGAGGAGCGGCGGATGGGGTTGCAGGGCGTGCCGGCCGGATCGGCCGCGATGCGCAAGCCGAAGGCGCCGCAGGCGAACCGCGCGCGCATCCTCGCGGCGGCGACCGCGGAGTTCGCCGCGCGCGGCTACGACGGCGCAAGCATGGACGCGATCGCCGCGCAGACCAACACGACGCGCGCGCTGATCAACTACTACTTCGTCGGCAAGGAGACGCTCTACCTCGCCGTGCTGGAGCGCGTGTACGCCGAGATCCGCGAGGCGGAGAGCCGCCTCGAACTCGAGCACCTCGCGCCGCTGGACGCGATCCGCCGCGTGGTCGAGTTCACGTTCGACTACTACGTCGGGCACGAGTACTTCGTCCGCCTCGTCGTGGCCGAGAACCAGGCCAAGGGACGGCACATGAAGCGCGCGCCGTCGCTGTCGGCGGTCAACCGGCCGATCGTCGACCGGCTCGCCCGCGTGATCGCGCGCGGGCAGGCCGAGGGGTCGATCCGGCCCGACGTCGACCCGGTGGACGTGCACATGGCGATCGCGGCGCTGGGCATCTTCAACGTCGCGAACCAGTACACGTTCGGGGCGATCTTCAGGCGCCCGATGGGCGCGAAGGGGGATGTCGCGCGGCGCCGCGCCACGGTCGCCGACATGATTCTCAGGTGGCTGGTCGCGTGAAGGCGCGGCCGCGGGCAGTCGGTTTTCATCACCGAAGGAGGAAACGAGATGGAGAGCAGATTCGACCGTCGTAGCGTGCTGAAGGCGGGTGCCGCGCTGGCCGCTTCGGCGAGCCTGCCGGCCTGGGCGCAGGAGAGGCCGCTGCTGCGCATGACCGCGGTCTTCTCGGACAAGGACATCCGCGCGGACATGTACCGCATGATCGCGAAGGACGTCGAGGCGGACTTCAGGATCGAGCAGTACTTCATGGGGTCGCTGTTCAAGCAGGGCACCGAGCTCGTGGCGCTGCAGCGCGACAACCTCGAGATCGGCAACATCGCCCCGCAGGACATCTCCAAGCAGGTTCCGGCGTGGTCGGTGCTGACCGCGGCGTACGTGTTCCGCGACGCGAACCACGTGCTCTCGTTCTTCAAGAGCGACGTCGGCGCGCAGATGATCCGGCAGGCCGAGGACCAGCTCAAGATCAAGGTCCTGGGCCCGACCTTCTTCGGCACGCGGCAGGTCGGCCTCAAGCCCAAGAAGAGGATCAGCACGCCCGCCGACATGGCCGGCATCAAGCTGCGCATGCCGCCGGGCGACGCCTGGCAACTCCTGGGCCGATCGCTCGGCGCCAATCCCACCCCGCTCGCCTTCGCCGAGACCTACACCGCGCTGCAGACCGGCGCGGTCGACGGCCAGGACAATCCGTTGCCCAACGTCCAGGCGGTGAAGTTCTACGAGGTGATGTCGCAGATCGTCCTGACCTCGCACCTCATCGCGTTCGACGTGCTGTGCATGAACCAGAAGACCTGGAACGCGATGGGGCCGGACAGGCAGAAGCGGTTCCAGGCCGCGGTCGACAAGGCGCTGGCGTGGAGCGTGCAGGAGCACCTCAAGCGCGAGGCGGAACTCGCCGACGGCTTCAAGAAGCAGGGGCTCGACCTGTACACGCCCGACATCGCCGCCTTCCGCGCCTACGCGCAGAAGGTGTACCTGGCCTCCGACGAGGCGAAGGCCTGGGCGCCCGGCATCCTCGACAGGATCGCCGCGGTGAAGTAGCGGGCCGGCATCCGGCGGCGGCGGCGGCGGGGCGGGGCGGCCGTCCCGCCACCGCCACGGCGGCTTGCGGTATCGTGGCCGCTTCGGGGCGGGGCGGGGCTGGGGCTCGCCCGCGCGGCCAGGGGGAAACATGGAGAACGTCGTCCGCGGCGTGGCCGGCTGGGTCCAGCGCCGCTCGGAGAACCTGATCGCCGCGCTGCTCGGCATCATGTTCGTCGCCTTCGTCGTCCAGATCGTCTTCCGCTACTTCCTCAACCTGCCGACCGGCTGGTCGACCGAGCTGTCGCTCGCGTGCTGGCTGTGGATGGTGCTGTGGGGCACGGCCTTCGCGCTCAAGGAGAAGGACGAGATCCGCTTCGACATCTTCCTCTCCGTGGGCGGGCCGCGCGTGCGCCGCGCGATGGCCCTGATCGTCGCCGCCGCGGCGGTGGCGCTCTACGGCCTGTCGCTGCCGGCGACGTACAGCTACGTGTCGTTCATGAAGGTCGAGCGCTCGTCGTACCTCAAGATCCGCCTCGACTGGCTCTACTCGGTCTACGTGATCTTCGTCGTCGCCGTCGTGCTGCGCTACCTGTGGCTGTTCTGGCAGGCGCTGCGCGCCACGCCCGCGCCCGACGCGAACGAACCGGAGGGCGCGAAGTGAGCCTGGCCAGCCCGTTCGCGATCGCGCTGCTGGCGATCGTCGCGCTCAGCCTTCTCGGGCTCCCCATCGGGCTCGCGATGGTCGGCGGCTCCGTGCTCTACCTGGCGCTCGCGGGGATGGACATCGGGACCGCCGCCGAGCAGATCCTGAACGGCATGATGGGCAGCTTCCTCCTGCTCGCGATCCCGCTGTTCATCCTCGCCGCCGAGTTCATGAATGCGGGCAGCATCATGGACCGGCTGGTGCGCTTCTGCAACGCGCTTGTCGGCCGCTTCCGCGGCGGGCTGGCGCTGGTCAACGTCGCGCAGAGCATCGTGTTCGCGAGCATGTCGGGCTCCGCGCTCGCCGATGCCGCAGGCGCCGGCAAGCTGATGCAGTCGCTGATGACGCGCGAGGGGAAGTACACGCGCGGCTTCGCGGCGGCGCTGACGGCGGTGTCGGCCACGATCGGGCCGATCCTGCCGCCGTCGATCCCGCTGGTCGTCTACTCGCTGGTCTCCGACGCGTCGGTCGGCTACCTGTTCCTCGCCGGCGTGGTGCCGGGGCTGCTGATCGGCGCCGTCCAGATGGCGCTGATCGTGGCGGTCGCCAAGCGCCGCAAGTTCCCGCTGGAGGAGCGCGTCCCGCTGCGCGAGATGCCGCGCATCACGTGGCAGGCGTTTCCGGCGCTGCTGATGCCGATCATCCTGTTCGGCTGCCTCTACAGCGGCATCACCACGCCCACGGAGGCGGCGGCCGTGGCCGCCGCCTACGCGCTGCTGATCGCCGGGGGGCTGTACCGCAGCCTGACCGCGCGCAGCATCTACCGGTCGCTCTTCACCAGCGCGCGCACGACCGTGTCGATCGGCATGCTGATCGCCGGCGCGATGGCGTTCAACTACGTGATCACCGTCGAGAACATCCCGAGGACGGTGAGCGCGGTGCTGACCGCCACCGACCTCTCGCCGGTCGGGTTCCTGCTGATGGTCAACGTGATCCTGCTGGTGCTGGGCTGCTTCCTCGAGGGCACGACGATCATCCTGATCGTGCTCCCGGTGCTGCTGCCCACCGCCACCGCGCTGGGCATCGACCCCGTCCACTTCGGCGTCATGGCCGTGACGAACATCATGTTCGGACTGGTCACGCCGCCGTACGGGCTGCTGCTGTTCATGATGACCAAGGTCGCCGACGTGCCGCTGATCGAGATCACGCGCGAGGTGCTGCCGTTCCTCGGCGTGATGTTCGTCGCCCTGATGATCATCACCTACGTTCCCGATTTCGTGCTGTTCCTGCCGCGCCTGTTCGGGTATTCGGGCTGAGCGGGAGGGAGGCGACGAGGCCACGACCATGAAGCAGGAGAAAGTCATCGACGTCCGCGGCCGCCGCATGGGCGGTGCGACCCCCCTGATCTGCTCGCCGCTGGTGGCCCGCACGGCCGCCCGCCTCGCCGAGGAGAGCGCAGCCGTGATCGCCAAGCGCCCGGACGTGATCGAGTGGCGCGTCGACTTCTTCGAGCCGATCGCCGACGCGCAGGCGGTCGTCGCGTCCGGCCGCGCGCTGCGGGCCGCCGCAGGCGAGACGCCGATCATCTTCACCTGCCGCGCGCAGCACGAGGGCGGGCAGGCGATCCCGCTCGATGCGGAGGGCGTGGTGCGCCTCTACGACGCGGTCGGCGCGGCGGGCTTCGCGGACTTCGTCGACTTCGAGCTGTCCAACCCGCCGGCGCTGGTGCGGCGCGTGCGCGAGCGCACGCGCGAGCAGGGGACGCGCGTCATCCTCTCGTACCACAACTTCGGCTACACCCCCGGCCACGACGCGCTGGTCGAGCGCTTCCTCGAGGCGGATCGCCTCGGCGCCGACGTGGCGAAGGTGGCGACGATGCCGCGCGACCGCGCGGACGTGCTGACGCTGCTCGCGGCCACCGCGACCGCCGACGCCAAGGCGCGCATCCCGCTGATCAGCATGGCGATGGGGCCGCTCGGCGTCGCCACGCGGATGGTCGGCGGCGTGTTCGGCTCGTCGCTCTCGTTCGCCGTCGGCGAGGGCGCCTCCGCGCCCGGGCAGCCGCCGATCGCCGATCTCGCGGTGGTGTTCGCGGCGCTCGCGCGCGCGCGCGGCGAAAACTAGGGTCAGACTCCAGTTCCGCTTCCCGGCCTCCGGAAAACGAGGGTCAGACTCGCGTTTCTCTTGGATGCATGGGTCCACGCCGCCCGGCGTGAAACGCGAGGCTGACCCTCGTTTCCCCTCGTTTCCCGCGTGCGCGCGGGCCGATGGCAAACGCCAGTCTGACCCTCGTTCGACGAAATTCGAGTCTGACCCTCGTTTGACGCCGGCTACCGCGGCTCCTGCAGCACGCACATCGCCGCTCCCTCGGCCACCCAGCCGCGAGCGACCATCGCCTCGACCACCGCGGCCCGGGTGGTGAAGCGGTGGTTGGAGACGCCGAAGGGCTTCCAGAGGCGCTGCAGCGCCACCTCGCCGGGGACCGGGCAGGTGCCGTCCAGCGCCAGCGGCGAGGCGGCCAGCGGCAGTCCCTCGAAGAGCCACCGCGGATCCTGCGCGAGCGCGAAGCACTCCTCGCGATCCACCGTGAACAGGTGCGTGCTCGGCCCGATGTCGGGCGCGCCGGTGAAGCGGTAGCCGACCCGCTCCGGGCGGTCGTAGACGTACCCCAGCCGCGTGTACGCGACGAACGTCTCGCCGGTGCGCTGCCACGGCCCGACGCGGCCGGCGTCGATCGCCGCGATCTCGTCTTCGTCGGCGGTGTAGAAGTAGTGGTCGAGGCCCGCGTGCCGGAACTCGACGAACGTGCCGCGGCTGTCGCCCGGAGGCACGCCGTAGACGTAGCCGTTGCGGCCGATGTGCGCGAACTCGCCCGTCTGTGTGAGCCGGTAGTGGCGCAGCGTGGGATCGTCGAGCGGGGGGTAGGTCAGCCAGACGACGTCGCCGCCGAGCGACGCGCGCGCCGACGGATGGCCGAGGCGCGCCGCGTACGCCGGATCGCTCGCGAGCCTGGCGACGAACGCGGCCGCGCCAAGCGTCGCGTGCCGCACCCACAGCTGCGGCACGAGCTCGGGAAGCAACGCGCAGCGGCCCGGTCCCGGCACGGAGCCGACGTCGAAGTCGAGCACGCGGCGCTCGTTCTCGCGGCCGCTCGCGGCGTCGTGCTCGATCGCCAGCAGGCGATAGCGGCCGCGGGGCAGCACCCCGAGGTCGACGTCCACGCTGCCGCACCCGGAGGGCGGCGCCGGGTCGCTGAAGCGCCGCACCGTGATCGTGAAGACCGTGCCTGCGCGCTGCGATGCCGGCGGCGTGCCGCAGTCGAGCCACCCGCCCTGACCCGCCAGCGACGCGACGGTGGGCACGACGTCGAGCGGCTCTCCGTACGGCGAGCCGACGCGGACGATCAGCGCCTGTGCGGCGAGCGGCAGCGCGAGCGACGCGAGGACGAAGGCGAGGGCAGGGGCGCGCACGGCGGGCATGCTCCGGACGGAGGTGGATCCACCTCGGGCGGGGTCGAGCCCCGACTATAATCCCGCCTCCCTCCGGCGAAGCGCGCCGCGCCTCCTCCCCATGCACGTCCTGTTCGAGGACGACGGCCAGCTCAAGACCGGCGCCGTCCTGGCCGACCACGACGCCTCGCTGCAGGTCGAGGCCGCGTCCGGCAAGCGCCTCAAGGTGAAGGCCGGCAGCGTGCTGCTGCGCTTCGCCGAGCCCTCGCCGCTCGAGGCGCTCGCACAGGGCCAGCGGCTCGCCGCGGAGCTCGACCCCGACTTCCTGTGGGAGGCCTCGGGCGAGGGCGAGTTCGGTTTCGACGAGCTGGCCCGCGACTACTACGGCGCGGCTGCGAAACCCGTCGAGCAGATCGCCGTCGCGTTCCTGCTGCACGGCGCGCCGATGTACTTCTACAAGCGCGGCAAGGGACGCTACCGCAAGGCGCCGCCGGATGCACTGAAGGCGGCGCTCGCGAGCGTCGAGCGGAAGGCGCGCGAGGCCGCGCAGATCGAGGCATGGGCCGCCGGGCTGGGCGAGCGCCGCCTGCCCGATGCGTTGCGCGCGAAGCTGCCGATGCTGCTCTACCGGCCCGACCGCAACGCGATCGAGTGGAAGGCGCTCGCAGCGGCGTGCGAGCGCGAGCGCATGGCGCCGCTGGCGCTGCTCGCCGCCTGCGGCGCGATCCACTCCACCCACGACTACCACTTCGGCCGCTTCGTGGCCGAGGCGTTCCCGCGCGGCCTCGACTTCCCCGACTGGGGCGAGCTGCCGGCGCTGCCGGCGCTGCCGGCGCTGCCCGAGGCGCCGGTCCGCGCGTTCTCGATCGACGACCACACGACCACCGAGATCGACGACGCGTTCTCGGTGCGCGAGCTGCCCGACGGCACGGTGGAGATCGGCATTCACATCGCCGCCCCCGCGCTGTCGCTGGCCAAGGGCAGCCGCCTCGATGCGATCGCGCGCGAGCGCCTGTCCACCGTCTACATGCCCGGCCGCAAGATCACGATGCTGCCCGAGGCGGTGGTCGATGCGTTCACGCTGAAGGAGGGCACGCTGCGCCCGGCGCTGTCGCTGCGCGTGGTCACCACGCACGACGGCGTGCCGCTGCGCCACGAGACCACCGTCGCGGCCGTGCCCATCGCGGTCAACCTGCGCCTCGACGAGGTCGGCGGCGCGTTCGCCAACGACCTTCCCTCGCCCGCCGATCCGCCGTGGTCGGCGGAGCTGCGCGCGCTGTGGAAGCTTGCGCGGCACCTGAATGCGCAGCGCGGCAAGACCGACGTCGAGCGCGTCGACTACAGCTTCTACGTCGACTGGGACGCGGACTCGGGCCTGGGTGAGCCGGGACGCGTCGCGATCGTGCCGCGGCCGCGCGGGTCGCCGATCGACCGGCTCGTCTCCGAGCTGATGATCTACGTCAACAACACCTGGGGGCGGCTGCTGGCCGAGCGCGGGGCCACCGGCCTGTATCGGACGCAGGGCGCGGGCAAGGTGAAGATGAGCACGCGCCCCGGCGAGCACCAGGGGCTGGGGCTCACGCACTACCTGTGGGCGAGCTCGCCGCTGCGGCGCTACAGCGACCTCGTGAACCAGCGGCAGCTGCTCGCCGTGGTCGCCGGCGAGCGTCCGCCGCATCCGGAGAACGACGCCGAGCTGTTCGCCGCGCTCGCCGACTTCGAGGCGACCTACGGCCAGTACGCCGAGTTCCAGGACCGGATGGAGCACTACTGGTGCCTGCGCTGGCTGCTGCAGGAGCGCGTGACGGCGACGACGGCGACCGTGATCCGCGACAACCTCGTGCGCTTCGACCGGCTGCCGCTCGTGATGCGCCTCGCGGACCTGCCCGACAGCGCACCCGGCACCCTCGTCCGCGTCGCGATCGGCGCCATCGACCTGCTCGCCGCGACGATCGAGTGCCGCGTCGCCGGCCCGGCCACGTCGCCGGAGGCATGACCGCGCCGGGCGACGCCCGCGCGCAACCGCACGTCGCATCCCCGCCGCCTCCGGTCGCCCGGCGCGCACGCCGCCGGGGCCGGCTCATGACGACGACATGACGCGCGCTACAATAGGCCGGGCCCAAGGAGCCGCAACGCCTTGCCTCGACGACCTGCCCCCGCGACCCCCTCCGCACCGCCGGCGGAAGGCGACGGCAAGGTCGTCCCCGTCCGGCGCACGCGCAAGGTCGCGCCCGTGGAAGATGGCGCGCCCGCGGCCGCGCCGGCGGCCAGGGCGCCGAAGCCTGCGCCGGCGGCGCGCGCACCCAGGCCGCCGTCGCCGGCCGGCGCGAAGGCGCGCACCGCGAAGATCGCGCCCGCCGGCGCACTGCCGCCTGCACGCATCCCGCCGGAGGCGCTGAAGGCCCCGCGCAACGACCGCCGGCTCGCGTGGACGCTGGGCATCTCGATCGCGCTCCACGTCGCCGTCCTGTCGATCCACTTCGCGCCGATCGTCATCCGGGACCTCGGGCGCGGCCCGCCGCTCGAGGTCGCGCTGGTCAATGCGAAGACCAAGGAGAAGCCCGTCAAGGCCGACGTGCTCGCGCAGGCGAACCTCGACGGCGGCGGCAACACCGACCAGAACCGCCGCGCGCGCTCGCCGCTGCCGGTACTGCAGAAGGACAGCCCGCAGAACGAGATCACCGCGGCGACGAGGAAGCTCGAGCAGCTCGAGCGCGACGCCCGCGAGATCCTCACCCGGATGCAGGCGAATCCGCTCGCGCCGATCGCGCCGCCGCGCCCCGAGGCCGAGCCGCAGCCGGAGCCGCCGCCGCCCGAGCTGCCGACGGCCAAGGAGATGATGCAGCGGACGCTCGAGGCGATGCGCCTCGAGGCGCAGATCGCGAAGGACATGGACGCCTACCAGAAGCGGCCGAAGCGCCGCTTCGTGGGCGCGCGCGCCGAGGAGTACCGCTTCGCGCGCTACGTCGAGGACTGGCGGCTCAAGGTCGAGCGCATCGGCAACCTCAACTACCCCGAGGCCGCGCGCCAGAAGAAGCTCTACGGCAGCCTGCTGCTCACGGTGTCGATCCGCGCCGACGGGAGCCTCGAGAACGTCGAGATCAACCGCTCCTCGGGCCACCGCATCCTCGACGCCGCCGCGACGAAGATCGTGGAGATGGCGGCGCCCTACGCCGCATTTCCGCCGGACATCAAGCGCGACACGGACATCCTGCACATCACGCGCACGTGGACGTTCGCGAAGGGGGACGCGCTGACGTCGCAGTAGGAGCGGGATGGGGGAATGGGGAGCGCTGCAGCCTGACTTCGCGCCCTGCAGGTGCGGTCCCGGCGCCGAGTCCCCGCCACCCCCGGATCCCCATTCCCCAGTCTCCAGTCCCCAGTCCCCAGTCTCCAGTCTCCAGTCTCCAGTCCCCAGTCCCCAGTCCCCAGTCCCCAGTCCATGCCCGATCGCTACGCCGTCGTCGGCAACCCCGTCGCGCACTCGAAGTCGCCGCGCATCCACGCCGCGTTCGCGCAGGCGACCGGGCAGGACATGAGCTACGAGCACCTGCTGGCGCCGCTCGACGCGTTCGTGCCGACCGTCGAGGCATTCCGCGGCGCGGGCGGCCGCGGCCTCAACGTCACCGTTCCGTTCAAGCTCGAGGCCTTCGCGCTCGCGGCCGTGCACTCGAGCCGCGCGCAGCTCGCCGGCGCGGTGAACACGCTGATGGTCGAGCCGGACGGCCGCTGGTACGGGGACAACACCGACGGAGCCGGGCTGGTGCGCGACCTCACCGAGAACCTCGGGCTCGAGCTGCGCGACCGCCGCATCCTCGTCCTCGGGGCCGGCGGCGCGGCACGGGGCATCCTGGGCCCGCTGCTCGACGGGCTTCCGCACTCGCTGGCGATCGCCAACCGCACGCACGCGAAGGCCGTCGCGCTCGCGGCCGCGTTCGCGCCGCTCGGCCCGATCGAGGCGATCGCGCTGTCGGCGCTGCCGCGCCGCCACTACGACCTCGTGATCAACTCGACGAGCGTGGGGCTGGCCTCGGAGGTCCACGACTGGCCCGGGTCGGTGTTCGCGCCGGGCTCGTTCGCCTACGACCTGGTCTATTCGGACCAGCCGACGCAGTTCGTCCACTGGGCGCTCGCGCAGGGGGCGGAGCGCACTGCCGACGGCCTGGGCATGCTGATCGAGCAGGCGGCCGAGAGCTTCCACCTGTGGCGCGGCGTGCGGCCGCACACCGCGCCCGTGTTCGCGCTGCTGCGGCCACGCTAGGGCCTGTTCACGCGATGGCCTCGCGCGGGCGCACGCTCGGCCGCTGGGCGGCGCGCGTCGCGCTCGCGCTCTTCGCGCTGGCGGTGGTCGTGCAGGGCTGGTACGCGGCGCACATCCTGTACTGGCGCTGGAACCCGGTCGGCGAGACGTCGTTCATGCGCCACCGGATGGACGAGCTGCGCGCGAAGTCCCCGAAGGCGCAGCTCCGCCACCAGTGGGTGCCCTACGCGCGGATCTCGACGCACCTCAAGCGCGCGATGGTCGCCGCGGAGGACGCGAAGTTCGTCGACCACGAGGGGTTCGACTGGGAGGGGATCCAGCGCGCGATCGAGAAGAACGAGCGCCGCGGGCGCATCGTCGCGGGCGGCTCGACGATCTCGCAGCAGCTCGCCAAGAACCTGTTCCTGGGCCCGCAGCGGAGCTGGCTGCGGAAGGGCCAGGAGGCCGTGATCACGCTGATGCTGGAGACGCTGCTCGACAAGCGGCGCATCCTGGAGATCTACCTCAACGTCATCGAGCTCGGCAACGGCGTGTTCGGCGCCGAGGCCGCCGCGAGACGCTACTTCGGGACGTCGGCCGCGCAGCTGTCGGCGGAGCAGGCGGCGCGCCTGGCCGCGATGGCGCCGAACCCCCGCTTCTACGAGCGCAACCAGGGCGCGCCCGGCCTCAACCGCAAGATCGCGATCATCCTCGCGCGGATGCCGGCGGCGGAGCTGCCGTGAGCCGGCGCTTCCCCCGCGGGGGCGAGCGATGCCGCGCCCGGCGCGGACGGCAGCGGAAGGGACCGGGTGCCGCCATCGGGTGCACCGTCGCGGGGACGGCGCGTAGAATTCCGCCCGATCCCTTCGCGCTTCGCCGTCCGCCCTTGAACCCGTCCGCGCCATGCCCGACACGCTCGACACCAAGCCGGACGACCGGCCGGAAGCGCCCGGGCGCGTCGAGGACGCGCTGGCCGAGGTCGCGAGCCTCCTTCGCAAGAACCGCCTCGTAGAGGGGCTGGTCCACGAGCAGGCCGCCCACGCGCCGGACGCCGAGCGCGCGGGGCTGGTCGAGTCGCTCGTCACCCGGCAGAACCGGACGCTGCTGCAGCGCCGCCTCGAGCGGCTGCACCCGGCCGACATCGCCTACATCCTCGAGGCGCTGCCGCTCGACGAGCGGCTCTACCTGTGGGACCTCGTCAAGGCCGAGCGCGACGGCGAGATCCTGGTCGAGGTGTCCGACGCGGTGCGCGAGTCGCTCATCGAGTCGATGGACACCGACGAGCTCGTCGCCGCGGCGGAGACGCTGGAGGCCGACGAGCTCGCGGCGATCGCCGACGACCTCCCGCAGGAGGTCATCGACGACGTCTTCCAGAAGCTGCCCGTCGACGAGCGGGAGCAGCTGCGGCAGGCGATGTCCTTCGAGGAGGACATGGTCGGCGCGCTGATGGACTTCGAGGACGTGCAGATCCGGCCGGACGTCACGCTGGAGGTCGTGCTGCGCTACCTGCGCCGCTTCGACGAGCTGCCCTCGCAGACCGACCAGCTGTTCGTCGTCGACCGCGAGGAGCGGCTGCTCGGCGTGCTGCCCGTCAACGCGTTGATCGTCAACGACCCCGAGCGGACCGTCGGCGAGCTGATGCAGCCGCCGACGGTCAAGCTGCTGCAGCACGAGAAGGCCGAGTCGGCGGCGAGCGCGTTCGAGCGCTACGACCTCGTGTCCGCACCGGTGGTCGACACCAACGACCGGCTGGTGGGTCGCGTGACCGTGGACGAGGTGCTCGACTTCGTGCGCGAGCGCGGCCACGAGGACCTGCTGGCCGCGGCCGGCCTGCGCGAGGAGGAGGACGTCTTCGCGTCGGTGTGGAACTCGTTCCGCAACCGGTGGGCGTGGCTGGCGGTCAACCTGGTCACCGCGTTCGTCGCCTCGCGGGTCATCGGCGTGTTCGAGAACTCGATCGAGAAGCTGGTCGCGCTCGCGGCGCTGATGCCCATCGTCGCCGGGATCGGGGGCAACTCGGGCAACCAGACGATCACGATGATCGTGCGCGCCGCCGCGCTGGGGCAGGTCGCGCGCGAGCACGCGAACGCGCTGATCCGCAAGGAGGCGCAGGTCGCGCTGCTGAACGGGCTGGTGTGGGGCGGAGTGATGGGGCTGGTCGCGATGCTGCTCTACAAGGACGTGCCGCTCGGGCTCGTGATGGTGGCCGCGATGACGCTCAACCTGCTGCTCGCGGCGGCGATGGGCGTGCTGATCCCGATGACCATGATGCGCCTGGGCCGCGATCCGGCGCTCGGCTCGTCGGTGCTGATCACCGCGGTGACCGACTCGGGCGGGTTCTTCATCTTCCTCGGCCTCGCGACGCTGTTCCTCGTCCGCTAGGGTGTCCCGAGGCGGAGGTTCGTGGAGGCATGCATCGATCGTGACCAAGCCGGCGGCGCACAGGCGACGACAACGGAGGCGCTGCGCGAAGCGGCCCGAAGCGGACATCGCGACGATCGGCGAGGGCCGCGACGCGGCAGCGCGCCGTTTCGCGCTCGCCTTTGCCGACGTACCTCCGACGCCGGGCACTAGGCAGGCGCCCGGCTGACTTGTCCATGCCACCGGCGCCGCGACGTCTGCACCGCTCCCCGCGCGGTCGCGCGCAACCGCCGTGCGGCGGGCTTGCGTCGCCGTGGCGTCGCCGCCGGGGCGGCCGGGCGGCGTGAGCCGCCTGCACGCGGCGCGCCGGGCCCCGGGCCGTGGACTCCGTCCGCTTCAGCAAGGAGAAGCTCGCCGCGGACGGCATCTGCGCCTTCGCGCGGCTGCTCACCGGCGCGCGCGCGCTGTGGAAGGGCACGGCGCCCGCGGCCGTGCAGCGGATCTACTACGGCAATCACACCAGCCACGGCGACTTCGTGCTGATCTGGGCGTCGCTGCCCGAGGAGCTGCGGGTGCGCACGCGACCGGTCGCCGGCGCCGACTACTGGAACGCGACGCCGCTGCGGCGCTGGCTCGCGCACGAGGTGCTGCGCGGCGTCGTGATCGAGCGCACGAAGACCGACGGCGGCGCCGACCCGGTCGCGCAGATGGGCGCGGCGCTCGACGCCGGCGATTCGCTGATCCTCTTTCCCGAGGGGACGCGCAACACGACCGACGCGCCGTTGCTGCCCTTCCGCAGCGGCATCTGGCGCGTCGTCGCCGCCCACCCGGACGTCGAGTGCGTGCCGGTGTGGATCGAGAACCTCAACCGCGTGATGCCCAAGGGGGAGTTTCTGCCGATCCCGCTGCTGTGCACGCTGTCGTTCGGCGAGCCGGTGCGCATCGCGCCCGGCGAGGCGAAGGACGCGTTTCTCGACAGGCTCGCCGGCGCGCTGCTCGCGCTCGCGCCCCCGCCGTCGTGAGGCGTGCGCCAGGAAGTCCGGCGGGCGGCGGCCGGCGTCACGGCGTTGCGCTTCGCGACGCGCGCGACGAAGGCCGCGAACCGGCCCCCAGATGCAGAGCGCGGAGGGCCGTCCCATGAGCCCCGAGATGCTGAAGCTCTTCGCCGGCGTCTTCGGCGTGCTGGTCGTCGCGAGCGCGGCCGGCGCCGCGCTGAAGCGCCGCGTCGCGCGCGGCGAGCCGCACGGCACGATCGACACGCTGAACGCGCGCATCGGGGCGTGGTGGTGGATGGTGATCCTGCTCGGCGTCGCGTTCGCGTTCGGCAAGGGGGGCGTGGTCGTGCTCTTCGCCTTCGTCTCCTTCCTGTGCCTGCGCGAGTTCGTGTCGCTGACCTACACGCGACGCGGCGACCACTGGGCGCTCGCGCTCGCGTTCTTCGTGTTCCTCCCGCTGCAGTTCGCGCTCGTCGGCGCCGAGCGCTACGGCCTGTACTCGATCGCCATCCCGGTGTACGCCTTCCTGACGCTGCCGATCTTCGCCGCGCTCTCGTCGGACACGACGCGCTTCTTCGAGCGCGCTGCGAAGCTCCAGGCGGCGCTGATGATCTGCGTCTACTGCGTGTCGTACGTGCCGGCGCTGGTGACGCTGCGCATCCCGGGCTTCGAGGGCGGCAGCCTGCTGCTGATCGGCTGGCTCGTGCTCGTCGTGCAGACGTCGGACGTGCTCCAGTACGTCTGGGGCAAGCTGGTCGGGCGGCGCAGGATCGCCCCCGCGCTGGCGCCGTCGAAGACGGTCGAGGGCGTGGCCGGCGGCCTGGCGAGCGCGTCGCTGGTCGGCGCGCTGCTCGCGTGGCTGACGCCGTTCACGGTGCTGCAGGCGGGCGCCGTCGCGCTCGTGGTCTGCACGATGGGGTTCCTCGGCAGCCTGGTGATGGCCGCGATCAAGCGCGATCGCGGCGTCCGGGAGTGGGGCACGACGCTGGAGGGCCGCGGCGGCATGCTGGACCGGCTGGACAGCGTGATCTTCGCCGCCCCCGTGTACTTCCACCTCGTCCGGCACTGGTGGGAACCCTGACGGGAATAGGCCGCCGGCGCGGCCTGTTGGCGCCGGGGAGGCCGCCACGCGCCTCCGCCACCAGGGAGAGACACGATGCACCTTCACCGCGGCATTCTCGCGGGCGCCCTCGCTGCGCTCGTGCTCGCCGGCTGCGCCACGCCGGCGTCGGTGCGCACGTCCGACGGCGTGCTCACCACGACTTCCGGCATGACGCTCTACACGTTCGACAAGGACGCCGCCGGGTCCGGCAAGAGCGTGTGCAACGGGCCGTGCGCCCAGAACTGGCCGCCGCTGCGGGCGGAAGCCGTCGCGATGCCGATGGGCGACTGGACCGTCGTCACGCGCGACGACGGCACGCGGCAGTGGGCGTACAAGGGCAAGCCGCTGTACACGTGGATCAAGGACGCGAAGCCGGGGGACCGCACCGGCGACGGGGTCAACAACGCCTGGCGCATCGCGCGGCCCTGACGGCGGGCGACGCCTCCGCGGCGGCCGCCGTCCCGTGGCGCGCCGTCCGGGAGCGCGGCGTCCGCCGGGAAGACGCGTGTCCGTGGCGCGAGAAGGCCGTAGCATTGGCGGATGGGCGATGCGCTGCCCCACCCCGAGCTCGTCGCGGCGATCCCGCGGCTGCGCCGCTACGCGCGCGTGCTGACCGGCGAGTCCACGCGCGCCGACGACCTCGTGCAGGACACGCTGGCGCGCGCATGGGAGAAGCGGCGCCTGTGGCAGGCCGGCACCGACCTCCGCGCGTGGCTCTTCACGGTCATGCACAACGTGTTCGTCAACCAGCGCGCGCTCGCGCGCCGCGAAGCGCTCAACGTGTCGATCGACGCCGAGGGCGACGCGGGCGAGGTGTGGCAGATTCCGGTGCGGCCGGCCCAGCTGGTGCGCGTGGAGCTCGCCGAGCTGCTGGAGCGCGTGGGCCGGCTGCCGGCCGAGCAGCGCGAGGTCCTGCTGCTCGCCGCGGTGGAGGAGATGAAGTACGAGGAGATCGCCATCGTGCTCGACGTGCCGATCGGCACGGTGATGTCGCGGTTGTCGCGCGCGCGCGAGAAGCTGCGGCGGATGGAAACCGATGCGCCGGCGCCGCTCAGGATGGTGCGCCGGCCGTGAGGGC
Organism: Betaproteobacteria bacterium; assembly: GCA_016861105.1. Taxonomy (GTDB): domain Bacteria; phylum Pseudomonadota; class Gammaproteobacteria; order Burkholderiales; family Casimicrobiaceae; genus VBCG01. The sequence goes on along the minus strand of BOKS01000003.1, from coordinate 208,312 downwards.
ACCCCCGCGATGACGCGTCCGATCACCGACGAGGAGCTGACGGCCTATGCCGACGGGCAGCTCGCGCCCGAGCGCGCGGCAGCGCTCGAGGCGGCGATCGCTGCGGACGCCGCCCTCGCCGAGCGCGTGGCGGCCGTCCGCGCGCAGTCCGCGGCCCTGCGCGAGGGCTTCGACGCGTGGCTGGGCGAGCCGATCCCGTCGCGGCTGCTCGCCGCGGCGGTGCCTCCCGCCGCGGCCGGTCCGTGGCGCGCGTGGCGCCCGTTCCTCGCGCTCGCGGCGACGCTCGTCCTCGGGCTCGCGACCGGGTGGTTCGCCCGCGACGCGCTGCTCGAGCGCACCGGCACGCCGACCACGTTCGCGCGGTCGGCCGCGTTCACCCACGCGCTGTACGCCGCCGACCAGCGGCGGCCGGTCGAGGTGGGCGCGAACGAGGAGAAGGGGCTGGTCACCTGGCTCACGCGCCGTCTCGGGGTCCAGGTGCACGCACCCGACCTCTCGTCGGTCGGGTTCGCGCTGGTCGGCGGACGCCTGGTGGCCGGCCACGAGAAGCCGACCGCGCTCCTCATGTACGAGAACGCGGAGAAGCAGCGGCTGACGCTGCAGTGGCGCAGAAACGATCCCGGCGTCGACGAGACGGCGTTCCGCTACGCGATCGAGAACGGCGTCGGCGTGTTCTACTGGATCGAGGCCGGCTGCTCGTACGCGCTGTCCGGCCGCGTCGACCGCGCGCAGCTCCTCGCCATCGCGCGCGTCGTCTACGGCCAGCTCGCCGCGGCACAGGCGCGCCCGCCGGCGGCGAACTGACGCGCCCGCCGGCGCGGGCCGTTCGGCGTCGTCGTACGCGCGCGGGGCCGTGCCCGGTGGCGACGCCGGCTCCGTCCGCGTCCTCGCGCACGCGGGAACCCGTCGTCGGTGCGACGCGTCCCGCAAGGCGCGCCGGTGCGCGTCGTCCGATTTCGCGCACAATCGCGGCGGGGCCGCACGGCCCGCCCGTCCCGGAGGCGACCGCATGGCGCAGCGCATTCCCGCCCGCGAGGGCGATCCCGTCGACGCGATCGAGACGCCGGCGCTGGTCGTCGATCTCGACGCGCTGGAGCACAACCTCGACGCGATGGCGGCCGCGGTGGCGGCGTCGGGACTGCGCCTGCGGCCGCACGCCAAGTCGCACAAGTGCCCGGACATCGCGCGGCTGCAGCTCGCGCGCGGCGCCGTGGGCGTGTGCTGCCAGAAGACCGACGAGGCGATCGCGTTCGTCGACGCCGGCGTGCCCGACGTACTGCTGACCAACGAGGTCGTCGCGCCGGCGAAGCTCCGCCGGCTCGCCGACGCGGCGCGCCGCTCCCGCGTCGGCCTGCTCGTCGACAGCGATGCGGGCGCGCGCGCGGCGAGCGCAGCCGCCGCGGACGCCGGCAGCGTGCTGGACGCCTACGTCGAGGTCGACGTCGGCGCGGGGCGCTGCGGCGTGGCGCCGGGCGACGCGGGCGCGCTCGCGCGGCGGGTCGCGTCGCTCCCCGGCCTGCGCTACGCGGGGTTGCACTGCTACCACGGCGCGGCGCAGCACCTGCGCACGCCACAGGCGCGCGCGCAGGCGATCGCTTCGGCACGCGAGCGCGTGCTCGCGGCGAAGGCCGCGGTGACCGTCGCAGGACTCGACACGACCGTCGTCACCGGCGCGGGCACGGGCACCTGGCCGCTGGAGCGCGCGTCCGGCGTCTGGAACGAGCTGCAGCCCGGCTCGTACGTGTTCATGGACGCCGACTACGGCCGCAATGCGCTCGGACCCGGCGACGTCGCGTTCGCGCAGGCGCTCTTCGTGCTGGCGTCGGTGACGAGCACCCCGGTGCCGGGCCGGGCGGTGTGCGATGCGGGCCTGAAGGCGCTCGCCTTCGACTCGGGACTGCCGTTGGTGCACGGCCGCGACGGCGTGGCGTACGAGCGCGCCTCGGACGAGCACGGCGTCCTCGCGACGGATGCGGCCGCACGGCCGCTGGCGCTCGGCGAGCGCGTGTGGCTTATCCCCGGGCACTGCGATCCGACGGCCAATCTCTACGACTGGATCGTGGGCCTGCGCGGCGACCGCGTCGCGGCGGTCTGGCCGGTCGCGGCGCGCGGCGCGCTCGCATAGCCCGGCCGCGCCGGCCTCTTCAGAGCGTCACGCGCCCGCGCGGCGTGCGCAGCATCGCCGCCAGGCGCGCGACGCGGTCGTAGCTGACGTGCAGCGTGCCGTCGAGCCCGAGCCGCGCGAGGGACCGCCGGATCGGCGTCGGGTCGGGATGGGTCGCGGCGAGCTGTTCCAGCGCGAGCTTGCAGTCGGGCAGGGCGTCCGCCGGATGCTCGGGCACGTCCCAGCGGAGCAGCGTCGGCAGCACGCCGCGGCCCGGACGCGTGCCGTCGGTGGGCACGGTGATGTGCCAGCGATAGGCTCCGCGCTCGAACGGGAGGATCGGCCCGGGGTCGTAGCCCGCCTGCGCCACGGCGCGCTCGAGATCGCGCGTGCGCGCGACCCAGTGGATCAGCCGCGGGCGGTCGAGCAGGTCGGCGCGCAGGTCGCCGTCGTCGAGGTCGAACCAGCGCGCCCGGCCGGGCGGCGCGCCGTCCGGGTCGATCGCGATGATCTCGAGGTACAGGCGCGGGCCGAGGCGCAGCAGCGCGTTGTGCGTGCCCATCGCCACGTGGCGGCCGCCCGGCCGCGCGATCGCCCCGGTGAGCTCGCCGATCCAGTCGATGCCCTGCGCCAGCGTCGTCGCCGCGACGACGAGGTGGTCGGCCTCGCAGAGGGGGGCGGCCGTCACGTCCGCCCGGCGCGCGGGTCGGGCTCGGCGGGATCGAAGTCGAGCTCGACGCGCGCGCCGTTGGGATCGAAGAAGAACACCTGCCAGGTGCCGGCGCCGGCCTGCCGGCGGTGCGCGTAGTGCACGCCGAGACGGTCGAGCCGCTCCAGCGTGTCGCCGAGGCCCTTCGCCGAGAACGCCATGTGGTCGATGACGCCGGGCCGCAGCTGCTCCCGCGGGCGGTCGCCGACGACGTGCAGGACCGCCGCGTCGTCCGCGTAGAGCCACGCGCCGGGAAAGCCGAGGTCGGGCCGCGGGCCGGGGACCAGTCCGATCGCGGAGCGGTAGAACGCCACGGTACCCGGCACGTCGTCGGTCAGGACCGTGAAGTGGTTCATGCCGGTGATCGCCATCGACGCCTCCTCGTGCCGGACGGCCATGTTACCGCGCGCCCGCGACCGCCCAGTCGACCAGCAGCGCGGTCGCGTCCGGCGGCGCGCCGTCGTGGAACGGCAGCGCAGGATCGCCGCCGCTCCACGCGTGCGCGAGGTCGTCGACCTCGACGATCCGCACGAGCGTCCTGCCCCCGCGCCGCCAGGCACGCGTGCGCACCGTGCGCAGCGGTGCGGCCTCGTCGCGTACGGCCGCGTCCGGCGGCGGCAGCGTGGTCGCGGCACCCGGCGGGACGTCGACGCCGTTGAGCGCGAGATACTGCCGGGCGAGCGCGTCCGCGTTGAGGCGCGCGACGACGTCGTCGGCCGTTCCGTGCACGACGACCAGCGGCACCTCGACGTCGCCCGCGGCGGCCGCGCGCGCCGCCCGCGCGATCGCCGCGACGTCGACGTCCGGGCCGCGGCGCATGACCGTGATCGCGGTGAGCGGCGACGCCGCCGCTCCGCAGGCGAGCCCGGAGTGCGCGAACACGCCGCGCACGAGCGACGGGTAGCGCACGCCGAGCACTGCGGCGAGCGCGGCGCCCGAGGAGAGCCCTGCCGCCACCACCCGGTCCGGGTCCGCGTCGCATCGCCGCACCGTCCGGCGGATGATCGCCGCGACGATCGCGGCCTCGCCCCTGCCGGCGGCGGTGCAGCCGTCGAACCAGTTCCAGCAGCGCCACGGGTTCGCGGCGTCCTTCTGGTCGGGCATCAGCAGCAGCGCGCCGGCGTCGTCAGCCGCCCGGACGATGCGCGTCCCGGCGGCGAGGTCCGCGGCCGTCTGCCGGCAACCGTGGAGCAGCACGACGAGCGGCGCGCGAACGTCGCGCGACCAGCCACGGGGGACGTAGACGCGGTAGCGGCGGCGCGGGAAGACCCAGGGGCGCCAGCCGACCAGCCCCCGCCACGCGAAGGCGCGGCCTTCGTGCCAGCGCCCGGGCGCCGGCCCGCCCCTCCACGCCCGCAGCCGGCCCCGCAGGCGCGCCCACCACGACCGCTCGGCCACGCGCCGCCCCCACCGTGTCGCGTCCCGCGGCCCGTGCCGGGGACCCGCGATCTCCGCCGCATCCTACCTGTCTTCGGGCTGGCCGCCGGGACGCGCGTCCCGGGACGCGGCCCGCCGAGGGGCCGCGGCGACGTCCGGACGAGACCGCTGCCTCATGACGCCCGGTGGCAGCTTGCGGTCCAATGGCGTCCATGCGCTGCGGTCTTCCGGCGCCGCGCGCAGCACCCAAGCACCCCATGACCAGCCACGCCACCGCACGTCGCCCGTCGCCGCCGACCGCCGCCCCCGCCCCGGACGCGCTGTTCCGCGCGCTGTTCGTCGAGGGGCTCGCCGCGGCACAGTGCGGTGCGCCCGCCGATCGGCGCGCGCAGGCGCGCGCGGCGTCGCCGGCCGCGCTGCAGGCGTGGGTGGACGAGACGATCGACGCGCTCTTCGCCGGCCACGACACGCGCCGCCGGAGGGCCTAACGTCCGTCCGGTGCGCGCCGCCCGAGGCCCGCCTCGCGCGCGAGCACGATCGCCTGGGGACGGCTCGACACGCCGAGCTTGTCGAAGATGTTGGTCACGTGGTTGCGGATCGTCTTCTCGCTGCGCGACAGGCGCTGCGCGATCTCGGCGTTGGCGAGCCCCTGCGCGACGAGCCCCAGGACCTCGCGCTCGCGCTCGGAGAGCTCGCGGAGCGCGTCCGCGGCGGATCCCCCCGGGGGCGGGAGCGCGTCGGCGGCGCCGGCGAACTCGCGCAAGGCGTCCATGAACTGCACCCACGCGGGTTCGCCGCTCACCAGGATGTGGTTGTCCGTTTCCAGCGGCAGCAGCCGGGCGCCGGGAATCAGGGCGGCGAGCCGGCGGCCTTCCTCGAACGCGACGTTGGTGTCGCCGCGGCTGTGCATCACGAGCGTGGGGCAGCGCACGCGCGGGCACAGCGGCTGCACGTCGATCGTGGCGAGGGCCTCGACGATGCGCGCCGCGTTCTCGCCCGACGTCGACAGCCGCTGGAGCTCGGCGAACTCGCGCAGGCGCTCGGGCGTCGCGGAGGGCATGAACAGCATCGCGAAGAGCTGGCGGTACACCGGGGTGTCGCGCCCCCAGCCGACGCGGATCAGCTGGATGAGCGCGTCGACCTCCTCGGCTTCGCGCGTGCCGTGGCGGTGCCGGCGGCCGCGCGCGTATGCGCCGTAGATCGCCATGCGCGCGACGCGCCCGGGGTGCGCCACGGCGTAGGCGATGCCGATGGGGCCGCCCTGCGACACGCCGAGGATCGAGAAGCGGTCGATGCCGGCGCTGTCGACGACCGCCTCGAGGTCGCGCACCCACGCCTCGATCGAGTAGTGCTCGACGTCGCGGTCGGACAGCCCGCAGCCGCGCGGATCGTAGCGCAGCAGCGTGAAGTGCCGCGAGAGCTCGGCGAGGAAGTCGTGCCACACCGGGCTCTCCCAGTCGTGCTGCAGGTGGCTCATCCAGTGCGCGGGCCGCACCAGCACCGGGCCGCTGCCCGAGACGGCATACGCGATCTGCACGCCGTCGGCGCTGCGGCAGAAGCGGATCGATTGCCGGGGAGCGGGTTCCATCGGTCGCCATTGTGCGGCAACGTCCGTCACGCCGGGGGCGTGCGGGCGCGGCGGACCGGCGCGGGAGCACGGCGCCCGCCGGCGGCAAGCAGCGCGTCGACCAGGTCGCGCACGACCGGCAACGCTTCGCTGTCGCGGCGCGTGATCACGCAGACCGGGCTCGCGTCGCGCTGCAGCTCGGGTCCCGCGAGCGGCACCAGCAGTCCCTGCCGCGCATAGCCCGCGACGACGACGTCGGGCGCCATCGCGAGCAACCGGGTGCGGGCGACCAGATGCAGCGCGGTGTGCAGCGCGGAGCACTCGACGGCCGCCACGGGGGCGGGCAGGCCCCGGTCCAGGAACAGCCGCACGAACGCGTCGTGCGTGCGCGATCCGCGGCGCGCGACGATCCAGCGCGCGTCGACGAGCTCCGCCACGCTCACCTGCCGCCGTGCCGCCAGCGGATGGCGCGGCGCCGCGACGACCTGCATGCGCCCGTACGCGAGCGGGTGGATCGACAGCGTCTCGACCGGCAGCGCGTGCGTCGTGGACTCGTCCACCCAGCCCACGACGCAGTCCAGCTCGCCCGCGCCCAGCCGCGCGAGCAGGTCGCTCGCGCGGCCCTCCTCGACGTGGATGCGTCCGAGCGTCCCGCGACGCTCGAGCCGGGCGAGCGCCTCCGGAAGGTGCGCGACGCCGGCGAGCTGCACGCAGCCGAGCCGCAGCAGCGGGACGTCGCCGGCGCTGCGCGCCGCCTCGATCGCCCGGTCGACGGACGCGAGCGCCACGCGCAGCCGGTCGAGCGCGCGCTGCCCGGCGGCGGTGAGCCGGCAGCCCCGTGCGCTTCGCGCCACCAGCGCGGCGCCGACGACCTCCTCCAGTTCGCGCAGCAGCAGCGTCGCCGCCGGCTGGCTGACCTTCAGCGCCCGCGCGGCGTTGCCGAGCGACCCGCCGCTGGCGATCAGGTCGAGCAGCCGGACGTGCCGCACGCGCAGGCGGTCGAGGCGGTACGCCGACGCCGGCGTCGGCGGCGCGTCGGCGCTCCGGCGCGGCCGTGCGCTGGTGCGGGGAGCGGAGGTCCTTCGCGCCATACGGTGGGCTGATGAGTCGATCAGGAATTGATGATTGTGGCTGATGGGCGGCGCCAAGCACAATCGCGCACGGCGGTCCGCGGGCGCTCCGGCGCGCGGCGCGGTGCGCCTTCCGCCATGACCCGCAGCCCCCCCTCCGCCGCCGTCGCCGCGCGCGGGCGCGACGTCCCGTCGCCGGCGGCCCCGCTGCGCCTGCGCGACCTCGACGCGGTGGCGCTCGCGATGCCGCTGCCGGCGGCGGTGCGCACGCCGATGGGCGTGGTCGCCGACGCCGTCGCGCTGCTGGTGCGCGCCACCGACGACGACGGCGTCGTCGGCTGGGGCGAGATCTGGTGCCAGTTCCCGCGCTTCGGCATGCATCACCGCGCGCGCCTGCTGCGCGACGTGTTCCGCCCGCTCGCGGTCGGGCAGGCGTACGGCTCGCCCGCCGACCTGTGGAAGGCGCTGACCACCGCGAGCGACACGCTGCGCCTGCAGGCCGGGGAGCCCGGGCCGATCGCCGCGGTCGTCGCGGGCATCGACATCGCGGCGTGGGACATCGCCGCCCGCCGGGCGGGACAGCCGCTGTGGCGCTGGCTCGGCGGGGCGCACGGCGACGTCGCCGTCTACGCGAGCATCGGCCGCGGCGAGCCCGCCCTCGAGCGCGTCGGCGCGTGCCTCGCCGACGGCGTGCGCGCGGTCAAGCTGCGCTCGACCGGCGGCGTGGACGAGCACCTCGCCGTCGTCCGGCCGGTCCGCGAGCGGCACGGCACCGACTTCGAGCTGATGCTCGACCTCAACGCGTCGTGGCAGCCGTCCTGCGCCGTGGACGGCGTGGCCGCGCTGGCCGAGGCCGGGCTCGCCTGGCTCGAGGAGCCGCTGCCGGTCGATGCGCCGCCCGTCCTGTGGCGCCGCCTCGCCGCGGCCGCCCCCATGAAGCTCGCCGGTGGCGAGAACATGGTCACCGCGGCCGCCTTCGACGCCGCGCTCGACGAGCGAGTGCTCGGCGTGCTGCAGCCGGACCCCACCAAGTGGGGGGGCTTCTCCGGATGCGTGCCGCTCGCGGCACGCATCGTCGCCGCGGGTCGGCGCTTCTGCCCGCACATCTTCGCCGGCGCGCCCGGCGTGCTCGCCGCGGCGCATCTGCTTGCGGCGAGCAACGCGCCCGACGGGCTGCTCGAGTGGCCGGTCAGCCACAACCCGGCGCGCGACGCGATGCTGGCCGCGCCGCTGCGTGCCGGCCGCCTTGACCTCGGCGACGCACCGGGGCTGGGCTTCGATCCCGACCCGGCGCTCGTCGCGCGCTACCGGGTCGACGTCTAGGACCGCGACCCGCGAGCGCGGCCGGCCTAGCAGCCTGATGGGAAACAGCGCGAAATGGCGATCATGATGACTTGCGGAAGCTTCATGTCGTCAGCGTGGGCCGGAAATTCGGCCGTCGGGTGCGATTCGTTCCGTCAGTTGCGTCATCTGGGCGTTCTCTGGACGCATTTAGCCCGTCGCCGGCCGCAGCCGGCTAATGCGCAGCAGGTTGTAGGCCGATGCGACGAGGTAGGCATGCATCTGCACGCGCTCGATGCCGCGTGCCAACGTCCGCCGCAGCCCGCCATACATCTTCATCCAGCCGAAGATCTCCTCGACCCGCTTGCGCTTGCGCTGACTGATCTGGTAGCTCTCGTGGCGGGTGGTACGGCCGTCGAGCAGCCCTGGCATGCGGCGCCCGGTGATCTGGGCGATGTGCGGCGCGATGCCCTTCTCGCGCAGGTGCTCGACGAAGTCGCGGTGGTGGTAGCCCTTGTCGGCGCCAACGCTGGCCGGGCGCAGCCGCTTGCGGCACTGTCGTTCCAGCATCTGGCGGGCCGCCGTCGTCTCCTTGGTCAGGGCGTCGGCGACGAGGATGTCGACACACAGGCCGTGGCGGTTCTCCATGAGCGCGTGGCCACCGTAGTACAGCCGCGTCTCCTTGCCCGGACCCTTGCGCGCCAGACGCGCATCCGGGTCGGTCTTCGATTCGTGGGTGTCGTTGCTGCGCCGCTGGCCGCGAAAGTCGACCATCCCCTGCGCGTCCCGCCCGCCTCCTGGAGGCGGCGGACCGTCCTTGGGTTGCACGCTCTTGGCCACCGACGCCCAGGCCTCGATCAGCGTGCCGTCCACGGTGAAGTGCTCGTCGGAGAGCAGGTTCAGCTGCCGCGCCTCCCGCACCACCGCGTCGAAGAAGCGCTGGGCCGTCTCCTCCCCGGCCAGGCGGCTGCGCAGCCGCGAGAACGCCGATTGGTCCAGCCCGCGCTCGTCCAGGCTCATGTCGAGGAACCAGCGGAACAGGATGTTGTAGTCGAGCATCTCGCAGAACATCCGATCCGAGCGCACCGAGTACAGCGCAATCAGAAGGCTCGCCTTGAGCAGCCGCTCCGGCGGGATCGACGGGCGTCCGGTGCTCGCATACAGCCGGTCGAACTCGGCGTTCATCGAGCCCAGCACCGCGTCGGCCAACGCCTTGACCCGCCGCAACGGATGCTCGGCCGGCACCCGCGACTCCGGGGAGAAGTACACGAACATCGACGACTGGGGATCCAATTGCCCGCGCATACGTTCAGCCCCGTTCCGTTGGCTTCCCCACTCAACGTTCTCACCGCGAAACCGATGACGCGTTTCGCATCAAGCTGCTAGATCAGCACGATGTCGTACTGCTCCTGCGTGTAGACGCTCTCGACCTGCAGCGAGATCGGCTTGCCGATGAAGTCGCCGAGCTGCGCGAGACTCTGGCTCTCCTCGTCGAGGAACATGTCGATCACCGCCTGCGAGGCGAGGATGCGGAACTCGCGCGCGTTGAACTGCTTGGACTCGCGCAGGATCTCGCGCAGGATCTCGTAGCAGACGGTCTGCGCCGTCTTGAGCTGGCCGCGGCCGTCGCACACGGGGCAGGGCTGGCAGAGGATGTGCGCGAGCGACTCGCGCGTGCGCTTGCGCGTCATCTCGACCAGGCCGAGCTGCGTGAAGCCGTTCACGGTGAGCCGCGTGCGGTCGCGCTCCAGCGCGCGGTCGAGCTCGGCGAGCACGGCGGCGCGGTGGTCGGCGTTCTCCATGTCGATGAAGTCGATGATGATGATGCCGCCGAGGTTGCGCAGGCGAAGCTGCCGCGCGATCACCTGCGCGGCTTCGAGGTTGGTCTTGAAGATCGTGTCGTCGAAGCTGCGGCCGCCGACGAAGCCGCCGGTGTTCACGTCGATCGTGGTGAGCGCCTCGGTCTGGTCGATGATCAGGTAGCCGCCGCTCTTGAGCTCGACGCGCCGCGCCAGCGCCTTCTCGATCTCCTCCTCGACGCTGCCCATGTCGAACAGCGGCCGGTCGCCCTGGTAGTGCTGCAGCCGGTCGACGAGCGCCGGCGTGTACTGCGTGGCGAACTCGAGCATCCGCGCGTAGGTCTCGCGCGAGTCGACGAGCACGCGCTCGGTCTCCTCGACGGTCATGTCGCGCAGCACGCGCTGCGCGAGCGACAGGTCCTGGTAGAGCAGCGCCGGCGCCGGCACCTCGCGCGAACGCGCCGTCAGGTCGCGCCACAGCTTGGTGAGGTACTCGATGTCGGCCGCCATCTCGCGGTCGGAGGCGGTCTCGGCCATCGTCCGGATGATGAAGCCGCCGGACGTGCCCTGCGGCAGCAGCGTCATCAGCTTGTCGCGCAGGTGCTCGCGCTCGACCTCGTCCTCGATGCGCTGCGAGATGCCGATGTGCGAGTCCTGCGGCAGGTAGACGAGCAGGCGGCCGGCGAGGCTGACCTGCGTGGACAGCCGGGCGCCCTTGGTGCCGATCGGGTCCTTGATGACCTGCACCAGCACCGCCATGCCCTCGTGCAGGATGCGCTCGATCGGGCGCTCCGCGGCGGCGCCGCTCTGGCGGTGCTCCCAGATGTCGGCGATGTGCAGGAACGCGGCGCGCTCGAGCCCGATCTCGACGAACGCGCTCTGCATGCCGGGCAGCACGCGCGCGACCCGGCCGAGGTAGATGTTGCCGACCAGTCCGCGCGCGCTCGCCCGCTCGACGTGCAGTTCGCCGACGACGCCCTGCTCGAGCATGGCGACGCGCGTCTCCTGCGGCGTCACGTTGATCAGGATCTCATGGGCCATCGGGGGCGGACGCCGGATGCATCGAAACGAGGGTCAGACTCGGTTTTCCGCAACGGGGGCCGGATTCGACGTTCGCGGTGCCGCAGCGCAATTCGAGTCTGACCCTGGTTGCGGGTGGGGGCGGCTGCTGCGCACCGTTCGCGGCGGCGGCGGAACCGGGCCGCTCCCCGCGGCCGCCGGCGCCGCTCATGGCACGCACCACCCCGTTCGCGCGAGGAGGCCGGCGGTCTCGAAGAGCGCGAGGCCCATCACGCCGGAGTAGCTTCCCTCGAGGCGCGCCACGAATGCCGCGGCGCGGCCCTGGATCGCGTAGGCGCCGGCCTTGTCCGCCGCCTCGCCGGTGGCGACGTAGCGTGCGATCTCGTCGGTCGTGAGCGGGCGGAAGCTGACGCGCGAGGTGCTCAACGCGAACTCGACGCGCTCGCCGGCGCGGATCGCCACGCCGGTCAGCACCTCGTGCGTGCGGCCGGACAGCCGCGCGAGCATCTGCGCGGCATGGGCGGCGTCGCGCGGCTTGCCGAACACCTCGCCGTCGAGCACCACCTCGGTGTCGGCGCCCAGCACTGGGCGCGGCGTCATCCGGCGCTGCTCCATCCGCTTCCAGCCGACGCTCGCCTTCGTGCGCGCGATGCGCTCGACGTAGTGCTGCGGCGGCTCGCCGTCCTCCGCCTCCTCGAGGACGTCGCGCGCCCGGCCGGGCGACTCGCGCAGGTGCAGCTCCTCGAACGGCACGCCGAGCTGGCGCAGCAGCTCGCGGCGGCGCGGGCTCTTCGACGCGAGGTAGATCACCGGGGGACGCCTCCGTGGTCGTCGTGGTCGGGAACGCGGCGGCCGCGCCGGGCGCAGGCGGCCGGCGCGGAGCCCTTCGTTCGTCTATTCGCGATGATACGGGTGTCCGGCGGCGAGGCTGTAGCCCCGGTAGAGCTGCTCGGCGAGCAGCACGCGCACCAGCCCGTGCGGGAGCGTCATCGCGGAGACGGCGACCTGCGCGGCGGCGGACGCCTTGACCGACGCCGCGAGCCCGTCGGCGCTGCCGATCGCGAAGGCGACGTCCGCGGCGTCGTCGCGCCAGCGCGCGAGCCGCTGCGCGAGCTGCCGCGTGGTCCACGGGAGCCCGCGCTCGTCGAGCGCGACCAGCGTGGCGCCGCGCGTGGCGGCGGCGATCGCCTCGGCTTCGGCGGCGAGCAGCTGGTCGACAGTGCGGCCCCGGCCGCGCGGCGCGGGCCTGAGCTCGACGACGGAGAAGTTCCAGTCGCGGGGCAGGCGCCGCGCGTAGTCGGCCACGCCGGCGTCCACCCACGCCGGCATCCGCTGGCCGAGGGCGACGATCCGCAGCCTCATCGGCGCCGGCGCGCCGCCGCGCGCGTCAGGCGGCGGCCGCCTTGGTCGTGCGCTTGACCGCGGGGGGCGTCCAGAGCTCCTCGAGGTTGTAGTAGGCGCGGACCGCCGGCTGCATGATGTGGACGACGATGTCCCCCGCATCGACCAGCACCCACTCGCCGCCGTCCTCCCCCTCGACGCCGAGGATGTCGGCGCCCGCCTCCTTCAGCTTGTCGCGGACGTGGCGGGCGAGCGCCTTCACCTGCCGGTTGCTGTCGGCGCTGGCGATGACGAGCGTGTCGTAGAGGCTGGTGAGCTTGCGGACGTCGAGGACGGCGATGTCGCGGGCCTTGATGTCCTCGAGCGCGGAGACGGCGGTCTTCTGGAGCTTAAGTCGCATCCGGTCGTGAGCGATAGAGCTGGTTGCGGTCAATATAGGCCAAAACGGCGGGGGGAACCATGCCGCGGACGGCGTCCAGGCCGTCCGTACCGGCGGCGAGCGCGCGCCGGATGAAGGTGGCGGAGATCGGCTGCGGCGCGATCGTCAGCGCGTAGATGGCGCCGGCCGGCTGCGATTCAAGCCGCGCCGCGTCGTCGACGTGCCGTGCCACCCACACCTCGGCGAGCGGTCCTGCGAGCGCGTCGGCGAGCGCCGCGTCGGGCCGCGTCACCACGACGAGGTGCGCGAGGTCGAGGATCGCCTGCCAGCGGTGCCACGTCGGCAGGCCGGCGAACGCGTCGACCCCGAGGATCAGCGCCAGCGGCCGCGACGGTGCCTCGGCGCGCAGCTCCTCGAGCGTGAGCACGGTGTAGCTCTTGCCCGCGCGCGCGATCTCGCGGGCATCGACGACGAGCCCCGGGAACTCCGGCAGGGCGAGCGCGAGCATCGCCAGCCGGTGGGCGGCCGTCGCCACCGGCGCCGCGCGGTGCGGGGGGTCGCCGGCGGGAAACAGGCGCACCTCGGCGAGGTGCAGCGCGCGGCGCACCGCGTCCGCGGCCCGCAGGTGGCCGTAGTGCACCGGATCGAAGGTCCCGCCGAGCAGGCCGAGCGCCCGGCCCTTCGCGCCGCGCGCGGCTACGTGGTCGTCCGCCATTCGCCGGTCACCAGCATCTCCTCGTGGTCGATCCGCGACTCGATCTCGCGCAGCGTCACGTCGTTGATCGTACCCGCGTCGCGCAGCGCGTAGAGCTCGCGGCGCTCCGCGGCGATGGCGAGCAGCGCGAGACGGTGCTCGGCCGCGCGCGCGTCGCGCAGCGCCTCGCGCCGGCCGGCGTTGGCCGTCTGCCGCTCGAGCCTGCGCCGGTAGTCGGCGAGCAGCCGGCGGGCGTGCACGGCCTCGCTCTCGGGCAGCCGGACGAGCTCGCGCTCGAGCGCCAGGCTGGCGGCCTGCGCGAGCGCGATCTCGGCGGCGCGCAGGTCGCGCTGCGCCCCGCGGTCCGACGCGAGCCCCAGCGCGCGGACGAGCAGCGGCAGCGTGAGCCCGTTGAGCAGCAGCGTGAGCACGATCGTGGCCGCGGCGAGGAAGATGAGGAGGTCGCGGCCGGGCAGCGGCGAGCCGTCCGCGAGGGTGAACGGGATGGACAGCGCGGCGGCCATCGTCACCGAGCCGCGCAGCCCCGCCCAGCCGATGACGAACGTCTCCCGCGCGTCGCCCGGCCCTTCGCGCTCGCGCACGCGGCTCGCGGCCACCTGCGGCAGCCACTTCGCGGGGTACACCCACGCGAGCCGCAGCACGGTCAGCGCGGCCCACAGGGCGAGCGCGACCACCGAGTACGCGCGCCACTGGTAGGGCTCGAACGCCATCGCGGTGTGCGCGAGCGACAGTCCGAGCAGCAGGAACACGATGCCGTTGAAGGCGAACAGCAGCATCGCCCACACCTCCCAGGTGTGGCGCCGGCTCGCCGCGTCGAGCGCGCGGAACTCGGTCCAGCCGCTGTAGAGCCCCGCCGCCACGACGGCGAGGATGCCCGACGTGCCCGCGCCGTCCGCGGCGAGGTACGCGGCGAACGGTGTCAGCACCGACAGCACCGCCTGCACGACCGGATCGTCCGCGGCGCGCTCGCGCAGCCCCGAGCGGAGCCGGCCCACGCACCAGGCGACCGCGACGCCGATCAGCGTGCCGCCGCCGGCGAGCAGCACGAGCTCGATCGCCGCCCGACCCAGCGAGAAGGCGCCGGTGGCGAGCGCTGCCACCGCGAACTTGAACGCGACGAGGCCCGACGCGTCGTTGATCAGGCTCTCGCCGTTCAGCACGTGCACGGCGCGCGCGGGCATGCCGACGCGGCCGACCATCGCCGAGGTGGCGACGGCGTCCGTCGGCGAGACGATCGCGCCCAGCGCGAAGGCGGCGGCGAGCGGCAGCGTGGGGACCATCGCGTGCAGCAGCAGGCCCACCGCGACGACCGTCATCAGCACCAGCCCGAACGCGAGCAGCAGCACCGGGCGGAGCACGGCGACGAACTCGCGGCGCGGCGTGAACCAGCCGTCGGCGTACAGCAGCGGCGGGATGAACAGCACGAAGAACATGTCGGGGTCGATCGACACCGCGCCGAATCCCGGCACGAACGCGAGGCCGATGCCGCCGGCGATCAGCAGCAGCGGCAGCGGCACCGGCACCCGGCGCGCCAGCACGGCGAGCACCGCGAGGGCGGCGAGCAGCAGGAGGCCGGTGACGACGGCGTTCACGCTCGCGTGCGGTCGCGCGACCCCGGCCGCCTCAGAACGACGAGCCCGGCTCGGCGAGGAACGCGACCTCCTCCGGCGTCGAGGCGCGGCCGAGGATCGCGTTGCGGTGCGGGTAGCGGCCGAAGCGGCGGATCACCTCGGCGTGCTTGACCGCCCACTCGTAGGGGCCGGGCTTGCCCGTCTCCTCGGCGAGCGCGCGGAACAGCGCGAGCGAGCGCTCCTGCATCGCGGCGTCCTCGCTGTGCTCGAACGGCAGGTAGCAGAACCAGCGCTCGAACGCGTCGAGCTCGCGGTCGAAGCCGCGGTCCACGGCCTGCTGCGCCGTGGCGAGCGCGCGCTCGTCGCCGGCGAAGGCGAGCGGCGTGCCGCGGTGGATGTTGCGCGTGAACTGGTCGAGCAGCAGGATGCGCGCGAGCGCGCCGTGCGGCGCCGCGCACCAGTCGCCGTAGCCGCCTGCCAGCGCGATGCCGACCGCCTCGCCGAAGCGCGCGCGGATCGCGTCGTCGAAGGCGGCGTCCTTGCGGAACCACTCGGGCCGCTCGCGGTGCGGCGGCGGACCGAACCAGAAGTGGAGAATGCGGTCGGCGAGCGCGTCCATGCCGGCTATGATCGCACGACTATAATCGCGGGCGAGGCGGGCGAAGAGGCACGCGCCCCTGGGCCCGATGATCGAACGCACGTCCTACCGCACCGTCGCGCTGCTGGCCTGCTGCCAGGCGCTGCTGCTCACCAACGCCTCCGGGCTGATCACGATGTCTGCGGTGATCGGCTACGAGCTCGCGCCGGTGAAGACGCTCGCCACGCTGGGCTCGTCGACCTACGTGATCGGCTCGGCGCTCGCCACGATGCCGGCGTCGCTGTGGATGGCGCGCGTGGGGCGGCGGCGCGGCTTCATGGCCGGCGCGCTGATCAACGTCGCGGGGTGCGCGCTCGCCGTGCTCGCGCTGTGGGCCGGCAGCTTCGCGCTCTTCTGCCTCGCGACCGGGATCGTCGGCGTGTACAACGCGATCGGGCTGCAGTACCGCTTCGCCGCGGCCGAGGTGGCCACGCCGGCCGACCGCGCGAAGGCGATCTCGCTCGTCCTCGCCGGCGGCATCGTCGGCGGCTTCCTCGGCCCCGCATCGACCGTGGTCGCGCGCGACTGGATTCCGGCCGCGCCGTTCGCCGGTTCGTTCCTGCTGCTCGCGGCCTACGCGCTGGTCGCGCTGGCCGTGCAGTCGCTGGTGCACGTGCCCAGGCCCGCGCTCGCCGAGCGCAGCGCCGCCGGGCGCCCGCTGGGCACGATCCTGCGCCAGCCGGTGTTCGTCGTCGCCGTGCTTTCCGGCGCGCTCGGCTACGGCCTGATGAACCTGCTGATGCAGGCGACGCCGCTGGCGATGAGCTTCTGCTCGCATCCCTACGGGCAGGCGGCGCTGGTGATCCAGTGGCACGTCGTCGGGATGTACGCGCCGGGCTTCTTCACCGGGCACCTGATCGCGCGCTTCGGCGTGCTCCGCGTCATCGTGGCGGGCGTCGCGCTGGTCGGCGCGTGCATCGGCGTCGCGCTGTCGGGCGACACGGTGGCGCACTTCCTGGTCGCGCTCGCGGTGCTGGGCGTCGGCTGGAACTTCATGTACACCGGCGGCACGACGCTGCTCACCGAGGCCTACGCGCCGCAGGAGAAGGCGAAGGTGCAAGGCATCAACGACTTCGCGATCTTCGCGACCATGGCGCTCTCGTCGGTGTCGGCCGGCGCGCTGGTGTCGAGCGCCGGCTGGGAGCGGATGAACCTGTGGGCGCTGCCGGTGCTGGCGATCGTCGTCGCGGCGGTGGCGTGGCTCGGTTGGCTGCGCCGCGGCCCGCGTGCGCAGGCGGCGTGAACGGGCCCTGCGTCAGTGCCCCGCGGCCGCCGCGCCGCGCCGCGGCCACGCCTTCTTCCCGAGCGTCACCGCGCCGAGGATCGCCGCGCCGGCGAGCACGCCGGCCACGAGGTTGAACAGCATCTCGGTCAGCGCGCCCAGCACCGCACCCGCGCCGGGGATCGACTCGGCGAGGTGCGCCCACTCGACGACCGCGTGGTGCAGCACGCCGATGCCGTGCACGAGGATGCCGCCGCCGACCAGGAACATCGCCGCGGTGCCGGCGATCCCGAGGAACTTCATCAGCCAGGGCGCGGCGCGCACGATGCCGCGTCCGACCGCCCGCGCGGCTGCGGAGGCCGAGCGCGACAGGTGCAAGCCGAGGTCGTCGAGCTTGACGATGCCGGCGACGAGCCCGTAGACGCCGACGGTCATCAGCAGCGCGATGCCGACCAGCACCGCGACGCGGATGCCGAACGTCTGCGCCGCGACGGTGCCGAGCGTGATCACGATGATCTCGGCCGACAGGATGAAGTCGGTGCGGATGGCGCCCTTGATCTTCTGCTTCTCCACCGCGACGACGTCGACGCTCTGGTCGGTGAGCGCGCCGGCAAGCTTGGCGCGACGCTCCGCATCGGCCGCGTCCTCGTCCGGCCGGTGGAAGAGCTTGTGCCAGACCTTCTCGAAGCCCTCGTAGCAGAGAAACGCACCGCCGAGCATCAGGAGGGGCGTGACCAGCCACGGGACCAGCGCGCTGATGGCCAGCGCCGCGGGGACGAGGATGGCCTTGTTGACGAGCGAGCCCTTCGCGACCGCCCAGACCACCGGCAACTCCCGGTTGGCCCGCACGCCGCTCACCTGCTGCGCGTTCAGCGCCAGGTCGTCGCCGAGCACCCCGGCCGTCTTCCGCGTCGCGATCTTCGTGAGCGCGGCGACGTCGTCGAGCACGCTCGCGATGTCGTCGAGCAGGACCAGCAGGCTGGAGGCCATTGCGGTTTCGGAAGGGGCGACGGGTCGCGAAGCGCAGGATGGTACCGGGAGCCGCACCGGCGGCGCAGCCGGCGCGCCGGCCGCCGGGCCCCCGGTGGCGCGCCTACACGCGGACCTGGCCCGCGCCCAGCACGACCCACTTCTGGCTGGTCAGCCCCTCGAGCCCCACGGGCCCGCGCGCGTGCAGCTTGTTGGTCGAGATCCCGATCTCGGCGCCGAGCCCGTACTCGAAGCCGTCGGCGAAGCGCGTCGAGGCGTTGACCATCACCGAGCTCGAATCGACCTCGCGCAGGAATCGCATCGCGTTCGTCCAGTCCTGCGTGACGATCGCGTCGGTGTGCTGCGAGCCGTACTTCGCGATGTGCGCCATCGCCTCGTCCAGCGAGTCGACGACGCGCACGGCGAGGATCGGCGCGAGGTACTCCTCGTACCAGTCCTGCTCGGTCGCCGCCTTCATGCCGCCCACCAGTGCCCGCGCGCGCTCGTCGCCGCGCAGCTCGACGCCCTTGGCGGCGTAGATCGCGCACAGCGGCGGCAGCACGCGCGGCGCGATCGCGGCGTGCACGAGCAGCGTCTCCATCGTGTTGCACGGCGAGTAGCGCTGCGTCTTCGCGTTGTCCGCGATGCGGACCGCCATCGCCACGTCGGCGGAGGCGTCGACGTAGACGTGGCACACGCCGTCGAGATGCTTGATGACCGGGACCTTCGCCTCGCGGCCGATGCGCTCGATGAGGCTCTTGCCGCCGCGCGGCACGATTACGTCGACGTGCTTCTCGTCGGCGATCAGGTGGCCGACCGCGACGCGGTCGGTGGTGGCGACGACCTGCACCGCCGCTTCCGGAAGCCCGGCGGCGCGCAGTCCCTCGTGCACGCAGGCGGCGATGGCGCCGTTGCTGTGGATCGCCTCGGAGCCGCCGCGCAGGATCGCCGCGTTGCCGGACTTGAGGCACAGGCCGGCGGCGTCGGCCGTCACGTTCGGCCGCGACTCGTAGACGATGCCGACCACGCCGAGCGGCACGCGCATCTTCCCGACCTGGATGCCGGTCGGGCGGAACTTGAGGTCGGTGATCTCGCCGACCGGGTCGGACAGGGCCGCGATCTGTTCGAGCCCGGCCGCCATCGCCTCGACGGTGGCCGGCTTGAGCGCCAGCCGGTCGACGAAAGCGTCGTCGTGCCCCGCGGCGCGCGCGGCCGCGACGTCGCGCCCGTTGGCGGCCGCGAGCGCGGCCGCGTCGCGGCGGATCGCTGCGGCCATCGCGTGCAGGGCGGCGTCCTTGGCCGCCGTGTCGGCGCGCGCCAGTTCGCGCGCGGCCGCGCGGGCGGCTTCGCCGACGACCTGCATGTAGTCGGCGACGGTGGCGAATCGACCCAGGCCCGGAATGGCGAGATCGGTCATGCCGGCATTCTATCCGCCTGCGGCGCGGGCGGCGTCCCGGCGGGGGCAAGTCCCGGTGCGTGCGATAATGACTGGTTGTCGGCCGCCGCGGCCGGCAGTGGCGTCTCCACCAATGAACAAGGATTCACCGATGAAGAAGTTGCTCATCGCCGCGACTGGCGCCACGGCCCTCCTGGCGGGCGCGACCGTCGCGCACGCCCAGTCCGAATGGCGCTTCACCCCCTACGCGTGGGTGGCGAGCTTCGACGGCACGATCGGGACGGCCGGCAATGGTTCCGGACTGGGCGACCGCGTGACCTTCGACTTCGGCAAGCTCTCGGAGAACCTGAGCCTGGGCGGCGCGATGCTGAACGGGAGCTGGCGCGGCGGGCGCTGGACCGCCTTCGGCGACTGGACCTACGCGAAGGTCGAGTCGGACGCGCCGACGCGCGTGCCCAACCTCTATTCGGCGATCGAGGCCGAGGTCAAGGGCAACATCGTGCAGGGCTTCGCCGGCTACGACGTCCTCGGGCAGAAGGACGCGCACCTCGACGTGTTCGGCGGCGTGCGCTACTACGACCTCGACATCGAGGCGCGGCTCAAGGGCGCGGCGGTCGCCGACCGCTCGCTGAGCGGCGACTCGCAGTGGGCCGACGGTGTGATCGGCGCGCGCTGGTCGACGCGCTTTGCCGGCAACTGGGAGGCGTACGTGCAGGCCGACGTCGGTGCGGGCGGCTCCGATCTCTCGTGGCAGGCGATCGCCGCGGTCGGCTATGCGTGGAACTGGGGGGCACTGCTGGCCGGCTGGCGTCACCTCAACGTCGACTACGAGGACGGGGACTACCGCCTCGACGCCGCGCTGAGCGGGCCGATCATCGGCGTGTCCTTCAAGTTCTGACCTCGGCCGGCCCGGCGGCGGGGCGTCAGGGCCGGCGCGGCTGGATCGTCTTCACGCCCTGCGCGGTACCGACGAGGATCGTGTCGGCGCCGCGGCGCGCGAACAGCCCGACCGTGACGACGCCGGGGATCTGGTTGACCGCGGTCTCGACGGCGACGGGGTCGACGAGCGACAGGCCGCGGACGTCGAGGATCACGTTGCCGTTGTCGGTGGCGAAGCCCATGCGCCACTCCGGCTGCCCGCCCATCTTCGCGAGCTCGCGCGCGACGTAGCTGCGCGCCATCGGGATCACCTCGACGGGAAGCGGAAAGCGGCCGAGCACCGGCGCGAGCTTGCTCTCGTCGACGATGCACACGAACTTCCGCGAGGCGCCGCCGACGATCTTCTCGCGCGTGAGCGCGCCGCCGCCGCCCTTGATCATCGCGCCGTGCTCGGTGACCTCGTCGGCGCCGTCCACGTAGACCGGCAGGTCGCCCGTGTTGTTGAGCTCCTCGAGCGGGATGCCGTGCGCCTTCAGGCGCTCCGCGGTCTTGACCGAGCTCGCGACCGCGCCGCGGATGCGGCCCTTGATCTTCGCCAGTTCGTCGATGAAGAAGTTCGCGGTCGAGCCGGAACCCACGCCGACGAACGCGTCGTCCTCGACGTACTTGACGGCGGCACGGGCGACCGCCTGCTTGAGCTCGTCCTGGGTCATGGCGTCCTCCGTCCGAAGGACGATTCTAGCAAGCGGCGCGCGCGGCGCCCGGCGCGGGCGGCCTACGCCCCGGGCTTCGCCCCGGCGTACTCCTCCCACGCGGCGAGCGCCTCGGCGGCCGTCATCAGCGACGGCCCGCCGCCCATGTAGATCGCCATGCCGAGCACCTCCTCCAGTTCCGCGCGCGTCGCGCCGAGGCGCACCAGCGCGTCGACGTGGAAGCCGATGCAGCCGTCGCAGCGAACCGCGACGCCGATGGCCAGCGCGATCAGCTCCTTGGTCTTCTTGTCGAGCGCGCCGTCGCGCAGCGCGGCCTTCGCCATCTGGCTGAAGGCGGTGGTCACGTCGGGGATCGCCGGACGCAGCTTCGCGAGCGACGCGGAAATCGAGCGGGTGATGTCGCGGTACTGCTTCGCCATGGGAGGAAGGCTGCGGGAGGAAGGAAGGCGCCCAGCATCGCCCGCCGGCCCGGGGCGCGTCTGTGACCCGGGTCCCGCTGCCGTGCACTCTTCGCCGGATTCCTTGCGCCGCGGCAACGCGGGCGCGGCGCGGTTTGGTAGTCTTGCGGCCCATGAACAAGCTGCTCTTCGCGGGCACCGCGCTGCTGCTGGTCGTCGCGTTCGCCGTCGCCGTGCTCGTCGAGCGCGGCGGTCCCGCGCCGGCCCCGTCCGACCGGCCGTCCGCCGGCGCGGATCCCTCGCTGCTCGTGCGTCCCGGCGCGCCCGCGCTCGGACCGGCGGGCGCCAAGGTCACGCTGGTCGAGTTCCTCGACCCGGCGTGCGAGACCTGCGCGGTCTTCTACCCCGAGGTCAAGAAGATGCTCGCGGCCAATCCGGACCGCCTGCGCCTCGTCGTGCGGCACGTCCCGTTCCACGACGGCTCCGAGGCGGTCGTGCGCATGCTCGAGGCGGCGCGGCTGCAGGACAAGTACTGGCAGGCGCTCGAGGCCCTGTTCGCCGCCCAGGACAAGTGGGTGACCAACCACCGCGTGCAGGCGGACGCCGCGTTCCCGCTGCTGGCGCTGGCCGGCATCGACGTCGAGCGGCTGAAGGTCGACGCGCAGCGCGAGGACGTGCGCGCGCGGGTCGCGCAGGACCTCGCCGACGCGAAGGCGCTGCGCGTCACCAAGACGCCGGAGTACTTCGTGAACGGCAGGCCGCTGCCGAGCTTCGGGCTCGAGCAGCTGCGCGCGCTGGTCGCCGACGCACTCAGAAACTAGGGTCAGACTCGCATTTCCGCGTCGCCCGGAAACGAGCGAAACGAGGGTCAGACTCGCATTCCCCATGGCGTCGGATCGGCGCTCGCCTCGCTGCCGCGCGCGTGCGCCGGGGCTGGAAGCCGGAAATGCGAGTCTGACCCTCGTTTCGACGGGCGTTGGGCCCTACTTCCTGCGCGGCGGCGGCAGGTCGGTGCAGGTGCCCTCGGCGGCCTCCGCGGCGAGCCCGATCGACTCGCCGAGCGTGGGATGCGGGTGGATCGTGCGGCCGATGTCGACCATGTCCGCGCCCATCTCGATGGCCAGCGCGATCTCGGAGATGAGGTCGCCGGCGTGCGTGCCGACGATGCCGCCGCCGACGATGCGGTGCGTCTGCCCGTCGAACAGCAGCTTCGTGTGTCCCTCGTCGCGGCCGTTGGCGATCGCGCGCCCGGACGCGGCCCACGGGAACAGGCCCTTCTCGACCTTCACGCCCTTCGCCTTCGCCTCGTCCTCCGTCAGGCCCGCCCACGCGATCTCGGGATCGGTGTAGGCGACCGACGGGATGACGCGCGCGTCGAAGTGGCGCTTGTGGCCGGCCGCCGCCTCGGCGGCGACGTGGCCCTCGTGCACCGCCTTGTGCGCGAGCATCGGCTGGCCGACCAGGTCGCCGATCGCGAAGATGTGCGGGACGTTCGTGCGCATCTGCGAGTCGACCGGGACGAAGCCGCGGTCGGTGACCTGCACGCCCGCCTTCTCGGCCGCGAGCTTGCGGCCGTTCGGCGAGCGCCCCACGCTCATCAGCACGGCGTCGTAGGGCTGCGGCTCCTTCGGCGCCCCGTCCCCCTCGAAGGTCACCCACAGCGCGTCGGGCTTCGCCTCGACCTTCGTCGTCCGCGTCGACGTCATGATCCGGTCGAAGCGGTGCCGGTTCATCTTCTCCCAGACGCGCACCAGGTCGCGGTCGGCGCCCGGCATCAGGCCGTCGAGCATCTCCACCACGTCGAGGCGCGCGCCGAGCGTGGAGTACACGGTGCCCATCTCCAGGCCGATGATGCCGCCGCCGATGACGAGCATGCGCTCCGGCACGCGCGCGAGCTCGAGCGCGGAGGTCGAGTCGAGCACCCGCGGGTCCTCGGGGATGAACGGCAGGCGCACGACCTGCGAGCCCGCGGCGATGACGGCCTGCGCGAAGCGCACGACCTTCTTCGCGCCCGACTTCGCCTGCCCGGGGCCCTCGGTCAGCTCGACCTCCACGTGGTGCGCGTCGAGGAACTGCCCCACGCCGCGGACCACCTCCACCTTGCGGCTCCGCGCCATGCTCGCGAGGCCGCCCGTGAGCTTGCCGACGACCTTGGCCTTCCACGCGCGCAGCTTGTCGAGGTCGACGGACGGCGCGCCGAACGCGATGCCGTGCTCGGCCATCGCCCGCGCCTCGTCCGTCACCGCCGCGACGTGCAGCAGCGCCTTGCTCGGGATGCAGCCGACGTTGAGGCACACCCCGCCCAGCGTCGGATAGCGCTCGACGAGGACGGTCTTCATGCCGAGGTCGGCCGCGCGGAACGCCGCGCTGTAGCCGCCCGGCCCGGCGCCGAGCACCAGCATCTCGCAGTCGACGTCCGCCTTTCCCGCAAAGGCGGCGACGGCCGGCGCGGGGGCCGCAGGCGGGCGCGGGGCGGCGGGCGCGGCGCCGCCGCTGCCGGGGCCCGCGAACGGCTGCGACTCGGGCGCGTCGCCGCCCGCGCCCGGCGGCATCGGCGCCGACTCGCGCGCGGCGCGCTCCTCGCCTCCGGGCACCGCCGCGGCCGCGGCCTCGAGGACCAGCACGAGCGCGCCCTCGCTGACGCGGTCGCCGACCTTGACGTGCACCTCCGTCACCGCGCCCGCCGCCGGCGCGGGCACGTCCATCGTCGCCTTGTCGGACTCCAGCGTGACCAGCGGATCCTCGTGCGCCACCGTGTCGCCCGGCTTCACGAACACCTCGATAACCGGCACGTTCTCGTAGCCGCCGATGTCGGGAACCCTCACTTCCACGGTCGCCATCGCGCGCTCCTACAGCAGGACGCGGCGCATGTCCGCGAGCAGCGTGGCGAGGTACGACGTGAAGCGCGCCGCGGCGGCGCCGTCGATCACCCTGTGGTCGTACGACAGCGACAGTGGGAGGACGAGCCGCGGCACGAACGCCTTCCCGTCCCAGACCGGCTTGTGCACGCTCCGGCTGACGCCGAGGATCGCGACCTCGGGCGCGTTGATGATGGGCGTGAACGCCGTGCCGCCGATGCCGCCGAGCGAGCTGATCGAGAACGAGCCGCCCTGCATGTCCGCGGGTCCCAGCTTGCCCTCGCGCGCCTTGGCCGACAGCTCGCCCATCTCCTTGGCGATCGCCAGCACGCCCTTCTGGTCCGCGTTCTTGATCACCGGCACGACGAGCCCGTTCGGCGTGTCCGCCGCGAAGCCGACGTTGAAGTACTTCTTGTAGACGAGGCTCTCGCCGTCCAGCGACGCGTTGAAGTCGGGAAAGCGGCGCAGCGCCGCCACCGAAGCCTTGATCAGGAACGCGAGCATCGTGAGCTTGACGCCGGCCTTCTCGTGCTCCTTGTTGAGCGCGACGCGCAGCGCCTCGAGCTCGGTGATGTCCGCGTCGTCGAATTGCGTGACGTGCGGGATCATCACCCAGTTGCGCGCGAGGTTCGCGCCCGAGATCTTCCTGATGCGCGACAGCGGCTTCGCCTCGACGTCGCCCCACTTGGCGAAGTCGACCTTCGGCCAGGGCAGGAGGTCGAGCGTGCCGCCTGCCGCGACGCCGCCGGCGCCGGCCGGCGACGCGGGGGCGGCGAGGGCGCGCTTGACGAACGACTGCACGTCCTCCTGCGTGATCCGGCCCTTGGGCCCCGAACCCGCGACCTTCGCGAGGTCGACGCCGAGTTCGCGCGCGAACTTGCGCACGGCGGGCGACGCGTGGGCCGCGCGGAACGCGGCCTCGTCGGCCACCGGCGGCGCACCGGCGGCGCGCGGCGGCGCGGACCCGGCTGCCGTCGCCGGCGCGGGCGCCGGTTGCGGAGGCGCCGCCGCGGGTGCGGACAACCCGGGCGCCGAAGCCGGTGCGGCGGAGGCGGCCGCGGGCGGACGGGCCGGGGGGGGCGCCGCGGCGACGCCGGCCACCGAGAGCGACACGATGACGCTGCCTTCGCTCACGCGGTCGCCGACCGTCACGCGCACGCCCTGCACCGCGCCCGCGAGCGGGCTCGGCACGTCCATCGTCGCCTTGTCGGACTCGAGCGTGACGAGCGGGTCGTCGACGGCGACGACGTCGCCGGGTTTCACGAACACCTCGATCACCGGGACGTTGTCGTAGCCGCCGATGTCCGGCACGCGGACCTCGACGGTCGCCCCGGCCGGCGGCGTGGTCGTGGCGCCCTCGCCGGGCGCGTCCGCGAGGCCCTTCTCGCCGCGCGGCGCGCGCTCGGCGGCCGCGCTCGCGTCGACCTCCGGCGGCGGCGCGTAGGCCGGCGGCGCCGCCTTCGGCGCCGCTCTCGGCTCGTCCGCCGGCGCCGCGGCGGCGGCCGCGGTGTCGAGGACCAGCACCACGCTGCCCTCGCTCACCTTGTCGCCGACGGTGACGCGCACTTCCTTCACCGTCCCTGCGGCCGGCGCGGGCACGTCCATCGTCGCCTTGTCCGACTCCAGCGTGACCAGCGGGTCCTCGGGCCGGACGGCGTCGCCGGGCTTCACGAACACCTCGATCACCGGGACGTTCTCGTACCCGCCGATGTCGGGGACCTTCACCTCCATGGTCGGCATCTGCGCGGCCCCCGGGGCTAGTGGGCTGTAACAGCCAAATCGCGAGTGCCTGACGGGCGATTCGCGCCGATCGCATTGTTGGCGAACCTCGCGAGGGGACGCGCCCTTGCTTCGGTTCGCCGTCGCGCGCTCGACGCGAATCGCCGCGTCAGGTCAGCGGTTTCCCATGCGTCGCGTTTCGTCATCCTCACTCCCGCTTTGACTGTTACAGCCCGCTAGACCGTCCACGGCGCCGGCTTGGCCGGATCGATGCCGTACTTCGCGAGCGCCTCGGCGACGACCGCGGGCTTCACGGTCCCTTCGTCGGCGAGCGCCTTCAGCGCGGCGACCGTCACCCAGCGCCGGTCGACCTCGAAGAAGTGGCGCAGCTTCTCGCGCGTGTCCGAGCGGCCGAAGCCGTCGGTGCCGAGCACCAGGTAGCGGCGGGGCACGCAGGCGCGGATCTTGTCGGCGTACATGCGCATGTAGTCGGTCGCGGCTACCACCGGCCCGTGCGTGTCGGCGAGGCACGCCTCGACGTGCGAGCGGTGCGGCGCCTCGGTCGGATGCAGGAGGTTCCAGCGCTGCGTGTCGCGGCAGTCGCGTGCAAGCTCGGTGAACGACGGGCAGCTCCACAGGTCCGCGTCCACGCCCCAGTCGCTCTTCAGCAGGCCGGCCGCGGCGATCACCTCGCGGAAGATCGTGCCCGAGCCCAGCAGCTGCACGCGCGGCGCGCCCTTCCGGGACTTCGCGCCCTCGCGGAACCGGTACATCCCCTTCAGGATGCCCGCGGCGCTCCCCTCGGGCATCGGCGGGTGCGCGTAGTTCTCGTTCATCAGCGTGAGGTAGTAGAAGACGTCCTCCTGCTCGCCGACCATGCGGCGCAGCCCGTCCTGGACGATCGTCACCACCTCGTAGGCGAACGTGGGGTCGTAGCTGACGCAGTTGGGGATCGTGGCGGCGAGGATCTGCGAGTGGCCGTCCTCGTGCTGCAGCCCCTCGCCGTTGAGCGTCGTGCGCCCCGCGGTGCCGCCGAGCAGGAAGCCGCGCGAGCGCATGTCGCCCGCCGCCCACGCGAGGTCGCCCACGCGCTGGAAGCCGAACATCGAGTAGAAGATGTAGAAGGGGATCATCTGCACGCCGTGCGTCGAGTACGCCGTCGCGGCGGCGATCCAGTCGCACATGCCGCCGGCCTCGTTGATGCCCTCCTGCAGGATCTGGCCGTCCTTGCTCTCCTTGTAGAACATCAGCTGGTCGGCGTCCTCCGGCGTGTAGAGCTGCCCGAGCTGGTTCCAGATGCCGAGCTGGCGGAACATGCCCTCCATCCCGAACGTGCGCGACTCGTCGGGGACGATGGGAACGATGCGCTTGCCGATGGCCTTGTCGCGCACCAGCATCTGCAGCATCTGCACGAACGCCATCGTCGTGGAGATCTCGCGGTCCTCCGTGCCCTTCGTCAGCCGCTCGAACGTCGCGAGCGGCGGCACCGGCATCGGCTCCACGCGCTCGCGGCGCTGCGGCAGGTAGCCGCCGAGCGCCATCCGGCGCTCGCGCATGTACGCGAGCTCCTTGCTGCCGTCGGGAAACGTGAGGTAGGGCACCTCGTGCAGCCGGTCGTCGGGCACCGGCAGCGCGAAGCGGTCGCGGAAGCGGCGGATCGCGTCGACGTCCATCTTCTTCTGCTGGTGGGTGATGTTCTGCGCCTCGCCGGCCGTGCCCATGCCGTAGCCCTTGATGGTCTTGGCGAGGATGACCGTCGGCTGGCCGCGGTGGTGCGCGGCCGCGTGGTACGCGGCGTAGACCTTGAACGGGTCGAGGCCGCCGCGGTTCAGCGCCCAGATGTCGTCGTCGGTCCAGTCGGCGACGAGGTCGAGCAGCTCCGGGTAGCGGCCGAAGAAGTGCTTGCGGACGTAGGCCCCGTCCTTCGACTTGAACGTCTGGTACTCGCCGTCGACGCACTCCATCATCCGCTTGCGCAGGATGCCGGTGCGGTCGCGCGCGAGCAGCGCGTCCCACTTCGTGCCCCAGATCACCTTGAGCACGTTCCAGCCGGAGCCGCGGAAGTCGCTCTCGAGCTCCTGGATGATCTTGCCGTTGCCGCGCACCGGCCCGTCGAGCCGCTGCAGGTTGCAGTTGATCACGTAGATCAGGTTGTCGAGCCGCTCGCGGCCGGCCAGCCCGATCGCGCCCATCGACTCGGGCTCGTCCATCTCGCCGTCGCCCATGAACGCCCAGACCTTGCGGCCCTCGGTCGTCAGGATCCCGCGGTCCTGCAGGTACTTCATGAACCGCGCCTGGTAGATCGCCATCAGCGGCCCGAGCCCCATCGAGACCGTGGGGAACTGCCAGAAGTCCGGCATCAGCCACGGGTGCGGATAGCTCGAGATGCCCTTGCCGTCGACCTCCTGGCGATAGTTGTCCAGCTGCTCGGCGGTGAGGCGCCCCAGCATGAAGGCCCGGGCGTAGACGCCGGGGGCGCTGTGGCCCTGCGTGAACACGAGGTCGCCGCCCGAGGCGTCGGTCACCGCGCGCCAGAAGTGGTTGTAGCCGACGTCGTAGAGCACGGCCGCGGACGCGTAGCTGGCGATGTGCCCGCCGACGTTGGTGTGCTTGTTGGCGCGCACGACCATCGCCATCGCGTTCCAGCGCGCGTAGTTGCGGATGCGCTCCTCGATCGCGAAGTCGCCCGGCATCCTCGGCTGCAGGTCGGCGGGAATCGTGTTGATGTAGTCGGTGTTCGCCGAGAAGGGCAGGTAGGCGCCCTCCTTGCGCGCGGCGTCGATCAGCCGCTCGATCAGGTAGTGCGCGCGGTCCGGGCCGGCGGAGCCGAGCACGCCGGCGAGCGCATCGAGCCATTCCCGCGTCTCGGCGGGGTCGTAGTCGGGGGTGGCGTCGAGCGGAGCCATGGCGTCCTCCAGAAAAAACACGCCCGTGGGATCCCCCGGGCGACGCGATCAAATTGTAGTGAGCGGACCCTGCCCTGTATTGCTGCAACGCCGCAGGCCGCTGCGCGCCGCGCGTCAGGCCG
This sequence comes from Betaproteobacteria bacterium, assembly GCA_016861105.1. Classification (GTDB taxonomy): domain Bacteria; phylum Pseudomonadota; class Gammaproteobacteria; order Burkholderiales; family Casimicrobiaceae; genus VBCG01. Next base: position 179,560 of record BOKS01000003.1, on the reverse strand, counting down.
GGGCGCAAAGGCACGTTACCACATCGTGGAAATCATTTCCATTAATGTCCGCCCCGGCTGCGGGCAGCCCGCGACCGGACCCGCAGCCCCACGGCGGTGGCGACGGACACGAGCCCCACGGCCACGAAGCCGGCCCGGTAGCTGCCGGTGACGCCGGCGAGCAGCGCGAACGCCGGCGGGCCGCAGACGACGCCGGCGAAGGTGATGAAGCCCGACGCGCCGGTGACGGCCCCGGCGCGCCCCGGTGGCGCGAGGCGCGCGACCTCGGAGAGCATGACGCCGTTCCATCCGATCGCCGTCGCACCGAACAGCGCGAGCACCAGCAGCAGCGGCCACACCGGCGCGCCGACGGGCCACGCCGCCGTGGCGAGGCTGCACAGGCCCGCGGCCAGCCCCAGTGCGACGAGCGTGCCGCCCGGCGCGCGCGTGCGGTCCGCGACCTCGCCCCAGACGATGCGCCCGGCGACGCCGCCGAGCGTCGTCACCGAGAGCGCGATGCCCGCGAACACCAGCGACTGCCCCAGCGCCTCGGTGAGGTACACGACGACGAAGCTGATCAGGCACACCTGGGTCGCCGAGTAGAAGAAGGACAGGAGGACGAGGTCCGCGAGGCGGCGGTCCGCGAAGATCTGGCGCAGCGGACCGACGACGCCAGCGAGCGAGAACGGTTGCGCGGCATCGCGGCCGCGGTCGAGGTCGGCGCGCACGGGCTGCGCCGCGAGCGCCACGACGAGGCCGAGCGCGGCGACGGCGAGCAGCGCGGCCTTCCAGCCGCCCGCCAGCGCGAGCGCGGGCAGCATCGCGCCGGCGAGCGCGGCGCCGGCCGGCACGCCGGTCTGCTTGATCGAGAACGTGAGCGCCATGCGCGACGGCGGCGCGGTGTGCGCCAGCACCTGCGACGAGGCCGGCGTGACCGGCCCGTAGCCGAGGCCGATCACGACCGGCGCGAACGCGACGAGCGCGGCGAGCGCGGGCCAGGCGCTGGCCGCCGGAAGCAGCGCGAGCCCCGCGGCCGACGTGAGCACGGCGGCCTGCGACACGCGGATCGGGCCGAACCGGGCGATCGGCCCGCCCGACAGCAGGCTCGCCGTCATCGAGCCGACGTAGACGAGCCCGACGAAGACGCCGACGAGCTTCGGCGACACCCCGAAGTCCGGAGCGATGGCGGGGGCCAGCACCGACGTGGCGGTGGCGGCGAGCGCGACGTAGGCCTGGATCGCCAGGGTGGCGACGAGCGCCTGCCGCGCGCGCCGCCGCGTTCGCGGCCCGTCGTCCGTGCTCACGCCGCGTCGATCGTCCGCGTCGGCGTGACGATGCACGGCACGCGCCGGTCGTGGCTCGCGACCGGCACGGCGTCGACGATCTGCTCGTCGAAGGCGCCCGCGGCGAGTGCCGCGTCGGGGCGCATCAGCGGCAGCAGCCGGTCGAAGTAGCCGCCGCCGTAGCCGAGCCGCCGGCCGCCCGCGTCGAAGGCGACGCCCGGCACCAGGACCAGGTCGACCGCGGTGGGAGCGACGAGCGTGCAGTCTTCGCGCGGCTCGGGAATGCCGCGGTAGCCTGCGCCGACGTCGCGTTCGGGATCGCCGACCGCGTGCAGCACGAGCATGCGCGCGACGCGGTCCACGCGCGGCACGACCAGCCGCCGGTGCGACGCCGCGATGCGCCGCGCGAGCGGCCACGCGTCCCACTCGCTGCCGTACGGCAGCGTGAGAAGCACCGTGTGCGACGCCGCGAACGCGGGCAGGCGCTCGATGCGCGCAGCGATGGCGGACGATCCGGCGAGGCGCGCGTCGGCCGGCAGCGCATCGCGCGCCGCGAGCACCCGCGTGCGCATCGCCTGCTTCGCTTCGTGCAGCGCTGCCGGGTGCGCGAGCGTCGACGGGTGCATGCGGCGATGGTACCGCAACGCGTGTCGGCCACGCCCGACGCGCGGGCGCGCGCGTCGCGGCGACTCGCGCGCACCGCTTCCACGCCGGCACGCGCCGTGGCAGGCTTGTCCGCCACGCGCTGCGGGTGGCGCCGCTGCACGGCGCGCCGCGTGGCGCACGATCGACATCCACCCTCTGCGGAGGACCGAGATGCGCCATGCCCGCCCGCGGCTCGCCGTGGCCCTGTTCGCCACCGGCCTCGCCCTGCCGGCGCTCGCCGCGCCCTGTGCCGGCTTCACGGACGTCGACGACGCCGACCCCTTCTGCACGAGCGTCGCCTGGATGAAGAACCGCGGCATCACGCTCGGGTGCACCGCGACGCTCTACTGCCCCGGCGACTTCGTGACGCGGCTGCAGATGGCGGCGTTCATGTATCGGCTGGGCCATCAGAATGCGTTCCTGCAGGGAGGCAACGCCTTCGGCGCGTCGGCGGTCCTCGGGACCACCGACGCGCACGCGGTCGAGGTTCGTGCCGGAGGACTGCGCGCGTTCCGGCTCGAGCCCGACGCCGCGAGCCCGAACGTGATCGGCGGCAGCCCGGCGAACGCGGCGAACCCGTCCGTCCGCGGGGCGGTGATCGGCGGCGGCGGCGCGGCACCGGGCGCGGACCCGTGGCTCAACCTGGAGCAGCCCAATCGCGCTCACGACCACTACGCGACCGTCGCCGGCGGCATGGACAATCGCGCCGGCAGCGACGACGGCGATCCGACGAACGACTGGGCGGCCGCGGTCGGGGGCGGTCACGGCAACGTGGCCTCGGGCGGCCAATCGGTGGTGGCCGGCGGGTGGGGCAACGTCGCCAGCGGCTCGAGCGCCGCCGTGGGCGGCGGCGCCGGCAACGACGCCACGGCGAGCACGGCGACGGTGGCCGGCGGCAGCAACAACCTCGCGAGCGGCGACTACGCGAGCGTCGGCGGCGGCCTGCAGAACGTCGCCGCGGGCGAGTCGTCGACGGTCGCCGGCGGTCGGAGCAACCGGGCCGACGGCCACTACGCGACGGTTCCCGGCGGGCAGGCCAACCGGGCGACGGGTTTCAACAGCGTCGCGATGGGGGCCGGCAGCGAGGCGATCGGCAGCAACAGCTTCGCGCTCGGACGCAACGCCGAGGCCGGCTCCAACGGCTGCTTCGTGTTCGCGGACAGTTCGTCCGTCGATCCCACGCAGTGCGGCGTGGCGAACGCCTTCGTCGCGCGCGCGAAGGGCGGCTTCTACCTGATCACCGGGGGCAGCTACCCGTCCTACTCGGGTGCCTATCTCGCGCCGGGCTCCCCGACGTGGACGACGTTCAGCGACCGCGACGGCAAGGACAACGTGGTCGGCGTCGACGCGGCAGCGGTCCTGGCGCGCGTGGTGTCGCTGCCGATCGCGACGTGGAACTGGAAGGCGCAGGACGCGTCGATCCGCCACATGGGCCCGATGGCACAGGACTTCCACGCCGCGTTCGGGCTCGGAGCCTCGCCGCACGGCATCGACGCGGTCGATGCCGACGGCGTCGCGCTCGCCGCGATCCAGGGGCTGAACGCGAAGCTCGAGGCGGCGCTCGCCCGGCGCGACGCCGAGATCGCCGCACTGCGGGCGGAGGTCGACGCGCTGCGTCGTGCCGCGACGCGGTGACGCGCCCATCGGTGCCGGCGGGCGCGCGCGTGTCGAGCCCCTATAATCGCGCGTTCTCGCCCGCGCCGTGCGCGGCCTTCCTGACGAACCGCCCGCGATGAACCACGCCCACCACGTCTACCGCGACCGCCGCGCCGCGGTCCTCGCCACGATGCGCGATCACGCCGGCGGCGGCCTCGCGATCGTGCCCACCGCGCCCGAGGTGATCCGCAACCGCGACTCGCACTACCCGTTCCGCAGCGACAGCTACTTCCACTACCTGTCCGGCTTTCCCGAGCCGGAGGCCGTGATCGCGCTCGTCGCCGCGGACGACGGCGACCGCCACGTGCTGTTCTGCCGCGAGAAGAACGAGGAGCGCGAGATCTGGGACGGGTTCCGGCACGGACCCGCGGCGGCACGGGAGATCTTCGGCTTCGACGAGGCCTACCCGATCGCCGAGCTCGAGGCGCGGCTCGCCGACCTCGCGTCGGACCGGCCGGCGCTGTTCACGCCGGTGGGCCTGTTCGAGCACTGGGACCGGAAGATCGCCGGCGTGCTGAACGAGGTCCGCGCCCGCGTGCGCACCGGCGTGGCGGCGCCCGAGCAGATCGTCGACGTCCGCGGGGCGCTGGACGCGATGCGCCTGGTCAAGGACGAGCACGAGCTCGCGCTGATGCGCCGCGCCGCCGCGATCAGCGGCGCGGCGCACGCGCGCGCGATGGCGCGGGCGCGCCCCGGATGGTACGAGTACCAGGTCGAGGGCGAGCTGATGCACGAGTTCCTGCACGGCGGCGCGCAGGCGGTCGCCTACGGGTCGATCGTGGCGTCGGGCCCCAACGCCTGCGTGCTGCACTACCGCGACAACGACCGGCGCATGGCCGACGGGGACCTGCTGCTGATCGACGCCGGCTGCGAGTACCGCGGCTACGCGTCGGACATCACGCGCACGTTTCCGGTGAACGGCCGCTTCACGCCCGCGCAGAAGGCGGTCTACGAGGTCGTGCTCGAGGCGCAGCAGGCGTGCCTCGCAGCCGTGAGGCCCGGCGTGGCCTTCCACGACTACCACAAGGTCGCCGAGCGCGTGATCGCGCAGGGGCTGATCGATCTCGGCCTGATCGAAGGCCCGCTCGACGCCGCGCTGGAGAGCCAGTCGTACAAGCGCTTCTACATGCACCGCGCCGGCCACTGGCTCGGCATGGACGTGCACGACGCCGGCCTCTACCAGGTCAAGGGCGAGTCGGTCGTCCTGCGGCCGGGCATGGTGCTCACGGTCGAGCCCGGCTGCTACATCCGCGCGGCCGACGACGTCCCCGAGGAATTCCGCGACATCGGCGTGCGCATCGAGGACGACGTGCTCGTCACGGCCGACGGCCACGAGAACCTCACGGCGGCGACGCCGAAGACCGTGGCCGAGGTCGAGGCGGCGTGCGCGCATTGAGAAAGGGACGGGGGGTCCGGGGCGGGCGGGAAGATCGCCTGCAGTGCGTCGTCGGCGCGACGCGGACGACGCGACGCGCAACGGTGGCCGCACGACCGGCAGCACGCGCGTCCCTCGCCCCTCGCCGCTCGCCCCGCGTGTTCCCCTGCCGCCCTCGCCGTCATGCATGACGTCGCGATCGTCGGGGCCGGCCCCGTCGGCGCGACGCTCGCGCTCGCGCTCGCCGGTCAGGGCCTCGACGTCCTCGCGCTGGACGCGAGGCCGCCGCACGAGACGCTGCGCGGCGACCGCTCGATCGCGCTCGCGCACGGCTCGCGCCTGATCCTCGAACGGGTCGGCGTGTGGCCGCGGCTGGCGGCGGTCGACGGCGCGGTGACGGCGATCGCCGAGATCGACGTCTCGCAGGCCGGCGGCTTCGGCGTGACGCGGTTGCGCGCGCGCGAGCACGGCGTCGAGGCGCTGGGCCACGTCGTGTCCTACGTCGCGCTGCAGCGCGCGCTCGACGACGCGCTGGTCGCCGCCGGCGTGCCCGTCCGCTTCGGCGCGAGCGTGGCCTCGGTCGACGGCGGCGCGGCGCAGGCCCGCATCGTCGTCGCAGGCGATGCCGAGCCGGTGGAGGCGCGCGTGGTCGCGGTCGCCGACGGCGCCGGCGCCGCGGTGGCCGGCATCGCGCGCGAGCGCCACGACTACCGGCAGAACGCCCTCGTCGCGCCGGTGTGGCGCGACACGCCGCATCGCGGCGTCGCCTACGAGCGCTTCACGCCGGCGGGGCCGATCGCGCTGCTGCCCGAGCGCGACCACTACGGTCTCGTGTGGACGCTCCCGCCGGAGCGCACGGCGCCGCTGCTGGCGCTCGACGAAGCCGCGTTCCTGGCACAACTCGCCCATGCGTTCGGCTCCCGCGTCACCGGATTCGTCCGCGCCGGTGCCCGGCGCGCGTTCCCGCTCGCGCTCGAGCGCGCGCGGCCGCTCACCGCGCCTCGCGTCGCCGTCGTCGGCAACGCAGCGCAGCAATTGCACCCGGTGGCGGGCCAGGGCTTCAATCTCGGCCTGCGCGACGCCTGGGAACTCGCGCAGGCGATCCTCGACGCCGGGCCGGCGTCGCTCGGCGAGCCGGCGATGCTCGCGCGCTACGCGGCGCGTCGCCGTGCCGACCGCCTGTCCGGCATCGCGTTCACGCACGGGCTCGTCGGCGTGTTCGGCGCCGACCTGCCGCTCCTGCGGCTCTCGCGCGGCGTCGGACTCGCGCTGCTCGACGTCTTCCCGCCGGCGAAGCGCGCGTTCGCCCAGGCGATGATGTTCGGCCTGCGCTGACGCGCGGGCGCTTCGCGGACGCACAGCGTCAGCGATGCATCGAGCGTGCCTGCGCGCTCGTCCGAGCGTTCACTTCGCCGCGACGCGAAGGCGCGTCGCGCGCGCGGCTTGACGCGCGACAAGCGCACGCGTGCGCGTGGCTCTTCGCGCGCGAATTGCGGCTATAATCCGCTCCCCTCGCATCGTCCGCATCGATCCCGCGTCCCGTGCGCATCGGTCCCCACGAACTCCGCAACGCGCTCGCCGTCGCACCGATGGCCGGCGTGACCGACCGGCCGTTCCGGCAGCTCTGCCGGCGGCTCGGAGCGGGCTATGCGGTCTCGGAGATGGTGACGTCGAACGCGAAGCTGTGGGGCACGGACAAGTCGCGGCGGCGCATGGACCACGCGGGCGAGCCGGCGCCCGTCGCCGTGCAGATCGCCGGCGCGGATCCGGCCGCGATGGCGGAGGCCGCGCGCCACAACGTCGCGCGCGGCGCGGCGATCATCGACATCAACATGGGCTGCCCGGCGAAGAAGGTCTGCAACGCCGCCGCGGGCTCCGCGCTCCTCTCCGACGAGCCGCTGGTCGCGCGCATCCTCGCCGCGGTCGTCGCCGCGGTCGACGTGCCGGTGACCCTCAAGATCCGGACCGGCCCGGATCGCGTACGCCCCAATGCGACGCGCATCGCGCGCATCGCGGAGGAGGCCGGGATCGCGGCGCTGACCGTCCACGGCCGCAGCCGCGCCTGCATGTTCGTCGGTCCCGTCGACTACGCGGCGATCGCGCAGGTCAAGCGGGCCGTGTCGATTCCGGTCGTCGCCAACGGCGACATCGACTCGCCGCACAAGGCGCGCGACGTGCTGGCGGCCACGCGCGCCGACGCGATCATGGTCGGCAGGGCGGCGCAGGGCCGGCCGTGGATCTTCCGCGAGATCGCGCACTTCCTCGCGACCGGCGAGGAACTGCCGCCGCCGACGGTGGCCGAGGCGCTCGGCTGGATCCTGGCGCACCTCGACGACCACTACGCGTTCCACGGCGAGGAGGCCGGCGTGCGCATCGCGCGCAAGCACCTCGGCTGGTACACGCGCGACCTCGCGGGCGCCGGGGACGCGCGGCACGAGTTCAACGCGGCGGAGACGACGACGGCGCAGATCGCCGCGGTCCGCCGCTGCTTCGACCGGCTCGCGGACCTGGGCGAGCGACTGGTCGTCGCGCGCGCGGCGGGCGGCGTCGTCCACACGATGCCGGCCGGTGCGCGGAGCGCCAAGCCAACGACGCAGGAGGCGGCGACGCCGTGGGGTGGGGAGGCCCTGGCCGCGTGAAGCAGTCCAACAGGCTGAACGGCAGCAACGAGATCGGGCGCAGCATCGAGCGCTCGCTCGACGAGTACTTCCGCAAGCTCGACGGCGAGTCGGCGAGCGGCGTCTACGAGATGGTGATCGGCCACGCCGAGCGGGCGCTGCTGAAGAGCGTCATGGAGCGTGCGAACGGCAACCAGACGCAGGCGGCGGACATGCTGGGCGTCAATCGCAACACGTTGCGCAACAAGCTCGCCAAGTACGACCTGATCTGAAGGCGGCGGCGGGGCCGGCCGCGGCCTGCGGCACGGCGACGGGGGCTGCGGCGCGTCCGCGGGCAGAGGGGCACGGCGGGGATGAGCGGGACGATTGCGCAGGCGCTGCTGTCGGTGTCCGACAAGACCGGGCTGGTCGACTTCGCGCGCGGCCTCGCCGCGCGCGGCGTCGCGCTGCTGTCGACCGGCGGCACCGCGAAGGCCCTCGCCGACGCCGGGCTCGCGGTGACCGACGTCGGCCGCTACACGGGCTTTCCCGAGATGCTCGACGGGCGCGTCAAGACGCTGCACCCGAAGGTGCACGGCGGCATCCTCGCGCGCCGCGACGTTGCGGCGCACCGCGAGGCGCTCGCGCGTGCGGGCATCCCGACGATCGACCTCGTCGTCGTCAACCTCTATCCGTTCCGCGAGACGGTCGCCAGGCCCGGCTGCACGCTGGAGGACGTGATCGAGAACATCGACATCGGCGGACCGGCGATGGTGCGCTCCGCGGCGAAGAACTGGGCGCACGTGGGCGTCGTCGTCGACCCCGCGGACTACGCCGCGCTGCTCGACGAACTCGCGGCCAACGGCGGCGCGCTCGGCGAGGCGACGCGCTTCCGCCTCGCGCGGAAGGCGTTCGCGCACACGGCGGCCTACGACGGCGCGATCGCCAACTGGCTGACGGCACGCGGCCCCGACGGGCGGCAGACCGGCTTCCCGGCGTCGCTGCGCTACGCCGGCGAGCTGCTGCAGCCGCTGCGCTACGGCGAGAATCCGCACCAGCGCGCCGCGTTCTACCGCGACGAGCAGCCCGCGCCCGGGTCGATCGCCACGTTCCGCCAGCTGCAGGGCAAGGAGCTCTCGTACAACAACATCGCGGACGCCGACGCCGCGTGGGAGTGCGTCAAGGCGTTTGACGCGCCGGCGTGTGTGATCGTCAAGCACGCCAACCCCTGCGGCGTGGCCATCGCGCCCACGCCGCTCGACGCGTACCGCAAGGCGTTCGCGACGGATCCCGCGTCGGCGTTCGGCGGGATCATCGCGTTCAACCGCGAGGTGGACGCGCCGACGCTGGAGGCGGTCGCCGCCCAGTTCGTCGAGGTGCTGATGGCGCCGGCGTACGCGCCCGGCGCGCTCGCGGTGGCCGAGCGCAAGAGGAACGTGCGCGTGCTCGAGGTCGCGCTCCCCCCCGAAACGAGGGTCAGACTCGCATTTCCGGAAGGGAAATGCGAGTCTGACCCTCGTTTGGCGCTGGACTTCAAGCGCGTCGGCGGAGGCCTGCTCGTCCAGACCGCGGACACGCGCGCGGTGAGCGCGGAGGATCTCGAGGTGGTGACGAAGCGCGCCCCCACGCCCGACCAGGTGGCCGACCTGCTGTTCGCCTGGCGCGTGGCGAAGTTCGTGAAGTCGAACGCCATCGTGTTCTGCGGGGGCGGGCGGACGCTGGGGATCGGCGCCGGCCAGATGAGCCGCGTGGACTCCACGCGCATCGCGGCGATCAAGGCGCAGCACGCGGGGCTGGCGCTCGCCGGCTCGGTGGTCGCCTCGGACGCGTTCTTCCCGTTCCGCGACGGGCTCGACGTCGTCGCGGACAACGGCGCGGTCGCGGTGATCCAGCCGGGCGGCAGCGTGCGCGACGCGGAGGTGATCGCGGCCGCGGACGAGCGCGGCGTCGCGATGGTGTTCACCGGCGTGCGGCACTTCCGGCACTGAGACTTCGGGCGCCAAGGTGACGCTGCTCGGCCGCAGACGCGCGTTGACCGTTGTCGGCGCACTGGTGGCCACGGGCGGAGCAGCGCAGGCGCGTCCACGGTCAGGGCGCGGCGCCAAGCCCGGCGACCTGCCTGTCGAGCAACCGGCGATGTCCGAGTTCGTCGTCAACGCCGGCGCGGCGACGGCTCTGGGGCTCGCCCTCGCGCCGGCGGTCCGCTCGCGCGCAGACAAGGTCATCGAATGAACATCCTCGTCGTCGGCAGCGGCGGTCGCGAGCACGCGCTCGCCTGGAAGCTCGCGCAGAGCCCCCGCGCCGCGAAGGTGTACGTGGCGCCGGGCAACGCCGGCACCGCGCTGGCCGAGGGCATCGCGAACGTCCCGCTGACGTCGATCGCGGACCTGGTCGCGTTCGCGCGGGAGCGCGACGTCGGGCTCACGGTCGTCGGCCCGGAGGGCCCGCTGGCGGCGGGAATCGTCGACGCCTTCCGCGACGCCGGGCTCGCCATCTTCGGCCCGACGCGCGAGGCCGCGCAGCTCGAGAGCTCCAAGGACTTCGCCAAGGCGTTCATGACGCGCCACGGCATCCCGACCGCGCGCTACGCCACGTTCTCCGATGCGGCGCAGGCGCACGCCCACGTCGACCGGCACGGCGCGCCGATCGTCGTCAAGGCCGACGGCCTCGCCGCGGGCAAGGGCGTGGTGGTCGCCGCGACGGCCGCCGAGGCGCACGCGGCGGTGGACGCGATGCTCGTCGACAACGCGATGGGCGACGCCGGCGCGCGCGTGGTGATCGAGGAGTGCCTCGCGGGCGAGGAAGCGAGCTTCATCGTGATGGTCGACGGACGCAACGTGCTGCCGCTCGCCTCGTCGCAGGACCACAAGCGCCTGCACGACGGCGACCGCGGGCCGAACACCGGCGGCATGGGCGCGTACTCGCCGGCGCCGGTCGTGACGCCGGCGCTGCACGCACGGCTGATGCGCGAGGTGATCGTGCCCGCCGTGCAGGGGATGGCCGCGGACGGCATCCGCTACACCGGATTCCTCTACGCCGGCGTGATGATCGACGCGAAGGGCGCGCCGAAGGTGCTGGAGTTCAACTGCCGGCTGGGCGACCCGGAGACGCAGCCGATCCTCGCGCGGCTGCGCAGCGACCTCGTCGACCTGCTGGAGCACGCGGTCGACGGCACCCTCGATCGCGTCGAGGCCGAGTGGGACCGCCGGGCGGCGCTCGGCATAGTGCTCGCGGCGCACGGCTATCCCGACGCTCCCCGCAAGGGGGACGCGGTCGCGGGGCTGGAGCGCGTGACGCCGGCGCGCCATCCCGACGTCGTCGTGTTCCACGCCGGGACGTCGCTGCAGGGGGACGCGGTCGTCACCAGCGGCGGGCGCGTGCTGTGCGTCACGGCGCTCGGCGACTCGGTGAAGCTCGCGCAGCGGGCGGCCTACGCCGCGATCGCCGACATCCGCTTCGCCGGCATGCAGTTCCGCACGGACATCGGGCACCGCGCGCTCGGGCGCAAGTAGGCGCCGCGGCCGGCGCCGCGCGCCGCGGTACCATTGACGTGCGCGCGCCGGTCGCTGCGCGCAGGCCTCCGTCCCCTCCCGACGACCTCCGCATGGACCTCGACGTCCCCCGCCGCTGGTTCGCGTCGCTGCAGGCGTCGATCGTCGACGCGCTCTCCGGTCTCGACGGCGGGGGGTTCCGCCGCGACGAGTGGACGCGACCCGAGGGCGGCGGCGGCGTCTCGTGCCTGCTCGAGGACGGGGCGGTGTTCGAGCGCGCGGGCGTGGGCTTTTCCGACGTGCGCGGCGAGCGGTTGCCGCCGTCGGCCACGGCCTCGCGTCCCGAGCTGTCCGGACGCGCGTGGGAGGCGATGGGCGTGTCGCTGGTGCTGCACCCGCGCAATCCCTACGTGCCCACCGTGCACCTCAACGTGCGCATGTTCGCGGCGAAGAAGGACGGCGCCGAGCCGGTGTGGTGGTTCGGCGGCGGCATGGACCTGACGCCCTACTACGGCTTCGAGGAGGATGCGGTCCACTTCCATCGCGCCTGCCGCGACGCGCTCGCGCCCTTCGGCGCGGGCCTCCACACGAAGTACAAGCGCTGGTGCGACGAGTACTTCTATCTCCGGCACCGCCGCGAGCCGCGCGGCGTCGGCGGCATCTTCTTCGACGACCTCAGCGAGGGCGGCTTCGAGCGCTGCTTCGCGCTGGTGCGCGCGGTCGGCGAGCGCTTCGTGCCCGCGTACGCGCCGATCGTGCAGCGCCGGAAGGACACGCCCTACGGCGAGCGGGAGCGCGACTTCCAGTGCTACCGTCGCGGACGCTACGTCGAGTTCAACCTCGTGTGGGACCGGGGCACGCTGTTCGGCCTGCAGAGCAACGGCCGCACCGAGGCGATCCTGATGTCGCTGCCGCCGCTCGTGAAGTGGCGCTACGACTGGAAGCCCGCGCCGGGCTCGGCCGAGGAGCGGCTCTACCGCGAGTTCCTGGTGCCTCGCGACTGGGCCGATGGCGTCTGACGACCCGCGCCCGCCACGCGAGGTGCGCGCGGAGGACATGCATCTCGTCGAGGAGCGCATCGACGGCGAGCAGGTGTTCGCCGGCCGCCTGCTCGACGTGCGGCGCGACCGCGTCCGGCTGCCGGACGGCGGCATCGCGACGCGCGAATACATCGTGCACCCGGGGGCCGTGCTCGTCGTGCCGATGCCGGACGAGGCCACGCTGGTCGTCGTGCGCCAGTTCCGCTACCCGAGCAACCGCGTCTTCGTCGAGTTCCCGGCCGGCAAGCTCGATCCGGGCGAGACGCCGCTCGCGACCGCGAAGCGCGAGCTGCGCGAGGAGGCGGGCTACGAGGCGCGGGCGTGGACGCGCCTCGGGGCGGTGCACACGGTGCTGTCGTACTCGACCGAGGTGATCGACCTGTGGCTCGCCGAGGACCTGACGCACGTCGGCGCGGCGCTCGATCCCGGCGAGTTCCTCGACGTCGCGTCGCTGCGCTACGACGACGTGCTGGCGATGCTGGACGCCGGGACGATCACGGATGTGAAGACGGTCGCCGCCCTCTGCCACCTGGAGCGGCGCCGTGCCGCGCGCGCACCGCGCGCACGCGTGCTGCGCATCCGCGGCCGCGTGCAGGGCGTGGGATTCCGCGAGGGCCTGGTGGCGCAGGCGCGGCTTCACGGCCTTGCCGGCTGGGTGCGCAATCGCGCGGACGACACCGTGGAAGCGCTGGTGCAGGGCGCGCCGGACGCGCTCGAGCGCGTCGTCGACTGGGCGCGCCGCGGCCCGCCGGCCGCCCGCGTGGACGGCGTCGAAGTGCACGAGGTTGCGCCCGACGCCGGGCTCGCCGGCTTCGAGCGCCGGCCGACCCGCTGAGCGGTTACTCAGAACGTCCGCGCTTCCTCGAGGAAGCGCTTCATGGCGTCGAGCCGCGCCGCCTCGTCGAGCGAGCCGCTCTCGAGGCCGACGAGCCACGGGTCGAAGCTGCGCGACGGCACGTAGCCGGCCCGCCAGCCGCGAAACCAGCGCGTGGGCGCCGTCCGGTCCACGAGGATCCTTGCGCGGCCGAAGACCGGCTCGGCGGACAGCGTCGCGGCGAAGCGCTCGATCGCCGGCGCCGGGCCTTCGGCCCACTCGACGAAGTCCTCGCCCGTGTAGACCATGACGCCGGTCAGCCGCTGCTCGGCGCTGGCGGCGCGCCGGCGTTCGATCAGCGCGCTGATGGCGGGCGCGGTGACGCCGGGGCGGGCGTGCGCCGCGTAGGCGAGCTGGCGATGCGTGGCGGGCATGGGCGGCGGCGTGCAGGCGGGGGGCCGACTGTACGCGCCCCCTGCGGCCCCGGTTGGGCGCTCGACCAACGCCGTGGCGCGCGCCGCGAGGTCACGCAGAGGTTCCCCAGGTGGCCGCCGGCATGGTGCGCTGCGGCGCGAGCATCGGCGCGAGGGCGCGCAGGCCGGCGGCGGCGAAGGCCTCGAGCCGCCGGTCGCGTTCGGCACGAACGTCCGCGTCGAGCATCCTGCGGCAGCGCGCGACGACCTCGCGCTCGAACAGCATCTTCGTGATGCGCAGGCCGAACGCGAGCGCCTCGTCCGTCGCGCCCGGGAGCACCGTCCGCAGCGCCCGCAGCGCCTGGCGCTCGACGTCGCCGAAGTGGCGCTCGGCCAGCGCGTCGTCCGCGCTCGCCACGCGGGCGACGAGGCAGAGGTAGTTCCGCCACCCAGCGTCGATCGTGCCGCCGAGCGCGGCGAAGGGCCGCCACAGTGCCGCGACGACGTCCTCGACGCTCCAGGCGCCGCGCGCGTGCAGCGCGCGGATCGCGTCGGCCTGCAGACGGCGCAGGCGGGCGGCGCGCCGCGCCACCGCTTCCTCGACGGCCTGCTCGACGGTTCCGTAGTGGTAGTGCAGCAGCGAGGCGTGCACCCCGGCCTGCCGCGCGATGCCCCGGTGCGAGAGGGCGTCGGCGCCCCCCTCCGACGCCAGGCGCTCCACCGCGTCGAGCAGGCGGTCGCGCGTGCGCGCCGCATCGGGCGGCACTCCGCGTTCCCGTTTCATCGTCGCTCTCCCATAGAACGGCGTCGCCATGGTCGCGCGACGAGCGGCGTCGGGTCTGCCCGCGGCGCGCGGATCGCCGCGTAGGACGCCGCGTCAGGCGGCGTTCAGCAGGTCCTTCCAGGCCGCGTAGGAGGACGCGGCCCACAGCGGCAGCACGATGATCGTGGCGAGGCCCTGGGTCACGAACACGACGCCGAGGAGCGCGATGCCGAGCCCTCCGTACAGCAGGAACGCGGGCACGTTGCGCAGGAACGCCGCGAGGCTCCACGCGAACGACTCGCGCAGCGTCGCGCCCTCGAGGAACGCGAACAGCGGCACGAGGGTGAGCGGCAGCGACGCGGCCACGCCGAGCACGTAGACGACCAGAAGATCGGTGGCGGCGACCTCGGCGATGGCGTCGATCGACAGCAGGTTGACGCCGGCGAGGTGCCAGCCGGCGAGCCACTCCACGCCCGACACCACGAGCGTCGCCGCGACGACGGTGCCGATCGCGCGGGCCGGCGCGGCGAACGGCGCGAGCAGGTGCGCTGCGCGAGGCTTGTCGCCGCGGTCGGTCGCGAGCGCGGCGAACAGCAGCGACGAGGCGACGATCGGCACCACGATGTTCGCCGCCGGCGGCCCGACGAGCGGCAGCAGCATCAGCACGATCTCGACGATCGCGGTCGCCACCGCCAGCGCCGCGAAGCCGACCGGCTGCTTCTTGAACAGGCGCAGCGCCTCGCTGTACCAGGCGAACGCGCGGTCGGCGCGGACGCTGCGGAACGCGCGCGCGCCCGGCAGCGACGGAGAGGGGTCGGGAGGCGTCATGCGCGGCGATCGATGACCGCCCCGATTCTACGCGACGGGCGGCGCGGCGCGTCCGGCGCGCGCCTGCCGCGGCTACGGCGTCGCGCGGACTTCGCCGAGGTAGGCCGCGCGCACGGCCGGGTCGTTCAGGAGTTGCCGCGCGTCGCCGGCGAGCGTGATCGCGCCGGATTCCATCACGTAGCCGCGGTGCGCCACCTCGAGGGCGAGCTTGGCGTTCTGCTCGATCAGCAGGATGGTGACGCCCTCGCCGGACACGCGCAGAACGGTCTCGAACACCTTCTGCACCATCAGCGGCGCGAGCCCCATCGACGGCTCGTCGAGCAGCAGGAGCCGCGGCCTGCTCATGAGCGCGCGGCCCATCGCGAGCATCTGCTGCTCGCCGCCGGACAGCGTGCCGGCAGTCTGCCGGCGCCGCTCCTTGAGCCGCGGGAACAGCGCGAACACGCGCTCCACGTCGGCCGCGATGCCGGCGCGGTCGCGGCGCGTGTACGCGCCCATCGTGAGGTTCTCCTCGATCGTGAGGCCGCCGAACACGCCGCGCCCTTCGGGCACCATCGCGAGTCCCCGCCGCACCAGCTCGAACGACGGCCGGCCGGTGATGTCGGCGCCGTCGTAGCGGATGCGCCCGCCGCTCACCGGCTGCAGCCCGGTGATGCCCTTCAGCGTCGTCGTCTTGCCGGCCCCGTTGGCGCCGATCAGGCACACGAGCTCGCCCCGGCCCACCGTGAGATCGATGCCCTTGACGGCCCGGATGCCGCCGTAGGCCACCGACAGGCCTTCCAGCGCGAGGAGCGGGGTCGCATCGGCGCCGGCGGTCACGCGGCGCCTCCGTGCACGGGGCCCCGCGCCGGGTGGCTCACGCGGCGCCTCCTCGGACTGTCGTCGTCGCGCGTGGCGTCATGCGTGTCGGCGCTCCGCCGCGATGCGCCTTGCCGTCGATCCCCGTGCTGCGCACGGGGCCCCTCGCCGGGGGGCTCACGCGGCGCCCTTCAGGTTCAGCGCCACGTCGCCGCCGAGGTAGGCGGAGATCACGGCGGGGTCCTTCTGCACGACCTCGGCGGTGCCCTCGGCGATCTTCTTGCCGTAGTCGAGCACGAGCACGCGGTCGCAGACGTTCATGACGAGCTTCATGTCGTGCTCGATCAGCAGGATCGTCGTGCCGTCGCGGCGGATGCGCTCGAGCAGCGCCTTGAGCGAGTCGGTCTCGGTGGCGTTCATCCCCGCCGCCGGCTCGTCGAGGGCGAGCAGCTTCGGGTCGGTGGCGAGCGCGCGCGCGATCTCGAGGCGCCGCTGGTCGCCGTAGGCCAGGTGGCGCGCCAGGTCGTTCGCCCGGCTGGCGACGCCCACGTACTCGAGCAACTCGAACGCGCGCCGCTCGATCGCGCGCTCCTCCTCGCGCGTCCGCCGGTCGCGCAGCATCGCGCCGAAGACGCCCGCGCGCGTGCGCACGTGCCGGCCGATCATGACGTTCTCGAGCGCCGGCAGGTTCGCGAACAGGCGGATGTTCTGGAACGTGCGGGCGATCCCGCGCTGCGCGACCTCGTTCGGCTTGAGGGCGTTGAGCGGGCGGCCGTCGAACGTGAACGTGCCGGCGTCGGGGGTGTAGATGCCCGTGAGGACGTTGAACAGGCTGGTCTTGCCCGCGCCGTTGGGGCCGATGAGCCCGTAGATCTCGCCGGCGCGGATCTCGAAGCTCACCTCGGACAGCGCCTGCACGCCGCCGAAGCGCTTGCTGATGCCGCGTCCGGCGAGCAGCGGCTCGCGCGTGGCGGCCGGCGCGGGCGCGCTCATCGGCCGTTGGCCGCCGCGGCGGGCGGCGCCCGGCGCCGCCTCATCGGACTGGCCGCGAAAGTCCGGCCCGACGGCGCGTCGGCGGGCCGCCGGATTCGCCTTGCCGTCGATCCCGGCTGCGCCGGGTCCCTCGCCGGGTGGCTCACCGGCGCACCTCCAGCTCGCGCTTGCGCGTCGCCGACGGCAGCAGCCCGGCGGGGCGGAACAGCATCATCAGCACCAGCGCGAAGCCGAACAGCAGCATGCGGATCACCTCGGGCTCGACGAGCATCCGGCCGAACAGCGCCTGCTGCGCCGGCTCCACCGTGTAGCGCAGGACCTCGGGCGCGAACGACAGCAGCAGCGCGCCGACGATCACGCCCCAGACGTTGCCCATGCCGCCCAGCACGACCATCGCGAGCACCATGATCGACTCGATCAGGATGAAGCTCTCCGGGCTGATGAAGCCCTGCATCGCCGAGAACATGCCGCCGGCGATGCCGCCGAACGAGGCGCCCATCGCGAACGCGAGCAGCTTCATGTTGCGCGTGTTGATGCCCATCGCCCTCGCGGCGACCTCGTCCTCGCGGATGGCCTCCCACGCGCGGCCGATGCGCGAGTCCTGCAGGCGCAGGTTGATCACGATGATCGCCAGCAGCACGACGAGCAGGAAGTAGTAGTACTTGACCGGGCCGGTGAACGCGAGGCCGGCGAACGTGTCGGTGTCGCGGAAGCTGAACGTGCCGATGCGCAGCGGGTCGATCAGCGTCACGCCCTGCGGGCCGTTGGTGATGTTGACCGGCTGCGACAGGTTGTTGAGGAAGATGCGGACGATCTCGCCGAAGCCCAGCGTGACGATGGCGAGGTAGTCGCCGCGGAGCTTGAGCGTCGGCGCGCCGAGCAGCACGCCGAACAGGCAGGCGATCGCCGCGCCGATCGGCAGGATCACCCAGAACGGCAGGTGGATGCCGAAGTGCGGCGAGGCGAGCAGGGCGTAGGCGTAGGCGCCGACCGCGTAGAACGCGATGTAGCCGAGGTCGAGCAGGCCGGCGAAGCCGACGACGATGTTGAGGCCGAGCGCGAGGAAGACGAAGAGGATCGCGAGGTTGGTGATCCGGACCCACGCGGTGCCGATGCCGGCGAGGGCGAACGGCAGCGCGACCAGCGCGAGCCCGACCAGCGCGAGGCCGACCCACACCAGCACCGGATGGCCCTTCGTGTCGACCAGCGCGCGCATGCGTCCGCCTACGCGCGGTCGGAGACGCGCTCGCCGAGCAGCCCCGACGGGCGGAACACGAGCACGACGATCAGGACGATGAAGGCGAACACGTCCTGGTAGTTGCTGCCGAACAGCACGACGTGCTCGCCGCTCGCGCAGCGCGCGGCCAGCGCGTCGGACCACGACGCGAAGCGGCACAGGTCGGTGATGTCGCCCACGTAGCCGGCGCCGAGCGCCTCGATGATGCCGAGCAGCAGGCCGCCCAGCATCGCGCCCGCGAGGTTGCCGATGCCGCCGAGCACCGCCGCCGAGAACGCCTTGAGCCCGAGCAGGAACCCCATCTGGTAGTGGGCGATGCCGTAGTAGGTGCCGACCATCACGCCCGCCACCGAGCCCAGGCCGCCGGCGATGACGAAGGTGAGCGCGATCACCTTGTTGATGTCGATGCCCATCAGCCCGGCGACCTGCTGGTTCTGCGCGGTCGCGCGCATCGCGATGCCGAGCTTCGTGCGATAGACGAGCGTGGTGAGGCCCGCCATCAGCAGCACGGACATGCAGATGATCGCGATCTGCACGTTGGTGATCGTCGCGCCGTTCGGGTTGCCCGTCACGTGGTAGCTGACCGACTGGATGACCTGCGGGTACGGCAGCGGGTTGCGGCTCCAGACGATCATCGCGAGGTGCTGCAGGATGATCGACAGGCCGATCGCCGTGATGAGCGGCGCGAGCCGGGGCGCGCGGCGCAGCGGCCGGTAGGCGACGCGCTCGAGCGTGAAGCCGACGGCCATGCAGACCGGGATCGCGGCCAGCGCGCCGCAGAGCACGATCGCCAGCGGCGGCAGCGGCGCCCCGGCGCCGACGAGCGCCACGATGACGCTGTAGGCGACCATCGCGCCGATCATCACGACCTCGCC
The DNA here is from genome assembly GCA_016861105.1 of Betaproteobacteria bacterium. Classification (GTDB taxonomy): domain Bacteria; phylum Pseudomonadota; class Gammaproteobacteria; order Burkholderiales; family Casimicrobiaceae; genus VBCG01. Next base: position 160,773 of record BOKS01000003.1, on the reverse strand, counting down.
GTGCGCGAAGTTGATCAGCTGGATGATCCCGTAGACCATCGTGTAGCCCAGCGCGACGATCGCGTAGACGCTGCCGAGCGTCAGGCCGTTGATGATCTGCTGGAGGAAGATGTCCACGGGCCGGGAATCAGGGAACAGGGACCAGGGGCAGTGGCGGGGGAGCGGGAGGCGGGGAACGCGATGGAAGCGGCGGGCGGGCGTCGGCGCCCTCGGGTCGGTGGCGGCGATTGTGGAGGCAACCCGCGCCCGCGGGCAAGCTCGCAAAAAAACGGCGCCCCGCAGGGCGCCGTCGGTCTTCGTCGTTCCGTCGGGCTACTTCTTCGGCGCCTCGGCCGGAGCCGGGGTGGCCGTGGCCGAAGGCGCAGCAGCGGCCGGGGCCGGCGCGGAGGCCTTCATGAAGTCGGCAAAGGCGATGCTCTTGCCACCCTGCACGATGGCGACGGGCTCGAGCTTGCCGCCCTTCATGGTGAAGATCGTCACCTCGGCGTTCTTGCGGTCGCCCTTCTCGTCGAAGGCGATCGGGCCGGTCGCGCCCGTGTAGCTGATCTTCTGCAGCTCGGGCAGGTACTTGGCCGGCTCGATCGAGTCCGCCTTCTGCATGGCGGCGATCAGCAGGTTCGCGGCGTCGTAGGTGAACGGTGCGTAGATGATCGGGTCGGTGTTGAACTTCGCCTTGTAGGCGTCGAGGAAGTTCTTCGACGCGGCGACGACCGGCAGCCCGGCCTGCGAGCAGATGAGCCCTTCGGCGACCGCGTCGCCGGCGAGCTGCTTCATCGTGTCGGTGCAGGCGCCGTCGCCGAAGCTGAACACCGCCTTGATGCCCAGCTCGCGGGCCTGCTTCAGCATCGGCCCCCCGGTGGCGTCCATGCCGCCGTAGAAGACGGCGTCCGGACCGCGTCCCTTCATCTTGGTCAGGATCGCCTTGAAGTCGGTGGCCTTGTCGTTGGTCTTCTCGCGCGCCACGATCTGCACGCCCGACGCCTTCAGCGTCTTCTCGACCTCGTTGGCCAGGCCCTCGCCGTAGGCGGTGGCGTCGTCGACCACGGCGACCTTCTTGACCTTCATCGACTGCAGGTATTGGGCGACCGCCGGGCCCTGCTGGTCGTCGCGGGCGACGAGGCGGAAGACGTTCTTGAAGCCCTGCTCGGTGAGCTTGGGATTGGTCGCGGAGCCGGAGACCATCGGCAGCCCGGCCTGGTTGTACACGGCCGAAGCGGGAATCGTGACGCCCGAGTTGAGGTGGCCGACGACGCCGGCGACCTTCGCGTCGGCGAACTTCTGCGCGATCGTGGGCCCGAGCTTGGGGTCGGCCTGGTCGTCCTCGCCCTGGAGCTCGAAGCGGATCTTCTTGCCCCCGATCGTGATGTTCTTTCCGTTGGCCTCCTCGACGGCGAGGCGCGCGCCGTTCTCGTTGTCCTTGCCGAGGTGGGCGATGCCGCCGGTGAGCGGACCGGCGTGGCCGATCTTCACGACCGTCGGCTGCTCGACCGGCGGCGCGGCGGGCGCGGCAGGCGCCTCCGCCTTCTTGGGCTCTTCCTTGCCGCAGCCGTACAGCGTGAGCAGGGCGGCAGCGACGAGCGTCACGCCGAAGTTCTTGTTGACGGGCATATCCGGGGGCCTCCGGCCGTGGGAGAAAGGTAACGGAAGATTATCGGGGCTGCCGTTTCCGGCTGTCAACGCGACGCCGCGGCCGCGGGGCAGGTCGCGGACGGCGGCCGCCGCCCCGTCGGCGCCCGCCGCGCTTCGTCCCGCCCGGCTTGCCCCGGGGAGGGGGGATCCGTAAGCTTGCCGCCTTCGCCGAATCCGGCAAGCCGCGCCGCCGCATCCAAGACGCGAACCACACCTTCGGGCCGGCCAGAAGCCGCGTCCCGGAACGAAGCCGCGGGAGGCCCTCCGGCCGCGCCGTCCCACCCGACGGCGGTGCCGGCAGCCGGCCGCAGGGGGAACGGATGGGACTCCGAGTCACGCGCCGCAGGGTCGTCGCCGGCCTCGCCGTGCTGCTGGTCGCCGGCGCCGTCGGTGGCGCCGTCGCGCTGCAGGCGAAGCGCAAGGCCGAGGCCGAACGCGACAAGCCCGGCGCGAACGTCACGCTCGAGTTCGCGCCCGCCGACCTCGTCGTCGTCGAGGCGAAGCCGCTCGGCCGCTGGCTGCCCGTCTCCGGCACGATCCAGGCCGTCCGGCAGGCCACCGTGAAGGCCAAGGTCCCGGGCGAAGTGCGCCAGCTCGCCGTCCGCGAGGGCGAGGCGGTCCGGGCCGGCCAGCCGATCGGCCGCATCGACACGGCGGACCTCGAGGCGCGCCTCGCGGAGCGGCAGGGTGCGCTGGAGAGCGCGCGTGCGCAGCTCGCGCTGGCAGAGAAGACGCGCGCCATGAACAACCGGCTGCTCGCCGAGCGGTTCATCTCGCAGAACGCCTACGACGGCAGCCAGTCGTCGCACGACGTGGCGGTCGGCAACGTGAAGTCCGCCGAGGCGCAGGTGCGTCTCGCGCAGAACGCGCTCCGGGACGCGACGGTGACGGCGCCGATCGACGGCATCGTCGCCAGGCGCCACGTGCAGGCCGGCGAGAAGGTGGCGGTCGAGTCGCCGCTGGTCACCATCGTCGACCTCTCGGACCTCGAGCTCGCGGCGCTCGTGCCGGCGAGCGACGTGCCGGAGATCGCGGCCGGCATGCCGGTCGAGCTCAGCGTCGACGGCTTCGGCGAGCGGCGCTTCCTCGGCGCGATCGGCCGCATCAACCCGTCCACCGAGCCGGGGACGCGCGCGTTCCTCGTCTACGTCGCGCTGCGCAACCCGGACGCCAGCCTGCGCAGCGGGATGTTCGCGACCGGGCGCATCGCGCTCGCGTCCAGCACGCCTGCGCCGACGCTCCCGATCGCGGCCGTGCGCACCGAGGCGGGGCAGACCTACGTGTGGACCATCGACGGGGGCAAGCTCGCGCGGCGCGTGGTCGTCGTCGGGCGCCGGGACGAGGAGGCGGGGCTCGTCGAGCTGCGGACCGCACTTCCCGCGGGGACGCAGGTGCTGGCGGCGCGCTTCGACAACCTGAAGGAGGGCGCGCCGGCGATCGTGCGCGCCGCCTCGTCGTCGACCAACGCCGGCGCGAAGCCGCGCACCGCGGGCTGACCGCAAGGCCCGCCGCGAGTCCTCGCCGCCCCCAGGCACGCCTCCCGCCCCGGATGCCTCCATGTGGATGACGCGCGTCTCGATCCGCAACCCCGTGTTCGCCACGATGGTGATGGTGGGGCTGACGGTGCTCGGCCTGTTCAGCTACCAGCGCCTCAAGGTGGAGCAGATGCCGGAGGTCGCGCTGCCCTTCGTGCTCGTGCTCACCACCTATCCGGGCGCCGCGCCCGAGGCGGTCGAGACCGACGTCACCAAGCCGATCGAGTACGCGCTCAACCAGATCTCCGGCGTCAAGCTGATCCGCAGCAACTCGCTCGAGGGCGCGTCGCAGGTGTTCGCCGAGTTCCGGCTCGACACCGGCGTCGCGCAGGCGATGCAGGACGTGCGCGACAAGATCTCGCTGGTGCGGCCCGGCTTCCCGCGCGACGTCAAGGACCCGCTGATCATCCGGGCGGACAACGAGAACCAGCAGCCGGTGGTGTCGCTCGCGGTGATGTCGCCGACGACCGGGCTGCGGGAGCTGACCTCGCTCACCGACCAGACGATCGTGAAGGCGCTGGAGAACCTGCCGGGCGTCGCGCGCGTCGACGTCAACGGCCGCGTCACGCGGCAGGTGCTGATCCGCATCCGGCCCGAGGCGATGACCGCGCTCGGCATCGGCGTCGACCAGGTCATGAGCGCGGTGCGCTCGGCGAACCAGGACGTGCCCGCGGGGCGCATCACGCGCGGGCCGACCGACGCGGTCGTGCGCGTCGAGGGCAAGCTCAAGGAGCCCGCGCAGTTCGCGCGCATCATCGTCGCCCAGCAGGGCGGCGGGCCGGTGTACCTCGCGCAGGTCGCCGACATCGTCGACGGCGAGAAGGAGGAGGTGTCCTACGCCCGCATCAACGGCCGCCCCGCGATCACGCTCGACCTCTACAAGGCGCAGGACGCGAACATCGTCGACACCGGCCGCTACATCGTCGCGGCGGTCGCGGACCTGAAGGCGAGGCTGCCCTCGGACGTGACGGTGAGCGTGGTGAACTCGACGGCGGAGGCGGTCGAGAAGAGCGTGAACCGCGTCAAGCAGACGATCGTCGAGGGCGCGATCCTCACCGTGCTGATCGTCTTCCTGTTCCTGCACAGCTGGCGCAGCACGGTGATCACGGGGCTCACGCTGCCGATCTCGGTGATCGCGACGTTCATCGCGCTGCACGCGTTCGGCTTCACGCTCAACTTCCTGACGCTGATGGCGCTGTCGCTGTGCATCGGGCTCCTCATCGACGACGCGATCGTCGTGCGGGAGAACATCGTGCGCCACCTCGCGATGGGCAAGAGCCACCGGCAGGCGGCGCAGGAGGCGACCGACGAGATCGGGCTCGCGGTGATGGCGACGACGTTCGCGATCGTCGCGGTGTTCGTGCCGATCGCCTTCATGCAGGGGATCGTCGGCCGCTTCTTCTACCAGTTCGGCCTCACCGTCGCCGTCGCGGTGCTGGTCAGCCTGTTCGTCAGCTTCACGCTCGACCCGATGCTCTCGTCGGTCTGGCCCGACCCCGCCGAGGGACGTTTCCGGCGCGCGCCCTGGCTCGGACGCCTGATGGCGTGGATCGAGCGCGGCGTGGAGGGGATGCACCGCGTCTACGGCGACGTACTGGGCTGGGCGCTGTCGCACCGCAAGTCGGTCGTCGCGATCGCGGTGGCGACGTTCGCCGCGAGCTTCGCGGTCCCGCCGCTGGTCGGCTCCGAGTTCATCCCCGAGGCCGACCAGGGGTTCGTCTCGATCCGGCTCAACACGCCCGTCGGATCGAGCCTGGAGTACACCGACGGCAAGGTGCGGCAGGTCGAGGACGCGCTGAAGGGGTTCCCCGAGGTGCGGCTCGCGATGACCACCGTGGGGACCGACGAAGGCCGCAACTACGCGCGCATCAACCTGAAGCTCGTCGACCGCGGCGAGCGGGAGCGCTCGCAGAAGACGCTGGAGCGCGCGATCCGCGACGCGCTGCGCCCGATCGCCGGCGTCGAGCTCACGCTGGGCTTCAACCGGCCGATCTGGGTCAACCTGCTCGGGCCCGACCCCGAGACGCTGTCGGCGATCATGCGCGACTTCCAGCAGCGCGTGGCGAATGTCCCGGGCATCACCGACCTCGAGACCTCCGACAAGGCGGCGAACCCGGCCCTGTCGGTCCGCCTCGACAACGCGGCCGCTGCCGACCTCGGCATCACCGTGCAGCAGGTCGGCAGCACGCTGCGGCCGCTGCTCGCCGGCGACACGGTCAGCTACTGGCTCGCCCCCGACGGCAACAACTACGAGGTGAACGTGCAGCTGCCGAAGGACCGCCGGCGGCTCGCGTCGGACATCGGCAACCTGTACCTGACGACGAGCAAGCGCGGGCCCGACGGCGAACTGCGCATGGTGCCGCTGCGGCAGGTCGCCACGATCGTGGAGTCGACGAGCCCGCAGATCATCAAGCGGCAGGAGCTGCAGCGGCGCGTGGCGCTGTACGCGAACGTGGTGGGCCGCCCCTCGGGCGACGCCGGCGCGGACGTCAACAAGGTGATCGAGCAGATGAAGGGCGAGCTGCCGCCGGGCTACCGCTTCGACGTCGGCGGCCAGCAGAAGGACATGGAGGACTCGTTCAAGGCGGCGCTCGCCGCCCTCGGGCTCGCCGTCGTGTTCATCTACCTGATCCTCGCCTCGCAGTTCGCGAGCTTCCTGCAGCCGGTCGCGATCATGGCGAGCCTGCCGTTCTCGCTGATCGGCGTGTTCCTCGCGCTGCTGTTCACCGGCACGACGCTCAACATCTTCTCGATCATCGGCGTGATCATGCTGATGGGGCTGGTGACCAAGAACGCGATCCTGCTCGTCGACTTCGCCAACCGCGCGCGCCGCGACGGCGCGTCGATCGACGATGCGCTGGCGCAGGCCGGCCAGGTGCGGCTGCGGCCGATCGTGATGACGACGGCCGCGATGATCGCCGGCATGCTGCCGCTCGCGCTGGGCCTGGGCGAGGGGGGCGAGACGCAGGCGCCGATGGGGCGCGCGATCATCGGCGGGCTGGTCACCTCCACGCTGCTCACGCTGGTCGTCGTGCCCGTGCTCTACCGCTGGATCGCGCAGGGCGAGGAGCGGCGGCGCGCGAGGCGCGCCGCGCACGCCGCGCTGCCCGGGGCCGCGGACTGACCGGGCGGTTGCCGCGTGCGGGCGCGACGCGGGCAGCAGGTCGGCGATGCGCCTCCCATCGCGGCGCGTGTCGTCGTGGCCCCGGCGCGGTCCGGTCGCGGCCGCCCTGACGGCCCTGCTGTGCCCCGCCCCGGACGCCCGACCGCGGCGGGCGCTGCGCCGGCATCGTTTCTGGTTGACCGATTAATTAATCGGTCGTACAGTTATCGTCATGCCGCGCCCGTCCCGCCATCTCGACCGCGACCTGCTGGCCGCGGGGCGCCGCCTCTACGAAGAGGGCGGCTGCGCCGCCATCAGCGTCCGCCGGGTCGCGGAGGCGGCAGGTGCGAATCCAGCGATGGTCCACTACCACTTCGGCAGCCGCGACGGGTTCGTCCGCGCCCTGCTGCAGACGGTCTACGACGCGATGTTCGCCGATCTCTCGCTGGTCGCCGACGAGCGTGGTCAGCCCCTGACAGGCAGGTTGCGCCACTCGCTCAAAGTGATTGCTCGCTTCGTTCGCGATCACCGCGCGCTGCTGCGCCACCTGGTCCGCGAGGCGTTCGCCGGCGAGCCGGCCGCCGTGGACTTCGCGCGGACGAACCTGCCGCGCCACCTCGGCGTCGTCGGCCGCCTGGTGGCGGAAGGGCAGCGCGACGGCACGCTCCGGCACGTGCCCGTGCCGCAGGCGCTGGCATTCGTCGCCGGCGCGCTCGGGGCCCCGATCCTCGCGGGGGCGGCACTGATCGCGTCCGGGCTCGCGCCGCAGGAGGTCGCCGCGTCCTTCGAAGCGGACGTGCTGTCGGACGCAGCGCTCGACGAGCGGATCGACCTGGTGCTCGCGGGCCTCGCCGCGCACCCGCCGGGGTCCTGAGCGATGGCCGCGACGCGTGCCCTGGGCTGGCTCGCCGTCGCCGCGTTCGCGGCCGGGTGCGACGCGCCGCCGCCGGCCGGCCTGGCCGGCTACGTCGAGGCCGAGACCGTGCGCGTGGCGGCGCCGGTGGCCGGGACGCTGGCGCGCCTGGACGTCGCGCGCGGCCAGCAGGTCGCGGCCGGCACGCCGCTGTTCGTCCTCGAGAGCGCGCAGGAGGCTCACGCGCGCGCCGAAGCGCAGGCGCGGCTGGCCCGCGCTCAGGCGGCGCTCGCCAACCTGGAGAAAGGCCGGCGGGCGCCGGAGGTCGCGAGCGTCGAGGCGCAGCTCGCGCAGGCGCAGGCGGCGCTGCGGGCGAGCGAGGCCACGCTCGAGCGCGCACGGCGCCTGGTCGCCGAGAAGTTCCTGCCGCCGCAGCAATACGACGAGGCGCTCGCGCAGCGCGACCGCGACCGCGCGCGGAGCGCCGAGCTCGCGGCGCAGGTACAGGTCGCGAAGCTGCCGGCGCGCAGCGACGAGATCGCGGCGGCGCGCGCGGAGGCCGTGGCCGCCGCCGAGGCGCTTGCGCAGGCCCAGTGGCGCCTCGACCAGAAGGCGCAGGGCGCGCCGGTGGCGGGCCTCGTCGAGGACACGCTCTACCGTCCCGGCGAGTGGGTCGGCGCGGGCGTGCCCGTCGTATCCCTGCTGCCACCGGGGAACGTCAAGGTCCGCTTCTACGTGCCCGAGCCGCACCTCGCCGCGGTCGCGCCCGGCGCGGCGGCCACCGTGCGCTGCGACGGCTGCGGTGCGCCCATCCCGGTGCGCGTCGACTACGTGGCGCCGCAGGCCGAGTACACGCCGCCGGTCATCTACAGCCGCGAGAACCGCGCCAAGCTCGTCTTCCTCGTCGAGGCGCGTCCCGCGCACCCGGTCGGGGCCCTGCGTCCGGGCCTGCCGGTCGAGGTGACGCTGGGGCCCTGACGTGGCCGGGCGTCGACCCCGCGGCGTCGCGTCGCGTCCGCTGCAGCACGGCCGGGCGGGAGCGGGACGATGGACCGCGTGATCGACGTCCGCGGACTCACCAAGCGCTTCGCCGGCCGCACGGTCGTCGACGCGGTGTCGATCGCCGTCGCGCGCGGCGAGATCCTGGGATTCCTCGGGCCCAACGGCAGCGGCAAGACGACGACGATCCGCATGCTGTGCGGCCTGCTGCGCCCCGACGCGGGCGAGGGAACGTGCCTCGGCTTCGACATCCTGCACGAGGCCGCGCGCATCAAGCGGGAAGTGGGCTACATGACCCAGCGCTTCTCGCTCTACGAGGACCTGTCGATCGAGGAGAACCTCGACTTCGTGGCGCGCGTGTACGCCGTGCCGCGCCGCCGGGAAGCGGTCGAGGCGGCGCTGGAGCGGCTGGGGCTCGCGGCGCGGCGCCGGCAGCTCGCGGGCGCGCTGTCGGGCGGCTGGAAGCAGCGGGTCGCGCTCGCATCCTGCCTGCTGCACGCGCCGAAGCTGCTGCTGCTCGACGAGCCCACGGCCGGCGTCGACCCCGGCGCCCGGCGCGACTTCTGGGCGCAGATCCACGCGCTCGCGGCCGAGGGCATGACGGTGCTGGTGTCCACGCACTACATGGACGAGGCCGAGCGCTGCCACCGGCTCGCCTACATCGCGTACGGCAAGCTGCTCGTGACCGGGACGGCCGCGGACGTGATCGCGCACTCCGGCCTGTCGACCTACGTCGTCGGGGTGGCCGGCGGCGACGAGCGGCAGCTCGCCGCGCTCGCGAGCGCGCTCGCGCAAGAGCGCGGCGTCACGACCGTCGTGCCCTTCGGCAGCACGCTGCACGTCTCGGGCACCGACGCGGCCGCGCTCGACGGCGTGCGCGACCGCTACGCCGCGTCGGGCGCGCAGCGCTGGCGCCGTGCCGAGCCGTCGCTGGACGACGTGTTCGTGCGCCTGACGCAGCAGGCCGAGGACAACTATGCCTAGCGGCCGCCCGGCCGCTGCGAGGCCGCGAGGCGGTCGGATGACCCCGCTGCAGCCGTTCTCGTGGGCACGGTTCGTCGCCATCGCGCGCAAGGAGCTCGTGCAGATGCGCCGCGACCGGCTGACGTTCGCGATGATCGTCGGCGTGCCGATCCTGCAGCTGGTCCTGTTCGGCTACGCGATCAACGCGGACCCGAAGCAGCTGCCGACGGCGGTCGTCGACCACGACCGCACCGTCTTCTCGCGCAGCCTCGTGCAGGCCGTGGCGAACACCGGCTACTTCCGCGTGGTCGCGGTGCCCGCCGGCGAGGACGCGGCGGACCGCATGCTCGAGCGCGGGCGGGCGCAGTTCGCGATCGTCGTCCCGCCGGGCTTCGGGCGGGCGCTGCAGCGCGGCGAGCGCCCGGCGCTGCTCGTCGCCGCGGACGCGACCGACCCGTCGGCGACCGGCAACGCGATCGCCGCACTCACGACGCTCGGCGCGGCGGCGCTGCGCCACGACCTCTCCGGGCCGCTCGCCGCCCTCGCGCCGCCGCCGGGGCCGTTCGAGGTGCGGCTGCAGCGACGCTACAACCCGGAGGGCGTCACGCAGCACAACATCGTGCCCGGCCTGCTCGGCGTGATCCTGCAGATGACGATGGTGATGATGACGGCGTTCGCCGTGACGCGCGAGCGCGAGCGGGGGACCTTCGAGAACCTGCTCGCCACGCCCGCGACCCCGCTCGAGGTCATGACGGGCAAGATCGTCCCCTACATCGCGGTCGGCTTCGCGCAGGCGACGATCATCCTCGCCGCCGCGAAGCTGCTGTTCGACGTGCCGATGCTGGGCAGCGGCGCGCTGCTGGTCGCCTGCATGACGCTCTTCATCGCGGCGCTGCTCGCGCTGGGCTTCACGATCTCGACCGTCGCGCGCACGCAGCTGCAGGCGATGCAGATGACGTTCTTCTTCTTCCTGCCTTCGCTGCTGCTGTCCGGCTTCATGTTTCCGTTCCGCGGCATGCCCGGGTGGGCGCAGGCGCTGGGCGAGGTGTTCCCGCTGACGCACTTCCTGCGCGTGGTGCGCGGCGTGCTGCTCAAGGGCAACGGGGCGGCGGACACGCTGCCGCACCTGTGGCCGATCGCGCTGTTCATGCTCGCGGCGGCCGCGGTGGCGCTGCTGCGCTACCGGCGCACGCTCGATTGAGGGGAAAGTGTGACCGGCGTCACCGAGGGAGCGGGCGGGCGGCTTGCTATAATGACCACGAGTCAGTTCGTGCGGATCCGGGACGCTTCATGAAGGCCTTCGACGTCGAGCGCGCACGTTTCAACATGGTCGAGCAGCAGATCCGCACGTGGGACGTCCTCGATCCCGCGGTGCTCGACCTGCTGTTCACCGTCAAGCGGGAGGAGTTCGTGCCGCCCGCCTACCGCACGCTCGCCTTCGCCGACCTCGAGATCCCGCTCGGCGGCGGGCAGCGGATGTGGTCGCCGAAGATGGAGGCGCGCGTCCTGCAGGAGCTCGCGATCGCGCCGGGCGAGACGGTGCTCGAGATCGGGACGGGCAGCGGCTACTTCACCGCGCTGCTCGCCGCGCGCGGTGCGCTCGTCACGAGCGTGGAGATCGACGCCGGGCGGGCGACCCCGGCGCGCTCGAAGCTCGCGCGGCACGGGTTCTCCAGGGCGCGCGTGGAGACGGGCGACGGTGCGCGCGGCTGGGGGCGCGAGACGTACGACGTCGTCGTGCTCACGGGCTCGACGCCGCTGCTGCCCGAGGGGCTCGTGGCGCAGGTCAAGCCCGGCGGGCGGATGTTCGCCGTCGTCGGCGAGGCGCCGGTCATGAAGGCACGGCTGCTGCGCGCGGCCCCCGAGGGTGCGCTGGTGCCCGTCGACCTCTTCGAGACCGTGATTCCCGCGCTGGTCAACGCACTGCTGCCCGAGCGCTTCGTCTTCTGACCGCCCGTGATCCCGCAGCTCGCCCCGAGGGAACTCGCCGCGTGGCGTGTCGATCCGACGCGCGAGCCGCCGCTCGTCGTCGACGTGCGCGAGCCGTGGGAGACCGGCATCTGCCGCATCGAGGGCTCGCGCTGCGTCCCGCTCGCGCAGCTGCCGGGGGCCGCCGCCGAGCTGCCGCGCGAGCGCGACATCGTGCTCGTCTGCCACCACGGCCAGCGCAGCATGTACGCCGGCGTGTGGCTGCGCAACGCGGGCTTCGGGCGCGTGCACAACCTGCGCGGCGGCATCGCCGCCTGGGCGAGCGACGTCGAGCCCGGCATGGCCCGCTATTGACCCCGAACGACACGAACGACCGGACCCCGCGATGAAGCTCCGCCTGCTCGCCCTCGTCGTCCCGCTCGCGATCGCCGCGGCGGCCGGACCCGCTGCGGGCGAGGACCTGATGCAGATCTACCGCGACGCGCAGCAGAACGACCCCGTGCTGGCGGCGGCGCGCGCGAACTGGGCGGCGACGCAGGAGCGCGTGCCGCAGGCCCGCGCCGGCCTGCTGCCCAGCGTCGGCCTGTCGGGCAGCGCCAACGCCGCCGACGGGCGCACGAGCGTGCGCAGCGACCCGCGCACGGTCAGCGCGAACAGCTACGGCAACGCGGGGTTCACGATCTCCGCGTCGCAGCCGCTCTACCGCCAGCAGAATCTGGTGGCGCTCGACCAGGCGCAGCGCATCGTCGAGCAGGCCGACTACGCGCTCGCGGTCTCGCAGCAGGAGCTGATCATCCGCGTGACCGTCGCCTACTTCGACGTGCTGCTCGCCGAGGACAACGTCGAGGTCACGGTGGCACAGAAGGCGGCCGTGTCCGAGCAGCTGGCGCAGGCGAAGCGCAACTTCGAGGTGGGCGTCGCGACGATCACCGACACGAACGAGGCGCAGGCCCGCTTCGACGCGATCGTCGCGCAGGAGATCGCCGCGCGCAACGACCTCGACAACCGGCGCATCGCGCTGCGCGCGATCATCGGGCGCGCGCCGGGCGAGCTGCGCAAGCTCGGGCCGTCGTTCGATCCGCGGCTGCCCGAGCCCAACGTGCTCGAGCACTGGGTCGACCTCGCGCTGAGCGACAACCTGAACGTGCGCATCGCCGGCTACAACCTCGACGTGGCGACGCTGGAGATCGACCGCGCGCGCGCCGGCCACCTGCCGACGCTCGACCTCGTCGCCAGCGCCGGCCAGAGCTGGGGCTCGGGATCGCTCGCGAGCGACTTCCGCTCCGACAGCCGGTCGCTGCAGATCGGCCTCGCGCTCAACCTGCCGATCTACCAGGGCGGCTTCGTCGACTCGCGCGTGCGGGAGACGATCGCGCTGCAGGAGTCGGCGCGCCAGAACCTCGAGGTCGCGCGGCGCAACGCGCTGTCGAACGCGCAGGTCGGATTCGCCGGCGTGAACAGCGCGGCCGCGTCCGTCCGGGCGCTCGAGCAGGCGCTGCGCTCGGCGCAGACCGCGCTCGAGTCGAACCGCCTGGGGCAGGAGGTGGGCGTGCGCACGAACCTCGACGTGCTGAACGTCACGCAGCAGCTGTTCCAGGCGCGGCGCGACCTCGCGCAGGCCTACTTCAACTACCTGATCGGCGTGCTGCGCCTGAAGGCCTCCGTCGGCTCGCTCTCCGAGCGGGACCTCGAGGACATCAACCGCCGGCTGTCGGGCTGACCGCGGCCGCATCCCGCGCGGCACGCTCCGCGAGCCGCGGCGCCAGCCACGTCCAGAGCCTCTGCGTCGCGCCGCGGTGCTGCGCGTGGAACGCGAGCGCGGCCGCGCGCATGCGCTCGCGCGCTTCCGCGTCGGCCAGCAGCGACGCGGCCGCGGCGACCAGCGCGTCGGCGTCGGCGACGCGACGCGCCGCCCCCGCCTCGATCGCGCGCTCGGTCGCCTCGGCGAAGTTGAAGGTGTGCGGCCCGACGAGCGTGGGCACGCCCAGCGCGATCGGCTCGATCAGGTTCTGCCCGCCGAGCGGCAGCAGGCTGCCGCCGACGAACGCGACGTCCGCGGCCGCGCAGTAGGCGAGCATCTCGCCCATCGAGTCGCCCAGCACGACCCGCACCGCCGCACCGACGGGGGCCTCGACGCTGCGGCGGACGGCGGCGAGGCCGCGCGCGCGCAGCAGCGACGCCACCTCGTCGAAGCGCTGCGGATGGCGCGGCACCAGCACCAGCAGGACGTCGTCCGGCAGCGCGCGCCGCGCGAGCGCGTCGAGCAGCAGCGCTTCCTCGCCCTCGCGCGTCGAGGCGCACAGCCACACGCGCCGCGCGCGTCCGAACCGCTCGCGCAGGGCCGCGCCGAGCGCGCGCATCGCCTCGGGCAGCGCGAGGTCGAACTTGAGGTTGCCGGTGACCGTGACGTCGCGCGCGCCGAGCGCGGCGAGGCGCTCCGCGTCGCCCGCCGTCTGCGCCGCGATGCCGGAGAGCGCGGCGAGCATGGGACGCGCAAGCGGCGCGACGCGGGCGTAGCCGGCCGCGGACCGCGGCGACATGCGCGCGTTGACGAGGAACAGCGGCACGCCGCGCCGCCGGCACGCGTGCACGAGGTTGGGCCACAGCTCGGTCTCCATCAGCAGGCCCGCGCGTGGCCGCCAGCGGTCGAGGAACGCGCGCACGGCGAAGGGCACGTCGTAGGGCAGCCACGCCTGCACGACGCGCCCGCCGTAGAGCGAGCGGCCGGTCTCGCGCCCGGCGGCGGTCATGCAGGTGAGGAGCAGCACCGCGTCCGGGTGCTCGCGCTGCAGGCGCTCGACGAGCGGCGCGGCCGCGCGCGTCTCGCCGACCGACACCGCGTGGATCCAGAGGACCTCGCCGGGCGGTCGCGCGCGCGCGCGGTAGCGGCCGAAGCGCTCGCCGACGGCGTGCGCGTAGCCGGGCTCGCGGCGCGCGCGCCACGCGAGCCGCAGCGGGATCAGCGGCAGTGCGAGCCACCACAGCAGCGTGTAGACGAGCCGCGCCACGCGATCTACGCCGCCGCCGCGCCCGCGCCCTGCACCAGCGTCGCCGCGACGCGCCGCACGTCGTCGAGCAGCGGCACGAGCCCGTTGCCGCCGAGGTCGCGCGCGTGCGGCCCGGCGATCGCCACGCCCGCGCCCGCCGGATCGGTCGACGTGAACAGCGCGACCGTCGGCGTGCCCAGCGCCGCGGCGAGGTGGACCAGGCCCGTGTCCACGCCCACGCAGAGCCGCGCGCCCGCGAGGAGGGCGGCGAGCGGCGCGAGCGCCATGCGCGGGGGCACGACGGCGGTGCCCGCGGCCTGCGCGAGCCGCTCGCTGCGCAGCCGCTCGTCGTCGGCGCCCCACGGCAAGACGACGGCCAGCCCGTCCCCCGCGAAGCCGTGCAGCAGCGTGCGCCAGCGCTCCTCGGGCCACAGCTTGCCGGCGCGCGAGGTGGCGTGCACCGCGACGACGTACGGCGCGGCGGGAGCGCCCGCGCCGGCGGGCGGCGGTGCGAACCGCCAGCGCGGCGGCCCTTCGGCCTCGTACCCCAGCGCGCGGGCGGCGAGGCGGCGGCAGCGCGTGGCGAAGTGCAGGCCGCGGCCCACGGCGTGGTGCACGTCGTCGAACAGCGCGGCGAGCGGCTCGCGGATGCTCGCGCGGTCGAAGCCGTGGCGCACGCCGCGCGCCATGCGCGCGACCACGCCGCCCTTCACCTGCTCCTGCAGGTCGAGGATCGCGTCGTAGCGCTCGTTGCGCAGCGCCGCGCGGAACGCGGCGGCCTCGCGCCACGTCGCGCGCTCCAGCGCCGCGTGGCGCCAGCGGCGCAGCGCGAGCGGGATCACGCGGCGCACGTCGGGACACATGCGCGGGAGGTCGACGAACGCCTCCTCGGCCACCCAGTCGATCGCGAGCTCCGGGCGCGCGCGCTTCGCGTCGGCGACGAGCGCGAGCGCGTGCACGACGTCGCCGAGCGAACTGGGGCGGACCACGAGGATCGCCCCGGTCATGGAACTTCGCGCGCGCCCGCCGCGGCCGCGCGGGCCGTGCAGGGCGGGCGACGGGCACTCCGGGGCGGCCGGGCGTCGCCCACGGCCAGCTGACGTAGAATGCGGCGCGGGAAGGCGCTGCGGGGAGCGCGGTCGCCGCGCCTTCGCACGACGCGCATGGCAGACACGCTTCCCCTTTCGCTGGTCGTGATCACGCGCGATGCGGCGGCCGACATCGCCGACTGCCTCGCGTCGTTCCCGCTCGCGCGCGAGGCGCTCGTCGTCGATTCGGGCAGCCGCGATGATACCGTGGAAATCGCGCGCGCCCGCGGCGCGCGCGTGATCGAGCACGCGTGGCTCGGCTTCGGAAGGCAGAAGCAGCTCGCGGTCGCGGCGGCGGCGCACGACTGGGTGCTGTGCCTCGACGCCGACGAGCGCGTCACGCCGGCGCTCGCCGCGTCGATCGGGCGGACGTTCGCCGGCGGCGCGCCCGAAGCCCCGGCGTACGCGCTCGCGCGCCGCAACCGCTTCCTCGGGCGCTGGCTTGCGCACGGCGAGGGCTACCCGGACTGGAACGTCCGGCTGTTCGACCGTCGCCGCGCGCGCTGGACCGACGATGCGGTGCACGAGCACGTCGTCGCCGACGGCCCCGTGGCGCGGCTGGCCGGCGACCTGCTGCACGCCTCGGCCGAGTCGGTGGAGAGCTACGTTGCCAAGCAGAACCGCTACACGACGCTGCAGGCCGAGGCGATGCACGCGCGCGGGGAGCGCGCCGGATTCGCGCGCATCGCGCTCGCGCCGCTCGCCCGCTTCCTGCGCTTCTACGTGCTGAAGGGCGGGGCGCTGGACGGGGCCCCGGGGTTCGCGCACATCGCGATCGGCGCGTTCGCGAGCTTCCTCAAGTACGTCAAGCTGCGTTCGCTGCAGCAGGGCCGCGTACGATGAAGAGCGCGATGCGCTGCCCCGCTGGCGACGCGGCCGCGAAGCGCGGCGTGCGGAGGATCGCGCGGTGAGCGCGCCCATCGAGGGCCGCGGCCTCGACGTGCTCGTCACCGGCGCCGCCGGATTCATCGGCATGCACTGCGCGCGCGCGCTGCTCGCCGCGGGCGCACGCGTGACCGGCGTCGACAGCCTCGACCCGTACTACGACGTGCGGCTCAAGGAGGCGCGCGTGGCGGCGATCGACGGGGCGGGCTTCGCGTTCCGCCGCGTCGACCTTGCCGACGAGGAGGCCGCCGCGGCGCTGTTCGATGGCGGCCGCTTCACGCACGTCCTGCACCTCGCGGCGCAGGCCGGCGTGCGCTACTCGCTCGTCAACCCCGGCGCGTACTACCGCAACAACGTGGTCGCCTTCGGCCACGTGCTCGAGGGGTGCCGCCGGGCCGGCGTCGCGCACCTCGCCTACGCGTCCTCGTCGTCGGTCTACGGCGCGAACCACACGCTGCCCTTCAGCGAGGACCAGAGCGTCGACCACCCGGTCAGCCTGTACGCGGCGACGAAGAAGGCGAACGAGCTCGCGGCCCACACGTACAGCCATCTCTACCGGCTGCCGACGACCGGCCTGCGCTTCTTCACCGTCTACGGCCCGTGGGGCCGGCCCGACATGGCGGCGTGGCTGTTCACGCGCGCGATCCTGGCCGGCGAGCCGATCCGGGTGTTCAACCACGGGCGCATGCGCCGCGACTTCACCTACGTCGACGACATCGTCGAGGGCGTGCTCCGCGTGCTCGTGCGTCCGCCGGCACCGGCGCCGCCGTCGGGCGCGCCGTACGTGGTCTACAACATCGGCAACCACGAGGCGGTCGAGCTGACCGAGTTCATCGCGACGCTGGAGCGCCTGCTCGGCCGCGCGGCGCGGCGCGAACTGCTGCCGATGCAGCCGGGCGACGTCGAGGCGACGTTCGCCGACACCGCGCGGCTGCGCGCGGCGACCGGCTTCGCCCCGCACACGCCGCTCGCGGAGGGCCTCGCGCGGTTCGTCGACTGGTACCGGGCCTGGCACGGCGCCTAGGTCCACGCCACGCGCGTGCCCATGCCGCGAACCGGCCCGGTCGGTCGGCCGAGGGGCGGGCCACGGGCAGGCGGGTGCTAAACTTCCGCGCTCCCCATCGCAGCGTGCCGCAAGGCCCCGCGCCCGCGCCGCGCCTCGTCCCGTCCATGATCCTGGTCACCGGCGGCGCCGGCTTCATCGGCGCGAACTTCGTGATCGACTGGCTCGCCGCCACCGGCGAGCCGGTCGTCAACCTCGACAAGCTGACCTACGCCGGCAACCTCGGCAACCTCGCGCCGCTCGAGGGCGACGCGCGCCACGTGTTCGTCCGCGGCGACATCGGCGACCCCGCGCTGGTGCCGCAGCTCCTCGCGACCCACCGGCCGCGCGCCGTCGTCAACTTCGCCGCCGAGTCGCACGTCGACCGCTCGATCCACGGCCCGGCGGCGTTCATCGAGACCAACGTCGCCGCCACGTTCCGGCTGCTCGAGTCGGTGCGCGGCTACTGCGCTGCGCTCGACGGCGCGGCGCGCGAGCGCTTCCGCTTCCTGCAGGTGTCCACCGACGAGGTGTACGGCTCGCTGGGGCCGCAGGACCCGGCGTTCAGCGAGACGACGGCGTACGCGCCGAACAGCCCGTACTCCGCGTCGAAGGCCGCCTCGGACCACCTGGTCCGCGCCTGGCACCACACGTACGGGCTGCCGGCGCTGACGACGAACTGCTCGAACAACTACGGCCCGCGCCAGTTCCCCGAGAAGCTGATCCCGCTGATGATCGTCAACGCGCTCGCCGGCAAGCCGCTGCCCGTCTACGGCGACGGCGCGAACGTGCGCGACTGGCTCTACGTGGGCGATCACTGCGGCGCGATCCGCGCCGTGCTGGAGCGGGGGCGCCCCGGCGAGGTCTACAACGTCGGCGGCGGCGCCGAGATGCGCAACATCGACGTCGTGAAGGCGATCTGCGCGACGCTGGCCCGGCTCGCGCCGGGCCGCGACTACGCGGCGCAGATCGAGTTCGTGCGCGACCGTCCCGGGCACGACCGCCGCTACGCGATCGACGCGCGCAAGATCGGGCGCGAGCTCGGCTGGTCGCCGGCCGAGACCTTCGCCACGGGGCTCGAGCGCACCGTGCGCTGGTACCTCGACAACGCACAGTGGCTGGCGAGCGTGCAGAGCGGCGACTACCAGCGCTGGATCGCGCAGCAGTACGCGACGTCCCCGGCCGCGGCGGACTGAAACGCCATGGGCACCCCGCCACCCGCCGCGCACGACGAGCGCCCGAGCGGTGCGCCCCGTGCGCGCCCGCGCAGGGGCATCATCCTCGCCGGCGGGTCCGGCACGCGCCTGTATCCGGTGACGCAGGTCGTCAGCAAGCAGCTGCTGCCGGTCTACGACAAGCCGATGATCTACTACCCGCTGTCCACGCTGATGCTCGCCGGGATCCGCGACATCCTGCTGATCAGCACGCCCGAGGACACGCCGCGCTTCGCGCAGCTGCTCGGCGACGGCAGCCGCTGGGGGCTCAGCCTGTCGTACGCCGTGCAGCCGTCGCCGGACGGCCTCGCGCAGGCCTTCGTCATCGGCCGCGCGTTCGTGGGCCGCGACGACGCGGCGCTGGTGCTGGGCGACAACATCTTCTACGGGCACGACCTGCACGTGCAGCTCGCGCGCGCGAACGCGCGCGAGCGCGGCGCGACGGTGTTCGCGTATCCGGTCGCCGACCCCGAGCGCTACGGCGTCGCCGAGTTCGACGCCTCGGGCCGCGTCGTCAGCCTCGAGGAGAAGCCCCGGCACCCGAAGTCGCGCTACGCCGTCACCGGCCTCTACTTCTACGACAACCGCGTGGTCGACGTCGCCGCGGCGCTCTCCCCGTCGGCGCGCGGCGAGCTCGAGATCACCGACGTCAACAAGGCGTACCTGGCGTGGGGCGAGCTGGCCTGCGAGGTGATGGGGCGCGGCATGGCGTGGCTCGACACCGGAACGCACGAGTCGCTGCTCGAGGCCTCGCAGTACATCGAGACCATCGAGCGCCGGCAGGGACTCAAGATCGCCTGCCCGGAGGAGATCGCCTTCCGGCTCGGCTGGATCGACGCGGCGGCGCTCGAGCGGCTGGGCAGCGCGCTCGCGAAGAACAGCTACGGCCGCTACCTGCTGGCGATCCTGCGCGATCCCGTCATCGGCTGATGCGCCTGCTCCCGACCGCGATCCCCGACGTCGCCGTCGTCGAGCCGCAGGTGCACGGCGACGCGCGCGGATTCTTCATGGAGTCGTGGAACCGCCGCGCGTTCGCGGCCGCCGGGCTCGACGTCGACTTCGTGCAGGACAACCACTCGCGCTCGCGCCGCGGCGTGCTGCGCGGCCTGCACTACCAGATCCGGCACCCGCAGGGAAAGCTCGTGCGCGTCGTCGCCGGCGAGGTCTTCGACGTCGCGGTCGACCTGCGGCGCGCGTCGCCGACGTTCGGGCGCGCGGTCGGCGTGCGGCTGTCCGAGGCCAACCGGCGCATGCTGTGGATCCCGCCGGGCTTCGCGCACGGCTTCCTCGTGCTCTCCGAGTGGGTGGACTTCCTCTACAAGGCGACCGACTACTACCATCCCGAGCACGACCGCACGCTGCGGTGGGACGACCCCGCGCTCGCCATCGACTGGCCGCTCGACGGCCTCGAGCCGACGGTCTCGGCGAAGGACGCTGCCGGCGTGCCGCTCGCGCGCGCGGAGGCCTATCCGTGAGGCGCGCCGCCGCCCGGGGAGCGCGCGCCTGAGCACGATCCTCGTGACCGGCGCCGGCGGTCAGGTCGGCGCCGAGCTCGTCCCGCGGCTCGCCGCGCTCGGCACCGTGGTCGCGACGGATCGCGCGAGCCTCGACCTCGCCGCGCCCGACGCGATCGTGGCGGCCATGCGCAGCGTGCGGCCGGCGATCGTGGTCAACGCGGCCGCGTACACCGCGGTCGACCTCGCGGAGCGCGAGCGCGATGCGGCGTTCGCCGTCAACGCCGCGGCGCCGGGCGTCCTCGCCGACGAGGCGAAGCGCTGCGGCGCGCTGCTGGTCCACTACTCGACCGACTACGTCTTCGACGGGCGTGCGTCGGCCCCCTACGACGAGGACGCTCCGGCGGCCCCGCTGTCGGTCTACGGGGAGAGCAAGCTCGCCGGCGAGCGCGCCGTCCTGGCGAGCGGCGCGGACGCGCTGGTGCTGCGCACCAGCTGGGTCTACGGGCTGACCGGGCGCAACTTCCTGACGACGATCCGGCGGCTCGCGGCCGAGCGCGACGAGCTGCGCATCGTCGACGACCAGGCCGGCGTGCCGAACTGGAGCCGCGCGCTCGCGCGCGCCACGGCGCGCGTGCTCGCGCTCGGCCCGGCGGCGGTGCGCGAGCGGCGCGGCCTCTACCACCTGTCGTCGCGCGGCGTCACGACGTGGTGCGGGTTCGCGCGCGCCATCCTCGGCGACGCCGAACCGCCGCGCGTCGTGGCGATCGCGACCGCCGACTATCCCACGCCCGCCCGCCGTCCGGCGTACGGCGTGCTCGCGACCGGCCGTTTCGAGCGAACCTTCGGCTTCGCGCTGCCCGGCTGGCGGGAGGCGCTGGACGAGTGCCTGCACGCGCCGGCGGCGCCGCCGCCCGCCGATGTCGTCTGAACCCGCGGCCCGCGCGTTGATCGAAATGCGGCGGCCGCGTCGCCCCACCCTGACCCCGGAGAGCGGAATGACCCCCACCCGACTGCTGGCCGTCCTCGCGGCCCTCCTGCTGTCGCCGATCGGCGACGGCGCGGCCGCCAAGGCGATCACGTCGGCTCCGCCGGCGGAGGTGCGCGCGCGGGCCGGCGCGCCCACGGCCAAGGCGGCGCTGGTCGCGCCGGCCGCGACGCCGCTGCGCATCGCGCTGGCCGCGCCCGGCGCCGGCGAGCGGCAGCGGCTGCAGCAGAAGAACCAGGCGTCGCGCGCCGCGGGCGACAAGGCCACCGCGAAGCACCGGCCGCTCGCGATCGGCTTCGCGCGCGACATCCCGGCGGGCGCGCGCATCGTCGTGCTCTCGAGCCTCGACTGGGAGGACGCCGCCGACGGCGGCCGCGTGGCGCGCGTGGAGGTGCACTCGCCGGACGCGGCGGGCCTGCGCCTGTCGCTGTCGATGACCGCGGCCGACCCGGACCTGTCGATCCGCTTCGCCGGCAACGCGCCGGACGCGTCGGTGCACGGGCCCTATCCGGCGAACGCGATCGCCGACGCGGTCGCGCAGCACGGCGACTTCGTCACGCCGGTGCTCGACGGCGACACGGCGATCGTCGAGCTGCACGCCGCCGCGGGGGCGGCGGTGGAGAAGGTCTCGCTCGTGCTGCGGCGCGCTTCGCACCTCGTCGTCGCCGGCGGCGCGCTGCGCGGGCTCTCCGCGAAGGACGCGCGCGACATCGGCAGCTCCGGCGCGTGCAACATCGACGTCGCCTGCGTGTCCCCGTCGGACGCGCTCGACAGGCGCTCGCGCAGCGTCGGCAAGATGGTGTTCAACGACCGCGCCGGCTTCAGCTACCTGTGCACGGGCACGCAGCTCAACGACAGCGTGTCGTCGGAGACGCCGTACTTCTTCACCGCGGCGCACTGCATCGAGGGCGCCTACGAGGCCGCGACGCTCAACGTCTACTGGTTCTTCAAGGCGCTGGCCTGCGGCAGCGTGCAGACGCCGCCGTTCGCGCTGCAGACGGGCGGCGCGATGCTGCTCGCCCGCAGCGTCGACTGGGACTGGACGCTGCTCCGCCTCTACGGCGACCCGCCCGCCGGCACGATCCTCGCGGCCTGGCGCGCCGAGCCCGTGCCGCTGCTCGCCGTCGGGACGGGGCTGCACCACCCGCAGGGCGACCTGATGAAGTTCAGCCAGGGCAGCACGCCGGGCTACCAGGTGTTCAGCGACGGCTCCAGCTTCATCAAGATGCAGTGGAGCCAGGGGACCACCGAGGTCGGATCGTCGGGCTCGGGGCTGTTCACCTACCTGGCCGGCGGCGACTACTACGAGCTGCGCGGCGGGCTGTTCGGTGGCGACGCCTCGTGCAGCAACCGCAGCGGACTCGACTACTACTCGCGGCTCGACAACATGCTGCCGCTGGTGCGCCAGTACCTCACGCCCGACGCGTCCAATCCCACCGGGCAGGCGGTCGTCGTCGAGTTCTACAACCGCTCGCTCGACCACTTCTTCATCACGTCCGACGCGAACGAGATCAACCTGCTCGACACCGGCGTGCTGCGCGGCTGGGAGCGCACCGGGCTGCGCTTCCTCGCCTACCAGTCGCCGCAGCCGGGCATGAACCCGGTGTGCCGCTTCTACCTGCGTCCCGAGGTCGGCGACTCGCACTTCTACTCGGGCGACCCGGCCGAGTGCGACCGCGTCCGCCAGCAGTTCGGCGCGTCCTGGATCTACGAGAGCCCGGCGGTGTTCTACATCGCGCTGCCCCACGCCGCGACCAGTGCCTGCCCGGCGGGCATGCGCCCGGTCTGGCGGTTCTTCAACCGGTTGACGACGAACCACCGCTACACGCCGGACGTGACGCTGCGCGACGCGATGCGCGCGGACCCGGCGTGGATCGCCGAGGGTTACGGTCCCGACGCCGTCATCATGTGCTCGCCGGCGACCAACGACTGACGAGCGCCGGCGGCGTCGCCCGCGTGCGCGGCCGGGCGGCTGCGCAGGACGCGGACCGTGCGCCCGCGCGCTGCCGGGAGTAATGTAGCCGGCTCGACGGGTCCTGAGGGAGGGCGCGTGCGTCCGGCCGCGGGGGAGGTCACGCAGCTGCTGCGCGATGCGGGGGCGGGCGACGCGGACGCGTCGCGCGAGCTGTTCGCGCGCCTGTACGCCGACCTCAAGCGCCTCGCGCACGGCAGCCTGCGGCGCAACGGCGGCCGCGACGAGCTCGACACGACGGTGCTCGTGCACGAGGCCTACCTCCGGCTGGCGGCGCACGAGGGGCTGCTGCCTGCCGAGCGCGCCGCGTTCTTCGCCTACGTCGGCAAGGTGATGCGCAGCGTCGTGCTCGACACGGTGCGCGGACGGCGCGCGGACAAGCGGGGCGGCGGCGCCGTGCCGCTCACGCTGACGACCGGCGTCGCCGACGAGGTGGTCGACGACGAACGCCTGCTCGCGATCGACGGCGCGCTGCGCGAGCTGGCGAAGCTCGCGCCCGACCTCCACGCGCTGGTCGAGATGCGCTACTTCGCGGGACTGTCGGTCCAGCAGGCGAGCGAGGCGCTCGGCCGCTCGGTGCGCAGCGTCGAGCGCGACTGGCAGAAGGCGCGCGCGGTGCTGCGCACGCTGATCGAAGGCGCCTGACCGGCGATGGGGCTGCGCGACCTGACGCCGGTGCAGTTCGCGCGATTGTCGTCGCTGCTCGACGAGGCGCTCGAGCGTCCCGCGGGGGAGCGTGCGGCGTGGATCGCGTCGGTCGCAGCGCGCGACGGCGCGACCGGCAAGGCGCTGCGCGACCTCGTCGCGGCCGCGGAGGCGAACGCCGACGGGTTCCTCGAGACGCGCGACCTCGTCGACCGCCGCCTGGAGCGGGCGGCGGCCGCGTCCGGGTCGTTCGCGGGCCGCGCGATCGGGCCGTGGCGCGTGCTGCGGCTGCTCGGCCGCGGCGGCATGGGCACCGTGTGGCTCGCGGAGCGCGCCGACGGGCTGTTCCGCAGGCAGGTCGCCCTCAAGCTCATGCACCAGCACCTCGCGGCCGGCGCCGTCGGGCGCTTCGCGCGCGAGCGCGAGATCCTCGGCGCGCTCGACCATCCGAACATCGCGCGGCTCCTCGACGCGGGCGTCGTCGACGAAGGCCGCCCGTACCTCGTGCTGGAGCACGTCGACGGCGAGCCGCTGACCGCCTGGTGCGACGCGCGCCGGCTGCCGCTCGCCGCGCGCGTGGCGCTCGCCCGGCAGGTGACCGGCGCCGTCGCCTACGCGCACGCGAACCTCGTGATCCACCGCGACCTCAAGCCGTCGAACGTGCTGGTGGCGGCGGACGGCACCGTGCGGCTCCTCGACTTCGGCGTCGCGAAGCTGGTCGGCGAGGAGGCCGCAGCGTCGAACCTCACGGAGATCGCGGGGCCGGCGTTCACGCCGGACTACGCCGCTCCCGAGCAGGTCGGCGGCGGAACGGTGACGACCGCGAGCGACGTGTACGCGCTCGGCGTGGTGTTCTACGAGCTCTTCTGCGGCTGCCGGCCGTACCGGCTCGCGCGCGCGACCCGCGGCGCGCTCGAGGAGGCGATCCTCGCGGCCGAGCCGCCGCGTGCCAGCCAGGCGGCGATCGACGACGCCATCGCCGCGGCGCGCGCGACGACCGTGCGCCGGCTGCGACGCTCGCTCGCCGGCGACCTCGACACGATCGTGGGCAAGGCCCTGCGCAAGGAGCCGGCCCAGCGCTACGCGACCGCCGACGCGCTCGCGCAGGACCTCGACCGGCACCTGCGCGGCGAGCCGGTCCTCGCCCGACCGGCCGGTGCGGCCTATCACCTGCGCAAGTTCGTGGCGCGCAACCGCTGGAGCGTCGCAGCCGGCGCGCTCACGGCCGGTGCGCTCGCGGCGGGCGCGGTGGCGACGGCGTGGCAGGCGCACGTGGCCACCGCGCAGGCCGCGCGCGCCGAACGCGAAGCCGTGAAAGCCACGGTGGTGCAGGACTTCCTGCTCGACCTCTTCCGCGCCAACTCCGTCGAGCAGCCGGATCCGCTGCGGGCGCAGCGCACCACGGCGCGCGACCTGCTCGACCTCGGCGCGAAGCGCGCGTCCGCGGCGCTCGCCGGCTCGCCCGAGGCCCAGGTCGAGGTGCTGGGTACGCTCGCCGCCATGTACTACCAGCTCGGGCTCACCGACGAGGCCGCGCTGCGCCATGGCGAAGCGGTGGCGTCCGCGCGGCGCGCGTTCGCGCCCGACGACCCCCGGCGCGCCGCGGCGCTCATGTCCTATGCCGACGCGATCGTCGACTCCGCGCGGCGTGGCGAGCTGCTGCCGGTGCTCGACGAGGCGCGCGCCGTGCTGGACGCCGCGGGCGACGCGACGTCGCCGGTGCGCGGCCGGCTGCTGTCGATGTACGCGAAGGCGCACGCCTACACGTCCGCGGAGACGGCGCAGCGTTACGCCGACGCGGCGCTGGCCTTCTACCGGCGCCATCATCCGGCGACGCCGCAGGCGGGGGCCGCCCTCCAGGCCGCCGCGGCCGCGCGCCAGCAGGTCGGCGAGCACGAGGGCGCGGAGGCGCTCTACCGCGAGGCGCTCGCCGACGCGCGTCGCCCGGGGAGACCGCCGGCATCGCAGGTCGTCCCGCTCGTCGGCGTCGCCGTGCAGCGTGCTGCGCTGGGCGACGTCGAGGGTGCGGAGCGGCACTATCGCGAGGCGCTCGCGGTGTCGCGCGCCGCGTACGGCGAGGCGCACGGCGAGACGCTGCAGTCGCAGGTCAAGCTCGCGCGCCACCTGCACGGCACGGCGCGCCGTGACGAGGCGCGGCGCCTGATGGAAGAAGCCGCTGCCACCGCCACTGCGCAGGGCGCTGCGCTGCCGGACTTCGTCGGTGCCGTGATCGCCGCGATCCGCGGGCTCGCGCTGCTGCAGGAGGGACGGCCGGACGACGCGGCGCCGCTCATCGCGATCGACCTCGCCGACGCGCGGGCGAACTACCCGCGCTCCGCGCCGCTCGCGAGCGCGCTCTACGCGCACGCGATGCTCCAGCACGTGCGCGGCGACCACGCCGCGGCGCTCGCCGCGCTCGACGAGGCCGCGGCGATCGAGGCGGACGTCGCGTCGGGCGCCGGATCGGCGCGCGCCAATCGCTACCGGCTGGAGCGCGCACGCGTGCTCGTCGCCGCCGGCGAGCCGGCGCAGGCGCTCGCCGAACTGGAGCGGGTCGCGCGGCCACGCGCTGCGCAGCACCTGCCGCTGGTCGTGCAGGACGTCCAGCGGCGCATCGTCGCCGCCGACGCCCTGCTCGCGCTCGGGCGCGCCAGCGACGCCGCGGTGCAGGCGCGCCAGGCGCTGTCGCAGGTGGAGGCCGCCCCGACGCGGCGCTACCACGCGCTGCTCGAGGCGGACGCGGCGCAGCGCCTCGGCACCGCGCTGCTGCACGCCGGCGACGCGGCGGCGGCCCGGCCGCTGCTCGAGTGGGCGGTGGCACTGCGGCAGCGGCTCGACGCACCCGCGAGCCCGTGGCTCGCGCAGGCGCGCGTGGCGCTGGCGGCGGACCTGCGCGCCCTCGGCGACGCCGGCGCTGCGCTGCCGCTCGAGCTGGCAGCGCGGGACGCCGCCGCGGCGCACACGAGGCTCGCGGCGCACTTCGCCGCGGCGCCGGCCGCGCGCGTCGAGGAGGTCCGCGCCGGCCGCTGATCGGCCGTCCGTCGGCCGCGCCGCGGCCGTGGCGGGAAGTGCCGGCGCTTTGCGTCTCTTCCAGTGCAGGCAGGTCCTGCAGCGCGCCCGCCGGGCGCCCGGGGGAGGACGTCATGAGGCATCGACTCGGATGGAGGGTCGTCGCGACCTTCGCGCTCGCCGCGGCCGCGGCGGCCGCTGCGCAGACGGTGGACCGCACGCTCGCGCCGAACACGCTGCAGGAGGGCATCGCCAAGACGCTGGCCGAGCAGGCCGGCGCCGGGCGCGGCGACTGGGCGACGCCGTACTCGTCGTCGTACATCATCCACCGCGATCCGTTCCGCGCGATCCGACGCGGGCGGCAGCTGTTCCAGCGCAAGTTCACGTTCGCGGATGGCGCCGGGCCGCTGACCGGCGACGGGCGCGGCGACCTCGACAGGACGCTGGCGCTGGGCGCCGGGCTCGCGGACAGCTGCGCGGCCTGCCACGGCCGCCCGCGCGGCTCGGCGGGGGCGGGCGGCGTGGTCGCGACGCGGCCCGACAGCCGCGATGCACCGCACCTCTTCGGCGTGGGGCTGAAGGAGATGCTCGCCGACGAGATCACGGCCGACCTGCGCGCGATCCGCGCGCAGGCGCTCGCCGACGCGCGCGCGTCCGGCGTCCCGGTGCGGCGCGCGCTGGCGAGCAAGGGCATCGCCTACGGCAGCCTGCTCGCCCACCCGGACGGCCGCGTGGATGCGTCGCGGGTGGAAGGCGTCGACGCGGACCTGCGCGTGCGCCCGTTCTTCGCGCACGGCGGCAAGTTCTCGCTGCGCGAGTTCATCGTCGGGGCGCTGAACGACGAGATGGGCCTGCAGGCGGCGGACCCCGACCTCGCGGCCGCGAGCGCGGGGGGGCGCGTCGTGTCGCCGTCGGGCCTGGTGCTCGACGGCGCGCTCGATGCGATCGTCGCGCCTCCGGCCGCGTCTCCCGCCGACGACCCGGACCGCGACGGTCTCGCGAACGAGGTGCCGGAGAGCCTCGTCGACTTCCTCGAGTTCTACCTCCTCAACTACTTCAAGCCGGCGACCTACCGGTCGACGCAGGCCACCGAGCGCGGCCGGGCTCACCTGCAGCGCATCGGCTGCACGTCCTGCCACGTCGCGGACCTGCCGCTGCGCGAGGACCGGCGCGTCGCTGACGTCGAGACGCGCTACGATCCGCAGCGCGGCCACTTCAACGGCCTGTTCGCGACCGCGGTGCCGCTGTTCGACGAGGTGGACGACCGCAGCGGGCACCCGCCGCTCAGGCGCGCGAAGCGCGGCGCGTTCGTCGTGCGCGACTTCTATTCGGACCTCAAGCGCCACGACCTCGGCCCGGCGTTCCACGAGCGCGACTACGACGGGACGATCCGGCGCGAGTTCGTCACCGCCGCGCTGTGGGGCGTCGCCACGACCGCGCCGTACGGCCACGACGGGCGCAGCATCAACCTGCGCGAAGTGATCCTGCGCCACGGCGGCGAGGCGCAGCGTGCGCGCGACGCCTTCGCGCGGCTGCCCGAGGTGCAGAAGGGCGAGATCCTCGACTTCCTCGCCACGCTCGTGCTGTTCCCGCCGGACGACACCGCGTCGAATCTCAACCCGGGCGACCGCGGCGCGGCCGGCTATCCGCAGTACGGCCACGGCAGCATCCGGCTGCCGGCGCTGTTCAACGATCCGTCGGATCCGGAGTGAGCGGCCGCTGCGTGCCGCG
This sequence comes from Betaproteobacteria bacterium, assembly GCA_016861105.1. Taxonomy (GTDB): domain Bacteria; phylum Pseudomonadota; class Gammaproteobacteria; order Burkholderiales; family Casimicrobiaceae; genus VBCG01. The sequence goes on along the minus strand of BOKS01000003.1, from coordinate 132,747 downwards.
CGCCCGGCGGAGGCGCTGCACACGGATGCGCTGCGCGAAGCGGCCCGGAGCGGACATCGCGAACGTCCGCAAGGGCCGCGACACTGCGGCGCGCCGTTGCTCGCTCGACTTTCTACGACGCTAGAACGCGAGCGCGGCCTCGCCGCGCATGCCGGTCGCGAGCTCGGTGCCCGCGCCGGCGACGACGATCGCGTTCATGCCGAACGTGACGCCCGCGAGGCGATCGTCGCGGCGGTACGCGGCCAGCGTGCGCAGCGGCTCGAGGTTGCGCCGCCCGCTGTCCTGGTCGGTCGTCGTGATCTCGCAGCGCGTGCAGCGCTTGACGAGCCTGAGGCGCGCCGCGCCGAAGGCGAGCGTGTCCACGTGATCCTCGTCGTAGGCCTCGAGCCCGTCGACGACGAGGTTGGGCCGGAAGCGGTTCATCGGGACCCCGGGAAAGCCGCGCGCGGCGAGCCGCGCGTTCAGGTCGTCGAGCGACGCGCGGCCGATCACCAGCAGCGGATAGCCGTCGGCGTAGAGCGTCGTCGCGCCCGAGTCGCCCGCGTAGTCGGGATTGCACGGGCGGGGCTTGCCGTCGTCGAAGCGCACGACGCGTACCTCGCGGCCCAGGAACGCCGTCAGCGCGTCCGCCGCGGCGTCGCCGGCGTCGAGGCCGCGCACCTGCGAGCGCCACACGACGACCTCGCGCGGCGCGCCGCCCGCGTGCAGGGCCACGGGCTCGCACCCCGGCACGTGCAGCGTGACGCCGCCGGGTCCGACGCGCGGCTCGACGAGCGCCATCCGCGGGCACTCGCGCTGCGTGACGAAGCGGCCGCGGCCGTCGACCACCATCCACTCGCGATCGCGCACGCCGTCGACCTCGAGCCCGGTGCCGCGCAGCGTCGCGCGCCGCACGTCCCACGCGCGGCAGCTCTTCACCGGGTGCACGGCGAGCGCCGCGATCGCGATCGGGGTCATCGGAGGACGGGCCCGGAGCGCAGCGGGCGGCGCGGCCGTGCCGGTCCGCGCGCCGAGGGGCCCTATCGGAGGCCCGCCGCGTAGTCGGCGACCGCCTTCATCTGGTCGTCGGACATGCGCGCGACCACGCCGTGCATGACGCGCCCGTTGGCGTCCTTCCCGCCCTTGTCCATGCCGCGTTCCCCGGACTTGAACGCACGCAGCTGCGCGTACGTGTAGTCCGCCCACTGGCCGGCGATGCGCGGGTAGCTCTTCGGGATGCCGGCGCCGTTCGGGCTGTGGCAGGCCGAGCACGCCGGGACGCCGCTCGCCATGTCGCCGCCGCGCCACAGCGCCTGCCCGGCCTTCACCAGGTCGGCCTGCCTCGCGGTGAGGCCCTTGGGCTTCTGCTGCGCGTAGTAGAGCCCGAGCGAGCGCATGTCGTCGTCGGAGAGCCCGGCGGACATTCCCTGCATCACGGGATTCGCCCGGACCCCGGACTTGAAGTGCGCGAGCTGCAGGGTGATATAGTCGGCGTGCTGTCCCGCGATGTTGGGGTTGGCGGGCGTGGGGCTGTTCCCGTCCTCGCCGTGGCAGGCGGCGCACACCTGCGTGGCGATCTGGCGGCCGCGGTCGACGCTGGCGGCGGCCGGGGCGGCGGACGGCTGGGCGGCGACGATCGCCGGCAGGCTTGCGGCGACCAGCACCAGCAGGCGTTTCATGGGATGTTCGCTCCTCGGCTCGAGCGGTCGCGAACCCCGCGCCGCCTGTCCACGTGGCCTGTCCACGTGATCAAACACGCGATTGTACCGGAGTCGCCGGGCGCGACCGAGCCTGCGGCGGCGTCCGTCCAGCGCCGGCCGCCGCAGCCGCTCGTGGGCGCGACGTTCGTCGCCGGCGCGGCCGCGCGCGCGCAGCTGCCGGCCGCCGGCGCGCCGGAGGTCGCGTTCGCGGGGCGCTCGAATGCGGGCAAGTCCAGCGCGATCAACGCGCTCGCCAACAGGACGCGGCTCGCCTTCGCGAGCCGGACGCCCGGCCGGACGCAGCAGATCAACTTCTTCGCCCTGCGCTGCGGGGGGCTGGTCGCCGACCTGCCCGGGTACGGGTATGCCGCAGTGTCGCGGGACCTCAAGCGCACGTGGCAGGCGTTCCTGTGGGAGTACGTGACGACGCGCTCGCCGCTGATCGGGCTCGTCGTGGTGATCGACGCGCGCCACGGGCTCAAGGACCTCGACCGGGCGCTGCTCGAGGCGTATCTCCCGTCCGGGCGGCCGGCGCTGCTGCTGGCCACGAAGTGCGACAAGCTCAACAACGCCCAGCGGCGGGAGGCAGTGACGCGCCTGCGCCGCGACCTCGCGAGCGCCTGTCCGGGTCGGGTCGCGCAGGTCGACGTGGTTCCGTTCAGCGCGACGGCGCGGATCGGCATCGAGGCGGCCGACGCCGTGCTGGCCCGCTGGCTCGGCCTCGCGTGACGCGCGCGCGTCCCGCGCCAATAAAGAGGCCCCGCCGTCAAGGGGAGTGACGCGGGGCCTGGAAAACGCCCGGCACGGATCGCTCCGGGCCGGGCACCCGCTCAGGGAGGGAAGCGGGAGACGTTGCCGTCCGAGCGTTGTGACCGTTGACCGCCGTCAAGAGTTCCGACGTTCCGGCCGCGACAATCGAATCGCCGCAGACCCCGATCGCCACATGGCCACCCCCGCACCGACCGTCGTCGCCGGCCTCCGGCAGGCCCTGAAGGCGCACGCCCCGTTCTCCGGCATGCCGGACGCGGATCTCGAGGACGTGGTCCGCGCCGCGACCGTGCGCTACTTCGCGCCGGGCGAGACGATCCTGTCGCCCGGCGACGCGCGCCCCGCGCACTGCCTGTTCGTGCGGCAGGGGAGCGTGCGCGGCGAGCGCTCGATGCCGTCCGGCGGGGCCAGCGCGCAGTGGGAGCACAGCCCCGGCGACATGTTCCCGCTGGGCGCGCTGCTCGCCCGGCGCGGCGTCACGAGCCACTACACGGCGCTCGCCGACACGTTCGTGCTCGCGTTCCCGGCGACGCTGTTCGACGCGCTGGTGCAGCGCTCGCCGGTGTTCCAGGACTTCTGCACGCGGCGCATCCAGCACCTGCTCGACCTGTCCCGGCAGCGCTTCCAGGCCGAGTACGCGGCGACGGTCACCGAGCAGCGCGGGCTGGCGACGCCGCTCGCGTCGATCCTGCGCCACGCGCCGGTGACCGTGCCGCCGTCGATGCCGCTGGGCGAGGCGCTCGCCCTGATGGAGGAGCGCCGCATCGGCTCGCTGCCGATCGTCGACGCCGACGGCAGGCCGACCGGCATCTTCACGCGGCAGGACGTCATCGGGCGCGTCGTGCTGGCGCAGACGCCGCTGGGCGCGCCGATCGCGCTGGTCGCGAGCGCGCCGGTGGTGACGCTGCCGCGGCACGCGACCGCAGGCGACGCCGCGCTCGCGATGGCGCAGCGCGGCATCCGCCACGTCGTCACGATCGACGACGGCGGGCGCGTCGCCGGCGTGGTCTCCGAGCGCGACCTGTTCGGGCTGCAGCGGCTGTCGGTGCGCGAGCTCGCCTCGACGATCCGGCGCGCGGGCGATGTGCCCGCGCTGCAGCAGTGCGCCGCCGACATCCGCGCGCTGTCCTACGCGCTCGTCGCGCAGGGCGTGGCGAGCGGGCAGCTCACGCGGATGATCGCGAGCCTGAACGACCAGTTGACCGTCCGCCTGCTCGACCTCGTGGCCGCGCGCCACGACCTCGGCGGGCTCGCCTGCTGCTGGATCGGCATGGGCAGCGAAGGGCGCGGCGAGCAGACGATCGCGACCGACCAGGACAACGGGCTCGTCTTCGCGAGCAACGACGAGAACGCGGCGCCGGACGCCCTCCGCGAGCGTCTGCTGCCGTTCGCCGCGGAGGCCAACCGCGCGCTGGACGCCTGCGGCTATCCGCTGTGCAAGGGCGGCGTGATGGCGATGAACCCGCGCTGGTGCGCCTCGCTCGGCGAGTGGCGCGACGCCTTCTTCGGCTGGATCGACCGCGGGGACCCGCAGAGCCTGCTCGACGCGAGCATCTTCTTCGACTTCCGCGGGCTGTGGGGCGAGACCGGGCTGGCCGAGGTGCTGCGCTCCGACATCGCCGCGCGCGCGAAGGCGAATCCGCGCTTCCTGAAGCAGATGAGCGACAACGCGCTGCGCAGCCGGCCGCCGCTCAACTGGCTCGGCGAGCTGGCCCCGCAGGGCGGGGACGCCGACGGCATCGACGTCAAGCTGAACGGCACCGCGCTGTTCGTCGACGCCGCGCGGATCCTCGCGCTCGCGGCCGGCATCACCGCCACCAACACCGCCGAGCGACTGCTCGCGGCCGGCCCGCTGCGCGGCATCCCCGCCGCGGAGCTGCGCGGCTGGTGCGACGCGTTCGAGTACCTGCAGCTCGTGCGGCTGCGCACGCAGCACCGCCGCGCCTCCGGGGCGCTGCCGCCGGCCGGCAACCCGAACCTCGTGCCGCTGTCCGACCTCTCCGAGGTCGACCGCCGCATCGTCAAGGAGGCGATGCGGCAGGCGAAGAAGCTGCAGCAGCGGCTCGAGCTCGACTACCCGGGATGAGGGGGCGCGCTTGATCTGGCGGGCGCTGTTCGGCCGCGGGGAGCCTCGGTCCGCCGGCGGGCGGTGGATCGTCGTCGACACCGAGACCTCGGGCCTGGACGTCGAGCGCGACGTGCTGCTCGCGATCGGCGGCGTGGCGCTGGACGCCGACGGCGTGCGGCCCGGTGACAGCTTCGAGGTCGTCGTGCGCAACGAGCGCGGCTCGTCGAAGGAGAACATCGTCCTGCACGGCATCGGCCGGCAGGCGCAGGCCGACGGCGCGCCGGCGACGGACGCCCTGCGCGCGTTCGCCGCGTGGGCGGAGGCGGCGCCCGCCGCGGGCTTCCACGTCCCCTTCGACCGCGCGGTGCTGGCCCGCGCCGCGCAGGCGGCCGGCGTCGCGCTCGCGCAGCGGTCGTGGCTCGACGTGGCTCCGCTCGCGAGCGCGCTCGCCCCGGCGCCGCCGGGCACTGCGGCGCCCGGGCTGGACGACTGGCTGGAGCACTACGGCATCGCGTGCCCCGTGCGCCACAACGCGGCGGGCGACGCGCTCGCCACGGCCGAGTTGCTGCTGCGCCTGCGCGCGGCCGCGCGGCGCGAGGGCGCGCGCGACTTCGCCGGGCTGGTGCGGCTCGCGAAGCGGCAGCGCTGGCTCGCCGGCGCTGCGGGCGCCTGAAGGGCGCCGCCGGTTGCGCTAGGATTCCCGGTCACCCCCCGTGAGATCGACGCCGATGAGCTTCGCCTTCGCCTCCCGCTTTCCCGCCCGCCGACCGCGCCGGCTGCGCCGCGACGTGTTCTCGCGTCGCCTCGCGCGCGAGCACCGCCTCGCGGCCGACGACCTGATCTACCCGGTGTTCGTGCTCGACGGCGCGCGGCGCGAGGAGCCGGTGGCCTCGCTGCCGGGCGTCGCGCGCAAGTCGATCGACCTGCTGCTGCGCGAGGCCGAGGCGTGCGTCGCGCTGGGCATCCCCGCGCTCGCGCTGTTCCCGGTGATCGCCCAGGAGCTCAAGACCGAGGACGCGGCCCAGGCGTGGCACGCGGAAGGCCTCGTGCCGCGCACGGTCCGCGCGCTGAAGGAGCGCTTCCCGGAGCTGGGCGTCATCACCGACGTCGCGCTCGATCCGTACACCAGCCACGGGCAGGACGGACTGATCGACGCGACCGGCTACGTGATGAACGACGAGACGGTGGTCGCGCTGGTCAAGCAGGCGCTGTGTCACGCCGAGGCGGGCGCGGACATGGTCGCGCCGTCCGACATGATGGACGGGCGCGTCGGCGCGCTGCGGGCGGCGCTCGACGGCGCCGGGCAGCAGCGCACCCGCATCCTCGCCTATTCGGCGAAGTACGCGTCGGGCTTCTACGGCCCGTTCCGCGACGCGGTCGGCTCGGCGGCGAATCTCGCCGGCGGCGACAAGTCGACCTACCAGATGGACCCGGCGAACGCCGACGAGGCGCTGTGGGAGGTCTACATGGACCTCGACGAAGGCGCCGACATGGTCATGATCAAGCCGGGACTCCCCTACCTCGACATCGTGCGCCGCGTGAAGGACACCTTCGGCGTCCCCACCGCCGTCTATCAGGTGTCGGGCGAGTACGCGATGCTGAAGGCGGCCGGCGGCAACGGCTGGATCGACGAGCGGAAGTGCGCGCTGGAAGCGCTCCTGTCGATGAAGCGCGCCGGCGCCGACGCCATCCTCACGTACTTCGCCAGGGACGTCGCGGGCTGGCTGCGCGAGGAGGGATAGCCGGCGGCGCGACGCCTGCCGGCGGCCGCGGGGCCGCGACGGTGACTCAGGCGTCCCTGGCCTGCCCGCTTCCTCCGGCCTCGTCGAGCAACGCCCGCACACCGTCGGCGTCCAGCCGCGTCTCCGGGCGGCCGTGGCGGTCGCGCCGCGGCAGGCGCCGTGCGGCCTCCCGCGTGCGCACCGTGAGCCGCACGACGCCGCGCCGCGTCTCGATGTAGAGATCGGCCTGCGCGTCCGCGCTGCGCGGCGGCAGCGACCGGTAGGCGGCGCCGCCGTTGATGAGCGCGAGCTCGACCGCCTTCGCGTCGTCGGCCGACAGCTCGAGGCGGATGTCGCTGTGCTCGGTCGCCCAGCCCTCGGCGACGCCGCCGACCAGCAGCGGCCGGAATCCGGCGAGGCGCCGCATCCACGCCAGCGCCTCCTCGCGCTGCGCGCGCAGCGTCGCCTCGTGCTCGTCGCCGCCGAACAGGACGTGGTAGTCGCGCAGCGCGTCCTCGATCTCGTCGTCGCCGGGCAGCGCGCCGCGCTCGGGCAGCCCGAGCTGTCGTGCCGCCTTGCGCTTGGCGAGCGCCCAGTCGGCGATGCCGTGCTCGGCGATGAGCTGCGCGGCGAGCTGCGCGATCGACTCGCGCTCGTGGCCGGGCGTGGCGAACGACGAGCGCCGGTCGCCGTGCCGGCGCTCGGCGGTCGGGGCTCGCGGCGGACGTTCCGCACGGTGTCGGCGCGGCATGGGCGGGACGGGGACCTGTCGACGCGCGGGCCTTGGCCTGTCGACGCAACGGCCTAGAACAGCTGGTTGCGGACTTCCTGCGACGAGCGGCCGCCGGGCGTCGGCGCCACCGGCACGAGCGGCTCCTCGCGGCGCGGGACGTACTCCTGGTAGAACCACTCCGACAGCGTGCCGGCGTCGTCGCGCAGCCCCGAGTCGGCGTTGATGCGCAGCGAGACCACGCCTTCCGGGGGCTCGGCCTGCGTTTCGGGCAGGCCCTTGCCGGCCTTCTGCATGAACGCGATCCAGATCGGGAGCGCCGCCACGGCGCCGGTCTCGTTCGACCCGAGCGAGCGCGGCTGGTCGTAACCGATCCACGCCACGCCGACCAGCGACGGCGTGTAGCCGGCGAACCAGGCGTCGACGTTGTCGTTCGTCGTGCCGGTCTTGCCGGCGACGTCCTTGCGACCGAGCGACTGGGCGCGCGTGGCCGTGCCGTAGGCCACGACGTCCTTCAGCATCGTCGTCATCAGGAAGGCGTTGCGGGCGTCGATGACGCGCTCGGCCGCGCCGCCCGAGACCGCCGGCTGCGCCTGCGAGAGGACCGCACCCTTCGCGTCGGTGATGCGCGCGATCAGGTACGGGTTGACGCGGTAGCCGCCGTTCGCGAACACCGCGTACGCGGACGCCATCTGCAGCGGCGTGGCGGCGCCCGCGCCGAGCCCCATCGTCAGATACGCGGGGTGCTGCCTGGGGTCGAACCCGAAGCGCGCGATGTAGTCCTGCGCGTACTGCGGCCCGATCGCCTGCAGGACCCGGACGGTCACGAGGTTCTTCGACTTCGCGAGCGCCGTGCGCATGCGCATCGGCCCCTCGAACTTGCCGTCGTAGTTCTTGGGCTCCCACTCCTCGCCGCCCGCCTTCTCGGCCGGGACGAAGAAGGGCGCGTCGTTGATGACCGTGGCCGGCGAGAACCCCTTCTCCAGCGCGGCGGAGTAGATGAACGGCTTGAACGACGAGCCGGGCTGTCGCTGCGCCTGCGTGACGTGGTTGAACTTGTTGCGGTCGAAGTCGAACCCGCCCACGAGCGTGCGGATCGCCCCGTCGCGCGGGTCCAGGGCCACCAGCGCGGCCTCGGCCTGCGGGAGCTGCACGACGGACGCACGGCCTTTGTCGTCGCGCGTCACCCGGATCACCGCGCCGCGCCGGATCCGCTGGGCGGACGGCGCCTTGTCGGTCAGCGCCCGGCCCACGAAGCGCAGGCCGTCCCCGGTGACGGTGACCGTGTCTCCGCTCGCGAGCACCGCCTCCACCTCGGCGGGGCTCGCGGCCAGCACGACGCCCACCAGGAGTGAGTCGGCGTCCGCGCGCTCCTGGAACACGCGCTCCAGCACCTCGTCCAGCGCCGCCTTGTCCTCCGGCAGGTTGACGTAGTCCTCCGGTCCGCGGTAGCCGTGCCGCCGGTCGTAGTCGAGCACGCCGCGCCGCACGGCGGCGTAGGCGGCCTCCTGATCCGCGCTGCGGATCGTCGTCCAGACGGTGAGCCCGCGGGTGTAGGCCTCCTCGCCGTAGGCGTCGAAGACCACCTGGCGCGCCATCTCGGCAGCGAACTCGGCGTGGACCGGCAGGACGTCTCGGACCCCGCGCTGGACCACGAGCGGCGCGGACTGGGCGCGCTCGAAGGTGGCGTCGTCGATGAAGCGGAGCTCGTGCATCCGGCGAAGTACGTAGAGCTGCCGGGTCTTGGCTCGCTTCGGATTGGTGACCGGATTGAACGCCGACGGCGCCTTCGGCAGGCCGGCGAGCATGGCGGCCTCGGGGACCGTGATGTCGCGCAGCGGCTTCCCGAAATAGAGCTGCGAGGCCGCGGCGAAGCCGTAGGCGCGCTGCCCGAGGAAGATCTGGTTCACGTAGAGCTCGAGGATCTGGTCCTTGGTCAGGCTGGCCTCGATCTTCCACGCGAGGAGCACTTCCCGGAGCTTGCGGGTGAGCGTCTTCTCCCGCGACAGGAAGAAGTTCCGGGCGACCTGCATCGTGATGGTCCCCGCGCCCTGCTGGCTGCCGGAGGTGAGGTTCGTGTAGGCGGCGCGCAGCACCGAGAGGTAGTCGACGCCGCCGTGCTGGTAGAACCGCTCGTCCTCGGCCGCGAGGATCGCCTGCTTCATCAGGTCGGGGACGTCGGCGATGCGCACCACGGCGCGCCGCTCCTCGCCGAACTCCCCGATCAGGTCGCCCTCGGCGGACACGACGCGGAGCGGCACTTTTGGCTGATAGTCGGTCACCGTCTCCAGCGACGGCAGCGTCGGGTAGAGAAGGGCGAGGACGAAGCCGCCGAGCAGGGCGCCCACGACCGCGAGGCCGAGCGCCACCGAGGCCACGTAGAGGAGCCAGCGCTTTAGCACGGAGGAATAAAACTTGCGTTCACGGACGCTTCCCGGACCCCCGGATTGCAGGGATGCAACACCCTAGCCGCCGACAGTCGGAAAATTTGACACCTGCAAGACTTGCTGCCAGAGTTTAATGTAGTTTGTCAGCATCGGGATCTGCCGCCCCCTCCTACGGCAAACCACGACATGTTCGCTGAAAAGCTCGGTTCCACCTTCGACGTGTTCCAGACGAAGTCGCCGTCGCTGATCGGCGTGGACATCGCGTCGACGTCGATCAAGCTGGTCGAACTGTCGGAATCCGGCAAGGGCACCTACCGGCTGGAGCGCTACGCCATCGAGCCGCTCGCCAAGGACGTCGTCCAGGACGGCAACATCGCCAACCTCGACCAGGTCAGCGACGCCCTGAAGCGCGGCTGGAAGCGGCTCGGCAGCCGGCACCGCCACGTCGCCCTCGCGCTGCCCGCCGCGATGGTGATCACCAAGAAGATCATCGTACCCTCCGGCCAGAAGGAGGAGGAGCTCGAGCTTACCGTCGAGGCCGAGGCCAATCAGTACATACCCTTCGCGCTCGACGAGGTCAACCTCGACTTCCAGACGCTCGGACCCGCCCCGAACAACCCCGACGAGGTCGAGGTCCTGATCGCCGCCTCGCGCAAGGAGAAGGTCGAGGACCGCGTGGCCATCGCCGAGGCGGCCGGGCTGCGGCCGCGCGTCATGGACGTCGAGTCCTACGCGACGCAGGAGGCCTTCCGGATGATCGCGCCGTCGCTGCCGGCGAACGGGCGCGACCAGAACATCGCGCTGGTGGACATCGGCGCGCACGTGACGCACTTCTACGTCATCCGCAACCACCAGTTCCTGTTCTCGCGCGACCAGGCCTTCGGCGGCAACCAGCTGACGATGGACATCCAGCGGGCGTTCAACCTCTCCCCCGAGGAGGCGGAGTCGGCCAAGCGCAACCAGGGCCTGCCGGAGAACTACGACAACGACGTCCTGCAGCCGTTCATGGAGACGCTGGCGCTCGAGATCACGCGCGCGCTGCAGTTCTTCTTCACGTCCACGCAGTACAACCAGGTCGACCACGTCGTGCTGGCCGGCGGCGGCGCGCTGCTGCCCGGCCTCGACGAGCTGGTCGCCAAGCGCGCGGGCGTCGCGACGGTGATCGCCAACCCGTTCGTCAACATGCAGACCAGCGACCGCATCCGGCCGCGGCAGCTCGCGCAGGACGCGCCGATGCTGCTGATCGCCTGCGGGCTGGCGCTGCGCAGCTTCGACTAGGGCCCCGCCGATGAGCACGACCAGCGCGCCCGTCCGCATCAACCTGCTGCCGCACCGCGAGCAGAAGCGGATCGCGCGGCAGCGCCAGTTCGTCTCGCTGGCGGTCATGCTCTCGATCCTGGCGCTCGGCGTCGTCGGGCTCGTGCACTTCGTGCTCGCCACGCAGATCGAGCAGCAGAACAGCCGCAACGCGCTGCTCAAGACCGAGATCGCCAAGCTCGACGAGCAGATCAAGGAGATCGACAAGCTGCGCGAGCAGATCGCGCAGGTGCTGGCGCGCAAGACCGTCGTCGAGACGCTCCAGTCCAACCGCAACGAGGCGGTCCACCTGCTCGACCAGCTCGCGCGGCAGCTTCCCGACGGGATCTACCTGCGCAGCGTCCGCCAGAGCGGCACCAAGGTCACGCTGATCGGCTACGCGCAGTCCAACGCGCGCGTGTCGACGCTGATGCGCAACGTCGAGGCCTCGCCCTGGCTCGCGCAGCCCGAGCTGGTCGAGATCAAGCTCGTGCCGGTGCCCGGGCAGCCGGGCGCGCGCACCGGCCAGGCGACCGACCGCATCAACGAGTTCACGCTGAACCTGCAGGTGAAGCGCGCGGCGCCGCCGTCCGAGGCGCGCCCGACGGGCAACGCGCTGCCCAATCCGGCCGCCGCGCCGCCGGTCAAGCCGGCGCCGGCCAAGGCGTCGCTCGCCGCCGCGCCCGCCGTCTGACCGGGGCCACGCCATGAACCTCGACGAACTGCGCAGGCTGAACATCCGCGAGGTCGGCAACTGGCCGACGCTGCCCAAGGTCGGGCTGCTCGCGGGCCTGGTCCTCGTCATCGTCGCGCTCGGCGCCTTCTTCGACTGGAAGGACCAGTACGAGCTGCTGGAGAAGGCGCAGGGCGAGGAGGTGCGGCTCAAGGAGCAGTACACGACGAAGAAGGCGAAGGCCGTCAACTACGACCTCTACGTCGCGCAGCTCAAGGAAGTGGAGCAGTCGTTCGGCGCGCTGGTGAAGCAGCTGCCCAACCGCTCGGAGATCGACGCGCTGCTGACCGACATCAACCAGGCGGGCCTCGGCCGCGGCCTGGTGTTCGAGCTGTTCAAGCCCGCGGTGCAGGAGAAGATGGCGGAGTTCTACGCGGAGCTGCCGATCAACATCCGCATCACCGGCAACTACCACGACATGGGCGCGTTCGCGAGCGACGTCGCGCAGCTGCCGCGCATCGTGACGCTCAACGACATCGTCATCACCAACGACAAGGGCGGCCTCGCGCTCGAGGCCGTGGCCAAGACGTTCCGCTACCTCGACGACGAGGAGGTCGCGAAGCAGCGCGCGGCGCAGCGGGCGAAGGACAAGGAAAAGGCGAAGAAATGAGCACGCGCGCCGTCCTCGCGGTCGCGTCGGTGGCGCTCCTCGCAGGGTGCTTCGGCGAGTCGCACCAGGACCTCCGGTCCTGGATGGCCGAGCAGGGCAAGGGGACGAGGGGCCGCCTCGACCCGCTCCCGCAGATCCGGCCCTACGAGCCGTTCGCGTACAACGCCTTCGACCTGCCGGATCCGTTCAAGCCGCGCAAGATCGAGCCGGCGAAGGGCGGCAGCAAGCTCGCGCCCGACCTCGCGCGGCGCCGCGAGCCGCTCGAGGCCTTCCCCCTCGAATCGCTGACGATGGTCGGCACGCTCGAGCGCAACAAGGCGATCTTCGCGCTCGTGCGCACGCCCGGCAAGGACATCTACCAGGTGCGGGCCGGCAACTACATGGGGCAGGACTACGGCGTCATCGTCGGCATCTCGGACACCGACATCAAGCTCAGGGAACTCGTGCAGGACGGCGCAGGGGACTGGACCGAGCGCACCAGCTCGCTCCAGCTGCAGCAGCCTGACCAGAACACGCAACAGGAGCAGAGACGATGAGCGCAACCCAACGCGTCCGCGCGGCCCGCGGACTGCACCGCGCCTGGCTCGCCGCGGCCGCGCTCGCCTGCGCGGTCGCCGGCGGCGCCGCGCTCGCGCAGGGCGGCAACAGCATCGACCAGATCACCGTGTCGAAGGGGAGCTCCGGCAACACGATCGTGCGCTTCCAGCTGAAGGAGCCGCCGCAGAACCCGCCGGCCGGCTTCTCGATCGCGAGCCCGCCGCGCATCGCGCTCGACTTCCTCGACACCGCCAACGCGATGGGCGCGACGCAGCGCACGATCGACGACCAGGCGCTGCGCAGCTTCAACGTCATCCAGTCGGGCAACCGCACCCGCGTCGTCTTCAACCTGAACAAGCCGCAGACGTTCCAGACGAGCGTCGAGGGCAACGCGGTGCTGGTCACGCTGATGGACCAGGGCGACCCGCAGGACGCCCGCCAGCAGGTCGTGCAGCGCTTCGCCGAGGCGCGTCCCGGCGACGCCGCGCACGCGCTGCGCGACGTCGACTTCCGGCGCGGCCGCAACGGCGAGGGCCGCATCGTCGTCGACCTGACCGACAACACGACCGGCATCGACATCCAGCAGCAGGGGCGCCAGCTGATCGTCGACTTCATCAAGACGACGCTGCCGCGCAACCTCGAGCGGCGGCTCGACGTGCAGGACTTCGGCACGCCGGTGGTGACCGTCGACACGTTCGCGCAGGGTGCGAACACGCGGATGGTGATCGAGCCGAAGGGCCTGTGGGAGCACTCGGCCTACCAGTCCGACAACCGCTTCATCCTCGAGGTGAAGCCGATCCTCGAGGACCCCAACAAGCTGACGCAGGGCACGCGGCAGGGCTACAAGGGCGAGAAGCTGTCGCTCAACTTCCAGAACGTCGAGGTGCGCTCGGTCCTGCAGGTCATCGCCGACTTCACGGGCCTCAACATCATCACCAGCGACACGGTGCAGGGCAACCTGACGCTGCGCCTCAAGGACATCCCCTGGGACCAGGCGCTCGACATCATCCTGCAGACCAAGGGCCTCGACATGCGCAAGAACGGCAATGTCGTGCTCGTGGCGCCGCGCGAGGAGCTCGCGCTCAAGGAGAAGCAGCAGCTGGAGGCGCAGGCGCAGATCGGCGACCTCGAGCCGCTGCAGACGGAGAGCTTCCAGCTCAACTACGCGAAGGCCTCCGACCTGCAGCGCCTGATCACGCTGGGCGGGGCGGCCGCCACCGGCGGCGGAGGCAGCGGCGCGCAGGGCACGGTGCTGTCGCGCCGCGGGGTCGCGCTCGTCGACCCGCGCAGCAACATCCTGTTCGTCTCCGACGTGCCGAGCAAGCTCGAGGAGATCCGCCGCATGGTGCGGCAGATCGACGTCTCGGTGCGGCAGGTGCTGATCGAGGCGCGGATCGTCGTCGCCGGCGACTCGTTCTCGCGGCAGCTCGGCGTGCGCTTCGGCGCGCAGACCGCGATCACCTTCAACCGCGGCCGCTACGCGCTGGGCCAGGGCGGCAGCCTGAACACGCAGCCCGTGGTGCGCACGGAGGGCGACCGGCTGATCCGCGAGACGCGCACGCAGACGCCGTTCGAGGCCGCGTCGGGCATCGCGACCGTCGGCTACTCGGACTCGCCGCAGCTCAACGTCAACCTGCCGGTCACCAACCCCGCCGGCCAGCTCGCGCTGACGCTGATCAACCTCGGCAGCGGCAACCTGATCAACCTCGAGCTCTCGGCGCTGGAACAGGACAACCGCGGCAAGGTGGTGTCGAGCCCGCGCGTCATCACGGCCGACAACCAGAAGGCGTTCATCGAGCAGGGCACCGAGATCCCGTACGTGACGCCCGGCTCCGCGAACTCTCCGGCGACCGTGTCGTTCAAGAAGGCGGTGCTGCGCCTCGACGTCACGCCGCAGATCACGCCGGACAACCGCATCATCATGACGGTCGAGGTGCGCAAGGACCAGGTCGGCCAGTTCGTGCAGCTGGGCGGCGGCTTCCAGGTCCCGTCGATCGACACGCGCAACGTGACCACGCAGATCGCCGTCAACAACGGCGACACCGCGGTCATCGGCGGCATCTACGAGGAGATCATCCGCAACGAGGTCGACAAGGTGCCGTGGCTCGGCGACATCCCGGGCCTCGGCTGGCTGTTCAAGACCAACCTCAAGTCGAGCGAGAAGACCGAGCTCCTGATCTTCCTGACGCCGCGGGTGGTCAAGGAGACCGTCACCGCCGTGCGCTGACCCGCTTTCCGCCGCAGCACCCCGACGCCGCGTCTCATCGCGGCGTCGTTTTTCTCGGGGCCGGGGAAAAGGGAATGGGGAACGGGGAACGGGGCGACGGCGCCCCGGGGCGGTTTCCGGGGCGCTTCGTGCGGCGGGGGGCGTCGACGATAATGGCGGGATGTCCTTGCACCGGGGCAACCTGTTCCTCGTCGGCCTGATGGGCGCCGGCAAGTCCACGCTCGGACGCCAGATCGCGCGGCGCATCGGGTTGCCGTTCCTCGACGCCGACGTCGAGCTGGAGCGCAGGCTCGGCGTGTCGATCCCCACGATCTTCGAGATCGAGGGCGAGCAGGCGTTCCGCGACCGCGAGGAGGCGCTGATCGACGAGCTGACGCAGCGGACCCACATCGTGCTGGCGACCGGCGGCGGCGCCGTCGGCCGCGAGCGCAGCCGCGCGGCGTTGCGCGAGCGCGGCACCGTCGTCTACCTGCACGCGCCGCCGGACACGCTGTTCGAGCGCGTGCGCCACGGGCGCAACCGGCCGATGCTCAAGGTCGAGGACCCGCGCGCGCGCTTCGCGTCGCTGTATGCGGAGCGCGACCCGCTGTACCGCGAGATCGCCGACCACGTGATCGAGTCCGAGCGCGACCGCGTGCTGCGCTTCGCGCGCACGCTGGCGGGCCCGCCGGACGGGGTGTCGGCGCCGTGAGGACGCTCGACGTGACCCTCGGCGAGCGCGGCTACCCGATCCACGTCGGCGAGGGGCTGCTGGGCCGTGCGGGCGACCTGCTCGCCGCGCTGCCGTCGCGGCGCGCGGTCGTCGTGACCAACGCGACGGTGGCCGCGCACTGGCTCGCGCCGTTGCGCGGGGCGCTCGCGGCCGGCGGGTTCGCCGTCGACGTCGTGCTGGTGCCCGACGGCGAGGCGCACAAGACGCTGGCCACGCTGGGCGATGTCCTCACGCGCCTCCTCGAAGTGCGCGCAGAGCGCTCGACCACGCTGGTGGCCCTCGGCGGTGGCGTGGTCGGCGACCTCGCCGGCTTCGCGGCGGCCGTCTACCAGCGCGGCATCCCGTTCGTGCAGGTCCCGACGACGCTGCTCGCGCAGGTCGACTCCTCGGTGGGCGGCAAGACGGGCGTGAACCACGCGCTGGGCAAGAACATGATCGGCGCGTTCTGGCAGCCGCAGGCGGTGCTGATCGACACGGCGTGCCTCGCCACGCTGCCGGACCGCGAACTGTCCGCGGGCCTGGCCGAGGTCGTGAAGGCGGCGGCGATCCGCGACGCGGCATTCTTCGCGTGGCTGGAAGGCGCGATGGACGCGCTGCTCGCGCGCGATGCCCAGCCGCTCGCGCACGCCATCGTCGAGAGCTGCCGCATCAAGGCCGCGGTCGTGGCGGCCGACGAGCGCGAGCGCGGCGAGCGCGCGCTGCTCAACTTCGGCCACACGTTCGGCCACGCGATCGAGACCGCGGCCGGCTACGGCGCGTGGCTGCACGGCGAGGCGGTCGCCGCCGGCATGTCGATCGCCGCGCGGTTGTCCGCGCGCGTGTGCGGCTTCGCGGCGGCGGACGCGCAGCGCCTCGACGCGCTGCTGGTGCGGGCGCGGCTGCCGCTGGTCCCGCCGGCGCTGTCGCGCGAGCGCTGGCTCGACCTGATGGCGCGCGACAAGAAGGTCGAGTCGGGGCGGATCCGTTTCGTCCTGCTCGAGGCGCTGGGCCGTGCGGTGGTGCGCGGCGGCGTCGCGCCGGAGGACGTCGCCGCAGTGCTCGGCTGAGGCGAGCCGCGTCGCGGGCGAGCGAGAACGGCGCCCGCGGGCGCCGTTCTCGCCGGGGCGCGATGCCCGCTACGGCGCCGCGGGGGCCGTGCAGGTGATCGTCGCCGTCGCCGTCTGGCCCAGCGCGTCGGCCACCGAGATCGTCGTGTCGCCGGGGCCGGAGACCGTCAGCGTGTTGCCGGAGAATCCGCCGTTGATCCAGCCGGTGTTGGGCGAGAGCACGGCACTGTACGGCTGCGTCCCGCCGGTGACCACGAACTGGTAGGTGCGGTTGGACGTGCAGGGCTGCGTGGCCGTGCCCGCGACCGTCACGCTGCCGGGCACGATCGCCAGCGCGGCCGGCGGCGTGGGCACGGTGGTGCCGGGCACGTTGCTCACCGTCGGGATGCCCGTGAGCAGCGTGCGCCCGGTCGCGTCGGTGATCGCGAACGTGAGGTTCTGGAAGCACCCGCCGTTGGTGATGACGTCGAATCCGCCGCCGTTCACCAGCACGGGAACGCCGACGAGGTTGACGAGGTCGGGGAAGTTGACCTGCACGCGGTACGGCGGCGTGCCGCCGAAGATGTAGTGCGTCACGCGCACGCCGGCCGAGCAGATGTTCTGCTGCGGCCCGGTGATCGTCGTGTTGCCGTTCGGCACGACCGACAGCACGCCGCCGGCGTCGGTGACCTGCTGGATGATGAACTGCGACGTCACCTGGCTGCCGGTGGACAGCTCGGTCGCCCGGAGCAGCCCGATCTGCGTCGGCGTGGCGGCCGCGACGGCGATGATGACGCGCGCTTCCCCGTTGGCGTCGCTGACGACCGTCTGCGTCGCGGCCTGCGGCGAGCCTGGGTTGGTCGTCTGCAGCGTGAACTGCCCCTGCACGACGTCGAAGCGCACCGAGCGGCCGGACAGCGGCATGCCGCCGGCGCCGGTCACGCGCACCGACGCGACGCTCGTCTGGCCCGAGCACACGTCGCCGCCCGAGCAGGGCGCCGCGTTCGGCGTGATGGTCAGCGACGCGGGCAGCAGGACCGCCGGCCGCACCGTCACCTCGGCCGTCGCCGTCTGGCCGCTCGTGTCGCGGATGGTGACGTTCGCCGTCTGCGCCGTGTCGACGTTGTTGGCGAGCAGCGTGAGCGTGCTGCCGTTGACGTTCTGCGGCACGGGCAGCGCGGCCGGGTTCGCCGAAAACGCGGTGTAGGGCGGAACGCCGCCGGCGATCGACAGCACGAGCGGCGTGCCGGCGTACGCGGTGGCCTCGCCGGGGACGACCGACAGCGGCCCGGGCGTCGTGGGCGGCGGAACGTACGGGTTGTTGGGTGCGCCGCTGCCGCCGCCGCACGCGGAGAGCGTCAGGACACCGGCGGTGGCCAGCAGCGCCAGCGCGGGTCGGATCCAAGCGGCCAGGGGGGTTGCTAGCATGTCGTGGTCCTGAATGATGTTGTCCTAAGGCCGACCGGCGGCGCGGCGCAATTTGAATTGTGCAACAAACAGATAGGGCAGATTCTTCAGATTAGAGCGCAAGTGGGTTCCCCGGCGCAAGCGAGCGGGCGCCAGGCGGCGCCAAAACACCGACGGGCTGTTGCGTACCTGCTGACCCCGCTGCATTCTTGTCGCGCCGCAGCACGCCGAGTACCATGGACAGGTTTCGCCGCCGCTTCCGCAAAGCAAGCATCGGACCCGTGCCGCGACGGGTCCGGACGCCTTCCGCGCCCGACGCGGTCCGGGCCGCCGGACGCGTCCCGGGCGCCGCGGTCCGCACCGCGCGGCTTTGCAGGCTCCTTCCCCGACGAGGTCGCCCGTGACGCAGCACCCATCGCGCAGCTCCGCCTTTCCGCCCGCTCCGCAGGGGCTCTACGATCCGCGGCACGAGCACGACGCGTGCGGCCTCGGCTTCGTGGCCCACATCAAGGGCCGCAAGTCGCACGCGATCGTGCAGCAGGGCCTGCAGATCCTGGTCAACCTGACGCATCGCGGCGCCACCGGCGCGGACCCGCTGCAAGGCGACGGCGCCGGCATCCTGGTGCAGGTGCCGGACGCTTTCTTCCGCCGCGCGTGCGGCAAGCTCGGCATCACGCTGCCGGCCCTCGGGCAGTACGGCGTGGGCATGGTGTTCCTGCCGCAGGAGCCGGCCTCGCGCATCGCGTGCGAGCAGGAGATCGAGCGCGCCATCGCCGCGGAGGGGCAGGTGCTGCTCGGCTGGCGCGACGTGCCGACCGACAACGCGGGGCTCTCGGAGCGCACGAAGGAGGTCGAGCCGGTGATCCGGCAGGTCTTCGTCGGGCGCGGCTCGCGCGACATGGACCAGGACGCGCTCGAGCGCAAGCTCTACGTCATCCGCAAGCGCTCCGGCCACCAGATCCAGGCGCTGAAGCTGCGGCACGGCAAGGAGTTCTACGTGCCGTCGCTGTCGACGCGCACGGTCGTCTACAAGGGCATGCTGCTCGCCCACCAGGTCGGCAGCTTCTACCTCGACCTCGCCGACCCGACGTTCGTGTCCGCGCTGGCGATGGTGCACCAGCGCTTCTCCACGAACACGTTCCCGACCTGGGACCTCGCGCACCCGTTCCGCTTCGTCTGCCACAACGGCGAGATCAACACGCTCCGCGGCAACTTCAACTGGATCCGCGCGCGCGAGGGCGCGATCGCCTCGGCCGTGCTGGGCGAGGACCTGCACAAGCTGTGGCCGCTGATCTACGACGGCCAGTCGGACTCCGCGTCGTTCGACAACGCGCTCGAGCTGCTCGTCATGGGCGGCTACCCGCTGCCGCACGCGATGATGATGATGATTCCCGAGGCGTGGGCCGGCAACCCGCTGATGGACGAGCACCGGCGCGCGTTCTACGAGTACCACGCGGCGCTGATGGAGCCGTGGGACGGCCCGGCCGCCATGGCGTTCACCGACGGCCGGCGGATCGGCGCGACGCTGGACCGCAACGGGCTGCGGCCGGCGCGCTTCGTGGTGACTGACGACGACTTCATCGTCATGGCCTCCGAGGTCGGCGTGCTCGACATCCCCGAGGCGCGGATCGTCAAGAAGTGGCGGCTGCAGCCGGGCAAGATGCTGCTCGTCGACCTGGAGGCGGGCCGCATCGTCGACGACGAGGAGCTGAAGCGCACGCTCGCCACCGAGAAGCCGTACCGCGAGTGGGTCGCGCGCTGCCGCCTGCGGCTCGAGGAGATGCCGGAGCCCGCGCCGGCCACGCCGACCGACGTGCCGCTGCTCGACCGGCAGCAGGCGTTCGGCTGGACGCAGGAGGACCTGAAGGTCATCCTCGCGCCGATGGCCGCGAACGGCGAGGAGCCGGTCGGCTCGATGGGCAACGACGCCGCGCTGCCGGTGCTGTCGAACCGCCCGAAGGTCTTCTACAACTACTTCAAGCAGCTGTTCGCGCAGGTCACGAACCCGCCGATCGACCCGATCCGCGAGGAGCTCGTGACGAGCCTCGTCTCGTTCGTCGGGCCCAAGCCGAACCTGCTCGGCATCCCGTCGGCCGGCGAGGCGGAGGTGCCGATGCGCCTCGAGGTCGAGCAGCCGATCCTCACGGCGGAGAACATGGAGAAGCTCCGCCACGTGGAGCTCTTCACCGGCGGCGTCTTCCGCGCCGAGGAGCTCGACATCTGCTATCCCGCCGCGTGGGGCGCGAACGGCATGGAGGCCGCGCTCGCGAGCCTCGCGGCGCACGCCGAGGACGCGATCCGGAAGGGCCGCAACATCCTGATCCTTTCGGACCGCGGCGTGTCGGCCGACTGCCTTCCGATCCCCGCGCTGCTCGCCACGGCCGCGGTGCACGAGCACCTGGTGAAGAAGGGGATGCGCACGATGACCGGGCTGGTCGTCGAGACCGGGTCGGCGCGCGAGGTCCACCACTTCGCGTTGCTGGCGGGCTACGGGGCGGAGGCGATCCACCCCTATCTCGCGCTCGAGGCGCTCGCCGGCCTCGGCGCGGCGGTGCCCGGCGCCGACCCCGCCGCGGCGCAGAAGCGCTTCATCAAGGCGATCTGCAAGGGGCTCACGAAGGTGATGTCCAAGATGGGCATCTCGACCTACCAGAGCTATTGCGGGGCGCAGATCTTCGAGGCC
Organism: Betaproteobacteria bacterium; assembly: GCA_016861105.1. Lineage (GTDB taxonomy): Bacteria > Pseudomonadota > Gammaproteobacteria > Burkholderiales > Casimicrobiaceae > VBCG01. The sequence goes on along the minus strand of BOKS01000003.1, from coordinate 112,164 downwards.
GTCGGGCTCGCGAGGGAGTTCGTCGACAAGTACTTCTTCGGCACGGCGAGCAACGTCGAGGGCATCGGCGTGTTCGAGGTGGCCGAGGAGGCGGAGCGCATCCACCGCGCGGCGTTCGGCGACGACCCGCTGCTCGCGGGCATGCTGGACCCGGGCGGCGACTACCACTACCGGGTCCGCGGCGAGGAGCACATGTGGACGCCGGACTCGATCGCGAAGCTGCAGCACGCCGCGCGCGCCAACAGCTACGCGACCTACGAGGAGTACGCGCGCCTGATCAACGAGCAGGGCGCGCGCCTCAAGACGCTGCGCGGCCTGTTCGAGTTCCGCTTCGGCGTCCGGCCGAGCGTCCCGCTGGAGGAGGTGGAGCCCGCCGCATCGATCGTGCGTCGCTTCGCGACCGGCGCGATGAGCCTGGGGTCGATCTCGACGGAGGCGCACACGACGCTCGCGATCGCGATGAACCGCATCGGCGGCAAGTCGAACACCGGCGAGGGCGGCGAGGACGAGGCGCGCTACCGCGCCGAGATGCGCGCGGGGAAGAGCGTGATCGCGGACGGCGACACGCTGGCCGGCGTGCTGGGCCGCGACCGCATCGAGCACGACGTGCCGCTGCGGGCCGGCGACAGCCTGCGCTCGAAGATCAAGCAGGTCGCGTCGGGACGCTTCGGCGTCACCGCGGAGTACCTCGCGTCGGCCGACCAGATCCAGATCAAGATGGCGCAGGGCGCGAAGCCGGGCGAAGGCGGCCAGCTGCCGGGCCACAAGGTCTCGGAGTACATCGCCAAGCTGCGCTACTCGGTGCCGGGCGTGGGCCTGATCTCGCCGCCGCCGCACCACGACATCTACTCGATCGAGGACCTCGCGCAGCTGATCCACGACCTCAAGAACGCGAACCCGCGCGCCTCGATCTCGGTGAAGCTCGTCTCCGAGGTCGGCGTGGGCACGGTGGCCGCCGGCGTCGCGAAGGCGAAGGCCGACCACGTGACGATCTCGGGCCACGACGGCGGCACCGGCGCCTCGCCGGTGTCGTCGATCAAGCACGCGGGCACGCCATGGGAGCTGGGCCTCGCCGAGACGCAGCAGACGCTCGTGCTGAACCGGCTGCGCGGCCGCATCGCCGTGCAGGTCGACGGCCAGATGAAGACGGGGCGCGACGTGGTGATCGGCGCGCTGCTCGGCGCGGACGAGTTCGGCTTCGCGACGGCGCCGTTGGTCGTCGAGGGCTGCATCATGATGCGCAAGTGCCACCTCAACACCTGCCCGGTGGGCGTGGCGACGCAGGACCCCGTGCTGCGCCGCAGGTTCGCGGGCCAGCCCGAGCACGTCGTCAACTTCTTCTTCTTCGTGGCGGAGGAGGCGCGCCGGCTGATGGCGCAGCTCGGCTTCCGGGCGTTCGACGAGATGATCGGCCGCAGCGACCTCCTCGACGTGCGCCGCGGCGTCGACCACTGGAAGGCCAGGGGACTCGACTTCGCGCGCATCTTCCACCAGCCGCCGATGCCTCCCGAGGTCGCGCGTCGCGTCTGCGAGGCGCAGGACCACGGCCTCGCGCGCGCGCTCGACCACCAGCTGATCGATGGCGCGAAGCCGGCGCTCGAGAAGCGCCAGCCGGTGCGGCTCAACGTCCGGATCCGCAACGCGCACCGGTCGGTCGGCGCGATGCTGTCGGGCGAGATCGCGCGGCGCTACGGGCACGAGGGGCTGCCCGAGGACACGATCCACGTGGCCTTCGAGGGCATCGCCGGGCAGAGCTTCGGCGCGTTCCTCGCGAAGGGCGTCACCTTCGAACTGCAGGGCGCGACCAACGACTACGTGGGCAAGGGGCTGTCCGGCGGGCGCATCGTCGTTTACCCGGACCCGGCCTGTCCGGCGAAGCCCGAGGAGAACATCGTCGTCGGCAACACGGTCATGTACGGGGCGATCGACGGCGAAGCCTACTACCGCGGCGTGGCGGGCGAGCGCTTCTGCGTACGCAATTCCGGTGCGACCGCCGTGGTCGAGGGAACCGGCGACCACGGGTGCGAGTACATGACCGGCGGGACGGTCGTCGTGCTCGGTCCCACGGGCCGCAATTTCGCCGCGGGCATGAGCGGCGGCATCGCGTACGTGTACGATGCCGACGGCGCGTTCGCGCAGCGCTGCAACCAGTCGATGTGCGAGCTCGGTCCCGTGGCGTCGGAGGCCGAGCAGGCGCGCGCGGAGAAGGAGCTCGCCGCGGCGGGCAAGGGCCGGCTGCGGCACGCCGGCCGCGCCGACGAGCCGCTGCTGCGCGAGCTGATCGAGCGCCACCTGCGCTTCACCGGGTCGACGCTCGCGCTGGCCATCCTCGACGACTGGGAGGCCGCACGCGGCCGCTTCGTCAAGGTCTTCCCGCACGAGTACACGCGGGCGCTGACCGAGATGCACGCCCGCGAGGCCGCGAAGGCGGAGGCGCCGGCGGCGAAGCAGAAGGCGGCGGCATAGAGGTCGACAGGCGGGGCGAGGGGCGAGCGAGTCCCGAGGCTCGCCCTCGCAAGGGCGGGCGCGCCCCCGCCACCCACCCCTCACCCCTCACCCCTCACCCCGGGTTTCCATTCATGGGCAAGATCACCGGATTCCTCGAACTCGCACGCATCCAGGAGGCCGTCGAGCCGGTTCCCGAGCGGCTGCGCCACTACCGCGAGTTCGTCATCGCGCTCGACGACGAGCAGGCGAGCCGCCAGGGTGCGCGCTGCATGGACTGCGGCATCCCGTTCTGCCAGACCGGCTGCCCGGTCCACAACGTCATCCCCGACTGGAACGACCTCGTCTATCGCCACCAGTGGAAGCAGGCGCTCGACGTCCTGCACTCGACGAACAACTTCCCCGAGTTCACCGGGCGCGTCTGCCCGGCGCCGTGCGAGGCGGCGTGCACGCTGAACATCAACAACGACCCGGTGGGCATCAAGTCGATCGAGCACTTCATCATCGACAAGGGGTGGGACGAGGGCTGGGTCGCGCCGCGGCCGCCCGAGCGCAGGACCGGCAAGCGCGTCGCCGTGGTCGGCTCCGGGCCCGCCGGCCTCGCCTGCGCGCAGCAGCTCGCGCGCGCGGGGCACGACGTCGTGCTCCACGAGAAGAACGACCGCATCGGCGGACTGCTGCGCTACGGCATCCCCGACTTCAAGATGGAGAAGCACCTCATCGACCGGCGCATGGCGCAGATGGCCGAGGAGGGCGTCGTGTTCCGGCCGAACGTCGAGGTCGGCCGCGACGTCGACGCGCAGACGCTGCTCGCGTCGTTCGACGCGGTCGTGCTCGCCGGCGGCGCCGAGCAGCCGCGGGACCTGCCCGTCCCGGGACGCGATCTCGACGGCGTGCACTTCGCGATGGAGTTCCTGCCGCCGCAGAACAAGGTCGTGGCCGGCGACGCGGTGAGCGGCCAGGTCCGGGCGACCGGCAAGCACGTCGTGGTGATCGGCGGCGGCGACACCGGGTCCGACTGCGTGGGCACGTCCAATCGGCACGGGGCGGCGTCGGTGACGCAGTTCGAACTTCTGCCGCAGCCGCCGGAGCAGGAGGACAAGCCGCTCGTGTGGCCGTACTGGCCCGTGAAGCTGCGCACGTCGTCGTCGCACGAGGAGGGCTGCTCGCGCGACTGGTCGGTCGCGACGAAGCGCTTCGAGGGCAGCGGCGGCAGGGTCGAGCGACTGGTCGCCGTGCGCCTCGAGTGGACGAGGGACCCGGCCACCGGCCAGACGAGGATGACGGAAGTGCCCGGCAGCGAGTTCACGCTGAAGGCGGACCTCGTGCTGCTCGCGATGGGGTTCGTCGGTCCCGCGGCGAAGTCGATGCTCGAGCAGTTCGGCGTGGCGCGGGATGCTCGCAGCAACGTGCAGGCGAACACCGAGGACTACCGCACGTCGGTGCCGAAGGTGTTCGCGGCCGGCGACATGCGGCGCGGGCAGTCGCTCGTCGTCTGGGCGATCCGCGAGGGCCGGCAGTGCGCGCGGGCGGTGGACGAGTTCCTGATGGGCGCATCGGCGCTGCCGCGTTGAAGGCGGAAGAAGGGAACAGGGAACAGGGAGGCGGGGGAAGGTCCGAGACCCGCCATCGTGCTGCTGCCCCGTTCCCCATTCCCCATTCCCATTCCCCATTCAATCCCCGACCCGTTCGCCCTGCGGTGCAGAACGACGCCTTCCTCCGCGCCCTGCGGCGCCAGCCGACGCCGTACACGCCCGTGTGGCTGATGCGGCAGGCAGGCCGCTACCTGCCCGAATACAACGCGACGCGCGCGCGCGCCGGAAGCTTCATGGCGCTGGCGCAGGACCCGGACCTCGCCTGCGAGGTGACGCTGCAACCGCTCGAGCGCTTCCCGCTCGACGCGGCGATCCTGTTCTCCGACATCCTGACCGTGCCCGACGCGATGGGGCTCGGACTGTCGTTCGCCGAGGGCGAGGGGCCGCGGTTCGCGCGCACCACGGCGGACGAGGCCGCGATCGCGGCGCTCGCCCCGCCGGACCTCGCCAGGCTGCGCTACGTGTTCGACGCGGTCGCGACGATCAAGCGCGCGCTGGCGGGACGCGTGCCGCTGATCGGCTTCGCGGGCAGCCCGTTCACGCTCGCCTGCTACATGATCGAGGGGCGCGGCAGCGACGACGATTTCGCCGTCGTGCGCCGCATGGCCGCCGCGCGGCCCGACCTCCTGCAGCGGCTGGTCGACGTGAATGCGCGCGCGGTCGCGGACTACCTGAACGGGCAGATCCGCGCCGGCGCCGATGCCGTGATGGTCTTCGACACCTGGGGCGGGCTGCTCTCGTCGGGCGCGTACCGGCGCTTCTCGCTCGCCCCGATGCGCGCGGTGCTCGACGGGCTCGCGCCCGCGCCCGACGGCCGGCGCGTCCCGACGATCGTGTTCACCAAGGGCGGCGGCGTCTGGCTCGAGGAGATCGCCGGGTGCGGCGCCGACGCCGTCGGGCTCGACTGGACGATCGACATCGCCGCCGCGCGCCGCCGCGTCGGCGATCGGGTGGCGCTGCAGGGCAACCTCGATCCGCTCGTGCTCACCACGGATCCGCAGACCGTGGCGCGCGAGGCGGAGGCCGTCGTGCGCGCGGCAGGCCCGGCGCCCGGCCACGTCTTCAACCTCGGCCACGGCATCGTGCCGCGCACGCCACCGGAAAACGTGGCTGCGCTGGTGGAGACCGTGCACCGGGTCTCGCGGGAAACGCGCGCTGCCGCCGCGCCGCCGCCGCGGGCTTGACAAGGCCTGCCGGCGACGTTCCGGATCGCACTTATTCACATCGCGCCCGCCGCCGGCCGCCGGGGCGAGTTCCGAGGGGCCGCCGTCGGAACGGCGCCGCAACCAACTGAAACTAAAGAACAAAAATCGGCGGCGCGCGTGCCCTTCGCCGCCGCCCTGCTTGCACGTGTCATGCCTGCGCGGCGTGTCAAGCGCCTTACGCACAAAGTTATCCACATCCGGTGTGAATCGTTTGCGCACTCCTTGCAAATGAAGCACTTGCATTGCTTCCTTGCGGTCGGCTGTGAGCGTTTCGAAGACTACAACGCGTAGCGTCGCTGCAACGCCGGCGACGTCGGGCAGCGGCGGTGGCGCGCCGTGACGATCGCCCGCGTCGCGCTGCCGGTGGCCGTCGACAAGCTGTTCGACTACTGGGTGCCGGCCGGGCTCGACCTCGCCGCCGGCGCCGTGGTGCGCGTTCGCCTCGGCGGACGTCGCCTCGCAGGCGTGGTGCACGCGCTCGCGGACGACAGCGATGTGGCGCGCGAGGCGCTGCAGCCGATCGACGAGGTCGCCGGGCTGCCCGCACTCGCGGACGACGTGCGCGATCTCGCCGGGTTCGTCGCCTCGTACTACCAGTCGAGCCTGGGCCTCGCCTACGCGCTCGCGATGCCGCCGCTCGCGCACGGCGCCGGACCGCGCGAGCGGCCCGGCGGCGTGCGTCTCAGCGATGCCGGACGCGAGGCGCTCCCCCGCTCGCTCGCGCGCGCGCCCGCGCAGCGCGCGCTGCTCGCCCGCATGGCGTCGTCGCCGACCGGCGGGCTGACCGCCGACGAGGTGCGCGCGCTGCCCAAGGCCTCGCGGCGCGTGCTCGCGCGCTGGCGCCGCGAGGGCTGGCTCGTCGCCGGCGCGCATCGCGCCGAACCGGTCGCGCCCCGTCTCAACGACGCGCAGCGTCGCGCCGCGGACGCGATCGTCGGGTCGCGGGGCGCGTTCGCGCCGCTGCTGCTGCAGGGCGTGACCGGGAGCGGCAAGACCGAGGTGTACCTCGCCGCGGCGGCGTCGTTCGTCGCGGACGGCGGGCAGGTGCTGCTGCTCGTTCCCGAGATCAACCTGACGCCGCAGCTCACGTCGCGCGTCGCCGACGCGCTGCCGCGCGCACGCACCGTGACGCTGCACAGCGCGCTCCCCGACGGCGCGCGGCGCGCGAACTGGGAGGCGGCGGCGCGGGGCGAGGCCGACATCGTGCTGGGCACGCGGCTCGCCGTCTTCGCGCCGCTGCCGCGGCTCGCGCTGGTCGTCGTCGACGAGGAGCACGACACGTCGTTCAAGCAGCACGACGGCGTGCGCTACCACGCGCGCGACGCGGCGGTGTGGAGGGCCCGCCGCCGCGGCGTGCCCGTCGTGCTCGGCAGCGCGACGCCGTCGCTCGAGAGCTACGCGCACGCCGACGCCGGCCGCTACCGACGCCTCGTCCTCGCGCAGCGCGCGGATCCGCGCGCGGCGTTTCCCGAGGTGAGGCTCGTGCCCGCGCGCGGCCCGCTCGTCCGCGACGGGCTGTCGGACGCGCTGCTGGCGGCCATCGGCGAGCGGCTGCGGCGCGGCGAGCAGTCGCTGGTGTTCGTCAACCGCCGCGGCTTCGCGCCGTCGCTCAAGTGTCCGGCGTGCGGGTGGCAGGCGGGGTGCCCGCGCTGCAGCGCGCGGCTCACGGCGCATCGCGCGCCCAGCGCGCTGCTGTGCCACCACTGCGGGCATCGCGAGCGGGTTCCCGCGGCGTGCCCGTCGTGCGGGAACGTGGACCTGGCGGCACGCGGCCACGGGACGCAGCGCCTGGAGGCCGCGCTCGCCCAGGCGTTCCCGCAGGCGCGCATCGCGCGCGTCGACCGCGACAGCACGCGCAGCGCGCGGGCGTTCGACGACGTCCGCGAGCGCGTCCGCGACAACGCGATCGACCTCCTGATCGGCACGCAGATGCTCGCGAAGGGGCACGACTTCCCGCGCCTCACGCTCGTCGGCGTGCTCGGCGCCGACAACGCGCTCTACAGCGCCGACTTCCGCGCGACCGAGCGCACGGCCGCGCTGCTGATGCAGGTGGCCGGCCGCGCCGGCCGCGCCGACCTGCCCGGCGAGGTGGTCGTGCAGACGGACTTCCCCGGCCACCCGCTGTTCGCCGCCGTCGTGCGGCACGACTACGACGCGCTGGCGCGCGACGTGCTCGCGGAGCGCGAGGCGGCGGGTCTGCCGCCGTTCGCGCACCTCGCGCTCCTCACCGCGGAGGCGCACCGGCGCGAGGACGTCGACCGGTTCTGCGAGGCGGCGCACGCCCGCGCGGCCGCGGCCGCGAGGCAGCATCGTGCGGTCGAGGTATTCCCGCCCGTGCCGGCGGCGCTGGCGCGCCGCGCCGGCTACGAACGCGCGCAGATGCTGCTGCGCAGCCGGCAGCGCAACGAGCTCAAGGCGGTGCTCGACGCGCTGCGCACGGCGCTGGCGGACGCGGGGACGCGGCGCGTGCGCCACGCGATCGACGTCGATCCCCAGTCGCTCGCCTGAAGGCCGCGGACGTGCGGCGGCTATAATGCAAGGCTTTGCCGGCCCCCGCGGTGCCATGAACGATCCCCGCCTCGACCTCGCGCACTGGCTCGCGTCCGGCGTCGCCGCCGCGCTGCCGGGCGCGAACGCGCCGGCGATCGTCGTCGAGCGCCCGAGGCAGGCGGCGCACGGCGACTACGCGACCAACGCCGCGCTCGCGCTCGCGAAGGCGGCGCGGCGCAACCCGCGGGAGCTCGCGCAGGCGATCGTCGACGCGCTGCCGTCCTCGCCGCTGGTGGAGCGCGCGCAGGTCGCGGGCGCCGGCTTCATCAACGTGTTCCTGACGCCCGCGGCGCGGCAGGCCGTCGTGCGCGACGTGCTGGAAGCGGGCGAGCGCCACGGCCGCGGCACGGCGCTGGACGGCCAGCGCATCATGGTCGAGTTCGTGTCGGCGAACCCGACGGGGCCGCTGCACGTCGGCCACGGGCGGCAGGCAGCGCTGGGCGACGCGATCGCGCGGCTGCTCGAGTGGCAGGGCGCGCAGGTGACGCGCGAGTTCTACTACAACGACGCGGGCCAGCAGATCCAGAACCTCGCGATCTCGGTGCGCGCGCGCGCGAAGGAGCTGCTCGGCGAGTCCGGCGAGTTCCCGGAGGACGGCTACCGCGGCGACTACATCGTCGACATCGCGCGGGCGTATCTCGAGCGGCACGGGCACGACCTGTCGGACATCGAGTCGATCCGCCGCTTCGCCGTGGACGCGCTGCGCCGCGAGCAGGACCGCGACCTCGAGGCGTTCGGCGTGCGCTTCGACACCTACTACCTCGAGAGCTCGCTCTACACCGACGGGCGCGTCGAGGCGACGGTGCGCCGGCTCGTCGCGTCGGGCCGCACCTACGAGCGCGAGGGCGCGCTGTGGCTGCGCACCACCGACTACGGCGACGACAAGGACCGCGTGATGCGCAAGTCCGACGGCGGGTACACGTACTTCGTGCCCGACGTCGCGTATCACGTGACCAAGTGGGAGCGCGGCTTCGCGAAGGTCGTCAACGTGCAGGGTTCGGACCACCACGGCACGGTGATGCGCGTGCGCGCCGGGCTGCAGGCGGTCGGCGCAGGCATCCCGCAGGGCTATCCCGACTACGTGCTGCACAAGATGGTGACCGTCGTGAGGGGCGGCGAGGAGGTGAGGATCTCGAAGCGCGCCGGCAGCTACGTCACGCTGCGCGACCTGGTCGACGAGGCCGGCCGCGACGCCGTGCGCTTCTTTCTCGCGATGCGGCGCGCCGACGCCGAGTTCGTGTTCGACATCGACCTCGCGCGCTCGCAGTCCGAGGAGAACCCGGTGTACTACGTGCAGTACGCGCACGCGCGCGTGGCGTCGGTGCTGAGGCAGGCGGGCACGACGAAGGACGAGGCGATGGCGGCGTTGCGCGACGCGGATCTCGCGCCGCTCGCGTCGCCCTACGAGGAGGCGCTGCTGCGGCGGCTTGCCGACTTCGGCGCCGAGATCGCCGTCGCGGCGCGCGACCACGCGCCGCACCAGGTGGCCTTCTACCTGCGCGAACTGGCCGGCGAGTTCCACGGTTACTATAATGCCGAGCGGTTCCTCGTCGACGACGAGCGCGTGCGCCGCGCGCGCCTCGCGCTCGTCGTGGCCACGGGACAGGTGCTCGCCAACGGGCTCGCGGTGCTCGGCATCGCGGCGCCGGACCAGATGTGAGGAAGGCCCCGGACCGTGCCCCGCGACTCCCGTCCTGCCGTCCCCCGCGCCGCGCCGCGGCGCCGCGCCGGCGGCGGCACGCTGCTCGGCGTGTTCATCGGCCTCGTGCTCGGCATCGTACTCGCGCTCGGGGTGGCGCTCTACGTCACCGACGGCTGGAAGGTCTATCGCCAGCAGCTCGCGGCAAGCGACGCGCGCGAGGCGGCGAAGGAGGCGCCGAAGGCGGCGAAGGCCGACGCGGACCGGCCGCGCTTCGACTTCTACAAGATCCTGCCGGGCGGCGAGGAGCCGAAGGTGCAGGGGCCCAAGCCGCCCGTGCCCGACCGCCTCACGGCCGACAAGGCGGCGGGACGGATCGCAGCGCCCCCGCCAGACGCCGCGGCCGGCAAGCCGGGGGAGCGGACCGCCGCGCTGGACCCGTCGGCCGCGGCGCCGAAGGCCGCGGACCGATTCTGGCTGCAGGCCGGCTCCTTCGCCAGCGAGGCGGACGCCGACAACCTGAAGGCGCGCCTGGCGCTCGCCGGGTGGGAAGCGCAGGTGCAGAAGGGCGACGTCCCGGAGAAGGGCACCCGCTACCGCGTCCGCCTCGGCCCTTACGACGACACGGACGAGCTCAACCGCGCGAAGGGCGAGCTCGCGCGGCGCGGCTTCGACGTGGCGGTCATCCGCTACTGACGTGCGCGACGCCGCCCCGATCGCGCGCCGTCCGCCGGCCGTCGCCGCCCGCGGAACCTTCGCCGCGCGCGTCCGGACCAATCGTGGTCCCGACGTTCCCCTTCTTCGTTCCAGGAGCCACCGATGAACCGTTCCCCACGCCGTCGTGCCTCGCGCCGGGGCTTCCTCGCCTTCGCCGCGGGCTGCGGGGCGCTCGCGATCGCCGGCCGCGCCGCGGCGCAGCCGGCGCTGGTCGAGGGTCAGAACTACACGCGCCTGCGCAATCCGCAGCCGGTCGACTCCGGGCGCAAGGTCGAGGTGCTGGAATTCTTCAGCTACGGCTGCCCGCACTGCCGCGACCTCGACCCCGAGCTCGTCGCGTGGAAGAAGACGCTGCCCGCGGACGTGGAGTTCCGCCGCGTGCCGGTCGACTTCGGCCGCGAGCAGTGGCGCAACCTCGGCAAGGTGTACTACACGCTCGAGGCGCTGGACGTCGAGGAGCGGCTCACGCCCGAGTTCTTCGTCGCGCTGCACGACAAGCGCGCGCCGCTGTTCGAGCCGAAGGCGTTCCTCGACTGGATCGCCGCCAAGGGCGTGGACCGCAAGAAAGCCGAGGACACGTTCAACTCGTTCGGCGTGACGAGCAAGATGAACCGCGCGCTCACGCTCGCGAAGAACTACAGCGTGCAGTCGGTGCCCCTGGTGATCGTCGACGGCAAGTTCCAGCTGAGCTCCGACAAGGTGGGCTCGCACGCCAACATGCCGGCCGCGATCAACCAGCTCATCGCCAAGGCCCGGGCCGAGCGTCCGAAGAGCTGACGGCGCGGGCACTGCGACCGGCGCGCCGATGAAGGTCTTCCTCACCGGCGCGTCGTCGGGGCTCGGCGAGGCGCTCGCGCGGCACTATGCCGCGCAGGGCGCGACGCTCGGTGTGGTCGCGCGCGGCGCGGACGGCCTCGCGGCGCTCGCGGCCGCCCTCGCGCCGGCGAGCGTGCGCACCTATGCCGCCGACGTGCGCGACGCGGAGGCGCTGGCCGAGGCCGCCGGCGACTTCGTGGCGCGCTTCGGGCCCCCGGACGTCGTCATCGCGAACGCCGGCATCTCGCGCGGGACGCTGACCGAGCACGCCGAGGACCTTCCCGCGTTCCGGCTCGTGCTCGAGACGAACGTGCTCGGCATCGTGCACACGTTCCATCCGTTCGTGGCGCCGATGCGCGCGGTGCGCGCAGGCGCGCTCGTCGGCATCGCGAGCGTCGCGGGGTTCCGCGGGCTGCCCGGCGCGGGCGCCTACTGCGCATCGAAGTCCGCCGCGATCACCTACCTCGAGAGCCTGCGCGTCGAGCTTCGCGCCAGCGGCGTCGCCGTGCTGACGATCTGCCCGGGCTTCATCGCGACGCCGCTGACGGCGCGCAACCCCTACCGGATGCCGTTCCTGATGCAGCCGGACGACGCGGCGCGCCGGATCGCCCGCGCCATCGACCGCCGCCGCGCGTTCTGCGTCGTGCCGTGGCCGATGGCGCTCGCGTCGCGCCTGCTGCGCGCGATGCCACGGCCGCTGTTCGACCGCGCGCTGCGCAACCGCAAGCGCAAGCCGCGCGACAATCCCGTCTGATGGCCGCGCGCGACGGCGACGACGCGGCACTGCGTACCGACTGGGCAGGCGTCACGCACCCGCGTGCGGGCGCGGCGCGCATCGCCTGCCTGGTCCCGAGCATCACCGAGTCGCTGTTCGCGCTCGGGCTGGGCCCGCACGTGGTCGCGCGCACCGGGTTCTGCGTGCATCCGCGGGACGCGGTCCGGCGCTTGCCGAAGGTCGGGGGCACGAAGGACCCGGACCTGTCGGCGCTCGCCGCGCTCGCGCCCACGCACCTCGTCGTCAACGTCGACGAGAACCGGCGCGAAGTCGTGGATGCGGCCCGCGCCTTCGTCCCCCACGTGATCGTCACCCACCCCGCGGGGCCGCAGGACAACGCACGGCTGCTGCGGCTGCTGGGCGCCGTGTTCGGCCGGGACGCGCAGGCGCAGGCGATCGCCGCCGACGTCGAGGCCGCGCTGGCCGTGCTCGACGCCGCCGGCGCCGCGCTGCCGCGCGAGCGCGTGCTCTACCTCATCTGGCGCGGGCCGTGGATGACGGTGTCGCGCGGCACCTACGTCGGGGCGACGCTCGCGCGGTCCGGCTGGGACACGCTGCCCGACGACGACGGCGCCCGCTATCCCGTCGTGGACGAGGACGCGCCCGCGTGGCGCGTCGCCGCCCGCATCCTGCTCGCCACCGAGCCGTTCGCGTTCCGCGAGCGCGACGCGGTCGCGCTGTCCGCGCGGCTGCGCAAGCCGGTGCACGTCGTCGACGGCGAGTGGACGTCGTGGTACGGCGTGCGCGCGCGCGAGGGCCTGCGCGCGCTGGCGGCGTTTCGCGCCAGCCTGCAGCGCTGAGCCGCGGCCGCGGCGGGGTTGGCGGATGCGCGCCCGTCCCCGCCGCCGCGGATGCTAGAACCTGGGTTCTAGAACGGCACCTTGACGCCGAGCGTGACGCCGTACGCGTCGCCGTCGCCCTTGCCGGCCGTCGCCGAGCCCATCACGAACGCGGTGACCTTGCCGAACGCGGACGACGACGGGGCGCCGAGGTCCATCGACGCGCCGACGTTGAACAGCACCCAGTCGCTGTCCGGCGCGGGCAGCGTCGTGACGTAGCGGCCGCCGAGCGACGTGCTCAGCGCGACGTCGAGGGCGTCGTCGTCGAACTCGTGCTCCCAGGTGACGCGGCCGAACGGCCGCACCATCCCGAGCGTGCCCTGTGCCTGCCAGCCGAGGCTGCCGACGAGGCTCTTGCGCTCCTGCTCGCCGTAGGCGAGCGCGGTGGACGTGCCCGCGCGCTCGGCGAAGTTGTCGACGTCGACGCGCTGCCAGACGAGCTTGGCGAACGGCCCGTGGTTGACGCTTCCCGCCCGCATCCAGTACCCGCCGTGCAGACGCACGCCCCAGTGCGTGCCCGAGGTGTCGCCGGATTCGCTGCGCTGCGCGATGCCGACGTCGAAGCTGCGACGCACGTCCGAGTAGTCGAGCACGCCGACCAGCGCGGACACGCCGGCGTACCACGGCCCGCTGCCCCAGCCGGCGTAGATCGTGGCGCTGGTCTCGTCCAGCGTGTGGCGCCCGCCGCCGTAGCTCGCCTTGTACTCGGAAAAGTTCGCGGCCGCGCCGGCGAGGAGGTGCGGGGAGAGCCGCAGGTCGCCGCCGACGGAGAAGGTGTGCAGGTCGGCGTCGCCCGAGGCGAACGGCAGGTCGATGTCCGGATTCGCGTAGTCGTAGGCGGCCCACATCGTCATGCCGCGCTGCGGATCGTAGGGCGTGTCCAGCGACGACCACATGCGGCCGTCCACGGTGCGGAACGTCGCCTGCTCGACGGCCAGCGGCCCCTGCGTGAGCGTGCCCGCGCCGAACGGCGCCTCGAGGAACGAGGCCACGTAGTCGGCGACGACGCGGTGCGCCGCTCCGGTCGGATGCACGCCGTCGGCGAACACGTACGTCTCGTTCGCGTTCGCCGCGACGAGGTTCGCAGGACCGCAGAGCAGCGAGGGCGTGGCGCCGCAGGCGGGCGACGTGGTGTTCGCGAATCCGTAGGCGGAGGGATTGGCGAGGATGTCGCGGAACAGCCCGGCGATGTCGACGCGCAGGACGTTGCCGCCCAGCGTGTCCAGCCCCGCCTGCACCGCGGTGTTGTAGAGGCCGGTGATGGCGGTGATCTGCGCAGACGCTGCGGCGCCCCCTGCCATGCCGCCCGGCGTCTTGCCGATGTCGGGCACGTTGAGCACGACGAGCTGCCGCACGCCCGCCGCCTGCAGTGCACCGACCTGCTGCACGTACTGCTGCGCCGCCTGGACGACGCCGGCCTGCGCCTGCTCGGCGCTGATGGCGCCTGCCTGCGCCAGGCCGAGCTGGAAGAAGATGTCGTTGGCGCCGCCCCACATCGCGTGCACGGCATCGGGATTCACGCCGGCGCCGACGTACTGCCCGACCTGGTTGGCGATCGGCAGCGCCGCCGCCGTCGGCGGCTGGGCCGGCACACCGGGCAACCCGGACACGCGCGCGCCGCCCTGTGCGTAGTTCGTGCCGCCCTGGGTCGCCGGCGTGATCGTGTAGCCGTAGCGCTCGCCGATGACCTGCGTCCACACCGGGTCCGGATTCGTGGTGAACCGGCCCACGCCCGGCGGCAGCACCGGCTTGAACGAGCCGGCGTCGCTCAGGCTGTCGCCGAAGGACACGAAGCCGTTCCACTGCGCGGCGGCGGGGCCGGCGCACGCGAGCGCGACGGCGCCCGCGACCAGCATCTTGCTCGACTGTCTCATGCGGATCTCCAGGGAGTGCCCGGGCGGCCGCAAAGCCGGCCGGCGGTGCGGCAATCCGGCATTGTAGCCGGCGTGCCTTGCCGGGCGCACGGGTCAACCGGGGAGGACGCTGGCACGTTCAAAGGTCTCGAGAGCCGAAGCGCGTCCCGATGCCCCGACCTTCCCTGATCGTTCGTCCGTTCGCCGTCCTGCTGCTGGCGGCGGCCGCCGCGGGGGCCGCCTTCGCGCAGGAAGGCGACCTTCCCGGCCGCGTCGGCCGGCTCGCCGACGTCGGCGGACGCGTGTACATCGCCACCGAGCAGCGCGCGGAGGACTGGCTCGACGCGCGCCGCAACGACACCGTCACGAGCGGCGACAACCTCTGGGTGGCCGGCGGCGGCCGGGCGGAGATCGACTACGGCGGCGGGCAGTTCCGGCTCGCCGGCGACACGAACGTCCACGTCGCGCGCCTGGACGACACGGTCCTCGCGCTGTTCGTCGCGCAGGGACGGGTCATCGTCCGCGTCCGCGTGCTGGAGCCCGGCGAGGTCGCTCGCATCGACACGCCGAACACGCAACTCGCGCTCACGCGTCCCGGCCTCTATCGCGTCGACGTGACCGAGGATCGCACGCGCACCGAGCTGGTCGTGCGGGAAGGCGAGGCGACGGCGTCGTTCGCGACGGGGCTGCAGCAGGTGCTGCCGGGCCAGACGGCGCTGCTGGAAGGCGAGGAGCCGGCCTTCGCGGGCGTGCGCAACGGTTTCTACCTGGACGGCTTCGACACCTGGAGCGCGGACCGCGACCGCTACTACGAGCGGGCGCGCTCGGCGAACTACGTGTCGCGGCAGATGATCGGCTACGCCGACCTCGACGGCTACGGCCACTGGGAGACGGTGCCCGAGTACGGCGCGCTCTGGTATCCGACCGGCGTGGCGGTCGACTGGGCGCCGTACCGCTACGGGCGCTGGTCGTGGGTCGGCGGCTGGGGGTGGACGTGGGTCGACGACGCGCCGTGGGGCTACGCGCCGTTCCACTACGGGCGCTGGGTCCACTACGGCGGGCGCTGGGGCTGGGCGCCGGGCGGCTACGTGGCGCGTCCGCTCTGGGCGCCCGCGCTCGTCGGTTGGTACGGCGGCGCCGGCTGGTCGTTCTCGGTGTCGTTCGGCGCGCCGGTCTACGGCTGGGTGCCGCTGGCGTGGGGCGAGCCGTACGTGCCGTGGTGGGGCGGGTGCTCGCACCGCTGCTGGACGATGTACAACCGCCCCTACGCGGTGAACCTGGCGGAGCGGCCCGGCGCACCGCCGACGCGCTACACGAACTGGTCCGCGCCGGGCGGCGTGACGGCCGTCGCCGACGCGGTGTTCACCGGCCGCCGCCCGGTGCACGGCAACCTCGTGAACGTCCGGCCGCAGGCGGTGACGAGCGCGCCCGTGCTCGCCTACGCGCCGCGCGTGGACAAGCCTGCGCCCGGCAAGGTACCGGGCGTCCGCCCGCCGGCGTCGGCGCCGCTGCCCGCCGCCGCGTTCCAGACCAAGCCGATGCGCCTGCCGGCGACGGCGGGCCCCGCGGCGGCGCCGCAGACGTGGAGCGGCGGTGCTGGGCCGGCGCCCCGCCCCGTCGCGCCCGGCCGGCCGTCCGCCGCGGGACCGGGAGGCGGCGGACCGACCGCAGCGCCACCCGCCCCGTCGGCGGCGCGCCCGTCCGCGGGAGCGCCGGTGGGCCCGGGCGTGCGAGCGCCGGCACGCGCGCCGTCGACGCCCGGGACGTGGGGTGCGACGGGCGAGCGCGCGCCGCGCGGCGCGACACCCGCCGCTGCACCGCGGCCCCCCGTGTCCGCCGTACCGCCGTCGTCCGCCGGCGAAGGCCGTGGCGCGCTGCAGCGTGAGCCGCGTCCCGCGCAGACGTGGGGCGGATCGTCGCCGTCGGTGGCGCCGCAAGGTCCGCGCGCCCCGACGCCGCCGTCCGCCGGCCCCGCAGGGGTGCCGCGCTCGGCGCCGCCGTCGGCACCGGCCGCACCGGCCGTGGTTCCGCGCTCGGCGCCGCCGTCGGCACCGGCTGCACCGGCCGTGGTTCCGCGCTCGGCGCCGCCGTCGGCACCGGCCGCGCCCGCCGTGGTCCCGCGTTCGGCACCGCCGCCGTCCGTCGACCGCGGCCGGGCTCCGGCGTCGTCGGCCGGCGAGTCCGGCGCGCGCGGCGAGCCGCCCGCGGGGCGGCCGATGCCCAAGGAGATGCAGCGCTGACGCCCCTACCGGTCCGCTGCTGCGCGGAACCCGGGTGCGGGGCGCCGCCGCAGGCGCGCCGCGCGAGCGCGACCGTCAGCTGTCGGCGCGCATCCTGACGTAGGTGCCGGGGGCGTCGGCCAGCGCCTTCAGCTTGCCCTTCCCCGGCACGCGCGCGGGGACCTCCTTGCCGAGGAAGTCGCCGATCCAGGCGCGCCAGTCGTTCCACCACGATCCGTCGTGCTGCGTCGCCGCCGCGAGCCACTCGTCGGGCGTGTCGGACGGCGCGTCGCCGGTCCAGTAGCAGTACTTGTTCGCGGCCGGCGGGTTCACCATGCCGGCGATGTGCCCCGAGCCCGACAGCACGAAGCGCGAGCGGCCGCGCATCGTCCTCGGCCCGTACCAGGTCGCCTTCCACGGCGCGATGTGGTCCTCGACCGCGGACACGAAGTACGTCGGCAGCGCGACCTTCGTGAGGTCGATCGGCGTGCCGTCGAGCTCGATGCCGCCGGGCCTCGCCAGCGCGTTGCGCATGTACATGTTGCGCAGGTAGAAGCTGTGCATCCGCGCGGGCATGCGCGTGCTGTCGCTGTTCCAGTGCAGCAGGTCGAACGGGAACGGGTCGCGGCCGAGCAGGTAGTTGTTGATGACGAACGACCAGATGAGGTCGTTGGCCCGCAGCATGTTGAACGTGTTGGCCATCTCGCTGCCCTCGAGATAGCCGCGCTCCTCCATCTTGCGCTCGAGCGAGGCCACCTGCTCGTCGTCGATGAAGACCTCGAGCTCGCCCGTGGCGCGGAAGTCGACGAGCGACGTCATGAACGTCGCGCTGGCGATCCGCTTGTCCTTGTGCGCGGCCATGTAGCCGAGCGTGGCGGCGAGCAGCGTGCCGCCCAGGCAGTAGCCGACGGCGTTGACCTCGCGCTCGCCCGTCGCCTGCTCGATCGCGTCGAGCGCCGCGAGCGTGCCGTCTGTCAGGTAGCGGTCGAACCCCGCGTCGGCGAGCTTCGCGTCCGGGTTGACCCAGGAGACCACGAACGTCGTCATGCCCTGGTCGACGCACCACTTGACGAACGAGTTCTTCTCGCGCAGGTCGAGGATGTAGAACTTGTTGATCCACGGCGGGAGGATCAGCAGCGGGCGCTTGCCGACCTTCGCCGTCGACGGCGCGTACTGGATCAGCTCCATCAGCTCGTTGCGGAAGACGACCTTCCCCGGCGTGGTCGCGATGTTAACCCCGAGCTCGAAGGCCTTGGGGTCGGTCATCGAGATGCGCAGCTGGCCGTTGCCGCGCTCGATGTCGTCGAGCAGGTTGTGCAGGCCGCGCACGAGGTTCTGGCCGCCCGATGCGATCGTCTCGCGGAAGACCTCGGGATTGGTGAGCGCGAAGTTGGACGGCGCCAGCGCGTCGATGTACTGCCGCGTGTAGAAGTCGACCTTGCGCCGCGTCTTCTCGTCGAGGCCCTCGACGCTCGCCACCTGGCCGTGCATCCAGCGCGCGGTGATCAGGTACGCCTGCTTGACGAAGTCGAACAGGACGTGACCCTCCCAGTCCTCGTGGCGGAAGCGCTTGTCGCCCTTGATCGGCTGCGCGACCGGCGTCGCCGGCGCGCCCATCATCTTCATCAGCGACGACTGCCACAGCGACATGTAGTCCCACCACAGCGTCATCTGCGATTCGGCGAGCCGCATCGGGTTCGCCATCATCTGCGCGGCGAGCTCGAGGAAGGCCTTGCCGATGCCGAGCTCGTCGGCGAGCAGGCTCTTGCCCGACGACGCCTGCTTCGCCGCGAAGTCGCCGATCAGCTTCGCGCTCTTCTCCGCAGCGGAGGCGAGGCTCTGCGCGAGCGCGACCGGGTCGTAGCCGCCGGAGGCGTCGGCGGCGGAGGGCGGGGACGGGGCGGCGGGCAACGGGGCGGCGGGGCTCATGGGCGGGGCGGCGTCGGGATCACCCCGGCATTCTATGCCCCGCCGGCGGACGCGAAGCGGATCGTGCCGTCCGGGCCGATCAGGCGGACGGCGCCGCCGGTCGCGGCGAGGTGGTTGAGGTGCGCGATCGCCTCGCCGAGCGCGAAGAAGCGCTGCTGCAGGTCGAGCTCGCGCCGGAAGAGCACCGGCACGACGTCCGCGGCGCTGACCGGGTGCCCGGCGGCGGCGATGGCGGCGCGCAGCTCGGACAGACGCGCGTCGTGGTGCTCGCGCAGCGCCGCGACGCGCGCCGCGATGCCGCGAAACGGCAGGCCGTGCGACGGCAGCACCAGCGTGCGCTCCGGCAGGGCCACGAACGCGTCGAGCGACCCGAGGAAGCGCGCCAGCGGGTCGCCGTACGCCTCGGCCGGCCAGACGCTCACGTTGGTGCTGATCCGCGGCAGCAGCATGTCGCCGCTGATCAGCAGGCCGCGGTCGCCGCTGTGCAGCGCGGCGTGCTCGGGCGAGTGCCCGTAGCCGCCGATCACGCGCCACTCGAGCGGGCCCAGCCGCAGCGCCTCGCCCGCGAAGATCCGCGCGAAGCGCGTCGGCAGCTCGGGCACGCCGCGCCGGTACGCGTTGCCGCGCCCGGCGAGCGCGGCCAGGTGCTCGTCGCTCATGCCGTGCGAGCGGAACAGCGCGCAGGTGTCCGCGAGCGAGTAGCCGGACGTCTGGCCGTGGACGGCGTGTCCGGTCAGGTACTCGGCCATCGTCATCTGCACGGTCACGCCGAAGCGCGCCGCGAGCCACGCCGCGTTGCCGGCGTGGTCGGGGTGGTAGTGGGTCACGACGATCCGCGCGATCGGGCGCTCGCCGAGCGCGCGCTCGACGTGGCGCTCCCACAGCGCGCGCGTGGGCGCGTCCCCGTAGCCGGTGTCCACGAGCGTCCACCCGTCGGGACCGGCGATCAGCCACAGGTTGATGTGGTCGAGCGCGAAGGGGAGCGGCATGCGCAGCCACTTCACGCCGGGGGCGACCTCGATGGTCTCGCCCGGCGGCGGCGGGGCGTCGAAGGGAAACGTGAGCGCGCGGGACATGCGGAAGGAGGGAAGCGCAGCGCGACGGCGCGGCGCACGGGCGCGGAGGCGGCGGGAAGCGGTCGATGCTCGCGGGCGGACGGCGATGCTGTCAAGCGGTTGTGCTATTTTCGCCGCCGATGACGACGCGCCGCTCCGTCGCGCAACGCAGCCCCGGCGCCGGCCCGCGGCCGGCCGCGACCTATCCGATCTCGGCGCTCGCGCGCGAGTTCGCGCTGACCACGCGGGCGATCCGCTTCTACGAGGACTGCGGCCTGATCACGCCGGCGCGCGTGGGTGGTGCGCGCGTCTACGGCGAGCGCGAGCGCGTGCGCATCAAGCTGATCCTGCGCGGCAAGCGGCTCGGGCTCTCGCTCGCCGAGATCGGCGAGATCCTCGACCTCTACGAGGTGGCGCGCAACGAACGGGCGCAGCTCGAGAAGTTCCTCGGCGTCCTCGCCGAGCGGCGCGCGCGCCTGCTGCAGCAGAAGGAGGACATCGACGCGACGCTCGCCGAGATCGCCGGCGCGGAGCGCGAGTGCCGCCGCCGGCTGAAGGAGGCGGCGGCCGAGCGTCCCGCCGCGGCGCGCGGCGCGCGTCCCGGCGAGGCCGACGCCGAGCCGGCACGGCCGGGCAGGGCCCGCGGTCCGTGATCCCGGCCGCGGGGTTGACGTTTACGTAAACGTCAACCACAATCGCCCCTCGCAACCGCCCCCGGAGCCGCCGGTCCGCGCTCCGTCCGCATGCCGATGAGCGACACGCCGCGCACCGCCTTCGAGCCCGTGTACGCGCGCTACCGCGAGCGCGTCCGCGCGAGTTTCGCCCGGCAGGGGGCGATGGCGACCCTGGGCGCCCGGCTCGCGGACGTCGCGCCGGGCTACTGCGCGATCGACCTCGTCCCCGCGCCGGCGGTGTCGCAGCAGCACGGCTACGTGCACGCCGGCGTGGTCGCGGCCATCGTGGACTCGGCGGGCGGCTACGCCGGCTACACGCTGTTCCCCGAGGACGCCTCGGTGCTGACCGTGGAGTTCAAGCTCAACCTGCTCGCCCCGGCGCACGGCGAGCGCGTCGTGGCCGAGGGGTTCGTGGTGAAATGCGGGCGGACCCTGACGGTCACCCGCGGCGAGGTGCACGCCGTGCGCGGCGGCCGGCGCACGCTGTGCGCGCTGATGCAGCAGACGCTGATGACGATGCGCGGCAAGGCCGACGCGCCGGCCGCCTGACCGCTTCCCTACCGGGGCACGACCATGACGGAGCTTCCCTCGATCGACTTCGGCTTCGGCGAGACGATCGTGATGCTGCGCGACACGGTGCGCGAGTTCGCGCGCGACGAGATCGCGCCGCGCGCCGCCGCGATCGACCGCGACAACCAGTTCCCGCCCGACCTGTGGCGCAAGATGGGCGACCTCGGCCTGCTCGGCATCACGGTCGAGGACGAGTACGGCGGCTCGGGCCTGGGCTACCTCGCGCACGTGATCGCGATGGAGGAGATCTCGCGCGCGTCGGGGGCCGTCGGGCTGTCGTACGGCGCGCACTCCAACCTGTGCGTCAACCAGATCCGCCGCAACGGCAGCGAGGCGCAGAAGCGCCGCTACCTGCCCGGGCTCGTGTCCGGCGAGCACGTCGGGGCGCTGGCGATGAGCGAGCCCGGGGCCGGCTCGGACGTCGTGTCGATGAAGCTGCGCGCCGAGCGGCGCGGCGCCGCCTACGTGCTCAACGGCAGCAAGTTCTGGATCACCAACGGCCCCGACGCCGACACGCTGGTCGTCTACGCGAAGACCGACCCGCTGGCCGGCGCGCGCGGCATCACCGCCTTCCTGGTCGAGAAGGGCATGAAGGGCTTCTCGACGTCGCCCAAGCTCGACAAGCTGGGCATGCGCGGCAGCAACACGTGCGAACTGGTGTTCGTCGACTGCGAGGTGCCGGCGGAGAACGTCCTCGGCGAGGAGGGGCGCGGCGTCAACGTGCTGATGAGCGGCCTCGACTACGAGCGCGCCGTGCTCGCCGGCGGGCCGCTCGGGCTGATGGCCGCGGCGCTGGACGCCGTCGTGCCCTACGTGCACGAGCGCAGCCAGTTCGGCCAGCCGATCGGCGAGTTCCAGCTGATGCAGGGCAAGCTCGCCGACATGTACACGACGTTCAACGCCTGCCGCGCGTACGTCTACGCGGTGGCGCAGGCGCTCGACCGCGGGCACGCGGGCACGCGCGCGCGCAAGGACGCCGCCGGCGCCATCCTGTACGCCGCCGAGAAGGCGACGTGGGTTGCCGGGGAGGCGATCCAGGCGCTCGGCGGCAACGGCTACATCAACGACTACCCGACCGGGCGGATCTGGCGCGACGCGAAGCTCTACGAGATCGGCGCCGGGACCTCCGAGATCCGCAGGATGCTGATCGGGAGGGAGCTGTTCAACGAAACGAAGTGACGAAATGCGGGAATCGGGAACAGTGAATGGCATGTAGTGCGCGGGGCCCCCATGCCTGGGGCCGTGTACTTCGATCCTCGCCTCACCCGTTCTCCGTTCCCCATTCCCCATTCCCGCATGGAGCATAGCGACATGCACAACGACCCCATCGTCATCGCCGGCGCGGCGCGCACGCCGATGGCCGGCTTCCAGGGCGACTTCGCGTCGCTCGCCGCGAGCGACCTCGGCGCGGTGGCCATCCGCGCCGCGGTCGAGCGCGCCGGCCTCGCCGCTGCGGACGTGGACGAGGTCATCATGGGCAACGTGCTGCCGGCCGGACAGGGCCAGGCGCCCGCGCGGCAGGCGTCGATCAAGGCCGGGCTGCCGCTCGGCGCCGGCTGCACGACGGTCAACAAGATGTGCGGCTCGGCGATGAAGGCGGCGATGCTCGCGCACGACCTGCTCGCGGCGGGGACGAACGACGTCGTGGTCGCCGGGGGCATGGAGTCGATGAGCAACGCGCCCTACCTGCTGCCGAAGGCGCGCGCCGGCTACCGCATGGGCCACCAGGTCGTGCAGGACCACATGTTCCTCGACGGGCTCGAGGACGCGTACGACAAGGGCCGGCTGATGGGCACGTTCGCCGAGGACTGCGCGGCGAAGTACGCGTTCACGCGCGAGGCGCAGGACGCCTTCGCGCTCGCCTCGCTCGACCGTGCGCTGACGGCGAACGAGGACGGCACGTTCGGCTGGGAGATCGCGCCGGTCACGGTGGCGGGCCGCAAGGGCGAGGTCGTGATCGGGCGCGACGAGCAGCCGGCGAAGGCGTCGCCCGACAGGATCCCGACGCTGAAGCCCGCATTCCGCAAGGACGGCACGGTGACGGCGGCGAACTCGAGCTCGATCTCCGACGGCGCCGCCGCGCTCGTGCTGATGCGCCGCTCGACGGCCGAGCGCCGGGGCCTCGCGCCGCTCGCGCTGGTGCACGGCCACGCGACCCACGCGCAGGAGCCGGGGTGGTTCACCACCGCGCCGGTCGGCGCCATCGACAAGGTCCTGAAGAAGGTCGGCTGGTCGGCGCGGGACGTCGACCTGTGGGAGATCAACGAGGCGTTCGCCGTGGTCGCGATGGCGGCGATGCGCGAGCACGACCTGCCGCACGACCGGGTCAACGTGCACGGCGGCGCCTGTGCGCTGGGCCACCCGATCGGCGCGTCGGGCGCACGCATTCTGGTCACGCTGCTCGGCGCGCTGCGCAAGCGGCGGCTGCGCCGCGGCGTGGCGGCCCTGTGCATCGGCGGCGGCGAGGCGACGGCGATGGCCGTCGAGCTCGCCTGACGCGCGCGCGGCGGCGGATGCCGTGATCCCGCTCGACACCCTGCTGCTGTTCGCCGGCGCCTGCGTCGCGCTGGCGATGACGCCCGGCCCCAACCACGTCTACCTGGTGTCGCGCACCCTCGCGCAGGGCCGGGCGGCAGGGCTGGTCTCGCTCGCCGGCACGGCGAGCGGCCTCGCGCTGCATATCGCGGCGGCGGCGCTCGGGCTGTCCGCGGTGCTCGCCGCGGTGCCGGCCGCCTACGATGCCGTGCGCTGGGCCGGCGCCGCCTACCTGCTGTACGTCGCGTGGCAGACGTGGCGCGCGCCGCCGCCGGCGGGGGCGGGGCGCGCGCGCGCGCGCCTGCCGGTCGCCGCGCTGTACCGCGACGGCGTGCTCACGGGGACGCTCAACCCCAAGGTGGCGCTGTTCCAGCTGGCGTTCTTCCCGCAGTTCGTCGACCCCGCGCACGGCAGCGTGCTCGCGCAGAGCGCGCTGCTCGGCGTGACGCAGCTCGCCGTCGTGGCTTCGTACGACGCCCTGCTGATCGCCGCCGCCGGCAGCGTGCGCGGCTGGTTCGGCGCGCGGCCCGGATGGACGGCGTGGTCGCGGCGCCTGCTCGCCGGCGTCTTCGCACTGCTGGCGCTGCGGCTGGTCGCCGAGGCGCGGCGCTAGCGCCGCGCGATGACGGGCTCCGCGCGGTTGCCGGCCGCGACGTCGAGGGACGCCGGACCTGCACGCGCGGTCTCTGGTACAACGACGAAGTCCGCCTGGGCGGACGCGCTCCGCGAGGCCTTGACGCGATGCTGCTCGACGACGAGAAGACGCTGATCCGCGACACGATGCGCGCGTTCGCGCAGGAGCGGCTCGCGCCGCACGCGGCGCGCTGGGACCGCGAGCACCACTTCCCGCGCGAGGAGCTCGCGGCGCTGGGCGAGCTGGGCGCGATGGGGATGGCCGTCCCCGAGGCGTGGGGAGGCGCCGGGGCCGACTGCCTGTCGCTCGCCGTCGCGCTGGAGGAGATCGCGGCGGGGGACGGCGCGACGTCGACGGTCGTCTCGGTGCAGAACTCCGTGGTGTGCGGCCCGCTGCTCGCTTTCGGGACCGACGAGCAGAAGGCGACCTGGCTGGCGCCGCTCGCGGCCGGCCGCAGGCTCGGCTGCTTCTGCCTCACCGAGCCTCACGTGGGCTCCGACGCGGCGGCGATCGCCACGCGCGCCGAGCGCCGCGACGGCCACTACCGTCTCAACGGCGTCAAGCAGTTCATCACGACCGGACGCAACGCCGACGTCGCGATCGTGTTCGCGGTGACCGACCGCGCCGCGGGCAAGAAGGGCATCAGCGCGTTCGTCGTCGACACGAAGACGCCGGGCTTCCGCGTGGCGCGCGTCGAGGACAAGGTCGGCCAGCGCGCCTCGGACACGGCGCAGATCGCGCTCGAGGACTGCGACGTCCCGGCGGAGAACCGGCTGGGGGCAGAAGGGGCGGGGTACCGCATCGCGCTCGCCAACCTCGAGACGGGACGCATCGGCATCGCCGCGCAGGCGATCGGGATGGCGCGCGCGGCGTACGAGGCGGCGCTCGCGTACGCGCGCGAGCGCGTGGCGTTCGGCAAGCCGATCGTCGAGCACCAGGCCGTTGCTTTCCGCCTCGCGGACATGGCGACGTCGATCGAGGCGGCGCGCCAGCTCGCCTGGCACGCGGCGGCGTTGCGCGACGCCGGCCGGCCCTGCCTGCGCGAGGCCTCGATGGCGAAGCTCTTCGCCTCGGAGATGGCCGAGCGCGTGTGCTCCGACGCGCTGCAGATCCACGGCGGCTACGGCTACGTCGCCGACTTCCCCGTCGAGCGCATCTGGCGGGACGTCCGCGTCTGCCAGATCTACGAGGGCACGAGCGACATCCAGCGGCTCGTGATCGGGCGCGCGCTGTGACGGCGAGCCACGCGCCCGCGACCTGCCGGCTTGCCAGCGTCGGCGAGCGCTTCTCCGAGCGCGTCGCGTTCGACGAGGCGTCGATCCGGGCGTTCGCGCGCCTGTGCGCCGACTTCAACCCGCTGCACCACGACGCCGCCTACGCCGCGGCGAGCCCGTTCCGCACGCTGATCGCCTGCGGCCCGCACGTGACGTCGCGGCTGATGGCGCTGACCGCCACCCACTACGCGAAGACCTGCCAGCCGCTCGGCCTGGGCTTCACGTTCCGCTTCGTGCGCGCGGTGCCCGCCGGCGCCGCGCTGGACATGCAGTGGGACGTGACGGCGGTCGAGCGCAAGGACTCGCTTTCGGGCGACGTCGTGACGCTGGACGGCCGGGCGATCGACGACGACGGCGTCGTCTACGTCGCGGCGCACGGCACGCTGCTGCTGCGGCCCCGCCACGACGGCGCGCACCCATGCTGACCCACGTGCGGCTGCTGGCCGACGACCTGGCGGCGGACGTCGCGTTCTACCGGGACGTCCTCGGGCTGCGGGTCGTCGTCGACGTGCCGGGCGTGTACGTCGAGTTCGACGCGGGCGCCGTGCGCCTCGCGCTCTACCGCCGCGACCTGATGGCGGCGGTCGTCGGCGACGCCCCGGTCCGCGGCCAGGGCGGCGTGGTGCTCTGCCTGCGCGTCGCCAGCGTCGACGCCGAGGCGGCGCGGCTCGCCGGCAAGGGTGTCATGCTGCTGCGCCCGCCGCACGACCAGCCGGCGTGGCACCTGCGCGTCGCGCAGCTGCGCGACCCGGCGGGACGGCTGGTCGAGTTGTGGTCGCCCGCCGCGCCGTCGCCCGCGCGGCCGGCGCGCGAGAGGGAACCATGAGCGAGTACACGCTGCACTGCTTCGCGCAGTCGGGCAACGCCTACAAGCCGGCGCTGCTGCTCGAGCTGGCCGGTGCCGACTGGCAGCCGCGCTTGGTCGACTACTTCGGCGGCGAGACGCGCACGCCGGCCTGGCGCGCGCTCAACGCGATGGGCGAGGTCCCGGTCCTCGAGCACGCCGGCGAGCGGCTCACGCAGTCCGGCGTCATCCTCGACTACCTGGCGCAGCGCTTCCCGCAGTACGGCCCGCGCGACGAGCGCGAGCGGCGCGAGGTGCTGCGCTGGCTGCTGTGGGACAACCACAAGCTGACCAGCTACACCGCGACCTACCGCTTCCAGCGCACGTTCCTGAAGTCGCCGGAGCCGGCGGTCGTCGCGGAGTTCGGCAAGCGCGCGCGCGCGGCGTGGGACGTGCTCGACGCGCACCTCGCCGCGCGCGACTTCGTCGTCGGCGAGCGCCTCGGCATCGCCGACGTGTCGCTCGCCGGCTACCTGTTCTGGGAGGACGAACTCGGGGTAGACTGGTGCGGTTCGCACCCGGCCATCGCGGCGTGGCTCGCGCGGATCCGCGCGACGCCGCGGTGGCGCGCCCCGTACGACCTGATGCCGGGGCATCCGCTGCCCGCCGCCTGATGCCCCCGACGACGCCATGACGGTCATCGACTCCGCGCTCGACCCGCGCGACGCCACGTTCGCCGCGAACCGCGAGGCGATGTCCGCGCTCGTCGCCGACCTGCGCGCGAAGCTCGCGGCGGTGGAGCTCGGCGGCGGCGAGGCCGCGCGCGCGAAGCACGTCGCGCGCAACAAGCTGCTGCCGCGCGAGCGCGTCCGCACGCTGCTCGACCCGGGAAGCCCGTTCCTGGAGCTCTCGCCGCTGGCGGCCTGGGACATGTACGGCGACAACGTCGCGTCCGCCGGCATCGTGACCGGCATCGGGCGCGTGTCCGGGCGCGAGTGCGTGGTCGTCTGCAACGACGCCACGGTCAAGGGCGGGACCTACTACCCGATGACGGTGAAGAAGCACATCCGCGCGCAGGACGTCGCGCGCGAGAACGGCCTGCCGTGCATCTACCTGGTCGATTCGGGCGGCGCGAACCTGCCCAACCAGGTCGACGTGTTCCCCGACCGCGACCACTTCGGCCGCATCTTCTACAACCAGGCGACGATGTCCGCCGAGCGCATCCCGCAGATCGCGGTGGTCATGGGGTCGTGCACCGCCGGCGGCGCGTACGTGCCGGCCATGTGCGACGAGTCGGTCATCGTGCGCGACCAGGGCACGATCTTCCTCGCCGGCCCGCCGCTGGTGAAGGCGGCGACCGGCGAGATCGTGTCCGCCGAGGCGCTCGGCGGCGCGGACGTGCACACGCGCGTCTCCGGCGTCGCCGACCACTACGCGCACGACGACCACCACGCGCTCGCGATCGCGCGCCGCATCGTGGCGAACCTCAACCGGCCCAAGGGCGCGGCGCTCGAGGTCCGCGCGCCGCGCCCGCCGCGCTACCCGCCGGAGGAGCTCCACGGCGTCATCAACGCGGACATCCGCAAGCCCTACGACGTCCGCGAGGTGATCGCGCGCGTCGTCGACGACAGCGAACTCGACGAGTTCAAGGCGCGCTACGGCACGACGCTGGTCACCGGGTTCGCGCACGTCCACGGCTACCCGGTGGGCATCGTCGCCAACAACGGCGTGCTCTACGGGGAGTCGGCACAGAAGGGCGCGCACTTCATCGAGCTGTGCGCCCAGCGCGGCACGCCGCTCGTGTTCCTCCAGAACGTCACCGGCTTCATGGTGGGCGAGAAGTACGAGGCGGGCGGCATCGCGAAGGACGGCGCGAAGATGGTGACCGCCGTGTCCTGCGCGAAGGTGCCCAAGTACACGTTCATCATCGGCGGCAGCTACGGCGCCGGCAACTACGGCATGTGCGGCCGCGCATTCGGCCCGCGCTTCCTGTGGATGTGGCCCAACGCGCGCATCTCCGTGATGGGCGGGGAGCAGGCGGCCACCGTGCTCGCGACCGTCCGCCGCGACATCATCGAGGCGAAGGGCGGCGCGTGGAGCGCGGAGCAGGAGGCCGAGTTCAGGGCGCCGATCCGCGCCCAGTACGAGCGCGAGGGCCATCCGTACTACGCCAGCGCGCGCCTGTGGGACGACGGCGTGATCGACCCCGCCGACACGCGGCGCGTGCTCGCGCTCGCGCTGTCCGCCGCCCGCAACCGCGCGCCCGAGCCGACGACGTTCGGCGTGTTCCGCATGTAGCCGCACCCAGCGAAGCCATGGCCAGGAAGAAGACCACCGCCCCCGCCCCGACGCTCCCCGAGATGCCGTCGCTGCACACGGTCGCCGTCGACGAGCGCAACGGCGTCGCGCTGCTGACGCTGAACCGCCCGGACGTGCGCAACGCGTTCGACGAGCAGATGATCGCCGATCTCACGCAGGCGCTCGAGGTGCTGGATGCGACGCCGCGCGTGCGGGCCGTCGTGCTGCTCGGCGCGGGCGCGGCGTTCTGCGCGGGCGCCGACCTCGAGTGGATGCGCCGGATGGCGGGTTTCGACTACGCGCAGAACGTGGAGGACGCCGGGCGGCTCGCGCGACTGATGCAGACGCTGGCGAGGCTGTCGAAGCCCACCATCGCCCGCGTGCACGGGCCGGCCTACGGCGGCGGCGTCGGACTCGTCGCGTGCTGCGACATCGCGGTGGCCGCGCAGGAGGCGACGTTCGCCCTGTCCGAGGCCCGGCTCGGCCTCGTCGCCGCGACCATCGGGCCGTACGTGATCGAGGCCATGGGGGCGCGCGCGGCGCGCCGCTACATGCTGACCGGCGAGCGCTTCGACGCCGCCGAGGCGTACCGGACCGGGCTCGTGCACGACCTCGCCGCGTCGGTCGCGGATCTCGACGAGCGCGTCAACGCGGTGCTCGGCGCGCTGCTCGTGGCCGGACCGCACGCGCAGGCCGCGTCGAAGGCGCTCGTGCGCGCCGTCGCCCACCGGCCGATCGACGAGCGCGTGATCGCGGACACCGCCGAGCGCATCGCCACGGTGCGCGCGAGCGACGAGGGGCGCGAGGGGGTGGCCGCTTTCCTGACGCGGCGCTCGCCCGCGTGGGTGCCCGAGTCGCTGCGCGAGGACCGGAAGGCTTGACTTGCAGCGCCCGGCCGCATTGCAGCGCCTCCCGCGGGAAGCGGATCGATCGGCCGCGGCGGCCCGTCGCGACTAGGATGGAACGTCCCCCCACGCTCGCTGCGCTCGCTGCCCCCCGGGGGGCGGGTCAGTCGCTAGGGGCGGCCCGTCGCGACTGATGGACCCGTCGAGCCTCGACACCTTGCACCTGGTCGCGCTGGCGGGCGCGCTCGGCTGGGCGAGCGGCATCCGGCTCTACGCGGTGCTGTTCGTCGTCGGCGGCCTGGGCTACCTGGACGTCGTGCCGCTCCCCGGCGCGCTCGACCTGCTCGCGCACCCGTACGTCCTCGTCGCGTCGTTCGCGATGTTCGTCGTGGAGTTCGTCGCCGACAAGATCCCGGTGTTCGATTCGTTCTGGGACGGCGTGCAGACGTTCGTGCGCATCCCTGCAGGCGCCGCGCTCGCCGCGAGCGTCTTCGGCGACGCGTCGGGGGCCACGGCGCTGGCCGCCGCGATCCTCGGCGGCACGCTCGCCGCGGGCAGCCACTTCACGAAGTCCGGCGGGCGCGCCGCGATCAACGCCTCGCCCGAGCCGTTCTCGAACTGGGCCGCGTCGTTCGGCGAGGACGTCGCGGTGGGCGTCGTGCTGTGGCTCGCCTTCGAGCACCCGCTCGTCGCGCTCGGCGTGCTGGCCGCGCTCGTGCTGCTAATGGTATGGCTGGCGCCGAAGCTGTGGCGCTTCATGGCGAAGGTGCTCGGAGGGATCGGGCGGCTGTTCGGCGCCGCGGCGCCCGACGATTCGCGCGCCGCGCCGCGGCGCTGACCGGAACGAACCCGCCCGTCGCGGGGAAAGGCCAGGAGTCGATGTTCGAGACGCTGCTGATCGCGAACCGGGGCGAGATCGCCGTGCGCATCGCGCGGACCGCGCGCCGCCTCGGCCTGCGCACCATCGCCGTGTACTCGGACGCAGACGCCGGTGCGCTGCACGTCGCGGCCTGCGACGAGGCCTACCGCCTCGGACCGTCGCCGCCGCGCGAGAGCTACCTCGCCGTCGACCGGCTGATCGCGGTGGCGAAGGCGGCGGGCGCGCAGGCGATCCACCCCGGCTACGGATTCCTGTCGGAGAACGAGGCGTTCGCCGCAGTCTGCGCCCGGGAGGGGATCGTGTTCGTGGGTCCGCCGCCGCCCGCGATCGCGGCGATGGGGTCCAAGTCCGCGGCGAAGGCCATCATGGGCCGGGCCGGCGTCCCGCTGGTGCCCGGCTACCACGGCGACGGGCAGGAGGATGCGCTCCTCGCGCGGGAAGCGGAGCGGATCGGCTTCCCGGTGCTGATCAAGGCCACCGCCGGCGGCGGCGGCAAGGGCATGAGGATCGTGCACGCCGCCGGCGAGTTCGCGTCCGCGCTCGCCTCGGCGCGGCGGGAGGCGCTGGCGGCGTTCGGCGACGAGCGCGTCCTGATCGAGCGCTACCTGACCGCGCCGCGGCACATCGAGATCCAGGTCTTCGCCGACGCCCACGGCAACGTCGTGCACCTGCACGAGCGCGACTGCTCCGTGCAGCGGCGCCACCAGAAGGTGCTCGAGGAGGCGCCGGCGCCCGGCATGACGGCCGAGCGGCGCCGGGCGATGGGCGAGGCCGCGGTGGCCGCGGCCAGGGCGATCGGCTACGTCGGCGCCGGCACCGTCGAGTTCATCGCCGAGCAGGACGGGCGCTTCTACTTCATGGAGATGAACACGCGGCTCCAGGTCGAGCACCCGGTCACCGAGATGGTGACCGGGCTCGACCTCGTCGAGTGGCAGCTGCGCGTGGCCGCGGGGGAGCCGCTGCCGCTCGCGCAGGACGCGATTCCGCTGCGCGGCCACGCCATCGAGGCGCGGCTGTACGCCGAGGACGCCGACCGCGGCTTCCTGCCGTCGATCGGCCGCATCGCGCACTGGCGCATGCCGGAGGGACGCAGCGGCGTGCGCGTGGACAGCGGCTTTCGCGCCGGCGACGAGGTCGGCGCCTGGTACGACCCGATGCTGGCCAAGGTGATCGCGTGGGGCGAGGATCGCGACGCCGCGCGGCGCAGGCTGATCGCGGCGCTGCGCGAGTGCGAGGTCGCGGGCGTGACCACGAACGCGGCCTTCCTCGAGCGCGTGCTGGCGCACGAGGCGTTCGCCGCCGCGCGGCTCGACACCGGCCTCATCGAGCGGCATCGCGACGCGCTCTTCCCGGGGGCGGAGCCGCTGCCGGACGCCGTGCTGGTCGCGGCGGCGTGCGCGGAGACGGCCGCGTTGCGCCGGGCCACGGCGGCGCGCGCGCGCTCGTCGGCCGACCCTTACTCGCCGTGGGACGCGCTCGACGGCTGGTGGCCCGGCCGCGCCGGGACGGGCGTCGCGCTGCGCTTCGCCGACGGCGACGACGTCCACGCGGTGGCCGTGCACGCCGGCGACGGCGGAGCGCTCCGCGTCGACCTGCCGTCGCGCTCGCTCGACGTCGTCGTGCGCGAGGACGGCGACGCGCTGTGGATCGAGGCCGACGGAACGCGCCTGCGCGCGAGCGTCGCGGCGGTGGGCGAAGAGCGCCACGTCTTCGTCGGCGGCGCGCGGCGGCGCATGCGGCTCGTCGATCCGCTCGCGCACGCGGGCGAGGAGGAGCCGCACGCCGGCCACCTGATGGCGCCGATGTCCGGCACCATCGTCGCGGTGCTGGTGAAGCCAGGCGACCGCGTGGCGCGCGGCGCGCCGCTCGTCGTCGTCGAGGCGATGAAGATGGAGCACACGATCGCGGCGCCCGCGGAGGGCGTCGTGGCCGCGATCAACTTCGGCGTCGGCGACAAGGTGAGCGAAGGCACGGATCTCGTCGACCTCGACGAGCCTCCGGCCTGATGCGGCTGCTGCTCGCGACGGCGACGCACGCGCAGGCGTGGCGCGACGCATTCGCCGCCGCGCTTCCGGGGGCCGAGCTGCACGTCTGGCCGGACGCGCCGCCGGAAGTCGACTACGCGCTGGTCTGGAAGCCCCCGCCGGAGTGCTTCGCGCGCGTGCGCGTGCGCCGGGCGATCGCGAACCTCGGCGCCGGCGTCGACGCGCTGCTGCGCGTGCCGACGCTGCCGGCCGACGTGCCGGTGCTGCGCCTCACGGACGCGGGCATGGCCGAGCAGATGGTCGAGTACGTGGCGCTCGCCGTCCTGCGGGCGTTCCGCGAGCAGCGCGAGTACGCGCGCCAGCAGCGCGACGGACGATGGATGCCGCGCCCGCGCCTCGACAAGACGTCCTACCGCGTCGGCATCCTGGGCATGGGCGTCCTCGGGAGCGCGGTCGCCCAGGGGCTTCTGCCGCTGGGCTTCCCGCTCGCCGGGTGGAGCCGCCGCCCGCGGCGCGTGGACGGCGTCGCGACGTGGAGCGGCGCCGACGGCCTCGACCGCGTGCTCGCCGGCACGTGCGTGCTCGTCTGCCTGCTGCCCAGCACGCCGGACACGCGCGGCCTGCTCGACCGGCGCACCCTCGCGCGCCTGCCGCGCGGCGCGCACCTGGTCAACGTCGGGCGCGGCGACCTCGTCGTCGAGCCGGACCTGCTCGCGCTGCTCGACGAGGGCCACCTCGCGTCGGCGACGCTGGACGTGTTCGACGCCGAGCCCCTGCCGGCCGGCCACCCGTTCTGGCATCATCCGCGGATCGACGTCACGCCGCACGTCTCCGCGGCGACGCTGTTCCACGCCTCCGCGGCCCAGGTCGCGGCGCGGATCGCGGCGCACGCGCGCGGCGGCCCGCTCGACGGCGTGGTCGACCGAGCGCTCGGCTACTGACCGACATGACCGCCTCCCGATCGCTTCCCTCGCGCGCGTACCTCGTCGACGTGGGGCCGCGCGACGGCCTGCAGAACGAGAAGGGGCGGGTGCCCGCCGACGTGAAGGTCGCGCTGATCGAGATGCTCGCGGACGCCGGGCTGCCGTCGATCGAGGCGACGTCGTTCGTGTCGCCGAAATGGGTCCCGCAGATGGGCGACGCCGCCGAGGTGATGGCGCGCGTCCGCCGCCGGCCCGGCGTGCGCTACGCGGCGCTCGTCCCGAACATGAAGGGCTTCGAGGGCGCGCTCGCCGCGAGGGTCGACGAGGTCGTCGTGTTCGCCGCGGCGAGCGAGGCGTTCTCGCAGAGGAACATCAACTGCTCGATCGCGGAGTCGATCGAGCGCTTCCGGCCCGTCGTGCGCGCCGCGCGCGACGCGGGCATGCGCGTGCGCGGGGCGATCTCGACCGCGCTCGGCTGCCCGTACCAGGGCGAGGTGAAGCCGGAGGCGGTGCGCGACGTCGCGCAGCGGCTGCACGACATCGGCGTCCAGCACGCGGGCGTCGCCGACACGATCGGCACCGGCACGCCGACGGCGACGAAGCGCGCGATGGAGGCCGCGCTCGCCGTGTATCCGGCCGGCGAGGTCAGCGGGCACTTCCACGACACCTACGGCATGGCGCTCGCCAACGTCTACGCCTGCCTCGAGGTCGGCGTCGCCACGTTCGACGCGAGCGTGGCGGGCCTCGGCGGCTGCCCCTACGCGAAGGGCGCCACCGGCAACGTCGCGACCGAGGACGTCGTGTACCTGCTGCACGGCCTCGGTGTCGGCACCGGCGTCGACCTCGCGAAGCTGCGCGCGGCCGGACGCTTCATCTCGCGCGCGCTCGGGCGCGCCACGAACTCGCGCGTCGCGAAGGCGCTCGACGCGCGGGAAGGGCTGGCGGAAGAGGCGGCGGCGTGAGCGGCGCGCGACGGCCCGTGACCGCGTCCGGCAGCGTGCCCTCGCCGTGCGTCAGCGTGTGCGTGATCGACCAGCGCACGGGACTGTGCGCCGGGTGCCTGCGGACGCTGGACGAGATCGCGTCGTGGTCGGTCTGCGACGACGACGGCAAGCGCGCGGTGCTCGCCGCGATCGCGGAGCGCCGCGGACGGTCCGCGGCGGGCGGCGATGGTCGCGGCTGACTGGTTCTTCGACTTCGTGTCGCCGTTCTCCTACCTCGCGTGCGAGCGCCTGCCGCTGCTTGCCCCGGCGATCCGCGTGCGCTACCGCCCCGTGCTGTTCGCCGCGCTGCTCGACGCGAACGGGCACAAGGGGCCCGCGGAGATCGCCGCGAAGCGGCTGTTCACCTACCGCTTCGTCGTCTGGCAGGCGCGCCGCTGGGGCATTCCACTCAAGTTCCCGCACGAGCACCCGTTCAACCCGCTGCCGCTGCTCCGCCTCGCCATCGCCTGCGACTGCCGGCCCGATGCGGTCCAGCGCATCTTCCGCTTCGTATGGCGCGACGGCCGGCTGCCGGACCTGCCGATCGAGTGGGCGGAGCTCGCGCACGACCTCGCCGTCGACGACGCCACGGCGCGCATCGCGTCGCCGGAGGTGAAGGAGGCGCTGCGGCGCAACACCGACGAGGCGATCGCGCGCGGCGCGTTCGGCGTGCCGACGCTCGCGATCGGCGACGCGCTGTTCTTCGGCGCGGACGCGATGGAGATGGCGCGCGACTACGCGGCGGCCGGATGCCGCTTCGACGACCCGGAATACGGGCGCGTCGCTGCGCTCCCCGAAGGCGTGCGACGTCACGCGGCGAAGCCGCCGTCCCGGCCGCGGACGCGCGTCGTCGGCGAGGCCGGCTGACAGCCCGGGAGACGATCGTGACGCTGCACTCGCCCATGCGCCGCCGCCTGGCCGGCGCCACGGCCGCCGCGGCGGCCCTCGCGTCGTGCCCTTCAGTGCGCGCGCAGCGCGGGCCGACGATGCAGTCCTGGCCGCTCGCCGCCCCGCAGCGCACCGGCATCCACGACGTGGCGCCGGCGCCCGACGGCGGCGTGTGGTTCAGCGCGCAGCGCAGCGGGCACCTGGGCTGGTTCGATCCGAAGGACGCTCGCGTCGAGCTCGTCCCGCTGGGCAGCGGCTCGTCGCCGCACGGCGTGATCCAGGGCCCGGACAAGGCGGCGTGGCTCACCGACGGCGGACAGAACGCGATCGTGCGCGTCGGCTGGCCGCAGCGCGACGTCCGCGCGTATCCGCTGCCCGCCGGGACGCCGTACGCCAATCTCAACACGTGCGCGTTCGACGGCGACGGCGACCTGTGGTTCACCGGGCAGAGCGGCTACGTCGGCCGCGTCGCGGTGCGGACCGGCGAGGTCAGCGTGCGCGAGGCGCCGAAGGGGCGCGGGCCCTACGGGATCTGCGCGACGCCGCAGGGGGACGTGTGGTGGTGCTCGCTCGCCGGATCGTTCATCGCGCGCATCGATCGCAGGACCGGCGAGTCCGTGGTCGTCGAGCCCCCGACGCGCAACCAGGGTGCGCGGCGCGTGTGGAGCGACAGCCGCGGGCGCATCTGGGTGGCGGAGTGGCTCTCCGGCCAGCTGTCGATGCACGACCCACGCCTGCGCGGCACGGCGAGCTGGAGGCAGTGGAAGGCGCCGGGCGCCGGCCCGCGCATCTACGCCGTGTACGTGGACGAGCGCGACAAGGTGTGGGCGGCCGACTGGGGCGCCAACGCGATCCTGCGCTTCGACCCCGCGACGGAGGCGTTCGAATCGTTCCCGCTGCCGCGCGCGGCCGCCAACGTCCGCCAGATCCTCGGCCGCCCCGGCGAGGTCTGGCTGCCGGAGAGCGGCACGGAGCACATCGCCGTGATCCGCACGGCGTAGAACGCGTCCGGCGTGCGGGCGCAGACGGACCGGGCGGCGCGCCTCACGCCCCCGTCACGACGCGTCGCGCGAACAGCGCGTCGATCGCGGCCTCGGCGATTCCGGCTTCGCGCAGCAGCGCGCGGCTGTGCGCGCCCTGCGCGGGGGCGGGGCCGCTCGCCGGCCGGCGCGTGCCGTCGATGGCGAACGGCGGTGCGTAGGCCTTCGCGCCGTCGCCATCGACGATCATCCCGCGCGCGACGAACTGCGCGTCGCGCAGCGCCTCGTCGAGCGTCAGGACCGGCGTGACGCAGCAGTCGACGTCCGCGAAGACGCGCGTCCACTCCGCGAGCGTGCGTGCGCCGAGGACCGCCGCGAGCTCGCGCCGCGCGCGCTCGCCGCCGGCGCCGCGTGCCAGCCCGAACGGCGCGAGGTCGTCGCGGCCGACCGCCGTGCACAGCGTGCGCCAGAACTTCTCCTCCAGCGCGCCCACGGCGAGCCAGCGCCCGTCGCGCGTCCCGTAGACGCCGTACGCGGGCACGCCGCCGGTCAGCAGGTCCTCCCCGCGCGGCAGCGTGCCCCCGTGCTGCGCGAGGGCCTGCAGCGCGAAGATGTTGTGGGCCAGCGAGGCGTCCGCCATCGCCACGTCGACGAACGCGCCCTCCCCGGTCCGCTGGGCGCGCAGCAGGCAGGCGAGGATCGCGATCGCCGCGCTCGCCGCGCCGCCCAGCAGGTCGGCGATCTGCAGGTTGCACAGCGCCGGCGGCCCGCCTGCGGTCCCCGTCTGGTCGAGCACGCCGGCGTACCCGAGGTAGTTGATGTCGTGGCCGGCCTTGGCCGCGCGCGGGCCGTCCTGCCCGTAGCCGCTGATCGACGCGTACACGATGCCGGGCCGCACGGCGGCGACGGACGCGTGGTCGAGCCGCAGCGCCTTCATCACGCCGGGCCGGAAGCTCTCGACCAGCACGTCGGCCGTCCGCGCGAGGGCGAGGAACGCCTCGCGCCCCTCCGCGTCCTTGAGGTCGATCGCCAGCGAGCGCTTGCCGCGGTTGACGGCCGCGTAGAAGGCACTGACGCGGCCCGGCCTCGCGCCGATCGCGCGCGCGTAGTCGCCGGCGGCCGTGTCCTCCACCTTCACCACGTCGGCGCCGAGGTCCGCGAGGTGGAGCGTGCACACCGGGCCCGGCAGCAGCCGGGTGCAGTCGAGCACGCGCAGTCCGGCGAGCGGCGCCGGCGGGGACGCGCCCGCCATCAGGCCAGCTCGTCCGCGCCCGGGATGCCGAGCGCGCGCTTGATCGCGGCGGCGACGCGCAGCGCC
This sequence comes from Betaproteobacteria bacterium, assembly GCA_016861105.1. GTDB lineage: Bacteria > Pseudomonadota > Gammaproteobacteria > Burkholderiales > Casimicrobiaceae > VBCG01. Next base: position 74,956 of record BOKS01000003.1, on the reverse strand, counting down.
TCGTCGAGCGACGGCGCGAGGCAGGTGACGTGCCCCATCTTGCGCCCGCGGCGGGCCTCGGCCTTGCCGTACAGGTGCAGCTTCGCCTGCGGGTGCTTCAGCACGGCCAGCCAGTCGGGCTCGCGCGGCGCGGCGGCGCCGTCCTCGAACCAGACGTCGCCGAGCAGGTTGACCATCACGGCGGGCTCGTGCTGGCGGGTGTCCCCCATCGGCAGCCCCGCGAGCACGCGCGCCTGCTGCTCGAACTGCGACGTGACGCAGGCGTCGATCGTGTAGTGGCCGCTGTTGTGCGGGCGCGGCGCGAGCTCGTTGACCAGTAGCTCGCGTTGCCGCGTGACGAACATCTCCACGCACAGCACGCCGCGGTAGTCCAGGGCGGCGGCCACGCGCGTGGCCGTCGTGCGCGCCTCCTCGGCGAGTCGCGCGTCGACGCGCGCGGGCGCGATCGAGACGTCGAGGATCCCGTTGCGGTGGCGGTTCTCGGCCACCGGCCAGGTGGCCGTCTCGCCCGACGCGTTGCGCGCGACGATCACCGACACCTCGCAGGCGAGGTCGACGAACCGCTCCAGCACGCACGGCACCCGGCCCATGGCGGCGAACGCGGCCGCGACGTCGGCATGCCGCCCCACGCGGATCTGTCCCTTGCCGTCGTAGCCCATCCGCGCGCTCTTGACGATGCCCGGCAGCAGTGCGGCGTCGGCCCGCACAGCGTCCGCCTCGGTCGCGAGCACCGCGAAGGGCACGACGCCGAAGCCGTGGTCGCGCAGGAAGGTCTTCTCGCGGATGCGGTCCTGCGCGATGGCCACGCTCGGGGCGGCCGGCGTCACGCGCGCGCTGCGGCCGAGGAACGCGAGGGCTTCGGCCGGGACGTTCTCGAACTCGGTCGTGGCCGCGCGCGCGAGGGCGGCGAGGCGCGCGAGCCCTGCCGGCGCGAGGTAGTCCGCGTGGATGTGGCGGTCGGCCACGCTGCCCGCGGGGCTGTCGGCGCCGGGATCGAGCACCGCAACGCGATAGCCCAGGCTCTGCGCCGCCATGCAGAACATGCGGCCCAGCTGGCCACCTCCCAGCAGTCCGAGCCACTCGCCCGGCGGAATCGGGCCGTCGCGGGCCGGAGGCGTCATCCCGACTTCCCGGCGTCGGGCGGCACGCGCATCGCGCGGGCGGCGGCGGTCTGCTTCTGCCGCAGCGCGGCCAGCCTGCGCGCGACGGCGGGATCGTGCAGCGCGATCATCGCGGCGGCGAACAGCGCCGCATTGGCCGCACCGGCCTCGCCGATCGCGAACGTCGCGACGGGGACGCCCTTGGGCATCTGCACGATCGACAGCAGCGAGTCCGCGCCGCGCAGGTACTTCGAGGGCACGGGCACGCCGAGCACCGGCACCGCCGTCTTCGCCGCGAGCATGCCCGGCAGGTGCGCGGCGCCGCCCGCGCCCGCGATGATGCAGCGCAGCCCGCGCGTGGCGGCATCCTCGGCGTACTCGAACATGTCGTCCGGCGTGCGGTGCGCCGACAGCACGCGCGCCTCGTGGGCGATGCCGAGCGCCTCCAGCTGCGCGGCCGCGTGCCGCATGACCTCCCAGTCGCTGTCGCTGCCCATCACCACGCCGACGAGCGGCGCTGCGGACCTGCGTTGTGGCATCGCGTAACCTCGTGGGGCCGTCCGCGCACGAACCTTGCATGCGCTGCACGGCGAAGGCCGCTCGATTCTAGCAGGCCCCTTCCGGACCCGGCCGCCCCGGGCCCCCAGGCGTGCGGACGAACCTTCGCGCGCCGCCGGGGTCGCACCGGCTGTGCCGCCGCCCGCGCTGCAGGCGGCGCCGCTCGTGCCGCCCCGGTTGTGACCCGCCACGCGTTTCGCCCACAATGCGCCTCGTGCTACGACTCGCCGTCACCGTCGCCGCCGCCGCTGCCGTGCTCTGCGCGGCGCCGGCCCGCGCCACCGATGCCGATTTCCTCGCCGCGAAGTCGGCGTTCGAGCGCGGCGACGAGCGCGCGCTGACCATCCTGCAGGCGCGGCTGGACCGCCACGTGCTCGCCCCCTACGTGGCGTTCTGGCGCCTGAAGCTCGGGCTCGAGCCCGCCGACCAGCCGGACGTGCACGCGTTTCTCGCGCGCAACTCGGGCTCGCCGCTCGCCGACCAGCTGCGCGCCGACTGGCTCAAGATGCTCGCGGTGCGCGGGCTCTGGACGCAGTTCGCGCTCGACTACCTGGCGATGCCCGGCGAGGACGCGGAGCTCGCCTGCTACGCAGTGCAGTCGCGGCGCGAGCGCGAAGGCGATGCCGCGCTCGCCGCAGCGAAGCCGCTGTGGTTCACCGGGCGCGCCACGCCGGACGCGTGCGCGCCGCTGTTCGCCGCGCTGTTCGCCCGCGGCGAGCTGACCGTCGCCGACCGGCTGGCGCGGATGCGCCTCGCGAGCGAGGCCGGGAATCCCCGCCTCGTGACGGCGATCGCGCTCGACGCGCCGCCGCACGAACGCATCGCCGAGCGCGACCTGCGACGCGCCGAAGGCAACCCGATCGCCGCCCTCCAGTCCGCGCAGTTCGCGTGGAAGCGCCCGCAGGGCCGCGAACTGGCCCTGTTCGCGCTCGAGCGCGCGGCGCGCAGCGATCCCACGGCCGCCCGCGCCGCGTGGGTGCGGGTGCGGGCGCAGCTTCCCGACGCCGACCGAAGCTACGGCAACGGTCGCCTCGCCTTCCACGCGGCGCGGCGCCATCTGCCCGACGCCCACCTCTGGTACCGCGAGGCCGGGGATGCCGTGCTCAACGAGGAGCAGCACGCGTGGCGCGTCCGCGCGGCGCTGCGCGCTCAGAGCTGGGACGACGTGCTGGCGGCGGTGGACGGCATGCCCGAGGCGCTCGCGGCCGATCCGGCGTGGCGCTACTGGAAGGCGCGCTCGCTCACCGAGGCGGGGCGCGGGGACGAGGCGCGGGCGCTCTACGAGCCGCTCGCGCAGGAGGTTCACTTCTACGGGCTGCTCGCGGCGGAAGCGCTCGGGCGGGCGTGGCAGCTCCGCAGCCGGCCGGCCGCGTTGTCCGAGGACGCGCTGGCCGCGTTCGGCGCGCGTGCCGAGGCGCAGCGCGTCGTCGCGCTGGCCGCGGCGGGCATGCGCCTCGAGTCGCTGCGCGAGTGGGCGCCGCTGATCCGCTGGCTCGACGACGAGGAGCTGCTGCTCGCCGCAGAGTTCGCGCGTCGCGCCGGCCTCAACGACCGGTCGATCAACACGGCGGAGCGCACCGCGGTGCGGCACGACTACGCGCTGCGCTATCCCACGCCGTTCCGCGAGCACTTCGACGCCGCGGCGAAGGCGCACGGCGTCGACGAGTCGCTGCTCTACGCGATCGCGCGGCAGGAGTCGCGCTTCGTCCCGGACATCGTGTCCTCCGCCGGCGCGCGGGGGCTGATGCAGCTGATGCCCGCGACGGCGCGCTGGGTCGCGCGGCAGCTCGGGTACGCGGACTACCGGCCCGCGCAGATCGTGGACCCGGAGACGAACACCAGCTTCGGCGCCTTCTACTTCGGCTACTGGCTCGCGCGGCTGGACAACCACCCGGCGCTGGCCGCCGCCGCCTATAATGCCGGTCCCGGCCGCGCGCAGGCGTGGCGGCCGGACGCCGCGCTCGACGGCGCCGCCTGGATCGAGACGATCCCGTTCAACGAGACGCGCGACTACGTGAAGAAGGTGCTCGCCAACGCGATGCTCTACGCCCGGACGCTGTCGAAGCCCGAGGTCCCGCTGTCCGCGCGGATCGGCTCGGTCGGCCCGCGCAACGGCACCGGCACGGTCGCGCACGGAGCGGCGCTGCCCGTCGCCGCGTCCAACTAGGGCCCAGGCGCGTATCACGGGTCGACGGCACGATGCTGCGGTCCTCGCGCCTGTCGATGCACTCGTCCGGACCACGGCGTGGCCCGGGCTGCCGGGCGGCGCCGCGGGGCTGACGATGCCGCACACGGTCCTCGTGCTCGGCGGCAGCGGCTTCGTCGGCCGCCACGTCGTGGCGAAGCTGGTCGACGCCGGCCACCGCGTGGTCGTCCCGACGCGGCGGCGGGACCGCGCACGCGACGTGATGCTCCTGCCGACGGTCACCATCGTCGAGACGGACGTCCACGACCCGGCGAAGCTCGCGGCGCTGGTGGGCCGCGCGGACGTGGTCGTGAACCTGGTCGGGATCCTCCACGAGGAAGGCGGCCAGACGTTCGCGCGTGCGCACGTCGAGCTGCCGCGCAAGGTGATCGCGGCCTGCGAGGCGGCGGGCGTGAAGCGCCTGGTGCACATGAGCGCGCTCGGGGCGGCGCCGGACGGACCGTCGAAGTACCAGCGCAGCAAGGGCGAGGCGGAAGGCCTGGTGGCGTCCTCGGGGCTCGACTGGACGATCTTCCGGCCCAGCGTGATCTTCGGCCGCGGCGACTCGTTCCTCACGATGTTCGCCAGGCTCGTGCGCCTGCTGCCGGTCGTCGCGCTCGCCGCGCCGGCCGCGCGCTTCCAGCCGGTGTGGATCGGCGACGTCGCGCACTGCTTCGCCCGCAGCGTCGACGACGATCGCACGGTCGGGCAGCGCTACGACCTCGCGGGCCCCAGCGTCTACACGCTGCGCGAGCTGGTGACGTATGTCGGCGACCTCACGGGCCATCGCCGTCCCATCGTTCCGCTGGGGCCGGGGCTGTCGCAGCTGCAGGCGCGGATGCTGGAGCTGCTCCCCGTGAAGCTGATGACGCGCGACAACCTCGCGTCGATGCAGCAGGACAACGTGAGCCCCGACCCGTTCCCAGCGCTGTTCGGCATCGCGCCCAAGCCGCTGGAGGCGATCGCCCCCGAGTACCTCGGACCCGGCGCCGCGCGCAGCCGCTACGACGAGTACCGCGCCCACGGCGGGCGCTGAGCGTCGCGCCGCATGGCCGCGGTGACGCTGCGCGAGATCACGGCCGAGACGGTCCTCGCCGTCTGCCGCCTCGACGTGGCCCCCGCGCAGGCCGGGCTCGTGGCGCCCAACGCGGTGTCGATCGCGCAGGCGCACTTCGAGCCGGCCGCGTGGTTTCGCGCCGTCTGCGCGGACGACGAGCCCGTCGGCTTCGTGATGCTCTACGATCCGACGCGCACGCCGGCCCCCGAAGCCGGGCCACAGGTCGCGTTCCTGTGGCGTTTCATGATCGACGCGCGCCACCAGGGCCGCGGCTACGGGGGCCGCGCGCTCGCGCTGGCCGTCGGCCACGCGCGCACGCTGCCGGGCGTGACCCGGTTGCGCACGTCGTACGTCGAGCGTCCCGGCAACGCTTCGCCGCTCTACCTGCGCGCCGGCTTCGCCCCCACCGGCGAGCTCGACGGCGCCGAGATCGTCCTCGAGCGCCGGCTCGACGACCGCTAGCCGTGGCGAGGCCGCTGCCGCAGCCGGTGCGCGTGTACCGTGTCGGCGGCTCGGTCCGCGACGAGCTGCTCGGACGCCCGGTGGCCGACCGCGACTACGTCGTGGTGGGCGCGACGCCGCAGATCATGGTCGCGTCGGGCTTCCGGCCCGTCGGGCGCGACTTTCCCGTGTTCCTCCACCCGGAGACGCACGAGGAGTACGCGCTGGCGCGCACCGAGCGCAAGTCCGGCACCGGCTACCGCGGCTTCGCGTTCTTCGCCTCGCCCGAGGTGACGCTGGAGGACGACCTCGCGCGGCGCGACCTCACGATCAACGCGATGGCGCGCGCCGACGACGGCACGCTGGTCGATCCCTACGGCGGCGAGCGCGACCTGCGGCAGGGCGTGCTGCGCCATGTCTCGCCGGCGTTCGCCGAGGACCCGCTGCGCGTGCTGCGCGTCGCGCGCTTCGCCGCGCGCTTCGGCTTCGCCGTCGCGCCCGAGACCGCGGCGCTGCTGAGGGCGATCGTCGCCGGCGGCGAGCTCGCGACGATCGCGCCCGAGCGCGTGTGGACCGAGCTCGCGAAGGGGCTCGGCGAGGCGCGCCCGTCGCGCATGCTCGACGTGCTGCGCGCGTGCGGTGCGCTCGCGGTGCTGCTGCCCGAGGTCGACGCGCTGTTCGGCGTGCCGCAGCCTGCCGCGCATCACCCCGAGATCGACACGGGCGTGCACGTCATGCAGGCGCTGGATCACGCCGCGGCGCACGGCTACGCGCTGCCGGTGCGCTACGCCGTGCTGGTCCACGACCTCGGCAAGGGCCTCACGCCGCCCGCGCAGTGGCCTTCGCACCACGGGCACGAGGCGGCGGGCGCGCGTCTCGCCGACCGCGTCTCCGCGCGCCTGCGCGTCCCGGCCGACTGCCGGGACGTCGCGCGCCTCGCCGCGCGCTGGCACGGCCACGTGCACCGGGCCGCCGAGCTTCGTCCCGCGACGTGGCTGCGGCTGCTGGACGCGGCCGATGCGCTGCGGCGGCCGGAGCGGCTGGCGCAGCTCCTGCAGGCCTGCGCGGCCGACATGCTCTCGCGCCCCGGCGCGGGGAGCGACTATGCGCCGGCGCGCCTGGCGTACGAGGCGCTGGAGACGGTGCGCGGTGTCGATGCCGGCGCGATCGCCACGCGCGTCATCGCACGCGCGGCAGCGAGCGGCCCGGCGGCGGGGGGCGACGCGATCGCCGGCGCGATCCGCGCCGCACGCCTGCGGGCGCTGGCGGCGTGGCGGCGGAGCCGAGCGCGCGACGCAAGCCGGGCTTAGCGTGTGGACGCGCGCCGCGCGAGGTGCTCGTCTCCCGGGTCGGCGGTTCGTCGAAGGATGCGTCGATCGTGAACGGGCCGACGGCGCAAAGGCCGTTTCTCGCCCGCCTTCGTGCAACGAACTTCCCGGCCGGGACGCTAGAAGTCGTGCTTCACGCCGGCGACGAAGCCCTCCGGCTTGCCGCCGGGCGCGAGGTTGGCGACGGCGTTGGTCGCGAAGTTGTACGACGCGTTGCCGTCGTTGTCGATCTTCACGTATCCGGCGTAGACGGCCGTGCGCTTCGACAGCGGATAGGTGTAGCTGATCTCGTAGTGCGCTGCCGCCGTGTCGCCGCCGCGCGCCAGCCCGCCGACGCGCTCGCCCGCCGCGGCGCCGCCCTTGCCGTCGCTCGCGCTGCCGTAGAAAGCGTAGAACTCGCCCGGTCCCGCGTAGAGCGTGGCGCTCACGCCCCAGAAATCGCGCTTCAGGTCGCCGGTCGGCGTGTCGTACCTGATCTGCTCCCAGACGCCGGCGAGGCGCACGACGTCCCAGCGGTAGGCGAGCGCGAGCGAGTAGGCGGAGTCGTTGAGCCCGGCGCCGCGCAGCGAGTTGTTGTACTGGTAGACGCCGCCGACCTGCCAGGGTCCCGGCGACCAGACGCCGCCCGCCGAGAGCATCCAGCTGTCGTTGCCGGTCTCGTTGGTCGCGACCTGCACGCCGCCGTTGATCCCCTTGAGGTAGATGCCCGGAAGGTCGTAGCGGATCGCGTTCTGCGCCCGGTAGGGAAACCCGCCGCTGGCGATGTTGCTGCCGTTGCCCCACACGGACTCCGTGTCGAGGATCGAGCTCACGAACGTCGGCGCATTGCCGAACACGCCGTTCACCGCGTCGTAGGGCGTCTTGAAGAACCCCGCCCGCACGCCGCCCCACGCACCGCGGACGCCGACGTAGGTGTCGCGCCCGGCGATCGATCCGCCGCCGGCGTCGGCCGAGACGCTCGACTCGATCTGGAAGAACGCCTCGTGCCCGCCCCCGAGGCTCTCGGACCCGCGCAGCCCGAAACGCGTCGAATTGGAGCTGAGTCGCGTGGTCCAGCCCGCGTCGCCGCCGCGCACCGCCTCGACGTCGAGGTTGATGCGGCCGTAGAGCACGAGCGAGGCCGTCTGCGCGTCGGCGGCGCCGGCGAGGACGAGCAGCACGAGCCAGCAGGCGGGGACAAGACGCGCACCCATGGCAACGCTCCGCACGAAGGACGCGCCCAGTGTCGACCCGCCGCGGCCGGCGCGCCTTGGCCGCGGTCAATTCCGGTCGATCGAGGCCGCGGCCGCTGTTGCGCCCGCGAAACAGGTGGCGAGAATGGTGAGCCGGCCGCGCGGATCGCGACGGGTCAGATGCGGTAGGCGACCGTCCGCATCACGTCGGCCGCCATCCGCATCAGCCCGCGCACCGGCAGCGGCAGCGGGGTGCCGCCGGCGGCCAGCGCCATCGCGCCGTGCCGCGCCTCGTCGTCGCGCATCTGCTCGACGATCGCGCGGCTGCGCGCATCCTGCGGCGGCAGCTTGTCGACGTGGCCCGTGAGGTGCTCCTCGACCTGCCGCTCCGTCTCCACGACGAAGCCCAGGTTCACGTCGTCGCCGGCGAAGCCGGCGGCCACGCCGACGGCGAAGGACCCGGCGTACCACAGCGGGTTGAGCAGCGATGCGTGCGATCCGAGCTCGTCGAGGCGGGTCTGCGTCCACGCGAGGTGGTCTTCCTCCTCGCGCGCGGCCTGCGCGAACTGCTCGCGGATCGCTGGGTTGCGCGCCACGAGCGCCTGTGCCGCGTAGAGCGCCTGCGCGCAGACCTCGCCGGTGTGGTTGACGCGCATCAGGCCCGCCGCGTGGCGCTTCTCGGCGTCGGTGAGGTCGGCGTCCGCGAGCTCGGTGCCGGGCACGGGACGGCCGGGCGCGGCGACGCCGGCGAGCGTGCGCAGCGCGCGGTCGAAGCCGACGATCAGCTGGTCGAGCGAGGGCGGGGCGGGCAGCGAGGCGGGCGGGAACGCGGCCATCGGCGTCTCCTGGGTCGCTAGAAGAAGTGGACGGCGCCGAGCACCAGTCCGCGCAGCTTGAGGCCCGTCGGCGAGTCCTGCGTGTAGGGATTGATCGCGAACGTGTACGACGCGTTGCGCTCGTTCTCGAGCCCGACGATGCCTGCGTAGAGCATCGTGCGCGGCGACAGCGAGTGACTGTAGGTCAGCGTGTACTGCCACGCGCCGCTGTCGTCGCCGCCGGTGAGGCCGCCCACGCGGACCTGCGACGACCCGCGGCCCTCGCGGGCCCGACCGGCGAACGCGTAGAGCGCGCCCGTGGCGACGGGGATCGTGACGCTCGCGCCGAACAGGTCCCGGGACAGCGGGCCGTCGAACGTCCGGTAGCGCAGGTACTCGTAGACGCCGGCGACGCGCGCGGCCCCGAAGTTCCAGGACGCCGTGGCCGTGACGGCGTGGTCGTCCAGATCCGCGCCGCGCACCGCACGGTTGTACTCGTAGGCGATGCCCGCCTCCAGCGGCCCGCGGACCAGCGTGATGCCCGCGCCGAGCACGCCGGCGTCGCGGTCGTCCTCCGCGAGCGCGTACTGCAGGCTCGCCTGCAAGCCCTCGACGTCCGGCGAGTCGTAGCGGAGCGAGTTCGGCATGCGCCGGTCGAAGCCGCCGTTGGCCTTGGGCACGCCGCCCTGCGCCCACAGCGCCGCCGTCGACAGGATCGACGTGGTGAGCGTGGTCACGTTGCCGAAGATCGGAAGGACGTCGTCGTAGGGGGTGAGGAAGTTGCCCAGCTTGACGCGACCCCAGTCGCCTTCGAGCGCGACGTAGGTCTCGCGCACCGCGAGCCCGCCGCCGCCGCTGTCGGCGTTGAAGCCGGACTCGATCTGCCACGAGGCGAGCAGCCCGCCGCCCACGTACTCGGCGCCGCGCAGGCCGAAGCGCGACGCGTTCGACGACAGGTGCGTCGTCGACGGCGGATCGCGGTCCGGGGCGGTCGCGGTGACGACGTCCAGCGAGACGTTGAACTGGCCGTAGACCAGCGCGTTGACCGCGTCGGCGTGCGCGGCGGGGGCGCCGGCCACGGCCAACGCAACACCCGCCACCGCCGCCAGCCTCCGTGCCGTCCCGCGCCTCACGCCATCGCCGTCCGTTCGTCGATCAGGACGGATGTTACTTGAAGCGCACCACGCCCCGGCGCCAGGCGCGCGCGCGGCGGGGGGGACCTGCAGCCCGCGGCGCGCGCGTTGCGACGGCGCTCGCGCCGAAAAAAAACGGGCGCCCGAGGGCGCCCGTGAGGCTGTCGGTCCGGCTGTGCGCGATCAGAACAGGTGGATCGTGCCGAGCACGAAGCCGTTGTAGGTGAGGCCGATCGGGCCGTTGGCACCGGCCGGGGCCGCCACCTGACGGTACGGGTTGATGTTGAAGTTGTACGAGGCGTTGTTCTCGTTGTCGACGCGCGAGTAGCCGACGTAGACCGCCGTGCGCTTCGAGAGCGGGTAGTTGTACGAAGCCGTGATGTGGTAGGCGTCCGTGTTCGCGCCGGAGGTGAAGCCGCCGATGCGCGTCGTGCTGCCGCCCGAGCCTTCGTCGGCGTACTGGTACATCACGTGCCACGTGCCGGGACCCGCGCTGCCGTTCGCGCCTACGCCCCACAGGTCGCGCTTCAGGCTGCCCGTCGGCGTGTCGTAGTCGAGCCGCTCGTACAGGCCGAAGACGCGCACCATGCCGAAGTTCCACGCGCCGGTGGCGGTGAACGCCCAGTCGTCGAGGTTGTTGCCCCGGACGTCCCGGTTGGCTTCGTAGGCGACGCCGCCCTGGAACGGGCCGTTGCGGTACGTGCCCGCCATCGACAGCACGAAGGCGTCGCGCGCGCCGCCGGCGCCCGCGTCGTCCCACAGCGAGACCTGGATGCCGCCCTGGAAGCCGGAGATGTTCGGCGTGTCGTAGCGCAGCGAGTTCGGCAGGCGGTCGTCGAACGTGCCCGTGCCCTTGCTGCCGCCGCCGTTGTTCGCCCAGAGGGCGGCCGTGGCGAGGATGGACGTCAGGTACGACGGGCCGTTACCGAAGATCGGGTGCATGTCGTCGTACGGCGCCAGGAAGTTGCCGAAGCGCACCTGGCCCCACGAGCCCTGCAGGCCGACGAACGTGTCGCGGCCGGCGATCGTGCCGCCGCCGGCGTCGCCGCCGACCGAGGACTCGATCTGCCAGATGGCGTTCAGGCCGCCGCCCAGCGATTCGGTGCCGCGCAGGCCGAAGCGCGACGAGTTCGAGCTCAGGCGCGTGACGCTGGGGTTGCCGCCGCTGACGTCGACGTACTCCAGGTCGATGTTCAGGCGACCGTACAGCGTGACGTTCGCGGTCTGCGCCTGTGCCATCGGAGCGGCCAGGACGGCGGCCACGGCGACGGCGACGAGCTTCTTGTTCATGAAGTCTCTCCTCTGACGGATAGAATTGGCGGGTTTGCTCGACTGACCGACCCGCCATCGAAGCCTTCTCAGGAAAGTCGAGAAGTTGAGGTCGATTGTGCCAAACGGCCCCTCCCCACGGAAGCAGGATTCCCGGCTGGCTCCGGCCGGCGCGCCCGCGTGTTGTGCCGAAGCAACAGGGCCGAGCGACGCTTTGCGGCCGCAGCCCCGGTGCGTGCGCGGAAATCGTTCGCAAGTAATTGAACAGAAAAGGGATTCATGACATGCCCCGCGCAATCGGGCCGCTCGCCGCCACGTACGCGGGCCCGGGATGCCCGGCGCCGCGACGGCAACGTCGCGGGGTGCGAACCCCCGGTGCTGCGCGGCCCGAGCCTGTGCCCGTGACCTCGGCGCTCGCCGTCGCGATGGCGTTCGCGGTCGCGGCCGGCGCGATCGCGCTGCTGCGCCGGTGGTCCGACCGGCTGCCGCTCGCGCGGCCGGGGGCGCGCACGCTGCACGAGCAGCCCGTGCCGCGGGTGGGAGGTCTGGCGATCCTCGCTGCGGCGCTGGCGGCGGCCTGGATCGACCCGCCGCGTTTGCCGGGCGGGGGACTCGCGTGGCTCGCCGCGACGGCTGCCGTCGCCGCGGTCTCGCTCGCCGACGACGTGCGCGGCGTGCGGGTGCTGCCACGGCTCGCCGTGCACGCCGGTGCGGCGGCCGCGGTCGCCTGGCTCGCGTTCGGCGCGACGCCGGCCGCGCTCGCGGCGGCGCTGGCCGTCGCGTGGGGGGCGAACCTCTACAACTTCATGGACGGCAGCGACGGCCTCGCGGCGACGATGGCGGTGACGGGCTTCGGCGCGTACGCGGTCGTGGCTGCGCAGCAGGGCGCGCCGTGGGGCGTGCAGGGGGCGCTGGCGGCGGCGAGCGTGCCGTTTCTCGCCGTCAACCGTCCGCCCGCGACCATGTTCATGGGCGACGTCGGCGCGGTGCCGCTCGGCTTCCTCGCCGGCGCGCTCGGCGTCGCGGGCGTCGCGGCGGGCCTGTGGGGCGCGTGGTTCCCGCTGCTCGCGTTCCTGCCGTTTCTCGCCGACGCCACGGTCACGCTCCTGCGCCGCGCGCTGCGCGGCGAGCGCGTCTGGGAAGCGCACCGCAGCCACTTCTACCAGCGGCTCAACCTCGCGGGCGCCGGCCATCGCGGGACGCTCGCGGTCTACGCGGCCGCGATGCTCGCGTGCGCTGCGCTCGCCGCCGCGTGCGCGATCGCCCGCCCCGACGCCGGCTGGTGGGCGCTCGCTGTCGCCGCGGCCTGCCATGTCGCCGGCTTCGCGGCGATCGTCTATCATGTAGGCGACAACGTGCGCGGGGCGCGATGAAAGCGGTGTCGAACTGGCGCGCGTGGCTCGCGTTCGCCCACGACGTGGCGGCGGCCGCGCTGGCGTGGGGGTCGATCTACTGGCTGCGGGTGTCGCTCGACGCGGACCTGCCGTATCGCGGCGAGATGCTCGCGTCGCTCGCGATGATCCTGCCGCTGCAGGCGGCGATCTTCCTGATCTTCGGGCTCTACCGCGGGCTGTGGCGGTTCGCGAGCCTCGTCGACCTCAAGCGCATCGTGCTCGCGGCGACGCTGGGCGCGGTGCTGATCCCGCTGGTCCTCGTCATGCTGCGGCTGGACACGATGGTCCCGCGCAGCGTGCTTGTGCTCTATCCGCTGGTGCTGATCTTCCTGATGGCGGGCAGCCGCTTCGCCTACCGCATCTGGAAGGAGCACCGGCTCTACAGCCCGCTCGCCGCGCTGGGCGAGCCGGTGCTCATCGTCGGCGCGGGCGACGCCGGCGCGCGCCTCACCAAGGAGCTCGAGCGCAGCCGCCAGTGGCGCGTCGTCGGCCTGCTCGACGACGACGCCGCGAAGCACGGGCGGCGCCTGCGCGACGTCGCCGTGCTCGGCCCGATCGCCGACCTCGGCGCGTGGGCCGACCGCTTCGGCGTGCGCAAGGCGATCATCGCGCTGCCGTCGACGCACCATGCGGTGCGCAGGCGCGTCGCCGAGCTGTGCGCGGCGGCCGGCATCGAGGCGCTCACCGTGCCTTCGTACGAGGACCTGATCAGCGGCCGCTCGATGCTCTCGTCGATCCGCAACGTGGAGCTCGACGACCTCCTGGGGCGCGACCCCGTCGTGCTCGACAACGACGGGCTCGCGGAGTGGCTCGGCAACCGCGTGGTGATGGTCACCGGCGCCGGCGGCTCGATCGGCTCCGAGCTGTGCCGCCAGATCGCCCGGTTCCGGCCGGCGCGGCTCGTGCTGTTCGACATCTCCGAGGCGGCGCTCTACGAGATCGTCACGGTGCTGGCCGACGTGTTTCCGCTTCTGCCCGTGGCGAGCGTGGTCGGCGACGCGAAGCACGATGCGCTCGTGGACGAGGTGATCGCGCGCGAGCGCCCGCAGGTGATCTTCCACGCCGCCGCGTACAAGCACGTCCCGCTGATGGAGGAGGGCAACGCCTGGCAGGCCGTGCGCAACAACGCCTGGGGCACGTGGGTGCTCGCGCGCGCGGCGGTCGCCGCGCGCGTCGAGAAGTTCGTGCTGGTGTCCACCGACAAGGCCGTCAATCCGACGTCGGTGATGGGCGCGTCCAAGCGCATGGCCGAGATCGTCTGCCAGAGCCTCGCCGGCGGCCCGACGCAGTTCGTGATCGTGCGCTTCGGCAACGTGTTCGGCAGCGCCGGCAGCGTGATCCCGCGCTTTCGCGAGCAGATCGCCCGCGGCGGGCCGGTGACGGTGACCCACCCGGAGATCCGCCGCTACTTCATGTCGATCTCCGAGGCGACGCAGCTGCTGCTGCAGGCCGGCCTGCAGGGGCGCAGCGGCGAGATTCTCGTGCTCGACATGGGCGAGCCGGTGCGCATCGTCGACCTCGCGCGCGACCTGATCCGGCTCTCCGGCGCGGATCCCGCGAAGATCGACGTCGTGTTCACCGGGCTGCGGCCCGGCGAGAAGCTCTACGAGGAGCCGCTCGCCTCCGACGAGGCGACGCAGCCGACGCGGCATCCGAAGCTGCACGTCGCGGCGGCGCGCGCCGCGAGCGAGGACGCCGTGCGCCAGATGGTCGCGTGGTGCGAGCGCGACCGGCCCGCCGACCAGGCGGAGGTGCGCGCGCGGCTCGCCTCCTGGATTCCCGAGTACGCGCCGCCGGCGGGCGCCCCGGTCGCGCCGCTTCCCACCGGCGCGGCGGACGCCGCGCCGCGCGCTGCCGTACCGCTGCGCGCGCCCCGCCGCCACTGAAACGAGGGTCAGACTCGCATTTCCTGCTGCCCTGTGAAACGAGGGTCAGACTCGCATTCCCTGCTGCCCGGAAATGCAGAAATGCGGAAATGCGAGTCTGACCCTCGTTTCTGGAAATGCGAGTCTGACCCTCGTTTCTGGAAATGCGAGTCTGACCCTCGTTTCTCGCGTTCGATGCTAGCGGCGCAGCTCCCGCTCGCGGACGACGGCCGCGCCGAGGACGATCGCGTTCACGGCCAGCAGCAGCTTGGCGTTGGCGCGGAAGAAGAAGTCGTCGGTGAGGTTCTTGACGACGAAGCCGGCGAGCACGGCGAGCCCCAGCGCGCCGTAGCGGCGCAGCGTGTCGTCGCCGGAACGCACGAGGCCGGCGTAGCGCGCGCCGGCGGCCGCGAACAGGGCGACGAGCAGCGCCACGCCGATCGCGCCGGTCTGCAGCCACTGGCTGACGAACATGTTGTGCGCGTGCGTGAGCAGGTGGTCGCCGGTGTCGGCGCGCAGCTCGTCCTTGAGGATCAGCCGGCCGTAGCCGTAGCCGGTCAGCGGCCGGTCGCGGATGTGCTCGCCCGCGTGACGCCAGATGGCGAGACGCGGATCGTGCACGAGCGTGTCCTCGACCGTCGTCTGCGGCGGATAGACGTCGCGCGCGCGGTCGCGCATCGCGTCGACGAACAGCAGGCCGAAGAGCGTCGCGGCGGCGGCGGCGGCGAGCGTCGCGCGCCGGCGCGCGCCGCCGGGCTGGCCGAACACCACGGCGACGGTCAGCGCGACGCCCAGCGCGAGCCACACGATGCGGTTGTCGGACATGCGCGCCGTGACCACCAGCAGCGCGAGCAGCAGCACGGCGACAGCCAACGCGGCGGGACGCGCGTTCCAGCCCGCCGGCGGCGGCCACGCGAGCAGCAGCAGCAGCGGAGCGCACGTGGCGAGGTAGGTCGAGTAGGCGACCACGCCCATGTGCGCGAGGCGGGCATTCCAGCCCGCCGGCGACAGCTCGAGCCCCAGCGCCAGCGCGGGCCAGAACGCGAGCCCGGCCAGCGCGGCCCCGAGCAGCGTGCGGCCGGCGCCTCCGGTGGCGGCGACGTAGAAGAGGAACGCGGTCAGCAGGCCCCAGAGCACGTCGCTCTTGATCTCGCCGAGCGTGAAGGCGGGGTCGATCGACCAGGCGAGCGACGCGACCGCCCACCCGCTCCACGCGGCGAGGGCGGCGAGCAGCGCGCCGCCGGGCGAGGGAATGCGCGCTTCCGGCAAACGTCGTCCGCTTGCGACGACGACGAGTGCGCTGGCGGCGGCCGTCGCGAAGGCGAGCGAGCGCCAGAACGAGATCGCGTTCGACGGCAGCAGCAGCAGGTAGGCGGCGGCCGCGACGGCCAGGGCGCGGCGACACGGGTCGAGCTTCATGGGCGGCGCGTCCGGGGCGGCCGATTGTACCGGAGCGCCGCACCCGGGACCGGGCGGCGACCTGCTAGAGTGTCGCGCTTTGCCGGGCACGGCCGGCCGTCGCGCGGTATCCTGCGCGCGCTTCGCGGTTCGCGGCCCCGGGCGGTCCGCGGCCGCCCCCTCCGCACCGCCCCGCCGCCCACCGTCCCCGCGCCGCCCACCGCTCCATGCCCTCGCTCACGTTCGTCGCCGGCGCGCGCTGCTCGGCCTGGAACGACCTCGACGCGTGGACGGAGGACGACATCGACCGCAACGCCGCGCGCTTCCGCAGCGGCATCGACGTGTGGATCGTGCAGACCTACCTGCACGTCCGCGACCTGCTCGCGGCCGACGGCTGGAACGTCGCGCTGGTGCCGCGGTTCGTCCCCGGCACGATCGCCGTCGCCCACTGGGACGAGCTGCACCGGCCGCGCTGGATCGCGCCGCTCGCCTACCTGATCGGCGTCCGCGCCGACCGGCCGCCGCTGTGCGTGGCCGACAAGGTCGTGCGGCAGAACACGCTCGAGCCCGACGACGCGCACCAGGTCGGCATCCCGCTGTGGCCGCAGCCCGGACTGCGGCCGCGCGACCCGGCGCGCGGCGACCGCGTGCGCCGCATCGGCTACTTCGGCCGCCTGGCGCTGGCGCCGGCGTTCTTCTCCGATCCCGCGTTCCTCGCGCAGGTCGCCGCGCTGGGGCTCGAGTTCGTCCCGAGCGAGCACGACTGGCAGAACTACCGGGACGTCGACGTCGTGATCGCGTTCCGCACGGCGCCGCCCACGCTGCTCCGGCACAAGCCGGTGACCAAGCTCTCCAACGCGTGGCTCGCCGGCGTGCCCGCGATCGTCGGGCCGGAGCCCGCGTACCTGCAGCTGCGGCGCGACGAGCTCGACATGTGCGTCGCCGACGACGCACACGGCGTCCTGGGGGCGCTCTCGCGGCTGGCGCGGGACCGCTCGTTCTACGCCGCAATGCGCGAGCGCGCGCGCGATCGCGCGCCCGCATTCGACGTGCCGGCGATCCGCAAGCGCTGGCTCGAGTTCTTCCTCGACCGCGTCGCGCCGGCGTTCGCGCAGTGGCAGGCACGCCACGCGTCGCCGCTTCAGCGCTATCCGTGGTACCTGCGCGCGCTGCTGCAGGAGCGCCTCGCCGCGAAACGCTTCCGCGCGCGGGTGCGCCGCGAGAAGTCCGCGATGGGCGCGCACGCGTCGGCTGCGGCTGCGGGACTCGCGCCGGTCGACGTCAAGACGCAGACGCCGGCGCGCCCCCCGCTGCGATAGCCCCGCCGGGCTCGTGTCAGCCGCGGGCGGACGCGCCGCGGCGCGCGACGGTGCGCCCGCCCGCGCGCGCGTCGTCGATCGCGCGCCGGAATGCGTCCTCCATCCGGTCGAGCATCGCGTCGAGCGCGTAGCGCCGCGCGACGAAGGCGTGCGCGCGAGCCGCCTGCGCCGCGCCGCGCGCCGGGTCGTCGAGCAGCGCATCGAGCGCGGCGGCGAGCGCCGCCGAGTCCTCGCGCGGCACCACGCTGGCCGTGTCGCCGTCGCGCGCGATCTCGGGGATCGCCCCGGCGTCGGTGGTGACGACGGGAACGCGCGCGAACATCGCCTGCAGCAGCGCCTGCGGGACCCCCTCGTTGGCGTACGACGGCAGCGCGACGACGTCGAGCGCGGCGAGCCACGGCGCGACGTCGCGCTGCTGGCCGGCGAACGTGACGCGCGCGCCGAGGCGCAGCGCCGCGACCTGTGCCTCGAGCGCGTCGCGCTGCGGGCCGTCGCCCACGATGACGAGCCGCGCGTCCGCGCGGCGCATGCGCCCGAGCGCCTCGACCAGGTGGCGGTGGCCCTTCCAGCTGCGCAGCGTGGCCACGATGCCCACCAGCGGCGCGCCGTCGGGCAGGCCGAGCGCGCGCCGCGCCTCGTCACGCGCGAGCTGGCCGTAGCGCCCCGCGTCGATGCCGGTGGGGACCGACTCGACGCGCGCCGGGTCGAGACCGTTCTCGCGCACGAGCCGCTCGCGCAGCGCCTCTCCGGTGGTCACCGTCCGCACCGTCGCGCGCCGGTACAGCCAGCGCGTGGCCGCGTCGCGCGGCACGGGGACCGAGACGTGCCGCGTGCGCACCAGCGCCGGCGCCGGAAGCCCGCGCGCGCGCAGCCACGCGCACGCCAGCGCCGCCAGCCAGCTGTCGGTCGAGCTGTGCGTGTTGACGACGTCGTAGCGCCCGGCGCGCAGGGCGCGCGCCATCGCCGCGAGCCCCGCGGGGCGCTTGCGCCCGATCGGCAGCGGCACGACCGGCACGCCGAAGCGCGGCGCCTCCTCCACGATGCGCGCGCCGCGGGCGGCGAGCAGCACGACGTCGTGGCCGCGGGCGCGCATCCCGGCGGCTTCGGTCAGGATGCGGATCTCCTGCCCGCCCCAGCCCGTCGACGCCTCCGTGTGGGCCACGCGCAGCGGCGGCCGCGCGGCGGGCGCGCCGTCGCGCACCGCGGCGGGCGTCATGCCTGCGCGCCGGCGAGGGCCGCGCTTTCGCCGAACTGGATCCGGTGCAGCCGCGCGTAGAGCCCGCCGCGCGCGATCAGCGCGGCGTGCGTGCCTTCCTCCACGATGCGGCCGCCGTCGAGCACGACGATGCGGTCGGCGTGCTCGATCGTCGACAGGCGGTGCGCGATCACCAGCGTCGTGCGGCCCCGCATCAGCGTGTCGAGCGCGGCCTGCACCTGCCGCTCCGACTCCGAGTCGAGCGCCGACGTCGCCTCGTCGAGGATCAGGATCGGCGCGTCCTTGAGGATCGCGCGCGCGATGGCGATCCGCTGCCGCTGGCCGCCCGACAGGCGCACGCCCTGCTCGCCGACCACCGTGTCGAAGCCCTCCTGCAGCTCGCGGACGAACGGGAGCGCGTGCGCCGCCTCGGCGGCGCGCTCGATCGCCTCGCGCGATGCGCCGGCCATCGCGCCGTAGGCGATGTTGGCCGCGACCGTGTCGTCGAACAGCAGCACGTCCTGCGAGACCAGCGCGATCTGCGCGCGCAGGCTCGCGCGCGTGAGCGTGGTGACGTCGTGACCGTCGACGAACAGTCGGCCTGCCGACGGCTCGTAGAAGCGAGGCAGCAGCGAGACCAGCGAGGTCTTGCCGCTGCCCGACGGGCCGACGAGCGCCACCGTCTCGCCGGGCGCCACGTGCAGCGTGACGTCGGCGAGCGCCTCGCGCTCGCTGCCGGGGTAGCGCAGCGACACGCGCTCGAAGCGGAGCTCGCCGCGCGCGCGCGGCATCTCGACCGTGCCGTCGTCGGGCTCCTCCTCGCGGTCGAGAAGCGCGAACAGGCTCTCCGCGGCGGCGATCCCGCGCTGGATCTGCGCGTTGATGCCCGACAGCGACTTGAGACGCTCGAGCAGCGTGACCAGCGCCACCGTGTACGAGGCGAAGGTCGCGAAGTCGAGCGCCCCCGCCTCGCTCTGCGCGAGCGCGGCCCACACGATGAAGCCGACCGCGAGCGCCGCGAGGATCTGCGTGATCGGCGAGCTCGCCGCGCCCGCCGACGACTGCTTGCTCATCGAGTTGCGCAGCTTGTTCGCCGCCGCGACCGCCCGCTCGCGCTCGTAGCGCTCGCCGCCGAACACGCGCACGACGCGGTGGCCGCCGATCAGTTCCTCCAGCACGTGCGTGAGCGACCCGGTGCGCGACTGGATGTCGCGCGCGAGTCGGCGCAGCCGCCGGCTGAAGTAGCGGATCACCACGCCGACGATCGGCAGCACGACCAGCGTGAACAGTGTGAGCTGCCAGTTGAGCCACAGCATCCACCCGAAGCTCGCGGCGATCGCGAGCGTGCTGCGGATCGCGACGGTGATCGTTCCCGACGCCGCGCTGGCGAGCTGGTGCGCGTCGAACGTGACCTTCGACTGCACGACGCCGGCCGCGTGCTGGTCGTAGTAGCTCGTCGGCAGCCGCAGCAGCTTGTCGATCAGCTCCCGGCGCAGGTCGAACACGACGCGGTGGCCGGTCCAGGCCATCCCGTACTCGGAGATGTAGGACCCGATGCCGCGGAAGACGAAGACGGCGACCACCGCCAGCGGCAGGTAGCGCGTCATCTCCGAGTCCGGGTTCTGGAAGTTGCGGATGATGGGGATGACGAGCCACGCCATCACGAGGTCGCCGGCGGCGACGACGACCATGCCGACGAACGCGATCGCGAACGCCCACCAGTAGGGGCGGACGTAGCGGAGCAGGCGGTGGTAGAGGTGGAGGCCTGCGGCCATCGTGGGCGGTCGGACGCAGGCGCCGGCGTCGACGCCTCGGTCGCGTGGGGCCGCGACGTGCGTCGTGCGGGCGGCGCCAGTATAAACGATGGGCCGCGGCGGGCCGTTACGCGGGCGGCGGGCGGGACGCTTCCGCGCCTTTGGATGCGACAGCGTCGGAGGGGCCGTCGTCGCCGGGGACGGCGGGGGCGGCGCCGGCGGCGTGCGGCGCCGGCGGGTCGTCGGCCCGGCCGGCGGCCTCCGTCGCGGCTGCGCCGCCCGCCGCGGCGCCCGCCTGCTCCGTCCACGCCTGGCGGCGCGCCGCCCGCTTGCGCTCGCTGTCCAGGCGCTGCAGGCGCGCGCTGGACTCGAGCAGCTCCTTGTAGAGCAGCACCATCTCGAGCGTCATCGCCGCCGGCGTCATCGGCAGCACGGCGGCGCGCGCGTTGCCGCCCAGGCGCTCGCGCGCCGCGGGGTCGAGCAGCCGGCGCATCGCGTCGCCCAGCGCCGCCGCGTCGCCGGCGGCGCAGACGAAGCCCGCATCGTGCGGCACGACCAGTTCGGCCGCGCCCGACTTCGTGCTCGTCACGACCGGAAGGCCGCACGCCATCGCCTCCAGCGCGGCGTTGGGGAAGGGGTCGTAGACCGACGGCAGCACGAACGCGTCGGCCGCGCCGAAGTACGGCTTCGGATCCGTCTGCGGGCCGGCGAACGTGACCCGCGCCGCGGCGCCGAGCCGGGCCGCGGCGCGGCGGTAGCGCTCGACGTTGCGCTCGCGGCCCACGACGAGCAGGTGCGCCGGCGGCGGCAGCGCGGCGACGGCCTCGACGGCCGTGGCCACGCCCTTGCGCTCGTACCCCGAGCCGACGAGCAGGAACACCGTCGCGTCGGCCGCGATGCCGTGGTGCTCGCGCACCGCGGCGCGTTCCTCCCGCAGCGCCGGGCTGAACGCCTCGGCGTCGACGGCGTTGTAGACGACGCGCAGCTTCGCCTCGGGGACGCCGAAGCGCTCGCGGATCTCGTCGCGCACCATGCGCGAGTTGCAGATCACCGCCTGCAGCCACGGGCTCGCGAAGAGCGCGCGCTCGGTGGCCAGCACGTGCCGGTGCCACGGATTCGCGTGGACGGCGGCGCGCTTCCACGCCGGCGCGCCGCGCAGCCGCTCCTCCAGCCAGACGGCGTGCACGCCGTCGCCGGCGCGGTAGACGTCGCAGCAGAGGACGCGCTCGTGCGACTGCACGAGGTCGAACCGCGCGCGGCCGACCTCGCGCGTGACCGCGCGCGCGAAGCCGAGGTCGCGCCACAGGCGCCCGACGTAGAACGGGTCGACGATGTGCGGCTCGATCAGCTGCAGCCGCGTCCGCGGCCACTCGCGGGTGTACAGCGTGATCGCGACGTTGCGCTCCAGCAGCGCCTCGAGCGCGTTCTCGACGAAGCGCTCGGCGCCGCCGAACGGCGTGTAGCGCTGCCGGATGATCGCCAGCCGCATCGTCATGGCGTTCGCGGCGCGAGCACGTCGTCGATCGCCGCGAGCACGCGCGCGGCCGGCAGCGTCGCGAGGCACTCGGAGCGCTTGCCGCCGCCGCAGCCGTCGTTGCGGCACGGCCGGCACGGGTGCTCCGTCGACGCGACGACGCGGTGCGCCACCTTCCACGGGCCCCACTCGCGCTCGTCGGAAGGCCCGAACAGCGCGACGACCGGCGTGCCGGCCGCGGCGGCGACGTGCATCGGCGCCGAGTCCACGCCGACGAAGACGCGTGCGCGCGCCGCGAGCGCGGCCAGCTCGGGCAGCGAGAGCGTCCCGACGAGGTCGTGCACCGCGGGGCGCGACGCCGCCGGAAGCGCCGCGAGCACGTCGTCGACGATGGCGCGCTCGCGCGCGTCCGGCGCGCCGGTCAGCACCACCGGCAGGCCGCGTCCGGCGAGCACGTGCGCGACCTCGGCCATGCGGTCGCTCTCCCACGCCTTGAAGAGCCAGCGCGAGCCCGGGTGCATCTGCGCGAAGCCGCCGTGCGCGAGGCCGCGGCGCGCGAGCTCGGCCTCGACGCGGGCCTCGTCGGCCGCCGACGGCACGACGATCAGCCGCTTGTCCTCGTCCCGCGGGACGATCCCGATGCGGCGCAGCGCATCGAGGTTGGTCTCCACCGTGTGCCGCGACGTGCCCTTCGGCCACGGATAGAAGTGCGTGAAGCCGAGGCGCCACGCCCAGCGGTGCTTCGCCGCGACGCGCGTGACGGCGTAGCGCGGCCGCGCGAGCAGCGCGAGCACGAGGCCGCGCGGGTGCTCGGTGAGATGCACGAGCAGGTCGTGGCCGCGCGCGCGCAGCGCGCGCAGCAGCGCGATCTCGGCGCGCAGCCGCGCGAGCGCGCCCGCGGTCCTCAGGCCGCGGTCGATCGTGAAGAGGCGCGACAGCGCCGGATGCCGCTCGAGCAGCGGCGCGGTCTCGCGGTAGACGAGCGCGTCGATCTCCGCCGCGGGCGCCGCGCGCTTGAGCACGGACAGGACCGGCGAGGCGAGCAGCACGTCGCCGTGGTGCCGCAACTTGGTGACGAGCACGCGCGAGACCTGCGCGAGCGGCACCGGGTCGGACGGCGCGGGCGGCATGGCGCAACGATAGCAAACTTCGCGCGCCGCCGAGCGCGGCCCCGGCCACCGCCGTCAGCGCTCACTGCGCCCGACGGGCGCGCCCCGTGCGGCGCGGCGCCTTCGGGTACAATCGGCCGCTCGTGCGACTTGCGCTGCCGGCGCCCGCGATGAACCCCGACGCAGTCAGTCCCGCCGTCAAGGCCCACATCCTCGCGGAGGCGCTGCCCTACATCCAGCGCTTCCACGACAAGGTGATCGTGGTCAAGTACGGCGGCAACGCGATGACCGAGCCGCCCCTCAAGGCCGGCTTCGCGCGCGACGTCGTGATGCTGAAGCTGGTCGGCATGAATCCCGTCGTCGTGCACGGCGGCGGCCCGCAGATCGGCGACCTGCTGAAGAAGATGGGCATCGCCAGCGAGTTCCGCCAGGGGATGCGCGTCACCGACGAGAAGGTGATGAACGTCGTCGAGATGGTGCTGGGCGAGCTCAACCAGGAGATCGTCGGCCTCATCAACCAGCACGGCGGCAAGGCCGTCGGCCTGACCGGTCAGGACGGCAAGTTCATCCAGGCGCGCAAGATGCTCCTGCGCTCCGACGCCGGCGAGGACGTCGACATCGGCTTCGTGGGCGAGATCGAGCGCATCGACGCCGAGATCATCCAGCTGCTCGACTCGCGCGACTTCATCCCGGTCGTCGCGCCGATCGGCGTCGGCATCGACGGCGAGGCCTACAACATCAACGCCGATCTCGTGGCGGGCAAGCTCGCGGAGACGCTGCGCGCCGAGAAGCTCGTGCTGATGACCAACACGTCCGGCGTGCTCGACCGCGACGGCAACCTGCTGACCGGCCTGACCGCGAGCGAGATCGACGCGCTGTTCGCGGACGGCACGATCCACGGCGGGATGCTGCCGAAGATCGGCTCGGCGCTCGACGCCGTGAAGAACGGCGTGTCGAGCTCGCACGTCATCGACGGCCGCGTCGAGCACGCGCTGCTGCTCGAGGTGCTGACGAACCAGGGGGTCGGCACGATGATCCGTGCCGACGCGGTGCCCGCGCGCGGCTGACGCCGCCGGGGCCGTGGGGGCGAGGGGGACGCCGCGATGGGGGCGAGGCCAGGCGAGCGGCGGGTGCAGATCCTGCAGACGCTCGCGTCGATGCTCGAGAACCCGCGCGGCGAGAAGATCACGACCGCGGCGCTGGCCGCGCGCCTCGACGTCTCCGAGGCGGCGCTCTACCGCCACTTCGCGAGCAAGGCCCAGATGTTCGAGGGCCTGATCGAGTTCATCGAGAACACGGTCTTCTCGCTGGTCAACAAGATCCAGGCCGACACGGCGGACGGCGCCGCGCAGGCCGAGCAGATCGTCGCGATGCTGCTGGGCTTCGCCGAGCGCAATCCCGGCATGACCCGCGTGCTGATCGGCGACGCGCTGGTGAACGAGGACGAGCGGCTGCAGGCGCGGATGAACCAGCTCTACGAGAAGCTGGAGGCGAGCCTGCGCCAGTCGATCCGCGTCGCGCAGATGGCCAACGGCTGGCACGGCGACGCGAACGCCGACGCCGCCGTGCTGTTCGCGTTCGTCATGGGGCGCTGGCAGCTGTTCGCGAAGTCCGGCTTCAAGCGGCTGCCGCAGGACGGCTGGGAGCTCGCGCGTAAGTTCCTCTTCGCCTGATCGGCGGCGCGGCGCGCGGCCGACGGGCGCCGCGCGTGGCGCGGTACCATAGCGCGATCGACCCCCCGGCCGCACGCTTCGCGTGCGCCCCGATCCCGCATGCCGTTCCTCCGCACGTTCCTGCTGACCGCATCGCTGCTGGCTGCGCCGCTTCCCGCGCTCGCCCAGGCGCGCGCGGGCGACGATCCACCGCAGGCCTCGCCGTTCGCAGGCGCCTTCGCGCGGCTCGAGGAGGCGGTCGCGCAGAAGGTGGTCGGCGCCGACGACGCGGCCAGCCGCTACGTGTCCGGCCGCCTGTCCGGCTTCGACCTCGGCGGGCAGGCGCGCGACTACGCGGCCGCGCTGGCGCGCGCGCCGAAGGAACCCCTGTACATGGCGATCCTCGCCGACACGTGCATGCGGCCCGCCTCGCCCGCGCCGCCCGAGTGCGCGGAGCGCGACGCGGTCGGCTACTTCACCTCGCGCGATGCCGACAACGCCGTGCCGTGGCTGCTGCAGGCGGAACGCGCGCGCCGGCGCAACGCGACGTCCGCGCTCGTCGACAACCTCGAGCGCGCCGCGCGCTCGCCGCGCTTCGACGACTACGCGCAGCGCGCCGGCGCGGTCTGGTGGTCGGTGCTCTCCGGCGTGGCCGGTCCCGCCGAGCGCACCGCCGCGGCGCTCTACGCGATGGCGGTGCCCGCCGGCAACGGCACGCTGTCGGCGCTGGAGGCGGTGTGCGCGCCGACGACGCGCGGCGCCGACCCGCGGATCGCCGCGGCGTGCCTGCGCCTCGGCGGGCTGATGGCGGAGCGGGCGCCGCTCCTCGTCGACCGGCGCGCGGGCGCGCAGGTCGCGCAGGCGGTCGCCGCGACCGATTCGGGACGCGCGGTCGCGCAGGCGGCGGCCCGCGACATCGTCGCCGCGCAGGAGCGCTGCCGCGAGGCGCAGGCCGCGCTCGCGACGCTCGCCGCGGGCGGCGCCACCGCGCAGGCCCGCGCCGCCGGCGCCGCCGAGCGCTTCGTCACCGAGAAGGCGCGCTCGGGCGAAGCCGCGGCGTGCGCGGCGCTCGCCGACGCGCTGCGCTGACGCAGCGGCTTGCGCTCGTTCACGCCGACCGGACGGTCGAGGGGGCGACCAGGCAGCCGGCGATGCGCCACGCGCCGTCGCGCTGGCGCTGCATCGTGTAGAGCGCCACGAACACGGTCCCGTCGGGCATCACCAGCCGCAGCGGCTGGATCACGTCGCCGCCGATCACGGCGCCGTCCAGCAGCTCGGCATACCGCGCGTCGACGAGCGCCGTGTAGCTTTCGCGCACCATGGCCATGAACGCCGCGGGGGTCGGGAAGCGCGCGCGGATGCCGGGGGCGGCGAACGCGTAGGCCGCCGCCGCGTTTCCGTCGACGAGCGCTGCGCGCTGCGCGCCGACCACGCGTCGGATCTCGGTCCAGTCGCTCGCGGGCAGCCCGGGCTCGGGCGCCGGCTGCGCTTGCGCGACGAGCGCGACGAAAGCGACGAGCGCGAGCAGTGCGGGCCAGCGCGCGGCGGCGGCGCGCAGCGCCTTCACGGGCCCTCCCCCGGGCGCTGCGCGCAGACGGGGCACGCGGGATCGCGCGGCACGCGCAGCTCGCGCCACTCCATCGCCAGCGCGTCGAGCAGCAGCAGGCGACCCGCGAGCGAACGGCCGACGCCGGCGACGAGCTTCAGCGCCTCGGCCGCCTGCACCGCGCCGACGATGCCCACCAGCGGCGCGAACACGCCCATCGTCGCGCAGCGCGTCTCCTCGAGGTCGTCGCCTTCGCCGAACAGGCAGTGGTAGCACGGTGCCGACGGTTCGCGCGTGTCGAACACCGCGAGCTGGCCGTCGAAGCGGATCGCCGCCCCCGAGACCAGCGGCCGGCGCGCCTGCACGCACGCGCGGTTGATCGCGTGGCGCGTCGCGAAGTTGTCGGTGCAGTCGAGGACGACGTCGGCGGCGGCGGCCAGCTCGCGCAGTCGCGGCTCGCCGACGCGCTCGCGCAGCGGCACGATGCGCACCTCGGGGTTGACCGCACCCATGCGCCGCGCGGCCGCGTCGACCTTCGGCGCGCCGACGTCGGCCATCGCGAACAGGATCTGCCGCTGCAGGTTCGTGAGGTCGACCTCGTCGGCGTCGACCAGCGTGATCGTCCCGACGCCCGCGCTGGCGAGGAACTGCGCGGCAGGGTTGCCGAGCCCGCCCGCGCCCACGATCAGCGCGTGCGCGCTCGCGAAGCGCGCCTGCGCATCGGGGCCCAGCTCGTCGAGCAGCAGGTGGCGGCTGTAGCGGAGGAGCTGCCGGTCGTCCATCGGGTGCGGGATCGCTGGGCAGAACGGTCGCCGGAAGCCGCGCCGACCGGCCCTCCAGGCTAGCTGGACGTCGTCATGCGGCCGCCGCCGAAGTTGCGGGACGTCGCCGCTTCGAGGGCGCCGTGGGGGCGCGACCCCTGTCCGCGACGAGCGAGGCCAGTCGCCGATCGAGCGCGGCCGCCGCGACGTCGGCGGCCACCACCTCGCGGATCAGGTCGTCCGCGAGCGGCGACAGCGTCCGCGCCTTGAGCTTCAGGATCGCGAACGCGATGCCGATCCGCGCGTCGACGAGCGGCAGGGGCACGAGCTCCCCGCGCTCCACGGCGGGGGCGTTGGCCGACAGGCTGGACAGGACGATGTGGTCGGTGGCTGCCGCGATCTGCCGCATCATTTCCGGCGATTCGCTGGCGACGTCGGGCACCGGTCGGCCCGGGTTGCGATCCGTCCGTGCGCCGACGATCGGCTGCACCAGGGCGGCCGGAATGCGGCTGGTCGACAGCAGCGCAGCGTTGGCGACGTCCGTGAGCGTCACGCTGCTGCGCTGGAGCAGCGGATGCCCCGCGCGGACGAGAAAGCGGCCCTGCACGCGCGACAGCAACCGCGCGTCGAGGTCGGCGCTCTCGTCGGCGGCGGGCGGGGCCGCCACGACGAAGTCGAGCTCGCGCCGGCGCAGGGACGCGACGAGCGCGGCCCAGTTGTCGTTGACCAGGCGGAGCCGCACGGCGGGATGCTTGCGCAGGAACGCCGCGACGGCGGGCGCCATGAAGATCGACGACGGAAAGGTCCCCGAGCCGACGACGAGGCGGCCGCTGCCGGTGCCCCGCATCGTCGCGACCTCGCGGTCCAGCGCCTCCGCGTGCGCGAGCAGCTCGCGGGCCTGCTCGAGGAAGCCACGGCCGAGGTCGGTGGGCTCCACGCCCGCCTGCAACCGGTCGAACAGCTTCATGCCGGTCCGCCGCTCGAGCTCCTGGATGCTGCGCGACAGGGCCGGCTGCGTGAGATGAAGCGTGCGGGCGGCGCGGGCGAAGCTGCCCTCCTCCGCGAGCGCTCGCGCGTGCCGCAGCAGCCGCAGGTCGAAGTCCATGCGCGGATGTTATCAAAGGCATGATCGGAACGAACTGGACGCGGACGCGGGCCGGCCGCCAGAATGCGCGCCGGGGCGAGCCTCGAGCGCGCCCCGTGCATGCTCATCGAGGGAGATCAAGGGAATGATTCGAGTCCATATCCGCGCGCTGGCCCGCAGCTTCGCCACGGCTGCTGTCGCGCTGGGGATCGCCGGGTCGGCGCTGGCGCAATCCAAGCCGAACATCCTCGTGATCTGGGGCGACGACATCGGCCAGTTCAACATCAGCGCGTACAACCGCGGCATGATGGGGTACAGGACGCCGAACATCGACAGCATCGCCAACGAGGGCGCGCTGTTCACCGACTGGTATGGACAGCAAAGCTGCACGGCCGGCCGCGCCGCCTTCGTCACCGGCCAGTCGCCGATCCGCACGGGGCTCACCAAGGTGGGCCTGCCCGGCACGCCGGAGGGCATGAGGAAGGAGGACCCGACGATCGCGACGCTGCTGCGCGCGCAGGGCTACATGACCGGGCAGTTCGGCAAGAACCACCTCGGCGACCGCGACGAGATGCTGCCGACGGTCCACGGCTTCGACGAGTTCTTCGGCAACCTGTACCACCTCAACGCCGAGGAGGAGCCGGAGAACCCGGACTATCCGAAGAATCCCGAGTTCAAGAAGAAGTTCGGCCCGCGCGGCGTGATCCACAGCTTCGCCGACGGCAGGATCACCGACACCGGGCCGCTGACGCGCAAGCGCATGGAGACGATCGACGACGAGGTCACGGCCAAGGCGCTCGACTTCATGCAGCGCGCCAAGGCCGCGAACAAGCCGTTCTTCATGTGGTGGAACTCCACCCGCATGCACGTCTTCACCCACCTCAAGCCGGCCTCCGAAGGTAAGACCGGGCTCGGCATCTACGCGGATGGCATGGTCGAGCACGACGGGCACGTCGGGCAGGTGCTGGCGAAGCTGAAGGAGCTGGGACTCGACCAGAACACGGTCGTCATGTACTCGACGGACAACGGCGCGGAGACCTTCACCTGGCCGGACGGCGGCACGACGATGTTCCGCGGCGAGAAGAACACCAACTGGGAGGGCGGATACCGGGTGCCGGCGATGATCCGCTGGCCCGGCGTGATCAAGCCCGGCACGGTGGTCAACGACATCGGCGCGCACGAGGACATGCTGCCCACGCTGCTCGCCGCAGCCGGCGACAGGACCGCCAAGCAGGACCTGCTGAAGGGCCGCAGCATCGGCGGCACGACCTACAAGGTGCACCTCGACGGGTACGACCTCGGCCCGGCGCTGCGCGGCGAGACGAAGGAGTGGCCGCGCCGCGAGTTCATCTACTGGACCGACGACGGCAGCGTCGCCGCGCTGCGCTACGACAACTGGAAGGTGACGTTCCTCGAGCAGAAGGCGAAGGGGCTGCGCGTGTGGCAGGAACCGTTCGTCCCGCTGCGCGCGCCGCTGCTCACCAACCTGCGCATGGACCCGTTCGAGCGCGCGGAGGAGGAGAACGCGATGGGCTACCAGCGCTGGTACATGGACCGCATGTTCGCGATCGCGCCGGCCGGGGCCTACGTCGGGCAGTGGCTGCAGAGCTTCCGCGAGTTCCCGCCGCGCCAGAAGCCGGGCAGCTTCAACCTCGACCGGGTGATGGAAGCGGTGACGCGCGTCCAGCAGTGATCCGCCGCGCCGGACGTGGTGCCCGGCGCCGGCCACGGGGCTGCGCCGTTCGACGGAGCGGCTTGGCGCTCTTCCGCCCGGGATCCACGCTCCCATGACCTGCACGACGACGCGCTCGTTCCTTCCGATCCTCATCGCCTGGCTCGCCATCGCCGGCGCCGCCCCCGCGTGCGCGGCCGACCCGTTGCCCTCGTGGAACGCCGGGCCGGCCAAGGCGCGCATCGTCGGCTTCGTCAAGGCCGTCACGGACAAGCGCAGCAAGGACTACGTCCCGCCGGCCGAGCGCATCGCGGTGTTCGACAACGACGGCACGCTGTGGGGCGAGCAGCCGATGTACGTGCAGCTCGCCTTCGCGCTGGATCGGGTGAAGGCGCTTGCGCCGTCGCACCCGGAGTGGACGACGCTGCAGCCGTTCAAGGCGGCGCTCGAAGGCGACGCGAAGGCGCTCGCGGCCTCGGGCGAGAAGGGGCTGGTGGAGCTGGTGCTGGCGACCCACGCCGGCAACACGGCCGACGAATTCGCGGCGATCGTGCGCGACTGGGCGAAGACGGCGCGGCACCCGACGCTTGGGCGTCGCTACGTCGAGCTCAGCTACGCGCCGATGCGCGAGCTGCTCGACCACCTCCGCGCCAACGGCTTCAAGACGTACATCGTTTCGGGCGGAGGCGTGGAGCTCCTGCGCGTTCTCTCGCAGCAGCTCTACGGCGTCCCGCCGGAGCAGGTCATCGGGTCGAGCGTCAGGACGAAGTACGAGGTCCGCGACGGCAAGCCGGTCATCGTGCGCCTGCCGGAAATCGACTTCATCGACGACAAGGCGGGCAAGCCGGTGGGCATCCACAAGTTCATCGGGCGCACGCCGATCGCGGCATTCGGCAACTCCGACGGCGACTTCGAGATGCTCGAGTACGTCACGTCCGGACCCGGGCTGCGGCTGGGCGCGATCGTCCACCACGACGACGCCGCGCGGGAGTTCGCGTACGACCGCGACGCCCACGTCGGCCGGCTAGCACGCGGCCTCGACGAGGCGGAAAGGCGCGGCTGGCTCGTGGTCAGCATGAAGCACGACTGGCGCGTCGTCCATGCGCCGCGCAGGTAGCCTCCGCGCGAGGGGCGCCGCCTGTGCGCGCTGTCGGACGCCGGCGGACTGGTGACCGACCTGCGTGCCGCGGTCGGCGGGCAATGGCTCCGGCACATGGCATCGGCAACGCTGGCTTCCGCGATGGGGCCCGGGCCCGGGGCAGGGCTACACTACGCGCTGCGATGCCGTCCCCGGACGTGCCGCCCGCCGTACGGCAGGGGGCGTTGCCGGCTTCGGTCGTGCCCTGCGCCGGACGGGTCGCACTTTCCTATCGAGAGGTGGTCGTGCACATTCCCTGGCTCGCATCGCTGCGGCGGCTCGCCGCGGCCTTCCTCTTCGCGCTGCCGCTGGCGGCGGTCGCGCAGGGCGCGGACAAGCAGTTCTCCAACGAGCAGCTCGACCAGATGCTCGCGCAGATCGCGCTGTATCCGGACGCGCTGCTCTCGCAGGTGCTGATGGCCTCGACGTATCCGGAGCAGTTCCAGGAGGCGGTCGCCTGGTCGAAGGCGAACAAGGAGGCCAAGGGCGACGAAGCGGTGAAGATGGTCGAGAGCAAGGACTGGGATCCGTCGGTGGCCTCGCTCGTCGCGTTTCCGGAGGTGCTGATCACCCTCGGCGAGAAGCCCGACTACGTGAAGAACCTGGGCGACGCGTTCCTGGCCCAGCCCGAGGACGTGATGCTGTCGGCGCAGCGCCTTCGGGCCGCCGCGCAGAAGGCGGGCAACCTGCAGTCGAACGAGCAGATCAAGGTGTCGACCGAGCCCACGCCGCCGGCGGGGGCGACCACGACGACCACCGTCTCGCAGGCGCCGCCGGTCACGCAGACGATCGTCATCGAGCCGGCGTCGCCGCAGGTGGTCTACGTTCCGCAATACAACCCGACGGTCGTGTACGGGCCGTGGTGGTACCCGTCGTACCCGCCCTACTACTACCCGCCGCCGCCCGGCTACTGGTGGTCCCCGGTCGGGGGTGCGGTGGCGCGAGGCATCGCATGGGGCGCGGGGTTCGCCATCGGCAACGCGCTGTGGGGCGGCGCCAACTGGGGCCGCGGCGACGTCAACATCGACGTCAACCGCTACAACAACATCAACGTCAACAAGCGTATCGAGGGCGGCGGCAACCGCTCGAACTGGAGCCACAATACCGCGAACCGCCAGTCGGGCTACCGCGGCGGCGAGGCGCAGCGCCAGAACCTGCAGAACAAGGCCGCGACGAGCAGCCGCCAGCAGTACCGCGGCAAGGAAGGCGGCGCGAGCCGCGACGCGAGCCGCGCGCAGGCGCAGCAGGCGATGCAGCAGCGCGGCATCGATCCGGGGTCCGGCAGCGCGCGCGAGCGCGCGCAGAGCGTCGACCGCAGCCAGGTCGATCGCGCGCAGGCACAGCAGCGCGCGCAGGGCATCGACCGCAGCGCGGCCCAGCAGCGCGCGCAGTCGGCGTCCCGCGACAACGCGATGCGCGGCGCCGACAGCTCGCAGGCGCGTGCGCAGCAGGCGCGTGGCGCGTCGAGCCGCGCGTCGGCGCAGCGGACCTCCGGCGGCGGCGGCGGAGGAGGAGCACGTGCCGGCGGCGGCGGCGGCGGCGCGCGCGGCGGCGGCGGCGGGCGCGGCGGCGGCGGCGGACGCGGACGGTAACGGGGGGCGTGCAGAGATGACGACGAACACGACGACGCGCCGCCGGATCGCCGCGGCGCTGGGAACAGTGCTGGTCGCGGGACTGCTGGCGACGACGCCTGCCGCGCGCGCGCAAAAGGCTTTCGCCTCGCCGCAGGAAGCCGCGAACGCGCTGATCGACGGCATCGCGCGGCACGATCCCGACCAGGTCAAGACGGTGCTGGGTGCCGATTACCGGCGCCTGATCCCGATGGACGACACCTCCGCCGAGGACCGCACCGACTTCCTCGCCGCGTGGGCGCGCGGCAACCGCATCGTCGCGCAGGGAGACGATCGGGCGATGGTCGAGATCGGCACGCGCGGCTGGACGATGCCGATCCCACTCGTGCGCTCGGCCGCCGGCTGGCGGTTCGACGTGCGCGCCGGCGCGGAGGAGATGCGCGTGCGCCGCATCGGCCGCAACGAGCTCGCGGCGATGCAGGTTGCGCTCGCCTACGTCGACGCGCAGCGCGAGTACGGGATGGCCGACTGGGACGGCGACGGCGTGAAGTCTTACGCCATGCGCGGTGTGTCCACGCCGGGCAGGCGCGACGGGCTGTACTGGGCGTCGCTGCCCGGCGAGCCGGAATCGCCGCTCGGACCGCAGTTCGCCGAAGCGAAGCCGAACATGCCTTATCACGGCTACACGTACCGCATCCTCACCGCGCAGGGGAAGAACGCGCCCGGGGGGGCGAAGAGCTACGTGCGCAACGGCCGCATGACCGAGGGCTTCGCGCTGATCGCGACGCCGGCGAAGTACAACGACACCGGCGTGATGACGTTCATCGTCAACCAGGACGGCGTCGTGCACGAGAAGGACCTCGGACCGAACACCGCGGCGGTGGCGGCGGGCATCAAGACCTACGATCCGGACGCCAGCTGGCAGAAGGCGGTGCCGCCGAGGAGCTGAAGCAGCATTCCGCGCCCGTGGCGCGGCAACCGGCTTGGCGTATCGGTCGCCGGGAGGACGAACGTCGGCTCGCCGGTCTACGCGCGCGCAAGCCAGCCCAGCATCAGCAGGCCCGAGGCGGCGATCCAGCTGCCCGCCACGCGCACCGCGATGCGCGGCCAGCCGGCCGGCAGCGCGCTCGACTCGGCGCCGAGGATCGCCGTCGCGCAGAACACCGCGGTGACCGTGCCGGCGAGCGCGAGCGGCGCCGCGCCGCCGGGCACCATCGTCGCGCCGGCAACCAGTCCGTGCAGCGCGCCCACGACGACCGCAAGAATCGCCACGCCGGCGTCGCGCAGCTTCGCGTTCACCGCGACGAGCGCGCCCGCGAACGTGAAGGTGAGCGTCGTCCACAGTGGCCATACGGTGACCCCCGGCCAGCGCGCCCCGGCACTGCCGCCGGCCAGCCACGCCAGCGGCAGCGCGAAGAGCGCCAGACGAGCCGCGCGGCTGCCGCGCTGCCCGGCCAGTAGCGCGAGTGCGACGACGACGAGCAGGTCCGCCGGCGTGACGAGGACGTGCGCGAGGCCATCGTAGAAGGCGCCGAAGCCCGTCTCCACCAGATGCGCCCGTGCCGGCGCAGCGAAGATCGCGAGCGCCGCACTCGCGGCGAGGCGTGCGAACGTCCTCACTCGAGCGCCCGCCACAGGAAGAAGAGCCCGGCAAGCACGATGACGCCGCCTGCGGCGCGCAGCGCGCGGCGCCCCGTGGGCCAGCGATGCGCAACGCCGAGCAGGATGCCGGCCGCGTGCAGCAGCCCGGTGGCGCACACGAAGCCGAGGCTGTAGAGCAGAGCGCTCGCGCCTGGCGGCAGCTCCCGGCCATGGGCGTGGCCGTGGAAGATCGCGAAGAACGCGACGATGCCTGCGGCAAGCCACAGCGGCGGGCGGATCTCCGCGAGCACCATCGCGCCGAGCACGATCGTTGAGACGGCGATGCCTGTCTCGACGCCCGGCACCGGCAGGCCGAGGAGCCCCAGCAAACCGCCGGCCGCCATCACCAAAGGAAAGGCGACCGGCAACACCCAGATCGCCGGAGGACCGAGCACCGCGCCCCACACGCCCACGGCGATCATGGCCAGCACGTGGTCCATTCCCGACGCGGGATGGGCAAGGCCGGCGACGAAGCCGGCGGCCCGGCCGGATTCCTCGTGGGCCCGCGCAACGATGGGCACGAGGGCCAGCACTGCCCCAGCGGCAGCGGCGGCGCACGTCACCGCGGCGGCAAGCTGGGGCGTCTTCACGCCAGCCCTCGCAGCAGGATCGCGACGCGCTGCATCGTCCAGTACGCGCCCAGCGTGCCGACCAGGTAACCCGGCAACCTCTGCAGGAACGCCGGCCAATGGATCGCGAGCAGTCGGAACGCGCGCTCGAGCAGCAGCATGACGAGCACGAAGGCAAGTTGGCCGGCCTCGACGCCGACGTTGAACAGCAGCAGCGCCAGCGGGATCTCGTCCTTCGGCAGCCCGAGCTGCGCGAGCCCGCTCGCGAAGCCGAAGCCGTGCAGCAGGCCGAACGCGAACGCGACCACCCAGGGATGGCGGATGGTGAAGCTCGTCTGGCCGCGCCAGGCGCGCACGATCTCGGGGCCGAGGAACAGGATCGACAGCGCGATCGCTGCGTTGAGCGGCGCGGCGGCGACCTTCGCCACGCCGAACGTCGCGACCACCATAGTGATGCTGTGCGCAACGGTGAACGCCGTGATCGTCTTCACCAGCATCCAGCGGTCGCGCACGATCAGCAGGAGCCCGAGCACGAACAGCAGGTGGTCGACGCCGAGCAGGATGTGCTCGACGCCGAGGTAGAGGTAGGCGCCGGCGCCGCGGCGCACGTCGCCGGCGCTGCGCAACGTGACGGAAGGCGACACCGGCTTCAGCACGTGCGTCTCGACCCCGCCGTCGGCGTGCTGCACGCGCACCAGCACGTCGGTGGCGAAGCTCTCCAGCCCCTCGATGGCTATCGACTGGCCGGCGAGGCCTCCCGTGCACTCGATCTTCGCGGTGAACAGCCAAGCCGTGCCGACGCGCGCGGTCCGCGCCTCGCCCAGTTGGCGGCAGACCTCCGGGAACACGGGCACCATCGGCATGCGCGCGTCGCTGCCCTCGCCGAGCGAGGGCAGCTTCCACAACACGTCGAAGCGCGCCGGCGCGGCTTCGCGCAGCTCGAGAAAGCCCGGCTGCAGCTCGTGGGCGCGCAACGGCGCGCCCGCGAGCGCAACCAGCGTGAACGCCAGCGCGAGCGCGAATCGGGCCGGAGAGGTCACCGCGGAGTCGCCTCGGGATTCGCCACCGTCACCTTGTACTTGGCGCGCAGCTTCTCGTAGTACGCGTTGGCGAGATCCTTCCTCCGCGCGTCCATCCACTCGCGCTCAAGCAGCGGCCGCGCCTCGTTGAGCGTGGGGAGCCGCCCCGGCGTGAGCGACTCGACCTTCACCAGGTGTGCGCCATAACCGGAGGTCACGGGCCCCGCCCAGCGGCCGACGGGCTGCTTGACGACGGCCTCGGCGAACTCGCGCCCGAACTGCCGCGCGACGTCGGTCTGCGATGCGTTCTCGTAGCGCGCGTCGAGCAACGTCAGGCCGTCGCCAAGCGAGGCCGGATCCAATGTTGATCCTGTGCCGTTGAGGAGGTCGGCCAGGCGCCTCGCGTCTGTCGCGAGCGCGTCGCCGCGCTTGCGCGGATCGAGGAACACCTGCCGAAACGTCGCGCGCGGCTCAACTTGGAAGGCTTCGGCGTGCGCCTCGAGGTACTTCTCGAGCTCCTCGTCGGTCGGCCTGGCCATCGCGGCGGCCTCGTCGGCGACGAACTCCATCTTCTGCTGCAGCCGGCGGCGGATGATCGCGTCGTCGCGGTCGAGGCCGAGTGCCAGCGCCTCGCGGTACAGGATTTCCTCGCGCACGTGCGCCGCGACGAGGCCGTCCAGTTCCTCCGCCGTGGGCGCGCGTTGCCAGGTGCGGCGGAAGTTCTGCGCGAGGCTGCGGATGCGCGCCTCGCTCACCACGACCTCGGTTGCGCCCGCGGGCGTCGCGGGCCGCAGCCAGGCGTCCGCTCCGAACAGCGCTGCGCCGAGCAGCAGGAAGTGCACGAGCGGTTCGCGCAGCAGCGATTTCAGCATCGCGT
Organism: Betaproteobacteria bacterium; assembly: GCA_016861105.1. Taxonomy (GTDB): domain Bacteria; phylum Pseudomonadota; class Gammaproteobacteria; order Burkholderiales; family Casimicrobiaceae; genus VBCG01. The sequence continues at coordinate 38,860 of BOKS01000003.1, read as the reverse complement.
CCGGACTAGTGCCGCCCCACCAGCCACTGCCGCGCGGTCGCGACGATCTCGGTCGGTCCGTACAGGCGGGCGAGGTCGCCCTCCAGCGCGCCGGCGAACGTGAGCTCGCCGGCGACGATCGCCTCGACGACCGAGGTGTCAGTGACGACGACGACGTCGCCGGGGTCGGGGCCCGGCACGTGGAAGCGAGTCGCCAGCGCCCCGGTTTCGGGCACGAAACGGGTCCAGAGCACCGGCCCGAGCAGTACGAAGGCGAGCCGCGGCCCCGCGCCGCTCGCCGGGGCGTCGCCGAGCCGCGCGGCCAGCTGGCTCATCAGGGCGTTGGCCTTGAGCAGGCGCAGCGTCGAGCGTGCTTCCGGAGCGAGGTCGTCGCGCTGCAGCAGTGCGTCCGGTGGCACCACCCCCGCCGCCTGCGCTTGCCACACCGCCGTGCCGACATGAAGCGCTTGCGGGTACGCAATGTTCAGCGCTCCGCGTCGGAAGCTGATCGACGACGGGTCCTCGAGTCCGCACGCCGATGCGCCCGCCGCGGCGGCGAGAAGGGTGACGGCAACCAGCGGCGGAACCCGGCGGCGGTCGGGTGCGGGCGCTGCGGTCGCCCGTGCGGGGAGCGGCACCATGCTTGACAGGATAGCGCCGTACGGCCGACGTCGTCGTATTGCGCTCCCGGCCGCGCGCTTCACGCGGCAGGTCGCTGCGTCTCCGCGGCCTTCGCGGGCTCGCCGCGCAATCGTCCGGGCGACGAGCCGGACCAGCGACGGAACGCGCGGTTGAACGCGGAGAGTTCCGAGTAGCCCAGCGCGGCCGCGATCGCGGCGAGCGGCATGTCGGTCGCCGTCAGGTAGTGGCGCGCGACGTCGAAGCGCACCTCGTCGAGCACGGTCTGGAACGACGTGCCCGCGTCGGCCAGCCGGCGGTGCAGCGTGCGCCGGTGCATCGCGAGCATCTGGCTCACCCGGCTGGCGGAGGCGTGCCCCCGAACGAGCTCGAGGCGCAGCGCCCGGCGCAGGTCGTTGACGAGGCTGTGGTGCCCCAGCGTGGCCAGGTGCGCGTCGAGTGCGGCAAAGCGCACCGGATCGGCCGTCGGCACGCGCCATGCCAGCACTTCGCTGGAGAAGCGCACGCCGACGTACTCGGCGTCGAAGCGAATCGGCGCGGGGAACGCGCGCCGGTACGGGACGAGCGATCGGGGCCGACTGCGCGCGAGCAGGACCTCGTCCGGGCGCCAGGCGGGATGCGTGAGCTCCCGCATGACGTTGAACGTCATCCGCCCCACGGCGTCGGCGAACACGGCCATGCCCGCCGCATCGCCGCGGTAGACTGCGGCGGCGAAAGTCGCCGAATTGCCGTCGACGGTGACGAACGCGACGGCCCCTGAGGTGTTGAGGTGATGGTGGAGCGACAACGTCGCGAGCGCGTCGCCGACCGTGGCGGCGAGGCGGGTCAGCTCGCCAACCGCCCCCATTCTCGCGAGTCCCAGCCGCTCGCCACAGATCAGCCCGATGTGCTCGCAGCCGGTCCGGCGAACGGAGCTTTCCAGGATCGTACCGACCGAGGCGAAGGGAATCCGTCCCCGCGGATCGTCGAGGGCGCCGGGCGGCAACCCGGCATCGTCCAGCACTTCGGCGGGATCGACGCCGAATTCAGGCAGCACTTCGGCGATGACAGCGGCCGGCGCCACGAGCTGTCCGTCGTAGTCGTCGACCAGTGTCGCGTCGCACCTCGCTACATCCGGCCCGTAGGTCATCGCTTGATCGATCTCGCTCCCGGCGCGGCGGCCGTGGCGCTGTCCAGATAGGTCAATACACCAATTTGCAATCGATCTATTTTCACATGTCTCCGGAGTCCGCACACCGCCGCTCGCCGCGGGGGTATCGTGAATTGCGCCGAAAGGACCCTGCTTTGTCCCCCGCCTCCAACTCGCCGCGCCCGCACCGCGACGGATCCGCCGCAGCCCTCGCCGTGGTCTTCGCGGGTTTCGCCGCCCTGGCGCCCCTCGCAGCTACCGCCCAGCCGGCGGGGATCGATCCGCAGGCTACCGCGCTCCTCAAGGCGTCGACCGACTTCCTCGCCCGGCAACAGGCGTTTTCGGCCGACACGCGCAACACGCTCGAGGTCGTGCTGGCCTCGGGACAGAAGATCCAGTTCGACCACACCGCGCGCCTGACCGTGCGGCGGCCCGACAAGCTGCGGGCCGAGCGCACCGGCGACCTCGTGGCGCAGTCGTTCTACTACGACGGCAAGACGCTCACGCTGCTGAACGCGGACACGAAGCACTACGCAACGGTCGCGGCACCCGGAACGATCGAGGCGATGCTGGACTATGCCCGCGCGACGCTCGACCTCGTGACGCCGGCGGGCGACCTCGTCTACCGCAATGCCTACGACATCCTGATGACCGACGTCACGCAGGGCTTCGTCGTCGGCAAGGGCGTGATCGAGGGCGTGCGCTGCGACCACCTCGCGTTCCGTGCGCCGCACGTCGACTTGGAGATCTGGATCCAGGAAGGCAGCCAGCCGCTCCCGCGCAAGCTCGTGATCACCTCGCGCGACGTGACGAGCGCGCCGCAGTTCTCGGTCGTGGCAACGCGCTGGAACCTCCAGCCCGTGCTCACCGCGCGGACGTTCGCCTTCTCGCCGCCCGCCGGCGCGAAGAAGATCGAGTTCCTGCCCGTCGGGGGCCGCTAGCCGCCGCGGGACGAATCGAAGGAGTCCAGGATGAACTATCGCACGACCTCGCGGGCGACGCTGTTCGGCGTTGCCGCCGCTTTCCTTCTGCTCGCCGATGTCGCGCCCGAATCCTCCCTCGGCGTGACGCTGGGGCGCGAGGCGGCGGCGATCGTGGGCCGGCCGCTGACGCCCATGTCGTACGCCGGAGTCGCGCGCCGGACCACGGCGCGGGTCGTGGCGGTCGAAGCCACCGCAGCGACGGCAGCCGTGGCGACGACCGCGGTCGCGGCTTCGTCCGCCGCCGCCGCGCAGCAGTCGGCCGTCGCGCAGCAGCAGGCGGCAACCGCCGCGCAGCAGCAGGCGGTGGCGCAGCAGCAGGCTGCGACGGCCAAGCAGCAGGCCGCCGTGGCCCAGCAGCAGGTGCAGGCGGCCGGATCGCCGGCGATCGGGTCGATCGTCACTGCGCTGCCCGCGGGGTGCGCTGGTGTCGCGAAGGGTGGCGTCGAGTACTACCAATGCGGCAGCGTCTACTACCGCGCGGCGTTCCAGGGCAACAACCTGGTCTACGTCGTCCAGCAGCCGTGACGAGAAGCATGTGTTGAAGGGAATAGGGGAGGTGCCATGAATAAGCGTCGCTGGTTCTGGCTGGCCCTGGCCGGCGCGTGGTTGGTCGGCACGTCGGGTCTCGGATGGGCGTCCGACGCGGGCGAACTCAGCAAGGACAAGGCGGCGAAGGTCCACGCGGCGAAGCCCGGCTACTCCCCTTACGCCGGCCGGACCTACCCGGTGCGGCCGTTCTTCGGCGACACGCACCTTCACACCGGGTTCTCGATGGACGCCGGCGCGTTCGGCGCGCGCCTGACGCCGCGCGACGCCTACCGCTTCGCCCGCGGCGAGGAAGTCGTCTCCAACAGCGGCCAGCCGGTGAAGCTGTCGCGCCCGCTCGACTTCCTCGTCGTCGCCGATCACTCCGACGGGATGGGATTCTTTCCGCAGCTCATGGGCGGCGATCCGGAGCTGCTCGCGACCACGCAGGGCCGCAAGTGGTACGACGAGATCCGCGGCGGCAAGGGGGCCGAGGCAGCCATCGACATCATCGTCAGCTTCGGCAAAGGCCAGCTTCCCAAGGGCTTCCCGGTGCCGGGGACCACGTCCTATCGCAACGCCTGGATGGAAACGATCAAGGCCGCCGAGGCGTACAACGATCCCGGGCGCTTCACCGCGTTCATCGGCTACGAATGGACGTCGAACACCGGCGCCAACAACCTGCACCGCAACGTCGTCTTTCGCGGCAACGGCGCGCAGGCCGCGCTGGTCGAGCCGTTCACCACGCAGCCGCCGCTCGGCAGCGACAATCCCGCCGAGCTTTGGAAGTGGATGGCGGCCGCCGAGCAGAAGACCGGCACCGAAGTGCTTGCCATCGCGCACAACGGCAACCTGTCCAACGGCCGCATGTTCCCGATCGTCGAGTCGTTCGGCAAGCCGGTCGACCGCGACTACGCGCAAACGCGCGCGCGCTGGGAGCCACTCTACGAGGTGACGCAGACCAAGGGCACCGGCGAGGCGCACCCCGTCCTCTCGCCGAACGACGAGTTCGCGGCCTTCGAGATCTGGGACAAGGGCAACCTCGACGGGACGGGGGCGAAGACGAAGGAGATGCTCGAGTTCGAGTACGCGCGCTCCGCGTATCGCAACGGCATGGTGCTCGAGGCGAAGCTCGGCGCGAACCCGTTCAAGTTCGGCCTGGTCGGCAGCAGCGACGCCCACACGGGCCTGACGGCCATGGAGGAGGACAACTTCTTCGGCAAGACGGCGCCGCAGGAGCCCAGCCCCGAGCGACTGACCGCCACGTTCATCAACAACGCGACGACCGGTGTGCGGATCATGGACTGGGAGGTCGGCGCGGCGGGGTATGCGGCCGTGTGGGCCACCGAGAACACGCGCGAGGCGATCTTCGACGCGATGAAGCGCCGCGAGACGTACGCGACCACGGGCTCGCGGATGGTCGTGCGCTTCTTCGGCGGCTACGACTTCGTGCCCGCGGATGCCGGCAACCGCATGCCGGCCTCCATCGGCTACGCGAAGGGGGTGCCGATGGGCGGCGACCTGCCTTCTGCCAACGGCAAGGCGCCCGCGTTCCTCGTCGCGGCCCTCAAGGACCCGATCGGCGCCAACCTCGACCGCATCCAGGTCGTCAAGGGCTGGACGACCGCGGATGGCAGGACGCAGGAGCGGGTCTACGACGTCGCCGTATCGGGTGGCCGCAAGATCGACGCCGACGGGCGCTGCCGCACGCCGGTGGGCAGCACCGTCGATGTTGCGAACGCGACGTACACGAACACGATCGGCGCACCCGAGCTCGTCGCCGTGTGGAGAGATCCCGAGTTCGATGCGAAGCAGGCGGCGTTCTACTACGTGCGGGTGCTGGAGATTCCGACGCCGCGCTGGACCGCGTACGATGCGAAGCGCTTCGGGAACAAGCCTCTGCCGGAGACGAGGATGACGCTGCAGGAGCGCGCTTACACTTCGCCGATCTGGTTCACGCCACGGCGGACGTAGCCCGCCCCGCGCCCGTCTTCCGAGCTTCGTAGCCCATCGCCGGAGTCGTCCGATGCAGCCCATCCACGCCCTGTTTGCGTCCGTTGCGCTCGCGATCCTGCCGCTCGCAGCGGCCGGACAATCGTCCGATCGGCTCGACCGCACCGTGCTTCCCGTCCCCGAGCCGAAACGGCCCGTCTACACCGAGCTCGACGTGCGCAACGTGAAACCGCCGCCGAGCTTCGCGGTCACCGCGCCGAAGGGCTCGCCCAACGTCGTCATCGTGCTGATCGACGACCTCGGCTTCGGCGTGCCCGCCGCGTTCGGCGGTCCGGTGCCGATGCCCACACTCGACGCGATCGCGCAGAACGGATTGCGCTACAACAACTTCCACACCACCGCGCTGTGCTCGCCCACGCGCGCGGCGCTCAAGTCCGGCCGCAACCATCACACGGTGAACATGGGCTTCATCACCGAGCTGGCGACCGGCATGCCCGGTGCCACCGGCCAGATCCCCAATGCAACGGCGCCGCTCGCGGAAATGCTGCGCCTCAACGGCTACGCGACGGCGGCGTTCGGCAAGTGGCACGAGACAGCTTCGTGGGAAGCGAGCGTGTCCGGCCCCTTCGACCGCTGGCCCACGCGGCAGGGCTTCGACAAGTTCTACGGCTTCATCGGCGGCGAGACGAACCAGTGGGCGCCTTTCCTCTACGACGGCGTCACGCAGGTCGAGCTGCCGAGCGACCCGAACTACCACTTCATGACCGACATGACCGACAAGGCGGTCGCCTGGATCAAGTACCAGAAGGCGCTGGCGCCGGGCAGGCCGTCGTTCGTCTACTTCGCTCCCGGTGCGACGCACGCGCCGCACCACGTGCCGAGGGCGTGGATCGAGCGCTGGAAGGGGCGGTTCGACATGGGATGGGACGTCCTGCGCGAGGAGACGCTGGCGCGCCAGATCCGGCTCGGCGTCGTGCCTCCCGGCACGAAGCTCGCGCCCAAGCCGCAGGCGATCAGGGACTGGGACAAGCTCTCGCCGGACGAGAAGCGCCTCTTCGCGAAGCAGGCGGAGGTCTTCGCGGCCTTCGCCGAGTTCACCGACCACGAGATCGGCCGGATGCTCAAGGCGTTCGAGGCGGTCGGCGAGGCGGACAACACGCTCGTGTTCTACATCGCCGGCGACAACGGCACGAGCGGCGAGGGCGGCGCGAACGGCATGTTCAACGAGTACACGTACTTCAACGGGGTGCAGGAGAAGGTCGAGGACATGCTGAAGCTGGTCGACAAGTGGGGCGGCCCCGAGACCTACCCGCACATGGCGGCCGGCTGGGCGGTGGCGCTCAACGCGCCCTTCGGCTGGATGAAGCAGGTGCCCTCGGACTTCGGCGGCACGCGCAACGGGATGGCGGTGAGCTGGCCGAAGCGGATCAAGGCGCGCAGCGAGATCCGCCCGCAGTTCGGCCACGTGATCGACGTGGCGCCGACCATCCTGCAGGCGATCGGGCTGCCCGAGCCGAAGGTCGTCAACGGCACGCGGCAGATCCCGATGGAAGGAACGAGCCTCGTCTACACGTTCGACGACGCGAAGGCGAAGGACCGTCACGTCACGCAGTACTTCGAGATCGCCGGCAACCGCGCGATCTACCACGACGGCTGGTTCGCGCGCACGATCCACAAGGCGCCGTGGGAGCCGAAGCCGCGCCAACCGCTGCAGCAGGACGTCTGGGAGCTCTACGACACGCGTGCCGACTTCAGCCTCGCGCAGGACCTCGCCGCGAAGCAGCCGAAGAAGCTCGCCGAGCTCAAGGCGCTGTTCATGAAGGAGGCGGCGAAGCACCACGTGCTGCCGCTCGACGATCGCTTCCTCGAGCGCACCGATGCGCACGCGGTCGGTCGTCCCGACCTCATGGGGGGGCGCAACTCGCTGACCCTCGCCGAAGGCATGACGGGCATGATGGAAGCGGTCTTCATCAACGTGAAGAACCGCTCGAAGACGATCACCGCCGATGTCGAGGTCCCGCAAGGCGGCGCCAACGGCACGATCCTCGCGCAGGGCGGGCGATTCGGCGGCTGGTCGCTCTACGTCAAGGACGGAGTCCCCGGCTACGAGTACAACTTCCTCGGGCTGCAGCGGACGTCGATCGCGGCGCAGAAGCCGCTGGCCCCGGGCAAGCACACGGTGCGCTTCGACTTCGCGTACGACGGCGGCGGCCCCGCCAAGGGCGGCGTGGGAACGCTCAGTGTCGACGGCGAGAAGGTCGCCGAGGGCCGCATCCCGGTGACGCAAGCCGGCATCTTCTCGGCCGACGAGACGGCGGACGTCGGCATCGACCTCGGCACGCCGGTGGTCGAGGCGGTCGGCGCGGAGGCGAAGTCGCGCTTCACCGGGCGCATTCCGAAGGTGACCGTGGAAACCCGATAGGATGCGAGGCCGGCTGATGTTCCCTGAGTGAGGCCATGGGAGTCGGGCGAAGCGATCTGAAGGACCGCCTGCGCGAAGAGGTGCGCAAGTACCTCTTCGTGAGCGCGTGGCTGTTCGTGTGTTTCGGCGCATTGCTGCTGTACCGGGCTGCGCTGACCGAAGGCCGGGTCGGCCATGGCGTGATCCTTCTGGCGGCGGTGACCAAGGCGCTGATCCTGGGCAAGTTCCTGCTGCTCGGCGACGCGGCCGGCGCGGGCACGCGGCTGCCGGCGGCCACGCTGTGGAAGCGCGTCGCGTGGCGGTCGCTGCTGCTGCTCCTCGTGCTGGTCGCACTCACCTTCATCGAAGAGCTCGTCGTCGGCTTCGTTCACGGCCGTTCGGCGGGGGGTACGCTGGCGGAATTGCACGCGCGCTCGATCCCGGAGCTCGCTGCGGAGTGCCTGCTGCTGCTTCTCGCGCTCGTGCCGCTGGTGGCGGCGGCGGAGGTCCGCCGGATGCTGGGAAGCGGCGGTCTGAAGGTCTTGCTCAACGCTCCGGCACGCATTCCGCGGGACGAAACGCCCACGCCATGAATTTGGATAGAGCTGACAACGGCATGAGCAGCGCGGCCGACAACAAGGAGGCAAGGCAATGTCGCATCCCGTGAAGACTGCACGCAGCATCCTCCTCGCCGCCGCGCTGGCGCTACCGGCCGCCGCGTCCGCGCAGCTTTCGGACACGTGGCAGTTCGGCGCGCAGATCTACGGCTACTTTCCGTCAATCGATGGAAGGACGAACTTCCCCTCCGACACCGGCGGATCGAACGTCTCGGTCGACGCAAGCAAGCTCGTCGAGGACCTCAAGTTCGTGTTCATGGGCTCGCTCGAGGCGAAGAAGGGCCGCTGGGGCGCGTTCACCGATGTCGTCTACATCGACCTTGGCTCGAACAAGTCCGGAACACGCGACCTCGCGATCGGCGGCATCGAGATTCCGGCGACGGCGAGTGCCAGCGTCAACTACGACATCAAGGGCTGGCTGTGGACGATCGCCGGCGAGTACGCGCTGCTGGCGCAACCCGACGCGACGGCGGACTTCGTGTTCGGCGCACGGATGGCGGACCTCGAGCAGACGATCGACTGGGGACTCGAAGGCAACATCGGCGGGATTCCCGCCGCCAACCGCACCGGCAGCTCGCTGGCCGAGCGGACGAACTGGGACGGCATCGTCGGCGCGAAGGGCCGCTGGTACTTCGCGGGCGGCCGCCGCTGGTTCGTGCCCTGGTACGCCGACATCGGCACCGGCGAGTCGGACCTCACCTGGCAGGTGATGGGCGGCGTCGGCTATTCGTGGGGCTCGGTGGACGCGGTCCTCGCCTACCGTCACCTTGAATACGACTTCGGGTCCGGCAAGCCTTTCCAGGAGCTCTCGCTCTCCGGGCCGCAGCTGTCGGTCGTGTTCCGCTGGTAGCGTCGACGGTGCGGCGCGTGTCGTAGCCCGGTAACGTCGAAGGCACGGTCGGGGACGCACAACGATGGCACGCTTCTCCGCACGCGACCTCGCCTCGATCGCGTGCGGGGCGTCCTGTCGCGTGACGCGAGCCGTCAGAAGCGGTCGGGCATGACCAGACGCTCGCTCGATCGCGCCTCGCATCCGTCCGGACGCTGCGTGCCGGCGTTCGCCCTGGTCCTGCTCGCGCTGTGCGCGCGCTCCGCGCTTGCCCAGCCGGTGCAGGGCGCCGTGTACGTCGGCACGGCAGCGTGCGCGTCCTGCCACGCGAAGGAGCACGAGGCGTGGCGCGGCTCGCACCACGACCGCGCGATGGAGGAGGCGAGCGAGCGCAGCGTGCTCGGGAACTTCGCGAACGCGAAGTTCACGCACGCCGGGGTCACGTCGCGCTTCTTCCGCCGCGACGGCCGCTGGTTCGTCAACACCGACGGCCCCGACGGCAGGCTCGCCGACTTCGAGGTCCGCTACACGTTCGGGTTCTTCCCGCTGCAGCAGTACCTGATCGGGCTGCCGGGCGGCCGGCTGCAGGCGCTGGGCATCGCGTGGGACGCGCGGCCGAAAGCGCAGGGGGGGCAGCGCTGGTTCCACCTGTATCCGGACCGCGAGCTGAAGGCGGGCGACCCGCTGCACTGGACCGGCATCGACCAGAACTGGAATTACCAGTGCGCCGACTGCCACTCGACGAACCTGCGCAAGGGCTACGACGCGGCAAGCGGCACGTACGAGACGACGTGGACCGACGTCGACGTGGGCTGCGAGGCCTGCCACGGGCCGGGCGCCGGCCACGTCGCGTGGGCGAAGCGTCCGGACGATGCCCGCCGTGCCGATGCGGCGAAGGGCCTGACCGTCGCGCTCGACGAGCGGCGCGGCGCGACGTGGGCGGTCGACACGGGGACCGGAAATGCAGTGCGCTCCGCTCCGCGCACCACGAGTCGCGAGCTCGAGACATGTGCACGTTGCCACGCGCGACGCGGCCAGTTCGACGACGCGTGGCATCCCGGACGCCGGCTCGACGACGCCTTCCGCGTGTCGACGCTCGACGCGGGGCTCTACCACGCGGACGGGCAGCAGCGCGACGAGGTCTACAGCCTCGGGTCGTTCCTGCAAAGCCGCATGCACGCGAAAGGCGTCACCTGTTCGGATTGCCACGAGCCGCACTCGACGAAGCTGCGAGCGCCGGGCAACGCCGTGTGCGGCGCCTGCCACGCCCCGGCGCGTTTCGACGTCGTCACGCACCACCATCACAAGCCCGGCTCCGCGGGCGCCGCGTGCGCGTCTTGCCACATGCCGACGACGACGTACATGGTCGTCGACCCGCGCCACGACCACTCGATGCGCATTCCCCGGCCCGACCGCACGCTCGCGCTCGGCACGCCGAACACCTGCGGCAACTGCCACGCGAAGCAGGGCGCCAGGTGGGCCGCCGATGCCGTCGCGCGGTGGCATCCGCAGCGCAAGGGCGGCGCGCAGACGTTCGCCGAGTCGTTCGCCGCGGCGGACCGCGGTGCGCCCGGCGGCCGGGCGGCGCTCGCCGCGCTGCTCGCGGGCGGCGCGCAGCCGGCGATCGTGCGCGCGAGCGCGATCCCGCGCCTCGCGCGCTATCCCGCCCGCGATGGCGGCGTCCTCCTGGTCAAGTCGCTCGACGACGCCGACGCGTGGGTCCGCGCCGCGGCAGTGCGGGCGCTGCGCGAAGCCGATGCCGCGCTGCGCACGCGCGTGCTCGTGCGCCTGCTCGCCGATCCTTCGCGCCTCGTGCGCATGGAGGCGGCGCGCGCGCTCGCAGGCGCGCCGGAGCGGCGGCTGGCGGAGCCCGATCGCGCGCGCTTCGAGGCCGCGCTGGCCGAGTACGAAGCGTCTCTGCGCTTCAACGCCGACCGTCCGGAGTCGCACACGGAGTTCGGCATCGTGCAGCTCGCGCGCGGCCGGCCCGATGCCGCCGTCGATGCCTACCGGAAGGCTCTCGCGCTGGACCCCGCCTACGCGCCGGCCTCGGTCAACCTCGCCGACTACTATCGCAGCCGCGGGCTGGAGCGCGAAGCGCAGCAGACGCTGCTGGCGGCGGCGAAGGTCGATCCCGCGTCCGCCAGCGTCCGCCACGCGCTCGGGCTCTCCTACGCACGCGAAAAGCGGCTGCCGGAGGCGATCGCCGCGCTCGGCGCAGCGGCGAAGCTCGCGCCCGACAACGCGCGCTTCGCCTACGTGCACGGCGTGGCGCTGCACGGCGCGGGTCGTCGCGCGGAGGCGCTGCGCGTCCTCGACGGCGCGCTGTCGCGCCATCCCTACGATCGCGACCTGCTTTTCGCCCTGGCGACCTACGAACGGGAGAGCGGCGATCTTGCCAAGGCGGCGCAGCGCGCCCGGCGGCTCGTCGAGATCGATCCCGACGATCCGCAGCTGCGGGCGCTCGCTCGCGAGCTCGGGCAACCCCTGCGTTGACGGCGGACGTGCCGCCTGCACGACGGCCGCGGCCCGTCGCCTGCCCTTACTTCGCGGTTGCGGTGGCGGGCTGCCCCGCCGGCGCGGGGGTCGCGGCGGCCGATTGCGTGCGCACCGACGCGACGACCGGCTCGCCCTTCAGATGGTTGAGCGCCTGCCGCAGCTGGAAATCGTCGGACGGCGAGCCGAAGTCGAAGCGCGGCGGCGGCGGAGCCTTCTCCTCGCGCTCCGGCGCAGGACGCGGGCTCGCGCCGGGCGGCGTCGCGGTCGTGCCGGCGCCGGGCTTGGTCGTCTCGAGGTGGCGCTCGAGATTCGCCTCGCGGATGCGGTTCGGCGAGTCGCGGCCGTCGTCGATCGCGATGTCGGGCTCGATCCCCTTCGCCTGGATCGAGCGGCCCGACGGCGTGTAGTAGCGCGCCGTCGTGAGCTTGAGGCCGGCGGTGCTGCCGAGCGGCAGGATCGTCTGCACCGAGCCCTTGCCGAAGGTCGAGGCCCCCATGACCGTCGCCCGCTTGTGGTCCTGCAGGGCGCCGGCGACGATCTCGGAGGCGGATGCCGTCCCGCCGTCGACCAGCACGACCATCGGGACCTTCTTCACGGCCTGCGGCAGGTCGCGCAGGAAGTCCTCTCCGCGGCCTCGCGTGTAGTGCTCGCGCGACGCCGTGAGGCGCATGCGCGCGTCCGCCGTGCGGCCGTCCGTGTAGACGACCAGCGCGTCCCTGGGCAGGAACGCGGCCGACACCGCCACGGCCTGGTTGAGCAGGCCGCCGGGGTCGCTGCGCACGTCGAGCACCAGCCCCTTGAGCTCGCCCTGCTTGTAGAAGTCCTTCAGCGACCTCGCGAGGTCCTCGCCCGTGCGCTCCTGGAAGTTGCGGATGCGGATGTAGCCGTAGCCCGGCTCGATCATCTTCGCCCGCACGCTCTTGACGTTGATCTCCTCGCGCACCAGCGTGACCGTGAGCAGCTGGTCGGCGCCCTTGCGCTGCAACGTCAGCACGACCTCGGTCCCGGGCTTGCCGCGCATCTTCTCGACCGCCTTGGACAGCGGCATGCCGCGGGTGGCCGTGTCGTCGATCTTGACGATCAGATCGCCGGCCTGCACGCCGGCGCGGAACGCGGGCGTGTCCTCGATCGGCGAGACGACGCGGATGAAACCGTCCTCGACGCCGACCTCGATGCCGAGCCCGCCGAAGCGCCCCTGGGTGCTGACCTGCAGCTCCTTGAAGGCGTCCGCGTCGAGGAAGTCCGAGTGCGGGTCGAGGCCGCGGACCATCCCGTGGATCGCCTCGCGGATCAGCTTCTCGTCGCTGACCGGCTCGACGTAGTCGCTCTTGATCTTGCCGAACACGGCCGAGAGGAGCTGCAGGTCCTCGTAGGGAATCGGCAGCTTGGCCTCGCGCTGCGCGACCGCCGAGAAGTTGAGGGACAGCAGCACCCCCAGCACCGTCCCCAGGCCGATCAGGCCCGCCTTCTTCCATCCGTCTCGCATCGTCTCTCTCGTCGTGTCGTGCCGTCCGCGGGACGCACGCCACCTGTGCGGCGACCACCCGGGCCCATGCGTCCAAGTATGCGGGCATCGCGCGCCTTTAGGAAGCGCCGGCCTGCCGCCGCGCGGGCCCGGTCATCCCGCCGCCCGCCCGACCGCACGTCGATCCCGTGTCCTTCGCCCGCCGACGGTTGGGCCCCGACGCCGGGGGAGGAGTTCCCTTCGGGCGCCGGGCAACGGAGCGACTTCGACGATAGCGTGCGCTTACTTCTCGAACGTGACGAGCGTGCGGCCGGTCATCTCCGGCGGCTGCGGGATGCCCATCAGGTGCAGCAGCGTCGGCGCGATGTCCTGCAACGCCCCGCCGGAGCGCACCTGCGCCGCGGGCCGGCCGACGTAGATGAACGGGACCACGTTCAGCGTGTGCGCCGTGTGCGCCTGCCCGGTCGCCTCGTCGCTCATCTTCTCGGCGTTGCCGTGGTCGGCGGTGATCACGACCTCGCCGCCGACCTCGCGCGCGGCCTCCACCACGCGGCCGACGCAGGCGTCCAGCGTCTCGACCGCCCGCACCGCCGCCTCGAAGACGCCGGTGTGGCCGACCATGTCCCCGTTGGCGTAGTTGCAGACGATCGCGTCGTACTTGCGCGAGCGGATGGCCTCGACCAGCCGGTCGGTGACCTCGGGCGCGCTCATCTGCGGCTGGAGGTCGTAGGTCGCCACCTTCGGCGAGGGCACGAGGATCCGGTCCTCGCCCGGGTAGACCGCTTCGGACCCCCCGTTGAAGAAGTAGGTGACGTGGGCGTACTTCTCGGTCTCGGCGATCCGCAGCTGCGCGAGCCCGCGCTTCGCCAGCACCTCGCCGAAGCCGTTGGCCAGCGTCTGCGGCGCGAACGCGACCGGCAGGTGCGCGAACTCCTCGCCGTAGCTCGTCAGGCAGACGAACGCGCGAAGCCGCGGCACGCGTCCGCGCGCGAAGCCGTCGAAGGCGGGGTCGGTGAGCGCCCGCGTCAGCTGCCGCGCGCGGTCGGCGCGGAAGTTCATGAACACGACGACGTCGCCGTCCTCCATCCGCGCCGGACCCGCACCGTCCGCCACGATCGCCGTCGCCTTCACGAACTCGTCGCCCTCGCCGCGGGCGTACGCCGCGGCCAGCCCCTCGCGCGCCGACGCCGCCGCGTGCTCGCCCCGCCCGTCGACCAGCAGCGCGTAGGCGGGCGCGACGCGCTCCCAGCGCCGGTCGCGGTCCATCGCGTAGTAGCGCCCGCAGATCGAGGCGATGCGCGCCCGCGCGCCGCTCGCGGCGGCCTTCGCGCAGGCCTCGTCCACGAACGCGAGCGACGCGTCGGCACTGCGCGGCGGCGTGTCGCGGCCGTCGAGGAACGCGTGCACGAGGATCGTCCGCACGCCGCTGCGCGCGGCGAGGTCGACCAGCGCCGCCAGGTGGCGCTCGTGGCTGTGCACGCCCCCGGGCGAGACGAGGCCGAGCACGTGCAGTGCCTTGCCGTCGCGGCGCGCCGCGGCGAGCGCCCCGGCGATCGCGGGGTTGCGGTCGAACTCGCCGGTGGCGATCGCCTTGTCGATGCGCGTGAAGTCCTGGTAGACGACGCGCCCCGCCCCGATGTTGAGGTGGCCGACCTCGGAATTGCCCATCTGCCCGGACGGCAGGCCGACGGCGAGCTCGGACGCGTCGATGGTCGCGTGCGGCGCGGTGGCGCGCAGCCGGTCGAAGGCCGGCGTGCGCGCCCGCGTGACGGCGTTGTCGGGGGCGTCGGGGCGCTCGCCGAAGCCGTCGAGGATGAGCAGGACGACGGGGCGGGGCGGGGCGGCGGTCGGCATGCGGGGCGCGGAGGGCGGGGTGTCGCGGGCCCGCCGGGGCACGGGTGCGTCCCCGGTCGGCGGTGAGCTATCATTTTAGCTTTGCCCGCCGCAGCCCCGACCGTGCCGATGTCGTTCTTCCAGGAGAACTGGCTGCTGATCCTCGTCGCGTTCGTCTCCGGCGCGATGCTGGTCTGGCCGCTGGTCCAGAAGCGCTTCTCGCCGATGAAGGAGCTGGGCACGCTGGGCGTCACGCACCTCGTCAACCACCAGGACGCCCTGCTGCTCGACGTGCGCGAGACCAAGGAATACGAAGGCGGACGGCTGCCGAACGCCGTGCACGTCCCGCTGTCCCAGCTCGAGGCGCGCGCCGGCGAGCTCGCGCGGCACGCGGCGCGCCCGGTGATCGCCTACTGCGCCACGGGCGCCCGCAGCCGCATGGCCGGCGCCGCGCTGGCGAAGGCCGGCTTCAAGGACATCTACAACCTGAACGGCGGCATCCGTGCCTGGAAGGACGCGGGGCTGCCGGTGGAGAAGGCAACGACATGAGCGTCCCGGTGACGATGTACTCGACGGCGGTGTGCCCGTACTGCCTGCAGGCCGAGCGCCTGCTGGCCGCGAAGGGCGTGACGCAGATCACGAAGATCCGCGTCGACCAGGACCCCGCGCGCCGCGACGAGATGATCGCGCGCACCGGACGGCGCACCGTCCCGCAGATCTACATCGGCGACACGCACGTCGGCGGCTACGACGACCTCGCGGCGCTCGAGCACTCCGGCAAGCTGGCGGGACTGCTGGCCGGCGGATAGCAGCGCGCCCCCGAACCTCGCGGCGCGCAGCGGCGCCGCCGCACGCGGCCGCCGCGAGGGCGCGGGCCCCGACGGGGTAAAATCGCGCCCTTCGACCTGTTTCCACGGACCTTCCTCCCATGGCCGACACGCAAGCAGCGCCCGCGCAGACCGACGACTCGGCGGTCGTGCAGTTCAGCATCGACCGCATCTACGTCAAGGACCTGTCGCTCGAGAACCCGGGCTCGCCGCAGTCGTTCCAGCTGGCCGAGGCGCCGCAGGTCGAGGTCGGGCTGCGCACGCGCGCCGACGCGATCGCGCAGGACGTCTTCGAGTGCGTGCTCACCGTGACGGTCACCGCGAAGACCGGCGACCGCACGATCTTCCTGGTGGAGGCGTCGCAGGCCGGCATCTTCACCATCAAGGGCGTGCCGCAGGACCGCCTGCAGCCGGTCATCGCCATCCACTGCCCGACGGTGCTCTTCCCCTACGTCCGCGAGACCATCGCGGACGCGACCTCGCGCGCCGGCTACCCGCCCGTGCACCTCGCGCCGATCAACTTCGAGGCGCTCTACGCGCAGCAGATGGCGCAGGTGCAGGCGCAGCCGGCAGCCGCCGCCAGCGTGAACTGACGATGCGCGGCCGCGGCGCGGGCAGCCTCGCCGCCGCGGCGGCGCTCGCCGCCGTCGCGCTCCCGTGGGGCGCGCGGGGCGCGGAGTTCCGCGCGACGGCGGAGCAACCGACGGTCCTCTACGACGGGCCGTCGGCCAGGTCGAAGCCGCAGTTCCTGTACGGCCGCGACGTGCCGATGGAGGTGATCGTGACGGTCGAGGGCTGGGCGAAGGTCCGCGACGCGGGCGGCACGATCGGCTGGATCGAGCGCAAGGCGCTGGCCGAGCGGCGCATGCTGGTGGTCCGCGTCCCCGTGGCGGAGGTGCGCGAGCGCGCGGAGGACGGCGCGCCGGTCGCGTTCCGCGCCGAGCAGAACGTGCTGCTGGAACTCGCCGAGGCGGCGACGTCGGCCGCGACCGCTTCCGTCCCCGGCTGGGTGCGCGTGCGGCACCGGGACGGCGCGACGGGCTTCGTGCGCATCGCGCAGGTCTTCGGGCTGTAGGGCCCCCGGCGCCCGGTGCGCGTCGCGATCCTGGGCGCCGGCGCGTGGGGCACCGCACTCGCGGTCCATCTCGCGCTGCGCGCGGCGTCGCGGCCGCAGGTGCTGCTGTGGGCGCGCGCCCCGCAGGCCGCCGCTGCGCTGCTCGCCGCGCGGGAGAACGTCCGCTACCTGCCCGGCGTCCGGCTGCCGGATGCGCTCCGCGTGACCTCGGCGCTCGCCGAGGCCGCCGGCGCGGACCTGCTCGTGCTCGCCACCCCGGTGGCGGCGCTGCCGGACGCCGTCGCGCGGCTCGCCGCCGCCGGCGCGCGCGCGCCCGCCGTCTGGCTGTCGAAGGGCTTCCTTGCCGACGCGCAGGGCGTCGCGCTCGCGCACGAGCGCATCGCGCCGCGCTGGCCGGCACCGGTCGGCGTGGTCTCCGGGCCGAGCTTCGCCGACGAGGTGGCGCGGGGGCTGCCGACGGCGCTCGCGGTGGCCGCGACCGGCGGAACGCTCGCCGAGGACGTGGCCGCGCTGCTGCGCGGCGACACGCTGCGCGCGTACGCGACCGACGACATCGCCGGCGTGGAGACGGGCGGCGCGGTCAAGAACGTGCTCGCGATCGCCGCGGGCGCGTCGGACGCGCTGGGCTTCGGGCACAACGCGCGCGCCGCGCTGATCACGCGCGGCCTCGCGGAGACGGCGCGGCTCGCCGCCGTGCTCGGCGGCCGCCGCGAGACGCTGATGGGGCTCGCCGGCCTGGGCGACCTCGTGCTCACCTGCACCGGCGACGCTTCGCGCAACCGGCGCGTCGGGGTCGCGCTCGCGCAGGGACAGCCGCTGCCCGCGATCCTCGCCGGCCTGGGGCACGTCGCGGAGGGCGTCGGCGCGGCGCGGGCGGTGCGCGCGCTCGCCGAAGGTCGCGGCGTCGAGATGCCGATCTGCGAGGCTGTCGACCGCGCGCTGCACGAGGGGCTTCCCGTGCGCGAGGCCGTCGCCGGACTTCTGCGCCGCGAGCCGCGACCCGAGACGCAATGAGGACTCCATGCGCGCATCCGTCCGCTGCTGCCTGCTGGCGCTGCTGCCGGCGCTAGCCTTGACCGTGCGTGCCGAGGCGCCGTTCGCGCCCCCCGCGACGCCGGCGCGCCCGGTCGTCGAGACGCTGCACGGCGTCACGCTCACCGACCGCTTCCGCTGGCTCGAGAGCGGCAAGGACGACGACGTGGTCCGCTGGACGCGGGCGCAGCACGACGCCACGCTCGCGTGGATCGACCGGCACGCGCCGCCGGTGCCGGGGCTGCGCGACGAGCTGACGCGGCTGATCGACCGCGACAACACGCGCCCGCCGTTCTTCCGCAAGGGACGCGAGTTCTTCCTGCGCACGGCCAAGGGTGAATCGCAGGCCAGGCTCTACGCGCGGCGGCCCGACGGCGAGCGGCTGCTGTTCGATCCCACGGCGCTCGACCCGTCAGGCCGCACCGCGCTGGGCGACGTGGTGCCGAATCGCGACGGCTCGCGGCTCGCGGTGGCGACCTTCGCCCGCGGCTCGGAGATCAACGATTTCCGCATTCTCGACGCCACGACCGGCGCGCAGATCGGGCCCGTGATCACCGGCGTGCGCTCGTTCTCGTGGGCGCGCGACGAGCGCTACGCGTACATCTCGCCGCGCACCGCGGAGTCCGACGCGCGCCAGGAGCCGATGCGCTGCCACCGCCACCGGCTGGGCGCCGACCGCGCGACCGACGAGCTGCTGATCGCGGTCGCGGATGCGAAGGAGTGGTGCGCAGTCTACGAGCCGCTCGAGGCCGACGTCACCGTCTTCGAGACCGGCGACTTCTGGTCGAACACGGTGCGCATCCGACCGCTGGGATCGCGCGAGGCGCCGCGCACGATCTGGTCGTCGGCGAAGGAGCGGGCGCAGATCGCCTTCCGCCGCGACCGCTTCTACGTGCGCACGAACGCCGGCGCGCCCAACTGGAAGCTGATGGCCGGGTCCTACGAGCGTCCCGAGTCGAAGGACTGGGAGCTCCTCGTGCCCGAGCAGGAGACGGTGATCGAGGGCTTCGAGGTCACGAGCGAGTGGCTGCTCGTGCTGGACAAGAAGGACACGCTGTCGCGCGCGTTCGTGCACGAGCGCACGGGGGCGCGCCTGCGCGAGCTGCGGCTTCCCGTCCTCGGCAACGTCTCCGGGCTGACCTACGACGTCGACGCGGACCGCGTCTACGCTGGCGTGGTCGCGTTCACCGCGCCCGGGCGCATGTACGCGATCGGCGGACGCAGCCTCGACTGGCGGCTGCTGTGGGAGGACAACCCGCCGCTCGACACCTCGCGCATCGTCGCGAAGCAGGCGTTCGTACCGGCGAAGGACGGCGCACGCATTCCCGTCTACGTGCTGCACCGCGACGACCTGGTCCTCGACGGGAGCAATCCCGTGCTCCTCTACGGCTACGGGGGCTTCGAAAACGGCATCGCCCCGTTCTACGTCGGCAGCTTCGCGCCGTTCATCGCGCGCGGCGGCGTGCTCGTGGACGCCGGCATCCGCGGCGGCGACGAGTACGGCGAGCGCTGGCACCGGCAGGGCATGCTGCGCGACAAGCAGGCGACCTTCGACGACTTCGTGGCGGTCGCCGAGTGGCTCGTGGCCGAGCGGTACACGACGCCCGCGCGGCTCGCGATCCAGGGCGGCAGCAACGGGGGCCTGCTGGTCGGCGCCGTGCTCACGCAGCGGCCCGACCTGTTCGCGGCCGCCCTCTGCCAGGTGCCGCTCGTCGACATGCTGCGCTTCCACCGCCTGCTGATCGGGCGCTTCTGGATCCCCGAGTACGGCGATCCCGATCGCCCCGAGGACTTCCGCTGGCTGCTCGCCTACTCGCCGTACCACAACGTCCGGCAGGGGGTGAACCTGCCGCGGACGCTGGTGACCGCCGGCGAATACGACTCGCGCGTCGATCCGTCGCACGCGAAGAAGTTCGTCGCGGCGGTGCAGTCCAACCCCGGCCAGGTGTCGCCGTTCATGCTGTACATGGACTACGACGCGGGGCACGGGCTCGGCAAGCCGCGCGCGAAGGTCATCGACGATCGCGAGATCGAGCTGCGCTTCCTCCTGCACGCGCTTCGCGTCGCAAACTGAGGCCGGTTTCGCCGGCGACCGGAAACGAGGGTCAGACTCGCGGAAACGAGGGTCAGACTCGAATTTCCCGGGCACGGCCGGGGGCTGCGACCTCCCCGGCAGAAATTCGAGTCTGACCCTCGTTTTGCCGGGCGGGGCTGCGGCGCCTTCCGGGAAATTCGAGTCTGACCCTCTTTCCGTATGATGAGCGGATCGCCCGACCCGACGGCGGCTTTCGTGCGCGGCATGATCGACTTCAGCACCTGGCAGGGCGTGCTCTCGACGCTGGCGGGCCTCGTCCTCTTCTCGCTGGTCGTCGTCGGCATCCGGCTCGCGTTCATGCAGACGGTGCAGCGCCGCCGCGAGCGCGAGAACCGCCAGATCAACGAGCGGCTGCGCACGCTGATCGCGGCCTACAAGACGCTGGGCGGCTCGTTCACCGGCAACCTGCTGGTCGACCCGACGCACCTGCGCGACCTGCGGATGCGCGCGGCCGGCGACCCGGCCGGCGCGGACCGGCCGACCGATCCCGAGGACGGAGGACGCGGGCCGGCGCCGGGGTCGGAGCGTCGGCGACGCATGCGCGACGCGGTCGAGGCGGCGCTCTCCGACATCATCCTGCTGGGCACCGAGGAACAGGTCCGGCTCGCCGCCAGGGCGGCGCAGGACATGGTCGCCGGGCGGAGCGTCGAGACCGCCGACCTCGTCGTGTCGCTGCGGACGTTCATCCGGGCCGCGCTCGATCTCGAGCCCGTTCCGCCGGACGCGGCCATCCCGCGCCAGGGTCCGCTGCGGCCGGGCAGCGCGGCCGCGCGCGCCACGAGGGACGGCGGCGCGCCGGCTGCGCGCGGCGGACGCGGCGGGGGCGGCGCAGGCGCGGGCGCGGGCGGCGGCGCCGCGATGGGCTTCGGCGCCGGCCGGAGCGTGGACGACGCGGGCTAGCGACCGCCGCCTTCGGCGCCGGCGAATCCCTGCTGCCGCCACGCCTCGTAGACGGCGACGGCCACCGCGTTGGAGAGGTTGAGGCTGCGCACGCCCGGCACCATCGGAATGCGCAGGCGCGCGTCCTCGGGGAACAGGGCGAGGTCCGCAGGCGCAAGCCCGGTGGACTCGCGGCCGAACACCAGCACGTCGCCCGGCGCGAAGCGCACTTCGTACAGCGAGCGCGACGCCTGCGCGGTGAACGCCCACCAGCGCCGCGCCGGGGGCACGCCGAGCGCCGCGCGACAGGCGCCGAGATCGCGATGCACGGCGACGCGCGCGTACTCGTGGTAGTCGAGGCCGGCGCGCCGCAGCTCGCGGTCGTCCATGCGGAAGCCGAGGGGCTCGACCAGGTGCAGCCCGGTGGCGGTGTTCGCGGTCAGCCGGATCACGTTGCCGCTGTTCGGCGGGATCTCGGGATGCACGAGCACGACGGCGAACATCACCGGCTCCCGGGCGGCAGCGCGCGCGCCACCACCCACGCGTCGACGCGGGCCGCGCCCGCGGCGAGCAGCGCGACGGCCGCGGCGTCGATCGTCGCGCCGGTGGTCATCACGTCGTCGACGATCGCGACGTGACGAGACGCGATCTCGCGCGTCGCCGAGAACGCGCCGCGCACGTTGCGGCGCCGCTCGCTCCAGCGCAGCCCCGCCTGCGCGGCGCGCTCGACCGGACGCGCGAGCGCGTGCGCGAGCGGAATGCACGTGCGCCGCCCGACGACGCGGGCGATCTCGATCGCCTGGTTGAAGCCGCGCTCGCGCTGCCTCGCGCCGGCGAGCGGCATCGGTACGATCAGCTCCGGCCGCCGCGTGCCGGCGGGAGCGCGCAGCACCGCGGCCGCGAGCGCGTCGCCCAGCGGCACGGCGAGCGCGAGGCGCCGGCCGTACTTCAGTGCCTGCACGAGCCGGTCGAGCGGGAATGCGTAGACGTGCGCGGCGAGCGTCGCCGCGACCCGCGGCGGCCGGCGCAGGCACGCGCCGCAGACGGCCGCGCCCGGCGACGGCAGCGCGCAGCGCGGGCACGCGGGCGGCAACGGGGGGAGGGCATTCATGCACGGCGCGCACAGCAACGCCTCGTCGCACGCGTCGCCGCACAGCGTGCAGCAGGTGGGGAACGCGCGTGCAGCCACAGCGCGCGCGGTCGCCGCGAGCGCGCGCCGCACGACCGCGAAGCGGCTGTCAAATCCTCGCGCGGCACGATTTGACAACTCGTTTAGGCTTCGCGGCATCACTGCGTCATTCTAGAGGTCCCGTCGATGCTGCGTCGCTCGTCCGTCCGGCCAGGCCTTGCGCGTCCCCGCGCCGCGGTCCGCGTGCGGCCGGCCGGCGCCGTGCCCGGCGGCGCGGGAGCGGTCGCATGACCGGCGATGCGCTGACGCTGCCCGGTCCGCACGCCGCGCGCGACGGGTCGCGGGGCGCACGCTGGACCGTCGAGGCGGTCGAGGCGCTGTTCGACCTTCCGTTTCCCGAGCTGATCTGGCGGGCGCAGGGGGTGCACCGCGCGCACCACGCGCCCGACCGCGTGCAGCTGTCGACGCTGCTGTCGATCAAGACCGGCGGCTGCCCCGAGGACTGCGGCTACTGTCCGCAGGCGGCGCGCTACCACACCGGCGTCGGCGAGCAGGCGCTGCTCGACCTCGACGCCGTGCGCGACGCCGCGCGGGCGGCGAAGGACGCCGGCGCGACGCGGCTGTGCATGGGCGCCGCGTGGCGCGGGCCGAAGCAGCGCGACCTCGATCCCGTGCTCGCGATGGTGCGCGAGGTGAAGGCGCAGGGCCTCGAGGCGTGCTGCACGCTGGGCATGCTGAAGGAGGGGCAGGCCGAGCAGCTGAGGGACGCGGGCCTCGACTACTACAACCACAACCTCGACACGTCGCCCGAGTTCTACGGCGAGATCGTCACCACGCGCGACTACCAGGACCGTCTCGAGACGCTGGAGCGCGTGCGGCGCGCGGGCATCCTCGTGTGCTGCGGCGGCATCGTCGGGATGGGCGAGTCGCGCCGCCAGCGGGCCGCGCTCGTCGCCCAGCTCGCCAACCTCGACCCGCCGCCGGAATCGGTGCCGATCAACCACCTGGTGCAGGTCGAGGGGACGCCGCTCGCGGCAGCGCTGGGGGGCAAGGCCGCGATCGATCCGCTCGAGTTCGTGCGCACGATCGCCGTCGCGCGCATCACGATGCCCGCGTCCACGGTGCGCCTCTCCGCGGGACGCCGCGAGCTCGGCGAGGCCGTGCAGGCGCTGTGCTTCACCGCCGGCGCGAACTCGATCTTCTACGGCGACAAGCTGCTGACGACCGGCAACCCCGACGTCGAGGCCGACCGCGCGCTGCTCGGCAGGCTGGGCCTGGCCCCGGCCTGACGGCCCGATGGCGACGACGCTGATCGGCGCGCTCGAACGCGAGCTGGCCGGTCGGCGCGCGGCCGGGCTCCACCGCGCGCGGCGCACGCTCGCCTCCGCGCAGGGTCCGCGCGTGGTCGTCGACGGCGTGCCGCTGCTCGCCTTCGCCAGCAACGACTACCTCGGGCTGGCGAACGATCCCGCGCTCGTCGCCGCCGCATGCGAGGGTGCGCACCGCTGGGGGACCGGCGCCGGCGCCTCGCACCTCGTCTGCGGCCACCAGGCGCCGCACGCGGCGCTCGAGGAGGCGCTCGCCGCCTGCGCCGGACCCTGCGAGGGCGCGCGGGCGCTGCTGATGTCGAGCGGCTACCTCGCCAACCTCGCGATCCTGACCGCGCTCGCCGGTCGCGGCGACGCCGTCTTCGCCGACCGCCTGAACCACGCGTGCCTCAACGACGGCGCGCTGCTCGCGCGCGCGGACCTCGTCCGCTATCCGCACCTCGACGTCGACGCGCTCGCGCGGCGCCTCGCGGCCTCGCGCGCGCGGCGCAAGCTGATCGCCACCGACGCCGTGTTCTCGATGGACGGCGACCTCGCGCCGCTGCCGCGCCTGCTGGACCTCGCCGAGGAGCACGACGCGTGGCTCGTCGTCGACGACGCGCACGGCTTCGGCGTGCTCGGCGGCGGGCGCGGCAGCGTCCGCGCGGCGGGCTTGACCAGCGAGCGCATCGTCGTCATGGGCACGCTCGGCAAGGCCGCTGGCGTGGCGGGCGCGTTCGTCGCGGCGCATCCCGCGGTCGTGGACACCATCGTGCAGACGGCGCGGCCGTACGTGTACACGACGGCGGCGCCGGCGCTGCTCGCCTGCGCGCTGCTGGCCGCGCTCGACGTCCTGCGCGGCGGCGGCGGCGACCGGCGGCGGGCGCGGCTGTCCGCGCTCGTCGAGCGCTTCCGCGCCGGCGCTGCGCAGCTTCCGTGGACGCTGCTGCCGTCGTCGACGCCGATCCAGGCGCTGGTCACCGGCACGAGCGACTCGGCGGTGGCGCTGTCGAACGCGCTGCTCGCGCGCGGCGTGCTCGTGCCGGCGATCCGGCCGCCCACGGTCCCCGAGGGCACGGCGCGCCTGCGCGTCTCGCTCAGCGCGGCGCACGACGCCGCGGACGTCGACCGCCTGCTCGACGCGTTGCGCGGCGCGGCGGGATGACGGCGGACGCCCGCACCGTGGCGCTGCACGTCGAGACGGCGGGGCGCGGGCGCCCGCTCGTGCTGCTGCACGGCTGGGCGCTGCACGCCGGGCTGTTCGCGCCGATCGTGCCCGCGCTGGCGCGTGCGCACCGGGTGCACGCGGTCGACCTGCCGGGCCACGGCCGCAGCCCGCCGCCGCCGGCGTGGACGCTGCCCGCCGTCGTCGACGCGCTGGAGTCGACCTTCGCCGACGCGCCGTCGAGCGTCGACGTGCTCGGCTGGTCGCTGGGCGGCCTGGTCGCGCTCGCGTGGGCGCACGCGGCGCCGCGGCGCGTCGCGCGCCTGGTGCTCGTCGGCACGACGCCGCGCTTCACGGCGTCCGCCGACTGGCCGCACGCGATGGACCCGCGGACGCTGCACCGCTTCGCCGACGAGCTGCGCGTGGCGTACCGCGCGACGCTGCAGCGCTTCGTCACGCTGCAGGTGCAGGGCAGCGAGGCGGGCCGCACGACGCTGGCGGCGCTGCGCGAGGCACTCTTCGATCGCGGCACGCCGGATCCGTCGGTGCTCGCGC
This sequence comes from Betaproteobacteria bacterium, assembly GCA_016861105.1. Taxonomy (GTDB): domain Bacteria; phylum Pseudomonadota; class Gammaproteobacteria; order Burkholderiales; family Casimicrobiaceae; genus VBCG01. Next base: position 13,944 of record BOKS01000003.1, on the reverse strand, counting down.
ACGCGCTCGCCGCGCTGGCGGACGCGGACGTGCGCGCGCTGCTGCCGGCGATCGCGCAGCCGGCGCTGGTGGTGTCCGGCGAGCGCGACACGCTCGTGCCCTGGCAGGCGTCCGACTGGCTCGCCCGCCGGCTGCCGCGCGCGACCTCGCTGGCCATCGCCGGCGCCGCGCACGCTCCCTTCCTCTCGCACCGCGAGGCGTTCCTCGCGCCCGTGCTCGACTTCCTGGCCCGGTGACGAGCGCCCCCGACTTCGCCCCGCCGGATCCGCGCGACGTCGATCCCGCCGCGGTCAGGCGTGCGTTCTCGCGCGCCGCCGCGACCTACGACGCCGCGGCGGCGCTGCAGCGCGAAGTCGGCGCGCGCCTGGTCTCGCGCCTGGACGTCGTGCGTCTCGCGCCGCAGCGCATCCTCGACGTGGGCTGCGGCACGGGAGAGGCGACGGCGGAACTCGCCGCGCGCTATCCGGACGCGCACGTCGTCGGGCTCGACCTCGCGCTGCCGATGGCGCAGGCGGCGCGCGAGCGCCTGCGGCGCGGGCGCTCGCTGTACCGGCGGCTGCTCGCGCCGATCCGCGGCGCGCGCGGCGACGCCGCGCACCTGGTCTGCGCCGACGCGAACCTCCTGCCCTTCGCGGGCGTCGCGTTCGACCTCGTCTTCTCCAGCCTCGCGCTGCAGTGGGTGAACGATCTCTCGCGCCCGTTCGCCGAGGTGCGCCGCGTGCTGCGCGTCGGGGGCCTCTTCACGTTCACGACCTTCGGCCCGGACACGCTCAAGGAGCTGCGCGCGGCGTTCGCACGCGCCGACGGGCACACGCACGTGAGCCGCTTCGTCGACATGCACGACGTCGGCGACATGCTCGTCGCCGCGGGCTTCGCCGACCCCGTGATGGACATGGAGACGATCACCGTCACCTACGCCTCGCCGCGGGCGCTGATGCTCGACCTCAAGGCGCTGGGCGCGACCAACGCGACGCGCGGCCGGCCGCGCGGACTCACCGGGCGCGGCCGCATCGCGCGCGTCTTCGGGCAGCTCGAGAAGCTCGTGCGCGACGGCGCGCTTCCCGCGACCTACGAAGTCGTCTACGGCCACGCGTGGAAGGGCGAGCCGAGGACGACGCCCGACGGCCTGCCGATCGTGCGGCTCAGGCGCGATCGACCGCGGTGAGCGCCATGGCAGCGGCGCGCGGCATCTTCGTCACCGGCACCGACACCGGCGTGGGGAAGACCGTGGCCGCCGTGGCACTGCTGCGCGGCCTCGCGGCGTGCGGCGTGGCGGCGGTGGGGATGAAGCCCGTCGCGGCCGGGATCGCGCCGGGGGCGCCGGTCAACGACGACGTCGCGGCGCTCGCGGCGGCCAGCGGCGTCGATGCGCCGCTGGCCGAGCGCAATCCCTACGCCTTTCGCGACGCCGTGGCGCCGCACCTCGCGGCGTGCCGCGCGGGCACCGTGCTGCGCGTCGCGACGATCGCCGACGCGTACCGGCGGCTCGCGGCGCGTGCGCGCGTCGTCGTCGTCGAGGGCGCGGGCGGGGTGCTGGTGCCGCTGGGCGAGCGCGACGACATGCTCGACGTGCCGCGTGCGCTCGGGCTCCCGGTCCTGCTGGTGGTGGGCCTGCGGCTCGGCTGCCTCAGCCACGCGCGGCTGTCGGCGCTCGCCATCCGCGCGCGGGGCCTGCGGCTCGCCGGGTGGATCGCCTGCCGCGTCGACCCCGCGATGGCGCTCGCCGACGACAACCTCGCCTGGCTCGCGCGCGACCTGCCGGCGCCGCTGGTGGCGGATCTCGCGAGCGCTGCGCCGCCGCCGCTTTCCGCGGCGTCGATCGACGCGCTCGCGCTCCGCTGACGCCCGTCGCAGCGCGCGGTTTCATGCGTTTTCGCGCATGCCCGCCGCGGGCGCGGAACGCCGGAAATCGTTGCAGTTCGACGCGGGCCGCGCCGAGGTTGGGCGTTCTTTGATCCATGTTAATATTTGCAGGCTTTGCAGCGAGGTCGGCCGTGGGTCGCGTGGGTGCGTCGTCCGCCACGACGGCGCCGGAGGAGCGGCGCGCGACCCTGCAATGCGCCCCGCTCCGATGCCGCCTGCCGAATCCCCCTCTGCCGATGACACCGCCGATTACGCCGTGATCGCGCAATCGCGCGCGGCGAGCGTGCCGCGGCGCCAGCGCTGGATCGCGTTCGCGCTGGTCGCGGCGGCGAGCCTCGCGGTGGGCGCGGTGCTCGCGGCGCACGGCGCCTGGCCCGTGCTGCCCTACTCGGTACTGGAGGTCGCGCTCGTCGCCGCCGCGTTCGCGCTCGTCGAGCGCCGCGCGCGGACGTGGGAACGGCTGACGGTGCAAGGCGACCGCGTGATCGTCGAGCGGTCGGCGGGCGGTCGCTGCGACCGGCGCGAGTTCAACCGCTGGTGGCTGCGCGTCGACCTCGAGGCCGCCGGGCGGAGCCGCGAGCCGCGGCTCACGCTGCGCTTCGCCGGCGAGGCGATGGATTTCGGCGGCGCGCTGCCCCCCGGGCGACGCGCCGAGGTGGCGAGGACGCTGCGTCGCCTCACGGCGCCGCGCTAGCGCGCCCGGCCGGCAACTTTCGAGCACACGGACGCAACTGAGGTCAGCATGGTTCGATTCCCGCTACGACGCGCGCACGCCGCCCGGCTCCTTTCCGGCGCGGCCGCGCTGGCCCCCGCCGCCGCGCTCGCCGCGCGCGAGTGGAACTTCCAGCCGCCGGTCACGGAGATCGCGCGCCAGCAGATGGACCTCCACAACTACATCATGTGGATCTGCCTGGTGATCTTCGTGGGCGTGTTCGGCGTGATGTTCTATTCGATCTTCAAGCACCGCAAGTCGGCGGGGCACCAGGCGGCGCAGTTCCACGAGAACACGCTGGTCGAGGTCGTCTGGACGGTCATCCCCTTCCTGATCCTGCTGTTCATGGCCTACCCGGCGACGCGCACGATCCTCGCGTACAAGGACACGAGCTCGCCGGACATGACCGTCAAGGTCACCGGCTACCAGTGGAAGTGGAGCTACGACTACCTGCAGGAGGGCTTCGGCTTCTACTCGAACCTGAAGACGCCGCTCGCCCAGATCGAGAACCGCGAGCCGAAGGGCGAGCATTACCTGCTCGAGGTCGACAACCCGATGGTCGTGCCCGTGGACACGAAGGTCCGCGTGCTGATCACCGCGAACGACGTGCTGCACGCCTGGTGGGTGCCGGCGTTCGGCATCAAGCAGGACGCGATCCCCGGCTTCGTGCGCGACGGCTGGTTCCGCGCGGAGAAGATCGGGACCTACCGCGGCCAGTGCGCCGAGCTGTGCGGCAAGGAGCACGGCTACATGCCCATCGTGGTCGAGGTCGTGTCGAAGGACGACTTCGCGAAGTGGGCTGCCGCGCAGAAGCAGAAGACGGCGGCGGCCGCCGACGACCCGGGCCGCGACTGGAGCCTCAAGGAGCTCGTCGCGCGCGGCGAGCAGGTGTACGCCGCCAACTGCGCCGCCTGCCACCAGGCCACGGGCAAGGGCGTGCCCAACGCGTTCCCGGCGCTCGACGGGTCGAAGGTCGCGACCGGCCCGAAGGGCGACCACGTGGCGATCGTGCTGCACGGCAAGCCGAACACCGCCATGGCGTCGTTCGCGCAGCTCTCCGACACCGACCTCGCCGCGGTCGTCACGTACACGCGCAACGCCTGGGGCAACGCCACCGGCGAGGCGCTGCAGCCCTCCGACATCCGCGCCGCGCGCAAGTGACGCGCCCGACCGCCGCCCCGACGATCCGCCAGGCATTCCCCAGGAGCAGCCGATGAGCAGCATCCCGCACGACCGCGCCGCCGCCGGCCACGGCACGCACGACGACCACGCGCACCACCCGACGGGCCTGATGCGGTGGGTCACGACGACCAACCACAAGGACATCGGCACGATGTACCTGTGGTTCTCTTTCACGATGTTCATGGTGGGCGGCGTGATGGCGCTCACGATCCGCGCCGAGCTGTTCCAGCCGGGGCTGCAGGTCGTGCACCCCGAGTTCTTCAACCAGATGACGACGCTGCACGGCCTCATCATGGTGTTCGGCGCGATCATGCCGGCGGCCGTGGGCTTCGCGAACTGGATGATCCCGCTCCTGATCGGGGCGCCGGACATGGCGTTCGCGCGGATGAACAACTGGAGCTTCTGGCTGCTCCCGCCCGCGGCGATCCTGCTGGTCACGTCGCTGTTCGTCCCCGGAGGCGCCGCCTCGGCCGGATGGACGCTCTACCCGCCGCTGACGATCCAGCAGGGCATGGGCATGGACCTCGCGATCTTCGCGGTGCACATCATGGGCGCCTCGTCGATCATGGGGTCGATCAACATCATCACGACGATCCTGAACATGCGCGCGCCGGGCATGACGCTGATGAAGATGCCGCTGTTCTGCTGGACGTGGCTCATCACCGCCTACCTGCTGATCGCCGTCATGCCGGTGCTCGCCGGCGCCGTGACGATGCTGCTCACCGACCGCCACTTCGGCACGTCGTTCTTCAACGCGGCCGGCGGCGGCGACCCGGTGCTGTTCCAGCACATCTTCTGGTTCTTCGGCCACCCCGAGGTCTACATCATCATCCTGCCGGCGTTCGGCATCGTCAGCCAGATCATCCCGACGTTCGCGCGCAAGCCGCTGTTCGGCTACGCGTCGATGGTCTACGCCACCGCCGGGATCGCGATCCTGTCGTTCATCGTCTGGGCGCACCACATGTTCACCGTCGGCATGCCGGTCGCCGGCGTGCTGTTCTTCATGTACGCGACGATGCTGATCGCGGTGCCCACCGGCGTGAAGATCTTCAACTGGCTGGCGACGATGTGGCGCGGGGCGATGACCTTCGAGGCGCCGATGATGTTCGCCGTCGGCTTCCTGTTCCTGTTCACGATGGGCGGCTTCACCGGGCTGGTGCTGGCGATCGCCCCGATCGACATGCAGCTGCACGACACCTACTACGTCGTCGCCCACTTCCACTACGTGATGGTGGCGGGCAGCCTGTTCGCGTTCTTCGGCGGCGTCTACTACTGGCTCCCGAAGTGGACCGGCACGATGTACGACGAGCGGATCGCGCAGATCCACTTCTGGACGTCGCTGGTGTTCTTCAACGTCGCGTTCTTCCCGCAGCACTTCCTCGGGCTCGCGGGCATGCCGCGCCGCATCCCGGACTACGCGCAGCAGTTCGCCGACTGGAACATGGTGAGCTCGATCGGGGCGTTCGGCTTCGGGCTCTCGCAGCTCCTGGTCCTCTACGCGGTGGTCAAGTGCATCCGCGGCGACGGCGCGAAGGCGCCGGCGAAGCCGTGGGAGGGCGGCGACACGCTGGAGTGGACCGTGCCCTCGCCCGCGCCGTACCACACGTTCGAGACCCCCCCGGTCGTCAGGTGACGCGCGGGGCCGCGCGGCGGCCCCGCCGAGGAGACGCAATGCAACCGCAGCACGCCCGCAACGACGCCGCACGGCTGCGCGCCACGAACGTCCGCACGGCCCTCGTCCTGCTGACGATCGCGCTGGTGTTCTTCGGCGGCGTGATCGCGGCGCGCTTCATGGGCGGCTGGACGACCGGCATCTCGGTCGTCGGGTTCGCCGTGTTCGTCTTCCTCGCCTTCGCGATCGGCCGCAACCTCAGGAGCCCGAAGTGAGCCCCGAGCAACGCGCCGCCAACGCGGCGCTGATGAAGCGGCTGGGCGTCGTCGTGTTGGCGATGTTCGGCTTCGGATTCGCGCTCGTGCCGTTCTACGAGAAGATCTGCGAGGTCACCGGCATCCGCAACATCGACGGGCCCGCGTCCAGGCCGCTGGCCAGCACGCAGGTCGACGCCTCGCGCAAGGTGCGCATCGAGCTCGACGCCAACGTGCGCGCGATGGCCTGGACGTTCCGGCCGGCGCAGCCGGTGATCGACGTCCATCCCGGCCAGCTCGGTCAGGTCACCTACGAGGTCGTGAACACGACCGACCGGCCGGTGACCGGCCAGGCGATCCCCAGCTACGCGCCGCAGGAGGCGGCGCAGTACTTCCGCAAGCTCGACTGCTTCTGCTTCGCGACGCAGACGCTGCAGCCCGGCGAGCGGCGGGAGATGCCGGTCGTGTTCGTGATCGACCCGTCCGTCCCGGCGGACCTGCCCGCGATCGCGCTGTCGTACACGTTCTTCGAGGTCGAGGGCGGGAAGCTCGCCGCGGCCCCGTCCGCCTCCAGGGAGAAGCCATGAGCGCAAGCACGCACGGCGGAACGCCGGCCTACTACGTCCCGCAGCCGTCGCACTGGCCGATCGTCGGGTCGGTGGCGCTGCTGCTGATGGGGATGGGCGCCGCGTTCTGGATGAACGGCGTGGCGGCCGGGCCGTGGATGACCGCGGCCGGGTTCGTCGTGCTGCTGGTCATGCTGTTCGGATGGTTCGGGACGGTGATCGGCGAGTCCGAGCGGCACCTCTACAGCAAGCGCGTCGACGTCTCGTTCCGCTGGAGCATGAGCTGGTTCATCTTCAGCGAGGTGATGTTCTTCGCGGCGTTCTTCGGCGCGCTGTTCTACGCGCGCGCGCTGTCGGTGCCCGACCTCGGCAGCCCGGAGCAGAAGCTGCTGTGGCCCGACTTCGCGGCCTCGTGGCCGACCGCCGGCCCGTACATCCAGGAGAAGTTCTCGCCGATCGGCGCCTTCGGCATCCCGCTGCTCAACACGATCCTGCTGCTCACGTCCGGCGTCACGCTGACGATCGCGCACCACGCGCTGAAGGCCGGGCACCGCGGGGCCCTCCAGTTCTGGCTGTTCGCGACGGTCGCCCTGGGCGTCACGTTCCTCGGCTTCCAGGCCTACGAGTACGTGCACCTGTACCGCGACCTCAACCTCAAGCTGTCGACGGGGATCTACGGGTCGACATTCTTCATGCTCACCGGCTTCCACGGCGCGCACGTGACCATCGGCGCGATCATGCTGACGGTGATGCTGTTCCGCGCGTTCCGCGGCCACTTCACGCCGGACCGCCACTTCGCCTTCGAGGCGGCGGCCTGGTACTGGCACTTCGTCGACGTCGTCTGGCTGCTGCTGTTCGTCCTCGTCTACTGGATGTAACGACGTGCAGGCCCCGTGCAGGCCGGTCAGCCGCCGCGCCTGGGCCGCCGGCGCCTCGCGGCGTCCGGCCGGCCAGGGCCTCCACTAGCGCAACCCCTGCGGCCCGATCCAGCCCAGCCAGTACGAGACGAGCAGGAAGACGACCAGCGAGACCGACAGCCCCACGCGGATGGCGAGCGCCTTCACCATCCGCGTGCCGTGGCCGCGGTCGCGGTAGAGGAAGACGAGGGCGGCGAACAGCGCGGTGACGATGGCGAGCAGGCCGGCGACGACGACGATCTTCATGGGGCAAGCCGAGGCGCCGGACGCGCCGGCACGATCCTCGCAGCCTAGCAAACCGCCGGTGCCCGCGCATCCGCCGGGGACGGCAACGCCGGCGACGCCGCGCGGCGGCGTGCTGCGGCGCCTGCTGCCGACGGTGGCGACGATCGCCGCGGTCGCCGTGTTCGTGACCGCCGGCAACTGGCAGCGCGGCCGCATGCTGCAGAAGGAGGCGCTCGCCGCGCAGGTCGCCGCGGCGCAGGCGGCGCCGGTCGCGCCGCTGCCCGCGGGCGCCGTGGACTGGACGGCGTGGCGCTTCCGCGACGTCGAGGCGCCGGGCCGCTTCGACGCCGCCCGCCAGTTCCTCGTCGACAACAAGGTCTGGCAGGGCCGCGCGGGCTACCACGTCGTGGCGCCGCTGCTGCTCGACGACGGGCGCGCCGTGCTGGTCGATCGCGGCTGGGTGGCGGCCGGGCGCACGCGCGCGGACGTCCCCGTGGTGCCCGTGCCCGAGGGGCCGGTACGCGTGCGCGGCCGCCTCAACGTGCCGCCGCAGGGCTACGTGGAACTCGCCGCGACCGCGCCGGAGCGCGGCGTGTGGCAGAACCTCGATCCCGCGCGCTTCGCGGCGGCGAGCGGTCTCCCCGTGCTGCCGGTGGTGATCGAGGCGACCGCCGGTGCCGGCGACGGCCTCGTGCGCGACTGGCCGCGCCCGGACAGCGGCGCGCACAAGCACAGGATCTACATGATGCAGTGGTACGCCTTCGCCGCGATGGCGGCGGGGCTGTGGCTGTGGTTCGCGTTCCGGCGACGACGATGAGCGCGCCCCGCGAAACGCCCCGCAACGTGCCCGGCGACGCGCGGTCGCGCCGCACGCTCGTCGCCATCGTGCTCGTCGTGCTGGCGCCGGTCGTCCTCTCTTACGGTTTCTACTACCTCGCGCCACCCGGCCGCTTCACGAACTACGGCGAGCTCCTGCCCACCGTGGCGTTCCCGGCGGTGCAGGGCACGCGCGCCGACGGCGCGCCGTTCGATCTCGCGTCGCTGCACGGCCGCTGGGCGCTCGTGCTGGCCGCGCCGGCCGCGTGCGATGCGGGCTGCGCGGCGGCCCTGTACGCGGGCCGGCAGGCGCGCGCCATCCAGGGCAAGGACAGCGAGCGCGTCGTGCGCGTGTGGCTCGCGAGCGGCGAGCAGGCACCGGATCCCGCGCTGCTGCGCGAGCATCCCGACGTGATCGTGGCGCGCGTGCCCGCGTCCGCCGCCGCGGCGCTGCCCCGGGGCGCGCAGCCGCTCTACTTCGTCGACCCGCTCGGCAACCAGGTGCTCGCCTGGCCCCGCGATCCCGACGTCAAGGCGATGGCGAAGGACATCGGCCGGCTGCTCAAGGCGTCGCGGATCGGCTGAGGAACGCCCGTCGACCGGGGTAGAATGCGCGCTTCCTCCGTTGCCGCCATGACGTCGCTCGCCCTCGCCAAGCATCCGCTTCGCCACCTCCGCCGCGCCCGGCAGTTCGTGGCGCTGGCGAAGCCGCGCGTGGTGTCGCTGATCGTCTTCGTCGCGGTGATCGGCATGTTCCTGGCCACGCCCGGGCTGCCGCCGCCCGGCACGGTGTTCTTCGCGACGCTGGGCATCGCGCTGGTCGCCGGCGCGGCCGCCGCGATCAACTGCCTCGTCGAGCGCAAGATCGACGCGCTGATGGCGCGCACGCGCGCGCGGCCGCTGCCGCGCGGCGAGATCTCGGCGGCGCAGACGCTCGCGTTCGCGCTCGCGGTCGGCGGCGCGGGGCTGTGGCTGCTGCACCGCTACGTCAACCCGCTGACGATGTGGCTGACGCTGGCGACGTTCGTCGGCTACGCCATCCTCTACACGGTGCTGCTCAAGCCGGCGACGCCGCAGAACATCGTCATCGGCGGCGCGTCGGGCGCGATGCCGCCGGTGCTCGGCTGGGCCGCGGTGACCAACGAGGTCGCGCCCGAGGCGCTGCTGCTGTTCCTGATCATCTTCGTGTGGACGCCGCCGCACTTCTGGTCGCTCGCGCTCTACCGCACCAGGGAGTACGCGCGCGCCGGGCTGCCGATGCTGCCGGTCACGCACGGGCCGCGCTACACGCGGCTCATGATCCTCCTCTACACGGTCGCGCTGTTCGCGGTGTCGCTGCTGCCCTATGCGGTGCGCATGAGCGGCCTCGTGTACCTCGCCGCCGCGCTCGCGCTGTCCGGGCTGTTCGTGCTCTACGCCGTGCAGCTGTGGCGCGACTACAGCGACCTGCTCGCGCGCGCGACGTTCCGCTACTCGATCTGGTACCTCGCGGCGCTGTTCACGGCGCTCGTCGTCGACCACTACCTGACGTGACGCGCGTCCTCGCGGCCGTCCTCGCCTCGGCGGCGCTCGCACTGGCCGCGTGCTCGCAGGACGGGCCGTCGTTCAAGGCGACCGACGTCACCGGCGCGGAGTTCGGCCGCGAGTTCGCGCTCACCGGGCACGACGGCCGCCCGCGCACGCTCGCCGACTTTCGCGGCAAGGCGGTCGTGGTCTTCTTCGGCTTCACGCACTGCCCGGACGTGTGCCCGACGGCGCTGTCGACGCTGGCCGAGGCGAAGAAGAAGCTCGGTGCCGACGGCGAGCGCGTCCAGGGCGTGTTCATCACGGTCGACCCCGAGCGCGACACGCCCGAGCTGCTGCGCAACTACGTTCCCGCATTCGATCCGGCGTTCGTCGGCCTCTACGGCGACGCGGCCGCGACCCAGCGCGTGGCGAAGGAGTTCAAGGTCCTCTACCGCAAGGTGCCCGGCAGCACGCCCGACACGTACACGATGGACCACTCCGCCGGCATGTTCGTGTTCGACCCGCAGGGCCGCTTGCGCCTCTACGTCGGCCACGGCACCGCCGCCGACGCCCTCGCGCAGGACCTGCGCACGCTGCTCGCGTCGTCCGGCTAGTCGGTGCGCGTCATGGACGTGCGCGCCGCGATCGCGCACGCGCAGTCGCTGCGCGCGGCCGGCGACGTCCGCGGCGCCGTGGCCGCGCTGGGATCGGCGGTGCAGCGGCATCCGCACGCCGCCGACGCGTGGCTCGCGCTCGGCGGCCTGCTGCTCGACATCGCGCTCGCCCAGCCGGCGGCCGCCGCGGCGGCCCGCTCGCCGCTCCCCGCGGCGCTGGAGGCCTTCGACCGAGCCGCCGCGCTCGCGCCGCGCGAGCCCGCGACGCTCGCGCAGGCCGCGATGGCCGCGCGCTACGCGTGCGACTGGGCGGCCAGCGAGCCGCGCGTGGCGGCGCTGCACGCCCTGCTCGCCGCGCCGGACGCCGCGGCGCCGGCCGCACTGCCGCCGCTCGTGGCGGTCGCGCTGCTCGACGACCCCGCGCTGCAGCTCGCGTGCGCCCGCGCCTATGCGTCGGCGGCGCTGCCGCCGGCCGCGCCGCCGTTCGTGCGCGAGCGCGGGACGCGCCTGCGCGTCGGCTACCTGTCCGCCGACTTCCACGAGCACGCCACCGCGCACCTGGCGGCCGGACTGTTCGAGCGCCACGACCGCGCACGCGTGGCGACGTTCGCCTACGCGCTCGACCGCGACGACGGCGGGCCGATGCGGCGGCGGCTGCGCCGGGCGTTCGGCGCCTGGCGCGACGTGCGCGCGCTCGACGACGACGCGGCGGCGCGGGTGATCGCCGACGACGGGCTCGACGTCCTCGTCGACCTCAAGGGCCACACGCAGGGCAGCCGGCTCGCGATCCTCGCACGTCGTCCGGCGCCGGTGCAGATCCACTACCTCGGCTTCCCGGGGACGCTCGCGTACGCCGGGGTCGACGCGCTGGTCGCCGACGGCGTCGTCGTGCCGCCCGGCGACGAGCGGCACTACACCGAGCGGGTCCTGCGCCTCCCCGTCTGCTACCAGGTCAACGACCGCGAGCGGCCGCGACCGCCTGCGCCCGCGCGCGCGGACGCCGGCCTGCCGGAGCGCGCGCTGGTGCTGTGCTCGTTCAACCAGACCTACAAGCTGACGCGCCCGTTCCTCGAAACCTGGCTGGACGCGCTCGCGCGGCACCCCGACGCCGTGCTCTGGCTCCACGTGCCGCACGAATGCGCACGAGCGCACCTGCGCGCGGCCGCCGCGGCGCGCGGCGTCGACGCCGCGCGGCTCGTGTTCGCCGGCCACGTGGCGCAGGCGGCGCACCTCGCGCGCCTGCGCTGCGCCGATCTCGCACTCGACGTGCTCCCGTACGGCTCGCACACCACCGGCAGCGACGCGCTGTGGTGCGGCGTGCCGCTGCTCACCGTCACGGGGTCGACGTTCGCCGGCCGCGTGGGCACGAGCCTGGTACGCGCGGCCGGCCTGCCGCAGTTCGCGGCGCCGACGTTCGACGCCTACCGGGCGAAGCTCGAGGCACTGCTCGCCGACCGCGCGCAGATCGCCTCTGCCCGCGCGCACCTGGAGCGCGAGCGGGAGCGCCTGCCGCTGTTCGACACCGGGGGCTTCGCGCGGTCGTTCGAAGCGCTGCTGGAGGACGCGGCGGGCCGACCCGCCTGACGCCGCGGCCGCGTCCCGCCGGCGGCTACGAGGCGCGCGGCCTGCGCTCGATCAGCTCGATCTTGTAGCCGTCGGGGTCCTGCACGAACGCGATCACCGTGGTCCCGCCCTTGACCGGGCCCGCCTCGCGGGTGACGGTGCCGCCCTTCGCGCGCACGGCGTCGCACGCCGCGCCGGCGTCGGGGACCTCGATCGCGACGTGCCCGTACGCGGTGCCCATGTCGTAGCGGTCGACGCCGTAGTTGTACGTGAGCTCGAGGACCGCGCCCTGCGCCTCGTCGCCGTAGCCGACGAATGCGAGGGTGTACTTCTGGTCGGGGCGGTCGGTGGTGCGCAGCACCTTCATGCCGAGCACGTTCGTGTAGAAGTCGACCGACCGGGCGAGGTCGCCGACGCGGAGCATGGTGTGGAGGATGCGCATGGGAGGAAACACGGGGGATGAGGGACGAGGGGACGAGGGAGGAGGGTGCCCGGTCCCCCGTCCCGGTGTGCGCGCTCGCGACGAGGCGACGCAGCGTTGCGCTAGAACTCGATCATCTCGAAGTCCTCCTTGCGCGCCCCGCACTCGGGGCATGTCCAGTTCGGCGGCACGTCCTCCCACTTCGTGCCCGGCGCGATGCCGTCGTCGGGTGCTCCCGCCTCCTCGTCGTAGATCCAGCCGCAGATCAGGCACATGTATTTCTTCATCGGGAGGCGGCGCGGGGAGGGTGGAGTACACTGGCCATTCTAGCTTCACCCGTGTCGCCGACAGCGGCCGAGCTTTGCGATGTCCGACAGCAACGAACCCGGCTTCCCTCCCGTCGTGCTCGCGTTCGGTGCTGCCGATCCGTCGTGCGGCAGCGGCGTCCACGCGGACGTGCTCACGCTCGCGTCGATGGGCTGCCATCCGCTGGCGGTGATCACGATGCTCACCGTGCAGGACACGCTGTCGGTCGAGGGCATCCTCGCGGTCGAGGCCGAGTGGATCGCCGACCAGGCGCGCTGCCTGCTCGAGGACATGCCCGTCGACGCGTTCAAGGTCGGCGCGCTGGGCAACGTGGAGTGCATCGCCGCCGTCGCCGAGATCCTCGCGGACTATCCCGACGTTCCGCTGATCCTCGATCCCTCGCTGGCGCCCGGACGCGGCGACGAGCTCGCGAGCGACGAGGCGGTCGCCGCGATCGGCGAACTGCTGCTCCCGCAGACCACGATCCTGGTGGTCAACGGCATCGAGCTGCAGCGGCTCGCGGAGGGCGAGGACGACGACGAGCCGACGCCGGCGGCGTGCGCGGCGCGGCTCGTCGAGGCCGGCTGCGAGTACGTCCTGGTGACCGGCACGAACGAGCCGGCGAAGGACATCGCCAACACGCTGTACGGCAAGGGCGGAGCGGTGCGCACCGACCGCTGGGCGCGGCTTCCCGGCGGCTTCCACGGGGCGGGCGGAACGCTGGCGGCCGCGATCGCGGCGATGCTCGCGAACGGCCTCGACGTGCCCGAGGCGGTGCGCGAGGCGCAGGACTACACCTGGCACGCGCTCAAGAAGGCGTACCGTCCCGGCATGGGGCAGTTCCTGCCCGACCGGCTGTTCTGGGCGCGCGAGGAAGGCGAGAGCCGCGGCGACGCGTCCCTTCCGCAGCGCGCGGATGTCCGCGGGAGCCACTGACGCGACCGCGGCGCGGCTCGCGCGGCGCGCGCGCCTCGCCGGCCTGTATGCGATCACGCCCGAGTGCGCGCAGACACCCCGGCTCTGCGACGCCGTCGCCGCCGCGCTGCGCGGCGGCGCGCGGGCGATCCAGTACCGGGCGAAGCTCGCGTCGCCGGCGTTGCAGCGCGAGCAGGCCGCGGCCGTCGGCGACGTGTGCCGGGCGCACGGCGCGCTTTTCATCGTCAACGACGACGCCGGGCTCGCCGTCGAGGTGAGCGCGGACGGCGTGCACGTGGGCCGCGACGACGGCGACGTCGCCGCGGCGCGTGCGCGCGTCGGCGCCGACGCGCTCGTCGGCGCGTCCGCGTACGACGATCCGCGCCGCGCGCGCGACCTCGTGGCGCAGGGTGCGGACTACGTCGCGTTCGGCAGCCTCTTCCCCTCCGCGGTCAAGCCGCGGGCCGTGCGC
>BOKS01000002.1 GCA_016861105.1 Betaproteobacteria bacterium | reverse complement strand
GTTCAATCCGATGTATCACCCGAACCGGCTAAGCCCTCGCGCAAGTCGAAGGCGGCACGGCACTGACGCAATCATGGTGTGCAATTTTCAACCGCCACAACTGTGCAGTTTCCGTCCGGCGTTGACAGCAAACACCATTCACGCATCTACGCTGCGCACGCATCAGACCGAATCTGCGGGGAACTCACTCTCAACGCTATTCAATGAGGGGAAAGCAGGTGCCACAATCCTCGTTGCAGACGACAATTCGACAAATCAGGCGATCATCCGAGAGATGCTTTCGCGTGCTGGCTATAACGTCGTCCTCGCCGCCGATGGCGAGCAGGCACTAGATCTCTTCGAAAGCTGTAGACCGGATCTCGCACTGCTTGACTTCAACATGCCTTACCGTACTGGATGCGAGGTGGTCCAAGCTATAAGGCTTATGGAGGCGCCAACGGAGAGAACGCCCGCCATCATTCTCTCCGCATCGGTCACGCCGGAGGCACGCGAACGTGCGACCAAATCGGGCGCCGATGCATTTGTCGGGAAGCCGTTTGAAGCAGCAAATCTGCTGCGAACAGTCGATGAACTATTGGCAACCCATGCCCGGGAAGACACTCGTCAAGACGGAGGCACAGAGGAAAGCCGATTGGCGACACAAGGAGTAGTACCGGCGAACACGAAACATGCCGCGCAATCCGGCGACGGCGCTGAGTCGCCACAAACGATTAGCTGGCCGCGCATCGCCCAGTTGGAGGGTATCGCCCGCAATCCCCGTTTCGTAGCGGAGTTGATGCGCGGCTTCAAGGATGACGCGGAGCGGCTGCTCACCGAGATTCAACTTGCCGTCGACTCGGGTGACAGAATTCACCTGGCTGATTCGATCCACGCGCTAAAGGGGGCGGCCGTGGGTATCGGAGCGGACTCTCTTACCGACTACTGTAGGCAGTTGGAAGACGCCATTCACTTGGATGCATGCTCCACCGAGCGCCTTGCGCTTTGCCCGCAGGAGCTGCGTGATTGCCTTGCGCACACAATATTGCAGCTTGATGCATATATAAGGAACAAACACAACACTCCGCTCCTGTCCCACTAGCCGCTTCCCACTGCAGTTACATGATCACCGAACAGGTTGTTGAGTATCGTCTCGTCTTCCGTCAGGGCCATCATTCGGTCCTGCGCTCGCACAAGCCTTGCCATCATTCGCAGATCGCGCGTTTCTAGTCGAAGTGCAGCGTCGACCCAGATTTCCACGATCCGTCGCATTTCTTCTAGGTCCACGGGCAGAAAGCAGCGCTTCGCGGCGCTCATTGCGCGGTAGCTGTTGGCGCGCCGCGCCCGCGTAGCTATGATGCGGCGGACGGATTGATCGCCAGTGCCATCGTCGACTACTTCATCGACGACGCCAAGTTCTCTCATCTCCTTGGCTGTAAAGGTCAGTCCACTCATTACAACTTCTTGGGCCTTCGAAAGTCCGATTCGCCGGCCCAGCAAAGAGATAGCGCCCATGCCGGGGATCATGTTGAACAGGATCTCTGGCAGCGAGAACACCGCACTACGCTCTGCAATGATGGTCTCGGACGCCAACGCGCACTCGAAACCGCCTCCGAACGCCCGCCCTTGAACCAATGAGTAGGTCGAGATGCCAGACCCAAATCCACGAATGCGCCGATGCATGTTCTCAACGCACAGTGCTGCGTACGCACGCAGTGTAGTTACATCCTTGCGGAGAATAGCCTGAATGAACATCGACATATCTCCGCCGAGATTGAAGACTCCAGGAACTCGGCTCCCGACCACGTAGTTGGCGACATGACAACGCCGCGCGTTGAAATCGATGTAACCCCCGCTTTGCTCTATCGGTAGTTCGAACTCCCTTACGGATATCAAGAACTGTTGTGTGAAGCATGGACGACCACGTGGAGTCATCCACCAAAACACGGTGGATGTCGATGGGTCGAACTCAACGTCGAACTCTGACTGCACACGACCCGGCCTATTCGCGCTAAAGGCAATTGGTTCTGTCATCATTCCCCTCTGGTCGCCCGAAACCTACAGCGCGTGTACGGTACATGGCATAGCGAGTATGCGCCATTACCCAAGGCACCGCCAACGTTCGTCGAATGGCTTATCAAAATGTAGCCCACAAGGCGAGATTTGCTCAATCGCCTTCGTCGGCCAAGGCCGCGAAAGCATTCGCCAGGCTACTGGCGGGCTCTGGATGCCCCTCGCAAGAACCTAGTGGGTGTCTAGGCCTGGACGCACACCGTGCCCGGGTCTGCCCGGGTCCTTACCGTCGCGAGAGACCGAGGTATTGGGATTGCTTCCCCTGGATCCAGGCTGCCCGATGACCAGTCGGGATCCTGTTTCGCGCGAATGTCCCTTTGCGCCTCGAAGCACGGGTACCCCAAGTACATCGGGTCCGCACAGCGATCCATAAGGCAACGACACGATGACCGCGTCGGGCCATTCGGTCCGCCATCTAAAAGTGGATGGCAAACAAACTGGTGTTGGGGGCCTGAGTTGGGGGCGAAACTATTGCCATCACGAGGGCAACATCAATCTTCTGTTATTCAAGCATCCCTTGCGGTTCGAATCATCGTCAGCATCAACTCACGCGTAACGCTGAGAGCGTCTAAGAACTCGTCGTCCATTGTGGGACTAGCAATTGCACCGGCGTGGGCGGCTTCCATCCGGTTTTCGAAGAGGTCCAACATGGCATCAAGCTGCCCCGTCCCCTTCGCGAGCATAATGACGGCACTTTTCAGATGGCAAACGTCAGCCTGCAAGCGCAGCATCTCGTCGCGTGTCATGGAGGTTTCCAGTGCATTGGATCGTTGCGCTTGAACTCATAGTGCTCGGCATTTGACGGCTAACTAGGGTTCGTGCTGTCAGTACTCACGCTGCAAAAAAAAAAAGCGGTCACGGGCTGCCGTGTTTCCCTGTACAAGGACTTTCCGCAAGATCCAGATCATCAATCGGTTATTTCGGTAGACGCTCGCGAGCAACACACAATAGTGGTCCGAAACGTGGGACTTAGAATCGCATAGCGGCCATCATCCTGGCATCTGCCACGGTTTTTCCTCCCACGGACGCAGTAGTGTGAAACTTTCCTATCCCCTTCCCCGGCATCATCCGTATTACACGAGCTTGTAGGTCCAAACGTTCGCCTGCGCGGCAGTCCCACAGGAAGTGCGCGCTGTCAATTCCCGCGAAGAACATCAACTCCTTACCCGTGGGGATAATTCCAAGAGACCTGAAAGTCAGTATCACCGTCAGTTGCGCCAGCGATTCCAGCACGAGAAGCCGAGGGAACGTCGGATCGACATTGGTGGTTCCCGCGCAGTCTTGGCGCGTGACGTTCTTGTAGCCAGTGATCTCGACGCCCGGGTTGCAACCTGTGACGGTATCCACAAGCAGGAAAGGGAATCGATGCGGAATCATGGACATGATGGACTGAACGTCCATCTGACCTGTATTAGCCGCGTCGGTGATGGTGGAGGCAGCCATCGTCTAAGCGATCGTCATTTGCTGCCAAAGTGCGGGTTGGTCCGAATTGCTTTGGAGACCAAGATCTCTGCGTACCAAGAACTGTTAAGCCATTTTGGGGTAATTACAACTCGGAGCGCGAACGAGTCTCGGTTTACGCAACATCGGTTGGCTACCACGGATCCCGGATTACAACGACGGCGTCTACGTCTATACCGCCCTGCTGTCCATCACTGCATCGCCAGCGTCGCCACCAACAATCGGCACGTCCATGATCACAGGTACTGCCACGCGCCGGCCTTCAGGCCCTGGATGGGCCTGAACGCCGTCTTGTAGGACATCTTGGGGCTCGCCGCGATCCAGTAGCCGAGGTACAGATACGGCAGGCCCAGCGATCGGCAGCGTTCGATCTGCCAGAGAATGCTGTAGGTCCCGAAGCTGGCGGCCGTCACCGCGGGCTCGTAGAACGTGTAGACCGAAGACAGCCCGTCGACCAGCAGGTCGACGAGGCTCACCATGCGCAGCCCGCCCGCGTCGCGGAACTCGATGAGTTCGGTGTCGACGTTGCTGTGGAGCAGGAAGTGCTGGTACTGCTCCCGGCTGTCCTGGTCCATGCCGCCGCCCGGGTGGCGCGACCGCTGGTAGCGAAGGTACAGGGCGTAGTGCTCGGGATCGTAGGCGAGCTCCCGGCGGGAGGCTCGCAGGTGCCCGTGGTTTCGCCACGCCCGCCTCTGCGCCCGATTGGGACCGAACTCCGCGACCGGTATGCGCACGGGGACGCACGACCGGCACTGGTCGCAGTACGGGCGGTACGTGAAGGCGCCGCTGCGCCGGAATCCGAGGCGCACGAGCTCGCTGTACACGCGCGCGTCGATCAGATGGCTCGGGGTCGCGACCTGCGAACGTGCCGACCTGCCCGGAACGTAGCTGCACGGATAGGGTGCCGTGGCGTAGAACTGCAGTGCCGCCAGGGGCAGGTCGTTGAGCTTCGCCACGTTCTCGCCAGGCTTCGGATCGCGTTCCGTCTTCAGTTTAGCAATTCCTCGAGTCGCCGGGCGAACCACTCCCGCGCGACCGGCCGCGCGCCCAGCGACGCGAGGTGCGAGGTTTCCTGCTGGCAGTCGATCATGGGAACGCCCCGCTCCCGCAGCCGCTCGACCAGGTGCACCAGGGCGACCTTGGATGCGTCGCTCTCGCGCGCGAACATTGATTCGCCGAAGAACATCCTGCCGATGCCGACGCCGTACAGTCCTCCGACGAGTCGCCCGTCCCGCCATGACTCGACCGAGTGGACGTAGCCGCGGCGGTGCAGCTCGAGGTAGGCCGCACGCATCGCGGCCGTGATCCAGGTGCCGTCCTGGTCGGGGCGCGGCTCCGCGCACGCAGCGATGACCGCCGCGCAGGCGGTGTTGAAGCGGACCTCGAACACGCCGCTGCGGACCCGTTTGCGCAGCGACCGGGACACCTTGAGCTCGTTCACGAAGAGCACCATCCGCGGGTCCGGACTCCACCACAGCAGCGGCTGTCCTTCGCCCGACCAGGGAAAGATACCTCGCCGGTAGGCATCGAGCAGCCGCTCGGGATGCAGCGACCCGCCTGCCGCAAGGAGCCCGTTGGGTTCGCGCAACGCGGTGTCGAGCGGCGGGAAGGGATCGTCTTCGCGAAGCCAGGGGATCACCTCCCGATTCTGCCACCGGGAGTCCTCGCTCCCTGGCGGTGACGAACCGGCCACGGCCGGTCACCCGTTGCCTGCCCCTCCCGGAGGCGCCGCGACCCACCGCCGGTCGCGCAGCGCCTGCGCGAGCGTCCCGGCGTCGACGTACTCCAGCTCGCCGCCCACAGGCACGCCACGGGCGAGGCGCGACACGGCGAGACCGCGGGCGGCGAGCAGCTCGGCGATGTAGTGGGCGGTCGCCTCGCCCTCGCTGGTGAAGTTGGTCGCGAGGATCACCTCGCGCACGACGCCGTCGGTCGCACGCCGGATCAGCCGGTCGAGGCGGATCTCCTTCGGGCCGATGCCGTCCAGCGGCGAGAGCCGGCCCATGAGGACGAAGTACAGCCCGTCGTACGCATGCGTCTGCTCGACGGTCACCAGGTCGGCCGGCGTCTCCACGACGCACAGTTGCGCCGGGTCGCGCTTGCCGGAGCGGCAGAGGGCGCACACGCTGTCCTCGGTGAACGTGTTGCAGCGGTCGCAGTGCCGCACGGCCTCCGACGCGCGCAGGAGCGCTTGCGCGAGCTCGCGCGCGCCGGGGCGGTCGTGCTGCAACAGGTGCAGCGCCATCCGCTGCGCGGCCCGCGGGCCCACGCCGGGCAGGCAGCGCAGCGCCCGGGCCAGCGCATCCAGCGAGCCGAGCGGTTCGGCGGTCGGTGCGGGTCGCGCGTCGGCGTTGCGGGTCGCCATCGCAGATCCGGACGGCGCTAGCGTCCCGTTGCGGAGGTCACTTGCGCAACTGCGCCGCAGCAACCACGTCCGCCCGCGCAAGGACGACGAAAATCGCGCGCTGCGCGGCGCCGGCCGCAGCGGGTATCGCGAATACCCGCAGGACCGGCAACGATGCAGCGCGTCATCTTGCGCTCGTCCTCGTGCAAGCAACTTTCGGAACGGGACACTCTAGAACGGCGGCTTGAAGCCGGGAGGCATCGGCATGCCGCCCATCAGCCCCGCCATCTTCTCCTGCGTCGTCGACTCGACGCGCCGCACGGCGTCGTTGAACGCGGCGGCGACGAGGTCCTCGAGCATGTCGCGGTCCTCGCCCACCAGCGAGGGGTCGATCGAGACGCGCTTGACGTCGTGCCTGCAGGTCATCACGACCTTGACGAGCCCGGCGCCTGCCTGTCCTTCGACCTCGACGCGCGCCAGCTCCTCCTGCGCGCGCTTCAGGTTGTCCTGCATGGCCTGCGCCTGCTTCATCAACCCGGCGAGCTGGTTCTTCATCACGGTCGGATCCTCGTCCACGAAGCCGTCACAGCGGCTTGATCGAATCGGGGCGGATGCGCGCGTCGAAGCGGTCGACCAGCTCGCGCACGAAGGGCTCGGCGCGGAACGCCGCTTCCGTGCGTTCGCGGGCCGCCTCGCGCTCGCGCTTCTCCTGCGACGCGAGCGACGCGGGCGCGGCGTCGCCCACCTCGAAGGCCAGCATCCACCTGCGCCCGCTCGCCTGCTCGAGCGCGGCCTTGAGCTTGTCCGCGTACGCGCGGTCAGCGAGGTGTTTGTACGCCGCCGGCAGCCGCAAGTTCACGACCTGGCCTTCCACCGACCGCAGCTCGCTCTGCGCGGCGAGCTGCGCGGCCATGCCGGAGAGGCGCAGCGCCGCCACGTAGGCCGGCCACGCCGCGGGATCGTCGGGCACCGGGCGGCCCTCGGCCGGACGGCCCGGGCCGCCGGTCGCGGCCCCGGGCGACGCGACGCGCGCGACGGGCTCGTCCGCGCCGTCGGCAGGCCGGACGGCGTCGCGGACGCTCCCGAGGTTCGCCAGGCCCTCTCCCCGGCGGCGGTCGGGCTGCCGCGGCGGCGCCGGCGCAGCGGACGGCTGCTCGCCGCCGACACGCGCGCCGCCGGCCCCGGGCTCGAACGCGAGCAGGCGGAGCAGCGTCATCGCGAAGCCGGTCGCCTCGTCGGGGGCCAGCGCGAGGTCCGCACGCCCCTGCGCGGCGATCTGGTAGGCGAGCTGCACGGCTTCGGGCGGGAACTTCGACGCGAACGCGGACACCTGCGCGGCATCCTCGAAGTTCTGCGCCGCGTCGGGAACGACCTGCGCCACGGCGATCCGGTGGAACAGCGACGCGAGCTCGTCGAGCGCGGAGGCCGGCGAGAGCCCCCGCGACGCGAGGACGTCGGCCTCGGCGAGCAGCGCGGGACCGTCGCCCGCCGCCAGCGCCTCGACGATGCGGTACACGGCGTCGCGGTCGACCGCGCCCAGCATCGACCGCACGACGGACTCGCGCACCTCGCCGCCGCCGTAGGCGATCGCCTGGTCCAGCAGGGAGAGCCCGTCGCGCAGGCTGCCGCGCGCCGCGCGCGCGAGCAGCGCGACCGCGCCGGCCTCGCGCGCGACGCCCTCGTGCCCCAGGATGGCCTCGATGCGCCCGGCGATCTCCGCCGGCGGGAGGGGCTTCAGGTTGAACTGAAGGCAGCGCGAGAGGACCGTGACGGGGATCTTCTGCGGGTCGGTCGTCGCGAGCACGAACTTGACGTGCTCGGGGGGCTCCTCGAGCGTCTTCAGCATCGAGTTGAACGCCCCCTTCGACAGCATGTGCACTTCGTCGATCAGGTAGACCTTGTAGCGTCCCACCGTCGGGGCGTAGCGCGCGTTGTCGAGGATCTCGCGCATGTTGTCCACGCCGGTGTTCGACGCGGCGTCGAGCTCGAGCAGGTCGACGAAGCGGCCGGCGTCGATGTCGCGGCACGCGTCGCAGGCGCCGCACGGCGTGGCGGTGACGCCGGTGGCGCAGTTGAGGCTCTTGGCGAGAATCCGCGCGATCGTCGTCTTGCCCACGCCGCGCGTGCCGGTCAGCAGGTAGGCGTGGTGCAGGCGGCCGCGCGCGAGCGCGTTGGTCAGCGCGGTGACGACGTGTTCCTGGCCGACGAGCTCCGCGAAGGTCCGGGGCCGCCACTTGCGCGCGAGCGCCTGATAGGTCATGGATGAGCGCGCGGCGTCACGGTGCGGGAACGCCGGACCGCCGCGACGCGGCATCGGAGCGCGCCCGACGCTGGAATGGGGTGGCGAGCCGTTCCCCCGGCACTTGCAGAGAGTCGCTGTGGCTGCTTCCTTCCGGACCTGACCAGGTTCACGACCGTGCAATGCGGGGCGACCCGCCGTCGAGGACCTGATTATAGCCGCAAAGCGCGTCCCGGCCGCCGCCCGTCCCGCGCCCCCCGGCCGGGCGCCGCGCGCTGGCTATAATGAACCGACGTCCGCTGCACCGGCGCGCCGGACGCGATCGCGAGCCGATCCGCCCTCCGACAGACGCGAGCCCTTTGCGCCCTTCCGACGCACGATGCCCGCGCCGCGCGCGGCTTCCTGCGCCGGTCGCGATCCTGGCCTGCGGCCTCGTCGCCTGCGCGATCCTCCTCGGCGGCTGCGAGCGCGCGCCCGCACCGCTGCCGAGTGACCGATTGGTCGTGCTCGCTCGTCCCGGCCCGGCCTCTTGGGAAGCCGGTCCGGACGGCGCGCTGCGGGGATTCGAGCACGACCTCGTCGCGCGCTTCGCCGAAGAGCAGGGTCTGCCGCTCGTCGTCCTGACCGCACGCAGCGCGGAAGACCTCGCGACCCGCCTCGCGCGCGGCGAGGCCCACCTCGGCGTCGGCGGCCTCTATCGTCCCGACGACGGCCGGCCGCCACGGGCGAGCGACGGCACGACGCTGCCCCTCGCGTGGAGCGCGGGCTTCCACGCCGTCGAGCCGGTCGTCATCTACCAGCGCGACGGGTTCCGGCCGCGCGCGTGGCGCGACCTCGCGGGCACCGCGATCGCCTACCTGCCTGCCACCGGCTTCGACGCGGGGATCGACGCGATCGCGGCCGCCCATCCCGACGTCCGCTTCGTCGCGGTCGACCTGCCGGCCGCCGACCCGCTCATCGCGCGCGTCGACGACGGCGCCGTCCCCTTCGCGATCGTCGGCTCGATGCAGGCCGCGATCGCGCGCAACATCTATCTCGGCGTCGACGTCGCGTTCCGCGCCGGCCCCGGCCACGACCTCGCGTGGCTCGTCCCGGCGTCCGACGACGCGCTGCGCGCCCGGGTCGACGCGTTCATCGCGAAGGCGAAGCGCGACGGATTCCTCGGCCGGCTGGCGGAGCGCTACTTCGGTCACGGGCGCGACATGCCGCGCCTGGACGCCGGGGTGTTCCGGGAGCGCATCCGCACGGTCCTGCCCGAGTTCCGCGCGCTGTTCGTCGAAGCCCAGCGGCAGAGCGGGATCGACTGGCGGCTGCTGGCCGCCGTCGCCTACCAGGAGTCGCAGTGGGACCCGCTGGCCACCAGCGAGACCGGCGTGCGCGGCATCATGCAGCTCACCGAGGAGACCGCCCGTCACCTCGGCGTGCGCGACCGTCTCGACCCGCGCGAGAGCGTGATCGCGGCGGCGCGGTACCTGCGCGACCTCAAGGGCCGCCTGCCCGAGCGCATCCAGGAGCCGGATCGGACGTGGCTCGCGCTCGCGGCGTTCAACATCGGCATGGGCCACCTCGAGGATGCGCGCGTGCTCGCGCAGCGCCAGAAGCTCGACCCGGACCACTGGCGCGACGTGAAGCAGGCGCTGCCGCTGCTCGCGCAGCCCGAGTTCCACGAGAAGTCGAGGCTCGGCTACGCGCGCGGGGGCATGCCGGTGGCGTTCGTGGACCGCGTGCGCAGCTACTACGACATCCTGCTGCGCCACGAGGCGCCGTCCGCGCCCCGGCTCCGCGCGGGCTAAGCCGCGCGCGGCCTACCCGCGTCCGGCCATGCGGCGCAACCCGAGCCACTGCTGCGCCCAGAAGCCATGGCCGTAGTCGCGCCCCGCGAGCTGGTCGTCGATGCCGGTCGGGCCGGGGTCGCGACGGAAGTCCGCCGTGCCGAAGAGAACGTCCCAGACCGGGAAGAGCACGGCGTAGTTGGCCCCGCGGTAGTCGCCCCGCGGGCTGGCCGCGATCGCGTGGTGCACGCGGTGGAAGCGGGGTCCGACGAGCACGCGTTCGCCCAGCCATCCGAAGGGCAGGCGCACGTTCGCGTGCGAGAGCGACTCGACGACCCGCGACGCCACGACCAGCAGCGCGAACTGCGCGGGAGCGACCCCGACGGCCAGCGCCAGCGTGGCGAGGATCGCGTCGGTGATCGTGCTGTCCAGCAGGTGGTTGCGGTTGTCGGTCCAGAACGTCATGCGCCGCTGGCTGTGGTGGACGGCGTGCAGCGCCCACCACCAGCCGATGCGGTGCTGGGCGCGGTGGACCCAGTACTGCGCGAAGTCGAGGAGCACGAGGTAGGCGAGGAACGCCAGCAGCGGATGCTCGGCTAGCGGCGGCAGCAGCGCCTCCAGGCCGACCGTCGGGATGCCGCGCAGGTGCAGCCACGCCTGCGCCGCGTCGAACAGCGGCCGGAACGCGAAGAAGAAGAACAGCGGGAACAGCCCGAGCCGGTGCAGCAGCGTGTAGACGACGTCGGCGTGCACGCCCTCCCCGGCCGCCGGCCGCTCGTAGGGGCGCCAGCGCTCGAGCGGGATCAGCACCGCCATCATCAGCGCGAGCTCGAGGACGCCGAGCACGAACTCCTCGGTGCCGTTGAACGCGTCCTCGGTGTACTGCAGGGCGCCGGCCCAGGCGAGCACGGGCAGCACGGCGTGCTCGAACAGCCACGCCTGCAGCGTTCCGACGAGCGTGGCGAGCGCGTCGGGCACGGTCAGTGATTCGTTCGGCGCCCGCGCGGAGGCGGGGACGCCGCGCCTCGTGTCACGCGCCGCGTCACACGCTGCGAAGACGCTGGGCCCCCGCCTTCGCGGGGGCGACGACGAGCACGGCGCCGGAGTTCCGGCCTTCGCGGGAGCGACGACGGAACTGCGGGAACGCCGACGTCCCGGAGGTTCACGATCGCGTCACCGGGACCGCGGCGAAGCAGAAGCCGCGGGCCTTGAGGCGGCCGAGCAGCTCGTCCAGCATCGGCGCGTAGGGATCGCGCCGCGACCGGATGCCGAGGTGCATCATCAGCACGTCGCCGTCGCGCAGCGTCGCCACGGCGCGGTCCACCAGCACGCGGTTCGGGTGCGTTTCCGACGGAAGCTCGTCGCCGAGGAAGCCCGCCGGGCTCCATCCGACGTGCGCGTAGCCGCAGGACGTCGCCGCCGCGAGCGCGTTGGGGGTGGTGCGCCCGCCGGGCGCCCGCCACAGCGGATCGAGCGCGCGCCCCGTCAGCTCGCGGAAGGCGTCGTCGACGCGGCGCAGCTCCCGGCAGTAGGCGTCGGAGGACAGCGTTTCCACGGGCCCGGCGGGCGCCTCCGGACGGTAGCGGACGTGTCCGCGCGGGGCGTCGCCCAGCGCCTTGCCGTGGCGCCACGTGTGGCTGCCGAAGCGGTGCCCCTCGCGCACGCGCTCGCGCCAGTAGCCCGACCACGACGCGTCGAGCGCGTGGTCGCCGCGCGCGGTGCGCTCGTTGGCGAGGAAGAACGTGGCGCGGACGTCGTGGCGCTTCAGCGTCGCCGCGATCGCTTCCGCGTGCGCCATGGTCCCGGTGTCGAGCGTCAGGTAGAGCGTGCCCCGGCACGCGCCGGCGAGCGCCGGCCCGCACGCGGCGAGCAGCAGCAGCAGCGCGAGGACGCGCAGCATCAGCCGCTTCGGGATCGCCGCCCGGCCGTCCGCGCCGGGGCGGCCGCGCCGGCGGACTGCGCCGCCACAAGCTGCGGCGCGTGCGCCCCTCCGACCGCGGGCTTGTGGACGTAGATGCCATGCGGCGAGCGGCCGACCGGATGCTGGCGCACGACCCTGCCGGCGTCGAGGTCGAGCACCGAGACCTTCATCGCCCAGCGCGACGTGATCCACAGCTCGCGGCCGTCGGGCGACAGGTCCATGCAGTCGGGCCCGCCGGGGACGTCGAACTTGCGCACGATCGACATCGTCGACTCGTCGATCACGCTGACGCTGTTCTCCACGCGATTGGAGACGTACAGGTGGCGTCCGTCGCCGCGCGGCGCGAGGTTGTGCGCGCCCTTGCCGGTCGGCAGCTTCCGCACGACCTCCCGCTTCTGCCAGTCCACCACCGCGACGTGGTGGTCGTCCATCACGCCGACGAGCAGGTGGCGGCCGTCGCTGCTCGTGACCACGCCGGCGGGCGTGCGCCCGACGTTCATCGTCCAGGCGCGCTGCAGCGACCCGAGGTCGAACGCCGCGAGCTCGTGGCTGCCCTGCAGGGTGACGAAGGCGTAGCGCGAGTCCTTCGAGAACGCGATGTGCGACGGGATCGACCGCGCCTCGAAGCGCTTCGCGAGCGTGTAGTCCGCGGCGTGGTAGACGTCGACGCGGTCGAGGCGGTTGGCGGCGACGACCAGCCACCGGCGGTCGGGCGAGAAGGCGAGGTGGTAGGGGTCGGGAACGTTGGCGATCCGGCGCGTGACCCGCCCGCTCGCCGCGTCGAGGAACACGAGCTCGTTGCCCATGGCGGACGCCACGATCAGCTCGCGGCCGTCGGGCGTGGCGATCAGGTGGTGCGGTTCCTTGCCCACGGGGACGACGCCCCGTTGCGCGCCCGTCGCCCGGTCGAGCAGCGTGACCGACGCGTCCCGCGAGTTCAGCACGACCACCAGGTCGGCCCGGACCGGCGCCGCCGCGCAGAGCAGCGGCAGCAGGAGCGCCCACGCGGCGCGGACGATCGTCGTCATGGCATCCCCCGTCGGCCTGGCGCCGCGCCTCAGCGGATCGCGGTGACGCCGCCCATGTACGGCTGCAGCACCGCGGGCACGTCGATGGCGCCGTCCTCGCGCTGGAAGTTCTCCATCACCGCCACCAGCGTGCGGCCGACGGCGAGGCCCGAGCCGTTCAGCGTGTGGACCAGCTCCGGCTTGCCCTGCGCGTTGCGGAAGCGCGCCTGCATGCGCCGCGCCTGGAACGCCTCGCAGTTGCTGCACGAGCTGATCTCGCGATAGGCCTGCTGTCCCGGCAGCCAGACCTCGAGGTCGTAGGTCTTCGCCGACGCGAAGCCGATGTCGCCGGTGCACAGCGCCATCACGCGGTACGGCAGCCCGAGCCGCTGCAGGATCGTCTCCGCGTGGCGCGTGATCTCCTCCAGCGCGTCGTACGAGCGCTCCGGATGCACGACCTGCACCAGTTCCACCTTGTCGAACTGGTGCTGGCGGATCATGCCCCGCGTGTCCTTGCCGTAGCTGCCGGCCTCCGAGCGGAAGCACGGCGTGTGCGCGGTCAGCCGCAGCGGCAGGTCGGCGGCCGCCAGGATCGTGTCGCGCACCGTGTTGGCCAGCGTGATCTCCGACGTGGAGATGAGGTAGAGGCGCTCGTCGCCGTCCGCCCCGCCCTTCACCGCCGCGAACATGTCCTGCTCGAACTTCGGCAGCTGCGTGGTGCCGACGAGCGACGCCGCGTTCACGAGGTAGGGCGTGTAGCACTCGGTGTAGCCGTGCTCGCGCGTGTGCGTGTCGAGCATGAACTGCGCGAGCGCGCGGTGCATCGCCGCCAGCCCGCCGCGCAGGAACGAGAACCGTGCCCCCGACAGCTTGGCGGCGGTGGCGAAGTCGAGCAGCCCGAGCGCCTCCCCCAGCGCGGTGTGATCCTTCGGCGCGAAGGCGAAGTCGCGCGGCTGCCCCCAGCGCCGCACCTCGACGTTGTCGTCCGCGGAGGCGCCGCCAGGCGTGCTCGCGTGCACGAGGTTCGGCAGGTCGAGCAGGAAGTCGCGCAGCCGCGCCTGCACCGCGTCGAGGTCGGCGGCGAGGCGCTTCGCCTCGTCGCCGAGGCCTGCGACCTCCGCGAGCAGCGCCGCGGCGTCCTGCCCCTTCGACCGCGCGATGCCGATCTCCTTCGACAGCGCGTTGCGCCGCTGCTGGACGTCCTGCGTGCGCGTCTGGAGCGTCTTGCGCTCGCCTTCGAGCGCCGCGAACGCCGCCGTGTCGAGCGTCACGCCGCGCCTGGCCAGCGCCGCGGCCACGCCGGCGAGGTCGCTTCGCAGCAGGTTGATGTCGAGCATGGCCGCGATTCTAGCCGAGCGGCCGTCGCACGCCGCGCGGCAGGACGGACGGGCGGCGCGCAAGCGAAAGGGCCGGCGCGAGGCCGGCCCGGTCAGCTGCGATCGGCGCGGATCAGCGCGCGAGCCGGCGGCGGACCCCGAAGGCCAGCGCCCCGAGCCCGAGGAGCAGCAGCGTGCCCGGCTCGGGCACGAAGCGGTCGTTGCACCCCGGCGTCTCGCAGCGGATGCCGAGCAGGTAGATGTTCGACAGGTCGTTGAACTGGATGCCGACCCCGGTCAGCGCGTACGTCCCGGTGAAGTCGAACGGCGACAGCTCGACGATGAACGAGTCCGGGTTGTCGGCGCTCGTGTCGCCGCCGCCGCCGTAGTGCGCCGCGAGGAACAGCCGGTCGTAGGTGTCCCACAGCGACTGCAGGAACGCCCACGTGCCGGAGGTCCCGTCGGTGCGCGTGAACGCGAGCGCGCCCTCGTTGCCCGGCGCCGGATCGCCGCCGGGGAAGTCCTCGGTGGTGTCCTTGTCGACGATCGCCAGCCCCGCGAGCAGGCTCGCGAAGAACGTGTTCTCGTTGGTGAAGTTCCCGTTCTGCGCATAGCAGAAGCCGCCCGCCAGCGCCGGGTCGACGGTGAGCTGCCGGTTGCCGAGGATCGCGTTGCCGCAGCTCACCGGCGCCGCGGCGGCGGGCATCGCGCAGGCCAGCGCGGCGACGACTGCCGCGACAGCCGCGGCCCGCTTCACGATGATCATGGCATGTTCCTTTACGATTGGCGTGGCCGAACGGCCGATCGTGGTAAACGTAGCAACTGCAGTGCCAGCGTCGAGAATGACGTGGAATCAACGTCTTGGCGGCGCCGTACACTGCCGCCCCGGGCGCGGTGTCAGCGTGGCCGACGGTCGCGCACGGGGACGGCAACTCTTGCCGACGCCGACGCTGTCGCTGGCGCGGTTTCATGACGCCGGCATGGCGCCGTGCGGGCGACGCTCGCACTGGCACGACGCCCACCGGCACGGGCGCTCAGCCCGCGCCGTCGGGTCCCTCGTCCGCGGCCGCCGACGCGTCGCGGGCGCGCAGGCCCTCCAGCCTCTCGCGGATCCGCTGCTCGAGCCCGCGCTCGCTCGGGTGGTAGAAGTGCATCGGCGCCATGCCGTCCGGCAGGTAGCGCTCCCCGGCCGCGTAGGCGCCGGGCTCGTCGTGCGCGTAGCGGTAGCCCTTGCCGTAGCCCAGGTCCTTCATCAAGCGCGTCGGCGCGTTGCGCAGCCGCAGCGGGACGGGACGCGAGCCGTCCTCGCGGACGAACGACCGGGCGGCGCCGTAGGCGACGTAGACCGCGTTGCTCTTGGCCGCGACGGCGAGGTAGAGCACGCACTGGGCGAGCGCGAGCTCGCCCTCCGGGCTGCCGAGCCGCTCGTAGGTGGCGACGGCGTCGAGCGCGAGGGCGAGCGCGCGCGGATCGGCGAGCCCGACGTCCTCGGTTGCCATGCGGATCATGCGCCGCCCCACGTAGAGCGGATCCGCGCCGCCGTCGAGCATGCGGCACATCCAGTAGAGCGCCGCGTCGGGGTCGGAGCCGCGCACGGCCTTGTGCAGCGCCGAGATCTGGTCGTAGAAGGCCTCGCCGCCCTTGTCGAAGCGGCGCAGGCTGCGCGCGATCGTGCGCTCGACGAACGCGACGTCCACCGCCGGCGCGCCGCTGTCCGCGACGGCGATCGCGATCTGCTCGACGAGGTTGACCAGCCGCCGGCCGTCGCCGTCGGCGTAGCCGATGAGCGCGTCCTTCGCCGCGGCGTCCACCGGCGTGCCGGCGAGCGCCGCCGCCTTCGCGCGCTCGAACAGCGCCGCGAGGTCGCCTGCCGACAGCGGCTCGAGCACGTACACCGCCGCGCGCGAGAGCAGCGCGCTGTTGACCTCGAACGAGGGGTTCTCGGTGGTCGCGCCGATGAACGTGATCAGCCCCTGCTCGACGTACGGGAGGAACGCGTCCTGCTGCGCCTTGTTGAAGCGGTGCACCTCGTCGACGAACAGGATCGTCGGACGGCTCGACTGGGCGCGCGTCAGCTCGGCGCGCGCCACCGCGTCGCGGATCTCCTTCACGCCGGCGAGCACCGCCGAGATCGCGATGAACTCGGCGTTGAACGCGTCGGCCATCAGCCGCGCCAGCGTCGTCTTGCCGACGCCCGGCGGCCCCCACAGGATCATCGAGTGCAGGCGCCCGGAGTGGAACGCGACCGCGAGCGGCTTGCCGGGGCCGAGCAGGTGCTGCTGCCCGATGACGTCCTCGATGCGGCGCGGCCGCAGCCGCTCGGCCAGCGGGACGCCGACGCGGGGCCCGGCATCGGAGAAGAGGTCGCCCATCCCGCGATTCTAGCGACCGCCCGGCCGTCCCCGCCGCGCGACGGCGCCCGCGGCGCCGTTGACGTGCGGCAAGCGTCGCGGGACCACGTGGGGTACGCTCCCAGCGAGCAACGGCAGGCCCGACGTCGGGCGCGGAGGCTGCGATGAACGGCGCTTGCGGCGCAAGCCGCTTCGCGGCAGGCGGAAGCGGCGAGATCACCGCCGACGAGCAGCGGCGCCTGGTCGCCGCCCTGGCCAGGCACCTCGCCGCACGCCACGGCGGGGCCGCGGTGCGCACGATCGAGACGCACATCTCGTACGTGCTGCTGGCGGGCGAGGCCGCCTACAAGCTCAAGAAGGCGATCGCGCTGCCGTTCGTCGACTACTCGACGCGGGCGCGTCGCAGGCACTTCTGCGACGAGGAGCTGCGCCTCAACGGCCGCCTCGCCCCCGCGCTCTACCGCGGCGTGGTCGACGTCCGCGGCAGCCCCGACGACCCGATGCTCGACGGCCCGTCGCCGCCGATCGACCACATGGTCCTGATGCGGGCCTTCGACGACGACGCGCTGCTCTCGGAGCGGCTCGCACGCGGGGACGTGGCGCCCGAGCGCATCGACGAGCTCGCCGCGCGCGTCGCCGCGTTCCACGCGGGCCTGCCGCCCGCGGCGTCCGGCACCGCGTTCGGGGCGCCGGAGCGCGTGCTCGCCGACGCGCTCGAGAACTTCGACGAGATCGCGCCGCTGGTCGACCCGCCGTGGGAGGGGCGCGTCGACGCGCTGCGGCGCTGGACGCAGGCCGAGTTCGCGCGGTGCGCCGCGTCGTTCGCGCAGCGCCGGCGCGCCGGCTGCGTGCGCGAGTGCCACGGCGACCTGCACCTGCGCAACGTCGCGCTGGTCGACGGCGTGGTGACGGTCTTCGACGGCATCGAGTTCAGCGACGAGCTGCGCTGGATCGACGTGGCGAGCGAGGTCGCCTTCACGGCGATGGACCTGTGCGACCGCGGCCGCGACGACTACGCGTGGCGCTTCCTCGACGGGTGGTTCGCCGCGACCGGCGACTACGACGCGGCGGGGGTTCTGCGCTACTACCTCGTGTACCGGGCGATGGTGCGGGCCAAGGTGCGCCTGCTGCGCGCCGCCCAGCTTCGCACCGGCGCGGCGGAGCGGGAGGCGCGCGCGGAGGCCGAGCGCTACCTCGTGCTCGCCGAGCGGCTCGCACACGACGTCGCGCCGGCGGTCGTGCTGATGCACGGCGCCTCCGGCGCGGGCAAGTCGACGTTCGCCCGCGTGCTGTGCGAGCGACTCGGCGCGATCCGGCTGCGCACCGACGTCGAGCGCAAGCGGATGCACGGGCTCGCGGCCGCCGCGGCGTCGCGCTCCGCCACCGGCGCCGGCCTGTATACGGCGGATGCGACGCAGCGCACCTACGATCGCCTCGCCGCCCTCGCGGCGGCGATCGTCGGAGCGGGCTACACCGCCGTGCTGGACGGCACGTTCCTCGAGCGTGCCCGCCGCGAGCGCATGCGCGAGCTCGCTGCCCGGCTGGCGGCGGCGTTCGCCATCGTCGACGTCGTCGTGCCGCCCGACGTGCTGCGCGAGCGCGTGGCGCGGCGCGCCGCGGCGGGCGGCGACCCCTCGGAGGCCACGCTCGAGGTGCTGGAGCGGCAGCTCGCGCGCGCCGAGCCGCTCGCCGGCGCCGAGCTGGCGTGCGTGGTGGCGATCGACGGCACGACGGCGCCCGGCGACCCGCGCCTGGACGCAGCGTGGGCGCGCGTCGACAGCATGCGCCGCGCCGCGCGCGGAGCGGCGCCGTGACGCGCTTCGACGTGTTCAACGGCGACGCGGACGGCCTGTGCGCATTGCAGCAGCTGCGCCTCGCGCAGCCGGTCGACGCGGTGCTGGTGACCGGCGCCAAGCGCGACATCGCCCTGCTCGAGCGCGTGGACGCGGCGCCGGGCGACGCCGTCACGGTGCTCGACGTGTCGCTCGCCGCCAACCGCAACGCGCTGCTGCGGGTGCTCGACCGCGGCGCCGACGTGCTGTACTTCGATCATCACGCCGCGGGCGACGTGCCCTCGCATCCGCGGCTGCGGGCGACGATCGACACCGATCCCGCGCTGTGCACGAGCCTGATCGTCGACCGCTGGCTGGGCGGCCGGCATCGCCCCTGGGCCATCGTCGGCGCGTACGGGGACGGACTGGTGGCCGAGGCGGACGCGCTCGCGGCGGCCGCGGGCTTCGACGAGGATCGCCGGCGCGCGCTGCGCGGGCTCGGCGAGGACCTCAACTACAACGCCTACGGCGACAGCACCGCGGACCTGCTCGTGCCGCCCGCCGCGCTCGCCGTGCGACTGCGCGGTCACGCCGACCCGCTCGCGCTGCCCGACGACGACGGGCTGCTCGCGCGTCTCGGGCGTGCGCACCGCGACGAAGTCGACCGGGCGCTGGCGCAGCCGGTGGCGCCGGTCGGCGAGCACGCGTGCGCATGCATCCTGCCGGACGCCGCCTGGAGCCGGCGCGTGCGCGGCGTGCTGGCCAACGCGCTGGCGCGGCGCGCCCCGCAGCGCGGCTGCGCGGTGGTTTCCCCGCGCGCCGACGGGGGCCTGGCGGTGAGCGTGCGGGCCCCGCTGGTCTCGCGCCGCGGAGCCGACGCCCTGTGCCGCCGGTTCGGCGGCGAGGGCCGCGCCGGCGCCGCCGGCATCGACGACCTGCCGCGCGCGCGGCTCGACGAATTCATGGCCGCGCTTCGCGACGCGTTCGCCCCGGCCGCGGACGCGACGGCGGCGGCGGACCGGCGGCGATGACCCGGCGCAGCTTGCCGCTGCGCGCGTCGATCGCCGGCTCGCCGGCGTCGTCGACCACGCGGACGTCGCCGAGGCCCTGCGACGCGAGGTAGCCGAGCAGCGCACGCCGGCACGCGCGGCGGCGTGCCGGCGTGGTGGCGCCGGGTCCCGTGCGCGCGAGCCGCAGGCGCAACGCCCGCGCACCCTCGGCCACGAGCTGGAAGGGGACGGCGCCGAGCGCCTCCTCGACGACGGATTCGAGCGCCAGCGGCACGATGGGCACCACGACGCCGTCGCCGGAGGCGAGCGACAGCGTGTCGTCCGTGCGCCCGTGCACCTCGATCGCCGGCAAGGGATTGCCGCAAGGGCACGGCTGCCGAAGCACGCGGACGCTGTCGCCGAGGTCGTAGCGGATGATCGGCTGCACGCGGTTGGCGAGATTGGTCAGCAGTACCGTGTGCGACCGCGTGCCCGGCGGCACCGGGCGCAGCAGGCGGTCGACCGGCTCGAGCAGCACCCAGTCGGCGTGCAGGTGCATCGCGCCGTGCGCGCACGCCGCCGCGATCGAGAAGCTCTCGGCCGCGCCGTACTCGTCGTGGACCGGACAGTCGAAGGCGGCGGCGACCGCCTCGCGCGCCGCCTGCGACATGCACTCGCCCCCGCACCACACCATGGCCGGCGCGATCGGGAGGCGTCCGGCGAGGCGCTCGCGCGCCAGGAGCAGCGCCATGGTCGGATAGGTGGCGAGGAACGCGGGCCGATGGCGCGCGAGGGCGGCCACCAGCTCCGGCAGCGGCAGCGTGATCGGGTAGGCGCGGCCGGCGAGCGTCGGGTTGAGGCGCGCGATCCGACGCCACGCGACGATGCCCGGGTGCGGCGCGCCGGTGGCGACGACCAGCGCCATGCCGCCGCCGGCCGTCGCGCAGCGCGCCAGCTCGCGAGGTCCCCACTCGCGGGGATCGGACTGCGCCATCACCAGCGCGTCGTACACCGCCAGCGCCGCGTCGTCCTGCACGAAGATGCCGGGCTCCCCGGTCGTCCCGGAACTCGTCCACACGGTGTAGGCCCCGAGCCAGCGGTCGCCGGCACGCTGCGGGTCCGCGAGGAACCGCTCGAGCGGCGCACGGGCGATGCGCCGGTCGGTGGCCCAGTCGTCGAAGCGGGCCATCAGCTCGCGCTTGCCGACCGGCGGCAGGTCCGCGAGCGCCGGCCGTGCGGGCAGGCCCGCGTAGCGCTCGCGATAGAGCGGCGAGCGCTCGCGCGCGTGCGCGACCAGCTCGTCGAGCCTGGACCGCGCGACCGCGTCGATCCGCGCGGGTCCGCACGCGCGGTCGAGCCGCATCGCCGCACTGCACAGCGCGCAGTCGAACGTGGCGGTGAACAGCGCGGTCGGATCGGACACGGCCGGCGCTCCCGGTGACGCTTCGTCGCTTCGGGCCGCTCGCGCAGCCCGCGCCCGCGGCGTCGCCGCGGGTTCACTCCCACGCTACGCCACCCCCACGGCGGCGGCCTGACGCGCGTCAAGACGCGGCCGTGCAGTACAGTCTGCGGCGTGGAACGTCTTTTCGCCACCGCCGTGCTCGCGCTGGTCCCGCTGGCGGCGGCGCACGCCTTCGACCTGCAGGGCCATCGCGGCGCGCGCGGGCTCGCACCGGAGAACACGCTCGCCGGCTTTCGCACCGCCCTGGCGATCGGCGTGACGACGCTGGAGGCCGACGTCGGGATCACGCGCGACGGCGTCCCGGTCGTCGCCCACGACCGGCGCCTCCATCCGGCACTGGCGCGCGGACCGGACGGCAGGTGGATCGCCGCGCCGGGACCGCTGCTGCGCTCGCTCGACCTCGCGGCGCTGCGCGCGTACGACGTCGGGCGCATCGATCCCGCGTCGGACTACGCGAAGCAGTGGCCGCAGCAGGCTGCCGTGGACGGCGAGCGCGTCCCGACGCTCGCCGAGCTGCTCGCGCTCGCGCGCGGCGCGCGCCAGCCGGTGCAGCTCAACCTCGAGACCAAGCTGTCGCCGCTCGCGCCCTCCGAGACCGTCGACGCGACGACGTTCGCCCGCACGCTCGTCGACGCCGTGCGCGGTGCAGGGCTCGTCGGGCGGACGACGATCCAGTCGTTCGACTGGCGGACGCTCGTCGAGGCGAAGCGGCGCGAGCCTGCGATCCGCACGGCCTGCCTGACGCTGGAGGGCGGCGCGAACGACACGGTCGCCCCCGACGCCAGCGGCCGCTCGCCGTGGCTCGCCGGCGTGCCGCCGGGCAGCGTGCCGCGGATGGCGAAGGCGGCCGGCTGCGACGTGTGGTCGCCGCACTGGCGCAACGCCGACCGCGACCGCATCGCCGAGGCGCGCGCGCTGGGGCTCGCGGTGATTCCGTGGACGGTCAACGAGCCCGCGTCCATGGCCGCGGTCATCGCGGCCGGCGCCGACGGCCTGATCACCGACTATCCCGACCGTGCGCGCGAGGTCCTGCGTGCGCGCGGCCTGCCGCTGCCCTGACGCGCGCGGGCACCCGCTACCGGTCCTTGTCGCCGATCACGTCGGCGCCCTTGGGCGGCGCGAACCGGAACGCGTCGGGCGCGAGCGTCGGGTTGCGTTCCATCGTCCCGAAGCGGACGCGCGTCGTCTGCCCGAACGCATCGGTCAGCGCGAGCGCCGCGAGCGTGCGCCCGTCGAAGCCCAGCCGGATCTGCGTGAACGTGGCTTCCGGCGCGGTCGGCACCGCTTCCAGCCAGTCGAGGCCGTCGGCGGCGCCGAGCTCGCGCCAGCGGAACGCCTTCTCGACGTCCTCGCGGCCGGCGAGCAGCGCGGCGGGCGTGCTGCCCAGCGCCGCCCCCATGCGCCGCACCACGACCTGGTTCAGGTCCTCGTCGTAGATCCACACGCGCTCGCCGTCGCCGACGACGAGCTGGCGATAGGGCTTGTCGACGCTCCAGCGGAAGCGGCCGGGGCGCGAGAGCACGAGCTCGCCGCGCGACTCCTGGACCGTGCGGCCGGCCTTGTCGATCACCGTCTGCGTGAAGGGCGTGCGCGCGGTCTGCGTGTCGCGCAGAAAGGCGCGCAGCGAGTCGAGCGAGGCCGCCGAGGCGACCGGGCCGGCAGCGGCGAGCAGGAGGACGAGGGCGAGGCGGCGCATCGGCATGGGCGGGACGGTGAATGAGGTTCGACCGCGACGCCCGCGCGCGAATTCCGCGCCGGGCGCGTCACTGGCGGCCGAAGAGGTCGGTCCCGGGGATGTGCGCGAGGCAGTTGCCCGCGCGGTCGAGGATCACGTAGGTGTGCGCGAGGCGGCTCCAGTCGCGCCGTCCGTCGCGCAGCCTGTACTGGTGCACGTAGACGCGGAAGCTGCCGTCGACGTGCTCCGCGTCCGCGTCGCAGCCGTCCACCGCGCGCGACGGGCCGCAATAGCCGTCGGGCAGCAGCACGAGGGCGCGCGCGACGGCCTCGCCGGCGGTCAGCGGTGCGCCGCCGTCCGCCCGGCCGCGGGGGCAGTGGCGCGTGTCGTCGAGCGTGTGCTCCACGGGGCCGGCGGCGGCCGGGAGGGCGAGCACCGCGGCCGCGAAGCACGCGGCGGCGACCCGCGCCGCGACGGGCTCAGCGCGCACTACGCGTCGCCCTTGCCGGCCGGCACGAGCACTTCGCGGTTGCCGTTGGCGCCCATCGGGGAGACGAGGCCGGCACGCTCCATCTGCTCGATCAGGCGCGCGGAGCGGTTGTAGCCGATGCGCAGGTGCCGCTGCACCAGCGAGATCGACGGCCGGCGCGTCTTCAGGACGACCGCCACGGCCTGGTCGTAGAGCGGATCGGACTCCGCGTCGGCCCCCTCCAGCGCCACGCCGTCGCCCTCGTCGCCGCCGGCACCCTCGAGCACCCCCTCGACGTAGGTCGGCTGGCCCTGCGACTTCAGGTACTCGACGACGCGATGCACCTCGGCGTCGGAGACGAACGCGCCGTGCACGCGCTGCGGGTGCCCCGAGCCGACGGGGTGGTAGAGCATGTCGCCCTGCCCGAGCAGCGCCTCGGCGCCCATCTGGTCGAGGATCGTGCGCGAGTCGACCTTGCTCGCGACCTGGAAGGCGATGCGCGACGGGACGTTCGCCTTGATGAGGCCGGTGATGACGTCGACGCTCGGGCGCTGCGTCGCGAGGATCAGGTGGATGCCGGCCGCGCGCGCCTTCTGCGCGATGCGCGCGATCAGCTCCTCGATCTTCTTGCCGGTCACCATCATCAGGTCGGCGAGCTCGTCGACGACGACGACGATCACCGGCATCTCCTCCAGCGGCTCGGGCGATTCGGGCGTCAGCGACAGCGGGTTGGCCAGCGGCTTGCCGGCCTTCCGCGCGTCCGCGACCTTCTGGTTGTAGCCGGCCAGGTTGCGCACGCCGAGCTGGCTCATCAGCCGGTAGCGCCGCTCCATCTCGCCCACGCACCAGTGCAGCGCGTTGGGGGCGAGCTTCATGTCGGTGACCACCGGCGCGAGCAGGTGCGGGATGCCGTCGTAGACCGACAGCTCGAGCATCTTGGGGTCGACGAGGATGAGGCGCACCTGCCGCGGCTCGGCCTTGTAGAGCAGCGACAGGATCATCGCGTTCACCGCGACCGACTTGCCCGACCCCGTCGTGCCCGCGACCATCAGGTGCGGCATCTTCGCGAGGTCGGTGATGACCGGGCGTCCGGCGATGTCCTTGCCGAGCGCGATCGTCGTCAGGCTGGCCGCGTCGTTGT
Organism: Betaproteobacteria bacterium; assembly: GCA_016861105.1. Classification (GTDB taxonomy): domain Bacteria; phylum Pseudomonadota; class Gammaproteobacteria; order Burkholderiales; family Casimicrobiaceae; genus VBCG01. The sequence continues at coordinate 407,524 of BOKS01000002.1, read as the reverse complement.
AGGTGGCCGACGAGAGGATCTCGACCAGCTTCACGATCTGCCGCTTGGGGTTCGGCAGCTCGAGCGCCATGCACGACTTGCCCGGGATCGTCTCGACCACGCGGATGCTGATCACCGACAGCGCCCGCGCGAGGTCCTTGACGAGGTTGACGATCTGCGCGCCCTTCACGCCCACGGCGGGCTCGATCTCGTAGCGCGTGATCACCGGGCCCGGGTAGGCCGCCAGCACCTTCACCGACACGCCGAAGTCGGCGAGCTTGCGCTCGATCAGGCGCGACGTGAACTCGAGGGTCTCCGCGCCGACGGACTCGGACGCCGGCGGCGCGTCCTCGAGCAGCGACAGCGGCGGCAGCGGGGAGTCGGGCATGTCGACGAACAGCGGGCGCTGCTTCTCCTTCGCGACGCGCTCGGACTTCGCGACGCTGGTGACGGGCGGCACGACCACGATGGGCTCGCGCGCCTCCTCGGCTTCGAGCTCGCGCTCGACCTGCGCCTCGCGCGACGCCGCGGACTGCGCGCCGATCCGCCGGTCGACGTACTCCTCGCGCCTGCGCCGCACCCACGCCACCGCGTGCTCCGCGAGCGCGCCGATGCGCTCCATCAGCCGCAGCCACGACAGGCCCGTGAACAGCGACAGCCCGACGGCGAAGGCGGCGAGCAGCAGCAGCGTCGCGCCGTTGAAGCCGAGCACCGAGGCGAGCCCGCGGCCCACGAGGTCGCCGATGGCGCCGCCGGGTTCGCCGGGCAGGTCGATCGCGAGTCGCCACAGCCGGATCGCCTCGATGCCCGACGACGCGAAGAGGACGAGGCCGAAGCCCGCGACGGCGTAGAGCAGCGGCTGGTCGGGCTCGCGCTGCGGGTCGGCGATGCGCCGCCACGCGTGCAGCACGATCACGGCGCCCGCGGCGACGAGCCACCACGCCGAGGCGCCGAACAGGTAGAGCAGGAGGTCGGCGATCCACGCGCCGACGACGCCGCCGCGATTGACGACAGGCGCGCCCGTGCCGGAAAACGACCAGCCCGGGTCGCTGCGCGCATAGCTGCCGAGCACCAGCGCGAGGAACGCGAGCGCGGCGAGGACCACCAGCCAGCGCGACTCGCGCAGCAGCCGCTCGAAGCGCGGCGACAACGCGGGCGCCGCGGCCTGCGCCATGCGCCGGTTGCCAGCGGGTTTCGGCTTGAAAATCATGCGCTTGTAGCAATAACCTGCGAGCCGAGTATAGCGCGAAACGGCACGCGCGGCGATGCGGCCGCGGCTGCGGCGCGACGGTTGCGCGCGGCGGCCGTCTCCCCCATCTCTCTTACAATCCCGAGCCTCGTTCGACGAAAGCCTCCGCCATGTCCGCAACGCACGCACGCCTCCTGATCCTCGGCTCCGGCCCGGCCGGTTACACGGCCGCCGTGTACGGCGCCCGCGCGAACCTGAAGCCGTTGCTGATCACCGGCCTCGCGCAGGGCGGGCAGCTGATGACCACGACCGACGTCGACAACTGGCCCGCCGACGCCGACGGCGTCCAGGGGCCGGACCTGATGGCGCGCTTCCAGCGCCACGCCGAGCGCTTCGACACCCGCATCGTGTTCGACCACATCCACACGGTCGACCTCGGGGCGACGCCGAAGCGCCTGGTCGGCGACAACGGCGAGTACACGTGCGACGCGCTGATCATCGCCACCGGTGCGTCGGCGCGCTACCTCGGGCTCGCCTCGGAGCAGGCCTTCATGGGCAAGGGCGTGTCCGCCTGCGCGACCTGCGACGGCTTCTTCTACAAGGGGCAGGACGTCGTGGTCGTCGGCGGCGGCAACACGGCCGTCGAGGAGGCGCTGTACCTGTCGAACATCGCGCGGCAGGTCACCGTCGTCCACCGGCGCGACCGCTTCCGCGCCGAGGCGATCCTGGTCGACAAGCTGCTGGCGAAGACGCGCGACGGCGGCAACGTGCGCATCGTGTGGAACCACGTGCTCGACGAGGTGCTCGGCGACGACAGCGGCGTCACCGGCGTGCGCCTCGCGCACCGGGACTCGGGCGAGACGCAGTCGCTGCCCGTGCAGGGCGTGTTCATCGCCATCGGCCACACGCCGAACACGCAGCTCTTCGAGGGGCAGCTCGACATGACCAACGGCTACATCGCCGTGCGCAGCGGCACGCAGGGCAACGCGACGGCGACCAGCGTGCCGGGCGTGTTCGCGGCCGGCGACGTCGCCGACCACGTCTACCGGCAGGCCGTGACGTCGGCGGGCACCGGGTGCATGGCGGCGCTCGACGCGGAGGCCTACCTCGAGGACCTGCCGCACTGACGCGCGTCGCATGGCCAAGCTCTGCGACCTGAAGGCGCTGCTCGAGGCGCAGCGCGCCGCCGCGCAGGCGCGCCGCGCGGCCGCCCCGGCCCCGGACCACGTGCACCGCGAGCCGCACGCGCCGGTGGCGCCGAAGCGCTCGATCGGCGCGACGAAGCACGCCGACGGCGACATCGATCTGGCACAGGCGTTCGCCGACGTCAGGCGGCTGCCGCCGCGCAATCGCGCGCGGCTGGCGCCGCCGTCGCCGGCGCCCCTGCCGCGGCAGCGCATCGCCGACGAGGAGGACGCGCTGCTCGCCTCGAAGTTCGGCACCGCGCCCGCACCGCACAGCTGGGACGTGGGGCAGGAGCAGGAGGGCGAGCAGACCTACGTGCGCGCGGGCATCGGCAGCGACGTGCTCGCCAGGCTGCGGCGCGGCCACTGGGCGCTGCAGGGCGAACTGGACCTGCACGGGCTCACGAGCGAGGAGGCGCGCGACCGTCTCGCCGACTTCCTGCTCGACGCCCGCGCGCGCGGCGCGCGCTGCGTGCGCGTCATCCACGGCAAGGGGCTCACCTCGCCGCGCAAGGAGCCGGTCCTGAAGGGCAAGGTCCGCCGCTGGCTTTCGCATTGGGACGACGTGCTCGCGTACTGCGAGGCGCCCCGCCACGCCGGCGGCGGCGGCGCCGTGCTGATCCTGCTCAAGGGCAGCGCGTAGCGCCCGCAGCGGGACCGGTCGCGCGGCCGGCGCCGGCGGCCGCGCGCGGTCGCCCGCGCGTCGCGGCGCTGGCCAGTTCCGGGTCGCGACGCCGGTGTCCCGCGCCGGAGGTTGCGGGTATCCGCAAGGGCCGCGACAATGCAGCGCGCCGTTTCCCGCTCGCCTTCGCACGACGACCTTCCGACACTGGACGCCCGCAGCGGGCGTCCGCCCACGCGAACAGCGATGCGCACGCGACGAACGTTTCCACGCCAGGGGGCTCGCCGATGCGGCCGGCGCGATCGCCGCTGATGCGGCTCGTCCAGGCGCTCGCGCGGCGCACGCGGCCGGGTCCCGGCGACGAGCGCGAGGCGGGCGCGTCGCGCCGCGCCGCGCAGGCCGCGCAGCGCGATGCGCGGCGGCGCGAGGCGCGCCGCGAGCTGCTGCGCGGCGCCGCCGCGCTCGCGGGAAGCGCGCTGCTGCCCGTCCGTGCAGCAGCGCAGCGCGCGTCCTCCGAGCCCAGGATCGTCGTCGTCGGCGCCGGCCTCGCCGGCCTCGCCGCCGCGTGGACGATGGCGCGCCAGGGCATGAACGTCGCCGTCGTCGAGGCCGCGCCACGCGTGGGCGGCCGGTGCTGGACCGAGCGCCGCGCCTTCGACGAGGGGCAGATCGCGGAGCGCGGCGGCGAGCTGATCGACACGGCGCACGACGACATCATCGACCTCGCGCTCGCGCTCGGCCTCGTGCTCGACGACCTGCACGCCGCCACGCCGCGCGGCACGTCGGGCACGGCGTACATCGACGGCAGGCGCTACGCGGACGCCGAGGCGGCGGCGGACTTCGCGCGGCTGTGGCCCGCGCTGCGCGCCGACAGCCGCCGGCTCGGCGACGACCTGCCGACCTTCGCGCGGCACACGCCGCAGCAGGCGGCGCTCGACCGGATGTCCGCGCGCGACTGGCTCGCCAGCCGCGTGCCCGGCGGACTCGCGAGCCCGCTCGCGCGGCTGCTGGCGAACGCCTACGTCGAGGAGCTCGGCGGCGAGCTCGACGAGATCAGCGCGGTGACCGTCATCGACCTGCTGCGCGGGTCGCCGGAGGACCGCGTGTCGCCGTACGAGGCCTCCGACCAGCGCTATCACGTGCGCGGGGGCAACGACCTCCTGGTCGCGCGCATGGCCGAGGCGCTCGGCCCGCGCATCGAGACGTCGTCGCGCCTCGCCGCGCTCGCGCGCCGGCCCGACGGGCGCTACCGGCTCGTGGTCGCGCGCGATGCCGCACAGCGCGAGCTTCTCGCCGACCGCGTGGTGCTCGCGCTGCCGTTCACCCTGCTGCGCGAGGTCGACCTCGCGCACGCCGGCCTGCGGCCGCGCAAGCTCGCCGCGATCCGCGAGCTCGGCATGGCGCGCAACACGAAGCTGCAGCTGCAGTTCGCCGACCGCGCGTGGGTGGCGCAGGGCGGCAACGGCGAGACGCGCGTGGAGGGCAGCTACCAGGTGAGCTGGGACGTCTCGCGCGGCCAGCCGGGCGCGGCCGGCATCCTCAACTTCTACTCGGGCGGCGCGACGGCGGTGCGCGCCGGCGACGGGACGCCCGAGGAGCGCGCGCGGCTGGCGCTCGCCGACCTCGAGCGCATCCATCCGGGCATCGGCGCGCGCTGGAACGGGCGCGCGATCCGCAACGCGTGGGACCGGCACCCGTGGTCGCGCGGCTCCTACTCGCTGCTGCGTCCGGGCCAGTACGTCGCCTTCCACGGCGTCGAGCACCTGCCGGAGGGGCGCATCCACTTCGCCGGCGAGCAGTCGTCGCAGGCGTGGTACGGCTACCTCAACGGTGCCGTCGAAAGCGGTCTGCGCGCGGCCCGCGAGATCGTGCGCTCCGCCGGCGCCGCGGCACGCCGCGCGGCCTGAGCGCGCGGCGCGATCGGGTACCATGCGCGCCTCTCCCGACCGAAGCGATCCATGCCCGCACGCGTCACCGCCCGCCCCGCCAAGCGTTCCTACGTCGTCCGGCACTCGCGGATCCACGGACGCGGCGTGTTCGCCGCCACCGCGATCCGCAAGGGCACGCGCATCATCGAGTACCGCGGCGAGCGCGTCGACTGGGACGACGCGCTGAAGCGCCCGGACTCCGATCCCGACAACCCGTTCCACACGTTCTTCTTCTCGCTCGACGACGGGCGCGTCATCGACGCGAACGTGCGCGGCAACGCCGCGCGCTGGATCAACCACTCGTGCGGGCCGAACTGCGAGACCGAGGAGACCGACGACGGCCGCGTGTTCATCTTCGCCCTGCGGTCGATCGGCCGCGGCGAGGAGCTCACGTACGACTATCGCCTGAAGATCGACGACAAGCTCACGAAGAAGGAGTTCGCCCACTTCGCCTGCCGCTGCGGCGCGCCGGAGTGCCGCGGCACGATGCTCGCGGGCAAGAAGCACCTGCGGCGCGCGCGCAAGCTCGCCCGCAAGGCGGAGAAGAAGGCCCGCAAGGCGCAGGCGAAGCAGGCGCGCGGGGCGGCCCCGGCTCAGCCCTGACCTGCCCGGGGCCAACGAGCGGGCGCGCCCTCCCTCGCCCGCGGCGTCATCACGTCCGCCAATGACGTCCATAGGAATAAATGATCTGAATCGCTGATGCTCTGTCCATAATATCTCTTCATCGCCATCGGCCGTGCCGGAAGTCCGGCGCGGCCCGCCATCGACCAGGAGATCGCCATGAAGACCGTCGGACAGAGGATCGAGCCTTTCAGGGTGACCGGCGTCAAGCCGGGCTTCAACCAGCACGAGGAGAACGGAGCCTCGGCGTTCGAGACGCTCACCGAGGCGTCGTTCCCGGGCAAGTGGAAGGTCATCTACTTCTACCCCAAGGACTTCACGTTCGTCTGCCCGACCGAGATCGCCGGCTTCGCGAAGCTCGAGCGCGAGTTCGCGGACCGCGACGCGGTGGTGCTCGGCGGTTCGACCGACAACGAGTTCACGAAGCTGGCCTGGCGCCGCGAGCACGGCGACCTCGACCGGCTCCCGCAGTGGCAGTTCGCCGACACCGCCGGCTCGCTCGTCGACCAGCTCGGCGTCCGCGACGCGACCGAGGGCGTGGCGCTGCGCGCGACGTTCGTGGTCGACCCGGACAACGTGATCCAGCACGTGTCGGTCAACAACCTCAACGTCGGCCGCAACCCCGACGAGGTGCTGCGGGTCCTCGACGGGCTGCAGACCGACGAGCTCTGCCCCTGCAACCGCGGCGTCGGCGGCAAGACGCTCTGACGGCCCGCGCCCGGGCCGACGACCCGGGCACTCCGCCGCCGCGCTCCCCGACGCGGAGCGCGGCGCCTTTCCCCACGAACGCCGCGGCGCGTACCCCGCACGAGCGCACGTGAACGGCGCGCGGGGGCGCACGAGCCCTCCCGGCGCGGGAAGGCACGGCCCCGACACCACACCCGAGGACACGACGATGGAATTCCTGAACACGATCAAGGCGCGCATCCCCGACTATGCGAAGGACGTCCGCCTGAACCTCGACGGCGCGATCGCCCGCTCGTCGCTCCCGGTGCGCGAGGCGGTCGGCAGCGCGCTCGCCGCCGCGTACGCGTGCCGCTCGACACCGATCGTCGACGCTATCCGCCAGGGCGACGCGCTCGAGCCGGCCGACGTCCAAGGCGCGCTCGCCGCCGCCGCGCTGATGGGCATGAACAACGTGTGGTACCCGTACGTCGAGATGTCCGGCGACTCCGAGCTCGCGACGCTGCGCCCCGAGCTGCGGATGAACGCCTACGCGAACCACGGCGGCGTCGACCGGCGCGCGTTCGAGACGTGGGCGCTGGCCGCGAGCATCGTCGGCAAGTGCGGGCACTGCGTGAGCTCGCACTACCGGCTGCTGAAGGAGAGCGGCGCCACCGTGCAGCAGCTGCGCGACGTCGGCCGGATCGCGGCGGTGATCAGCGCGGCGGCGCACGTCATCGCCGTCGAGGCCGCGAGCACGGAGACGTTGCGCGCAGCGGCCTGACGCCGGCGCGCGGCGCGGGCAGCCTTCGGTTGCCCCGCGCCCGCGTTGCGCCGACAATCCGGGGGCGCCGGCGTGGCGCGCCCCTCCCTTCTCCATGGCCCGCAAGGTCCCGACCCGCCCGCAGGGCACGCTCGTCGTGCTCGAGTTCGCCTCGCGCATCCTCGCCGACAATCCGCTCGGCGACCCGCACATCCGCAAGCTCGCGGTCTGGCTGCCGCCGCAGTACGACGAGGGCGCCCGTCGCGGCCTGGGCCGGCGCTACCCGGTGCTCTACGACCTCGTGGGCTTCACCGGCTCCGGGCTCGCGCACCTCAACTGGCGGCCGTTCGACGAGAACGTGCCCGAGCGCGTCGCGCGCCTGATCGCCGAGAAGCGGATGGGGCCGGCGATCGTCGTGTTCCCCGACTGCTTCACCTGCCTCGGCGGCAACCAGTACGTCAACTCGCCGGCGATCGGACGCTATGCCGACTATCTCACGCGCGAGATCGTCCCGTTCGTCGACCGCGAGTTCCGCACGATGAGCTCGCGCGAGCACCGCGCGTGCTTCGGGAAGAGCTCCGGCGGCTACGGCGCCATCATCCACGGGATGAAGTACGCGCGGCACTGGGGCGCGGTGGCCGATCACTCGGGAGACGCGTACTTCGACTTCTGCTACCTCACCGACTGGCCGCGCACGCTGAACGAGCTCGACCGCTACCGCCGGAAGCGGCGCGCCCCCGGACGCATCGACGTGCTGCGCGACCAGCGCGGTGCCGACCAGGGCGTCGACGACGGCCGCGTGCGCCGCTTCCTCGAGGCGGTCTGGCGCAAGGACAAGCTCGGCGACGGCGAGGCGCACGCGCTGATGATGGTCGCGATGGCGGCGAGCTACGACCCGGACGCGAAGGCGCCGCTCGGCTTCCGGCTGCCGGTCAACCTCGAGACCGGCGAGGTGCTGCCGCAGCGCTGGAAGGCGTGGCTCGCGCACGACCCGATCCACCTCGTGGCACGCTACGCCGGCAACCTGAAGTCGCTGCGCGGGATCTACGTCGACTGCGGCTGGCGCGACCAGTACCACCTGCACTACGGCGCCCGCATCCTGTCCAAGCGCCTCGCCGAGCACGGCATCCGCCACGTCTACGAGGAGTTCGACGACAACCACTCGTCGATCGACTACCGGATGGACGTCAGCCTGCCGTTCCTGTACCGGGCCGTGAAGGGCTGACCCTCGAACCGCTCACGCCGCGGGCACGCGCGCGTCCATCGCGCGAACGGGCGCTGGCGCGGCGGCACCGCGTTTTGCGCGATACTGGCGCGATGCGCGCCGTCACCTACGATCGCTACGGTCCGCCGGACGTGCTTCACGTCGCGGAGGTCGCCGACCCGGTGCCCGCGGCCGGCGAGGTGCTGGTCCGCATCGAGGCGGCGAGCCTCAACCCGCTCGACTGGAAGCTGCGCGAGGGCCACCTGCGCTTCGCCCCGCCGGTCAAGGCGCCGCCGCGGGGCACGGGCACCGACCTCGCGGGGACGATCGTGGCCGTCGGCGGCGGGCCGGGCCCGCGGCACGTCGGCGAGCGCGTGTTCGGGTCGCTCTCCCCGTTCGGCCGCGCAGGCTCGTGCGCGGAAGCCTGCGTGGTCGCGGTCCACCGGCTCGCGCCCGTTCCGGACGGCGTCGCCGCCGACGCGGCCGCGTGCCTCCCGATCGCCGGCGGCACCGCGGTGCAGGCGCTCGCCGACGACGCGCAGCTTGCATCGGGACAGCGCCTGCTCGTCGTCGGCGCCGCGGGCGGCGTCGGGCACTTCGCGGTCCAGTATGCGAAGCACGCCGGCGCCCGGGTCGTCGGCGTCTGCGGCCCGGACAACGTGGCGTTCGTGGCCGGCCTGGGCGCCGACCGCGTGATCGACTACCGCAGCACCGACGTGCTGGCGAGCGGCGAGACCTTCGACGTGATCTTCGACGCCGCGAACGCCCTGGACTGGCGCCGCGCGCAGCGCCTGCTCGCGCGCGGCGGGCTCTACCTCGGCACGGCCGGCTCCACGACGTCGGCGATCGCCACCGGCGTCGGTGCCGTGCTCGCGCCGTGGTTCGGCGGCACCCGGGCGCGCAACGTCGTGCTCAACGGCGGCGCGGCCGCCTGGCGCCGCCTCGGCGACCTGGCGGCGCGCGGCATCCTGGCGCCGCACGTCGAGCGGCGCGTGGGCCTGGAGGAGGTCGCCGGCGCGCAGGCGGCGATGCAGACCGGACACGGACGCGGCAAGGTCGTGGTGCTCCCGCAGCTCATGCCGAGGGCCGCCGGATGACCCGCGCGCCGCGCCGCTGCACCCCCGCCGCCCTCGCGCTCGTCGCGCTGCTGGCGGCAGGCACCGCCGGCGCGGTCGGCGACGACCTGCGCACGTCGCAGCACCCGGACTGGGAGCCCGGGCTCGAGGCCATCCGCGGCAAGGAGTGGTCGGTGGCGGTCGAGCACTTCCGCGCGGTCGTGCGCAACGAGCCCGACAACGCGGACGCGCACAACTGGCTCGCCTACGCGTACCGCAACCGCCGCGACCTCGCGCGCGCGATCGCAGCGGCGCCGTGACGCGGAACGGCGCCTCGTCCTACGTCGTCGCGCGCAGTCCGGGCGTTGACGGAGCCTGCGGGCCCCGTGACACTGCGAGGCGACGCGGCGCCCCGGCGGAGTGCGGCTGACGGCCCGTTTCCATTCCTCGGGAGAGCACGATGCGTTGGCAAGACATGCGGCGGAGCCGGAACGTCGAGGACCGCCGCGGGATGGGACCGGTCGGCGGCGGGTTGCGCGGCGGGGGCATGAAGGTCGGCCTGGGCGGGCTGATCATCGCGTTGATCGCGAGCCTGCTCTTCGGCGTGAACCCGCTCGACATGATCGGCGGCACCGGGCCCGCGCCGACCCCGGCCCCGCCGGGCTACGGCCCACAGACGACCGGCGCGCCGGCGCCGGGCGGCGCGCCGGCGCAGCAGGATGCGGCGGGCGACATGATGCGCGCCGTCCTCGGCGACACCGAGGACGTCTGGAAGGCGCTGTTCGAGTCGCTCGGCCAGCGCGGCTACCCGCCGCCGAAGCTCGTGCTGTTCTCGGGGCGCGTCTCGTCGGCCTGCGGGCTCGCGAGCGCCGCCGTGGGGCCGTTCTACTGCCCGGGCGACGGCACCGTCTATCTCGACACGGCGTTCTTCGCCCAGCTGGCGCGGCGCTTCGGTGCGCCCGGCGACTTCGCCGCCGCCTACGTCGTCGCGCACGAGGTCGGGCACCACGTGCAGAACGTGCTGGGCACGATGCAGCAGTTCGACCGCCAGCTGTCGCGCCTCGACGAGCGCTCGCGCAACCAGATGCAGGTCCGCCTCGAACTGCAGGCCGACTGCTACGCCGGGGTCTGGGGCTACTTCGCGCAGAAGCGCAAGCTGCTCGAGCCCGGGGACATCGAGGAGGGTCTGCGGGCGGCGGCGGCCGTCGGCGACGACATGATGATGCAGCGCTCCCAGGGGTACGTCGTCCCGGACGCGTTCACCCACGGCTCCGCCGAGCAGCGCGTGCGCTGGTTCCGCAAGGGGCTCGCCACCGGCGACCCGCGCCAGTGCGACACGTTCTCCGTCGCGCAGCCCTAGCCGCTCCGCGTCGTTCCGGCGGGCATCGTTGAGCGGCGTCAACACGTTGCCCGCGCCCGCCCCGCTAGACTGCCGCTGCGTCGCATTCGCGGGAGCGGGGCATGGTCGCCTTGCAGGAACTTTTCACGACCGACATCGGGCTCCTCAGCCTGGGCGTGCTCGCCTTCATCGTCGGCATGGGCGTGTGGTTCGCCCGCTTCTTCCGCTCGCGCATCCGCGAGGAGACCCGGGCCGCCGCCCGTGGCGGCGCGCCGCGTCCCTAGCGTCGCGTTCCGGACGTTTCCGGCGGGCGTGGTTGCTGCGGTACGGTCGGGCAGGCAACCCCCGGAAAGGGACACCAGTCGGCACCGGCCCTCGCCGCGACGGTTCGCCACCGGTTTCCTCCCGTTCGCGTAGCGCCATTGCCGCTCCCCCGCCCGGCTCGGATAATGGCCGTTCCGGCGCGGCATGCGCCGGCCTCCGGGAGAACGGACATGAACGCCTTGCCTCTCGCCGCGTGTGCCGCGCTCGTGATCCTCGCCGGCTGCGCGCCCGTCCACTACACGAAGGCGGACATCGACGGCCGCGTCGTGTGCAACGCCGATGCGATGGACCAGGTGGAGCGCGACGCGCGACGCAAGTTCGCGCAGGTGCACTGGGTCCACTGCCCGCGCGCGACGCTGCGCGTGATCTGACGCGCGACACGGCCGCCGGCCGGCGTCCCGGCCGGTGAAGCGCAAGGCCGACCGCGCGGTCCCGGCCGGTTGCCCGGCCTGCAGCGCGCCGATGCGCGTGCTGCGCCTCGAGCGCACGCCGCACGGTCACGTCGAGGTCGACGTCTGCCCGCAGTGCCGCGGGCTGTGGTTCGACGCCTTCGAGAGCCTGCAGCTCACCGCGGAGGCGACGCTGGCGTTGCTGCGCGAGGTCGCCGCGCACGCGGAGGCTTCGCCGCGGCGCGCCGACGGTCCGCTCCCCTGCCCGCGCTGCGGCTTGCGCCTCGCGCCGACCCAGGACGTGCAGCGGACGACACGCTTCTCGTACTGGCGCTGCCCGCGCGGGCACGGGCGCTTCACGCCGCTGCTCCAGTTCATGCGCGAGAAGGACTTCGTGCGTCCGCTGACGCCGCAGGAGATGGAGCGTCTGCGCGCGCAGCTCGGCACCGTGCGGTGCAGCGGCTGCGGCGCACCCGTCGACCTCGGCAGGGATCCCGCGTGCCGTTATTGCGGTGCGCGCGTCGAAGCCCTCGACCCGGACGCCGTGCGCAAGGCGATCGAGCGGGGCCGCCGCCCGGCCGCGCCCGCGCCGCCGGAACCGCCGGCGATGCTGCCGGCACGGGCCGTGCGCCCGGCGACCGGCTTCGACCTCGTGGTGGACGCCCTGCAGGGCCTTCTCGCCGGCCTGGCGCGCTGACACCGGACGCACCGCGGGGCGAGTGCCGTTTGTGCGCAGCGTGCCCCGCCATTACAATGTCATGTTGATGACGCATCAGGAAAAACCTTGCTGCCCATGACGCCACGATTGCTTGCCGCCGTCGCGTTCGCCTGTTGTGCCGCGGCCGCTTCCGCGCAACAGAGCGCCCCTGCCGCCGCGCCGGCCGCCACGGTGCCCCCGCACGCCTGCCAGAAGCCCGGCGAACACCCGGGCCGTCTCGCGTCCGACAACCAGCGCCGCGCGTGGGTCAAGAACGCGAACGGCTATCTCGAGTGCCTGAAGAAGTACGTCAGCGACCAGCAGGGCATCGCGTCGCCGCTGCTCGCCCAGGCCAAGCCGCACATGGACGCGGCGAACGCGGCCGTCGACGAGTACAACAAGGCGGTGGCGGAGTTCAAGGCCGAGCAGGAGAAGAACAACTGACGACGCACGCTGCGCGCGCGGGCCGCATCGCGGACCGCCGAGGCGGCGCTCTCCGGCGTCCCTGCAGCGGACGCCGCCGGGCGCCCCGCTGCGGACAGCCAGACGAAGCCTACTTCTGCCCCGGCAGGTAGCGCTCCACGCTGGTCACCCGTCCGTTGAGACAGACGAACGCCGCGTAGGCGTTCGCGTTCGCGGCGTCGAACACGTAGATGTAGCGGGTGCCCGTGCCCGCGCCCTGCCCCACGGCCAGCGGCTCCTCGCGGTCCGGCGGACCGGCGTCCTGCAGCGCGGCGGTGCACGTCTTGCCGATGGCGAGACCCTCGCGGACGCGGGTCTCGCGGTCCGCCGTCGCGGCGGACGCGAGCGCGGCGCCTGCCGGCTTGCGCTCCGGCGCGTCGGTGCGCATCCACGCCACGGCGTTGTCCTGGAAGCCGATGCGCGTGACCTGGCCGCCTTTCGTGTACACCCACACCTCGCTGCCGATCTCGCCGGAACGCGGCGGGCGGATCCCGGCGGGCGAGCCCATGCCCTGGGTGACGAAGGGCTTGGGCATCCCGACGACGGCGCGCCCTTCGCGCGCGGCGGCGTGCCACAGCGCCTCCGCCTTGTCGCTCGGCAGCGCGCCGGGACGCGACACGAGCGGCTCGGCGAGTTCGAGCGGCGGACCACCCTGGCCGTCGGGACACGGCGACTGCTGGTAGGTCGTGTGGCCCTTGCGGTCCACGCACTTGTAGATGCCGCTCGCGTGGGCACCCCCCGACGCTGCGAGCGCCGACGCGACGAGGACTGCCGCGAGGCGGCGGGCGCGTGCGGGGGCGTCGACGGACGATCGCTTCATCGGGACCTGGGGACGTGGCGTACGGGAGGCTACGCTATCATCGGCGCCGGGCCAAGCGCCCCGGACGCACGATGCCTGCGCGCGCTCTCTCCGGTGACCACGTCGAAGCCGCGGCGGACGCCACGGCGCGTGCGATCGCCCGCGCGCTGATCGAGGGCTTCGACAAGCACTACGCGCTGTTCCGCGACTGCGCGCGGGCGGCGAAGCGCCACTTCGAGGACGGCGGCTTCCTCGCGATCGGCCACCTCGCGCGCGACCGGATCGACTACTACGACCGGCGCGTCGCCGAGACCGCCGAGCGCATCGGTCGCGAGTTCACCGGCGCGACCGGTACCTCCGCCGACGCGCTCTGGGCGCGCGTCAAGCTGCACTACATCGGCCTGCTCATCGAGCACCGCCAGCCCGAGTGCGCCGAGACGTTCTTCAACTCGGTCTCCTGCAAGATCCTGCACCGCACCTACTACCACAACCGCTTCATCTTCGTGCGTCCGGCCGTGTCGACCGAGTACCTCGACGCGGACCCGCCGACCTACCGCAGCTACTACCCGCGCCGCCACGGGCTGCGCGCCGCGCTGATCGACATCGTCCTCGACTTCGGGTTCACGCGCCGCTTCGCGGACTTCCGGCGCGACCTGCGCAACCTGCTGGCGGCGTTCCGGCGCCGGCACCCGCGGCCCTTCGTCGCCGCGCAGAGCCTTCAGATCCAAGTGCTCGGCAGCCCGTTCTTCCGCAACCGCACCGCCTACATCGTCGGGCGGGTGATCAACGGCCTCGTGATGCAGCCGTTCGCGGTGCCGGTGCAGCACGACGCCGACGGGCGGCTGCGCGTGGACGCGCTGCTGCTCGACCCCACCGAGCTCGCGCTGCTGTTCTCCGCGAACCGCGCGTACTTCCTGGTCGACATGGAGGTCCCCTCGGCGTACGTCGAGTTCCTGCGCAGCGTGGTCCCGGACAAGACGCCCGCCGAGCTCTACACGATGGTGGGGCTGCAGAAGCACGGCAAGAACCTGTTCTACCGGGACTTCCTGCACCACCTGCGGCACTCCACCGACCGCTTCGTCGTCGCGCCCGGCATCCGCGGGCTGGTGATGAGCGTGTTCACGCTCCCCTCGTACCCGTACGTGTTCAAGGTGATCAAGGACCGCATCGCGGCGTCGAAGGACACCGACCGGCGGCGGGTGCAGGAGAAGTACGCGCTGGTCAAGCACCACGACCGCGTCGGCCGGATGACCGACATCCTCGAGTACTCGGACGTCGCCTTTCCGCGCGAGCGCTTCACCGACGCGCTGCTCGCCGAGCTCGAGGCCGAGGCGCCCTCGCAGATCGAGCGCGACGGCGACCGCATCATCGTCAGGCACGTCTACATCGAGCGGCGGCTGACGCCGCTCAACCTCTACCTGCAGAAGGCCGACCCGTGGGAGCGGGCGCACGCGCTGCGCGAGTACGGGGACGCGATCGCGCAGCTCGCGCGCGCGAACATCTTCGCCGGCGACCTGCTGTTCAAGAACTTCGGCGTGACGCGCTTCGGCCGCGTCGTCTTCTACGACTACGACGAGATCGAGTACCTGACGGACGTCCGCTTCCGGCGCATCCCGCCGCCGCCGCCGGGCTTCGACGAGATGGCCGGCGATCCGTGGTACCCCGTGGGCCCGCGCGACGTGTTCCCGGAGGAGTTCGCCACCTTCCTGCTGACCGACCCGGCGATCCGCGAGGACTTCATGCGGCATCACGCCCACCTGCTCGACGCGCTCTGGTGGCAATCGGTGCAGCGCACGATCGCCAGCGGCGACGTGCCCGAGGTGCTCTCGTATCCGGAGAGCGCGCGCTTCGTCGGGGCGCCGGCGCCGCGGCCCTCCGGGCGCGCGGCCGTCGCGGCCGCGGCGCCGCGATAGCGACGGCGCCGCGGCGGCGCGCCTCCGCCGGTCGCCGCACCGGGACAGCCGGCGCGACATGGTCGGAAACGTCAAGCGCGCCGACGTCCCGAACCGCGGTGCGGCCGTCAAGTCCGTCGACACCCGCGCGATGGCGCGCGCCGTTCGGCGGAACCGGCGGGCCGGCCCTCGCCTCGGCGTCGCGAACGTCCTATGCTTGGCGCGACCATGCACCGGTCCGCGGCGCAGCCTCGCGCGCGGGCACGACGACGCGCCGGCACGCAAGAGCGCGTCGCACCACATCGGCTTTACGGGGATGCCCGCTTGTACCTGAACATCGCCGCGCTGTATCGCATCGGCCCGGGGCCGTCGTCGTCGCAGACGATCGGACCGCTCGAGGCGTCGCGCCGCTTCGTGCACGAGATCGCGGCGGACGGGCTGGTGGCGCGCACCGCGCGCGTGCGCGTCGACCTGTACGGAGGACTGGCGTGCACCGGCCGCGAACTGGGCGCGCAGCGTGCCGTCGTCGCCGGGCTCGCCGGCATTCCCGCCGCGTCCTGCGACGGCGCGCTGCTAGCACGCTGCATGGCCGACGCCGACCAGGATCGCACGATCGCGCTCGGCGGCCGGCATCGCATCGCCTTCCAGCCGTCGCGCGACGTCGTGTTCCGCGTCGACCAGACGCTGCCGGACGCGGGCAACGCGCTGCGCTTCACCGCCGTGGATGCCGCCGGCGACCTGGTGGCGACGCGCCTGTACTTCTCCACGGGACAGGGCGTGGTGGTCTCGCAGGAGGACCTCGCGCAGCGCCGCGGTCCGGTCCGCGTCCCCTACGGCTACGCGTCCGCGGCCGGGCTGCTGGAGGTGGCCCGCGCGCACGGCAAGCGGCTCGCCGACGTCGCGCTGGCCAACGAGTGCGTGGTCCAGAGTCCCGGCGAGGTGCAGACCACGCTCAAGCGCGTGGCCGAGACGATGCGCGCGTCGATCGAACGCGGCCTCGCGACCGACGGCGCGCTGCCCGGCGGGCGCGCGCGCCTGGCGCCCGCGCAGGCGGATGCGTTGCGCGCATCGCAGGCCGCCGCCGCGCAGTGGTGCGCCGTGTTCGCGACCGCGGTCGCCGAGGAGAACGCGGCGGGCGGGCGCATCGTCGCCGCGCCGTCGTCGGGTGCGGCGGGCCCGGTCGCCGCGCTGCTCACGCACTACCGCGAGGCGACGCCGCTCGCTGGCGACCGCGGCACCTGCGAATTCCTGATGGCGGCCGCGGCCATCGCCGGCGCGCTCCGCGCGCAGGGCTTCGCGCAGGCCGGCTGCCAGAGCGAGATCGGGTTGGCCGCCGCGATGGCGGCCGCCGGCCACGCGGCCGTGCTCGGCGGCACCAACGAGCACGTGGTGCTGGCGGCGGAACTGGCGCTCGAGCCGCACATGGGACTGGCCTGCGACCCCGAGGGCGCGCGCATCCAGCAGCCCTGCATCGAGCGCAGCGCGACTGCGGCGTCCCGCGCCGTCGTCGCCGCGCAGAACGCCCTGCGCTCGCCCACGCCGCGGAGCACGCTCGACGCGCTGGTGCGCTCGATGGTCGACCGCGGCCGGCAGATGGCCGGCCGGCACAAGCAGGCATCCCTCGGCGGCATCGCCGTCAACGTGGCCGACTGCTGAAGGCCGCGGCGGCGGCGTTCGTGCGGGTGCTATCCTCGGCGGCTGTCGAACCGCCGATGGGATCCTCGATGCCGCGCGCCGCGCTCACCGCCCTCGTCGTCGCCTTCGCCGCGCTCGTCTCCGGCTGCGGCGGCGGCGGCACGAAGGAGATGGTCCCCTCGCCGGACACCTTCGAGTGCAACTTCGAGGGCGCGCGCTGGCTGGTGCGCTTCACGGAGGGCGAGGCGCGCCTGCTCACGCCCGAGGGCGAGCGGATCAACCTCTACCAGATTCCCTCCGCGTCCGGCGTGCGCTTCACCAACGGGCTGCTGGAGCTGCGCGGCAAGGGCACCGAGCTCGCGCTGGTGAGCGACGGCGTGCTGCGGCCGATGCGCGATTGCACGCCGCTGATGGTGCCGAAGGAGGACCCGAACCCGATGCAGCGCATGTGGTCGCCGCCGCCCTCGCCTCCGCTCGGCAAGTGACGCCGTCCGGCGACGCCCCGGAGGAGCGGTCGCGGCGTTTGCCCGCGACCGGCGTCATCGGCACCGGCGCGATGGGGCTCGGCGTCGTGCGCTCGCTGCGCCGGCACGGGATCGCGACGTACGCGCGCGATCTCGTCGCCGAGCGGATGCGCGCGGCCGAGGCGCTCGGGGCGGTGGCTTGCGCCTCGGCGGCGGAGTGCGCGCGGCACGTGGAGATCGCGATCCTGCTGGTCGTCGACGACCGGCAGGTCGACGACGTGCTCTTCGGGCCGGACGGGGTCGCCGCAGCCCTGCGCCCCGGCGCGATCGTCGTGGTCTCGTCGACGGTGGACCCGCACTACGTCGCCGGACTCGCGCCCGGGCTCGCCGGGCGGGCGCTGCGCCTCGTCGACGCGCCGGTCTCCGGCGGCCCGGCCAGGGCGCACGACGGCACGATGACGGTGATGGCCTCGGGTGCGCCCGACGCCCTCGCGGTTTGCGCGGGCGTCTTCGAGCGCATCGCGGGCCGCGTGTTCGTCGTCGGCGAGCGGCCCGGCGAAGCCGCGACGTTCAAGATCGTCAACAACCTGCTCGCCGCCGCGAACCTCGCGGCCGGCGCCGAGGCGCTCGCGCTGGCCGTGCGCGCGGGGCTCGACGCGCACCGGGTGCTGGACGTCGTCGAGGCGAGCTCGGGCGCGAGCTGGATCGTCGCCGACCGCATGCGCCGCGAACTCGCCGGCGACCGCGGCGTGCGCGCTGCGATGCGCATCCTCGCCAAGGACGTCGGCATCGCGGCGTCGCTCGCCGCGCGACTCGGCGCCCCGGCGACGTTCGCCGACGCCGCGCGCGCCGCCTTCCGGGGTGCCGTCGACGCGGGCTATGCCGACGAGGACGACGCCGCGCTGCTGCGCTATTTCGTCGAGCGCGGCGGCCCGGCGCCCGCGCGCGGCCACGAAGCGTAGCGGCGATCCACGTCGGCGCGGCACGCCGTCGCCGGGCCGCCCCGCTACCGCACGACGTCGGTGTACATCCACGCCTGCGAGCGGATCGGATGCGGCACGTTGTTGCGCACCCACGGGTGCGACAGGTGATCCTCGACGATGTGCCAGGTCAGCCGCCACGGCGCATAGGCGACGACGAGGTCGGTCATCTTCGCGAACAGCGCGTTGCGCTGCGGCGAGTCGGGCAGCGCCCGCGCCTGGTCGAAGAGCGCGTTGAAAGCCGGCAGGTCGAAGCGGGCGTCGTTCGACTGGCCCTTGTTGGGGCCGTAGAGCAGCTGCATGAAGTTCTCGGCGTCCGGGTAGTCGCCGTTCCAGCCGTCGCCGCGCAGCGGGATCCGGCCGAGCCGCGCCATCTTGCGCAGCTCCGGGAGCTTGTCCTTGCGGAACGCCATGCGCAGACCGACGGCATCCATGCACTTCTTCCACAGCTCGTCGGACTGGCGCTGTGCCGAGGTGGGCGTCGACCAGCGCTCGAGGACGAGCGGCCTGCCGTCCGGCTGCTCGCGGTAGCCGTCGCCGTCGCGATCGCGGTAGCCGAAGCGGTCGAGAAGCGCGCGCGCGGCCGCGGGATCGTGGAGCTGCGCGTTCGCCAGCCGGCGCGGATCGTGGCCCTCGACGTCCGGCGGGACGGGCCCGTACGCCGGCACGGCGCGGCCCTTGAGCAGCACCCGGATGCCCTCGTCGACGTCGTAGGCCATGCCGATCGCGCGGCGCAGCGCGACCTTCTCCGGCGTGTAGCCGCCGACCAGCGGATCCTCCATGTTGAAGTAGGTGAAGTACACGTTGGGCCGCAGCAGCACGTCGTGCCGGATGCCCCGGGCGGCGAGCTCCGGCCGCAGCCTGCCGCCGGCGAGGGCCTGCTCGACGAAGTCGGGGGGCACGCCGGGGCTGTCCAGCGTGTCGATCTCGCCGGCGAGGAACGCGAGCCAGCGCGCCTGGCCCTCCTCGATCACCGCGACCTCGATGCGCCGCGCCAGCGGCAGGGCGCGGTCCGCGAGCGCGGCGGCGACGTCCTTGAACGCCGCCGGCACGGGCCCGGCGGGCACGTAGGTCGTGCGGCGGAAGCCGGGGTTCGCCTCCAGCACGATGCGGGCGCTGCGCTTGTACTGCGCGAGCAGGTACGGCCCCGTGCCGACCGGATGCGCGCCGACGTCGTTGCCATGGGCCTCGACGACCTCGCGCGCGACCGCGCAGAGGTTCGGCACGGCGAGCACGTACGGGAACCGGTAGTCGGGTGCCGCGAGGCGGATGCGCAGCGTGTGGCGGTCGACGACCTCGAGCCCGGGCAGCTTCGCGTCGTAGTCGAAGCGCCCGCTGCGCCGCGCGGCGGCCTGCGCCTCGTCGCCGCCCGCGAGCCGGCCTTCCAGCAGCCACGCCCACGGCGAGCGCCGCGCGGGGTCGAGGTGGCGCTTGAACGAGTACGCGTAGTCGGCGGCGGTGAGCTCGCGCCGCGCCCCGCGGAAGGCGGCGTCCGGCGTGAAATGAATGCCCTTGCGCACGCGGCAGACGTACGTCCGCCCGCCGTCCTCCACGGCAGGCAGCGCTTCCAGCGCGCGCGGCACGAGTCGCGCGGGACGCGCGAGGTAGTCGTAGTCGAGCATCGCGTCGAAGACGTTCGCGATCACGCTGTCGGACGCCGCGTCCGAGGCGACAGTCGGGTCGAAGCTCGTCTCGGCGATCGAGAAGGCGACGCGCAGCGTGCCCTGCGCGGCCTTCGGCTGGGCGCGCGCGACGGCGGTCGCCGCGCCCGCAGCCGTCAGCGCGAGCGCGCCGCCCCACCCCACGAACCGCCTCCTGCCTGCACGCATCGACGGCGCCCCCGACCGATGCGCGTAATGCTAGCACCGGGGCGAACGACCAAAGCTTGGCATAATCGAAGCGTGCGGGCCGGCCCCAACCGCGCCCGCCCACCCGTGACGGAGCCTTGCGCATGCGACCGATCCGACTGGCCGGACTCGCCTTCCTCGCCGCCGTCGCGCTGCCCCTCTTCGCGCAGGCACCGGCGCCGCAGCGCGCCGTCGCCACCTTCGCCGGCGGCTGCTTCTGGTGCATGGAGCCGCCGTACGACAAGCTCGACGGCGTGCTGTCGACCACGTCCGGCTACATGGGCGGCTTCAAGCGCTACCCGACCTACGAGGAGGTGTCGCGCGGCGTGACCGGCCACACCGAGGTCGTCCAGGTCGCCTACGACCCGGCGAAGGTGAGCTACGAGAAGCTGCTCGAGGTGTTCTGGAGGAACATCGACCCGACGGTGAAGGACCGGCAGTTCTGCGACTCGGGCACGCAGTACCGCACGGCGATCTTCGTGCACACCCCCGAGCAGCGCAAGGCGGCCGAGGCGTCGAAGGCGGCGCTCGAGAAGTCGAAGCCGTTCCGCGATCCGATCGTCACGCCGGTCCAGGACGCGGGCGAGTTCTGGCCGGCGGAGGACTACCACCAGGACTACTACCAGAAGAACCCGGTGCGCTACGCGTACTACCGCAACGGCTGCGGGCGCGACGCCCGCCTGAAGCAGCTGTGGGGCGAGGCGGCCGGCGGCAAGTGACCGCCGCCGTCAGAACAGGCCGATGCTCGAGGCGAGGCCGCCGCCGAGCGTGGACGCCCCGCCGAGGAGCGTGACCGAGATCCCGATGAACTCCGTCTGCGCCCCCGGCGCGACGTGGAGCACGCGCCCGACGCCGACCCAGTAGAGGTAGAGGGTGTGGCACAGCGCGACGACGGGCACGGCCACCATCACCGGCACGACCAGCGCGGCGCTCGCGAGCAGGACCGGGATCGCGCCGAAGGTCGCGACCTTGAGCGCCGCACGGAAGTCGCGCGAGCTGCCGTACATCGGCGCGATCAGCCTGAAGATGCCGGCCAGCGCGAAGATCGACAGGATCGTGCCGAACAGCGTCACGCTGCCCGCCGCGTAGATCTCGTCCGCGGGCACGAGGTACCCGGACGCCGGATCCCAGTCGCGATCGAAGGTCTTCATGCCGACGACGGTCGCGATCGGCGCGAGCAGCGACAGCGGCACGATGTAGCGCGTGATCAGCGCGTCGATGCCGATCGGCTCCTCCGCGATCGCGTCCCAGGCGTCGCGCGGACTCACGATCAGCCACAGCAGGCGCCGCAGCAGGCCCATCGGCGCAGTATAGGACGGCCCGCCGGCGGATTGACCCTTCGCCCGCGGCGCTGACATACTGGCCGCACGCCGTCTCGCCGACCGGCCGCGCCGGCCGGGCCGGACGGGGCGCGAGCGATGCCGGACGCGGGGAAGCGTGGGATGGACATGAAGCGCATGCACGGGGGCAGCCTGCGGTCGGCCGGCTACGACGAGCGCACCAGGACGCTGCGCGTCGAGCTGACCGCCGGGACGTTCGAGTACAGCGGCGTGTCCCCCGAGGTCTGGCGCCGCCTGTCGACGTCGTCGTCGCCGTGGAGCTACTTCCGCGACAACGTCGAGGAGGAGTACGCGGCCCGGCGCGTGCGCTGACGGGGCCGACGCCCGGCGCCTTGACGCGCGTCAAGCGCGGGGCGGGCGGCAACTGCGATGCTGCAACGACTGACCCGGGGCCGCGGCCCCGCCGGAGGGAGAGTAGCGACATGACGCCTTCGCCCGCACCGCTGACCGCTGCCGAACGCCGCGATCTGCAGGCGCTGCTCGTCGAGCGCCAGCGCCACCTGCGCGGGGAGATCAAGGCCCACCTGCGTGGCACCGGCGACAGCGGGGTCGTCGGCCTGTCCAGCGTGCCGGCGGAGACCGACGACTGGGGCGTGGGCGACGAGCTCGCCGCGCGCGACATCGCCGAGGCGAAGCAGCTTCTCTCCGAATTGGCCGACGTGGAGGCCGCGCTCGCCCGCTCGGCCGCGGGCACCTACGGCGAATGCGTCGACTGCGGCGAGCCGATCGCGCCGGCGCGCCTGCGCGCCTATCCGGCCGCGACCCGCTGCATCGCCTGCCAGGGCGCGCTCGAGAAGCGCGAGGCGGGCCCGCCGCTCACCGCGGTATAGCCGGCGCGCTCGGCCGCCGCCTCAGCGTTCGCGTGCCTTCGCCGGAACCACGCCCCGCGCCTCGCGGCGCGCGCGGCGCGGCGCCGGCCGCTCCGGCGGCGCCTTCGCGGCCTTCGCGCCCGACCAGCGGTCGAGCCACGCGAGGAACTCGCCGTACCACAGCCGGGCGTTCTGCGGCTTCAGGATCCAGTGGTTCTCGTCGGGGAACCAGACGAGCCGCGCCGGCACGTCCCTGGCCTTCAGCGTGTCGTAGTACTGCAGCGCCTGTGTCGCGGGCACGCGGTAGTCGAGCTCGCCGTGGATCACGAGCGTGGGCGTCTTCGCGTTGCCCACGTGGTGGTGCGGCGACTGGCGCATGACGCGCGCCGGGTCGTCCCAGTGCCATGCGCCGAGCTCCGAGGCGAAGAAGCGGTAGCCGTCGGTCGCCATCATGCTGACCCAGTCGTAGCAGCCCGCGTGGCAGACGAACGCGCGGTAGCGGTCGACGTGCCCGTTCATGAACGCCACCATGAACCCGCCGTAGCTGCCGCCGGCGGCCGTCAGCCGCTCGCCGTCGACGTAGCCCTGCGCGAGCAGGAAGTCGGTGGCGGCCTCGTGGTCGGCGAGCTCCTTCTCGCCGTAGCGCCCGGTGATCGACTCGAGGAACGCCTGCCCGAAGCCGGACGAGCCGTGGTAGTTGACGGCCGCCACGATGCGCCCGGTCCCGGCGAACACCTGCGCGTTCCAGCGGAAGTGCCAGCCGTCGTGGTGCGCGGCGTGCGGTCCCCCGTGGATCGAGTGCATCAGCGGCCACTTGCGCGACGGGTCGAACCCCGGCGGATAGGTCACGAACACCTGCACCGGCTCCCCCTTCCAGCCGGGGACGGCGAACTCCCTGGTCTCGCCGAGCGCGTGGCGCGCGAGCAGCGCGTCGTTCAGGCGCTCGATCGCGCGCTCGTCGCTGCCGTCGCCGCGCGCGGCGAACAGCCGCGGCGGATGCTGCGGCGTCGCGCGATCGAAGGCGATCACCGAAGCGTCGCGCGAGCACGCGAACCCGCCGAGCGTGCCGCCGCGCACCAGCACCTCGGGGGCCTCCGCGCCGAGCGGCAGGCGCCGCAGGTCGATGCGGCCCGCGTCCTCGCAGCAGAACAGCAGCGCCTGCGAGTCCGGCGCCCACTGCACGTGCGTCGTCGCGCGGTCGAGCGCGGGCGCGAGCCGCGACCAGGCGCCGCTGCGGCGGTCGAGGACGCGCAGGTGGCCCTGGTCGTTGAACGCGCGCTGCGTGTCGTAGGCGTGGTAGGCGATCCGCCGGCCGTCCGGGGAATAGCGCGGGTGCTCGTCGGACATGCCGCTGTCCGCGGTGACGTTGCGCCAACGGCCGCTCGGAAGGTCGAGCACGACGAGGTCCGCGCGCGCCATCATCCGCGGCTCGTCGCCCGGATCGAAGGTGATCGCCACCTCGCGGCCGTCCGGCGCGATGTCGTACTCGTCGGCGTTCGGCTCCCACGGCCGCAGCCGCAGGCCGCGCCCGGCGAAGACGTCGCGGCAGCGGCCGCTGGCGACGTCGCAGACGAAGAGATGCGGCTCGCGCCCGTCGGCGAGCCAGTGGTCCCAGTAGCGGTACTCGCCGCGCTCGGTGACGTGCGCCTTGACCTTCGCCTCCGCGCGTTCCTTCCTGCGCCGCGCCTGCTGCGCGTCGCCGGCGAGATCGGGCCAGACCCACGAGACGAACGCGATGCGCCGGCCGTCGGGGAACCACTTGAGCCCGGACACGCCGGTCGCAAGGCGCGTGACGCGCCGCGCCTCGCCGCCGTCGGGCGCGATCACGTAGAGCTGCGGCTCCGCATCGTCCTTGCGCTTGGCGGCGAAGGCGATCCGGCGGCCGTCCGGCGACCAGACGGGATCGCTGTCCTTGTCGCCGGCGGTGAGCTTGCGCGGCTTCGCGCCGCGCGGTCCCGCGAGTCCCGTGGGGAACAGCCACAGCGACGTCTCGCCCTCGTTGCGCCGCATCGCGTAGCGCGTGACGGCGCAGCACGCGGCGGACCCGTCGGGCGCGAGCGTGGGCGGGCCGACGCGCTGCAGCTGCCACAACGCCTCGACGGTGAGCGGCGGCCGCTTGCGGCGGGAGGTGGCGGACATCGGGCGGTTCCTTCGCGCTAGAATCCGGGACGCGCGATTCTACCTGCGGCCCGCTGCCGCGCGCCCGCGTCGGCGCCCACCCCCTTCCCCGGCTTCCCGTCCCGCCATCCGCTACCGCCGCCTCGGCCGTTCCGGCCTCCGCGTCAGCGAATTGTCGTTCGGCTCCTGGGTCACCTACGGCAGCCAGCTCGCCGGGGACACGGCGCGCGATTGCATGGCCGCGGCGTACGACGCCGGGGTCAACTTCTTCGACAACGCGGAGGTCTACGCGAAGGGTGCCGCCGAGACGATCATGGGAGAGGCGCTGCGCAAGCTCGGGTGGCGCCGCGCGTCCTACATCGTGTCGACCAAGTTCTTCTGGGGGCTGCACGACGGCCCCAACGAGAGGAACACGCTCAACCGCAAGTACCTGCGCCAGGCGATCGACGGCTCGCTGTCGCGCCTCGGGCTCAAGTACGTCGACCTCGTGTTCTGCCACCGTCCGGACCCGGAGACGCCCATCGAGGAGACGGTGTGGGCGATGCACGACATGATCGCGCAGGGCAAGGCGCTCTACTGGGGCACGTCCGAGTGGAGCGCGGCCGAGATCGCGCGCGCGTGGGAGATCGCCGAGCGCCACCACCTGCACAAGCCGGTGATGGAGCAGCCGCAGTACAACCTGCTGCACCGCGAGCGCGTCGAGCGCGAGTACGCGCGGCTGTACGCGGACCTCGGGCTGGGGACGACCACGTGGAGCCCGCTCGCCTCGGGGGTGCTCAGCGGCAAGTACAACGACGGCATCCCCGCCGGGTCGCGCGGCACGCTGAAGGGCTACGAGTGGCTCGCCGAGCGGCTGACAGATCCCGCGAAGCTCGCCACGGTGCGGCGCCTCGCGCCGATCGCCGCCGACCTCGGCTGCACGCTCGCGCAGCTCGCGATCGCGTGGTGCCTACGCAACCCCCACGTGTCCACGGTGATCACGGGCGCGAGCCGCGTGTCCCAGGTGCGCGAGAACATGAAGGCGCTCGACGTGGTCCCCAGGCTGGACGCCGACGCGATGGCGCGCATCGACGCCGCGCTGGCCGGATAGCGCGGAGCGTGGCTGGATGAGCACGGCGCCGGTCGCCATGGTCACGGCCGCCAGCCGCGGCATCGGCGCCGCCTGTGCCCGCGAGCTCGCCGCACGCGGGTTCCGCGTGTCGCTGTTCGCGCGCTCCGAAGCCGTCGAGGCGCTGGCGCGCGAGCTCCGCGGCCGCGCGACGCGCGGCGACATCGCATCCGCCGCGGACCTCGACCGCTTCGTGGACGAGACGCTGCGCGACTGCGGCCGCGTGGACGCGGCCGTCGTGTCGACCGGCCATCCGCCGAAGGGCGCGCTGCTCGACATCGCCGACGCCGACTGGCACGCCGGCCTCGACCTCGTGCTCCTTCCCGTCGTGCGCATCGCGCGCCGGATCACTCCCGCCCTGCGCGAGCGGCGCGGCGCGATCGTCAACATCTCCTCGTTCGCCGCGTTCGAGCCCGACGCCCGCTTCCCGGTCAGCTCGGCGCTGCGCGCCGCACTCGCGTCGTTCTGCAAGCTGTACGCGGACGCGGAGGCCCGCCACGGCGTGCGCATGAACAACCTGCTGCCCGGCTTCGTCGACTCGCTGCCGGTGCGGCCCGAGGTGGTGACGACGATCCCGATGCAGCGCTACGCTCGCGTCGAGGAGATGGCGAAGGCGGTCGCGTTCCTGCTCTCGCCCGACGCGGGCTACGTCACCGGCCAGAACCTCCGCGCCGACGGGGGCCTCACCCGCTCGGTGTGAAGGCGCCGTGAATCCGCACGCCTCCTGGCACGAGGAGCAGCGCTCGGCCTACCTCTACCGCGCGTGCGCGACGGCGGAGCGCGACACGCGGCTGGGGGAGCTGTTCCAGCGGCTTGCCGGCGAGGCCGAAGCGCAGGCCGCGATCTGGCGCGCGCACCTCACCTCGAAGGGCGAGGCGCCCCCCGGTCCGTTCGTCCCCGACGCGCGGACGAGGCTCGTCGCGCGCCTGGTCGCGGCCCTCGGGCCGCGCCGGCTGCGGGGCGTGCTGGCCGCGATGAAGGTGAGGGGCATGTCCGCCTACGACGGCGCGCTCCCGGAGGACGGCCACGCGCGTCCCGCGGCGGGCGCGGGCCTCGAGCATCGCCATCGCTCGCTCGGTGGCGGCGGCAACCTGCGCGCTGCGGTGTTCGGCATCAACGACGGCCTCGTCTCGAACGCCTCGCTCATCCTCGGCATCGCCGGCGCGACGGCCGACGCGAAGGTCGTGTTCGTGACCGGCGTCGCCGGGCTCGCCGCCGGTGCGTTCTCGATGGCGGCCGGCGAGTACGTCTCCGTGCGCTCGCAGCGCGAGCTCTACGAGCGCCAGATCGCGCTCGAGCGCGACGAGCTCGCCCGCTATCCGGAGGCGGAAGCCCAGGAGCTCGCGCTGATCTACGCGGCGAAGGGCGTGCCCGAGAAACAGGCGGCGCAGCTCGCGCGGCGCATCGTCGCCGACCCGAAGCACGCGCTCGACACGCTGGCGCGCGAGGAGCTGGGGCTCGACCCGGCCGCGCTCGGCTCGCCGTGGGGCGCCGCGACGAGCTCGTTCGCCGCCTTCGCGGTGGGAGCGCTCGTGCCGCTCGCGCCCTACGTCCTGCTGCGCGGCGGCAACCCGCTGCCGTGGGCGGTGGGCGCCACGGCCGTCGCCCTGTTCGGCATCGGCGCCCTGCTGTCGCTGTTCACCGGACGCGGTGCGCTCTTCTCCGGCCTGCGCATGCTCGCGATCGGCGGAGCCGCCGCGCTGGTCACGCACGCCGTGGGGCGGCTCGCGGGCACGGTGATCGGCTGATGCCGGCCCGCCTGCCCGCGCTGCGCCTCGCCGCGGGGCGCGAGCGGTCGCTGCACCTGCGCCACCCGTGGGTGTTCTCCGGCGCGGTGGCGCACGTCGACGGGCAGCCGCAGGCGGGCGACACCGTCGAGGTGCGGGCGCACGACGGGGCCCTGCTGGCACTGGCCGCCTACTCGCCGCAGTCGCAGATCCGCGCCCGCGTCTGGTCGTTCGCGCCGGTGCGCGTCGACGCCGCGCTGCTCGCCGAGCGCGTGCGCCGTGCCGTCGCGTGGCGCGCCGCCATGCTCGACGCGCGCCACGACGCCTGCCGGCTGGTGCACGGCGAGTCGGACGGACTGCCGGGCGCGATCGCCGACCGCTACGGCCGCGTCGTGGTCCTGCAGCTGCTGTCGGCGGGCGCCGAGGCGTGGCGCGACGCGATCGCCGACGCGCTGGTCGCGCATGCCGGCGCGGCGTGCGTCGTCGAGCGCTCGGACGCCGACGTGCGCGCGCTGGAGGGCCTGGCGCCGCGCAGCGGCGTGCTCCGCGGCGAGCTGCCGGACCCGGTCCTGATGCACGAAGGCGGTCTCGTCTACGCCGTCGACGTGCTGCGCGGGCAGAAGACCGGCTTCTACCTCGACCAGCGCGACAACCGCAGGATCGTCGGCGAGCGCGTGCGCGGCGCCGAGGTGCTGAACGCGTTCTGCTACACCGGCGGCTTCACGTTCGCCGCGCTGGCGGGCGGCGCAAAGAGCGTGCTGTCGATCGACAGCTCGGCCGAGGCGCTCGCCGCCGCGCGAGCCAACCTCGCGCGCAACGCCTGGCTGCACGGGACGGCCGAGTGGCTCGAAGGCGACGTGTTCGCGGCGCTGCGCCGGCTGCGCGAGGCGGGCCGGCGCTTCGACGCGGTGGTGCTCGACCCGCCCAAGTTCGCGCCCACCGCGAAGCACGCGCCGAAGGCCGCGCGCGCGTACAAGGACGTCAACCTGTGGGCGCTGAAGCTGCTGCGCCCCGGCGGGCTGCTCGCGACCTTCAGCTGCTCGGGCGGCATCGACGCGGCCCTGTTCCAGAAGATCGTCGCGGGCGCGGCGCTGGACGCGGGCGCCGACGCCGTGATCGAGGCGCGGCTGACGGCGAGCGCGGATCACCCGGTCGCGCTCGCGTTCCCCGAGGGCGACTACCTCAAGGGGCTGCTCGTCCGCCGGCGCTGACGCGCGGGCCGCGACCTTCCACGATGCTCCACGACGCCGATCGCCACGAGCCCCTCTGCGCACCCTCCTGGGACGAGCGCGCGGCACGCGACGCGCTCGAGCGCATCGTGCGCGACACCGTCGAGCGCTGGTCGCCGGCGTCGATGTGGCCGCTGCACCCGCTCGACGCCGACGGCGCGAGCCCGGTCCCGGCGTGCAACCTCTACTTCGGCGCCGGCGGCGTGCTCTGGGCGCTCCACTACCTGCACGCGGCCGGCGCCGTGCGCCTTCCGCGGAGCTTCGCCGGCGACGCGGAGGCGCTGCCGTCACGCAACCGCGCATGGCTCGCGGCCAACGGCGCGGGCGAACGCGACGTCGCGTCGTACCTGATGGGCGACACCGGCCTGCTGCTGCTCGCGCACTGGCTGCGGCCGTCGCCGGCCCTCGCGGCGGCGCTGGAGGCGTGCATCGCGGGCAACGTCGACCACCCGGCCCGCGAGCTCATGTGGGGCGCGCCGGGCACGATGCTCGCCGCGCTGTTCCTGTTCCGGCGCACCGGGCAGGCGCGCTGGGCCGCGTGCTTCCGCGACGCGGCGGACGCGCTGTGGTCGCAGCGCGCGGCCTCGGCGCGGCACGGCTGCAGCTACTGGGAGCAGGACCTCTACGGCCACCGGACCGCCAGCCTCGGCGCGGTGCACGGCTTCGCCTCGCTCGCCGCGCCGATCGTGCGCGGCCTCGACCTCCTCGCGCCGCACGCGCGCGCCGCGTGGGTCGACTGCATCGCGACGACCTGCCTCGCCACCGCGCAGCGCGAGGGGACGTTCGCGAACTGGCCGCCGGACGTCGCCGACCTCGACGCGCCCGGGCCGCCGCGCAAGCGCCTGATGCAGGTCTGCCACGGGGCGCCCGGCGTCGTGATCGCGCTCGCCGATCTGCCCTCGGCGGACGTCGACGAGGTGCTGGTCGCGGCCGGCGAGGCGATCTGGGGCGCCGGCCCCCTCGCGAAGGGCTCGAACCTGTGCCACGGCACCGGCGGCAACGGCTACGCCTTCCTCGCGCTGCACCGGCGCACCGGCGAGGCGCGGTGGCTCGCACGTGCGCGCGCGTTCGCGATGCACGGCATCGCGCAGACGGACGCCGCCGCCCGCCGCCACGGGCAGCTGCGCTACTCGCTGTGGACCGGCGATCCGGGCTTCGCGGTCTACCTGTGGGACTGCCTGCGCGGCGAGGGGGCGTTCCCGACGCTGGACGCCTTCTTCGCCTGACGCGCGCCGTCCGGCGCAGGCGCTACACCGCGGCGAGCGCCTGGTCGAGGTCGGCGATCAGGTCGTCGACGTGCTCGATGCCGATCGACAGGCGCAGCATGTCCTCGGTCACGCCCGCCTTCGCGAGCTCGTCCGCGGCGAGCTGCCGGTGCGTGGTCGAGGCCGGGTGCGTGGCGAGCGACTTCGCGTCGCCGATGTTCACCAGCCGCGTGAACAGCTGCAGCGCGTCGAGGAAGCGCGCGCCCGCCTCGCGCCCGGCGCCGTCGGCGCCGACGCCGAAGGTGAGCAGGCCGGAGGCCTTGCCGGACAGGTAGCGGCCCACGAGCGCGTGGTCGGGGTGGTTCTCGAGGCCGGCGTAGGTCACCCAGCGGACCTTCGGATGGCGCGCGAGATGGCGGGCGATGGCGAGCGCGTTGTCGCAGATGCGCTCCATGCGCAGCGCGAGCGTCTCGATGCCCTGCAGCACCAGGAACGCGTTGAACGGCGAGATCGCCGCGCCGGTGTTGCGCAGCGGCACGACGCGCGCGCGCCCGATGTAGGCGGCCGGCCCCAGCGCCTCGGTGTAGACCACGCCGTGGTAGCTGACGTCGGGCTCGTTCAGCCGGCGGAACCGGTCCTTGTGCTGCGCCCACGGGAAGCGGCCGGAGTCGACGATGGCGCCCCCCAGCGCCACGCCGTGGCCGCCGAGGTACTTGGTGAGCGAGTGCACGACGACGTCGGCGCCGTGGTCGAACGGCCGGCAGAGGTAGGGCGTCGGGACGGTGTTGTCCACGATCAGCGGCACGCCGCGCGCGTGCGCGACCTGTGCGACCGCGGCGAAGTCGGTGACGTTGCCCTGCGGGTTGCCCATCGACTCGACGAACACCGCCTTCGTGCGGCCGTCGATCAGCGGCGCGAACGACGCGGGGTCGCGGGGGTCTGCGAAGCGCGTGGTGATCCCGAGCTGCGGCAGCGTGTGCGCGAAGAGGTTGCAGGTGCCGCCGTACAGGGCGCTCGAGGCTACGATGTTGTCGCCGGCCTCGGCGATGGTCAGGATCGAGTACGTGACCGCCGCCTGTCCCGAGCCCAGCGCCAGCGCCGCGACCCCGCCCTCGAGCGCGGCCAGCCGCTGCTCGAGCACGTCGGTCGTCGGGTTCATGATCCGCGTGTAGATGTTGCCCTGCACCTTCAGGTCGAACAGGTCGGCGCCGTGCTGCGCGTTGTCGAACGCGTAGGCGACCGTCTGGTAGATCGGAACGGCCACCGACTTGGTGACCGGGTCGGGCTTGTAGCCCGCGTGGACGGAGAGGGTCTCGAAACGCAGGGGTCGATCTGGCACGGGGCAGGCTCCGCGAGGGGCGAAGCGTAGGAGGTTACCGCGGCGCGCGACGCTGCGGCAAATGGCGCCGCGGCCTGTCGATATGACCCGCCGCGCGCGCTGCGCGCCGCGTTCAGCGCGCGCGGACGATCCGCTGGTCGATCGCGCCGAAGAGCGACCGGCCGCCGGCGTCGAGCATCTCGATGCGCACCCGGTCGCCGAAGCGCAGGAACGGCGTCGCCGGCGCGCCGGCGACGATGGTCTCCACCGTGCGCTGCTCGGCGATGCACGAGTAGCCGACGCCGCCCTGCGCGACCGGGCGTCCGGGGCCGCCCTGCTCCTTGTTCGAGACGGTCCCCGAGCCGACGATGCTGCCCGCGACGAGGTCGCGCGTCTTCGCCGCGTGCGCGATCAGCTGGCCGAAGTGGAACGTCATGTCCTGCCCCGCGTCGGGCCGCCCGAACGGCACGCCGTTGACCTGCGTCAGCAGCGGGAGGTGGACCTTGCCGCCGCGCCACGCGGCGCCGAGCTCGTCGGGCGTGGCGGCCACGGGCGAGAAGGACGACGCGGGCTTGCTCTGGAAGAAGCCGAAGCCCTTCGCGAGCTCGGCGGGAATGAGGTTGCGCAGGCTCACGTCGTTGACGAGCATCAGCAGGCGCACGTGGCGCAGCGCGTCATCGGCGGTCGTGCCCATCGGCACGTCGCCGGTCACCACCGCCACCTCGCCCTCGAAGTCGATCCCCCACGCCTCGTCGGCGAGCGCGACGTCCTCCTGCGCGCCGAGCATGTGGTCGGACGCCCCCTGGTACATCAGCGGATCGGTCCAGAACTCGGGCGGCATCTCCGCACCGCGCGCGCGGCGCACCAGTTCGACGTGGTTCACGTAGGCCGAGCCGTCGGCCCACTGGTAGGCGCGCGGCAGCGGCGCCGTCGCCGCGGCCGGGTCGAACGGCACGGCGTCGGGGAGCCGCCCGGCGCACAGCTCGTCGCTGATGGCGGCCAGCGCGGGCGCGCAGCGGATCCACTCGTCGAGCGCGCCCTGCAGCGTGCGCGCGATCTCCGGCACGGCGACGCAGCGCGCGAGGTCGCGCGCGACCACTACGAGCCGCCCGTCGCGCGTGCCGTCGCGCAGCGTGGCCAGCTTCATCGCGATCTCCCCTTCCCGGTCACTTGCGCTTCAGCCCGTAGCCGTCGGGCCGATCCTCCATCTCCCAGCCGGCCGTCGCCAGCGCGGCGCGCAGCCGGTCGGCCTCGTCCCACCGCTTCGCCCTGCGCGCCGCGGCCCGCGCTTCGGCGAGCGCGCGCACGTCGTCCGGCACGTCGGGCACCTGCGGCGTCCACGCGGCGAGCCCGAGCCCCAGCACCTCGTCGAACCTCGCGAGCGTGGCGCGGCGCACCGCGGCCGGCCGATCGCCGCGCAGCGCCTCCCACGCCACGGCGAGCGCGCGCGGGAGGTTGAGGTCGTCGTTGATCTCGTCGCCGAAGCGCTCGACGAGCGCGGCATCGGGGTGCGCGCCGGCATCGGCGGCGAGCGCGTGGAACCCGCTGCGCATGCGGTCGAGCCCGGTCTGCGCGGCGTCGAGCGCGTCCCAGGTGAAGTTGAGCTGGCTGCGGTAGTGGCCGGTCAGGCAGAGGTAGCGGTACGCGAGCGCGTCGTAGCCCTTCTCCACCAGCGAGGCGACGCGCAGGAATCCGCCGGCCGACTTGGCCATCTTCGCGTCGTTCATCAGCAGGAAGTAGCCGTGCATCCAGAAGTTCGCGAGGCGCGTGCCCGCCTTGGCCTGCGTCTGCGCGATCTCGTTGGTGTGGTGCACGGGGATGTGGTCCTCGCCGCCGCAGTGGATGTCGAACCATGGCCCGAGGTACTTCTCGGCCATGGCCGAGCACTCGATGTGCCAGCCGGGGAATCCCCGTCCCCACGGGCTGTCCCACTCCATCTGCCGCCGCTCGCCGGGCGGGGAGAACTTCCACAGCGCGAAGTCGGTCGGATGGCGCTTCTCGCCCAGGTCGACGCGCTTGCCGGCTTCCAGGCCCTCCTTGTCCAGCCGCGCCAGGAATCCGTAGTCCGGCTGCTTCGACGTGTCGAAGTAGATGCCGTCGGACGTGCGGTACGTGTACCCCTTGGCCTCGATCTGCGCGATGAAGTCGATCTGCTCGGCCACGTGGTCGGTGGCGCGGCACAGGATCGTCGGGTCCTCGATGTTGAGCAGCCGCATCTCCTCGAGGAAGGCGTCGGTGTACAGGGCCGCGATCTCCCACGCCGAGCGTCCGGTGCGGCGCGCCCCCTTCTCCATCTTGTCCTCGCCGGTGTCGGCGTCGGAAGTGAGGTGGCCCACGTCGGTGATGTTCATCACGTGGCGCACGCGGTGGCCGTTCCAGCGCAGCACGCGCTTCAGCAGGTCCTCGAACAGGAACGTGCGGAAGTTGCCGATGTGCTGGTAGTCGTAGACGGTCGGCCCGCAGGTGTAGAGGCCGACTTCGCCGCCGGGGTGCAACGGCTCGAAGCGGCGCAGCGTGCGCGTGTAGTTGTCGTACAGCGAGAGCGGCTTGCCCATGGGCGACGGGTCGGGTCGGCGCGAGCGGCGATTATCGCAGGTTCGACGGCGCCGCCCGGCGCCGCGCCTGCCGTCGCGGCCTCCGGCCGCACCCCCGGCACTCCGGACGACGGCGGTGGGGCCTCGCGAGGTTCTAGAATCGCCTCTCCACGGAGGAAGCGTTGCGCCCGCTGGCTTCGATCGCCGGACTGCCCCGCCACGAGGCCGTGGCGGTGATCATCAACTGCGGGACCCGCTGGGTCTCGTCGCTCGCGCTGCTGTCGCTGCTGCGCCACGGCGGCCTGCCCGTGCTCGTCGTCGACTGCGAGTCGCGCGACGGCAGCCGGGTGCACTTCGCGGCGCTCGCCGCGCGCCACGGGCTGTGCTTCGACTGGCTCGACTGGCCGCTGCGCACCCATCCGGAGACGCTGGACCGGCTGTTCGCGGCCATCGACGCGGACGAGGTGCTGCTCGTCGACTCGGATCTCGAGCTGCTCGACGCGGGGCTCGTGCCGGCGATGCGCGCCGCCCTCGCCGGCGACGCGCAGGCGTACGGTGCGGGGTTCCTGCACGGTCCCGGCTGGATGGGCCCGGAGCACGGCCTGCCCGCGCACACCGGCTGGTATGCGCAGCGCATGTGGATCCCCTTCGTGCTGCTGCGCGCGCGCGCCGTGCGCGAGGCGCTGCACGCGGCGCAGGGATTCGGCACGCTGCGCCGCTTCGACGCGACCGCGTGGCTCGCGCGGCTGGTCGCTGCGGCGACGGGGTCGAGCCCGCCCGCGTCGCTGGCGCGGTTCCGCGTGCCCGGATTCCCGGCCGCGGCGCCGGGCGGCGGGGAGCGCCGCCCGGCGGTGGTCGAGCACGACACGGGCGCGCTGCTGCACGAGCACCTGCTCGCGCACGGCTGGCGTTTCGCGGCGCTGCCGCAGTCGCGCTGGAGCGACGTGCGCCACTTCCACGGCGTGACGCGCGCGGCGCGCGGCAGCCGCGTGCGCCGCGCGCTGGCGCGGCTCGGCGTCGCGCGTGCGACCGGCGAGCCGCGGCACGCGCCCGCGCTCCGCGAGGCGCTCGAGCGGCTGCGCGAAGGCTACGGCGTCGACCGGCAGGCGCTCGACGACGCTATCGCAGCACCTTCGCCATCACGTAGTCGTCCATGACGAAGCCCGCGCCGATGTCGACGACGACCGCCTCGCGCACGGCGAGCCCGCAACGCTCGTAGAAGGCGATCGAGGAGGCGTTGTGCTTGTTCACGTTGAGGACCAGCGTGCCGGCGCCGTCGGCCACCGCCGCGCGCTCCACGTGCGCGAGCAGCCGGCGCCCGGCGCCGCGGCCCTGCGCCGCGTGCAGCACGTACAGCTTGTCGAGCTTGGTGGTCGCGGGCTCCGGGGCACGCATCCACGCCGCGAATCCGACGGGGTCGTCGCCGTCGCAGGCGAGCGCGAGTCCGGCGCCCTCCTCCCGGAGGAACCCCTCGAGCGCCGCGTCGGCGTAGCCGCGCGCGAGCATGTAGTCGATCTGCGCGGTGCCGATGATGCCGGGGTAGTGGCGGCGCCAGACCCGCTCCGCGAGCCCGCGCACGATGGCGAGGTCGCTTCGGGAGCCGGCGGGGACGATGGCGAGGTCGGGCATCGCGCGGGTCCCCTCGCGGCGCTGACGCGGAGGGGAACGGAAATCTAGCACGGGCGTGTGCGATCATCCGCGGCACCCAGCGCCCACCGCCGACGCCATGACGCCCGTCGCCTTCGCCTACCTGTTCGCCGCCGTCGTGATGAACACCGCGGCCCAGCTGCTGCTGAAGGCCGGGACGAACGCGCTCGGCGTGCTCTCGCTCGCGCGCGGCGAGTGGCCGCAGACGCTGGCGCGCATCGCGACGCAGCCGCACTTCATCGGCGGCGTGGCGATCTACGTCGTCAGCCTGGTCGTGTGGATCGTCGGCCTGTCGCGCGTGCCCGTGTCCATCGCGTTCCCGCTGCTGTCGCTCGGCTACGTGCTCAACGCCTTCGCGGCGCACTGGCTGTTCGGCGAATCGCTGTCGGCGTCGCGCTGGCTCGGCATCGGCTTCATCGTGCTGGGCGTCTGGCTCGTCGCACGGGCGTGACGCCGGCGGAACTCGGCCGCCTGCTCGTCGACCCGGACGTCCGGCGGCTCGCGGCGGCCGCCGCGACCCTCGCGCCGGACGCGCCGCCGGCGCTGGCGCTGCGCGCCGAGACGCTGCGCCGCGCGCGACGCGAGGCGGAGGCGGCGCCGCTCTTCGACGCGGCGCTCGCGTCGCTGCCCGACGTGCTGCCGCTGCTGCACGCCGCGGCGCTCGCCGACGTCGCCCTGGGCCGGCACGCGGTCGCCTGCCGGCGCTGGGAGGCGCTGCTCGCGCGGGCGCCGTCCGCCGCCGGGGCGTGGCTCAACCTGGGACTCGCGCGGGCGGCGCTGGGCCGCGACGACGAGGCGCTGGCCGCGCTCGACCGGGCCGCGGCGCTCGCACCGCGCGACCCGGTGCCGCTCGCCCGTGCAGCCGCGCTCCTGGGCGAGCGCGCCTTCCTTCCGGAGGCGATCGAGCGGCTGACCCGCGCGATCGCGCTCGCGCCCGGCGAAGCAGCGCTGCGCTTCGCGCGCGCCGCGCATCGCTCGAGCCTGGCGCTGCACGCCGAAGCGCTGGACGACCTGCGCGCCGCCACGGCGCTCGCCGCGCAGGACGCCGCGGGGGGTTCGGCGCTGCTGGTCGAGCTGCACTACGACGCCGCGCTCGCGGACGTCGAGACGCTCGCCGCGGCGCACCGGCGCTGGGCCGCCGTGCACGCCGCCGTCGTGGCGCCGCGCGCTCCCGCGTCCCCCCGCTCGCCGGAGCGGCGCCTGCGCGTCGGCTACCTGTCGCCGCGCTTCGGCGACGCGCCGCTCGCCGCGCTGCTCGCGCCGGTGCTGGAGGCGCACGACCGTGCGCGGATCGAGGCGATCGCCTACGCGGCCCACCCCGCCGCCGGGCCCCACGCGCAGCGCGTCCGCGCCGCCGTCGAACGCTGGGTCGACCTGCCGCGGGGCGACGACGAAGCGGCGGCGGCGATCGCCCGCGACGGCGTCGACGTCGTCGTCGACCTCGCGGGACACGCGCCGGGCAACCGGCTGCCCATGCTCTCGCGCCGGCCGGCGCGCGTGCAGGCCACGTGGCTGGACTGGTTCGACACGACCGGCAGCCCCGCGATCGACTGGCTCGTCGCCGATCCGGTGCACGCCCCTGCGGCCGAGGCGGACCGCTACACCGAGCGCCTGGTGCTGCTCCCCCACGCGCGGTTCGTCTACCGGGCGCCGGTCGCCATCGCACTTTGCGAGCCGCCGTCGGCGCGCAGCGGGCACGTGACGTTCGGCTCGTTCAACCGGCACGCGAAGCTCACCGACGACGTCGTGGCCACGTGGGCGCGCGTGCTGCGCGCGGTGCCCGACGCCCGGCTGCTGCTGCGCGCGTCGGCATACGCCGCACCGTCGACGGTCGCCTGCGTCCGCGCGCGCTGGGCGCGCGCCGGCGTGCCGGTCGAGCGCATCGACTTCGCCCCCTTCGTCGCGCTCGACGCGCTGCACGCCGCCTACGCGCAGGTCGACGTCGCGCTCGATCCGTTTCCGTTCTGCGGCGGCGTGACCACCTGCGACGCGCTCGCGCACGGCGTCCCGGTCGTCACGCTCGCCGGCGACCGCATGGTCGCGCGCCAGGGCGCCGCCCTGCTGGCCGCCGCCGGGCGGCCGGAGTGGATCGCCGCCGACCGCGACCGCTACGTCGAGCTCGCCGTCTCGCTCGCCGATCCGGGGCGACTGCGCAGCCTGCGCCCCGCGCTCGCGCAGGCGGTCGCGCGCTCGCCGCTGACGGACGTCGCCGGCTTCACGCGCGCGCTCGAGCGCGCGTACGCGGCGATGCTCGACGCCGATCCTTCGTCGCGCGCGCCGCTCGTCGTGCCGCCCGACGCCGCGGCACGGTAGAATCCGCCGCCGCCGTGGTCCCCCGCCGCGCGGCGTGCCCCGATGAAGCTCGCGCTGAAGATCGACGTCGCCACGCTCGCCGGGCTGCGCGAAGGCGTTCCCGCGCTCCTCGCGCTGCTCGACAGGCACGCTGCCCGCGCGACGTTCTACTTCGCGTTCGGGCCCGACCACTCCGGGCGCGTGGGGGCCCGGGCGCTGCCACCCGGCGAGGCGGGCGGCCTGCGCGAGCGCCGCGGTCC
The DNA here is from genome assembly GCA_016861105.1 of Betaproteobacteria bacterium. GTDB lineage: Bacteria > Pseudomonadota > Gammaproteobacteria > Burkholderiales > Casimicrobiaceae > VBCG01. The sequence goes on along the minus strand of BOKS01000002.1, from coordinate 369,901 downwards.
CGGCGCGTGGCTGGCCGGAACGCTCGGCCCGGGTCCCGACCTCGGCCGCCGCGGCGCGGCGGCGATGCGCGGCGTCCGCGACGCCGGGCACGAGACCGGCCTGATCGCGTGGGACCCGCTGCGCTGGCGCCGCCGCGTCGCGCGCGCCGACGCGGCGTGGACGGAGGCTGCCATGCAGCAGGGCGTGGACGCCTACGCCGCGGTGTTCGGGGAGACGCCGCGCACGCACGCGGCCGCGGGCTGGCAGACGAACGTCCACGCGCTGCGCATGACGCAGCGTCTCGGCTTCGCGTTCTGCAGCGACGGGCGCGGCCGCTGCGCCCACCTGCCGGTCGGCAACGCCGAGCTGATCCGCTGCCCGCAGTTTCCGACGACGCTGCCCACGCTCGACGAGTGCCTCGCGCTGCCTGGCGCGACGGCGGACACGCTGGCCTCGCGCCTGCTGCAGGCGACGCACGACCTCCTCCAGCCGACGCCCGTCTTCGGCGTCGCGGCCGACCTCGAGGCGCGTTTGCTGCCGCGCGTGCTCGACCAGCTGCTGACCGGCTGGCGCGCGCAGGGCTACGATCTCGTCCCGCTGGGCGCGCTCTGCGCGGCCGTCGAGCCGCTCGCGCTCCCCCGCTGCGAGACGGCGCTCGCGCCGATCCCCGGGCGCCGACACGCCGTGCTGCAGCAGGGCGCCGAGTTCCTCGCCGACGTCGAGCTCCCGCGCGCCGCGTGAAGCGCGCACCGTCGCTTCCCCCCACCCGTCACTGCCGCAGGCCATCGATGACCGCCGCCAGGAAAGTCGCCGACTTCGCCGTCCCGTCCACCTCCGGGACGTTCCGCCTCTCCGACCACGCGGGGAAGACCGTCGTGCTGTACTTCTATCCGAAGGACAACACGCCCGGCTGCACCACCGAGGGGGCCGCGTTCCGCGACGCGCACGACGCGTTCCGCGAGGCGCACGCGGTGGTCGCCGGCGTCTCGCGCGACTCGCTCGCCTCGCACGCGAAGTTCCGCGCGAAGATGGACTTCCCCTTCGACCTCCTGTCCGACGCCGACGGCGCGCTGTGCGAGCGGTTCGGCGTCATCCGCGACAAGAAGATGTACGGCCGCACCGTGCGCGGCATCGAGCGGTCGACGTTCGTGATCGACGGCTCCGGCCGCCTCGTGCGCGAGTGGCGCGGCGTCAAGGTCCCCGGCCACGTCGACGACGTGCTGGCGTTCGTCCGCTCGCTCTGAGTAACCGGTGGCCGACCTCCTGGTCCGGCTGTACGCGCTGCCCGACGCCGCCGTGGCGCGCGCGCGCGCGTCCGCTGCCGGAATCGATGTCCGCCGCGCGAACCCCTGGGAGCGCAGCCCCGTCGTCGACTGGGTGGCGGCCGCGTTCTCGCGCGCGTGGGCCGACGAATGCGCGACCGCCTTCGCGCACGTCCCGCCCCGCTGCTTCGTGGCCGTGCGCGGCGGCGCGCTCGCGGGTTTCGCCTGCCACGACGTCACGCGGCGCAACTTCTTCGGCCCGATGGGCGTGGACCCGGCGGCGCGCGGCGCCGGCGCGGGCGCCGCGCTCGCGCTCGCGGCGCTGACGGCGATGCGCGACGCGGGCTACGCCTACGCGATCGTCGGCGGCGCGGGGCCCGCGGCGTTCTACGCGCACGTCGCCGGCGCGACGCCGATCGACGGCTCGACGCCGGGCATCTACGACTTCACGCTGCTGCGCGCGCCCTGACGGACGGCGCGCGTCGCCCGCGGGCCGTGCGACCGTCGCGCGGCCGGCGGCGCGCGGGCCGGACGACGCGCGCATGTGGTGCTTTCCGTCTCGCGCGCCGCGTCGCGACGAACGGCGCGACCCCATCCCTTGTGCCGCCGCGCCCGCCTCGCTAGCATGAGGCGGGCAACACCCGTCGCTCCGGAGCCCCATGGTCGAACGCAAGCTGCGCCCCGCTCCCTCCCAGGTTCTCTCCCTTCCGCAACGCAAGTCCGGCCGCCCCGACAGGGCCTCCGGGCGCGACCACGAGGCCCACGCCGAGTCGCGCAAGCTGTTCGTGCTGGACACCAACGTGCTGATGCACGATCCCACGAGCCTGTACCGGTTCGAGGAGCACGACGTCTACGTGCCGATGTTCGTCCTCGAGGAGCTGGACGCCAACAAGAAGGGGGTCACCGAGGTCGCGCGCAACGCCCGCCAGGCGTCGCGCTTCCTCGACGAGCTCGTCACGTCGCACGCCGCGGCGAGCGAGCACGAGGGCATCGCCGAGGGCATCCCGCTCGCCGCGAAGTCGGGCGGCGCCGCGTCAGGGCGGCTGTACCTGCAGACCGAGACGATCGCGGTGATGCTGCCGCCGTCGCTGGCCAACGGCAAGGCGGACAACCAGATCCTCGCGGTGGTGATGCACCTCGCGCGCCTGCATCCCAAGCGCAACGTGATCCTGGTGTCCAAGGACATCAACATGAGGATCAAGGCCCGCGCGCTGGGCCTTCCCGCGGAGGACTACTACAACGACAAGGTCCTCGAGGACACCGACCTCCTCTACGCCGGGATGCGCGAGCTGCCGCCGGACTTCTGGGACCGCCACGGCAAGGGGATGGAGAGCTGGCAGCAGGGCGGACACACGCTCTACCGCGTCACCGGGCCGCTCGTGCCCGGCCTGCTCGCCAACGAGTTCCTCTACAGCGAGCGCCCCGGCGAGACCCCGTTCCACGCGCTCGTCAAGGAGGTCGCGGGCCGGACGGCGGTGATCTCGACGCTCAAGGACTACACGCACCAGAAGAACAACGTCTGGGGCATCACGGCGCGCAACCGCGAGCAGAACTTCGCGCTCAACCTGCTGATGAACCCGGAGATCGACTTCATCACGCTGCTCGGCCAGGCGGGCACCGGCAAGACGCTGCTGACGCTCGCCGCGGGCCTGATGCTGACGCTCGAGTTCAAGGTCTACTCCGAGATCATCATGACGCGGGTGACCGTGCCGGTGGGCGAGGACATCGGCTTCCTCCCCGGCACCGAGGAGGAGAAGATGAACCCGTGGATGGGCGCGCTCGAGGACAACCTCGACGTGCTCAACAAGACCGACGACGAGGCCGGTGAGTGGGGCCGCGCGGCCACGCGCGACCTCATCCGCTCGCGGATCAAGGTGAAGAGCCTCAACTTCATGCGCGGGCGCACGTTCATCAACAAGTTCCTCATCATCGACGAGGCGCAGAACCTGACGCCCAAGCAGATGAAGACGCTGATCACGCGGGCCGGCCCGGGGACGAAGGTCGTCTGCCTCGGCAACATCGCCCAGATCGACACGCCCTACCTGACCGAGGGCAGCTCGGGGCTGACCTACGTCGTGGACCGCTTCAAGGGCTGGTCGCACTCGGGCCACGTGACGCTGACGCGCGGCGAGCGCTCCCGGCTCGCCGACCACGCCGCCGAGGTGCTCTAGCCGACGGCTGCAGCAGGCATCCACGGGTCGGCGCGGCGCTCCGGCCCGCCTTGCCGGAAACGCGCCGGCGTTGCCGGGCGCCCGGCCCGCGGCGCACCTCCTGGACCGGGGGCCGGCGCGCGGATGGCGCCGCCCGCGCGGCGAGGCGCGCATAATGCAGGCCTCGACCTTCCGGCGGCGCGTCCCGCCCCACGACCCATGCAGCGCCTGCTCCTTCCCATCGACGGCTCCGACTGTTCGCTGCGGGCCGTGCGCCACGTGATCGGCAGGGTGCGAGGCAGCGGCGCCGGCACCTGCGAGATCCACCTGATCAACGTGCAGCCCACGCTGCCCAGCGGCGTGACCACGTTCGTGAGCCGCGAGCAGGTCGCGGGCTACCAGCGCGACGAGAGCATCAACGCGCTCGCCGCGGGCCGCAAGCTGCTCGACGAGGCGGGGATCGCCTACCAGTGGCACGCCGACGTCGGGCCGCTGGCGGAGACCATCGTGCAGCACTGCGATGCGCTCAAGTGCGACGAGATCGTGATGGGCACGCGCGGGCGGACCGCGCTGGCGGACCTGCTCATGGGGTCGACGGTCACGCGCGTCGTCCACCTGACGAAGGTGCCGGTGCTGCTGGTGAAGTAGGCGCCGGCCGGCGCGGCGCGAGCGACGGGCATGGAGCCGCTGGCCTGGACCGCGCTCGCGATCTTCGCGGTCGCGATCGTCGCGGTCGTCACCAACGTCGTCGACGGCACGGTCGCCGCGCTCGGCGGCGTGGTCGCGATGGTGTGGTTCGGCGTGATGTCCGAGGTCGAGGCGTTCGGCCTGGTCGACTGGAACGTCATGGCGATCCTGGTCAGCATCTGGATCATCGCCGGCTACTTCGGCAAGACCGGCGTGCCGAGCTGGCTGTCGGTGCAGGCGCTGCGCCTCTCCGGCGGCCGCCCGGGCGTGCTGGTCGTGATCCTGGCCGCGCTCGCCGGCGTCGTCTCGATGTTCGTCGACAACGTCGTCGTCATCCTCATGATTGCGCCGGTGGCGCTGCCGCTGGCGCGCGCGATGAAGCTGCACGCGACGCCGGTGATCCTGATGATCGGCTTCGCGGCGAACTTCATGGGCAGCGCGATGCTGCTCGGGGACCTCCCGCCGCAGATGCTGCACAGCGTCGCCGGCGCGGAATTCCGCGACTTCCTCTGGCAGCACGGGCGGCCCTCGTCGTTCCCGATCCTGCTCGTCACCTTCGCGATCACGCTGGCCGCGATGTACGCGTACGGCTTCCGTTCGCGCGCCCGGCACGCGGTCGACGTCGGCGAGCTCGGCATCCAGACGCGGATCCCCAACGCGCCGTTCGCGGCCGTGGTCGTCGGCTGGTTCTGCGCCACGGTCGTCGCCATGGCGTTCCGCGAGCGGCTCGGCGTGCAGCTCGGCTTCATCGCGCTCACCGGCGCCGCCAGCCTCGTGCTGCTGCTCGAGCTGCTGCGGCCGCGCCTCGCGCCGCCATCGTTCGAGGAGATCCTGGGCGAGCTCGACTGGCGGGCGATCCTGTTCTACATCGCGCTGTTCGCGCTGGTCGGCGGCCTCGAGAAGACGCACGTCATCGGGCTCCTCTCCGACGCGCTGCGCCCGGCGTTCGCGCAGGACTATGCGCTCGGCGCGACGCTGCTCTACTGGCTCACCGTCCCGATCGTGGGGATCGTCGAGCACGACGCGTACATCCTCACGTTCCTGTACCTGATCCGCGACCTGCAGGCGGACGGCATCGAGGCGTGGCCGCTGTGGTGGATGCTGCTGTGGTCGGGCACGCTGGGCAGCAACCTGACGGTCGCGGGCGCGCCCGCGCTGTTCGCGGCGCTGAACATCTGCGAGAAGGAGGAGCAGCGCAAGGTGTCGCTGCGCGAGTTCCTGTCCTGGAGCGTTCCGTTCACGCTCGTGTCCGCCGCCGTCTGCTACGCGATCGGCATGCTGGTCTGGGTGCTTCCCTCCGTCCGCTGACCGGGAGTCCCGTGTTCACGCACATCCTCGTTCCCACCGACGGCTCCGCCGCCGCCCAGCGCGCGGCCGCGGCCGGCATCCGGCTCGCCGCGGCGACCGGCGCGCGCGTCAGCGGCTTCTTCGCCGCGCCCCCCGCGACGCCGATCGTCTTCGAGAACTTCCTGCCGTCCGGCTACCGGCCGCCCGACGAGCACGCGCAGATCATCGAGCGCATGGCTGCCCGCTACCTCGGGGCGATCGGCAGGCTCGCCGCGAAGGCCGGCGTCCCCTACGAGGGCGTCCACGTCACCAGCGACTTCCCGGCGGAGGCGATCCTGGCCGTCGCGAAGCGGCGCCGCTGCGACCTGATCTGCATGGCGCCGCACGCGCGCTCGCGCATCGCGACCGCGCTGCTCGGCAGCCAGACGCAGAAGGTCCTCGCGCAGGCCACGATCCCCGTGCTGGTCGTGCGCTAGGGCCTGTTCACGCCATGGACACGAGCGCGCTGCGAAGCGAAACGGGCCGCGGGCGAGGCGCAAGGCCGCAAGGCGGGTCGGGACCCCGGCGAGGACTTGCAACAACGCCCACGGCCCTGTTCGCCGCAGCCCGGAGGGAAGGGTCGCGCATGCGGCCATAGCGTGAACAGGCCCCGGAGCGGCAGCCGCGCTCCACCGCGCTGGTCCGGTCCGGGCCTGCGAGGGTCGCGGCCCGTCAGGTGAAGTCGAACCAGCGCGGCCCGCGCGCGAGGTCGTCCGGATACGAGGGATCGTGCACGAGCGCGGCGCCCCAGCGCTCGCGCATGCGCGCGGCGTCGGCCTCGGTGGCGGCGGACGCGTCGAAGGCGCCGCACGTCGCCGCAGCGCCCAGCCGCACGCCGGGATGCCACACCGGCAGCAGCCCCGCCTCGCGGGCGCGCAGGCAGAAGTCGACGTCGTGGTAGCGCGCGGCGAGCCCGGCCGCAAGCCCGCCGAGCCGCCGCCAGGTGTCCGCACGTACGGCCATCGCGTCGAGCCCGACCGCCGCGACGTTCTGCACCAGCGCCCCGCGCCCGGCCATGCCCCACCAGCCGGCCGGCGCACCGAAGCACGCGACGCGCGCGACGGTTTCCGGATCGAGCAGCAGCCAGCCGCCGGCGATGGCGCCGCGCGCGTCGGCGAGCAGCGCGCCCACCGGCCCGTTGTCGGGCTCCACGGCGTGCGCGAGCCACGCGGTGAACGCCGGAGGATCCGGCGGTGCGAAGCGCGCGTCGCCCACGACCACGACGTCGCCCCGTGCACGCGCGACCGCGGCGTCGAGCGCGGCGGCGGCCGCGCGACCGACGGTGCGCGCACGGCCGTCGAGCTGCGCCGGCGCGCACGCGACGCTCGCGAGGTCGGCGAGCGACGCGCCGGCCGCGCGCCGCCACGCGTCCGCATCGCCGCCCGGGCCGTCGAGCAGCACCAGCGAGGCGCGCGGCACGCGGTCCGGCCGTGGCTCGGCCTCGACGAAGGCGGCGTGCGCAGCCCGCCCCACGTGCACTGCGCGTCCGCGCCGCGCGAACGCGTCGCGCACGACGCGCTCCTGCGCCTGCGGCGCGTAGGCCTTGGCTTCGATCGCGTGCGCCGTCGACGTCGCGGCGGCGCGCCAGTGGTAGAGCACCTGCGGGACGTGGCGGATCGCCCGCGCGCCCGCGCGCTCGGTGCAGCGCAGCGCGAGGTCCCAGTCCTGCGCGCCCTCGGTCCCGGCGCGGAATCCGCCGACCTCGCGCACCAGCGAGGTCCGGTAGACGCCGAGGTGGCTCACGCAGTTCTGGGCGAGCAGCAACCGCGGATTCCAGTCGGGCTTGAGGTAGGGCTCGAAGCGCGCGCCGGCGTGGTCGAGCTTGTCCTCGTCGCTGTAGACCACGGCCGCGTCGGGATGCGCCGCGATCTCGAGCGCGACCTCCGCGAGCGCGTGCGCCGGCAGCACGTCGTCGTGGTCGAGCAGCGCGACGTAGGGCGCGGTCGCGAGCTCGAGCGCGCTGTTCGTCGCCCGTGCGATGTGACCGTTCGACGCACGCAGGGCGACGCGGACGCGGGCGTCGCGGGCAGCGTAGGCCGCGAGCACGCGGCGCACGTGCGGCAGCGTCGAGGCGTCGTCGGCGATGCACAGCTCCCAGTGCGGCCACTCCTGCGCGAGGACGCTGTCGAGGCAGGCGTGCAGCAGCGGCTCGGGCGTGTCGAAGGTCGGCAGCAGGATGGAGAAGCGCGGCGCCCCGGCGCGGGCCGCCGCGGCGCGGCGCAGCGGCGTCCGGGCGGCAACCCGCGGCTGCTCGACGCGGTCGATCCACGCGCGGTAGCGCTGCGTGAACGCCGCGCCGGCGAGCGCGGCACGCGCGAGGTCGAGGTTGCGCGCCGCGTCCGCGACGTCGGGCCGCAGCGCGGCGGCGCGCCCGATCAGCTCCACCGCCCGCTGGAAGCCGCCCCGCTGGTACTCGACGACGCCGCGCATGTGCAGCGCGTCGAAGAGCGCCGGCTCGCGGGCGAGCGCGTCGTCGTACAGCGCCGCGGCCTCGTCGAGGCGGCCCGCCTCGTGCGCGGCCAGCGCCGCACGCAGCGTCGCCTCGACCGGCACCGCAGCCGCGCCGCCGGGCGCGCCGTGGCACGCCTTGTAGCGCCGGCCGCTGCCGCACGGACACGGCGCGTTGCGCGCGATCGGCGCGTCCGACGTCATCGCAGGTAGCCCCCGAGGCCGGCGCCGCGCAGGAAGGCGTCGAACGCAGCCCGTTCGTCCGCCGCGAGCCAGGGGTGCGTCGCGACGGCGCGCAGGAACCGGTCGAGCACGAGGTCCCCCTCGAGCCGGCCGGCGAGCGTGAGCCCGCTGAACGTGTTGGCGCCGTGCAGGCGGTACGCGTACAGCGGCGCGCCGACGAAGGCGAAGCGCGTCACCCGGCTCGCGGCGAGCACGAAGTCCCAGTCGTGGCAGACGCGCAGGGCGGCGAAGCCGCCGATCGCGTCGAGCAGGTCGCGGCGGAAGACGAGGTTGCCGGTCGACACCGCCGCGTTGTGACGCACGAAAGCGTGCAGCATCGTCGGCAGCGTGCGCAGCTCGTCCACGCGCGCCACCAGCTCGCGCGCGTAAGGCGAATCGCAAGGCGCGCCGTCGTCGTCGACGACCGTCACCGAGGAGAACGCGAGTGCGTGTGCCGCGTCGAGCGCCGCGGCGAGCGCTTCCAGCCGTGACGGCGCGTAGCGGTCGTCGGAGTTGGCGAGCGCGATCGTCGCGCCGCGCGCGAGCGCCATGCCGCGATTGAGCGCCGCGTGCGCACCCGCGTTCGGCTGCCGCGCCAGCACGACCGGCAGGTCCGCCGCGCGCGCCCAGTGCGCGACGACGTCGCCGCTGCCGTCGGTCGAGCCGTCGTCGACGACGACGATCTCGTCGCACGGCCGCGTCTGTGCGGCGATCGAGGCGAGCGCCTGGGGCAGGAAGCGCGCGTGGTTGTAGGCCGGCATCACGACCGACAACCCGTTCCCGCGCGCGGCGCGCTGCGGGCCGAAGCGCTCGACGACGATCGCACCGGACGCGACGCGGTCGAACGTGTCGCGCACGACGTCCGCGAACGACGGCCGCGCCGGGTCGGGCGTGCAGGCGAGCGCGCGCGCCGCGGCCAGCGCGCGCAGGTAGGCGCGCCCGTGCGCGGCATCCGGCTCGAGGTGATTGCCCTCGGCCCACTCGTTCCACGCGTTGACGAACAGCAAGCGCGCGCCGTCGTCGTGGCGGCGGCGCGTCTGGCGCAGCGCGTGCAGCACCCACACGCCGAACGCCTCCGGCGTGCTCGCGTGCACAACCGTGCCGTCGTCGGGACGGCGCGCCGTGTTGTCCCACATCGGGGTCACGCCGCGGAACTGGCGGAACGCCGGACGCGGTCGCAACAGATAGTCGGCCGCGAGGTTGGCGTAGCCGTGCACGGTGCCGCTAAACGCGGGGTCGAGCGCCGTCAGGCGGTGCGCGATGCTCTCCGCCGCGTGGCCGATCGGGGGGAACTCCACCGCCGCGTCGAACCCGGACGGCGTCGGGTCGTCGAGCGCGTGGCGCTGCACGGCGGCGAGGAAGGGATCGCCGACGCCGGCCTCGACGCACGCGGCCCGCCACAGCCGCACGGTGCCGGCGACGTCGGGGATGTCGGCGATCCTGTAGACGAGCAGCAGCGGCCGCCCGTCGACGCGCACGTAGCGGCGGTCGCGGAACAGCGGCAGCAGGCTCGCGATGAACGCGCGCGCGTCCTCCGCCGAGTAGCGCTGCGGCATCAGGATCTCGTGGTCGAGCCCGTCCCAGCGCCGCGTCCAGTGCTCGTTGGCCCAGCACACGCAGAACGGGAAGTCCGGGCGCCCGCTGGCCAGCACCTCGTCCAGCGGGCGCTCGAGCAGGCGCCGCCCGCCGAACCAGTAGTGGTAGTAGCAGAACGCGTCCACGCCGTGCGCGCGCGCGAGCGCCGCCTGCGCCTCGCGCACGGCGGGGTCGGTGAGGTCGTAGTAGCCGAGCTCGCCGGGCACGTGCGGCTGCGCGTGCCCGTGGAACCGCGCGCGCGCGCGCCGCACGTTCGTCCACTCGGTGAAGCCCTCCCCCCACCAGGCGTCGTTCTCCGGGATGCGGTGGAACTGCGGCAGGTAGAACGCGATCACGCGCACCGTGCGGTCGTCCGCGCCGGCGTCGACGCCCGCCTGCGCCGCCGCGAAGGCCTGCGCCTCGCGCGCGATCTCGGCTTCCGCGGGCCGGCGCGCGAGCGCGGTCTCGGCCAGGCGGCGGTTGAACCGCGCGGCCGGGTCCGACGGCCGCAGCGCCAGGGCGCGATCGACGTGCGCCAGCGCGACGTCGAACTCGCCGCGCTGGAAGTGCGCGACGCCGAGCATGTGCCGCGCGTCGAAGTGCTCCGGCGCGAGGCGCAGCGCCTGCTCGTAGCCCGCGATCGCCGCCTCCAGCCGGCCCGCCCGCTGCGCGGCGAGCGCATCGCGCAGCAGCGTCTCCAGCGCGGGGTCGGGACCGGCGCCGGGTGCACCGTGGCAGGCCTTGTAGCGGCGCCCGCTGCCGCAGGGGCACGGCGCGTTGCGCGACGCCGGCGCGGGGAACGATGGATCCGCGGGCAAGTCGTGGGTCGTCAGTAGCTGCCGGGCTGCGCGAAGTTCTCGAACCGCGTGTACTCGCCGAGGAACGTGAGGCGCACGGTCCCGATCGGGCCGTTGCGCTGCTTGCCGATGATGATCTCGGCCACGCCCTTGTCCTGCGTGTCCGGGTTGTAGACCTCGTCGCGGTAGATGAACAGGATCACGTCCGCGTCCTGCTCGATCGCCCCCGACTCCCGCAGGTCCGACATCACCGGCCGCTTGTTCGGCCGCTGCTCCAGCGAGCGGTTGAGCTGCGAGAGCGCGATCACCGGGACCTTGAGCTCCTTGGCCAGCGCCTTCAGCGACCGGGAGATCTCCGAGATCTCGGTCGCGCGGTTCTCGCCCTGCGACGTCGCCTGCATCAGCTGGATGTAGTCGACGATGACCAGCCCCAGGTCGCCGTACTGCTTCATCATCCGCCGCGCGCGCGAGCGCACCTCGATCGCCGACAGCGCCGCGGTCTCGTCGATCAGGATCGGCGCGTCGTTGAGGCGGCCGAGCGCCGCCGCGAGCCGCTCCCAGTCCTCGGGCTGCAGCCGGCCCGTGCGCAGGTGCTGGGCCGGGAGCCGCCCGACGGAGCCGATGAGGCGCATCGCCAGCTGCGTCGCGCCCATCTCCATGGAGAACACGGCCACCGGCCGGCGGACGTGCAGCGCGACGTGCTCGCCGACGTTCAGCGCGAAGGACGTCTTGCCCATGCTCGGGCGCCCCGCGACGATGACGAGGTCGCCGGGCTGCAGCCCGGCCGTCTGCCGGTCGAGGTCGGTGAACCCCGTCGCCACGCCGGTGACGTCGGAGGGATCGTCGCGGTTGTACAGCTCCTCGATGCGCTCGACCACGCCGGTGAGCAGGCGCCCGATCTCGGCGTAGCCCTGCTGGCCGCGGGAGCCCTGCTCGGCGATGTGCAGCACCTTCGCCTCGGCGACGTCGAGCACCTCGCGCGCGCTGCGGCCCATCGGCCGGTACGCGGCCTCGGCGATCTCCCCCGCGGTGGCCGCGAGCTGGCGCAGGATCGAGCGCTCGCGGACGATGCCCGCGTAGTGGCGCACGTTGGCCGCCGTCGGCACGTTCTGCACGAGCGCGCCGAGGTACGCGAGGCCGCCCACGTAGTCGAGCTTGCGCGTCGAGTCCAGCGCCTCGGCGACCGTGACGACGTCCGCGGGACGCCCGTCGCCGATCAGCCGCATCGCCGCCTCGAAGATCAGGCGGTGCGCCTCGGCGTAGAAGTCCTCGGGACCGACGACGTCGCCGATGCGGTCCGCCGCGTTGTTGTCGAGCAGCAGGCCGCCCAGCACCGACTGTTCCGCCTCGATCGAGTGCGGCGGCAGCTTGAGCGCATCGACCTGCGGGTCGTCGGGCATCGGAAGGGACCAGGACGCGGGAGCGCGGCGGGAACGGGCATTCTAGCGCCGCGCCGCGCGCCGCCGCGATGCGCCGAAAGCGCCGAAGGCGCCGTGCGGCGCCTTCGGCGTGGACCGCGGTGCGGCGCCGTCAGGCCTGCGACGTCTCCGCGACGACGGCGACCGTGACGGACACGCTCACGTCGGTGTGCAGCACGATCGTGACCGGGTGCTCGCCGACCGTCTTCAGCGGGCCGGCAGGCAGACGGACCTGCGACTTCTCGACGGCGACGCCCTGCCTGCCCAGCGCCTCGGCGACGTCGGCCGTCCCGACGGAGCCGAACAGGCGGCCGTCCACCCCCGCCTTCTGCGCGATGCGCAGCGACTGTCCGTCGAGCTTCGCCGCGATCGCCTGTGCGGCGGCCAGCTTGTCGGCCGCCGCCTTCTCGAGCTCCGCACGCCGGGACTCCAGCAGCTTCAGGTTCTCCGGCGTCGCGCGCTTCGCCATGCCCTTCGGGATCAGGAAGTTGCGTGCGAACCCGTCCTTGACCTTGACCACGTCCCCGAGGTTGCCGACGTTCGCCACCTTGTCGAGCAGGATGATCTGCATGATCGCGCGCTCCTAGTGCCGGTCGGTGTAGGGGAGCAGCGCGAGGAACTGCGCGCGCTTGATGGCCGTGGAGAGCTGGCGCTGGTAGCGCGCCTTCGTCCCGGTGATGCGCGCCGGCATGATCTTGCCGTTCTCCTGCACGAAGTCCTTCAGGACGTCGATGTCCTTGTAGTCGATCTCCTTGACCTTCTCCGCGGTGAAGCGGCAGAACTTGCGGCGCTTGAACAGCGCATTGCCGCGTTCGCGCTTCTTGCCGTCCTTGCGGCCTTTGCCTTTTCCCATCGGGCGGGGCATGGTGGTGTCCTCGTCTGGCTAGTCGGTGATGTCGTTTCGTGTCGTGTAGCGGTCGATGTGCAGGGCGAGCGTCGTGCCGGTGCGCCAGCGTCGCGCGAGGAAGCCCTCGCAGCGGAGCGCGGCGCCGGCCGGCAGCCTGGCGAGGCCTGCCGCCGTCTCGCCGAACGCCACGGCCGCGATCTCGCAGTCGACCCTGCGCCGGCCGCCGGCTTCCGGCTGCTCGGACTCGTGGTGCAGCGTGAGCGACAGCGCCATCAGGCCGGCCGGCGTGTAGCGAAGGTCGTCGCGCTGCGCGATCGTGGCATCGAGCGTCAGGCGGTTGGCCGGGGCCCGCCCCGCGGCAGGCATGCGGCGCGCCGGGAAGCCGTCAGGCCGCCGCCGGCGACGCGCCCGCGGCGGGCGCGGCCGCGGCCGCGGCCGCCCCTTCCCTGCGCTCGCCGCGCTCGCCCTTGTCGGACAGGCTGCGCGCCTTCTCCTCCTTCATCATCGGGGAGGGAGCGGCCTCGGCCCCGCGCCTGGCGACGATCAGGTGCCGCAGCACCGCGTCGTTGAACTTGAACGCGTGCTCGAGCTCGTTCAGGGTCTCCTGGTCGATCTCGACGTTCATCAGCACGTAGTGCGCCTTGTGCATCTTCTGGATCGGGTAGGCGAGCTGCCGCCGCCCCCAGTCCTCCAGCCGGTGCACGCGGCCGTTGCGGCCGGTCACCATGGCCTTGTAGCGATCGACCATGCCCGGGACCTGCTCGCTCTGGTCCGGGTGGACGATGAAGACGATCTCGTAGTGTCGCAAGACGAAGGCTCCTTTCGGGCGAAGAGGCGCGTGCGGCCCCACCGGGGCCGGCGCCGGTCCGCGGTGGGCGGTCCGGCTGCGCCGACGGCCACCCCGCTAGGTGCAGCCCGGGTGTGGCAAGAAAGCCCGCCATTATAGCCCGCGCGCCTGGGGACGGGCAAGGCGACAGGCGTCGCCGCCGACCGGCGACAGCGCTGCGGGCCCGCCGCGCGCGGCGGGCCGGGTTCGAGCGACGGGCGCGTACGCGCCCATCGCGCCGCCGGACATCGAGCCGCCGCCGGCCAGGCCGTCCAGCAGCGCGTCGCGCTCGGCCCTCGGCAGCGCGGCGATCTCGCGGGCCTTCGCATAGAACGTCCGCAGGTCGCCGCCGGCACCGCGCAGCAGCGCGCGGAACGCCGGTGCGCGGTCGTCGTAGAGACCCACCGCGGCGAGGCTCGCGTTGTTCGGCCCGCGGCCGTCCGGGCCGGCGAACCACCGGTCGTACGCCGCGAGACCGGCCTCGCCCGCCTTGGCCGCCTCGTAGGCCTCGCGCATCGCCGCGAACGCCTGCTGCTTGCGGGCGAGCTTCTCGTCGTCCGGGCGAGCGCTGGCGTAGAGCGCGCCGAGGTCCTCGCGCGTGGCGCGGACGAGCTCGCGGAACCGCGCGCGCAGCCGTTCGCCGCGCGCCTTCTCGGCGAGCAGCCGCGCGTGCTCCGGGGTGTCGGCCTGCGCCGCGATCCAGCGGTCGAGCCCCGCTTCCTCGACCACCGACGCGAAGCTCTCGTTGAACGCCGTGTCGTCGCGCACGTACAGCTGCTGGTGCGCCAGCTCGTGGAAGATGAGGCGCGCCAGCGAGGTGTCTGGGTAGCGCACGAACGACGACAGCAGCGGGTCGTCGAACCAGCCCAGCGTGGAGTACGCGGGCACGCCGCCGACGTGCACGTCGTCGCCTCGCGCCGCGAGCCGCCGGGCCTCGGCCTGCGCGCCGGCCTCGGCGAAGTAGCCGCGGTAGCTGACGCAGCCTGCGACCGGGAAGCACCACTGCCGCGGCTCGAGCGACAGCGCCGGCGTGGCGAAGACGTTCCAGACGACGAACGGGCGGCCGAGGTCGGTGTAGCGCGTGTAGCTGCCGTTGTCCGGCAGGCCGAGCTCCCGGGTCGCGAACGCGCGGATCTGCTGAGCGAGCCTCAGCCGCTCCGCGAGGCGCTCGTCGCTCGTCGAGGCGAGCACCTCGTCGAGCGGGCGCGCGCCGGCGAGGACGCCCACCTGCCCGGTCACGCCCTGCCAGTAGTAGTCGGCGAAGCCGCACCCTTCCAGCAGCGTCGCGAGCAGGGCGGCCGCCACCGCGGTGCGCGCGCGTACCGGCGCTGCGCCCGGTCCGCGCCACCGCGCCCCGTCGGACGCGCGGCGCGCGCCCGTCGTCGACGGCTCGCCGCTCACCGGGCGGGGGGGCCGCCGCGGGCCGGCAGGGCGCGGGCGAGACGCTCCACCCCGTCGCGCAGCTTGTCCAGCGCGACGGTGTAGGCGAAGCGCACGTGCTCGTTCCCGCGATGCGTGCCGAAGTCCACGCCCGGCGTGAACGCGACGCCGGTGGCCTCGAGGACGTCCCGGCAGAACGCGAGGCTGTCGCGCGAGAACCGCGAGCAGTCGGCGTAGACGAAGAAGCCGCCGCCCGGCATCACCGGGACGCCGAATCCCAGGCTGCGCAGCGCCGGCACGAGGAAGTCGCGGCGCTCGCGGAACGCCTGCCGGCGCGCCTCGAGCAGCGCGAGCGTCTCGGGGCGGAAGCACGCGAGCGCCGCGTGCTGCGCCACCGTCGACGGCGCGATGTAGAGGTTCTGCGCGAGCTTCTCGAGGTCGCGCACGTGACGCGGCGGCGCGACGATCCAGCCCAGCCGCCAGCCGGTCATGTTGAAGTACTTGGAGAAGCTCGACACGACGAACAGCTCGTCACCCAGCGCGAGGGCGGAGCGCGGCTCGCCCTCGTAGGAGAGGCCGAGGTAGATCTCGTCGACGATCAGGCGCCCGCCGCGATCGTCGACGACGCGCGCGATGTCGCGCATCGCGGCGGGCGACACCGTGGTCCCGGTCGGGTTCGACGGCGACGCGATCAGCACGCCGCGGGTGCGCGCGGTCCAGTGCGCGTCGACGAGGTCCGCGGCGAGCTGGTAGCTCTGGCCGGGGCCGACGGGGATGCCGACCGGCTCCCCCTCGAGCACGCGCACGAAGTGGCGGTTGCACGGATACCCGGGATCGGCGAGGAGGATCTGCTCGTCGCGATTGACCAGCAGCGCCATCGCGAGCAGCAGCGCGCCCGACGAGCCCGCGGTCACGACGATGCGCCCGGGATCGACGTCGACCCCGTAGCGCTCCCCGTAGTGGCGCGCGATCGCCTCGCGCAGCGCCGGGAGCCCGAGCGCGGAGGTGTAGTAGATGCCGCCGCCGGCGAGCGCGTCGCGCGCGGCGTCGAGCACGGCCGGCGGCGTGGGGAAGTCGGGCTCGCCGATCTCCATGTGGACGACGCTGCGGCCCGCCGCCTCGAGCGCGCGCGCGGCGGTCTGCACTTCCATCACGTGGAAGGGTGCGATGTCGCGCACGCGGGCGGCAGGGGCGAGGCGGGGATCCATCGAAAGGACGAGCGACGCGGCGGCGGCGGGGCGCTACCGTGGCGGTGCCGGTCCGCACGGCCGCACCCCGCATGCTACCGCCCCGCCCCCGCCCGCGCCGTCGCCCGCGCAACCCCGCCGTCCGGGCGCTGCGCGCGGCCGCGTGGGCCGTCGCGCTCGCGCTGGCGTCCGATCGCGCCGCGCTCGCGGCGCAGGGCGTGTGGAAGTGCGCCGGCACGGGCGGCGTGCCGGTGTACCAGGATCGCCCGTGCGAGGCCGCCGGTGCGCTGCGCGACCTCGCCGCCGACCCGCCGCCGCTGTCGGTGGTCCCGTTCGCCCTGCCACCGTTGGCGGCCCCGGCGCCCGCGCGGTCGCCGCGGCGCGCGGAGAAGCCGGCGGCCGCGCAGCGTCGCGCGCCGCCGCTTCGCGTGGCGGGCGATGCGGCGCAGCGGCGCCACGTGCACGAGGGCATGGGCGAAGGCGAGGTGCTGGCCCGGCTCGGCACGCCGGACCTCGTCAGCGGCAAGGGCGGACGCCGGATGCGCTGGACCTACCTCCCCGCCCCCGGCGATCCGCAGACGCTCACCACCGTGCGCTTCGAGGACGGCCGCGTGAGCGGCGTCGAGCGCAGCGTGGTGCGCTAGAGTTCGCACTTCGCGGCCCCGCCCTTCCGCGGCGCCGGCCCCGGCCGGCGCCGCGCGGACACCCCCATGCACGCTGCCGCTCCACGGAACTGCCCGTGCGCGCGCTGATCCAGCGCGTCGCGCAGGCGAGCGTGCAGGTCGGCGAGCGCGAGACCGGCGCGATCGGACGCGGGCTCGTCGTGCTGGCCGGTGCCGCCGCCGACGACACCGACGAGGACCGCGCGTGGATCGCGCGCAAGATCGTGCACATGCGCATCTTCGACGACGCGGCCGGGGTGATGAACCGCAGCCTGCTCGACGTCGACGGCGGCCTGCTCGTCGTCTCGCAGTTCACGCTGTTCGCCTCCACGCGCAAGGGCAACCGGCCGTCGTGGTCCGGCGCGGCCCCGCCGGAGGTCGCCCGGCCGATGATCGAGGCGTTCGTGGCGTCGCTCGCGGACGCGGCCGCCCGGCCGGTGGCCACCGGCGAGTTCGGCGCCGCCATGCGCGTCGCGCTGGTCAACGACGGCCCGGTGACGATCTGGCTCGACTCGCGGGACCGGGCGTGAAGCGTGATCCGCGTCACGGAGGGCGCCACGCGGGCTAGGGGATAATCCGGGCCGTCATGGGCCTCCCCCGGTTGTCCCTGCGCGCGGCGGCGGTGCTCGTCCCCGCGCTGGCGGTCGCCGCGGCCGCCGTCGTCTGGCGCCTCGCCGGGCCGGTCGTGGACACCCACGTCGTGGCGCCGACGCGCCTCGCGCAGACGGTCGTCGTGTCGGGCCGCGTCCTCGCGCCGGCGAAGGTCGAGATCGGATCGACGATCACCGGCCGCGCCGAGCGGGTGCCGGTCGTCGAAGGCGAGCGCGTGGTCGCCGGCCAGACGCTGGTGGAACTCGAGCGCGGCGAGCTCGCGGCCGCGCTCGCGCAGGCGGCGGCCGCGGAGCGCGCGGCCGCCACGCGCATCGAGCAGTGGAGCGTCGCGTCGGCGCCCAACGTGCGCGAGCAGGTCGTGCAGGCGGAGGCGAACTTCCGGCTGGCCCAGCGCGAGGCCGAGCGCTTCGAGGAGCTGTACGCGAAGGGCTTCGTGGGCGCCGCGCGCGTCGACGAGGTGCGGCGCGCGCTCGCCGTGGCGCGCAGCCAGCTCGACGTCGCGCGCGCGAACGCCGCCGCCGGCGGCGAGCGCGGCGTCGATCGCAGGCTGCTCGGCGACCAGCTCGCGCAGGCGCGCGCGGCGCGCGACGCCGCTGCCGCCAAGCTCGCGCAGACGCGCATCGCGGCGCCGGGCGCCGGCGTGGTCCTCGACCGCGACGTGGAGCCCGGGGACATCGTGCAGCCCGGCCGGACGCTGTTCACGCTCGCGCTCGACGGCCCCGTGCGGCTGGTAGCGCAGGTCGACGAGAAGAACCTGGCGGTGCTGGCCGTCGGCCAGCGCGCGCTCGCCTCCGCGGACGCCTTCCCCGACCGGCGCTTCGACGCGATCCTCGAGTACCTCGCGCCGGGCGTCGACGTGCAGCGGGGCACGGTCGAGGCGAAGCTCGCGGTCCCCGACGCGCCGCCGTTCCTGCGCGCCGACATGACCGTGTCGATCGACATCCGCGTCGCCGACCGCCCGGACGCCCTCGCCGTGCCGGCGGCGGCCGTGCGCGACGCCGCGACGCCGTCGCCGTGGGTGCTGGTCGTGGCCGACGGCCGCGCGGCGCGCCGCGGCGTCCGGCTCGGCGCGCGCGCCGCGGACCTCGTCGAGGTGACCGCCGGCCTCGCGTCCGGCGAGCGGGTCGTCGTCAGCCCCGGCGTCGCCGACGGCGAGCGCGTGCGCGTGCGCGCGGGGAGCCCCTGAAACGTGGCCTCGATGCCCTTCGAGTGGCTGGTCGCCGTGCGCTTCCTGCGCGAGGGGCGCTTCCAGAGCCTGCTGATCATCGGCGGCGCGGCGATCGGCGTCGCGGTGGTCATCTTCATCACCGCGCTCGTCAACGGACTGCAGGCGAACACGATCCGCCGCGTGCTCGGCACGCAGGCGCACATCGTCGTGCGGCCGACCGAGGAGGTCGCCCGGCCGCAGCGCGAGGCCGAGCCCGGCGGGCTGGTGATGCCGCGGGTGGAGGCGCGTGCGCAGCGCCTGCGCTCGATCGACCAGTGGCAGCCGCTCGTGGCGGAGCTCGACGCCATGCCCGCGCTGACCGGCGTGTCGCCGATGGTCTCCGGTCCCGGCTTCGCCATCCGCGGCGACGCGACGAAGGCGATCGCCGTGTTCGGCGTCGACCCGCCGCGCTACGACCGCATCGTGTCGCTCTCCGAGCGGCTGGTGCAGGGCGCCTTCCGCGTGCAGGCGAGCGAGGCGGTGATCGGCAAGGAGCTCGCGCAGGACCTCGGGCTCGCCATCGGCGACCGCTTCCGGCTGGTCACCGCCGAGGGGGGCACGACGGTCGCCGAGACCTTCACGGTCACCGGCATCGTCGACCTGGGCGTGCGCGACCTCAACCGGCGCAGCGTCTACATCGCCTTCCGCACGGCGCAGGCGATGCTCGCGCTGCCCGGCGGCGCCTCGCAGATCGACCTCAAGGTCGCCGCGCTGTTCGACGCGGAGCGGATCGCGCAGGGCCTGGAGGCGCGCACGGGCCTCACCGTCGAGTCGTGGATGCGCACCAACGAGCAGCTGCTCGCCGCGCTGCGCGCGCAGACGATCACCACGAGCACCATCCGCGTGTTCGTCTCGGCGATCGTCGTCCTCGGCATCGCCAGCGTGCTGGTGGTGTCGGTCGTGCAGAAGCGGCGCGAGATCGGCATCCTGCGGGCGATGGGCGCCTCGCGCGCCCGGATCCAGCGCGTCTTCCTGCTGCAGGGCGCGATCGTCGCGGTGATCGGCTCCGCGGTCGGCATGGCGCTGGCGCTGGCGATGACCGTCGTCTTCCTCGACGTCGCGCGCAACGCGGACGGGACGCCGCTGTTCGAGCTGCACGTCTCGCCGTGGCTGTTCGTCGGCACGGCGCTGGGCGCCATCGTCTGCGGCCTGCTGGCCGCGTATGCGCCGGCGCAGCGCGCCGCCGCGCTCGATCCGGCGCAGGCGATCAGGATCTGAAGGCGTGCGCAACGAGGCGACCGCGGCGGCGCCGCTCGTCGAGCTGGCCGGCGTCACCAAGCGCTACGGCACCGGGACCGAGGTCGAGACCGAGGTCCTGCACGGCATCGACCTCGTGCTGCGCCGCGGCGAGTTCACCGCGCTGATCGGGCCGTCGGGGTCCGGGAAGTCGACGCTCCTCAACCTGATCGGCCTGCTCGAGCCGCCCTCCGGCGGCTCGTACCGGCTGCTCGGCCGCGAGACGGCGAAGCTCTCCGAAGCCGAGCTCACGCGGCTGCGCGGACGCACGATCGGCTTCGTGTTCCAGTTCCACCACCTGCTGCCGGCGTTCACGGCCACGGAGAACGTGCTGATGCCCGGCCTGGTGGCCCTGGGGCCGGCGACGCCCGAGCGCCGCGACGCGGCGCGCGGCCTGCTCGCGGCCGTGGGCCTCGGCGACCGGCTCGACTACCCGCCCCGCAAGCTCTCCGGCGGCCAGCAGCAGCGCGTCGCCATCGCCCGCGCGCTGGCGCTCTCCCCCGAGCTCGTGCTCGCCGACGAGCCGACCGGCAACCTCGACACGCACTCGGCGGACGACATCTTCGCGCTGATGCGCGCGTTCAACCGCGAGCGCGGGACGGCGTTCCTGGTCGTCACCCACGACCCCCGGCTCGCGGCGCGCTGCGACCGCGTCGTCGAACTGGTCGACGGGCGCATCGCCGCCGACCGGCCGAACGACGCCGCCCGCCCCCGCTGAGCGGGCTGCGGGCGCGCGCACGATCGCGGCGCCGCCGGACAGGGCGGCGAGTCTACCCCTCGAGCAGCGAGCGCAGCATCCAGGCGTTCTTCTCGTGCACCTGCATGCGCTGCGTCAGCAGGTCGGCGGTGGGCTCGTCGCCGGCCTTCTCGACGGCGGGGAAGATCGAGCGCGCCGTGCGGACGACCGCCTCGTTCCCCTCGACGAGCAGCCGCACCATCTCCTCGGCCTGCGGCTGGCCTGGCGTCTCCGCGATCGACGACAGCTTCGCGAACTCGGCGTAGGTGCCCGGCGCGTAGTGGCCGAGCGAGCGGATGCGCTCCGCGATCAGGTCCGTCGCCGCCCACAGCTCGGTGTACTGCGTCTCGAACATGAGGTGCAGCGTGTTGAACATCGGCCCGGTGACGTTCCAGTGGAAATTGTGCGTCTTGAGATAGATCGCGTACGTGTCGGCGAGCAGGCGCGACAGCCCTTCGGCGATCTTCGCCCGGTCCTTCGCCTCGATGCCCGTGTCGATCCTCGGGGCGACCACCTTCTTCTCCTTCATCGCGCTCTCCCGTGTCCGTGCGCCCGCGCGGCGCCATGCAAACAGCATAGGCGCGCGCAGCGCGGTTTCAAATGCTTTGTGTTGATCGCGCGCATAGTCGGCGCTTATCGCCCGCGTCCGGCGGCGCGAACCGGTCCGCCGCGCCGGGGTGCGCCCGGCGCGGCGGGCGCGGTCAGGACTTGTCCACCGCGTAGCGGCCGGGCCCGAACGCGTACGCGAGCAGCAGGCCGCCGACCACCGCGATGTTCTTGTCGAACATGAGCTTCTGGACCATCTGCTGGTCGGCCGGCATCGCCCAGAAGTTGTGGAAGAGGAACGTCGCGGCGAGCGTGAACACCGCGAGCGCAAGCGCGGCCCAGCGCGTCTTCCAGCCGATCAGCAGCGCGATGCCGGCGACCACCTCGACGGCGATGGCGATCGCGGCGCCGACGTCCGGCAGCGGCAGGCCCTTGCTGGCGATGTAGCCGGACGTGCCGGCGAAGCCGCCGATCTTCGAGAACCCGTTGGGGATGTACAGGTAGGCGAGCAGGATGCGGCCCAGCAGGGCGGCGGCGTCGTGGACGGCGGTCATCGGTGGCTCCTTGTCAAGCGAGGTCGAACAGCAGGATCTCGGCCGCGTCGCCGCGGTCGAGGGTGATCGTCGGCTCGCCTTCGGCCCTGGCGGCGTCGCCGTGGGCCAGCGGCACGCCGTTGACGTGCACGCGGCCCCGGGCCACGTGGACGTAGGCGCGCCGCCCGGCGGCGAGGTCGTGGACGACGCGCTCGTCCGCGTCGAGCAGCGTCGCGTAGACGCGCGCGTCCTGGTGGATCGTCACCGCCGCGCCGCTTCCCTGCGGCCCCGCGATCAGCGCGAGGCGGCCGCGCTTGGCCGCGGCCGGTACGTTCGCCTGCTCGTAGGAGGGCGCGATGCCGCGCTGCGCGGGCTCGATCCAGATCTGCAGGAAGTGGACGTCGCGCTCCCGCGAGGCGTTGAACTCGCTGTGCATCACGCCGCGGCCCGCGCTCATCCGCTGGACGTCGCCGGGCACGATCACCGAACCGGTGCCCATGTTGTCCTTGTGCTCGAGCGCGCCGTCGAGGACGTAGCTCAGGATCTCCATGTCGCGGTGCCCGTGCGTGCCGAAGCCCATGCCCGGCTGCACGCGGTCCTCGTTGATGACGCGCAGGCTTCCGAAGCCCATGTGCCGCGGGTCGTAGTAGTCGGCGAAGCTGAAGCTGTGGAACGAGTCGAGCCACCCGTGGTTCGCGTGCCCGCGCTCGCCGGCAGGTCGCAACGTGATCATTCGAATCTCCTGTGGGGGTGCCGGCGCGCGGAACGTCGTCGATGCGCCAGCCACGGGTGCCATGATAGTGTTGCCCGCGCGGCCGGAAAACAGCAGAATGCTGTCGTTATCGTTCAACGTTTTTGAATGATTCGCCTCGACCTCGACGCGCTCGCGGTCCTCGACGCCATCGATCGGGCGGGCAGCTTCGCCGGGGCCGCGCGCCGGCTGGATCGCGTCCCTTCGGCGATCACGTACACGGTGCGAAGGCTGGAGGACGAGCTCGACGTGCTGTTGTTCGACCGGCGCGGCCGGCGCGCGAAGCCGACGCCGGCGGGCCGCGAACTGCTGGAGCAGGGTCGCATCCTGCTGGCCGAGGCGAGCGCGCTCGAGCAACGCGTGCAGCGCGTGGCGAGCGGCTGGGAGGCCGAGCTCGCCGTCGCGGTCGACACGATCCTGCCGATGGGCAGGCTCTGGCCGCTGGCCGCGCGTTTCTACGTCGAATGCCGCGAGCGCCAGGCGGCGCACACGCGCCTGCGCTTCTCGCACGAGGTGCTGGGGGGCGCGTGGGATGCGCTGGTCGAGCAGCGCGTGGACCTCGTGATCGGCGCCTCGGGCGACCCGCCGCCGGGGGGCGGCTTCCGCACCCGCCTGCTGGCCGAGACGCCGATGGTCTTCGTCGTCGCTCCCGCGCACGCGCTCGCCGCCGCGGCCGAGCCGGTCGCGGAGGCGACGCTGCTCAGGCACCGCGGCGTGGTCGCGGCCGACAGCTCGCGCCGGCTGCCGCCGCGCAGCGTCGGCCTGCTCGCCGGCCAGGAGACGCTCACGGTGGCGAGCCTCGCGGACAAGCGCGCCGCGCAGGTCGCAGGACTCGGATGCGGCTGGCTGCCGTGGTTCCTCGCCGCCGACGACGTCGCCGCCGGTCGCCTCGTCGTGCGCAGGGTCGACGCGCCGCGCCCGCCGGCGCGCATCGTCGCCGCGTGGCGCGAGACCCGGCCGGGCAAGGCGCTCGCCTGGTGGCTCGACGCGATCGCGCGCGAGGACTGGCGCTTCCTCGCGCTGGGACCGGCGCGCCGCTGACGGCGCCGCCACTGCCGCGTCACAGCTTGTACGCAGCCTTCGCCAGGTGGTAGGCGAGCTGCGGCGCGAGCTCGAAGGCCTCGTCCTCGCCCAGCCGGTGCTCGCGCACCAGCGTTGCGAGGAAACGGCAGTCGATGCGCCGCGCGACGTCGTGGCGCGCCGGGATCGAGAGGAACGCGCGCGTGTCGTCGTTGAAGCCGACGGTGTTGTAGAAGCCGGCCGTCTCGGTGGCCTGCTCGCGGAAGCGCAGCATCCCTTCCGGGCTGTCGTGGAACCACCACGAGGGGCCGAGCTTCAGGATCGGGTAGTGACCCGCGAGAGGCGCGAGCTCGCGCGAGTAGCTGGTCTCGTCGAGCGTGAACAGGATCAGCGTGAGGTCGCGGGCATTGCCGTGCTTGCCGAGCAGCGGCCGCAACGCGCGTACGTAATCGGTCCGCGTCGGGATGTCGGCGCCCTTGTCGCGGCCGAAATCCGCGAAGAGCTGCGGATTGTGGTTGCGGAAGCTGCCCGGGTGGATCTGCATCACCAGCCCGTCGTCGCGGCTCATGCCCGCCATCTCGGTGAGCACCTGCCCGCGGAACTGCTCGGCCTCGTCCGGCGTGATCGTCCCGGCGAGCGCGCGGTCGAGCAGTCGCTGGCAGTCCCGGGGTGCCAGGTCGCAAGTAAGGGCCGTCGGATGGCCGTGGTCGGTGGACGTCGCCCCCATCGACTTGAAGAACGCCCGGCGATGGCGGTGCGCGGCAAGGTAGCCCGCCCAGGTCGCGGTGTTCTCGCCGGTGAGCGCGCCGAGCTCCTGCACGTTGTCGCGGAAGCCTTCGAACTCGGGATCGACGACGGGGTCCGGCCGGTAGGCCGTCACCACGCGGCCCTTCCAGCCGCTCTCGCGGATCTTCCGGTGGTGCACCAGCGGATCGAGCGGCGATTCGGTCGTCGCGATCACCTCGATGTTGAACGACTCGAACAGCGCGCGCGGCCGGAACGCGGGTGTCGCGAGCGCCGCGTTGATCCGGTCGAAGTAGCGGTCCGCGCTGTCCGCGCACAGCCGCTCCTCCATGCCGAACACGACGCGGAACGCGTGGTCGAGCCACATGCGCGTCGGCGTGCCGCGGAACAGGTGGTAGTGCGACGCGAACAACCGCCAGATCCGCCGCGGGTCGCGCTCGACCGGACCGCCGTCGCGGCGCGGGATGCCGAGGTCCTCGAGCCGCACCCCCTGGCTGTAGAGCATCCGGAACACGTAGTGGTCCGGCACGACGAGGAGCGCGCTCGGATCGGGGAACGGCGCGTCCTCCGCGTACCACCGGGGGTCGGTGTGGCCGTGCGGCGACACGATCGGGAGGTCCGCCACCGTGGCGTAGAGCGCGCGGGCGAGCTCGCGCGTGGCAGGGTCCGCCGGGAACAGGCGGTCGGGATGGAGGTCGATGGGCTTCATCGTCGTCATGCGCGCTGGTTGCAGGTGGCGACGGTGCGCGCGGCGCCCTCGCGGTACAGGGCGGCGAGCCACTCGCGCACGCCGCCGGCGAAGCGCGGCTGCGCCGGCAGGTCGTCGCCGAAGACGGCGCGCAGCCCGAGGAACGCGTCGCACAGGGCGTCCGGATCCCCGCGCAGCCGCTGCGCGATCGCGCGGAACTGCTCGCCCAGAGGGTCGCGGACGTCGATCGCAGCGCCACGCTCGTCGACGCCGGTCGCGTAGCGCATCCACGCCGCCACCGCGAGCGTCAGGCGCACGATCGGCCTGCCGGCCGCGAGGTTCTCGCGCACGGTGCCGAGCAGGCGCTGCGGCAGCTTCTGCGAGCCGTCCATCGCGATCTGCCAGGTGCGGTGGGGCAGCGCGGGATTGGCAAAGCGCTCGACGAGCGCGTCGCGGTATCCGGCGAGGTCGACGCTGGAGGGAACGCGCAGCGTCGGCGCGGCCTCGGCCATCAACGCGCGCATGTACGCCACGAAGGCCGGCTGCGCGGCCACCTGGTAGACGAACTCGTGGCCGGCCAGGAACCCGAGGTAGGCGAGCGCCGAGTGGCTGCCGTTCAGCAGGCGCAGCTTCATCGTCTCGAACGGCGCCACGTCGGCGACCAGCTCCGCGCCGGCGAGCTCCCACGGCGGTCGCCCCGCGACGAACGCGTCCTCGATCACCCACTGGCGGAACGGCTCGCACACCACGGGCGCGGCGTCGTGCATGCCCAGCGCGCGGTCGTTCTCCTCGCCGTCGGCCGGCGTGGTCGCGGGCACGATGCGGTCGACCATCGTCGACGGGAAGGTCACGTTGTGGTCGATCCAGCCCGCGAGCGCGGCGTCGCGGCGCCGCGCGAAGTCGAGCACGAGACCGCGCAGCAGCGCGCCGTTGTGCGGGAGGTTGTCGCAGCACAGCACGGTGTAGGGCCGGCCGTGCGACAGGCGGCGCGCGTCGAGCGAGCCGACGACGAGCCCGACCGCGCTGCGCGGATGCCCGGGGTCGGCCAGGTCGGGCGCGATCTCGGGGTGCGCTGCGTCCAGCGCACCCGTCGCGGGGTCGTGCCCGTAGCCCTTCTCCGTGATCGTCAGCGACACGATCGCGGTGTCCGGCGCGGCGAGACGCTCGTGCACGTCGTGCCGCTCGTCGCCGAGGAAGCGGACCTCGCGCAGCGCGCCGAGCACGCGCCGCTCGCTGCCGCGCGGACTCTTCCTGACGAGCGTGTAGAGCCCGTCCTGCGCGGCCAGCCTGTCGCGCGCGCCCGGCGTCTTCAGGCTGACGCCGCAGATGCCCCAGCGCCCGCGCGGCGTGCCCGCGAGGCGCAGCGCGTCCTCGGTGTACTCGACCTGGTGCGCGCGGTGGAAGGCGCCGAGGCCGAGGTGGACGATGCTCACGGCCGACGGGCGGCCGGCGGGCGCCGCGACGCCCGGAGGCAGCGCCTGCAGCGCGGTGTCGGAGAGGCGGATCATGCGGACCTCCGGGAGGTGGTCGGGGCGTTCGCGGACCCGGTCGTCGCGACGCGGCGGTCGATGCGCGCGCCGGGGACGCGGCGCGCGCTCATGGCGCTTCCGTGGCCGCGGACGGCGGCGGCGCGCCGGGCGGGCCTTCCCAGCGCCGCTGGAACTCCCGCGCGACCCGCTCCAGGTGCCGGCGCATCGCGCCGCGCGCGGCGTCGGCGTCGCGGCTCGCGAGCGCCGCGACGATGGCCGTGTGGTCGCGCACGGTCATCTCGTGCAGCGCGGTCGTGTGCAGGTGCGCCTGCATGCGCCGCCACATCGGGTGCGAGCGCTCGTTCCACAGGCGCGCGACCACCGCGGCGAGCGCCGCGTTGCCCGTCGCCTGGGCGATCGCGACGTGGAAGTCGCGGTCGGCTTCGTCGCGGCGCGCGAGGTCGTCGCGCCCGGCGCGCATGCGCTCGATCGCCTGCTCGAGCCGCGCGAGGTCGCGCTTGCGGATGCGGGGTGCGGCGCGCGCCGCGATTTCCCCTTCGATCAGCGCGCGCGCGTCGAGCAGCTCGAACGGGCCCGGGGCATCGTCGGCGGCGCCCGCCGGCGCGGCTGCAGGGGGCTCGCGCACGAAGATGCCGGTGCCCACGCGCACGTCGACGCGGCCGGCGAGCTCGAGGCAGATGATCGCCTCGCGCACCGACGTGCGCGACACCCCGAGCACCGACGCGAGCTCGCGCTCCGCGGGCAGCCTGTCCCCCACGCCGAACTCGCCGCGATCGATCAGCGAGGCGATCTGGTCGGCGATCTGGCGGTAGAGCCGCGTGGACTCGACCGTGTGCAGCGGCAAGGCCCTTCCTCCCCGTCGGCGGTGCGCCGCCGCGCGCCTGCGCCGGGACGGTCCGGCAGGCGGCCTCCGCGCCCGGCTGCTGCCGGCGACTCTAACGGCGCGGCCGCCGGGCGGTCAAGTGGTCGGGCCACCCGGCCAATGCCGCGCCGCCTGGCCGCCGAGGAAGTCCTGGCGCTGCGGCGTGAACGTGTCGAGCAGCACGCCGGCCTCGAGGCAGCGGCAGCCGTGCACCACGCCGGGCCGCTTGTAGAGCGTGTCGCCTGCGCGCACGACGCGCGTGTCCTCGCCGATGGTGAACTCGAACGCGCCCGACAGCACGTGCGTCAGCTGCTCGTGCGGATGGCTGTGCAGCGGCCCCGCCGCACCCGCGTCGAAGTGCACCTCCACCTGCATGAGCGCGCCGCCGTGCGCCAGGATGCGGCGGCGCACGCCGTTCCCGAGGTCCTCGAGCGGGCAGTCGTCGTGGCGGACGAACATCGGCGATCCCTCCGTCGCAATCGTCCGGGCGTCAGTCGGGCGCGACGAAACGGCCCGACTTGCCGCCCGACTTCTCCAGCAGCCGCACGCCCTCGATGCGCATGCCGCGGTCGGCGGCCTTGCACATGTCGTACACGGTCAGCAGGCCCGCGGCCGCCGCGGTCAGCGCCTCCATCTCGACGCCGGTGCGGCCGAGCGTCTCGGCGGTCACCTCGATCGCGACGGCGCTGCCGTCGCGGTCGAGCGCGAACTCGACGGCCACGCGCGTGAGCGGCAGCGGATGGCACAGCGGAATCAGCTCGGCCGTGCGCTTGGCGGCCTGGATCGCGGCGATGCGCGCCACGCCGAGCACGTCCCCCTTCTTCGCGCCGCCGCGCGCGATGGCGTCGAGCGTGGCCGGCAGCATCACGATGCGGCCGCCGGCGCGGGCGACACGTCTGGTCACACTCTTGCCGCCGACGTCGACCATGTGCGCGGCGCCCGCGGCATCGAAATGCGTAAAATGGCGGCCGGGCGGCTCCGGCGTGCCCGGACGCGCGCCCTCGGGGCGACGTGCCGCGGCCGCGGCGGCCGCAGGGGGTGTGCGTGCAGAACGTGCCATGCCGGTCGCCGTGCCTCGCGCCTTCGCTCCGCCGGACCCTTCGCGGCGAGGCCGTCGCTGAACTTTGCGGAACGCGGCGTCATCTTAGCAGACGAGGTTTACCGCAGCCCTGCCCGCCGATGCGTGCCCGTCCCCGCCGATTCGTCGCCGTGCTGACCGCGCTGGCGCTGGCGCTCGTCCCGGTCGCACCGCCGCCGCTCGTCGGCGGGGCCGCGGCGCAGGCCCTTCCCGACCTCGGCGACGTCTCGCAGGTCAACTTCTCGCCCGCGCAGGAACGCCGCCTCGGCGAGGCGATCATGCGCCAGGCGCGCGCGAGCGGCGGCGTGCTCAACGATCCCGAGGTCAACGACTACCTGAACGAGCTGGGCAACCGGCTGGTCGCCGTGTCGCCGGACGCGCGGCAGGACTTCGAGTTCTTCGCGGTGCCGGATTCCGGCATCAACGCGTTCGCGCTGCCGGGCGGCTTCGTGGGCGTCAACACGGGCCTGATCCTCCTGGCGCAGAGCGAGTCCGAGCTGGCGAGCGTGCTCGCGCACGAGATCACGCACGTGACGCAGCGGCACATCGCGCGGCTGCTGCAGAACCAGCAGAACAGCATGCTGATGTCGCTCGCCGCGCTGGCGGTCGCGCTGCTCGCCGCGCGGGCCGGCGGCGCCTCGTCGGGCGACGCGGCGCAGGCCGCCGTGGCGACGTCGCAGGCGCTCGCGCTGCAGAGCCAGCTCAACTTCACGCGCGAGTTCGAGTACGAGGCCGACCGCATCGGCTTCCAGCGGCTGTCGGCCGCGGGCTTCGACGTGCGCGGCGCGGCCACGTTCATGGAGCGCCTGCAGCGCAGCAGCCGCTTCCTCGAGAGCAACGCGCCGTCGTACCTGCGCACGCACCCCGTCACCTACGAGCGCATCGCCGAGGCCGCCTCCCGCGCCGACGGCGTGCCCTACCGGCAGATTCCCGACTCGCTCGACTTCCACCTCGTGCGCGCGCTGCTGCGCAGCTACGAGGGCGAGGCCGGCGAGGCCGTGCGCTTCTTCCAGACGGCGCTCGCCGAGCGCAAGTTCAACGACGAGATCGCCGCGCGCTACGGACTGGTCGCGGCGTACCTCCGCGCGCGCGACTACCCGAAGGCGAAGGCGGCGCTGGCGCAGCTCGAGCGGAAGGCGCCGGCGCACCCGATGATCGAGGCGATCGCCGGGCACGTGCTGGTCGAGGGCGGCGAGCTCGACGCCGGGCTGTCGCGGCTCGAAGGCGCGCTGCAGCGCTACCCGAACAAGATGCAGCTCGTCTACGACTACCCCGAGGCGCTGATCAAGCGCAAGCGCTTCGCCGACGCGGCGAAGTTCTGCGAGGACCAGCTGCAGCGCTTTCCCGGCAACGGGACGCTGCACCGGCTCGCCGCGCGGGCCTATGCCGGGCTCGACCGCAAGCTCAAGCAGCACTACCACCAGGGCGAGTACTACGCCTGGGTGGGCAACCTCCGGCTCGCCGTCGACCAGCTGCAGCTCGCCTCGCGCGCCGGCGACGCGAACTTCTACGAGTCCTCGGTCGTCGAGACGCGGCTGCGCGCGCTGCGCCGCGAGATCGCCGAGCAGCAGAAGGAAGGCTTCGGCCGCCAGGGCTGAATCCCGCCGCCGGCGCATCCGTCGGCCGGCGACGCCCACGCGAGACGACCAGGATGCCCCTGCCTCCGCGGCGCCGCCGCCTGCCCTCCGCCGTGACGGCGATCCTCGTCGCCGCGGCGCTCGCCGCCGCCGGCTACGCGCTCTGGCGCGCCTACGCCCAGCGCGACGCCGCGCCGGCCTACCGGCTCGCCAAGGTCGAGCGCGGCAGCATCACCGCCACCGTCTCGGCGTCGGGCACGCTGAACGCCGTCACCACCGTGCAGGTCGGCTCGTCGATCTCCGGGCAGATCCGGGAGATCCTCGTCGACTTCAACTCGCCCGTGAAGGAAGGGCAGCTCCTCGCCCGCATCGAGCCGGAGACCTACGCGCTGCGCGTGCGGCAGGCCGAGGCCGACCTCGATGCGGCGCGCACGTCGCTGCTGCAGCGGCAGAGCGACGCCGCCACCCAGCGCTCGCAGATCGTCCGCGCGCAGATCACGCACGAGGACGCGAAGCGCGACCTCGAGCGCAAGGAGTCGCTGCTCGCGAAGGGCTTCATCTCGGCGGCCGAGCGCGACAAGGCCGTGTTCGTCGAGCGCGGCGCGGCCGAGGCCGTGCGCACGGCCGAGTCGCAGCTGCGCGCCGCCGAGGCGCTGATCGCCAACGCGCGCGCCGTCGTCAAGCAGCGCGAGGCGGCGCTCGCCAGCGCGCGCAACGACCTGTCGAAGACCGAGATCACGGCGCCGGTCGACGGCGTGGTCATCTCGCGCCAGGTCGAGCCGGGACAGACGGTGGCGGCGAGCCTCAACACGCCGACGCTGTTCACGATCGCGCAGGACCTGCGCGAGATGCAGGTCGACGTCGCGATCGACGAGTCCGACATCGGCCGCATCCGCGTCGACCAGCGCGCGGCCTACACCGTCGACGCGTATCCCGGCCGCACGTTCGAGGGCACCGTCCGCCAGATCCGCAAGGCGGCGCAGACGGTGCAGAACGTGGTGACCTACATCGTCGTCGTGGGCACGCGCAATCCGTCGCTGCAGCTCGTGCCGGGCATGACGGCGAACGTGCGCATCGTCACCGACCAGCGCGACGGCGTGCTCAAGGTGCCCAACGCGGCGTTGCGCTGGCGGCCCGCGGGCGTCGCCAGCGCCCCGCTGGATGCGCCGCCCGGACCCGGTGCAGGCAACGGCGGTCCGGGCGGCGGCGACATGCAGGCGCGGCGCCAGCGGCTGATCGACGAGCTCAAGCTCGACGCCGGACAGGTCGCGCGCCTCGACGAGATCCTCGCCGAGCAGCGCGCCCGCTTCGCGTCGCTGCGCGAGCTGCCCGAGAGCGAGCGGCGGCCTCGCGCCGAGCGCATCCGCGCCGAGGTGCGGCAACGCATCGGCGGCATCCTCGACGACGAGCAGCAGAAGCTCTACGCGGCGATCGTGGCCACCGAGACCGGCCGCGGCACCGGCGTGGCGGGCAGCGGGCGGGTGTTCGTCCCGACGGCCGCCGGGCCCTCCGAGGTCCGCGTGCGCACCGGGCTCACCGACGGCAACGCCACCGAGGTCCTCGGCCGCGAGCTCGCGGAGGGGCAGGAGGTGATCGTGGGCACGCAGCAGCCGGCGGGCACCGCGCCGCGCGCGAGCAGCGCGCCGCGGCTGCCGTTCTAGGGCTGTCCACGCTATGGACACGAGCGCGCTGCGAAGCGAAGAGGCCGTGGGCTCGGCGCAAGGCCGCAAGGCGGGTCGGGAACCCGGCGAGGACCTGCAGCAACGCCCACGGCCCGTTTCGCCGCAGCCCGGAGGGAAGGGGCGCGCCCGCGCGCCCCTCATGGTTGCTCGCCTTGCGAATGCTCTCGGCATTCGCGGCGGGGAGCGCCGCGATGGACACGCGGGCGCGACCCTTCGCGCATGCGGCCATAGCGTGAACAGGCCCTAGCGCGCGTGGACGCGCCGCGCACGCCCCGCCCGGTCATGGCCGAGCCGCTGATCGCCACGCAGGAACTCGTCAAGATCTACCGGATGGGGGAGACGACGGTCCACGCGCTCGCCGGCGTGTCGGTGGCGATCGCCGCGGGCGAGATGGTCGCGATCATGGGGCCGTCGGGTTCCGGCAAGTCGACGTTCATGAACGTGATCGGCTGCCTCGACACCCCGACCTTCGGCTCGTTCCGCCTCGACGGCGAGGACGTCGCCGGCCTCGCGCCCGACGAGCTGGCGGCGATCCGCAACCGCAAGATCGGCTTCGTGTTCCAGCAGTTCAACCTTCTGCCGCGCACGAGCGCCCTGGAGAACGTGGCGCTGCCGCTGCTCTACGCGGGCATCCCGACGCGCGAGCGCCACGAGCGCGCG
Organism: Betaproteobacteria bacterium; assembly: GCA_016861105.1. Taxonomy (GTDB): domain Bacteria; phylum Pseudomonadota; class Gammaproteobacteria; order Burkholderiales; family Casimicrobiaceae; genus VBCG01. The sequence continues at coordinate 337,712 of BOKS01000002.1, read as the reverse complement.
TACGCGAAGCTGGAGCGCGTCGGGCTCGCGAGCCGCGCGGACCACCACCCGTCGCAGCTGTCCGGCGGCCAGCAGCAGCGCGTGGCCATCGCACGCGCGCTGGTCAACGAGCCCAAGCTGATCCTGGCCGACGAGCCCACCGGCGCGCTCGACTCCGCGACCAGCGTCGAGGTGATGGCGCTGCTGCAGCAGCTCAACGCGGAAGGCATCACCGTCGTGCTGGTCACGCACGAGCACGACATCGCCGCGTTCGCTGGCCGCGCGATCCACTTCCGCGACGGCAAGCTCGTCGGCGACGAGCGGCAGGTCCCGCGGGACGCCGCGGCGGCGCTGAAGGCGCTGCGCATCCCTGCCTGAGGCGCCGCGGCCGCCATGACGCTCCTCGCCACGCTCAAGGTCGCCCTCGCGGCGCTGCGCACGAACAAGATGCGCTCGGCGCTGACGATGCTCGGCATCATCATCGGCGTCGCGGCCGTCATCGCGATGATGGGCGTGGGCGCCGGTGCGCAGGCGCGCGTCGAGGAGCAGATCAAGAGCCTGGGCTCGAACCTCATCATCGTGCTGTCCGGCAACTTCACCGCCGGCGGCGTGCGCATGGGCGCGGGCTCGCAGCCGACGATCTCCGAGGACGACGCCTACGCGCTGCAGCGCGAGATCGCCATCGTCGCGGCGTCGGCGCCGCAGCTGCGCGGCTCGGGGCAGGTCGTGTTCGGCAACAGCAACTGGAACACGGGCATCCTCGGCGTCACGCCCGAATACCTCGTCGCGCGCAACTGGGCCGTCGCCGCGGGCCGCGGCCTCGAGCCGCAGGACGTCGAGTCCGCGGCGAAGGTCGTGCTCCTCGGGCAGAGCGTGGCGCGCAGCCTGTTCGGCGAGGCCGACCCGGTCGGCGAGACCGTGCGCATCCGGCGCATCCCGCACGAGGTCGTGGGGCTGCTCGAGCGCAAGGGGCAGAGCATGGTCGGCCAGGACCAGGACGACGTCGTGCTGATCCCCATCTCGACCGCGCGCAAGCGCGTGCTGGGCGGGCAGCAGGTGCGCTCGCGCAACGTGCAGTCGATCACGGTCAAGGTGCAGGACGGCGCGGACGTTGCGGTGGCCGAGCAGGAGATCCGCGACCTGCTGCGCCAGCGCCACCGGTTGCAGCCGAACCAGGAGGACGACTTCTTCCTGCGCAACCTCGCCGAGGTGCTCGCGGCGCAGGAGGCGAGCTCGCGCGTCCTCGCGATGCTGCTCGCCGCGATCGCGTCGGTGTCGCTGGTCGTCGGCGGCATCGGCATCATGAACATCATGCTGGTCTCGGTCACCGAGCGCACGCGCGAGATCGGCCTGCGCATGGCGGTGGGTGCGCGCGGGCGCGACATCCTGCTGCAGTTCCTCGTCGAGGCGGTGACGCTCGCGCTGATCGGCGGGCTGGTCGGCATCGCGCTCGGCTTCGCCGCGTCGTTCGCCGTCGGGCACTTCGCCGGCTGGCGCACCGAGGTCGAGCCGGCCGCCGTCGTGCTGTCGGTCGGCTTCGCCGCGGCGATCGGCGTCTTCTTCGGCTATTACCCCGCCCGCAAGGCCGCGCGCCTCGCGCCGATCGACGCGCTGAGGCACGAGTAGCGTCAGGGGTCACGCGGCGAGGGGCCCCGTTGGCGCGAAGCGCAACGGGGATCGACGCCAAGACCCCTGACGCAGGCGGCCGACGCGCAACGCTGCGCAATCCATCGGACGGTCCAGGGAGGCCGCGCGGAGGGGTCACGCGGCGAGGGGCCCCGTTGGCGCGAAGCGCAACGGGGATCGACGCCAAGACCCCTGACGCAGGCGGCCGACGCGCAACGCTGCGCAATCCACCGACGGTCCAGGGAGGCCGCGCGGAGGGGTCACGCGGCGAGGGGCCCCGTTGGCGCGAAGCGCAACGGGAATCGAAACGAGGGTCAGACTCGCATTCCGAGAGATAGAGACCGGAGTCTGACCCCAGTTTCAGTACTGATAGTAGAGCCCCAGCGCGCGCGCCAGGAAAGCCGCCATCTGGCGGCGCGTGAGCGGGGCCTCCGGGCAGAACTCGGTGGCGGTGCAGCCGACGGTGATGCCGGACGCCGCGAGCGCCTCGACCTCGGCAAAGAACGCCGCGCCCAGCGGCACGTCGGTGAAGCGCGCGGTGGAGGGCGCCGGCGAGATCTGGCGCTTCCACCAGATGTCGACGGCCTTGAACCTGTAGAAGAGCTGCGGCAGGCCGACGTAGACCGTGTACTGGCCGCCGCCGAAGAGCCGGTGGTTGACGACCGTGTGCAGCGGCGAAATCGTCGCGTAGACATATTGGTACCCGCCATCGCCCATCGACTCGACCCGCGCCAGATCCTCATGACCCGGCGGATTGGACGGACAAAGGCGCGGGATCGGTAGTGGGCACTGCGGCTCGATGCCGTAGCCCGTATGCCGACGGAGGATCGCGACGACCGTGTCGGTGCCGATGTCGCGGGCGTACAGGCCGACGTAGCCGATGCCGGCACCGCTGGGCAGCTGCACCGGCGCGGCAAAGCCGTTGAGCAGGAACGGCGACGCGCTGCCCCCGTACTCGAGATAGCCGTCGTGGTCGATCGTATAGGACATCGTGGCGTTCAACGGTGCGAACGCCGAGGAGGGTATCTGCAGGATGTTCCAGCCGGTGCCGACGTCGGAGCCCACGGCACCTGCGGGCCGCCACGGTGGCGACCCGCCGGCCGCCGGATCCTGCGCGGCCGCGAGCGGCAGACCGGCGAACAGGCTCGCAGCCGCGATGGCCGCCAGCCCGCGCAACGTCACGATCGTCATCGGAGTCCCTCCCCGGCGCGGGTGGAGAATGTGGCGACGCCCTCGTCGACGGCGAAGAGGACGGGATCGAGTCGCGGATCGACGTCGATGCGCTGCACCTCGATCGCGAACGCGTCCCGCCCGTCGATCGTGCCGCGCGCGTGAGACGGGTAGCGCAGGCCGCGTCCGCGGACGGCCCAGCCGCCGAAGCGCACAGTCATCGTGGCCTGCGCGTCCAGCGGATAGCGGATGGCGACCAGGCGCCCGTCGTCGCGGGCGACGGCGAGCACGGTCTCGTGGCCGCCCTGGCGCAGCCGGACGAGGTCCGTCGGCGCGCCGTCGACGGTGTCGGTCCCCGCCAGCTCGACGCTCACGCCGCGTCCGAGCCGTGCCTTCGCGAGCGCGACCGGATCGCGCATCGTCGAGCGCTCGAAGGCGACGCGCTCGGACGCGGACAATCGCACGCCACCGTCGCGCGTCACGAGCTGCGCGCCGTCCGGGCCCGACACCAGCGCGAGCGTGCGGCCGGCCACGACGAAGTCGCGGCGCACGTGCAGCGGGAACGCGAACGTCGTTCGCGTCGGCACGGCGAGCGCTTCGCCGTCGCGTCGCGCGCTTGCCGACACGACCAGCGTGCGCACGCCGTACACCGCCTCGGGGCCGCCGAGGAACGCGACCATGCGGTCGAGGACGCGCGCCGCCTGCGGCGGCTCGCCCGCACGGGAAGGCGTCCCTGTCAAGGATGACAGGACGGCGACGACGATCGTCGGGACCAGCACCCGCGCAAGACGCGACGGCATGGAGCGGCTCCGGCAGGGGAGTGCCCGGAGCATGCAACAGCGCGCGCGGCCAGGCAACCGTCGCGGGCGCCGCCGGCACCGGCGGACGGCCGCTGCCACTATTGCCAGCTTTGCCGCTCCGCCCCGTCGCACGAGATTTTCGCCGTCCGCGCGGCTGTCGCCGCGCGCCCCATCCGCCGGGAGAACTCCTTGAAGATCCTCGTCGTCGACGACCACCCGCTCGTCGTGACCGCGCTCGCCCAGCTGCTGCCCACGCTGGCGCGGCCGGTGTCGGTGTACGCCGCGACCGATCGCGACTCCGCCTACGCGATGCTCGCCGCGCATCCGGACTGCGCGCTGCTGCTGCTCGACCTCGCGCTCCCCGGCACCAGGGGCCTGGAGCTGCTCGCAGCGATGCGCCGCGACTTCCCGCGCCTGCCGATCGCCGTGCTGTCGGCCACGCACGACCGCGCCACCGTCGATGCCGCGTTCGCGGCCGGCGCGCGCGGCTACATCGCGAAGACCGCGAGCGGCGGGCAGCTCGTCGACGCCGTCGGACGGATGCTGGACGGCCGCTCGTGCCCGCGCCCGGGACTCGCCCGCGCTTCGCCGGCGCCGACCCCCGGCGAGGGCGTGCCGCTCGGCCTCACGCAGCGGCAATCGCAGGTGCTGCGGCTGCTGGTGCAGGGCAAGCCGAACAAGCTCATCTGCCGCGACCTCGGGCTCTCCGAGGGAACCGTGAAGGTGCACGTCTCGGCGATCCTGCGCGCGCTCAACGTGCACTCGCGCGCGCAGGCGATCGTCGAGCTCGCGCGACGCGGCGTGGCCATCGACGCGCGCCAGCACTGATGCCGCCGCCAGGGAGCCGGCGATGCCGCCGCTCGCCGGCCTCGCCCCCGCGCTGATCCAGCGCGCCCGCGCCGACCAGGTCGCGATGGCGTTCGCGAGCTGGACGCGCACGACGGCGTCGATGCTGCTCGGCGGCGTGCTGCTCGCAATCGCGATGTGGGGCCAGGTGGCGGCGGCGTGGTGGCTCGCGTGGTTCGCACTCATCGCCGTGAACCAGGCGTGGCGCTGGCGACTCGCGTGTGCGTGGCGGCGCGCGCGCCCGGGGCCGGCAGCGCTGGAGCGCTGGGGCCGCTACTGGGCCCTCGGCTCCGCACTCGGCGGAACGTTGTGGGGGCTGGCCGCGGTGGTCGTGTTCCCCGCGTCGGAGCCCCACCAGGCGCTGCTGATCGTCTGCCTGTTCGGCGTCGTGCTCGGCGGCCTCAACCTGACGGCCGTGTGGCGGCCGTCGTTCTACGGCTTCGTGCTGCCGGCGCTCGTGCCGCTGATCGTGCGCGTCGCCTGGGAGGGCGACCGCGTGCACCTGGACACCGCCGCGGTGCTCGCCGTCGTGCTGCTGTTCGTCCTCGCGTTCGGCCACCGCGTCAACGACCTGTTGACGCAGGCGCTGGCGATCCGCCACGAGAACGTCGACCTGATCGCGGAGCTCAAGGCGCAGACGCGGGCGGCGGTCGAGGCGCGCTCCGCGGCCGAGGCGGCGAATCGCGCGAAGTCGCAGCTGCTCGCCGCGGCCAGCCACGACCTGCGCCAGCCGCTGCACGCGGTCGGCCTGTTCGTGTCCGCACTGTCCGCGCGCACCGCCGAGCCCGACGCGCGCATGATCCTCGCGCGCACGCAGCAGGCGCTCGACGCGCTGGACGCGCAGTTCGGCCAGCTGATCGACCTGTCGCGGCTCGAGGCGGGTGCGCTGGTGCCCTCGCGAACGCGCGTCCCGCTCGCCGGCCTGTTCACGCAGCTCGTCGCGGAGTTCGCTCCGCAGTCCGAAGCGAAGGGCCTGCGCCTGCGCGCGGTGCGCACGCGGCTCGCCGTCGACAGCGACCCTGCGCTGCTCGCGCGCGTGCTGCGCAACCTCGTCGCCAATGCCGTGCGGTACACGGGCCGAGGAGGCGTCGTGATCGGCGCGCGGCGGCGCGGCGCCCGCGTCGTCGTGGACGTGGTCGACACGGGCGTGGGGATCGCCGACGCGCACCGCGAGCGCATCTTCGAGGAGTTCTACCAGGTGCGCGGCGCCGCGGCGCCGCGCGGCCGCGGCATGGGGCTGGGGCTCGCCATCGTGCGGCGCTTCGCCGACCTGCTCGGGCACGCGGTGGAGGTCCGCTCGCACCCGGGGCGCGGCTCGCGCTTCCGCGTGGTCCTGCCGCGCGTCGACGACCTGCGCGCGCCGCTGCCGCCGGCGCGGCTGCCCGCGCCGTGCGGTGCGAACGGCCACGCGCTCGCCGGCACGACGATCGCCGTCGTCGACGACGACCCCGCCGCGATCGAAGGCATGCGCTCGCTGTTCCTCGCGTGGGGTGCGGAGGTCGCGTCCGGCCGCGATGCCGCCGAGGCGCTGGCGGCCCTCGGGCATCTGGCGCGCTATCCGGACCTGATCGTCGCGGACCTGCGGCTCGACGAGGGCGCGAGCGGCCTCGACGCCGTGGCGCGCCTGCGCGACGAACTGGGCGTGGCCGTGCCGGCGATCGTCGTGTCGGGCGACCTCTCCGCGGACGCAGCGCGGAGCGTGCGCTCGGCCGGTCTCGCGCTGCTGCCCAAGCCCGTCGTGCCGGCAGCGCTCGCCGCCGCGGCCTCGGTGCTGCTAGCGCAGGCGCCCGCGCGCGCGGACGGCGCGCGGATCGCGTAGGCCGGAAGCGACGACGGCCCGGCGCGTCGCGCCGGGCCGTCGCGGGCGGACGACCGGGGGAGGGTCGCTCAGCCGCCGAAGCGCTCGCGCATCCGCTCGCGGTGCTGCTCGGCGCGCTCCACGCGCTTCGCCCACGCGTCGCGCACCACCAGCATCTGCTCGGGCGTGAACGTGGCGTACAGGGCGAGCCACTGGTCGCGCACCTGGCGGCGCAGCGCCTGGCCCTTCGCCTGCGCCTCGTCGGCGAGCGCGGCGACCTTCGCGAAGTCGGGAGCCGGCGTGGCGAGTTCGGCCTTCATCGCCGCATGCACCCTGTCGCGCTCGGCACGCCCGGCCTCGCGCGCGGAGCGCGCCGCGGCCACGGCGTTGTCGAAGGCGGCCTGCTGCTGCGTGTTGAGGTTGAGCTGGCCCTTCATGCGCGCGATGACGTGCTCGATGCCGCCGCCGTGCACGCCGGGCCCCTTCGGCCCGTGCCCGTAGGGACCGTGGCCCGGCGCGGCGATCGCCGTCGAGCCGAGCGCGACGAACAGCGCGGACGCGAGCGCCGCGCGGCGGGAGAAGCGGTGTGCGAACATCGGTGATTCCTTTCGTCGTGGGTGGAGTCGCGGGCGCCGATCCGCCGGACCGGGTCCCGTACGGCTTCGAGGCGGATTCTGCGGCGCCGGTGCCCGCGCGGGGCGCCGCGTTTGCAACACGCCGTTGCCCCGCCGGTGCGCCGTTACAATCGGCAACACCTTCCGCCCCGGCGCTGCGCCGCGCGCGCTTCAATCGCCCCATGACGCCACGCCCCACGCGAATCCTCGTCGTCGACGACGACGTCCGGCTGCGCGACCTGCTGACGCGCTACCTCGCCGAGCAGGGCTTCGACGTGCGCGCGATCCCCGACGCGCGCGACCTCGACAAGCGGCTGCAGCGCGACCCCCCGCACCTCGTGGTGCTCGACCTCATGCTGCCCGGCGAGGACGGCCTCGCCGTCTGCCGGCGGCTGCGCGGCGCCGGCGAGACGGTGCCCATCATCATGCTCACCGCGAAGGGCGAGGACGTCGACCGCATCGTCGGGCTGGAGATGGGCGCCGACGACTACCTGCCGAAGCCGTTCAATCCCCGCGAGCTCGTCGCGCGCATCCACGCCGTGCTGCGCCGGCAGGGCGAGCGCGCGCCCGGCGCGCCGACCGACTCGGGCCGCGTGCCCTTCGGCCCCTACGAGCTCGACCTGGCGGCGCGCACGCTGTCGCGCGACGGAACCACGATCACGCTGACGACCGGCGAGTTCGCGCTGGTGAACGTGTTCGTGCAGCACCCGCGCCAGCCGCTGGCGCGCGAGAAGCTGATGCTGCTGGCGCGCGGGCGCGACCACGAGGTCTTCGACCGCGCGATCGACGTCCAGGTGTCGCGCCTGCGCAAGCTCGTCGAGCCGGATCCCTCGTCGCCGCGCTACATCCAGACGGTCTGGGGCTTCGGCTACGTCTACGTGCCCGACGACGCCGGGGGCGACCCGGCCACGGCGTCCGGCGCGCCCGCGAGCGGCGAGACGCGCGCGGACGATGGCGGAAGCGCGCGTGACGGCGGCGCGTTCGGCGGCGCCGGCGCGAGCGGCGACGCCGGCGGCGGCGACGGCTGACGCGCGATGAGGGTGTGGCCGCGCACGCTCTTCGGCCGCCTCGCGCTGGTGCTCGTGGGCGTGCTGGTGCTCGCCGTGCTCGCGACGATCCTGCTGTTCCGCCAGGACCGCACGGCGCTGATCGTGCGCCACTTCGGCGAGACGAAGCTCGTGCAGCTGCACGTCTTGCGCGCCGCCCTGCAGTCGCTGCCCGACGAGGGCCGCCGCGACGCGCTGCAACGCCTCGCCCGGGAGCACGGGGTGCGCATCCTCGCCGGCGGCGAGCGCGAGCCCTCGGGAATGACCTCGCGCGGCTGGCGCTCGGGCGCGCGCATGGGTCGCGACGGCGATGCGCCCGGGCCGCGGATGCGCGAGGGCGGCGGGCCGCGCATGCGCGACGGTCCCGGCATGCGCGGTCCGCCGCCGCCGGACGTCGACGGCACACCGGAGCCGGCCTCGGGGCCGGGGGCCTGGCTGCCGCTGCTCGCGGAGCTCGAGTCGCGCTTCGCCGACGCGCTGGGCCCCGGCGTCGAAGTGCGCGTGCAGCCGCGCGCGCAGCTGCTGTGGGTGCGGCTGCCCGTTGCCGACGACGCGTACTGGATCGGCTTCGCGCTGCCCCCGCGCCCCGGCGCGGAGCCCGAGCCGACGCGCGCGCTCGTCCTGAGCCTCGCGCTGCTGCTGGCGCTGCTCGCCGCCGCGTTCGTCTTCGCGCGCTACCTCGCGCGCCCCCTGCGCGAACTCGAGGGCGCGGTCGCGAAGGTGGGCCGCGGCGAGACGCCGCCGCCGCTGCCCGAGTCGGGCCCGTCGGAGATCGCGTCGGTCAACCGCGGGTTCAACGCCATGCTCGCCAACCTGCGGCAGATCGAGCGCGACCGCGCCGTGCTGCTCGCCGGCGTCTCGCACGACCTGCGCACGCCGCTCGCGCGCCTGCGGCTCGGCGTCGAGCTCGCCGGCGCGGACGCGGCCACGCGCGAGGGCATGGTCGCGGACATCGAGGAGATGGACCGGGTGATCGGGCAGTTCCTCGACTTCGCGCGCGGCGACGACGCCGTGGCCGCCGAGATGCGCGACGTGAACGACGTCGTCCGTCCGGTCGTCGAGCGCGCGCGGCTCGCGGGACGCGACGTGCGCTTCGCGCCGGGCAGCGTGCCCGCGTTGCCGATGCGGCCGACGGCGATCGCGCGCCTCGTGTCGAACCTGGTCGACAACGCGCTGGCCTACGGTGCGCCGCCCGTGGAGGTCGCGACCTACGCGCGCGACGCGCACGTCGTCGTCGACGTCGCGGACCGCGGGCCCGGCATCCGCCCGGAGGACGTCGAGCGCCTGAAGCAGCCGTTCACGCGCGCCGAGGCTGCGCGGGCGCGCGCCGACGGTGCCGCGGGCGCCGGGCTGGGCCTTGCGATCGTCGAGCGCATCGCGCGGCTGCACGGCGGCCGCTTCGATCTCCTGCCGCGCGACGGCGGCGGCACGATCGCGCGCGTCGAGCTGCCGCTGCGCGCGCCGCGTTGACCGTCACCGGCTCCCGGCGTCCTCCAGCAGCACGCTCGCCAGCGCGGCGATGCCCTCCTCGCGCCCGGTGAAGCCGAGCCGCTCGGTCGTCGTCGCCTTCACCGACACCGACGCGATGTCGCAGCCAAGATCGGAGGCGACGTGCAGCCGCATCGCCGGCACGTGCGGCGCCATCCGCGGAACCTGCGCGATCAGCGTCGCGTCGACGTTGGCCACCGCGTAGCCGCGATCGCGCGCCAGCCGCGCGACGTGGCGCAGCAGCACGCGGCTGTCCGCCCCCTTCCAGCGCGGATCGGTGTCGGGAAAGTGCATCCCGATGTCGCCGAGCGCGAGCGCGCCGAGGATCGCGTCGGCGATCGCGTGCAGCAGCACGTCGGCGTCGGAGTGCCCCGCGAGGCCGCGGTCGAACGGTATCGTGACCCCGCCGACCACCAGCGCCCGCCCGGGCGCGAAGGCGTGCACGTCGAAGCCGTTGCCGATGCGCAGGCTCATCGCGGTGCCCCCGCGAGCGACCACCGCAACGTGACGCGAGGTCCGTTCATCGCTGCTCCTCGTCCTCCTGTGCCCCGAGGATCGCCGCGGCGAGCGCGATGTCCTCGGGCCAGGTCACCTTGAGATTCGCCGGACTGCCCGGCACCAGCCGCGGCCGGTGGCCGAGCCGCTCGACCGCCTGCGCCTCGTCGGTCGCGGCCATCGCCTCGTCGCCGGCGAGCGCCTGCACGAGCACGCGGTAGCGGAACATCTGCGGCGTCTGCGCCTGCCACAGGGCCGCGCGGTCCTCGGTGGCCTCCACGCGCGGGGACGCCGCGGCGCGCCCGGCGAACGTGTCGGCGCGCTTGAGCGTGTCGGCCACGGGAATCGCGAGCAGCCCGCCGACCGCGTCGTCCCACAGCTGCCCCACCAGGCGCAGCAGCGCGGCGCGCGGCACGCACGGCCGGGCGGCGTCGTGCACGAGCACCCAGTCGTCGTCGGCCGCGCGGCCGGCCAGCGCCGACAGCGCGTTGCGCACGGTCGCGCCGCGCGTCAGCCCGCCGCAGCGCAGCGCCTCGACGCCGGGCCGCACGCCCACCACGTGGTCGTAGTGCGCGTCCTCCTGCGCGATCGCGACGACCAGCGCCTCGAACGGCAGCACCTGCAGCCGCTCGATCGTGCGCACGAGCAGCGGCGCGCCGGCGAGCGGCGCGTACTGCTTGGGCGTGCCCGCGCCGAAGCGCGTGCCGCCGCCGGCGGCCGGGATGACACCGTAGAGCGCGGGCATCGGGCGTCAGAGCAGCTTCGCGATCCGCTCCTCGCCGAGCGGAGCGAACCCGAGGCGCTCGTAGAAGCGCCACGCGCGCGCGTTGTCGCGGTGGCAGCCGCAGTCGATGCGCATCACGCCCTCCGCGCGCAGCGCCTGCGCGAGCGCGGCGAGCATCGCGCTGCCCGCGCCGCGTCCCTGCCACGCGGACGCCACGTGCACGTCGTCGAGCTTCGCGACCAGCGCGCCGCGGGACGTCGAGATCGCGTAGCAGACGACGCACGCGCCGACGGCGCCCGCGTCGCGCGCCGCCTCGTCGTACGCGAGCCAGACGAACCCGAGCCTCGGACGGGCGAGGAAGAGGTCGAGGCTGCGCTCCAGCGCCTCGCGGCCGCCGTCGCCGTACGCGGCGGCGGAGGCGCGATAGTGCTCGTCCTCGCCGAGGAAAGCGGCGAGCAGGACCAGCGCATCGCGGCGGCTCGACCGGCGCATGCGCTCGCAGGCGTAGCCGGCGGCGGTCGCCTCCCGACGCGGTCGCGCCGGTCGTGCGCGGGCCGGTGCCGCCGCGCGGCGCGACGCCTGCGTCATCGCAACGCCTCGAGCGCGGCGCGGATGCGCGCGGGAACGGGCACCGGCCGCTGCGTCGCGCGGTCGACCCAGACGTGCACGAAGCGCCCGCTCGCGGCCGCTTCGTCGTCGCCGGCGCGGAACAGCCCGATCGCGTAGGTCACCGACGACGTCCCGAGCCGCTCGACGCGCAACCCGGCGTCGACGACGTCGGGGAACGACAGCGGCCGGTGGTAGCGGCACGTCGTCTCCACGACCAGGCCGACGACCGGGTCCTCCGCGATGTCGAGTCCCGCGGCGTTGATCAGGTGCTCGTTGACGACCGTGTCGAAGTAGGCGTAGTACACGACGTTGTTGACGTGCCCGTAGGCGTCGTTGTCGTGCCAGCGCGTCGGGATCGCGAGCCAGCGCCGGTACGCGTCGCGGCCGGGTCGCTCGCCGCTCACGACAGCATCTTGTCGTCGAGCACCTCGAGCCAGTGCCGGACGGGGCGCGACGTGCCGCCGGCGAGGTGCATCTGGCAGCCGATGTTCGACGACACGATCAGCGCGGGCCGCTCGGCCTGCAGCGCCGCGAGCTTGCGGCGCTTGAGCTCCTCGGCGAGGGCGGGCTGCAGGATCGAGTAGGTGCCCGCCGAGCCGCAGCACAGGTGCGCGTCCGCGACCGGGACGAGCTCGTGACCGATCGCCCGCAGGATCTCCTCGACGCGGCCCTTGAGCTTCATGCCGTGCTGCAGCGTGCACGGCGGGTGGAAGGCGATGCGCTGGCTGCCGCGGTCCATCGCCACCTTCGCCGCGATGCGCTTCCACTCGTCGCCGATCAGCTCGACGGGATCGCGCGCCAGCGCGGCGGCGCGCGCCGCCTTCTTCGCGTACGCGGGGTCGTGCGCGAGCAGGTGGCCGTAGTCCTTGACCATGACGCCGCAGCCGCTCGACGTCGTCACGATCGCCTCGGCGCCGCGCTCGATGGCCGGCCACCAGGCGTCGAGGTTGCGCCGCGCCAGCGCGAGCCCCTCCTCCTGCTCGTTCAGGTGGTACGGCAGCGCGCCGCAGCAGCCTCCGCCGGCGATGCCATCGGCCGAGATGCCGACGCGGTCGAGCACGCGCGCGAGCGCCGCGTCGATCGACGGCGCGAGCGTGGGCTGCACGCAGCCCAGCGTGACGATCACGCGGCGGGCGTGGCGCGGCGGCGGCCACGGGCCGGCGCGCTGCGCCTGCGGCACCTTGCGCGCGAGCGCGGTGGGAAGCACGCCGCGCGCGGCCCGGCCGAACAGCAGTGCCGTGCCGAACAGCGTTCGCGAGCGCAGGCCCTTCGACAGCGCGTAGCGCGTCGCGCGCTCGGAGGGGCTGCGCGGAACCTGCCGCTCCACGACCGCGCGGCCGATGTCGACCAGGCGCCCGTATTGCACGCCGGAGGGGCACGTCGTCTCGCACGAGCGGCACGTGAGGCAGCGGTCGAGGTGCAGCTGCGTCCTTTCGGTCGCGCGCTTGCCTTCGAGCACCTCCTTGATCAGGTAGATGCGCCCGCGCGGCCCGTCGAGCTCGTCGCCCAGCAGCTGGTAGGTCGGGCAGGTCGCCGTGCAGAACCCGCAGTGCACGCAGGCACGCAGGATCGCGTCGGCCTCGCGCCCTTCGGGGGTGTCGCGGATGAACGCTGCGAGGTTCGTCTGCATCAGGCCCCCCCGGCCGCCATCCGCCCGGGATTGAGGATGCCGTGCGGGTCGAACTCGGCCTTCAGCCGCGCGTGCAGCCCCGCCAGCGCCGGCGGCAGCGGGTGGAAGACGCCCGGCGAGCGGTCGCGCGCGGCGAAGAGCGTCGCGTGCCCGCCGTGCGCGGCGGCCCAGGCGCGCAGCTTCGACGCCTCCGCGCGCGGCGCGACCAGCCAGCGCAGCGCGCCGCCCCACTCGATCAGCTGCTCCGCGCCGAGATCGGTGTGCGGCGCGGTCGACCTGACGGACAGCCGCCACAGCGGCGCCCCGTCCCGGGCCGCCGCGAAGAACGGGTGCGCGTGGTCGCGCACCGCGGTCCACAGCGCCTCGCCGTCGGGCACCTCCGCGCCGCCGAACTTCGCCGCGGCCGCCTCGACCGCGGGCGCCGCGCCGGAGAGGCGCACGTACAGCCGGCCGTCGCACTGGCAGGTCGCCGACAGCGGCAGCGGCTTGCCGCCCCACTCGTTGGCGCGCCGGATGCCCTCGTCGGCCGACAGCTCGAAGACCCTCGTCGCCTGCGCGCGCGGCTGCGGCACGCACTTGAGCGAGGCCTCCGCGACGATGCCGAGCGTCCCCAGCGCGCCGGTCATCAGCCGCGCGACGTCGAAGCCCGCGACGTTCTTCATGACGCGGCCACCGAAGGTCAGCAGCTCGCCTCTCCCGTCGACGACCTTCACGCCGAGCACGTGATCGCGGACGGCGCCGGCGTAGGGCCGGCGCGGCCCCGACAGCCCCGTCGCGATCGTGCCCCCCAGCGTGCCGCCCGGCGCGAAGTGCGGCGGCTCGAAAGCGAGCATCTGGCCGGCCTCGCGCAGCGTGCGCTCGACGTCGGCGAGGAGCGTCCCTGCGCGCGCGGTGACGACGAGCTCGGTGGGCTCGTAGTCGACGATACCGGCGTAGGCGCGCGTGTCGAACGGCTCGCCCTGCTCCGCCTCGCCGTAGAACGCCTTGGTGCCGCCGCCGCGGATGGCGAGCGGCGTCTTCGCCGCGGCGGCCTCGCGCACCCTCGCCTGCCAGCCCTGGATCACCGCCTCGTGCATGCCGCCCCCGGGGGCCCGTTCAGCCGCGCCCGGCGGCCGCGAGCTTGTCGCGGTAGAGGATGCGCGGCTCGTCGGCTTCGATCACCGCGGTCTCGGCGAGTGCGGCCTGCTCCCACTCGCGCAGGTACGGGTGCGCGAGCAGGCGGTGCCAGTACGCCCCCGCCTCGCCCGCCGGCTCGACGAGGTAGGTCCGGAAGCGGAAGGCCACCGGCGCGAAGAACGCGTCGGCGATCGAGAAGGCGCCGCACAGGTAGTCGCCGCCGCCGCCGAAGCGCGTGCGCGCCTGCGTCCAAAGCGCCTGCACGCGGTCGATGTCGCGCGCAAGGCCCGCCGACCACGGCCGCACGTCGAGCCGCTCGCGGATGCACATCGTCATCTCGTTGCGCAGGTCGCGGAAGCCCGCGTGCATCTCGGCGCACATCGAGCGCGCGAACGCGCGCGCGGGCGCCTCCGCCGGCCACATGGGCGGGTGCCGCTCGGCGAGGTACTCGGCGATCGCGAGCGACTCCCACACGACGATCCCGCCGTCGTGCAGGCAGGGCACGAGGCCGTTCGGCGAGAACGCGTAGTAGCCGGGGTTCGGCGTCTGGCCGGCGAGCGGCACGACGACCTCCTCGAACGGCTCGCCGGCGAGCTTGGCGCACAGCCAGCCGCGCAGCGACCACGACGAATAATTGCGGTTGGCGATGTAGAGACGGAGCATGGTGGGCTGCACTCGCGGCGGGGAGGGAAAGGGCGGGAAGGGAATGGGGAATCGGGAATGGGGAACGGTCGGACGGTTGCGCGGCGAGGGGCCGGGCGCCCTATTCCCTATTCCCCATTCCCTATTCCCTTCTCCTCGCCGGCACCGTCTTCCCCGGATTGAGGATGCCGTTCGGATCGAGCGCCTGCTTGATGGTGCGCATCAGGTCGACGGCCTCGTCGCCGTGCTCGGCGACGAGCGCGTCCAGCTTGTGGACGCCCACGCCGTGCTCGCCGGTGCAGGTGCCGCCCATGCGGATCGCGCGCAGGCTCACGCGCTGCGCGAGGGCCTCGGCGCGCGCGCGCTCGTCCGCGTCGGCGGGATCGAACAGGACCAGCAGGTGGAAGTTGCCGTCGCCGACGTGGCCGACGATCGGGCACACGAGGCCCGTGCGCTCGACGTCCTCGTGCGTCTCGAGCACGCAGTCCGCGAGGCGGCTGATCGGCACGCACGCGTCCGTCGAGAAGCCCATCGCGCCGGGGCGCAGCGCGAGCGCGGCGTACCACGCGTTGTGCCGCGCCTTCCACAGCCTCGACCGGTCCTCGGCCGCGGTCGCGAAGCGGAACGGATGCCCGCCGTGGTCGGCGGCGATCGCCTCCATGAGCGACGACTGCTCCTTCACGCCGGCCTGGGTGCCGTGGAACTCGAAGAAGAGCGTCGGCTTCGCGTCGAAGCCGTCGAGCTTCGAGTAGGCGATGCACGCCTTCATCTGCAGCGCGTCGAGAAGCTCGATGCGGGCGACGGGAATGCCGTGCTGCATCGCGACGATGACCGTCTGCACGGCCGAGCGCAGGTCGTCGAACTGGCCCACGGCCGCCGAGATCGCCTCCGGCACGCCGTAGAGCCGCAACTGGATCTCGGTGACGATCCCCAGCGTGCCCTCCTGCCCGACGAACAACCGCGTGAGGTCGTAGCCGGCGCTCGACTTGCGCGCCCGCCCGCCGGTGCGCACGATGCGGCCCGCGGCGGTGACCACCGTCAGCCCGAGCACGTTCTCGCGCATCGTGCCGTAGCGCACGGCGTTCGTGCCGGACGCGCGCGTCGCCGTCATGCCGCCGATCGTCGCGTTCGCGCCGGGATCGATCGGGAAGAACAGCCCCGTGCCCTTGAGCTCGGCGTTGAGCTGCTCGCGCGTCACGCCGGCCTGCACGCGGCAGTCGAGGTCGTCCGCGTTGACCTCCAGCACGCGGTTCATCTGCGACAGGTCGAGGCACACGCCGCCGTACAGCGCCGCGACGTGCCCCTCGAGCGACGTGCCGATGCCGAAGGCGATCACCGGGACGCGCGCCGCGTTGCACAGGCGCACGACCGCGGCCACCTCCTCGTCGGTGTGCGGATACACGACGACGTCCGGCAGCGCGGCGTCGGCCAGGCCCTCGCCGTGGCCGTGCTGCTCGCGCACGCCCGCGTTGATGCTCGCGCGCTCGCCGAACCGGCGCCGCAGCCCGGCGACGACCTCGCCGACCGCATCGGGCGCGGGCCGCTCGAATGCGGCGGCGGTCCCCGCCGGATGTGTCGTGCCGTCCATGCCTGCGCCCGCCTCAGAAGCGCGGCAGCTCGGGGTGCGCGAGCTCGCCGCGGTGGACGTGCATGCGGCCGAACTCGGCGCAGCGTGCCAGCGTGGGCACCGCCTTGCCGGGATTGAGCAGGCCGTGCGGATCGAACGCCTTCTTGACGCCGAGGAAGCGCTCGATCTCGGCCGTGCCGAACTGCGCGCAGGTGCCCCGCAGCTTCTCCACCCCCACGCCGTGCTCGCCGGTCACCGTGCCGCCGACCTCGATGCAGAGCTCGAGGATGCGGTCGCCGAACGCGATGGTCTTGTCCGCCTCGCCGGGGCGGTTGGCGTCGAACAGGATCAGCGGGTGCAGGTTGCCGTCGCCGGCGTGGAAGACGTTCGCGACGCGCAGCCCGTACTCGGCCGACCACGCCTCGATCTGGCGCAGCACGCGCGGCAGCGCCTTGCGCGGGATCGTGCCGTCGATGCAGTAGTAGTCGGGCGAGATGCGCCCCGCGGCCGGGAACGCGGCCTTGCGGCCCGACCAGAACAGCAGCCGCTGCGCCTCGTCGCGGCTGACGCGGATCTCGGTCGCGCCCGATGCGGCGAGCACGCGCCGCACCTCGGCCATCTCGGCGGCGACTTCCTCCGGCGTGCCGTCGGCCTCGACCAGCAGGATCGCCGCGGCGTCCAGCGGATAGTCCGCGTGCACGAACTGCTCGACCGCACGCGTCGCCGCCTGGTCCATCATCTCCAGACCGCCGGGGATGATGCCCTCGGCGATGACCGCGCCCACCGCCGCGCCCGCGGACTCCACGGTGGGAAATGCGGCCAGCGCGACCTGCGCGAGCTGCGGGGTCGGTGTCAGCTTGACCGTGATCTCGGTGATCACGGCGAGCAGGCCCTCGCTGCCGGTGATCAGCGCGAGGAGGTCGTAGCCGGGCGCATCGAGCGCGTCGCCGCCGAACTCGACGATCTCGCCGTCGATCGTCACCGCGCGGACGCGGCGCACGTTGTGCACCGTGAGGCCGTACTTGAGGCAGTGCACGCCGCCGGCGTTCTCGGCGACGTTGCCGCCGATCGTGCAGGCGATCTGCGACGACGGATCCGGCGCGTAGTACAGCCCGTGCGCCGCGGCGGCCTCGCTGATCGCGAGGTTGCGCACGCCCGGCTGCACGACCGCGGTCCGCGCCAGCGGATCGATCGCGACGATGCGGCGGAACTTCGCGAGCGAGAGCACGACGCCGTCGCGGTGCGGCATGGCGCCGCCCGACAGGCCGGTGCCGGCGCCGCGCGCCACGACGGGGACGCGCGCCGCGTGGCAGAGCTTGAGGATGGCCACGACCTGCTGCTCGGTGTCGGGCAGCACCACCGCGGCCGGCGTCTCGCGGAAGAGCGTGAGCCCGTCGCACTCGTAGGGCCTCGTGTCCTCCGTGGCCGTGAGCAGCGCCTCGCGCGGCAACAGCGCCGCGAGCTGGGCGTGGACGGTGGCGGGAAGCATCGGGCGATTATTTCATAGCGCAGCACGCGGCGGACGGGGGACGCGCGCGCGCCGCCGTGCGTGGTGCAGAATGGGGGCGGGCGCAGGCCGCGCCGCCCGCGCCGCGCGGTGCGCCGCGCCGGCCCGATTCTTCCCCTCCCATCGTCCTCGCCAAGCCCCGCTCTGCCATGCCCTCCGGTCCCCTCTCCGGCCTGCGCGTCCTCGAGATGGGCGCGCTGATCGCCGGGCCGTTCTGCGCCAAGATCCTCGCCGAATTCGGCGCCGACGTGATCAAGATCGAGCCGCCCGGCCAGGGCGATCCGCTGCGCAAGTGGCGCTACCTGCGCGACGGGACGTCCGTGTGGTGGCACGTGCAGTCGCGCAACAAGCGCTCGATCGCCGTCGACCTGCGCAAGCCCGGGGGCCAGGCGATCGCGCGCGACCTCGCGCAGCGCGCGGACATCGTCGTCGAGAACTTCCGGCCCGGAACGCTGGAGTCCTGGGGGCTGGGCTACGAGCGGCTCGCGGCCGACAACCCCGGCCTCGTCATGGTGCGCATCTCCGGCTACGGCCAGGACGGTCCCTACGCGGGCAGGCCGGGCTTCGGCGTGATCGGCGAGGCCGTCGGCGGCCTGCGCCACGTCACGGGCACGCCGGACCGCCCGCCGTCACGCGTGGGCGTGTCGATCGGCGACACCCTCGCGGCGCTCTACGGCGTGATCGGCGCCCTCATGGCCGTGGAGGCGCGCCGCAGCACGGGGCGCGGACAGGTGGTCGACGTCGCGCTCTACGAGGCCGTGTTCTCCGTGATGGAGTCGATGCTGCCGGAATTCGACGCCTTCGGCGCGGTGCGCGAGCGCACCGGGTCGATCCTGCCCGGCATCGCCCCGACGTCGGCGTACGCGTGCGCGGACGGCAGCCACGTCCTCATCGCCGCCAACGGCGACTCGATCTTCCGCCGCCTCGCGCAGGCGATGGGACGCGAGGACCTCGCGAACGATCCGGAACTCGCGAACAACGAGGGCCGCGCCGCCCGGCAGTCGTGGCTCGACGCGGAGATCGAGGCGTGGACGCGGCAGCACCGGCCCGACGAGGTCCTCGCCGCGCTCGGGCGCGCCGACGTGCCCGCCTCGCGCATCTACACGATCCGCGACATCGTCGACGACGCGCAGTACCGGGCGCGCGCGATGATCCGCGAGGCGCGGCTCGCCGATGGCAGCACGCTCAAGGTGCCCGGGGTCGTGCCGAAGCTCTCCGCGACGCCGGGCGACTTCGCCGGCGGCGGTCCCGCGCTCGGCCAGCACACCGACGAGGTGCTGCGCGAGCTCGGCTACGACGCGACGCGCATCGCCACGCTACGCGCTGCCGGCGTCGTCTGACGGCGGCAGCGCGAGCCAGCGCGCGAGGCCCGCGCGCGCCGCCGCGAGGATCCGGTCGCGTCCGCGCGGCGTCCCGGCGGCGCGGGCGAACGCGACCGCGCCGGCCAGCGACGCGAACATCGCCAGCGCCACGTCGCGCGGCGCCATGCCCGGCACGGCCGGCAGCCGCGCCTCGATCCCGGCGACCATCGCCGCCGTGCGCCCGGCGAAGCGGCGGCGCACGGCGTCGTCGGCACGCGCGACCTCGGGCAGCAGGAGCGTGAGCGGGCAGGCGCGCTCGAGCCCGTCGTCGCGCGCCTGCGCCAGGTAGCGGTCGACCAGCGCGGCGGCGAAGGCCGGCGGCGGCGCGTGCTCCAGCCCCGCCGCCAGGCGCGCGAGGCTGCGCTCCAGGCCGACGATCAGCGCCTCGTCGAGGAGCGCCTCCTTCGACGGGAAGTGGGCGTAGAAGCCGCCGACGGTCAGCCCGGCCTCGCGCATCACCGCCTCCACGCTGGCGCCCTGCGGTCCGCGCTCCTTGATCAGCCGCTCGGCGGCGACGAGGATGCGCGCCCGCGTCCGGGGCTTGTGCTCTGCCGAATAGCGTGCCATGATGGTAATAATATTATCGATAAAATGTCATCGAGTCAAGGAGAGCCGCATGGATGCGCAGAGTTCGTTCCTCGCCCACGACGACGGCGCGCTGCGCCTCGCCGACGGCCGGCGGATCACGATCGGCCGGCTGACGCCGCGCGACCGTCCGCTGATCGAGGCCGCCATGGCACGGCTGTCGCCGGAGAGCAGCCGCCGGCGCTTCTTCACCGTGCGCCACCGGCTCTCCGACCGCGAGCTCGACGACCTCACCCAGCCCGGGCGGCCGGGCGCCCTCGCGATCGGGGCGGCCGCGCACTACCCCGACGGCCGCGTCGAGGGCGTGGGCGTCGCGCGCTTCGTGGGCGCGCCCGGCGATCCCGCCAGCGCCGAAGTCGCGGTCACCGTGATCGACGACTACCAGAACCTCGGCATCGGCCGCCTGCTGCTGCAGCGCCTCGGGCGCGAAGCGCTGCGGCGCGGCGTCCGGCGCTTCACCGGCCTCGTGCTCGAGGACAACGCCCCGATGCTCGCCCTCCTGCAGCGTGTCGCGCAGCGGCTGGTCCGGCGCCGGTCCGGCGAGCACGTCGCCGTCGAGATCCCGCTCGCGTAAGCCCCTGCCGACGGCGCAAACGCGCGGCTCCGCGAGCCGCGCGCGGCCGGTCGCGGCATGGCCCCGCCCGCCTCCGCCGGCCGTCGATCGTCCAGCGAACCGGCCGGCCGCACGGCGTGTCCAGTAGCATGGCGCCCTGCACCCCCGGGGCTATCGCAAGGACTCCACGCATGACCCACGACCAGACCAGAGCCGTGCTCACCGTCGCGCTGATGGCCGCGTTCGCCGACGGCCTCAAGGACGATCGCGAACGCACGCGCGTCCGCGAACTCGCCGCGCGCCTCCCGGCCGAAGGCATCGACCTGCCGGCGCTCTACCAGGAGGTGCTGCTCGGCAAGCCGGACCTCGCGACGGTCGCCCAGCCGCTCGCGGCGGATCCGGCACTCGCGCAGTTCGCCTACGAGATGGCGGTCGGCGTCGTCGACGCCGACGGTGCGCACTCCGGCGCCGAGGGTGCGTTCCTCGATCGCCTGGCGCAGGCGCTGAAGCTGCCGGCCGCGCAGGCACGCGCCTACGTCGAGCAGGCCGACGCGATCGCCGCCGTGCCCGGCGTGCCGGTCAGCGTGCCCGCCGCAGCCGGCGCCGCGGCGCCGGTCGCCGGCGTCGACGCCGCGGCGATCGACAAGCAGATCGTCGACGCGTCGATCACCAACGCGGCGCTGGAACTCCTGCCCGAATCGCTCGCGTCGATGGCGATCCTGCCGCTGCAGGTGCGCCTGGTCTACAAGATCGGCAAGGCCTACGGCTACGAGCTCGACCAGGGCCACATCAAGGAGTTCATCGCCGCGCTGGGCGTGGGCCTCACGGGCCAGTACCTCGAGCAGTTCGGCCGCAAGCTGCTCGGCGGCCTTCTCGGCAGCGTGCTCGGCGGCATGGGCCGCACGATCGGCAAGCAGGCGGCGAGCTCGGGCATGGCCTTCGCGTCGACGTGGGCGCTCGGCCAGGTCGCCAGGCAGTACTACGCCAGCGGCCGCAAGCTCGACATGGAGAAGCTCAAGTCCGCGTTCACCCCGCTGGTCCAGCAGGGGCAGACGATGATCCAGCAGTACGGACCGCAGATCAGCGAGCGCGCGCGCTCGATCAACGTGCGCAGCCTGCCGCAGCTCATCGGCCGCTGACCGGACGCCGCGGCGCCGCGATCGACCGCGGGCGCGCACGCGCGGCAGGAATCGCGTGCGCGCCGCCGCGCAGGCCGCGGCACTGCGGTCGGCTCACGCCGCGCGCGGGCCCGGCCCGTGCGGCTCCCACGCGTCGAGGCGCATCGCGAGCTCGGCGTCGCCGTCCGCGCGCGACGCGATCCAGCCGTCGAGCGCCAGCAACGCGTCGAGCGGCGCGCGCCCGCGCGCGTGCACGCCGTGCAGCGTGACGTCGAAGGCGTCCACGTCGACCCGGTGCCGATGCAGCTCGCCGCGCAGCGCGCCGCCGAGCCGCAGCAGCGCCCGGGCCCGGTAGCGCATCAGCGGCCGCACGCCGAAAGGGCCGTCGCCGCGGCGCACCGTGAGCGCTCCCAGCTCCACGTCGTGACCCAGCGCGTCGCGCACGGCGTGCACGAACGCGCGGTCGCGGACCGGATCGGGCAGGAACACGTCGAGGCGCGCGCCGCGCTGAGCGCACACGCCCTCGCCCGCCGCGGCGGCGATCGCCTCGACGCGCGGCATCCACGCCGACGGCAGCATGGCGGCGCGCGCGCGGGCGACGCGCACGAGCGGAAGGCGGGGGTGACGCAGCGGGGCCAGCGGCGCGTTCATTGCGCCACGGCCTCCAGCGCGGGCCGCTCGACCGACAGCACTTCGACTTCCGCCGCGCGACCGCCCGGCAGCGACAACGGCGCCCGCGTGCCCCGTCGCAGGCCCATGAGCGTGCGTCCCAGCGGGGAGACCACCGAGATGCGGCCCTTCGCGGGCTCGGCGTCCTCCGGCGCCACGAGCTGCAGGCTCGCGCGCGACGGCGGCGCGCCGTCGTGCAGCATGCGGATCGCCACGCGCGCGCCCAGCGACGCGCGGTCTTCCCCGACCTCGTGCGCGGGCAGGACCTGCGCGCCCGCGAGCACCTCCGCGAGCTCGTCGAGGTCGCCGCGCTCGAACGGGTGCGTGAGCGCGCGCGCATCGATGACCGCCGCGAGCCGCGCGGCGTCGGGTTGGCTGATCTGGCGTTCGTGCAGCATGGACATGGGTTGACTCCGCGAAGGCGATGCGTGAGCGGGGTCGCCGCGCGACGAGGCGGGCGCCCGCAGGAGGACCGAAGGATGGCGACCCGGTGGCCGGTGCCGCGTGCCCCGGAGGGCTGCCGCCGTCGGGCGGGCTTAGCGGCGGAGGGCCGGCGACCGGGCGGTGCCGAGGCAGGCGGAGATGCCTCGGCGGGCCGCAGCCCCTGCTGCTCGCACGGGCGCGGCCCCGCAGCGCGTTCGCAGCGCGGCGGGGAGGGCGGTGGTCGTGGGAGCGGCGTTCATCGGGCGGACGGTAGCGGCAGGTGAAACGGTGGCGGCAGCAGAAGCCGCGAAAGCCACGGCGCAAGCAGCGTCGAAAGAAGCGCCGAAAGAAGCGGCAACGCCGGCACGAGCGCCGGCGCAGCCCGAACCATAGGCCGGTCCGCGCGACGCGTCAATGGGTCGAACTACGGATGCGGGCGGCGCGGTTTCGCGCGCGGCGCGGACGTGCGCGGCGACGCCTCGTCGTGCTCGGCGACCAGTTCGCCGAACAACTCGCGCACCTTGCGACGTCCCTCGGCGAGCGCGCGGCGCCCCGCCGGCGTGATGCGGTAGACGCGCCGCTCGCGCCCATCCTCGCGCTCGGGACGCGATGCGAGGTAGCCCTTGCGCTCGAGGCCGTGCAGCAGCGGGTACATCGTTCCCGGGCTGATGTCGTAGCCGTGCCGGCGCAACTCGTCGATCAGCGCCAGGCCGAACACCGGCGCTTCGCCCGCGTGGTGCAGGACGTGCAGGCGGACGAGGCCGCTGAACAGGTCCTTGTCGAGCATCGCGGGCGTCAGGGCGGAAGGAGCGCGAGCAACGCCGCGAGCATACCCGACGCCGGCACGACGGCCCACGCGGGCACGCGCCAGAAGACCAGCGCCACGAACGCCGCCAGCGCGACCGCGGCGTCGCGCGCCGACAGCACCGCGGCGGTCCACACGGGGTCGTAGAGCGCGGCCAGCAGCAGGCCGACCACCGCCGCGTTGACGCCGGAGAGCAGCTTCTGCGCGGTCGCGCTGCGCTTCCAGCGCTCCCAGAACGGCAGCGCGCCGACCACCAGCAGGAACGACGGCACGAAGATCGCCACGAGGGCTGCCGCTGCACCCGTCCATCCGCCCAGCGGCGCGGGCAGCGACGCGCCGAGAAACGCCGCGAACGTGAACAGCGGCCCGGGCACGGCCTGCGCGGCCCCGTAGCCGGCGAGGAACGTGCCTGCGTCGACCCAGCCCGCGTCGACCACCTCGGCCCGCAGCAGGGGCAGGACGACGTGCCCGCCGCCGAACACCAGCGATCCCGTCCGATAGAAGGCGTCGACCACGCTGGCGAGCGCGGCGTCCGCACGCGACGCGAGCCACGGCAGGACGACCAGCAGCGACGCGAACGCGGCGAGCGCGCCGACGGCGACGCCGCGCGACGGTCCGAACGCCGGCTCGCCGCCGGCCCGCGCCGCGCGCGGCGTACCGATCCACGCGCCGGCCACCGCGCCGCCGACGATCACGGCGAACTGGGTGAGCGCGGAGGGCGCGAGCCAGACCGCGCACGCCGCGGCGGCCATCAGCGTGAGATGCGCCGCGTCGCGGCACAGCGAGCGCGCCATGCTCCAGACCGCGTGCGCCACGACCGCGACCGCAGCGAGCTTCAGGCCCTGCAGCGCGTCCTGCGGCAGCAGGTCGGGGCGCGAGCGCACCGCCAGCGCGAACGCGGCGAGGGCCAGCGCCGACGGCAGCGTGAATCCCGCCCAGGCGGCGAGCGCGCCGGCGTAGCCGGCCCGCCGCAACCCCAGGGCGATGCCGACCTGGCTGCTCGCCGGCCCGGGCAGGAACTGGCAGAGCGCGACCAGGTCGGCATAGTCGCGCTCGGCGATCCAGCCGCGGCGTGCGACGAACTCGTCGCGGAAGTAGGCGAGGTGCGCCACCGGGCCGCCGAACGACGTGAGCCCGAGGCGCAGGAAGGCCGCGAACACGGCGGCGGCCCCCTCGCCCTTTCGCCCCGCACGTCCGGCCATCCGTCACTCCTTGATCCAGGGCAACGCGGCGCATGATAGTCGACATTCGTTATCCGGATTCGATAATACTGGCGCGAGTCCCGGCGGACGGGCGCGCCGTCGCGCCCACCCCCGCCGGGGAGTGGCGGTCGCCGTCCCCGCGCGGTCAGCCCGACGCGGCGTACCGGGCGGCGATCCGCATCGCGTCGCGTCGCTTGTCGAGGGGGAACCATGCGCATCGAACTTGCCGCCAGGGGGATCGCCGCTCTGGCCGCCTTCCTGGTCGTGGCGGGCTGCACGACCGATCCCGCCATGCACACGGCCGCCACGCGCGTCGCCGACGACCGCTTCGTCGGGTCGCAGACCTGCGGCGCGTGCCACCAGGACCACTTCAAGGGCTGGCAGGACACCTACCACTCGAAGATGGTGCGCCCGCTGCGCGAAGGGCTGCTCAAGGACGCGCTCGACTTCTGGGCCAAGGACGCCAAGGGCAACGCCGGCCCGTCGAAGGCCAACATCACGGGCACGCCGGCGAAGCTCGACGACGTGGTCTACGTGGTCGGCTCGAAGTGGAAGCAGCGCTACCTCGTGAAGAACCCGCAGACGGGGAACCACCAGTTCCTCGACAAGCAGTGGAACCGCGCCACGCGGCTGTGGGAGCCGTACGGCCAGAAGAACGACTGGGAAACCCAGTGCTCGACGTGCCACGCGACGGCGTACCGCGTCGAGTCGGTGGGCGCCGACAACGCGATCCTCCGGGCCTCGATGACCGAGAAGAACATCGGCTGCGAATCCTGCCACGGGCCCGGCCTGCGCCACGCGAACACGCGCAGCAAGGCCGACATCTTCAATCCGCGCAACGCTTCGAAGGCGGACGCGGACAAGGTGTGCGGCTACTGCCACATCCGCGGCGAGAACGAGTTCTGGCGCACCGCGCAGGGCAACGTGTCCGAGCACCTTCCGCACCCGGTCGCCGGCCAGACGTACAGGGCGGGACGCGACGACTGGACGACCTGGTACACCGCCAAGTACCTGCTGCCCGGCGTGCACGCCGACGACCCGGTCAACCGGAACTATCCGAAGACCGACCTCAACAACGCGTTCTACGTCGACGAGGCCGCGCAGAAGAGCGGGACCTTCGAGGCGCTCAAGCACCACCAGCAGTACCAGGAGCACCTGCAGACCAAGCACGCCAAGGCCGGGCTGCTCGCGTGCATCGACTGCCACTCGTCGCACGGCGCGCCGCGCAAGGAGGTGGCCGACGCCGCGGGGTGCACCTCGTGCCACGGTCCCGCCATGGACGCGAGGAAGATGATGCCCGGGCTCGCGCAGACGGCGGGGGGGCTGATGATGCGCTCGCACGCCTTCAACCCCAATCCGCGGCCGCCGCGCGGAACGACTGCCGACCAGCTGCCGCCGCCGGTCTACGCGTACCCGAACTGACGGGCGCGACAGCGCCGTCCGCGGCCGCGGACGGCGCCCCTTCGACGGCCGGGCGCTCCCGGCCGTCTCCGCTTTCACGCCGGCGGCGCGGGCGCCGCCGATCGCGACCTGCCGTGGCCGGCCGCCGCGCGCACGCGATCCCGTATAATGCCGGGAGACGTTCCCCCGCGCAGCCGCGAGGGCCGCGGATCGCGGCCCATGGGTCCGATCCGGGCCGCTGCGCTCCCTCCGGACACGAGCCACCACCGGCGCACGCCGCGACCGGCGCGCGTCCGCACGCACACTTGCAAGGATCCCCGATGGGAAAGCAGACCGCAGTCATCATCGAGCGCCAGTTCGTCGACGACGAAGGCAAGGTCGTCGTGTTCCGGCACCCCGAGTGGAAAGTCGCGTGCTGGGACGCGGTCGAGGCCCTTCCGGACGCCGACGCGCGCTGGTGGGCGCTCGAGAAGCTGCTCTGGGAGCTCTGGGAGCGCGACGTCGACGTCGAGCAGATCGTCGCGTTCGTGCGCGAGCGCTACCAGGAGCGCGGCGAGCAGTCGCGCGCGGCCGAGGCCGCCGACGCGGGAGCGGACTGACGCGAGCCGCGCAGCCGCGTTCGCTCGCGACGGCGATGCGCGCCCCCCTCCCCGCGGGGCGACGCGCGTCGCCGCCTGCCTCCTGACCGCAGCGCCTGCCCGCAGTCCGCTGCGCGGCGGGCGCGCGGGGATCCGCCCGCCGGCTACCTGATCTGCCCCCGGATCTCGCCGCCGGGTCGCTCCGCCGAGTGGACGTTGACGTAGGCCACGCCGCGGCGGACCGCCTCGATCAGCTCGTCGAACTCTCCGGGCGTGATGCCCTGCGCCGCCGGGCCCACGACGTCGGCCGCGGTGATGGTGCCGCCGATCTCGCCGCTCTGCGGGCAGGCCTGCGTCCCGGCCGGCCCGTTGCCGAGGTTGCTGCACAGGAACGCGCCGATGCCGCCGTTGACGCCGTGCTGGCCGAAGTGGATGTGCGCCTGGAGCACGGCGCTGGGAATGTCGCCGTAGCTCAGCTGCCAGTGGATCGCCGCCGTGCGCCGGTCGATCCGGGCGCGGAAGCTTCCCGCGCCGGGCGTGGACAGCGCCGGCACCTCCTGGTAGCCCTCGAGCGTCGCGTGCACGGTCTGTGCCGCGGCGGGCAGCGGCGCCGCCGCCAGTGCCGCCGCGCCCAGCGTCGCGGTCAAAGCCCCTGTGATTCGCATCGGATCCTCCTCGCCAGCGTGTCGTCGGTGGGCGGGATGCCCGGCCGCCGCGCGGCGGCCGGGCCCCCGGGCATCCGAACAGCGAGGACGATCCGGCTATTCCGTGGCGCCGCCGCCGTGAAAGCGCGGCGGCCGCTTCTCCCGGAATGCGGCCACGCCCTCGGCGAGATCGTCGGTGCCGCTGACGAAGCCCGCGGCGAGCGCGTCGAGGACGGCCGGCGGCGCGCCGGCCGCCGCAGCGTCGACGAGCTGCTTGGTCACCTGCACGGCCACGCGCGGCCCGGCGGCGAGCTCGGCGGCGAGCGCCTCCGCGCGCGCGTGCACGTCGTCGACCACCTCGTTGACCAGTCCCCAGTGCAGCGCGGTCGCTGCGTCGACCGGCGCTCCGGTCAGGGCCATCTGCTTGGTGCGCGACGCGCCGATCAGCGCGGCCAGCCGCGCCGGGCCGCCCCAGCCCGGCACGATGCCGATCTTCACCTCGGGCAGCGCGAAGCGCGCGGCCGGCGACGCGAGGCGCAGGTCGCAGCACAGGGCGAGCTCGAGCCCGCCGCCGAAGGCCATGCCGTCGATCGCGGCGATCGTGGGCGCCGGCAGCGCCGCGAGCCGTGCGAAGACGCGGTGGCCCTCCGCGATCCAGCGCCGCCACATGCCCTGCGCGCCGAGCGCGGACCACTCGTGCACGTCCGCGCCGGCGCAGAACGCGCGCGGCGACGTCGAGCGCAGCACCACGGCGCGCACGCCGTCGTCGCCCGCGATCCGCCCGCACGCGTCGTCGAGCCCGGCGAGCATCGCAAGCGTGAGCGCGTTGAGCTTGTCCGGCCGGTCGACGACGACGTGGGCGACCGCGCCGTGCCGCTCCAGCCGGATCACGGCCGGCTCCGTCGCGGCGGCAGCAGGTCGAGGCCCATCGGCGCGGGATCGAACAGGCGCGCGTCCATCGTCGCGAGGTCCGGCGCGATGCGCAGCGGGCACGCCGCCTGGCCGACGACGTCGCGCTCGACGTCGATGCCCGGCGCGACCTCCACGACGGTGAGCCCGTCACCGCGCAGCTCGATCACGCAGCGCTCCGTGACGTAGGACACGCGCTGTCCCTGCGCGAGCGCGCGCGGGCCGCTGAACGTCACCTGCTCGACCTGCGGCACGAACTTGGGGAAGCGTCCCTCGCGCACGATGGCGAGCTTGCGGTCGCCGATGGCGAGCTCGATGCCCGCGGCGCGGAAGTAGCCGGAGAGCACGAGCCGCGGCGCGCGCGCCGTGATGTCCACGAAGCCGCCGCAGCCGGCGGTGACGTGCGGCCGCAGCCCCAGCCGGCTCACGTTGACGCTGCCGTCGGCGCCGACCTCGAGGAACGACAGCAGCCCGCAGTCGAACGCGCCCGCCTGGAAGTAGGTGAACTGGTAGGCGGAGGGGAAGATCGCCTCCGCGTTGTAGGCGCAGCCGAACGGGAATCCGGCGGCGGGCACGCCGCCGACCGCGCCCTGCTCGATCGCCCACGTCACCGCGTCGCCCAGCCCCTCCTCGATCAGCACGTACGGCACCAGTGGCGAGATGCCGAAGCCCAGGTTGACGGCGTCGCCGTGCGCGAGCTCCATCGCGGCGCGGCGCGCGATCACCTTGTCGGGGCCGAAGGGCACCGGGTCGAACGAGCCGTCGGGGCGGCGCACCTCGCCGGAGAGCGCCGGGTCGTAGTCGATCTCCGTGGCCTGCTTCTGCACCGGGTCGACGACGACGAAGTCGACCAGCGTCGACGGCACGACGACGCGCTGCGGCGGGATCGAGCCGCGCGCGGCGACGCGCTTCACCTGCGCGATCACGACCCCGCCCGACGCGCGCGTCGCGAGCGCCACCTCGACGTTGCCGAGGAACGCCCCCTCGTGCTCCATCGAGACGTTGCCGTTCTCGTCGGCGGTGGTGCCGCGCACGATGCCCACCTGCGGCGGCAGGTTGTCGAAGTGCAGCCACTCGTCGCCGCGGAAGTCGACCACGCGGACGATGTCGGGCCGGGCGGCCGCGTTCATGCGCCCGCCCTCCAGCCGCGGGTCGACGTACGTGCCCATGCCGACCTTCGTCAGCACGCCCGGCCGCTTCGCGGCGGCGTCGCGCAGCATGTCGAAGATCACGCCGCTCGGCAGGTTCCACGCCGCGACCTCGTTGCGCTCGATCATCGCGCGCATGCGCGGCGGCTCGAACGACGACGGGCCGCTCGGATAGGAGCCGGCGACGACCCGGGCGACCAGCCCGGGCTCGGCGAGGTGGTCCATGCCCCGGATGCCGTACATGTCACCGGCGGAGATCGGCATCACGAGCGTCAGCCCCCGCGGGCGCCCGCTGGCGCGGAAGCGCTCGCCCAGCGCCTGCAGCGTGCGGTCCGGGGTGTTGAGCCCCGACGAGGCGCTGATGGCGACGATCGCGCCGTCGGGCACCTGCGCGACGGCCGTCGGGAAGTCGACCACCTTCGAGCGGATCATGCGAACCACTTCATCAGGTGGCGGCCGGCGAGCACCGTCTCGCCGCGCTGGTTGACGACGTCGAAGGCCGACACCGTGCGCTGCCGCGCCTCGTCGCGCGCCTCCAGGCGGTAGCGCACCGTGATCGTGTCGCCGATGCGCACCGGCGCGACGAAGCGGATGCCGTCGTAGCCCAGCGAGACCATCGACTTCCACCCGTGCTCCGCGGTGAGCCTCGCGGCGAGGACGGTGGATGCCGCCGACGTGTAGCCGAGCAGCAGCACGCCGTGCGCGATGCGCTCGCCGAACGGCGAGTTGCGCTTCATGTACTCGTGGTCGACGTGCACCGGGGAGAGGTCGCCGGTGATCCCGGCGAAGAGGTACACGTCGGATTCCCCGACCGTCTTGCTGATGGTGATCGGCTCGTCGGCGCTGGGCACGGCCCGGTCTCCTCGTCGCGCGGCGCCGCGACGCGGGCACCCCTCGCGGCGCCGATTGTAATCGCGCCGGCCCCCGGGCGTCCGCCGCCGGTGGCGCGGCGCTACAATCGCCGCTCCGTCCCGACGCCGGACGCCCCGCGCGCCGCCCCGATGACCGCCACCAACGCCGCCGCTGCCGCCCGCACCCGTCCCCCGTTCCGCGCCGACCACGTCGGCAGCTTCCTGCGCCCGCGCGCGCTGCTGGAGGCGCGCGAGAAGTTCAAGGCGGGCGCGCTCGACGCGACGGCGCTGCGCCGCGCCGAGGACGAGGCGATCCGCGGCATCGTGACGTTCCAGGAGGAGCTGGGCCTGCGGGGCATCACCGACGGCGAGTTCCGGCGCACCTACTTCCACATCGACTTCCTCACGCAGCTCGAGGGGGTGGAGACCCGGGGCGGCATCGCGGTCAGCTTCCACGGCAAACAGGGCGACGTCGACTTCGCGCCGCCGGTGATGCACGTGACCGGCACGGTCCGCCACGTACGCGACATCCAGCGCGCCGACTTCGACTTCCTGAAGTCGGCGACCACGCGCACGCCGAAGGTGACCATCCCGTCGCCGACGATGCTGCACTTCCGCGGCGGCCGCAACGCGATCAGCCGGGAGGCCTACCCCGACCTCGAGGCGTTCTACGCCGACGTGGCCGCCGCCTACCGCGACGAGCTCGCCTCGCTGTACGCGGCGGGCTGCCGCTACGTCCAGCTCGACGACACCAACCTCGCCTACCTGTGCGACGCGAAGATGCGCGAGGGCGCGCGCGCCCGCGGCGACGATCCCGACGCGCTGCCGCGGCGCTACGCCGCGCTGATCAACGCCGCGATCCGCGACCGCCCGGCCGACATGACGGTCTGCGTGCACCTGTGCCGCGGCAACTTCCGCAGCGCGTGGGCGGCCGAGGGCGGCTACGAGCCTGTGGCCGAGGTGCTGTTCACGGAGCTCGGCGTCGACGGCTACTTCCTCGAGTACGACGACGCCCGCTCCGGCGACTTCGCGCCGCTGCGCTTCCTGCCGAAGGGCAAGGTCGTCGTGCTGGGGCTGGTCAGCACCAAGCTCGACCGCATGGAGACGAAGGACGAGATCCGCCGGCGCATCGACGAGGCGGCGAAGTTCGCGCCGCTCGAGCAGTTCTGCGTCTCGCCGCAGTGCGGTTTCTCCAGCACGGTGCACGGCAACGAGATCCAGGTCGGGACGCAGGCGGCGAAGCTGCGGCTGTGCGTCGAGGTCGCGCGCGACGTCTGGGGCGGCGTGTAGGCGAAGCGCGGAGCCCCCGATGGCGGCCGACCCGGCGGCGTTGCGCATCGGCCTCGTCGGCTACGGCGAGGTCGGCAGGATCCTGACCGCCGCGCTGGTCGCGCGCGGCGTCGCGTGGGTGGGCACGTGGGACCGGCTGCTCGCGGACCCCGAGGCCGGGCCGGCGATGCGCGGGCACGCCGCCCGCGCGGGCGTCGCCGCGACCGTGTCGCTCGCCGACCTGCTCGCGCGCGCCGACGTCGCGATCTCGGCCGTCACGGCCAGCGAGGCCCTCGCCGTCGCGCGCGAAGCGGTCGGCGCGATCCGGCCGGGCACGTGGTTCGTCGACCTCAACTCGGCGTCGCCGGGCGCGAAGCAGGCGATGAGCGGGCTGATCGAGGGCGCCGGCGGACGCTTCGTCGAGTCCGCCGTGATGACCTCGGTGCCGCCCTACGGCATCGGCGTGCCGATGCTGCTCGGCGGACGCGATGCCCCGGCGCTGCGCGACCTGCTGGCGCCGCTCGGCTTCGCGACGGAGGTGGCGTCCGATCGCATCGGCGTGGCCTCCGCCGTCAAGATGTGCCGCAGCGTGATGATCAAGGGGCTCGAGGCGCTGGTGACCGAGAGCTTCACGGCGGCGCGCGCCTACGGCGTCGAGGACCGCGTGCTCGCGTCGCTGCACGAGACGTTTCCCGCGCTCGACTGGGAGCAGCTGGGCTCGTACCTGATGAGCCGCAGCGCGCTGCACGGCAAGCGCCGCGCCGAGGAGATGCGCGAGGTCGCGCTGACCGTGCGCGAGGCCGGGCTCGATCCGTGGCTCGCGGCCGCCACGGCCGAGCGACAGGACTGGATGGGCCGGCAGAAGGTCGCGCTGGCGCTCGACCGCCTCGGCAAGGACGCCGACTGGCGCGCGTACGCCGACCGGCTGCTCGCGGCGCGCCCCCCGAAGACCTGACGCGGGCGGCGCGCGCGGTCGCCGGGAAAGCGCCGCGGCGTCGCCGCGGCCTCCATGCCTTAGAGTCCGCAGGCGCCGCGGGCCGCCTCGCGTCCCCGCCGCATCCTGCGACCGATGCCCGCCGACGCCCTGCTGCCGCTGCTGCTCGCGCTCCCCTACGCCGGGAGCCTGCTCGCGCTCGCCTTCCCGGCGAACGCCCGCAACGCCGAGGCGTGGCTCGCCGGCGCGATCGCGCTCGGCGCGCTGCTGCTGGCGGCGAGCGCGTACGGCGACGTCGGCGGCGGCGCCGTCCTGCGGGCGTCGTTCGACTGGCTGCCCGCGCAGGGCGTCGCCTTCGCGCTGCGCCTCGACGGCTTCGCGTGGCTGTTCGCCGTGCTGGTCACCGGCATCGGGCTGCTGGTCGTCGTCTATGCGCGCTACTACATGTCGCCGACGGACCCGGTGCCGCGCTTCTTCTCGTTCCTGCTCGCGTTCATGGGCTCGATGCTCGGCATCGTGCTGTCGGGCAACCTGATCCAGCTGGTGATGTTCTGGGAGCTGACCAGCCTGTTCTCGTTCCTGCTGATCGGCTACTGGCACCACAACCCGGCGGCGCGCGACGGCGCGCGCATGGCGCTGGTCGTCACGTCGGCGGGCGGCCTGTGCCTGTTTGCCGGCGTGCTGATGCTCGGCCACGTCACCGGCAGCTACGACCTCGATCAGGTGCTCGCCTCCGGCAACCTCGTGCGCGAGCACGATCTACCTGCCGATCCTCGTGCTCGTCGCGCTGGGCGCGCTCACCAAGAGCGCGCAGTTCCCGTTCCACTTCTGGCTGCCGCGCGCGATGGCGGCGCCCACGCCGGTGTCGGCCTACCTGCACTCGGCGACGATGGTGAAGGCGGGCGTGTTCCTGCTCGCGCGCCTGTGGCCGGTGCTGGCGGGCACCGACGCGTGGATGTGGACGGTCGGCACGGCGGGACTGGTCACGTTCGTGCTGGGCGCGTACGCCGCCATCTTCCAGCACGACCTGAAGGGGCTGCTCGCCTACTCGACGCTCAGCCACCTCGGCCTGATCACGCTGCTGCTCGGCCTCGACAGCCCGTTCGCGACCGTGGCCGCCGTGTTCCACATCATCAACCACGCGACGTTCAAGGCCTCGCTGTTCATGGCGGCGGGCATCATCGACCACGAGACCGGCACGCGCGACCTGCGGCGCCTGAGCGGCCTCGCGCGCGCGATGCCCTACACGGCCACGCTCGCCACCGTGGCGGCCGGCGCGATGGCCGGCGTGCCGCTGCTCAACGGCTTCCTGTCCAAGGAGATGTTCTTCGCCGAGGCGCTCGACGTCGCCGGGCCGGCGCCGCTGCTCGACCGCGCGCTCCCCTACCTCGCGACGCTGGCGGGCATGTTCAGCGTGGCCTACTCGCTGCGCTTCATCCTCGCGGTGTTCTTCGGCCCGCCGCCGTCCGGGCTGCCGTCGGCGCCGCACGAGCCGCCGCGCTGGATGCGCGTGCCGGTCGAGCTGCTCGTCCTCGCCTGCGTGGTCGTCGGCGTGATCCCGGCCCTGACGGTCGGTCCGCTGCTCGACGTCGCGGTCCACGCGATCCTGGGCGAGCGCACGCCCGCCTACAGCCTCGCGCTGTGGCACGGCTTCAACGTCCCGCTGCTGATGAGCGTCGTGGCGCTCGGCGGCGGCATCGCGCTGTACTTCGCGCTGCGGCGGCTGCTCGCGCGCGGCGTCGACGGCACCGCGCCGCTGCTCCCGCCCGTCGACGGGCGCCGCGTCTTCGACGCCGTGCTGACGACGACGACGACGCGCTGGCCGCGCGCCGCCGAGCGCTGGCTCGCGTCGCGCCGCCTGCAGCCGCAGCTGCGCTGGCTGGTCGCGCTCGCGCTCGCCGCGGCGCTCGCCCCGGCGCTCACGCGTGGACTGACCGCGGGCGCCGTGGCGGACGGTGCGCTGGACGTCGGGCTGCTGCTCGCGTGGTGCGTGGGCGGCGCGTGCGCCGTCGGCGCCGCCGTGCAGGCGAAGTTCCACCGGCTCGCCGCGCTGGTGCTGGCGGGCGGCGCGGGGCTGGTGACCTGCATCACGTTCGTCTGGTTCTCCGCCCCCGACCTCGCGCTGACGCAGCTGGTGGTCGAGGTGGTGACGACGGTGCTGCTGCTGCTGGGCCTGCGCTGGCTGCCCAAGCGCATGCCGTTCCGCGCCACCGCCGCGGGCGCGCGCCGCGCGCTGCCGCGCCGCCTGCGCGACCTCGCGATCGCCGTCGGCGCCGGCACCGGGCTCGCCGTGCTCGCGTACGCCGTGCTGACGCGTCCGCCCGCGCCGACGGTCGCGGACTTCTACGTCGAGCGCGCGTACCCGGAAGGCGGCGGCACGAACGTGGTCAACGTGATCCTCGTCGACTTCCGCGCGTTCGACACGCTGGGCGAGATCACCGTGCTCGGCGCGGTCGCGATCGCCGTCTACGCGCTGCTGCGCCGCTTCCGGCCGGCGAAGGAGAGCACGGAGCCGCCGCCGCAGCAGCTGCAGCAGACCGCACAGGACGTGCACGACGACGTCCTCGTGCCCGGCGTCATCATGCGCGCCATGTTCGCGCCGATCGCGGTGTTCGCCGCGTACCTGCTGGTGCGCGGCCACAACCTGCCGGGCGGCGGCTTCGCGGCCGGCATCGTGTTCACGATCGCGCTGATCCTCCAGTACATGGCCGGCGGCACG
Organism: Betaproteobacteria bacterium; assembly: GCA_016861105.1. Taxonomy (GTDB): domain Bacteria; phylum Pseudomonadota; class Gammaproteobacteria; order Burkholderiales; family Casimicrobiaceae; genus VBCG01. The sequence goes on along the minus strand of BOKS01000002.1, from coordinate 302,886 downwards.
CGCTGGTTCGAGGAGCGCCTGCGCATCCGCCCGGTGTGGCTGGTCGGCAGCGGCCTTGCGCTCGCGGCCGCGACGGGCGCGGGCTCGTGGTTCTTCGCCCACCCGTTCCTCACGACCCACACCGCGCAGGTGACGCTGCCGCTGCTCGGCCCGCTGCACCTGCCCAGCGCGTTCCTGTTCGACCTCGGGGTGTTCCTGCTCGTCGTCGGGTCGACCGGGCTCGCCCTCATCGCCCTCGCCCACCAGTCGGTGCGGGCGCACCGCGCGGAGCGCGAGCCGTGAACGAGATCGTCGTCGCCGCCGGCATCGGCGTGCTCGCCGCGTCGGGGGTCTGGCTGCTGCTGCGCCCGCGCACGTTCCAGGTCGTGCTCGGCCTCTCGCTCACCTCGTACGCCGTCAACCTCTTCATCTTCGCCACGGGCCGGCTGCGCACCGGCGCCGCGCCGATCGTGCCGCCAAGCGCGGGCGCGAATCCGGCGGCCTACGCCGACCCGCTGCCGCAGGCGCTGGTGCTGACCGCGATCGTCATCGGCTTCGCCACCACCGCGCTGCTGCTGGTCGTGCTGCTGGCCGCGCGCGGCCTCACCGGCACGGACCACGTCGACGGCCGGGAGCCGGACGCGTGATCCCGCCTGAGCACCTGGTCGTCGTCCCCGTCGTCCTGCCGCTCGCGGCCGGGGCGGCGATGCTGATGCTCGACGAGCGGCGCGTCGGGCTGAAGGCCGGCATCGCGCTCGCGGCGGCGCTCGCGCTCGTCGTCGCGGCGGCGGCGCTCGCCGTGCGCGTGGACGCGGACGGCACGCAGGTCTACCGGCTCGGCGACTGGGCGGCGCCGTTCGGCATCGTGCTGGTCGCCGACCGCCTGTCGGCGCTGCTGGTGCTGCTCGCCGCGGTCCTCGGGCTCGCGTCGCTGTCGTTCGCGCTCGCCCGCTGGCACCGGGCCGGCCCGCGCTTCCACGCGCTGCACCAGTTCCTGCTGATGGGCGTGAGCGGCGCGTTCCTCACCGGCGACCTCTTCAACCTGTTCGTCTTCTTCGAGGTCCTGCTCGCCGCGTCGTACGCGCTCGCCCTCCACGGCTCCGGCGTCGTGCGCGTGATGACGAGCCTGCACTACATCGCGGTCAACGTCGCCGCGTCGCTGGTCTTTCTCGTGGGCATCGCCCTGGTCTACGCGGTGACCGGCACGCTGAACATCGCCGACGTCGCGCTGCGGGTGCCCGCCGTCGCGGCCGCGGATCGCGCGCTGCTGGAGGCGGGAGCGGCGCTGCTCGGCGTCGCCTTCCTCGTCAAGGCCGGGCTGTGGCCGCTGTGCTTCTGGCTGCCCGGCACCTACGCCGCTGCCAGCGCGCCGGCGGCCGCGCTCTTCGCGGTGCTGACCAAGGTCGGCGTCTACGCCGTGCTGCGCGTGTCGCAGACCGCCTTCGGCGACGGTGCCGGCGCGTCGGCCGGCTTCGGCGCGGCGTGGGTCGCCGCCGGCGGCCTCGCCACGCTCGCGTTCGGAACCGTCGGCATGCTCGCGTCGCAGGACCTGCCGCGGATCGTGAGCTACGGCCTCGTCGCGTCCTCGGGAACGCTGCTCGCCGCCGTCGGGCTGCGCGACGAGGCCCTCACCGGCGCGGCCCTCTACTACCTCGTCGCCTCGACGCTCGCCGCGAGCGCCATGTTCCTGATCGCCGAGCTGATGGAGCGGGGGCGCGCGCCGGGCGCGCAGATCCTCGCCGTCACCGCCGAGTGGCTGGGCGATGCCGAGGACAACGAGGCGCCGGAACGCGACGTCGGCGTCTCGATCCCCGGCACGCTGGCCGTGCTCGGGCTCGCCTTCGCCTCCGCCGCGCTCGTGCTCGCGGGCCTGCCGCCGCTCGCCGGCTTCCTCGGCAAGTTCCTGCTGCTCGACGCGCTGCTCGGGCGAGCGGCGCCGGACGCCGCGTCGTGGACGATGCTCGGGCTGCTGCTCGCCTCGGGGCTCGCCGCGATCGTGGCGTTCGGCCGGACCGGCATCCGCCGCTTCTGGGCCGCGCAGGACGAGGGCGTGCCGCGCGTGCGCGTCGTCGAGTTCGTCCCGGTGGCGCTGCTGCTCGTGGCCTGCGCGGTGCTCACGGCCGAGGCGGGCGGGGCGATGCGCTTCCTGCAGGATACCGCGCGGACGCTGCACGCGCCGGGCGGCTACGTCGAGCGCGTGCTGGAGGTCCCGTGAGGCGCGCGCTCCCGTTCCCCGTGCTGTGGGCGCTGCTGGTCGGCATGTGGTTGCTGCTCGTCGAGACGCTCGATCCGGCGCACGTCGTGCTCGGCGCGCTCGTCGCCGGCGTCGCGGTGCGCCTCCTCGCCCCGCTCCTCGAGCCCGCCCGCGTGCGCCGACCGCTCGCGTTCCTCGAGCTCTCGGCGCTGGTGCTCGCCGACGTGGTGCGCTCGAACGTCGCGGTGGCGCGCATCGTGCTGCGCGGCGGCGGCAGCACCCGCACGACGGGCTTCGTCGACATTCCGCTCGCGCTGCGCAGTCCCGTCGCGCTGGCCGCGCTCGCCTGCATCGTCACCTCGACGCCGGGCACCGCGTGGGCGGGCTACGACGCGCGCCGCGGCGTGCTGACGCTGCACGTCTTCGACCTCGTCGACGAGGCCGGGTGGATCCGCACGATCAAGGGCCGCTACGAGCGGCTGCTGATGGAGGTGTTCGAATGACGATGCTCGAGGCGGCGCTGCTCGCCGCGCAGGCGATGATCGCGCTGGGCATGGCGTTCGCCGTGGCCAGGCTGCTGCTGGGTCCGCGCGCGCAGGACCGCATCCTCGCGCTCGACACGCTGTACGTGAACGGCATGCTGCTCATGCTGACCCTCGGCATGCGCGCGGGCAGCACGCTCTACTTCGAGGCCGCGCTGGTCGTGGGCATGCTGGGCTTCGTGTCGACCGCGGCGCTCGCCCGCTTCCTGCTGCGCGGCGAGGTGATCGAGTGAGCCACGCCGCCGCGCTGCCTCCGCTCGTCGGCGCGCTGGTCGCGCTGCTCGTCCTCGCCGGCGCCGCGCTGGCCATGATCGGCTCGTGGGGCCTGCTGCGCCTCGACGGCTTCTACAACCGCATCCACCCGCCGACGATGGGCACGACGATGGGCGTCGCGCTGGTGCTGGCCGCCTCGGCCGTGCTCTTCACCGCACTCGAGTCGCGGCCCGTGGTGCACGAGGCCGCGATCGCCGTGTTCATGATCGTCACCACGCCGGTCACGTTCATGCTGCTGGTGCGCGGGGCGCTGCGCCGCGACCGCGCGCTGGCCGGGAACCGGGACGGCACGCCGGCGCCGCGCCTCCCGGACGACGCAGGCGCGGCGTCTGCGCCGGCGGACGGTCGCTGACGCGGCCGCCCCGCGAGCCGGCACGCGCCGCCGCGGCGCGATTCAGGCGCGGTCCGGCCAGAGCGCGGCGAGCCGGCGGAACAGCTCGCGGAACGCCTTGCGCGCCGGCACGCCGACGATCGGGTCGTCGTTGGAGGCGAAGGCGGCGTCGATCGCGGACCAGTCCTCGGCGGTGAGGGCGTCGCGCGCGAGCGGCAGCACCTCCTCCTCCTCGCGCCGCATGTGCTTCCAGTGGAAGTGCGCATAGCGCTCGACCGCCTCGGCGAAGGCGGGCAGCGTCGCCGGATCGGCCCGGTAGCGCTCGTAGACGACCTTCAGGTCGGCGAAGCGGTCGCGCCCGACCTCGTGCTCGCGGTGCAGCGCGTCGAGCAACGCCACGGCGTCGGGCCGGCGCTCCCGCAGGCGGGCGAACAGCCAGTCGTCCTCCTTCGGGTGGTGCAGCTTCTCGGGGAAGCGCTCGATGTAGCCGAACATCGCCGCGAGCAGCGCCGGATCCGGTGCCTGCCCCGCCTGTGCCCCCGCGAGGACGTGGCGCAAGCCCTCGATCACCGCGGTGATGGCGCGGTGCTCGTGTTCGATGATCGCGATCGCCTTCATCGCGCGCTCCTCAGGACGCCACCGCCACGAGGCGGTGCAGCGTGTCGTGGTCGCGCAGCAGCGCCTCGCTCGCCGCGCGGTGGACGACGCGGCCGCGCTCGAGGACGACGGCCTGCCGCGTCAGCGAGAGCGCGAGCTTCGCGTGCTGCTCGACGACGATCACCGCCATGCCGCCCTCGTCGACGAGTTCGCGGATCACGTTCATCAGCTCCTGGACGATGATCGGGGCGAGCCCCTCCATCGGCTCGTCGAGCAGCAGCAGGCTCGGATTGACCATCAGCGCCCGCGCGATCGCGAGCATCTGCTGCTCGCCGCCGGAGAGCTGGTTGCCGAAGTTGCCGCGCCGCTCGGCGAGCCGCGGGAACAGCGCCCACACCCGCGGCACCGTCCACGGGCCCGGCCGCGCGACGGCGGTCAGGTGCTCCTCGACGGTCAGCGAAGCGAACATGAACCGCTCCTGCGGCACCCAGCCCAGGCCGGCGCGGCTGCGGCGGTGCGTGGGCAGCGCCGCGAGGTCGCCCCCGCGCCAGCGCATCGTCCCGCGGTGCAGCCGCGTCAGCCCCATCAGCGTGACCAGCAGCGTCGTCTTGCCCACGCCGTTGCGGCCGAGCAGCGCGAGGCTGTCGCCCTCGCGGAGCGCCAGCGACACGTCCTCCAGCACCACGCCGTCGCCGTAGCCGGCGGTGACGCCCTCGACGGCGAGGAGCTCAGCCATGCTGCGCCTCGCCGAGGTAGACCTCGCGCACGCGCGGATCGGCGGCGATCTCCGCCGGCGTGCCCTCGGTGAGCATGCGGCCGGCCACGAGCACGGTGATGCGCTCGGCGAAGCGGAACACGAGTTCCATGTCGTGCTCGATGAACAGCACCGTCACGTCGCGGGGCAGCGCGGCGATGACCCCGAACAGCTCGGCGCTCTCGCCCGCCGGAATGCCCGCCGCCGGCTCGTCGAGCAGCAGGATGCGCGGCCGCGTCGCGAGCGCCAGCGCGATCTCGACCAGCCGCTGCTTGCCGTAGGGAAGGTCGCGGGTGAGCGCGTTCGCCTCGGCGCCCAGGTGCAGCGTGTCGAGCAGCGCGCGCGCCTCGTCGATCTCCTCGTGCTGGCGCGCGACCGTGCGGTGCCAGACGCCCGCGCGGCCGCGGCGCTCGGCGATCGCCAGCACGACCGATTCGAGCACCGTCAGCCGGGCGAACAGCGCGTTGATCTGGAAGGTGCGGGTCATGCCGCGCTTGACGCGCTGGTGCTGCGCGAGCGTCGTGATGCGCTCGTCGCCGAGGAACACGTCGCCGGCGGTGGGCGGCAGCGCGCCCGTCAGCAGGTTGATGAGCGTCGTCTTGCCGGCGCCGTTCGGGCCGATCAGCGCGTGGCGCGCTCCCGCGGGCAGCGCGAGCGTGACGTCGCTGTTCGCCTGGAACGCGCCGAAGTGCCTGGACAGCCGCTCCGTGCGCAGCGCGACCGCGCTCATCGCGTCCGCGCCCGGCGCGCCGCCGCGCGCCGCACCAGCGTGTCGGCGGCGCCGAGGATGCCGCCGCGCGCGAACAGCACCACCACCACGAGCAGCAGCCCGAGCCAGAACTGCCAGTAGATCGGATTGAGGTCGGACAGGAGGTGATGCGCGATCATGAACACGGCCGCGCCGAGCAGCCCGCCGTAGAGCCGTCCCGCGCCGCCCAGCACCAGCATGATCATCAGGTCGGCCGACCGCGGGAAGCCGAAGACGTCGAGCCCGACGAACTGCGTGGTCTGCGCGAGCACGCCCCCCGCGACGCCGGCCATCGCCGCGCTGACGGTGTAGATCGCGACCAGCCGCCGCGCCACCGGCGCGCCGATCGCCGGCATGCGCTTCACGTTCTCGCGCACGCCGCGCAGGCTCAAGCCGAACGGCGAGGCGACGATGCGCCGCGCGACGACGAACAGCAGGAACAGCACGACGGCGCTGTAGACGTACGCCGTCGTGCCGGCGAGGTCGAACGACCACAGCCCGAGGACCTTCCACATCGCCACGCCGCTCAGCCCGTCGGCGCCGCCGGTGATCGAGCCGAGCTGGTTCGCCGCCTCGTAGAGCATCAGCCCGATGCCCAGCGTGACCATCAGCCGGGCGAGGTCGGCGCCGCGGACCACCAGGAAGCTGGTCGCGTACCCCGCGATTGCGCCCGCGAGCCCGGCGGCGAGGAGCCCCGAGAGCGGCTCGCCCCAGCCGTGCACGGCGAGCAGTCCCGCCGTGTACGCGCCCATGCCGAAGTAGGCGGCGTGGCCGAGCGACACGATCCCCGCGTAGCCGAGGATCAGGTCGAGCGACAGCGCGAACAGCCCGGTGATCAGGATCTGGCTGCCGAGCACGCGGTGCTGCGGAAAGACGAAGAACGCGGCGACGACCAGCAGCCAGAACGCGATCTCGAGCGCGCGCCAGCGGTCGGACGGCAGCGCGGGCGCGTCGTCCGGGCGACCCGGCAGCGCGCGGCCCGCGGCCGCCGCGCCGCCGCTCACGCGCGCCTCCCGTACAGGCCGGCAGGAAACGCGATCATCAGCACGACCATCAGGAAGTAGATGATGAACGAGCCGACCTGCGGGACGTAGTACTTGCCGGCGACGTCGCAGATGCCGAGGATCATGGCGGCGACGAGGCCCCCCTTGATCGTCCCGGCCCCGCCGATGGCGACGACCAGCAGGAAGTAGACCATGTACTTGAGCGGGAACGTCGGGTCGAGCCCCAGGACGTCGATGCCCAGTCCGCCGCCCAGCCCGGCGAGCCCGGACCCCAGCGCGAACGTGACGCCGAACACCCGGTGGACGTCGATGCCGAGGCCGGCGGCGGCGACGGCGTTGTCCACCGCGGCGCGCACCTGCGCGCCGAAGCGGGTGCGCGTCATCGTGAGGTGCAGGGCCACGGTCACCAGCGCGACGACGGCGATCAGGAACAGGCGGTAGGCGCCGAGCCCCAGCCCGGCGACCTGCACCTGGCCGCGCAGGAAGTCCGGCAGCCGCACCGGCTGCTGCGAGGGCCCGAAGAAGTACGTCGTCGCGGCCACGGCCATGAAGACGAGCCCGATCGAGAACATCACCTGGTCGAGGTGCGTCGCCTTGTACAGCCGCTGGTACAGCGTGCGCTCGAGCACGATGCCGGCGAGCGCCGCGGCCGCGAAGGCGACCGGCAGCGTGGCGAGGAACGGCAGGCCGGCGCGCGTCATCAGCAGCACGCACGCGTAGCCGCCCACCATCGCGAACGCGCCGTGCGCGAGGTTGACGAAGTTCATCAGGCCCATCGTCACCGACAGGCCGATGCTGATCACGAACAGCAGGCTGCCGTATGCGATGCCGTCGAACAGCACGCCGGCCAGGTTTCCGATCATCGCAGGGTCCGCGGCGCGCCACCGCCCCCGCGCCGGCGGCTGGCGGGGCGCAGGCGCGCAGGGGGAAGGCGCAGCGTCAGCCCTCGACGGGCTTCACGTTCTCGAACTTGTCGAACTCGACGTTCCAGGGCTTGCCGTTGGCCATCTTCACCTCGCGCAGGTACACGGTCTGCACGACGTCGCGCGCCTGCGGATCGATCGTCATCGGGCCGCGCGGGCTCGTCCACCGCATCCCCTTCATCGCCTCGACCAGCTGCTCGCCGCTCGCCCCCGGGCCCGCCTTCTTCGCCGCCTCGTAGATGAGGTGCATGCCGTCGTAGCCGCCGACCGAGTGGAAGTTCGGGCGCATGCCGTTGTTGGCCTTCATGAAGGACTCGACGTACGCGCGGTTCTCCGGCGACTCGTGCGCCGCCGAATAGTGGAACGACGTGATGACGCCCACGGCCGGCGGTCCCATGCTCTCCAGCAGGTCGTCGTCGGTGACGTCGCCGGTGCCGATCAGGCGGATGCCGGCCTGCTTCAGGCCGCGCTCGTCGAACTGCTTCATCACGGCGAGCCCCTCCCCGGAGGGCACGAACACGAACAGCGCGTCGGGCTTCGCGTCCTTCGCGCGCTGCAGGAACGGACCGTAGTCGGGGTTGCGCAGCGGGGTGCGCACCGCCTCGGCGATCTCGCCGCCGGCCGCCCTGAAGCGGGCGTGGAACGTCTTCTCGGCGTCGAGGCCCGGGCCGTAGTCGGTGACCATCGTGAACACGCGCCGGATCCTGTTCTTCGCCGCCCAGTCGGCGATGGGCCCGGTGACCTGCGGCAGCGTGAAGCCCGAGCGCACGATGAACGGCGAGCGCTGCGGGATGATCGCGGTGGCGGCGCACATCACGATCATCGGCACCTTCGCCTCGGTGGCGACCGGCGCCGTGGCGAGGGCGAGCGGCGTCAGCCCGAAGCCGGCGAGGACGTTGACCTTGTCCTGCACCAGCATCTCCTGGGCGATGCGCTTGGTCGTCTCCGGCGCGAGGCCGGTGTCGTCCTTCAGGATCAGCTCGACCTTGCGCCCGGCGATCGCGTCGCCGGCGCGCTGCATGTACAGGCGGCACGCGGCCGAGACCTGCTTCCCCGTCGAGGCGAACGGCCCGGTCATCGGGAGGATCAGGCCGATCCTGAACGGGCCCGCCTGCGCGTGCGCGAAGCGCGGCAGCGCGCCGAGCGCGGCGGCGCCGGCGAGGCCCTGCAGGACGCGGCGGCGCGGGATGCGGTGGTGGGTGGTCATCGTGTCCTCCTGGCGTTGGGGGGAAAGTGCGGCGTCGGACGTCATCCCGCGCGGACCGCGGGCGTGGATCGGAGGGGCGCGGCGAGCCACGCGCGCAGCGCCTGCGCCACCTCGCGCGGACGCTCCATCGGCGCCATGTGGCCGCAGTCGTCGACGACCGCGAGCAGGCTGCCGGCGACGCGCGCGGCGAGGTCGCGGTGCTGTGCCACGCCCGCCCAGCCGTCCTCGCGCCCGCACAGGACCAGCGTGGGACAGGAAAGCGCGGCGAGCACGTCGGACGCGTCGGGGCGCGCGAGCAGCGCCTCGAGCTGGCGGGCGAAGCGCTCCGGCGTCGAGCGCGCGATCATCGCGACGATCGCGTCCATCAGCTGCGCGTCGGCGCGACGCGACGGGTGCACCATCGGCGCGCTCCACACGCGGCCCATGGCGGCCATGCCCTGCTCGCGCGCGAGCGCGAGCAGGGCGAGCCGATGGCGGCGCTCGGCCTCGCCCGCCCCGCCCGGCGCGCGCGCGGCGTATCCGGTGTCGAGCAGCGCGAGCCGCGACACGCGCTGCGGCGAGCGGCGGACGATCTCCAGCGCGACGCGCCCGCCCATCGAGTGGCCGGCCAGCGCGAAGCGCGCCGGCGCGGCGTCGAGCACGCCCTGCGCGATCCAGCCCAGGCGGTCGGCGTCGGGCAGCCCGGCGACGAGGCAGGTCACGCCCGACAGCTCGCGCACGACGGGCTGCCAGGCGGCGGCATCGCAGGAGAGGCCCGGCAGCAGGATCAGCGGCTCGGTCACGCGCGCTTCCCCGCCGCGTTGACCTCGCGCGCGCTGCGCGCGCCGAGCCGGGGAAACACGCGCCGCGCGTTGCCCTCGAAGATCTTCGCGCGGTCGGCCGCCGACAGGCCCTGCAGCCGGTCGACGTAGCGGCGCGTGTCGTCGTAGTGGTGCCCGGTGTCGGGATCGATGCCCCGCACCGCGCCCACCATCTCGGAGGCGAACAGGATGTTGTCGACCGGCACCACCTTCGCCAGCAGCTCGACGCCGGCGTCGTGGTAGACGCAGGTGTCGAAGAACACGTTGTGCAGCAGCAGCTCGGCGAGCGGCGGCCGCTTCATGTCCTGCGCGATGCCCTTGTAGCGGCCCCAGTGGTAGGGGACCGCGCCGCCGCCGTGCGGGATGATGAACCGCAGCGCGGGGAAGTCGCGGAAAAGGTCGCTCGTCAGGAACTGCATGAACGCAGTCGTGTCGGCGTTGATGTAGTGCGCGCCCGTGGCGTGGAAGCAGGGGTTGCACGACGCGCTGACGTGCACCATCGCCGGCACGTCGAGCTCCACCATCTTCTCGTAGAGCGGGTACCACCAGCGGTCGGTGAGCGGCGGCTCCCGCCAGTGCCCGCCGGACGGGTCCGGGTTCAGGTTGCACCCCACGAAGCCGAGCTGCGTCACGCAGCGCTCCAGCTCGCGGATCGAGCCGTCCAGCGGCGCGCCCGGCGACTGCGGCAGCTGGCAGACGCCGACGAAGTTGTCCGGGTAGAGCTGGCAGACGCGGTGGACGAGGTCGTTGCAGATCTCGCTCCACGCGCGGCTCACGGCCTCGTCGCCGACGTGGTGCGCCATCGCGCTCGCGCGCGGCGAGAAGATCGTGAGGTCCGTGCCGCGCTCGCGCTGCATCGCGAGCTGCGCCTTCTCCAGCGAGGCGCGGATCTCGTCGTCGCCGATGACGAGCTCCTCGCGGCGCGGCGGGGCCGCCCGCGACTCGAACGCGGCGACCTGCCGCTTGCGCCACGCCTCCAGCTGGGCGGGGGCGGTCGTGTAGTGGCCGTGGCAGTCGATGATCATACGGACGTCGGCGAACGGCGCGGGCGAACGACGTGCCCGCGTCGTTCGCCGGGGCAGGGTTGGAGCGGCGGCTTCGGGCGGCCGTGCGCCGCCGCTCGGAAAACGCAACGCAACACCGGGCGCCGTGCGTGCGATCTGCCCCGACACCCCGCTGCAGCGGCTCGAGCATTCACTGCGTCGGCCCCCTAAGCGGCGCGGGCCAGCACCGCCGACTCGGGCTCGAACACCATGAGCCCGGCCGCGGTGTTGGAGACCGGCACGTGGTAGTGCGCATGGACCTTGCGCACGCGCCCCGGCAGCGCGGCGCGCGCCGCGATCCACGCCATGAGCTCGGTGCCCTGCGCCCCGGCCTCGCGCACGAGGTCGAGCGCCGAGTAGCGCGTGAGCTTCTCCGGCTCGTCCACCAGCGCGTCCATGCACATCAGGTCGAACGGCTTGTTGATGAACCCGGCGCGCCGGCCGTCGAGCTGGTGCGACAGTCCGCCGGTGCCCAGGACGACGATGCGCTCGTCGCCGGGCCACGACGCCAGCGCGCGGCCGACCGACTGGCCGAGCCTGTAGGCACGGCGCGGCGACGGCAGCGGGTGCTGCACGTGGTTCATCGTGATCGGGACGATGCGCACCGGCCACGCGCCGCCGCCCGGCCACAGCAGCGCCATCGGCAGCGTGAGCGCGTGGTCGACCAGCATCCGCTGGCAGGTCGTGACGTCGAACTCGTCGGCGACCAGCGTCTCGATGACGTGCCACGACAGCGCCGGGTCGCCGCGGAACGGCGCGACCGTGGGGATGCCCCAGCCCTCGTCGGCGTTGCGGTACTCGGCCGCGGCGCCGACGGCGAACGTCGGCATCGCGTCCAGGAAGAAGTTGAGGCCGTGGTCCTGGTAGAACACGACCGCGACGTCCGGCTTCGCCTGCGCGATCCAGCGCTGCGCGGGCGGGTAGCCCGCGAAGAACGGCTGCCAGTACGGGTCCTGCTGCAGGCCCTTCTCGAGCGCCCGGCCGATGGCCGGAACGTGCGACGACGTGACGGCTCCGACGATCGTGGCCACGGTCACCTCCCCGCCTCGACCAGCCGGGCCTTGAACGCCTCCTTGGTCATCCCGGTCTGCTGCGCGCCGATGTCCTGCACGTCGAGCCCGAGGATGCCCGCGAACTTCGCCAGGTAGTAGATGTTGCCGCCGGCCGCGATCAGCTGCAGCACGTTGCGGCTCGCGACGGCGGCCCGCTGCTCGCCGCTCAGCCCGTAGCTGCGGCAGTACGCCTCCTCGTCGCGCCGGAACGCCTCGCGGTTCTCCGCCGCGTTGAACGAGTAGCACATCCGGTTGAGGGCATAGCCCTTCGCGGCCATCGCGCCGTCGAAGATCGGCGTTCCCGGGATGCCGTAGTCCCTCTGCTGCATGTCGTCCCTCCGTGGCGCCCCCGCACGCTCCGCAACGCGGTTGCCTACGCAGCCTCTGCGAGCTGCTTCTCCATCCTGTCCAGCCAGCGGTAGCAGGGCAGCACGTCGTGCACGCTCGCGCGCGGCGCGCGGCCCTCGCGGATCGCGGCGACGAACTCGCGGTCCTGCAGCTCGATGCCGTTCATCGACACGTCGACCTGCGACACGTCGATCCGCTGCTCCTTGCCGTCGACCAGGTCGTCGTAGCGTGCGACGTAGGTGCCGGTGTCCCCGATGTAGCGGAAGAACGTGCCGAGCGGCCCGTCGTTGTTGAACGACAGCGACAGCGTGCAGATCGCGCCCGAGGACGACTTGAGCTGGATCGACATGTCCATCGCGATGCGAAGCTCCGGGTGGATCGGCCCCTGCATCGCGTGCGCCGCCACGATCTCGCCGGCCTGCCAGGCGAACAGGTCGACGGTGTGCGCGGCGTGGTGCCACAGCAGGTGGTCGGTCCACGACCGCGGCTGGCCGAGCGCGTTGATGTTGCGGCGGCGGAAGAAGTACGTCTGCACGTCCATCTGCTGCACGCGGAACGCCCCCGCCTCGATGCGCCGGTGCACCCACTGGTGGCTCGGGTTGAAGCGCCGCGTGTGGCCGACCATCGCGACCAGCCCGGTCTGCTGCTGCCGGCGCGCCACCGCCTCCGCGTCGGACCAGCGGTCGGCGAGCGGGATCTCGACCTGCACGTGCCTGCCCGCGTCGAGGCACGCGAGCGCCTGCGCCGCGTGCAGCTGCGTCGGCGTGGCAAGGATCACGGCGTCGACGTCGTCGCGCGCGAGGCCCTCGGCGAGGTCGGTGGCGACGTGGCCGACGCCGAAGCGCCGCGCGACCTCCTCGGTCGGCGCGCGCTGGCGCCCGACGAGCGAGACGACCTCGACGCCGTCGATCTTCGCCAGCGCCTCGAGGTGCTTGACGCCGAAGGCCCCGGCGCCGGCGAGGCAGATCTTCATGTCGGATTCTCGAGGATCAGGTGGCCGACGGCGGTGTTGGACGCCGGCACGTGGTAGAAGCGGTAGACCTCGCGCGCATCGGGGGCCAGCGCGCCGCGCATGATGAGCCACATGACGAGCTCGATGCCCTCGGAGCCCGCCTCGCGCACGTAGTCGACGTGCGGCAACTGCGCGAGTCCCTCGGGGTCGGCCACGAGCCGGTCGAGGAACATCGTGTCGAACTCGCGGTTGATGAGGCCCGCGCGCGGGCCCTGCAGCTGGTGCGACATGCCGCCGGTGCCCCACACCTGGACGTCGAGGTCGGCGTCGAAGGACTCGACCGCCCGGCGGATCGCCTTGCCGAGCTGGAAGCAGCGGTTCCCGGTGGGCGGCGGATACTGCACGACGTTGACCGCCAGCGGGATCACCTTGCACGGCCAGCGCGCCGGCTGGCCGAACATCAGCGACAGCGGGACCGTGAGGCCGTGGTCGACGTCCATCCGGTTGACGATCGTCATGTCGAACTCGTCGAGGATCGTCGACTGGGCGATGTGCCAGGCGAGCTCCGGATGCCCCTCGACGACCGGCACCGGCCTCGGTCCCCAGCCCTCGTCGGCGGGCGGGAAGCTCGCTGCGCAGCCGATCGCGAAGGTGGGGACGACCTCCAGCGAGAACGCCGAGGCGTGGTCGTTGTAGACGAGCACGACGACGTCGGGCGTGTGCTCGGCCATCCAGCGCTTGCTGGCCTCGAAGCCGGCGAACAGCGGCTGCCAGTACGGGTCGGCGGTCTTGCCGAGGTCGAGCGCCGCCCCGACGGCCGGCACGTGCGACGAGGTGACGCCTGCGGTGATGCGCGCCATGTCCTATCTCGACGGATCGCTGCGGCTGCGGTGGCCCTGCGCGGGCCGCCCGCCGGCGATCATCATGCTCCGGTAGGCCTCCTCGGACATGCCCGTCATCTTCGCGGCCAGGTTCTGGAACGAGTGCCCGTCGGTGGCGCCGATCTTCGCGAGGAAGTAGATGTTGCCGCCCAGCGCGATCATGCGATTGTAGTCCCGGTCGAGCACGGCCTGGCGCTGCGCGTCGCTCATCGGGAACTGCGCGAGGTAGCCGCGCTCGTCGGCCTTGAACGCAGCGCGGTTCTCCGCCTTCATGAGCGACATGCAGAACATGTTGAGGTGGTAGCCGAGGCGCGACTGCGTGGCGTCGAACACCGTCGTGCCCGGGATGTCCTTGAACGCGTCGTTGTAGCCCGGCATCGTCAGTCGTTCCAGTAGAGGCGCATCGGGTTGTCGACGAGCAGCCGGCGCTGGAGGTCGGCCGTGACCGCGATGCGCGGGATCACGTCCACCAGGTGCCCGTCGTCGGGCATGTGGCCCTTCATGTTCGGGTGCGGCCAGTCGGTGCCCCACAGCACGCGGTCGGGGAAGCGCTCGACGACCGCCCGTGCGAACGGCACGACGTCGTCGTAGCCGGGCGGCCCCGACTTCGACAGCCGCTCGGGGCAGCTCACCTTCGACCAGATGTTCGGGTGCTCCTGCAGCAGCCGCAGGAACCGCGCGAACTCCGGGCCGTCCACGGGGCGCGTCACGTCGGGCCGGCCCATGTGGTCGACGACGACGGTCGTGGGCAGGCTCGTGAAGAAGTCCCACAGCTCCGGCAGGTCCGCCGCCTCGAAGTAGACGACCACGTGCCAGCCGAGCGGCGCGATGCGCTGCGCGAGCTCGGCGAGCACCTCGCGCGGCGTGAAGTCGACGAGGCGCCGGAGGAAGTTGAAGCGCGTGCCGCGCACGCCGGCCGCGTGCAGCGCGCGCAGCTCGTCATCGGTGACGTCGCGCGCCACCGACGCGACGCCGCGCGCCCGGCCGTCCGAGTGGACGAGGGCGTCGACCAGCGCGCGGTTGTCGGTGCCGTGGCAGGTCGCCTGCACGACGACGCTGCGCGCGAAGCCGAGGAAGTCGCGCAGCGCGAACAGCTGGTCCTTCGACGCGTCGCAGGGCGTGTACTTGCGCTCCGGCGCGAACGGGAACGCCGCCGCGGGCCCGAACACGTGGCAGTGGGCGTCGACCGCACCCGGCGGCGGCACGTAGCGCGGCTTCGTCGGGTTCGGGCAGAACGGCAGCCAGTCGGGATCCATGCGCGCCAGCCAATGAGGGTCAGACTCGCATTTCGCGGCCACGGGGGTCAGCGTCGGGTGTCGGGCGTCGCGGGCATCGGTCGCCGGCCGGGGACGTCGAGGTGGGAGACAAGGGGAATTCGAGTCTGACCCTAGTTTTGGACGCCGTCCTCGTAGCGCAGGCCGGCCTTCGCCAGCGCCTCGCGCATGCCGTAGACGTCGAGCCCGAGCTCGCCGCGGGCGAGGCGCTCGCGCGTGGCCGCCTCCTTCCGCTCGCGCGCCTCGGCGGCCGCCGCCACGTCGGCGACGCGTTCGCGCGGCACGACCACGACGCCGTCGTCGTCGGCGACGATCGCATCGCCCGGCACGACGAGCATGCCCCCGCACACGACCGGCACGTTGACCGACCCGAGCGCGGCCTTCACCGTGCCGCGCGCGTGGACGGCCCGCGACCAGACGGGGAACCTCATCGCGGCCAGCGCGCGCACGTCGCGCACCCCGGCGTCGATGACCAGCCCCGCGCCGCCGCGCGCGCGGTACGAGGTCGCCAGCAGCTCGCCGAACATGCCGTCCTCGTTGTCGGCGGTGCACGCGGCGACGACGACGTCGCCGGGCCGGATCATCTCGGCGACCACGTGCAGCATCCAGTTGTCGCCGGGCTGCAGCAGCGCCGTGACCGCCGTGCCGCAGACGGCGGCGCCCGGCCACGCCGGCCGCACGGCCGGCTTCAGCAGGCCGGTGCGGCCCTGCGCCTCGTGGATCGTGGCGACGCCGAAGGGCGCGAGCCGCTGCACCGCCCCGGCGTCGGCACGCTCGATGCCCCGCACCGCCACGCCCATCCTTCCCGCCCGCTCCATCGCGTCTCCCGCCGGTTCTCGACCGCGAGTGTGCGCCGAGGCCGTGTCATGGAAAAGTGCGATGACCGCACTAGCAGCTATGCCGGTTCGGCATCGCTTGCCGCGCCGCCGCCGCGCGCCGGCGGCGCCATGCCGTGGCGGCGCTTCGCGTCGTCGGCCTGCGGCGCGGCGAGGAACGCCAGCAGCGCGCGCGCGTGATCCGGCTGCGGCGAGGCCGCCGCGACGCCGCCGGCGAACGTGGTCTCGCGCTGGATCGCGTCCGGCAGCAGTCCGAGCACGTCGATCCCCGGCACGTCGACCAGCTCCGCGAGCTGCTGGAACCCCAGCGCGACCTCCCCGCGGGCGACGAGGGCGCCGACCGGCGTGCCCGGCGGCGCCTGCACGAGGCGCCCGCGCAGCGCCTCGGCCATGCCCCAGCGCTCGACGAGCCGCAGCAGGTGGGTGCCGCTGGGGCCGGTCGACAATCCGACGCTGCGCGCGGCGAGCACGGCGTCGCGGACCGCCGCTTCGCTGGCGATGTCGGGCCGCGGCGCGCCGGCAGGCACCGCCACGGCGATGCCCGAGCGCGCGACGTCGGTGCGGCTGCCCGCGACGATGCGCTTGTCGGCGATCAGGGCGTCGATCGCCTCGCCGGCGAGCACCACGACGTCGCAGCGCTCGCCGGCGCCGACGCGCCGCGCGACGTCGACGCCGCCGGCCGACTCGAGCACCGCGGGGAGCGACGAGCGCATCGCGAACGCGCGCACGAGCCCGTCGAGCACCTCGCGCGTGGCCATCGACGACAGGACCTTCAGCGGATCGGACATGGGGCGCGCGGGAGTCGGGGAGGAGCCGGAGCCACGGGCGCTCGCGGGCGCGCCGGCCCGGACGGCGGCCGCCCGCGGCACCCCGCGGCCGCAGGCGCGAGTCTGCACCGCCGCGCCGTTCTCGCGAAAGCGCTATTGCTAGACTAGCAGCTATGCCGATCCGGCATGCGTGCCCCAACGGCTCGTGGACCTGAAGCAGCTCGAGTACTTCGTCGCGGTCGCCGACGCGGGCGGCTTCAGCCGGGCCGCGCGGCTGCTCGGCGTCGCGCAGCCCGCGCTGTCGCGGCAGGTGCGCGCCCTCGAAGTCGAGCTGCGCCAGAACCTGCTCGTGCGCAACGGGCGCGGCGCGGTGCCCACCGAGGCCGGCAAGCGGCTGCTCGACCACGGCCGCGGCATCGTCCAGCAGGTCGCGCGCGCGCGCGCCGAGGTGGAGGCGGTGAAGGGCGAGCCGGTCGGGCACGTGAGCGTGGCGCTGCCGCCGACGCTGGCGCGGCTCGCCGCCGCGCCGCTGGTGATCGCCTTCCGCCAGCGCTTCCCGCGGGCGACGGTGAGCATCGTCGAGGGCCTGTCGTCGACGATCCTCGAGTGGATCGTCGTGGGACGCGCCGACATCGGGCTCGTGTACAACCCCGCGCCCTCGCCCGCGATCGACGTCCGCCCGCTGCTCGACGAGGACCTGTCGCTGATCGTGCCGCGCGACGCCCGCGCCGGCGCGCAGGCGCGCAGCGTCCGGCTGCGCGACCTGCCGGACTATCCGCTGATCATCCCCAGCCGGCCGCACGCGATCCGCGCGCTCGTCGAGGCGCGGCTGGCGGCGATCGGGCGGCGCCCGACGGTCGCGCTCGAGGTGGACGCCGTCAGCGCGATCGTCGAACTGGTCGCCGAGGGGCTGGGCCACGCGATCCTCTCGCCGCAGGCGCTGCGCGGCGAGTCGGCCGCGCGCCGGCTGCGCGCCCGGGCGATCGTGCCGGCGCTGCGCAGCTCGCTCGCGGTCGTCGTCTCGGCGCACCGCCCGGCGACGCTGCTCCAGTCCGCGTGCGTGGCGCTGGTCGGATCGGTCGTCGGCAAGCCGCTGCGGCCGGCGCGGACCGCGACGCCGCGCGGTCCGCCGCTCGCGCGGGGCGTCACTCGAACTTGATGCCCGCGTCGCGGACGATGCGCTCGACCTTCTGGGTCTCGCTGCGGAGGAACTCGGCGAACGCCTGCGGCGTGCTGCTGCGCGCCGACAGGCCGAGCTCGGTCAGCCGGTCGCGCACGTCCGGCATGGCGGCGATGGCGGTCAGCTCCTGGTTCAGCCGGGCGACGGCGGCCGGCGGCGTGCCGGCAGGGGCCAGGATGCCCCACCAGTTCGTGAAGTCGAAGCCCTGGACCGTCTCGCCGATGCCGGCGACGTCGGGCAGCGCGGCGAGCCGCGGCCCGGTGACCGCGATCGCCTTCAGGCGCCCGCCCTTCACCTGTCCCATCGCCGTGCCGTCGATGACGACGTCGACCTGCTCGCCGAGCAGCGCGGTCACGGCCTGCGCGCCGCCCTTGAACGGGACGTGCACGATGTCGGCCCCGGTCATCGAGCGGAGCAGTTCCAGCGCGAGGTGCCCCGGCCCGCCCTGCCCCCCGGTGCCGACGTTCAGCTTGCCCGGCTGCGCCTTCGCGCGCGCGAGCAGGTCGGCCGTGGAACCGATCGGCGACTTCGGATGCACCGTCACCACGATCGACACGCCGCTCACGAGGCCGACGGGCGCGAAGTCCTTCTGCGGGTCGTAGCCGATGCCGGGCTTGGAGATCGGACCGATGACGAGCGAGCCCAGGTCGCCGACGACCAGCGTGTAGCCGTCGGCGGGCGCCTTCGCGGCGAGGCCGACGCCGAGCGTGCCCGCCGCCCCGCCGCGGTTCTCGATGACGACCGGCTGCCCGATCCGCTCCGCGAGCTTCTGCGCGTACAGCCGCGCGACGATGTCGGTGTTCCCGCCGGCGGGATAGGGGACGATCAGCTTGACCGGCTGCGACGGATAGGGCTGCGCGCCGGCCGCGGCCGTGCACAGGCAGGCGGCGAAGGACAGCAGCCAGCGTCGGATCGTTCGTGTCATGGTCGGTGCCTTCTCGTCAGTGGTCGGTCAGCGCCGCGCGCAGCAGCGCCCCGTCGTCGGCCGGCGGCGCGTCCTCGACCTCGACGATCACCCTGTCGATGCGGCCGGTGAAGCGGAACGGCGAGCGATAGTCGTCGGTGACCGGCAGGCCGCTGTCGTAGCCGCAGCACAGGCCCTCGCCGGAGGTCTCGATCACGTGCGGTACCGTGTGCGGGATCTCGCCCTCGCCGATCATCCGCTCGCCCACGAACAGCGCGCCGCGGCCGCGATGCTCGCCGGTGCGCGTGAAGCGGAACCGCAGCACGAGCCGCCCGGCGGGCAGCGCCTCGGTCGACGCGATGCGGTACTCGGCGAGCCCGAGGTGGTTGTGCACGTAGACGAGGCGGCGGTCCTTGACGTACAGGGAGTACCCGGCGAACCAGCTGCCGTGCGCGAGCAGCACGCCCTCGGCCCCCGCGGCCGGAATCTCGACCTCGGCGGTGATGGTGTGCGAGCGGTTCTTCACGTCGACCGCCGTGTACTCGAACTGCGGCGAGCCGCCGGGGTAGTAGACGTGGCGATTGCCCGCAGGCCGCGTGCCCGGCTTGCGTTCGCCCATGCGCAGCTGCATCCGCGAGTCGAGCGGCAGGACGTTGTACTTGCCGGCCTCGACCCACCAGCGCTCGACCAGCTCACGAAGCTTCGCCGGGTGCCGGTCGGCGAGGTCCTCGCACTCGGAGAAGTCGCGCTCGACGTGATACAGCTCCCAGCGCTGCGCGGCCAGCGCCGCGTCGGTCAGCGGCTCGCCCTGCGGCTGCTCGACGACGGCCTTCCAGCCGCCGGCCCACAGCGCGCGCGAGCCGATCATCTCGTAGTACTGCACTTCCTTGCGCGTCGGCGCGGCCGCGTCGCCGAACGTGTGCGCGAAGCTCACGCCCTCCAGCGGACGCTGCGGGATGCCGTCGAGCGTCGCGGGCGCCGCGAGCCCGAGCGCGTCGAGGATCGTCGGGGTCACGTCGACGACGTGCACGTACTGCCCCCGCACCTCGCCGCGGGCGGCGATGCCGCCCGGCCAGTGCACGATCAGCGGGTCGCTCATGCCGCCCTGGTGGAGGTAGCGCTTCCAGCGCCGCAGCGGCGTGTTGCCCGCCCAGGCCCAGCCCCACGAGTAGTTCGGGAACGACCTGACGCCGCCCCAGTCGTCGAGGTGGGCGAGGTTCTGCTCGACCGTCGGCTCGACGCGGTTCACGAACTGGTTCTCGTTGAACGAGCCGTGCTCGCCGCCCTCGGCCGAGGCGCCGTTGTCCGAGGCGAGCAGGATCAGCGTGTCGTCCAGCTCCCCGATGCGCTCGATGAAGTCGAGCACGCGCCCGACGTGGTGGTCGGTCTGCTCGAGGAACGCGGCGTACACCTCCATCTGCCTGGCATAGAGGCGGCGCGCCGGCGCGTCGAGCGTGTCCCAGGCCCCCACCCACGGCGGGCGCGGCGACAGCCGCGTCCCCGGCGGGACGACGCCCATCGCGAGCTGGCGCGCGAACACCTCCTCGCGCCACTTGTCCCAGCCGCCGTCGAACTGGCCGCGGTAGCGGTCGATCCACGTCTTCTCGACGTGGTGCGGCGCGTGCCCGGCGGCGAGGCAGTAGTACATGAAGAACGGCTTGCCCGGCGCGACCGTGCGCAGGTCGGTGATGTACTCGATCGCGCGGTCGGCCAGGTCGGCGTTCAGGTGGTAGCCGTCCTCGGGCCGGCGCGGCGGGTCGATGTAGTGGTTGTCGTGCGCGAGCGTCGGCCACCACTGGTTGGTCTTGCCGCCGATGAAGCCGTAGAAGCGCTCGAAGCCGCGCGCCAGCGGCCAGCGCGCCTTCGAGGCACCCGAGGCGTACTCGCTCGCGAGCGTGAGGTGCCACTTGCCGATCGCCAGCGTCGCGTAGCCCTCGGCGCGCAGCATCTCCGAGAGGAACCCGTTCTCCCGCGGCACCATGCCGTTGTAGCCCGGGAAGCCGGTGGCCATCTCCTGGATGATGCCGACGCCGTTCGAGTGGTGGTTGCGGCCGGTGAGCAGGCACGCCCGCGTCGGCGAGCAGATCGCCGTGGTGTGGAAGTCGCGGTAGCGCAGCCCGCCGGCCGCGAGGCGGTCGAACGCGGGCGTGCGGATGTCGGCGCCGAAGCAGCCGAGTTGCGCGAAGCCGACGTCGTCGAGCAGGAACACCAGCACGTTCGGCGCGCCGGCGCGCGCCTGCTTCGGCAGCGGCCACGCGGGCTGCGACGCGGCGGCGGTGCGCCCGATGCGGCCGCTGAACGGCGTGCCTTCCGGATAGGTCGCGAGCTCGCTCAACGGATCTCCTCGGCGGACGGCGATCGGGGCGCGGGGCGCTGCCCGCGGCGGCACGGCGGCGCGCACCGGCCTTCGCGCCCGCGACCGGGCCACTGGTCTGTTTTCCAGACCAATCTACGCGAGCCGCCGGGGCTCGTCAATGCGCGGCGTCCCCGCCGCCGTCCGCAACGCGCGCGCGCGGCCGCCCGCGTTTGACCTGCGCTGCGCGAGACGCGAGACTTCCCCGCCGTGGCCCTGCGTCCGATCGCCGCCCCGCGGCTCTACCAGCGCATCGCGGAGGAGCTCGACCGCCTGATCGCGGACGGCACGTTCCGCGCCGGGCAGCGCCTGCCCGCCGAGCGCGAGCTCGCACGGTCGCTGCAGGTGTCGCGCAGCTCGCTGCGCGAGGCGCTGGGCCTGCTCGAGATGCGCGGGCGCGTCGCGATCCGCGTCGGCGCCGGCGCGTTCGTGTCCGACGCGAGCGCCAGGCGCGCCGTGGACGCTGGGCGCCGGGCCGAGATCGCGCCGTTCGACGTGCTGCGGACGCGGCGCCTCGTCGAGGTCGAGGCCGCGGGTCTGGCGGCGCGCCACGCGACGCCCGCGCAGCTGCAGGCACTGTCGGAGGCCTTTGCGCGCCTCGCGGCCGACATGCGCGCCAACCGCATGCAGTCCCCCGCGGACCGCGAGTTCCACCTCTGCATCGCGGCCGCCAGCGGGAACGGCGCGCTCGCGCTGGTGATCGAGCGGCTGTGGGACGAGGGGGGGCGGCCGCTCAGCGCGCGGATCGAGGAGCTGTTCGTGACGCGCGGCCGCAAGCGCGACAACATCGCCGAGCACCGTGCGGTGCTCGACGCGATCCGCGCGCGGGACCCGGCCGCCGCGCGGCGCGCGATGCGCACGCACCTCGTGAACGCGGAACGGCAGCGGATGCGGATGCTGCGCCCCGGCGCGCCCTGAGCCGGCGACGGCGCCGGCCGGGCCGCACCGCGGGACGCGGCGCTACCGCCCGGCGTGCGGCGCGTGTAGCGTCTGCGACGGCAGTTCGCCGAACATCCGCCGGTAGTCGGTCACGAAGTGTCCGAGGTGCCAGAAGCCCCAGCGGGCGGCGACGTCCTGCACCCTGGCGCCCGGCGTCGCGCGGCGCAGCTCGCGCCGCACGCCGTTGAGCCGCATCGCCCGCAGGAAGGCCACCGGATTGATGCCGAGGACCTCGCCGAAGGCGTACTGCAGCGTGCGCCGGCTGACGCCGAGCTCGCGGCACAGGTCGGCCACGGTGATCGGCTCGGCGATGCGCTCGCGCATGTAGCCCTTCGCCGCGTCGACGACCTGCCGGCGGCTCGCGCCGCACGGCGCCGCCTTGCCCGCGGCGTCGTCGCTCGCCAGCGCCGCGACCGCGCCGAGGATCGCCTGCTCCAGCACGCGCTGCGCCTGCGCGTGCTCCAGCGCCGCCGGGTTCACGACGATCGACTGCAGCATCGATGCGAGCAGGCTGCGGGTCTCGGCCACGCGCGCCTCCCCCGGACGCAGCACGCCGCAGCGCGGCGCACCGCAAAGGTCGCGGTGCTCGACCTGCCGCGCGTGCTCCTCGAGCCTGCGCTCGTCGACGACGACCCCGAGGATCTCGAAGTCCCGCGGCGCGTAGAAGTCGAGCTCCTCGCCCGCCGCGATCGTCACCACGGCGTGGCCGTCGACCGGCTCGCCGCAGAAGCGCCCCGCCCCTGCGGCGCGCACCGGCACGCCGACGGCGCGCCGGCCGCGCCGCGGCGAGCCGGCCTCGTGGATCGCCTGGTTGGTCGCCTCGCGGAACAGCTGCACGGCGCCGAAGCCCGTCGCCTGCAGCAGGCCCACGAAGCGGCCGGGCGTGATCTGCTCGTAGACCTGGTCCCAGTCGCGCAGGCTGGCGGCCTGCTCCTCGACGTCCGCGCTGGTGACGCGCGTGACCGAGCACGGCGCGACGGCGCCGTCCTGCACGCTGTCGGGTCCCGGGACCGGTGCGCGCGCGGCCATCAGGCCGCACGTCGAAGTCGCACGTCGACGCTCCTCCTCGCGGGGACGGCGTTCGCGCACCGTCGCTTCGCCGCGAACGCGTACGGTCGCGCCGCCGATGCCCCGTTTCCTTGATCTGTCCTAAGAACGTTCCGCGCGAGTTGCCGTTTTGGGATCACGGCGCGACGCGCGGCGGGCCAAGAATCCGCCGACGCGATGCACGCGAGCGCGAGCTCGCAACGATCCCGGGGGAGGACCACGATGGAACGCTACGCAACATCGATCGCGCGCCGCGGCGCGCTCGCGCTGTGGCTCGCCGCGCTGCTCGCGCCGCCGGCCGTCGCCGCGGTCGGCGAGCAGGAGGCGGCGCAGCTCGGCAGGTCGCTCACGCCGGTCGGCGCCGAGCGCGCCGGCAACAAGGACGGCACGATCCCCGAATGGACGGGCGGCGTGACCGCCCCGCCGCCGGGATGGAAGGCCGGCCAGAAGCGCGTCGACCCCTTCGCCGCCGACAAGCCGCTGTACTCGATCGACGCCGGCAACGTCGAGAAGCACAAGGCCGTGCTCTCCGAGGGCCAGCAGGCGCTGGTGAAGCAGCTCAAGGGCTACCGGATGGACGTCTATCCGACGCGGCGCAGCTGCGGCTTCCCGGACTTCGTCTACGAGCGCACGAAGACCAACGCGCGCGAGGCGCGCCTCGCCGCCAACGGCTGGGGGCTGGAGAAGGGCGTCGGCGCCGCGGTCCTGTTCCCGATCCCGAAGAGCGGCGCCGAGGCCGTGTGGAACCACAAGGTCCGCTACATGGGCGAGGGGCGCATCGAGCAGTACGCGACGATTTTCAGCAACCGCAGCGGCGACTTCACGCCGCTGGTGCAGCAGCAGTGGGCGTGGGTGCCGTTCCACTCGCCGAAGAACAAGGGCGTCGAGGACGTCGGCGGCGTGGAGATGAAGCTGCTCAACGCCGTGCTGTCGCCGTCCGCGCGCGCCGGCGAGCTGATCCTCGCGCACTGGTTCTTCAACGACCCGTCGGACGCGTGGCTGTACTTCCCCGGCCAGCGCCGCACGCGCCGCGCGCCGACCTTCGCCTACGACAACCCGGTCCCCGGCTACGAGAACCTGGAGACCGTCGACCAGTACCCGATGTACGCGGGCGCGATGGACCGCTACGACTGGAAGCTCGTCGGCAAGCAGGAGATGCTGATCCCCTACAACAGCTTCAGGCTGATCGACAAGAGCCGCAAGTACAAGGACGTCTACCTCGGCGACTTCGTCAACCGCGACCTCGTCCGCTACGAGCTGCACCGCGTCTGGAAGGTCGAGGCGACGGTCAAGCAGGGCATGCGCCACCAGATCGCGAAGCGCGTGTTCTACCTCGACGAGGACAGCTGGGCGATCGTCGTCGCCGACCTCTACGACGCGCAGGGCAAGCTGTGGCGCGTGCAGGAGTCGAGCGTCTACCCGGCGCCGGAGATCCCGGCGTGCGTCGGCCAGGAGTTCGTCTCCTACGACCTGTCGGTGGGCCGCTACATCGC
The DNA here is from genome assembly GCA_016861105.1 of Betaproteobacteria bacterium. GTDB lineage: Bacteria > Pseudomonadota > Gammaproteobacteria > Burkholderiales > Casimicrobiaceae > VBCG01. The sequence continues at coordinate 278,465 of BOKS01000002.1, read as the reverse complement.
CGAGAACGCGACGCAGGAGCAGCCGGAGACCGACTGGCTCGCCGGCCGCGACGGCCGCATCGACCCGAAGAAGTTCAACCCGGACGAGCTGCGCCGCGTCGGCGAGCGCTAGGGTCCGTTCGCGCACCACACCACCAGGGGGGAGACAAGCATGAACGGACGGTCCGCACTCGCGCCGCGTGCCGCGCGCCGCGCACTGGCCCTCGCCATCGGCGCCGCGCTCGCCGCGGCCGCCACGGCCGCCGGCGCCGAGACCTTCGAGACCGGCTGGGTGAAGGGGAGCTTCGACTCGACGATCAGCTTCGGCATGCAGTGGCGCATGCAGGGGACGAACTGCCGGATCGTCGGCAACGACAACGGCGGCTGCGCCGCCACCGAAGGCGCGCTCGGCGAGCTCGTCAACGGGCCCGGCTTCGGCTGGACGTCGAACCCCGACTTCAACTACCTGCAGTCGGACAACGGCAACCTCAACTACCGCAAGCACCAGCTGATCTCCGCGGCGGTCAAGGGCACGCACGAGCTGTCGCTGCGCTTCGCCGACGGCTGGAGCGCGCTCGGCCGCTTCAGCTGGCTCTACGACGGCGCCGTCGACGACACCGAGCGCACGCCGCTCGCCGACGGCGCGAAGCGCGTGGCCGCGCGCGACGTCACGCTGCTCGACCTCTGGGTCGCGAAGGACTTCGAGGTCGGCGGCATGCCGGGCAAGGTGAGGATCGGCAACCAGGTGCTGTCCTGGGGCGAGGACATCTTCATCTACGGCGGGGTCAACATCATCAACTCCATCGACCTCACGCGGGCGCGCAAGCCGGGCATGCAGCTCAAGGAGCTGTTCCGGCCGGTGCCGATGGCGTCGTTCAACCTCGGCGTGGCCAGCAACGTGAGCGTCGAGGGCTTCTGGCAGTTCCGGCAGGTGCCGTTCCGCTTCGACCCGGTCGGCACGCCGTTCTCGGTCGGCGACGTGATCGGCAACGGCCAGATGTCGGCGTTCATCCCGAGCTCGGTCCTCGACGCGCCCCCGGGGACCGTGGGCGACCCGGGCACGGTCAGCAACGGCGCGATCATCCCCGCCGGGCAGCGCTTCACGCTCGACGACCTGCGCGCCGCGCAGACGGTGGTGCCGGCGCTGCCGACGCAGAAGGCGCCGCACGCCAATCAGGGCGGGCTGGCGCTGCGCTGGAAGCCGGACGGGTGGAGCACCGAGTGGGGCTTCTACTACATCCGCTACAACGACCGCGTGCCGTTCATCGCGTTCGAGAACGACCCGACGATCACCGAGAACCCGTTCGGGCTCGGCTACTACCTCGAGTACGGCAAGAACCGCGACCTGTTCGGCGTGTCGGTCAACGGCACGCTCGGCGACTGGGCCGTCGGCGCCGAGCTCTCGTACCGGCCGCGCGACGGCGTGGGCATCGACCCGACGGTGCCGCTCGACGGCCGCTACTGCGCGTTCTGCGCGCCCGGGCGCTACAGCGGCTACGTCGAGGAGAAGAAGTGGCAGGCGCACCTGACCGCGATCTACCTGCTCGGGCCGAGCGGCGACCTCGGCTGGCTGCTGCGGGCGACCGGCGCGGCCGAAGGCACGCTGCTCGCGGAGTTCGCCGCCGCCTGGTACCCGGACCTCGACCGCTCGGGCGCCTACCCGGTGCTGCTGCCGAACTACGAGCTGCCGACGAGGCTGTCGACCGGCGCCGTGGCGTCGCTCGGCCTCGTCTACCCGCACGCCTTCGGCACGCCGGTGAACGTGACGCCGCAGATCGACGTGGCGTACGACTTCAGCGGCACGAGCCCGAACACGGTCCCCTTCGTCGAGGGCCGGCTCGCCGTCACGCCGTCGCTCAACTTCGAGTACCTGAACCGGTGGCGCGCGCAGCTCGCCTACACCTTCTTCGGCGGGGGCGGCACCAACAACATCATGCGCGACCGCGACTACGTGTCGTTCAACGTGTCGTACTCGTTCTGACGGCCCCGCCCGACGCGCGCGATGCTCGCCCGGCTCGTCGCCCGCCTCGAGGCGGCGCTGTTCGCCCGCCGCGCGCTGGTGCTGGCGTCGCTCGCGCTCGTCACGGTGGTGATGGGCGCGTTCGCCGGGCAGCTGCGCATGTCCGCGGGCTTCGACAAGCAGCTGCCGCAGGCCCACGAGTACATCCGCACGTTCTACCAGTACCGCGACCAGGTGTTCGGCGCCAACCGGGTGATGGTGGTCGTCGGAGCGCGCAGCGGGGACGTCTGGAACGCGGCGTTCCTGCGCAAGCTGAACGACGTGACGCAGGCAGTGATGTTCCTGCCGGGCGTGGACCGGCGCACCGTGAGCTCGCTGTGGACGCCCACCACGCGCGTGCTGGAGATCACCGAGGAGGGCTTCGAGTCGGAGGACGTGATCGGCGGCGACATCACGCCGGACACCCTCGACGAGCAGAAGATCGCGAGGATCCGCCACAACGCTATCGTCGGCGGCTACGTGGGCCAGCTCGTGGCCAACGACAACTCGGGCGCGATGGTCGTCGCCGACCTGCTGGACAGCGACCCGGCGACCCGGGCGCCGCTCGACTACCTCGACCTCGCGCGGCGCCTCGAGGAGGAGGTGCGCGGCCGGCACGAGGACGCGCGCTTCGAGGTCCAGATCATCGGCTTTGCCAAGCAGATCGGCGACATTGCCGACGGCGCCAAGGGCGTGCTGCGCTTCTTCGTGCTCGCCTTCGCGCTGACGGCGCTGTCGGTGTGGATCTACTCGCGCTCGTGGGCGCTGACCGCGCTGACGCTGGGCTGCTCGCTGGTGTCGGTCGTCTGGCAGTTCGGCACGCTGAAGCTGATGGGCTACGGGCTGGACCCGCTCGCGGTGCTGGTGCCGTTCCTGGTGTTCGCGATCGGCGTCTCGCACGGCGTGCAGCAGATCAACTACATCGCCAAGGAGGTCTGCTCCGGCGTCGACACGATGACGGCCGCGCGCCGCAGCTTCTCGGGCCTGCTGATCCCGGGGACGATGGCGCTGGTGACGGCGTTCGTGGGCTTCGCGACGCTCGTGCTGATCCCGATCCCGATGATCCGGGAACTCGCCGTCGCCGCGGCGATCGGCGTCGCCTACAAGATCGTCACCAACCTGGTCATGCTGCCGGTCGCGGCGTCCTACCTGCGCTTCGACGACGCCTACGTAGCGCGCGTCAACGCGCTGCGCGAGCGGCGCGGGCGCTGGATGGGCGCGCTCGGCCGCATCGCCGAGCCGCGCTTCGCGGCCCTCGGCACGCTGGGCTGCGTCGCGCTGTTCGCGCTGGCGTGGTGGCAGAGCCAGGGCCGGCACATCGGCCACCTGCAGCCGGGCGCGGCGGAGCTGCGCGCCGACGCGCGCTACAACCAGGACGCGAGGCGGATCGTCGAGCGCTTCGACCTCGGCCTCGACGTGCTGTCGGTCGTCGTCGAGACGCCGAAGGAGGCCTGCTACGACCACGGCGTGATGGCGTTCCTCGACCAGTTCGGCTGGCAGATGGCCAACGTGCCCGGCGTCGTGTCCGTCGCGTCGGCCGCGTGGCTCGCCAAGCAGGCGTTCGCCGGGTTCAACGAGGGCAACCCCAAGTGGGCGGCGCTGCCGCGCGACCCCAAGTCGCTCGCCAACGCCGTCGGCCTCGCGCCCGAGGGCAGCGGGCTCTACAACCCCGGGTGCACGGTCATGCCGGTGCACCTGTACCTGTCCGACCACAAGGCCACGACGGTCAAGGCCGTCACCGGCGCGGTCGAGCGCTTCCGCGCCGCGCACGCGCACGACGGCGTCACGGTGCGGCTGGCCAGCGGCAACGTGGGCGTGCAGGCGGCGACCAACGACGTGCTCGAGACCACCGAGCTTCCGATGATGCTCTACGTCTACGCGACGATCGTCGCGCTGGTGATGCTCACCTACCGCGACTGGCGGGCGATGCTCGCCTGCTGCCTGCCGCTCACGCTCGCCACGCTGCTGGGCTACTGGTTCATGAAGGCGCTCGACATCGGCCTCACCGTCGCCACGCTGCCGGTGATGGTGCTGGCCGTGGGCATCGGCGTCGATTACGCCTTCTACATCTACAACCGCCTGCAGCTGCACCTCGCGCAGGGCGTCGACATCGTCGTGGCGTTCAAGCAGGCGTTGCGCGAGACCGGCATCGCGACGATCTTCACCGCGATCACGCTGTCGGTCGGCGTGGCCACCTGGTCGTTCTCCGAGCTGAAGTTCCAGGCCGACATGGGACTGCTGCTCACGTTCATGTTCATGATCAACATGCTGATGGCGATCACGCTGCTGCCGGCGCTCGCGGTGATGATCGACCTCGCGATCCCGCGGCGGCGGCCCGTGCGCGCGCCGCTGCTGTCGCACTGACGGGGACGCCGTGCTCGACCGCCTGCGCGCGCTGCTCGCCGCCCCGCCCGCCCCCACGGCCGACACCGTGGGCGCGCCGTTCCCGCGCGAGCAGCTCGCCGTCGTCGCGCTCGCCATCGAGCTCGCGCAGAGCGACCGGCGGCTCGGACCCGAGGAGCTCGCCACCGTCGAGCGCATCGCGGCCGGGCACTTCGGCCTCGACGCGGACACCGCCGCGCGCCTCGCCGCCACGGCCAAGCGCGAGCTCGACGCGGCGCTCGAGGACTGGATCTTCGCGCACGCCGTGCGCGAGGGCTTCGCGCCGAAGGAGCGCGCGGAGATCGTCGCGATGCTCTGGGAGGTGGTCTACGCCGACGGGCGGCTCGCCCCGCTCGAGGAGGCGCTGCTGAACCGCCTCGCCGGGCAGCTCGGCATCGCCGACGACGACTGCGAGGCGGCGCGGGCGCAGGCGTTCGCGCGGCGCGCCGCCTCCGCCGGCGGGGGGTCCGAGTGATCGCCGCCCTGCGCACGGCCGGGTTGCTGCTCGCGCTCGCGGCCGCGGCCGGCCACGCGGTCCCCGCCGCGGCGCCCGGCCACGAGAGCGCGTTCCGCGCGCCGCTGGCCGCGAAGGCGCCGCTGCTGTCGATCGCGCGCGCCGGCGCGCGGCTGGTCGCGGTCGGCGACTTCGGCGTCGTCGTGCTGTCCGACGACGACGGCCGCTCGTGGCGGCAGGCGCAGGCGGTGGCCACGCGGCAGATGCTGACGTCGGTGGCGTTCGTCGACGCGCAGCGCGGCTACGCGGTCGGGCACGGCGGCACCGTGCTCGCCACGGCCGACGGCGGCGAGACGTGGACGCGCCTGCACGACGCCGGCGCCGACAACGTGCTGCTGTCGGTGTGGTTCGGCAGCGCGCAGCGCGGGCTCGCCGTGGGCGCGTTCGGCTTCGCGCTCGCCACCGCCGACGGCGGGCGCACGTGGGCGCCGGTGACGCTGGGCGCGGGCGACGACCACGACCGCCACCTCAACGCCGTGTTCGCCGGGCCCGGCGGCACCCTGTTCGTCGCCGCCGAGGCCGGCACCGTGTTCCGCTCGGCGGACGGCGGCGCCACGTGGACGGTGCTGCGCACGCCGTACGACGGCTCGCTGTGGGGCGGGCTCGCGCTGCAGGACGGCGCGGTGCTCGTGCACGGCATGCGCGGCCACGCGTTGCGCTCGGCCGACCTCGGCCGGACGTGGACCGACGTCCCCACCGGCACCACGCAGTCGTTCACCTCCGCGATGCAGCTCGCCGACGGGACGATCGTGCTGGCCGGCCTCGGCGGCGCCGTCGCCGTCAGCCGCGACGGCGCGCGGAGCTTCCGCACCACGATCCTGCCCGACCGCCAGACGCTCGCCGCCGTCGCGCCCGGACCCGGCGGGCAGCTCGTCGTCGCCGGCCTCGCCGGCATCGCCACGCGGCCGATGGCCGCGCCCTGACCCCTCCCCGCACGAGGACACCATGGACATGAACACGAGCCACCTGATCGGCGCCGCCGCGCAGGCCTTCCTGGCTGCGCCCCGGCGCATGCTGATCGGCGCCGACTGGGTCGGGGCCGCGGACGGCGCGACGCTCGACGTGCGCAATCCCGCCGACGGCGCGGTGATCGCCGCGGTCCCGGCCGGCGCCGCCGCCGACGTCGACCGTGCGGTGCAGGCGGCGCGCGCCGCCTTCGACGAGGGGCCGTGGCCGGCGCTCCCGCCAGTGCAGCGCGAGCGGCTTCTGCTCAAGCTCGCCGACCTCGTCGAGGCGCACGCGCAGGAGCTCGCCGAGATCGAGTCGCTCGACAACGGCAAGTCGGTCATGCTCGCGCGCCACGTCGACATGGCGATGGCGGTCGACTTCCTGCGCTACATGGCCGGCTGGGCGACGAAGATCGAGGGCACGACGCACGACGTCTCGGTGCCGTTCATCCCGCAGGCGAAGTTCTTCGCGTGGACGCGGCGCGAGCCCGTCGGCGTGGTCGGGGCGATCATCCCGTGGAACTTCCCGCTGCTGATGGCCGCGTGGAAGCTCGGCCCGGCGCTCGCCGCCGGCTGCACGGTCGTGCTGAAGCCCGCCGAGGAAACGCCGCTGACCGCGCTGCGCCTCGCCGAGCTGGTGCTGGAGGCCGGCATCCCGCCGGGCGTGGTCAACGTCGTCACCGGTCTCGGCGAGACCGCCGGCGCGGCCCTCGCGGCGCACGCGGGCGTGAGCAAGATCGCCTTCACCGGCTCCACCGCCGTCGGCAAGCTGGTGCAGCGCGCCGCCGTCGACAACATGACGCGCGTGTCGCTGGAGCTCGGCGGCAAGTCGCCGGTGATCGTGCTCGACGACGCCGACCCCGCGCAGGCGGCCGCCGGCGCGGCGCAGGCGATCTTCTTCAACCAGGGACAGGTGTGCACCGCGGGCTCGCGCCTGTACGTGCAGCGCAGGCTGTTCGACCGCGTCGTCGCCGACCTCGCGGGCATCGCCTCGAAGATGAAGCTCGGGCCCGGCCTCGACCCGTCGAGCGAGCTCGGACCCCTCGTGTCGGAGACGCAGCGCGACCGCGTCTGCGGCTACATCGCCAGCGGGCTCGCGCAGGGCGCGAGGGCGGCGGCCGGCGGCGGCCGCGCGGGCGAGCGCGGCTACTTCGTGCAGCCGACGGTGCTGGTCGACGCCCGGCAGGACATGAGGGTCGTGCAGGAGGAGATCTTCGGCCCGGTCGTCGTGGCGCTGCCCTTCGACGACGTCGACGAGGCGGTGCGGCTGGCCAACGACACCGCGTACGGGCTCGGCGCGTCGATCTGGTCGAACGACCTGGCGCGCGTGCACCGCACGATCCCGCGGATCAAGGCGGGCACGGTCTGGGTCAACTGCCACAGCATGCTCGACGCCAGCCTGCCGTTCGGCGGCTACAAGCAGTCCGGCATCGGCCGGGAGATGGGACGCGCCGCGATCGACCTGTTCACCGAGACGAAGTCGGTGATGATGGCGGTGTAGGAGGCGACCATGCGACGCCGCCTCGCCCTCGTCACGCTCGCGCTGGCCGCGGCCGCCGGCGGCGCGCACGCCTTCGACCGCGACTCGCTGGTCCGGCGCAAGTGCGCCGGCTGCCACGAGCCCGCGGCCGACGGCCGCATCCCGCGCGTGGAGGACATGCGCACGACGCCCGAGGAGTGGACGGTGATCGTCGACCGCATGCGGCGCCTGCACGGCATGCCGCTGGGCGCCGGCGAGATGGACCGGCTGCTGAAGGAGCTCTCGGCCACGCAGATCCTCGCGCCCGACGAGCAGCGCGCGGTCGCCTACCTGTCGCTGTGGCACAACGCGCAGGTCGTCGAGGCGCCCGCGGACGAGGCTGAGGCGAAGGCCTACGCGGCGTGCGTGCGCTGCCACACGGCCGGCAAGATCCTCTCGTACCGGATGACGCCGCAGGCGTGGGCGAAGCTCGCCGACTTCCACCTCTACATCGTGCCCACCGTCGTGTTCCAGATGCGCGAGATGCGCTGGGTCGAGGAGGCGGAAGCGGCGCTCGCGCACTTCGCGCGCAAGCTGCCCTACGGGTCGGCGTGGCAGGCGCCGCGTCCCGACCTCGCGGGAACGTGGGCCGTGTTCGGCTACGCGCCGGGACGCGGTCCGTGGCGCGGCGAGGTGCGGCTCGCCGACGCCGGCAACGGCGAGTGGAAGATCGACGGCCACGCCGCGCACGCCGACGGCATGAGCGAGTCCTTCGCCGGCGAGGCGACGCTCTACGGCGGCCACGCGCTGCGCACGCGCACCCGCAACGACGGCGTCGACACGCGCGGCGCCTTCGTCGTCGACGGCGGGCGCATCGGCGGCGAGTGGCACCGGCCCGCGCCGGACTTCCGCACGTCGCGATCGACGTGGCTGCGCGCGTCCGGCACGCCGCAGGTCGCGCGCGTGTGGCCGGCCTTCCTCGTGACCGGCGAGCGCACGCGGCTCACCGTCGAGGGCGTCGACCTGCCGGACGTCACGGCGGCGGACGTGCGCTTCGCCGGCGCGCCGGTCCGCGTGCACGCCGCGCGGCGCGTGGCGCCCACGGCCGTCGAGCTGGTCGTGACCAGCAGCGCCGCGCACCTCGCCACGGCGGCGCTGACGCTGAGGGGCCTGGACGCGGGGACCGTCACGCTCGCCCCGGCGATCGATCACATCGCCGTCGTGCCGCCGCTCGGGCGCGCGCGGATGTCCGGCGGGACGCACTACCCGGCGGAGGGCGTGCAGTTCGAGGCGATCGCCTACGCGAAGCCGGCGCGGCGCGGCGCGAAGCCGGTCGCGCTGGGCCCGGTCGCGGCGACGTTCCGGCTCGCGGAAGCCACGACCCGGCCCGGCGACGACGACCTCACGTGGCTGGGCACGATCGCGCCCAACGGAAGCTACGTGCCGCACGTCGACTACGCCCCCAACCCGCGCCGCGCCTACCAGGGCGAGAACAGCGGCCTGGTGAAGGTGCTGGCGCGCTACCGGCGCGGCGAGCGCACGCACGAGGCGAGCGCGGAGCTGATCGTGACCGTGCCCGACTACATCGCGAGGCTGCGGTGAGCGCTGCGCTGCACTGGGCCGACCTCCGGCTGTTCGACGCCCCGGACGGCGCGCTGCTGTTCGACGCCGAGCAGGCGAGCCTGTTCGCCATCGACGACGACACCCGCGCTGCGATCGGGCGCTGGCGCGGCCGCGAGGCGATCGTGCTGGACGAAGTGCCAGGCGACGACCGCGAGGTGCTCGCGGCCCTCGCGCGGCGCCGCGTGCTGCGCCCGGCGCACGCACGGCGCGTCCCGCCGCCGCGACCCGATCCGGCCGCGATCCCGGTCGGCACGCTGGTGCTCGAGGCAGCGCAGGCCTGCAACCTGCGCTGCACGTACTGCTACGCGGGCGGCGGCTCGTACGGCGGGCCGGCGCGCGCGATGCGCCCCGCGCTCGCCGCGCGCGCCGCGCGGCAACTGGTCGAGGGCAGCGGCGAGCGCGCGACGGTGACGCTGGTGCTGTTCGGCGGCGAGCCGCTGCTCAACCTGCCGGCGCTGCGCGCCGCCGTCGAGGCGGCCGCGTCCGCGGCGCGGGCGCGCGGCAAGCGGCTCGTCGTGTCGATGACGACGAACGGCACGCGCTTCACCGACGAGGCCCTCGCGTTCGTCGCCGAGCACCAAATCGGCGTGTCGGTGAGCATCGACGGTCCGCCCGACGTGCACGACGCCAACCGCCGGCACGCCGGCGGCGGCGACAGCTACGCCGACGTGGTCGCCGGCGTGGAGCGCCTGGTCGCGCGCACGGGTCGCGCGCCCGCGGCGCGCGTGACGCTCGTCCCCGCGCAGTGGCACCGGGTTCCGGAGGTGTTCGACCACCTGGTCGCGCGCGGCTTCCTCGAGGTCGGCATCGCGCCGGCCAGCCCCGTGAGCGCCGACCTGCTGCCCACACCCGCGCAGGACGAGGCGCTGATCGCAGGCTTCGCAGCGCTCGCCGGGCGCTTCGCCGCGGAGGCTGCGCGCGGTCGCGTGCTGCCGTTCTCCAACCTGCTCGATTTGTGCGCGAAGCTGCACGCCGGCGACGTGCGCGACGTGCCCTGCGGGGCCGGCCTCGGCTACCTCGCGATGGACGCCGACGGCACGTACTACCCCTGCCACCGCTTCGCCGGCGACGACGCGCTGCGCGTCGGCGACCTCGACACCGGGATCGACCACGCGAGGCTGCGCGACTACCTGGACGGCGAGGCGCGCGTGCGCGCCGGGGACTGCGCGGCCTGCTGGGTGCGCAGCCTGTGCGCCGGCGGCTGCCACCACGACAACCGGCTGCGCGAGCACGCGCTGCGCCTGCCGCGGGGCGGGAGCTGCGAGTTCGTCCGGCGCTGGACCGCGCTGGGCCTCGCCGCCTACGCAGGCCTGCGGCGCGACGGCCCGGTGCTCGCGTTCATCGACCGCCGCGCGCGCGGCTGACCTCACTCCAGCGGAGCACCACGATGAGGAAGAAGGCGATCCAGGCCCTGAACGAGAAGGCGCGGGCGATCGAGCGGCTCGCCGACGGCGAGCAGCCGACCGCGCAGGCGCTCACCGACCGCAAGGTGCCGCAGGGCTGCACGACGATCTTCGACACCGGATGGGAGACGAACCCGCGCCCGACCTACCCGGTCGGCAACTGCCAGGCGTCGGCGCGCGACTTCCACGGCTGCGTCGGCGACTGCTGGTGGCCCGCGCAGATGCCCGACGGCCTCACGAACCACCGCGAGTTCGACGAGCAGTGCCCCAACGTCGCGCGCGACTGGCGCAACCTCAAGTACGACTAGTGGGCGGTAACAGTCAAGGCGGGAGCGAGGATGACGAAACGCGACGCATCGGAAACCGGTGACCTGACGCGGCGATTCGCGTCGAGCGCGCGACGGCGAACCGAAGCAAGGGCGCTTCCCCTTGCGAGGTCCGCCAACAATGCGATCGGCGCGAATCGCCCGTCAGGCACTCGCGACTTGGAAGTTACATTCCGCTAGGAGCCACGCGATGCGCATCGTCCTCGCCGCCCTCGCGCTGCTCGCCGCGGCGCACGCGCTGCCCGCCGCGGCCGGCGACCGCTTCTACTACCTCGGCTACGGCGTCGTCCAGGTGGTCGACGGCGACGCGGACACGATTGTCGCCGACATCCCGATCAAGGGCGCCGTGCGCGAGGTCGACGTCACGCCCGACCGGAAGTTCATGTACGTCGCCGCGAACCGGCGCCACGTGCACAAGGTGGACCTCGCCACGAACCGGGTCGTCGCCTCGATCGACCTCGCCTCCGACGGCTGGGAGCGCTTCATGTTCGGCTTCGCGCTCGCCGCCGACGGCACGAGCGCCTACGGCGCGATGATGTCGCGCCGCGCCGACAAGGGCGAGGCGATCGTCGGCAGGCCGGTCGTCGCGCAGTTCGACCTCGCCACCGGGAAGATCCTGCGCAGCGTCGAGGTGCCGTGGGGCGTGGCGCACCTCGTCGCCGTGCGCGGCGGCGCGCAGCTCTACGCGTTCGGCCAGGCGCTGTACACGATCGACACGACGCAGCCCGAGCTCGCCGTCGTCGCGACGCGGCCGCTCGCCGGGCGCGGCATGAACATCCTGCCGTTCTGGGACTACACGTTCGACAACGGCGGCGTGGCGAGCATGAACTACTACACCGCCACCCACATGGGCCTGCTGATCGTCGACCAGAAGAGCGGCGCGATCGACGACCTGCCGCTCCGCGGCGATCCGGTGATGGCCTACTCCGTGGTGCTGGCGCCGGACCGCAAGCTCGCCTACGCCGTGATGGACGAGCTCACGGTCATCGACCTCGCGCGGAAGACCTACGCGCGGTCCGTGCCCGTGGCCGAGGGCACGAGCTACGGCGTGAACGTGTCCTCCGACGGGCGCAAGGTCTACGTCGCCGGCGGGGGCTCGACGCTGACGGTCTACGACGCGCGGACGCTCAAGCCGCTCAAGGTGCTGCAGATGGCCTCCGACGGCATGGACCTGCGCCGCCTGCCGAAGTGACGCGATGGCCGCCGAGTACGGGCTGCGGCTCGCAAGCCCCGCCGACCCGCTGACCGACCCGCAGGCGCTCGTGCCGCCGGCGTGGCGCGACCTGATGCCCGAGGGTCCGAAGGCCGCGCTCTACTTCGGCGCCGAGTTCTGCGAGGACCGGCTGCCCGATGCGGACGAGGCCGGGGCGTTCTGCGCCCGCGCGCGCGACGAGGGGCTGGCGGCGACCCTGATGACCCCGCTCGTGTCGCCCGCGGGCCTCGCCCGCACGGCGGCACTCCTCGACGCGCTCGGCGCCGGCGGCTGGCGGCCGGACGTCGTCTTCAACGACTGGGGGGTGCTCGAACTGCTGCTCGACCGCCACCCGTCGTGGCCGCGCCGGGCCGGACGGCTGCTCAACCGGTCGCTGCGCGATCCGCGCGCGTACCGCGACGCGCCGCAGGGCCCCGCCACGCACGACGTGTCGCGTTACGCGCGCGTGCGTGCGCACCTGCGCGCGCTCGGCGTCGCGGCGCTGGAGAGCGACGCCGACCTGGAGGGCGGCTTCCTCGGCGACGGCCTGCAGGCCGGCGGCGAGGACGCGCTCGCGCGCGCGCTGCACGTGCCGTTCACCTACGCCGCGTCGGGCCGCGGCTGCCCGCTCAAGGCGGCGCTGTATCCGGACGGCGGGGGCTTCGCGAAGGCCTTCGCCGCGCCGTGCCCCGCGCCGTGCCGCGGCCGCCCGCAGGCCGCGCCGCGCGCCGATTCCGCGCTGCCCCACTGGCGCGCCGGCAACACCGTGTTCTACGAGCTGCCGGTCGAGGCCGCGCGCGACTGGCTGCCGCGCGCCGAGCGCATCGTCGTCCACGCGCACGCCGCGCCATGAGGATCCTCGCGCCGCTGCGGCACTCCGACGAGGTGCGCCCGCTCGCCGACGCCGGCGCCGGCGAGTTCTACTGCGGCGTGCTGCCGCCCGGCTGGGGTGCCGCCTTCGGCAGCGCCGCCGTGCACCGGCGCAGCACCGCGACGGCCAGCGTGCCGGGGCTCGACGACCTCGCGCGCATCGTCGCGCGCGCCGGCGCGCGCCCGGTCCACGCCACGCTGAACGCGACCTCCTACCCCGCAGGCGCGCTGCCGATGCTCGTCGACTTCGCGCGGCAACTGGTCGACGCGGGCGTCGCCGGCCTGATCGTCGCCGAGCTGGAGCTCGTCCTCGCGCTCCGCGACGCCGGGCTCGCCGCGCGCGTCCACCTGTCGAGCCTGGCGACCTGCCGCAACGCGGGCGCCGCGGCGTTCTGGCGCAGGCTCGGCGTGACGCGCATCGTCCTGCCGCGGCACATGACGCTCGCGGAGATCGAGGCCACGGCCGTGCCGGGCGTCGAGCGCGAGGTGTTCGCGCTGAACGATGGCTGCGCGTTCGAGGAGGGGACGTGCTCGACGACGCACGCGTTCCGCCCGTTCTGCATGGACGACCGCCTCGGCGAGGGCGCGACGCGGCTCGACGAGCGCTACGCGTTCTGGCGATGGACGCTGGACAACTGCGGCTCGCGGCAGAGCCGCGGCTACACGCTCGGGCCGTGCGGGCTGTGCGCGCTGCCGCGGCTCGCGGCGATGGGCGTAGCCAGCCTCAAGGTCGTCGGCCGCGAGGCGCCGCTCGCGCGCAAGGTCGCCTCCGTTCGGCTCGCCGCGCTGGCGCTCGACGTCGCCGCGCGCGGCGGGACGCGGGAGGCGATCCGCGACGCGGTCGTCGCCGAACGCGGCGCCGCGCAGCTGTGCGCAGGCGCACACCTGTGCTACTACCCCGACGTCTGGGCCGACCGCCTTCCGCCCCCGCGGCCGCCGCGCCGCGTGGTGCCGATCGCCGCCGCCGGCGCGGCGACCCCGTGCTGACCGAGCTGCGTCCGTTCGTGCGCCACCTGCGCGGCCACGGCCGCGCGCTGGCGGCGCTGTTCGTCCTCGGCCTGGCCGGCGCCGCCGCCTCGCTCGCCATGCCGCTGATCGGCAAGGCGTTCGTCGACGCGGTCGTGCAGCGGCACAACTTCGCGGCGATCCCGTGGATCGCCGCGGCGCTGGTCGGCATCGCGGTCGCCGACCTCGCGCTCGGCGCGGTCGCCGGCCGCGTGCACGCCGCGCTGTCCGCGGACCTGCTCGCCAGCCTGCGCGAGCGGCTGTTCGCGCGCTGCACCGCCGCGCCGCTGCACGAGATCGAGACGTTCCGGCACGGCGACCTGCTCACGCGCTTCGGCACCGACCTGCCGCGCGTCGAGGCGCTGCTGGTCGGCGGCCTGCTCGGCGCCGCGCAGCACGTGCTGTTCCTCGCGGTCGCGGCGGCGATCACCTTCGCGCTGTCGCCGACGCTCGCGCTGTGGAGCTTCGTCGGCGTGGGCGCGGCGCTGCTCGCGACGGCGGCGTTCCGCGGCGCGGTGGAGTCGCGCACGCGCCTCGTCCGCGACGCGATGGCCGACCTCGCGCACTTCCTGTCGGAGCGCATCGGCGCGCTGCGCGCGATCCGCCTGCACGGCACCGCTCGGGAGGAGGGAGCCCGGTTGGCCGAGGCGAACCGGCGGCTGCGCCGCGAGGTCGTCGGCTTCCAGGGCCTCGACGCCCTCGCCTCCGGCGGTCCCGCGCTCGCGCTCACGGCGGCGCTCGCGTGGATCTACGTCGCCGGCGGCGCGCTGCTCGAGGCGGGCGCGATCACGCTGGGCACCTTCGTCGCGTTCGTGCTCTACCAGGGCCGGCTGTTCGCGCCTGCGCAGGGGCTGCTCGCTTTGCTGCGCCAGCGGCAGCAGGCGCGCGTCGCCATCGCGCGCATCGCCGAGGTGCTGCGGGACGACGCGGCGCCGCCGGCGCCGCCCTGCGCAGCACCGCGCGCCGGCGCGCCCGCGGTCGAGCTGCGCGGCGTCACGTTCGCCTATCCGCACAAGGCGCCGGTGTTCGACCGCGTGGACCTCGCGATCGCCGCGGGGGAGCACGTGGCGCTGGTCGGCACGTCCGGCGCGGGCAAGTCGACGCTGGTGCAGCTCCTCTTCGCGCTGCGCACGCCGCAGGCGGGCGAGGTGCTGGTCGAGGGACGCCCGGCGGGCGGCGACGGCTCCGTGCTCGGCTACGCCGGCGCGGAGCCGTTCCTGCTGCACGCGAGCGTCGCCGACAACCTCCGCTACGTCGCCCCGGACGCCACCGACGCGGCGCTCGAGCGCGCGGCGCGGCTCGCGCAGGCGCACGCGTTCGTCGCCGCGCTCCCGCAGGGGTACGCCACCGTGATCGGCGGGCGCGGGCTCGCGCTCTCGGACGGCCAGCGGCAGCGGCTCGGGCTCGCCCGGCTGTTCCTGCGCGCGCCGCGCATCCTCGTGCTCGACGAGGCGTTCTCGGCGCTCGACGTCGACACCGAGCGCGCGGTTCGCGCCGCGCTGTGGCGGGCGTTCCCCCGCTGCGCCGCGCTCGTCATCTCGCATCGCAGCGTCGGGCTCGACGAGGCGGACCGGGTCCTGCTGCTGCGCGACGGCTGCTTCCACGAACCGGCCGCGGCGAAGGCGGCCTGACGTGGTGCCGTCGATCGGTCTCGTCGACACCGGCGTGAACGCCTGGCACTCGCACGTCCGCGGCCACGTCGACGGCTGCGCGATGTTCGTCGCGGAGGACGGCTCGCTGCGCGAGGGCGACGACTGGCGCGACGCGTGCGGCCACGGCACCGCGGTCGCCGGGGTGCTGCGCGAGGGGCTGCCGCACGCGCGGCTGTACGCCGTGCGCGTGTTCGACGCGTCGCTCGCGACCTACCCGTCGCTGGTCGCGCGCGGCATCCTGCGGGCGGCGTCCGCCGGTTGCGAGTACATCAACCTGAGCCTCGCCGTTCCGCCGGGTCCCGGGACCGAGGCGCTCGCCGGCGCCTGCGCGGCCGCCCTGCGCGCCGGATGCACGATCGTCGCGGCGGAGGCACCGGGACGCGACGACTGGCTGCCGGCGCGGCTGCCCGGCGTCCACCGCGTGCGCGCCGACGACACGCTGGACCCCGGCGAGGTCCGCGTCCGCGGACCGCGCCGCCTCGCCGCCTCGGGCCGCCCGCGCGACCTCGAGCGCCTCGCGCACGCGAACTTCGCGGGCGCCTCGTTCGCCTGCGCGCGCGCCCTCGTGCACCTCGCGCGCCAGCATGCGCGCATCAGCCGGACGCGCTGAAGTCGGGCGTGCGCCGCTCGGCGAATGCGGCGATGCCCTCCCGCGCCGCCGCCGTGCACGCGCTCGCCCCGAACGCGCGGTAGCCGACCTCGAGCGCCTCGCCGAAGGTGCGTGCGGCCGCGGCCTCGCGGATCGCATCGTCCATCAGGCGCAGCGTCGTCGCCGACAGCGCCAGCCCGTGCGCCGCATGCGGCGCACCGGCCGCGAACGGCGGGATCGCCACCGGGCCGTCGGCCGGGGGGGCGCGACGGCCGGCCAGCGCGTGCACCTGCGCGACGGCGGCACCGATCAGCGACGGCACGTCGTCGGCCAGCGCGGCGACGATGCGCAGTTCGTGCGCCCGCGTCGCCGCGAGCCGCTCGGCGCGGCGCAGCATGCCGTGGAACACCTCGGCGGCGTGCGGCCAGCGGCGATAGGGAACGACCATCGCGCCGATCCCCGGCAGGATGCCCAGCGTCACCTCGGGGAACTGCATCCACGCGTCGCGCAGCGCGACGATCGCGCCACAGCGCATCGCGAGCTCGAGCCCGCCCCCCAGCGCCATCCCGTTCAGCGCCGCGACGACCGGCTTGTCGGACGCGTCGAGGTGCACGAGCAGCCGCGAGCAGTCGCGTGCGTACTCCGCCGCCGCCTGCGCGTCGCCCAGCAGCGTCGGGAAGCGGCCGATGTCGGCGCCGGCGCAGAAGGCCCGCGGCCCGTAGCCCGTCACGACGAACCCGCGCACGGCCGGATCGCGACCGTGCTCGCGCAGCACGTCCAGGATCTCGTCGGTCATGCCGTCGTGCAGCGCGTTCAGCGCCTCGGGCCGGCGCAGCGTGACGACCTTGACGTCGCCGACGTCGTCGACGAGCACGTGGCGCCGGAAGCGCTGGTAGTCGCGAAGCGGCCGCGCGGGCATCGGCATGCCGGGCCGCGCCTGCACGAAGCGTTCGAGGATGCGCGCCGTCTGCGCGTCGCCCAGCGCGCGCATGAGCTCGAGCGGCCCCTGGCGGAACCCCAGCGCCACGCGGCAGCCGAGATCGAGGTCGGCCGGCTCGCCGATGCTGCGGTCGAGCACGTCGACCGCCTGCGAGAACAGCACGCCGCACAGGCGCTCGCGCACGGCCTGCGCGAGGTCCGGATCGACGTCGACGCGCGCGCCGGCGGGCGCCGCGGCCCAGCGCTCGACCGACCGGAAGATCGGCGCCGGCCGGTAGTGCTCGCCCTCCTCGTCGGCCTGCAGCGTGTTGGTCTCGACGATGATCGGGTTGCCGCGCGCGAGGTTGAGCACGGCGAACGGCCCGGCGTGCACGAGCGCGCCGGCGGCGGCGTCGATCTGCGCCGCGGTCGCGCGGTCGAGCAGCAGCGCGGCGTCGTTGCACCAGTTGTCGAAGATGCGGTCGAGCATGAAGCACGGCACGTCGCGCGTGACCAGCGGCACCTTGCCCGTGACGCAGAACACGGCGCGCAGGTGGTCGACGAGGCCCGCGGCCGCGAGCGGCCAGTCGATCACCTCGACGGCGGGATTGCGCCACGCGGGCGCGAAGAAGTGCGTGACGGTCGCGCGCGACGGGACGCGCAGGTCGCGGAAGATCCACGCCGCCGGCAGCGAGCTCGTGTTCGACGTGACGATCGCGTCGTCCGCCACGCGCGCCTCGACGTCGGCGAAGATGCGGCGCTTGAGGTCGAGCCGCTCGGTGGCCGCCTCGATCACCCAGTCGCTGCCGCGGATCGCGTCGTAGTCGGTCGTCCCCGTCAGGCCGCGGGTCACGTCCTGCGCCTGCGCGGGGCGCATCTTGCCGCGCGCGACCGCCTTCTCGGCGTAGCCGTGCAGGCGCGCGAGCGCGGCGTCCAGCGCCGGCTGCGCGACGTCGACGAGGACGAGCTCGAGCCCGGGAAGCGCGCTCTTCAGGTAGTAGCCGATGTCCGGGCCGATGGTTCCGGCACCGATGATCGCCACGCGCCGCGGCAGCGGGCGCGGCGGGGGGCGCAGCAGCGGATTGGCGTGGCGGGTCGTCATCGGCGGGGCGCGGGCTCAGCAGGCATCGGCAGGGGGTCGCGAGTCGAGCCCGAGCGGGCTGCGGGCCCTCGGCACGCTCGGGGCGAGCAGGAACGGCGCGTAGGCGTGCAGGTACAGGGCGAAGGCGGCGACCCACGCGGCGCCGGAGGCCACCGGCCAGGCGGTGCCGCCGTCCAGCGCCGCACCGGCGACGCGCAGCGCGGCGGCGACCTGCACGAGGAGGAACACGGCGCGCGCGGCGCCGCCGACGACCAATGGCCGTCCCGTGTGGCGCAGCACGACGCGCGTGAGCAACCCGATCATCGCCGAGCCGAGCGCGCCCACGGTGAACGCGTGCAGCCACGCCCGCTGCGCCCCCGCGACGCCCGCCTCGGCGAGCACGCGCAGCAGCAGCGCGGCGACGAGCCACGCGTAACCGGCGTGCAGCGTCCACAGCAGCGGCGCGTCGAACGTGCGCCAGCCCCGCCAGCGGAGCAGCCGGAGCGCGTGCAGCACGCAGGCGGCGAGCGCGGCGCCGGCGACGAGCCACCGCGGCGCCGCCGCGAGGTCCGCCCCCGCCAGCAGCACG
Organism: Betaproteobacteria bacterium; assembly: GCA_016861105.1. GTDB lineage: Bacteria > Pseudomonadota > Gammaproteobacteria > Burkholderiales > Casimicrobiaceae > VBCG01. The sequence continues at coordinate 259,937 of BOKS01000002.1, read as the reverse complement.
AGCGCGCCGATCGCCGCGGTGTCGAGCCGCGCGCCTGCCGCCGGGACCGCTTCGCCGCGGCCGCGAAGGTGCGTGCGCGTGAACACGGGCACGAACACGCCGGCCGCGAGCGCGAACAGCAGCGCCAGCACGTGCGCGACCAGCGCGAGCCCGGTGCGCAGGTCGCCCGCCGCGGCGAGCGCGGCACCGGCGGCGAGCGCCGCGAACAGCACGGGCAGCAGCCACCAGCGCCGATCCGCCAGCCGGGCCACCTGCACGCCGGTCAGGACGGCGAGCGCCACCCACAGCGCCGCGGCGGCGGCGGCCGCGATCGCCGGCGAGAGCGTCGCCTGCGCCCAGAACGCGGCCCGCGCGAGCGCCCACAGCGCGACCAGCGCGGCGAGCGCGCCGCCGGACACCTCGCGCGTTCCCGCCCAGCCGGGCAGCGCCGTCAGCGCGATCGCGCACACGATCGCGCCGGCGAAGCCGAGCAGCATCTCGTGGCCGTGCCAGCCGGGCGGCGCAGCCACGGCATCGACGCCCGCGAGCGCCGCGACCCACGCCGCGACCAGCGCGACGCCGTAGGCGGCGCCGGCCAGTCCGAACGGGCGGAACGGGCTTGCCAGCACGGCCGGGACCACCACGGACACCTCGCCTCCCCCGGCCGCGCGCCGGGACGCGTCCGCTCCCGCGTTGACAGGGCCGTTCATGATGTATACAGTACCCATAATGCTGCACACAAACAAGCCCCCGCCCGCACGAGCGGCGCGATGCTGAAGCCCGTCGACCGCCCGCAGGCACTGGGCGACCAGGTGTACCGGGCGCTGCGCGACTCGCTCGGCACGCATGCGATCGTGCCCGGGCAGCGCCTGCAGGAGCCCGCGCTCGCGCTGCAGCTCGGCGTCTCGCGCACGCCCGTCCGCGAGGCGCTGGCGCGCCTGGCGAGCGAGGGACTGGTCGTCGCCGAGGGACGCGGCTACGTCGTGCCGGTGCTGACCGACGCCGACGTCGACGAGATCTACGAGCTGCGCGCGCTGCTCGAGCCGGCGGCCCTCGCCCGCGCCGCCGCCGACGCCGCGCCGGATGCGCTCGCGTCGATCGCAGCGGCCCTCCGTGACGCCGAGGTGGCCGAGCGCGACGGCGACGCCGCGTCCTTCATCGAGGCGAACGCGCGCTTCCACGGCGGCTGGCACGCGCTCGTGGGCAACCGCCGGCTGATCCGGGCGATCGCGCTGTACGCCGGCCACGTCCGCTACCTCCGGGTGATGACGCTGCACGACGCCGACGCGCGCAAGGCCGCGCTGGCCGGCATGCGCCGCATCCTGGCGGCGCTCCGCCGGCGCGACGCGGCGCGCGCGGCGCAGGTGATGCGCGACCACCTCGAGGCGGCGCGCCACCACCTGCGGCTGGTGCTCGACCGCGTGCGGGACGAGGCCGGCCGGGCCGAGGCGCCATGACGCTGCGCGCCGAGATCCCGTACGGTGCCTACTGGTCGACGCCGTTCGCGCGCTGGCAGGGCAGCCTCGCGCACCTGCACAGCGTGGAGTTCGCCGCGCACGTCGCGCGCGCCGAGCTCGCGCGCCGCGGCATCGACGCGTCGCGCATCGACCACGGCGTGCTGGGCCTGACGGTGCCGCAGAAGCACGCGTTCTACGGCCTGCCGTGGCTCGCCGGGCTGGCCGGCGCCGGACGCGTCGCGGGCCCCACCGTCATGCAGGCGTGCGCGACCGGGGTGCGCGTGCTGCTCGCGTGCGCGCAGGAGGTCGCGTCCGGGCTCGCGAACGTCGCCCTCGGCGTCACCTGCGATCGCACGTCCAACGGCCCGCACGTCTACTACCCGAACCCGGCCGGGCCCGGGGGATCCGGCGTGCACGAGGACTGGGTGCTCGGCAACTTCGCCTGCGATCCGCTCGGGCCGCACGCGATGATCGACACCGCGGAGCGGGTCGCGAAGGACCACGGCGTGTCGACTGCCGAGCAGAACGACGTCGTGCTGCTGCGCGAGGCGCAGTACCGCCGCGCGCTCGGCGACGACCGGGCCTTCCTGCGCCGGTTCATGACGCTGCCGTTCGCCGTCCCGTCGGCGAACCTGCGGCGCACGCAGGCGCAGCTCGACGGCGACGAGGGCGTCAACACCTCCACCGCCGAGGGCCTCGCGACGCTCGCGCCGGTGCGGCCGGGCGGCACCGTGACCTACGGCGCCCAGACGCATCCGGCCGACGGCAACGCCGCGATCGTGGTCGCGTCGCCGGACGCGGCGGCGCAGCTCGCCACCGCGCCGATCGCGGTACGCCTGCTCGGCTTCGGCCAGGCGCGCGTGGAGCTCGCGCGGATGCCCGAGGCGACGGTGCCCGCCGCACAGCGCGCGCTGGCGCAGGCGGGGCTGCGCTTCGCCGACCTCGACGCGGTCAAGACCCACAACCCGTTCGCGGTGAACGACGTCGTGTTCGCGCGCGCGACCGGCGTGGCGCTCGAGCGCATGAACGACTACGGATCGTCGCTCGTCTGGGGCCATCCGCAGGCGCCGATGGGCACGCGCTCGGTGATCGAGCTCATCGAGACGCTCGCCGCACGGGGTGGCGGGCGCGGGCTGTTCGCCGGTTGCGCCGCCGGCGACTCGGCGATGGCGGTGGCGATCGAGGTGCGGGACCGGTAACGGGATCGGAAGTGCACGGGCGGACGCCGCCGCAGTCGAGAAGCGGCGCCGCGGACCCCACGGACGGGCGTTGGAGCGCGGCCGTCCGATGGAGGAGGGGATGGACCTGGCAGGCTGGATCGACGTCCAGGCCGCGTTCGCGCCGGCGAAGACGGCGCTCGCCTGCCCCGGCCGGCGCTGGACGTACGCGGATCTCGCGCGCGAGATCGCCCGCGTCGCCTCCGCGCTCGCCGGCGCCGGCGTGACTCGCGGCGACCGCGTCGCGCACCTGGGCTACAACGGCGCCGAGCAGATCGCCCTGCTCTTCGCCTGCGCGCGCCTGGGCGCGATGTTCGTGCCGCTCTCGTGGCGCCTGGCCGCGGCGGAGCACCAGGCACTGCTCGCCGACTGCCGCCCGCGCGTGCTGGTGGCCGCCGACCCCTTCGTCGCGCCGGTCGACGCGCTGCCCGAGGCGGGGACGGCGACACGGGTCGCGCTGGGCGCGCCGCGCGCGGGCTGGCTGCCCTGGGAGCGCTTCGCGGCCGCCGGCGGTCCGGCGGTCGCCCCGCTCGACGACGCCGCCGACGCGCCGGTCCTGCTGTGCTACACGTCCGGGTCGACCGGCGCGCCGAAGGGCGTGGTGCACGCGCAGGACGCGCTTCTGTACAACGCGGTGAACAGCGCGCACATGCACGACCTGTGCAGCGCGGACGTCGTCCTGACGACGCTGCCGCTGTTCCACGTCGGCGGCCTCAACATCCAGACGCTGCCCGCGCTGCACGCCGGCGCCACCGTCGTCCTCCATCCGCGGTTCGACCCGGCCGAGGCCGTCGAGGCCATCGTGCGCGAGGGCGTGACGCTGACCGTGCTGGTGCCCGCGCAGCTCGAGCTCCTCGCGCGCGAGCCCGGCTGGGCGACGGCCGACCTGTCGCGGCTGCGCGCCATCGCGACCGGCTCGACGATCATCGACGCGGGCTTCGTGCGCAGGAACCTGCACCGCGGCGTGCCGCTGCTGCAGGTCTACGGCGCGACCGAGACCGCGCCGATCGCCGCCTACCAGCGCGCCGTGGACGCGGCCGCGCACCCCGGGTCGATCGGCAAGGCGGCGCTGCACTGCGAGCTGCGCGTGGTCGACGAGGCGGGCCGCGACGCGCCGCCCGGCGCGAGCGGCGAGCTGTGGGTGCGCGGCCGCAACGTGATGAAGGGGTACTGGAACCGTGCGCGCGAGACCGCCGAGGCGCTCGCCGGCGGCTGGTACCGCAGCGGCGACATCGCGCACGCCGACGCCGACGGCTGGCTGTACGTCGACGGGCGGCGCCGCGACGTGATCATCTCCGGCGGCGAGAACGTCTACCCGGCGGAGATCGAGAACGTGCTCGGGCAGTGCCCGGACATCGCGGAGGTGGCGGTGGTCGGGCGGCCCGACGAGCGCTGGGGCGAGGCCGTGGTCGCGGTCATCGTCCCCGCGTCCGGCCGCGCGCTGTCGCGCGACGCCGTGTGCGCGCTGCTCGAGGGGCGCGTCGCGCGCTACAAGCATCCGCGCGACGTCGTGATCGCCGACGCGCTGCCCCGCACCGCGCTGGGCAAGGTCAAGCGCGAGGAACTGAGACGGATGGCCGCGCGCGACCCGCTCGCGCGGCCGGCCTGACACGCGAAGGAGACGCGCGGCATGGGCACGGGCATGCGGATCGGCATCGACGTCGGCGGCACGTTCACCGACTTCATCCTCACGCGCGACGGCGCGCCGCCGCTGCTGCACAAGGTGCTGTCGACGCCGGACGATCCGTCGGTGGCGGTCGTCGACGGCCTGCACGAGCTCGCAGCGCTGTGCGGCACGCCGCCGCAGGCCTTCGTGGCGGCGATCGGCACGATCGTGCACGGCACCACCGTGGCGACGAACGCGACCCTCACGCACACCGGGGCGCGCTCCGCGCTGCTGACGACGCACGGCGTGCGCGACGCCCTCGAGATGCGCCGCGGCGTGCGCGAGAAGCAGTACGACAACACGTACACCAACGTCGCGCCGCTGGTGCCGCGCCACCTCCGGATCGGGCTCGCCGGCCGGCTCGACCGCGCGGGGGCCGAGGTCGAGCCGCCCGACTTCGCGCAGGTCGACGCCGCGCTCGCGCAGCTGCGCAGCGAGGGCGTCGAGGCCGTGGCCATCTGCTTCATGCACGCGTGGGCCAACCCCGCGCACGAGGAGGCGGTCGCCGCGCGGGTGCGCGAGGCGCTCCCCGGGGCCTTCCTGTCGGTCTCGTCGACGCTGCTGCCGTCGATCCGCTTCTACGACCGCGTGTCGACGACGGCGCTGGATGCCTACGTCGGGCCGAAGCTCAACCGCTACGTCGAGCGGCTGGTCGAGCGGCTGGCCGCCGCCGGGTTCCGGGGGAGCCTGCTGATCATGCAGAGCAACGGCGGCGTGATGTCGCCTCAGGTCGCCCGCGCCAGCCCCGCGCGCACGCTGCTGTCCGGCCCGGCCGGCGGCCCCGCGGCGGGCCTCGCGCACGCGCAGGCGCTCGGCCACCAGCGGGCGATCACCACCGACATGGGCGGCACGAGCTTCGAGGCCTCGGCCGCGGTCGGCGCGCCGCTGCTGGTGAACGACGGCGAGATCGCCCGCCACCGCATCGCGCTGCCGATGCTCGACATCCACACGATCGGCGCCGGCGGCGGGTCGATCGGCTGGCTGGACGCGGGCGGCCTGCTGCGGATGGGCCCGCACAGCGCCGGTGCGGATCCGGGTCCGGCGTGCTACGGCCGCGGCGGCACGCTGCCGACGTCCACCGACGCGAACCTCGTGCTGGGCTACCTCGACCCGCTGTACTTCGCCGGCGGCCGCATGCGCCTCGACGCGGCGGCGGCGCGCGAGGCCATCCGGCGCCACGTGGCGGAGCCGATGGGGCTGTCCGTCGAGGACGCGGCGGCCGGCATGTTCCGCGTGGTCTGCAACAACATGGCGCAGGGCGTGCGCGAGGTGACCATCAAGCGCGGCTGGGACCCGCGCGAGTTCCCCTTCGTGGCCGCCGGAGGCGCCGGACCGATCCACGCCTGCCAGATCTGCAACGAGCTCGAGATCCCGCTGCAGATCGTGCCGCGCGCCGCGTCGGTGCTGTGCGCGATGGGCATGCTGCTCTCGGACCTGCGGCACGACCACGTGCGCACGTTCGTCGCCCCGCTCGCCGCGCCGGACTGGCCGCGGCTGCGCGCGCTGGTCGACGCGATGATCGCGGACGGCGACCGCCAGCTCGCCGACGAGGGCATTGCGCCCGATCGCCGCCGCCACGCGGTCACGCTCGACTGCCGCTACGTCAAGCAGTACCACGAGGTGGGCGTGGAGGTGCCGCCGGAGGCGCTCGCCGCGGGCGACGCGGACGCGATCGCCGCGCGCTTCCACCGCGAGCACAACCGCCGCTACGGCTACTCGCTGGAGGACGAGCGCGCGAGCGTCGAGATCATCAACCTGCGCGTCCAGTCGGTGGGCGCGGTCGAACGCCCCGCGCCGGCCGACGAGCCCTGGTGCGACGCCCCGGCCGCGCGCGCGCAGAAGGGCCACCGCGACGCGTACGTGCCGGAGGACGGCGCGTTCCGCCGCGTCCCGGTGTACGACGGCCATCGCCTCGCGCACGGCCAGCGCGTCGCCGGTCCCGCGATCGTCGAGTCGGTGACCACCGCCGTCGTGCTCACCGCCGGCTGGGACGCGATCGTCGACCGCCAGGGCTCGCTCGTCCTGCACCGCAAGGGCCGCGAGGACCTGGTGGCCGGCCTCGACCGCGCCCGCGAAGGAGCGCTCGCCGCATGAAGATCGATCCCATCCTGCTGTCCGTGTACGCGCGCACGTTCAAGTCGATCACCGACGAGATGAGCATCGCGATGCAGCAGACCACGCGCTCGCCGATCCTCTGCGAGGCCAAGGACTTCGTGACCGGCCTCTACGACGCGCAGGGGCGCATGCTCGAGCAGACCGAGAACCTGCCGATCCTCGCGTTCTCCCTCGCCCCGGTCTGCAAGCACCTCGCGCAGGCGTTCTCGGGCGACCTTCATCCCGGCGACGTCATCCTCCACAACGACGTGTTCAGCCTGGGCAACCAGAACAACGACGTCGCCGTGTTCAAGCCGGTGTTCGCCGACGGCGAGCTCGTCGCCTGGACCGCGGTGAAGGGCCACCAGGCCGACATCGGCGGCGCCGTCGCCGGCGGCTACAACCCCAACGCGACCGAGGTCTGGCAGGAGGCGTTGCGCATCCCCGCCGTCAAGGTCGTCGAGAAGGGCCGGCTGCGCCGCGACGTCTGGGAGCTGATCCTCGCGAACATCCGCTTCGACATCGTCCGCCACGACCTGCAGGCGCAGATCGGCGCGGCGACCATCGGCGAGCGCCGCTTCCTCGCGCTGCTCGCGAAGTACGGCCGCGCGCACTTCGAGGCGCACCGCGACGCACTGTTCGCGGCGACGCGCCGGATGATGGAGGCCGAGATCGGCAAGATCCCCAACGGGCGCTACGCCGGCGAGGGGCGGGTCCACTACGACGGGCGCCACGAGGGGTCGCGGTTCACGATCCGCGTCGACATCGACGTGTCCGACCGCGCCATCCGCTTCGACTACTCGCGCACCGACCGGCAGACCGACGGATTCGTCAACGGCACGTTCACGTCGAGCGCGTCGGCGACGATCCTCACGCTGCTGCAGATGATCAACCCCGACATCCCGCACAACGAGGGGATGGTCGAGCCCATCGAGATCGTCATCCCCGAGGGGACGATCCTCAACGCCGCCTACCCGAAGGCGACGACCTTCGGCAACCACCTGTGCCCGCCGAACGCGGACGCGATCCAGCGCGCCCTCGCCCCGGCGCTGCCCGGGCGGGTCACGGCCGGATGGAACAACCTGCTGTGCTCGCTCACCACCGGCGTCGACCCCGCGCGGGGCGAGAAGTACGTGGACATCGGCTTCATGGGCCTCAAGGGCGGCTCGGGCGCGCTCGACGGCTGCGACGGCTACGACCACATCGGCATGATCGACGCCTCCGGCGGGCTGCTCGACCAGGACTACGAGATGTTCGAACTGCAGACGCCGCACCGGCTGCTGCAGCACGAGTACCTCGCGGACTCGGCCGGCGCCGGCCAGTGGCGCGGCGGGCTCGGCGTCGAGACGAAGTTCCTGATCGGCTCGGACGACACCCAGCTCGTCACCTTCGGCGACGGCGACGTCGAGCCCGCGTTCGGCCTGTTCGGCGGCGGCGAGGGCACGCTCAACTTCATCCGGCTCACCTATCCGGACGGGCGCACGGTCGTGCCGCGCAACAAGGACCTGATCACCGGCGTGCCGAAGGGCACGCTCTACCACCAGCAGGCCGGCGGCGGCGGCGGCTGGGGCGATCCGCGGCGGCGCGACCGCGCGCGACTGCGCGACGAAGTGCGCGACGGCGTGATCTCGCGCGAAGCGGCGCGCGACGTCTACGGGCTCCAGGACTGATGCGCCTCCGATCCTCCGCCGTCGCAAGTGCCCGGCCGTCGCGGGACGTGAACCTCGCACGCGCGCCCGACGCTCGCGCCGGCGATCGGGGCAGCGTGCCCTGCCGGCGTCGTGCCGTCGTTGCCGCGCGCGCGGGAACCCGGCGTGGTGCGCGACGTGGGATGCGGCGGCGCCTTCCGTTCGTCGTCGCTCCCGCGCAGGCCCGTGTCGCCGTCCCCGCGCAGGCCCGTGTCGCCGTCCCCGCGCAGCCCCGCGCCGTCGTCCCCGCGCAGGCGGGGACCCAGCGTCGTTCGCGACGCGGGATGCGGCGGTGCCACCCCTGCGTCGTCGTTCGCGCGCAGGCGGGAGCCCAGCGTCGTGCGCGAGGCGGGGTGCGGTGGCGTGTCGGAGGAAAGACACTGGGTCCCCGCCTGCGCGGGGACGACGAAATCATGGTCGGCGCCGACGCCCTGCGCGGGGACGACGAAATCATGGTCGGCGCCGACGCCCTGCGCGGGGATGACGAAATCGTGGTCGGCGGCGACGCCCTGCGCGGGGACGACGAAGCGATGGTCGGCGGCGACGCCCTGCGCGGGGACGACGAAGCGATGGTCGGCGCCAACGCCCTGCGCGGGGACGGCGAAGCGATGGTCGGCGGCGACGCCCTGCGCGGGGACGACGAAATCGTGGTCGGCGGCGACGCCCTGCGCGGGGACGACGACGCGATGGCCGGCGTCGACGCCCCGCGCGGGGCCGAGGACGCCGCCTTCCACGACGACGCTCCGCGCGCGAACGAAGACGCGTCCGGCGTGGACGTCGGCCCGCGGACCGGACGCACCGCCTGATGGACTTCGCGCTCACGCCCGAGCAGGCGCAGATCCGCGAGACGTTCGCGCGGTTCGTCGACGCCGAAGTCGTGCCGCGGGCGGCGGCGCTCGACGCGGCGCACGCGTATCCGCGCGAGCTCGTCGAGCGGCTCGGGGCGCTCGGTTTCTACGGGATGCGCTACCCGGAGGGCGATGGCGGACTCGGGCTCGACCTCGCGACGTTCTGCCTCGCCCTCGCGGAGATCGCCCGCGGCTCGATGTCGCTCGCCGCCTGCGCGGCGATGCAGGCGCTGATGGGCACCAAGTTCCTGCACCTGCTCGGCGGCGCGGAGCTCCGCGAGCGGCTGTTCCGTCCCGCGCTCGCCGGCCGGCGCATCGGGGCGATCTGCATGACCGAGCCGGACGCGGGGTCGGACCTCGACGGCATCGCGACCACGGCGCGCAAGGTCGACGGCGGCTACGTCCTCGACGGCCGCAAGACGTGGGTGACGGCGGCGCCGGTGGCGGACTTCTTCACGGTCTTCGCGCGCGCGGGCGCCGAGCGCCGCCTCACGATCTTCCTGGTCGAGCGCGGGACCGCGGGCCTGCACGTGGGCCGCGCGATCGAGAAGATGGGCGTGTGGGCGCTGCCGACTTCGGAGCTCGCGCTCGACGGCTGCTTCGTGCCCGACTCGCACCGCCTCTCGCGCGAGGAAGGCGACGGCGAGGCGCACCTGCGGCGCACGCTCGCCGAGATCCGCGTCGTCACGGGCGCGATGGCGCTCGGCGTCGCCCGCGCCGCGCTCGACGAGGCGGCGCGCTACGCCGGCGAGCGCCGCCAGTTCGGCAAGCCGATTGCGCGTTTCCAGGCGATCCAGCTCAAGCTGGCGGACATGGCGACCGACTACGAGGCGGCACTGCACCTCGTCCGCTACGCCGCGTGGTGCCACGGCGCCGGCCTGCCCCACCACGCGCAGGCCGCGATGGCGAAGTTGTTCGCGACCGAGGCCGCGGCGCGCATCTGCGACCAGGCCGCACGCGTGCTGGCCTCCTACGGCTACGCGATGGAGTACCCGGTGCAGCGGTACCTGCGCGACGTCCGCTTCACGCTGATCGGCGGCGGCACCAGCGAGATCCTGAAGCTGGTCATCGCCAAGGAGGTGACCTCATGAGCGCCCCGCCCGGCCGCGCGCGGCCGATCCGCGTCGTGCTGGCCAAGCCCGGCCTCGACGGCCACGACCAGGGCGCGAAGGTCGTCGCGCGCGCCCTCCTCGACGCCGGCATGGAAGTGATCTACACCGGGCTGCGGCAGACGCCCGAGCAGGTGGCGCGCATCGCGCTGGAGGAGGACGTCGACGTGATCGCGCTCTCCAGCCTCGCGGGATCGCACGTCGCGTTCTGCCGGCGCCTCGCGCCGCTGCTCGCAGAGGCGGGCCTCGCCGACAGGCTCTGGATCATCGGCGGCAACCTGCCGCGGCAGGACCACGACGACCTGCGCGCGCTGGGCTTCGCCGGCGTCTTCCCGACCGGCTCGCGCCTGGACGACATCACTTCCTTCATCGAGGCCCGCGTCCGATGAACGCACCGCTTCCCGAAGGCGTCGCGCCGGTGGTCAACGAGTCCGGGCTCGCCGTCCAGCCGCTGTACACCGCCGACGACGTCGAGTCGAGCGGCGGCTGGGCGATGCTCGGACGGCCCGGCGAGTACCCGTTCACGCGCGGCATCCACCCGCTGATGTACCGCCGGCAGCCGTGGACGATGCGCCAGTACACCGGCTTCGGCGACGCGGCCGACACCAACGCCCGCTTCCGCTACCTGATCGCCAACGGCCAGACCGGGCTCAACGTCGCGTTCGACCTGCCGACGCAGTGCGGCCTCGACTCCGACGACCCCCTCGCCGAGGGCGAGGTCGGGCGCGTCGGCATGGCGGTCGACTCGCTGCGCGACCTCGAGGTCGCCTTCGACGGCATCGACCTCGAGCGGATCACGGTGTCGCTGACGATCAACGGCTCGGCGGCGATCCTGATCGCGATGTACCTCGCGATGGCGCAGCGGCGCGGCTTCGACCTGCGCACGCTGCGCGGCACGGCGCAGAACGACATCCTGAAGGAGTTCATCGGCCGCGGCACGTGGATCTTCCCGGTCGGACCCTCCGTGCGGCTGGTCGGCGACACCATCGAGTACTGCGCGGTGCACGCGCCGAAGTACAGCCCGGTGTCGGTGTGCGGCTACCACATCCGCGAGTCGGGCGCGAACCCGGCGCAGGAGATGGCCTACGCCTTCTGCATCGCCTGCGCGTACGCGGACGAGGTGCTGCGCCGCGGGCTGCCGATCGACGAGTTCGCCGGTCGCCTGTCGTTCAACTTCAACATCTTCGGCAACCTGTTCGAGCAGGTGGCGAAGTTCCGCGCCGGGCGCGGCCTGTGGGCGCAGATCGTCCGCGACCGCTATGCGCCGCGCAAGCCGTCGTCGATGTGGATGCGGATGATCGCCGGCGGCGGCGGCGGCGGCCTGACGCTCGAGCAGCCCGAGCTCAACATCGTGCGCGGCGCGTACTACGCGCTCGTCAGCGCGCTGTCGGGCGCGCAGACGATGGCGCTGTGCTGCTACGACGAGGCCTACACGATCCCCAGCGAGCACGCGCAGCGCATCTCGCTGCGCACGATGCAGCTCCTCGTCGAGGAGATGGGCCTCGCGGACACCGTCGACCCGCTGGGCGGCTCGTACTACGTCGAGACCCTCACCAACCAGATGCGCGCCGCGATGGCGCGGATCGTCGCCGAGACCGACGCGGCCGGCGGCATCGTGGCGCTGGTGGCGTCGGGCGCGATCCAGGCGCGGGTGTCGGCGCAGGCGTACCGGCGCCAGCGCGACCTCGACGCCGGCCGCCTGCGCAAGGTCGGCGTCAACTGCTACCGCAGCGACGACGAGGCGCCGAACGTCGAGTTCCACCCCTACGACGAGGCCGGCGCGCAGGCGCAGGTCGATCGGCTGGCGGCGCTGCGCCGCACGCGCGACGGCGCGGCCGTCGACGCGTCGCTGCGCGACGTGCGGCGGGCGGCGGCCGGCGGCGCCAACGTCATGCCGGCGATCGTCGCGGCGGTGAACGCCTACGCGACCGTCGGCGAGATCACGCGGGCGCTCGCCGACGCGCTGGGGCGCTACCGCGAACCCGTCCGCTTCACGGAGTGACGATGAGCGTCGAACACTACTGGGCTCCGCGCACGCTCGACGAAGCGCTCGGCCACCTCGCCGGCGGCGACGTGACGATCCTCGCCGGCGGAACGGACCTGATGCCTCAGAAGAACGCGGGGCGCGTGCGCCTCGGCCGCGGCCTGCTGAACCTGAGCCGCGTGGACGCGCTGCGCGGCGTCGCCGTGGAGAAGGGGTGCCTGCGCATCGGGGCGCTCGCCACGATCACGGAGCTGCTCGCCCACGCCGCCGTGCGGGAGCACGCGGACGTGCTCGCGCAGGCGTGCGACCGCTTCGCGAGCGACCAGCTGCGCAACGCGGCGACGATCGGGGGCAACGTCTGCAACGCTTCCCCGGCCGGCGACACCCTCGTGCCGCTGCTGGTGCTCGACGCCGAGGTCGAGCTCGCGAGCCGGCCGAACGGCAGCGTGGCGACGCGCACGCTCCCGCTGGCCGCCTTCCTCACCGGTCCCGGACGCACCGCGCGTGCGCCGCACGAATTGCTGGTCGCGCTGCGCGTCCCGCTGCGCCGCGCGCCCGCCGTCGGCCGCTTCTTCAAGTTCGGCACGCGGCCCGCCCTCGACATCTCGACCATCTCGATCGGCTTCGCCGCGTCGCGCGACGGCGGCACGCTGCGCGACGTGCGCCTCGCCTACGGCGCGGTCGCGCCGGTGCCGATGCGCTCGCACGCCGCGGAGGCGGCGCTCGACGGTGCGGCGCTGACCGACGCGACCATCGCCCGCGCCGCCGCCGCGGCGCGCGAGGACGTGCGCCCGATCGACGACGTGCGCGCGTCGGCCTGGTACCGCCGCGAGCTGGTGTTCAACATGACGCGAAGGATCCTCGACGATGTCGCTCACGCGTGAGATCGGCTTTGTCCTGAACGGCGTGCGCACGCGCGCGACCGTTCCCGTGGCGATGAGCGCGCTCGACATGCTGCGCGAGGTCGTCGGCCTGACCGGCACCAAGTACGCGTGCGGCGAAGGCGAGTGCGGCGCCTGCACGATCGTCGTCGACGGCCGCTCGCTGTGCAGTTGCCTGCTCTTCGCCGTCGACTGCGACGGCCGCGAGCTGACCACGATCGAGGGCGCCGAGCGCGACCCGCTCGGCGCGCGCCTCGAGCAGGCCTTCGTCGACTGCGGCGCGGTGCAGTGCGGCTTCTGCACGCCGGGCATGGTCATGCAGGCGCAGCACTGGCTGCAGGCGCACCCGGGCGCCTCGCGCGACGCGATCCTCCGCGCGATCGAGGGCAACCTGTGCCGCTGCACGGGCTACGTCAAGATCGTCGACGCCATCGAGCGCGTGGCGCGGGAGGCTCCATGACGGTCATCGCCAAGGAGAGCCTGATCGGCAAGCGGGTCGCCAAGCTCGACGCGCCGGAGAAGGCCAGCGGCCGCACGCGCTACGTCCACGACCTCGACCTCCCCGGGCAGCTGCACGCGCGCATCCTGCGCTCGTCGCGGGTGCACGCGCGCATCGTGAGCATCGACACCTCGCGCGCCCGCGCCCTGCCGGGCGTCCACGCCGTCCTCACGGCGGCCGACGTCCCCTGGCAGCGGCCGCTCGGCGTCGGCCGGGACCAGCTGCCGCTCAAGGGCGACAGGGTGCGCAGCCTGCGCGACGAGATCGCCGCCGTCGCCGCCGAGACCGTGGAGATCGCCGAGGCGGCGCTGCGCCTCGTCGACGTCGTCTACGAGGACCTGCCGCCGCTGACCGACGTCCGCGCGGCGCTCGCGCCCGGCGCGCCGGTGATCCACGAAGGCCGGCCGCCAACGAAGGGCGCCGAGCGCCCGGACGCGGCGTCGCACCCCAACGTGGCGATGACCTTCGACTACGCGCAGGGCGACGTCGCCGCCGGCGAGGCGGCGTCGGACGTCGTCGTCGACGGCTGGTTCCGCCTGCACTACGTCACGCACTGCTGCATGGGCGTGTCCGGCATGATCGCGCAGTTCGACGCGACCGGCAACCTGACGCTGCACTCGAACACCCAGGTGCCGTTCCTGCACAAGCGGGAGTTCGCCGAGATCCTGGGCATCGACCCGGGGCGCATCCGGATCATCCAGCCGCCCATCGGCGGCGGGTTCGGCAGCAAGCTCGACATCTATCCGTTCGAGCCGATCTGCGTCTTCCTGGCGAAGGCCACGGGACGGCCGGTCAAGCTCGTCTTCACGCGCGAGGAGGAGTTCCTCGCCTCGCCGACGCGCCAGCCGGTGCTGCTGCGCCTCACCAGCGGCGCGCGCAGGGACGGGACGCTGACCTTCCGCGTCTGCGAGACGCTGCACGACAACGGCGCGTACACGTCGTGGGGCGCGACCACGCCGTTCGTCATGATGCAGACGATCAGTTCGCTCTACCGCGTGCCGCACGTGCGCTACCACACCACGGCCGCGTACACCAACAATCCGTACGCCGGGTCGTTCCGCGGCTACGGCAACCTGCAGGCCACGTTCGCCGTCGAGCAGCAGATGGACGAGCTCGCGGAGAAGCTCGGCATCGACCCGCTCGCGTTCCGGCTGCGCAACGCGCAGGACCCCGGCGAGGTGACGCCGCAGGGCATGCACTTCCGCACCTGCGGCCTCAAGGAGTGCCTCGCCACAGCCGCCGGCGCCTCGGGCTTCCTCGCGAAGCACGCCGCGGCGCGGGCCGCGCAGCGCGCGCCGGGGCGGGTCAAGCGGGGCGTGGGCATGGCGTCGATGCTGCACGTCGGCGGCGGGGCCAAGATCTACCCGTCCGACGGCTGCGGCACGATCCTCAAGATCGACGACTTCGCGCACGTGACGCTGATCACCGGCGCCTCCGAGATCGGACAGGGGTCGGAGACGGTGCTCGCCCAGCTGGTCTGCGAGGAACTCGGCGTGCCGCTCGACGCGATCACGGTCGTGAACAACGACACCGACATCACGCCGTGGGACGTCGGCGTGCACGCGAGCCGCACGACCTTCATCGGCGGCAACTCGGCGATCGGCGCGGCGCGCAAGGCGAAGGCGAAGATCCTCGCGGCCGCGGCGCGGTCGGCCGGCTGCGCGGAGGCCGAGCTCGACCTGCGCGGCGGCCACATCGTCCGCGCCGCGAGCGGCGAGGCCGTCACGACGCTCGCGAAGCTGCTGCGGTCGCTGCACTTCTCCGACCGGGCCGAGCTCGTCATGACCACGCACTACTACGAGCCGCCGTCGCGCCACCAGGATGCCGCCTACAAGGGCGACGTCTCGGCCGCGTACGCGTGGGCGACGCAGGTCGTCGAGGTGGAGGTCGACACGGACACGGGCGTCGTGCGGCTCGTCAAGGTGACCGGCGCGCACGACGTCGGGCGCGTGCTGAACCGCCTCGGCATCGAGGGCCAGATCGAGGGCGGCATCGTCATGGGACAGGGCTACGCGCTCACCGAGGACCTGGTCGTCGACCACGGCGTCGTCCGCAATCCCGCGTTCCGCGACTACAAGCTCGTCACCGCCCCGGAGATCCCCGCGATGGACGTCCACTTCATCGAGACGATGGACGGCGAGGGGCCGCAGGGCGCGAAGGGCGTGGGCGAGGCGCCGGCGATCTGCATGGCGGCGGCCACGGCCAACGCGATCGCCAACGCGACGGGCGTGCGCCTGCGCGAGCTGCCGTTCACGCCCGAGAAGGTCTACCGCGCGCTGCGCAGCGCCGCGGGCTAGCGACGCGCCGCCCGATGGGCACGAGCCTGCGCCGCCGCACCGTCCTGTCGCTCGAGCAGGCGCTGTCGCTGCCGTCGGCGACGCTGCGCTTCGTGCAGCTCGGCTGGCGCGTCATCCGCATCGAGTCGACGCCCTCCGGCGACGGACTGCCGGGCGACCCCAACCGCTACATCGGCAGGCAGGCGGTCGACGACGACCGCCGCACCTACTTCATCGCCCCCAACGTCGGCAAGGAGGCGATCGCGCTCAACCTCAAGGACGGGCGCGGGCGCGCCGTCCTCGCCCGGCTGCTGACGGCGCTGGAGGTGGACGTGTTCTGCTGCAACGTGCTGCCGGCGCGCTACGAGGCGCTGGGCGTCGACTACGCGACGCTGTCCGCGGCGAAGCCCGACCTCGTCTGGGCCGGCATCTCGGCGCTCGGGCCGGAGCATCCCGACGTGCCCGGCTACGACCCCGTGCTGCAGGCGATGGCCGGGTTCATGGAGATCACCGGCGACCCCTCCGGGCCGCCCACGGTGAGCGGCGTGCCGCTGGTCGACCTCAAGGCCGGCGACGAGGTGTACGCGAACGTCCTGCTGGCGCTGCTCGAGCGCGCGGAGACCGGGCGCGGCCGGCGCATCGACGTGTCGATGCTGCAGGCCGCGGCGTCGTGGCTGATCACGACGCTGCCGCTGGTCGACTTCGGCTGCGAGCCCTCCGAGATCACGCGGGCCGGCAACGAGCACCGCAAGTTCATCCCGACGAACGTCTATCCGACGCGCGACGGGTTCGTCTACCTCGCCGTGGGGTCCGACGTGCAGTGGCGGCGCCTCACGGCCACGCCGATGTTCGCCGGCGTGGCGACGCCGCTTCGCGCGACCAACGCCGGCCGCCAGCAGGACCGCGCCGCGCTGCGCGAGGCGATGATCGCCGTCACGCGCGCGCACCCGACGGCGGCGCTCG
Organism: Betaproteobacteria bacterium; assembly: GCA_016861105.1. Taxonomy (GTDB): domain Bacteria; phylum Pseudomonadota; class Gammaproteobacteria; order Burkholderiales; family Casimicrobiaceae; genus VBCG01. The sequence continues at coordinate 243,276 of BOKS01000002.1, read as the reverse complement.
GCGCGGCGCTCTCGGCGGCCACGATCCCGTGGGCGCCGATCAACGACATCGCCCGCGTTCGCGCGCTGCCGGCGCTCGGGCGGGCGTTCACGACGACCCGCGCGCCGGACGGCCGCGCGGTCACGATGCAGCCCCCCGGCACGACGCTGCCGGGCATGAGAAGCGACTACCCGTTCCCGCCGAAGTACGGCGCGCACACGCGCGCGGTGCTGGCGGAGGCCGGGTACAGCGCCGCGGAGATCGCCGCGTTCGCGCGGGACGGAGTGGCGGCCGGCGCCTGAGGCGCCCGGAGGCGAGGCACCGAACCCAAGGAGGAGTCACGATGAAGGCAACGCACTGGACGTCCGCGGCGCTCGCGCTGCTGCTCGGGCTGCCGCTGGGCTCGCCGCCCGCCACCGCGCAGGTCCGCATCGGCGTGATCGCGTCGGCGACCGGCCCCACGGCAGTCGTCGGCATCCCGCAGAAGAACACCGCGGCGCTGCTGCCGCGCCGGATCGGCGACCTCGGCGTCGAGTACTTCGTGCTCGACGACGCGAGCGATCCGACGCAGACCGTCATGCACGTCAAGAAGCTGCTGTCGGAGCGCAACATCGACGCGCTGATCGGACCGTCCGGCTCGCCGAACGCGGTCGGCATCGTGCAGTTCATGGCCGAGACCGGCACGCCGATGCTGGCGCCGGTCGGCACGACGGCCGTCGTGCTGCCGATGAACGAGCGGAAGCGCTGGGTGTTCAAGACCACGCAGAACGACGCGCTGATCTCGGAGGCGCTGGTCGGCCACATGACCAGCCAGGGCGTGAAGACCGTGGGCTTCATCGGCTTCAACGACCCCTACGGCGAGAACTGGTACAACGTGTTCAACGCGCAGGCGCAGAAGGCCGGCATCCGCGTCGTCGCCAGCGAGCGGTACATGCGCTCCGACACCTCGGTCATCGGGCAGGTCGCGAAGCTCGTGTCCGCGCAGCCCGACGCCGTGCTCGTCGCCGCCGCCGGCGGCCCCACCGTGCTGCCGCAGATCACGCTGGTCGACGCCGGCTACAAGGGCCGCATCTACCAGACGCACGGGGCCGCGGCGCCCGACTTCCTGAAGATCGGCGGCGCGAAGGTCGAAGGCACGGTCCTCGCCGCGAGCCTCATGCTCGTCCTGCCCGAGATCCCGGACGGCAACCCGTCGAAGGCGGTGGCGACCGAATACATCGCCGCCTACGAGAAGCTCTACGGAACGCGGCCCGCGACGTTCGGCGCCAACGTCTACGACGCCGGCCTGCTGCTCGCGCGTGCGATCCCGGAGGCGGCGCGAAAGGCGAAGCCCGGCACGGCGGAGTTCCGCGCCGCGCTGCGCGACGCCCTCGAAGGCACGCGCGAGCTGGTCGGCACGCAGGGCGTCTACAACATGACGCCGGCCGACCACTCCGGCTTCGACCAGCGCGGACGCGTGCTCATCACCGTCCGCGACGGCGGCTGGCGCCTGATGAAGCCGTGAGCGTGCACGCCCGGGGCCCACTCCCCGGGCGTGCGCGTCGCGTCCGCCGGGCGGCGGGTGCGCACCGGAGCGGATCGCAGGCACCGCGCGCCCCCGGGCGCGCGCCCGCCGACGCGAAGGCCGGGGAACTCCTGCCCGGCACACCTGTCACGGGCTGAGCCGCCCGCGGGCACGACGCGTCCCTGCCGGGCGGACGCCCGCGGGGCGTCCGCGCGTGCAATACTGGGCCCATCCGGCGCGCGCGGCACTCCCGCCGCCCGTCCTGCGCCGATGCACCGACCGCCCATGCTCCGCCAGCGCCTCGCCCTCGCCTTCCTCGCCGCCGCCCTGCTCGCCGCCGCCTCCACCGCTCGCGCACGCGACCTGATCGAGTACTACCACGCCGGGCTCGACCACTACTTCCTGACCGGATTCCCGCAGGAGGTCCTCGCGCTGGACGCGGGCACGCTGACCGGCTGGATGCGCACCGGCAGGACGATCCAGGTCTTCAACACCGGCGACAGCCGGCTCGCCAACAGCATCGCCGTCTGCCGCTTCTACGGCAATCCCGCGCGCGGCCTCGACTCGCACTTCTATTCGGCGACGCCGCAGGAGTGCGACGAGGTCAAGCAGAAATTTCCCGACGCGTGGCTGCTGGAGACCGACGAGGCGTTCCGCGTGCACCGCGTGAGTGCCTCGACGGGCCAGTGCCCCGCGAACACGAAGCCGGTCTACCGGCTCTACAACGGCCGCGCCGACGTCAACCACCGGTACACGACGGACCAGGCGGTCGTGGCCGAGATGCTCGCCAAGGGCTACTCGCTCGAGGGCACCGGCGGTCCGCCGCCGATCGTCTTCTGCGCCGCGAACATCGCCGCCGCGCAGCCGGCGGCCGGGTCGCCGCAGTGCACGATCACGCCCGACGTCCCCTACCCGTCGCTCGGGACGCCGCTGACGCTGACGGCCGCGTGCACCGGGTCGCCGACCGCCATCGCGTGGCTCGGGTGCGCCGGCCACGGGAGCGCCTGCACGACGACGGCCACGCAGGCGGGCAACGTCACCTACGGCGTCGTGGCCACGAACGGCAGCGGGCCCGGGACGACCGCGACCGTCACGCTGAACTGGCAGCCGCCCGCGGACGCGCCGCCGTCGTGCTCGGTCACGGCCAGCAGCACCGCGCCGCAGATCGGCTTCCCGCTCGCGCTGACCGCGCAGTGCACCGGCGTGGTCGCGAAGTACGAGTGGCTCGCGTGCTCGCCGCTGACGCCGGACGCGTGCGTGCCGCTGAGCGAGTGCGCGGCCGCGACGACGTCGTGCTCGCCGATCGGCCAGCAGCAGGGCACGATCCTGTACGCGCTGCGCGCGACCAACGCCGCCGGAACGGCGCCCAAGGCCAGCGTGTCGGTGAACTGGGTGGGCGGCACGCAGCCGCCACCCACGGGCACCGTGCCGGTGTGCACGCTCACCGCGTCCAGCACGTCCCCCGCGGTCGGCACGACGCTCACGCTGACGGCGGCGTGCACCAACGCGCCGACCGCCTACCAGTGGACAGGGTGCAACAGCACGTCGAACGTGTGCGTGACCAGCGAGGCCACGGTGGGGACGCGCACCTACTGGGTGAACGGGCGCAACGCGGCCGGCGTCGGCCCCGCGGCCACGATCCAGGTCGACTGGAACGTGCCGCCCACGGCGCCGCCGACGTGCACGCTCTCCGCCAACCCGGCGCAGCCGTTCGCCGGCGGCACGTCCACGCTGACCGCGACCTGCACGCAGTCGCCGACGTCGTACAACTGGACGAACTGCACGCCGCTCACGGGCAACACCTGCCGCGCGGCGAGCGCCACGACCGGCATGCAGTCGTACTCGGTGACGGCCACGAACGCGCTGGGCACCAGCCCGCCGGTGTCGATCACGCTCGACTGGCAGACGCCCCCGCCCGGCGGCGCCGACCTGTGCGGCAACTTCCCGAACGTGAAGCGCGTCAACCTCGTGTGGGGCGGGTTCATCGACACCAACGACCCGGGCGGCGGCTTCGAGGACGACGCGATCCTCGTGGGGCGCTTCACGGTGCCGGCGAACGCCAGCGGCACGACGGTCCCCGGCACGATCAGCGTCGTCGAGCACAACGGCCCGCCGGTGCAGCGCATCATGACGCTGTCGCCGTCGTCGTGCGACTTCCGCGGCTTCACCCCCAACGTGTTCCCGCCGACGGACTCGACCGGGTCCACGGCGCCGCTCGCGTGGGGCTTCGGCATCAATCCGAGCGCCCAGTTCGCGCTCACCGGCATGCCGGGCGGTGCGCCGAAGCTGGTGCCCGGCCAGACGTACTACGTCAACGTCCGCAACCGCGACTTCACGACCGGCAGTGCGACGTGCCAGGTCGCCGAGTGCAACGTCCGGGTGACGGTCAACCGGCCGAACTGATCGGCGCCGCCGCGGCGTAGGCACGCGCCGACGCGGCGGCGCGCGCGCGGGCGACAGCGCCGCCCGCGCCGGCGCACTACAGTCGGCGGCTTCCCCCCGAAAGGAGAAGCCATGACCGTCATCGAGACGCTGAAGTCCTACCTGTCGACCGATCCGGGCGCCGACGTCCGCGCCGCGCTGCGCGCCGACCACGAGCGCATCCGCGAGCTGGCCGCGCAGATGGCCGAGGAGAAGACCGCGGGCCGCCGCCGCGCGCTCCTCGCCGAGCTGAAGCCGCTGGTCACCGCCCACGCGCGCGCCGAGGAGCAGGTCGTCTACGGGGCCATGCTCGAGCTGCGCGGCGCGAAGGAAGCGCACGACCTCGGCAACGAGGGCTTCGTCGAGCACAGCCTGACCGACGTGCTGCTCGAGCGCCTGGCGAAGACCGACCTCGCCGGCACCGACGCGTGGAAGGCGCACGCGACGGTGCTGAAGGAGATGCTCGAGCACCACATCGACGAGGAAGAGGACGCGTTCTTCGACGCGCTGGGCGAGCGCTTCGACGCCGCCGAGCTGGAGGCGATGGCGATCGCGTTCGAGCGGACAAAGGCCGCGCTGGACGGCGGGGCCGAAGGGCAGCGCCGGCGGCGCTAGACGCCGGGCGTCAGGGCCGCGGGCGCTCCGCGCTGGCGCGCACCTCGTGCGCGCGCCGGACCGCCTCCGCGAACACGGCGTCGAAGGCGGCCGCGTAGCGTGCCTGATCGGCCGGCGCGGCGCCGGGCGCGCGCACGGTGACCGGGCCGCCGCCGCCGACCTCGACGTCGAACGACGCGGCGGCCACGTCCCGCGGCCACGCGAAGTAGATCGCGCCCCACGCCGTCAGGACCTGCAGGTCGCGCCAGCCGTGTCCCGGACGCGCGACGATCCGGTGGATGCCGGCGTCCCGCAGCCGCGCGGTGTGCGGTGCGGCGAGCGCCTCGAGCGCGGGCTGTGCGACGGCACCCCCGGCGGGGGCGGTCGCCGCGGCGGCGGACAACGCGGAGGCGCCGGCGATGCCGGCGGCGAGCAGCGAAGCGAGGAACCTGGCGTGCGACATGGGTGCGCTCCACGGGAACGGGGACGTGCCGGTTCGTCGCGCGCCGCGGCCGAACCTTTCGGCGGCCTGCGGCGGACGCCGCCCCGCCCCGTCAGATGCAACGGCCGCCGTCGACCTCCAGGCACGCGCCGGTGACGAACGCCGCTTCCTCGGAAGCGAAGAACACGGCCGCGGTGGCGACGTCCGCGGGACGCGACAGGCGGCCCAGCGGGATCGACGCCACGAACCTGGCGCGCGCCTCGGGCGTGTCCTCGCCCATGAACTTCGCGAGCAGCGCCGTCTCGCCGGCGACCGGGTTGATGACGTTGACGCGGATGTTGTCCGGGGCGAGCTCCACGGCCATCGACTTCGACGCGACGATCGCCGCGCCCTTGCTGCCGTTGTACCAGGTGAGCCCGGGACGCGGCCGCACGCCCGCCGTGGAGGCGATGGTGATGAACACGCCGTCGCGCTTGCGCCGGAAGTGCGGGACGGCGTGCCGCGCGGTGAGGTAGAGGCTCTTGACGTTGACCGCGTAGACGCGGTCGAACTCGTCCTCGGGCACGTCGAGCAACGGCTGGTTGCGGTGCGTGGTGCCGGCGTTGTTGACGACGACGTGCAGATCGCCGAACGCGTCCAGCGCGTGCCTGACCATCGCCGCCACGTCCGCGTCGCGCGCGACGTCGCCGCTCAGCGCGCTCGCCTTCCCGCCGGCGGCGAAGATGCCGTCCGCGACGCGCCGGGCCGCCGCGCCGTCGAGGTCGTTGACCACGACGGCCGCCCCCTCCCGCGCGAAGCGCTCCGCGATGCCCTGCCCGAACCCCGACCCGGCGCCGGTCACCAGCGCCACGCGCCCCGCGAGCCTTGCGCTCATCGCTCCTCCCTCGCGCTCAAAGCAGCGCGCCCGCCCGCCGCTCGCCCTGCTCGTAGACGACGTGCGCGCGTCCGACGAGCAGCGGGTCGAGCGCCCCGATGCGGTCGATGTCCTTGTTGGTGTACTGCATCTTGTGCAGCAGGTAGCGCATCGCGTTGAGCCGCGCGCGCTTCTTGCAGTCCGACTTGATCACGGTCCACGGCGCGTCTGCGGTGTCGGTGTGGAAGAACATCGCCTCCTTCGCCTTCGTGTACTCGTCCCACTTGTCGAGCGACGCCATGTCGATCGGCGACAGCTTCCAGTGCTTCAGCGGGTGCGTCTCCCGCTCGCGGAAGCGCCGCCGCTGCTCCCGGCGCGACACCGAGAACCAGAACTTGACGAGGTGCGTCCCGCTCTTGACCAGGTTGCGCTCGAACTCGGGCGCCTGCCGCATGAACTCGACGTACTCGTCGTTCGTGCAGAAGCCCATCACGCGCTCGACGCCCGCACGGTTGTACCACGAGCGGTCGAACAGCACGATCTCGCCGGCGGTCGGAAGGTGCTGCACGTAGCGCTGGAAGTACCACTGCCCGCGCTCGACCTCCGAGGGCTTCTCCAGCGCCACCACGCGCGCGCCGCGCGGATTGAGGTGCTCCATGAAGCGCTTGATCGTGCCGCCCTTGCCCGCCGCGTCGCGCCCCTCGAACAGGATGACGAGGCGCTGCCCCTTGTCCTTGACCCACGCCTGCAGCTTCAGGAGCTCGACCTGCAGGCGGTACTTCTGCTTCTCGTAGCTCCTGCGCGACAGCAGGTTGCGGTACGGGTACTCGCCGTGGCGCCAGCCCGGCGCGAGCTCCTCGTCCGGGTTGTCCGGAAGGTGCGCGAACGCGGCCTGTGGCGCGTCGATCAGCGCGTTGCGCAGCGCGATCGCATCGTCCGGCGACGCGCCGGCCATCAGCGCGCGCATCGCCTCGGCGACTTCGGCGACCTGGTCCGGCGTGGCCTTCGCGAGGATGTCGCGCACCGCCTCGACCTTCGAGGCGCGCGCCGCGTCGATCGCCTCGCCCACGGCGAAGCGCTCGATCGTCAGCGGCGTGCGCGCGGGCGCGATGTCGCCGGAGGTCGCGGGACGGGGCACCGCCGGGCGGCGCGTCGCCGTCGACCGCGGCGGCGCATCGGACGGCACGGCCGGATTGCGCTTGCTGGAAATGCCCATGGGCAGCGGGGACGCGAACGCGTCGCGTGAAGGTGACGCGACAGTGTACCGTGCCACCGCGACGCGGCGTGCGCGCGCCGCCGCGCCGCCACCGCGCACACGACCCAGGCGGGCGCGTCAGTGCGTGCGACGCGGTGCGGGGATCCCGGGGGCCGTGACGCGCGCCTCGTGCGCGCTCGCGGATCGACGCGACGCACCCGACGCCTCCGACAGCACCACGTTCACGGCTTCGTGGAAGCCTTCGGGCGGCGTCTCGTCGACGATGTCGCGGTCCGACAGTTGCGCCGCCTGCCCGAGCAGCGGGCCGACGTCGCCGCTGTGCTGCGTGCCGAGATGCTCGGCGAGAAACGCCGAGAGTTCCGCGCCGACGACCGAAGAAGTGCGGTGATGCATGAACGCGCCCTCCCGGCGATGCAGGAAAACGGTTCGACAGGTGCCGCATCGCTTGCGTTCAGCATACGCCGATTGCGCGACGCCGGGAGGTCGGCGTGCCGGGCCGCCGGGGCCGCGCGGCCCCGGGCCGTCCGGCGCTCGCGAGCGGCCGCTGACGCGTCGCACAATCGAGTCTCGCAGCCCCGTGCCTCCACGACGACGCGGAGCGCCGCGATGCCGCGCCGCGTCAGGCGTGGCGCAGCACGACGGTCTTCAGCGCCGTGAAGCCGTACAGCGCCTCGAAGCCCTTCTCGCGGCCGTGGCCGGAGTGGCGCACGCCGCCGAACGGCAGCTCGACGCCGCCGCCCGCGCCGTAGTTGTTGACGAACACCTGCCCGGACGCGAGCGCGCGGGCCATCCGCAGCTGCCGCCCGCCGTCGCGCGTCCACACGCCGGCCACCAGCCCGAAGTCGGTGCCGTTGGCGAGCCGCACGGCGTCCGCCTCGTCGTCGAAGGGCATCGCCGCGAGCACGGGCCCGAAGACCTCCTCGCAGGCGAGCCGATGCGTCGCCGGCACGTCGCGCAGCAGGACGGGGGCGACGTAGAACCCGCCCGCGGGCGCGTCGGCGACGATCGTCCCCCGCGCGGCCACCGCGATGCCGTCACGCTGCGCGAGGTCGAGGAAGCGCAGCACGCGGTCGCGCTGCGAGGCGCGGATCAGCGGGCCGCAGTCCAGGTCGGCGAACGCGGGGCCCGTGCGCAGCGCCGCGAAGCGCTCGGACAGGCGCGCGATCAGGTCCGCGTACAGGCTGCGTTGCACGAGCAGGCGCGAGCCCGCGCTGCAGGTCTGGCCGGCGTTCTGCACGATCGCGTTGACGATCACCGGCAGCGCGGCGTCGACGTCGGCGTCCGCGAACACGATCTGCGGCCCCTTGCCGCCGAGCTCCAGCGTGACCGGGCAGTGGCGATCGGCGCACGCGCGCGCGACGGCGCTGCCGGTCGCCGGCGACCCGGTGAAGGAGAGGTGCGCGATGCCCGCGTGCGCGGCCAGCGCGCCGCCCGCCTCGGCGCCCAGTCCGGTCACCACGTTGAGCGCGCCGTCCGCGAGCCCGGCCTCCGCCGCGAGCTGCGCCACGCGCAGCAGCGACAGGCAGGCATCCTCGGCCGGCTTGACGACGCACGCGTTGCCCGCGGCCAGCGCCGCCCCGACCGAGCGCCCGAAGATCTGCATCGGGTAGTTCCACGGGATGATGTGGCCGGTGACGCCGTGCGGCTCGCGCCACGTCAGGACGGTGTAGCCCTCCGGATACGGAATCGTCTCGCCGTGCAGCTTGTCGCACGCGCCCGCGTAGAACTCGAAGTAGCGCGCGCACGCGGCCGCGTCCGCGCGCGCCTGCCGCAGCGGCTTGCCGCAGTCGCGCGCCTCGAGCAGCGCGAGCTCCTCGGCGTGCGCGGCGATCGCCTGCGACAGGCGCATCAGCGCGCGGCCGCGCTCGGCGGGCGCGCAGCGGCCCCACGCCCCGTCGAACGCGCCGCGCGCCGCCGCCACCGCCGCCTCGACGTCCGCGGCCGAGCCGCGCGCGATCGCGGCGAACGCCGCGCCGTCCGACGGATCGATCACCGGCAGGGTGAAGCCCGTGGCGGCGGGAACGAAGCGGCCGCCGATGAAGTGGTACGGCGGCGTGGCGACGATGGGGAGGGGGGCGTTCATGGGAGGGGGAACGGAGCGATGGGGCGAGGGACGGATGGCCGCGGCGGTCGGCGGGGGCCGGGGGGCGCGTGTGCCCATTCTGCCGCACCGTGGCGAGGTGCGCTCGCCACCCTCCGGTGCGCGACCGACGCGACGGGGATCGCCGGCCTGCGCGGCGAGGCAAGCCCCCGTCGCGACGCCGTGCGGCGCCAGTTGCGACGCCCGTGCCCGGCGGCTTCAGCCCCGCGGCTTCATCCGGTGCGCGAGCGTCTGCTCGTCGAGCCGCGGCTGGTAGCCGATGCCGTCGCGCGTCGCCCACAGGTTGACCTGGAAGTGCAGCGGGATGATCCCCGTGTCGTTGATCGCGATCTCGGTGGCGCGCTGCAGGTAGGCCTCGCGCTTGACGTCGTCGACGGTCTGCAGCGCGTCCTCGGTCAGCGCGTCGACCTTGGAGTTGCTGTAGCGGCCGCGGTTCGCGGTCCCGAAGCCCTTCTCGCGGTTGTAGGTCATCAGCAGCGCCTTGAGCGACGACGAGGCCTCGCCGGTGCCCGTGCTCCAGCCGACCAGCATGAAGCTGAACCTGAGGTCGGTCGCCTGCGTGAAGTACGTGGACGACGGCATCGCGACGACCTTCGTCGCCACGCCGCCGCGCGTCAGCATCTGCGCGACCGCCTGCGCGATCTGCTCGTCGTTGATGTAGCGGTTGTTCGGCGCGTGGATCGTCAGGCCGAACCCGTCGGGGTAGCCGGCCTCGGCGAGGAGCCTGCGGGCACCGTCGGGGTCGTGCTTCTCCACGGCGAGGTTCTTCGTCGCGCCGAACAGGAAGTCGGGCACCAGCTGCCCGGCCATCACGGCCTCGCCCTCCATCACCCGATCGACGATCGCGGGCCGGTTGATCATCTTCGACAGCGCCTTGCGCACGCGCGCGTCCCGGAGCGGGTTCTTCGCCATGGGCGCGCCCGCCTTGTCGGTGACGAACGGCGAGGCGTCGCGGTCGCTGTCGAGGTGCAGGTAGATCAGCCGGTCGGACACGGCCTTGTAGATCGCGAGCTGCTTGTTGCCGCGCAGTCGCGCGACGTCGGCGGTGGGCACGTTCTCGATGACCTGCACGTCGCCCGACAGCAGCGCCGCGACGCGCGGGGCGTCCTGCGGCAGGATGCGCAGCGTGACCCTCTCCCACGGCGTCCGGCCGCCCCACCACGCGTCGTTGCGGACGAGCTCGACGCGCTCGCCCTTCGCGTAGCGCGCGAGCTTGTACGGCCCGGTGCCGACCGCGGCCTTGCCGCTGTTGAAGTCCTCGGTCGACGCGTTGGCGTGCGCCTTGCTGACGATCGCGACCTGCGTCATGTCCGACGGCATCAGCGGATAGGGCACGGCCGTGCGGAACCGCAGCGTGTACGGATCGACGACGTCGATCTTCACGATCTGCTTGGTGTACGCGGTGAACGGCGACGGGCTCTTGGGAACCTTCGGCACGCGCTCGATCGAGGCGACGACGTCGGCCGCCGTGAACTCGCTGCCGTCGTGGAACTTGACGCCGCGCCGCAGCCTGAACTCCCACGTCAGCGGGTCGATCGCCTTCCACTCCGTCGCGAGGCCCGGCACGGGCCGGCTCTTCTCGTCGCGCTCGACGAGGTAGCCGTACAGGTGCGAGGCGACGTTGTTGTTGGGCGTGAGGTTGTGATAGTGCGGGTCGATCGACGTGACGTCGGTGCCGAGGCCGATGGTGAGGTTCGCCGCGAGCGCGGGCAGCCCGGCGAACGCGAGACCCGCGGCGAGCGCGGCGACGAGGACGCCCGTGCGGGCGGAAGGAGGCGGCATGCGCGGTCTCCGTGGCTGGACGTAGGGGCGGGCGGGCCGCGGCGGCGGCGCAGGTCGAGGCGCCCGCGGCGCGGAATGCGGCGGCAAGCATAGCCAAGTGTTGCGGTTTGTAACAGGGTCGCCCCGGGTCAACCCGGCCCGCCGGCACCGCGTTTCTGGCAGCAACAAGCCCGCGCCGCCCTCGTGCGGGCTCCCTGCCGAAGGAGGTTCCACGATGACGATCCACTCCCGCATCGCCGCTGCCGTCGGCGCCGCCGGCCTCGCGGCGGCGCTCGCCTACGCTCCGGCCGCCTCGGCCGACCGCGTGGGCTTCAGCATCTCGGTCGGCGGGCCCGGCTACGGGTTCACCGTCGGCAACGCGCCCTACTACTACGGCGGCTACTACGCGCCCGCGCCGGTGGTCGTGGCCCCGCCGCCGCCGCCGGTCGTCTACCGCCCGTACTACGCGCCGGTCGTCGTTCCGCCACCCGTCGTCTACCGTCCCTACCCGGCCTACCGTCCCTACCCGGTCTACCGGCCCTACGCGTCGCACCGCTACCACGACCGCCGCGATCGCTGGCGCGATCGTCGCTACTGACCGGAGCGTGCGCCGCAGCGTTGCCGGCCGGACGAAGAGGGTCCGGTCGGCGCAGAGCGCGGCACTCCGGTTCGGCCCTGGCCGGCGCCGCCGGCCGCGCGCCCGCGCGAGCCCGGTCCCGGCCCCGACAGCCCCCCGTCGCCGCGGCGGGCTGGTGCTATCCTGCCCGTTTCGTTCCGTCGACGGAGCCGCGATGAATGCACCCGACACGCCGTGGCGCGCGGCGGCCGGCGCGGCGGAGGCGCTCGTCGCCTGGCCGCTGATCCGCGACCTGGTCGCCTTCGACACGACGAGCCGCGACTCCAACCTCGCGCTGCTCGACCACGTGCGCCGCCATCTCGACGGCTTCGGCATCGCGAGCAGCTACACCTACGACGACGAGCGCCGCAAGGCGAACCTCTGGGCCACGCTGCCTGCGCGCGACGGCAACGCCACGCACGGGGGCGTCGTGCTGTCGGGCCACACCGACGTCGTGCCCGTCGACGGACAGCCGTGGGACACCGACCCGTTCGCCGCGACGCCCGTCGGCGACCGCGTGCACGGACGCGGCGTCGCCGACATGAAGAGCTTCTGCGCGACCGCGCTCGCGTTCGTGCCCGAGTTCCTGCGCCGCGGACTCGCCCGCCCGGTGCACTTCGCGCTCTCCTACGACGAGGAGGTCGGGTGCATCGGCGTGCGCCGCCTGATCGCGGACGTCGTCGCGCAGGGCATCCGCCCGATGGGCTGCATCGTGGGCGAGCCCACCGGGATGCAGCTCGTCCTCGCGCACAAGGGGAAGCACAGCTGGCGCTGCCGCGTGCGCGGCCACGAGGCGCACAGCGCGCTGACGCCGCGCGGCGTCAACGCCGTGCAGATCGCCTGCGAGATCGTCGCCTACATCGCCCGGCGCGCGCGGGCGTTCCGCGACGCGGGCGCCCGCGACGAGGACTACGACGTCCCGTACACCACCGCGCACGTCGGCGTGATCCGCGGCGGCACCGCGCTCAACATCGTGCCGCGCGACTGCCACTTCGACTTCGAGCTGCGCCACCTGCCGCTCGACGACCCCGACGCCTTCCTGCGCGACGTCGAGGCGTTCGCGCAGCGCTTCCTGCCGGAGATGCGATCCGTGTCGCCGCAGGCGTCGATCGCGTTCGAGCGCCTGTCGGTGCTCCCGGGCATGGACACGCAGGACGGCTCCGGGATCGCCGCGCTCGCGCACGCCTGCACCGGCCACGCGGGCGCCGGCAAGGTGTCGTTCGGCACCGAGGCCGCGCTGTTCCACGGCGCCGGCATCGCGACCGTGATCTGCGGGCCCGGGCACATCGAGCAGGCGCACCAGCCGAACGAGTGGGTGTCGGTCGAGCAGCTCGCGCGCTGCGAGTCCTTCATGCGCGGCCTCGCCGACCGCGTCTGCACCGGCTGATGGCCGCCGCCGTCCCCCGCGCGTTGCCGCCGATCGAGGTGGACCCGCCCGACCTGCGGCGATGGGCCGCGGGCAACGGCGGCATTCCCTACGTCTGGCGGTTCGGCGGCCCGCGGCCGGGCCCCACCGTGGTCGTGCAGGCGCTCACGCACGGCAACGAGGTCTGCGGGGCGATCGCGCTCGACTGGCTGCTGCGCACCGGCTTCGCGCCGGCCGGCGGCACGCTCGTCGCCGTGTTCGCGAACGTCGGCGCCTACCAGTCGTTCGACCCCGCGGATCCGTTCGCGTCGCGCTGCCTCGACGAGGACTTCAACCGGCTGTGGTCCGCCGACGTGCTGGACGGCCCGCGCCGCTCCTCCGAGCTCGCGCGCGCGCGGCAGCTCCGCCCGGTGATCGACGCCGCCGACTACCTGCTGGACCTGCACTCGATGACCGACCCCTGCCCGCCGCTCGCGCTGGCCGGCCGCCACCGCAAGGGGCTGGACCTCGCGCGCCGCGTCGGCACGCCGGCGCACATCGTCATCGACACCGGCCACGCGGCGGGCAAGCGGCTGCGCGACTACGCCTTCTTCGACGATCCGCAGGACGCGCGCAACGCACTGCTGATCGAATGCGGCCAGCACTGGGAGCGCGCGGCGCCGCAGGTCGCGAAGGACGCGATGCTGCGCTTCCTCCACGTGCTCGGCCTCGCGGACGACGCGTTCCTCGCCCGGCACGCCGGGACCGGGCCGCAGCCGCCGCAACGGACGATCGAAGTGACCGACGCGGTCACCATCCGGTCCGACGCCTTCGAGTTCGTGCATTCCGCGGACTCGCTCGGCGTCGTGCCCGATGCGGGCACGGTGCTCGCGCGCGACGGCGGCGTCGACATCCTCACGCCCTACGACGACTGCGTGCTGGTGATGCCCACGCGACGTCCGCGGCGCGGGGAGACGGCCGTGCGGCTCGGCCGCTTCGTCGCATGACCCTGCGCGGTGACTGCGTGCGCCGCGACCGCCCGTGTCGTCCTCGCACCCGCGCGTCGGCTCGTCCGCATGGCCGATCGACGGCCTCGCCGGATGCGCGGTAGCGTTCGCCCGTGATGCGCCTTTCCTCTCCCGGCGAGCGGACGCTCTCCCCACTCCTGCGCGCGTGGCTGCACGGGCGCTGGGCGCGCGAGGCGCGGCCCGACGTCGCCGCGCGCCTCGACTTCGTGCTGCTGGTGGCCGGCGTGCTCGCCGCAGTCGCGCTGCTGTAGGGACGCCGGGTCAGCGCCGCGCCAGCAGCAGCGCCGCGTCGCGCAGAGGCATCCCGGCAGCCAGCCCCGCGCGGCGCGCGGTGTCGTTCACCACCGACAGCACGCCGGTCGCCCACATCGAGCGCGCGTCGCCGATGCGCGCACTGCGGTGCCCGACGGTGGCCGCCGCCAAGCCGCGCGCGTCGAGTACCGCCAGCCGCGTCGTGCCCGCCGCGTCGCGACCGACCCCCGCGTCGTGGAAGAACGCCGCCCGGGCCGCCACCGGCAGCGCGCTCGCCGGATCGCCGCCGTGCAGCCCGCCGTGCGAGCCGACGACGAGCACGCGACCGGCGTCGCCCTGCTCGAGCAGTCCGATCGAATCGAGCCCGGCGATCGTCGCCGTGCGTCCGCGGCCCGGCGCCAGGACGTGACGGCCTTCCGATGCGGGCGGCGGCGCGTCCACGATCACCCGCGGCGCGCAGCACAGCTTCCGCGCGGCGTCGGCGCACTCCTCCCCGACGGCCACGCCGCAGGCGCGCGCGGCGGCGTTCGCGCAGCCGATGCGCCCGCGCGCGAAGCTGTCCGCAGCGTCGGCGATGCGCGCCGAGTCGTGCGTGACGGCCGCGGCCGCAATGCCCAGGCGCGCCAGCCACGCGATCCCCGCGACGCCGGCGTCGTCGAGGCCGCGGCCCGCGTCGTTGAAGATCGCGGCGCGCACGCGCGCGGCTGCGGCATAGCGCGCGGCGATCAAACCCCCGTGCGACCCGGTCACCAGCACGCAGCCGGCGTGGCCCGCGTCGAGCCGCGTGACGGTGTCCGCCAGGCGGATCGCCACGTCGTCACGCGGCGGCGTCATGGCGCGGCGCGCACCACCCGCGGCGTCACGGCCGCGCCGCGGGCGCGTCCGGGCTTGGCGCGGCGGACGGCGCGACCGGGCTCGGGGACGCGGCGGCGTCGCCGGCGGCGGGTGCGGGCGGGGCGAGCACGCGCTCGGCGCGCGCCACGACGTCGTCGCCGATGGCGCCGCGCCAGCGCGCCGCGACCGGCGCGGTCGCGTCGCGGAACGCGCGCTGCCCCGCGGCGGTGAGGCGCAGCACGGCGGTGCCCTGCGCGGCCATCTGGCGCAGCGCGGCCTGCTCGCGCTGCGGCGCGTCCGTCTCGCGGATCGCCCTCTCGGCCGCCTCGCGCGCCAGCGTCCGCTGCGCCGGCGTCCACGCGTCCCACACCGCCGTGCGCACCGCGAACACCATCGCCTCGCCGACGCCGCGCAGATCGGTCAGGTGGCGCTGCGAGCCGGCCAGCGGCCGGGCGGCCGCGAGTGACGTCGGCGCACCCTCCAACCCGTCGAGCGCCCCACCCTCGAGCGCCGCCTGCACCTGCGCGAACGCCAGCGTCTGCGGGCGCGCGCCCAGCGCGAGCAGCACCTCCTGCAGCAGCGGCGTCGGCACGGTGCGCAGCCTCAGGCCGGCGAGGTCCTCGGGCGCGCGGAGCGTCGTCGCCGTCGTGGCGATCGCCCGATGCCCCAGCGGTCCGACCGCGACGAGCGTCGCGCCGGCGGCGGCGAAACGCGACGCGAGCAGCGCCAGCAGTTCGGCGTCGGCGGCGAGCGACGCGAGCTGCGCGTCGTCCGGCGCGAACCACGGCAGCGAGAACACGCCGAGCGCGGGCACCTGCAGCGACCACGCGAGCGAGGATCCCACCGCGAGATCCGCGCGCCCCTCGGCGAGCGCGGCGAGTTCGCGGGCCGCGTCGCGTCCGGCGAGGCTCGCGCCGGGATGAAGGCGCGTCGCGATCGCGGCATCGCCGCCCTCGCGCAGCAGCTCGCCCCAGCGCTGCGCACCCTTGCCCAGCGGGAGCGCAGGCCCGACGGCCACCGAGAGCCGCAGCGGTGCGGCCGCCTCGGGCGCCTGCGCCGTCGCGTCCGCCATGCGGGCGACGCACGCGGCGCCGGCGAGCGCCGCGGCCGCCGCGAGGACCGCGCGACGACGCGGCACGATCGACGTCGATGCCATCGGCGGGATGCTAGCAAACCGCCCGCGCGCGCGGGTGTCGCACGCCGTCCTGCGGGCGCGAGGCTCACGGCGGCTGGTGCCAGTAGCGCGGCGCGCGCTCGCGCTCGGAGCGCGGCGGCCCGGGTCCGCCCGGCGTCACGTCGAAGGTCAGCGCGCCGCTGCGATCGGTCCGCCACGGCGCCGCACCGGCGCGCTCGTAGCGGGCGACGACGTCGGGGCGCGGATGGCCGAAGCGGTTGCGGTGGCCGGCGGTGAAGACGACGTGCCGCGGCGCGACCGCGGCGACGAACCGCGGCGTCGACGACGTCCGGCTGCCGTGGTGCGGCGCGAGCAGCACGTCCGCCGCCAGCCGGAGCGACGCGTCGAGCACCAGCGCGAGCTCGCTCACGGCCTCGATGTCGCCGGCGAGCAGCGCGCTGCCGCCCGCGCCGTCGACGCGAAGCACGCACGACAGGTCGTTCGGCTTGCGCTGCGGATCGTCGTAGTGGCGCGGCTCGGGGAACAGGATCGCGAAGTCGACGCCGTCCCATTGCCAGCGCTGCCCCTGCTCGCAGCGGCGAGCGGAAGCACGCGAGCGCTGGCGCGCGACGATCGCGTGGGCGTCGTCGAGCGACGACAGGACCTCCTCGACCGGCACCTGGTCGAGCACCGAGGGCGCGCCGCCGGCGTGGTCGAGGTCGCGGTGGCTGACCACCATCGCCGCCAGTTCGCGTACGCCGCGCGCGCGAAGCACCGGCACGACGACCCGGCCGCCGGCGTCGGCCGACGCGTGCCAGCGCGGGCCGGCGTCGTAGAGCAGCGTGTGCGCGTGCGTCTCGACGATCGCCGCGGTGCCCTGCCCCACGTCGAGCACGGTCAGGCGGAACGATCCCGGCGGCGGACGCGCCGGCGCGGCGAGGACGAGCGGCAGCAGCATCGCCGCCCCCAACGCACGCCCGGGCACGCCGCGCGGGGCGAGTGCGAGGGCCACGCCCAGCGCACCGAAGGCGAGCGCGTGCGGGAGCGGCCGGTGCTGCGCCCACGCCGCGCCCGGCGCCGCGGCCAGCGGCTCGAGCGCCTGCATCAGCGCCGCGAGCATCGCGTGCGCGAGCGGCCACGCGGGCACCGGCGGCAGCAGCGCCGCCACGAGCGCGGCGGGGACGATCGCGTAGCTCACCGCGGGGATCGCCAGGGCGTTCGCGAGCGGACCGACCACCGACACCTGGCCGAACAGCGCGAGCGACAGCGGCACCAGCCCCAGCGTGATCGCGGCCTGTGCGCGCGCGGCCTCGCGCAGCGTGCGGCCCAGGCGCGCCGCACGGTCCGGCGGCGCGCGGGCGCCGGCGCGGCCGTTGCCGACGTAGAGCAGCAGGCCGACCGCGAGGAACGACAGCCAGAAGCCGGGACCGAGGACGGCCCACGGATCGGCGACGAGCACGGCGGCGAGCGCGGACAGCCAGACGCGCACGCCGCTGCCGGGGCGCCCGAGCCACAGGCCGGCGGTGGCCACCGCGAGCATGCACAGCGTGCGCTGCGCCGGCACCTCGGCACCGGCGAGCAGCACGTAGGCGGCCGACGCCGCCAGCCCGGCCACCGCCGCGAGCTTGCGCGCCGGCACGATGCACGTCAGCCGCGCGCTCCGGCGCAGCAGGGCGTAGGCGACGCCGCCGGCGAGCAGCGCGAACACCGTCACGTGCAGCCCGCTCACCGAGACCAGGTGGCCGGTGCCGGTGCGGTTGAACACCGTCCACAGGCGCTCGTCGATGCCCGACTGGTCGCCGATCGCAAGCGCGACCAGCACGCCCGCGTACGCGGCGCCGGGAAGCGCGGCGTGGACGCGCGCGCGGATCGCCTCCCGCGCCCGGTGGACGCGATCGATCGGGCGTCCGGCGAACGCGTCGACGCGGCGATTCCCTTCGTCGACGCGGACGTAGCCGGTGGCCCGGAGGCCGTGCTCGAGGAGCCACGCCTCGAGGTCGAAACCGCCCGGGTTCGCGAGGCCGTGCGGCCGCTGCAGGCGCACCGTCAGCGCCCAGCGCTCGCCGGCGCGGATCGGCGGCACGACGACGCCGCGGTCGGCGTCGGGGAACTGCACGATCCACGCGAGCGACACCCGGCGCGGCACGCTGGCGCCTGCCGTCAGGACGCGCTCGACGGCGAACGCGAAGCGCACGCCGCGTTCCGCCGTGCGCGGCAGGCCGTCGACGACGCCGACGATCGTGATGTCCTCGCCTTCCCACGCCGGCGGCAGCGCGTCGGCGAGGCGCATCTCGGCGCGCCAGGCCGCGTACGCGAGCCCCGCCAGCGTCGCCCCCGCGAGCGCGAAGGCCGGCGCGACACGTCCTGCCCACGCGCCCTGCGCGAAGGCGCACCGGCGCGCCGCGGCGAGCGCCCCGAGCGCCGCGAGCCACGGCCAGGCCGCCGGCCGGGGCAGGGCCTCGAGCGTCTGCACCCACGCGATGCCGGCGCACCACGCGACGAGCAGCGCGCCGTGCCAGGCGCCGCGACCGAACGCACGCTGCCCGACCATGGGTGAAGCGTAGACGGCGCGTCGTGGCGGCGCGATCGGCCTTGCGACGTAGGCGGTACGGACGATGGACGCCGCCGTGCGTCGCGGCGGCCCGTCCTCCTGCGACGATGGTCGCCACGCCGGCCGGCGTCCCGCATACTCGTCGCGCGCGCGGCCCGACCGTCACGGACGCCTTTGCGGATCAGGAGCGGCGTGCCTCGCGGGGCCGGCGCGCGGACCGATTCCCGACGCTGAAAGGAGGTCGCCGATGGCAACGGGTGGCAACTTCATTCTGGGCAAGGACAACATCGCCGACCGCGTGACCTACGTCTCGCTGCTCAAGGGGAAATTCCCCGAGAAGACCTACGCGTTCCGCGCGCAGGCGGGCAACCCGAACTCGCACGGCATGCGCGGCGACGGCAGCGGCACGGGCCTGGGCGTGCACGGCGTCTCCACCGCCTCGGGCGCCGGCGTGCGCGGGCACTCCGCGCTCGGCGCCGGCGTGCACGGCCTGAGCGACGGGCAGGACGGGTCCGCCTCGATCGGCGTGTACGGCGAGGCGACCAAGGGGGGCGGGACGGCGATGCGCGCGAAGGCGAAGTCCGGCGCCGCGCTGTATGCGACGTCCGACAACTGGGCGATCTTCGGCCGGGGCGGAAGCGCCGGCGTCGAGGGCCTCACGCTGAAGAGCGGCGGGATCGGGGTCTGGGGACACGTCATGGCGAGCAACGCCCTCGCCGCCAAGTTCGAGGGCCCGGTGGTCGTCAAGGGCGACTTCACCGTGACCAACGGCGTGAAGTCGGCCGCCGTCCCCCTCGCCGACGGCACGCTGCGCCGCCTCTACTGCATGGAGAGCCCGGAGAGCTGGTTCGAGGACTTCGGCGAGGGCCGGCTCGTGCGCGGCCGCGCGGAGATCCGGCTCGCGCGGGACTTCGCCGCGGTGGTCGCGGGGAACTACCACGTGTTCGTCACGCCGCACGGCGACTCGAACGGCCTGTACGTGGCCGCGCGCCGCCGCGCGTCGTTCACGGTCCGCGAACAGGGCGCCGGCACGGGCACGCTGGCGTTCAGCTACCGCGTGGTGGCACGGCGGCGCGACGTCGACGCGCCGCGCATGGCGAAGGTCCGCATACCCGATTCGCCGCGCAGCGCTTCGCTCGAGGAAGTTGCGCCGCCCCGGCGGCGCTGACCCGGCGCGGCCGGTGGCGCGCGGCCGCGCGCGTGGCGCGCGCGGTCCCGGCGGCTCGCGCGGAGGGTTCGGGCTAGACTAGCGGCGGACGACGCCGATGACCGCGCGCAGAGCCTCCCCGAAGCCGGTGCAGCCGCCGCTCGCCCGGCCGCAGGACGCGCTGCGCGACGCGATCACCGCCGCCACGCGCCTGCCCGAGCCGGCCGCGTTGGCGGCGCTGCTCGACGCGGCGACGCTCGGCGACGCGCAGCGGGAACGCGCCCGCGCGCTGGCCATGTCGCTCGCGCAACGCGTGCGGGAGGCGCGGCGCGACGCCACGGGCGCCGAGGCGATGGTGCAGGCCTACGCGCTGTCGTCGGAGGAAGGCATCGCGCTGATGTGCCTCGCCGAGGCGCTGCTGCGCATTCCCGACGCCGACACCGCCGACGCGCTGATCCGCGACAAGCTCGCCCGCGGCGACTGGCGCTCGCACGCCGCGCTCGGCGAGTCGCTGTTCGTCAACGCCGCGTCGTGGAGCCTCGTGATCACCGGCAGGCTGCTGTCGCCGGCGCCGGACAGCGGACTGCTGGGCCGTGCGCTCGGAGAGACGCTGGCGCGGCTCGGCGAGCCGGTCGTCCGCGCGGCGATGCGCGCGGCGATGCGCTTCCTCGGCGAGCAGTTCGTCCTCGCCGAGACCATCGGCGAGGCGCTGGAGCGCGCGAAGCTCCGCGCCGCGCGCGGGTATCGCCACTCGTTCGACATGCTCGGCGAGGCGGCGCTGACGGCCGACGACGCCGATCGCTACCACGCCGCCTACGTCGACGCGATGCACGCCATCGGCGCGGCGTCCACGCGCCGCGGCGTGATCGACGGGCCGGGGCTTTCGGTCAAGCTGTCGGCGCTGCATCCGCGCTACGCGCGCAGCCAGCGCGAGCGCGTGCTCGACGAGCTGGGCCCGCGGCTCGCGGGGCTCGCACAGCTCGCGCGCCGCTACGACGTCGGGCTCGCGATCGACGCGGAGGAGGCGGACCGCCTCGAGCTGTCGCTCGACCTCGTCGAGCGGCTGGCGCGCGACCCCTCGCTCGACGGGTGGGACGGTCTCGGAATCGTCGTGCAGGCCTACCAGAAGCGCGCGCCGGCGGTCGTCGACTGGATCGTCGCCCTCGCCCGCGACACCGGGCGGCGCATGACCGTGCGGCTCGTCAAGGGCGCGTACTGGGACGCCGAGATCAAGCGCGCGCAGGTCGACGGCCATGACGACTATCCCGTCTACACGCGCAAGGCGCACACCGACGTCGCCTATCTCGCGTGCGCCCGCCGGCTGCTCGCGCAGCGCGGCCTCGTCTACCCGCAGTTCGCCACGCACAACGCCGCGACGCTCGCCGCGGTGCTGGAGCTCGCCGGCGACCGCGAAGGCTTCGAGTTCCAGTGCCTGCACGGCATGGGCGAGGCGCTCTACGACCACGTCGTCGGCCCCGGCAACCTCGGCCTGCCGTGCCGCATCTACGCGCCGGTCGGCACGCACGAGACGCTGCTCGCCTACCTGGTGCGCCGCCTGCTCGAGAACGGCGCCAACACGTCGTTCGTGCACCAGGTGGCCGACGCCGACGTCGACCTCGCCGCGCTGGTCGCCGATCCGGTCGCCGCCGCGCGCGCGAACGCCGGCGCGCCGCATCCGCGCATCCCGCTGCCCGGCGCGCTCTTCGCCGACCGGCGCAACTCGCGCGGGATCGACCTCGCGGACGAGCACGTCCTCGCGCGTCTGGAGCGATCGCTGCGCGGCGTCGCCGCCCACGCGTTCGTGGCGACGCCGTACATCGACGGCCGTCCCGGCGGCGACGCGACGCTGCGGCCGGTGCGCAGCCCCGCCGACCGCCGCGTCACGGTCGGCTACGTCGCCGACGCGTCGCGGCACGACGTCGACGCCGCGCTCGACGCGGCGGCGTCGCGCGGCGCCGCCTGGGGCACGCGCAGCGCGGCGGAGCGGGCGGCGGTGCTGGAGCGCGCAGCCGACCTCATCGAGGCGCGCGCGTCGCGCTTCGTGCATCTCGCGGTGCACGAGGCCGGCAAGACCCTCGCCGGCGCGCACGGCGAGGTCCGCGAGGCGGCGGACTTCTGCCGCTACTACGCCGCGCGGATCCGCGCCGCCCCGCCGGCGGCGCCGCTGGGCCCGCTGGTCGCGATCAGTCCGTGGAACTTCCCGGTCGCCATCTTCGTCGGCCAGGTCGCCGGCGCGCTCGCGGCGGGCAATCCGGTCGTCGCGAAGCCGGCCGAGCAGACGCCGCTCGCCGCCTTCGAGGCGGTGCGCCTGCTGCACGAGGCCGGCGTGCCGGCCGCGGCGCTGCACCTGCTGCCCGGCAGCGGCGAGACCGTGGGGGCCGCGCTGGTCGCGCACGCGAAGACCGCAGGCGTCGTGTTCACCGGCTCGACGCTCGCCGCGTCGCACATCCACCGCGCGCTGGCCGCGCGCGGCAACGTGCCGCTGATCGCGGAGACGGGTGGGCAGAACGCGATGATCGTCGACGCGTCGGCGCTCGCCGAGCAGGTGGTCGCCGATGCCGTCGCGTCGGCCTTCGACGGCGCCGGCCAGCGCTGCTCGGCGCTGCGCGTGCTGTGCGTGCAGGACACGATCGCCGATCGCGTGATCGCGATGCTCGCCGGCGCCCTGCGGGAGCTGCGCGTCGGCCATCCCGCGGCGCTCGCCACCGACGTGGGCCCGATCATCGACGCCGAGGCGAAGCGCGTGCTCGACGCGCACGCCGCGCGCATGGAGCGCGAAGGCCGCCGCATCGCCACGGCGCGCGTGGACCCCGGCCTGGCCGAGCGCGGCCCCTACTTCGCCCCCGTCGCCTTCGAGATCGCCTCGATGCGCGCGCTCGCCGGCGAGGTGTTCGGTCCGGTGCTGCACGTGCTGCGCTGGCGGCACGGCGAGCTCGACGCGCTGCTGGCCGACATCGCGGCGACCGGCTACGCGCTCACGCTGGGCGTGCACAGCCGCATCGACGCCACCGTCGAGCGCGTGATCGCGCACAGCCGCGCCGGCAACGTGTACGTCAATCGCAACGTCATCGGCGCGGTCGTGGGCGTGCAGCCGTTCGGCGGCGAGGGCCTGTCGGGGACAGGCCCGAAGGCCGGCGGGCCGCTGTACGTGCCGCGGCTGACGCGCGATCCCGGCGATGCCGCCCCGGGCCCCGTGGAGCTGGCCGGGCCGACGGGCGAGCGCAACACGTGGAGCACGCACCCGCGCGGCCACCTGGTCGCGCTCGGCGGCGACGGCGACGGCGAGGCGGTGTGGCGCGAGCAGGCGCAGGCCGCGCTCGCCGCGGGCAACCCCGTGTCGTTCGCGCCGCGCGCCGCAGCGCTTGCCGCCGCACGGCGCGCGGCGGCGTCGTTCGCGCCCGCGACGACGATCGACGTGCTCGACGCCGACGCGGACTGGTCGCTGCTGCGCGACCTCGCCGGCGTGCTCGCCGGCGACGAGGCGTGCGCCGCGGAGGCCAACCGGCGGCTCGCGCACCGTCCCGGTCCGCGCCTGCCGGTGATCGAGCGTACCGGCGATCCGCCGCGCTACCCGTCCGCCCGCCTGGTCGTCGAGCGCACGGTGACGGTCAACACGACGGCGGCAGGTGGCAACGCCTCGCTGGTGGCGGCGATCGACTGAGGAAGCGTCTTCCGCGTCGGGCGCGCGGCGAAGCGCGAGCGCATCCCAACGGGAAACGAGGGTCAGACTCGGGGAAACGAGGGTCAGACTCGCATTTCGCGGCCGGGCGTTCTCGCGACCGGGAATCCTTGGATCGCGAAATGCGAGTCTGACCCTCGTTTCCTGACCCTCGTTTCCGCTCGTTTCCGCTTCCTGCGCGCGCCTCCTTGCCGCGAACCGGCCCATGGCGGCAGGATACGGTCTGGGCGATCCGGGTCGGAATCGCCTCAGCCAATCAGGGGACGACGATGCGATGGTTCACGCTGCGGCGCCTCGCCGCACTCGCGATCGCCACGGGATCGGTCGCGACGCTGCACGCTGCACCTTGCGCCGGGTTCACCGACGTCGAGGACTCCGACGCCTTCTGCACCAGCATCGCGTGGATGAAGAACCGCGCGATCACGCTCGGCTGCACCGCGACGCTCTACTGTCTCGGCGACTTCGTCCGCCGCGACCAGATGGCCGCGTTCATGTACCGGCTGGGGTTCCAGAACGCGTTCCTGCAGGGCGGCAACGCGTTCGGCGCGACGGCCGTCGCCGGAACGCTCGACAACCACGCCGTGCACGTTCGCGTCAACGGCGCCACGGCCCAGCGCTGGCTGCCTGCCGCGAATGCCGAGAGCGGCGCCGTCCCCAACGTCGTCGCGGGCCACGAGGACAACGCCGCCGCCCGCAACTGCGCCCTGCCGATCCTGTGCGTGTCGACCGAGCCCGTCGTCGGTGCCGTGATCGCCGGGGGCGGCGCTGTCGGCGCGGAGGGCAACCGCGTGACCGACAGCTTCGGGACCGTGAGCGGGGGGCGCGAGAATCTCGCGGGCGACGACGATGCGCAAGGCGCCGGCAGCGACGCGGGGTACGCCACCGTCGGCGGCGGTCGCTGGAACGCCGCCACGGCCATCTTCGCCACGGTCGGCGGAGGCGGCTCGAACCGTGCGGAGGGCTCCACGTCCACGGTCGGGGGCGGTACGCTCAATGTGGCCTCGGGGCTGAGATCGACCGTCGGTGGAGGCTCGAGCAACGTCGCGGAAGGGAGCTACGCGACCATCCCGGGCGGCAACGCCAATCGCGCCGACGGCGACTTCAGCTTCGCGGCGGGCGGCGGCGCGCATGCGCTCCACGACGGGTCGTTCGTCTTCGCGGACGCCAGCACCTTCGCGAACCTCGCGTCGACGGCAGCTCACAGCTTCCGCGTGCGTGCCACCGGCGGAGTGCAGTTCGTGACCGGGGTGAACGGCTCCGGCAGTCCCACCTGGTCCTGCACGACCAGCGCCGGCAACGGGTGGACGTGCTCCTCCGACCGCGCCCTCAAGCAGGACCTCGTCGCGCTCGACGGCGAGGCGGTGCTCGACCGGCTGGCCGCGATGCCCGTGTACGCGTGGCACCCGAAGGGCGCCAACGCGCACGTGCGCCACTTTGGACCGATGGCGCAGGACTTCCACGCGGCCTTCGGCCTCGGCGACGACGACACGATGATCGGCATGCAGGACGCCGACGGCGTCGCGCTCGCCGCCATCCAGGGGCTCGACCGCCGCCTGCGCGCCGAGGTCGCCGCGCTGCGCGAACGGACGCACCGGCTGGAAGACGCGCTGGCGGCGCTGCTGATGGAGGTGCGAGCGCTGCGCGGGAACGTGGCGGCGCGTTGAGCACCGGCGTGGAGCCGCCGGGACAAGGCACCTCACGCGAAGCTCACTACTGCTTCAGGGGGCCGCGGTCCGGTCGGCGGAGCGCCCCGCGTCGTCGCCCTTCCGCTCCGCGGCGCACGCGACTGGGAAACGAGGGTCAGACTCGCATTTTGCCATCCCAAGGATTCCCGGTCGCGGGAACGCCCGGCCGCGAAATGCGAGTCTGACCCTCGTTTCCGCTGATGCCGACGGGCTTGCGCGGGGGCCGGACGCGTCGCAGCATGACGCGGACAACCAGCGATCGGGCTGGCGACTCCCGGAGGCTGACGATGACGATCGTGACGATGCCGCGACTCGCGGCGCTCGCGCTGGCGCTCGCGTTGCCCGCAAGCGCCCACGCCGCACCCTGCGCCGGCTTCACCGACGTCGACGACCAGAGCTCGTTCTGCGCGAGCGTCGAGTGGATGAAGAACCGCGGCATCACGCTCGGGCTCACGCCGACGCTCTACGACCCGGACAGTCCGGTGACGCGCCTGCAGATGGCCGCGTTCATGTACCGCCTGGGCTTCCAGAACGCCTTCCTGAAGGGCGGCAATGCCTTCGGCGCGACCGCGGTGCTCGGCACCACCGACGCGCACGACGTGGAGATCGTGGCCAACGGCATCCGGGCACTGCACGTGCGCGGTGTGCAGGACGGGATCTTCTCTTACGTCAACATCGCGGCGGGACACCCCCTCAATGCCGTCCAGCTCACCTGCGCCACCATCCTGCAGTGCCTGCTGGCGGACCCGATCCGGGGCGGTACCGTGGCGGGGGGCGGCCACCACGACCCGCTCGGTTCGAACCGCGTCACGGACTCGTATGCGACCGTGAGCGGTGGACGGGGCAACCTGGCCGGCAACGACAACGCGGACGAAGGCGACAGCGCCTTGGCCACCGTGGGTGGCGGGGAGAACAACGAAGCGTCGGCTTCTCGCGCGACGATCGGCGGCGGGAGCAGCAACCACGCCTTCGCCGCGCTCGCAACCATCGGCGGGGGCGAATTGAACATCGTGGCGGGACGCGGCGCAACCGTCCCTGGCGGCGAACAGAATTTTGCTGTCGGAGACTGGAGCCTGGCGGCAGGCTTCAGAGCGCGCGCCGATCACCACGGCACGTTCGTCTTCGCGGACGCCCAGGGTCTGACGTTTCCCTCGCTGGCAGCGAACTCGTTCAACGTCCGTGCCTCGGGCGGTGTCCGTTTCGTCACCGGCACCGGGCCGACGCCCTGGTCCTGCGTCACCAGTTCGGGCAACAGCTGGTCGTGCTCCTCGGACCGCGCCCTCAAGCAGGACCTCGTCCGTCTCGACGGCGAGGCGGTGCTCGACCGGCTGGCAGCGATGCCGGTGTACGCGTGGCACCCGAAGGGCGCCAACGCGCACGTACGCCACTACGGACCGATGGCGCAGGACTTCCACGCGGCCTTCGGTCTCGGCGACGACGACACGATGATCGGCATGCAGGACGCCGACGGCGTCGCACTGGCGGCGATCCAGGGTCTCAACCGCAAGCTCGAAGGGGAGGTTGCGGCACTGCGCGCCCGCAACGAAGCGCTGGAGGCCGCGCTGCGCGAACGGATGCGGCGGCTGGAAGACGCGCTGTCCGCGTTGACGAACGAGCTGCGCGCCTCGCAGGACGTCGCGGCGCGGCGCTGAGCGCGGACGCGACGGCGCCGGGACGCCCGCGAGGGCGTCCCGGCGCCGGACCGCACCCGCCGTGGGCGCTACTGCTGCTTGGCGGGGGCGGACATCCTGTCGACGGTGCGCTCGGCCTTGTCGCCGGCGCGCTCGGCCGCGCGCTCGACCTTGTCGGCCGTGCGCTCCGCCGCGCGCTCGACCGGCCCGCTGCGCTGCGCCTGCGGCGCTTCCTTCCACGCCGCCGGGTTGTTGATCCAGGTCTGCTCGTAGCGGCTCACGTCGGCGCGGAAGCGCGCGTCCGCCATGTCCGGCCAGCGGTTCTTCTCGAACGAGGGCGCGCCCTTGAGCTGCTCCTTGTTCGCCGTGTAGACGAGGTCGCTGCCGTCGCCGTCCTCGGACTTCAGCGCCTTCATCGGCATCGCCACGAGCTTGTCGTCCGGGTTCCACGCGCGGTCGAACTCGAGCACGACGTAGCTCACCTTGCCGTCGGGCAGGCTGACGACCATGTCCTCGATGTCGCCGATGTCGTTGTTGCTCCCGTCCTTCACGTCGCCGTCGAGGATCTGCGAGGCGCGCGCGTAGCGGACGTTCGCCGCACCCGACTTCGTGCCGTGGAACCTGTCGACGCCGGCGCGATAGCGCTCGTCGAACTTCGGCCACGCCTTGTCGTCGAAGCCGGGCGCCGACTTCATCTTCTCCTTGTCGACGTTCAGCGCCAGCTTGCCGCGCTCGCTCGCGCGCTCGAAGCGCTCCAGCGGGTAGGCGAACAGCTTGTCGCCGAGGCCGAGGAAGCCGCCGAACGAGACGACCGCGTACTGGACCTTGCCGCTGGTCGTGTCGACGACGAGGTCCTTGATCTCGCCGAGGCCCTCGCCTTGCCGGTTGACGACGTTCGTGCCGATCAGGTCGCTGGCGCGCATCTGCGCGGCGCCGGCGGTGGCGGGCGCGGAGGTGCGGGCCGGGGCGTTCACCGCCTGGGCCGCGGTGGCGCGCTTGTCGGCGTCGGCCGCCTGCGCGCTCGCCGCGCCCAGCGCGATCGCCGGCAGGATCATCAGGTAGCTGAGCTTCTGCTTGATCTTCATACGAGGTCTCCTTTTCACGCGGGCGCGGTCGCGCCCGGGGCCCGTGGGGGCAGGACTCACAGTCTGGGCAACCCGCGGGCCATCGGGCATCCGACGCCCGCTGCACCGCATGTGGGAGGGCGCGCACGCCGCCGGCGCCACGGCTGTCAGCGGCGCAGGAGCCCTCCTACGTGCGGCGACGGCCGGCCGGCGCGCTCGCGCCCCGCGGAATCAGGCCCTGGGCCAGAGGACCATCTGCGTGCAGCGGAACAGCGCGATCGTGCCGCCGTCCGCCTTGCGCTCCACGGTGGCGTCCCACACCTGCGTGCTGCGGCCGAGGTGCGCCGGGCGCGCGATGCACGTCAGCGTCCCGTCGCGCGCGGTGCCGAGGAAGTTGCTCTTGAGTTCGATGGTGGTGAAGTTCGTGGCGCCCGGCGGCAAGTGGGCGATGCAGGCGTAGCCGCAGGCAGTGTCCGCGAGCGCGATCACGCTGGCCGCGTGCAGGAAGCCGTTGGGCGCGAGCAGTTCGTCGCGCAGCGCGAGCTCGGCCACCAGCATGCCGTGCTCGACGGCGACGATACGCACGCCGATCAGCCCCGGCAGGCGACCCGCGCCGCGTCCCTGCAGGTCCTCGAGCGTCACGTCCTCGCGCAACGGTGCTCCTCCGCCGGATCGTGGATCACGCCGCCACGGCCTGCCCTTCGAGCGCGAGCGTGCCGTGGCGCCAGACCGCATACCGGATCGCGTCGCGGCCGCCGGCCTTGGCATCGTACATCACGCGGTCGGCGAACTTGACGGCGTCGCGCGCGCGCGGCGTGGGCGTCTCGCAGGCGACCACGCCGATCGAGAAGCTGATCGGCCAGCGCTCGCGGGCGACCATCGCGTCGAGGCCGGCCTTGACCGGGTCGAAGCGCCGGTGCATCGTGTCCGCGGTCACGCCCGGCATCAGGACCGCGAACTCGTCGCCGCCCAACCGTCCGACGACGTCGGTCTGCCGCACCGCCGCGGCGAGCGTCGCGGCGATCCGGCGCAGCGCCTCGTCCCCCGCCGCGTGGCCGAGCGTGTCGTTGAGGCGCTTGAAGTGGTCGACGTCGACGAAGGCGAGCGCGAACGGCGCGCCGCTGGCGCCGAGCCGCTCGTGCGCCGCGCGCCGCGCCTCGTCGAACGCCGTGCGGTTGGCGAGCCCGGTCAGCGGGTCGGTCCGCGCCTGCGCCTGCGCGTTCGCGTAGCGCAGCTCGAGCAGGCGCCGGCGGTGCACCTCGTGCCAGGTGCGCGCGCCGACCAGCATGATCGGCAGCGTCAGCGCGGCCAGCGTCACGATCGCGAAGCCGAGCGTCGAGGCGGCGAAGTGCTCGTGCGCCGCAAGGAGCTGCGCCGCGGGCAGCGATGCGAAGGCGACCAGGTCGGTGCCGGGCACGCCGGCGAGCGCGACGATGTCCTCCTTGCGCACCATCTCGCCGACACTCCGCGGCGCGCTGCCGCCCGCTGCGGGGCCGGCCTGCGCGAACGCGTACACGGCCCCGTCGCGGTGCGCGATCCCGATCGCCGAGCGTTCGCCGACGCGCAGCTCGCCGAACAGCCGGACGAGCCTCTGCGGGTCCAGTCCGACGGCCACGACGCCGTCGAAGCGTCCGTCGGGCGCCTCCAGACGCTTCGCCACCGGGATGATCAACGCGTTGGACACCCGGCCGGTGACCGGCTCGCCGACGAACAGTGGCAGATCGCGCCGCCGACGCGCGTCCTCGAAGTAGCGGCGGTCGGCGATGCCGGTCGCCGACGATGCGACGCGGCCGTGGTCCGTGCTGCCGACGATGCGACCGTCGGCGTCGAAGCGGTCGACGCGCCGCTCCGCTTCGGTGCCGTGCAGCGGCAGCATCGCGCTGCGCAGCCGGGCGAGCGCGTCCGGCGCCACCTGCGTCTCGTGCGCCGCCTTGAACAGCGCGAGCGTGCGGTCGATGTCCTGGAACACCTGCGCGACGTGCTCGCGCATGACCCGGGCGAGGTTCCCAGCCTCCGCCCGCCCGGCGTCGAGCGTCCGCTGCCGGTGGCCGTCGACCTCGTGGCGCGCGAACCCCACCAGCCCCCCGGCGACGAGGCACCAGAGGGCGACGTACGGCCACACGACGCGCGCAATGCGCCAGGACTCGCTGCGGTTCATCGCACCCCGGTGCAGCAGGAGGCGTGCCAGTGGCACGCGACGTGGCGCCGGGCCCGGACAGCGGGGTACGCAACGCGCGTGCGCCGGGATGAGCGGTGTCGTCTACAGGTAGGCGAGCAGCCGCCCGCAGGCGACGACACCCAGCCACAGCGCGATCGACACCGCCGCGGCGGCCCGCACCCGGCCGGAGGGCTGCGCGTCGGACGCCGCCGCGAGCGCACGCAGCGGACCGGCGTGCAGCAGCGCGGCGTTCACGCCGCCGGCGAGGATCAGTCCCATCTTCAGCATGAACGCGGGCTGGACCAGGAACTCGGCCGCGTGCGCCGTGAACATCAGCAGGCCCGACGCGGCGGCCACCGCGAAGCCCGCGATCGACCAGGGGACGGCGAAGGCAACAAGGGCCGCCGCCGGGATGCGGCGCCCGAGGCCGAGCAGGCGCAGGTCGACCAGGACGATCGACCCGAACAGCAGCGCGAGTCCGGTGATGTGCACCACCTCCGCCACCGGATAGGCCCACAGCGCCTCGCGCATGAAGCGGCCGAGACCGGTCGCCTCGACCGTGTGCAGCGCGCTCGCCACGTCCGCCCGGTCAGCGCAGCTCGACGGTCCTGCCGCCGGCCGTGATGCGCTCGGCGCGCATCTCGTCGGGCTTGTTGCGGTTCGGGTAGCCCACGACGGTCACGGTCGCGCCGGGCCGCACGAGGTCCCGCGTCAGGCCGCGGTTGTCCATGCGCGACGGCGGGGCGAGCACCGCGGTCCAGCGCTTCCCGCCGCTG
This sequence comes from Betaproteobacteria bacterium, assembly GCA_016861105.1. Classification (GTDB taxonomy): domain Bacteria; phylum Pseudomonadota; class Gammaproteobacteria; order Burkholderiales; family Casimicrobiaceae; genus VBCG01. The sequence goes on along the minus strand of BOKS01000002.1, from coordinate 212,525 downwards.
CTTAGTGTGACGTAGCCGTGCGGGTGCTCGTAGCCGCTCTGCTCGACCTGTCCGGTCAGCGTCAGCGTCTGCGAGGCGTCGTACTCGCTCCAGCCGTGGTGGGCGAGCGCGAGGGCGGGCGTGGCGGCCAGGAGGACGGCGAGGGAACGCTTCATGCGGGTCTCCGCGAGGTGGTGGCCGGTTCGACCGGCAGGCCGCCCCGGCGGTTCACGGCCGCGCGATGCCGCTCGCCGCGACGAAGCGCGCGACGTCCCCGGCGAAGCGGTCGACGACCTCCGCCGTGGTGTCCCAGGCGCACATGAACCGGCAGCCGGTGTCGCCCACGAAGACGTAGAAGTGCCAGCCGGCCTCGTGCAGCCGCGCGATCGCGGGCGCCGGCAGCTCCGCGAACACGCCGTTGGCCTGCACCGGCGCGATCAGCCGCACGCCGTCGACCGCGGCGAGGCGCTCGCCCAGCCGCCGCGCCATCGCATTCGCGTGGGCGGCGTGGCGCAGCCAGGCGCCGCCTTCGAGCATGCCCAGCCACGGCGCGGAGAGGAAGCGCATCTTCGAGGCGAGCTGGCCGGCCTGCTTGCGCCGCCGGCGGAATTCGTCGGCCAGCGCGGCGTCGAAGAACACCAGCGCCTCGCCGAACGGCATGCCGTTCTTCGTGCCGCCGAAGGCGAGCACGTCGACGCCCGCGCGCTGCGCGATGTCCGCGGGCGCGCAGCCCAGCGACGCGACCGCGTTGGCGAAGCGCGCCCCGTCGACGTGCACCTTCATGCCGCGCGCGTGCGCCGCCTCGCACAGCGCGGCCAGCTCGGAGGGCGTGTACACGGTGCCGAGCTCCGTGGCCTGGGTGAGCGACAGCGCGCGCGGCCGCGACGCGTGCTCGTCGTGCGGGGTCACGGCGCGCGCGGCGAGGGCGGCGGGGGTGACCTTCGCCGACGGGCCTTCCACCGCCAGCAGCTTCGCGCCGCCGGTCATGAACTCCGGCCCGCCGCACTCGTCGACGTTGACGTGCGCCAGTGCGTGGCACACCACGGCGTCCGTGCTGCGGCAGATCGACGCGAGCGCCAGCGCGTTCGCCGCCGACCCGTTGAACACGAGGAACACCTCGGCGTCCGCGTCGAAGACGGCGCGGACGGCGTCCTCGGCGCGCGCCGTCCAGTCGTCGTGCCCGTAGCCCGGCGCGTGGCCGCCGTTGGCCGCCTGCAGCGCTGCGAGCGCCTCCGGGCAGATGCCGGCCTGGTTGTCGCTGCCGAACTGCGCCGCGGCCGTCGTCATCGATGTCCCGCCTCCGCGTTCATTCGCGGGCGAGCTCGCGGTGCAGGCGGCGCAGCGCGCGCCACACGACCAGCGCGATCACCGGCACCGCGACGCCCGCCGCCAGCTCGGGCTGCACGTGCAGGCCCAGCGCGCCGGCCGCCTTGGCGAGGTAGCCGACCAGCCCGGCGCCGTAGTAGGTGATCGCGGCCACCGACAGGCCCTCGACGGTGCGCTGCAGCCGGAACTGCATCTTCGCGCGCCGGTTCATCGAGGCGAGCAGCTCCTGGTTCTGCCGTTCGAGCGCGACCTCGACGCGCGTGCGCAGCAGCTGGCTCGCGCGCGCGATGCGCGCCGACAGCTCGTCCTGACGCCGCGCCACCGATTCGCAGGTCGCCATCGCCGGCGCGAGCCGCCGGTCCATGAACTCCTCGATCGTCTGCACGCGCGGCAGGCGCGCCTCGCGCAGCTCGGCGATGCGCTGGCGCACGATGCGGTAGTAGGCGGCGGCCGCGCCGAAGCGGAACCGGCTCGCCGCCTCGCTGCGCTCGATCTCCGCGGCAAGCCGCGTCAGCTCGTCGAGCAGCCGCGGCTCGTCCGCCTCGCCGGGACCGATCATCCGCTCGATCAGGCGCGCGAGCCGCGCCTCGGCCGCGGTCAGCGCCGCCGCGACCTCGCGCGCGAGCGGGAAGGCGAGCAGCGCCATCATCCTGTAGGTCTCGATCTCGCACAGGCGCTGCACGTAGCGGCCGGCCTGCCGCTCCCCGAGCGCGTGATCGAGCACCTGGATGCGCGAGAAACCGTCGTCGCCGATGCGGAAGTCCGTCAGCGCCGAGGCGGCGCCGTCGCCGACGCGCGACCCGACGACCGCCGTGTCGCCGTACGTGGTGATCGCGTCGTCGCAGTCCTGCGGGCCCGAACGGCGCACGTCGACGTGCACCGCGACCAGCGTCTCCCCGGGCATCGACGCCAGGAAGCCGCGCGGCACAAGGTCGAGCGCGGTCGCGCCGGGCGGCGCGTCGCCGCCGACGCGTCGGAAGAAGGTGAGCCCGGTGAATTCGGTGTGGCGCTCCCACTTGACGCGCAGGTCGCCGCCGTCGAGCCAGACGTAGGAGGCGTCCGGTGCAGGCACCGGCGCCCCGAGGTGCGCCGCGAGCTCGGCGATCCGCCGCGCCTCGCGGTCGCGATCCTGCGCGTCGACGCGCAGCGCGAGGTGGGTGATGCGCTCGGGCGTGACCAGCCGCGCGGGCGGCCGCGCGTGCACCTCGTCGTGGAGGACCCGCCGCTGCGGATCGTCGGAGGGCAGCGCGGCGGCGCCGCGGTCCGGCGCCCCGGTCACAGGCGCTGCTCGAGCCAGCCTTCGATGGATTGCAGTGCGGCCGGCAGCGCCGCGGCATCCGTGCCGCCGGCCTGCGCCATGTCGGGGCGCCCGCCCCCCTTGCCGCCGACCTGCCGCGCCACGTGGTTGACGAGGTCGCCCGCCTTGATGCGCGACGTCAGGTCCTTCGTCACGCCCGCGACCAGCGACACCTGGCCTTCGCGCACGGTCGCCAGCACCGCGACGCCGCTCTGCATCCGGTCCTTGACCTTGTCGAGCGTGTCGCGCATCACGGACGCGTCGGCGCTGTCGAGCACCAGCGCGAGCGCCTTCACCCCCTTGACGGTGCGCATGCCTCCGGCCACGACCTCGTCGATGCGCGCCTGCGCGAGCTGCCCGCGCAGGCGGGCGACGTCCTTCTCGAGGCCCCGGACCTGCTCGACCAGCTGCCCGATGCGCGGCGCCAGCTCGGCCGGGGCGACCTTGAGCGCCGCGGCGGCGCCGGCGAGCGCGCGCTCCTGCGCCTGCACCCAGTCGAGCGCGCCCCTGCCGGTGACGGCCTCGACGCGGCGGATGCCCGCGGCCACGCCGCCTTCGTACACGATCTTGAACAGCCCGATGTCGCCGGTGCGCGCGACGTGCGTCCCGCCGCACAGCTCGCGCGAGCTGCCGATGTCGAGCACGCGCACCGTGTCGCCGTACTTCTCGCCGAACAGCATCATCGCGCCGAGCTTCTGCGCCTCGTCGATGGGCATCGAGCGCGCGCTGGTCGCGTGGTTGTCGAGGACCTCGGCGTTGACCAGCGCCTCGACGCGGCGGATCTCGTCGTCGGTCAGCGGCGCGTGGTGCGCGAAGTCGAAGCGCGTCTTCTCCGGATCGACGAGCGAGCCCTTCTGCTGCACGTGCGGCCCGAGCACCTCGCGCAGCGCCTTGTGCATCAGGTGCGTCGCCGAGTGGTTGCGCATCGTGCGGCCGCGCGCGTCGAAGTCGACCTGCGCGGCCACAACGTCGCCGACCCGCAGCTCGCCGGTCTTCACCTCGCCCACGTGCCCGTGCACGTCCGCCTGCACCTTCTGGGTGTCCTCGACGGCGAACAGCGTGAGGCACACGCCCTGCCTGCTGAGCTCGCCGCGGTCGCCGACCTGCCCGCCGGACTCGGCGTAGAACGGCGTGGCGTCGAGCACGACCACGCCGCGCTCGCCGGCGGCGAGCGCGTCGACCTGCGCGCCGTCGCGGTAAAGCGCCGCGACGCGGCCCTCCTCGGACAGCGACTCGTAGCCGCGGAAGCGCGTCCGCGGACCGTCGTAGGCGAGCGTCGCGCCCATGCGGAACTGCGAGGCCGCGCGCGCGCGGTCGCGCTGCGCCTCCATCGCCGTCCCGAAGCCCGCCTCGTCGACGGCGACGCCGCGCTCGCGGCAGACGTCGGCCGTGAGGTCGTAGGGGAAGCCGAAGGTGTCGTACAGCGTGAAGGCGGTCTGGCCGTCGAGCACCTTGCCGCCGGACTTCTCCAGCGCCGCCAGCGCCGCCTCGAGGATGCGCATCCCGTTGTCGAGCGTCTCGCCGAAGCGCTCCTCCTCGGCCTTCAGCACCTCGACGACGCGCTGCCTGTCGCGGCGCAGCTCCGGATACGCCTCCCCCATCTGCCGGTCGAGGTCCTCGACCAGCCGGTGGAAGAAGGGCTCCTTGCGGCCGAGCTTGTAGCCGTGCCGGATCGCGCGGCGGATGATCCGCCGCAGCACGTAGCCGCGGCCCTCGTTGCCCGGGATCACGCCGTCGACGATCAGGAACGCGCAGGCGCGGATGTGGTCGGCGATGACGCGCAGGCTCGGCGACAGGTAGTCCTGCGCGCCCGTCTCGCGGACCGCCGCGCGGATCAGGTCGGCGAAAAGGTCGATCTCGTAGTTGCTGTGCACGTCCTGCAGCACCGCGGCGAGGCGTTCGAGGCCCATGCCGGTGTCGACGCAGGGCTTGGGCAGCGGCGTGAGCGTGCCCGACGCGTCGCGGTTGAACTGCATGAACACGAGGTTCCAGATCTCGATGTAGCGGTCGCCGTCGGCCTCCGGCGAGCCCGGCGGGCCGCCCCAGACGTGCGGCCCGTGGTCGTAGAAGATCTCCGAGCAGGGGCCGCACGGGCCGGTGTCCGCCATCTGCCAGAAGTTGTCGGAGGCGTACCTGCCGCCCTTGTTGTCGCCGATGCGGATGCAGCGCTCCGCCGGCACGCCGATCTCCTTCGTCCAGATGTCGTAGGCCTCGTCGTCGTCGACGTAGACCGTCGTCCAGAGCTTCTCCTTCGGCAGGCCGTAGACGCCGGTCAGAAGCTCCCACGCGTAGCGGATCGCGTCGCGCTTGAAGTAGTCGCCGAAGCTGAAGTTGCCGAGCATCTCGAAGAACGTGTGGTGCCGCGCCGTGTACCCGACGTTCTCGAGGTCGTTGTGCTTGCCGCCCGCGCGCACGCTGCGCTGCGCGGTCGTCGCCCGCGTGTAAGGCCGCCGGTCCGTGCCGAGGAACACGTCCTTGAACTGGACCATGCCCGAGTTGACGAACAGCAGCGTGGGGTCGTTCGCCGGCACCAGCGACGACGACGGCACGTGCGTGTGGCCCTGGCGCACGAAGTAGTCGATGAACTGGCGGCGGATGTCGTTGACGGTGGCGGTCATGGTCGGCGGGCGTCCCGGTCGCCGGCTGCGGCGCGGCAGCGCAAAGGGCTTGATTTTACGCGAACCCCGCCCGCGGTCGGCTGTGCCGCGGCGACCGCTGCGGCTCGGCCGCACGGCCGATGGCCGGCGCGGCGGCGGCGGGCGCAGGATCGTGGCGTCGCGGCGCCGCGCGCCGCCCACCGGAAGGGGATCGACGATGGAGAGGGAACAGGTCGTGCGCAGCCTGCGGGCGTGGACGAGCGGGACGGACCCGTCGAGCGGCGAGCCGCTGCCGCTGGTCCACGCGCTGCGCCACTCCGAAGTGCACGCGACGCTCGTGGCGGCGCTCGCCCTGGTCGAGGCCGCAGCCTCGCGCCCGCGGCCGCGCAACGCCGGCCGGGCGTGGTCGGCCGACCACGATCAGCAGCTCGCGTCCCTGTTCGACGCGGGCGAGCCGGTCGCACGTCTCGCCGAGCGTCTCGAGCGCACGCGCGGGTCGATCACCGCCCGGCTGGCCAGGCTCGGAAGGATCGATCCGCCGCCGGGGATGCGTCTGCGCGGCTGAGCGTGGGCTCCGCGCGCGGCACGACAGGCGGCGCCAGCGCGGCGATGGCGACGGCGGCCGCGGCGGCGAGGAGCGCCACGCCGAGCGGCGCGCCGACGCGGCGGCCCCAGCTCGCGTTCTTCTCGATCGCCATCACCAGGCCGAGCACGAGCATCCAGGCGACGTTGCCCAGCCCGGCGGTGAACATCAGCAGCATCAGGGCCCAGCAGCACCCGACGCAGAAGACCCCGTGCGCGACGCCGATGCGCAACGCGTCGCGGCGCGGCGCGACGCCGCCCCAGCGACCGGCGACGAACGCGGCCGGCGAGCGGCACGCCGTCAGGCAGCGGTGCTTGAGGCGCGAGAACTGGAAGGCACCGGCGAGGGCGAGCGTCGCCGCTGCGGGGACCCACGCGTGCGTCCACAGCCAGCCCGTGCCGTCCTTCCACGCGCCGAGCGCCGCGTGCAGGGCGTGCGCGACGGCGCCGAACGCCAGCCACGCGAGCAGGTAGCCGCCCAGCAGCAGTGCGAGAAGCAATCCGCGCTGCGGACGCCGCTGCACGAGCCGCGCGAAGACGCGCACGAGCGGCAGCGTCGTCGGCAGCATCATCGCCACGCTCATCAGCAGCCAGCCGCCGAGGTACAGCGCCGCCCGCCCGGCAGGCGAGCCGCGTTCGCAGGCGAGGGCCGGTGCGCCCAGCGCGGGCACGTGCATCGCGTGCGCGAGGTCCGACGCCTCCCACGCGAGCAGCGCCACCCACGCGAGCCCGGCCAGCCCGAGCAGCGCCGGAACGAGCACGACCCGGGGTCGCGCCGTCGCCGCCGCGAATGCATCGGCCATCGCCGGCCCGCCTCCGTGCGCGTCACCCGCGCGCGGCTACGAGTGGAAGCGGAAGTGGCCCTGGACGGCGTTGTGCCCGGTCAGCTCGACGTCGATGCCGAGCACGGGCGCCTTCGCGCGGTAGACCGATGCCTTCCCCGGATAGGCCGGCGAGCCGGGGATCGTCGAGAAGACGCTGTCGACGAGCTTCGTCACGTGCCCGCCCGGCCCCTTGTAGGGCTGCATGCGCGCCTCGACCGCGTCGCCCATCCGGAGGTGCCCTTCGCCCTGGTGCACCTCGAACGTGATCGGGACGCGCTCGACCGAGGCGACCTCGCCCACGAGCGCGGCGAGGTCCGCGATCGCACCGCCCTTCTTCCCGGTGAAGACGGACAGCAGCGCCTGCTCCTGCTGCGGCGTGGCGCGCTCGTCGACGAACGCCACCGCACGCCAGTTGCCCGCGAACACGTTGCCGGGGATGTGCGTGAGCATGCCGAAGGTGAGGCCGCCGACGTCGACGCCATCGACCTCGCCACGCTCCACGTGCCAGGCGAGCGAGCCTTCGCAGGTGCCGCCGTCGGGATCGTCGCCGACCCAGCACGGGCACACGGCCTTGCACGTGCAGACCTCGAGCAGGCGACCTTCGAGCTTGTAGGCCATGGCTTCCTCCTGTCGGGTTGCGCAGCGAAGGCGGTGCCGCCGCACGTCGCCGCCCGCGTGACGGACACGCGGAACAGGTCGTGCGCGCCGCGACCCCGACGCTGCAGGCGGCGATCATGCACCTGCCTGCCGCCGCCGTCCAATCCCGGCGAATGCTTGCGGTCCGCGCGGGGGGCGCGATGGCACAAAGGTACCTGCCCGCCCGGGGCGGCGGGTGTCAGGAGGGCGAGTCCGGCTCGTCGACGCTCGCGCCCGCGTTCTTCAGCACGCGGTAGGCGACAGCGGGCGCGAACCCGCGCGTCACGAGGAAGCGGAGCTGGCGTCCCTTCGCGCGCTCGTCGGCGGGAGGTGCGCCGAAGCGGCGCTGCCACAGCGCCTTCGCCTGCGCGAACTCGTCGCGCCCCTCGAGCCCGGCGAGCGCGGCAGCGGCGGCCTCCGGCGCCACGCCGCGCTCGCGCAGCTCGTGCGCGATCGCGCGCCGCGCGTGCGTGCCGGCCCGCTGGCGCACGACGGCCCCGGCACAGCGGGCGTCGGAGAGGTAGCCGCGCCGCACGAGGTCGTCGAGCAGCGCCTCGATCTCGTCGCGCGCCCCACCGGCGGCGGCCAGCCGTGCCGCGAGCTCGCTGCGTGCATACTCGCGGCGCGCGAGCAGCGCGACCGCGCGCTGCTTCAGCGTGCGCTGCGGGGCGCGGCGGCGAGGCGGGCGCTCATCCACGCCGCGCGGTGCCGGGGGCCGGACGACAAGAGGCCCTGGCGGCGTGCGCCGGCCGGGCCGAAGGGACTGCCGCAGGCAGGAGGGGACCGCAAGCCGGCAGCAGGCGCTGCGCCCGCCCGGCAATTGTGCGCGACGCCTGCACGGGCCCTACGCGGCCGGCGTCACGCGGCCTCGGCATCGGTGCCGCGTCCGCGCGGCCCGGGCGAGGGCACGCCCACCGCCTCGCGGATGCGGCCCTCGATCTCCCGCGCGACCTCCGCGTGCTCGCGCAAGTACTCGCGCGCGTTGTCCTTGCCCTGCCCGATCTTGTCGCCCTTGTACGCGTACCACGCGCCCGACTTCTCAACGATGCGGTGCACGACGCCGAGCTCGAGGATCTCGCCCTCGCGCGAGATCCCCTCGCCGTAGAGGATGTCGAACAGCGCCTCGCGGAACGGCGGCGCCACCTTGTTCTTCACGACCTTGACCCGCGTCTCGTTGCCGATCACCTCGTCGCCCTTCTTGATGGCGCCGATGCGGCGGATGTCGAGGCGCACCGATGCGTAGAACTTGAGGGCATTGCCGCCGGTGGTGGTCTCGGGGTTGCCGAACATGACGCCGATCTTCATGCGGATCTGGTTGATGAAGATCACCAGCACGTTGGCACGCTTGATGTTCGCGGTGAGCTTGCGCAGCGCCTGGCTCATCAGCCGCGCCTGCAGCCCCGGGAGCTGGTCGCCCATCTCCCCCTCGATCTCGGCCTTCGGCACCAGGGCCGCGACCGAATCGACGACGATGATGTCGACGCCGCCGGAGCGCACGAGCATGTCGGCGATCTCCAGCGCCTGCTCGCCGGTGTCGGGCTGCGAGATCAGCAGGTCGCCGACGTCGACGCCGAGCTTGCCGGCGTAGACGGGATCCAGCGCGTTCTCGGCGTCGATGTAGGCGGCAGTTCCGCCCGCCTTCTGCACTTCGGCGACGACCTGCAGGGAGAGCGTCGTCTTGCCCGAGGACTCGGGACCGTAGATCTCGACCACGCGTCCGCGCGGCAGGCCGCCGACCCCCAAGGCGATGTCGAGGCCGAGCGAGCCCGTGGACACGACCTGCAGATCGTTCTGGATCTGCGCCTCGCCCATCTTCATGATCGAGCCCTTGCCGAACTGCTTCTCGATCTGCGCGAGCGCGGCGGCGAGCGCCTTGGATTTCTGGTCGTCCATCGGGGTGGTGTCGAGTGGCATCGAAGGCTCCAAGTATCGCCGATGACGGCGGGCGGCGTGGCCGCGCGGGTTGACGTCGGCGATCCTCGCACAGAACGATCGTTCGATGCAAGCCGCCCTTCGGCCTAGGCCTCCGGCGGCATGGCGTCGCGCGCCGCATCCCGCGCCCCGCCGACGGAACGCATTGTCGGCCGCGGGTGGCTCAGCGCACGAGCCTCCCCGGTCCGCGCACGGTGGACGCCCGTTCGATCGCGACCCGCTGCCGCGCGCCCCGGGCCGCGAGCGCGCGCCGCCACCCACCCGGCGCCCCCCGGGCGCCGTCAGCCGCCGCCGCCCCCGCCGGCGAGGGCGATCGCCTCCCGCAGCGCCACCTCGACGCTGCGCTTTCGCACCTCGGCACGCCCGCCCGCGAAGCGATGCGTGACCGTGCGCGTGCCCCCGCCCGCGGTCGCCCACGCGAAGCACACGGTCCCGACGGGCTTCGCCGCGCTGCCCCCGCCCGGTCCCGCCACGCCCGTGATGGCGACGGCGAGCTGTGCGCCGCTGCGGCCGAGTGCGCCCTCGGCCATCGCGCGCGCCGTCGCCTCCGACACCGCGCCGTGCGCGGCCAGCGTCGCCGCCGGCACGCCGAGCAGCGCCTCCTTCATGGCGTCCGAGTAGGTCACGAACCCGGCGTCGAACCAACCGGAGCTGCCCGCGGTCGCCGTGATGGCGGCGGCGACGAGCCCGCCGGTGCACGACTCGGCCGTCGCGATGCGCCATCCGCGGCGCGCGAGCGCCTCGCCCAGCGAAGCGGACAGGGTAGAAAGATCGACGTCGATCACGGGGCCTCCTCCGGGCGCACGCGGTAGTGGTAGGCGTAGCGCGTCGTGAACCCGAAGCGGCGGTAGATCGCGAGGGCGGCGCGGTTGTGCTGCTCGACCTGCAGGAACGCGTGGCGCGCCCCGCGCTCCCAGGCCCTGACGACGAGCGCCTGCACGACGCGCGTGCCCAGCCCGCGACGCCGCAGCGCGGGCGCGGTCACGATGTCGAACAGACCCGCGAGGTCGCCGTCCACCGATGCCATCCCGGCTGCGACCGTGGCGCCGTCCTGCCGCGCGACGATCGGGACGAGCGCGAGCGGCGACTGCGCGATGCGCTCGAGGTGCGCCGCGCGCTGGGCCGGCGTGGAGCCGCGCATCGTCCCCACGGCCTCGACGAAGGCCTCGGGCAGCGGCGAGGCGAGCTCGGCACCGGCGGCCGGGTCCGGCGTCGCCGCGCGCTGCACGATCGCGTCGAGCGCGGCGCACTGCACCAGCGTGCGACCGAACGCGACGTAGCCGCGCGCCGCCAGCGCCGCGTCGAGCGACGCCGGCTGCGAGAACGGCGTGATGCGGAACAGCGCGGGCAGGCCGTGGCGGCCGTACAGCGCCTCGCAGTGCGCGATCTTCGCGGCGAGCGGCAGCGTCGAGCCGAAGTGCGCGTTGACGCTGCGCGCACGCTTGGCGGTGCCGGGCGACAGGAACAGGACCCATCCGTCGTGGAACAGCTGGCGGCGGGAGTGCAGGTAGTTGAGGCCGGCCTCCTCGACGCGGCGCGCGTCGGGGACGTCGTGGCCGGCCGGTGCCGCGGCCGCGCGCATCATGCCGGCCACCCCGTGACGCGGACGATCACCGCGAAGGCGACCAGCGCCATCGCGGCGGCGACCAGGTCGTCGAGCATGACGCCGAGCCCGCTCTTCATCCGCGCGTCGATCGCCCGGATCGGCGGCGGCTTGGCGATGTCGAACAGCCGGAACAGCAGGAAGCCGAGCGCCACGCGCTCGAGGCTCGTGCCGGCGAAGTACATCACCAGCAGGAAGGCGACGATCTCGTCGATCACGATGCCGCCGTGGTCGGGCACGCCCAGATCGCGTCCGGTGCGTTCCGCCGCCCACACGCCGACCGCGAAGAGCACGGCCACCGCCGCGAGGTAGCCGGCGTCGGTCGTCGTCACGGCGAGCCAGTCGCCGAGCGGGATCGCGAACAGCGTCGCCACCGTGCCGGGCGCCCAGGGCGCGAGCCCGGTTCCGAAGCCCAGCGCGACGAAGTGCGCCGGATGCGAGAGGAAGAACCGGAACGTGAGCGCCGGAGCGGCCATGGCCATGGTCGCGCCGCTACGCGAAGTGGTCGAACGCGCGCGGCAGCACGCGCAGCGGCGCGCCGCGCTCGTCGCGCACGACCAGCCCGGCGTCGCGCGGCACGATCGTGCCGATGCGCGCCACCGGCACGCCGGCAGCGTGCGCCGCGGCGGCGACGGCCTCGCGCGCGTGCGAGCGCGCCGCGAAGCAGAGCTCGTAGTCGTCGCCGCCGGCGAGCAGGCACGCGAGCGCCAGGTCGCGCTCGCCTCCGGCCAGGCGAGCGGCGAGCGCCGGCGCGCACGGGATGCGCGCGACGGCGATCTCCGCACCCACGCCGGACGCGTCGAGCAGGTGGCCGAGGTCGCCGGTCAGCCCGTCCGAGACGTCGAGCATCGCGGCCGCGACGCCGCGCAGCGCCTGCCCCAGCGCGACGCGGGGGGTCGGCCGTTCCAGCCGCGGGCGCAGCGCGTTCAGCGTGCTCGCGTCGAGCGCCGTGCGTCCCTGCAGCGCGGCGAGCGCGAGCATCGCGTCGCCGAGCGTGCCCGACACCCACACGTCGTCGCCGGGCTGCGCCCCGCTGCGCCGCACCGCCGTGCCGGCGGGCACCTCGCCGGCAATGGTGAGGCACAGGTTGCGCGGCCCCCGCGTCGTGTCGCCGCCGACCAGCGCGACGCCGTGCGCGTCGGCGAGCGCGAACAGGCCGCGCGTGAACGCCTCGAGCCACGCCTCGTCGACGCCGGGCAGCGCGCCGGCGAGCAGCGCCCAGCGCGGGCGCGCGCCCATCGCCGCCATGTCCGAGAGGTTGACCGCGAGGATCTTGTGCCCCAGCCCCTCGGCATCCGCGCCGCTCGGGAAGTGCCGCTCCTCGACCATCATGTCGACGGCCAGGACCAGCTCCGCGCCGGCGCTCGGCGCGAGCACCGCCGCGTCGTCGCCGATGCCGAGCACCACGCCCGCGTCCGGCGACGGGTGGCGGAAGTAGCGGTCGATCAGCGCGAACTCGCCAGGCGCCGCGCCGCCCGGGGACGCCGCGTCGCGCGGTACGCCGGCCGTCGTCACGGCGCGCCCGTCGGGCGGCCGCTCCGGCGGGAGGCCGCGGCGATCTCGGCCGCGCGCACGCTGCGTGCGACCTTGTCGAGCACGCCGTTGACGTACTTGTGGCCGTCGGTCCCGCCGTAGGCCTTCGCGAGCTCCACGGCCTCGTCGATCACGGCGCGGTACGGGATCTCCTGGCGGTGCACGAGCTCCCACGTCCCGATCGCGACGATCGCGCGCTCGATCGGCGAGAGCTCCGCGATCGCGCGCGCCGAGTGCGGCGCACTCGCGGCCAGCAGCGCGTCCCAGGCGCCGGTCACCCCGCGCCACAGCGCGTCGAAGTAGCGCGGGTCCGCCCGCGCGTGGCCCTCGCTCTCCTCGAGCGACGCGCGGATCGCGGCGTCGGCGTTGCCCGCGACCTGGCGCTGGTAGAGGCCCTGCAGCGCCAGCTCGCGCGCGCCGTGGCGCGGATCAGGCGTCGTCGAGGTCATCGAAGAGGCACGCGAGCTCGAGCGCCGCGAGCGCGGCCTCGCGGCCCTTCGCGTCCATCCGCGCGAGCGCCTGCTCGTCGGTGTCGCAGGTCAGCACGCCGTTGCCGATCGGCACGCCGAACTGGAGCGCGACCTCGCCGATGCCGCGCGCGGACTCGGCGGAGACGATCTCGAAGTGGTAGGTCTCGCCGCGGATCACGGCGCCGAGCGCGACCAGCGCCTCGTAGTCGCCGGACTGCGCGAGGCGCTGCAGCGCCTGCGGCGTCTCGAGCGCCCCGGCGACGGTGACGAGCGTCACGTCGTCGTCGGCCACGCCCGCCTCGCGCAGCGCGCTCAGGGCGCCGGCCAGCAGGCCCTCGCCGATCCGGGGGTTGAAGCGCGAGAGCACCACGCCGACCCGGCGCGAGGCGCCGTGCGTGCGCGGTGCGATGCGGCGCGCCACCGCCTCAGCCCTGCGCGTGCCGCCGGCGCGGCTGGTCGACGTAGCCGACCACCTCGAGGTCGAAGCCGGCCATGCTCGGCATGCGCCGCGGGCGCGCGAGGACGCGCATGCGCCCGACGCTGAGGTCCCGCAGGATCTGCGCACCGATGCCGTAGTTGCGCAGGTCCAGCTTGCTCGCCACCGGCGGCTGCGGCGTCACCGCGCGGCGGCGCAGGTCGGCCGCGGTCTCGGGCCGGTGCAGCAGCACGATCACGCCGCGCCCGGCCTCGGCGATCGTCTCCAGCGCGGCGGCGATGCTCCACGAGTGCGCCTCGCTCTGCGCGTCCAGCAGGTCCATGACCGACAGCGGCTCGTGCACGCGCACCAGCGTCTCCGTCTCCGGCGAGATCGGCCCGCGCACCAGCGCGAGGTGCGTCGCGTCCGTGAGCTTCTCGCGGTAGACCACGAGCCTGAACGCGCCGTGCGCGGTGGCGATCGGCCGCTCGGCGACGCGCTCGACCAGCTTCTCGGTGCGGCTGCGGTGGTGGATCAGGTCCGCGATCGCGCCGATGCGCAGCCCGTGCAGCTTCGCGAACTCGACGAGGTCGGGCAGCCGCGCCATCGTGCCGTCGTCGCGCATGATCTCGCAGATGACGGCCGCGGGCGCGAGGCCGGCCAGCCGCGCGAGGTCGCAGCCGGCCTCGGTGTGCCCGGCGCGCGACAGCACGCCGCCCGGCATCGCCATGACCGGGAACACGTGGCCCGGCTGCACCAGGTCGGACGGCCTGGCCTCCGGGGCGATCGCGACCCGTATCGTCCGCGCGCGGTCCGCGGCCGAGATGCCGGTCGTCACGCCCTCGGCCGCCTCGATGGACGCGGTGAAGTTGGTCCCGGTGCCCGAGCGGTTCTCGCGCACCATCGGCGCGAGGCCGAGCTGCCGGCAGCGCTCCTCGGTCAGCGTGAGGCACACCAGGCCGCGCGCGTGGCGCGCCATGAAGTTGATCGCCTCGGGCGTGACGTGCTCGGCGGCGAGGACGATGTCGCCCTCGTTCTCGCGGTCCTCCTCGTCGACGAGAATGACCATGCGGCCGGCCTTGAAGTCGGCGACGATCTCGGGAATCGGGGACAGCGACATGCCGGGGTCACCCGCGTGCTGGGACGAAGGTGCGATTGTACCGGCCGGCGGGCACCGCGGCCGCGGCGGCCGGCGCGTGCCCGCTCACGCCGCGGCGGGGGCGGCGGCGGGCTCGCGGCGCACGCGGAACCACGCGGCGTAGAGCGCCGGCAGGAAGCCGAGCGTCAGCAGCGTGGCGGCGACGATGCCGCCCATCATCGCCACCGCCATCGGCCCGAAGAAGTCGCTGCGGGCGAGCGGCACCATCGCCAGCACGGCGGCGGCGGCGGTCAGCACGATCGGCCGGAAGCGCCGCACGGTCGCGCCGACGATCGCCTCCCACGCCGGCTCGCCGGCGCGGATGTCCTGCTCGATCTGGTCGACCAGGATGACGGAGTTGCGCATGATGATGCCGGACAGCGCGATCGTGCCCAGCATCGCGACGAAGCCGAAGGGCATGCGGAAGGCGAGCAGCCCCGCGGTGACGCCGATCAGCCCCAGCGGCGCGGTCAGCACCACCATCAGCGTCCGCGCGAAGCTCCGCAGCTGCAGCATCAGCAGCGTCAGCACCGCCAGCACCAGCAGCGGCACGCCGGCCACGATCGAGCGCTGCCCGCGGGCCGAATCCTCGACCGCGCCGCCGACGTCGATCGCGTAGCCGACCGGCAGGCCGGCGCGCAGCGCGTCGAGCTTCGGCGACAGGCTCCGCGTGACGTCGACCGCCTGCACGTCGCCGCTGACGTCGGCCCGGACCGTGATCGTCGGCTGCCGGTTGCGCCGCCACACGATGCCCTCCTCGAGGCCGTAGGCGAGGCGCGCGACCTGCGTGATCGGCACCGCCTTGCCGGCGCGCGACGGGATCGCGAGGTCGCCGAGCAGCCCGAGGCGGGCGCGCTCCGCGTCGACGCCGCGCAGCACGACGTCGATCAGGCGGTTGCCCTCGCGGTACTGCGTCACCACCACGCCGGACACCGACGTCTGCAGGAACTGCGCGATGTCCTGCGACGACAGCCCGAGCAGCCGCGCCTTGTCCTGGTCGATCGCCAGGCGCACGACCTTCGACGGCTCGTCCCAGTCGAACTGCACGTTGGCGAGCCGCGGATCGGCGTCCATCACGCCGCGCACCTCGCGCGCGACCTCCCGCACGCGGCGCACGTCGTCGCCGGAGACGCGGAACTGGACGGGGAAGCCCACCGGCGGTCCGTTCTCCAGACGCGACACGCGCCCGCGCAGCGCCGGAAAGTCGGCTTCGAAGACCCGAAGCACGCGCTCGCGCACGCGCTCGCGCTCGCGGTTGTCGGTGGCGACCAGCACGAACTGGGCGAAGTTCGGCTGCGCGAGCTGCTGGTCGAGCGGCAGGTAGAAGCGCGGGCTGCCCGCGCCGACGTAGCCGACGAAGCTCGCGATGCCCGGATCCTGCGCGAGGACCGCCTCCATGCGCTGCGCCTCGCGCAGCGTCGCCGCGAGCGACGATCCCTCGGGCAGCCGCAGGTCGACGATCAGCTCGGGGCGCGACGACGACGGGAAGAACTGCTGCGGGACGAAGCGGAACGCGGCGAGCGCGCCGAGGAAGGCGGCGAGCGTGACCAGGATGACGAGGCCGCGGTGCGCGACCGTCCAGTCCATCCGCGCGCGCAGCCACAGGTAGAACGGCGTGCGGTAGACGTGGTCGGGATCGTGCGCCGCCGCCTCCGCGCGCGGCGCGGGGCGGCCGCGCAGCAGCGCCCACGCGCGCTGCCACGGCGGGGCCGCGCCGGCGGTCCGGGCGTCGGGCAGCATCCGGTAGCCGAGGTAGGGGATGACGACGACGGCGACGACCCACGAGGCGACCAGCGCGATCGCCGAGACCTCGAACAGCGAGCGCGTGTACTCGCCGGTGGAGCTTCGCGCCGTCGCGATGGGCAGGAAGCCCGCCACGGTGATCAGCGTCCCCGTCAGCATCGGGAACGCCGTCGACGTCCACGCGAAGCTCGCCGCGCGGAAGCGGTCGAAGCCCTGCTCGAGCTTCACCGCCATCATCTCCACGGCGATGATCGCGTCGTCGACCAGCAGCCCCAGCGAGAGCACGAGCGCGCCGAGCGAGATCTTGTGCAGCCCGATGCCGAGCACGTCCATCACGAGGAACGTGGTCGCGAGCACCAGCGGGATCGAGACGGCGACGACCATTCCGGTGCGCAGGCCCAGGCTCACCAGCGACACGGCGAGCACGATCGCCACCGCCTCGGCCAGCGCGCGGACGAACTCGCGGATCGAGCGCTGCACCGCCTTCGGCATGCTCGAGACCGCGTCGACCTCCACGCCGACGGGCAGCTCGGCACGCATGCGCGCCACCGCCGCGTCCAGCGCCTCGCCCAGCGCGATCACGTCGCCGCCCTTCGCCATCGTGATGCCCACGCCCAGCGCCTCGCGACCGCGCCAGCGCATCTTCTGCGTCGGCGGGTCGACGTAGCCGCGCCGCACCTCGGCGACGTCGCCGAGCCGGAACAGCCGGCCGTTCGCGCGCAGGCTGAGCCCGCGGATCGCGTCGACGGACTCGAACCCGCCGGATGCGCGGAGGTGGATGCGGTCGGTCGGCGTCTCGAACGAGCCGGCCGGCGCCACGGCGTTCTGCGCGGCGAGCGTCGCCACGAGCGCCTGCGCGTCCAGTCCGAGCGTGGCGAGCTTCGCGTTGCTGAACTCCACGAAGACGCGCTCCTCCTGCTCGCCGACGAAGTCGACCTTCGCGACGCCCGGCACGCGCAGCAGCTGCGCGCGCAGCCGGTCGCCGAAGTCCTTGAGGTCGCGATAGCCGAACCCGTCGCCCGTGATCGCGTACAGGTTCGTGTAGGTGTCGCCGAACTCGTCGTTGAAGAACGGGCCGCGGATGCCGGCGGGCAGCGTGCTGCGGACGTCGCCGATCTTCTTGCGCACCTGGTACCACTGCTCGGGCACCTCGGAGGAGCGCATCGCGTCGCGCAGCGCGACGAACACCATCGACTCGCCGGGGCGGCTGTAGCTGCGGACGTACTCGACCGGCAGCTCCTGCAGCTTGCGCTCGATGCGGTCGGTGACCTGCTCCTCGACCTCGCGCGCGGTCGCCCCCGGCCACTCGGTGCGCACGACCATCACCTTGAACGTGAACGGCGGATCCTCCGACTGGCCGAGCCGCGCGTACGACAGCGCGCCCATGAGCGCCGTGACGACGATCAGGAACAGCACGAGCGGGCGGTGGTGCAGCGCCCACTCGGAGAGGTTGAGCGCGGGGCCGCTGTCGCCCGGCGGCCGTACCGGCGTCATCGCGGCGGCGCCGGACGCAGCATCTCCGCCGCGGGCGCGCCCGCGTCCTGCGCGGCGGCGAGCGCCGGCCGGTCGTAGGGCCTCACGACCTGCCCTTCGACCAGCTTGTTCGCGCCCGCTGCCACCACCCACTCGCCGTCGCGCAGTCCGGCGCGGATCGTGGCGCCGTCCTCGCGGAAGCGGCCGAGCTCGACCGTGCGCAGCGCGACGCGTCCGCTCGCCTGGTCGTACACCCAGACCGCGGGCCGGCCGTCGCGGTCGTGGTAGATCGCGCCGAGCGGCACCAGCGCGCCGGACGGGTCGCCGGCACCGGCGACGATCACGTTCGCCGTCATGCCCCAGGCCAGCGACGCGTCGGCGCCGGGCACCGCGACACGCACGGCGAAGGTCCGCGTCGCCGGATCGACGGCGGGCGCGATCTCGCGCACGCGCGCGGCGTAGCGCTTCCGCGGGTCCGCCCACAGCGCGACCGCGAGGTGCGTCGCCGCGCGGAGCTCGTCGAGGCGGTGCTCCGGCACGGCGATGGCCACCTCGCGCTCGCCGGTCTCGGCGAGCTTCATCACGCCCTGCCCGACCGCCACCACCTGCCCGACCTCGGCGGCCACGGCGGTGATCACGCCGTCCGCCGGCGCGACCAGCGTGGCGTAGGTCGCCTGGTTGCGCGTGACCGCGAGCGTGGCGCGCGCCTGCTCGAGCCGCGCCGCGGCGGCGTTCATCGCGTTGCGCTTCTGGTCGAGCGCCGAGGCGCTGACGAACCGCTGCCGGTACAGGCTCTCGAAGCGCTCGAACTCGGCGCGCGCGAACGCGTGCTCCGTCGTCGCCGCGGCGACGGCGGCCTGCTGCGCCTGCGCCTGCAGGGCGACGTCCGCCGGGTCGAGCCGCGCCAGCGGCTGCCCGCGGCGCACGGAGGCGCCGATGTCCACGCCGCGCTCGACGAGCTTGCCGGCGATGCGGAACGCGAGGTCGGCTTCGTGGCGCGGCCGCACGTCGCCCGGGAACACCGCCACGTCCTGCAGCGCGCCGGTCGCAACGCGCGCGAGCACGACGGGACGCACGGGCTCGGGGGGCGGTGCCTCGCGCGAGCACGCGGCGACGAGCGCGGCCAGCGCGGCGACGGCCAGGGCGCGCGGCCTGCTCACGTCATGCCTCCGGGGCCGCCGCTGCAACACGCAGCGGCCGTCCGATCGTCCCTTCCCACAGCGCGCGGAGGGCGGCGGCCAGTTCGGCGGGAAAGTCGTCCGCGGGCAGGCCGCAGGGACCCGCCTCCTCCGACGCGTGCGCCGACGACATCTGCCACAGCCCCACGATCAGCGCGAAGCTGCGGCGCAGCAGGGCGACGCCGTGCCCGGGACGCAGCTCCGGGAAGTGGCGCTCCAGCCCGGCGCCGGCTTCCTGCAGCCGCTGCGCCATCCGCTGGTGGAACGAGCTCGCCGACGCCGGCGGCACGGCCGTCGCCATGATCCCGAAGCAGCGCGTGGCGAGCGGCAGGAACGTCGGCTGCTCGAGGAAGTGCGTACGCGTGAGCGCCATCATGTCGTCCAGCGTGACCGGCGCGCGCAGGGCGAGCCGCCCGACCAGCGCGTCGAAGAAGTCGTCGACGTGCCGCTCGTGCAGCGCGAGCAGCAGCTCCTCCTTGCTGGGGAAGTACAGGTACACCGTGCCCTTCGCGAGGCCGGCCTCGTCGGCCACCTCGGCGACGTTCGCGACGCGGTCGGGCGAGCGGTGCAGCAGCCGCTCGGCCGCGTCGAGGATCGCGTGGTGCCGCTCCTGCTTGTCCTCGGCGAGGACGGCCCGTTGGCGGATCGCCATGGCGTGTTCCCAAATGACCCCGGGTCACTTGACCGCCACACTAAATGACCGACGGTCAGTTTGTCAACGCCGCCCGCTGCGCGGGCGAGTGCCCGCGGGTCAGCCGAAGAGCTGCAGCGTGCGCCGGGTCAGCAGGCTGGCGGGGTCCGCGTAGTCGTCGACGACCGCCAGGTGGTGGCGTCCCGGGATCACCAGCGGGCCGTCGGTGCCCGCCGGACGGTTCGCCGGCCAGGCGTCCCACTGCAGTCGCGCCTGGCGGAGGAACTCGGAGGTCTCGTCGCCGCCCACGGCGACGAGCAGCGGCGCGCCGGTCGCAGGCGGCATGAGCGCGGGCGACAGCCGCGCGGCTTCCGCCGCGTCGAGGCGGAAGTCGGCGTTGTACGAGAACAGCACGAGCGGCCGCAGGTCGTGGACGCCGGAGACGGACACCGCCGCGTGGACCGGGTGCCCGCCGACCCCGAACGCCGCCGCCGGCGTCGCCATCATCATGGCCGCGAGATGGCCGCCCGCCGAGTGGCCGGCGACGACGATGCGCGACGGTGCCGCGCCGTGGCGGGGGCCGTCGCGCACCAGCCACGACAGCGCGCGCCGGGTCTCGTCGACGATGGCCGCGATCGTCACGCCGGGGCACAGGTCGTAGTTCTGCACCGCGACGGCGATGCCCTGCGCGACGAAGGGCGCGGCGACGAACGAGTGGTCGGCCTTGTCCAGCGCGCGCCAGTAGCCGCCGTGCACGAAGAGCAGCGTTCCGCGAGCGGGACCCTGCGGCACGAACAGGTCGAGCGTCTCCTTCGCGTTCGGCCCGTAGCGCAGGTCGAGCACGCACGCGCAGCGCTCGCGCACTTCGCGCGAGCGCTGCGCCCAGCGCGCGAACCACGCCATGTGATCGGGAATCGCCGCGCGGTTGTCGTAGCCGCGCTCGACCGCCGCGGCGTCGAGCGCCGGCGATGCCGGCGCGCTCACGGATCGACGACGATCGACAGCGGCGACAGGCCCTCGATGCTGCCGTCGAGCCGGTCGCCGGCCACGACCGCCGACACGCCGGCCGGCGTGCCGGTGAACACGAGGTCGCCCGGCAGCAGCTCGTAGTACTGCGACAGGAACGACAGCGTGTGCGGGACGTCCCAGATCATGTCCTCGAGGTCGCCCTGCTGGCGCAGCGCGCCGTTGACCGACAGGCGGATCGCCCCGCGCTCCAGGTGGCCGACCTCCGCGGCACGGTGGATCGGCGCGATCGGCGCGGCCTGCGCGAACGACTTGCCGAGGTCCCACGGGCGCTTCTTCTCGCGCATCGCGATCTGCAGGTCGCGGCGCGTCATGTCGAGTCCCGTCGCGTAGCCGTAGACGACCTCGAGCGCGTGCTCGGGGTCGAGCTGCGCGCCGGCGCGGCCGATCGCGACGACGAGCTCCACCTCGTGCTGCAGGTCCTGCGTGCCGAGCGGATAGCGCATGTGGCCGAGCGCGGGCGGCACGACCGGCAGGACGGCGTCGGCGGGCTTGGTGAAGAAGAACGGCGGCTCCCTGACGGCGTCGCCGCCCATCTCCTTCGCGTGCTCGGCGTAGTTGCGGCCCACGCAGTAGATGTGGCGAACGGGGAACGTGTCGTCGCTGCCGGCGACCGGGACGGCAGGCGAAGGCCAGGGGGGAAGGACCGAGGGCATGGAAGGGCGTGGATGAGGGTGGCGTCGGAGGCGGCTACTCGGCGTCCGGCTGCCGCATCGGCGCGGCGGCCGCGAACGCCGGCACGCCGGCGCACGCGGCGTCGATGCGCACGATCGTCGGATAGGGGGCGAGGTCCACGGCGAAGCGCCGCGCATTGGCGACCTGCGGCACGAGGCACACGTCGGCGAGCGTGGGCGCGTCGCCGTGGCAGAAGCGCCCGGTGGCGCGCTCGCCCGCCAGGCGGCGCTCGAGCGCCTCGAATCCGAGGTCGACCCAGTAGCGGTACCAGCCGTCGCGCTGCGCCTCGCTCACGCCGAGCGTTCCCGTCAGGTAGTTGAGGACGCGCAGGTTGTTGAGCGGGTGGATGTCGCACGCGATCGCCTGCGCGATCGAGCGCACGCGCGCGCGGCCGTCCGCGTCGGACGGGAGGAGCGGCGGCTGCGGATGCGTCTCGTCCAGCCACTCCACGATGGCGAGCGACTGCGTCAGGACCGCGCCGTCGTCGGCGACCAGCGCGGGGACCAGCCCCTGCGGGTTCAGCGCGAGGTAGTCGCCGGCGCGCTGCGCGCCGTGGCGCAGGTGCACGAACGTGCGCTCCGGGGCGAGCCCCTTCAGCGCGAGCGCGATGCGCACGCGGTAGGCGGCCGACGAGCGGAAGTAGTCGAAGAGCTTCATGCTGCGGGGGACGGGACGAGGGATGAGGGATGAGGGCGCCCGGAGTGCCGGCTTCAGCTCCGATCACCCGTCCTCCATCCGCCAATCCCCATTCCCCAGTCCCCGATGCCCGTTCCCCGAGCCCGATGCGTCAGAACGCCGCGATCCCCGTCTGCGCCCGTCCGAGGATCAGCGCGTGGATGTCGTGCGTCCCCTCGTAGGTGTTCACCGTCTCGAGGTTGAGCATGTGCCGGATCACGTGGAACTCGTCGACGATGCCGTTGCCGCCGTGCATGTCGCGCGCCATCCGCGCGATCTCCAGGGCCTTGCCGCACGAGTTGCGCTTCATGATCGAGGTGATCTCGGGCGCCGCCTTCCCCTCGTCCTTCATCCGCCCGAGCCGCAGGCAGCCCTGCAGGCCCAGCGTGATCTCGGTCATCATGTCGGCGAGCTTCTTCTGGATCAGCTGGTTGGCCGCGAGCGGCCGGCCGAACTGCTTGCGGTCCAGCGTGTACTGCCGCGCCGCGTGCCAGCAGGACTCGGCCGCGCCCAGCGCGCCCCACGCGATGCCGTAGCGCGCGCTGTTGAGGCAGCCCATCGGCCCCTTCAGCCCCTGCACGTTCGGCAGCAGGTTCTCCGCGGGCACGAACACGTCGTCCAACACGACCTCGCCGGTCACCGACGCGCGCAGGCTGAACTTGCCCTCGATCGCCGGCGCCGTCAGCCCCTTCATGCCCTTCTCGAGGATGAAGCCGCGGATCACCCCGCCGTCGTCCTTCGCCCAGACGACGAACACGTCGGCGATCGGCGAGTTGCTGATCCACATCTTGCTGCCGGTCAGGCGCCAGCCGCCGTCCGCCGAACGCGCCCGCGTGATCATCGACCCGGGGTCCGAGCCGTGGTTCGGCTCGGTCAGGCCGAAGCAGCCGATCCACTCGCCGGTGGCGAGCCGCGGCAGGTACTTGCGCCGCTGCTCCTCGCTGCCGTAGGCGTGGATCGGGTACATCACCAGCGAGGACTGCACGCTCATCATCGAGCGGTAGCCCGAGTCGACGCGCTCGATCTCGCGGGCGATCAGGCCGTAGCACACGTAGTTGAGCCCCGCCCCGCCGTACTCCGACGGGATCGTCGGGCCCAGCAGGCCGAGCGCACCCATCTCCGGGAACACCGTCGCGTCCGCGGTCTCGTGGCGGAAGGCCTCGCGCACCCGCGGGAGCAGCTTCTCCTCCGCGTAGCGGCGCGCGGTGTCGCGCACCATGCGCTCGTCCTCGGTGAGCTGCTCGTCGAGCAGCAGCGGGTCGTCCCAGCGGAAGGCGGGCTTGGCGGCGAGCGGCGGGCGTTCGGGGGCGTTCATGGCGTCGGGCCTCGGGGGCGTGGAGGCGGAAGTTCGATTATGCCCCGCCGCCGAGGGCGGCGACGGGCAGTCCAGCGCGAAGGATCGGGGTCGCCGGACCCGGCGGGCCTTGATGCCCGTTAAGGCCGCGGCGCGCGGCGCCCGCGCACGTCATGCGTCGGGGAGCACCGCCGTCGCCTCGATCTCCACGCGGGCGCGCGGCTCCACCAGCCGGCGGACCTCGACGGCCGTCATCGCGGGGAAGTGGCGGCCGATCACGTCCCGGTAGGCGGGTCCGAGCGCGCGGTAGCTCGCCACGTACTCGTCGCGGTCCACCACGTACCAGGTCATGCGCACGATGTGCTCGGGCCGCCCGCCGGCCTGCGCCAGCACCGCCACGACGTTGGCCAGCGCCTGCCGCGCCTGCGCGACGAAGTCGTCGCTCTCGAAGCGCTGCTGCGCGTTCCAGCCGATCTGGCCGGCCACGAACACCAGCGTCCCGCGCGCGGCGACGCCGTTCGCGTAGCCCCTCGCCGGCGCCCAGTCCGGCGGCTGGAGGATCTTCATCGCCCGCCTCCGTCGGCGACGTAGCGTGCCAGGCGCTCGCGGAGGTCGCCGTCGAGCGCGACCGGCCGGCCGTCGTCGAGCCGGACGTGCACGACGACGGAGCGCGCGCGCAGCCGCGGCCGTCCGTCCCCGCGCAGCTCGTAGTGCACGTGCAGCGACGTGCCGCCGACGCGCCCGACGCCGACGTCGATCTCGACGTCGTCGCCGAGCCGCGACGGGGCGAGGAAGTCGGCCTCGAGCCTGACGATCGGCAGGCCGCGCCGGCGCACGCCGATCAGCTCGGACAGCGGCACGCCGACGCCGTCGCGCAGCCAGTCCTCCTTGGCCTCGTGCAGCAGGTCCAGGTAGCGCGGGTAGTAGACGATGCCGGCGGGATCGCAGTGGCCGAAGCGGATCGTCTTGCGCACGGTGAAGGCGCCGCTCACGCGTCCCTCCCTTCGCGCGCGCGCTGCTCCTCCATCTGCCGCAGCCGGAAGCGCTGCAGCTTGCCGGTCTCGGTGCGCGGCAAGCCCTCGACGTACTCGACGGCGCGCGGGTACTTGTACGGGGCGATCGACTGCTTGACGTGCTCCTGCAGCTCGCGCGTGAGCGCGTCGCCCGGTACGAGCCCCTCCTTCAGCACGACGAAGGCCTTGACGATCGCTCCGCGCTCGTCGTCGGGCGCCGCGATGCACGCGCACTCGGCCACCGCGGGGTGCGCGAGCAGCGCCCCCTCGACCTCCGGTCCGGCGATGTTGTAGCCGGCCGACACGATCATGTCGTCGGTGCGCGCCTCGTACCAGAACCACCCGTCCTCGTCCATCCGGTACGCGTCGCCGGTCACGTTCCAACCGTGCTGGACGTAGTTCGCCTGGCGCGGGTCGTCGAGGTAGCGGCACCCGGTCGGTCCCTTGACCGCGAGCCGGCCGGAGCGCCCCGCCGGCAGCGGGCGGCCCACCTCGTCGAGCACGCAGGCCACGTAGCCGGGAATCGCCCTGCCCGTGGCGCCGGGCCGGGCCTGGGTGTCGGGATGCGAGATGAAGATGTGCAGCATCTCGGTGGAGCCGATGCCGTCGATGATCTCGATGCCGGTCGCGTCCTTCCACAGCCTGCGCGTGGCCGCGGGCAGCGCCTCGCCGGCCGACACGCACTTGCGCAGGCTGGAGAGGTCGAACGACGGCGCCTGGCCGGCCATCTGCCGGTACGACGTGGGCGCCGTGAACAGCACCGTCGGACGGTGCTCCGCGATCGCCGCGAGCAGCGCCTCCGGCGACGGGCGCTCGATCAGCAGCGTGGAGGCGCCCACGCGCAGCGGGAAGAGCAGCAGCCCGCCGAGGCCGAACGTGAACGCGAGCGGCGGGCTGCCGGTGAACACGTCGTCGGGCACCGCGCGCAGGGTCGACTTCGGGAAGCAGTCCGCCGCGGCCAGCACGTCGCGGTGGAAGTGCATCGTGCCCTTCGGCTGCCCGGTCGTGCCGGAGGTGAACGCGATCAGCACGGTGTCGTCGCTCGCCGTGTCGCAGTTGGCGAAGGCCGCCGGCTTCGCCGCGGCGCGCGCCTCGACGCCGTCGGCCGCGTCGGTCTGGAACAGCGCGACGCGCGCCAGCGTCGGGCACTGCGCCCGCGCGCGGTCCAGCTCGTCGACGAGCCGGGCGTCGCACAGCGCGTGCGTGACGCGCGCCTTGTTCACGATGTCGGTCAGCTCCTTGGCGCGCAGCAGCGGCATCGTCGCCACGACGATGCCGCCGGCCTTGACGATCGCGAACCAGCACGCCGCCATCGCCGGGCTGTTCGGCCCGCGCAGCAGCACGCGGTTGCCGGGCCGCAGCCCCATGTCGTCGACGAGCACGTGCGCCAGCCGGTTGGCGCGCGCGAGCAGCTCCGCGTAGGTCCAGCGCGTGCCGCCGGGCGCGAGGATCGCGGGGCGGTCGCCCCATCCGCGGGCCACCGCCTCGTCGAGGAGCGCGGCGGCGCAGTTGGTCTGCGGCGGATAGCGCAGCTCGGGCAGGTCGAACAGGAACTCGGGCCAGGCGTCGCGCGGCGGCAGGTGGTCGCGGGCGAAGGTGTCGACGTGCGCGCTGCGGCCGCTGTTCACGGCAGTCGGAGTGGTCATGCTCGCTCCTCGCGGGAGGGCCGCGGCGCGAGCACGTCGCGGCCGATGATGAGCTTCTGGACCTCGGTGGCCCCCTCGTAGATGCGCAGCGCGCGGATCTCGCGGTAGAGCCGCGCGACGACGCTGCCGTCGCGCACGCCCGTCCCGCCGTGCAGCTGGAGCGCGTGGTCGATGACGCGCTGCGCGGACTCGGTGGCCGCCATCTTCGCCATCGCCGCCTCGCGCGTCGTCCGTCCGCCGCGCGCGTCGCGCGTCCAGGCCGCACGCGCGACGAGCAGCGCGGCGGCGTCGACCGCGGCCGCCATCTCGCCGAGCGCCGCCTGCGTGAGCTGCAGGTCGGCGAGCGTGCCGCCGAACATGCGGCGCGACGTCGCCTGCGCGACGGCCTCGTCGAGGGCGCGGCGCGCGAACCCGTTCGCCGCCGCGCCGACCGACGCGCGGAAGATGTCGAGCGTGCGCATCGCGAGCTTGAAGCCCTCGCCCTGCGCGCCGAGCAGCGCGTCGGCCGGCAGCCGGCAGCCGTCGAACGCGAGGCGGGCGAGCGGATGCGGGGCGATCGTGGCGATGCGCTCGGCGATCGCGAGCCCCGGCGCGTCCGCCGGCACGACGAACGCGGAGATGCCGCGCGCGCCGCCCTCCTCGCCCGTGCGCGCGAAGACGCAATAGAAGTCGGCGATGCCGCCGTTGCTGATCCACGTCTTCTCGCCGTCGAGCCGCCAGCCGTCGCCGTCGCGCCGCGCCCGCATCGCCATCGCGCCGACGTCCGAGCCCGCCTCCGGCTCGGAGAGCGCGAACGCGGCGATCGCCTCGCCGCGCGCGACGCGCGGCAGCCAGCGCGCGCGCTGCGCGTCGCTGCCCGCGAGCGTCACCGGGCCGCTGCCCAGCCCCTGCATCGCGAAGGCGAAGTCGGCGAGGCCGTCGTGCCAGGCGAGCGTCTCGCGCGCGACGCACAGCGCGCGCGAGTCGAGCACCGCGCGCGCCCCGCCGTGCGACGCGGGCACGCAGTGGCGCAGGTGGCCGGCGTCGCCGAGGGCACGCACCCACGCGCGGCACGCGGCGTCGACGTCGTCGTGCGCGACCGGCTGCGCGGCGGCCCACGCGTCGAGCGCCCGGCCGAGCGCGCGGTGCCCGTCGTCGAAGAACGGCCAGTCGAGGTGCGCGAGGTCCATTCAGTCGCCCCGGAACGCGGGCTTCGCCTTCGCCGCGAACGCCTCGTAGGCGCGGCGGAAGTCGCCGGTGCTCATGCAGATCGCCTGCGCCTGCGCCTCCGCCTCGATCTCCGCGTCGAGGTCCAGCGCCCACGCCTGGTGCAGCAGCGTCTTGGTCACGCCGTGCGCGAACGTCGGGCCGTCGGCGAGCGAGCGCGCCAGCGCCTGTGCGTCGCCGAGGACCGCGCCGGGCTCGACGATGCGGTTGAAGAAGCCCCACGCGGCGCCCTCGTCGGCCGACATCGTCCGCCCGGTGAGGAGCAGCTCGGCCGCGCGGCCCTGGCCGATGGTGCGCGGCAGCAGCGCGCACGCGCCCATGTCCGCGCCCGCCAGCCCGACGCGCACGAACAGGAACGCGGTCTTCGCCGCCGGCGTGCCGATGCGCAGGTCGCAGGCGAGGGCCAGCATCGCACCCGCGCCCGCGCACACGCCGTCCACCGCGGCGACGATCGGCTGCGGGCAGTGCCGCATCGCCTTGACCACGTCGCCGGTCATGCGCGTGAAGGCGAGGAGCTGCGGCATCCCCATGCGCGTCAGCGGGCCGATGATCTCGTGCACGTCGCCGCCGGAGCTGAAGTTGCCGCCGGCGCCCGTGAGCACGACCGCCTTCACGTCGCTCGCGTAGGCGAGCGCGCGGAACAGGTCGCGCAGCTCGGCGTACGAGTCGAACGTGAGCGGGTTCTTGCGCTCGGGGCGGTCCAGCGTGATCGTCGCCACCTTGCCGTCGTCGCTCGCCGCGAAGGCGAAGTGCGTGGCGCGGTAGTCGCGCAGCGGCCGCAGATGCTCGTCCATGTCGTGGTTCCTTCCGGTGGCGCAGCCCTCTTCCCAAAACGAGGGTCAGACTCGAATTTCCCGAATCAGGGTCAGACTCGAATTTCCGGGAGCGTCGATCGCTTGCTCGCTGTCGGGCAAATTCGAGTCTGACCCTCGTTTGCGGGGGAGCGGTTTCACGGCATCGGCAGCGACTGCTTGAAGCGTCCGAGAAGCTGGTGGAGCTTCGCGCGATCGCCGGCCGGCAGGCCGGCGGTCAGCTCGACGATCCACGCCTCGTGCTCGCGGGCCATCGCGAGGAAGGCCTCGCGGCCGCGCGGCGTCAACGCGACCGCCGAGGCCCGGCGATCGCCCGGGACGTCGCGGCGCTCGACGAACCCCTCGGCGACGAGCTGGTCGACGTGGCCGGTGACGTTCCCGCCGCTCACCATCAGGCGGCGCGACAACTCGCTCATCCTGAGCCCCTCCGGCGCGCGCTCGAGCTGCGCCATGAGGTCGAAGCGCGGCAGCGACACCCGAAAGCGCGCCCGCAGCCGCGCCTTGATGTGACGCTCGACGAGCATCGTGCAGGCGAGCAGGCGCAGCCACAGGCGAAGGGCCTCGTGATCGTGGTGCGTGACCCGCGTCTCCGGGTCGATGGCGGTAGCGATCGTGTCGTTCATCGTCGTGCGCAACGAGAGGGAATGGGGAATGGGGCGTCGAGCCACGGGCGCCGCCGACGTCCTCACAGGCAGGATCTCCCAGCCGTCACCGGCTCCCCGTTCCCCGTTCCCCGTTCCCCGTTCCCTGTACCCTGATCCCTCGTTCCCGTTCCCGTTCCATCCCCACGCCCCGCCAGTCCTCCGATCACCCGGTCGCCACCTCGCCCCCCGCCACCGCGATCGCCTGCCCGGTCACCGAGCGCGACTCGGGCAGGCACAGCCACGCCACCGCGCTCGCCACCTCCTCCGGCGCCACGAGGCGCTTCTGCGGGTTGCGCGCCGCGAGCGCGCTGCGCGCCTCCTCCGGGGTACGGCCGGTCTTGTGGACGATGTTGTCGACCGCTTCGCGCACGATGTCGGTGTCGGTGTATCCCGGGCACACCGCGTTGACGGTGACCCGCGTCGTCGCGAGCTCCAGCGCCAGCGCGCGCGTCAGGCCCACGACGCCGTGCTTGGCCGCGCAGTAGGCCGCGACGTACGGATAGCCGACGAGCGCCGCCGTGCTCGCGACGTTCACCACGCGTCCGGACGCGGAGGCGAGCAGCGCCGGCAGCGCCGCGCGCGTACACAGGAACGTGCCGGTCAGGTTGACGGCGAGGATCTCGTTCCACAGGTCGTCGCCGGTGGCGGCGAGCTTGGCGCTGCGCGCGACGCCGGCATTGTTGACGAGGATCGACGCCCTGCGCCCGGTGCGCGCGATCGCCTCGAACGCCGCCTGCACGGCGGCGGCGTCGGTCACGTCGCACGCGTGCGCGTCGGCGGCGGTGCCAGCGGGCAGCTGCTGGACGGCATCGTAGAGGCGTGGGCGATCGCGTCCGAGCAGCGACACCGACGCGCCCATCGCGGCCAGCCGCGTCGCGATCGCGAGCCCGATCCCGCGGCCGCCGCCGGTGACCACGGCGTGCTCGCCCTCGAGAGGCCGCCCCGGCGCGTGCGTCTTCGCTGCGAACGGGCGGCTCATCCGTTCGCCTCCGGCCTCTCGTCGGCCATCGCCTTCGCGCGCGCGAGGTTGCGCTCGAGCTGCGCCTTGCCCGACAGGTACTGCGGCGGCCACGGCACGTCGCCGTAGCCGAGCTGCGCGGCGGCATGCAGCGTCCAGTACGGGTCGGCGAGGTGGGGCCGGGCGATCGCGCACAGGTCCGCACGGCCCGCCATCACGATGCTGTTGACGTGGTCGGGCTCGAAGATCGCGCCGACCGCCATGGTCGCTATGCCGACCTCGTTGCGGACGCGGTCGGCGAACGGCGTCTGGTACATGCGCCCGTAGACCGGCGTGGCGGCGCGCGTCGTCTGACCCGACGAGACGTCGACGAGGTCCGCGCCCGCCGCCTTGAACAGCCGCGCGATCTCCACCGCGTCGTCGGGCGTGTTGCCGCCGGGCGCCCAGTCGTGGGCGGAGATGCGCACCGACATCGGCCGCTCCGCCGGCCACGCGTCGCGCATCGCCGCGAACACCTCGAGCGGGTAGCGGCAGCGGTTGGCCAGGCTCCCTCCATAGGCGTCGTCGCGGTGGTTCGTCAGCGGGCAGATGAACGCGGACAGGAGGTAGCCGTGGGCGCAGTGCAGCTCCAGCCAGTCGAAGCCGCACGCCGCGCCCCAGCGCGTCGCGCGCACGAAGTCGGCCTTCACGCGCTCCATGTCTCCGTGCGTCATGGCGCGCGGGACCTGGTTCGACGGGCCGTAGGGGATCGGCGAGGGCGCGATCAGCGGCCAGTTGCGCTCGCCCGTGAGCGGGTCGCCGCCGTCGGGCAGCGGCTCGTCCGCCGCCTCCCAGCCGCGCTGCGTGGAGCCCTTCGGGCCCGCGTGGCCGAGCTGCAGCGCGATCTTCGCGGGCGTGCGCGCGTGCACGTAGTCGACGATGCGCGCCCACGCCGCGCGGTGCCCCTCCTCGTACATCCCCGCGCAGCCCGGCGAGATCCGCGCGTCGCGGGACGGGCACACCATCTCGGTGAAGACCAGCCCCGCGCCGCCGTGCGCGCGGCTGCCCAGGTGCACGAGGTAGAAGTCGTCGGGCGTGCCGTCGGCGCAGGAGTACTGCGCCATCGGCGAGACCACGACCCGGTTGGGCAGCGTGAGCCCGCGCACCGCGAACGGCGTGAACATCGGCGGCACGGGCCGGGGGGCGCCGCCGCCGCGCGCCGCGAACCACGCCTCCGTGCGCGCGACGTAGCCGCGGTCGCGCAGCCGCAGGTTCTCGTGCGAGATGCGCTGGCTGCGCGTGAGGAGGCTGTAGGCGAACTGCTCCGCCTCGAGCGCCGTGTAGCGCTCGACGTTCTCGAACCACTCCGTCGAGTTGCGCGCCGCGTTCTGCAGCTTCGCCACCTCGACGCTGCGCTCGGCCTCGTAGCGGGCGAGCGCGGCCGGAAGGTCGCCCGGCGCCGCCGCGATCTCGCGCGACAGCGCGATCGCGTCCTCGAAGGCGAGCTTGGTCCCGGAGCCGATCGAGAAGTGCGCGGTGTGCGCGGCGTCGCCGAGCAGCACCACCGGCACGCGGCGGCCGCCGTAGTCGGCCCGGTGCGTCCACGTGCCGCAGACCACGCGCGGGAAGCGGATCCAGATCGCCGATCCGCGCAGGTGCTTCGCATTGCTCATCAGGCGCTCGCCGTCGAGGTAGCGCGCGAACAGCCGCTCGCAGAACGCGATGCCCTCCTCCTGCGACATCGACTCGAGCCCCTGCCGGCGCCAGACCTCCTCCGGCGTCTCGACGATGAACGTGGAGGTGTCGCCGTCGTACTGGTAGGCGTGCGCCTGGAACCAGCCCGCCTGCGTCTTCTCGAAGGCGAACGTGAACGCCTTGAAGAGCTTCCTGGTGCCCAGCCACACGAACCGGCAGCGCCGCAGGTCGACGTCGGGACGGAACGTGTCCGCGTACTTCGCGCGCACGCGGCTGTTGATGCCGTCGCAGGCGACGACGAGGTCGGCGCCGAACTCGCGCGCGGGCGCCTCGTCGTCGGCGACGTCGGTGGCGTAGCGCAGGTCCACGCCCAGCGCCTCGCAGCGCCGCCGCAGGATCTCGAGCAGCCGCATCCGGCCGATGCCGCAGAAGCCGTGTCCGCCCGAGGTGATGGTCCGGCCGCGGAAGTGGACGTCGATGTCGTCCCAGTGGTTGAACGCGCCGGCGATCTCGCCGGCGGTCGGTGCGTCCGCCGCCTCGAGGTTGCCGAGCGTCTGGTCGGAGAACACCACGCCCCAGCCGAACGTGTCGCCGGGGCGGTTGCGCTCGAGGACGCGCACCTCGTGCGCCGGGTCGGCGCGCTTGAGCAGCAGGGCGAGGTAGAGGCCGGCCGGGCCGCCGCCGATGCAGAGGACGCGCATCGCACCCCCGTGGGGTTGGGATTCGCTTCAGTATTGAATATTTTAGAATTAAAGTAAATAGCCCTGTCGCCGCGGATCAATGGAACGTTCGTTCTAGGCGATGCGGCGGATGGCCGCGCACCGCGCACCCGCGCGAGGCTGCGGCATGCCCTGGCACCACGCCTTCCCCCGCCGGGCCGCGGGCGGCGCCGGCGCCGTCCGCGGCCCGCGCGGCGCCACGCTGGTCGAACTGGTGGCCGCGCTCGCCATCGTCGCGATGCTCGCCGCGCTCGCGCTTCCGGCGTTCGGGCGCTTCCTCGCCGAGCAGCGGCTGCTCGCCGAGGCGCGCCGGCTCGCGGAGGCGATCGCGGTCGCCCGCAGCGAGGCGATCAAGCGCAACGGCGTCGTCGTCCTCTGCGCCACCGCGCCGGGCGCGGACTGCGGCGACGTCCGCCACTGGCACGGCGGCTGGGTGGCCTTCGAGGACCGCGACGGCAACGCCGTGCCGGACGCCGACGACCCGCCCGTCCCGCTCGCCGAACCGCCTGCGTCGCCGGGCGTCACCATCGTCGGCAACGGACCGGTCGAACGGTACCTGCGCTTCACCTACATGGGGGCGGCGCGCACGCCCACCGGCGCATTGCAGATGGGCACGTTCACGGTGTGCCGCCAGGGCCTGGTCGGGTATCGCGTGGTGCTCGCGCACAGCGGCCGCACGCGCATCGAGCGGCTCGCCGGCGCCTGTCCGTGATGCGCGCGGCGGACGGCGCGGCGCCCCCTCGCACGGGAGCCGCGCACCCCTTCTCCAGGGCCATTTTCGGCGGGCGCGCGAAGGGCCGCCGCCTGTACCCGCGGGCCGCCCTTCGATCGGCTCTCGATTGTTCCCCCCAGCGCCGGTCCGTAGCATCGCGGCAACCCTCGAGGAGAAGTCCATGCCCGGGCACCGTTTCGCACCTCGTTCCGCGCCCGCCCTCCGGCTCGCGGGGTTCACGCTCATCGAGCTTCTGATCGTCATCGTCGTGCTGGGAATTCTCACCGCGATCGCGGTGCCGCAGTACACCGAGTTCGTCCGCCGCTCGCGCATCGTCGACGCCACCAGCGCGATGAACGACTTCCGCGTGCGCATGGAGCAGTTCTACCAGGACAACCGCAGCTACGCGAACGCGGGCGCGTGCGGCGTGGACCCGGCCTCCGCCGGATCCACGTCCTTCACCATGACCTGCGCGGGACCGTCGGCCACCGGCTACACGCTCGACGCCACGGGCAATGCCGCGCAGGGCATGTCCGGGTTCCAGTACCGGCTGGTCGTCGCCGCCGGCGGCGTCACGCGCTCCACGGTGGGCGTGCCGGCGAGCTGGACGCCGCTGCCGTCCCCCAACACCTGCTGGCAGGTGCGCAAGGGCGGCTACTGCCAGTGACGGCGATGCGTCCGCGCGGCTTCACGCTGGTCGAGCTGCTGGTCGGGCTGGCGATCTTCGCGTTCCTGCTGATGATCGCCACGCCGACGATGATCCAGTTCATGGGCAACTCGCGCATCCGCAACACGGCGGACTCGCTCGCCGCGGGACTGCGCCAGGCGCAGGTCGAGGCGCTCAAGCGCAACCGCGACGTCCAGTTCATCGTCAATCCGGCGGTCGGCTGGCGCATCAACGACCCCGATCCCGTGCTCGGCGGGCCGGTGCAGGACGAGCCCTTCAGCACCGGCGCGACGGTGACGGTCACCGCCGTGCCGCCGGGCACCACGACGGTCGTCTACTCGGGCCTGGGGCAGTACCGGCCGGACGGCACGGCCGGCGCGCCGCCGGCGCCAGGCCCGGTCCAGCGGCTGCGCGTCACCTCGTCCACGATGACCTCCCCGCACGACCTCGAGGTGATCGTCGATCCGGCGCTGGGCGTGGGCGTGCGCGTCTGCGACCCGCAGTTCTCGAACGCGGCCGCCGACCCGGTGAAGGCGGCGATCGGGTGCCCGCCATGACGAAGCTCCGCACCCGTCGCGCGCCGCGCCGCCAGCAGGGCGCGTTCCTGCTCGAGGCGCTGATCGGCATCCTGATCTTCTCGCTGGGCGTGCTCGGCCTGATGGCGCTGCAGGGGCGCGCGATCGGCTACACGAGCGACGCGCAGTACCGCGGCGAGGCCGCGTACCTCGCGAACGCGTACGTCGCGAAGATGTGGGCGGATGCGCGGCCGAACCTGCCGGCACGCTACGACGACGCGGGCGAGGTCGAGTACGACGCGTTCCAGCAGGCCGTGTTCCGCCTGCCCGGCGCGTCGGCGATCGCGAACAACCCGCAGGTGACGATCACGCAGGCGCCGGCGGGCGGGGTCGCCGACGCCGGCGGCGGCATCTCGCTGACCGGCAACAGCACGCTGGTGACGATCGTCATCCAGTGGCAGCCGCCGGCGAAGGAAGGCGAGACCGGCGCCGTGCACAACTACACGATGACCTCGATCCTCGGCAGCAACTAGGATGAAAGCACATCCGACTTCCGGGCGCACGCCGGCGGGCGGCCGGCGCGACGCTGCGCGGCGCGGCGCTTCGCGCCCCCGCGGCGGCGCGCGCCTCCAGCGCGGCGCCGGCCTGGTCGAGATCATGGTCGGCGTCACGATCGGCCTGCTCGCTCTCCTCATCATCTACCAGGCGCTCGCGCTGTCGGAGGGCTACAAGCGCACCACGCAGGCCGGCGGCGACGCGCAGTCGTCCGGGATGATCGCCTCGTTCCTGCTGGCGCAGGACCTCGGCAACGCGGGCAACACGATGGCGGAGTCCGCCGTCGAGACGACGCGCTGCCCCAACACCGGCAACTTCGCGACGACGTGGCGGCCGATCCCCGCGCTGATCCGCGACGGCGGCGCGGACAACGTGTCCGACTCGTTCGACGTGTTCTACGGCGTCAACCCCGTGCTCGTCACCCCGGTGAAGACGATCGTCACCGCCACGCCGGGCAACGACATCGTCGTCCAGAGCCCGATCGGGTGGGCGGCGAACCAGACGTTCCTGATCACCGACCAGCAGGGCGCCTGCGAGATCGGCACGGTGCAGCAGGTCGTGCTCGACCCGGCGCCGTACGTGACCACGACCACGGGCATCCTCGCGGTCCGCCCGCAGGCGCCGATCGCCGGCACCTACGGCCAGGGGCCGTCGCGGCTGGTGAGCCTCGGCGTCAACCCGCAGAAGGTGCGCTTCGACCTCGCGGGCGACACGCTGCGCCGCCAGGACCTGATGACCGGTGCCGCGCCCGTGCCCATCGCCAGCAACATCATGTTGATGAAGGCGCAGTACGGCCTCGACACCGACGGCGACCGCTTCATCGACACGTGGGCCTCGGCGCGCGACGCGCCGTGGCGCGAGGCCGACGTCCTCGCCGCCCCGCTCGGCCAGCTGCGCCAGATCAAGGCGGTGCGCTTCGCGCTGGTCGTGCGCAGCTCGCAGTTCGAGCGGCAGTTCGACGCCGAGGGCCGCGACGTGGCCACGGCGGCGACGATCACCGCCGACCTCACGATCCCGTCGATCTTCCCGTGCAACGGGCTGGTGCCGTGCACCGGCGAGATGACGCTGGTCAACCTGCCGGGGACGGCGGGTTTCCGCTACCGCATCTTCGAGCAGGTCGTGCCCCTGCGCAACCAGATCTGGAACCCGGCATGAGCACCTCCCGCGCCGCCGCCACGACGCCTGCGCACCGCCCGCGCCGCCGCCCGCACGGCCGCGCACCGGGACGGCGCGAGCGCGGCATCGTCGTGTTCGTCGCGCTCATCGCCGTGGTGCTGATGAGCCTCGCGGCGGTGGGCCTCATGCGCTCGGTGCACAACAACACGCTGGTCGTGGGCAACCTCGCGTTCCGGCAGGCGGCGATGGCGATGTCGACCTCCGCCGTGGAGAAGGCGGTCTACGACATGTTCCCGCCGACCAAGACGATCCCCGACCTCAACAACCACCTGACGGCGCGCAACTACTTCGCGTTCCGCCAGCCGGGCGAGAACGCGCAGGGCATCCCTGCCGCCCTGCAGGGCAACCTCTCCTCCTATCCGGCCGACGCGCAGGTGATCACCGACCCGAACGACCCTTCCGGCCAGACGCAGGCCCGCTACGTCGTCGAGCGCATGTGCCTGCCGGCCTCGCTCGGCCTCGAGGCCAAGGCGCAGTTCTGCGAAATGATCCCGCCCAAGCAGTCGGCCGGCACGACCGGCAACATCTCGGTCGGCATCAACGTGCCCGACATCCCGTACTACCGCATGACCGTCCGCGTCGACGGCCCGAACAACTCCGTGTCGTTCTCGCAGGCCATGCTGCGCTGACCGCCGAGGTCACCATGAACAACAACCGCCCGCTTCCCCTCTGGCGCCGCATCCTTGCCGCGTTCTTCGTCGCGCAGCTCGCGCTCGGACCGCTCGCCACGCCGGCCTACGCGCAGCTCACCAAGCTCGCCGACGAGCCGATCGCGTTCATGCCGTCCGCGCCGCCCAACATCGTCCTCAGCGTCGACGACTCGACCAGCATGCTGTCGGACTTCCTGCCCGACTACGTGATCGGCGCGTTCTGCCGCGACGGCAACGGGAGCATGACGCAGTCGTGCGGCTTCGTCGGCTCGCCGACGTCGCCGCAGTACATCTTCTCGGCCGGCAACACGCTCGGCGGCGCGGCGATCCCCTACCCGCGCTACGCCGACGGCGTGCCGCCGAACGCCACCGCGTACGCGAACAGCACGATCCCGAACTGGTCGGGCGCGTGGCCGGCGCCGGTGCACAGCAACGCGATGAACCGGCTCTACTACGACCCGTCGATCACCTACAGCCCGCCGCTCAAGTACGACGGCACGCCGTATCCGAGCTACGGCTCGCCGTGGACGTCCGTCCACGCGGACCCGTGGGCGACGGAGCTCAAGACGGAGAACCTCACGGCCGCGGTGCGCATCGGCATGTGGTGCAACTCCGACCACCCCGACGACACGAACTGGAACCCGGCGAGCGGCGGCGGCAACGAGTGCCGCGTCAACGGCACCGACTACGCGTCGATCACGCCGGCCGCGCCGGGCGACTACCAGTACCCGTGGCGCAACACGAGCGGCAACGACCTGCGCAACTTCCGCTTCGGCGCGAGCGGCACGAACGCCTCGTGGAACAAGTCGATCTACTGCAACACGGGCTCCCCGCGGTTCCCGAAGAACCTGCCGTGCACGACGACCGGCTACACCTGCCCCGCGCCGCAGACCTACATCCCGCCTTCGCCGCTGCCGCAGACCTGCTTCTACCAGGGCGACCTGACGTCGTCCACCTGCACGACCACGTACAACCCGCCGGGCTGCAACACGAATCCCGCCTACGGCTCCCCGGGGCCCTGCACGGGCCCCGAGTGCCTGGTCTGCACGAGCTCTTCGTCCTGCACGTCGTCCGTCACCGGGAAGATCGGCCGCTGCCGGCTGGCGAGCTCGTCCCCGCCGGGCTCCGGCGGCAGCAACTCGAACTGCAACTGCTCGGGCATCGGATGCACGCTGGGCTCGTGCCCCAACTACAACCCGCCGGGCATGGGCACCTGCTCGGGCGGCGCCATCCCGACGCCGATCACCAACTGCACGAACAACAACAGCAACAACTGCAGCCTGCGCCTCTACACGCCGGCGACCGGCCTCAACGACGGCCCGACGCTGATCGAGGACGCCAACGGCGCCGGCGAGGTCTGCCGCCGCAACAACCGCTCGTACCCCGACGGCACCATCGCGAGCCCGTGGAACTACCCGAGCGCGCCGTACACCGCCACGAAGAACAACGCGAGTTGCGGGACCGTGCCCGGCTATGCGACGGTGCCGCGCCACTACTGGAAGACCAGCGTCGAGTGGTGCTCGTCGCAGATCACCACGGCGAACAGCAAGTGGCGCACCTTCGGCGCACCGGGAACCTGCCAGGACGAGCGCACGGCGACGTACCGCTTCCCGCGCTTCTACAAGTACGGCGTGCCCAAGACCGACCCGGCGTACCTCGACAACGTCACGTTCCCGGCGTTCGAGCGCGTCGACCTGACGCCGACGATCCCCTCGTACACCCACACGTTCTGGCGCAGCGGCGCGTTCCAGACCATCACGCGCACCTACGTCGAGGAGATGACGAACTACGCGAACTGGTTCGCGTACTACCGCACGCGCATCCAGGCGGCGAAGACGGTGATCTCGCAGAACTTCACCTACCTCGACACCGACTTCCGCGTCGGCTTCCACACGCTGTCCAACGATCCGCCGACCTCCTACGTCGACGTCGCGCCGTTCGACGCGAACGCGGGGGGGCAGAAGGACAAGTGGTACCAGCAGCTGTTCGGCATCCAGATCGCGATGGGCAAGCAGACGCCGAACATGGACGCGGTCGTGCGCATCGGCGAGCTGTTCAAGAACGGCGGCAACGCCGCGCTGCTCGGCTCGGGCGACCCGATCACGCTGTCGTGCCAGAAGAACTACCACATGCTCTTCACCGACGGCATCACCAACCAGGGCGCGCTGCCCTCGGTGACGGTCGGCAACGTCGACGACGTCGTGCCGGCGCTGCCCGAACCGGTGTTCGTGCTGCCTCCGATCGTCGCGGGATCGCCGTGGCCGAACCTCTACCGCGAGGACCCGCTCAACGCGCTCGCCAACACGCTGTCCGACTACGCGACCCACTACTGGGTGACGGACATGCGCCCGGCGATGCCCAACAACGTGCTGGTCGGCAAGGACCCGGCATCGTGGCAGCACCTCAACTTCGCCGCGCTGTCGCTCGGCACCGAGGGCGTGCTGCCGTCCGCGGGCGCGACCACGGAGTCGCAGATCGCGGCGGGCACGCTCAAGTGGCCGAAGCCGGTGCCGACGCAGTGGCAGCCGGGCCCGAGCGGCGTCGACGACCTCTGGCACGCGGCGGTGAACGGGCGCGGGCGCTTCGTCAACGCCAAGACCTCGCAGCAGCTCGGCCGCGGCATCGCGCAGATCCTCGCCGACATCACGAGCCCGGCGGGCGGCCTGACCGGCGCGGTGTTCAGCAACCCGAACCTGTCGTCGACCAACCGCTACACCTACCTCGCCAAGTTCACGCAGGGATGGGGCGGCAACCTGCAGAAGATCGAGATCGATCCGCAGACCGCGGCGCCGCTGTCGGTCGTGTGGGACGCCGAGGCCGCGCTGATCGGCCAGACGACGCCCGCCGCGCCGCCCAACGACAAGCCGTGGTACACCAACCGGCGCATCGTGACCATCGACGAGGGCGGCGCGAAGGTGCCGTTCCTGCGGGCGAGCCTCGGCGCGACGCAGCTCTCCACGCTGGGGCCGGACGCCACCTCCCAGGACCGGGTGATCGAGTTCCTGCGCGGCGATCGCAGCAACGAGGGCGAGGACGACGGGCAGTTCCGCGTGCGCCCGAGCCCGCTCGGCGACATCGTCAACTCGCAGCCGGTCGTGGTGGGCGACCCCGAGTGGTCGTACCTCGACGCCAACGACCCCGGCTACTCGGCGTTCAAGGCGGCGATGACCGGCCGCTCGAAGCGGGTCTACGTCGGCGCCAACGACGGGATGCTGCACGCCTTCGACGACACCAACGGCAGCGAGGCGTGGGCGTTCGTGCCGCGGGACTTCTACCGCAAGGCGCCGCCGGTCTCGAACGACAAGGCCGGCCTGGTCGGCCTCACCTACCAGCCGGGCGGCCTGCCGCTGTACGCGCACCGGTTCTACGTCGACGCGACGCCGCGCGTCGTCGACGCGAACCTGGCGGGCACGTGGCGGACGCTGCTGGTCGGCGGGCTCGGCAAGGGCGGGCAGAGCTACTACGCGCTCGACGTCACCGACCCGGGCGCGATCACGGACGAGAGCTCGGCGACCTCGAAGGTGCTGTGGGAGTTCCGCAACGCGGACCTGGGCTACACGTACGGGCGGCCGACGATCATCAAGACGCGGGCGTTCGGCGGCAAGTGGCTCGCGGTCGTGAGCTCGGGCTACAACAACGCGAGCGGCGAGGGCAAGCTCTTCTTCCTCGACGCCGCGACGGGCGCGCTGCTGAAGACCATGGGCACCGGCGAGGGCACGCCCGGAAGCCCCGCCGGGCTGGCGCACTTCAACGCGTACGTCGAGGACTACCGCAACCAGCTCGCCGAGCAGTTCTACGCGGGCGACCTCCTCGGCAACGTGTGGCGCTTCAACGTGCAGGACGCGAACGACGCGAACTGGACGGTCGAGAAGCTCGCGAAGCTGACGGACGGCTTCGGCGCCGCGCAGCCGGTGACGATCCCGCCGATGATCGAGGTCGACATCACCAACGGCGTCGACCGCTGGGTGTTCGTCGGCACGGGCCGGCTGCTGCACGAGGACGACCTGTCCGACACGCAGCCGCAGCGGATGTATGCGCTGCGCGACGGCACGTACGACACGCCGAAGGCGCTCGGCACGCCGCTCACGCCGGCCGACCTCGACGTCGTCAGCGGCGTCGCGGGGCTGGGCTCCGGCGTGATCGCGGTGAACGGCTGGTACGACGACCTTCCGGCCGGCCAGCGGATCGTGCGCCCGATCGCGGCGACGGTCGGCCTGGTCGCGTACATCGCCACCGGCCTGCCGATCGATCCCTGCGAGGTCGGGCAGCCGGCGAACGTCTACGTGCGGCAGTTCGGCAACGGCGAGTCGCGGCTCGAATCCGGTCCCGGCGTGTTCATCGAGACGATCTACGTGCCGGACGGCGGTGCCGGACTGTCGATCATCTCGACGCAGGACCCGAGCTGCACCGACAACTGCATCCCGCAGCTCAAGCTCGCGGTCACCACCACGAAGCCCGAGATCAAGCTCTTCGGCGCCAAGCTGCCGGGCTTCGTGAACCAGAACCGCATCTCCTGGCGCCAGCTCGGCCAGTGACCCGCGCCGCCCGGAAGACGGCCCCCGCGACGGGGGCCGTTTTCTTTGGTGGCGTGCGCGGGCGCGGTCGCTGCGCGGCGCACGTGGCATGCTCGCGACCGCCGCCCGCTCTCCGCCGCCCTTGATCCTCGCCATGCCCGACGCACGTCCCGACGGTGCGGCAGCGCGGCTCGCCGGCGCGCTCGCGGGCTCGCTCGCCGTGCACGCGCTCGTGCTCGCCGCCCTCGCGCTCGCCCTCGGCGCCGGGGCGGGCGGCAGCGGCGGTCCGTTCGACACGCTCCCGCTGCGCGCGACGCTCGCCGGCGCACCTGCGCCTCCCTCCGCGCCGGCGAGCGTGGTGACCGCTCCCACGCCGCTCGCCCCCCCGCCGCCGGTCCGTCCGGCCGCGCCCCGGCCGCTGCCCGTCCCGGTGCCGTTCAGGCCCGTCCCCGCCGTGCCGGAGCCCTACGAGGGCCACGTCGCGGTCCTGCCCGACGACGGCGCGGCCGTCGACCCGTCCATCGAGGCGGCCATCGCCGTCGCGTACGCCGGCGCGACGCGCGCGGCGATCGAGTTCGACGAGCCCCCGCGCGCGACGTATCCGGTCGCGGCGCGCCGCGAGCGGCGCCAGGTGCTGCTGCGCGTGCCGGCGGTCGTGCGCGACGACGGCGCCATGGAGGTCGCGCAGGGGACCTTCGACGACCCGGTGTTCGGCGCCGCGGTGCGCGAGGCGCTGGCGAACGCGCGCGTGCGCGACCCGCCGCCGGAGGGCGCGCCGCGCGCCTGGACGGTCCTCACGTTCCTCTTCGAGTTCTACGGCAGCGGCGAGTCGCAGCGCTCCGTCCACGAATCGCCGCGATAGCCGGGCGGCGCACCCGACTGACCAGCCCGCGCCTTCACCTCCGCCGCGCGCCGCCGCGGACGCCACGGCCCCGGCCGCGGCCGGGCCCCGCCGTCAGCCCATCAGCGGCATGTGGAAGCCGGGCGC
Organism: Betaproteobacteria bacterium; assembly: GCA_016861105.1. GTDB lineage: Bacteria > Pseudomonadota > Gammaproteobacteria > Burkholderiales > Casimicrobiaceae > VBCG01. The sequence continues at coordinate 171,049 of BOKS01000002.1, read as the reverse complement.
GGCGCTGCCGTCGTCCGGCCAGCGCGCGGTCACCGCCTTGCCGCGCGTGTAGAAGCGCACGCCGTCCATGCCGTGCACGTGCAGGTCGCCGAACAGCGAGGCGCGCCAGCCGCCGAACGAGTAGAACGCCATCGGCACCGGGATCGGCACGTTGATGCCGACCATGCCGACCTCCACGTCCTCCTGGAAGCGGCGCGCCGCGTAGCCCGAGCGCGTGAAGAGCGCGACGCCGTTGGCGTAGGGATTGCGGTTGACGAGCCCGATCGCCGCCTCCAGCGAGTCCACGCGCACCACCGACAGCACCGGCCCGAAGATCTCCTCGCGGTAGATGGCGTGGCCGGGCTGCACGTGGTCGAACAGCGTCGGCCCGACGAAGAACCCTTGCTCGCGGCCGGGAACGCTGATGCCGCGCCCGTCGACGACGAGCGTCGCGCCTTCCGCGCAGCCGCGGTCGATCAGCCCGCGGATGCGGTCGCGCGCCGCGCAGGTGACCACGGGGCCCATCTCGACGTCGGTCGTGCCGTCGCCGGTGGTGACGCGCCGCGCCCGCTCGGCGAGCCCCTTCACGAGGGCGTCGGCGACGTCGCCGACGGCGACCACGGCGGAGACCGCCATGCAGCGCTCGCCCGCCGAGCCGTAGCCGGCGCCGACGATCGCCTCGACGGCGAACGGCAGGTCGGCGTCGGGCATGACGATCGCGTGGTTCTTGGCCCCGCCGAGCGCCTGCACGCGCTTGCCGTGGCGCGTGCCGGTCTCGTAGACGTGCCTTGCGATCGGCGTGGAGCCGACGAACGACACTGCCTTCACGTCCGGATGCTCGAGCAACGCGTCGACGGCCTCCTTGTCGCCGTGCACGACGTTCAAGACGCCGTCCGGCAGGCCCGCCTCCTTCAGCAACTCGGCGAGGCGCAGCGCCGTCGACGGGTCGCGCTCCGACGGCTTGAGGACGAACGTGTTGCCGCAGGCGATCGCGACGGGAAACATCCACATCGGGACCATCGCGGGAAAGTTGAACGGCGTGATGCCGGCGCACACGCCGACGGCCTGGCGGATCGCGTACGCGTCCACCCCGGTGCCCACGTTCTCGCTGTACTCGCCCTTGACGAGGTGCGGGACGCCGGTCGCGAACTCGACGACCTCGAGGCCGCGCGTGATCTCGCCCTCGGCGTCGGCCAGCGTCTTGCCGTGCTCCTGCGTGATCAGCGCCCGCAGCGACTTCTTGTCGGCATCCAGCAGCTCGCGGAAGCGCATCAGCACGCGCGCGCGGCGCAGCGCCGGCGCGCTGCGCCACGACGGCAGCGCCGCCGCCGCCGACTGCACCGCGGCGTCGACCTCGGCGAGCGTGGCGAACGGCACGTGGCGGATCACCTCCCCGGTCGCGGGGTTGGTCACCTCGCCGTAGCGCGAGGTCGTCGAGGCGACGGGCTTGCCGCCGATCCACAGCGGCAGGCGTTGCAGCGTCGTGAGGTCCATGGGAACTCCGTTCGGTGTGACGGGAACGACCGCGGCCGCCGGCTACGCCGGGCCGGACTCGGCGAGCCGCGCGACGTAGCGCGCGACGAGGTCGATCTCGAGGTTGACGCGGTCGCCGGGCCGCAGCGCCCGCAGCGTCGTCGCGTCCAGTGTATGCGGGATCAGGTTGACGTGAAAGCGCGCGCCGTCCACGCCGTTGACCGTCAGGCTCACGCCCTGCACGGCGATCGAGCCCTTCGCCGCGATGAAGCGCGCGAGCTCCGGCGGCGCGTCGACGACCAGCCGGTGGCTGCCCCATCCCGTCCCTTCGGCCACCGGCTCGAGCGCCGCGACGGTGCCCAGCCCGTCGACGTGGCCGGTCACCAGGTGCCCGCCGAGGCGATCGGCGAGGCGCAACGCCTTCTCGAGGTTGACCGGCCCCGGCGCGTCCAGCCCGGACGTGCAGCGCAGCGTCTCCGCCGAGACGTCGAAGGCGACGCAGCGGCGCCCTGCGCGCTGCTCGATCGCGACGACGGTCAGGCAGCAGCCGTTCACGGCGATCGAATCGCCGATCGCCACGTCGTCGATGTCGAGCCCGCTCGGGTCGACCACCAGGCGCACGGCGGAAGGTCCGGCCGCGGTGTCGACGATGCGCCCCACGCCCTGCACGATGCCGGTGAACATGTCGTCAGCCTTTCCCGAGCACGCGCGCGCGGATGCGCAGGTCCTCGCCGATGCGCTCGGCCTCGTCGATGGCCAGGCGCACGCGCGCGTCGAGGCTGTCGAGCGCCTGCGGCCAGCCGGCGATGCCGCGCGCGGGGTCGCCGATCAGCGACGGCGCGACGTAGACCAGCAGTTCGTCGACGAGGCCGGCGGCGAGCAGCGCGCCGTTGAGCCGGGCCCCCGCCTCCACGTGGATCTCGTTGAGCGCGCGCCGCGCCAGTTCGCGCATCAGGGCCGCGAGGTCGACGCGGCCCTGCGCGTCGGGCAGCACCACGTGCTCGACGTCGGAGCGCCAGCGGGGCCGCCGCGCATCCGCGGTCACGACGAGGGCGCCGCCGCGCAGCACCTTCGCCTCCGGCGGCGTCTGGCCGTGGCGGTCGACGACGATGCGCAGCGGCTGGCGCGGCGTGTCGACCGCGCGCACGGTGAGCTCCGGATCGTCGGCGAGCACGGTGCCGATGCCGGTCACGACCGCGCAGGCGCGTGCGCGGAACGCGTGCCCGTCGGCGCGCGCCTGCGGCCCGGTGATCCAGCGGCTGCGGCCGTCGGGCAGCGCCGTGCGTCCGTCGAGGCTGGCCGCGACCTTCATGCGCACGTAGGGCCGCCCGCGCGTCATCCGCGCCACGAAGCCCGGGTTGAGGGCGGCCGCTTCGGCGGCGAGCACGCCCGTCGCCACGTCGAGTCCCGCGGCGCGCAGGCGCTTCGCGCCGTGGGCCGCCGCCGGGTTCGGGTCCTCCATCGCGACGACGACGCGGGCGATGCCGGCGGCGACGATGGCGTCCGTGCACGGCGGCGTGCGCCCGACGTGCGTGCACGGCTCGAGCGTGCAGTAGAGCGTCGCGCCGGCCGTGGCGTGGCCGCGCGCGCGCGCGTCGTCGAGCGCCGCCACTTCGGCGTGCGGGCCGCCGGCACGAGCGTGCCAGCCCTCGCCGAGGACCGCGCCGTCGTGCACCACGACGGCGCCGACGCGCGGATTGGGCGTCGTCGTGTAGAGGCCGCGCTGCGCGAGCGCGAGCGCCTGCGCCATGAAGCGCGCGTCCGCCTCCGGGTTCACCCGCCCCGCCTCACTGCGCCGGCAGCTTGCGCGCCCGCTTGCCAGGCTGCTCGACCTCGGCCAGCGCGTCGCGGAAATCGGAGACGTCCGAGAACGAGCGGTAGACGGACGCGAAGCGGATGTACGCGACCTTGTCGAGCTTGTAGAGCTCCTGCATCACCATCTCGCCGATCTCGCGCGAGCTCACCTCGCGCTCGCCGCGCGCGAGCAGCGCCTGCACGATGCGGCCGATCGCGGCGTCCACGAACTCGGTGGGCACCGGCCGCTTGTGCAGTGCGCGCTGGAACCCGGTGCGCAGCTTGGCCTCGTCGAAGTCGGCGCGCGAGCCGTCGCCCTTGACGACCTGCGGCATGCGCAGCTCGGCCGTCTCGTAGGTCGTGAAGCGCTTGCCGCAGGCCGCGCACTTGCGCCGGCGCCGGATCGAATCGCCCTGCTCGGAGACGCGCGAGTCGATGACCTGCGTGTCGGCGCCGTTGCAGAACGGGCACTTCATGAGGGGCGGGGGACGCGGGACGAGGGGCGCGCGGGGAGGAGGCGAAGGCCGCGCAACGCGCCGACGGGCTCGCCCGTCCCCCGTCCCGCGCCGGCCGCGCGGCGGTTCATCCGTACACCGGGAACTTGGCCGTCATGGCCGCCACCTTGTCGCGCACCTTTCCGATCGCGGCGTCGTCCTGCGGATGGTCGAGCACGTCGGCGATGAGGTGCGCGAGCGCCTCGCACTCGATCTCGGCGAAGCCGCGCGTGGTGACGGCCGGGCTGCCGATGCGGATGCCCGAGGTGACGAACGGCTTTTCCGGATCGTTCGGGATCGAGTTCTTGTTGACCGTGATGTGCGCCTTTGCGAGCGCGGCCTCGGCGTCCTTGCCGGTGATCCGCTTGGGACGCAGGTCGACGAGGAACATGTGCGAGTCCGTGCCGCCGGAGACGATGCGCAGGCCCCGGTCCCCCAGCACCTTCGCCAGCACGCGCGCGTTCTCGAGCACGCGCTCCTGGTAGACCTTGAAGTCGCGCGTCAGCGCCTCGCCGAGGGCCACGGCCTTCGCGGCGATCACGTGCATCAGCGGCCCGCCCTGCAGGCCGGGGAACACCGCCGAGTTGATCGCCTTCTCGTGCTCGGCGCCGGCGAGGACGATGCCGCCGCGCGGCCCGCGCAGCGTCTTGTGCGTCGTCGACGTGACGTAGTCGGCGACGCCCACCGGCGTCGGATACAGCCCGGCCGCGACCAGCCCCGCGTAGTGCGCCATGTCGACCATCAGCTTCGCGCCGACCGCGTCGGCGATCGCCTTGAAACGCTTCCAGTCGATCACGCGCGAATACGCCGACGCGCCGGCGATGACGAGCTTCGGCTTGTGCTCGTGGGCGAGGCGCTCGGCCTCCGCGTAGTCGACGAGCTCGGTCTGCGGATCGAGCCCGTAGGCGACGACCCGGAACCACTTGCCAGACACGTTCACCGGCGAGCCGTGCGTCAGGTGCCCGCCGTGCGGCAGGCTCATGCCGAGGATCGTGTCCCCCGGCTGCAGCGCCGCGAAGAACACGGCCTGGTTCGCCTGCGCGCCCGAGTGCGGCTGCACGTTGGCGAACGGGGCGCCGAAGAGCTTCTTCGCGCGATCGATCGCGAGCTGCTCCGCCACGTCGACGTGCTCGCAGCCGCCGTAGTAGCGCTTGCCCGGATAGCCCTCCGCGTACTTGTTGGTGAGCTGCGACCCCTGCGCGGCCATCACCGCGGGGCTCGCGTAGTTCTCGGAAGCGATCAGCTCGATGTGGGCTTCCTGGCGGCGGTTCTCGGCCTCGAGGGCGGCCCAGACCTCGGGGTCGGTCTGCGCGAGCGGGAGCGAGCGGGCGAACATGGCGGGGGCAGGGGAGCGGGCGGACGCCGGTGCGGGGAACAGGAAATTCTAGCACCCGCGCAGCGCACCACCGCGGTGCGGGGCGGCGGCGTCGCGCGGCCCCTGCCCCGCCGCGCGCCACCCCCGTATAATCCCCCGACGCCGACGAGGCTCGTTCACGCCGCGACCAGACGGCGCACCGCGGCCCGGCGCCGTCCGAGGAGGAGACCGTGAACGCACTGCTCGCCGTGTCGCGCGCGATCGACGCGCTCAACGAGACCGTCGGACGCCTCGTCACGTGGCTCGTGCTGGCGGCGGTGGTCGTGAGCTCGGTCAACGCCGTCGTGCGCAAGGCGTTCGACATGTCGTCGAACGCCTACCTCGAGGCGCAGTGGTACATGTTCTCCGCGGTGTTCCTGCTGTGCGCCGCGTGGACGCTGCTGCGCAACGAGCACATCCGCATCGACGTCGTCGCCGGACGCTTCAGCCGCCGCACGCAGACGTGGATCGACGTCATCGGCACCGTGTTCTTCCTGACGCCGATGGTGCTGCTGGTCCTCTACGAGTCGATCCCGTGGGCGCTGCGCGCGGTCCAGAGCGGCGAGGTCTCGCCGTCGGCCGGCGGCCTCGTGCTTTGGCCGGCGAAGATCCTGGTGCCGATCGGCTTCGTGCTGCTGCTGCTGCAGGCCTTCTCCGAGCTCGTCAAGCGCATCGCGTTCCTGCAGGGCAAGGGACCCGACCCGGCCGACAAGGTGCACGAGCGGCCGTCCGAGCTCGAGCTGGCGGAGGAGCTCCGCCGGCAGCGCGGCGAGGAGGGGTGAGCGACGGCAACGCCGCGCGCGCGAACGCCGCGCGGCCCGCGAGGACCGAGGGGAGCGCATGACGGAGTTCCTGATCGCGAACATGGCGCCGCTGATGTTCGCGGCGCTCGTGGTGTTCCTGCTGTTCGGCTACCCGGTGGCGTTCGCCCTCGCGGCGAACGGCATCCTGTTCGGCCTCATCGGCATCGAGCTCGGGCTGCTGTCGCCGTCGCTGTTCGGCGCCGTACCGGAGCGCATCTGGGGGGTGATGAGCAACGACACGCTGCTCGCGATCCCCTTCTTCACGTTCATGGGCCTGATCCTCGAGCGCTCCGGCATGGCCGAGGACCTGCTCGACACGATCGGGCAGCTGTTCGGCCCCGTCCGCGGCGGGCTCGCCTACGCGGTGATCTTCGTCGGCGCGCTCCTCGCGGCGACCACCGGCGTGGTGGCCGCCAGCGTGATCTCGATGGGCCTGATCTCGCTGCCGATCATGCTGCGCTACGGCTACGACCGGCGCGTCGCGGCGGGCACGATCGCCGCGTCCGGCACGCTCGCGCAGATCATCCCGCCGTCGCTCGTGCTCATCATCATGGCCGACCAGTTGGGGCGCTCGGTCGGGGACATGTACGCGGGCGCGTTCATCCCCGGGCTGGTGCTCGCCGGCCTCTACGCCGGCTACATCATGCTGGTCACGCTCTTCAAGCCGGCGTGGGCGCCGGCGCTGCCGCCTGAGGCGCGCGTCTACCGCGAACCGGACGGCTCGCCGGGCACGCGCTCGCTGATCGTGGTGACGCTGATCGCGCTGGCCGCGGCCGTCGCCGTGTGGAACCTCTACTACCCGGCCTACAAGCCGGAGGCGCCGACCGACGAGAAGATCGTGATCTGCGCGTCGATCGCGATCGGGTTCGCGTGGGTCGTCGCGACGATCAACAAGCTGACGGGGATGGGGCTGCTGTCGAGGCTGGCCGAGCGCGTCGTGTTCGTGCTGATCCCGCCGCTCGCGCTGATCTTCCTCGTGCTGGGCACGATCTTCATCGGCGTCGCGACGCCGACCGAAGGCGGCGCGATGGGCGCGGCCGGCGCGCTGGTCATGGCCGTGTCGCGGCGCCGCCTCGACTTCAAGCTGCTCACGCAGGCGATGCAGGCGACCGCCAAGCTCACGGCCTTCGTCGTGTTCATCCTGGTCGGCGCGCGCATCTTCAGCCTGACGTTCTACGGCGTCGACGGGCACAGGTGGGTCGAGCACCTGCTGCTCGACCTGCCCGGCGGACAGGTCGGCTTCCTGGTCGTCGTCAACGTCCTCGTCTTCCTGCTCGCGTTCTTCCTCGACTTCTTCGAGCTCGCCTTCATCGTCGTGCCGCTGCTCGGGCCGGTCGCGGAGAAGCTCGGCATCGACCTCATCTGGTTCGGCGTGCTGCTCGGCGTCAACATGCAGACGTCGTTCATGCACCCGCCGTTCGGCTTCGCCCTCTTCTACCTGCGCAGCGTGGCCCCGGCGAAGGAGTACGTCGACAAGGTGACGAAGAAGCTGATGGCGCCGGTGACGACGATGCAGATCTACTGGGGCGCGGTGCCCTACGTCGTCATCCAGTGCATCATGGTCGGCCTGGTGATCGCCTTCCCGCAGATGGTGCTGGTCTACAAGGACGACCTGCCGACCGTCGACCCGTCGAAGATCCAGATCGACATCCCGACGATGGACGCGCCGCCGCCGCCGGTCTTCGGGGTCCCGGCCGAGCCGGGCGCGGGCGCGGACGGCGCGCCGAAGGAAGCCCCCGCGCCGTCGGGCGATCCGCTGCGCGACATGCTGGACCAGCAGGGCGACGAGGCCGACAAGGCCAACGACGACCTGATGAACGAGTTGAAGGCCAAGTGATCCGGCGAACCTAGAGGCCGAGGTCCACGAGCGCGTCGAGCAGCCGCTGGCACTGCCCCGGGTCGCTCATCGCGTAGGCCGCCAGCCACGCGCGTCCGTCGAAGCGGGGCTCGAGCGCGCGGATCTCCTGGACCTGCCATTCCGCCGCGGCGCGGTCCCCGGCCCGCAGGTGCGTCGCCGCCAGAAGCACCCGCGCCTCGACGTTCTCGGCGTTGCGCATCAGCGCGTGCGTGAGGTTCACCACCGCCTGCTCGACGTCTCCGAGCCCGTAGTACGCTCGGCCGAGCACGAGGAAGTACAGCGAGCCGGCGCCCGGGTTGAGCCGCAAGGCGACGCGCGCGGTATCGACGCCTTCGCGAGGGCGTCCCATGTACGTGAGCACCCCCGCCTTCAGCGCATACGCGTCGGCGTACGAGGGGTTGAGCCGCAGCGCATCGTCCAGGCGCGCCAGCGCCTGGTCGTGCTGGCGGTCCTGGACGTGAACGAAGGCCAGCGCCCAGTGCGCCTCCGGCATGTCCGGGCGCATGCGCAACGCCGTCGTGGCCAGCTCGAACGCCCGGGCGAGCGTCGCCTGCCGGTCGTCCGCCCAGTCCTGCTGGATGTCGGTCGCGTAGGTCAGCGCCACGCCGGCATAGGCGCGCGCGAAGGCGGGGTCGAGCCGGATGGCCTGCCAGTAGCGCTCGCGCGCCTCCTCGTTCGCCGCGCGCCGGCGCACCAGCACCGCGGCCTGTCCGCGGATGAAGTGCTCGTACGCCTGCAGGTTGCGCGTGTGACGCTGCGCGAGCCTGCGCGACTGGGCCTCGTCGAGCTTGACGCGCAGGGACTCCAGCACGTTCCGAACCAGGGCGTCCTGTACCGAGAAGAGATCGCTGGCGGCGCGATCGAAGCGCTCCGACCAGAGCAGCCGGCCGCCGTCGGCTTCCGCCAGATGCACGTTGAGCCGAAGCCTGCCGCGGTCCTGCTGCACCGTGCCCGTAAGCGCGAAGCGTACGTGGGGCCGCGGCGAGGTGGCCGCCGGCTCGCCCTGCTCACCGCCGCTGACGACGACCAGCGTCGCCACCTTGGAGAGATCGGTGACCAGATCCGCGGTGATCGCCCGGGCGATGTCGGCCTGCTCCGGCGCGGGACCCAGCGCCGCGAACGGCCGCACGACGACGACCGGGATCGCGGCGCGCGAGGCGAACTCCGCATCGAGCGCGTTGGCAGGCATCCCTTCCTGCGGCGTGATCACGGCGACGTGCCAGGCCGCCGCGATCGCGGCCGCCGCCACGGCCACGGCCAGCCCCGCGAGCGCGATCGGCCGTGCGCGTCGTCGTGCGAGTGGGGACGGCGGCCCGGCACCTGTCGACGCCGGCAGCCCCGTGCCGCGACGGACGTCGGCGACCAGCCGGTAGCCCTTCTTGGCGATCGCCTGGATGTAGGCCGGCTCGCGCGCCGCATCGCCCAGCGCCCGGCGCAGCTTGGCGACGGCCTGCGTCAGCGCATTGTCGCCGACGATCACGCCCGGCCACACGGCGGCGAGGAGGGCTTCGCGGCTCACCACCGCGCCGGGCCGTGCCGCGAGGTGCAGAAGCACCGCCATGCCCTTGGGCTCGAGGTGCACGACCTCCCTGCCGCTGACGATCTGGTTCAGCGACGGATCCACGCGCCATTCGCCGACCCACAGCGCGTCCTGCACTTCGCTCCCGGCAGGCGGACGGGGCGCCTGCATCGCGCGCTCCTCGACTCGTCATCGAAAAGTCACCGGTCCGTGGGGACTTCCCCTCGCAGCCCGGGCACGTTGGCGACCGCGTCGGCGATTCTTGCACCCTGCCCCGCAATGTCAAGGCGGGACCCGATGGCGGTGCCGGCGTGCTCCCAGGGAGGGCTCCCATGACCTCGCACCCGGTGCTGGCCCGAACGTTCGCGGTGCTCACGCTGCTCCTGCCCGCGGCGGTCGCCGCCGGCACCATCCAGTTCAGCGGCGAGGTGTCGTGGACGCGATACACCACCGGGATGGCGCTCGACGGCGACGGCCGGTGCACGGGCGAGGTCGGCGAACGGTCCCTTCCCTACGAGGCCCATTCCTTTTCCGTCGACACGACCGGCGTGTACGCCGTCCGCGAGCACGTCGATCCCCGTTACCTCGGCGTGTACGTCTACGCGGGGTCATTCGATCCCGCGGCGCCGGCCGTGCACTGCATCGCCGCAAGTTTCGCGTCGCCGGTCCGCCTTGCCGTGCCGCTCGTCGCCGGCGCGACCTACACCGTCGTCGTGGTGGAGTGGGACTGGGACGTGCTCGGCCTGAGCTACAGGGTCTCGGTCGACGGGCCCGGCACGATCCTCGGCCCGTGCGCGGGCTTCGTCGACGTGGGGTACACGGACCTTTTCTGCCGCTCGATCGAGTGGGCGCGCAATCGCTCGGTGACACGAGGGTGCACCACGACGCAGTTCTGCCCGCTCGCCACCCCGAACCGGCTGCAGGTCGTGGCGATGCTCTACCGGCTCGCCACGTCGCTCGAGCCGGAGTTCCTCGTCGCCTCGGACCCCGACGCGACCGACGGTGCCGCGGCCGGGGGGATCCTCTGCCAGACGCCGGTCTACGCTGTGACCGGCTTTCCGCGCACGGCGACCGTCACGTCGGCGGCGGTCCGGCACCGCGCGGCTTCCGCGACGGAGGTGCGCACCAACCTGGCGATCCGGCTCGATTCCGGGAGCTGGCACGCTGTCGCGGGACTCGCCGCGACCGCCACCAACCTGCCCGGCTCCCACGCCACGCAGTGGCCGATGTCCGCACCCATCGCGCTGGACCGCGGACGGTGGGTCGCCTTCGGCATCCAAGCCCTGCCCGCCGGCACCGTCGACGAGGCGGCGTGCGCGCTGACGGTGCGGCTGGACGCCGCGGCCAGCGACCCGTACCCACCGGCGCATCCGTGAGCCGGAGCGCCGCCACGCCTGCCAGCCCGCGACACGCCGTTCGGAGGACTCCGATGCCACGCAACTCCACTGTCGTGCTCGCCCTGCTGGCGGCCGTGCTCGCGTCGTTGGCGCACGCTGGTACCTTCGTCCTCCATGGATCGTTCTATCCCGGCCTCCCCCCAGCCCTCGCGCAGCTTCCGGTGGTGAGCGACGGCCGCTGCTCCGGGGCCGTCGATGCCACGGGCCCGGCCTCCTACCAGACGTTCGCCCTCACCGCCGGTCGCGGCGGAGCGCACTCGTTCGTGCTGGCCGCGACCGGTCAGGTGCGGATGTACGTCTACGCGGGCGCGTTCGATCCTTCGCAACCTGCCGAGCGATGCGTGGCGGGCGGCGGCGAGGACGGCCGCGAGATCGTCGCGATCCTGGACGGGAACGCGCCCTACACCGTCGTCGCGGTCGACGTGGGGTGGGACTACGACGAGGTGCGCTTCGCGATCACGGTCCGAACCCCGCCCGACCCCCCCGGTTGCGCAGGCTTCGCCGATCTCGAACGCTCGAGCCCGTTCTGCCCTGCCGTCACGTGGGCGGTTCGAAGCGCGATCGTGACGGGCTGCACGTCCACCGCATTCTGTCCCGATGCGCGGCCAACACGAACCGAGCTGGTGGTGGCGCTGCACGCCTTCGCGCGGGCGGGCGAGCCGCGGCTCGCCGCCGCGCTAGACACCTCCGCCGCACACGCGATCAACGCTGCCGACGTCGCCTGCGTGACGGCGCCGGTGGTCGTGCCCGAGGGCGCGCGCATGGCGACCCCGCGCAGCGCCGTCGTCGTGCACGGCGCGTCGGCGAGCGTCCAGGTCGGGACGCGGCTGGTGTATCGCCTGGATCAGGAGCCGGGCTGGCGCGACATGAGTGATCTGGAAGCGTCGATTGCCAATCCGCCGCGTGGCACCGCGGCGCAATCGCCGGTGGCGGCGCCGCTCGTGCTCGACAGCGGCCGACGCGTGCAATTCGCGATCGCCGGACGTGCGCTCGATGGCGTCGTCGACACTGCGCAATGCGCGCTGTCGATCGCCATCCACCCCGGCCGCCTCGCGACGTCGTCCCCGTAGTCGACCGCGCGAGTGCGCCACCACGCGGCCGCGCACCTGGATGCGCGTCGCGACGAACGTCGCCAGCGAAAAGGCCCCGCTCGCGCGGGGCCCCGTCGACGCGGTGCGGTGCCGTCGACCGCTACTTCTTCGCGGGCGCGGCGCGCTGCTGCTGTCCCGCCGTCGCCATGTAGTTGTCGTACGTGTTCTCGGTCACGCGGAACCACAGCAGCTGCTCGCGCTGGAACGCGAGCATGCTGTCGTAGATCTTCTTGAAGTTCGCGTTCTTGGCCGAGGTCTCCGCGTAGAGGTCGAGCGCCGCCTTGTAGCACGCGTCCATAACCGCGCGCGGGAACGGCCGCAGCTGCGTGCCGGCGGCAGCCAGCTTGCGCAGCGCGCCCGGGTTCTGCGCGTCGTACTTCGCCATCATGTGCGTGTTGCCCGCGTGGCAGCCGGCGAGCAGCGCGGCCTTGTAGTCCGCCGGCAGCTCGTTGTACTTCGGCGTGTTCGAGAAGATGTGCAGCGCCGGGCCGCCTTCCCACCAGCCGGGGTAGTAGTAGAACTTCGCGACCTTGTTGAAGCCGAGCTTCTCGTCGTCGTAGGGACCGACCCACTCGGCCGCGTCGATCGTGCCCTTCTCCAGCGACGGGTAGATGTCGCCGCCGGCGATCTGCTGGGGCACGACGCCGAGCTTGGTGAGCACCTGCCCGGCGAAGCCCCCGATGCGCATCTTGAGGCCCTTGAGGTCGGCGACGCTCTTGATCTCCTTGCGGTACCAGCCGCCCATCTGCGCGCCGGTGTTGCCGCAGAGCATCGACGTGATGCTGTAGCTCTTCAGGAAGTCGTTGAACAGCTGGTCGCCGCCGCCGTAGAACCACCAGGCGTCGTACTGGCGCGGGTTGAGGCCGAACGGGATCGCCGTGCCGAAGGCGAACGTGGGGTCCTTGCCCACGTAGTAGTAGGGGGCCGTGTGGCCGCACTCGACCGTGCCGTTCTGCACCGCGTCGGCGACCTGCAGGCCGGGCACGATCTCGCCGGCCGCGAAGACCTGGATCTGGAACCTGCCGCCGGTGACGTCGCTCACCGTCTTCGCCATCACCTCGGCCGCCCCGTAGATCGTGTCGAGGCTCTTCGGGAAGCTGGACGCGCAGCGCCACTTGATCGACGGCGAGCCTTGCGCGAAGGCCGGCGCGGAGCCGGCCGCGAGTATGCCGGCGAGGCCGGTGTGCTTGATGAACGAACGACGTTCCATTCACTCCCCCTGCAGGATCGGGTTGGACAATTGGACTTGTAGGACGGCTACCGCCGGCCGATTCTAGGGGTTCGCCGCCGGACTCACAACGGCTTTCGGCCGCCGCGGTGCTGCGGCGCGGCAGCGGACGGCCCGCGCGGCCGCGCCGGCACCGCCCGGCGCGACGCGCCGGACGGCGTGCGCCGCCGTGCCGGGCGACCGTGGGCCTGCGTCGGTGCGCGCGCACGGGCGGCGCGCCGCCGTGCCGCCGGTCAGCCGAGCTTGCGCACGGCGTTGAACAGCGCCCACGCCCAGCCCGACTGCCGCTCCAGCAGCTGCGTGAAGCGGACGAGATAGCGCGCGTTGCCGGTGTCGAGCTCGACCATGCCGCCGGCCAGGAAGCGGTCGTCCGGGCCGATCAGGCTGCGCTGCGCGGACTGCCTGTTCTCGCTGTGGGCGGGCAGGTACACGCCGAAGAACGGGCGGTCGCCTCCGGTGTGGAGCTCGTCGACCGGCGCGGTCCACGACCGCATGAGCACGCGCACGAGCCGGCGCGCGACGATCTCCACGCCCACCGTCGCCTCGTCGACCTGCAGCCGCTGCATGCGGCGCACGACGCCGAGCATCCAGTGCTCGCCGTCCTGGATGGCGACCAGCTCGCCGAGGCGCGCCGGCGCGTCCTTCGACGGTGCGGCGAGGCGACAGCCGGTGTCGCTGCGGTCGATCATCCGCCACGTCGAGCCGCGGATGCGCCTGGCGACGGACTCGGGGTTCAGCGTCGGGTTCGCCAACTGCGTGACCTCGTCGAAGCTCGAGGCGACGCCGGGCGTGCGCACGCCGTCCGGGAGCTTCTCGACCTCCGCGATCGCGCGCGTCAGCGCCTGCAGCCCGACGACGACGCGCACCTCGCCCTGGATGCGGACGCGCTCGGCGCGCGGCGCGTGCGCGATGGCCTCCGGGCCGAACAGCGACGCGAGGCGCATCAGCAGCAGCCGCTGCTCGCGCGCCGGCAGGTCGCCCGGACGCGTGACGTCCTCGTCCTGCTCGGGCAGCCAGCGCAGCTGCTCGACGACGCGCGCGTACGCCGGACCGGTGTCGAGCAGCAGCACGCGGCCGGGCACGTTCGGCCGGTCGCGCCGCCGCAGGCCCTGCGTGCCCGTCAGGTCGACGTAGAAGTGCGCCCCCTCGCCCGGCGGCGGCACCAGCGTGAGCGACGGCACCCAGTCGTCGAGCTGGCGCGCGACCCACTCGACCTGGTCGGGCGTGAAGTTGCCCGAGTCGAGGCGCATCAGCAGCAGCGCCTTCAGGTACTCCTGCTCGAAGGTCACCCCCGGCCGGGCGAACGCCGCCGCGCCGTAGACGAGCTGCTCGCGCTGCCAGCCGCGCATGCGCGCGAACTCGTAGAGCTCGTGGAACTCGCGCCACTGCGCGGGGATCCAGTGGCCGTAGCGGAACAGGCGGAACTTGCCGTCGAGCCCCTTGTAGTGCGCGAGGCGCACGAGGACCCACGGCAGCACCGCGCGCCAGCGCTTGTTCTCCGCGCGCGCATAGCCCGCCTTCAGCGAGGCGTTGTACGCGACGACGAAGGCCTTGACGACGTCGAACACCGAGTGCCACAGCCGCGACTCGACCGACGTGCTCTTCTGGTAGCCGGTCGTGTACTTGCGCGTCAGCTCGGCGAGCACCGGCTCGAGGCGGGCGTCGATCCGCAGCAGCGCCTCGGCCTGCCCCGGTCCGATCTCGCGCCGCGCGCCGGGGAAGCCGGACAGCAGCTCCAGCACTTCCTTCTGCAGCGCGAGCGCGTCGCCCGCGGGGCGCGACGCGATCCAGCGGTCGGCGAGCGCCGCGCTGCGCAGCGGATCGGACAGCGCGCGCACCCACAGGACGATGGGCTCGATCATCGATCGACCGATGAAAAACACGTTCGGGCGCGCTGCGCCACCCGCGGCGCCGGCGTTGCGTGTCTTTCATCGGATTCTGGAGCTTGGCGGGCGGCTTGGGGCGGCCCTGCGCCGCCCGCCGGAAACAGCCACGCAACATCGAGCGCGACCCGCCCGCCCTGCCTTCGCCGCGCGTCGCGCCGCATGACGCTCAGTGCCCGGCGATCGTCATGCGGCCGACGAGCACCGAGCCCACGTGGCGCGAGCCGCGGCGGTCGACGTCGCGCCCGATGGCCACGATGTCGCGGAACATGTCCTTGAGGTTGCCGGCGATGGTGATCTCCTCGACCGGATGGGCGATCGCGCCGTCCTCGACCCAGAAGCCCGCTGCGCCGCGCGAGAAGTCGCCGGTGACCAGGTTGACGCCCTGCCCGAGCTGCTCGGTGACCAGCAGGCCGCGCCCCATGCGGCGCAGCAGCGCGGGAAGGTCGTCGTCGCCGTGCGCGACGACGAGGTTGTGCGCGCCGCCGGCGTTGCCGGTCGTCTCGAGCCCGAGCTTGCGCGCCGAGTAGCTGCCGAGGAAGTAGCCCTGCAGGATGCCGTCGCGCACCACGTCGCGCGCCGCGGTGGCCACGCCCTCGGCGTCGAACGGCGCGCTGCCCCGCGCGCGCGGCAGGTGCGGCTCCTCGCGGATCGACACGACCGGCGCGAACACCGCCTGCCCGAGCGTGTCGAGCACGAACGACGCCTTGCGGTAGAGGCTGCCTCCGGAGGCGGCGTGGACGAACGCGCCGATCAGGTCCGCGGCCTCGGGCGCCTCGAACAGCACCGGGCAGGTGAGCGTCCCGAGCTTGCGTGCGCCGAGGCGCCGCGCGGTGCGCTCGCCGGCGATGCGTCCCACCTCGGCGGCGGGCAGCAGCTCGCCGGGCACCCGCGACGCCGTGAACCAGTAGTCGCGCTGCATGCCGCCGGCGTCCTCGCCGATCACGGAGCAGTCGATGTGATGGCGCGAGCCGCGGTAGCCGCCGAGGAATCCGTTGGTGTTCGCGTAGACGAACTCCGACTCGCCGCGCGCGACCGTGGCCCCGTCGCTGTTGGTGAGCCGGGCGTCGACGGCGAGCGCCGCGCGCTCGGCTTCGCGGCCGAGGGCGATCGCCTCGTCGACGGGGAGCGCCCACGGGTGGAAGAGGTCGAGGTCCGGCCACGCCCGCGCGAGGCGCGCGGGATCGGCGAGTCCCGCGCAAGGGTCCTCCGCCGTGTAGCGGGCGATCGCGATCGCCTTGTCGACCGTCGCGCGGAGCGACGCGTCGCCGAAGTCGGCCGTGCTCGCCTGCCCGCGACGCTGCCCGACGTACACCGTGAGGCTGATGCCCTTGTCGCGGTTGTAGGCGATCGTCTCGACCTCGCCCTGGCGCACCGTGACGCTCTGCCCGACGGCCTGCGAGACGTCGGCTTCGGCGGTCGTCGCGCCGGCCGACCGCGCGGCCTCGAGGATCGCCACGGCGACGCGCTCGAGTTCCGCGGTCGGCATCGGGAACACGTCGTCGCCAGGATGCGCCGCGGCACCGGCGGTGCGGGCGGACGGAACGATCGCGGAGTGCTGCAAGGCGGTCATCGACGGACTCTCGTGGCGGGGGCACGCGCACGCCCCTCTCGGCGGCCCGGCGCAGCGCGTGGGCTATGATAACAAAGGGTTCATCGCACTCCTCCGCCATCGCCCGATGCACCGTCCGTCCGCCCCGCCGCCCGACGCACCCGACGGCCCGCCGCCGTCGAAGACGCGCCGCAAGCAGGCGATGCACGACCTGCAGGAGCTCGGCGAGGCGCTGGTGGCGCTGGACGCGCGCGTGGTGGCAACGCTCGATCTGCCCGAGCGCCTGGCCGACGCGATCGCGCTGGCGCGCGGCATCACGCGGCACGAGGCGCGCCGCCGCCAGCTGCAGTTCGTGGGCCGCCTGATGCGCGACGTCGATCCCGTGCCGATCCGGGCCGCGCTGCGGCGCCTGGAGGGTACCGGCGCGGACGAGCGCGCGCGCTTCGCGGCGGCGGAGGGCTGGCGCGAGCGACTGCTGGACGGCGACGAGGCGGTCGACGCGTTCACGGCTGCATTCCCCTCGGCGCCGCGCGACGAGATCGCCGCGCTGGCCCGCGCGGCGCGCGCCGAGCGCGCCGCGGGCGGTCCGCCGCACCGCTACCGCGCGCTGTTCCGCCGCATCGCGAAGGCGATGGGGCCCTCCGCCTGATCCTGCCGCCCGCATCGACCCCATGCCCGACACGCTGACCATCGGCCTCGTCTCCATCTCCGACCGCGCCTCCACGGGGGTCTACGAGGACAAGGGCCTGCCCGCCCTCGAAGCGTGGTTCGGCCTCGCGCTGGCCACGCCGTGGCGCACGGTCAAGCGCCTGATCCCCGACGAGCAGGCGCTGATCGAGCGCACGCTCGTCGAGCTGTGCGACGTCGAGCGCTGCGACCTGGTGCTGACCACCGGCGGTACTGGCCCGGCGCCGCGCGACGTGACGCCCGAGGCCACGCTCGCCGTCGCGCACAAGGTGATGCCCGGCTTCGGCGAGCAGATGCGGCAGGTGTCGCTGCGCTACGTGCCCACCGCGATCCTGTCGCGGCAGGTCGGCGTCGTGCGCGGCCGGTCGCTGATCCTCAACCTGCCGGGGCAGCCGAAGGCCATCCGCGAGACGCTGGAGGGCGTGAAGGACGCCGACGGGAACGTGCTCGTGCACGGCGTCTTCGCCGCCGTGCCGTACTGCATCGACCTGATCGGCGGTCCCTTCGTCGAGACGCACGAGGCCGTGTGCCGGGCATTCCGGCCGAAGGGCGCAGCCAGGCCGGCCGCCGGGACCTCGTGAGCGCGGCGCCGGGGGCGGCGCACGCAGGTCGCGGTCCGTGAGCGGCGCCGCGGCGGTGCCGCAGGCGGCCCCGCGGGCCGTGGGCATCGCCTGCATCGCCGGATCCGCCGTGGCGTTCGGCGCGATGGCGATCTTCGCGCGCTTCGCGTACGCGGACGGCGTGGACACCTGGACGCTGCTGGCGCTGCGCTTCGCGATCGCCGCGGCGTGCCTCGCCACGCTGGCGCGGCTGCGGCGCGAGCCGTGGCCGCGCGGACGCGATCTCGGCGTGGCCGCGATGATGGGCGGCGCCGGCTATGCCGGACAGTCGGCGGCGTACTTCTCCGCGCTCGGCTTCGCGCCCGCGGGCCTGGTCGCGCTGCTCCTGTACCTGCACCCGGCGCTGGTCGCGGTCCTCGCCGCGCTGTTCCTGCACGAGCGGATGACGGGGGCCCGCGCCGCCGCCCTCGCGCTGGCGCTGGCCGGGCTCGCGCTCACCGTCGTCCCCGCGCTCGGCGGCGCCCCCGGCACCTTCCCGCGGCTGCCGGTCGGCATTGCGCTCGGGCTCGCCGCGGCCAGCGTCTACGCGGTCTACATCGTCGTGGGCGCGCGGCTCACGGTGCGCGTGGCGCCGCTCGCGCTCGCGTCGGTGATCACGGCCAGCGCGGCCGTCGTGTTCGCCGCGATCGCGGTCGTGGTCGGGCCCGCCGCTCCGCGCTCGCCGGCGGGATGGCTCGCGATCGCGGCGATCGCGCTCGTGTCGACCGTGCTCGCGATCGCGCTGTTCTTCGCCGGCCTCGCGCGCGTCGGCGCCACGCAGGCCGCGACGCTGTCGACGCTCGAGCCCGTGGTCACCATCGCGCTGGCCGCGCTGGTGCTCGACGAGCGCATCGCCGCGATCCAGCTCGCCGGCGGCGCGCTCATCCTCGCCGCCGTCCTGCTGCTCGCCCGCGCGCCGCGGACCGGATAGCCGGCGGTGATCGTGCACGACGTCGTTCCGGGCGCCGTCGTCGTTCGCGCGCAGGCAGGCGCCCGGCGTCTTCGCGTGGTGACCGAGAGGCAGGTCGTCGCTCCCGCGAAGGCGGGAGCCCGGCCCCGTGCGGCGCGGAACGTCAGGGCGAAGGATGCTTCCCGTCGCCCTTTCCCGCCCCCGGCCGCGTGACGTAGAGGCTGCCCACCAGCGAAACGGCGAGCACCGTGAACACGACGGCCAGCGCGAACCCGATCGGTATCTTGTAGATGTCGAGCAGGATCATCTTGATGCCGATGAACACCAGGATGAACGCGAGTCCGTACTTCAGCAGGTGGAAGCGGTCGGCGAGGTCCGCCAGCATGAAGTACATCGCGCGCAGGCCGAGGATGGCGAACACGTTCGACGTGAGCACGATGAACGGGTCGAGCGTGACCGCGAAGATCGCCGGGATGCTGTCGACGGCGAAGATGACGTCGGTGACGGCGATCGTCGCCATGACCACGAACAGCGGCGTGAACCACCGGACGCCGTCGCGGACGATCGTGAAGCGCTCGCCGTGGTACTCGGCCGTCACGCGCAGGTGGCGGCGCAGCCACTTCAGCACGGCCATGTTCTCGAGGTCGGGCTCCTTCTCGGCGTCGAACAGCATGCGCACGCCGGTGATCAGGAGGAACGCCCCGAACACGTAGAGCAGCCAGTGGAACTTCGCGAGCAGCCACGCCCCGAGCAGGATCATGACCGCGCGCAGGACGATCGCGCCGATGATGCCCAGCACCAGCACGCGGCGCTGGAAGGCGACCGGCACGCCGAACGCGGTGAACACCATCAGGAAGACGAAGATGTTGTCGACCGCGAGGCTCTTCTCGATCAGGTAGCCGGTGAAGAACTCGGCGGCGATCCGGTTCGCCTCCTCGCGGCCCGCCGTCCCGTCCACGTACCACCACAGCCACGCGTTGAACAGCAGCGCCAGGGCGACCCACGCCAGCGACCAGTTCAGCGCCTCGCGGAAGGCGACCTTCTTCGCCCCCTTGGCTTTGAGCACGACCAGGTCGACGACGAGCGCGACGACGACCAGCACGGCGAAGCCCGCCCACATCACGGGCGTGCCGACGGACGACAGCATGGAGCCCCCTGTTGACCTGGATGGCGCCAGGGGGGTCGCGCGTTCGCGCCTCTCCCGGGGCCGCGCGTTGGAGCGTCTTCCGCGCGGCGGGTTCCGTGCCCCGGCGTCGGGCGCCAGACCCGCCGGCGCCGGGCGGCCGCGCGCGGCGGCCGCCCGGGCCGCCCGGCCGGATGCGGCCGGGCGTCGAGCCTATTTGACGTTCAGCGTCTTCATCGCCTTGGCCAGCACGTCGACCGACGCCTGGTGCTTGCCGGCCTTGTGCAGCGCTTCGCCCTCGGCGCGCTGCTTCTTCACCTCGTCGAGCTGCGCCGCGGACAGCTGGGGATTCTTGGCGAGCGCCTCGTCGATCTTCTTCATGTCGGCCGGGCAGTGGAACGCGAACGCCGGGCCGGCGAGCACGAACGCGGCCGCGGCGAGCAGGGACGTCTTGCGCATGGGCTTCCTTCGGGGTGGCGCCGGACACCCGGCGGGCGCCCATTCGACACCCGAACTCCGGGGCGGCGCAAGCCCCGCGGGGCGGACAGGCGGCGTCAGACGGCGCCGACGCACGCGCGCGCCGCGGGATCCTGCCGGTAGAACTTGCGGAACTGCTCGTAGACGGCGGGATAGTTCTGCCGCAGCAGCGCGGGCTCGGCGAAGAACACCTCGGAGAGCACGGCGAAGAACTCGCCGGGGCTCTCCGCCGCGTAGGCGTCGATGGCCGTGTCCTCGCCGCGCTCGACCCGTGCGGCGAAGTCGTCGTAGGCGGCGGTCAGCGCCCCGGTCCACGCCGCGGCCGACATCCCCGGCGGCAGCGGCGGACAGCCGTTCGCCTCGCCGTGCGCCATGTCGATCTTGTGGGCGAACTCGTGGACGACCAGGTTCATGCCCGAGGCCTGCCAGTCGCCCGCCGCCGCCACGTCCGGCCACGACAGGACGACCGGCCCGCCGGGCATGGCCTCGCCGGCGAGCGGCTCGTCGTGGCGGTGGACCACGCCCGCCTCGTCCTCCCACTCCCACCCCGGCACGAACTCGCCGGGGTAGACGACGACGTTCTCGAAGCCGTCGTAGAGCCCGAGGTCGAGGTTCAGGACCAGCACGCACGCCTGCTGCGCGATCATGACGCGCTGCAGCGGGGTGACCTCGTGCCCGCGGGCGCCGACGATCCCCTTCGCGTCGAGGAACAGCACGCACAGGTCGCGCAGGCGCCGCTGCTCCGCGGCGTCCAGCGAGCGCAGGAACGGCAGCGCGGCGAGCGCCGCGCGCCACAGCTCCTCCGGGATCGACGCCCTCGCCAGCACGCGGCGGCGGCGCCAGTTGCGGATCGCGTCGAACACCGCCTACTTCACGTCGCGGGCGTCGTCCTGCTCGCCGAGCTCGAGCAGCGGCGGTTCCTCGCCGGCGTCGACGTCGATGATCACGGGCGCGTCGGCCCCGAGCAACTGCTCGCTGTCCGCCAGCGGCAGCGCCTCGACGTCGCGGAGCTTGCGGGCGATCGTCGTGCTCTTGCCCCGCGCCTTGTCGATGGTGTCGCTCGCCTCGCGCAGCTTCTTCTGCGTCTTCGCGAGGATGTCGCCGAACTTGTCGAACTCGGTCTTGACCGCGCCGAGCACGCGCCAGACCTCGGTCGAGCGCTTCTCGATGGCGAGCGTGCGGAACCCGAGCTGCAGGCTGTTCAGCATCGCCGCGAGCGTGGTCGGCCCGGCGAGCGAGACGCGGAAGTCGCGCTGCAGCGCGTCGGCGAGGCCGGGGCGGGCGACCGCCTCGGCGAACAGCCCTTCCGTCGGCACGAACAGGATCGCGAAGTCGGTGGTGTGCGGCGGCGCGACGTACTTGTCGCGGATCTCGCGCGCCTGGGCCTTGAAGAACTGCTCCAGCGTGCGGCGGCTCGCCTCGACCGCCTCGGCGTCCGCCCGCTCGATCGCGTCCTGCAGCCGCTGCCAGGCCTCGAGCGGGAACTTGCAGTCGATCGGCAGCCAGCACGGTGCGCCGTCGTCCGAGCGGCCCGGGAAGCGGACCGCGTACTCGACGCGCTTGTCGCTGCCCGGCCGCGTGGCCACGTTCTGCGCGTACTGGTCGGCGCGCAGCAGGTCGGCGAGCAGCGCGCCGAGCTGCACTTCGCCCCAGGTGCCGCGCGACTTCACGTTCGTCAGCACGCGCTTCAGGTCGCCGACGCCGGCGGCGAGGCTCTGCATCTCGCCCAGTCCCCTGTGCACCTGCTCGAGCCGGTCCGACACGAGCTTGAAGGACTCGCCCAGCCGCGATTCCAGCGTCGCCTGCAGCTTCTCGTCGACCGTGGCGCGCATCTCGTCGAGCTTGCGCGCGTTCTCGCCGCGCAGCACGTCGAGACGCTGCTCGACCGTGGTCCGCACGGCCTCCAGCTTCTGCTCCGAGGCCTGCGTGAGCTGCGCGATGCGCTCCGCGGTCAGCCGCGCGTGCTCGCCCTGCGAGTTGGCGGCCGCGGCGAGCTGTTCGCGCAGCGCGCGGTTGAGCTCGGCCACCGCCTCGGCCTGCAGGCGTGCCTGCTCGGCCTGCGCGACGGCGGCGTTGCCGAGCTGCTGCTGCACGCCCTGGGTGAACTGCGCGAGCCGTTCGGCGAAGCCGCGCAGCTGCTCGCCCTGCGCGGTCGACAGCGCCGCCGCCTGCTCGTGCGTGGCCGTCGTGAAGTCGGTCAGGCGCTGCGCGAACGCCCGCAGCTGGTCGCTCTGCGCGTGCGCCGCCGCAACGGCCTGCGCCTGCGTCGCCTGCGTGAACTGCGCGAGGCGCTCGCCGACCTCCGCGCGCAGCGACTGCGCGCCGGCCGCATGCTCGCCGCGCGCGATCGACAGGTCCTGCCGCAGGTCGCGCTCGAGATCGACGGCCTGCGCCTTCAGCACCTCGATGCCGGTCCGCAGCTCCGCGGCGTCGCGCTGCGACGCGAGCGCGCGCAGCCGCGCCAGCGCGACGAGGACCGCGACGAGCAGCGCGATCCCCAGGGCGAAAGCGGCAGCCAGCGCGAGGACGATCGGGTCGAGGGGCATTTCCGGCATCGGTGAGCGGAGTTTACAGGCCGCACGCGTCGACGGTGCCGCGCCGCGCGAAGCGCCCGCCGCGCCTCTTGCGCACGGCGGCGTCCGGACGCATCTTGGAGGGCAACCGAGCCTGCGCACCCATGCCCGTCGCCCCGTCGCTCCGCACCCGTCCGCCCGCCGTCGCCGGCCTGTTCTACGCCGGCCGGCGCGAGCGGCTGGAACGGGAGCTCGACGATGCGCTCGCGCAGGCTCGCGGCGTGAGCCCGGCGCCGCACGGCACGCCGAAGGCGCTGATCGTGCCGCACGCCGGCTACGCGTATTCCGGCGCGGTCGCCGCCAGCGGCTACCGCACGCTCGCCGGCGCGCGCGGACGCGTGTCGCGCGTCGTCCTGCTGGGGCCGTGCCACCGCGTGCCGGTGCGCGGCCTCGCGCTGCCGGGGGTGGACGCTTTCGCCACGCCGCTCGGCGACGTTCCGCTCGACCGAGCCGCGGTCGCCGCGGTGGCGGCGCTGCCGCAGGTCGTCGTGGCGCCGGCGGCGCACGCCCGCGAGCACTCGCTGGAGGTGCAGCTGCCGTTCCTGCAGCGCTGGCTCGGCGCGTTCGCGCTGGTGCCCCTCGCCGTCGGCGACGCGACGCCCGCCGAGGTCGCCGAGGCGATCGAGACGCTGTGGGGCGGCGACGAGACGCTCGTCGTCGTGTCCTCGGACCTGTCGCACTACCACCGCTACGACGACGCGCGCGCGCTGGACGCGGCCACCGTCCGGGCGATCCTCGCGCGCGAGACATCGCTCGACCACGAGCAGGCCTGCGGCGCCACGCCGATCGCCGGCCTGCTGGAGGTCGCGCGCCGCCGCGACCTGCGGCCGCAGCTCCTCGACCTGCGCAATTCCGGCGACACGGCCGGCGACCGCTCGCGCGTCGTCGGCTACGCGTCGATCGCCTTCTACGCCGCGCCCGCCGCCGCCCCGGCGGCCGGCGAGGACGCGACGACCGCCGGCGACGCGCGCGGCCGCACGCTGCTCGGGCTCGCGCGCTCGGCCATCGCCGAGGCGCTGGGCCGCGGGACCGTCGCCGTCCCGGGCCATCGCTGGCTGCAGGCGCCGGGCGCCACGTTCGTCACGCTGCACCACGGCGCATCGCTGCGCGGGTGCATCGGCTCGCTGGAGCCGCATCGCCCGCTCGCCGACGACGTGCTCGCCAACGCCCGTGCGGCGGCCTTCCGCGATCCGCGCTTCGCGCCGCTCGCCGCGCACGAGCTCGGCGGGCTCACCGTGGAGGTGTCGGAACTCGACGCGGCGCAGCCGCTCGCCTTCCGCGATCGGGCGCACCTCGCCGCCCAGTTGCGCCCCGGCGAGGACGGCGTGATCCTCGCCTACGGCGCGCGTCGCGGCACGTTCCTGCCGCAGGTGTGGGCGTCGCTGCCGGATCCCGACGATTTCCTGGACGCGCTGGCGCACAAGGCCGGGATTGACCCGAGGCGGATCGACGGCTGCCGCGTGCACCGCTACCGCGTGCGCAAGTGGAGCGAGGCGTGGACCGGATGACCAGGGTTCCCGAATCGAGCTTTCCGGGCCGCTGGTGGCGGATGCTGCCCGACGGGCGCATGCAGTGCGACCTGTGCCCGCGCGAGTGCCGGCTGCACGACGGGCAGCGCGGCCTGTGCTTCGTGCGCATGCGCGAGGGCGAGCGCATGCTGCTGACGACCTACGGCCGCTCGTCGGGCTTCTGCATCGACCCCATCGAGAAGAAGCCGCTCAACCACTTCTTCCCCGGCAGCTCGGTGCTCTCGTTCGGGACGGCCGGCTGCAACCTCGCCTGCAAGTTCTGCCAGAACTGGGACATCAGCAAGTCGCGCGAGATGGACACGCTGATGGACGCGGCGAGCCCCGAGGCGATCGCGCAGGCCGCCGTCGCCGCCGGTGCGCAGTCCGTCGCCTTCACGTACAACGACCCGGTGATCTTCGCCGAGTACGCGATGGACACCGCCGATGCCTGCCGCGCGCGGGGCGTGAAGACCGTCGCCGTGACCGCGGGCTACGTCTCGCCGGAGCCGCGCCGCGAGTTCTTCGCGAGGATGGACGCGGCCAACGTCGACCTGAAGGCGTTCACCGACGACTTCTACGTGAAGCTCACCGGCGCGCGGCTCGGCCCGGTGCTCGACACGCTGCGCTACGTGAAGCACGAGACCGACTGCTGGCTCGAGATCACGACGCTGCTGATCCCCGGGCGCAACGACGGCGACGACGAGCTCGACGCGCTGACGCGCTGGGTCGCCGGCGAGCTGGGGCGCGACGTCCCGCTGCACTTCTCCGCGTTCCATCCCGACTGGAAGATGTCCGACGTCGGACCCACGCCGAAGGGAACGCTCGTGCGCGCCCGCGACATCGGGCTGCGCAACGGCCTGCGCTACGTGTACACCGGGAACGTGCACGACCTCGCCGGCGGGACGACGGCGTGCCCCGCGTGCGACACCCCGGTGATCGCGCGCGACGGCTACCGCATCCTCGCCTACGCGCTCGACGACGACGGATGCTGCAGGGCCTGCGGCACGCCGCTCCCCGGCCGCTACGGGCGCTTCACCGGGGCCTTCGGCCCGCGCCGGGTTCCGGTCCGGCTCGCGGCGGCCTGAAGCGGAAAGCGGCCGCGCGCATGCCCGCCCGCGGCGACGCGATGACGGCCTCGGAGGGCATGCGCGACGTGACCGGCACCGTCGCGCTGGACGATCCGCGCGCAGTGGCGGACGCGACGGCGGCCATCCTCGCCCGGACGTACGGCGCCGCGTTCGACGCGGCAGTGCTGCACGACGCCTTCGCCTACGCGGCGCAGCTGTTCGGCGGGCGGCTGCCCGGGTACCTCGCCTGCGACATGCCTTACCACGACCTGCGGCACTCGCACGACGCTGCGCTGGCCGCGGCGCGGCTCGTCGACGGGCGCGTGCGGACGGCTGGCGCGGCCGCCTTGCCTGCCGACGCCGGCACGGCCGCGGTCGTGCTGGCCTTGCTCCACGACACCGGCTTTCTTCGCACGCGCGCGGAGTCGGCGCAACGCGGACCGCAGTTCGCGGCGGTCCACGAGTCGAGGAGCGTCGCCGTGGCCGATGCCTATCTTCGCCGCAGCGCGCTTGCGCACCGCGCGAACCTGTCCCCGATGATCATGGCGACCCGCGTGGCCGAGCGCACCGCGCCGCTCTACGCGGGCCGCGAGGACGACGCCATCGCGGTCGGCTGCATCCTGGGCACGGCCGACCTCCTGTGCCAGGTCGCGGATCCGCGCTACCTCGAGCGCTGCTACCACCATCTGTACGCGGAGCTGGCCCTGGGCGCGGCCGAAGGCGGTGCCGCCGCCTTCCGCGACGCGCGCGACCTGGTCGCGCGCACGCCGGCGTTCTGCACCTCGGTCGTGGAGCCGCGGCTGGCCGGCGACCTGCGCGGTGCCGCCGCGACCCTCGGTGCGCACTTCGGAGGCCACGACCCGTACGCGGCGTCGGTGCGGACCAACGTCGATCGCTGCCGGCGGATCGTCGACGACGACCGCTGGGAGCTGCTCGGGCCGCCGCCTCCGACCACGACGACCGGCCTTCACCCGGCCTATCGCGCGGGCGCCTGACTCAGGGTCCGCTCAGCGCGAGCGCGGCGAAGCTCGCCAGCCAGTGCGCGCCCATGTAGTCGTCGCTCGCGAGCCCCTGCATGCCGGCCGCGAGGTGCGCGTCGGCGGCGGCGCGCAGCGGGACGACGCGCGGATCGCCGGGCGCGAGCGCGCGGGCGACGCCGTCGAAGCACCACGCGCGCGAGAGGTTGAGGCCGTCGAGGTGGACGATCTGCGGATCGCTGCGGTCGGTCGGCACGGCGGGCGTGAACAGCGGCCCGGGCGCGCCCGCCGCGAGGCCCGGCAGGAACGCCGCGAGCCAGTCGCCGAAGTCGGCGTGCGGCAGCACGCGACGCATCGTGTCCGCCTCCACGAGCGCGGGCGAGAGGAAGTCGGAACCGGAGGGCTCCCACGCCGCCGGATAGTCGCGGTCGGCGCCGAACCACGCGCGGGCCGTCGCCTCGCACAGCGCGACGAGCGCCGCCGCGCCGCTCGCGCGCCCGTAGTCGAGCGCGAACGCGAGGCCGAAGGCGCTGTTGGGGTGCATGCCGGTGCGCAGCGGATGCGCGGCCTTCGGCAGGTAGGCGAGGTAGCGCGCGACGAACGCGTCGGCGAGCGGCGCGAGGTTCGCCTGCCAGCCGCGGAACGCCTCACCGTCGCCGCGCGCGATCTCCTGCGCGAGCTTGAGCAGCCACGCCCAGCCGTAGGTCCGCTCGAAGGACTGCGTGCCGGGGCGGCCGAGGTAGGCGACCTCCGCGGCGATCGCGTCGCGCGACAGGTGCCGGTCGAGCACGGCGGCGATCGCCGCCGCCTGTGCCCCCCCGGGGAACAGCCGCAGCACGCGCACGAGCAGCCAGTGCATGTGGACGCACGAGTGCCAGTCGTAGCTCCCGTAGAACGCCGGGTGCAGCGTGCGCGGGTCGGCGACGTCGCCGGCGGCGTGCACGACGTGGTCGAGCCGGTGCGGATACTCGCGGACGACGTTGTCGAGCGCGATCGCCGCGAAGCGCGCGGCGATCGCGTCGGTCAGCTGCGGCGCCTGCGCCATGGCCGGCTGCGCTACGCCTCGACGCCGCTCTCGCGCGCGGCCCGCTTGCGCTCGTGCTCCTTGAGGAAGCGCTTGCGGATGCGGATCGACTTCGGCGTGACCTCGACGAGCTCGTCGTCGGCGATGAACTCGACCGCGTACTCGAGCGTGAGCTGGATCGGCGGCGTCAGCAGCACGGCGTCGTCCTTGCCGGCCGCGCGCACGTTGGTGAGCTTCTTGCCCTTGAGCGGATTGACGACGAGGTCGTTGTCGCGGCTGTGGATGCCGATCACCATGCCCTCGTAGACCTTGTCGCCGGGCGACACGAACATCCGCCCGCGCTCCTGCAGGTTCCACAGCGCGTAGGCGACGGCCTCGCCTTCGTCCTGCGACACGAGCACGCCGTTGCGCCGCTCGGGGACCTCGCCGCGCACCGGCGCGTAGCCGTCGAACACGTGGCTCATGAGCCCCGTGCCGCGCGTCGCGTTCATGAACTCGCCCTGGAAGCCGATCAGGCCGCGCGCGGGGATCCGGTACTCGAGGCGCGTGCGCCCCTTGCCGTCCGACTCCATGTGCGCGAGCTCCCCGCGCCGCGCGCCCAGCTCCTGCATCACCGCACCCTGGTGCGCGTCCTCGAGGTCTACGGTGAGGAACTCCCACGGCTCCTGCACCTCGCCGTCGATCGTGCGCAGCACCACGCGCGGGCGCGACACGGCGAGCTCGTAGCCCTCGCGGCGCATGTTCTCGATCAGGATCGTGAGGTGCAGCTCGCCGCGGCCGGAGACCAGGAACACGTCGGTGTCCGCCGTGTCCTCGACGCGCAGCGCCATGTTCGTCAGCAGCTCGCGGGCGAGGCGCTCGCGCAGGTTGCGCGAGGTGACGTACCTGCCCTCGCGCCCCGCCAGCGGCGAGGTGTTGACCTGGAAGTACATCGACAGCGTGGGCTCGTCGACGCGGATCGGCGGCAGCGCCTCCGGCGCCTCCGGCGGCGCCAGCGTCGTCCCGATGGTGAGGTCGTCGATGCCGGTGACCTGCACGATGTCGCCGGCCTCGGCGACGTCGACCGGCGCGCGCTCGAGGCCCCGGAACGCGAACACCTGACCGATCCTGCCGCGGCGCGGGGCCATGCCCTCGGCGAGCGGACCGTGCAGCACCGCGACCTCCTGCCCGGCGGCGAGGCGTCCGCGGCGGATGCGGCCGATGCCCAGCCGCCCGAGGTAGCTCGAGTAGTCGAGCGCCGAGACCTGGAACTGGAGCGGCGCCTCGGCGTCGGCGTCGGGCGCGGGCACGCGGGCGAGGATCGTCTCGAACAGCGCGCGCATGTCCCGCGCGGCGTGCGCGCCGCCGCCGCTGGCCGCCTTCGCCTCGCGCACGTCGAGCGTGGCCCAGCCGTTCAGCGCGGAGGCGTAGACCACCGGGAAGTCGAGCTGGTGCTCGCTGGCCCCGAGCCGGTCGAAGAGCTCGAAGGTCTGGTTGACGACCCACTCGGGGCGCGCACCGGGACGGTCGACCTTGTTGACCACGACGATCGGGGCGAGCCCCTGCGCGAGCGCCTTCAACGTCACGAAGCGCGTCTGCGGCATCGGGCCCTCGACGGCGTCGACGAGCAGCAGCACGCCGTCGACCATGCCGAGCACGCGCTCCACCTCGCCGCCGAAGTCCGCGTGGCCCGGCGTGTCGACGATGTTGATGCGCGTCGCGCCGTGCGCCCCGGCGTAGAGGATCGAGCAGTTCTTGGCGAGGATCGTGATGCCGCGCTCGCGCTCCAGGTCGTTGCTGTCCATGACCCGCTCGCCGACCTGCTGGTGCGCGGCGAACGTGCCCGACTGCGCGAGCAGCTTGTCGACCAGCGTCGTCTTGCCGTGGTCGACGTGGGCGATGATGGCGATGTTGCGGAGCGCCTGCGGCATGGGGCGTGCGGGAAAAAAGCCCTCGATTCTAGCCCCGTTCCCCGACCGCCGTGCCCCCGCCGCCCGGGGGCTGGCGAGACGGGAAGAAAAGCTGCTATAATTCAACGATCTTTGTTTCCGGTCGCATCGTTTCCACTGTTGACCACGCTGCCTGGACCGGAACTCCCCGCAAGGGAGTGGGCCGCCTTCAGGAGTGCTGATGAGCAGTGAACCGAGCTTCGACGGGCTCGGCCTGCGGCCGGAGATCCTCCGGGCCGTGGCCGAAGCCGGCTACACCACCCCCACCCCGATCCAGCAGCAGGCGATCCCCGTGGTCCTCGCGGGGCGCGACGTCATGGGCGGCGCGCAGACCGGGACCGGCAAGACCGCCGGCTTCGGGCTCCCGATCCTGCACAGGCTGCAGCCGCACGCCAACGCGAGCCCTTCGCCCGCCCGCCACCCGGTGCGCGCGCTGATCCTGACCCCGACGCGCGAGCTCGCGATCCAGGTCGAGGAGTCGATCCGCGAGTACGGCAAGTACACGGGCCTGCGCTCCACCGTCGTCTACGGCGGCGTCGACATCCGGCAGCAGCTGCCGATCGTGCGCGGCGGCGTCGAGATCCTCGTCGCGACGCCGGGCCGTTTGCTCGACCACATCGAGCAGAAGAGCGTCTACCTCGGGCAGGTCGAGATCTTCGTCCTCGACGAGGCCGACCGGATGCTCGACATGGGCTTCATCCCCGACATCAAGCGCATCATGGCGCTGCTGCCGCCGGCCGCGAAGCGCCAGAACCTGCTGTTCTCCGCGACCTTCTCCGGCGAGATCAAGAAGCTCGCCGACGAGCTCCTCAACCAGCCGCAGCTCATCGAGGTCGCGCGGCGCAACACCGCCGCCGAGACCGTCGACCAGAGCGCCTACAAGGTGCCGCAGGAGGACAAGCGCGCGCTGCTCGTCCACCTCGTGCGGGCGCGCAACTACTGGCAGGTGCTGTGCTTCGTGCGCACCAAGCACGGGGCGTCGCGGCTCGCCCGTCAGCTCGAGAAGGACGGGCTGATCACCTCGGCGATCCACGGCGACAAGACCCAGGCCGCGCGCCTGGAGGCGCTCACCGCGTTCAAGGACGGCAAGCTGCAGGTCCTCGTCGCCACCGACGTCGCCGCGCGCGGGCTCGACATCGACCACCTGCCGGTCGTCATGAACTACGAGCTGCCGCACGTGCCCGAGGACTACATCCACCGCATCGGCCGCACCGGCCGCGCCGGGGCCTCGGGCGTCGCGATCTCGCTCGTCGACCCGGCCGAGGAGAAGTACCTCGCCGAGATCGAGAAGCTCCTCAAGAAGAAGGTCCTCGTGCACCAGCCGGAGGACTACTCGGTGGAGAAGGCGACGCTCGCGCCGGCGGAGCGGCGCGAGCGCGGAGGTCGGGGCGCTCGTCCCGAGCGCGGCGAGCGCGCGCCGCGGGCCGAGCGTGCTTCGCGCAGCGCGCCGCGCAGCGAGCCGCGCGCCGACCCCGCCGCGCGGACCTCGCACGCGGACCGGCTGCGCGAGCGCGAGGAGGCCTACGCGCGCAATCCCGACCAGCCGCTCGTGCGGACCTCGCCACCGCGGCCGGGGCGCGCACCGGAGGTGCCGATGCTGCTGCGCAAGCGGCCGCCCGCCCCGGCGGCGCTGGTGCAGCCGGCGCCCGCCGGGTCCGCGCCCGCGGCACTGCAGCGGGCGAGCGACGCCGCGGAGCCCGTCACGCCGTAGTCCGTCACGCCGCCGCCTGCGCCATGGCCGGCGGTCGCGGTGCGCAGCGCTGAGGGCGCCCCCGGCACGGTCCCGTGCCTCGCCGCGGGCTGCCGTCCCGGCTTCGAGGCCGAGGCCGCGGACGACCTGCGGCGTGCGGCCGCCGCCGCCGGCCTGCAGCCCGGCGTCGCGGCGCACCCCGTGCCGGGCCTCGTCGTCGTCCCCTGTGCTGCGCCGGCGGCGACTGCCGTCCGCGCCGCGCTCGACCGCGCGCGACCGGTCTTCGCACGCAATCCGTTCGTGGGCGTCGGACCTGTCGCGCTCGACGCGCGCGACGCCGCCGGGCGACCGGACCGCATCGCGCCGCTGCTCGCCGCCATCGAGGCGCTCCCCGCCGCGGTGCACGGCACCGCGCAGCGCGCGCCGTACGTCGAGCACCCGGACACCAACGAAGGCAAGGCGCTGTCGCCGCTGGCCCGGGGCCTCGGCGCACGGCTCGACGCCGCGCTCGCCGCTGCCGGCCGGCTGCGCGCGGACGCGCCGCGCCGTCTGCACGTGTTCCTGGCCGACGGCACGACGGCGTACGTCGGCACCAGCGCCGCGGCGGCGACGCCGTGGCCGCTCGGCATCCCGCGCATCCGCGTGGCCCGCGGCGCGCCGTCGCGCTCCGCGGCGAAGCTCGCGGAGGCGTTCGTCGTCTTCCTCGGCGACGCGGTGGCGGACGTGCTGCGCCCGGGCATGCGCGCCGTCGACCTGGGCGCCGCGCCCGGCGGCTGGACGTGGCTGCTCGCGCAGAAGGGCCTGCGCGTCACCGCCGTCGACAACGGCGCGCTCCGGGGACCGGCCGCGCACGACCCGCTGGTGACGCACCTGCGCGCCGACGGCCTCGCCTACCGGCCGCGACGGCCTGTCGACTGGCTCGTCTGCGACATCGTGGAGCGTCCCGCGCGCATCGCCGAGGTCGTCGCCGGCTGGATCGCGGACGGCGACGCGCGCTACGCGATCTTCAACCTCAAGCTGCCGATGAAGAAGCGCATCGAGGAGGTGGCCCGGTGCGCGGGGATCGTCGAGGACCGGCTCGCGCGCGCCGGCGTCGCGCACGACTTCGCCCTGCGCCAGCTGTACCACGACCGCGAGGAGGTCACCGGCTGTCTGGTGCGGCACGAAGGGGCGCCGCGCGGGCGGCACGGAGCTGCGGTCACTCGTCCGCCGGCACGAGCCCGAGCTTCACGTACACCGGCCGGATCGCCGCCCGCAGCGCGGGGAGCTGGCGCAGGAACCACGTCCCGGCGGCAGCGCAGGCGAGCCCGTTGACCAGGAAGGTCGTCGGGGCACCGGCGTACTGGGCGAGCGCACCGGCGGCCAGGTTGCCGAGCGGCGCCACGCCGAGGAAGGCGAGCGTGTAGAACCCGGCGACACGGCCGCGGAGGTCGTCGCTGACCACGGTCTGGAGGATCGTGTTGGACGCCGCGGCCGCGAGGATGACGCCGCCGCCGGCGACGACCATCAGCGCCAGCGCGAGCGGCAGCGCGCGCACCTGTCCGAAGGCCGCGAGCGCCAGCCCCGCGGCGATCGCGGCGCCCACGATGACGCGGCCGAGCCCGACGACCGACTCCCGGCGCGCGAGGTAGAGCGTGCTCGCGAGCGCGCCCGCGCCGGCGGCGGACAGCAGCCACCCCAGCGTTCGCGGCCCGCCCGCGAGCACGTCCTTCGCGTGCACCGGCATCAGCGAGGCGTACGGCATGACCGTGAAGGAGACGACGGCGGCGATCAGCAGCAGCGCCCGTGCGGGCGCGAAGCGCGCCACGTAGCGCAGGCCCTCGGCCCAGCTCTCGCGCAGGCTCGCCGTCCTTCCGGCCGCCCGGTGCGCCGGGAAGCGGATGCGGGCGAGCGCGACGAACACGGCGACGAACGACAGCGCGTTCAGCGCGAAGCAGACGGCCTCGGTGGTGACGGCCAGCAGCACGCCGGCGAGCGCCGGGCCGACGACGCGCGCCGCGTTGACGAGGAACGAGTTGAGGGCGATCGCGTTGGCGAGGTCGGCCCGGTCGCCGACGAAGTGCACGTACAGCGACTGGCGCACCGGGATGTCGAACGCGTTGGCGAGTCCCATCCACAGCGCCAGCACGACGAGGTGCCACGGCTCGACCGCCTGCAGCGCCGTCAGCAGCGCGAGCAGCGTCGCCTGCGCCGCCATCAGCCCTTGCGTCACGAAGATCGCCCGGCGACGGTCGACCCGGTCGGCGATGACGCCGGCGAACGAGCCGAGGAACAGGATGCCGGCGTTCGAGCAGAACGCGATCACGCCGAGCAGCAGCGCCGACCCGCTCAGGCGGTAGGCGAGCCAGCCCATCGCGACCTGCTGCAGCCACGTGCCGACCATGGACACGCCCTGCCCGGCGAAGAACAGCCGGTAGTCGCGATGCCGCAACGCACGGAACGTTCGGCTCGCGGTGCGTGTCATGGCAGGATGGTACCCGCGGCCGTCCCGCCGCGATGGCCTGGAACTTGCACGCCGGCGTGCGGACCGCGGCCACGAACGCCAAGACACCCCGCCCTGACGATGCGCGTCCTCGACCTCTCGCTGGCCGGCACGCCCGCCGAGCCGCTGTGGCAGCTCTGCTACCGCTACTGGTTCTGGGACTGGCTGTTCAAGGACGCGAACCAGGGCGACCTGCTGCGCCGCGCCGCAGCATGGCGCCACAACCTCGCGCAGCGCATCCACCTGCCGGTCTACATGCGCCGGTGGCTCGCGATGCTGGCGGCGACCTTCGCCGTGGCGCTCGCCATCGAGCTCGCGCTCGACGCGCGCACCTTCGCCGCCGTGTTCTACGTGGGCTCGGTGCTCTGCGCGGCGGTGGAGGTGGTCGCCAGCGTGGCCTGGCTGTTCCTGCGCCCGCGCCCGGCGTGACCGGCCCGCGCCGTCAGCCGGCGCCGACGAGCGTGCGCACCGTGTCCCGGAAGCGCGCGGGGGCGTAGTCGCGACGCAGTGCGGCGCGCGCCCCCTGCGCCAGCCGCAGCCAGAGCGCGTCGTCCTCCGTCAGGCGGCGCACGGCCGCGGCGAAGCCGGCGCCGTCGCTTGCCACCAGCAGCTCCGCGCCGTCGCGCCAGCCGAGCAGCTGCGCGACGAGCGGCGTCGCGACGACCGGCACGCCGTGCTGCGCCGCTTCGATCACCTTCAGCGGAATGCCCGCGCCGTAGCGCAGCGGCGCCACGAAGCAGCGCGCCGCGGCATAGTGCGGCGCGAGGTCGGCGACGGGACCGGCCAGGTCGATCGGACCGCGCGCGAGCGGCGCGAGCCAGCCGCCCGCCTCGCTCCCGCTGCCGATCACGACGAGCCGAACCGCCGCCGCGTCGAGCGCCGGCCACGCCTCGCCCAGCATCCAGCGCACGCCGTCGCCGTTCGGCGAGTCCGCCGTCGCCAGGTTGCCGACGAACAGCGCGCCCGTCCGCCCGCCGGGCGCCGTGGCCGGGCCGATCGGGTCGGCGGGCACGCCGAGCACGTGCACGGGACAGGCGACGTGCGCGGCGATGACGCGCTGCTCGGCCTCGCTGACGGCCGCGACGGCGGCGGCAACGTGCGCCGCGTGGAACTCGTCGCGCAGCGCCCGCCGCTCGCGCACCTCCGACATCGGCGCGCCCTCGAGCGCGCGGCGCCGCACGTCGCGCAGCGCGAACACGGCCTCCGCGTCGTAGACGATGCGCACGCGCTCGAACGCGCGCGGGGCGATGCGCGCCAGCCGTTCGACCCAGGCGAGGTTGTTCGGCCGCCCGACCCACAGCCGGTCGAAGGCGCCCGGCACCGCGGTGAGCGCGCGCAGCAGCGCCTCGTCCGGGCCACCGCCGGCGACGTCGACGTTGTCCGGGAGGGCGTCCGCGTGCAGCCAGGCGCCCAGCGCGGCCTGCGTGGCCACGACCGCGACGCGGCCGGCCACGCGCGCGAGCTCGCGCAGGACGGCGAGGCCCCGCGGGTGGCCGGCGCCCAGCGCCGTGCGCGGCACGGCGTCGTCGACGTAGAGCACGCCGGCGAGCGCCGCGCCCCCCGTCACGACAGCCGCCGCACCTGCTCCCGCAGCCGGGCGAGCGTCGCGGCGAACGACGCGAGCCGGCCGCGCTCCTGCTCCACCACGGCAGCCGGCGCGCGCGCCACGAAGCCCTCGTTGGCGAGCTTCGCCTTCGCCTTCGCCTCCTCGCCTTCGAGCCGCGCGATCTCCTTGCCGAGCCGCTCGCGCTCGGCGGCGACGTCGACCTCGACGTGGAGCATGAGACGCGTCTCGCCCACCACCTGCACCGGCGCCTCGGTCGCGGGAAGCTCCCCGACGACCTTCACCTCCGCGAGCCGCGCGAGCGCCGCGAGGTAAGGCGCGTACTCGCGTAGCGCGCCGGCGTCGCCGGCGGCGATCAGCGGCACCTTCGCGCCGGGCGCGAGGCCCATCTGGCTGCGCAATGCGCGGCAGGCGTTCACCAGCGCCTTGAGCTCGTCCATCCGCGCCATCGCCTCGGCATCCACGCGCTCGGGGCGCGCGACGGGAAAGGGCTGCAGCGAGATCGTCGCGCCGGCCTTGCCGGCGTGCGGCGCGACCTGCTGCCACAGCTCCTCGGTGATGAACGGCATGAACGGGTGCGCGAGCCGCAGCGTGGCCTCCAGCTCGCGCACGAGCGTCGCGCGCGTGCCGCGTGCGGCAGCGGCGTCCCCGGCCGCCTCCGCGCGCTGCAGCTGCACCTTCGCCAGCTCGACGTACCAGTCGCAGTACTCGTCCCAGACGAACTCGTAGAGCGCTCTGGCGGCGAGGTCGAAGCGATAGCCTTCGATCTGCGCGGCGATCTCGGCCTTCGCCTGCTGCAGCCGCCCCAGCAGCCAGCGATCGACGAACGTGAGCGTCCACGGCGCGGCATCGTCGCGCCCGGCGTCCCTGTCCTCGACGTTCATGAGGACGAAGCGCGTCGCGTTCCACAGCTTGTTGCAGAAGTTGCGGTAGCCCTCGCAGCGGCCGAGATCGAAGTTGAGCGTGCGCCCGAACGTGGCGAGGCTCGCGAAGGTGAAGCGCAGCGCGTCCGCGCCGAAGGCCGGGATGCCGTCCGGGAACTGGCGGCGCGTCCGCTTCGCGATGCTCTCCGCCTGCCGCGGGTCGAGCATGTTCGCCGTGCGCTTGGCGACCAGCGTCTCGACGTCGACGCCGTCGATCAGGTCGAGGGGGTCGAGCACGTTCCCCTTCGACTTGCTCATCTTCTGTCCCTCCTCGTCGCGCACGATCGAGTTGATG
The DNA here is from genome assembly GCA_016861105.1 of Betaproteobacteria bacterium. GTDB lineage: Bacteria > Pseudomonadota > Gammaproteobacteria > Burkholderiales > Casimicrobiaceae > VBCG01. The sequence continues at coordinate 134,797 of BOKS01000002.1, read as the reverse complement.
TAGACGTCGCGGAACGGGACGCGGCCGGTGAAGTAGGTCGTCGTCATGATCATGCGCGCGACCCAGAAGAAGATGATGTCGAAGCCGGTCACCAGCACCGACGACGGCAGGAACGTGCGCAGCTCCACGGTGTCGGCCGGCCAGCCGAGCGTCGAGTGGCACCACAACGCCGAGCTGAACCAGGTGTCGAGGACGTCGGGGTCGCGGCGGAACGCGGCCGGCTCGCGGCCGAGCGTCGCGCGCGCCTGCGTCCGCGCGGCGTCCTCGCTGCGGGCGACGTAGACGTTGCCCTCCTCGTCGTACCACGCCGGGATCTGGTGGCCCCACCACAGCTGGCGCGAGATGCACCAGTCCTGCAGGTTGCGGATCCAGTGCAGGTACGTCGCCAGCCACTCCTCCGGCACGAAGCGCACCGTCTCGCCGCTGCCGGGCGCGCCGGCGGGCAGCCCCTCGGGGGACACCACGGCGAGGCACAGGTCCTGGATCGACTTCCCGGGGAAGAACGGGTGGCCGGCAGGCGCCGGCTTCGAGGTGGCGACGAACCACTGGTCGGTGAGCATCGGCTCCACGACCTCCCCCGTGCGCCCGCAGCGCGGCACCACCATCCGGTGCGGCTTCTCGGACACCAGCAGCCCCGCCGCGCGCAGGTCGTCGAGCACGGCCTCGCGCGCGACGTAGCGGTCGAGCCCGCGGTACTTCGCCGGCGCGTTCTCGTTGACTTTCGCCTCGAGGTCGAGGATCGACAGCGCGGGCAGCCCGTGCCGCTGGCCGATCGCCCAGTCGTTGAAGTCGTGCGCCGGCGTGATCTTCACGCAGCCGGTGCCGAACTCGCGGTCCACGTAGTCGTCGGCGACGATCGGGATCTCGCGCCCGGCGAGGGGCAGGCGCACGGTCCGCCCCACGAGGTGGCGGAAGCGTTCGTCGTCGGGATTCACCGCGACCGCCGTGTCGCCCAGCATCGTCTCCGGCCGCGTGGTCGCGACGACCAGCGCATCCGACCCGTCGGCGAGCGGATAGCGGATCTCCCAGAGCGTCCCCTGCTCCTCCTCCGAGTCCACCTCGAGGTCGGAGACCGCCGTGCCGAGCTTCGGGTCCCAGTTGACCAGGCGCTTGCCGCGGTAGATGAGGCCGTCGGCGTGGAGCCGCACGAAGGTCTCCAGCACGGCGGCGGACAGGCCCTCGTCCATCGTGAAGCGCTCGCGCGACCAGTCGCCGGAGACGCCGAGCCGGCGCATCTGCTGCGTGATCGCCCCGCCGGACGTCTCCTTCCAGGCCCACACCCGCTCGTTGAACTTCGCGCGGCCGAGGTCGTGCTTCGAGCGGCCCTCCGCCTTGAGCTGCTGCTCGACGACGATCTGCGTGGCGATGCCCGCGTGGTCGGTGCCGAGCTGCCAGAGCGTGTTGTCGCCGCGCATCCGGTGGTAGCGGATCATCACGTCCATCAGCGTCTGCTGGAACGCGTGGCCCATGTGCAGCGTGCCGGTGACGTTGGGCGGCGGCAGCTGGATGCAGTAGGGCGCCGCGCCGGGCCGCATCGACGGCCTGAAGTACCCGTTCGCTTCCCACTGCGGGTACCACCTGCGCTCGATGGCGTGCGGCTCGAAGCTCTTGGCGAGGTCCATGACGGGGACGTCGCGCCGGCGGCGCCGGCGCGGTCGAAGGCGCAAAATCCCCGGATTATAGCGAGCGGCGTACGCGCGACCGGCGCGCGCCCCCCCGCCGTCTTCAGCGAGCCCGCTGCAGCAGCTCGACCAGCGCGGCGGCGACGTCGGCCGGGCGCTCGAGCGGCGCGAGGTGGCCGCAGTCGGGCACCACGACGAGCTTCGCGCCATCGATGGCCTGCGCCAGCTCCTCGTGGATCTCGCGCGGCATCAGCGCGTCGTCGGCGCCGCACACCACGACCGTCGGGCAGCGGATCGCGGCGAGCCGCGGGCGGCTGTCGGCGCGGCTCATGATCGCGCGCTGCTGCCGCTCGAACGTCTCCGCGCCGCGCTCGCGCGCCATCGCGCGGACGACGTCCGCGACCGACGGGTCCTCGAGCCGCGACGGGTGGATCCACTTCGGCACCAGCTCGTCGACCAGCGCCTCGTACTCGCCGGCGCGGGCACGTGCGATCTGGCGCTCGCGATTGGCGCGCGACTCGGCCGTGTCCGGCCGCGCCGAGGTGTCGATCAGCGCGAGCGCGGCCACGCGCTCCGGCGCGCGGTGGACGACTTCCAGCGCGCAGTACCCGCCCATGGACAGCCCCGCGAGCGCGAACGTGCGCGGGGCGCGGTCGAGCACGCCCTCCGCGAGCGCGGCCATCGTGTCCGCGCCGCCGAGATCCGCCACCACGGGCTCGGCGGCATCGACGAGCCACGAGCGCACCTGCGCGTAGACGCGCTCGTCGTTGACGAGCCCTGGCAGCAGCACGAGCGGGAGGGGCGAGGCGGTCATCGGGGGCTCCTGCGGGGGAAGCACCGACTGTAGGCGGGCGTCGCGGCCGCTGCAAGGCGGCGGCGTCCTACGTCAGAAGGTCGCCCGCACGCCGGCCACGACGCCGCGACGGCCGAGTGGCGCGACTTCCTTCAGCAGCGACGCGTGCGTGCGCGCATCCTCGTCGAGCAGGTTGACGCCCCTGACGAACCCGGTGAGCGCAACTGCGCCGGCAGGCAAACGGAAGGTCAGCGTGACGTCGACCATCGTGTAGGCGTCCGTCGGAAGCTCGTCGACAGCGACCCGATCCTGCCTTGCGACGCGCAGCACGTCGAGGCGCGCATCGAAGCGCTCCGCAGCGTACGCCAGCGCCGCGCCCAGTCGCGCCGGGGCGATGCGCGGCAGCGGCTGCCCACTCGTGTCGTCGGTGGCGCGCAGCCAGTCGGCGCGCCCCTCGAGTTCCCACGTACCGCCGACCGCCTTGCCCAGACGCAAGCGTCCCTCCAGTTCGACGCCGTAGAACGTCGCCTTCACCGCCCGGTAGTCGTATACCGGCAGGTCGTCCTCGACCAGCCCCGAGGGGAACAGCGCGACGTAGTCGCGAAACCGGTTGTAGAACGCGCCGGCGGATCCGGACCACGCGTCGCCCGCGCGGCGCAGCGCGAGGTCGAGGCCGAGCGATCGCTCGACCCCCAGCGAGCGGTCGCCGACCTCGAAGATGCCCGTCGCGACGTGCGGACCGTTGGCGAACAGCTCCTGGTAGCTCGGCGGGCGCTGCGAATACGTCGCCGAGGCCACGAGGCTTGCGCCGCGGGCGAGGTCCCTCGACAGACCGGCCGACGCGCTCCCCGTGTCGAACGTGCGCGTCATCCCTTCTCCGAAGATGTCGCTCTCGGCCGCACGCACGCGCGAGTGGTCGTAGCGCACGCCGAACTGCAGCCGGAGGCCGGCCAGCCGCGCCTCCTCGAACACGAACACCGACAGCAGCCGGTTCGCGGTGTCCGGCAGGAACGCTTCCTCGCCCTGCGCCGAGAAATCGAAGTCCACCGCCTGTACGCCGACCACGCCCTCGAACGGCCTTCAGCGCGCGTGCATCGCCTCCAGCCGGGCCTCGAAGCCGTTCCCGCGGAACACCGTCCCGACCTCGTCGCCCTCGAACTCCGTGTGCTCGTAGTCGGTGTGCCCGTAGCGGAAGCGGATCGCCTTCGCGCCGGCGAAAGGATCGCGGATCTCGCCGGCCGCATCCAGGCGTTGCTTCCGCATCCGGATCGTCACTTCCTCGTCGGCGACGGTGCCGTAGTCGGTGTCGAACTGGTTCCACGACACGCCGCCGTCGCCGCGGCTTCCGACATAGGCGGCGCCGACCGTGAACCCTTCCGAGTCGCTCGCGCTGTTGGGCAGCGTTCCCGACGGGCCTTCCTCGCCGAGCGCCTCGCGCCGGCGCGCCGACCACGCGAAGCCGGGGATGCGCAGGTCATCGGTCTTGCGCCGGAAGCCGTCCACGTGCAGCGCGAGCCCGCCGCCAGGTCCCGCTTCGATCTGCCCGGCGACGGCGCGCTCGCGTGCCGGCGAGGCATAGCGCAGATCGACGCCGCCGCGAACGCCGTCGAGCGCCTCGGAGGGGATCCGGTTGTCGATGACGTTCACCACGCCGCCGATGGCAGACGGGCCGTAGAGGAGGGTCGCCGGACCCCGAACGACCTCGATGCGGCTCGCCGACAGCGGATCGAGCGCGACGGCGTGGTCGACGCTGGTGCCCGACGCGTCGAGCGTGCCGAGTCCGTTCTGCAGGATCCGCACCCGCTCGCCGTCGAGTCCGCGGATCACCGGGTGGCTTGCGTTCGGGCCGTAGTAGGTCGCTGTCAACCCGGGCAGGTCGGCGACGATCTCGCCGAGCGTGGGTTGCTGCAGGCGGAACAGCCGGTCTCCGGACAGCGCTGCCGCCGGCGGCACCATGTCGATCAGGTCGCTGCCCAGCGGGTTGCCGGTGACGATAACCTCGGGCAGCCGGACGGTCTGTGCGAGCGCCGCGCAAGGGACAGCGAGCACGAGCAGCGCCGCGCGGCGTCCGCGGTTGCGAGTCGACGGCATCGTGGCATCTCCGCTGCGTACCGGGCGCGCCCATCGCGACCCGCCGTACGAAAATGCAACAATGTTGCATTACGCGCGGGCCAAACGCAACTGTGTTGCGTCAGACGATCGCAGGGGGACGCGCGCCGTACCGCGCGCACAACGGTCCTGACCGGATCAGCGGCCGGGCGCCTTCGGCGCCGACGGACCCGGGCCGGGCACCAGCCCCTTCGGCGCGTCCGGCGCGAGCTGCGCGACCTCGACCTGCGTGGCGTCGGACAGCCGGTAGAGCAGGCCGGCGCTGTCGTCGCGCAGCACGGCGAAGCGGCCGGACAGCACGATCGGCTCGAAGGTGTAGCGCACCGGCGACTTGGCGAGGATCTCGACGACCGCGTCGGGCCCCGCGGGCAGGCAGAACGAGCAGTGCGGCGGCACCGCGGTCAGCAGGAAGCGCTTCTGCTTGTCACCGACGTCGAGCGGGATCATGAAGCCCTGCACCCGCGTCTCCTTCTTGTCGAGGGCGAGGATGTCCTTGCTGAACTCGGGGACCATCTTGTTGCCTTGCTTGACCGGCTGCACCTGCGCGAGCGTGCGCCACGACACGACGCCCGCGCGCTCGGGCAGGATCTGCGCCGAGAACTCGTTCGCCGACGGCAGGCCGCCGGGCGGCACGTTGGTGAGCGCGAACGCAGGTGCGGCGGCAAGCGCGAGCGCCAGCACGGCGGCGCGCACGCACCGCGGCGCGATCGGGGAACTGGACGGCGTGGGCATGGGCGACTCCACTCAGGCGTCGGCGAGCGTGGCCGCCACGTCGAGGCGATACGCCTGCCACGCGGGCCACAGCGCCGCCAGTATACCGGCCGCCGCCGCGCCGGCCGCGATCCACGCGTCGACCGCACGCAGCGTCCAGGCAGCCCGTGCGAGCGGCGCGGCGGCCGGCAGCCACGTCCCCGCGACGACCATCGCGCCCTGCGCCAGGACCCAGCCCAGCGCCGCGCCGGCGAGCGCGAGCGTCACGGACTCGGCGACGAGCACCCACGCCACCTGCAACCGGTGGGCGCCCAGCGCGCGCAGGATCGCGAGGTCGTAGCGGCGCTCGTCGAGCGCCTGCGCCAGCGCCACGAACAGCATCAGCGCCGAGGCCGCGACGAGCAGCAGTGCGAACGCGCGCACGAGGTCGAGGCCGATGCCGAACACGGTCAGCAGGCGCGCGGTCTCGTACGCGGGCGAGGCGGCGACGTAGTTCGTGCTCTCGTTGAGCTCTCGCGGCAGGCTCGCGGCGGCCAGCGGGCCGACGTAGCGCACCAGCACCATCGTCACCTCGCGCGCGGGCCCGGCACGGCCGGCGTGGTCGTGATCGTCCTCCTGCGCCTGCGGCGGATGGTGGGCGTCGTGCACCGCCCAGACGCTCTCGACCGAGGTCAGCACCATGCGGTCGAGCACCGTGCCGGTCGGCGCGGCGATGCCGACGACCGTGTACGGCGCGTCTCCGTGCTCGCCCCCGCTCTCCGAGAGGCCGTGCGAGCCGGTGAACTGCGCGCCGGGGCGCAGGCCCGTCGCCCGCGCCACCTGGCTGCCGAGCACGGCCTCCATCGGCTTGGTCCACGTCGCGCCCAGCGCCAGCCGGCCGCCGTAGTGCGCGATCAGCGCGGGCTCGGTCCCGACGATGCGAAAGCCGCGGAAGCTGTCGCCGAGCGCGAGCGGGATCGCCTGCGCGATCATGGGGTGCGCGCGCAGCTCGTCGACGGCGGCGAGCGGGATGTTCCCCGGCGGCACGTCGACGTGGAAGACGCCGGCGAGCACGAGCTGCAGCGGGCTGCCCTTCGCGCCGACGACGAGGTCGATGCCGGCCGAGTCGCGCGTCAGGCGCTCCTCCAGCTCGCGCGAGACGGCGAGCGTGAGGACGACGATCGCCGTGCCGAGCGCCGCGAGCGCGATCACGAGCACCGTCGCCAGCGGCCGCCGGCGCGCGTACGCGAGCGCGAGCCGTGTCGGGCCCACGCTACGCGGCCTCCGCCGCGTGCGCCGGCAGCGTGTACGTGCGTGGCAGCAGCGGCTTGACGCGCGCGTCGTGCGAGGCGACGACGAGCGTGGCGCCGGCTTCCAGCGCCTGCGTGCGCAGCAGCTCGAGCGCCGCGGCGGCGTGCGCGTCGTCGAGGTTCGCTGTCGGCTCGTCCGCCAGCACGAGCGCGGGACGATTGACCACCGCGCGGGCGATCGCCACGCGCTGCGCCTGTCCCTGCGAGAGCGCGCCCGGCCGCCGGCCGGCGAGGTCCGCGACCTGCAGCGCCTCGAGGAGCGCGCGCACGCGCGCCTCGTCGACCGGCAGCCCGGCGAACGTGCACGCGAGCCGCAGGTTGTCGGCCACGCTCACCGCTCCGACGAGGTGCAGCCGCTGCGGCACGACGCCGACGGTGCGGCCTCGCCAGCGGTCGCGCGCGCCCGGCGCCAGCGCGCGAAGGTCCTGGCCCGCGACGACGACGCGGCCCGCCGTCGCCACCGTCAGCCCCGCGAGGACGTGCAGCAGCGTGGACTTGCCGCTGCCCGACGGCCCCGCCAGCAGCCACGCGTCGCCGGCCTCCGCGCGCCAGTGCGGCACGGACAGCACCCGCGTGGCGCCGTAGCGGTGCTCCACCTTGGACAGTTCGAACATGCCGGGGACTCTACCGCAACCCAGTTGCAGCTCCAACGGTGCCCCGCAGCGCCGCGCAACCGGCCCCACACGTCGTGGTCCCCCGCTTCATGTCATCGGCCCCCGCGCTCTTCATGTCGTCGCCCCCCGCGCCCCTCATGTCGCGGCGCCCGCGCACTTCACGTCGTCGCCGCCGCGCTCGTGATGCCGTCGCCCCCGCGCAGGCGGGGGCCCAGCGTCTTTCGGCGGCGGCAACGCTCGCGCAACGACACTGGGTTCCCGCTTTCGCGGGAACGACGAAAGGAATCCTGCACGCGCCCCTCACGTCGCGGCGCCCGCGCTCTTCACGTCGTCGCCGCCGCGCTCGTGATGTCGTCGCCCCCGCGCAGGCGGGGGCCCAGCGTCTTTCGGCGGCGGCAACGCTCGCGCAACGACACTGGGTTCCGCTTTCGCGGGAACGACGAAAGGAATCCTGCACGCGCCCCTCACGTCGCGTCCCCCGCGCTCTTCACGTCGTCGCCCCCGCACTCTTCGTGTCGTCGCCCCGCGCTCTTCACGTCGTCGCCCACGCGCGGGCCGGGACCCATTGGCGTCGTTGCTGGAGGACGGCGCCGGCCGCGAGCCGCACACGACGCGCCGACGACGTCGTGCACGGCCACGGCTACGCGAACGCCCACGCCTCCGCGCGGATCGCCATGCGCCGCCCCACCGCCGGGGCGAGCGCCGCGAGCCGGTGCATCAGCGTCGCGAAGTCGGCCGGCGTCAGCGCCTGGTCCGCGTCGCACCACGCCTGCCGCGGATCGGGGTGCACCTCGACCAGCAGGCCGTCGGCCCCGGCAGCCACCGCCGCGCACGCGAGCGAGGGGACCATCCACGCCTTGCCGCCAGCGTGCGAAGGATCGACGATCACCGGAAGGTGCGTCTCGCGCTTGAGCACCGGGATCGCGGTGACGTCGAGCACGTTGCGGTAGGCCGTCTCGAACGTGCGGATGCCGCGTTCGCAGAGGACGATCTTGTGGTTGCCGCCGGCGGCGACGTACTCGGCCGCCATCAGCCACTCGCTCACCGTCGCGCTCATGCCGCGCTTCAGGATGACCGGAACGTCGACGCGCCCCACCTCCTTCAGCAGGTCGAAGTTCTGCATGTTGCGCGTGCCGACCTGGATCACGTCGACGCCCTGGTCGAGGAACGTGTCGAGCATCCGCACGTCCATCAGCTCGGTGACCACGGGCAGCCCGTGGCGCGCAGCCGCGTCCTTGAGCAGCCGCAGCCCGTCGACGCCCTTGCCCTGGAAGGCGTACGGGCTGGTGCGCGGCTTGAACGCCCCGCCGCGCATCAGGCGGGCGCCGCCGGCCGCGACGGCGTCGGCGGCCGCGTTCATCTGCGCGGGCGTCTCGACCGAGCAGGGCCCGGCGATCATCTGCACCTCCGCCCCGCCGACGACGACGCCGCCGACGTCGATCGTCGTCGACGCGCGGTGCCACTCGCGGGCGACCAGCTTGTAAGGCTTGAGGATGTGGAGCGCGCGCTCCACGCCGGGCATCGTCTCGAACATCTCCGGCTCCAGCGCTCGCTCGTCGCCGATCGCGCCGATCAGCGTGCGCTCGGTGCCGCGCGAGACGTGGACGCCGAGCCCGTGCGTCCGGATCTTGGCCTCGACGGCGCCGATCTCGCGCTCGCCGGCGGTGGGGTCCATCACGATGATCATCTTCTGCTCCTCGGTGGCTGCGTGGGTGGTGAAAGCGATGCCCCAAAACGAATCGGGCGGCCCCTGGGGGGCCGCCCGATCGCTCGATTCTTCCTGTGCTGGCTTGGATCTAGTCGCGCGCGCGCCCCGGGAGCGTCACCGGATAAAAATAGAACGCGAACGCCGCCGCGGTCTGCGGCGCGAGGTGGCGAAGGGCCGACGTCGGATGCATGGACGCAAGCCTAGCGGCTTCGGGGGCGCTGCGCAAACGCGGCGCGGCGTTCCGGGGCGCCACGTCCTTCCGTGTTGCGCAAACCGCAGTCGCTCCCGTCAGCCATGGCAGGCGTCGCAGGTGCCCTTGACGGTCACCTCGACCTCGCTGCGCCGGAAACCGGCAGGCAGCGCGATCGCGGGGACGGTCGACTGCTCGAGGCAGACGATGCGGCCGCAATCGCTGCACTGGAAGTGGGCGTGCGCGCCCGAGGCGCCGCCGCCGGTGGCGGAGAAGCGCCAGACGCGGTCGTCGGCGGCCACCTTGTGCGCGAGCCCCTGTGCGGTCAGCCACTCGAGCACCCGGTAGAGCGTCACGCGGTCGATGTCGTGCCCGCGCGGCAGCCGCCGCTCGACGTCGTGGTGCGAGAGGGCCTCGGGCGCAGCGAGCAGGACGGCCAGGACGTCGACGCGCGCACGCGTCGCCCGCGCCCCGCGCCGCGCGAGCAGCGCCTGCGCCGCGGCGGGATCCAGCCGCGCGCCGCGCGGCCGTGGGGGCGATGGTCCCTGCAGGTGCATCCGCGCATGATACGCGCGGGTCCGCCGTGCCGCGCCGCGGGGCGATCGCGAGCGCCGGCGGCCGGCGTCCGCGTGCGACGCGACCGGCCGCTACGAGCGTCCCTCGCGCCAGCGGTCGATCTCCTTCTCGATCGCCTCCGCGACGAATGCGCGCAGCAACTCGCCCACCTGCTGGTTGATCGCCGCGACGAGATCCGCGCTCGCCCGGTCGACGACCGGCTTCAGCCGCTCGCCGAGCCGCGCACGCAGCTCCGTGTCGGTGAAGATGTCGATGCGCTGCAGCACCTGCATGCCGATCTCCTCGGCGATCTCGCGCACGCGCGCGTCGTCGAGCGGCGCGAGCGCGCCGGTCGCCGGCACCACGGCGACCTCGGGAGGCGAGCGCTCGGTCCAGTCCGGGGCGGTCGCGCGCACCTCCGTGTCCGCCGTGGCCGGTGCCTCGACGTGCTCCGCCGCCGCCTCGCGCTCGGCAACCGCGATCGCCGGCGGCTCGTCGTGTGCTTCCGCAGCCGCGAGCGGGGGCGCAGCGCGCTCGTCGGCGAAGGCCTCGGCGGACTGCTCGCCGGCCGGCAGCTCGTCCGCGTCGGGCGCGCGGGCCGTCGCGTCCCCGCGAGCGACCACGTCGGCCGGTGCCTCCTCGCGGAAGGGCACCTCGGCCGCGGGCTCGTCGCGGGCGGCCGCGTCGGATGCACCGCCGTCGGGCGCCTCCGGCTCGCTCCACTGGGCGGTGCGCGGCGGCTCGAAGCCGGGCGCGGGGCGATCGAGTCCCAGCGGGTCGCGCGCCGCATCGGGCAGGACGTCGGCGAGCGGGGCGGGCGCGGACCCCGCTTCCGCCGCGGGTTGCGACGGCACTTCCGCCGCCGCTCCGGCGGGCGCGGGCCGGCCGACGGTCAGTGCCGCACCGAACGTCGGCGTCCACACCGACGGCTCGTCGAGGTCCTCGAGGATCGGCTCGTCGACCGCCGCGTCGACCGCCTCCGTGAGCAGCGGCACGTCGTCGCGCCCCTGCAGCCGCGCCAGTTCGTCGTCCTCGACGGCGTCGGTGAGCAGCGGGAAGTCCGCCTCTGCCGCCTGGGCGGCGGCACCGTACGGCACGGCGGGCGCCGGTGGCTCGCCGGGATCCACCGGCAGGGCGGTCCGCGCGACCGACGGCGCGATCGGCTCGCGCTGGATCGTGCGGGGCGAGCGCGACGGCGGCGGCGCGAACACCGGCGACGACGTGGGCACGGGCACCGCGGGCGCCGGCGCGCTCCAGCGCATCGCCGACAGCGCGGCCGCGGCCGACGGCGATGGTGCGGCCCCGGCGGACGCGGCCGGCGGCCCCTCGTACGCGAGGGACGACGGCAGGCGGGGCTCGACGCGGGGATCCGCCGCCGGGGCGTCCGTGGCCCCGAAGCGCGAGTCCGTCGCCGGGCCTTGCGTGGGCTCGGCCACGTCGGGGCCCTGCGGCGCGGCGTCGGGCTGGAGGTTGCGCCGGCGCATGAGCGCGTCGGCCTGCTCGAGCAGTTCGCGGGCGGTGGGCATCAGCGATTCGCGAGATTGTGCGCGCGCAGCTCGTAGCCGCGCTCCCGGTAGTAGCGGAAGCGCTCGCGACCCGCCGCAACCGCGGCGTCGTCGAGCCCGACGACTTCGGCCAGCCGCTCGAAGCGGCTGAAGAACGGCGGCGGTACCGGCGCGAGGTTGATGAGGACGGCCGCGGGCCCCTCGTGCTCCGGCGCGTGGTCGACGATGATCGGCGTCTGGGCGGCGAGCGTGCTGTCCAGCCGGCAGTGCGGCAGGAACGCCGTCGCCGGCGCCGTCCACAGCAGGCGGTCCAGCCGCTCGGTGGCCTGCGCGTCGGGCGTCAGGACGCGCACGAACCCGTGCGCCGGCCACGCCTTGGCGACCAGGCGCGCGGCCACGCCGACCGGGTCGTCGACGTGCGTGTAGAAGTCGATCGTGGTCATCGGCCGCCGCTGCGACGCGGCGTCACGGCGCCGCGCCCTCCTGCGCGAGGAGCCAGGTGACGAGCAGCGCCACCGGCCGGCCGGTGGCGCCCTTCTCCTTGCCCTCGCGGTAGGCGATGCCGGCGATGTCCAGGTGCGCCCAGTCGTACTTCTTCGCGAACTTCGACAGGAAGCACGCCGCCGTGATGCTGCCGCCGGCGCGGCCCGCCACGTTCGCGAAGTCGGCGAAGTTGCTCGCGAGCCCCTCGTGGTAGTCGTCCCAGAGCGGCAGCTGCCATCCGCGGTCGTACGCCTCCTCGCCCGCGGCCACCAGCTCGCGCGCGAGCGCGTCGCTGTTGCTGAACACGCCGCAGGCCACGTTGCCGAGCGCGATCACCATCGCACCGGTCAGCGTCGCGACGTCGACGACGGCCTCCGGATCGTAGCGCTCGGCGTAGGTGAGCGCGTCGGCGAGGATCAGCCGCCCCTCGGCGTCCGTGTTGAGGATCTCGACGGTCTGCCCCGACATGCTCTTCACGATGTCGCCCGGTTTCGTCGCGCGGCCCGACGGCATGTTCTCGCACGCCGGCACCAGCGCGACCACCGAGATCGGCGGCGCCAGCTCGGCGACGGCGCGCATCGCGCCCAGCACGCTCGCCGCGCCGCACATGTCGTACTTCATGTGGTCCATGTCGGGCGCGGGCTTGATCGAGATGCCGCCGGTGTCGAAGGTGACGCCCTTGCCGACCAGCACGTACGGCCGCGCCTTCTTCGGCGAGTTCATGAACTCGATGACGATGAAGCGCGGCGGCTCCTCGCTGCCGCTGGCCACCGACAGGAACGATCCCATGCCGAGCGCCTCGATCTGCGCGCGCTCGAGCACCTCGACCTTGAGCTGCGGGAACTGCTGCGCCAGCTCCGCCGCGCGCTGGCCGAGCAGCGTCGGCGTGCAGACGTTGCCCGGCAGGTTGCCGAGGTCGCGCGCGAGGTCCATGCCGTGCGCGATGGCGAGACCGCGCGCGGCCGCCTTCTCGCCCGCGGCGAGGTCCGAGCGCTGCGGCACCGAGAGCGTCAGCTTGCGCAGCGGCCGGCGCACCTCGGTGGGCTGGCTCTTCATCTGGTCGAAGCGGTACACCGCCTCCATCGCCACGACGACGGCGTGCTCGACGCGCCAGCCCACCTCGCGCCGCTTGACCTTCTCCTCGGTGAGGTAGATCACCGCCTCGTAGGAGCCCGTCTCGTTGAGGAGCTTCACCGCGGCGCGCATGGCCGTGCGGAACTCCTTGTCGCGGAAGTCGCGCTCCTTGCCGAGCCCCACGAGCAGCACGCGGTCGGCGAGCGTGCCGCGGACGTTGTGCAGCAGCAGCGTCGAGCCGAGCTTCCCCTCCATGTCGCCGCGGCGGATGATCTCGCTGACGTAGCCGTTGCTCGCGCGGTCGATGAGCTCGGCGGACAGCGACAGCTTGCGGTTGTCGAACACGCCGACGACGACGCACGCGCTCCGCTGCTTCTCGGGGCTCCCGCTTTTTATGGTAAATTCCATGACGTCCCCTCTGCGCGTCCCCGGTTTTTGTTTGCCCTAACGGGGCCTCGCGGCAATTATTTGCGAGCTCCGGCCAGAAAGTCAAAAGTTTTCCCGCCGTCATGATTTTCCGCCGCAGCCTCGTCCGCGAGCTGACGCTCACCGCGATCGGGCTGTTCGTCGTCCTGCTCGGGATCCTGTTCACCAACCTCGTCGTCCGCCTGCTGGCCCGCGCGGCCGGCGGCTCGATCGCCTCCGAGGGCATCCTCGCGCTGCTCGGCTTCAACGCGGTCTTCTACCTCAACATCCTGCTCACCGTCGCGCTGTACCTGACGGTGCTGCTGACGGTGACGCGCTGGTACCGCGACAGCGAGATGATCGTCTGGTTCGCCTCCGGCCAGTCGCTCGCCGACTGGCTGCGGCCCATCCTCCTGTTCGCCGCCCCCTTCCTCGTGGCGATCGTCGCGCTGTCGATGTTCCTCTCGCCGTGGGCCGAGCGGCGCAAGCTCGAGTTCGAGCGCCAGCTCGAGTCGCGCGAGGAGATCGCGCTGCTCGCGCCCGGCCTGTTCCGCGAGTTCAAGCGCGCGAGGCTCGTCGTGTTCGTCGAGAGCGTCAACAGCTTCGACGGCACGATCCGCAACGTCTTCCTGCAGTCCACGGACGAGGCCAAGGACGAGACGACGGTGGCGCGCGTGGCGCGCCTCGAGGAGGCCGACAACGGCGACCGATTCCTCGTCCTCGAGGACGGGCGGCGCTACGAGGTCAAGCCCGGCTCGCTCGAGTACCGGATGATCGAGTTCGAGCGCCTCGGCCGGCGCATCGAGCCCGCCGAGGCGCGCGTCCTGCCCGCGTCGCGCAAGGCGATCCCGACGGTGGCGCTGCTCGCCTCCGACGGCGACGTGGAGCGCAGCGAGCTGTTCTGGAGGATCTCGGTGCCGATCCTCGCGCTGCTGCTGACGCTGGCGGCGATCCCGCTCGGCCAGGTGAACCCGCGGATGGGCCGCTCGTTCAACCTGCTGGCGGCGGCCTTCGTCTACATGGTCTACAGCAACGGGCTCAACATCGTGCAGAGCCTGATCGCCCAGGGCCGGGTCGGCTTCTGGACCGGGCTGCTCGCGCCGCACGCCTTCGCGGCGCTGGTCGTCGTCCTGCTGTTCCGCCAGCGCATGTCGGTGTCGGGCTGGCGCCTGCGCCGGCCGGCGGCGGCCTGATCCATGGCGATGCGCACCCTCACGCGCTACCTGGGGCGCGAGGTCCTGGTGTCGACGCTGGTGATCTTCGGCGGGCTGCTGATGCTGTTCGCCTTCTTCGACGTCATCTACGAGCTGCGCGACGTCGGCCAGGGCAGCTACGGCATCGGCAACGCGCTCACCTACGTCGCGCTGCACCTGCCGGCCCGCGCCTACGAGCTCTTTCCCGTCTCGGCGCTGATCGGCACGCTCTTCGCGATCTCGCAGCTCGTCGGCAACTCCGAGTACACGGTCATGCGCGTGTCGGGCGCCTCGCCGCGGCAGATCGGCTGGGCGGTGGTGCGCGTGGGCATCCCGCTCGCGCTCGCGACGTTCCTCGCCGGCGAGTTCATCGCACCGCCGGCCGAGCGGCTCGCCCAGACGCTGCGCGCGAGCGCGCGCGGCGACGCCTCGTCGGTCGTCGCGCAGCAGTTCGACTCGGGCTTCTGGTTCAAGCAGGACCTCACGTTCGTCAACGTGCGCTCGGTGCTCGCCGACCTCTCCATCGTCGGCGTGCGCATCTACGAGTTCGACGACGACCTACGGCTGACGCGCGTGCGCCGCGCGGAGTCCGGCCGCTTCCTGCAGCCCGGCCGCTGGCAGCTCAGCAACGTGCGGATCACCGAGATCGCCGGCGACGGCGCGCGCCAGACGACCGTGCCGGAGTCGGTCTGGGAGACGGTGCTGCGGCCCACGATCCTCACCGTCTACCAGGTGTCGCCGGAGCGGCTCGAGCTAGGCACGCTGTGGGACAACATCCGGGTGCTGTCCGACAATGCCCAGCGCACGTCGCGCTTCGAGATCGCGTTCTGGCAGAAGATCTTCTACCCGGGCGCGGTCATCGTGATGATGGTGCTCGCGATGCCGTTCGCGCACTTCCAGCGGCGCTCCGGCGGCATCGGCGTGCGCATCTTCACCGGCACGATGCTCGGCCTCGCGTTCTTCCTGCTCGGGCGCCTCTTCTCCCACCTCGGCGTGATCAACGACTGGCCCCCGCTGTTCGCCGCCGCGTTCCCGATCATCGTGTTCGTCGCCATCGGCGTCGGCCTCATGTGGTGGATCGAGCGGCGCTGACGCCGGCGCGCACCGGCCGCGTCGGCGGGCGCTGGCGGCGGTGCCCGCGCTGCTGCGCGACGCGTCGGTCTCCGCGGTCGTCGCGGGGTTCGTTGCTCGTGGTGGCCGTCGCCGGCCTGGCGCTGCTGCCGACCATCGGTAGCGCGCTGGGCGCTGCCGTGCGCGACGAGGCGCAGCGCGAGGTCGCGATCGTGACGTTCCTGGGGACGGCTTCGGGCGTCACGCTCGCGGGGATCGGCGCCGCCTTCCGGGGTCTGTGCGCCGCGGCGCTGACGCTCGCGGTGCTCGCGCCGCGCCGCCGCGCCTGACCTGGCGAAAGCGCGCCGGCGCACGGGCTACACTCCCGCGCACGCACGCTGCCGACCCGCACGACCGAGGAGCCTTCCGATGACCGACACGGTGAAGTACCTGCTGGACGAATCCCGCATCCCCAGGGCCTGGTACAACCTGCTCGCCGACCTGCCGGCGCCGCTGCCGCCGGTGCTGCATCCGGGCACGGGGAAGCCGATCGGACCCGACGACCTCGCGCCGCTGTTCCCGATGGCGCTGATCGCGCAGGAGGTGTCCGCCGAGCGCGAGATCGAGATCCCGGGCCCGGTGCGCGACGTCTATCGCCAGTGGCGCGTCACGCCGCTGTACCGTGCCCGGCGGCTGGAACAGGTGCTGCAGACGCCGGCGCGCATCTACTACAAGTACGAGGGCGTGTCGCCGGCCGGAAGCCACAAGCCGAACACGGCGGTCGCGCAGGCGTTCTACAACAAGGAGGCCGGCGTGAAGCGGCTGTGCACCGAGACCGGGGCCGGCCAGTGGGGCAGCTCGCTCGCGTTCGCCGGCGCGCTGTTCGGGCTCGACGTGCAGGTCTTCATGGTGCGCGTGTCCTACGACCAGAAGCCGTACCGGCGCGCGCTGATGGAGACCTACGGCGCGCGCTGCGTGGCCTCGCCGTCGGCGCAGACGCAGTCGGGGCGCGCGATCCTCGCGCAGCGCGCCGACCATCCGGGCAGCCTCGGCATCGCGATCTCCGAGGCGGTCGAGGTCGCGGCGGGCCGCGACGACACGAAGTACGCGCTGGGCTCGGTCCTCAACCACGTGCTGCTGCACCAGACGGTGATCGGGCTTGAGGCGATGGAGCAGATGGCGCTCGCCGGCGACGAGCCGGACGTCATCGTCGGCTGCACGGGCGGCGGCTCGAACTTCGCGGGCATCGCGTTCCCCTACGTCGGCCGGCAGCTGCGCGGCGGCCGCAAGGTCCGCGTCGTCGCGATCGAGCCCGCCGCGTGCCCGAGCCTCACGCGCGGCCGCTACGCGTACGACTACGGCGACACGGCGCACCTGACGCCGCTGACCAAGATGCACACGCTGGGCTCCACGTTCACGCCGCCCGGCTTCCACGCCGGCGGCCTGCGCTATCACGGCATGGCGCCGCTCGTGTCGCACCTCAAGGAACTCGGCCTGATCGAGGCGCGCGCCCATCACCAGTCGCAGGTCTTCGACGCGGGCGTGACCTTCGCGCGGGCCGAGGGCATCGTGCCCGCGCCCGAGGCCAACCACGCCGTGAAGGGCGCCATCGACGAGGCGCTCCGCTGCCGCGAGGAAGGCCGCTCGGAGGCGATCCTGTTCAACCTGTGCGGGCACGGCCACTTCGACATGCAGGCCTACATCGACCACTTCGCCGGCCGGCTGAAGGACCTCGACTACGACGAGGCCGAGCTCGCGATGGCGCTGGCCGGCCTGCCTTCCGTGCAGGCGGCCTGACGGGAGGCTGGCGGGGCCCGGAGACAACCGGGCGGCTGCAACCTTCGTGCACCCGCTGCTCCGCCGGATGCGGTCCGACGCCGCCGTCGCCGCCCCCCCCCCGGACGGCGGGCGTCTCGCGAAGGCCGGGCGCTGACGCCGTCCCCAAGCAGAACGCCCCGCGGGATCGCCGCGGGGCGTTCGGGAACTGCGCGGCCTCCGGTGCCGGTCGCGGCGCGCTACGCCTGCGCGGAAGCCTCGACGACGTCGGCGAACTTGTCGCCCTTCGGCCCGCGCGTCGCGAACTTCACGTGGCCGTCGACCAGCGCGAACAGCGTGTGGTCCTTGCCGATGCCGACGTTGACGCCGGCGTGCACCTTGGTGCCGCGCTGGCGGACGATGATGCCGCCGGCGCGGATCGCCTCGCCACCGTAGACCTTGACGCCGAGCCGCTTCGCCTGCGAATCGCGGCCGTTGCGCGAGCTGCCGCCTGCCTTCTTGTGTGCCATGGTGTCCGTTCCCCCTGCGTCAGGCGACGATGCTCTCGATGCGAAGCTCGGTGTAGTTCTGCCGATGCCCCTGGTGCTTCTGGTAGTGCTTGCGCCGGCGCATCTTGAAGATCTTCACCTTGTCGTGGCGGCCGTGCGCGACGACGGTCGCCTTGACCGCCGCCCCGGACACCACGGGCTGTCCCAGGCGGACGTTCTCGCCCTCGCCGACCAGCAGCACCTGGTCGAGCACGACTTCCGCACCCACGTCCGCGGGCAGCTGCTCGACCTTGAGTTTTTCGCCGGGCGCGACCTTGTACTGCTTGCCCCCGGTCTTGACGACCGCATACATGAGAGACTCCTTGTCACGAACCCCGCGCGAGCGCCGCCGGCGGCTCCCCGGGGGCCGCTGTGGCACCCAAGGCGTCGGCCCAAAGCGCGTTGCGGGCCGGAAAAGTTTTGAATAATAACGCATTTCGTTGCGGCCTGTCAAAAGACGGGGCCCCGCGAGGATGCGAGGATCCCCGCATGGACGAGACTCGCGCGACCCATCCGATAGAATGCCCGGCTGCCGGCGGCCCGCGCGGGCGCCTCGCGCTGGCGCGGGGCACGCCGGCGCCGCCTCCGCCCGATGCCTCGCCCGTGACGCTCGACTTCCTGAAGCCCGTGATCGGTCCCGGCATGGCCGAGGTCGACCAGGCGTTGCGCGAGTCGCTCGCCTCGGACGTCGCGCTGATCCGGCAGGTCGCGGACTACATCATCGGCGGCGGCGGCAAGCGTCTGCGGCCCGCATTGCTCCTGCTCACGGCGGGCGCCACCGGGTACAGCGGCCGCGAGCACTACCTGCTCGCCGCCGTGCTGGAGATGATCCACACGGCGACGCTGCTGCACGACGACGTCGTCGACGAGTCGTCGTTGCGACGCGGGCGCGCCACGGCGAACGCGACGTTCGGCAATGCCACGGCGGTCCTCGTCGGCGACTTCCTGCACTCGCGCGCGTTCCAGCTGCTGGTCGGCGTGGGCCGCGCGCCGGTGCTGCGCATCGTGTCCGACGCGACGAACGTGATCGCCGAGGGCGAGGTCCTGCAGCTCATGAGCTCCGGACGCGCCAACGTCGACGAGTCGGCCTACCTCGAGGTGATCCAGCGCAAGACCGCCAAGCTGTTCGAAGCGGCGGCGCGGCTCGGGGCCGTCCTCGGCGACGCGACGCCGGAGCGCGAGGACGCGTTCGCGCGTTACGGCATGCACCTCGGCACGGCGTTCCAGATCATGGACGACGTGCTCGACTACTCGGGCGACGCCACGGCGATCGGCAAGAACCTCGGCGACGACCTCGCCGAGGGCAAGATGACGCTGCCGCTGATCCGCGCGATCCAGCGCGGGAGCGCGGAGGACGCGGCGACGATCCGCCACGCCGTCGAGGGTGGCGGGCGTCTCACCGACTTCCGGCCGGTGGTCGACGTGCTGCAGCGGACCGGCGCCCTCGCGTACGCGCGCGATCGCGCCGCCGAGCAGGGGCGCCTCGCCCGGGCGTGCCTGGACGGCCTCGCGCCTTCGCCGTATGCCCGGAATCTGCTAGACTTGGCCTCTTTCGCCGCAGATCGCGCGTATTGAGCCGCATTGCCACCCGATGCGCGCCCATGCGCACCGCGGCGGCGGAACAAGGTCCCTCGGGGTGTAGCTTAGCCTGGTAGAGCGCTACGTTCGGGACGTAGAGGCCGGAGGTTCAAATCCTCTCACCCCGACCACCCTCCCTGCCTGCGCAGGGACAAGGTGGCGGCCCCGCGATCGCACCGCCCGCCGCGGCCGGTCGGCGCGCATGCCCTCGCTGACCCCAGAACCACTTGCCGGCACGCTCGCGCCGCCCCGTCGGGTCGAGCGGCCTCCGCGAGCCGGCCCCGCAGCACGTCCCCCCCGTCCGCGCGCCGCCCGGCGGCGAAACGCGTTGTAGGAATTGCAAAGCGCTGCGTGAACGTCCGGCTGCGGAACTCACGTACGCGTGGCAGTATCATTCCCACGATGGCGACGACGCCCGACGACGTGCGGCGCGCGCTCGAAGCCGCACCGGAGCGCCGCATCGACCGCACCCACGCGCACGAGGCAGCCCGCTACCTCTCGCGGTCGCTCGCCCTCTTCGCCGGGTACCTGCTGCTCGACGGCGCGAGCTTCCTGTTCTGGGTCGACCCCGTCCCGGTCAAGCCGTGGAACCCGCAGGTGGGGCTCGCCGTCGCCCTGCTGTGCGCCGCCGGGCTGCGCTTCGCGCCGGCCGTGTTCGCCGGCGCGCTGGCTTCCGAGATCCTGCTGCGCAGCCCCGGCCACCCGGCGGCCGTGCAGGTCGTCTGTGCGCTCGCGCTGACGATCGCGATGATCGCCATCGCCTTCGCGCTGCGGCGCCGCGGGTTCCCGCGGGTGCTCGGCACCGTGCGGTCGACGCGCGACTTCTTCGCGATCGCCGCAGCGGGCGCGCTGCTGTCCTCGTTCGCCTACGTCAGCACGTCGCTCGCGGTGACGGGCGCCCCGTTCGACGCCCTGTGGTCGAGCGTGCTGCACAAGTGGCTCGGCGACGCGCTGGGCATGGTCGGCGCGACGCCGCTCACGCTGCTCGCGGTGTCGCCGCGCGGCTTCCGCGCCCCGGAGATGCCGCGCTCGACGCTGGCGTTCGACCTCGCGGTCTTCGCCGTCTCGCTCCTCATCGTGCTCGCCGTCGTGTTCGGCTCGGGGCCCATCCGCGGCGAGCGGCTGTTCTACCTGCTGTTCCTGCCGCTGATCGTCATCGCGGTGCGTCGCGGGCTCGCGGGCGCGGCCGTCGGGATCGCCGCGACGCAGGTCGCGATCATCGTCGCGCTGCGCATCGACCAGCGCACGATCGAGGACGCCACCGGCTACCAGATCATGATGCTCGCGCTGGGCGCGACCACGCTGCTGCTCGGTGCCGTCGCGGGCGAGCGGCGGCGCACGCAGCTCGAGCTCGAGCGGCGGAGCGCGGAGCTGCGCGCCCAGCAGCAGGCGCTCGCCGACGCGATGCGCGTCGCGGCGGCGTCGGAGACCGCCTCGACGCTCGCGCACGAGATGTCGCAGCCGCTGTCCGCGATCGGGACCTACGCGCGGGCGGGCGTGGAGATGCTGCGCCGCGGCACCGCGTCGCCGGACGAGCTGAACAACGTGCTGCAGCGCATCGTGGCCGAGAGCGCGCGCACGCGCGAGACGGTGCAGCGCATCCGCGACTTCTTCCGCACCGGCGTCATCCACCGCGAGCCCGTCGAGGTGCGCAGGCTCGCGAGCGACGTCGAGGGCGCGATGCGCGACCGGCTGCGCGCCGAGGGCATCGCGTTCGGCGTCGACGTCCCCGAGCGCATCGCGCAGGTCGACGTCGACCGCGTGCAGGTCGGGACGGTGCTGCACAATCTCGTCGGCAACGCAGCCGACGCCGTCGCGGGCGCGCCGGCGCCGCGGTGGATCCGCATCGCGGCCCGCGAGCGCGGTCCGCACGTCGAGATCGACGTGATCGACAGCGGTCCGGGCATCGAGCCGGGCATGCGCGAGGCGCTGTTCGAGCCTCTGGCGACCACCAAGCCCACCGGCATGGGGCTCGGCCTCGCGATCGCGCGCACGCTGGTCACGGCGCACGGGGGGCGGCTCGAGCTCGCCCATCTCCATCCCACCACCTTCCGCTTCACGCTGCCCATCCATGGATCCGATGAACCCTGACCTTGCTGCCACCGTTGCCATCGTCGACGACGACCCGGGCGTGCGCGACTCGCTGCGCGTGCTGCTGGCCGCCGCCGGTTACCACACGCGCGAGTACGCCTCCGCCGAGGCCTTCCTGCGCGAGCCGCTGGAGGGCCAGCGCTGCTGCGCGATCGTCGACCTGCGGCTGCCGGGCCTCGACGGCCTCGCGCTGCAGGCCGAGATGGGGCGCCGCGGCCTGGCGACGCCGCTGATCGTGGTCACGGCGCACGGCGACGTCGCGAGCGCGCGGCAGGCGCTGCGCGCAGGCGCCGTCGACTTCCTCGAGAAGCCGATCGACAACGACGAGCTGCTCGCCGCCGTGCGCGGCGCGATCGAGGGCCAGGACCGCGCACAGATCGAGCGCGCGGCGGACGCGCGCGCGACGCTGCTGCTCGCGTCGCTCACGCAGCGCGAGCGCGAGGTCTACGAGCGCATCGTCCGCGGCATGCACAACCGCGAGATCGCCGTCGACCTCGGCATCAGCCCGCGCACCGTCGAGGTCCACCGCGCGCGCGTCATGGCGAAGCTCAAGGCGCGACGGCTCGCCGACCTGCTGCGGCTGCGGCCGCTGGCGCCGGTCCCCGAGCGGGCGCTCGCCGAGGGCGCGCGGGCGGACCGCTGAACGCGCGCGCCGGGGCCGCGGGCGTCCCGCCGGCGCGATAGGTAGTCCGCCGGATTTCGCGCGCGCCGGCGCGGCACTACGCTCCGCGCATCGCTTCCGCCGTCCCTCGGTGGCGGCGATGCGGACGGCGTTTTCCGGACCTGGCTTACAGCGGGCTTCAGGTTCTGGCGCGCCGCTCGCGCGGCCCGATCAGGCTCGGGCGCGACCTTGGAAACGCCGCGCGTTCGTCGCGCGGCTTTTTTTTCGTCGTCGCCTCCCCGGCCCGGCGACGTCGCCGGGAACCGGACGGCACGGCCGCGCGCTGCGGTCAGAGCCCCAGTGCGAGTGCCGCGTTCGCCACGTGCTCGTAGAGCGCGTAGTACGACATCAGCAGCGAGGGTGCGGTCGGGATGAAGTCGGAGACGACGAGCGGACCGCTCCCCGTCAGCCCGGTCGGCGCGGGCACCACCTCGATGGCGTGACGGCGGAACTCGGCGGCCGCCCGCGGCACGTCGAACGCGTGCGCGACGAGCACGACGCGCGTGACGCCGTCCGCGCGCAGCAGCGGGGCCGCGCGGGCGGCGTTCTCCCGCGTGTTGCGCGAGCGATCCTCGACCCAGCGCACCGGCACGCCGTACTCCTGCTCCAGCGCATCGCGCATCACGCCGGCCTCGGTCGTCGCCGTGTCGCGCGGGGCACCACCGGTCACGAGCACCGGCAGCCCGGTCGCGCGCGCGACCCGCGCCCCGTAGCGGACGCGCTCGGCCGTGAGCCGGCCCAGCGTGTCGCCACCGTACTCCGGCGCGTCGCGGCGCAGCCCGCCGGAGAGGATCACCACGGCCTGTGCGCCGTGCGCGGAGGCCGGGTCGAAGGCCGGCGCGTCGAACGACCGGGCGAGCAGCCACGCGACGATCGGCGTCGACAGCGCGGTCAGCGTCGCCACGCCCGCCCAGGCGAGCAGGCGCCCCACGCGCGGCGCGCGGCGCAGGAGCAGCAGGCCGGCGAGCGCGATCAGCAGCGGACCGGCCGGCGGCAGGACCAGCACCTTGACGAACGCGCGCAGTGCGGCGAGCGGCTCCATGCGTGGGACGCGCCTCGCCGCGCCGCGCGTCGCCGGGGCGGCGCGGCGTCAGGCGCCGACCGCGCGCTCCGGCACGCGCGCGGCCAGGCTGCGCTCGTACCAGGGCAGCGCCGCGCGCAGCCCCGCGCGCACGTCGTGCGTCGGCTCGTAGCCGAGCAGCCGCGCGATCTTGCCGATGTCGGCCTGCGAGTGGCGCACGTCGCCCTCGCGGAATGGACGGTAGTGCGGCGGCGGCAGCGCGATGCGGGGATGGCGCTCGCGCAACAGGTCCGCGAGCAGCGCGTGCAGGTCGTTCAGCGACAGACGGCCGCCGACCGCGACGTTGTACACCTGGCCGACGGCGTCGGCAGCGTCGGCCAGCGCCGCGAGCAGGTTGGCCTGCACCACGTTGTCGACGTAGCAGAAGTCGCGCGTGGTCTCGCCGTCGCCGTTGATCGTGACCGCGCGCCCGGCGAGCAGCTGCGCCACCCACCGCGGGATCACCGCGGCGTAGGCCCCCTCGGGATCCTGCCGCGGGCCGAACACGTTGAAGTAGCGCAGCCCGATCGCCGGCAGCCCGTAGCAGCGTCCGAACACCTCGGCGTAGAGCTCGTTGACGTACTTGGTCACGGCGTACGGGGAGAGCGGCCGCCCGATCGCGTCCTCCACCTTCGGCAGCCCCGGGTGGTCGCCGTAGGTGGAGCTCGAGGCGGCGTAGACGAAGCGCGCGACCCCGGCGTCGCGCGCGGCGACCAGCAGGTTGAGGAAGCCGGTGGCGTTCGCCGCGTGCGTGGCCAGCGGATCGGCAATGGAGCGCGGCACCGAGCCGAGCGCCGCCTGGTGCAGCACGATGTCCACGCCCTCGCAGGCGGCCGCGCACGCCGCGCGGTCGCCGATGTCCGTCTCGTGGAACGTGTGCCGCCGCCACGCCGGCTCGCCGACGGCGCGCCTGACCTCGTCGAGGTTGCGCCGGTGCCCGGTCGCGAAGTTGTCGAGCCCGACCACCTCCTGCCCGAGTCGCAGCAACGTCTCGACCAGGTGCGAGCCGATGAACCCCGCCGCGCCGGTGACGAGCCAGCGGCGCGGCTGCGCAGCCAGCGCCGCGCGGGCCGCCGCGAGCGCCAGCGGCGCCTGCCCTCCGTCCATCACAGCCTCCACACGACGATGCCGCGCTCGCGCAGCGCCGCCGCATCGGCCTGGCACTTGACGTCGACGTAGACGCCGCCCGGCGCGAGCTTGGCCAGGTAGTCGTCGAGCGGGCGCGCGCGGAACTCGCGGTGCGCGACCGCGGCGACCAGCGCCGAGCAGCGCGGCAGCCGCTCCCAGCCGACGAGGTCCACGCCGTACTCGTGCCGCGCCTCCGCCGCGTCCGCGAGCGGGTCGTGGACGTGCACGTTGACGCCGTAGGACACGAGCTCGTGGACGATGTCGATGACGCGCGAGTTGCGGAGGTCCGGGCAGTTCTCCTTGAACGTGAGCCCGAGCACCGCCACGTCGGCGCCCTTGACCGCGAAGCCCGACCGGATCAGGTGCTTGACCGTCTGCTCGGCGACGTACTTTCCCATGCCGTCGTTGATCCGCCGGCCGGCGAGGATCACCTGCGGGTGGTAGCCCAGCTTGTCGGCCTTGTGCGTGAGGTAGTACGGATCGACGCCGATGCAGTGCCCGCCGACCAGCCCCGGCCGGAACGGCAGGAAGTTCCACTTCGTGCCGGCGGCCTCGAGCACCTCCGTCGTGTCGATCCCGATCTTGTGGAAGATCAGCGCGAGCTCGTTCATCAGGGCGATGTTGAGGTCGCGCTGCGTGTTCTCGATGACCTTCGCGGCCTCGGCGACCTTGATGCCGCTGGCGCGGTAGACGCCCGCCGCCACGACGGCGCCGTAGAAGGCGGCGACGCGCTCGAGTGTCGCCTCGTCGTCGCCCGCCACGACCTTCGTGATGCGCTCCAGCGTGTGCTCCTTGTCGCCTGGATTGATGCGCTCGGGCGAATAGCCGACGTGGAAGTCGCGCTTCCACGTCATGCCCGAGTGGCGCTCGAGCACGGGCACGCAGATCTCCTCGGTCGCGCCCGGGTAGACGGTCGACTCGTAGACGACGGTGGCGCCGCGCTTCATGTGGCGGCCGACGCTCTCGCTCGCGCCCACCAGGGGTCCGAAGTCCGGCTGATGCGCCTCGTCGACGGGCGTGGGCACGGCGACGACGATGAAGTCCGCTCGCGCGAGCGCCGCGGCGTCGGCGGTCACCTCGAGCCGGCGCGCCGCGGCCAGGTCCGCGGTGCTCACCTCGCCGGTGGGATCGACGTGGCGCCGGTACGCGTCGACCTTGGCCTGCGAGAGGTCGTAGCCGATCGTCGCGAAGCGCTTGCCGAACGCCACGGCGAGCGGCAGGCCGACGTAGCCCAGGCCGACCACGGCGACCACCTGCGATGCGATGTCCCCGCCGGAGGGGGGGTCGAGCCGGGTGCTGCCGACGATGTCGTTCACGTTGGTCGTCCGCGTTGCGCTGGAACGGGGAAGGGCGTGGTCACAGCTCGCCGAGCATCTTCTCGGCTTCGGCGCGGCCGGGCGTGCGCGCGTCGACCTTCAGCGCAGCCTCGAGCTCGCGCCGCGCCGCCGCCCGGTCGCCGCCCGCCACGAGCGCGCGGGCGAGGTGCACGCGCAGCCGCGGATCGTTCGGCTCGATGCGCGTGGCGGCGCGCAGCATCTCGACGCCGCGCGCGGTCTCGCCCTGCCGGATCAGCACTGCGCCGAGCGTGTCCACGACGCTCGCGTTCAGCGGCGCGAGGCGGTAGGCGCGCTCCGCGTACTCCCGCGCCTCCTTGCGCCCGCGCTCGTTCAGCGCCCACGCGAGGTTGTTGAGGACCACGACGTTCTCGGGCTCGATGGCGAGCGCAGCGCGGTACGACGCGACGGCGCCGTCGACGTCGCCGCGCGACTGGCGGTACTGGCCGAGCAGGTTGTGGAACGCGGCGTCCTGCGGGTGGTCCTTCTCCCAGCGCGCGGCAAAGGCCGCCGCGTCGGCCGCCTTGCCCGCGGTGATCAGCAGCACGTAGGTCCGGGCCGCCAGCATGCCGTTCGGCTGGCGCGCCAGCGCCTCGCGCATCGACTCGGAGGCCTCGGCGGGCTTCTTCTGCGCGGCCAGGATCTCGCTTTCGAGCAGCCAGCCGACGGCCTGCTTCGGCCGGTCCCGCTGCATCTTGCGCGCCTCGGCGAGCGCGGCGTCGGCCTTGCCCGAGATCAGGTAAGTGGTCGTCAGCGCGATCAGCGACGGGACGTGGTCGGGCTGGAGCGCGATCGCCTTGCGCTGCGCCTCGATCGCCGACGTGAAGTCGCGGCTCGCCACGTGCGCCTCGGACAGCCGCAGCAGCGGGCCCGGGCTCGCCGGCTGCAGCTGGACGAGCCGCGCGAACGTCTCGCGCGCCTGCGTGATCTCCCCCTGCTGCAGCTCGATCGCGCCGAGCACCTCGAGCAGCGTCGCGTCCTCGGGGAGCGCGCGCACGGCCGCGCGGGCGGCCTCCAGCGCGCCCCGCGCATCGCCGCTGCGCCGCAGGTGCGCGACCATGGCGACGTGCGGCGCGCTCGCCGCCGGATCGACCGCGATCGCGCGCTCGATCAGCGTGCGCACGTCGCCGGGGGGCGCGCCGGTGACGGCGAGCAGCTCCGCCTGCGCGATCAGCGGCTGCGCGTTGCGCGGGTCCGCGGCGATGATCCTCTCGTAGCGGGCGCGCGCGTCGGCGGCCTTGCCCTCCTGCACGTCGAGCAGCGCCAGGCTGCGCGCGGACGCGAGGCGCGTCGGCTCGATCGCGAGGGCCTTCTCGAAGTGCCTGCGCGCCTGCTGGAGGTCGCGCTTCGCCGCGTACACGCCGCCGCGGAGCTCCTCGACGAGCGCCGTGCCGGGCTGCTTCTTCTCCAGCGACGCGATCGCCGCGAGCGCCTGGTCGAACTCGCGGCGGCGCACGTGGATCGCCACCAGCGCGAGGTCGGCCTGGATCTGCGCCGAATCGGTCTTCGCGAGCCGTTCGAGGTCGGCGAGCGCGCGCGTCGCATCGCCGGTGATGTAGCGGACCTGCGCGAGCCGCAGCTGCGCCTGCGATCCCTGCTTGTCCAGCGCGGCCGCCCGCTCGTAGTGCGCAGCGGCCTGCAGCATCTGGCCCGCGCTCATCCGCGCGTCGCCGGCGAGGCGCAGCAGCACCACGTCGTCGGGCGCGCGTTCGAGCCCCTGCTCCGCGGTCTCGGCCGCCTGCTGCGCGCGGCCGCTGCGCAGGTAGATCGCCGCCAGCGCCCGTCGCGGCGCGGGATCGCCGGGGGCCTGCGCGACGACCTTGCGCGCCGCGTCCTCCGCGGCCGCGTAGTTGCCGAGCTCCAGGTTGGCCAGCGCCGCGAGGAACAGCGTGCCCAGCGGAGCGTTCGGCGCGGCGAGCAGCGGCTGCAGGAGGTCGCGCGAGCGCGCCGCGTCGCCCTTGGCCAGCGCCACCAGCGCGTCGGCATAGCGCGTCCGCGGGTCGTTGGCGGCGTCCTTGCGCATCGTCTCCAGCACCGGCTCGGCGTCGGCCACGCGGCCGGCGGCGACGAGCATCGACACCATCGCGAAGCGCGGCGCGACCTGCCGCGGCTCGGTCTCGACGGCCTTGCGCAGCAACGCCAGCGCCTCGTCGCGCTGGCCGCGTGTCGCGAGCAGCCCGGCCTTCATCACCACGGCGTCGGGATCGCGCGGCGCTACCGCGAGCGCCTCGTCGAGTGCACGCTCGGTGCCCGCCACGTCGTTGGATCGCGCGGCGATCTGCGCGCGCGTCAGCAGCGCGCGCACGTTGCCCGGCTGCGCCGCCAGCGCGGCGTCCGCGTAGCCGCGCGCGGCGTCCAGCTCGTCGCGCGCGAGGTGTGCGGCCGCGAGCGACGACGCGACGTCCGCCTTGCCCGCCGGGTCGCTCACCATGTCCGGCTTGATCTCCTGGATCAGGCGGCGGTGGTCGCCGGCCGCCAGCAGCGCCTGCGCGAGCGGCGGCAGGACCTGCTCGGGAGGGTGCTTGAGCTCCAGGGCGCGGCGCAGGTCGCTCACCGCCCCGTCGACGTCGCCGGTCGCGAGCAGCGCGCGGCCGAGCAGGTAGCGGACCTCGGCGTTGTCCGGCGCCTTCTGGCGCGCGTTGCGCAGCTGGATCACGGCGGCCGGCAGGTCGCCCTTCTCGAGGTAGCTGCGGCCCGACGCGATCAGGCTGCCGGTGTCGCTGCCGCCGCAGCCGGCGAGCGCCGCCGCCAGGACCGCGGCCGCGCCCAGGCGGAGGAGTCGGGGGGTGCGCGCCGGGGCGCGTTCGCGGGTGGCCTTCATTTGAGCCCGAAGCGGTGGATGAGGTCGTAGAGGGTCGGACGCGACACGCCGAGCATCTCCGCAGCGCGCGTCAGGTTGCCGTTGACGCGGCCGAGCGCACGCAGCACGGCGTGGCGCTCGGCCTCCTCGCGCACCTCGCGCAGGTTGAGCGCCTCGCTGGGCGTCTGCGCGAGGCCGAGGTCCGCGGCCGAGATCGTCGGGCCGTCGCAGATGATGACCGCGCGCTTCAGCACGTTCTCCAGCTCGCGCACGTTGCCGGGCCACGCGTGCCCCTCGATCGCCGCGATCGCGTCCGGCATCAGCGTCATCGTGCCGCGGCGGTGCTCGTCGGCGAAGCGGCGCACGAAGGCGTGCGCGAGCAGCGCGGCGTCGCCGTGACGTGCACGGAGCGGCGGCACCTCGACGACGATCTCCGCGAGCCGGTAGTAGAGGTCCTCGCGGAACTTGCCCTCGGCGATGTGCTCGGTGAGGCTCTGGTGGGTCGCGCAGACGATGCGCACGTCGACCGGGATCTCCTGCCGGCCGCCGACGCGCTCGATGACGCGCTCCTGCAGGAAGCGCAGCAGCTTCGCCTGCAGCGACATCGGCAGGTCGCCGATCTCGTCGAGGAACAGCGTGCCGCCGTGCGCGAGCTCGATCTTCCCCGGCGTCTGGCGCACCGCGCCGGTGAACGCGCCCTTCTCGTAGCCGAAGAGCTCGCTCTCGAGCAGGTTCTCGGGGATCGCCGCGCAGTTGATAGCCACGAAGCGTCCGCTCGCGCGCGGCGACTGCTCGTGCAGGGCGCGGGCGAGCAGCTCCTTGCCCGTGCCAGACTCCCCGAGGATCAGCACGGTCGCCGACGTCGGCGCGACCTTCTCGATCGTGCGGCACACGCGCTGCAGCCCGGGGTCGAGCGTGATCAGCCCGGCCGTGCTGCGCGCCGGGAGCGCCGCCTGCAGGCGTGCGTTCTCCGCCTGCAGCTCGTGCAGCCGGAACGCGCGCTCGATCGTGAGCCCGAGCACCTCCGGCTCGAACGGCTTGGTGCAGAAGTCGTAGGCACCGAGCGCGATCGCCTTGAGCGCGTGCGCGCGGTCGGACTGGCCGGTCAGCACGATGATCTTGGTGTCCGGCGCGAGCGAGTGCATCTCCTCGAGCAGCGCGAGGCCCTCGGTGGCCTCGTCGGGGCGCGGCGGCAGCCCGAGGTCCATCGTCACGACCGCCGGCTCGTGGCGGCGCAGCTGGGCGATGGCGGAGGCCCGGTCGTCGGCGACGACGGTATCGTAGCCGTCGAACGCCCACTGCATCTGCTTCTGCAGCGCGGGGTCGTCCTCGACGATCAGCAGCGGCTTTCGTGCATCCGCCATGCGGCGGTCTCCTCGGGTGGTGTCATCTCGGTCCGGCGTGCGCGCCGGGCACGGGCCCTCACGCGGCCGTCTCCAGCCTGCGGGCGGGCGACTCCGCGCCGTTGCCCGCCGGCAGCCGCACGACCACGCGGGTCCCGCGGCCTTCGGCGCTCTCGACCTCGACGCGTCCGCCGAGCGACGTCACGTACTGCTGGCTCTCGTAGACGCCGATGCCCATGCCCGACGCCTTGGTGGTCTCGAACGGCTTGAACAGGCGGTCGCGGACGAACGCGGCGCTCATGCCCGCGCCGGTGTCGGCCACCTCGAGCAGCGCCTGCTCGCCCTCGCGGCGCACGGCCACGCGGATCGTGCCGCCCCGCTGCGTCGCGTCGAGCGCATTCTGCACGAGGTGGGCGATGACGTGCTCCAGCCGCTCGTCGTGCCCCAGCGCCGTCACGCCTTCGTCGAGCGCGAGCGCGATCGCGCCTTCCGGCGCCTTGCCGGCCACCACGCGCCGGACCACCGGTGCCAGGTCGACCGGCCGCGCGTTCTCGACCGGCGTCGTGCCGGTGCGCAGCTGCAGCATCAGGCCGTTCATCCGTCCGACGACGTGGGCGACGGTCTCCAGCATGTCGCGCTGGAACGCCGGGTTGTCGCGATGGCGCTCGGCATTGCGCAGCATCAGCGACAGCTGCGCGACCAGGTTCTTGAGGTCGTGGACGACGAAGGCCGACATCCGGTTGAACGCGTCGAACTTGCGCGACTCGATCAGCGCCTCGGTGGCCCGCAGCTGCTGCAGGTACGCCGCGGCGGCGCGCGCCGCGGCCTTGAGCAGGTCGCGGACCTCCCAGTCGATCTCCACGGGCGAGCGCGGGTCGAGCAGGACCACGAACCCGACCAGCGACGAGCCCACCGGCAGCGGCACGACCAGCCACGCGCCGGGCAGCCCCGCGAGCCACTCGGGAACCGCCAGCTCCGGATAGCGGTCGGCGTGCGCCGCGGCCTCGGGCAGCGAGACGATCCAGCCGGTGCGCTCGAGGAAGCGCGCGAGCGGCGCGTCGGCGGCGAGCGTGGCGTCGACGCCCGGCATGTTGAGCCGCGCCGCGGGGCGGAAGCCCGCGCGCTCGTCGGCGAGCCACAGCGCGCCTCCGGGGCTCTCGACGAGGTCGGCGAGCGCCATGATCGCCCGCTCCTGCACGCCGAGCACGCTGCTCTCCGTCGACAGCGTGCGCGTGAAGCGCAGCCACTCCTCGCGGTAGTCGTAGCGGTAGGAGAAGAAGTGCTTGCTGACGAAGACCCGCAGCCGCGAGCGGAACCGGCCGGAGGTCGCGACCAGCGCGACGAACACGGCGGCGGCGAACAGGAGCTCGATCTGCAGCGCGCGCCCCCAGTCGCCGCCGAAGTAGCGGAGGATGTAGCCCGCGCCCGCGATCACGAGCAGGAACGCCCCGGAGACGAGCAGCGCGGTCGAGTGGAAGACGGCCTCGCGCGACAGGTGCATGTCGACGGTCCAGCCGGCGTTGCGCGCGGTCGCGATGGCCACCAGCGGGATCACGAGCGCGCTCGCCGCGCCGCGCGCGACCCAGACGTCGGCGTCGATGCGCCCGAACAGCAGCGCGTCGGAGGCCATGAACAGGTCGAACCCGAACAGCGCGGCCAGCGCCAGCACCAGCGGCTTGATGCCCCAGCGCGCCTGCGCGTGGACGCGGCGGTAGAGCTGCTCGACGAACACGAGCCCGAGGATCGCGAGGCAGACGTCGAGGGCGAACGCCGCGCGCGGATCGTCGCCGGCGAAGGCGGTCACATGCGGCAGGCCCTCCAGCGACAGCAGGCTCGCGCCGACGAGGCCGACGGCCGTCCACTCGAGCCAGCGCGGCAGCCGCCCGCGCGCGGCACCGTCGGTGGCACTGCGGACGAGCACGGCGACGAAGGCGAGCCACGCCGCGTAGCGGACGCTGTCCGTCAGGTCGAGCGCCTGCTGCGCGCCGCGCGAGGGCGCCTGGGCGAACAGCGCGCCGGCGAACGCCCAGGCCGCGGTCGCGAGCGCGACGACGAGCAGCACGGCGCCGCGGCGGCTTCCCCGCAGCCCGAGCGCGATGCGCACGGCGAGCAGCAGCCAGCCCAGCGCGGCGATGCCGTAGCTGACGAGGCCGGCAGTGGCGAACGTGGATTCGGTCACGGCGTCGGGCGGTGCGTGGAGTCCTCGGGCGTCGGCTCGCGCCGGAGCCGGGCACGGGCGAGCGGCGCGCGGGGCTAGGGCCTGTTCACGCTCTGGCCGCAGGCGCGAAGGGTCGCTGCCGCGTGTCCATCGCGTGCTCCGGCCCTAGTGCGCCCCCTCCCCGAGCAGCACGACGCGCACGGTCTCGAGCAGGATCAGCACGTCGAGCGCGAGCGTGTGGTTCTTCACGTAGTAGAGGTCGTACTCCAGCTTGCGCACCGACTGCTCGACGGTCGCGCCGTAAGAGTACCGCACCTGCGCCCAGCCGGTGAGCCCGGGCTTCACGCTGTGGCGGACCGCGTAGAACGGGATCTGCCCGGTCAGCAGGTCGACGAACTCCGGCCGCTCGGGCCGCGGGCCGACGAAGCTCATCTCGCCGCGCAGCACGTTGAAGAGCTGCGGCAGCTCGTCGATGCGCAGCCGCCGGATCACGCGGCCGACGCGGGTCACGCGCGGATCGCGCGCCACGGCCCAGCGCGCCTGCCCGCTCTTCTCGGCGTCGTGCACCATGCTGCGGAACTTGAACACGGTGAACGAGCGGCCGCGGTAGCCGACCCGCTCCTGCCTGTAGAGCACCGGCCCGCCGCTCTCGAAGAGGATCGCCACCGCGGTCACCAGCATGATCGGCAGCGTGAGCAGCAGCAGCGAGAGCGCGGCGGCCAGGTCGAAGGCTCGCTTGACCGACGTGCGAAGCCATCCCTGCCGGTACCCGTTGCCGTAGATCAGCCAGCTCACCTTCACGAGCTCGATCGGCACCTTGCCGTGCACACGCTCGAAGAAGCGGGCGAGGTCGGTGATCTCCACGCCGTGCAGCCGGCAGTCGAGCAGCTCGCGCAGCGGCAGCACGCCGCCCCGCTGCTGGCGGACGGCGACGATGATCTCGTCGACGCGCGCCTGCCGCACGAAGTCGAGCAGCCCCTGCCTCGCGCCGACCACCTGGCCCGCCGACACCGCGGTCTCCTGCGCCTTCTCGACCGGCCGGAATCCCATCAGGCGCAGTCCCGGCGGATGCGCCGCGGCGAGCGACGTCTCGACCAGCCGCGCTTCCGGGCCCGTGCCCAGCACCAGCACGCGGTGCGGCAGCAGCGAGGTGATCAGCGGCAGCAGCAGCGCATGGCGCAGCAGCAGCAGCCCGCCCACCGCGATCAGCACGACCAGCCCCACGTTCTGCTGGAAGACGTCGCCGCGCGGCACGATCTCGGCCGCGACGTAGGCGAGCGGGACACCGATGGCCGGCGCGAGCAGCAGCCGCACCAGGTAGGACGTGGTGGTGACCTGCTCGGCGCGCCGGTAGATGCCGAAGGCCCCGTTGAGCGAGAGGATCAGCAGCGCGAAGACGAATGCGGGGACGACGAACTCGCGCGCCGGGACGGCGAGGTGCGAGGCGACCTGCATGACCACGATGCCGGCGACGAACAGCCACACGGCCTCGATCGCGAGCTGGGCGATCGTCGCCGGCGAGAGGTGCTGGCGGAGCGCGCTGAACACGTCAGGCGTCCGTCGTGCCGCGCCTGCGCGCCGTGGCGGCGTCGAGGTTCGGTCGTGGAGTCGAGTGGGGAAGCAACGCTGGTGTCCCGTCCGGTGCGCGTCGTCGTGTTCGTTGTTGTTGGTTTTCGCGCGACGCCGACGGGCGCCGCGCGGAAGCGCAAGTGTAGTCCGGCGCGCTCGACGATGCGCACCGGCAACCGGCGACCGGACGAACGTATGCGATGCCCGGCGCTGTCGCGTACAACGGTCGGTCGAATTGACCGGCTTGCACCACCGGCGTGCGAGGCGATCGCATGTGCGTCATCGCTTCGCACCATCGGGCCGTCACGGCGAACCGCCTCGCGGGGGAACGACGCGCGGCCCGCACCGCGCAACGAGGCCGCAGACCCGACCGCAGGCACCGCGACGGGTGCGCGATGTGCGCTAGACTCGGCGCCCGATGGACGTCGCGGCCCCCCGTTCGCCAGTTTCCATGCCCCCCGGGACGTCGTCCACAGTGCCTGCCGTTCGTCCGACAGCCGGAAGCCCGCTGCTGCCGGGCGGCGCCTGCGCCCCGGGACGACGACGGGCGTGAGCGTCGCCGGCGCCCTGCTCGGCCGCGCGCGCAAGGCCGGGTTCGACTACCGCTGCTTCCGCGTCATGCGCCTGGCACTCGATCGCGCGTCCCCGGTCCCGGCGCTGCCCGACGGCCTGCGGCTGGCGGAAGTGGACGAGCGCACCGTGGCGGAAAGCGGCGACGAGGAGATCCGCGAGAGCGCGTGGTACGGCGGGCGGGATGCGTCCGGCTACGCGCTGCTGCGGACGTCGCGCATCGTCTGCCTGCAGTGGCTGTGGTTCGGCGAGCGGCTGCGGCGCGCCGGATTCTGGCGGTTCGCGGACGGCGACGCGGTGTCGATGCACCTCGTCACCGTGCCGGACGAGCGCGGCCGCGGGTACGCGACGCTGATCAAGCGCCTCACGGCCGAGCGCATGCGCGAGCGGGGCTTCGGTGCGCTGTACAGCCGCATCTGGTGGACGAACGCGCCGTCGCTGCGCGTCAGCGAGAAGGCCGGCTGGCACCGCGCAGGAACCACGCTGAGCGTCGTCACGCCCTGGCGCGACGCTCCGTTCGAGTGGCGCTTCGCGCGCCGCGGCCGTCCCGTCGCCCCCGGAGGCGGAGCGTGAGCGGCAACCGGATCGCCCGGTTCCTGCACGCGATCCGCGCGGGCAGCCGGGCGCACGGGGTGCCGTTCCCTGCGGCGCTCGCCCGCTCGCTCGCCCTCTACGCGACCGGCAGCTTCTCGCGCAAGGAGATCGCGGGCTACGCGCTCTACGCGCCGGCGGTGCGCGCCACGCTGCCGGTGCTGATCAGCAAGGAGCGCTCGCTCGCCAAGCTCGCGGCTTTCAACCCCCGGTCGCACCAGCACCTGACCGAGGCGAAGGACGACTTCCACCGGGTCTGCGTCCGCGAGGGCATCGCGGTGCCCGCGACCTACGGCTGGACGCGCGGCGGCGTGCCCCACGACGCCGAGGGGCGGCCCCTCGGCGATGCTGCCGCCTGGGGCGCGCACCTCGCCCGGCACGCGGCCGCCGACTTCATCGTCAAGGACCGCGACGGCGCCTACGGCTCGGGCTTCCGCGCGTTCCGGCGCGAAGGCGACGCCTTCGTCGGCGTCGAGGACGGCACGCAGCTCGACGCCGCCGGCCTCGGCGTCGCGTTGTCCGGCGAGCGCGGCAGCGACCTGATCGTGCAGGAGCGCCTGTTCGACCATCCGTCGCTGACCGCGTTCTGCGGACGCCGCGGGCTGCAGACGGTCCGCATCAACACGCTGCTCGGCGAGGATGGCGGCGTGACGATCCTGTTCTGGATGATGAAGATCCTCGCCGGGCGCACGCTCTCGGACAACTTCTCGATGGGCACCACCGGCAACCTCATCGCCTTCGGCGACGGTCGCGAGGACGGCGTGCTCGCCGCCGCGGTGACGATGCACCCGAGCGGATCCGGACTGATGCGCATCGGGGCGCACCCGTCGACCGGAGCGGCCTTCGCCGGCTTCCGGCTCCCGTTCTGGCGCGAAGCCGTCGACCTCGTCACGGCCGCGCAGCGCTGCTTCCCGCAGCTGCGCACGCTCGGCTGGGACGTCGCGCTCACCGGGCGCGGCCCGGTGGTCATCGAGGCGAACGCCCGCTGGGATCCGCCGTGCTATGCGCCGCAGATCATGTCCGAACGGTGGTGGCGCGCGATCTTCGGCAACGGCGGCGCCGCGGCAGGGGTCAGAGCCGCCGGATGAAGCGCTTGAGGCGCGCCTTGACGCCGAGGCGGTCGAGCGTGGCGGCGAGGGCCACCGACACGCCGTCGACGGCGGCGTGCAGCCCCACCCAGAAGCGGTTCGCCGGCGTCGCGGGCAGGTAGCAGATGTCGGCGCACGCGGTCTCGTGCGTGCCGAAGAAGCGCTTGTGCTCGCCCTGGCCCTCGGTGAAGTCGAACAGGCGGAAGCGCCGCTCGGCGAACAGCGATTCGAACGCGAGGTACTGCAGCACGGTGCCCGGCGAGAGGTCGGCGTGCCGCGGGTCGTAGCCGAGGTAGCGGTACAGCAGGACGCCGTCGGCCGCCGGGCAGCACAGGTAGGCGATCGGCTCGCCGTCGCGGAACAGCAGCCACGCGCGCAGCGCATCCTGCGCCGCCAGCGCCTTCAGCTCCTCGGCGAACGCGGGCCCGGACGGCAGCCCCGCGTCGAAGAGCTTCTCCTGGTAGGTCAGCGCGGAGATCGGCCGCGCGAGGCGCAGGAACTCCTCGACGTCCTCCGGTCGCCGGTACTCGCGCATCGCGTCGCCGCCGTTGGCATCCAGGAACTTGCGCACCTTGCGGCGCAGCGTGCCGCGCGTCTTGCCGCCGAACTTCGCGAGGTAGCCGTCGAAGTCGCCGGAGAGGTCGGTGTGGAAGCGCGTGTAGCGCGCGAACACGTAGCGGAGCACGCCGCCGTCGGCGCTCACCCGCGGCAGGTCGCCCGCCACCGGCTGCGATCGGGTGACGACGACGCTCACGCCCCCGCCGAAGCGCTCGCGCGACGGGGCGGTGCGCGCGGGATCGGCCGGGAGGTCGAGGAAGTGCGTGCGCAGCACCAGGGCGTCGAAGCGCTTGCGGAACAGCGTCACCTCCCCAAGCCGGTAGGAGAGCGTGAACGGGGCCGGCTCCCAGCGCAGCGCCTGCGCGCCCATCAATAGAACCGCGACGCGAGCTGCTGGAGGTGGCGCAGCGCGGTCCGCGCGTGCGTCGACCGCGGCAGCGGCGGATGCGTCGCCGCGCCCTCGTCCGGCGTCGCGACGTCGGCGAAGTGCCGCGTGGCGAAGCGCTCGCGGTGCGCGTCGAGATACGCGCACAGCCGCTCGAAGCGCGTGGCGATCGTGCGCTGCGGCTTCGCGTCGCCCGCGCCGCCGATGCGGTCGACGCGGACGAACTCGAAGCTGTGCAGCACGATGACGACCGCCTCCCAGTCCTCGCGCGCCGCGTGCTCCAGCACGGCGCGGAACTCGCCGAGGCTCGCCGCGCAGACGTGCAGCGGGCGCCGGCCCCGGGGCGGGCGGTCGATGAAGTTGGTCACCGGAAACTCGCGCACGCCCTCGATCGCGAACGGCTGCGTCGCGCGCTCGCGGGCCTCGTCGTCGAGGTCGGGGAACGACGCCCGGAAGCGCGCGTTGAGGCTGCTGTCGCAGCGGATGCCGTGCCCGCGCAGCGCGCGCAGCGTCGCGCGGCTCGCCCCCCAGCTGCCCGCGCGGAAGGCGGCGGCCCGCGGCGCGCCGGCGTCGGCGAGGCGCGCGAGGCCGGCCGCCACGAGCGCGGCCTGCTCGTGCTCGGGATAGCGGTGCAGCAGCGGACCCGCGAAGGCCGGCAGGCCCGTGCACCGCGGATCGGTGAGCCACTCCGGATGAAGGTGGAGCCCCACCTCCTGGCCGGCGTCGACGACGCGGCCGACCAGCTCGCGCAAGGGTCTCAGCCCGAGCGCGAACGAGAACATCGGATCGACGAAGTACGTCGCGCGCAGCCGGTGCCGCGCGAGCACGTCGAGCTGCCAGGGCACGCCGAGCGCCTGCACACCGCGTCCGCCCCACAGGTACCAGTCGATCGCGCGCGCCGCGTCGTGGCGTTCGTCCAGCGGCCGGTGCGGCCAGCCCTCGACGCTGGGCCACACTTCGGTGTCGACGGTGATGAAGACGCTGACCATGGGCGCAGGACCTCGCGCAGGCGGATGGCATCGCGGGCGGCCGCCGGCCACGGGCCGCGGATTATCGCACCCGCGCCGCGGGGACGATGCGGCGCGCGACGCACGGTGCACCGGTATGATCGGACGATGCCCCGGCGGCTCCTCCGACCCCGGCCTGCGCGGCGCCGCGAGCGGCGCGCGTGGGCGATCGCGGTCGGCGTGCTGCTGGCGCTCCCCTGCCCCGCCGCGACGCTGCCCGCGTTGCAGGTGCTGCACGACGGTCCGGACGGCGCGACGTGCCGCCACTTCAACGCGGGTGGGCGCCTCGCGTGGCGCGTGCAAGGCGGCGACTGGCGCGACGCAGACCGCTTGCTGCACGGCGCGCAACCCTACGCGGTCGCCCGCATCACGGGGGAGGATGCGGTCGTCCGCTGGCCGGTCGGCGCCATGGTGCGCGAGGCGGCAGCGCGCGGCGAACGCTCGCTCGCCGTGCTGCTGCGCCGGACGGACGGGACCGGCGGTGTCGACTTCCACACGCGCGAGGCTGCGGCCGGCGGGCATCGGCCGACGTTGCTGGTGACCCTCGGCGACGGTCGCGGCCCGCTCGCGCTGCGCGCGACCGCCGACGCGGGCCTCGACTGCTCGACGGCGCGCACGCTCGGCGGCCGCGCGTCGATGCGCGTGCACGGCCACGCGCAGGCCGTGCTGGCCTTCGACCTCGCGCAGCTGCGTGGCGAACGGCCGATGGAGGCGACGCTCGAACTCGCCGTCCGGAGCCGGCACGGCGACGGGCTGGACGTCGGCGCCTTCGCGCTCGCACTGCCCGTCGAGGCGGTGCGGGAGAACGGCGGCGCGGGCCTGGCAGCCGCCTTTCCCGGCGACGCCGGCATCGAGCGCCACCCCGCGGTGCTGATGGCGACCGGATTCGAGTCGGAGGACTGGCGCCGCAAGTGGAGTCCCGCCGCGTTCGTCGGGCGCGCGGAACGCGTCGGCTTGGACGCGGGCGAGACCTTCGATCCCATCGGCGGTCACGCGCTGCGCGTGCGGATCCCGAAGGGCCGCAACACCGGCCTCGATCTGTCGTTCCGCTTCGCCGAGCGCACCGGCGAGGAGCCGCAGGCCGTCTGGTTCCGCTACTACCTCCGCTTCGCGCGCGACTGGATCGCCGACGTCGACGGCGGCAAGCTGCCGGGCCTCGCCGGTACCTACGGCCGCGCGGGCTGGGGCGGGCGGCCGGCCGACCCGCTGGCCGGATGGTCGCTGCGCGGCCACTTCAATCGCGCGCCGCTGCCCGGCAATCCGATGCGCGGCCTGGTCACGCTCGCGACCTACGCCTACCACGCCGACATGGAGGGCCGCTTCGGCGACGAGTGGCCGTGGACGCTCGGCGGGCACGGCGTGCTGGAGCGCGAGCGCTGGTACTGCATCGAGCAGCACGTCAGGCTGAACACGCCGGGCGCACGCGACGGGGTGCTGCGCGCGTGGGTCGACGGCGCGCTCGCGCTCGCGCGCGACGACGTGCGCCTGCGCGACGTCGAGGCGGTGCGCATCGAGCGCGTGTGGATGAACGTCTACCACGGCGGGACGGCGCCGCCGGCGCGCGACATGCACCTCGACATCGACAACGTCGTGATCGCGCGCGAGCGGATCGGGTGCATGCCGTGACCTGCCGCGCGACCGCGCGACGCCCTGTCCAGTACAGCGCCCATGCACGCACGACGCATCGCGCCGCAGGGGGCCGCCGGCCGGCCGACCGGCGGGCGGCGCGCCGCCGATTCGTTCTATAGTGGGCGCCCGCCGGCCGCGCCATGTCCGATCGAGCTTCCGTCCGCGACGCAGCGCCACCCGGTCACGCCATGCCGCGCGATCCCGCACCGCCACCCGCCCGCTGGGCCGACGACGCCACGACGCTGTTCGCGTCGCCGGCGTGGTTCGAGTGGTGGATGGAGGCCTTCGGCGGCGGCGAGCACGGGAGCTGGCGGCCGCCGCACGGTGCGTACGCGGTTCCCTACGTCGTGCGCACGCGGCGCGCCGGCGGCGTGCCGCTGCGCGTGGCGATCGGCGCGGCGAATGCGTACACGCCGCAGTACGACACCTGCGGCGAGGGCGTGCCGGCGGTCCCCGAGCTGCGCCGCATGCTGCGCGACCTGCGCTGCGCCGCGCTCGAGCTGCCGTTCCTC
Source organism: Betaproteobacteria bacterium (assembly GCA_016861105.1). Classification (GTDB taxonomy): domain Bacteria; phylum Pseudomonadota; class Gammaproteobacteria; order Burkholderiales; family Casimicrobiaceae; genus VBCG01. The sequence goes on along the minus strand of BOKS01000002.1, from coordinate 95,131 downwards.
GCGCCGCAGTCCCGGGCGCTGCGGGCGGCCAGCGCCGGCGCGGCGCGGGGGGCGAACGTCGTCGCGACAGAGTCCGCGCCGCAGATCGACTGCAGCGGCGACTGGGACGCCTATCTCGCGTCGCGCAGCAAGTCGCGCCGCAAGGAGTGGCGCGAGAAGGAGCGCGCGCTCGCCGCCACCGGGGCGCGCCTCGAAGTGCTCGCGACATGGAGCGAGATCGCGACACGCTTCGAGGAGCTGCTGGACGTGGAGGCCTCCGGCTGGAAGGGGCGCAACGGCAGCGCGATCCGCCAGCGCCCGCACGCGCGCCGCTTCTTCGGGCTCGCGTGCCCCGCGCTCGCCGACGCCGGCAAGCTGCGCGTGCTCGCGATCGTCCGTGACGGCCGCACGATCGCGTTCAAGCTGTGCACGCTGCACGGCGGGCGGATGTCGAGCCTCAAGACCGGCTACCTCGACGAATTCGCGAGCCAGTCCCCCGGGCAGGTGCTGCAGCTGTGGACCGCGCGCTGGTGCTTCGAGCAGCCGGACGTGAAGCTCTTCGACTTCCTCAGTCCCTCGACCCCGCACAAGCTCGCGTGGGCGACCGCGGTCGAGCCGCTGCACTCGCTGTTCGTCTACGGCGCCTCGCTTCCAGGCGCGCTCGCGTGGCTGCGCTGGTCGGTGGGGCCGAGGGTGCGGGCGCGCGTCGCGACCCGTTCGCGTCCCGGCGAGGCGGCTGGGTCCGCAGCCGGGGCCGCCCGAGCGGCGAGCTTCTCCTCACCGAGCCGATATACTTCCGCGCCATGATCTTCGCTTCTTCGCACGCGCCGCGACGAGCGGACCTTCGCCGGACGGGCGCAGCGTTACTTCTGCTGGCCGCGATTCCGGTCGCCATGGCACAGACGCCGCCGCGCCGCGCCGGGGTGGACTACGACACGGCGAACGACTACTACGCAGCCGTGCCGACCGGCCGGCACAAGGTCGTCGAGCAGTACCACCTCGGCCCGTGCGAGAAGAATCTCAATGCGCGCAACTACCGCAAGGCGCTCGGCGAGTGCGGTTTCATCCTGCGCATTTTCCCGAACCACCCTCAGGCGCTGCTTCTGTCCATGCGCGCGTGCGAGCGTTCCACGCAGATCCGTTGCGAGCTCGACGAACTCTTCGCCCGCGCCATCGCGATCAACCCGAAGGCGCCGGACACGTACGTGCTCCACGGCATGCACCTCCACCACGTGAGGAAGTACGGGGAGGCGCGGCAGAGCTACGAGCGTGCGCTGGAGCTGGACGCCGACTCGATGAACGCCCACTACAACCTCGGGCTCGCCTGCATCGAGCTCAAGGACTACGCCTGCGCGAACCGTCACGCGCAGCAGGCCTACAGCCTCGGCGCGGCGCTCCCCGGGCTGCGGGACCGCCTGCAGAAGGCCGGGCAATGGACCGGCGACGCGGCGGTTCCGGCGGCCGGGACGCGCAAGGCCGCCGCGACGAGCGCGCGTTGACCGCCGGCCCGCGAAGCACGGTCGACGCCCCATGGCGCCCGCCGCGGCCGGATCTCCCGCGCTCGATTTCGTGACGAAGGCGGATCACGACGTCCGCGTCGTCGCCACCCAGGAGGATTTTGCGGCGCTGCGCCCGGCGTGGAACGCGCTGGCATCGCAGCGCCCGGATCTCTCCGTCTTCGCGACGCACGAGTGGCACGACGCCGCGTGGCAGTGGCAACGCGGTACCGCGGACCTGCACGTCCTCGTCCACGCCCCGGGCGGAAGGGTCCGCGCGATCCTGCCGCTGTGCCGCCGGGGCCGCGACGCGGGCGGACCGCGCCGCGAGCTCGCCTTCGTCGCCGTGCCCGACACCCAGTGCTGCGACGTGATCGCGGCGCACGACGACCGGGAGGCGGCGCACGCGTTCGCGGCCGCGCTCGCCGCACAGCGCGGGCAGTGGACCGCGATGCGCCTGGCGCACGTCCCGCCGGGCGGCATCGCGTCCGGGGCGCTGGTCGACGCCTTCGCCGCGCTCGGGTTCGCCACGCGCGTGGCGGAGGCCCCGGGGAATCCGTTCGTGGCGCTCGACGGCCGCTGGGACGACTACTACGCGTCGCGCGGCCGGCGGCTCAAGAAGGCGAACAATCTCGCGGCGAACCGCCTGCGCAGGGCCGGCCGCGTCGAGGTGGAGTGGCTGACGCCGGGCGACGGCGACGAGGCCCGGGCCGCCGCCCTGCTCGCGCAGGCGATCGAGGTCTCGGCGGCGAGCTGGAAGGCGGCCACCGGCACGACGCTCGACCAGCCCGGCCCCGGCGCGTTCGTGCGGCGCCTCGGCACGCTCGCCCGCGAGCGCGGGTGGCTGTCGCTGTGGTCGCTGCGCCTCGACGGCGTCTCGCTCGCCACGGAACTCCAGCTCGTCCACGGCGGGCAGGTGCACGCGCTGCGTTCCGACTTCCGCGTCGGGCACGAGGACATCTCGCCGGGATCGCACCTCAACCACGCGATCCTCGAGGGACTGTTCGGGAGGGGCTACGCGCGGTACTGGATGGGGCCCGGGCACAACGCCTACAAGTTCCGCTGGGCGGAAGGCACCCAGGCGCTGGGCCACGTGACCGTCTACTCGCGCACCGTCGCGGGTCGCGCCCGCGCGGCGTGGGAGCTGGCGCTCAAGCCGTGGGCACGCCGCGTTCGCGATCGCGTCCGCCCCGGACCCGCCGCGGCGGACGAGGAGGACGCGCGGTGAGCGGAGTCTTCGGCTGGCTCGGATACGCCGGGGGCGAAGCACGCACCGTGCTGGCCGCAATGGCCGCGCAGGTGACGTGGGCCGGTGTCCGCGAGCAGGCGTCCCTCGACGGCCCCGGCCACGCCCTCGGCGTCGCCGGCCCCCCGGGGACGACGGCGGCAGTGTCGCTGGGCCCGATCCGCGTGGTCGCACAGGGGCACGTGCGCTGGGAGGATGCGCCGGACGACGCGACGTCGACGCCCGACGCGGCCCGCAGGCTCGCCAAGGCATTCCTGCGCGACGGGGACGAGGCCCTCGCCGGCCTGCGCGGCGACTTCTCGCTGGCGCTGCTCGACACCGAGCGCAGCCTGCTGCTGCTCGCGGTGGACCGGATGGGCATCCGCAACCTCGTCCACAGGCGCGAGCGCGACGCCACGGTGTTCGCGCCGACGCTGGACGCGCTGGCGGCGCACCCCTCGGTCGTCCAGCACGTGGACCCGCAGGCGGTCTACGACTACGTCTACTTCCACATGGTCCCGGGCCCGGGAACCATCTTCACGGGCTCGCAGCGCTTGCTGCCGGGTCACCTGCTGCGCGTCGACGGGAGGGGCGCTGCCACGCGTCCCTACTGGACGATGCGTTTCGACGAGCCCGGGTCGTCCGATCCCGCACTCGCGAGCCGGTTCCGCGCCGCCATCGAGCGGGCGGTCACGACCGCCGCCACGCCACCCGCATGCGGAACGTTCCTGTCGGGGGGCACCGACAGCTCGACCGTCACCGGCTTCCTCGCCAAGGTTCGTGGCGGCACGGTGCCGAGCTTCTCGATCGGCTTCGATGCGTCGGGCTACGACGAGATGCACTACGCGCGCATCGCCGCGCGCCGCTTCGCGACCGACCACCACGAGTACTACGTCACCCCGTCCGACGTCGCCGACGCGATTCCGAGGATCGCTGCCGAATACGACCAGCCTTTCGGCAATGCCTCGGCCGTCCCGACGTACTACTGCGCCAAGCTCGCCCGGGAGTGCGGCACGACGCGGCTGCTCGCGGGCGACGGCGGCGACGAGCTGTTCGGCGGCAACGAGCGCTATGCACGCCAGGCGCTGCTGTCCACCTACGAGCGCGTGCCGGCGCCGCTGCGCTCGCTCGTGCTCGACCGGCTGGCCGTCAGTCGGCTGGCAGCGCGCACGCCGCTCGTGCGCAAGCTCGCGAGCTACGTGCGCCAGGCGCGCGAGCCGATGCCGGCGCGCTATGAGTCCTACAACCTGCTGGAGCGGCTCGGTCCGCAGGACGTCTTCGCCGCCGGCTACCTGGCCACGGTCAGCCGCGCGCGACCCCTCGCGGCACTGCAGGCGTGGTGGGACGCCGTGCACGCGCGCACGCTGATCAACAGGATGCTCGGGCTCGACCTCAAGTTCACGCTGGCGGACAACGACCTGCCGAAGGTGGTGCGCATGTGCGAGCTGGCCGGCGTCGACGTCGCCTTCCCCCTCCTGGACGAGCGCGTCGTGGAGCTGTCGTCCGAGCTGGCGCCGCACCTCAAGCTGCGCGGCCGCAAGCTGCGCCACTTCTTCAAGGAGTCGCTGCGCGGCTTCCTGCCCGACGAGATCATCGCGAAGCGGAAGCACGGCTTCGGCCTTCCGGCCGGGCCGTGGCTGGCGGGCGACGCGCGGCTGCGCGAGCTGTCGCACGACGCGCTGCAGGGACTCGCGCGGCGCGGGATCGTGGAGCGCGCGTTCGTCGACGACCTGCTCGACCGGCGCCTGCGCGAGCATCCGGGGTACTACGGGACGATGGTCTGGATCCTGATGATGCTGGAGCTCTGGTACGCGCGGCACGTGGACGCGCGATCGGGGCGTCAGACGTAGGACCCCTGCGGGCGCAGCCGGCGCGTATCGGCCCCCGCGACGGCTTCGGCCCGCGCCGCTTCGCGCAGGTGGCGCTCCACCACCACCCTGGTCGCCACGAGCGCGGCGACCAGGATGTACGGATAGTCCCAGTACGCGAGGCCGAGGAAGCTCCCCCCCACGAAGAACGCCACGAGCGCCGTCTGGATCATCGCCGCGAGGTCGCGGGCCCAGACCAGCTCGGGGTCGTTCCTCGACTTCCGGATGATCCAGGATCCGGTGCGCCACGTGGTCAGCCACAGCAGGAGGAAGAGCCCCAGGCCCACGAACCCGTGCTCGCCCAGCACCTGGAACCAGATGCTGTGCGAATCGAGTGCGCGCTCCTCTGGCGCGTAACGGCTGTACGCCCCCTCCTGGAAGGTGTCGAAGCCACCCCCGCCGATCGGGCGCGCGATCGCGATCTTGACCGCAAACGTCCAGGCGCCGATGCGGCCCATCGCAGACCGGTCCTCCTGGTAGTTCTCAATGGTGTCGATCCGGGCGTGCCACGCCGCGGGCATGAATGCCAGCATCGCGAACGCTGCAACGGCGATGAACGCGCCGACGAGCACCTTCCTGCGGCTCTTGAGCGCCAGGAAGAGCGCCATGGCCGAGACTGCCAGGAAGCCGCCCCGCGATTGCGACCCCAGGATCGAGATGGCGATGAGCACCATGCTCGCGGTCGCAGCCCTCCGCAGCCACACGTTGTCCGTCTGCAGCTGCAGCCACCGCATCAGGGGCAGCGTCACCGCCAGCGCAAGCGCGATCTCGGTGTTCCCCGCGACGAAACCGCCGTCCGGGCCGAGGACCTTGCCGCCCCCTCCCTTGGCGATCGTGTAGATGCCGCCCTTGATGCCGAAGAAGGCGATCGAGAGCGTCGCGACGAGGATCAGCGCACGCAGCCGCTCCTTCGACTGCATGACCATCAGCGTCAGGACGATGAAGAGCTGGATCTTCAGGACCTTGATCAGCTTGACCTGGGCCTCCTCCGGATACAGCGCGAAAAGGAAAGTCGTGGCGCACATCCAGGCGATGAACATGAGCAGCACCACGACCGCCGGCGTCAGCGGCAGGTACTTGCGCTCCTTCGAAATGAAGATGGCGAACAGCGTCACCAGCCCGACGATCATCGCGAACGGGAAGCTGTACGCGAAGCCCCACGTCATGCGATGCGGGTTCATGAGGCCGATCCACGTCCACATCAGGATGCCCCAGTCGGGATGCCTGAGGATCATCGGCAGCATCCCGAAGATGAACGCCGTCAGTGCGATGTCGCGCAGTGAGAACATGGTCAGCCGTTCGCTCGTCGACGGTCGCGCGAGGAAGCCGCGCGCCGGCACAGGCGCGTAGTATCCGCGCCGTGTACCGCGCACGCAATCGCGGCGCGCTCTCGTCGGAAGTTGTCGTGTTCAGTCCGGCGGCCCTGGGTCTCGACGACCGGGCGGCGAGCGAGGGACCGTTCGGAGGCGACGTGCGGCAGGGCGTGTCGCGCCGCGCGCCAGGCCTCAAACGCTATACTTGCGGATTGCAGCAAGCACCAGAACTTGCCGCCAACGCACCCCATGCAATACCTGCGAGAACTCGCCGAGAACGCGCACCTCGTCCTCAACTTCGCCCGCCGCGACATCCGGGCCAAGTACAAGCAGACGATCCTCGGCGTGGCGTGGGCGGTCATCCAGCCGCTCACGCTGATGGTCGTGTTCACCTTCGTGTTCTCGCTGTTCGCGCGCGTGCCGAGCGACGGGCTGCCCTACCCGATCTTCAGCTACAGCGTGCTGATCTTCTGGATGTTCTTCTCGGCGTGCATCTCGCAGGGCACGATCGCGATGACGGCGAACGCCGGCCTCGTGCGCAAGATCTGGTTCCCGCGGGAGACGCTGCTGCTGGCAGTGATCCTCTCCGCGCTGGTCGACCTCGTGATCGCCTCGGTGATCCTCGCCGGGATGTTCGTCTTCTACCAGATCCCGCTGACCTGGACCGCGTTGTGGGTCCTCCCGCTGCTCGCCCTGCAGATCGTGTTCGCGCTGGGCGTGATCCTCGTCACGTCCGCGGTCCACGTCCACTACCGCGACGTCGGCCACGCGCTTCCGCTGATCATGCAGGTCTGGATGTACGCGACCCCGATCGCCTACTCGCTGACCAGCGTCCCCGAGTGGCTGAAGCCGCTGTTCGTGCTCAATCCGATGACGGGCATCATCGACGGCTACCGCCGCGTGCTGCTCCGCGCGACGCCCCCGGACCATGCGGCGCTCGTCATCGCGGCAGTCGCTTCGATCGCGCTCCTTCTCGTGTCCTACACCGCGTTCAAGCGCGCCGAACGCACGTTTGCCGACGTCATCTGACCATGCCCCCGGCCGCCATCACGCTCGACGACATCTGGAAGGGGTATCACCGCAGCCGAAGCATTGCGGCCAAGCTCGCCCGGTTCGGGCGGCGGATCGCCGGTCGTGCGAACGAGGACGACCTGTTCTGGGCGCTGAAGGGCGTGAGCTGCGAGATCCGGCAGGGCGAGACCGTCGGCCTGATCGGGCCCAACGGCGCGGGCAAGAGCACGCTGCTCAAGATCCTGGCCCGCGTCACGGTGCCCACCCGCGGGACCTACCGTACCAGCGGGCGCGTCGGCGCGCTCATCGAGGTCGGCGCAGGCTTCCACCAGGCGCTGACCGGCCGCGAGAACGTGTATCTCAACGGCGCCATCATGGGCATGCGCAAGCGCGAGATCGACGCCAAGTTCGACCAGATCGTCGCCTTCTCCGAGGTCGAGAGCTTTCTCGACACGCCGCTCAAGTTCTACTCGTCGGGCATGATGGTGCGGCTGGGATTCGCGGTGGCCGCGCACATCGATCCGGAGATCCTGCTGGTCGACGAGGTGCTCGCCGTCGGCGACACCGCCTTCCAGGCGAAGTGCCTCAACAAGATCGCCGAGCTGAAGGAGCAGGAACGCACGATCGTGCTGGTCTCGCACACGATGCCGAGCATCCTGCAGCACTCGTCGCGCGTGCTGTGGATCGACCACGGGACGATCCAGGCGCACGGCGACCCGGAGGAGACGGTCGAGGCCTACCTGCGCACGGTCTACAAGCAGCGGCCGGGGCCGGCCGACGAGGCGGCGGCGCCGGGCGACAGCCCGATCCGCATCACGCGGGTCACGGTGCGCAACGCCGTGGGGGATTCGCACGGGGTCCTCGCCTACGGCGACAGTGCCTGCGTGGAAGTCGAGTACCGCGTCGACCGCCCGGTCGACGACCCGGTGCTCGCGCTCTCGTTCCAGGACGCGCGCGACTTCCCGCTCGGCGGCATCACGTCGCGGCTGGGTGGCGTGCGCCTCGAGGGGCACGAGGGCACGGGCATCGTGCGCCTGCACCTCTCGCCGGTGCTGTTCACGCGCGGAAGCTACGGCGTGACGGTCGCGATCCAGGACAGCCGGATCCAGCGCTACCTCGACATGCGTCCCCGTGCGGCCACGTTCATGGTCGACGGACCGAGCGTCGCGTCGCGCGAGGTCAGCGGCCATTTCGTGTTCCCGCACCGCTGGGAGGCCGAGCCCGAGCGGGCGTGAGCGCGATGGTGCGTCCCTTCGTCATCGACGCGGCCGCGCCTGGGGCACGGGCTGAAGCGTGCCGGTGAAGGCTTCGGCACCGTCCGGCGCGCCGGCGCAGCGGGCCCCGGACGACCGGCCCATGCGGCTCGCCTACGTCTCCGGCGACTACCCCACCTTCACCGGGGGACGCAGCGGCGGCATCGGCGCCCACACGTTCAACCTCGCCCGCGCGATGGCAGCGCTCGGCCACGACGTGAGCGTCGTGGCGACCTCCCGGGCCCCGGCCCGGCTGCGCGAGGCCGGCGTCGACGTGCGAGGCATCGCGCTGAAGTCGCGGCGGCAGTGGCGGCTCGGACGCCTCGTCCCCGTCAACTGGCTGCGCTGGTCGTTCGCCGCCCACGCGGCGCTTCGCGCACTGCACGCGGAGCGGCCCCTCGACCTCGTCGTCTTTCCGGACGCCTACGGGGAAGGGTTCCGCTTCGCGCTCGCGCCGTTCGCGCCTTTCGTCGTTCGCTTCGGCGGGCCGGCGAGCGTGATCCAGCGCTGGGACGGACGGTCCGTACCACCGGTGCGGGCGCGCATCGAGGAACGCATCGAGCGCACGGCGCCGGCCCGGGCGGTGCGGATGGTGTGCTCGAGCGAGACGTTCGCCGAGTGGATCGCCCACGACTGGGCGCTCGATGCCTCCCGCTTCCGCATCGTCCGCAACCCGCTCGACCTCGTCCGGTTCTGCCCCGGCGAAGCGGTACGCGACGACGAGGGTCCCACCGTCCTCTTCACCGGCCACCTGCAGCGCCTGAAGGGGCTGGAGGAACTCGTCGACGCCATCCCGGCCGTCGTGCGCGAGATTCCCGGGGCGAGGTTCGTGATCGCCGGCAACGACACGCGCAGCGCCCCGGGCGGCGGGTCGATGCGCGAAGCGCTCGAGCACCGGCTCGGCCGCTCCGGTGCCCGCGCACGCGTCGACTTCGTCGGCAGCCTGCCCCAGGCGGAGCTGGTCGGGCTCTACCGGCAATGCGACGTCTTCGTGCTGCCGTCCCATCACGACGTGTTTCCCAATGCCGTCCTGGAGGCGATGGGGTGCGCGAAGCCCTGCGTCGTGACGTCGACGACCGGGGTCGCACGCATGATCGCCGACCACGACGCGGGACGCGTCGTGCCGCCGCGCGACGTCGCTGCGGTGGCCGGCGCGCTGATCGACCTGCTCCGTCTCCCGACGGAGGAGCGACGGGAGATCGGGCGGCGGGCCCGCCAGGCGGTGGAGGCCGAGTGCGCGCCCGAGCGCGTCGGGCGTGCCGCGCAGGACGTCTATCGGGAAGCGATTGCGGTGGGTGCAAAGCCGCGGCATGCTTCCGCGTCGCCCGCACGCGGCACGGTGCACCCTTGACTCCGCCGCACTCCACGACGCCCGTCGACGTCGTCCTGCCCGCCTACAACGGCGCGGCGATGATCCGTGCCGCCATCGAAAGCGCGCTGCGGCAGGACGTCCCGCTGCGGATCATCGTGGTCGACGACGGATCGCGCGACGACTCCGCGGCGATCGCGCGTTCGTGCGGCGAGCGGGTCGAGGTGATCGTGCAGGAGAATCGCGGCGTCTCCGGCGCGCGCAACACCGCGTTGCGGGCCGCACGTGCGCCGTACGTGGCCTTCCTCGACCAGGACGACGTCTGGAAGCCCGGGAAGATCCGCCGGCAGCTCGACCTCATCGAGCATCGCCCGGACGTGGGCATGGTCTTCACCGACATGACGATCCTCGACCCGGACGGCGCCGTCCACGAGGACGGCTTCCTCGCCGCCACCAGCCAGTACGCGGCGCTCGAACGCGAAGCGCTCGGCGACCACGCGTTCCTGCTGCCGCCCGAGCTCGCCGAAGCGGTCGTCCGGTTCAACTTCGTCTCCCCGTCCACGACGCTCGTGCGCCGCGAGGCGCTCGAGCAGGTGGGCGCCTTCGACGAGCAGTTCCGGCTGTGCGACGACGCGGAGTGCTGGATGCGGCTTCTCAGCCGCTGGCGCGGCATCGCCATCGAGGAGTGCCTCGTGCTGTCGTACCGCTGGGGCGGCAACGCCTCGCTGGTCAGGGCGCGGGCGCTGATGGAGGAACGCATCCGCATCGGCGACAAGGTGCGCGCGTCGCCGGCCTCCTACCCGCCCGGGAGCGTCGACTACTTCCGCCGCGCGCGGCCCGTTGCGCTCTACCGCATGGGCATGGCCGCGCTGCGCGGCGGCGACGCGACCGGCGCGCGCGCGCACTTCGCGGAGAGCCTGCGGGAGCGCTTCGCGCCGGCGACGCTGGCGGCGCTGGCCTTCACGATGCTGCCCGCCGCGCTGCGCCGGCCGCTGCTCCGCGCCAAGCGTGCCGCGGGGCTCCGCTGGTCGCTTCGCATCGAGTGACGCCGTCGCCGGCGGCTTGTACCCCGGCGTTCGGCTGACCCGCATCGCGCAGCATGGTCTTCAGCTCGGCGATCTTCCTGTTCCTGTTCCTGCCGGTGACGCTCGCCGGCTACTTCCTGCTGCCGCGCCGCCTTCGCAACCTCTGGCTCCTCGGCGCGAGCCTCGTCTTCTACGCGTGGGGCGAGCCGCGCTTCGTCGTCGTGATGCTGGGCTCGATCGCGTTCAACTTCCTGCTGGCGCTGTGGATCGCTCGCGCCGACGCGACCGGTGCGAGAAGGCGCCTGCTCGCCGTCGCCGTCGCCGGGAACCTGGGCCTGCTCGCCGTCTTCAAGTACGCGGACTTCCTCACGGCGAACGTCAACGCGGCGCTCGCCGCGGCGGGAGCGCAGCCGCTGCCGCTCCCGGGCATCGCGCTGCCGATCGGCATCTCGTTCTTCACCTTCCAGGCGCTGTCCTACGTCATCGACGTCTACCGCCGCGAGGTCGCGGTGCAGCGCAACCCGCTGGATCTGGGTCTCTACATCGCGCTGTTCCCGCAGCTCATCGCCGGCCCCATCGTCCGCTACCACGACGTCGCCGCGCAGATCGCGGAGCGCTCCGTCACGCGGGCCGGCTTCGCCTACGGCGTCCAGCGCTTCGTCATCGGGCTGGGCAAGAAGGTGCTGATCGCCAACACGCTCGCCGTGCAGGCGGACCTCGTGTTCTCGATCCCGCCCGACCAGCTCACGGCCTCCGTCGCGTGGTTCGGGCTCGTCTGCTACACGCTGCAGATCTACTTCGACTTCTCGGGCTACTCGGACATGGCCATCGGGCTCGGCCACATGCTCGGCTTCCGCTTCCTCGAGAACTTCAGCCATCCGTACGTCGCGCAGAGCGTGACCGAGTTCTGGCGGCGCTGGCACATCTCGCTGTCGACCTGGTTCCGCGACTACCTGTACGTCCCGCTCGGCGGCAATCGCGTGTCGGCGCCGCGGGTCTATCGCAACCTCTTCATCGTCTTCCTGCTGTGCGGCCTGTGGCACGGGGCGAGCTGGACCTTCGTCGCGTGGGGCATGATGCACGGGCTCGCGCTCGTGCTCGAGCGCATGGGCCTTGCACGCCTGCTGCAGCGCTGGCCGGCGGCGCTGCGCCACGCGTACGTCCTGCTGTTCGTGATGCTGGCCTGGGTGTTCTTCCGCGCCGACACGTTCGGCGACGCCGCCGGGTTCCTGCGCGCGATGGCGGGGGCGTCGCCGGCGACGGGGCTCGAGCACTCGCTGGCGATGCTCGTGGACGTGCCGACGCTGCTCGCGCTCCTCGCCGGCATCGTCGGCTCGGCGCCGGTGCTCTCCGCACTCCGCTCGAACGTCGACCGCCTGCGCCCCGGCATGGCGCAGGCGACGGCGGGCGTGCTCGGCGTCGCGGCGCTCTCGGCGATCCTGTTCGCGTGCTCGCTGCTGATCGCGGCGGGAACCTACAATCCCTTCATCTACTTCCGCTTCTGAGGCGCATCGGTTGACCAGTGCGGCGCTCCGCCGGGTGCTCGAAGGCGTCCTGATCGCGGTCTTCCTGGTCGCGATCGCGCTCCCGCTCGCCGGCAAGCTGCTGCCGCGCGAGGGCTCGTTCGCGCTCACCGAGAACCGGCGGCCCGCCCCGTTCCCGACGGTCCGCCTGACCGGTCCCGGCTGGGGATGGTCGCTCACGAGCTTCCCGGCGCGCTTCGAGCGGTGGTGGAACGACTCGTTCGCGTTCCGCTGGTACATGATCCGCGCGCACAGCGTGGCCAAGCTGGCGCTCGGCGCGTCGCCGTCGGCGAAGGCCGTCGTGGGCAGCGAGGGCTTCCTCTACTACGCCGCCGACGACTCGCTCGACTACTTCCGCGCAGTGAAGCCGTTCACCGCGGCCGACCTCGAGCGCTGGCGGCTCGACCTCGAGCGGCGCCAGCGCTGGCTGGCCGAGCGCGGCATCCGCTACCTCGTCGTGGTGGCTCCCAACAAGGAGACGATCTACCCGGAGCACATGCCGGCCGCCCTCCATCCGGTGAGAAGCGAGAGCCGCCTCGACCAGCTGCTGCGCCACCTGGCCGCACGCTCGTCGGTCGAGGTGCTGGACCTGCGCGCGCCGCTGCTCGAGGCGAAGCGCCGCGAGCGCGTCTACCACCGGACGGACACGCACTGGAACGACGCCGGCGCCCACGTCGCGGCCGCGGCGTTGCTGGCGCGCCTGCACGCGTGGTTTCCCGAGATCCCGGCGACGCCGCTGCCGGGCGCGTTCGCCATCAGGGCCGGCCCGGGCGGCGACCTCGCGCGCATGCTGGCGCTCGAGGACCGGTTCCCGGAGGCGTACGTCGAGTGGCGGCCGGACGCGCCGGACCCGTCTCGCAAGCTCGACCCGGGGTCGTTGCCGCGTGGACTCGAGGTCCACGAGTGCCCGACGTGCGCGGGACCGGTCGTGTTCATGCAGCAGGACTCGTTCAACACCGCCCTCGCGCCGTTCATCGCGTCGCGCGTCCGGCGCCTGGTGCGCGTCGACGGCACGCGCCTCGCCGAGCCGCTGATCGAGCGCGAGCGGCCGGCGGTCGTCGTCCAGCAGTTCGTCGAGCGGATGCTGACGTGCGACGACCTGCGGTGCGCACGGTGACAGGCGGCGGCGCGGCGGCAGCACGCAGGCGCGCATGAAGAGACGCGTGCTCGGCGCCCTGCTGCGCATAGCCAAGGCTCTCGGTGCGTTCCGCATCGCGCGCCGCCTCACCCGGGGAGACCTGCGCATCCTCTGCTACCACGGCGCCGCGGTCGCCGACGAAAGTGCGTTCAGCCCGGGCCTGTTCATGACGGGAGCGACGTTCGAGCGCCGCATGGCGTTCCTCGCGGAGCAGCGCTACCCGGTGCTGCCGCTCGGCGACGCCCTCGACCGACTCGCCGACGGGAGCCTTCCCGACGGTGCCACGGTCATCACCATCGACGACGGCTGGGTCGGCACGGCCACGGTGATGGCGCCCATCCTCGCACGCCATCGCTTTCCCGCGACGTTCTACGTGGCGACGTACTACGCCGCCAGGCAGGCGCAGGTGTTCAACGTCGCCGCCGCGTACGCGTTGTGGAAGGCCGGCCCGCGCGACCTCGACCTCGCCGCGGTGGCGCCGGGGCTCGCCGGCACGTTCGCGCTGGCGGAACCGGCACGGCGCAAAGCTGCGCTCGACCTCCTCGTCCGCCACGCCGACAGCCTGCCGGACGCGGCGACGCGCCAGCAGCTTCTGGAGCGCTTGTGCGAATGGGCGGGCGTCGATGTCGCCGCGCTGCGTGACCGGCGTCTGTTCGCCTTCGCGAATGCCGACGAACTGCGCGCGCTCGCGGCGCAGGGCGTGGACGTGCAGCTCCACACGCACCGGCACCGGTTCCCGCCCGGCGACCGCGCCGCGGCGATGACCGAGATCGAGGACAACCGCCGTGCGCTCGAGGGAATCGCGCCGGGGCCATTCGTGGACTTCTGCTATCCCAGCGGGCACTACGACGAGGCACAGTGGCCCTGGCTCGACGCGCTGGGCATGCGGAGCGCGACGACCACGAAGGGCGGTTTCGCGCGCCGCCGCCACCACCGCTTCGAGCTGCCGCGTTTCCTCGACTCGGAGCGGATCACGCCGCTCGAGTTCGAAGCGGAGATGAGCGGCCTCTTCGAACTCGTGCGACGGCTCGGCTACCGCATCTGACGGACGTCGACCACGGGAATCCTGCCCCACGCTGGCGCCACGCAGGGCGGCGACCGTCGATGCGCCCCGGGCGTCCGGCCCGGCGCTCGGGTGCGCGACGCTGCGCCGCGGCCGCGCTACTTCGCGAGCTGGCGCGCGTAGCGCGACAGCGCGAGGAACCAGAGCTTGCGATCGCCGGGAAAGCTCAAGTCGGACTTGACCCGCGGGTCCAGCCCGAGCGCGACGAACTCGGCGATGGCCTTCGCCTTGCGTGCCGCCCCGACCGACGGGTCCTTGAGCAGCGACCCGAGATAGCCCATCTCGCCGGGCACCGTGTACCGGTACGGGATCCGCGGCGTGCGCGGATCGGGCACGGGTTGCGGACGGTCGAAGAAGGCGTCCATCTGCAGCGTCGGAATGTCGATGCCCGCGCCCATCTCCACGTGGATCCCGGTCCAGTAGCGGGCGTTGATCTCGATGTAGTTGAACTCTCCGGTAGCCGTGTCGCGCCGGTACTCCATCATCGCCACGCCCTCGAGTCCGAGATGGCGCAGCTTGCGCTCGGCGTCGTCCCACACGGCCTGGTCCCAGGTCGTCGTGCGCAGCGTCGAGATGCCGCCGTAGTGGGGACTCTCGTGCTGCGCCTCCATCATCGACCGCGACCGGACCTGACCCTTCCAGATGCAGAAGTCGGCGACCACGCGCGTGCCGGGCACGAACGACTGCACGAGGATGGCCGAGTAGTCGTTCGCAAGTCGCGCGACCGCCTGCGCCGCCTCCTCCGCCGTCTTCGCACGTGCGATGGTGCCCTTGTGCCGCGCCGTGCCCTGGACGCCGTCGGCCTTGATGAAGACAGGACGGCGCAGCGCCGCCAGCCGCTCCGCGCCGGGCAGCGGATCGCCTCTTCGCCAGAGCAGCGACTCGGGCAGGTGATCGGCGATGCCCGATCCGGCGGGCGCGCGCTGGAAGTGCTCGACGACGTCGAATTTCGAGAAGCAGCGGTAGACCGTGGCCTCGTCGGGGCCGATCGGCATGCGTGGGGCGATGCGGTCGTAGGCGGGGCGGATGGCGAGGAGGAACGACTCGCTGGGCAGGATCGCGTCGATCGCGTGACGGTCGGCGTAGTCGAGCAGCCACGGCAGGAAGGCCGGATCGGCGTACGGCGGATGCACCTCGCTCCGCTCCGCGTAGCTGGACCGAAGCCCGAGCGCGTCGGCGTCCCACGAGCACGCGTGCACGCGGTACCCCGCCCGACCGAGCGAGCGGATCGCGCCGATCATGCCGAGCGCCGACGCTTCGGAGACGAGGACCGTCTTGCGACGCCTCCACTCGAGCTGAGCTGGAGGTCTCGGCGTCGTGGGCATGGGGTGCAATTCGTCCGTTCGTGCAGTGCGCCCGGGCAGGATACCCTACCATCCCGGTCCGGCTGACGCGGTATTGGCACGCGCCCCGCGCCAGACGCCGGGCGGTCGCACCTGTCCACTTCAAACCGAAACGATGAACCTGTTCAGAACGCGGACGCCGCGCACGATCCCGAGGATGGACGTCCAGGGCGTCGCGTTGCCGGTGCTCGGTTTCGGCACCAGCGGACTGCAGGGATGGCGGTGCCGGCGGATGGTGCGGATCGCGCTCGCGCTCGGCTATCGCCACCTCGACACTGCGCAGGCGTACGGCAACGAGGACGACGTGGGGCGGGCCATCGCGGCCGCCGGCGTGGCCCGCAGCGACGTCTTCCTCACCACGAAGCTCGAGCACGCCCATTTGGGCCGCCGTCATGTCCGGCCGGCCCTCGAGGCGAGCCTCGCCCGCCTGCGGACCGATTACGTCGACCTGCTGATGATCCACTGGCCGAGCGAGCAGGTGCCGCTGCAGGAGACGCTGGCCGCATTCGCCGAGCTGCGTGACGCCGGCAAGGTCCGCCACATCGGCGTGTGCAACTTCACGTTGCGTCACTTGCGCGAGGCGATCGAGACGTGCGGGGTCACGCCCCTCTGCAACCAGGTCGAGTACCACCCGTTCCTCGCGCAGTCCCGGCTGCTGCCGTACATGCGCGGCGCCGGCATCGCGCTCGTCGCCTACAGCCCGCTCGCCCGCGGCCTCGTGCCCCGCGACCCCGTCCTCCGGCGAATCGGCGCGCGCCACGGCAAGTCCGCAGCGCAGGTCGCCCTCGCCTGGCTGGTCTCGCAGGCGCTGGTCGCGGCGATCCCCAAGGCGTCGAGCGAGCGCAACTGCATCGCCAATGCCGAGATCTTCGACATCCGGCTCGGTGCCGACGAGGTGGCGGCGATCGAGGCGCTGCCCAAGGACCGGCGCATCATCGACCCGTCGTGGGCACCCTCGTGGGATTGACGGGAGAGCGGCAACGTCGGAGCGTGCGTGCAACTGCCCGACGCTCCGGCCTGCACGCTGCGGGCCGCGACGCGCGGCGCGGGCGCGTTCGATTCGCCCACCTCCACCGTGCGTTCCGGCAGTCCTGATCCGCGACAGCATGCGCATCCTTCACGTCTCTCCCTACTATTACCCTTCGGTCGGCGGACTGCAGCGCCACATCCGCGCGCTGTCGGAACGCCTCGCGGCGCGTGGCCACGACGTGACGGTCGTGACGAGCCGTCTGGCCGGCGGCGCCAGCAAGCGTCTGGACACGACGCTCCCCGACCGCGAGACCGTCGGCGGCGTGGAGGTCCATCGCTACAACGGCTTGCGACCCGTGACGTCGTGGATCGCACGCGTGCCGGGGACGTACCGGGTGCTCGGCCCTGACAAGTACCGCGCGCTCGTGGACGGACCGTGGTGGCCCGGTGCGCTGTCCTTCGCGGCGCGCCTGCGTCCCGACATCATCATGGTGATGAGCGCCGAGCACGAGGCGCTGCTGCTGCAGTTCTCGTGGCTGGCGCGACGCCTTCACGTCCCCCTCGCCGTGCGGCCGTTGCTGCACACCGAGCACGCGTGGAGCCGTTCTCCCCTCGTTCTGCGATTGCTGTCGCGCTGCGATGCCGTCATTGCGAGCACCCCGTACGAGCGCGCGTACGTAGAGCGACACTGCCTGCCAGCCCCCCGCGCTTTCGCCGTTCCGGTGGGGGTGGATCCGGCGGCGTTCGCGCAGCGCGACGGTCGGGCGGTCCGCGCCAAGTACGGGCTGGGCGATCGCGTAGTGGTCGGCTACGTGGCGCGCCTCCAGGTCGACAAGGGCGTCACGCGGCTGCTCGACGCCATGCGGCGCGTCTGGCGCGATGCGCCGGACGTCCTTGTGCTTCTCGCCGGGCATCGTTTCGCCCCCGGATCGGAGGCCGATCGCCCCGTCCAACAGATGCTCGACGCACTGTCACCGGAAGAGCGTGCACGGGTGACGCTGACCGGGGGCTTTGCCGACGCCGAGAAGGCGTCGATCTTCGATGCGTGCGACGTCTTCGCCATGCCGTCGATCGCCGAGTCCTTCGGCGGCGTGTACCTCGAGGCATGGCTGTGCGGCAAGCCCGTCGTCGGCTCGCGCATCAGCGCGGTGAGTTGCGTCGTCGACGAAGGCGTCGACGGCTTGCTGGCTGCGCCCGACGACGCCGGCGAACTGGCCGGCGCGATCATGCGCCTCGTCGGCGACCCCGGCTTGCGTCGCCGGATGGGGGAGCACGGCCGTCAGAAGACGATGCAGCGTTACGCCTGGGAACGGGTGACCGAGGGCGTCGAGTCCATCTATCGGGATCTCGTCGCCGGCAGCGCGGGGACGAAGGCAACCCGCTAGCTGCTCGACACGAAGGCGCCGGTCCGTCTCGCCCGTAGGGTACGCCGGACCAGCAATCTTGTTGTAGGAAACACGCGTGACCGCCTTGGGCGTCCGGCGCGACGCTCCGCGTCACCTGCACCGGCGGGAACGCCCGTGGCGCGGACGTGCGCTGCTGGCCCCCCCGCCGACGAGCCCGTCCCAACACACTGAAAGAAAAGGCGGGTTGTCCGCGCCCTCCGGCGGCACCCCGCTGCAATCCGCTCCACGACACCGCGTCCGGCACGGCCCGGGTTGTCAATGACAACGGCATGTTTTATGCTGACAGCATTCATGCCGTTGGCATAAGACTGCGCGGATCAAAGTCCAGGATCGTAACTCGAGCGCAGCACCGCGGCCCGCGCAAGCTTCCGCAAGGGTCCCCTCGATGCTCCGCCTCCTCCGAGTGCTTCTCGCCGCGTCGATCGCGGCCCCGTTCCCGATCGTCGCCCCCACGGCCGGAGCGGCCGCCGACGTCGCGACCGTCACCGTCATCGAATACCACCACGCCGGGCTCGACCACTACTTCATCACGGCGAGCGAGGCCGAGCAGCAGGCCCTCGACAGCGGCGCCACGCGTGGCTGGCGCCGCACCGGGTTCGCCTTCACCGCGTATCCGCCTGCGACGCCTTCTGCCGGCGCGAGTCCGGTCTGCCGCTTCTACGGCCGTCCCGACGCGGGACTCGACTCGCACTTCTACTCCGCCTCCCCGGAGGAGTGCGGCTCGGTGGCGCAGCGGTTCGGGGCCCACTGGCTGTACGAGTCGTCGAACGTGTTCCGCATCGCACTGCCGGATACGCGCTCGGGCGCCTGTGCGGCCGGCTCGGTCGCGGTCTACCGGCTGTTCAACAACCGGCACGACGCGAACCACCGCTACACCGCCGATGCCGGCGTCCGCGATCAGATGATCGCGGCAGGCTACGTCCCCGAAGGCTATGGACCGGAGAGCGTCGCGTTCTGCGCGGTCTCTGCCGCCGCGGCACCGCCGCCCACCGGGACGCCGGCGGCCGGGGGCGGGCTCGCCCCGGCGGTGGCGATCGCCTACGTGCAGAACGACCTCGCCACCTTCGCCTTCACGGGCACGGCGACGCCGGCGAGCGGCGCGACGATCGTCTCGCGCACGTGGGACCACGGCGATGGAACCAGCGCGTCGGGTGCAGCGTCCACCCACACGTACGCGGCATCCGGCACGTACACGGTGCGCTTCACCGTCGGCGACAGCAAGGGGGGCGTCTCGACGGCGAGCGCTACCGTCGCGGCGACGGCCGGCTCGCCGCCGGTCACGCCCTCCGCCCCCACGGTTACCATCGCTGTCGTGACGATCGCCCCGGACACCTTCGACTTCGGCAGCACGGCCAGCGCCGCCGACGGCGCCGCGATCGCCTCGTACGCGTGGTCGTTCGGCGACGGCGGCATCGCGAGCGGGCCCACGGCCCGGTGGACCTACAACGCGGACGGCAACTACCTGGTCACGCTGAAGGTCACCGACTCGCGCGGCCGGTCGGCGACCGCGACCCGCACGGTCACCGCCACGAAGCCCGGGCAGCCGCCTGCTGCCGTGCCCGCCCCGGCGCCCGGTACCTGGGTCAGGTATGACACGAGCAACGCCGCCGGAACGGAGGTCGACAACCACTCCTGGTACAACCTGACGTGGGACACGCGGCGCAACGTCGCGTACGGGCACTCGTGGAACGGCGAGCTCACGCAGTTCGACCCGGCCACCGGGCGCTGGACTCGCCTGACACCGAGAATCGGCGGCGGCGTGCACAACCGCGTGCTCGCCTACGATCCGGTCAACGATCGCGTGTGGCTGGGCTCCGGCACCGGCTCGCAACTGGTCGGCGTCAACTACTACGATCCGGCCACCCAGCAGTGGGTGAATCACCCCATGTCCGGGCGCACGCCGGGGTCGGAGGCCGCGATGATCTTCGACCCGGCCGGCAAGCGATTCGTGGTGTTCGGAGGTTGGCAGCGCATTGCGTTGTCGACATTCTCGGTGGACCCGGTCGCGAACACCATGACGACCGTCCCGGTCAGCGGCGGGCCCTCGTGGGGCACCGAGGCCTCGCGCATGACCGCGTGGCGCAGCACGCTCGACACGCGACGCAACCGCATTCTGTACGTCGACGTCGACGGCGCCGTCTGGGCGCTCCCGCTGACGCTGACGGGCTGGCAGAAGCTGACCCCCAGCGGCACGCCGCCGCCGGATCTCACGCAATACGTCTACGACGCTTCGGTCGACGCACTGGTCGGGTGGGCGTCGTCGCCGCGCCTCGCCGGCGGCGACACGACGCCGGGATCCTATCGGGAAACGTGGCTTCTTCCGCTGGGCAGCATGACGTGGATGAAAGCAGCGAGCGCGGCTTCCAACGACTTCGTGCCCACCGACAACACGTACGTCGGCTACTCGCTCGTGTACGACCCGGTCCGCCGGCAGGTGATCCTGCACACGCAGAACGGCAACTACAACGCCTCCACGTGGGCGTACAAGGCCCCGGCGAACCTCGGATCGGCGCCGCCTCCGCCAGCCACGACGCCCCCGCCGCCGGCGACGACGCCGCCCCCGCCGGCGACGACGCCGCCGCCGGCCCCGCCACCGACTCCCGGGACCACGGCGCCGGCACCCGTCGTGACCTCACTGGGGACGATCACGTCGTTCCCGCTTCCCGCCGACCGCAACGTGCCGCACTCGTCGGTCAACGGCAGCAAGCACACCAACCTCGCGTACTCGCCGGCCACCGGCAGGCTCTACGTGCAGGGCGGCGACTGGCTGCACTCGGCAACCGACGGGACCTGGTCGATGAGCCTCGTCGACGGCAGCTGGCGCCAGGACGTCGGCGCTCCCGTCTATCCGTCGCGTCCCGCACCGCACGCGCTGCAGGATGGCGCGGGCTTCGAGTGGGTACCCGGCCGCAATCGATTCCTCATCTGGCCGGGACTCTATTACCCGTACGAGGCGGCAGGGGCGCCGATCCGCGAGTACTCCAAGGGTGCCTGGTGGTTCGATCCTGCGACCAACGCCTATACGCAGGAACTCGGACTGTTCGGCAACTACGGCGAAAGCTCCGGCAGCCTCCACGGCGGCATCTACGACGCCGTGCGCGACGAGATCGTCGTGCTCCTGGACTCGGGCAAGGGACTCGCGGTGCGCCGCTGGCACGTCGGAACGCTCGCGCGTCTGGCGGACATCCCGCTTCGCATCCAGCCGCCCGTGTCGGACCCGAACTATCGCGCGCACTACTTCACGCGAGGCAAGTACGCGACGATAGGCCGTCACGTCTACGTCGTCGGCTACTCGACGGACGGCAACAACCAGACGCCACGGTTCTGGCGCTGGCACCTCGACAACCTGATCTTCGAGGATCTCGCGCCGCCGCCGGTGGGAAGCCGGAAGATCGAGGTGAAGGAGTCCCGCCTGGGCGCATCCAACGGCAAGATCGTGTGGCCGTTCCACACGGGCCCCGAGGGCGAGCTCCACGGCATCTACGTGTACGACCCCGCGACGGACACCTGGTCGGTCGACACGACCGTTCCGCCCTACGGCAACTTCATCGGCAACGCCGTCACCAGCCTCCCCGACGGACGCGTCGCGTTCTCCGGCGGTGCGTTCGGCCGCCAGCAGACGCACATGTGGTTCTACAAGGCGCACTGACGCGAGTGCCGTTCTTGCACCGAACGGGGCCGCGAGGCCCCGTTCTCGTTTCGGGATGACGGCCGCGCGAAGGAGCTCCGCGCAACCCGTGGAGGCGCGACGCGCTTTCCCCGGGGCTCAGCGCAGCGCGTCGAGACAGCGCACTGCCATGTACGAGTGCATGATCTCGCGCCCGGTGTAGCTGCGTCCGAACTCGTCCGGGTCGACGAGCCCCGTCCACGCGAGCGGCGCGCTGGCGTACGCGTGCCGCCACCGCGCGCGGCGCAGCGCCCTCCGCGCCCGGTAGGCGAGCGGACGCAGCCGGAGTGCGTCCATCGTGCGCACGGCCGTGCGCATCGCCCGGCCGTAGTCGGTGTTCGCCGGCGTGATCGGCAGCGACTGGCGCCGCTCGACGAACGCGAAGTACAGCGCGCGCCCGACGCGCAGGTCGACCGGGATGCGGGCCCAGAAGTCCATCAGCTCGGCGTCAAAGAGCGGCAGCCGCCACTCGCACCCGAACTGCTCGTAGACGCGAACGGCGTTGCAGATGAACTTGGCCTGCCGCTCCTGCAGGTCCCAGCGCTCGAACACGTCGGCCGCCTGCTCCGGCGTGCCGTCGGCGACCGGTCCCACGATGGCCTCGATGCGGCGGTCGACGCGCTCGCGCACGCCGGCGCGCTCCGGCCAGTCCCGCAGCGAGTAGTGCGCGGACTGGATGGCGTCGAGCACGTCGCGGCGCGTCACCTGCGCGCGGCCGACGAACGCCTTCGGGATGTGGCTGCCGGCGAGGAAGTCGCCCGAGTGCCCCGGCACGATCGCGCTGCCGGGCTCCACGATCCCCTGTCCCGTCAGCTCGCGCACCGCGGGCCAGTCCTGGACATGCGGCACCGACGCGAGGTTGCCGGCCGTGCGCAGGTAGCCCGCGAACTCGGGCGTGGCCGCCCAGGCGCGCCAGCGCGCGTGGTCGTAGGGCACGAAGGTCCAGCGGAAGCCCAGGTGGTCGGCGAGCTCCTTGCTGATGCGCGACTCCCAGTTGCCCGGCACGCCGTAGCTGTAGCAGAGGACGTCGCGCGCGCCGAGGTCGCGCAGCGACACGCCGATCAGCCGCGAGTCGTAGCCGCCGGAGAGCGGCACCACGATCGGCCGGCCGGCGACGCTTTCGAGCAGGCGGCGGAAGACGCGCTCGTGCAGCGCCGCCAGCCGCTCGACCAGCGTGTCCGTGTCCTCGGCGAGGAAATCGCGGTGCGCGAACGCGTGGTAGCGCGCGATCGAAGGCGCAGGCGCGGCGCGCGGCCAGCGCAGCCACGTGCCGGCCTCCAGCTGGCGCACTTCCCTGCGCAGCGTTCCAGCGCCGGTGACGTAGCCGGTCAGCAGGAACTCCTCCTCCGCCTCCTCGTCGATCGGCGGGTCGCCCGCCTGCGCCGCGATCCACGACGCGTCGTCGCCGACCAGCGCGCGCGACGCGGGCACCGCGTGGAACAGCGGGATGCTGCGCAGGCGATCGACGGCCGCGAGCACCCGATCGCCGCGCTCGCTCACCAGCGCGAAGCACCCGTTCAGCCGCGGGAGCAGCGCCGCCCACGCGTCGTCGGTCTCGCAGCCCTCCACTCGCTCGGCGAGCGCGGCCGCGTCGAGGAAGCGTGCGTCGAGGTGCGCGTAGCCGCGCGCATGCGTTGCCCCGTGGCGTACCCAGCCGGGACCGTCGAGCCGGACCTCAGACTCCGCCATCGCGACCGTCATGCCGCCGTCGCGACCGGCCCGGCGCCGCGCATCGCCGACGCGTAGGCAGCGAGCAGCCGCGGCCTGACCGCGCCCCACGCGTAGCGCTTCGACTCCGCGGCGCCGGCGTCGGCGAGCCGCGCCGCGAGGTGCGGATCGTCGATCACCCGCCGCGCGGCATGCGCCATCGCCTGCGGATCGCCGGGTGGCACCAGCAGCGCCGTGACGCCGTCGGCCACGAGGTGCGGCACGCCGCCGACGTTCGTGCTGACGATCGGCACGCCGCTCGCCATCGCCTCCAGCAGCGAGTTCGGCATGTTGTCGATCCGTGCCGGGTTGAGCATCGCCGTCGCCGACGCGTACAGCGCGGGCAGCGCCGCGACGTCGAGCCGCCCGGTGAAGCGCACGAACTCGGCGACGCCCTGCGTGCCCGCGAGACGCTCCAGCGCCGCCCGCTCGGGGCCGGAGCCGGCGATCGTCAGGCGCGCCTGCGGGTGCGTGCGGACGACGACCGCGAAGGCACGGATCGCCGTGCCGATGTCGTAGACCGCCTCGAGGTTGCGCGTGACGATCAGGTGCGGCGCCTCCGGACGCGCCTGGGCCGGGCGGAACGCGGAGAGGTCGACGACGTTGGGCACGATGGTCGTCGCGACGCCGTGGCGCGCGAAGACCTCCTGCAGGAACCCCGACGGCACGATCACCGCCGCGCAGCGGGCCAGCGTCGGCCGCACGAGGCGGAACTGGCGCGCGAGGAACGCCGGGGCGTCGCCGCCCCGGTAGTTGACGACCACCGGAACGCCGCGCAGCGACGCCGTCCACACCGCGGGTGCCGCGAACAGGTGCCACGCCCATCCGGAATTCGCCATCACGTGCACCACGTCGGCGCCGCGCACCGATCGCCGGAGCGCCCGCACGTAGGGCGCGAGCCGCACCAGTGCGCGCAGTCCCCGCACCGCGCCGATCCACGCGGGCCGGTACGGCGCGTTCGTCTGCACGAGCGTCACGCGGCACCCCTCCGCTTCCAGAAGCCTCCTGAGCTGGCGCGTCTGGTTGGCCATGCCGCCCGACGGCGGCGGCAGCGGGCCCACGAGCACCAGCGACTGTGGCATCGGCGACGCCTCAGCGTCGGCGGTCAGGGCCGCGACGCTCATGACGGCGCGCAGCGGATGGGTGTACGCAGGTTGCGCGCGAACAGGCCTGCCCACTTCGCAGGGCCGCCGGCCCACGGCGTGAAGCGTGGCAGCTCGAAGAGGGACGCACCCTGACGCGCCGCCCCGTGGGCCGTGGACACGGCCGCCTCGAACCCGGCGTCGCGCACCATTCCAACGTGTGCGGCGCGGTAGTCGCCGCCGGGCTGGCCGTTGGGGTAGGCGAACAGCGGCACGTCCTGGCGCACGATGGCACGCAGCGTCTCGCGTCCTTCCGCGATCTCGCGCATCGCGCTGGACGCGTCGAGCGCGGCGAGGATCGGATGCGAGACCGTGTGGCCGCCGATGCCCATGCCGGCGGCCGAGAGCTCGCGCACCTGCGCGGAAGTCATCATGAGGTCGGCCGGCAGGGCGCCGCCTACGCGCTGCGCGACGGCGTCGACCTTCGCCTGCCGCTCGTCCGGCGGCAGGTGCTTGAGCGCGGGCAGCAGCGCCGCGATCGCCGCGCGCCGCGCCGGGATCGACGCGATCGCGTGGCGGCCGAGCCCCAGGTCGCCGAGGTCGAGCTCGTCGCCCCGGGCCGCCCGCACGGCCTCGACGAGCGTGGTGTTCCACATGCGCCCGCCGTCGAGGAAGCCTGCGGCAACGAAGAACGTCGCGTGCAGCCCCAGGTCACGCAGGATCGGCAGCGCGACCTCGGCGTTGTCGGCGAAGCCGTCGTCGAAAGTGATCGACGCTGCGCGCGCCGGCAGCGTGCCACGCTGCAGCGCACGCACCGCGTCGAGCAGCGGGAGCACGTTGAACCAGTCGCGGAGCCACTGCATCCGCTCGCGGAAGTCCGGCGCGGTGATCGCCGACGGGAACAGCGGATCGCGCACCTCGCGGACGCGGTGGAAGATGAGGATCGACAGCCGCGCGCGCGCCCCGGCGGGCGACAGCGCCGCGAACAGCCAGCGCGGCCACGCGGGCGCGCGGTGGACCGGCGCGAGCGCCCGCCGCCGCGCGGTCGTCGCGCCATCAGCCATGGGCCGAATCGTCGTGGAGAGCGATCTGCCCGGCGAGCAGCAGCACGCTGCCCACGACCGCCGCGGCGGCGAGGCGGACGTGGCCGCGCAGGCGCTCCATGCGCGTCACCGCGACCTCGTTGTCCGGCGTGACGAGGGCGACGATCGCCGGCAGGCGTCCGAGCGCGCTGCGCAGGCGATGCGACCAGCGCCCGCCGCGGTCGCGGCTGGCCACGTCGTTGCCCCACCACAGGTACCACTCGCGGCTGCCGCGGCGGTAGTAGTCGGCGAGCTTATCGAAGTGCGGCCAGCCGAGGCGGCCGTCGCCGGCGCGCCGGAACTCCACTTCCGCGACCGAGCGTGCCACAGCGTCGCGCAGCGCGAGCGCGTCGAGCGGAACATCGTCGCCGGCGCGTACCGCGTAGACGTTGTTGTGCACGTCGAGGAACGCCCACGCGCCGCGCTGCGCGTCCCACACCTCGACCACCGTGTGCCCGTGCCCGCCGAAGCCGTCGAAGGAGAACGCCCACTGGCGGCAGAAGAGCCCGGCCGCGAACGCGGCGGCGAGGTAGGCCCGCACGTAGTCGGCGCAGTAGCCGCGGCCGGCGACGATGCCGCGCCACGTCGTGGCGAGGTCGGCCTGGATCGCGCCGCCGTGGCGCGCGTGCTTCACCAGCAGCGTCTCGAGCGCCAGCGCCCGCGCCCAGTCGCCCTCGACGCGCCCGATGCCCGCGGCCGCGACCGCCTCGCGGATCGGCGCGGGCACCGGACCGCGCTCGAGGGCGAACCCGGGCGGCACGCGCTGCGGCGTCCAGTCGAAATCCGCGGTCGCGCCACGGCGCAGCAGGAAGGCGTTGCGCACGCGCACCGCGCGGGAGGGTGGCCACACGAGCGCGCCGAGCCAGGCGCAAGCCGCGGCGCAGGCCACGGCCGCCAGCGCGACGCCCGGCGCGATCGACGCGGCTACCAGCACAGCCCCCGCACGTCGCCCGCGCCGCGCCGCGGCAGCCCGACGAGGTCGATCACCACCTGGTCCGGGCGCACGAGGCCCAGCAGCGCCTCCGACGTCCTCGCGTCGTTCAGGCCCACGACGAGCACGTCGCTGTCGCGCACCACTTCCGCGAGGTCGCGGCGGATCAGCGATCCGATGTGCGGCACGTGCTGCTCGATGAAGCGCCGGTTCGCGCCGAGCAGGTTCGACAGGTGGACCTCGGGATCGTAGACGGTCAGCGCCAGCCCCTTGCCGATGAAGTGCTCGGCGAGCGCCACCAGCGGGCTCTCCCGCAGGTCGTCGGTGCCGGTCTTGAAGGAGAGGCCGACCATGCCGACGCGGCGCTTGCCGGTGGCCATCACCTTCTCGATCGCGTGCTCCACGTGCACGCGGTTGGACGGCAGGATGGCGGCGTGCAGCGGCAGTTCGACGTCGTGCGTGCGCGCGAGGTAGGTCGTGGCGCGCAGGTCCTTCGGCAGGCACGAGCCCCCGAAGGCGAATCCCGGGCGCAGGTAGGCGGGCGAGATGTTGAGCTGGCGGTCCCTGCACACGAGGTCCATCACCTCGAACGGGTTCACGCCCAGCGCCTCGCAAAGCCGCGCGGTCTCGTTGGCGAACGTGATCTTCAGCGCGTGGAAGTTGTTGCAGCAGTACTTGACGGTCTCGGCCGCACGGATGCTCGTGCGCTGGAACTCGCAGGGCAGGTGTCCGAACAGCGTGCGCAGCGCCGCGACGGGCGCGTCGTGGTCCGCCCCGACGATGGTGAACGGCGGCTTGTCGTAGTCGCGGATGGCGCTGCCCTCGCGCAGGAACTCGGGCTGGAAGCAGGCGAAGAAGTCGCGGCCGTGCCTGCGGCCCGAGGCCTGCTCGAGGATCGGGATCAGCTGCGCCTCGACCGTGCCCGGGACCAGCGTCGAGCGGAAGACGACCACGTGTTCGCCCGACTTGGCGCCGATGCCCTCGCCGATCTGCCGGGCCACGGCGAGCATCGCGGACTGGTCCTGGCTGCCGTTGGGCGCCGACGGCGTGCCCACGCACACGAGCGAGATCTCGCTGTCGCGGACGGCCTCGCGCGCGTCCGCCGTCACGCGCGCGCGCCCGGACGCGACCACGCTCGCCATCAGGTCGACCATGCCCTCCTCGACCACGGGCGTCTTGCCGGCGCGGATGAGGTCGAGCTTGGCCGGATCGACGTCGACGCCGACCACGTCGTGGCCGTCGCGCACCAGGCAGGCGAGCGACACGGCCCCCACGTAGCCCAGGCCGAAGATGCTGATCCTCACATCGTTTCCTTCTCGGTTCGGTTGGGTTGCGACTGCGCGCCTCGGGCCGTCGCCGGCGCCGGCAGGCGTCCGCGGGCGAGGCAGCGCTCGACGATGCCGTCGAGCCGCCGCATCGAGGCCGGCCACGCATGGTGCGAGAGCGCGCGCGCCCGGGCGGCGTGCGCGAGCCGCGCGCGCTCGTGCGGATGCTCCAGCACCCGCAGGATGGCGTCGGCCCACGCCTGCGGCCCGTCGGCCACGAGCAGGTGCTCGGGCGCGGCCGCGTCGACGCCGCCGGCCGCGACCGGGCTGGTGACGACGGGCAGGCCCGCGGCCATGCCCTCCAGGATCTTGTTCTGCGTGCCGCGCGCGATGCGCAGCGGCGCGACCATGAGCGCGGCCTCGTGCAGGTACGGGCGCACGTCGGGGACCGAGCCGGTCACGGCGACGCCCGGCTGCTCGCCCAGCCTGCGCACGTCCGGCGACGGGTCCGCGCCGACGATGGCCAGCGTGACCGTGGGGCGGCGCGCGCGCAGGATCGGCATCACCGACGCGCAGAACTCCGCCATGCACTGCTGGTTCGGATAGTAGTCCATGCGGCCGACGAACACGATGCGGTCGGGATCGTACGGGGCCGTCGACGGCGCGAAGTACTCGCCGTCCACGCCGTTGGGGAACCAGTCGGCCGGCGTGCCGCTGCCCAGCGCCTCGAGCGCCTCCCACTCGGCCTTCGTGGTGGCCGTGCACGTGTCGAAGCGACGCGCGAGCCGCGCTTCCTCGCGCCCGAGCTTCCAGGCCTCGAGCGCGTAGCCCCAGGCCAGCGGGAACGCCTTCGCGCGCGCGTAGTCGCGCCACTTGTGCGAGTCCATGTCGCCGAAGTCCAGGATCTTCGGGACGTCGAGGTCCTCGACGTAGCGCGCCACCGACGAGCAGTGCACGAAGGCGAGGTCGAAGCGCTCGCGCGCGGCGGCCGCGCGGATGCGGCGCGCGAGCGCCTGCGAGTGGAAGAAGCCGAACGACGACGGCACCGGCGTGGGCAGCCGCGCGACCATACGCAGGGCCTGCAGCGGATCGTGCACGCGCACCATCTCGTAGCGGGCGCAGTGCGCGGCGAGTCCCTCGCCCTCGCGCGCCTCGGCCTCCGAGCGGACGAGCGAGCACACCGTCACCTCATGCGAGCGCGCGAAGTGCCGGATCATGTTGAACGGCCGGATCTTGCCGCCGCGGCGGGGCGGATACGGGAAGCGGTGGCAGACGTAGAGGATCTTCACGCGACCGCCGCACGAAGCCCGTCGGTGACGTCGGCTGGCGTGCGCCCGTCGAGGTAGATGCGCGCCCACAGCTCGAGGTTCACCAGCGCGAGCAGGCGGTCGGTGCCGTCGACGCGGCTCGCCTCGTGGTCGGCGATCAGGCGCGCCACCGGCGCGCTGCGCAGCCAGCCGCGGCGCTCGATCGCCTCCGGCGACAGCGTCTCGCGCAGCACGCTCGCCAGCTCGCGCTTGAGCCACGCGCCCATCGGCGCACCGAAGCCGCGCTTGCGCCGCTCGAGGATGTCGTCCGGCAGCACGCCGCGCAGCGCCTCCTTCATCGCGTGCTTGAGCCGGCCGCCCTTCACCTTGACCGACGCCGGCATGCGCGCCGCCAGTTCGACGAGCTCGTGGTCGAGCAGCGGCACGCGGCACTCCAGCGACACGGCCATGCTCATCCGGTCGGTCAGCAGCAGCAGGTCGTCGGGGAGCTGGGTCGCAGCGTCGACGGCGAGCATGCGGTTCAGCTCGTCGGAGGACGCCGCCGCGGCGAGCGCCTCGCCCAGCGCGTCGCGCTCGTCGGTCGCGGGCACGCGCAGCAGCTCGGCGACGGCCGGCTCGGGGAACACGTCCAGGTAGCTGCGGTAGCGCTCCTCGAAGGGCAGCTCGGCGGTGGCGAGGAAGCCGCGCGCGAGGCGCATCGCGTCGAGCAGCGGGGAATGGCGGTCGGCCGGCAGCCGGTCGGCGAGCGCCGCGGCGGCGCGTCGCAGCGGCCGCGGCACGCGGTCGAGACGGGCGCGGTAGTGGCTGCCGAGGTAGCGCCGGTAGCCGCCGAACAGCTCGTCGCCGCCCACGCCCGACAGGATCACCGTGACCTCGCGGCGCGCGAACTCGGAGACGAGGTAGGTCGTCACGAACGCCGAGTCGGCGACGGGCTCGTCCATGTGCCACAGCAGCTTCGGCAGCAGGGAGACGACGTCCGGCCGCACGACGATCTCGTGGTGCTCGGTCCCGAACCGCCTGGCGACGGCGCGCGCGTGCGGCAGCTCGCTGTAGTACGCCTCCGCCGCGCCGCCGTCGAAGCCGATCGCGTAGGTCTTGACGGGATGGCCGGTGTGCCGCGCCATGAAGGCCACGACCGCCGACGAGTCGATGCCGCCGGAGAGGAACGCGCCGATCGGCACGTCGCTCACCATCTGCATCGCCACCGACTTCTCGAGGCGCTCGCGCAGTGCGGCGACCCAGTCCGCCTCGCTGCGCCCGGCGTCCACCGCCGCGGGCAGGGTCCAGTAGACGCGCTCGTCGACGCGGCCCGCCTCGGCGACGAGCAGCGTCGCCGGCGGCAGCTTGCGCACGCCGGCGAAGATCGACTGCGGCGCCGGCACGTAGCCGAGCCCGAGGTAGGCGCGCAGGGCCGACGCATCGAGCGCAGGTTTTCGTCCGTCCATGGCGAGCAGCGCCTTCGCCTCGCTCGCGAACGCGAGGCGCGATCCGTGGCGCGCCACGTACACGGGCTTGACGCCGAGGCGATCGCGGCCCACGAGCAGGCGCCGGCGCGGCGCGTCCCACAGCGCGAAGCCGAACATGCCGTTGACCGCGTCGAGGAAGCGGTCGCCGTCGCGTTCGTACAGGTGCAGCAGCACTTCGCAGTCCGAGCCGGTGCGGAAGCGGTGGCCCTGCGACGCCAGCTCCGCGCGCAGTTCGCGGAAGTTGTAGATCTCGCCGTTGGCGACCAGCCACAGCGTGCCGTCCTCGTTGGTCAGCGGCTGGTGGCCGCCGCCCACGTCGATGATCGACAGCCGGCGCATGCCCATGGCCAGCGGGCCGTCGACGTGGCGGCCCTCGTCGTCGGGACCACGGTGCACGGTCCGCGCCGCCATCGCGTCGAGCTGCGCGGCCTGCGCCGGCGCACCGTCGAGCTGGAGGAAGCCGTAGATGCCGCACATGACGCCGCCTCAGGCGTGGGCGGCGGCGGGCGCCGCGTGCGTCGCGGTCAGCCGCTCGTAGACCGGGCGATAGCGCGCCACGCTCGACGCCCACGTCCGCTCGGTCTCGACGAAGCGCCGCGCGCGGGCGGCGACCTCCGGCCAGCGCTCGCGCGCCGCGAGCACGCGCTCGAGCACCGCGGCCAGCGCCGCGACGTCGCCGGCCGGGAACAGGAAGCCGGTGTCGCCGTCGCGCACCAGCTCGCGATGGCCGCCGACGTCGGAGGCGACGAGCATGCGGCCCTGCGCCATCGCCTCCAGCGGCTTGAGCGGGGTGACGAGCTCCGTGAGGCGCATCCGGTGGCGGGGATACGCGAGCACGTCGATGAGCCCGTAGTAGCGCTGCACCTCGTCGTGCGGCACGCGGCCGCTGAAGACGACGCGGTCGCCCAGTCCCTGCTCGATCGCCTGCGCGCGCAGCGCCCGCTCCTGCGGGCCGCCGCCGACCAGCAGCACGCGCAGGCGCCGGTGGGCGGGGGCGAGGCGCGCCACGGCGTCGATCAGCAGGTCGATTCCCTCGTAGGCGTAGAACGAGCCGGCGAAGCCGACGACCGTGCAGCCGGCGAAGCCCAGCCGGGCGCGCAGCGCGTCGTCGGCCGGCTGCGCGAAACGGAACGCGGCGACGTCCACCGCGTTGGGCACCACGGTCACGCGCTCGGGCGCGATGCCGCGCGCGACGATCTCCGCGCGCAGGCCCTCGCAGATCGTCGTCACGTGGTCGACGCGGCGCAGCGCCCACGTCTCGACGCCGCGCGACGCGCGGTAGCGCGCGCTTCCCTCGGTGGTCGTGCCGTGGTCGACGGCGGCGTCCTCCCACAGCGCACGCAGCTCGTAGACGACCGGCAGCCCGAGCCGGCGCCCCACGCGCAGCGCGGGCAGCACGTCGAGCACCGGCGAGTGCGCGTGGAGCACGTCGGGCCGGAACGATGCCGCCAGCGCACCGATGCGCGCCGCGGTGGCGGCCATCTCCCGCGCGTAGCCAGCCAGCGGCACGCGGGCGAGCGCGGACCCGGGCAGCGGCGTGCGGTGGAAGACGAGCCCGCCGGCCCGCTCGACGTCGTCGCCGGCCTGCTGTCGCGGCGTGGTCAGCTGCAGCGTCTCCCAGCCGAGCGCGTGCTGCTCGCGCAGGATCGCCGCGGTGCGGAACGCGTAGCCGCTGTGCAGCGGCAGCGAGTGGTCGAGGACGTGCAGGATGCGCATCGCCGTCACCGAAAGGGGTCAGCGACGGCAACGGGGTCAGAGACGTTCTTCGCCGAACGGTCGCCGTACGAAGCCACGGCTGCACCGGCGAAGAACGGCTCTGACCCCGTTGCCGCGAAGCGCTTCATGCCGCCCGCTCCAGCGCCGCCGCGCGGCCGCCCGCGTCGACCGTGTTGCGCAGGAAGGCGTCGAACATGAGCAGCGTCCACAGCGGCGCGCTGTGGTCGCGCAGGCCCGACTGGTGATCGTCGATGAGGCGCCGCAGGCAGACGCGCTCGAACATGCCGGTGTCGGCCAGCCGCTCGCCGAGCAGCGCGTCGCGCACGCGCTCGCGCAGCGGACCGCGGAACCAGCGGGCGAGCGGCACGGCGAAGCCCATCTTCGGCCGGTAGAGCACCTCGTCGGGCAGCCGCGGCTCCATGGCCTTCTTGAGCAGCCACTTCCCCTCGCCGTCGCGGACCTTGAGCGACGACGGCAGGCTCGCGAGCCACTCGACCAGCGGATGATCCATCAGCGGCTCGCGGACTTCGAGCGAGTGCGCCATGCTGGCGCGGTCGACCTTGGTGTTGATGTCGCCGACGAGGTAGGTCTTGAGGTCGAGGTACTGCACCAGCGCCAGCGGATCCGCGGTGCCGGCGTCCGCGGCGTGGCGGCGGAACACCTCGACCGCGCCGTAGCCGCCCAGCTCGCGGCGGAACGCGGGCGTGAAGAGACGCCGCCGCATGTCGTCGCGCAGGATCGACACGCCGTGGAAGTACGCCGCCACGGAATCGCGGCCCAGCGCCTCGAACGTGGACTTCGCGCGCAGGAAGCGCGGCGCCCAGTCGGCCTTCGGGTAGGCGCGGCCCAGCGCGCCGAACAACGCGCCGCGCACCGACTGCGGCAGCGCCCGGCGCAGCCGCTCCTCGCCGAGGTGCAGCCGGTAGCGGCGATAGCCCGCGAAGTTCTCGTCGCCGCCGTCGCCCGACAGCGCGACGGTGACGTGCCGGCGCGCGAGCTGGCAGACGCGGTAGGTCGGGATGGCCGAGCTGTCGGCGTAGGGCTCGTCGTAGACGCGGGCCAGCTCGTCGATCAGGTCGAAGTCGTCGCTCTCGACGCGGTCGACGAAGTGCCGGGTGCCGTAGCGCGACGCGACCATCTGCGCGTAGCGGGACTCGTCGAACGCCGGATCGGCGAAGGCGATCGCGCAGGTATTGACCGGGTCGGCGGACACGCGCGCCATCGACGCGACCACCGCGCTCGAATCCACGCCGCCGGAGAGGAACGCGCCGAGCGGGACCTCCGAGATCAGGCGCAGCCGCACGGACTCGTCGAGCCGCGCGGTCAGCTCGTCGCACGCCTCCCGCGGATCGAGCGCGCGGTCGAGCGTGAAGCGCGGATCCCAATAGCGGCGCGGCTCGGGCAGCCGCTCGCCACGGCGCACGGCCAGCGTGTGCGCCGGCGGAAGCTTGCGCGCGCCCGAAAAGACGGTGCGCGGCTCGGCCACGTAGCCGAGCGCGAAGTACTCCTCGATCGCGCACGGGTCGATCGTGCGGGACAGGGCCGGGTGCGCCAGCAGCGCCTTCATCTCCGAGCCGAACAGCAATGTGCCGTCGTCGAGCAGCGCGTAGTGCAGCGGCTTGACGCCGAGGCGGTCGCGCGCCAGGAACAGCGTCTCGCGGTTGCGGTCCCACAGCGCGAAGGCGAACATCCCGCGCAGGCGCTGGACGCACGCCTCGCCCCACGCCTCCCACGCGTGGACGATGACCTCGGTGTCGCTCTTGGTGGCGAACGCGTGCCCGAGCGCGGCGAGCTCCGGGATGAGCTCGCGGTAGTTGTAGATCTCGCCGTTGAAGACGATCGCCACGCTGCCGTCCTCGTTGAACAGCGGCTGCTGGCCGGTGGCGACGTCGATGATGGCGAGGCGCCGGTGCCCGAGCCCGACGCCGGGCTCGACGTGAAGGCCGCCGCCGTCCGGCCCGCGGTGGCGCTGCGATTCGTTCATGCGGTCGAGGAGCGCGCGGTCGACGTCGCGCCGCGCGCGCGTGTCGAAGAGGCCGGCGATCCCGCACATCGCGCGCGCCTTTCGCTCAGCGGCCCGCCGCGACGGCGTCGCGCGTAGGGGTCCGCGTCTCGCCCGCCGCCTCCAGGTACAGCCGGTGGTAGCGCTCCACCATCCTGTCGAGGCTGAACTGCTGCTCGGCGCGCTGCCGGGCCGCGCGGCCGTGCGCCGCGGCGCGCGCGGGGTCGTCCGCATAGGCGACGATCGCGGCGGACAGCGCCTCGCTGTCGGACGCGGGCACGATCGTCCCGCTCGTGCCGTCGGTGACGAGATCGGCGTTGGCGCCCACGCGGGTCGCGACGACCGGCAGGCCGGTGGCCATCGCCTCGAGGATCGTGTTCGACACGCCTTCCCCGAACGACGGCAGGACGAAGACGTCGAGGCCGCGCAGCACCTGCGGCACGTCGTCGCGCTCGCCCGGCAGCCACGCGCGCGCGCCCAGCCCGGCCGCGGCGACGATCTCCTCCACGCGCCTACGCTGCGGGCCGTCGCCCACGATCACCAGCCGCAGCCGCGCGCCGAGGTCCGGCCGCACGGCGACGGCGCGGGCGAAGGCGAGCGCCAGCGTCGCGTGGTCCTTCACCGGGTCGAGACGCCCGACCGCGCCGACGATCAACTCGTTCGGGTCCGTGAACGGGCAGCCGGCGATCCGCTCGCGGGCGCGCGCCGGCGCGAAGCGCACGACGTCGACGCCGTTGTAGATCTGCGCGATGCGCGACGGCGGAACGCCGATCGGTCCGGCGAGGTACTGCGCGAGGTCGGGCGACAGCGCGACGTAGTGCGTCACGAACGGGCGGAATGCGCGGCGGATGCGCTGGCGGCGCACGTTGCGGCCGTCCGGATCCTCCGCGTCGCGGCCGTGCTCGCCGTGCACGCGCGCCGGCACGCCGGCGGCCCACGCCGCCGGCATCGTCTCCAGCGGCGCGAGGTTGCGCGTGTGCACGACGGCGGGCCGCCGGTCGCGGAACAGCCGCCACAGCTGCGGGTACAGCGGCAGCGCGTGCCCGGGGCGCTTGCCCAGCGCCACCAGCTCGACGTCGTCGCGCACGATGCGGCGCGCGAACGCCGCGTCGACGTCCGTGAGCGCGACGATGGTGTGCGTCCACGCCTCCGCGGGCAGCCGGTTGACGAGGTTGACGAGCCCGTTCTCCAGGCCCCCGACCGCGAGCCTGTAGACGACGTGCACGATGCGGCGCGGCGCGCTCACCGCCGCTCCCGGGCCTGCGCGAGCATCGTCGCGAGCTCCGGCGACAGCGCACGCAGCGCCGCCGCCGCCACGTCGGCGGACCGGTCGTCGCGCGCGTAGACCACGACCAGCGCGGCGTCGCCGGCGCCGCCGCGCAGCTTCGACCACGACAGCAGCGCCTTCGCGGCGTACTCGCTCGACGTCAGCGTCCCGTCCACCCACAGCAGGCTGTAGGCGACGAGGCGCTCGCGCGGGCCGGAGATCGTGGAGCGCCGCGCCTGCGCGTCGCGGCCGTCGAAGGTCACCGTGGCCGTGCTGCGCTCGACCTCGCGCCAGCGGTGGTCGGCGATCCCGACGAGCTGGTTGCCGGAGGTGACGAGTTCGCGTCCCTTCGCCTGGTTGCGGTAGTACGCGACGTACAGCCACGCGGCGGCGCCGTCGCGCTCGAACGACTGGCGCAGCACTGCCGCCTGGCCCTTGTAGCTCGGCGTCCACGCCGGCGCCTCGCGCTCCGCGGGCACGAATCCGCCGCCGCCCGCCAGCCGCGCGAGCTGCGGCACGACCGCCGACGGCGGACGCTCGATCGACGCGAACACGGGACGCCACGGCACGGCCACGGCGACCGCGGCGGCCGCGGCGACGAAGAACGCCGCCGCCGGCCGCGCGGCGTGGGTGGCGTGGGCGGGGTGCGCGGGCACGTCCTCCGCGGATGCGGGCTCGCGTTCCGACCACGTCGAGCCGATCCAGAACAGCAGGCCCATCACCAGCCCGAAGAACACCCAGCCGTAGATCAGGTGGTCGACGCCCACCGCGAGCCGGTTGTCCGACAGGTGTCCGATCATCACGATGATGTAGGCCCGCAGCCAGTTCGCGAGGATCGGCACCAGGATCGAGGCGGCGATGAAGGCGGCACGCCGCCACGGGCTGCGGTAGGCGATGGCCGCGTAGACGACGCCGATCATGAACGACGCGATCAGGTAGCGCAGTCCGCTGCAGGCCTCGACGACCGACCACGCGCCCGACGGGATCACGAAGTGGTTCGCCTCGCGGAACACCGGCACGCCGGACAGCCGCAGCGCGGCGACCGTGAAGTCGGCGGTCCAGTCGATCAGCGTGGGCACCAGCAGTTCGCCCGCCGGCACCGCGAACAGGACGAAGAGCAGCGGGAACGCGGCCGCGCGGGCCACCTGCAGGCCGACGACCGTGACGATCGCCGCCTGCACCATGAAGGCGAGCGCGAACTGGTTGAGCCCGAGCACCTCCGCCGAGGCCGTGACCAGCCACGCCGCGCCGGCCGCACCGACCAGCACGAGCCCCGGGGTCCACGGCTTCGCCGGCACCGCGGCGATCTCCCGGCGCTTGCGCCACGCGAGCCACAGCGCGATCGGGACGACCACGAAGCCGTGCGCGAACGTCTCCGATCGCCGCCAGATCGCCACGATCGATGCGACGGTGGGCGCGTAGGCGGCGAGGATCGCGATCGCGGCGAGCGCCGCGGCGACGGCCGGCGCGGCGCGGAACGACGCTCCGGCGTCCTGCGACGGGGCGCGCGTCGGGGAACCGATCACGGAGGCCACGACTAGCCGAGTCCGCGCACGATGTGCGGGCCGATGGCGTTGACGAGTCCGCGCGGCAGCCGGCGCCACAGCGCGATCATCGCGCGGTACTTGGGGTTGAGCGGATTCTGCTGCGGCACCTCGCCGCCGCGGTAGAGCCGGAACGCGTAGTGCAGCGATGCGGGCTCGAAGCCCCAGTTCTTCTTGAAGTCGAAGCTTCCCGTGCCGCGCTTGCTGCGCCCGTAGTCGTACACCGCGAGCCCGCGCTCGCACGCGCGGCGCATGAGCTCCCAGTACTTGAAGTCGTTGGCGGCGAGGTCGCGCGCGTCCACGCTGTCGCCCGCGTAGTAGGGCAGGACCTCGTCGCGGAAGTAGAACGACAGGACGGACGAGACCGCCCGCCCGCCCGGCGCAACCACCGTCAGCACCTCGCAGTCGCCGCCGAACACGTCGCGCAGGCGCTCGAAGTACGCGTGCGCGAACGGCGGCGTGCCGTGCCGGTGGACGTTGTCGGCGTAGAGCGCGAAGAAGCGGCGTGCGTCGGCGTCGATCTCGCTCGCCAGCCCGTGCTTGATGCCCTTGCGCACCATCGCGCGCTGCTTGCGCGGGATCGCCAGCATGTTCGCCTCGACGTCCGGCGCGAGGCGCTTGCGGAACGTCACGTACAGGTCCTGCGCCGGCCAGCCGGGGCGCACCGGCGCGCGGCCGCGCAGCTCCAGGTGCGCCACGCCGAGGTCGCGACCCAGCGCCTCGGCCGCGTCGACGAGCGCGTCGCGCGCCGCCGCGTCGTCGGCGACGGGCCCTCCATAGACGGCGAACGGCAGCGACACGAGCGCGTGGCCGAACAGCCGCGTGCGCACCTCCGCCAGCGGCAGGACGCCGGCGATCGTGCCGCCGCGCTCCGCGACGAGATAGTGCGTCCGGTGCCGGAACACGTCCTCGAGGACCGTCCGCCATCCGGCGCGGTGGAAGAACGTCGCGTCGGGCGCGCGCTCGACGTAGGCCTCCCAGCGCGGCACGTCGGCGGCCGCGAGCGGCGCGACGCGCAGCGCCGCGGTCGTCGCGGCGGCCGGCGCGGCGATCGCCACGGCCTCCATCAGTGCCCCCCGTCGAGGAAGACGCGGTCGACGCGGTCCCAGCGGAAGTCGCGCAGCAGCCGCGCGAGCCGGGACTCGGTGCGGTGGAGATTGAGGTAGTGCCGCACGCGCGTCCGCACCGGCACGCCGCCGATGCGCGGCTGGTCGGGGTCGAGCTCCCACGGGTGGAAGTAGAAGATCGCCGGCTGCCCGTCGACGCCGTTGATGCGCGCGATCGACCAGCGCGACACCTCGTAGGGCAGCAGCCGGAAGTAGCCGCCGCCGCCGGCCGGCCAGTTGCGCTTCATCAGCTGGACGGTCGCCACCGGCACCTCCAGCAGCCCGGCGACGATCTCGTGCGGAAAGCGCGGCGCGTCGGGCGCGCCGTAGTGGTCGTGCCGGATCGGGTAGACGCTGGAACTGTAGCGGTAGCCCGCCTTCGCGATGCACTCGAAGGCCCACGGGTTGCGCGGTCCCACCGAGAAGCTCGGCGCGCGGTAGCCGCGCACGGCGCGCCCGGTCAGGTCCTCGAGCAGCGCCTTCGTGCGGGCGATGTCGCGCAGGAACTCGTCGGGGTGCTGGTCGTGCGCGCGCCGGTGCGCGTGGCCGTGGCTCGCCACCTCGTGCCCGGCGTCCGCGACCCGGCGCACGAGCCCGGGATAGCGCTGCGCGATCCAGCCGAGCGTGAAGAACGTCGCCTTCGCGCCGTGCGCGTCGCACAGCGCGAGGATGCGCTCGACGTTGCGCTCGACGCGGCAGGGGAGCTGCTCCCAGTCGTCCGGCGAGATGCGCTTCTCGAAGGCCGAGACCTGGAAATAGTCCTCGACGTCCACCGACAGCGCGTTGACGATCGGGCGGGACGCGGCGGCCGGCGCGGACGTCGCGGCGGTCATGCGGGCACCTGCTGGCGGATCACGCCGCGCTGCGCGAGCCAGTCGGCCAGATGCCGCGCGATCCGGCCGGCAGCGCGTCCGTCCCACAGCTCGGGCTTGCGGCCGCGCTTGCCGCGGCCGGCGACGACGTCGGCGAGCGCGGCCGCCGCGCGGGCGCGGTCGCGCCCCACGAGCAGATTCGTGCCCTCGTCGACGGTGACCGGCCGCTCCGTGTTCTCGCGCATCGTCAGGCACGGCACGCCCAGTGCGGTCGTCTCCTCCTGCAGCCCGCCCGAGTCGGTGAGCACCACGCGCGCGCCGGCGAGCAGGCCCAGCATCTCGAGGTAGCCCTGCGGCGGCAGCAGCGCGATCGCCACGGCCTCCAGCCGCGCCATCAGGCCGAAGCGCTCGAGGTTGGAACGCGTGCGCGGGTGCACCGGCCAGATCACCGGCATCGAGTGCGCGACGTCGCCGAGGATCGCCAGCGACTCGGCGAGCGCCGCCGCGTCGTCCACGTTCGACGGGCGGTGCAGCGTGGCCACCGCGAACCCCGACGCCCGCCGCGCGAGCCCCGGGTCGGCGCCGGCGGCCGCGAGCGTGGCCGCGGGGTCCACCGCGGCGGCGCGGTGCCGGTCGAGCGAGTCGATCATCACGTTGCCGGCGAAGTGGATGCGCTCCGGCGCGACGCCCTCGCGGCACAGGTTCTCGATCGCGCCGCGCTCGGTCACGTAACACAGGTCGGCCAGCTGGTCGGTGAGCAGCCGGTTGATCTCCTCGGGCATCGTGCGGTCGCGGCTGCGCAGCCCCGCCTCCACGTGCGCGACGGGGATGCCCTTCTTCGCCGCGACGAGGCTCGCCGCGAGCGTCGAGTTGACGTCGCCCACGACGACGACGCACGACGGCGCGTGCTCGTCGAGCACCGGCTCGATGCGCCGCATGACCTCGGCCGTCTGCACCGCGTGCGTCGCCGACCCGACCTCGAGGTTGACGTCGGGCGCGGGCAGGCCCAGGTCGCGGAACAGGCGCTCGTTCATCGCCACGTCGTAATGCTGCCCGGTGTGCACGAGGAGCGCAGCAGGCAGCCGCCGCTCCGTCGCGAAGGCGCGGATGAGCGGCGCCATCTTCATGTAGTTCGGGCGCGCGCCGACGACGCAGGCGATGCATCCCGAGCGCGCGTGCCCGCCCCGCATCAGCGCCCCGTCTGCGTGCCCGAGGACTTGGCCTTGTCCGGGTGCAGCAGGTTGTGCAGCAGGTCGACGGTGGCGCCGACCGTGCGCTCGACGCGCTCCAGCCGGTCCTCGAGGCGGCGCAGGCCGATGTCGGTGACTGCGGGCGTCGCCGCGCCCGCCCCCGCGGCGGCGGGCGCCGGCGCCTGCCCGCGCGCGGGCTCGGCCGCACGCTCGTCGACGCCGCCCAGCTCCTCGGCGAGCTCGCGCGCGATCGCCTGGACGTCCGCGGGCTCGACCGTGTGCTTCTCCCCGAGGTAGGTGGACAGCAGCAGCCGGTTGCACAGCGCGTTGATCCGCCGCGGGATGCCGCCGGTGAGCGCGTGGATCAGCGGGAAGCACGCGGGCGCGAAGCGCGGGTCGTCGCTCCAGCCCACGTGGCGCAGCCGGTGCTCGACGTAGGCCTGCGTCTCGCTCTCGTCGAGCGGGCCGAGGTGGTAGGAGGCGATGACGCGCTGGCGCAGCTGCTGCATCCGCGGGCTCTGCATCACGGTGCGCAGCTCGGGCTGGCCGACGAGGAAGCTCTGCAGCAGCGCCTGCTCGCCGAGCTGGAAGTTCGAGAGCATCCGCAGCTCCTCGACCGCGCGGGCCGTGAGGTTCTGCGCCTCGTCGACCACCAGCAGCGCGCGCTTCTTCTCGGTGGCGAGCTGGCAGAGGAACGCCTCGATGGCGCCGAGCAGCACGGCCTTGGAGACGGTCCGCACCGGCAGCCCGAACGCGACGCCGACCGCCCGCAGCATGTCGTCCGCGTCGAGGTTCGTGGAGACGATCTGCGCCGCGACCACCTTCGAGGTGTCGAGCTGCTCGAGCAGGCTGCGCACGATCGTGGTCTTGCCGGCGCCGACCTCGCCGGTGATGACGATGAACCCCTCGCCCTGGTAGAGCCCGTACTGCAGGTAGGCGAAGGCGCGCTGGTGGCCGCGGCTGCCGAAGTAGAACGCGGGGTCGGGATTGAGCTGGAACGGCTTGCCCGAGAAGCCGTAGTAGGACTCGAACATGGCCGTCAGTGGAACCTGTAGTTGAAGCCCGCGTAGACCGCGTATTCGTCCCAGGGCCGCGAGAAGTCGGACTCGAAGTCCTGCCAGCGCGCGCCGGCGAACACGCTGGTCCACGGCGAGACGCGCCGCGTGAAGGTGAGCCGCGCGATGCGCTGCGTCGACTCGTCGGTGAACGGATCGTTGGCCCGCGTGCGCGTCACGGTGCCCGACAGCGACAGCGACGACAGCCCCGAGAGCCGGTAGCTCCAGACGGCGGTGCCGCCGACCTGCGTGTTGTTGTCGAGCGACTGCGCGACCAGCGGCGGGATCTCGGTGCCCGAGGCGGTGACCGGCGTGCTCTTCGAGTAGAACGCCGACAGGAACAGCGAGTTGCGCACGCCGAGCAGCCCGACGCTCGCGACCGCCCGCTCGATCACGGTGATGCGCGTCGTGTACAGCTCGAGCGGTGCATTGAGCACGAGGGGCAGGCCGCGGCTGGACATGTAGTCGACGATGAACTGCGCGCGCTCCTGGGGATCGGGGATGCGCGCGACGAGGAGCTCGTTGAGAAGCCCCGGGACGAAGGTACCCTCGGGGACCTGCGCGAGCAATTCGGGGAACGACGAGGCGTCGCGCGACGCCCGCAGGCGGAAGACGGCGAGCCGGGTGCGATGGTCGAGGTTGAACAGGTAGGAATCGCCGAAGAAGCGCTTCTCCCAGTTGGCGTCGACGTTCGTGCGCGGGGTGGGCCGCCACGTGAAGCCGAGGCCGTAGGTCTCGCCCTCGTAGCGCGTGAGCGGGAAGCGGTTGCGCTCGTAGCCGCCGGTCACGTACGCGGAGAACAGGGGGCTGGGCTGCCAGATGCCGCGCGCGCGGACGCGCTCGAGCAGCTGCTCCGAGCGGCTGTCGGTGAACTCGTACTCGTCGCGGTAGACGTCGAGCGCCCAGCCGTACGGCGTCGCGTCGCGCTCCACCGTACCGAACAGGCGGTTCGAGTAGGTGGTGCCCTCGTCGAACGGCGAGTCGTAGAAGCGCGTCCAGGTGAGATCGTCGCGCAGCAGGTAGCGGTAGTTGCCCACGCGGCGCTGCAGGTAGGGCGACAGGCGGTACGTGGCCGACGTCTGGCGGTTCTCCGTGATGCTCGTGATGTCGTCCGGCCGCGGCCCGAACGGGTTCGCGTAGGACTGCGAGACGTTGATCGAGGCGTCGACGAAGAACAGGTCCGCGAGCACCTCGGCGCTGCCGCGCAACGCCGCCTGCACGTCGGCGCGGCTCGACGAGGACGCCCGCGCGTAGTAGGTGAGGGGGACCGCGAAGGACCCCTGCAGCGACGCCCGCGGCGCCCGGTAGTCGATCGCGATGCCGGGCGTGAGCGAGAGGATGACGTCGTGCTCGCGCTGGTCGTCGGGCGACAGGTTGACGTTGCTCGTGTACTCGATGCGGCCGGAGAGCGTGGGCGTGACCGTCCCCTGCGCGCCGGCGGCGCCGCACGCCAGCGCCAGCAGGGCCGCGGCGGCGACGCGCCACGGATCGCGCGGCCGTCGTGCGGCCGACGTCATGCCGCGGGCGGCGCCTGCCGCCGCACGGCGGGGCTGGCGCGGCGGGCGGCGACGGGGCGGCGCGACGGGACGGGCATGGCGCGGCGTCCGGCTCCGCCGGTCAGTAGCGGTACGCGCCGGCGTTCGCCGCGCTCGACTTGTTGAGGAGCGTCATCACCACCTCGCAGCGCTCGATCGTGTCGAGGGCCTTGGTGACCTTGTCGTGCGAGGTCGACTGCGCGGCCACCACCACGAGCACCTGTCCCATGTGCGAGGCCAGCACGCGCGCCTCCGTCGTGGACAGCAGGGGCGGCGAGTCGAAGATGATCACCCGGTCCGGATAGCGCGACGACAGCTCGCTCAGCAGCGCCGCCATCTGCTCGCTCGCCAGCAGCTCCGTCGAGCGCCGGTGCGGGGTGCCCGCCGGCAGCACCGTGAGCTTCTCGATGTTCGTGCGCACCAGCGCGTCGGCCACGTCGAGACGCTCGTCGGTGAGGAGGTCGAGCAGCCCGGGCGACTCGGGCACGCCGAACAGGCGGGGCAGCGACGGATGCGCGACGTCGCCGTCGACGAGCAGCACGGTGTTGTCGTACTCCATCGCCATGCTGATCGCGAGGTTGACGGCCGTGAACGTCTTGCCCTCGCCGGCGACCGCGCTGGTCACCATGACGAGGTTGCCGTGCGGCACGCTGGCGCCGTCGGTCCCGCGGACGTTGCGCAGGATCGGCCGCTTCACCACGCGGAACTCCTCGGCGAGCTGCGTCTGCGGCGCGTCGGGCGTGACGAAGCCGAGCGTCTTCAGCCGCTCGAGGTCGACGTCGACGTGGCGCGTGGTGCGCGCCGGCGCCTTCGCCACCTCGCGCGCCGGGCGCAGCAGCGGCGCCTCGCCGGCCGGCGCGACCCGCAGCGGCGGGGTCTGCGCGGCGGCCGGCCCCGCGACGCCGTCGTTCGCCTCCCGGCGCGCCTCGAGCGCGCGCACGAGGGCCTCGGGCGTGGGCAGCGGCTCGCGCGGCGCCTCGGCGGGCGCGTCGTCGCGCTGCGTCGCCCCGGCGCGGCGCAACTCCTCGAGTCGTTTCGCGGCTTGTTCGATCAGGCTCATGTCGGTTCCCCGGTCACGCCAGCAGCGTGCGCCACTGGACGAGCGAGAAGGCCGCGACCACCGCGAACAGCGCGACCAGCCCGCTGACGCCGCCCGCGAACATCAGCGAGCGGCGGCGCTTCTGCCGGACCAGCGCCGGCGTGGGCAGCAGCGACACCGGCCCGAGGACCGGGCGCTTCGCGATCTCGCGCAGCGTGCGCTGGTCGTGGAACGTCGGCGCGAGCTGGCTGACGAAGAACGCCGCCGCGATCCCCGCGCCGAGCGACGCGAGGAAGGCGACCGCGAGCAGCATCGGGCGGTTGGGCGCGACCGGCTTCGGGCCGACGCGCGGCGGATCGATCACGCGGAACTGCGCAGCGCCGGTGTCCTGCACCTCGATGCCCATCATCGCCGACTCGCGCCGGCCGAGCAGCGTCTCGTAGGTGCGCTTCTGCACCTCGTAGTCGCGGTTGAGCTGCGTGAATTCCTGCTCGACCTCCGGCACCATGCGCGCCTGGCCGCGCAGCTGCGCGTACTGCGCCTCCAGCCCGGCGAGCCGGGCGCGCGTCGAGGCGACCTGCGCCTCGGCCTCGG
Organism: Betaproteobacteria bacterium; assembly: GCA_016861105.1. Taxonomy (GTDB): domain Bacteria; phylum Pseudomonadota; class Gammaproteobacteria; order Burkholderiales; family Casimicrobiaceae; genus VBCG01. Next base: position 50,882 of record BOKS01000002.1, on the reverse strand, counting down.
CCATCGAGATGCGCAGCTGCTGGAACACCGGATTGCGGTCGAGCGGCGCCGCCGCCGGGGATCCGGGCGGGGCCGCCTTGCGCCGCTCCTCCAGCACGGCCTTCCGCTCGCCCTCGAGCTCGCCGATGATCCGCCTGGTGTTCGACACGTCCGGATGGTTGTCCGTGTACTTGCGCGACATCTCGTCGAGCTCGCGGCGCAGCTGCTGCAGGCGGCCGTCGATCTCGGGCACGGTGTCGGGCGCGGCCGCGACCGGCGCGGACGCCTCGGGAATGAACGTCGGCTGCTCGCCGGCGAGCTCGCGCCGGTAGGCGTCGCGCGCCTGTGTGGCCGCGTTGAGCTCGAGCCGCGCCGCCTCGATCTGCTGCGCCAGCCCGTTCATCCGCGCGAAGTAGTCGGCGCCGCTCTGCGACATGCCGAGGTAGCGCAGCCGGAACTCCTTCAGCCGGTTCTCCGCGGCCTGCAGCGCCGCCTCGTACTGGCGGATCTGCTCGTCGAGGAAGCGCACGGCCGCGCGCGAGTCCTGGCGCTTGTCGCCGAGGCTCGACTCGACGAAGATCGTGATCAGCGACTGGACGACCTTGCGCGCCTGCTCCGGATTGCCGTCCTGGTAGCTGATCTGGTAGAGGTTGCCGCCGCGCGCGTTGCCGGCCATCTTGAGCGAGCGCATCACGCCGTCGACGATCTGGTCGCGCTGCGCCGGCGTCTGCACCGCGAGGTCCATGTCCGCCATCCGCACGACCTTCTCCACGTTCGGGCGGCTGATCAGCGTGCGGCTCACCAACGCGACCTGCTGGTCGATGTTCGGCTGGACGGCGAGTCCGGACAGCAGCGGCTTCAGCAGCGACTCGGTGTCGACGGACACGCGGGCGGTCGCCTCGTAGCGCTCGGGGATGCGGTAGACGAGCGCGATCGCGATCAGCGCCGCGAGCCAGGCCACGGTGAGCCCGATCCAGCGGCGATGCCACATGTCGAGGACGTAGCGGCGCAGCAGCTCAATGGTCTCGTTCATCGGAGTCCTTCCTTCGCCGGGGGGCGCGGCGCGCGTCAGAACCAGCTCTGCGGAATGATCAGGATGTCCCCGGGGCGCATGTCCACGTTCGCCGTGATGTCGCCGCGCTTGATCAGGTCGGACAGGCGCACGCTGTAGATCTTCCCGCCTTCCGCCGCGCGGTAGATCGTGGCGGCGTTGCCGTCGGCGAAGTCGGTGAGTCCGCCCACCGCGATCATCACGTCGAGCAGCGTCAGGCTCTGGCGGTAGGGCAGGACCTGCGGCCTCGCGGCCTCGCCCGTGACGCGGATCTGCTCGCTCGACGGCCCGACGAACGTCGTGACCACGACCGTCACCACCGGGTCGCGGATGAACTTGGTCAGCGCCCTCTCGATCTCGCGCTCGAGCTCCGTGGGCGTCTTGCCGATCGCGACGATGTCGTCGACCAGCGGCGTGGAGATCTTGCCGTCCGGGCGCACGGGCACCGCGATCGAGAGCTCCGGATTGCGCCAGACGATGACGTTGACGTTGTCCAGCGGTCCGATGCGGTAGGCGTAGTCGGGGGTGGCCGCCTGCTGCGGCGCCGGCGGGTACTTGGGCGCGGCACAGCCGCCGACCAGCAGGGCGAGCGCCGCCGCGATCAGCAGCGGCATCCGGCGGCCGGCCGGCCCCGGGCCGGCAAGGCGCGAGATGAGTGCGAGCATCGTTTCTCCCCGGTTCGTCCGCAAGCGCGAAAAGGACGGCCATACTACACGCTCGATCCACCGTTGCGCGATGCTGGCGGGCGGCGTCGAAAGCGTCGGTCGCCGGTCGGCGACACGCTGTGGTGTACCGCGGGCCGACACGGCGAGTGTTTCACCGCGCGACGGCAATGCGCGGCGCCGGTGCGCTCGTGCCCTTTCCGGAAAGTTTTCCCAGTTTGTCATGCGCGCGACGGGCGCCGGCGACACGGGCGGCGCGCGCGGCGGCGCGCGACACCGTGGGCGTCGCGACGCGGTCCGCGGAACCGCTCACTGTGCACCTGTAGCGGACCGTCGTCGCGGCCCGCACATTCATCGCCGACGAACGGTCGCGGCGCCGCCCGAAACGCACGGCGCGCGTGCACGACCGGCGCGGCGGCGCGCTTGACATCGCCCCGCGCGCGCCGGACGACCGCAGCGCGCAGGCGTTTCAGGCGCTTGTGCGGCGCTGGTGACGGGCGGCGCCCCCTTGTTCACGACAGCGTCGAAAATTCTTACGAAATGGTGTCGATCGAATTGACACCGTCGCCGTCCGTCGCCGGCACGTGTGCGGTTTTTCGCGACGACTCAACGATTTGCATCGACTGGCATCAGGGTTGCAGTGCATTGGGCGAAATCTCCTACTCCGAGGATTCGCATGAACCGCTTCGCCCAACTGCTCGCCGGCATCCTCGTCGCGGCATCGACGGCCGCCACCGCCGCCCAGATCGACGTGACGTGGAACAACCCGGTGCTCAACCCCGGCGTCGGCGGCATCGGCGTCTCCGCGCCGGCACCGGTCGGATCGTTCACCACCAACGCCGGGCGCTTCCAGGGCACGATCGCCAACCCCGTCGGCATCGACGCCTCCGCGTTCCACCTCAACGGCGCCCCGCTCTACGCGTACTGCCACGATCTCGCGCAGACGCTGTCCAACGGCGCGACGATCACCTACCAGGTCTCGGTCGGCGCGCCGGCCCGCGTCCTCGACTTCCTCGGCGCCGTCAACGCCTACGTCGCCGGCGGCGACGACTACGACTGGCTGAACGTCGGCGGCAACGCGAATCTCGCCGCGGCGATCCAGCTCGGCATCTGGAAGGGCATCTACGACAGCACCTTCGCGCTGGGTGCGGGCTCGCTCGGCCTGACCGGCGTGTCCGCCGGCGTGTCGACGATCTACGACGCGATCGTCGCGCTGCTCGGCGCACCCGACCTCGCCGCGTCGCGCGTCCTGCTGCTCACCTCCGAGACGCGCCAGGACGTGATCACCGGCCGCCACGAGCCGTTCCGCGTGCCCGAGCCCGGCTCGCTCGCGCTGCTCGGACTCGCCGCGGCGGCCGCCGGACTCGTGCGCCTTCGCAGGCGCTGATCGCACCCGCATCCGGCACTGCGACGGGGCCCCGCGGGGCTCCGTCGTCGTTTCAGGGCCGCCGCGGCAGGATCGCGGCCACGGGTTGGTATGATCGTCGCGATGATCCCCGACGTGCCCGCGCCCACGACGTCCAACGAGCGCGCGCCGGCGCCGGGCGGCGCCCACACGCCGTCGATGCAGCAGTACCTCCGCGTCAAGGCGGAGCATCCGGACAAGCTGGTCTTCTACCGGATGGGGGACTTCTACGAGCTGTTCTTCGACGACGCGGAGCGCGCGGCGCGCCTGCTCGACATCACGCTGACGGCGCGCGGCCAGTCGGCGGGGGCGCGGATCCCGATGGCCGGCGTGCCGCACCACGCCGTCGAGCAGCACCTCGCGCGGCTGATGAAGGCCGGCGAGTCCGTCGTCATCGTCGAGCAGGTCGGGGACGCTTCCGCGAAGGGCCCGATGGAGCGCAAGGTCGCGCGCATCGTCACGCCCGGGACGCTCACCGACGCGAGCCTGCTCGACGCGCGGCGCGAGTGCCTGCTCGCCGCGTGGCACGCCGACGGCAAGCGCGCGGGCGTCGCGTGGCTCGAGCTCGCCTCCGGGCGCCTGACGCTGGCCGAGGCGCCGCTCGCCGAAGCGGCCGCGACGCTCGAGCGCATCGAGCCCGCCGAACTGCTGGTCGCCGAGGCGTCGCCACCCCCTGCGCTGCGCGGCCGCGTCGTGCCGACGCGCGCGCTGCCCGGCTGGCAGTTCGACCGGGAGGGGGCGCAACGCGCGTTGCTGCGCGTGCTCGGCGTGCACAGCCTCGCGGCGTTCGGCGCCGACGACGTGCCCCTCGCCGTCCAGGCCGCCGGCGCGCTGGCCGGCTACGCGGGCGCGACGCAGCAGGCGGCGCTCCCGCACGTGCGCACGCTCGCGGTCGAAGCGACCGGCGAGTTCCTCGGCCTCGACCCGGCGGCACGCCGGACGCTGGAGATCACGCAGACGCTCGCCGGCGATCCGGCACCCACGCTGCTGTCGCTGCTCGACGCCTGCGCCACGGCGGCCGGCAGCCGGCTGCTGCGGCGCTGGCTGCTCCAGCCGCTGGCCGATCCCGCGCGCGCGGCCGAGCGCCACGACGCGATCGAGGCGCTGCTCGGCGCCTCGTCGGCGCGCGCCGCGGCCTGTGCGCTGCTCCGGCGCACCGCCGACGTCGAGCGCATCGCCGGGCGCATCGCCCTGGCCGGCGTGCGCCCGCGCGAGCTCGCGGCGCTGCGCGACACGCTCGCCGCGCTGCCGGCGCTCGCCGAAGCGCTCGCGCCCCTGGGCGCCACGCTGCTCGATCGTGCGCGGGAGGCGCTGGGCGTCGACGCGCGGTGGCACGCGCGGCTCGCGGCGACGCTTCAGCCCGAGCCGGCGGCGCAACTGCGCGACGGCGGCGTGATCGCGTCCGGCGTCGACGCCGAGCTCGACGAGCTGCGGTCGATCGACGCGAACTGCGGCGCGTTCCTGCTCGACCTCGAGCGGCGCGAGCGGGAGCGCAGCGGCATCGCGTCGCTCAAGGTCGAGTTCAACCGCGTGCACGGCTACTACATCGAGGTCACGCACGCCAACGCCGCGCGCGTGCCCGACGACTACCGCCGGCGGCAGACGCTGAAGAACGCCGAGCGCTACGTCACGCCCGAGCTCAAGGCCTTCGAGGACCGCGCGCTGTCCGCGCAGGAGCGCGCGCTGGCCCGCGAGAAGCTCCTGTTCGACGCGCTGGTCGCCGACCTCGTGCCGGCGATCCCCGCGCTGCAGGCGGCGGCCGGGGCGCTCGCCGCGACCGACGTGCTGGCGACGCTCGCCGAGCGCGCGCTCGCGCTGCGCTGGACGCGGCCCCGCTTCGTCGCCGAGCCCGGCATCGCGATCCGCCGCGGCCGCCATCCGGTCGTCGAGCGCCAGGTCGAGGACTTCGTCCCCAACGACGTCGCGCTCTCGCGCGAGCGGCGCCTCCTCGTCGTCACCGGGCCCAACATGGGCGGCAAGTCGACTTACATGCGCCAGACCGCCGCCATCGCGCTGCTCGCGCACTGCGGCGCCTTCGTGCCCGCGGACGAGGTGGTCGTCGGCCCGCTCGACGCGATCTTCACGCGCATCGGCGCCTCGGACGACCTCGCCGGCGGACGCTCGACGTTCATGGTCGAGATGACCGAGGCGGCGTTCATCCTCAATCGCGCGACGCCGCGCAGCCTCGTGCTGATCGACGAGATCGGGCGCGGGACGTCGACCTACGACGGCCTCGCGCTCGCGTGGGCGATCGCGCACCGGCTCGCCGAGCGCAACCGCAGCCTCACGCTGTTCGCCACGCACTACTTCGAGCTCACGGCGCTCGCCGCCGAGCTGGAGGGCTGCGCGAACGTCCACTTCGACGCCGTCGAGCACCGCGACGGCATCGTGTTCCTGCACGCGGTCGAGGACGGGCCGGCGAACCGCAGCTACGGCCTGCAGGTCGCGAAGCTCGCCGGCGTGCCGGCGGACACCGTGCGGCAGGCGCGCGCCTACCTCGCGCGCCTCGACCAGTTCTCGTCGCGCAACGAGGGCCAGGCGGACCTCTTCGCCGCGGAGGCCGCGCCGGCCGCTCCGGCGTCGGTCCCGGGCGCGCCCGCGCTGGACAGGCTCGCCACGCTCGATCCGGACGCGCTGTCGCCGCGCGAGGCGCTCGCCGCGCTCTACGAGCTCAAGCAGCTCGCGGGCGGCTGATCACATCAGGCGCGAACGACGCCAGGTCCCCGCGGTCGCAGTCACGACGACGGTGGAAGGCGCTGGCGGCCGGCGCGGAGTCGCCCCGCAGGCGCGACGCTCGTCGTTGCGTGGCCTTTCCCGGCGGGCGGCGCATGGCCGAGCCAGTCCGCCCGCACTGGCATCCGTCGCGCCGAACGAGGCGCGGCGCCGTACTCGCCACGGACCGCGCGAGGCGCCCTTTCCGTCGACTCAGTGGTGATGCCCGTGCGCGCCGTGCACGTGGCCGTGCTGGATCTCCTCCTGCGTGGCGGGACGGATCTCGACCACCGTGCAGTCGAAGCGCAGCCGCTGGCCCGCGAGCTCGTGGTTGCCGTCGAGCACCGCCTTGCCGTCGGCGATGTTGGTGACGCGCCACACGCGCTCCTCGCCGTTCTCGTCGGCGACGAGGTAGCCGCCGACCGCGACGTCGGGCGGCAGCGAGTCGACCGGCTCGAGCCGGATGAGCTGCGGGTCGTAGTCGCCGAACGCGTCGGTCGGCTCGAGCGTGACCGACACGACGTCGCCGACGTTGCGGAAGTTGAGCGCCTCCTCGATCTTGGGGAAGATCCCCGAGTAGCCGCCGTGCAGGTACGCGATCGGCTCCGGCGTCTCCTCGATCAGCGCGTTCTGCGCATCGTAGAGCTTGAACGTGATCGAGACGACGGTGTTGGCGAAGATGTTCATCGGGGCCCTCGGGGGCGGAGGAGAAAGGCCGCACGGGCGCGGGCGAGCGGCCATTGTAGCGCCGGGGGACGGGGCGGCCGGCGGCACCTGCCCGGTCCTATAATCGGGCGCATGTCCGACGCACGACGGCGCCTGCTCGGCGGGCTCTCGCCGGCCGCGTTCCTCGCCCGGCACTGGCAGAAGGAGGCGCTGCGCGTGACCGGGGCGCTGCCGGGCTTCCGGGGACCGCTCGACGCGCGGGCACTGCGCACGCTGGCGATGCGCGACGACGTCGAGTCGCGGCTGGTCGTGCGCGAGGGCGCCGCCTGGACGCTGCGCCACGGACCGCTGCGCGCCGCCGACTTCCGCGCGCTCCCGCCCCGCGGCTGGACGCTGCTCGTGCAGGGCGTCAACCTGCACGATCGCGACTGCGACGACCTGCTGCGCCGCTTCGCGTTCGTGCCGTACGCGCGGCTCGACGACGTCATGGCGAGCTACGCCGTCCCCGGTGGCGGCGTGGGCCCGCACCTCGACAACTACGACGTGTTCCTGCTGCAGGGCTTCGGCAGGCGACGCTGGCGTTACGGTCGCCAGGACGACGCGCGCTTCCGGCCCGGCCTGCCGCTGCGCATCCTGCGCCGCTTCGCGCCCGCGCAGGATCACGTGTTCGGCCCGGGCGACCTCCTGTACCTGCCTCCGGAGTGGGCGCACGACGGCGTCGCGCTCGAGCCGTGCACGACGTACTCGATCGGGTTCCGCGCGGCCACTGCGCAGGAGCTCGGCACGGCGTTCCTCGACTTCCTGCGCGACGATCTCGACCTCGACGGGCGCTACGCCGATCCCGGCCTGCGCCCGACGTCGGCGCCTGCGCGCATTCCCGACGCGATGGTGAAGCGCGTCGCCGCGCTGCTCGCGGCCATCCGCTGGGACCGCGCGACGGTCGCCCGGTTCCTCGGGCGCACGCTGTCCGAGCCCAAGGCGATCGTCGTCTTCGATCCGCCCGACGCTCCGCTGCGACCCGCCGCGTTCCGCGCGCGCATCGCGCGGTGCGGCGTGCGGCTCGACGCGCGCACGCTGATGCTCTACGACGACCGCGCGTTCCACGTCAACGGCGAGTCCGCCGCGCGCAACCCCGGCGATGTCGCGCTCGAACGGCTGGCCGACGATCGCGCGCTGGCACCGGCTGCCAGCGCGACGCTTCCCCGCGCGCAGGTCGCGCGCCTCCACCGCTGGTACCTCGATGGCTACCTCGTCCCCGATGCCTGACGCCGCCCCGCCACCCGAGGAGCGGCGCCTCGACACGATCGCCGCGCAGCGGGAGGCGATCGACGCGCTGCTCGCGCTCGCCACGCAGCGCGTCCACGTCTTCGACCGCGATCTCGCCGACGGCGGCTGGGACACGGCGGCCCGCGCGGAGGCGCTGAAGGCGTTCCTGCGCCGCTCGCGCACCGCGGAGCTGCGCATCGTCGTCCACGACACGCGGCACCTGGAGCGCTCGTGCCCGCGCATCACGGCCCTGCTCCGCGGGTACGCGCACGCGATGGCGGTCTGGCGCACCGGCCCCGAGGCGCGCAGCGCGAGCGACGCGCTCGTGATCGTCGATGCCCGCCACGCGCTGCACCGCTACCACGTCGACCAGCCGCGCGCGACGCTGCTGCTGTCGATGCCGCAGGCGGTCGAGCCGCTGGCGACCCGCTTCGACGAGATCTGGGCGACCGGCGAGCCGGCGCTCGGCGGTTCGGTGCTCGGCCTTTAGGGGTCAGAGCCGTAACGCAGGCGGAGCGCGTCGATCGGGGTCAGAGCCGCAACGCAGGCGGGGCGAATCCGCGCCTGCGTTGCGGCTCTGACCCCGATCGGCTCTGACCCCGATCGACGCGAACTACATGCCCGGCACGCCGATGCGCCGGCCGACTTCGCGGTAGTGCTCGATGACGCTTCCGAGGTCGCGCCGGAAGCGGTCCTTGTCCATCTTCTCGCCGGTCGTCGCGTCCCACAGGCGGCAGCCGTCCGGCGTGAACTCGTCGCCCAGCACGAGGGGCCCGCCGGGGTCGTCGACCGGGTGGCCGAACTCGAGCTTGTAGTCGACGAGGTCGATCCCGGCCGCGGCGAACAGCGGCCGCAGCACGCCGTTGACCCGGTGCGTCATCGCCTTCATCTGCGCGATCTCGTCGGCGCTCGCCCAGCCCAGCACGCGGATGTGGTCGTCGTTCACCAGCGGATCGTGGAGCGCGTCGCTCTTGAGGAAGAACTCGAAGATCGGCTCGGGGAGCCGCGTGCCCTCGGCGATGCCGTAGCGCTTGGCCATCGACCCCGCGACCACGTTGCGCACCACGCACTCGACCGGCAGCATCTTCATCGCCCTGACCAGCGACTCGCGCTCGCCCAGCACGCGCACGAAGTGCGAGGCGACGCCCGCCTGGGCGAGCCGCTGCATCACGTGGGCGTTGAACAGGTTGTTGGTCTCGCCCTTGCGCTCGAGGCTGGCGAGCTTCGCACCGTCGAACGCGGAGACGTCGTCGCGATAGTGCATGACGAGGTAGCGCGGGTCGTCCGTCGCGTAGACCGTCTTCGCCTTGCCCTTGTACAGCTCCTGGCGCTTCTCCATGCCGGTCTCCACGGGGACTGCGGTCACAGCTGCCTCCAGCCGAACCCCTCGGACTGGTCGGCGACGCCGATCCACGCGGGCGCGCAGCCGAGCGCGCCCGCGAGCGCGCCCCGCGCGAGGTCCGGCGTGTTGTTCTCCCGCGACAGGTGCGCCGCGATCACGTGCCGCAGCCGCGTCGTGTCGATCGCGCGCAGCAGGGCGGCGGCGGCCTCGTTGCACAGGTGGCCGAAGCGCCCGGCGATGCGCTGCTTCAGCGGATACGGGTAGCGGCCGCCCGCGAGCATCGCCTCGTCGTGGTTGCACTCGAGCACGAGCGCGTCGCAGCCGGACAGGCTCGCCTCGACGTGCGGCGTCACCGTGCCGAGGTCGGTCAGCACGCCGAGTCGCGCGGCGCCGTCGGAGAGCACGAACTGCACGGGCTCGCGGGCGTCGTGCGGCACCGGGAACGGGCGCACGTCGAGATCGCCGATCGCGAGCACGTCGTGAGAGTCGAAGCCGTACACGCGCGGGACGACCGCCATCCGCTCGCCGACGACGTCGAGCGTGCCGAACGTGATCCAGACCGGGACGTCGTGGCGCGCCGCGAACGCGGCGACGCCGCCGACGTGGTCCGAGTGCTCGTGCGTGACGAGGATGCCGGCGAGGTCGCCGGGGGACAGGCCGAGGCGGGCGAGGCGCGCGGCGGCGTCGCGCACGCCGAAGCCGCAGTCGATCAGCACGCGCGTGCAGCCCGCCTCGACCACGAGCCCGTTGCCCTCGCTGCCCGAGCCGATCGATGCGAAGCGCATCGGGGCGGCGCGCGCCTACGGCCGGAACGCGGGTGCGGGATCGCGCACGGCCGCGCCGCCGTCAGCGCAGCTGCTCGCGCAGCAGCGCGAGGATCCTCTCGCCGTTCGCCGAGCGGTCGATCTCGCCCTTGGTGTCCTGCACGGTGACCGTCGACGTCGGCGCGGTCTCGGTCACCTTGATGCGGTACTGCTCGGGACGGTCCTTCTCGTCGGTCTTCCAGAACATGAGCTTCGCGAGCCAGCCGGAATCGCGCGCCTTGGCGACGTCGCTGTCCGGGTCGGCGTAGCGCACGAAGTACAGGCCGTTGCTGCGGTCGCGGTCGACCACGGTGAAGCCGGTGCGGTCGAGGGCGAGTCCCACGCGCCGCCACGCCCGGTCGAAGGCGTCGTCCATCACCAGCCGCGCTGCGCCGTCGCTGCCCTTCTCGAGGCGCGCGGCGTCGACCGGCGTCGGCTGCCCGGGCGCGGGAGGGGTCGACGCCGCGACGGCCGTGGCGGCGGCGGGCGCCGGGGCGCCGAAGCGCTGCATCAGGCGCGTGAGCATCTCCGCCTCCAGGTCCGGGTTCGGCGGCAGCACGGCCCACGCGAAGGCCACGGGCGAGCCCTGGCTGCTCGCGGTCGGCATCTGCTCCATCCCCCGGTGCGAGATGTAGACCTCGACCGTCCCGGGCTCCGCGCCGCGCTCGACGCGCGTGCGGAACTTGTCGCGCTTGTAGGTCGTGTACAGGATGTCGACGTACTTGCCCAGCGTCTGCCGCACGATGTCCTGCGGGATCTCCGCGCGGTTCTCGGCCCAGTCGGTCTCCATCACGCCGATCACCGGCTGCTCCACGGAGATCACGAAGCCGAGGTCGGTCCAGAACTGGCGCAGCGTGTTCCACGTCTGCTCCGGCGACGCCTTGACCACGAGCCAGCGCTCGGTGCCCGCGCGCACGATGCGGGCCTCCGGATTCGCGGGAAGCACCTCCGAGCGCGGCCGGCTGCCCTGCTGGGCGGCGAGCCCGCTCGCGGTGGTCGCGGCGAAGCGGTCGTCGAAGCGCGGCGTCGTGAGGTCCGGCGGGATCTCGAGCGCGGGCGCGGTCCCGGTGGTCTTGTACTCGATGCGCTTGCCGAGGCTGGCGGTCGGCGCGAAGGTCTCGCAGCCGGCCAGCGCGGCGAGCAGCAGTCCCGCCGCGCACAGCTTCGCGCCGGCGCGCAGGACGGTGAAGACGGGGTCCATCGGCGATTCCGTGACGGTCACGACAGCAGGCCGGCTTCGCGCATCGCGTCGCGGACCGCTTCGTGGTGTTGCGGGGAAAGCGGCACCAGCGGCAGCCGCAGTTCGTTGGCGATCCGGCCCATCTCGGCGAGCGCCCACTTGACCGGGATCGGATTGGCCTCGACGAACAGCCGGCGGTGCAGCGGCAGCAGCCTGTCGTTGCACTCGCGCGCCGTGGCGGCGTCGCCGCCCAGTGCCGCGCGGCACATCCTGGCCATCGGGCCCGGCGCGACGTTCGCGGTCACCGAGATGACGCCGTGGCCGCCCATCAGCATCAGCGGCAGCGCCGTGATGTCCTCGCCGCTGTACACGGCGAAGCGGCGGTGGCCCTTCTGCCGCAGCGCGCGCAGCAGCTCGCTGCCGCGGCCGAGGTCCGCCGTCGCGTCCTTCAGCCCCGCGACGTTCGGCACGTCGGCGAGACGGAGCACCGTTTCGTTGGCGAGGTCGGCGACCGTGCGACCCGGCACGTTGTACAGGATGACCGGCAGCCCGACCTCGGCGACGGCGCGGAAGTGCCGGTAGAGGCCTTCCTGCGTGGGCTTGTTGTAGTACGGCACCACCGACAGGCAGCCGTCGGCGCCCACGCCCTTCGCGTACTCGGTGAGGTCGAGCGCCTCGCGCGTCGAGTTCGCGCCGGTGCCGGCGATCACCGGCACGCGTCCGGCCGCGTGCTCCACCGCCGTGCGGATCAGCAGGCGGTGCTCCTCGTGATCGACGGTCGGCGACTCGCCGGTGGTGCCGACGATCACGATCCCCGACGTGCCTTCGGCGATGTGCCAGTCGACGAGCGAGCGCAGCGCGGGCAGGTCGAGCGCGCCGCCGGCGCTCATGGGCGTCACGATCGCGACGAAGCTTCCGGTCAGCATGACAATCGCGGGTGCAAAGCGGCGATTCTACTCCCAATCCCGTACCGGACCGGCGCGCGGACCGGCGTCCGGCAGCGGCCACGGCCACGCGCGCTCCGGCCCGACCGCCGCGAGGCGCTGCACGACGGCATCGCGCCCGGCGCCACGCACGCGGCCCTGCTCGAATGCGACGACCGACAGGCCGTCGCGGGCCAATGCCAGCAGTTCGCCGCGCTCGAGCAGGAACGCGGGATTGGAGGGGCGTCCGAACGCTTCGTTCCCGCGGGCGAAGGTCTCGTAGATCAGCAGCCCGTCGGGCGCGAGCGCCGCCCGCAACGGCGCGAACAACGGCCGGTGCAGGTAGTTGACGACGACGATCGCATCGAAGCGCGCCTCGGCGAGCGGCCACGGCGCGCCCTCGAGGTCGGCGGCGAGCGTGGCGACGCCCGCGACGCCGTGCAGCGACGCGAGCGCCGCCGCGTCGCGGTCGACGGCGAGCACGCGGCTGCCGCGCGCCGCGAAGAGGCGCGCGTGGCGGCCGTGGCCGCAGGCGAGATCGAGCACGCGCGCCCCGGGGGCGACCAGCGGGGCGAAGCGCTCGACCCACGGCGAGGGCGCGAGCGACGCGTGCGGCGCCGCATCCGTCGTCATCGCCGCGCGCCGAACTCGCGCTCGAGCGAGGCGATCTCGTCGAGCATGCGCGCGAAGCGCTCGCCGAACGGCGTCAGCGCGTACTCGACGCGCGGCGGCACCTCGGCGTAGGCCGTGCGCGCGAGGATCCCGTAGCGCACGAGCTTGCGCAGGCGCTCGTTCAGGACCTTGGTCGACAGCCCCGGAAGGCTGTGCTCGAGCGCCCCGGGGCGGCGCACGCCGTCGCGGACGCGCGCCAGCACCGCGAGCGACCACTTGCACCCCACGATGTCCTCGACCATCCGGGCCACCGGCGGCGCGGCCGAGGATTTTTCTTTGCGCTGCTCCGTCATCGATGCACACCGAAAAGTGCGTAGGGCACCGCGCGGTGCCCGCTTGGCGCGCGCCGGCGCGCTCGCCAGAATCGCGCCGCACTGCGACGACCCGCGTCGCGGCCCATTCTACTGGAGGCCCGCATGCCCAACTCCGCCCGTTCCCCCCTCGTGCACCTGGCCGCCGCGGTCGCGCTGGCGCTCGCGGCCGCCGCCGCCGACGCCGGCGCGCCGGTCCCCTATCCGGAGGGCTACCGCCAGTGGACGCACGTGAAGTCGATGCAGATCCTGCCCGGGCATCCGCTGTACGACGCGTTCGGCGGCGTTCACCACATCTACGCGAACGCGAAGGCGATGCAGGGCTACCGCGATGGGCGGTTCCCGGACGGCGCGGTGATCGTCTTCGACCTGCGCGACGCGCGCACCGAGGGATCGGCCGTGACCGCCGGCGCGCGCAAGGTCGTCGGCGTCATGCACCGCGACGCGAAGCGCTGGGCGGACACCGGCGGCTGGGGCTTCGAAGGCTTCAAGGGCGACTCGAGGACCGAGCGGGCCGTCGGGGCCGACGCGAAGACCGCGTGCTTCGGCTGCCACGCGCCGCAGCAGGCGCGCGACTACGTCTTCAGCGCCTTCGAGCGCTGACGCGCCGGCGCGCCGCCCGCCTCGGCCTTCGCCGCCTCGGCGCGCAGGAACGCGACGAACGCCTCGACGTCCGGTCGCGCGGCCGCGTGCGGCGCGGCGAGGACGTAGTAGCCGCGCTGCGAATCGTAGCGGCGCGGGAACGGCGCCACGAGCTGCCCGCGGTCGAGGAACGACTGGACGAGCGGCAGGCGGCCGAGCGCGACACCCTGCCCGCCCGCGGCGGCCTGGATCAGCTGGTCGTAGAGCGTGAAGCGCAGCGATCCCGCGGGCTTGAGGCCCGCCGCCCCGTTCGCGGCGAGCCACGTGGGCCAGTGCAGCCACGGCAGGCGCCCCTCCGGGTCGTCGAAGTGGAGCAGCACGTGTCGCGCGAGGTCCGCCGGCGTGCGCAGCGGCGCGCGCCTCGCCACCGCCGGGCTCACGACGGGGAGCATGCGCTCGCCGAACAGCCGGACGGCCGACGCCGGAACCTCCGCGCCCAGGTAGCGGATCGCGAGGTCCACGTCGCCGCGTGCGAGATCCACGAAGCTGTCGTTGGCGGACAGGAAGACCTCCACCTCGGGGTGCGCCTCGCGGAACGCGGGCAGCCGCGGGATCACCCAGAGCGACGCGAACGACACCGTCGTCGTGACGCGCAGCGCGTCGCTGCGCGTGCCGGCGCGCTCCGCCGCCGCCGCGATCACGCGCAGCGCCTCGGCCACGTCGCCGCGGAACGCGGCCCCCGCCGGCGTGAGCGTCACCGCGCGATGCCGGCGCTCGAACAGCGGCACGCCCAGTGCCTCCTCCAGCGCCTTGACCTGGCGCGAGAGCGCCGACTGCGTGAGGAACAGCTCCTCCGCGGCGAGCGTGAACGAGCCGCGCCGCGCCACCGCCTCGAAGCCGCGCAGGAAGTCCAGCGACGGCAGCCGCCGCAGCGTCCTATGCATGAGCCTGCCTCATCGATCGCATGCGCATTCGTCGTTGGCGGGCGCGCGCCGTCTCGGCCACGATGTCGCTCGTGCATCGGCCGGCGGCGCAGTGCGCTGACCGCGCCGGGCCGGATGCATTCTACGCATGCCTTCAGGAGAGCGCCATGACCTGCCCCGGACCGGAACGACACTTCGACCTCGACGACGGCGCCGCGCTGCACCTCGACGATGCGCGCGGCAACACGCTGCGCGTGACGCGCGGCCGGCTGTGGGTGACGCAGCACGGCGACGCGCGCGACATCGTCCTGCAGGCCGGCGACGCCTGGACGATCGAGCGCAACGGCCTCACGATCGCGGCGGCGCAGGCGCCGACCTCGGTCGTGATCGCGGGGCGCGCCGCGCGCCGCCTGGATGCGCGCGGGCGCCGGCTCCCCTGGTTCGACCGCGTGGCCGCGTGGTTCGCGCGGCTGGACGACGCGCGCGTCGGGCGCCGCTGGGCGCCGTACGTCTGAAACCGAAGACGGCGACCGTGTCGTGCGGACGACTCGGGAATCGGGCCCCGCGGAAGCCAGGCCCCCGTGGGGGGCCGGTGCGGCAGTGCGCCGCCGCCCGTGGGACGTCGCGCCGGCCGCGCGACGGGGCGCCGGCGGAGCACAGCGTGCATGCACGACCGCGACGCGCAACCCCATGCGGGCTGTCGCGTCGCGGCGGCCCCGCGAGGGGCCGGCTTGCAGGCGTCCGGAGGAGTCGGCCGGACCCGCGTCATAGACCCGCGGCTGCGGCGGCGAGTTCCGCCGTGCGTTGAGCCCGCGCAGCGCTGCCACGTCGAAGCTCCACGGCGAGCCCTGCCGCCGTGCACCGCAGCAGCGGCGCTCCGGCGCACACGGCGAGCGCCGCGAGCAATCGGACGGCGTCGGCGTCGCCGCGGCACGCGCAGCCGCGCGCGACGCGCGAGTAGTGCGCGAGCAGAGGACCCCACAGCGCCTCGGCAGTGCACGACGACGGGTCGGCGGGCATCGCAGTCAGTGGAGCGCGCCCCGGCGGCCGTCCGCCGCCAGCGTGGCGAGCGCGTCCCAGCGCTCGGACATGCGCCGGCAGAGCGTCCGCATCGGGGCGGACACCGCAGCGTCCTCGGCGAGCAGCGCGAGGTTCGACGCGATGCGCTCGGCGTGGCAGCGCCGCGGATCGCTTGCGTAGCAGCTCATCAGGCACAGCGTGCCGGCGACGACCGACTCGACGCGGTCGGCGGCGGCCCGGGCGGAAGGCACGGGGGGCGGAAGGCTCATCGGCGGCTCCGGAGGGGCATTCACGAATGATAATGCTTCTCATTCGCGTGTCAAGCCGCCCCGGACCGCCGGCGCGCGGCCCGCACCCTCGCCGCGGGTCAGCCCTTCGCGAAGGCGATCTCCCCGCCCGCCGCGGAGACGCGCACCTTCTCGCCCGGCGCGTACTTGCCGCCGAGGATCTCGCGGGCGAGCGGATTCTCGATCTGCTGCTGGATCGCGCGCTTGAGCGGCCGCGCGCCGTAGACCGGATCGAACCCGGCCGCGGCGACCGCCGCCAGCGCCGCCTCGTCGACGTCGAGCCCGATGTCGAGCTTGGCCAATCGCTGGCGCAGGCCGGCGAGCTGGATCCTCGCGATGTCGGCGATCTGCTTTTCCGACAGCGGATGGAAGACGACGATCTCGTCGATGCGGTTCACGAACTCGGGGCGGAAGTTCGCCTTCACCTCGGCCATCACCGCGATCTTGACCAGCGCCTGGTCGGCGCCCTCGTCGGTCAGCTGCTGGATCTTCTGCGAGCCCAGGTTCGACGTCATCACGACGACGGTGTTCTTGAAGTCCACCGTGCGGCCCTGCCCGTCGGTCAGGCGGCCGTCGTCGAGCACCTGCAGCAGCACGTTGAACACGTCGGGGTGCGCCTTCTCGACCTCGTCGAAGAGGATCACCGAGTACGGCTTGCGGCGCACCGCCTCGGTCAGGTAGCCGCCCTCCTCGTAGCCGACGTAGCCGGGCGGCGCGCCGATCAGCCGCGCCACCGAGTGCTTCTCCATGAACTCGGACATGTCGACGCGCAGCAGCGCGCCTTCGGTGTCGAACAGGAACTCGGCGAGCGCCTTGCACAGCTCGGTCTTGCCCACGCCGGTGGGACCGAGGAACAGGAACGAGCCGTACGGGCGGTTGGGGTCGGCGAGCCCCGAGCGCGAGCGGCGGATCGCGTCGGCGACGAGGCGCACGGCCTCGTCCTGGCCGACGACGCGCCTGTGGAGCGCGTCCTCCATGAACAGGAGCTTGTCCCGCTCGCCCTGCATCATCTTCGACACGGGGATGCCGGTCGCGCGCGAGACGACCTCGGCGATCTCCTCGGCGCCGACCTGCGTGCGCACGAGCGTCGGCTTCGACGCCCTGTCGCCCGCCGCCGCGTCGGCCTTCGTGAGCTGCGCCTCGAGCTGCGGCAGCCGGCCGTACTGGAGCTCGGACATCGTCTGCCAGTCGCCCTTGCGCCGCGCCTCCTCCATCTGGAGCTTGACCTTGTCGATCTCCTCCTTGATGTGCTGCGTGCCGGCGACGTTCGCCTTCTCGGCCTTCCAGATCTCCTCGAGGTCGGCGTACTCGCGCTCGAGCCGCGCGATCTCGTCCTCGATCGCCGCGAGCCGCTTGCGCGAGGCCTCGTCGGTCTCCTTCTTCACGGCCTCGCGCTCGATCTTGAGCTGGATGAGGCGGCGGTCGAGCCTGTCCATCGACTCGGGCTTGCTGTCGATCTCCATCTTGATGCGCGCCGCCGCCTCGTCGATGAGGTCGATCGCCTTGTCGGGCAGGAAGCGGTCGGTGATGTAGCGGTGCGAAAGCTCGGCCGCGGCGACGATCGCCGGGTCGGTGATCTCGACGCCGTGGTGGATCTCGTAGCGCTCCTGCAGCCCCCGCAGGATCGCGATCGTCGCCTCGACGGACGGCTCGTCGATCAGCACCTTCTGGAAGCGACGCTCGAGCGCGGCGTCCTTCTCGATGTACTTGCGGTACTCGTCCAGCGTCGTCGCGCCCACGCAGTGCAGCTCGCCGCGCGCGAGCGCCGGCTTCAGCATGTTGCCGGCGTCGATCGCGCCCTCGGCCTTGCCGGCGCCGACCATCGTGTGCAGCTCGTCGATGAACACGATCGTGCGGCCCTCGTCGGCCGCGATGTCCTTCAGCACGGCCTTGAGCCGCTCCTCGAACTCGCCGCGGTACTTGGCGCCGGCGAGCATCGCGGCCATGTCGAGCGACAGCACGCGCTTGTTCTTCAGCGTCTCCGGCACCTCGCCGTTGACGATGCGCTGCGCCAGCCCCTCGACGATGGCGGTCTTGCCGACGCCCGGCTCGCCGATCAGCACGGGGTTGTTCTTCGTGCGCCGCTGCAGGATCTGGATCGTGCGCCGGATCTCGTCGTCGCGGCCGATGACCGGGTCGAGCTTGCCGGCGCGCGCGCGCTCGGTGAGGTCGATCGTGTACTTCTTCAGCGCCTCGCGCTGGCCTTCCGCCTCGGCGCTCTCGACCGCCGCGCCGCCGCGCACGGCGTCGATCGCCGCCTCCAGCGCCTTGCGGTTGAGGCCGGCCTCGCGCAGCAGGCGGCCCGTCTCGCCCTTGTCGTCGACCGCCGCCAGCAGGAACATCTCGCTCGCGACGAACTGGTCGCCGCGCTTGCCGGCCTCCTTCTCGGTGAGGTTGAGCAGGTTGTTGAGGTCGCGCGAGACGCCGATCTCCCCGCCGGTGCCCTGGACCTGCGGCAGGCGCCCGATCGCCGCCTTCAGCGCGGCGGCCAGCCGCGGGACGGCCACGCCCGCGCGCGACAGCAGCGAGGCGGTCCCGCCGTCGTCCTGCGCGATCAGCGCCGCGAGCAGGTGCTGCGGCTCGATGAATCCGCTGTCGCCGGCGAGCGCCATGCTCTGTGCGTCGGCGAGCGCCTGCTGGAACTTGGTCGTGAGCTTGTCGAAGCGCATGCGGTTCTCCCCGCCCCTCGGCCGGGGCGCATTCCTGTCACCGACATGGGGGAATCCGCTGCGCTTTCAAGGGGATGTTTCCGGCACGCCGGCGGGAGGGCGCGGGGTGCGTGCTACGATCGGTGCCGGCTTCCCGCTGCGCGTCGCGTGCGCCGCAGGCAGCGACCGACGATGACCCACGAGACGACGCCGCGCCCTCGCGCCGACGAGGCACCCGGCCGCGAGCCCAGCCCACCCGCCGACGATCCACCCCGCCGCGACGCCACGCTCCGCGAGGTGTTCGGCGCCGTGTTCTGGAGCTTCTTCGGCGTCCGCAAGGGCCGGCACATGCAGCGCGACGCGCTGACCATCCGGCCGCATCAGGTCGTGATCGTCGGGGTGGTCTGCGGGGCGCTCTTCGTGCTCGCCCTCCTGCTGGTGGTCCGCATCGTGATCCGCAGCGCCGGCGCCTGACCCCAAATCGAGGGTCAGACTCGCATTTCCATTTCCGTGCGTCTTGGATGCTGGCCGTGGAAATGCGACTCTGACCCTCGTTTTGGGGTCAAGGGGGGGCCGGGTCCCCGGCGCGATACCCCTCGATGAACGCGAGGTCGACCCGCGCGCGGAAGTACTCGGCACGGGCCTGCGCCGAGGGATCGGTCGCGCGGTCGACCGCCGCCAGCGCAGCGAGCGGCGCGACCGGCTGGTCGACGATCGGCGCCCACGGCCTGGCGCCCGCTGCGCGCGCCTCCATCCGCCGCGCCGCGCGCCCCGCGCGCCGCATCGCCTCGAGCCGCTCGTCGAGCGTGAGGTCGTGGTCGTGCCAGGCGACCGCCGCCGGCAGCAGGTGCGTGCGGATCCCCGCGGCGGCGAGGCGCAGGCCGAACTCGAGGTCGTCCTGCAGGTCGTCCTCGAAGCGCTCGTCGAACCCGCCGACGCGGTCGAACGCGCTTCGCGGCAGCGAGACGTTTCCCACGTAGAAGAACTGGCCCGGCCACTGGACGGACGCCGTGCGGAACGGCACGCCGAACAGCCGTCCGCTGTCCTCGAGCCAGCGGCGGAAGGGATCACGGGCGCACGCCGGCGTGAAGTACGCGGGGCCGATGCCCGCAGCCGGTGCCGCGAGTTGCTGCTGGAAGTCGAGGTGCGCGCGCAGCAGCGTCGGCGCCGGGATGAAATCGTCGGCGACGAACACCAAGTGCCCGGCGCGGGCGCGGCGGATGCCCGCGTTGTTGGCGGCAGCCCGTCCGCGGCGGTCGCACGCGACGTGGACCACCGCCGTGCCCGGATGCGCGGCCGCGTGCTCGCGGCACGCCGCCGCCACGCCGGCGCGCGCACCGTTGTCGATCACCAGCACCTCGTAGGGCGCGGCGATGCCCTGCTGCGCGTCGCACGCGGCGAAGATGCGGCGCAGGTCGTTGTCGTGGGGGTTGAGCGCCACGATCACGCTCGCCACGGGCGCTGCGGTCGTCACGCCGCGATCCCGGCAGCGATCCGCGTCGCCGCCTTCGCGCACGCGCGCAGGACGTCCGGCGGAAGCAAGCCCGGCTGGCCGCCCTGCAGCAGGCGCAGCCAGTACGCCGCGCCCCAGACGCCCGGGACCGGCGCGAACGGCTGCCCGGGCGCCGCGGTTCCGGCGGCCGCCGCGTGGAAGCGCTCGAACAGCCGGGCGGCCTCGGCCGCGGCCGCCACGCCCGCGCCCGTGATCGTGTTGGCGTCGTGCAGCCGGTAGTCGTACTCGGCACGCGCGACGAACACCGGCTCGGCGAGCAGGCTCGCGCGCAGGCAGAAGTCCCAGTCGTGGTTGTAGCGCAGGTCGGCGAACCCGCCGAGGCGCTCGTGGAGCGTCCGTGCGAAGAACAGGCTGCCGCTCGACACCGCGGGATTGGCCGACAGGAACGCGAGGCCCACACTCGCCGCAGCCCCGACCTCGTCGATCAGCGCGGCGATCGCGTCGCAGCGCTCCGCGGTGCCGGGTGCCACGGGTTCGCCGGACGCGCCGATGCACGTCGCGCGCGAGAATCCCCAGGCCGCACCGCAGCCCGCCACGTGCTCGGCCATCGTGGCGAGGCGGGTCGGCGGAAACCGGTCGTCGGAGTTGAGGACGTTGACGTAGTCGCCGCTCGTCAGGGCGACCCCCTCGTTGATCGTCGCGGCCGCCCCGCGGTTGGACCGGGAGACGAACCGGGGGCGTCCCGGACAGCGGGACAGCGCCGCGCGGATCCGCTCCGCCGTCCCGTCGGTCGACCCGTCGTCGACGACGACGATCTCGTCGGGGGGCCGTGTCTGTGTCGCCAGCGAGTCCAGCGCCTCGCCGACCCACTGCGCGTGATTGAACGCCGGGACGACGACGCTGATGCGCCCGGCGAAGGGGCGCGCGCGACGCCGCCGGGCATCCACGGCCTCGCGGTAGGCGAGCCACGTCGCCCAGGGGTGCGCCACCGAGGGATCCGCGAGCAGCGCGGCGAGCGCGAGGCGCAGGTTGTGGCGAACGGCCGGCACGTTCCAGTCGAACGCCTCGGCGGCGCGCAGCAGGAGCGCGACGGCCCGTGCCGGCTCGCCGGTCTGCAGGTGCACGACGCCCAGCATGTGGAGCGCGTCGGCCAGTGCGGGCACGACGCGCAATGCGGCGACGTAGCCGTCGCGGGCGGCCGCGAAGCGGTGCTCGCGGTGCGCCGCGAGCGCCGCGGCGAGCGTCTGCACGACCGGCGGCGGAAGCGCGCTGCCACCGGCATGCGCGGACGCGAGGGCGCCGCAGCAGCGCTTGTGGGCGCGGCCGCTGCCGCACGCGCACGGGGCGTTGCGGGACTGCGTGGCGTCCGCCTCAGCCGCACGCGCCGCCGCAGGCCGCGGCGACCGCGCCCGCGGCGTGCACCAGCTCCTCGTCGGCCGTCAGCACGTCGGGACACAGGCGCAGGAAGCGTCCGCGCGCGTCGACGTCGACGCCCTGTCCGCGCAGCTTCTCGGCCACCGCGCCGGCATCCGACCGCCGGACGACCACGAACGCCCCGCGCTCCGGCGTGCCGCCGACGCCCGCGATCCCGCGCTCCGCCAGGAGGTCCACGAGACGGCGCTGCTGGCGCAGCGAGTGCTCGCGCAGACGCGCGACGCCGATCCCCAGCGTGAAGCGCTGGCCACTGCGCGCCTGGTACCAGGTCAGCACGGGCGGCGTCGACTCCAGCCACGCGTCGCCGCCGGCGGCGAGGCGCGGCGGATCGGGGCGGGCGTAGCCGAACGGCGCCTCCTTCGCGAACCAGCCGATGTCGAGCGTGCGCACGCCCGCGTCGAGCACCGCGGGCGCGACGTACAGGAAGCAGGCGCCCGGGCCGCCGCGCAGGTACTTGTAGGCGCCGCCGACGGCGAAGTCGACGCCGAGCGCGGCGACGTCGACCGGGAGCACGCCGAGCGCGTGGTAGACGTCGAGCAGCACGCGCGCCCCGACGCGGTGCGCGTGCGCGACGATCGCGCCGAGCTCCGGCAGCACCTGGCCGCTCTGGAACATCACCTGCGAGAGCACGACGAGGCCGGTCCCGGGCACGATCGCGCGCACGATCGCCTCGGCGTGGAACTCGCCGTCGCCGTCCGGCTCGACGAGGTCGAGGCGCACCCGGCCGCGGTTCGCGTACTCGCGCAGCACGACGTCGAGCGAATCGAACTCGCCGCGCGTGGCGACCACCCGCGGCGGCGCGTCGGCGCTGTTGAGGACCGCCCGCAAGCCCTGTGCCGCGCTCGTGCGCGGCACGACCGTACCGGGCCGCGCGGCACCGAGCAGCCGTGCGAGCCGCGCGCGATGGGCATCGTGCTCGGCCATCCACGCGGACCACGCGCCGCCGAGGTCGGCGTACCAGGCGGCGAGTCCCTCGCGCACGTCCGCGTCCATCGCATCCAGCGGCCGGCCGAGCGAGTGGTTCGCGAGGTAGACGCGCTGCGCACTGCGCGCGAGCACGCGCGCGAACAGGGGCCACACGTGCGCGCGCAGGCGCGCGTCGTCGAGCGGCGCCGGGCCGAGCGCGGCGAGCGCGGCGTCGAGCGGATCGGCGGTGGACGGCACGGGTCGACGATACTACGGCGGCGGCAGTCCCGCCCGGTTGACGCGCCGCCGCCGCGCCCGTAGGCTGCCGCGCCGACCCAGCCCCGACGGGAGCTCATCGATGGATGCCACGCTGAAGGCGACGGCCGAGGAATTGCTGCGCCGGCTGCCGGGACCGCCGAGCGCGCGCTGGCCGCAGGGCGAGCGCTTCGTGCGCGCCTTCGCGCACGGCACGATGTCGGTCGAGCTCTACGCGCCGCGCGGCCACGACCCGCAGGCGCCGCACGAGCAGGACGAGCTCTACTTCGTGGTCTGCGGCCGCGGCGAGTTCGTCGTCGCCGGCACGCGCCACGCATTCGCGCCGGGCTCCGCGTTCTTCGTGCCCGCTGGCGTCGCGCACCGCTTCGAGGGCTTCGGCGACGACTTCGTCACGTGGGTCGTGTTCTGGGGACCCGCGGGCGGCGAGTGAGCGGCCGGGCCGGCAAACGCCGCGACGCCGCTACCAGAACGCGGGCGCCGTGGCCGCCAGCGCGCCGAGCGTGACGAACGCCATCGTGCGCGCCTGCTTGACGTCGGTGTCGGCCGGCGTCGTGCCGCGCAGGACGACTGCCACGCCGCCGAGCAGCAGGTAGGTGGCGAGCACCGCCACGACGTTGACCTCGGCGCCGGAGGCCGCGGCGGCGACGACGCGCGCGATGACGAACGCGTAGGCGAACGCGAGGGCGGAGCGCAACTGCAGATCGATGGCTTGCATCGGGAATCTCGACAGGCGATGGGGCCCGGCGGGGATTCCCGCGGCGGCCGTTCGGAGGGGTTCAAGCGAAAAACGTGCGCGCATGCTACCCGACCGTCCGTCGGCGACAATGCGCCAGATCAACGCCGGCGGACTGCGGCCGGACCGTAGGACGGCCGCCGGCACGGTCCGGACCTGACGCGCAGCGTCAGCGCCGGCCGATCTGGGTGCGGACGTCGATCAGCTCGGGGAAGAACGCGATGTCGAGCGCCTTGCGCAGGAAGCCGACTCCCGACGAGCCGCCGGTCCCCGGCTTGTGGCCGATGATCCGCTCGACGGTCTTCATGTGCCGGAAGCGCCAGAGCTGGAAGCCCTCCTCGACGTCCACGAGCTTCTCGCACATGTCGTAGGCGTCCCACCAGTGCCCGGGGTCGTCGTAGACGGTCTTGAACACGGGCACGAGGTCGGGGTGCCGGACGTAGGGCTGGCTGAAGTCGCGCTCCAGCACCGCCGCGGGCACCGGCAGGCCGCGGCGCGCGAGGTGGCCGAGGAACTCGTCGTAGAGCGAGCGCGCGTGCAGCAGCCGCTCGAGCTCGGCGTGCGCCTGCGGGTCGTGGCGGAAGACGTCGAGCATCGCCGCCTGCTTGTTGCCCAGCAGGAACTCGATCGCGCGGTACTGCGCGGACTGGAAGCCCGACGACGTGCCCAGCGACGGGCGGAACGCGTCGTACTCCGAGGGCGTCAGCGTCTCCAACACGGCCCACATGTCGAACAGCTGCCGCTGGATCAGCTTCACGCGCGCGAGGATCTTGGAGTTCTCGCCGAGGGCGTCGCGCTGGACGTGCCGGATGGCCGCCGCGAGCTCGTGGATCATCAGCTTCATCCACAGCTCGGAGACCTGGTGCTGGACGATGAACAGCATCTCGTCGTGCCGCGGCGCCCCGCCCGCGCCGCCGGACAGCGGCTGCTGCGCCGCGAGCACGAGGTCGAGGCGCAGGTAGCCGCCGTAGGTCAGCCGGTCCCTGAGGTCGGTGACGATGCCGGGCTCGAGGTCGCGCGCGTGCATGGGCGGACGGAATTGCAGCGGAAGTGTCGAGGATGCTACACCTGCCGTCCGCGCCCGCCGGCGCCAGCCGGTCGCGCCCGGCCGCCGGCCGTCGCGGCCCGTCGCTGCCGTGCCGGCACCGTTTGCTACCATCCGGCGCCATGATCGAGGGGAACGGGCGGGCGCGCGCGAGGCGCCGCGCAGCGCGCGTCGCGCTGGCCGCGGCCGCGACGCTGCTCGCGTCCTGCTCGAACGACGCGCCGCGCGGCGATCGCCTCGCGCTCGCCGACTGCCGGCTGCCGCGGCTCGCGACGGCGGCGCAGTGCGCCACGCTCGACGTCCCCGAGGATCGCGGCAGGCCCGGCGGCCGCACGATCGGGCTCCACGTCGCCGTCCTGCGCGCCAACACGCTGTCGCCGAAGCCCGATCCGCTGCTGATCCTCGCCGGCGGCCCCGGCCAGGCCGCGTCGTCGCTCGCGGCGTTCGCGTCCCGGCTCGTCGAGGTGCGCCGCACCCGCGACATCGTGCTCGTCGACCAGCGCGGCACGGGACGCAGCGCGCCGCTCGACTGCGCGGCGTTCGAGCCCGGCGACGACGCCGACGAAGCGCTCGACGTCGACCCGCTGCCCAAGGCGCGCGCCTGCGTCGCCGAGCTCGCCGCCCGCGGCGTGGACCTCGCGCACTACACGACGGCCGCGTGGATCGCCGACCTGGAGGCGGTGCGCGAGGCGCTCGGCGTCGCGAAGTGGAACCTGTGGGGCGGGAGCTACGGCTCGCGCGTCGCGCTCGAGTACGTCCGTCGCCACCCCGGGCGCGTGCGCAGCGCGATCCTCGACGGCGTGGCGCCGCCGTCGATGCGCATCTCCCTCGACGTCTGGCGCACGCGCGAGCGCGCGCTCGAAGCGGTCTTCGCGGCCTGCCGCGACGCACCCGCGTGCGCGGCGTCGCGGGCCGATCCCGCGGCGACGCTCGAGGCGCTGCGCGCCTCGCTCGGCCCGGCGGGACGCGAGGTCGTCGTCGCCGAGCCGCGCACCGGCGTGACGCAAACGGTGACGCTGACCTTCGACGCGCTGCTCGCCGGCCTGCATCCGCTCACCTACGTTCCCGAGCTCGCCGGCCTGATCCCCGCGATCCTCGCCCGCGCGGCGGACGGCGACTTCGCGCCGCTGTTCGCCACGGCGCAGCTCGTCGGCAGCGATCTCGCCGAGCAGGTCGACGTCGCGCTGCACTACGCGGTCACCTGCGCGGAAGACGCGCCGCGCGTGACGGCAGGCGAGCGCGCGGCGCTCGCGGCGCTGCGCGCGGGTCGGCTCGCGCGCGCCGCGCTGGACGTCTGCGACGTCTGGCCGCGGGGCGACGCGGCGGACGGCCACGCGACGCCGGTCGCCTCCGACCTGCCGATCCTGATGCTCTCCGGCGCGCTCGATCCCGTCACGCCGCCGGCGTACGCCGAGGAGGTCGGACGCACGCTCGCCAACCATCGCCACGTCGTGGCGGCAGGCTACGGCCACATCGTCTCGCCGCACGCGTGCGGCCCGCGGCTCGTCGCCGCCTTCGTCGACCGCGCGGGCTTCGACACGCTGCCGTCCGCGTGCATCGAGCGCTTCGCGAACGCGAAGCGCCCGCCGCTGTGGACCGGCCGGCTGGGGCCGGCGCCGTGATCGCCGTCGACGGTCTCGCGAAGGCGTTCGGCAGGCGCCGCGAGGTGCAGGCGGTCGACGGCGTGTCGTTCGTCGCGGCGGACGGCGAGATCACCGGGCTGCTCGGGCCCAACGGGGCCGGGAAGACCACGCTGCTGCGGATGCTGGCCACGCTGGTCGTCCCCGATGCCGGCCGGGCCCGCATCGGCGGCCTCGACGTCGTGGCCGACCGGCGCGCGGTGCGGCGCCGCATCGGCGTGCTCTCCGATGCGCGCGGGCTGTATCCGCGCCTCACCGCGCGCGAGAACATCCGCTACTACGGCCGCCTGCACGGCATCGCCGCGGACGTGCTCGACCGGCGCATCGCGACGCTCGTCGACACGATGGGGCTCGCCGCGATCGCCGACCGGCCGGCGCAGGGCTTCTCGCAGGGCGAGAAGATGAAGACCGCGATCGCCCGCGCGCTCGTGCACGACCCCGACACGATCCTGCTGGACGAGCCCACGAACGGGCTCGACATCATGAGCGTGCGCAGCCTGCGCGCGCAGCTCAAGGCGCTGCGGGCGCAGGGCAAGTGCCTGCTGTTCAGCTCGCACGTCATGCAGGAGGTCGCGGCGCTGTGCGACCGCATCGTGATCCTCGGCCGCGGGCGCGTCGTCGCGGCGGGCACGGCGGCCGAGCTGCTCGCGCTCTCCGGGGCCGCCTCGCTCGAGGACGCCTTCGTCGGCCTGCTGGGCTCCGGCGAGGGACTCGCGGCATGACCGGCGCGCTCCGGCCGTGAACCGCGTCCTCGCCGTCGCCGCGAAGGAGGCGGTCGACACGCTGCGCGAACGGCGCACGCTGCTGGTCACGCTGGCGACCGCCGCGCTCGCCGGCCCGATCTTCCTGATGCTGATCTTCAACCTCATGGCGCAGCAGGCGCGCGCCGCGCGCGACCTCGCGCTTCCCGTCCATGGCGCCGAGCACGCGCCCGCGCTGGTGGCGTTTCTCGAACGCGAGCAGGTGCGCATCGCCGCGGCGCCCGACGACTACGAGGCCCGCGTGCGCGCCGGCGAGCTCGACGTGGTGCTCGTGGTGGACCCGGCGTTCCCCGGCGACGTCGAGGCCGGGCGCGCGGGCGTCGTGCGGCTCGTCTTCGACCGCTCGCGCGACCGCTCGCGCGCATCGATCGACCAGGCCGAGACGCTGCTGCGCGCCTACGGCGCCCAGTGGGGCCGCATGCGCCTGCTGCTGCGCGGCGTCGCGCCGGAGGTCGGCGCACCCCTCGACGTGCGGACGGTGAACCTCGCCACGCCGCAGCAGTCCGGCGCGCTCGTCCTGTTCCTCGTCGCCTACTACGGCCTGTTCGCCGCGATCATGGGCGGCATGGCGGTGGCGCTGGACGCGACGGCCGGCGAGCGCGAGCGCCAGTCGCTCGAGCCGCTGCTCACGACCCCGGCGACGCCGCTCGAGCTCGTCGCAGGCAAGTGGCTGGCGACGGCGGCGTTCAACGCGGCCGTGGTGCTGGTGACGCTCGCCGGGTTCTGGGCGACGCTGTCGTTCGCGCCGTTGCCGCCGGTCGGCATCCCGTTCCTCTTCGGCGCGGGGGAGCTGGGCCGCTTCGTGGCGATCCTGCTGCCGATGATCGCGCTGATGCCCGCCGTGCTGCTGTGGGTCGGCGCGCGCGGGCGCACGTTCAAGGAGGCGCAGGCGAACGTGTCCGTGTTCATGTTCGTCGTCGCCCTGATCCCGGCGGTGCAGCTGTTCGCGCAGCGCCGCGAGCCCGACTGGATCGCGCTCGTCCCCGTGTCCGGCCAGTACGCGCTGCTCAACCGCGCGCTGCGCGGCGAGGGGATCGCGCCGGCCGACTACGCGCTGTCGTGGCTCCTCCCGCTGCTGCTGATCGCGCTCGCGCTCGCCGGCGTCGCGCGGCGCTGGTCGCGCGAGTCGGTGCTCGCGGGCAAGTGACGGCCCGCGCGGCGCGCCGTGCCGATCAGCGGTTCACCATCCAGTCGGCGGTCCCGGCGAAGGCCTCCATCAGCGGCGCCTTGAGGTCGTCCGGGCCGCCGGCGTCGTCGAGCGCGCGCGCCATGCAGGCGACCCACTGGTCGCGCTCGCGCGCCCCGATCGGAAACGGCAGGTGCCGCGAACGCAGGCGCGGATGGCCGTACCGGCTCGCGTACAGCGGCGGGCCGCCGAGCCAGCCGCACAGGAACAGGTGCAGCTTGTCGCGCGCGTGCGCGAGCGAGGCCCCGTGCACGGCGCGCAGCGGGGCGAACTCGGGCTCGAGGTCCATCAGGTCGTAGAAGCGGTCGACCAGCGCGCGCACGCCCTCCTCGCCGCCGAGCCGGGCGAACGGCGTTGCCGCCTGCGCGTCCGGCGCTGCCTGTGTCGTCATCCGAGCTGGCGGATGACCGCCAGCGGCGGCTGGCGCACCGTGTTGCGGGTCCCGAGCCAGCCGGCGAACGCGACGGCCAGCGCACCGCCGCCGACGCCGTAGAGCCACACCAGCGGATTCGCCTGGAACGGGATGCGGAACACGCGGTCGGACAGCGCCCAGCCGATCGCGGTCGCCCCGGCGGCAGCGACCAGCCCGGCGAGCGCACCGAGCAGCAGGAACTCCGCGACCTGCGCCGACTGCAGCTGGCGGCGCGACGCGCCCAGCGTGCGCAGCACCGCGGCGTCGAAGCGGCGCTCGTCCTGCGTCGCGGCCACCGCGGCCTGCAGCACGAGCAGGCCTCCGGCCAGCGTGAACAGGAAGACGAACTCGATCGCGCGCGACACGCGGTCGACGATGCCCTGCACCTGCCGCATCAGCTCGCCGACGTCGATCGCGAGGATGTTCGGGTGCTTCTGCACGAGCGGCGCGAGCCAGCCGTGGTCGGTGTCCGGCGCGCGGAACGCCGCGATGTACGACACCGGCTTGTCGTCGAGCGGGCCGGGCGGGAACAGCGCGAAGAAGTTCACGCGGAAGCTGTCCCAGTCGACCTTGCGCAGGCTGGTGACCTTCGCGGTGACGCGCGCGCCTGCCACGTCGAACGTGAGCGCATCGCCGAGCCGCACGCCGAGCGACTCGGCGATGCCGTCCTCCAGCGACATGCCCTGCTCGGCGCCGCGCGCGCCCGGCGGCCAGAAGCGTCCGGCGACGACGCGGTTGCCACCGGGCAGCGCGTCGGTCCAGGAGAGATTGAACTCGCGCTCCGCCAGCCGGCGCGCGCGCGCGTCGGCGAACCGCGTCGTGTCGAGCGCCTGGCCGTTGACCTCCACCAGGCGACCGCGCACCATCGGCGAGAACGCGATGTCGCGCCCGAAGCGCTGCGAGAGCGTCGCGCGCGCGTCCGCGGCCTGGTCGGGCAGCACGTTGACGAGGAACTGGTTCGGGGCGTCGGGCGGCAGGTTGGCGCGCCACGCCTGCATGAGGTCGCCGCGGACGAGCGTGAGCAGCAGCAGCGCCATCAGCCCCAGGGCGAGCGCGCCGATCTGCAGCGACGAGGCGAAGCGGCGCCGCGAGAGGTTGGCGAGCCCGAAGCGCCACGACACGCCACGCTGCGGCAGCCGCTTCAGCAGCACGATCAGCCCCCAGGCGGCGAGCGCCGCCACGAGCAGCAGCGCCCCCACGCCGCCCACCATGATCGCGCCCGCCTGCGCCTCCCGCGCCTGCCACGCGATCAGCATCGCCACCGTCGCCGCGCCCAGCGCGTAGGCGAGCACGCCGGCGACCTTCGGGCGCGGCAGGTCGCGGCGCAGCACGCGCAGCGGCGGCACGCCGGACAGCGCGACCAGCGGGGGGAGCGCGAAACCGAACAGCAGCAGGAGGCCGGTCGCGAACGAGGCGAGCGCCGGTCCCCACGTCGGGGCCGGCAGGCCCGCGTCCATCAGGCTCGACAGCGTGCCGACGAGCAGCGCCTGTCCGCCGAGCGCGACGAGCACGCCGGCCGCGCACGCCGCGACGCCGAGCACGAGGAACTGCAGCGCGAAGAGCGCGAGCGTGCGCCCGCGCGAGGCGCCGAAGCAGCGCATCATCGCCGCGGCGTCCAGATGGCGCCGCAGGTAACGCGAGGCGGCCAGCGCGATCGCCACCGCCGCGAGCAGGACGGCCACCAGCGCGGCGAGCCCGAGGAACTTCTCGGCCCGCTCCAGCGTCTGCCGCACCTCGGGCCGCAGGTCACGCACGTTTTCCATGCGCTGCCCCGCCTTCAGCTCGCCGCCCAGCCACCGCCGGTAGCGCTCGAGCGCCGCCTCGCCGGGCGCGGCGACCAGCAGGCGGTGCGAAGCCCGGTTGCCGGGCTGCAGCAGGTTCGTCGCCGGCACGTCGTCGAGATTCATCAGCAGCTTCGGCCCGAGCGAGAACACGACGCCGGCGACCTCGGGCTCGGAGCGCAGGATCTCGCCGACCACGATCGTGGTTTCGCCGACCGACAGTCGCGCGCCCTTGCCGATGCCGAGCCGCTGCGCGAGGCGCACGTCCGCCCACGCCGCGCCGGGCGGCGGGATGCCCGCGGCGACGCGATCCTCGCGCCCCTCGCCGCCGACGAGCGTGACGCTGCCGCGCAGCGGATAGCCGGCACCGACCGCCTTCACGTCGGTGAGGATCGCCGCGGCGCCGTCCGCGGGCACGTCGGCGCGCTGCACCATGCTGTTGAAGCGGATCACCGGCGTGGTCGCGAGCCCGTCCGCGCGCGCGCGCTCCGCGAACGCGGCCGGCAGCGGGCGATCGCCGGTGATCATCAGGTCGCCGCCGAGCAGCAGGTTCGCCTGCCGCGTGAGCGCGCCCTTCACGCGGTCGGCGAAGAACCCGACCGTTCCGACGCTGGCGACGGCCAGCACGAGCGCCGCCACGAGGACGCGCAACTCGCCGGCGCGCCAGTCGCGCCGCAGCATGCGGAGGCCGAGGGCGAGCGTGCGCATCGCGTGCGTCAGGCGGGCCGCGCGACCGGCGTGTCGCGCACGCCGCCGCCCTCGCGCGATGCGCGCTCGTCGCCGACAAGCCGGCCGCCGGCGAGCGACAGTCGACGCCCGCAGCGGCGGGCGAGCGCGAGGTCGTGCGTGACGAGCAGCAGCGTCGTGCCGTGCTCGCGATTGAGGCGGAACATGAGGTCGGCGACCTCGGCGCCCGTCGCGTTGTCCAGGTTGCCGGTCGGCTCGTCGGCCATCAGGAGCTTCGGGTCGCCGGCGAACGCGCGCGCGATCGCCACGCGCTGCTGCTCGCCGCCGGACAGCTGGCGCGGGTAGTGGCGCACGCGCCGCGCGAGCCCGACGCGGTCGAGCCAGGTCCGCGCCCGCTGCGCCGCGTCGTCGGCGCCGGCGAGCTCCAGCGGGAGCATGACGTTCTCCAGCGCGGTCAGCGCCGGCAGCAGCTGGAACGACTGGAAGACGAAGCCCAGCAGCCGCTGCCGCAGCGCCGCACGCTCGTCCTCGTCCTCGCCGGAGAGCGCGTGGCCGTCGAGCCAGACGTCGCCCGCGGTCGGACGGTCCAGCCCGGCGAGCAGGCCGAGAAGCGTCGTCTTGCCGGATCCCGATGCACCGACGATCGCGACCGTGTCGCCTGCAGCGACCTCGAACGTCACGCCGTCGAGGATCGTGAGCGGGTCGTCGCCGCTCTGCACGGTCTTCGAGAGCGCCTCGGCGCGAAGGATCGGGGACGACATGGCGGGATTCGGGGCGCGGCGCGGAGCGGGGCGGCCGTCCTGGTGAGATGCGGCGGCGCGCCGGACGTTTCAAGCGCCGCGGCCCGGACGGTTGGACAGCGCTCGCGGCGGCGCGCGAAGCGCGGCGCCGAGTATACGCCGAGGGCGCCGCCCGCCCCGCCCGGCGACGCGCGTCCCGCGGCCCCAGGCATCGCCCCCGGGACGCGACGGGAACCGCGCGGGCCGCGGCGGGTCCCTCCAGTCCACCTCTTACAATGGCGCCGGATCGCCTCCGGCCGACGCCCCATGCACGCGCAGCGCCGTCTCGTCCTCGCCACGCTCCTGCTGCTGCCCGCCCTCGCGCGTGCCGCGACGGCCGCGCCCGTCGTCCTCGTCGTCGGCGACTCCATCTCGGCGGGCTACGGGCTCGCCCCGGGCGAAGTCTGGGTGTCGCTGCTGGAGGCGCGGCTGCGCGAGCACAAGCTGCCGCATCGGATCGTCAACGCCTCGATCAGCGGCGACACGACGGCCGGCGGGCGCGCGCGCCTGCCCGCGCTGCTGAAGGCGCATCGACCCGCGGTCGTCGTCATCGAACTGGGCGGCAACGACGCGCTGCGCGGCCAGCCGCTGGCGGCGACGCGCGCCAACCTCGACGCGATGGTGCGCGACGCGCAGGCCGCGGGCGCGAAGGCGCTGGTCGTCGGCATGAAGCTGCCGCCGAACTACGGCCCCGCCTACGTCCGGGAGTTCGACGCGATGTTCGCGGACGTGGCGCAGGCCCGCAAGGCGGCGCTGGTACCCTATCTCTTCGACGGCTTCGGCGAGGACATGGCGATGTTCCAGCCGGACCGCATCCACCCGACCGCGCAGGCGCAGCCGCGGATGGTGGACACCGTCTGGCCCGCGCTGCGCCCGCTGCTGCGCAAGTGACCGCCATCGCGCACGAGGCCGCTGCCGTGCGCCGGCCGGCGCAGCGCGACGGCCACGAGCCGCGCCGCGTCGCGCCGGACGCGATCGACGCGTGGCCCGAGCGGCTCGACGTGCGTACGCCCGCCGAGTTCGCCGACGATCACCTGCCGGGCGCGATCAACTGCCCCGTGCTGTCGAACGAGGAGCGCGCGGAGGTCGGCACGCTGCACGCGCAGGCGTCGCCGTTCGAGGCGAAGAAGCGCGGCGCCGCGCTGATCGCGCGCAACATCGCGGGCATCGTCGAGCGCTTCGCCCACCGCCCCCGCGACTGGGCGCCGCTGGTCTACTGCTGGCGCGGCGGACAGCGCAGCCGCTCGCTGGCGCACGTCCTCCGCGAGGTCGGCTGGCGCGCCGTGCAGCTCGACGGCGGCTATCGCGCATATCGCCGCCACGTGATCGACGCGCTGCAGCGGCTGCCGGCGGGGCTCCCGTTTTGCGTCGTCTGCGGGCTGACGGGGTCGGGCAAGAGCCGCCTCCTCGATGCGCTGCGCGCGGAGGGGGCGCAAGTGCTCGACCTCGAGGGCATGGCACGGCATCGCGGCTCGCTGCTGGGCGACCTGCCCGGGCAGCCGCAGCCGTCGCAGAAGCACTTCGAGACCCTGATCGCCGACGCGCTGCAGCGTGTCGACGCCGCGCGACCGGTGTACGTCGAATCCGAGAGCAAGCGCATCGGGCGCCTGCAGGTGCCCGGCACGCTGCTCGAGCGGATGCGCGCCTCGCCGTGCGCCCGCGTCGAGCTCGGCCGCGCGCACCGCATCGCCCTGCTGCAGGAGGAGTACCGGCACTTCCTCGCCGACCCCGCGCTGCTCGCGCAACGGCTGGCCCCGCTCGTCCCGCTGCTGGGCCGCGAGCCGGTCGCGCGCTGGAACGCGCTCGCCGCGGCCGGCGACTTCGACACGCTCGTCGGCGAACTGCTCGACCGCCACTACGACCCGACGTACACGCGGTCGATCGAGGCGAACTTCCCCGCGATCGGCCGCGCGACGGTGGTGGCCCCGTCGGGCGTCGACGGCGAAGCGTTCCGCAGCGCGGCCCGCGAGCTGATCCACGCCGTGGAGGCGTCCCGATGATCACCGAACTGCGCTTCCGCCTCGTCAACGTGTTCGCCGAGTCGCCGCTGGGCGGCAATCCGCTGTGCGTGTTCGAGGACGCCCGCTCGCTGGACGGCGACACCATGCAGGCGCTCGCACTGCAGTTCAACCTGTCGGAGACGACGTTCGTGCTCCCGTCCGACCAGGCGACCGCGGCGGTGCGCATCTTCACGCCGACCTTCGAGATGCCGTTCGCCGGCCATCCGACGCTCGGCACGGCGCACGTCGTGCGCGCGCTGTGCGGCGGCGGCGACGGCGTGACGCTGGCGATGAAGGCCGGCGTGATCCCGGTCGAGGCCGACGGCGACGTGTGGACGCTGCGGGCGAACGCGCCCCGGCACCGCGTGCCCGCCGCCTCGAATGCCGACCTCGCGGCCGCGCTCGGGCTCGCGCCGGGCGACATCGGCGATGCGCCGCTGTGGGTCGACACCGGCAGCGAGCAGCTGGTCGTTCCGGTCGCGGGCGCCGACGCCGTGCGGCGCGCGGCGCCGCGCGCCGAGGCGATGCAGGCGTACGCGAGCAACGGCGCGCGCGCGATGGCGTACGTGTTCGCCCGGCACGCGGACCGCGTGCTCGCGCGCTTCTTCTTCCTCAAGCACGGCGCCGTGGTCGAGGACCCCGGCACCGGCTCGGCGTGCGCGAACCTGGGCGGCTGGCTGATCGCGACGCAGGCGCCGCTGCCGCAGCGCCTCACGATCGACCAGGGCGAGGCGGTCGGCCGGCCCTGCCGCCTCGCGCTCGCCGTCGACGCCGACGGGTCGATCCGCGTCGGCGGTCGCGTCGTCGAGATCGGCCGCGGGACGATCGCGCTGCCCGCCTAGACACCGTGGCCGCGTCGATGACGCGGCCACGATGTCCGGCGCACCGCGGGCACGGCCGCCGTCGCGAGCGGCCGCATCGCACGCGGACCCGCGATCGCCAGCGTCGCCGACGCCGACGTGCGCTGGTCGCCGGCGGGGCGTCTCAGCCGGCGGCCGCGCGCGGCGCGCCGGTCGCCGGACGCGGCTCGCCCCGCGTCGCGGCACCGTCCCACGCGGCGAGGTAGGCGCGCCAGTGCGGCGCGTCGCTCGCGGCGATCCGCTCGCGGATGAACGAGATCTCCGCGGCGTACGCCGCCGCGTCGACCTCGCCGCGCATCAGCCGGAAGCGCTGGTAGAGCAGGTAGGTGTTGAGGACGTCGGTCTCGCAGTAGGCGCGCACCTCGGCGAGGCGCCCGGCCGCGACGGCCGCCGCGACCTCGCTGCCATCCATCCCGAGCTTGCCCGGAAATCCGCAGAGGCGCGCCATCGCGTCCAGCGGGGCGTTCGCGCGCGGCTGGTACGCGGCCAGCACGTCCATCACGTCGAGGTGCCGGGTGTGGTAGCGCGACAGGTAGTTGTTGTAGCGGAAGTCCCGGTCGTCGTCGCCCCACTCCCAGTAGCGCGCGGCGGGCACGCCGTGGATCAGCGCCCGGTGGTGCAGCACGGGAAGGTCGAAGCCGCTGCCGTTCCAGGACACGAGCTGCGGCGTGAAGCGGTCGACGAGCTCGAAGAAGCGACGCAGGAGGTCGGGCTCGTCGTCGCCCACCTCGCCCAGCGACCCGATCCTGAACCGCGGGCCGTCGCGCACGGCACACCCGATGGCGACGACCTTCTGCAGGTAGAGGGGCGCGAAGTCGCTGCCCGTGGCGACGCGCCGCGACTGCGCGAACCACGCCGCGACGTCGGCGTCGCAAAGGTCGGCGGGGACCTCGCAGGTGCGGCGCACGGCCGCGAGATCGGGCACCGTCTCGATGTCGAACACGAGGATCGCCGTCACGGGCCCCCCTTCGCGCGCGCGGCTTCGGCGTTCACGGAAACACGCCGAGCGACAGGTAGCGGTCGCCGCGGTCGCAGACGACGAACACGATCGTCGCGTTCTCGACCTCGCGCGCGATGCGCAACGCCACCGCGCAGGCGCCGCCCGCCGAGATGCCGCAGAAGACGCCCTCCTCGGCGGCGAGGCGCCGCGTCGTCGCCTCGGCCTCCTCCTGCGTCACCGGCTCGATGCGGTCGACGCGACCGGGCTCGTAGATCCTCGGCAGGTAGGCGTCCGGCCACTTGCGGATGCCGGGGATCGACGCCCCCTCCGCCGGCTGCGCACCGATCACGACGACCGCCGGATTGCGTTCCTTGAGGAAACGCGACACGCCCATGATGGTGCCGGTGGTGCCCATGGCGGAGACGAAGTGCGTGATGCGCCCGCCCGTCTGCGCCCACAGCTCCGGGCCGGTGCCGCGGTAGTGCGCGAGCGGATTGTCGGGGTTGGAGAACTGGTCGAGCATCCGTCCCCTGCCCTCGGCCACCATGCGCTCGGCGAGGTCGCGCGCGCCTTCCATGCCGCCCGCCTTCGGCGTGAGCACGAGCTCGGCGCCGTACGCCGTCATCGCCTGGCGCCGCTCGACGGACAGGTTGTCGGGCATGACGAGCACCATGCGGTACCCGCGCATCGCGGCGACCATCGCGAGGGCGATGCCGGTGTTGCCGGACGTGGGCTCGACGAGCGTGTCGCCGGGCCGGATCTCGCCGCGCTTCTCGGCCTCGACGATCATCGACAGCGCCGGCCTGTCCTTCACCGAGCCGGCCGGATTGTTGCCCTCCATCTTGCCGAGCACGACGTTGCTCGTCGTGCCGGGCAGCCGCTGCAGCCGCACGAGCGGGGTGTTGCCGACGGTGTCGGCGAGCGTCGGAAGCATGGGGCGAGGCGGTCGTCGGACGAATCGGCATTGTAGCCCCCGACCGCATCGCCCCGCGCCGCGCGTCACTTCCGCGGCTTGTCGTCGCGCGCGATACCGCCGTCGGCCGCGCGGGCGGCCGGCTTCGCCTCCCCCTTCGCCTCGGGCCGGCCGGCGACCGCGGTGGCGCGCGGGGACGCGCCGCCGCCGATCGTCAGCTCGGGGCGGATCTGCAGGAAGAGCTTCTCGCCGATGCCCTTGACCTTGCGCACGTCGTCGACCGCGCGGAACGGTCCGTGCTGGTTGCGGTAGTCGACGATGGCCTGCGCCTTCGCCGGGCCGATGCCCGGCAGCGCGACGAGTTCGTCCTTCGTGGCGGTGTTGAGGTTGACGGCAGCGCCGGCGACGTGCGCGAACACGAGCGCGGCGAGCGCGAGCAGCAGGTTTCTCATCGACGTCCTCCGTAGGGGGCCCGGCGGCGGAGCGCGCCGGCACGAAGGACGATAGGACGGGACCTCAGGGCGCGGCCATCAGACTTTCGACGTAGCGCTCGACGCCCGCGTCGACGTCGAGGAACGGCGCGCCGTAGCCCGCGGCGCGCAGGTTCGCGAGGTCCGCCTGCGTGTGGTTCTGGTACTTGCCGACGAGCGCCGGCGGGAACGGGATGTACTCGACGACGCCCGCGTCGACGAGCTCGCGCACCGTGCGCCGCGGCCGTCCCGCGCGCGCGTCCACCGCGTTCACCACGGCGGCCGCCATCGCGTTGTAGGTCGAGGCGCGGCCGGTGCCGAGATTGAACACGCCCGAGCGCTCGGGGTGCTCGAGGAACCACAGGTTCGCCGCGACGACGTCGTCGACGTGCACGAAGTCGCGGCGCTGCTCGCCTGCCGCGTAGCCGCCCGAGCCCTCGAACAGCCGCACGCGGCCCTCGCGACGGTACTGGTGGAAGAAGTGGAACGCCACCGACGCCATGCGCCCCTTGTGCTGCTCGCGCGGCCCGTAGACGTTGAAGTAGCGGAAGCCGACCACCGGCGCCGTGCGCTCCGGAAGCGTGCGCCGCACCGCCTGGTCGAACAGGAACTTCGAGTAGCCGTAGACGTTGAGCGGCGCCTCGCACTCGCGCGCCTCGCGGAACTCGCTGCCGCCGCCGTACACCGACGCCGACGACGCGTAGATCAGCGGGACGTCGTTGTCCTGGCAGTAGTCGAGCAGCGCCACCGAGTAGCGGTAGTTGTTGCGCATCATGTAGCGGCCGTCGGTCTCCATCGTGTCCGAGCACGCCCCCTGGTGGAACACCGCGCCGAGCTCGTCCTCGAACTCGCCCTCGGCGAGGCGCGGGAGGAACTCGTCCTTGTCGACGAAGCCCTCGACGTCGAGATCGGCGAGGTTGGCCACCTTGTCGGCGCGCGCGAGATTGTCCACGGCGAGGATGCGCGTGTGGCCGCGGGCGTTCAGCGCGCGCACGAGGTTCGCGCCGACGAATCCGGCGGCGCCGGTGACGACGATCAGCATGCCATCGAGCATGGGGAGTCCGGGATCGCGGGGGTGCGTTGGAGGTTCACAGCGGCAGGTCGATGCGGCCCACGCGCGTCGTCACCACGCGCACGCGCGGCGCGAGCGCGCACAGCAGCTCGTAGCCGACGGTCGACGCGGCCGCCGCGACGTCGTCGACGGGCAGCCCCTCGCCCCACAGCACGACGGGGCTGCCCACGCGCGCCTCGGGCACGTCGCCGAGGTCGCAGGTGATCATGTCCATCGACACGCGGCCGACGAGGCGCGTGCGCCGCCCGCAGACGAGCACCGGCGTGCCGTTCGGCGCGTGGCGCGGGTAGCCGTCGGCGTAGCCGCAGGCGATCACCCCGACGCGCGTCGGGCGCGACGCGGTGAACGCGCCGCCGTAGCCGACCGTCTGGTCGGCCTCGAGCCGCTGGACCGCGATGATCTCGCTGTGCAGCGTCATCACCGGACGCAGGCCGAGCATCTCGGCGGTGTCGTAGGCGAACGGCGTGGCGCCGTAGAGCATGATGCCCGGCCGCACGATGTCGCCGCCGACCTCCGCGTAGCGGAACACGCCCGCCGAGTTCGCGAGCGAGCGCGGATACGGGAGGTTGCGGCAGGCGTCGTCGAAGACGGCCAGCGGCTCCGCGAGGCCGTCGTCCTCGTCGGCCCGCGCGAAGTGCGTCATCAGCCGCAGCGCCGCCACCGACGGCGAGCCGCCGAGCCGCTCGCAGGCGCGCGCCACGTCGCGCGGCGCCAGCCCCAGCCTGTTCATGCCCGTGTTGACCTTGACGAACACCTCGAGCGGACGCGGCAGCACGGCGCGCTCCAGCATCGCCACCTGCGCCTCGTCGTGCACGACCACGGCGAGCCGCGCGCGGGCGATGTCGAGCAGCTCGCGCTCGTCGAAGAATCCCTCGAGCAGCAGGATGCGGCGCGAGTAGTGCGCGTCGCGCAGCGCCAGGGCGGCCTCGAGCTCGACGAGCGCGAGGCCGTCGGCGCGCTCGAGCGCCGGCAGCACGCGCGCGAGGCCGTGGCCGTAGGCGTTGGCCTTGACGACGGCGAGCACCTGCGCACCGGGCGCCTTCTCGCGCGCCCGCCCGAGGTTGGCCGCGAGCGCGGCGAGGTTGATCTGCGCGACGAGCGGTCGGGCCATGGCGGAGGATCGGGCCGGCCGCGCCGGCCAGGACGACACCGGCGGGGCCTTCCCGTCCGGGGCGGGGCGGGGCGGCGCGTTCGTGGTATAAAGCGCCGGCTTCCCAAAGCCTCGCGATCATATCAAAAGGCGGCCCGCGCCCGCTGCGCCGCCTCGCCGCCCCGCCTGCCGGTGCCACGACCCGGATCGAGATGAAACCCGGCTTCTACACCATCATGGCGGCGCAGTTCTTCAGCTCGCTCGCCGACAACGCGCTGCTGGTCGCCGCGATCGCGCTCCTCGCGCAGCTCGCCGGCCCCGCGTGGATGGTGCCGATGCTGAAGTTCTTCTTCGTGGTGTCGTACGTCGTGCTCGCCGCCTGGGTCGGCGCGTTCGCGGACAGCCGGCCGAAGGGCAGGGTGATGTTCGTGACCAACACGATCAAGGTGGGTGGGTGCCTGCTGATGCTGCTGCACCAGTTCCTCGTGCCGCCGGGGCTGCCGGAGTACCTGGTCGTGCTCGCCGCCTACGCGGTGGTCGGGTTCGGCGCGGCCGCGTACTCGCCCGCGAAGTACGGCATCCTGACCGAGCTGCTGCCGCCGCAGCAGCTCGTGGCCGCGAACGGCTGGATCGAGGGTACCACCGTCGGCTCGATCATCCTCGGCACGGTGCTCGGCGGCGCGCTGGTCTCGCAGACCGTCTCCTCGCAGCTGCTCGGCCTCGACGTCCCGGGCGTCGACACCTTCGTGGACTCGCCCGCCGAGGCCGCGATCATCGTGATCGCCTTCTTCTACGGCGTCGCCGCGATGTTCAACCTGTGGATCCCGGACACCGGCGTCGACCACCGGATCGCGAGCCGCAACCCCGCGTTCCTGATCCGCGAGTTCTCGCACTGCGTGGCGCTGCTGTGGCGCGACAGGCTCGGCCAGATCTCGCTCGCGACGACGACGCTGTTCTGGGGCGCGGGGGCGACGCTGCAGTTCATCGTGCTGAAGTGGGCGGAGGTGTCGCTGGGCATGAACCTCTCGCAGGCGGCGATCCTGCAGGCGGTCGTGGCGGTCGGCATCGCCTTCGGCGCCGTGATCGCCGCGACGAAGGTGACGCTGCGCCAGAGCGTGTCGATCCTGCCCGTCGGCATCGCGATGGGCCTGATCGTGATGGTGCTCGCGATGTACGAGCGCAGCATCGGGCCGCAGGGCGCGTTCGACCTCGCGCTCGGCGCGCGCACGATCGCCGTGCCCTACTACGTGCTGATCGCCTGCGCGATCCTGATGATCGTGGGCGCGCTCGCCGGTTTCTTCGTCGTGCCGATGAACGCGCTGCTGCAGCACCGCGGCCACGTGCTGATGGGCGCGGGCCACTCGATCGCGGTGCAGAACTTCAACGAGAACCTGTCGATCCTCGCGATGCTCTTCGGCTACGCGCTGATGATCCGCGCCGACCTGTCGATCAAGGTCGTGATCCTGGTGTTCGGGCTCTTCGTCAGCGCGTCGATGGCGCTCGTGCTCCTGCGCCACCGCTACAACCAGGCGCAGCACGATTCGCTGCACCTGATCGGGATGGAGAAGCCGCACTGAGGGACGGCAGGGTCGGGCGGCCGGGGACGCGGGACGAGCGTGCCTTCGGCCGCCGGGGACGGGCCGACGCGGCGAGCCCGCTGCCGTCCCGCCCCTGGCCCCCGCGACGCCCTACAGGACCACCGGCCGGTCGGGGATCTCGTTGCGGTCGTCGGCGCCGCCGGGGAAGTGCTGCGCGAGCAACGCGGACACCTCGCGCACGCCGTGCTCGACGGCGTCGACGTGGCGGTCCTCGCGGAAGATCTCCTCCATCCGCCGGCAGATGGCCTCCCACGCCGCGTGCCCGACCGCGCGGTCGATGCCGCGGTCGGCGACGATCTCGACGTCGCGATCGGCCAGCAGCACGTAGATCAGGACGCCGTTGTTCTCCTCCGTGTCCCAGACGCGGAGCTGCCCGAACACCTCGATCGCACGCTCGCGCGGCGGGACCTTCGCCACGACGCGCGCCAGCGGCAGCGCGGCCTCCACCGCCACGCACACCTGCCCGCGGTGCGTCGCCTCGCCGTCGCGGATCGCGTGCTCGACGCGGGTCATTCCCTCCGCGGGAAAGGCACGGCGCACGTCCGCGTCGTCGGAGAATGCGTGCCGCCAGAACCGGTTCGGCGCTCGCCAGGGCATCGTCGTCGCGTCCATCGCCTCGTTCACCACCCGCCGGAGGCGCCGCCGCCGCCGAAGCCGCCGCCCCCGCCCCCGAAACCGCCGCCGCCGCCGAAGCCGCCGCCCCCCCAGTGCCCGCCGCCGATCCACGGACCGGTGGTGCCGCTGCGGCCGCCACGCGCGAGCGCGCCCGGGCCTGCCATCGTGAAGAACAGCAGGAACACCCAGGCGAGGACCGCCGCCACCAGGCCGATCAGCAGCGACCCTGCGATGACGCCCGCCACCGTGCCGACCAGGCCGGCCCCGGCCGTCGCGCCGCCGACCTTGCCGAAGATCCGTCGCAGCACCCCGCCGATCATCGGCACGATCACCAGCAGCACGACGAGGATCGTGCCGAAGTCGACGCCGATCGACTCCGGCCGCCGCTGCTCGCGCGGCGGCGGTGCGCCGGACGGTTCCTTCTCGAGGACGGCGACCATCCGGTCGACGCCGGCGCTGATGCCCGCGCCGAACTGTCCCTGCCGGAAGAACGGCGTGATCGTCTCGGCGATGATTCGCTTGCTGACCGCGTCGGTCAGCACCCCCTCGTAGCCGTAGCCCACCTCGAGACGCAGCCGGCGGTCGTCCTTGGCGACGACGAGGATCGCCCCGTCGTCCTGACCCTTGCGCCCGATCTTCCACGCGTCGGCCACGCGGATGGCGTAGGCCTCGATCGGCTCGGGCTGCGTGCTCGGCACGAGCAGCACGGCGATCTGCCCGCCGGTGCGCTGCTCGAACGCGGCGAGATTCGCCTCCAGCGCCTGCCGCTCCGCGCCGGACAGCGTCGCGGTGAGGTCGGTCACGCGCGCCGACAGCGCCGGCACCGGCCTCAGCCCGTCGGTCCCGGCCTCCCACGGCTGCTGCTGGGCGAGCGCGAGCAGCGGCCAGAGTGCGAGCGCGGCGAGCGCCGCAGCGATGCGCAGCAGCGGAGCGAGGGGCGGACGCACGGCGTCGGTCATGGGCGGGCGCGGGCCGGGCGCGGGCGCCCGGCGCCGAACGCGACGGTCCGCCGCGGGCGGACCGTCCCGCACCGCGTCAGTAGCCCTTCTTCAGCAGGTCGGCCGCCGTGTCGCCGGCGTCGGCCTTCTTCTCGGGCGCGGGCGCGGGGACCGCCGGCGGCGCCGCCGGTGCCGGCTTGCCGAAGTCGACCGCCGGCGGTTTCGAGACGGCGGCCTCGTCGGCCACCACGAAGTTCGGCTTCACGTCGTGGCCGAAGATCATCGCCGTCAGGTTGGTGGGGAACTGGCGCACGGTGGTGTTGTAGTCCTGGACGGACTTGATGTAGCGGTTGCGTGCGACCGTGATGCGGTTCTCCGTGCCCTCGAGCTGCGACTGGAG
The DNA here is from genome assembly GCA_016861105.1 of Betaproteobacteria bacterium. Classification (GTDB taxonomy): domain Bacteria; phylum Pseudomonadota; class Gammaproteobacteria; order Burkholderiales; family Casimicrobiaceae; genus VBCG01. The sequence continues at coordinate 8,461 of BOKS01000002.1, read as the reverse complement.
GTCGCGGAACAGGGCGTCGGACTTGAGGTTGGGGTAGTTCTCGACGACCACCATCAGCCGCGACAGCGCGCCCGAGAGCTCCGACTGCGCCTGCTGGAATTTCTGGAACGCGGCCGGGTCGTTGATCAGCTCGGGGGTGGCCCTGATGCCCGCCACCGCCGCGCGCGCCTGCGTCACCTCGATCAGCACCTTCTCTTCCTGCGCGGCGTAGCCCTTGACCGTGTTGACGAGGTTGGGCACGAGGTCGGCGCGGCGCTGGTACTGGTTCAGCACCTCCGACCACGACGCCTTGATCTGCTCGTCCTGCGACTGCAGCTGGTTGTAGCCGCAGCCGCCGAGCAGCAGCGCGGCGGCGAGGACGAATGCGGTGGCGACGTTGCGCGACATGGACTGTCTCCCGGACTGGTGGTGGGCGCCCGCGAAGCCGCCCGCGGCCGGTACTGTGGGGGCGGATGCCCCGTCTTGCAAGAGGAGGGACGCACGCGGCGCTTAGCGCCGCCGGCTGCGGAGCTAGCCGGCCGGCGGCGCGTCGCGCTGCGCCTGCACCAGCGTGCGGCGCGCGAACAGCAGGTCCTCCCACGCCTTCGCCTTGTCGGTCAGGTTGCGCAGCAGGTACGCGGGGTGGTAGGTGACGACGAGCGGAATGCCCCGGTAGCGATGCACGCGCCCGCGCAGGCTCGCGATCGTGGCCTCGCTGCCCAGCAGGAGCGTCGCCGCGCTCTTGCCCAGCGCGACGATCAGCGCGGGCTGCACCAGCGCGACCTGGCGCTCCAGGTACGGGCGGCAGGCCTCCGCTTCCGCCGGCTCCGGCGCGCGGTTGCCGGGCGGCCGGCACTTCAGCACGTTGGCGATGTAGACGCCCTCGCGCCGGCTCAGCCCGAGCGCGGCGAGCATGTTGTCCAGCAGCCGGCCGGCCTGGCCCACGAACGGCTCGCCGCGCGCGTCCTCCTCCGCGCCCGGCGCCTCGCCGACGAACAGCCAGCGCGCGCGCGGATCGCCGACGCCGGGCACCGCGCGCTTGCGCGTGCGGCACAGGCCGCACGCCGTGCACGCCTCGACGTCGGCCGCGAGCTCCGGCCAGTCGAGCGACGCGATGCGCGCGAGACGCTGCGCCGCGTCGCCGGCCGGTCGCAGCGGCACGACGCGCGCCCCCGCGGGCGCTTCCGCCGGCGGCGGCGGCGCCTCGGGCGCGGGATCGGCCGGCCGGGCGCGCAGCCGCCACTGCGGGGCGAGCCGGAGTTCGCGCAGGATCTCGTCGCGCGACGCCATCACGCCCCCGTCGCGGCCGGGCGCCGCAGCACGAGCCGCATCACCAGCGCATCCTCGGCCGGCGACTGGCCGACGGCCGGGTAGTACGCGGCGCGGCGCGCCACGCGCGTGAAACCGGCCGACTCGTACAGCGCGATCGCCGGGGCGTTGCCGACGCGCACCTCGAGGAACATCTGCTCCGCGCCGCAACGCAGCGCGTCGTCGCAGAAGCGCTCGAGCAGCGCGCCGCCGAGCCCCTGGCGCCGCGCATCGGGAACCACCGAGAGATTGAGGAGCTGCGCCTCGCCGGGCGAGAGCATCATCACGCCGAACACGACGATGCGCCCGTCGCGCTCGCCGACCTGCGCGCTGTAGCCCGCCGCGAGCGCATCGCGGAAATTGCCCAGCGTCCACGGCGAAGCGTGGATCTGCGCTTCGAGCGCGGCGACGTAGCCCAGGTCCGCGCGCGCCATCGGGCGCCACGCGACGCGGCGCAGCGCGGCGAAGCGATCCGGCAGGCTCGCCATCAGAGCCTCGCGCCGGCGGCGCGCTCGGCCGACGTCAGCGCGACGCGATGGCGGACGTACAGCGGCAGCGCGAGCTCGGCCGCGACGCCCTCGCCGCGGGCGAGGCGCGCCCGACCCAGCCGCAGCACCGCCCGCGCCGTGGGGACGAGCGCGGCGTCGACCGCCTCGAGCGCCGCCGACGCCGCGAGCGCCGGGTCCACCGCGAACCCGTCGCCGGCCCCGAACCAGCGGCCCGGCGGGAACGCGACTTCGCTCGGCTTGAGGACGGCCGGTGCCGCCACGGCGTGCCACGACGCGCCGACGCGTTCGAACGCCGCGAAGTAGACCTCGTGCATGCGCGCATCCAGGCAGGCCGCGACGCGCGTGGCGCGGTGCGCGGCGTGCGCTTCCTCGGCGAGCGCCTCCAGCGTGCCGACCGGGACGACCGGCTTGCCGATCCCGAGCGCGAGGCCCTGCGCCACGCCGCAGGCGATCCGCACGCCGGTGAACGAGCCGGGGCCCGCGCCGAACGCGATGCCGTCGACGTCGGTGAGCGTCCAGCCGAGTTCGCCGAGCACCTCGTCGACGAGCGGCAACGCCCGCGCGGAGTGCGTCTGCCACGCGCGCTCGGCGCGCCCGGCGACGGGCCCGTCGCCACCGGCGGCGACCGACAGCACGTCGGTGGACGATTCGATCGCGAGCACGCGCATCCGGCGGCGGGGTTGCTGCACGAGAAACCGCGATTCTACCGGCCGCCCGGCCGGCGGCGCCGCGCCGGCGCCGCGGCGGTACAATCTCGCCCCCTTTTCCGCCCCCGGGCGGCCACGACGCATCCATGGCGGAGCCGGTCGTCAGCATCGAGTCGCTCGACAACGAGGGGCGCGGCGTCGCCCGCGTCGACGGCAAGGCCGTCTTCGTCGAGGGCGCGCTGCCCGGCGAGCGCGTCGCCATCGCCGTGCAGAAGCGCAAGCCGACCTACGAGGTCGCTCGCGCCGTGTCCGTGCTGCGCGCGAGCGCGTCGCGCGCGCAGCCGCGGTGCCCGCACTTCGGAACCTGCGGCGGCTGCAGCCTGCAGCACGCCGACCCCGCGCTGCAGGTCGCCGCGAAGCAGCGCGTTCTGGAGGAGGCGCTCGCGCGCATCGGGCGCGTGGTGCCCGGGCGCCTGCTGCCGCCGGTGCACGGGCCGGCATGGGGCTATCGCTTCCGGGCGCGGTTGTCGGTGCGCCACGTCCCGAAGAAGGGCGGCGTGCTGGTCGGCTTCCACGAGCGTCGCTCGAGCTACGTCGCCGACATGCGCGAGTGCCACGTCCTGCCGCCGCACGTCTCCGCGCTGCTCCCGGCGCTGCGCGCGCTCGTCGCCGAGCTGTCGATCCGCGACCGCGTGCCGCAGATCGAGGTCGCGGTGGGCGAGCGGCCGGGCGACGGCGGCGACCGGGTGCCGGTGTACGCCCTCGTCTTCCGCATCCTGGAGCCGCTGACCGGGCCCGACACGCGGGTGCTGCGCGAGTTCGCGGACGACCACGGCGTCGACGTGTGGCTGCAGACGGGCGGGCCGGCGACCGCGGCCCCGTTCCATCCGCCGCAGGCGCGGCTCGCCTACGCGCTGCCCGAGTCCGGCGTCGAGATCCCCTTCGGCCCGACCGAGTTCACGCAGGTCAACCACGCGGTGAACCGCATCCTCGTGCGACGCGCGCTCGCGCTGCTGCGGCCGCAGCCCGGCGAGCGCATCGCCGACTTCTTCTGCGGCCTGGGGAACTTCACGCTGCCGATCGCCCGGCGCGGGGCCGACGTGACCGGCGTCGAGGGCGCGCAGGCGCTGGTGGCCCGCGCGCAGCAGAACGCCGCGGCCAACGCTCTCGCCGACAGGACGCGCTTCGTCGTGGCGAACCTGTTCGAGGCCACGCCGGCCTCGATCGCGGCCCTGCTGCCGCTCGACGCCGCGCTGGTCGACCCGCCGCGCGAGGGCGCAGTCGAGCTCGTCCGGGCGCTGCCGCACCGCGACGACGAGGCGGCCCTCGCGCGGATCGTCTACGTGTCCTGCAACCCCGCGACGCTGGCGCGCGACGCCGCGGTGCTGGTCCACGACCGCGGCTACGCGCTGGCGGCGGCGGGCGTGGTCAACATGTTCCCGCACACCGCGCACGTCGAGTCGATCGCGCTGTTCACGCGCCCCGACTGACGCCGCGCGGGTCGTCCGCGCGGCGCGAAAAGAAACGGGCGGCCGCAAGGCCGCCCGCGATGGGTGCCGTCCCGGCCCTTCGGCCGGGACGGGAGCGTCACTCGCGCTGGCCGGTGAAGGCGAGCAGGAGGTTCAGCAGGCTGACGAACAGGTTGTAGATGCTGAGGAACAGCCCCATCGTCGCCATGATGTAGTTCGTCTCGCCGCCGTTCACGATGCGCGACACGTCGTACAGGATGTACGCCGAGAACAGCAGCACCGCGATCGCCGAGATCGTCAGCGACGCCGCCGGCACCTGGAAGAACAGGTTGGCGAGCGACGCGACGATCAGCAGGATCAGCCCCACGAACAGGAACTTGCCCATGAAGCTGAAGTCCTTCTTCGTCACCGTCGCGAAGCCGGCGAGGGCGAAGAAGATCACGGCCGTCATGCCGCCGGCGAGGGCGACCAGCTGCCCGCCGTTCGCGAAGCCCGCCGCGTACGTCAGGATCGGCGTCAGCGCGAGCCCGGCGATGAACGTGAAGCCGAACAGCGCGACCACGCCGAGCGCGCTGTTGCGCAGCGCGGTGACGACGAACAGCGACCCGATCATCAGGCCGAACATCACCAGCGGGGCCGCGATCGGATAGGCGGCGAAGACGCGCGCCAGGTTGAACTGGGTGCCGACGAGCGCGCCGCCCACCGTGGGCAGCAGCGACAGCGCGAGCAGCCAGTAGGTGTTGCGCAGGACCTTGTTGCGCTCGAGGGCCAGCGTACCGCCCGCCTGTTCGAGCGGCAGGCGCGAACCCGGGACCGAGACAGGCTGGAGCTTGGGATCCATCTTTCCTCCGTGGAACGGCCCGACATGGGCCGAAGCGCCCGTTAGACTAGCAGAAAGCGGCGGGGTTTCAATCCTACGTAACCCCTGATTTCATAAGGGAAAACCCTCTCCTGTCGCGCGTCCGCCCATGGACGAGGTGATCGACAGCGCGTGCTGGTTCGGCTCCGGCCCCAGCCCATAGGCAGCCGGAAGGCCGATGTCGGCCGGGCGCCGGGGTCATTCGACGCCCCGTGGGACGAGCCGAATCCGACAGTGATAGCGAGCGATGTCGCTGGTGCCTGCATGGCGCGCGATGCGGACGCCCAGTCGGACGGTTTCACCGGCGTCTGCCGGGTGGCTGCCCTGGAGCCGCGCGTTTGACCAATGCGACGCGCGGAAACCCGACGGGATAGAAGCTGCGACAGGCACCCAGCTCGCTCCGTCGGGAGACCAGACGAGTTGGGCGGCTACCGAACCGGAACCCGAGCCGACAAGGCCGATCACGACGTCGATGGCGATGTTCCGCGCAAACGGCACCGGAGATACCGCGCCAGTGCTGCAGACGACTGGCGCAGCATCGGGATCGAGATAGTTGCCCTGGGCCTCTGAGACAGCTCCTCCGGAAGCCATCGTCTGGCCGAGCCGTTGCATGAACGCCGCCATCGACAACCGGCTCACGCCGGATTGCGGGCAGTACGACTCCGCCGCGCAGCCCGTGGTGATGCCGCGATTCTTCATCCATTCGACGCTCGAGCAGAACGCGCTCCCGAGTTCGACATCAGCAAACAACGCACACGCGGTCGACACCAGCATGTTCCAGGAGGGAACTAGAATTCGCGCCGTTCGCAATCCGGTCGAGCCGAGCACGTACGAAAGCCTTCCCGTGCGGCCAGACACGAGACTAGCGTCCACCCTGGGAATATTGACAGCATTTCTGATGATCGCACTCTCCAGCGTCGACCAAAGCACCTGGTCGTCAAACATGATCGCAAGCCAGTCCCCATCTCCGACGTCGATCGGGACGAAGGGCAAGGCGATCAGTCGGTCCGCCCCGTAGACGGGGAAGCTCACGACCATCGACGCAAGCGCGCCCGACATCTCGTGCATGACGAAGCCCGGCGAGCCCGTCATGGGGGTGCGTGGAGCTTGCGATTCTCTCGGCCTCAACAGGTCCAGCAGATTTTGGATCTCCTCCGGCGTGGCTTCGCGGACGTTCTCGCGCCGCTCCAGTCGCCAGCGATGCAGCAGGACCTCCTCGAACGCGCTGCTCGGCGGAGCGAATTCGAGAAAACCTGGTTCCTTGGTAAGCGCCTGAAGTACGTCGCCGGGACCGATCGCACCGCCGCTCATGATTCCTACGGACACGAGTCTCTCGAGGACCTGTACCTGACGTGGAATCGATTCGAGGACTGGATATCGGGGGTCCAGCCCACCCCCCCGCAGGAAGTCTTCGATCGCATCGCCAACCAATTCCGTGACCTCGAAGAGCACGTCATTGCCGGTACCCATCTCGGTGACCGCTTGCGGATACTTCAGGTGAGCCGACGTCAGGTAACGCAGCAGCGCGTTGCGCTCATCGGGTGTGAGGCCGTTGGGGAGCGTGAACTGACTGCGATCCGGGCAGTCCGAACCGTTGACGCTCACCGAGGGCGAAGTGCTCGCGAGTGACATGACCGGCGCAACTGCACACACCGACCAAGCAGACGCGCTTGGATCGTAAGAGGAGGCGCGGATCGTAGCCGGATCGAATGGGCGGCGCTCCCCGTCGTCGGCGACACTCCGCACGAAATGAACGCGGGCAGAGTCAGCGCCGTTTGCTGCCAGTCGTGGCGCCAACGTGTCGGCGATGCCATCCTCGCCGGACCAGATCACCACGTCAGCGACACGTGCTCGCGTGCCATCCGGCCAGCGTCCGCCAATCGTGAGCGTCGCAGCCAAGGCAATCGCTAACGTTGTCTTGCCCGTGCCCGCCGGCCCGGCGAGGATGTGCAGCTTGCCGGCGGCGAGCCACTCGTGCCAATGCCAGTGCACGGCCTCCGCCCTCACGTCAGCGGCGCATAGCAACTCGACGCGAGGGCCGGAATCGCCCGCTGTTGCGTTCGCGGCACTCGGCTGGTCTCGACCTACCTCCGGCGCCTGCGCCTTCGCTATGGCCCGTTCTACGGCCTCTGCGCCACTGTGGCGCACCAGGTCGTTGAAGTCCGTTGACGCATCCGGTCGGTCGTCGCCGAAGTCGGGGACGGCGACGAGTCCGCCGACCGCTCGGGCCGCCGCTGTCGCCTGCGTCAAGCCAGGGTTGCCATCGGTCTGGTAGTCGTCGTCGGCACACAGGACGACTCGAACGTCCGGGTACTTCGCTCGCAGTTCGCGCGCGACGGTTTCCAGATTGCCGGCGGTGAACGCCACCGCCACTGCATGCCCGGTGGCCTCATGGATGCTGGCACCGGTTGCGTACCCCTCGGCGATGCAGATGAGGCCGTTGAGCTTGCCGATGGCGTGATAACAGCCGGTGCGGCGTCCGCCGTAGAGTCCCTTCTTCTTGGCGCCCGGTTCGGCCCGGATCCGTTCGACGTTCCAGAGCTTCCCCGCCGAGTCGCGCATCGGCACGAGGAGCACATCGCCAACGACGCGGACGCCGTGTGGCGGGACGCCCTTGCGCGCCAGATAGGGATGATCGTCGGGTGCAGGCTGCGCCTTGTTCCAGAAGAGATCCGTCGCGCGCTTCGCTGCCTTGGCGTGCATCTCCTGCTCAAGCGCCTCGCGTTGAGCGCGATCGGTCTCGGCCTTGCGGCGTAACGCTTCGACCTCTTCGGCGGACAGCTTGCGGCCGATGCTCGCGTGCCACGTCTGCTTGATGTCATCCCGCCAGCAGCCGAAGCTCGCGGCGGGGATGCCATTCGGGTGGTACACGTACCAGCCTGCATCGTCGCTCGGCTTCCCGTTGCTCGAGAAGCGGTGGAGCTTGTCGTCGGCCTCGATCGTGTCGGGCGGCATTAGCCCCGCTGCGCGGATCGCGTCGCGGAAGTTCTCAGCCCCGTTCATCGCCGTCCTCACGGATGTACTCCGCGAGCCAGAGCGCCGCGTCCAGGGCTTCTCGTGCCCTCACGACAGCGGCAACAGCGCCGGCGCAAACGCCGTGGCGGAGTCGAGCATCGACTGCAGCGCGTGTGTGCCGCAGCGCTGTTCCGAGATAGGCTGCAAATGTCCGCTCGCCCGATTGCCGGGGGCGACGCGGCGGAGTACGATTCGGGCTGTGTGTGATGTGGTGTTGCGGTGGCCGTCGGGGTCCAGCCGACGGCCTTCGCGTTTCTGGGGCCCTCACTTCGCGGCCCCCCGGCTTGCGTTGATCCGTCCGGTGACCCACCTCTGGATTTCCGCCTCAACCCAGCCGACGGACCTGGCGCCGAGATTGATTGGAGGTGGAAACTCGCCGCGGGCGATCTTCTCGTAGATCGTCGTACGGCTAAGCCCCGTGCGCCGCTGAACTTCCCTGCGACGGATCAGCACCGCGTTCTCTTGTTCTGCCATGTTGCCTCCTGGGCTGACACCCCCGGACCATCCGGTGGCACTCCGGCTCACACCGGAAACATGGACAGGAACACAGAAGTGGCTCCGCAAAGTCGGACAGGGGGATAGGTGGGTAGCTCTGCTCTAATGGCGCTTGGTCGCCGAGGAGCAGAGAGCATGAAACGACCTCGCAGGAACCACTCACCGACGTTCAAGGCGAAG
>BOKS01000001.1 GCA_016861105.1 Betaproteobacteria bacterium | reverse complement strand
GAAGCGGCGCCGCCGCTCTCCCCTGCCTCGACGCGATCGCCACCGCCAGATCGAACGCCTGCTGCAGGCCCTCGACGTTGGCCGCGTTGCGCCCGACGATGTCGAACGCCGTGCCGCTCGCGCAGGTCGCGACGGGCACCGGCAGGCCGCCGTGCAGCGTCACGCCCCTGTCGAAGCCCATGAGCTTCATCGCGATCTGGCCCTGGTCGTGGTACATCGTCACGACGGCGTCGAAGTCGCCGCGCCGCGCGGCCACGAACACCGTGTCCGACGGCATCGGGCCGCGCGCGTCGATGCCCTGCCCCCGCGCCCGCTCGATCGCGGGCGCGATGACGTCGATCTCCTCGCGCCCGATCGAGCCGCCGTCGCCGGCGTGCGGATTGAGCCCGGTCACGGCGATGCGCGGCGCGGCGCGCCCCGCGGCCGCCAGGTAGCGGTGCACGATCTCCACGGCCTGCACGACGCCGTCCGCGGTGATCAGGTCGGCCACCTCGCGCAGCGGCACGTGCGACGTGACGCGCGAGGTCCACAGCGGCCCGGTGATGTTGAACTCGGACACGAAGCCGCGCACGCCGAAGCGCTCCTGCAGCATGCGCAGCTCGTCCTCCTGCGTCATGCCCGCGAGGCGCAGCGCGTGCTTGTTGAGCGGCGCGAAGACGATGGCGTCGGCCTCGCCGCGCACCACCGCGTCCGCGGCCGCGTTCAGGGCGGCGAGCGCGGCGCGGCCGCCCGCCTCGGTGGCCATCCCCGGCGTCATCGCCGCTTCGCCGCCGGCGTCGATCGGCCGCAGCGTCACGCCGCCGGCGCCGGCGACCACGCGCGCCTGCGCCACGCGCTCGCCGGCGGCGAGCACGGCGGGGTCGGCGAACACGATCACCTCGGCCGCCCGGACGTTCGCCGGGCGCGAGAGGAGCTTCGCCGCGAGCTCCGGACCGATGCCGTTCGGATCGCCGGCGACGAATGCGAGGCGGGGCCCGGCCATGGCCACGCCTACTCCGCCTTGATGTTCGCCGCGCGGATCAGCGCGCCGAAGCGGTCGAACTCGGCCTTGTTCATCTCGGCGAACTGCTCGGGCGTCAGGTTGCCCGGCTCGCCGCCGAGGCCCCGCAGCCGCGCCTGGACCTCGGGCAGCGCGAGCACGCGCTTCAGCTCGGCCGCGAGCTTGTCCACGACCGGCTTGGGCGTGCCGCCGGTGACGAACATCCCGTACCAGGTGGTCATCTCCGCCGCAGGGTAGCCGACCTCCGCGATCGTCGGCACGTTCGGCAGCTCGGCGGAGCGCTTCGGCGACGTCACGGCCAGCGGGCGGAAGCGGCCGGACTTGATGTGCGGCATCGCCGACGACGTCGTGTCGAACATCATCTCGACGTTGCCGCCCAGGATGTCGACGTGCGCCTGGCTGCTGCCCTTGTACGGGACGTGCACGGTCTTCACGCCGGCCGCCTGGTCGAACGCCTCGCCGGCGATGTGCTGCGTGCTGCCCACGCCGGACGACGCGTACTTGAGCTGGCCCGGCTTGTCCTTCGCCATCGCCACCAGCTCCTTCACGTCCTTCGCCGGCACCTTGTCGCCGACCACGAGGACGTTGGGCACGACGACGATCAGCCCGACGGGCTGCAGCTGCTTCAACGGATCGAAGTTGAGCTTGATGAGGTGCGGCGCGATGGCCTGCCCCGTGTTCGTCGCGACCAGCAGCGTGTGGCCGTCGGCCGGCGCCTTCGCCGTCAGGTCGGCGGCGATCGTGTTCGACGCTCCCGGGCGGTTCTCGACGACGAACGGCTGCTTCAGCGACTCGGCGAACTTCTCGGCCAGCATGCGCGCGATGACGTCGGTGCCGCCGCCGGCGTTGGCGCCGACCATGATGCGCACCGGCTTCTGCGGATAGTCGGACTGCGCGGACGCGGGCCCGGCGGCAACGGCAAAGGCGACGGCGGCAAAGGCGACGCGAAGGGGACTGCGCATGGAACCTCCTCGGGGTGCGTGCGGGCGATGCGGGCGCCCGTCGGGAAGCGCGATGCTACGCCCGCGTGCACGATAACTGCCAATCGCTTTTTCGGATATAGTGATGCTGTTTCGTTATCGCTTTGCACGACCTCCCGGGGACGCCCGATGACCGCCGCCGACCTGCGCCCGCTGGTGACGCGCCTCAAGTGGCGCCAACTCGCGCTGGCGATCGCGCTCGACGATCGCCGCAGCCTGCGCCGCGCGGCCGCCGACCTCGCCATGACGCAGCCGGCGGCGACGAAGCTGCTGCGCGACCTCGAGGAGGCGGTCGGCTACGCCCTGTTCACCCGGCACGCGTGGGGCATGCAGCCGACCGCGTATGGCGCCACGCTCGTGCGCTACGCGCGGGGCCTGACGGCGGAGCTCGACGAGGCGCGTCGCGAGCTCGCGGCGCTCGCCGGCGGCGCCGAGGGCACGCTGCGCATCGGCGGCGTCACCGGCGCGGTGCCCGGCCTGCTGGCACCGGCGATCCGCCGCATGCGCGACGAGCGCCCGCGCGTCGCGATGTACGTGCTCGTCAACACCACCGAGGTCCTGCTGGAGGCGTTGCGCCAGGGGCGGCTCGAGATCGCGGTGTGCCCGCTCGCCGTCGACGAGGACGTGACCGACCTCGAGGTCGCGCCGCTCGGCCACGAGCCCCTCGCGATCGTCGCGCGCAAGGGACACCCGCTGGCGCGGGCGCGGCGCGTGGGTCCGGCTGCGCTGGCGGGCGTGCAGTGGATCGTGCAGACCGCCGAGGCACCGCTGCGCCGCGACGTCGAGTCGATGCTGTCTGCCGCCGGCCTGCGCCTGCCCGTGGCGGTGGTCGAGACCGTGTCGATCGTCGCCACGCTGGCGCTGCTGCAGGAGACCGACGCCGTGACCGTGATGCCGCGCGGGCTCGCCGCGCACTACGCGCACTTCGGGATGCTGGCCGCGCTCGCGTCCGACCTGCCCGCGCCGGCGAGCCGCTACGAGCTGGTCACCCGTGCGCGGCGCGAGCTGGCGCCGGCGGCGCAGGCCTTCGTGCGCCTGCTGGCGCCGCAGGGCGCGCCGCCACGCAGTGTCAGACGTAGTCGACCGTGACCACCTCGTAGGCGCGGGCCCCGCCGGGCGTCTGCACCTCCACCGCGTCCCCCTCGGTCTTGCCGATCAGGCTGCGCGCGATCGGCGAGTTGATCGAGATCTTGCCGGCCTTGATGTCCGCCTCGTCGTCGCCGACGATCTGGTAGGTGCTGCGCTCGCCGCTGTCCAGGTCCTCGATCTCGACGGTGGCGCCGAAGACGACGCGGCCGTCGGCGTCGAGCGTCGCCGGGTCGATCACCTGCGCATTGGCCAGCTTGCGCTCGACCTCGGCGATGCGGCCCTCGACGAAGCCCTGCCGCTCCTTGGCGGCGTCGTAGTCCGCGTTCTCGGACAAGTCGCCGTGCGCGCGCGCGTCGGCGATCGCCTGGATCACCGACGGGCGCTCGACGGTCTTGAGGCGGTGCAGTTCGGCCTTCAGCCGCTCCGCGCCCTGCACGGTCATGGGAATCCTGCTCATGGCGGGTCGTCGGATCGCAAGCGCGAAACCAGGGTCAGACTCGAGTTTTCGAAACCGGCGGAACGAGCGGAACGAGGGTCAGACTCGCATTTCTCCGCCGCACCGCGCGCGGCGGAGAAATGCGAGTCTGACCCTCGTTTACTGGTGCGCGGCCAGTCGCAAAAGCGAAGCCGGAAGCGTGGTTCCGCTTCCGGCTCCCATAGTGTACGGGAATCCGGCGTCGCCGGGACGCTCGTCAGGGCCCGAGCCGCCGGTGCAGTCCCTGGATCGCGTAGGGCACCAGCTCGTGCATGGCCTTCATGCCGATGACCGCCGCGCGCGCGCCCGCCATCGTCGTGAACGTCGGCACCTGGTCGTGCAGCGCCTCGCGCCGGATCGCGTAGCTGTCCTGGATCGCGCTGCGCTTATCCTCGACGGTGTTGATCACGAGCGCGATCTCCTCGTTCTTCAGCATGTCGACGATGTGCGGGCGCCCCTCGGCGACCTTGTTGACCGCCGTCACCGGCACGCCACCGGCCTCGAGCGCGGCCGCCGTGCCGCGCGTGGCCACGATCGAGAAGCCGAGCTCGTGCAGCATCCGCGCCGTCTCGATTGCGCGGGGCTTGTCGGCGTTGCGCAGCGAGATGAACGCACGCCCCTGCTGCGGCAGCCGCACGCCCGCCGCGAGCTGGCTCTTGACGAACGCCTCGCCGAACGACTCGCCCACGCCCATCACCTCGCCGGTCGACTTCATCTCGGGGCCGAGGATCGTGTCGACGCCGGGGAACTTGATGAACGGGAACACCGCCTCCTTCACCGAGTAGTACGGGGGCACGACCTCGCCGGCCACCCCCTGCTCGCGCAGCGAGCGGCCGACCATGCAGCGCGCCGCGATCTTCGCCAGCGGGCGGCCGGTCGCCTTGGACACGTAGGGCACCGTGCGCGACGCGCGCGGATTGACCTCCAGCACGTAGACGACGCCGTCCTGGATCGCGAACTGGACGTTCATCAGCCCGACGACACAGAGCGCCTTCGCCATCGCCACCGTCTGCCGGCGCAGCTCGTCCTGCAGCGCCGGCGAGAGCGAGTACGGGGGCAGCGAGCACGCCGAGTCGCCCGAGTGGACGCCGGCCTGCTCGATGTGCTCCATGATGCCGCCGATCAGCACCTCCTCGCCGTCGCAGACCGCGTCGACGTCGACCTCCGTCGCGTCGTTGAGGAAGCGGTCGAGCAGCACCGGGCTGTCGTTGCTGACCTTCACCGCCTCCTTCATGTAGCGTTCCAGATCCTGCGCGGTGTGCACGACCTCCATCGCGCGCCCGCCGAGCACGTACGACGGGCGCACCACCAGCGGGTAGCCGATCGCCTCGGCGGCGGCCAGCGCCTCGGCCTCGGTGCGCGCGGTCCGGTTCGGCGGCTGGCGCAGGCCCAGGCGGTGCAGCATCTGCTGGAAGCGCTCGCGGTCCTCGGCCATGTCGATCATGTCCGGCGAGGTGCCGATGATCGGCACGCCGTTGCGCTCGAGGTCGCGCGCGAGCTTGAGCGGCGTCTGGCCGCCGTACTGGACGATCACGCCCCACGGCTGCTCGACGTGGACGATCTCGAGCACGTCCTCGAGCGTGAGCGGCTCGAAGTACAGCCGGTCGGAGGTGTCGTAGTCGGTCGAGACGGTCTCCGGGTTGCAGTTGACCATGATGGTCTCGAACCCGTCCTCGCGCAGCGCCATGGCCGCGTGCACGCAGCAGTAGTCGAACTCGATGCCCTGGCCGATCCGGTTCGGCCCGCCGCCCAGCACCATCACCTTCCGGCGTTCGGTCGGCTCCGCCTCGCACTCCTCCTCGTAGGTCGAGTACATGTAGGCCGTGCGCGTCGAGAACTCCGCGGCGCAGGTGTCGACACGCTTGAACACCGGCCGCACGCCGAGCGCGTGGCGGCGGCCGCGCACGTCCGCCTCCGTCGACTTCGTGAGGTGCGCGAGCCGGCGGTCGGAGAAGCCCTTGCGCTTCAGCTGGCGCAGCTCCTCGCGCGAGATGTCGCCGAGCCCGCGCTGCTCGACCGCGAGCTCGAGGTCGACGATCTCCTTGATCTGCGCGAGGAACCAGGGGTCGATCTTCGTGTAGCCGTGCAGCTCCTCGACCGACATGCCGATGCCGAACGCGTCGGCGACGTACCAGAGGCGCTCGCCGCGGGGATAGGCGAGCTCGTCGCCGATCTTCTCCGGGTCGACGCTCTTCAGGTTGAAGCCGTCCACGCCCACCTCGAGGCCGCGCAGCGCCTTCTGCAGCGACTCCTGGAACGTGCGGCCGATCGCCATCACCTCGCCCACGGACTTCATCTGCGTGGTGAGCCGGTCGTCGGCCTGCCGGAACTTCTCGAAGGCGAAGCGCGGCACCTTGGTGACCACGTAGTCGATCGTCGGCTCGAACGACGCGGGCGTCGCCCCGCCGGTGATGTCGTTGGCCAGTTCGTCGAGCGTGTAGCCGACGGCGAGCTTGGCCGCGACCTTGGCGATCGGGAAGCCCGTCGCCTTGGAGGCGAGCGCCGAGGAGCGCGAGACGCGCGGGTTCATCTCGATGACGACCATCCGGCCGTCCTTCGGGTTGATCGCGAACTGGACGTTCGACCCGCCGGTGTCGACGCCGACCTCGCGCAGCACGGCGATCGAGGCGTCGCGCATGATCTGGTATTCCTTGTCCGTCAGCGTCTGCGCCGGCGCGACGGTGATCGAGTCGCCCGTGTGCACGCCCATCGGGTCGACGTTCTCGATCGAGCAGACGATGATGCAGTTGTCCTTGCGGTCCCGCACCACCTCCATCTCGAACTCCTTCCAGCCGAGGAGCGACTCCTCGATCAGGAGCTCGTGCGTCGGGCTCATCGCGAGCCCGCGCCTGCAGACCTCCTCGAACTCGTCCTTGTTGTAGGCGATGCCCCCGCCGGTGCCGCCGAGCGTGAACGAGGGGCGGATCACGACCGGGAACCCCAGGTCCGCCTGCACGCGCTGCGCCTCGTCCCACGAGTGCGCGATGCCGGAGCGCGCCGAGCCCAGCCCGATGCGCGTCATCGCCGCCTTGAACTTCTCGCGGTCCTCCGCCTTGTCGATGGCCTTCTTCGACGCGCCGATCAGCTCGACGTCGAACTTCGTCAGCACGCCCTCGCGTGCGAGGTCGAGCGCGCAGTTGAGCGCGGTCTGCCCGCCCATCGTCGGCAGGAGCGCGTCCGGACGCTCGATCTCGATGATCCTCGCCACCATCGGCCAGGTGATCGGCTCGATGTAGGTGACGTCGGCCATCTCCGGATCGGTCATGATCGTCGCCGGGTTGCTGTTGACGAGGATGACCCGGAAGCCCTCCTCGCGCAGCGCCTTGCACGCCTGCGCGCCCGAGTAGTCGAACTCGCAGGCCTGGCCGATGATGATCGGGCCGGCGCCGATGATGAGGATGGAGTGGAGGTCGGTGCGTTTGGGCATGGCCGGACTTCGGGAATGGGGAATGGGGAATGGGGAATGGGGGATGGGGGATGGGCAGGCGCACCTACGACGTCCGGCGAGTTGCGCGGCCATCCGACTTCAGGTCACAAAGCCGTCATGCAACCACGCGATTACCGAGACCTGCGGGTCTGGACGGCTTCGATAGATCTCGCTGTTCGCGTCTGTGCGATCACTGCGTCGTTCCCACGCGCCGAACTGTTCGTCATGACCTCGCAGATGAGGCGCGCGGCACTATCGGTCGCGTCGAACACCGCGGAGGGCAACGCGAGAACGTCGACCGGGGAGTTCCTGCGATTCCTCTCCGTTGCCCGTGCCTCGCTGGCCGAACCAGACACGCAGTTCGTCATCGCCGGAAGGCTCTGCCATGCGAGTGGCGATGTCGTCGACGCGGCCAGGTCCGCGATCAATGTCAACGCAAGAATGGTGAAGCGTCTCGAGCAGGTGCTTCACCGTCGACTCGAAACTCCTGACGGAGAGGCCAACCACTCATGACCGGATCCACCATGCGGCCCCCTTTCCCCTGTCCCCATTCCCCATTCCCTACTCCCGCCTCTCCATCGACTTCACGAACCGATCGAACAGATACGCCACGTCGTGCGGCCCCGGGCTCGCCTCCGGATGCCCCTGGAAGCCGAACGCCGGGCGGTCGGTCCGCGCGATGCCCTGCAGGCTGCCGTCGAACAGCGACAGGTGCGTCACACGCAGCGACGCGGGCAGCGTGGACGCGTCGACGGCGAACCCGTGGTTCTGGCTGGTGATCAGCACCTGCCCGCTGTCCTTGTCGAGCACCGGATGGTTCGCGCCGTGGTGGCCGAACTTCATCTTCACGGTGCGCGCGCCGGAGGCGAGCCCCAGCAGCTGGTGACCGAGGCAGATGCCGAACGTCGGAACGCCGGCGTCCACGATCGTGCGGATCGCGTCGATCGCGTAGTCGCACGGCTCGGGATCGCCGGGACCGTTGCTCAGGAACACGCCGTCGGGCTTCATCGCGAGCGCGTCGCGCGCGCCGAGCTGCGCGGGCACGACGGTCAGCCGGCACCCGCGGTCGGCGAGCATGCGCAGGATGTTGCGCTTCACGCCGTAGTCGTACGCGACCACGTGGAAGCGTACCTCGCGCGGCTCGCGGTGCCCCTGCCCCAGCGCCCACGTGCCCTCGGTCCACGCGTAGGGCGCTGCGCAGGAGACGACCTTCGCGAGGTCGCGGCCGGCCATCGACGGGGCGGCCCTGGCGCGTGCGACCGCGTCGTCGGCCGCGGCGTCGTCCAGCGTTGCGCCGGCGACGATGCACCCGTTCTGCGCGCCCTTCTCGCGCAGGATGCGGGTGAGCCGGCGCGTGTCGATGTCGGCGATGCCGACGACGCCGGCGGCGGCGAGGCAGGACGCGAGGTCGCCGGCCGCGCGGAAGTTCGAGACCAGGCGCGGCAGGTCGCGGATCACCAGCCCGGACGCGTGCACGCGCGCGGACTCGTCGTCTTCCGGATTCACGCCGACGTTGCCGATGTGCGGGTAGGTCAGCGTGACGATCTGTCCCGCGTAGGACGGATCGGTGAGGATCTCCTGGTAGCCGCTCATCGCGGTGTTGAACACGACCTCGCCGACGGCGGAGCCCGTCGCGCCGATCGAGCGGCCGCGGAACAGCGTGCCGTCGGCGAGCGCGAGCAGCGCGGGCACCGCCGGCGCGAAGAGGTCGGGACGTGCGGCGACGGCGGGAGCGTGCGGAGCGTTCATGGCGGGACCCGAGGCGACGCCTCGCGGCGTCCGGGCGGCCGGTCGGCGCGGGCCGCGGAGAGGGGACGCGAAAACGGGGAAGGCGCCGGCCTGCCGGGCCCTTCCCCGCTTGCAAGGCTTTGAATTCTACCGCGAAACGCCGCCGCCTGTCCACGTCGGGCGGCGCGCGCGCCCGCGGCGCGAGCCGGCCTCAGTACGCGGCCGCGAAGCCGCCGTCGACGTGCAGGATGGCGCCGGTCACGAAGTCCGCGGCGGACGAGGCGAGGAACACCGCGGCGCCGGCGATCTCGTCCGGCTCGCCCCAGCGACCCGCGGGCGTCCGCCGCGCCACCCACGCCGAGAACTCCGCATCGGCCGCGAGCGGCGCGTTCATCTCGGTGCGGAAGAACCCCGGCGCGATGCCGTTCACCTGCACGCCGTGCGGCGCGAGCTCCACCGCGAGCGCGCGCGTGAACTGCCGCAGCCCGCCCTTGCTCACGGCGTAGGGCACGATGTTCGGACGCCCGAGGTCGCTCGCCAGCGAGCAGATGTTGACGATCTTGCCGCGGCGGCGCGCCTTCATCGCCGGCAGCAGCGCTCGCGTCACGTGGAACGGGCCGTCGAGGTTCACCGCCATGAGCGCGTGCCAGTCGTCGTCGGCGTAGCCGTCGATCGGCCCGCGCCGGTTCATGCCGGCGTTGTTGACCAGGACGTCGACGGCGCCGACCTCGCGCTCGAGCGCGGCAACGCCTTCGCGCACCTGCTGCGCGTCGGTCACGTCGAAGGCCGCGACCGCGACCGCGGCGCCGCCGGCGCGCAACCCGCCTGCCGCGGCGTCGAGCTTCGCGCGGTCGCGCCCGTTGATGGCGACGCGCGCCCCGGCCGCCGCGAGGCCGCGCGCGATGGCGAGGCCGAGCCCGCTGCCGCCCCCGGTGACGAGCGCGGTGCGGCCCGAGAGGTCGAACGGCGAAGGCACGCCCACGCGCGCCCTCAGGCGAGTCCGAGCACGTCGGCCATGTCGTAGAGCCCGGGCCGGCCCTCGGCGAGGCGTTGCGCGACGAAGCGCGCCGCGCGCAGCGCGCCGGCGGCGAACGTCTGGCGCGACGACGCCTTGTGCGTGATCTCCACCCGCTCGCCGGCGGTCGCGAAGATCACCGTGTGCTCGCCGACGACGTCACCGCCGCGAAGCGTCGCGAAGCCGATCGTGCCGGGGCGCCGCTCGCCGGTGACGCCCTCGCGCGCATAGACGCCGGACGCCGCGAGCGTGGTCCCGGTCGCCGCGGCGGCGGCTTCGCCGAGGCGCAGCGCCGTGCCCGACGGCGCGTCGACCTTGTGCCGGTGGTGCATCTCGACGATCTCGATGTCGTAGCCGGGCCCGAGCCGCTGCGCCGCGAGCTCCACGAGCCGCACGACGACGTTGACGCCCACGCTCATGTTCGGCGCGAAGACGATCGGGACCGCGCGCGCGTGCGCCGCCAGCGCCGCCTTCTGCGCGGCCGACAGTCCGGTGGTGCCGGCGACGAGGCCCTTGCCGCGCCGCGCGCACGCCGCCGCGAACGCCAGCGTGCCGTCGGGACGGGTGAAGTCCACCAGCACGTCGCTCGCCGCCAGCGCCGCGTCCACGTCGCTTCCCACCACGACGCCGGTGCGCTGCCCGATGCGTTCGCCCGCATCGCGCCCCGCGAGCGGGCTCTGCGCCACGTCGAGCGCGGCGGCGAGCGCCACGTCCTGGTTCGCCAGCGCCGCCTCGACGAGCGCCTGGCCCATGCGGCCACTCGCGCCGGCGATCGCGACGCGGACGCTCACGTCAGGGCCCGCACGCCACTCACCACTGGCCCTTGAGGATCTCGACGAAGCGCTCCCACACGCCCTTGTCCTCCGCGGACGGCTCGTGCGCCAGCGTGCGGTCGGCGGCGAGGCGGTTGAGCTGCGCCGTCGACACCGGCGCCTCGTCCCCTTCCCAGCGCGCGAGCTTGTCGTTGACGAAGAACACGGTGAACTGGCGCTTCTCGACGACCTTTCCCTGCCGCGTGTACTGGTAGACGTAGTCCCAGCGGTTGTCGTGGAACGCGCTGGTGAGCAGCGGCGTGCCGAGCGCCTGCCGGACCTGCACGCGCGTCTGGCCGACCTTGAGCCGCTCCACCATGTCCTGCGTGAGGTAATTGCCCTGGTTGATGTCGAGCTTGTAGATGCCGAACTGGCGGATGTCGGGCACGTACGTCTGCCAGGTCGAGCAGCCGCCCGCGAGAATCAGCGCCGCCGCGGCGGTGGCCGCGGCAAGCGCGCGGGCGGTGCGGGCGGGGACGGGTGCGGTCACGGAAGCCACGACGGGGGACAGGCGGCGAGCGGAGTGGCTATTATAGTCGCCGATGCGCCGCGCCGCCGCGCACCCTCCGCCACCGGACACCGCGATGAGCACCGCCCAGGACCTGAAGAGCGCCGGCTTGAAGGCGACGCTGCCGCGGCTGCGCATCATCAACCTGTTCGAGACGTCGCGGCAGCGGCACATGACCGCCGAGGAGGTCTATCGGCAGCTCCAGTCCGAGGGGCTGGAGATCGGGCTCGCCACCGTGTATCGCGTGCTGACGCAGTTCGAGCAGGCCGGGCTGCTGATGCGCCACCACTTCGAGTCCGGCAAGGCGGTGTTCGAGCTGAACGAGGGCAAGCACCACGACCACCTCGTGTGCCTGCAGTGCGGCCGCGTCGAGGAGTTCTTCGACGCCGAGATCGAGAAGCGCCAGCAGCGCATCGCCGCCGAGCGCGGGTTCTCGATCAGCGAGCACGCGCTGTACCTCTACGCGGACTGCACGAAGCCCAAGTGCCCGCACCGCCGCACCGGCGGCGGGTCCTCGTCGTCGGGCGGGTAGCTTTCCGCACCGGACGTTTCCCGCGCGGGAAACGTCCGGACGCGGGCGGCGGCGAAGGCCGCCGCGCCTACGCGTCCCCTCCGCCCGGACCGTCCGGCGGCGCGTCCGCGTCGCGGCGGCTGAAGTCGGCGAGGCGGAAGCCGAGCAGCCACAGCGTCGCGAAGTACGCGCCCGCCCCGGCCGCCACGACACCCGCGAGGTGACCCACGCGGCCCCACAGCGACGCCTGCAGCCACGCCGCAGCGGGGCCGGCGGACCAGACGAGCACGGCGGCGAGCACGCCCAGCGCGACGACCACCCGGCTCGCGAACGCGACCCATCCGGGGCGCGGGCGGTAGTGCCCGCGCCGCAGCAGCAGCGCAAGGAGCAGCCCGGCGTTGACGAACGCGCCGAGGCTGGTGGCCAGCGTCAGCCCGGCGTGGCCGAGCGGCCACATCAGCGTCAGCGCCAGGGCCTGCGTCACCAGCACCGTCACGACGGCGACCTTCACCGGCGTCTTCAGGTTCTGCCGGGCGTAGAAGCCGGGCGCGAGGATCTTCACAAGGATCAGCGCGGCGAGCCCCACGGCGTAGCCGATCAGCGCGAGGCGGACCTGGAAGACGTCGCCGGCGGTGAAGCGCCCGTACTGGTAGAGCGTCGACACGAGCGGAACGGCGAGCAGCCACAGCGCGACGGCGGCCGGCAGCGCGAGCAGCAGCGCGAGCCGCAGCCCCCAGTCCAGCAGGTCCGAGTAGCGCGCCGGGTCGTTGTCGCTGTGGTGGCGCGCCAGCACGGGCAGCAGCACGGTGCCCAGCGCGACGCCGAGCAGCCCGGCGGGAAACTCCATCAGGCGGTCGGCGTAGGTGATCCACGCGATGCGGCCGTCGCCCAGCCACGCGGCCCACTGCGTGTTGAGCAGCACGGAGATCTGCGCAGCCGACACCCCCAGCACCGCCGGTCCCATCGCCACGAGCACGCGCCGCACGCCCGGGTCGCGCCACCCGAACGACGGCCGGGGCAGCATGCCGAGCCGCGCGAGCGGGCGCAGTTGCAGGAGGAGCTGCGCGACGCCGCCCGCCGCCACGCCCCACGCGAGCGCGACGACGGGCGGGTCGACGTGCGGGGCGAGCCACAGGGTGGCCGCGATGATCGACAGGTTCAGCATCACGGGCGTGAACGCCGGGACGGCGAAGCGCCGGTGGACGTTCAGCACGCCGCCGGCGAGCGACACCAGCGAGACGAACAGGATGTACGGGAAGACGATGCGGACGAGCTCGGTGGTGAGCTCGACCTTGCCGGGCGTCCGCTCGAAGCCCGCCGCGAGCAGGTACACGAGCCACGGCGCGGCGAGCACGCCGAGCACGGTCACGACGAGCAGCGCGACCGCGAGCACGGTGGCGACCTTGCCCACGAGGTCGCGCGTCGCCTCGGCGCCGCGCTGGCGCTGGTACTCGGCGAGGATGGGGACGAAGGCCTGCGAGAACGCGCCCTCGGCGAACATGCGGCGCAGGATGTTCGGCAGCCGGAACGCGGCCTCGAAGGCGTCGACGTCGCTGCCGGCGCCGAACACCACCGCCTTCAGGCTCTCGCGGACGAGGCCGGTGATGCGCGACAGCAGCGTCATGCCGCTGACCGTCGTGAGGGCCCGGAGCAGGTTCACGACGGCGGGCGGCGGCGGGAGGGACCGGGCATCGACAGGGCGCGAGCGCGGGACCGGCCCGCCCCGGCCGGGGCGTCCCCGCCGCGGGCCGCCTTGCCCGGATCGCGATTTCCGCGTATTATGCCGGGTCTTTTGCCGCGCCCCGGCCCATCGCATCGCGGCCTGCGGGAAGCGCTCCATCACGAGGACGACAGCAACATGGCCAATTCGGCGCAAGCCCGCAAGCGCGCCCGCCAGGCGGAAGCGACGCGGCAGCGCAACGCGAGCCTACGCTCGGCGCTGCGCACCGCGGTGAAGAAGGTCCGCAAGGCGATCGCGAGCGGCGACAAGGCGGCGGCGGCGAAGCAGTTCGTCGAGTCGCAGGCGGTGCTCGACCGCGTCGCCGACAAGAAGATCGTGCACAAGAACCTCGCGTCGCGCACCAAGTCGCGCCTCGCGCAGGCGATCAAGGGCATGGCGCAGCCCGCGCCCTGACCCGGACGCACGGGTCGCCGCGACGCGACCGCACGACGACGAAGGGCGCCCCGCGGGGCGCCCTTCGCTTTGGTCCGCGTTCCGCGGCTCGCGCCGCGAGGTGCGCAGACGACGCCTACGGGATCATGCTTCGACCCTGCGCGTCGGTCGCCAGGTGGCCGTCGGCCGGCGCGAGGCCACCGCGCTCCGGATGGCTCGCGGCCATCGAGCGGATGCCGATCGAGTCGTCCACCGGCGGTCGATAGCGCTCCACGGCCCAGGGCAGGCGCGTCACGCCGGACGAGGCGCAGTGGTCGATCGCCGCCACGCGTTCGCCGCGCGTGCGCAGCCACCCATCGACGCCGGCGCGGTCGTCGAAGCGTGCCGAACCGATGGCGAAGCGGCCGGGCACGATCGTCAGCCGCACGCCGGGCGCGGGCGGCACCCGCGCGCGTGAACAGGACGCTGCGCCTCACGCACGCGGGCGAGACGCTCTTTCGCGCCGCGGACGATGCCATCGCGCGCATCGACGCCGCCACCGAGGTTCTCGCCGGCGCGGAGCGCAGGCTCGCCGTGACGACGACGCCGGCGTTCGCCTCGACCTGGCTCGCGCCGCGCCTCCCCCGTTTCGCGCAGGTCCACCCGGGCACGGATGTCCGCGTCGTGGCGACCAACGACCGCGTGGACCTCGCACGCGAGCATCCGGACCTCGCGATCCACTTCGTGCCGCCGTGGGACACGCCGCCCGACGCGGGGCGGCTGGTCGACTACCTGCAGTTCCCGGTGTGCTCCCCCGCCCTGCTGCGAAGCGGCGGACCGCCGCTGCGGACGCCGGCGGACCTCGCGCGGCACGCCCGCGTGGAGTTCGAGACGGTCCTCTACGGGCGACCCTGGTACGACTGGGAGCGCTGGTTCGACGTGATGCGCCGGCCGCCGGTCGCGCCGGCGACCACGATGCGCTTCTCGCACTACGACCAGGTGATCCAGGCCGCGATCGAGGGCAGCGGTGTCGCCATCGGCAAGTGGCCGCACCTCGCGACGCACCTGCGCAGCGGGCGGCTGCGCCCGCCGTTCGGACGCGACTGCGTGGTCGTCGCCGGGGCGTTCCACCTCGTGTTCGCCCGGCGCCCGCACGTCGGCGACGCGGTGCACGCGTTCGCCGCGTGGCTGCGCGAAGAGGTGCGCCGCGACGCCGCCGCCGCGCCGGCGCTGCTCGGGCTGCGGGCATCCGGCGACCGAACGCCGGTCCGCACCGCACGCCCTCGCGCGGCTCGTCCGCGGTGACCCGGGGCACGGCGTCCCGGGCCGGCCGCGGTGGCGAACCCGACGTTCGTCGGTCGGCGGGCTGCGCGAAAAGCGGCGCGTTGTAGCATCGCCGTGCACGTGGTCTCTCCGCGCGCGTGAACGTGTACGCGGCTGTCGCGTACAGTTCCGCTGCCCTCGATCCTCCTCGCGACGCTCGCACGCTCCCGGCCGACGCTTCCCGATGTGCGCCCTCCCCGTCTCCGCAACCGCCCGTGGCGACGATTCCGCGGTTGCGTTCTGGGAGCTCCACTTCCGCGACCCGGCGGCAGCGCTGGCGCAGGTGCAACGGGTGCTCGGCAAACCGCAGGAGCACGACGAGCGCACCGTCGCGTGGGCGGAGCTCACCGAAGGCTTCCACCGGCTGTTCTTCAGCGGCGG
This sequence comes from Betaproteobacteria bacterium, assembly GCA_016861105.1. Lineage (GTDB taxonomy): Bacteria > Pseudomonadota > Gammaproteobacteria > Burkholderiales > Casimicrobiaceae > VBCG01. The sequence continues at coordinate 780,271 of BOKS01000001.1, read as the reverse complement.
GCCGCTGGAGGCGCGCCCGTGGCTCGAGCGCGCGGGCCGACGCTTCGTCGGCGTCGGCGACCGGCGCGGCGCGCTGCTCGCCGACACGGGTCGCGCCCGCATGCTGATCCTCGACCAGCAGCCGCTGGTCGCGCGCGACCGCCTGCACGCGCTGCTGCCCGACGCCAAGCGCGCGCTCGCGCCGACGGACCTCTTCTGGGTCCTCAACACGCTGTCGGCGACGTACTACTACACCGAGCAGCTCGACGAGGCGATCCGCCTCATGTACGAGACGCTCGAACTGCTCCGCCGCGTCGAGCCGTCGCCGCAGCTGGTCACGATCCTGTCGAATCTCGCCGCCGCGCTGGTGACCGTCGGCGACTACGCGCCGGCACGCGAGCTCGCGCAGGAGGCGCTCGGGCTGCTGCAGCGCTACCGCAATCCGCAGGTGCTCCTCTACGCGCGGTCGAACCTCGCCGAGGCGCTCGCGGGCACCGGCGACTGGGACAGCGCGCTCGCGACCGTCGACGCGATGCTCGGCGAGGTCGGCACCGGGCGCGTGGCCCCGCAGAACCACTACTGCTCGATCGGCGCCGAGGTGTACGCGCGGCACGGCCGCGTCGACGATGCCCGGCGCTGCGCGGAGATCGCGAACGAGATCCACCGCGGCTCGGCCGGGCCCTACACCGAGGTCTACGCCCGCTGGGCGGATGCGTGCCTCGCGATGGCGGCGGCGCCCGAGGCGGCCCTCGCCGCCCTCGTGCTTGCGGCCGAGGCGGCCGCGCGGCGCAAGCACCTGCCGGTGATGTGCAAGGCGTGGGACGCGCTGTCGCAGCGCTATGCCGCATTGGGCCGCTTCGAGGAGGCCTGGCACGCGCAGCGGCGGCTGCTCGACGCGCACCAGCAGCGGCTGCTGAACCGCGCGAGCGCGCGCTACTACCTGCTGCGCGTCGAGCACGAGCTGTCGAGCGCGCGCGAGGAGCGCGACCGCGAGTCGTCGCTGCGGCACGAGTCCGAGGCGCTCAACCGTCAGCTCGCCGAGGTCAACGCGGAGCTGTCGCGCAAGATGCGTGAAGTGGAGGAGCTGCAGTCGCGGCTCGCGCTCGAAGCCGTGCACGATCCGCTGACAGGCCTGTTCAACCGGCGCTATCTCGACTCGACGATGCCGGGGCTGGGCGGCGCGGCCGAGCGCCACGGGACGCCGCTGACGCTGGCGCTCATCGACCTCGACCACTTCAAGCAGGTCAACGACCGCCACGGGCACCTCGCCGGGGACAAGGTCCTGCGCCGCATCGGCAAGCTGCTCGCGGCGTCGCTGCGGCCCTCCGACATCGTCGCGCGCTGGGGCGGCGAGGAGTTCTGCGTGATCTTCCCCGCCACCGACGTCGCCGGCGCCGCGACGGCGCTCGCGTCGCTCGCCGCGCGCCTGCGCTCGCTCGAGGTCGAGTGGGCCGGGAAGGTCGTCGGGGGCTTCACGTTCTCCGCTGCGCTGGCGGCGTACGGGCCGCACGGCCGGACGCTGGCCGAGCTCGTCGGCGCCGCCGACGACGCGCTGTACGCGGCGAAGGGCGCCGGCCGCGACCGCGTGCTGGTCGCGCACGGCGCGGCCGCCTGAACGCCGGCGCACGACCTCCGCGGAGGGGACCGCCCGCGTCTCAGCCGGCGCGCCCGTCGCGCCGCGCGCGCGCGTAGATCGGGAGGTTGCGCAGCGCCCACGGCGCGGCGCAGAGCGCCCACAGCAACGCGGCGAACGCGAGGAGCCACGGCGCGGGCCACAGCGCCGCCGCCACGCGCACGACGACGGTCGCCTGCAGCAGCAGGAACAGCGCCCAGGTGAGCCGATCCGCCGCCAGCGTGCGTCCCGCGTGGCCGAAGGTCACGCGCGACACCATCGCCAGCATGAGCGAGCCGCAGTAGCCCAGTGCGAGCGCGTGCGCCGGCGCGGAGCCCAGAGCGCCGCGATCGGCGAGCGTCGTCAGCGACGAGACCGCGTACAGCGCGAAGGCGACGCCGTACCAGACGAAGCCCACGTGCAGCATCGCGAGCAGCCGGTTGGCGAAGCTCTGCGCGAGCCCCCAGCGCCGCGCGAGATCGAGCGCGAGAAGCGCGAGCGGGACGTCGACGATTCCCGTCCAGCCGCGCGCGCCGGCCGCCTCCAGCGTGCCGTGCGCCAGCGGGCCGCCGAGCAGCGCGGCGAGCAGCCACCACGGCCGGAAGATCGCGATCGTCGGGAGCACGTTCGCCGTGAAGAACGGGATCATGCGGTGGCACACCGCGACGAACACGGGCACGGCGAACAGCCACAGGCCCGCGAAGGCGAGCCACGGGTACGCCGCATCGCCCGACGCCGCGTACGCGAGCGGACCGCTCGCACCGGCGAGCATGGCGGCGAGCACGACGCCCGCGTGCCCGCGGTCGCGGACGCGGCTCGCGGCGAACAGCCGCGCGAACGCCGCCGCGAGCGCCAGCCACGCCACGCCGTGGACGGCCGCGCCCGCGCGGGCGAGCGCCTCGCCGGGGGCGAGCAGCATCGTCGCGGCCCCCGCCAGCGCCGCCACGCCCGCCGGCCGCCACAGCGCGGGGCGCGGCGCAGGGACGTCGAGCCAGCGCGGCCCGGCCGTGAACAGGAACCCGAACATGAAGAACGGAAGGAACCCGTAGAGCATCGCCAGCAGATGCCACGACGGCTGTGCGGCGCCGGTGGTCGGGCCGGCGACCCAGCCCGCCCGCGCGGCCATCGTCCAGGCCCACCCCAGCACCGCGACCAGCAGCAGCGCCATCGCCTGGGCGAAGAACATGCGATGCGGCACGGTCGCGAGAAGGCGCAGCGGGAACGCCGGCGCTGCGCGCGGCGCCGCGCGTGCGACCGGCGCGTGGGCCGCGCGCAGCCGGACCGGCTTCATGCGGCCGCAGGGTCCGGCCGGATGCCCGTCAGCAGGTAGGCGAGCAGATCGCGGACCGGGCGGATCTCCCGGCCGAACGGCAGCCTGCCGGCGCCGCGGAAGAACAGTCCCTTGGCGACGTCGCCGCGCAGCGCCTCGGCGAGCTTGGCGTCGATGCAGAACTGCCCGATCTTCGCGATGCCGTCGCGCAGGCCGCACTGCAGCAGGCAGTCGAACTTCAGCGTGCAGCGCGGCTTGGCGTGCGCGACCGCGGCGAGCTTCGGCAGGTGCGCGAGGTAGCGGTCGAGCCACGGCGTGCGCACGGCGCGCGCGGGCAGCCCGGCGACGCTCACGAACTCGACGATGTCGCTCGGCTCGGCGCCGGCGAGCACGCTCTTGAACGCCGGCGAGGCATCGCCCTCCTGCGTCACCGCGAACGCGGTCCCGAGCTGGACGCCCGCCGCCCCGAGCGACAGCAGTTCCCGGATGCGCACGTGCGAGTCCACGCCGCCCGCGCAGATCAGCGGGATGCGCCGCTCGTCGATGCCTTCCGCACGGAAGAACGCGAGCGCCTCGGGCACGACCCGCTCGAAGTCGAAGCGCGGGTCGGCGAGGTCCTCGACGCGCGCCGCGCCGAGGTGCCCGCCGGCGTGGCGCGGGTGCTCCACGACGATCGCGTCCGGCAGCCTGCCCTTGCGCGCCCACTTCCTGACGACGAGGGCGATGCCGCGCGCATCCGACAGGATCGGCACGAGCGCGACGTCGGGAAAGTCCGCCGCCAGCTCCGGGAGGTCGAGCGGCAGGCCGGCGCCCATCACGATGGCGTCGGCGCCCGACGCGCAGGCCTGCCGCACGTACGCGCGGTACTCGGACACGGCGCGCATCACGTTCACCGCGATCATCCCGCGGCCGCCGGCGAGTTCGCGTGCCGCACGGATCTCGCGGTCGAGCGCGGCCAGGTTCGCTTCGTCGACGACGGCCTTGGCCGCGTTGGCGCTCGCCGCCATCAGGTCCGGATGGTGGCGCCGCAGGTCGACGGAGGCGATCGTGCCGAGCGCGCCGTGCGCGGCCACCGTCCCCGCGAGGCGGTGGGCCGAGACGCCGACGCCCATCCCGCCCTGCACGACCGGGAGCAGCGCGCGCGCGCGCACGACGAGCGTCGGGAGGTCGTGGGACAGCGGCGCGGCGGACAGGGGCGGCATCGGCGGGACGTCGCGGACGTCGCGGACGTGCGCGGCAACGTTGCAGTCTCGCCGCAAGGCGGGCGCGGGTCCTTGACGCCGGTCAAGCGGGACCGCGTGCTAATATCCTGATCCTGCAAAGCAAAGCGTGCACGCGCGCTCGCGATGTCCGCGCCCCCCGCCCCGAAGCACTTCCTCCAGTTCCGCGACTTCACGCGCGAGGAGTTCGACCACCTGTTCGAGCGCACGCGCTGGATCAAGGACCGCTTCAAGCGCTACGAGCTCTACCAGCCGCTGCGCGACCGCACGCTGGCGATGGTGTTCGAGAAGGCGAGCACGCGCACGCGCGTGTCGTTCGAGGCGGGCATGAACCAGCTCGGCGGGATCGCCATCAACCTCAACCGGCACGACACGCAGCTGTCGCGCGGCGAGCCGATCGAGGACGTGGCCCGCGTGATCTCGCGCATGGTGGACGTGGTGATGATCCGCACGTTCGAGCAGGCGATCATCGAGCGCTTCGCCGCCCACTCGCGCGTGCCGGTCATCAACGGGCTGACCAACGAGTACCACCCCTGCCAGATCCTCGCCGACGTGTTCACCTACGTCGAGCACCGCGGGTCGATCCAGGGGCGCACCGTGGCCTGGGTCGGCGACGCCAACAACGTGTGCGCCACGTGGCTGCAGGCCGCAGCGATCCTGGACTTCCGCATGCACGTCGCGACGCCGCCCGGCTACGAGGTCGACCCGCGCGCCGCGGGCCTCGCCGACACCTCGCGGCTGTCGGTGTTCGCCGACCCGATGGAGGCCTGCCGCGGCGCCGACCTCGTGACCACGGACGTGTGGACCAGCATGGGCTTCGAGGCCGAGAACGAGGCGCGGTGCAAGGCCTTCGCCGACTACCAGGTGGACGCCGGGATGATGGCGATGGCGAAGCCCGACGCGCTGTTCATGCACTGCCTGCCGGCGCACCGCGGCGAGGAGGTCGCCGCGGAAGTGATCGACGGCCCGCAGAGCGTCGTCTGGGACGAGGCCGAGAACCGGCTGCACGCGCAGAAGGCGCTGCTCGAACTGCTCGTCTGCGGGCGCGTCGCCCCGTGACGCGACGGTCCTCCGCTGCAACCTTCGGCAGCGGCGGATGCGCCCGTCGAGGCCATTCCGCGGCCGCCGCGGACCTCACCCAGGAGGACTAGGATGTTCGACCACGCCGGCATTCCCGTGTCCGATCTCGAGCGCTCGCGCGCCTTCTATGCCGCGGCGCTCGCCCCGCTGGGCGTGCAGGTGCTGATGGAATTCGACACGGCGATCGGCTTCGGCGCCGACCGCCCGCAGTTCTGGATCATGGCCGGCGCGCCTGCGGCGGGCTCGCCCCGCGTGCACGTCGCCTTCGCCGCGGCGACGCGGCTCGAGGTCGACACGTTCCACCGCACCGCGCTGGAGGCGGGCGGCACCGACCACGGCGCGCCCGGCCTGCGCCCACAGTACCACCCGCACTACTACGGCGCGTTCGTGCTCGACCCCGACGGCTACAACGTCGAGGCCGTCTGCCACCGCGCCCCCTGAACCGTCGTCGCCCCTGGAGGCTCCGCCATGCAACGCCGCACCCTGCTCGTCGCGCTCGCCTGCGCCGCCGCGACCCTCGCGTCCGCCCCCGCATCCGCGCAGGGCTGGCCGGACAACCGGCCGGTCCGCATCCTCGTGCCCGCGCCCGCGGGCAGCTCGCTCGACGTGCTGGCGCGGGCGATCGGCGAGAAGCTCAAGGACCGCGCCGGCGCGACCGTCGTCGTCGAGAACAAGCCGGGTGCCGGCGGCGCGCTTGCGACCTCCGAGGTCGTGAAGGCGGCGCCCGACGGCCACACGCTGCTGCTGGGCTTCAACGGCCCGCTCGCCACCACGCCGCTGATCCAGAAGGTGCCCTACGACGTCGCGAAGGACCTCGCGCCGGTGATCATCACCTCGAGCCAGCCGAACGTGCTCGCGATCCACGCCGCGCTGCCGATCCGCACGGTCGCAGACCTCGTGGCGTGGGCGAAGGCGAACCCGGGCAAGCTCAACTTCGCGTCGGTGGGCAACGGCAGCTCGTCGCACCTCAACGCGGAACTGCTGAAGTCGATGGCCGGCATCGAGGCGGTGCACGTGCCGTTCAACGGCTCGCCACCCGCCGTCCTGTCCACGGTGCAGGGCGACACCCAGATGATCTTCGCCGTCATGCAGCCGCTGCAGGCGCAGGTCCAGGCCGGCAAGCTGCGCGCGATCGCCGTCACGACGCCCAAGCGCTTCCCGCTGCTGCCCGACCTTCCGGCGATCGCCGAGAGCTACCCCGGGTTCGAGGCGCTGGCGTGGAACGGCCTCGTCGCGCCCGCCGCCACGCCGCGCCCTGTGATCCAGAAGATCAACGCCGAGGTGGGCGCGATCCTGAAGCTGCCCGACATCGTGCAGAAGATGAACGGCTTCGGCTTCGACCTCGTCGGCGGCTCGCCCGAGGACTTCGCGAAGCTGATGGCGTCCGAGACCGAGCGCTGGGTGCCGGTGGTGCGCCGGCTGGGCCTCAAGGCGGAGTAGGCAGGGACGCGGCCGCCGCAGGCGCGCCGCGCGCGCCTGCCGTTCAGTCCTTCCTCTTGTCGGCGAGCTGCGGCAGCGGCGAGCCCTCGGCCGGCGCGAGCAGCCCCGCCTTCGCGTAGGTGACGAGCTTCTCGCGCGTGTCGGCGATGTCGAGGTTGCGCATCGTGAGCTGGCCGATGCGGTCGGCCGGCGTGAAGTACACCTCCTCGCCCTTCTCCATGGTCAGGCGCTCGGGCTTGTAGGTGAGGTTGGGGCTCGACGTGTCGAGGATCGAGTAGTCGTTGCCGCGGCGCAGCTCGATCGCGACCTCGCCGGTCACGGCGCGCGCCACCCAGCGCTGCGCGGTCTCGCGCAGCATCATCGCCTGCGGGTCGAACCAGCGTCCCTGGTAGAGCAGCCGGCCGAGGCGGCGGCCGTGATCGCGGTACTGCTCGATCGTGTCCTCGTTGTGGATGCCGGTGACCAGGCGCTCGTAGGCGATGAACAGCAGCGCCATGCCCGGCGCCTCGTAGACGCCGCGGCTCTTGGCCTCGATGATCCGGTTCTCGATCTGGTCGCACATGCCGAGGCCGTGCCGGCCGCCGATCGCGTTCGCCTCGAGCATCAGCGCGACCTCGTCGGCGAAGCGCTGCCCGTTGAGCGCGACGGGACGCCCCTCCTCGAAGCGCACGCGGACCGTCTCCGCGCGCACGTCGACGTCGTCGCGCCAGAACGCCACGCCCATGATCGGCTGGACGATCTTCATTCCCCGGTCGAGGAACTCGAGGTCCTTCGCCTCGTGCGTCGCGCCGAGCAGGTTCGAGTCGGTCGAGTACGCCTTCTCGGCGCTCATCCGGTAGCCGAAGCCCGCGCGGGCGAGGTAGTCGCTCATCTCGCGGCGACCGCCCAGCTCGTCGATGAACCTCGCGTCGAGCCACGGCTTGTAGATGCGCAGGCTCGGATTGGCGAGCAGGCCGTAGCGGTAGAAGCGCTCGATGTCGTTGCCCTTGTAGGTGCTGCCGTCGCCCCAGATGTGGACGTCGTCCTCGCGCATCGCGACCACGAGCATCGTGCCCGTCACCGCGCGGCCGAGCGGCGTCGTGTTGAAGTACGTGAGGCCGGCGGTCGAGATGTGGAACGCGCCGGCCTGGATCGCGGCGATGCCCTCGGCGACCAGCGCCGCGCGGCAGTCGACCAGGCGCGCGCGCTCGGCGCCATACGCGAGCGCGCGGCGCGGGATGTCGTCGTAGTCGGGCTCGTCGGGCTGGCCGAGGTTCGCCGTGTACGCGTAGGGCACCGCCCCCTTCGCGCGCATCCAGTGCAGCGCGGCGCTGGTGTCGAGGCCGCCGGAGAACGCGATGCCGACCTTCTGGCCGACGGGCAGGTCCTGCAGGATGTGCGACATGACGGGCGATCGTGGGCGTGAACGCGCCATTCTAGGGCCTGTTCCCGCCACGGGCACGCGCGGCCGTGGCGCGGCCCGGAGCCGGCCGGCGCAGCGCGCCCGCGGTCCGCCGCACGCGCCCGCGCTTGCTACCATCCGCCGCATGTCCCCGCCCGCCGACCCCGGCGCCGCGCTGAAGGCGCTGGCCCGCGCGATGGAACTGCAGCAGCGCGGGCGCCTCGACGAGGCGGAGGCGGTGTACGCGAAGCTGCTGGCCGCCGATCCGCACGACGCCACGGCGCTGGTCAACGGCGGCGTGCTCGCCGTCGCCCGCGGGGACACGCTGCGCGCGGTCGCACGCCTCGAGGAGGCCGTGCGCGTGGTACCCGCGAACCCCGTGGCGCACGCGAACCTGGGCTTCGCGCTGGTGCGTGCCGGCCGCGTGGCGGAGGGCCTCGATGCGCTGGAGCGCGCGGTGGCGCTGAAGCCGGATTTCGCGCACGCGCACAACAATCGCGGCATCGCGCTGACGCGGCTGGGCCGCACCGACGAGGCGCGCGACGCCTTCGCGCGCGCCCTCGACGCCGCCCCCGCGTTCGCCGAGGCCGCGATCAACCTCGGCGAAGCGTGCAATCGCGCCGGGGACACGGCCGCCGCGCGCGCCGCCTTCGCGCGCGTGCGCGCCGACGATCCGCGCGCAGCGCACGCCGCCGTCGGACTCGCGTTCGCCGACGCCCTCGACGGCCGTCTGGACGACGCCACGGGCGCGCTCGCGGCCATCGTGCGCGCACACCCGCGCGAGGCGGCCGCCTGGCACACGCTCGGCGCCGTGCACCAGTGGGCGTGGCGCCACGAGCAGGCGGAGGCCGCGTTCCGGCGCGCGCTCGCCCTCGAGCCGGCGCACCGGGATGCGCGCTTCGGCGTCGCGTTCGCGCTGCTCGCGCGCGGAAACTACGGGGAGGGCTTCGCCGCCTTCGAGGACGCGCGCGCAGGCGTCGACCCGGCCGCGCCGGCCCTGCGCTCGATGCCGCGCTGGGACGGCACCGCGGCCGGCGTCACGCTGGTCGTGCACGGCGAGCAGGGCCTGGGCGACGTCGTCCAGTTCGCGCGCTTCGTGCCCGCGCTGCGCAAGCGCGTGCAGCGCGTCGTGCTGCTGCTCGACGGCGCCTGGGCGCCGCTCGCGCCGCTGCTCGCCACGCTCGCCGGCGCGGACGCCGTGCTCGCGGACGCTGCCGCGCTCGACGAGGGACCGGGCGCCGTGCGCGCCTCGTTCCTTTCGCTGCCGTTCCTGGCGCGCGCGCGCGCCGACGCGCTTCCCGCCGCGCCCTATCTCGCCGCGCCGGCCGATCGCGTCGCGGCGTGGGCGGCGCGCGTGGCGCCGCTCCAGGGGGCGCGCGTCGGACTCGCCTGGTCCGTACACGCGCGCGACGACCACGCGTACGTGACGCGACACAAGTCGCTTCCTGCCGCGTCGCTCGCGCCGCTCCTGGAAGTCGAGGGCGTCGCGTTCGCCACGCTGCAACCGGGCGCCGACGGCGACACCGCGGCGCTGGGCGCGCTGGCGCCCCGCGTCGCGCCGCTGGGCCGCGACATCCGCGACTTCGGCGACACCGCGGCGCTGATCGCCGCGCTCGACCTCGTCGTCACCGCCGACACGGCCGTCGCCCACGTCGCCGGCGCGCTCGGCAAGCCGGTGGCGCTGCTGGAGCGCTTCCACGGCTGCTGGCGATGGCGTCTGGCCCGCGCGACCTCACCCTGGTACCCGTCGCTGGCGATCCATCGCCAGCAGCGCTTCGGCGACTGGACCGCGCCCGTGCGCGAGGCGGCGGCGCGCGTCGCCGCGCTGGCTCACCAGTAGAGGGCGACGCGCAGCGCCTCGCCCGGCGCGACGTCGAGGTCGATCACCTGCGCGCGGCCCGCGTGCGACGCGGTGACGCGGTAGCGGCCCTGCGGCACGCTCGCCACGAGGAACGGTCCGTCCGACACGGCCGCGTGCACGCGTACCAGCGTCGCGGCGTCGTCGAACGCGACGTGGACGTCGGTGAGTGGCAGGTCGTGACCCTCGGCGCGCGCGCCGAAGCGGAAGGCGACGTCGCCGCTGGCGCGCGGATCGATCGCGGGCGGCGCGGCGTGCGGCACGGGACCGGCCCCGGCGGCGGGCCCGGCCACGTGGTCGAGGAATCCGTCGCCGGCGGCCGGCGCGGCGAAGAACGCCGCCAGCGCGGCGAACGCGAGACAGCGGCGGAGGCAGGCAAGGCGACCTTGGCGCATCGACGTAGGACGCGCCGCGCGAAGCGACGCGTCAGGTCACCACGGTAGGCGCGCTCCGGCGCCGCCTCCGTCGGGCGGCGCCCGAAAGCGGCGTAGGACCGCCGCCCGGCGGTGCGTGGCGTCAGAAGCCGACGCGCGCGCGCCGCCCGCAGAGCTTGCGGGTGTCGATGTCGTCGGGCAGCAGGTGGTCGCGGCCGGCCAGCCGCGCGGTGCCGAAGGCGTCGAGCAGCAGCTTCTTCATGTCGCGCGGCGGAATGCTCGCGAGCTTGTCGACGACCGACTCGTCGGGCTCCTGCGGGAACGGCCACGCGTGCTGGTCGAGGATCTCGCGGTAGACCGCCAGCGCGATGCGCCGCGATCCGTCGGCGTCCGGGCGCTCGATCGCGTAGACGTTCATGCGGTTCAGGATCGGTTCGGGAATCGCCGACTCGTCGTTCGCGGTCGCCACCCACAGGATGTGCGAGGCGTCCATGTCGACGTCGATGAACTCGTCCTTGAAGTGGCTGGCGGTGTCGCGCTCGAGCAGCGTGTACAGGGCGCCCATCGGGTCGTAGCGATGGTCGCCGCCGGCCTTGTCCACCTCGTCGAGCACGACGACGGGATTGGCGTAGTCGCCGTCGATCAGCGTCTGCGCCACCTTCCCGGGGCGCGCGTTCTGCCACTGCGCCGATGCGCCGGTCAGCACCCAGCCGGCGGTCAGCGAGCTCATCGGCACGAACTGGAAGCCCGTGCCCAGCGCCTGCGCGAGGCGCTTGGCGAAGTAGGTCTTGCCGAGGCCGGGCTCGCCCAGCAGCAGCATCGGCGTGAACTGCACGGCCTCGTTGCCCGAGACGGCGAGCGCGAGGAACTTGCGCAGGTCGTCGATCACCGCGGAGAAGTTGGGCGAGGCGTCGTACAGGTCGTCGACCGCCTTGTGCGACGAGGGCTTGACGATGTAGCGCGTCCCGCCCAGCTCGCGCATGCGCTCGTACCAGCCCTTCAGTCCCTCGTTGCGCTTGGCGGTCGAGTCCTCGCAGGCGCGCTCGACGTCGGCCACCGAGTAGATCGGCTGCAGGCCGGCCAGCGGGATGACGGTGTCCATGCGTTCTCGCACCTCCGTGACGCCGAGACTTGCAGAAAACATGCCAGAACCGCCGGGCGCGGGCAAGAGGCTGCCGCGCGGTCGTCCCGCCCCGCAGCGGCCGGACGACGGGCCGCCCGGGCGGCGCGGCGCGCCGCCTCGCCGCACCCGTGCAGGGCGTCCGGGCGATAATTGCACCGGCGTGCGGCGCATCCGGCTCCGCGCTTCCGGCCGAGCCTACCTTGCCCGCGCACCTCCCCGACTCCGCGTACGCCGTGCGGCGCCTGCTGGTCGCGCTCGCGATCATGACGATCGGCAACGGCGGCATGTACGCCGTCGTCACCGTGCTGCCGACCGTGCAGGCGGAATTCGGCGTCGCCCGCGCCGACGCCTCGCTGCCCTACACGCTGCTGATGGTGTGCTTCGGCTTCGGCGGCATCCTGATGGGCCGGCTCGCGGACCGCCACGGCATCGTGGTGCCGCTGGCGATCGGCGCGGCGGGCCTGGGCATCGGCTACGTCGCCGCCTCGCTGGCAGGCAGCATCTGGACGTTCGCGATCGCGCACGGGCTGTTCATCGGACTGCTCGGCAGCTCGGCGATGTTCGCGCCGCTGATCGCCGACACGTCGCTGTGGTTCGTGCGGCGCCGCGGCATCGCCGTGGGGGTGTGCGCGAGCGGCAACTACCTCGCCGGCGCGCTGTGGCCGCCGATCGTGCAGTACTTCGTCGAGATCGCGGGGTGGCGGCAGACGTACTTCGCCACGGGGGTCCTGTGCGCGGTGTCGATCGGCCTGCTCGCGACGATGATGCGCGAGCGCGCGCCGGTCGATGCGTCCCTCCCTGCGGCGACCCCGGCCGGACCCGGCGTGCGGGCCTCCGCGGCCGATCCGCAGCGCCCGTTCGGCCTGTCGCCCGCCGTCGCCACCGCGCTGCTGTGCCTCGCGGGGCTCGCGTGCTGCGTGGCGATGTCGATGCCGCAGGTCCACATCGTCGCGCTCTGCACCGACCTCGGCTTCGGCACCGCGCGCGGCGCGCAGATGCTCGCGCTGATGCTCGCCTTCGGCATCGCGAGCCGGCTGATCTCGGGATACGTCTGCGACCACATCGGCGGCCTGCGCACGCTGGTGCTCGGCTCGTTCCTGCAGGGCGTCGCCCTGCTCCTCTACCTGCGTGCCGACGGCCTGGTGTCGCTGTACGTCGTCTCGGCGCTGTTCGGCCTGTTCCAGGGCGGCATCGTGCCCGCCTACGCCATCATCATCCGCGAGCACTTCCCCGCGGCGGAGGCGGGCACGCGCGTAGGGACGGTGATCATGTTCACGCTGTTCGGCATGGCCCTCGGGGGATGGATGTCCGGCAAGGCGTTCGACCTCACCGGCTCGTACGAGGCGGCGTTCGTGAACGGCATCGCGTGGAACCTGCTCAACCTGGGCGTCGCGGTCTACCTGATCCAGCGCGTCCGCCGGCTGCCGGGCGGCTGGTTCGGGACCCGACAGCCGGCGGCGTGACGCGGGACCGGGGCGACGGCCGGCGGGCGATAATGCGGGCTTCGCACGGCGCCTCCCGCGCCCTGCCCACCGGGACCAGCCCACGCCATGCCTTCGTTCGACATCGTCTCCGAGGTCGACCAGGTCGAGGTGCGCAACGCCGTCGACCAGGCCAACCGGGAGATCGGCACGCGCTTCGACTTCAAGGGTTCCGACGCCCGCATCGAGACGGGCGACAAGTCGCTGACGCTCTTCGCCGACGACGAGTTCAAGCTGAAGCAGGTCGCCGACGTGCTGACCGCGAAGCTCGCCAAGCGCTCGGTCGACGTGCGCTCGCTCAAGTATGCCGACGCCGAGAAGATCTCCGGCAACAAGCTCAAGCAGCCGGTGACGGTGCGCACCGGCGTCGAGCAGGACCTCGCCAGGCGCATCCAGAAGCTCGTCAAGGAGAGCCGGCTCAAGGTGCAGGCGTCGATCCAGGGCGACGCGGTGCGCGTCTCCGGCGCCAAGCGGGACGACCTGCAGGCCGTCATCGCGCTGGTGAGGAAGTCGGTCACCGACTATCCGCTCCAGTACACGAACTTCCGCGAGTGACGCCGCGCCCGGCCCGGCGGGAGGCGTTCCCGTACGCAGGCGCCGCGGGTGGGGCGAGCGGACGATGACCGCGACCGGTGCCCTCATCCAGACGCCGCGGCTGACGCTGGAGCCGCTGCGCATCGCGCACGCGGCCGCCTGCTTCGAAGCGTTCGCGCAGCCGTCGCTGTACCGCTACATCGAGATGCCCGTGCCCGCCGACGAGCCGGAGCTCCGCCGTCGCTTCGCGGGCTGGATCAAGGGCAGCGGGCGCGAAGGCGAGGGGTGGGGCAACTGGATCGCGGTCGAGCGGCGGTCGGGCAAGCCCGCCGGCTGGTTCCAGGCGACGCTCCACTCCCGGCACGCCGACATCGCCTATCTGGTGTTCGGCGAGTTCCAGCGGCGCGGCATGGCGGTCGAGGCCGTGCAGGCGCTCTGCGGCCACCTGTTCGCCGCGCTGCCGATCGACGAGATCCGCGCGCAGACCGACGCGCGCAACGACGGCTCGATCCGCGTGGCGATCGGCGCGGGCTTCGTCGCCGATCGCGAGCCGGTCGCGTCGACGCTGCACGGCGATCCCACGCGCGACCTCGTCTTCCGCAAGCGCCGGGCCTGACGCCACGCCGCGTCGACGGCGCTTACGCTTCGGCCGGCCGGCTTTCGCCGCGCCGCGTTGATCCCCTTGGCCTTGCGAGGGATTTTCGGGCTGGCCCGCCCGTTGCATGCGGTCGCGCCGGCGGCGGCGGCCCGGCGAACGGGCCGCAGGAGAGACCGCGTGTCCCGAGCCCGACGTTCGTAGCGCCGACGGCTCGCCCACGCGGGATGCATTCGCCAACGAACCTCCGACGCGGGACACCCGATGAAGACGACGCTCGCCGCGGCACTGCTCGCCGGTGCCCTGTCGCTCGCCCCGCTGCCGGCGCGGTCACTGGCGCTCGGGCAGGTGGATACGTTCCAGGGCGGGACGACGCTGAACTGGCAGATCAACCTGCTCGGCCTGGGCGGGTCGGCCGTTCCCCCCGGCGTCGTCGCGTCGGGCGGGCCGGCCGGGGCCGGAGACGCCTACCTGCAGCTCACGTCGCTCGGGGGGTCGGGCAACACGCCGGGCGGGCGCCTGACCGCGCTCAACGCCGCGCACTGGGCGGGCAACTACGGCGCCCTCGGCATCACGGCGATCGAGATGGACCTCCAGAACCTCGGGTCGAGCGACCTCGCGATCCGGCTGCTCTTCGAGAACGCGGCCGGCGGCCCCCCCACGGCGGTGGCGATCACGGACGCGATCCTCCTGCCCGCGGGCAGCGGATGGACGCACGCGGTGTTCGCGATCGACGCGTCCAGCCTGACGGCGCTGCTGGGCAGCGTCGCGGACGTCCTCGCGTCGACCACGATCCTGCGCATCTTCCACGGCCCGAGCGAGGCGTTCCCGGGCCCGCCGCTGGTGTCGCAACTGGGCGTGGACAACATCCTCGCGGCGGTTCGGTCACCGGGGAACGCGGTGCCGGAACCGCCGACGCTGGCCCTGCTCGCCTTCGCGCTCCTCGCGCTGCGTCGCGCGCGGCGCAGGCGAATCGCTGCGTAGATCCGCTACGCGCGTCGCCCGGCGCGAGCGCCCACGACGAGGCGGCCTCGTCCCGCCTCCGCCGCGGCGCTGCGGGACGCGCTTACGCGCGTCACGGGGCGAAGTCGGCGAGCAGCGCCTGCTGCGTCTGCGGCGGGAGCGCCGGCACGCGCGCCTCGCACTGCGGGTGATCGGCGCCAACGGCGAGCGGCACGCCCACGCGCAGCGCGTCGATCATCGGCCGGGTGAGCTCGAAGCGCAGGAAGTGGACCGACGAGGTCTTCTCGTCCGTCTCGCGCTCGAGGTCCTCGTCGGCGATCGCGTACACGCGCGGGAACCCCTCGACCTCGACGTAGACGCGGTCCTCGAGGCCCTTGAGGCGCGCGAGCGCGCGCCGGCGCTCGTCCACGTCCTCGTACTCGATCAGCATCGTGGCCTTGAGGTTCGTGCCGTCGGGGACCAGCGGGTTGTACGCGTCGAGCTCGGACTGGATGCCGTCCTCCTCGAAGATCTTCTCGATGCGCAGCATCTCCTGGATCTGGTAGCGCATCGTGAGCTCGTCCTCGAACATCAGCGTCAGGTGCTCGCCGAGGTGGACCGTGCGCGCCTTCTTGTGCGCGATCACCTTCCCGCGGAACTCCTTGCGCGCCTTCGCGTACGCCTCGAGGGTCATCAGGGACTCGCGCGTGATGCGCGGCATCGCGTGCTCCTTCGTCGCAGTCATCGTCACTCCAGTCCGTAGGCCATCCGCACCAGCGTCAGCGGGTGCTCCTTGCGGCCGCGCATCGTCGCATCCTGCTCGATTCCCTGCGTGATCCGCCGCCCGGCGATCGGGCAGTCGGAGCTCACGAAGTCGGGTTCGGTCTCGGCCATCCGCCTGAACACCGGCTTGCCGATCTTCATCGACTGGGCGTAGAACTCCCTCTTGACGCCGTACGTGCCGTCGTGGCCCGCGCAGCGCTCGACCGTGTTCACCTCGGTCTGCGGGACCCACTCGAGCACCTCGCGCGTCTTCTGGCCGACGTTCTGCACGCGCGAATGGCACGGGATGTGGTAGCTGACCTTGCCGAGCGGGCGCTTGAAGTCCCTGCGGAGCAGGCCGTCCTTGTCGCGCAGCACCAGGTACTCGAAGGGGTCGAACATCGCCTCGGCCACCGCCTTCACGTCCGCGTCCCCGGGGAAGATCAGCGGCAGTTCCTGCTTGAACATCAGCGTGCAGGACGGGACCGGCGTGAGGATCGCGTAGCCGGCGCGCGCCAGCGGCGCGAGCTGCGCGACGTTCGCCTCCTTCAGCTTCTCGACCGTCTCGAGGTCGCCGAGTTCCAGCTTCGGCATGCCGCAGCACGCCTCCTGCTCGGCGATCACGTACGGGATCTCGTTGTGCTCCAGGATGCGCGTCAGGTCGCGGCCGATCCCCGGCTCGTTGTAATTGACGTAGCAGGTCGCGAAGATCGCGACCTTCCCCGGCGTGCGCTCGCCGTCGCGCACCGGCCAGCCCATCGACGGCGCGATGCCCTTGCGGAACGGCGTCGGCGCGTACGGCGGCAGCGCCGCCTCCTTCGCCACGCCGAGCACCTTCTCCATCACGCTGCGCGTCGCGGGCGTGCGGTTCGCCCAGTTGACCGTCTGCACGACGACCGGGATCGTCGCGAGCCTGCCCAGCCGGTCGGTGGACGTGAGCAGGCGGTCGCGGAAGATCGCGCCCTCCTTGCGGAACTTGACGGCCTTCGCACGCAGCATCAGGTGCGGGAAGTCGAGGTTCCACGGGTGCGGCGGCACGTACGGGCACTTCGTCATGTAGCAGACGTCGCACAGGTAGCACTGGTCGACGACCTTGACGTAGTCCTTCTTCTCGACGCCGTCCATCTCGCCGGTCTTGCCCTCGTCGACGAGGTCGAACAGCGTCGGGAACGACTGGCACAGGCTGATGCAGCGCCGGCACCCGTGGCAGATGTCGAAGACCCGCTCCATCTCCTTGTGGAGCGCCTCCTCGTCGTAGAACGCGGGATTGCGCCAGTCGAGCGGATGGCGCGTGGGCGCTTCGAGGCTGCCTTCTCTTGTGGTCATGGCGGTGTCGACCGGCGGGCGCGCAACGGCGGCACCCGCCGGTCGATCGGATCGGTTGTCCCGGGGACGTGCTCGCAGCCGCGCGTCCCCGGGCGAAAGCGGCGCGCAGCGGCGGGCGCACCCGCCCGCCGCGCCCGCGACGTCAGTCGGCCAGCGCGTCCAGCGCCTTCTGGAAGCGGTTCGCGTGCGAGCGCTCCGCCTTCGCCAGCGTCTCGAACCAGTCGCTGATCTCGTCGAAGCCCTCGTCGCGCGCCGCCTTCGCCATGCCCGGGTACATGTCGGTGTACTCGTGCGTCTCGCCGGCGACCGCCGCCTTCAGGTTCTGGCGCGAGCTGCCGATCGGCAGGTCCGTCGCCGGATCGCCGACCTGCGCGAGGTAGTCGAGGTGGCCGTGCGCGTGGCCGGTCTCGCCTTCCGCCGTCGAGCGGAACAGCGCGGCGACGTCGTTCTGGCCCTCGACGTCGGCCTTGTTCGCGAAGTACAGGTAGCGGCGGTTCGCCTGCGACTCGCCCGCGAACGCTGCCTTCAGGTTGTCGTGCGTCTTCGTGCCCTTGAGCGACTTCATCGGTTGCTTCTCCTCTCGAGGTTGGCCACCGGCGTCGTCGCGCCGGCGGCAAGACGGGCGCCGCGCCCGACGGGGCGGCGGCGTCAGCAGCGATTGTCCGGGGCCTGCCTTGGACAAGTCCAATCGAATTCGCTAATCCACCCGATAGATGCGGGTTAACGAACCGGTCCCCAAGCCTCGTCGATCGATCCTACGCCGCCGGCGGCGTGGTGCGCGCGCGAAATCGGCACACGCGCCGCAGGATGCGCCACCGCGTCAGCGCGGCGCGGCGTCCAGCGTGTGGCGCACGCAGTCGGCGATCGCATCGACCGCGGGGTCCAGCACGTCGGCGACCGCCGTCACGCCGAACTCCTTGAGCCACGCGTGCTCCGCCGCGTCGAGCGCCGTCGCGACGATCGGCAGGCCCGGGCGGACGGCGCGCGCGGCGACCGAGACGGCCATCCGCGCCGCCAGCGTCCCGCCCGCGATGACCAGCACGCCCGCGCGCTCGACGCCCGCCGCGCGCAGCACGTCCGGACGCGACGGCGTGCCGTACACGGCGAACACGCCGGTGGCCGCCTGGGCGTTCACGTAGTCCAGGTCGTCGTCGATCATCGCCACCGCGGCCTCGCGCGCGCGCAGGCGCGGCAGCAGGCCGCGGTGCAGCGGCCCGTCGCCGCAGAGGACCACGTGGCCTTCGAGTTCCGCGCTCGCCGGATCGCGCGCCGGCTCGCCGGCGCCCTGCGGCGGGGCGAGCGTCGCCTCCCAGCGCGCCTGCGCGCGGAACAGCAGCGGATTGACCGCGATCGACACGATCGCGATCGCCACCAGCGCGTCCAGTCCGGCCTGCGGCAGCACGCCCAGCGACACGCCCAGCGCACCGAGCAGGAACGAGAACTCGCCGATCTGCGCGAGGCCCACCGAGACCGTGGCCGCCGTCCGCGGCGTGTCGCGCAGCGCGCGCACGATCGTCCACGCCGCCAGCGGCTTCGCGACGAGGACGATCGCCACGCCGAGCAGCACCAGCCACGGCGCCTCGAGCGGGAACCAGGGGTCGAACAGCATGCCCACCGACACGAAGAACAGCGCGGCGAAGACGTCGCGGAACGGCGTCATGAACGCCGCCGCCTGCGGGCCGATGCGCGAGCGGCCCACGACCAGCCCGGCGAAGAACGCGCCCAGCGCGACCGACACCTGGAACACGCCGGCGGCGATCACGGCGATGCCGAGCGCGATCACGAACACCGCGAGCGTGAACAGCTCCTCCGACCGCGTCCGCGCGACCGGCTCCATCACGCGCTTGACGATCGGGTTGCCCAGCGCCCACAGCAGGACGCCGAACGCAGCCGCCTTGGCGAGCGCGGCCAGCAGCGCGATGCCGAGCGAGCCGCCGGACTGCGCGAGCGCCAGCGCCGGCAGCACCACCAGCGCCAGGACCGTGAACATGTCCTCGACGATCAGCCAGCCCACGGCGACGTGGCCGCCGTGCGTCGCGAGCTTGCCGTTGTCGATCAGCATCCGCGTCAGCACCGCCGTGCTGGCCACCGCGAGCGACATGCCGAACGCGGCGCCGGCGATGCCGCTCCAGCCGAACGCCCGCGCGAGCAGCCAGCCGCACACGCCGGCGACCGCGCTCTGCGCGATCGCGCCGGGCACCGCCACGCGCCAGACGCGCAGCAAATCGCGCACGTGGAAGTGCATGCCGACGCTGAACAGCAGCAGGATGACGCCGATCTCGGCGAGCCGCGACGCGAGCGCACCGTCGGCGACGAACCCGGGGGTGTGCGGCCCGACGACGATGCCGGCGAGCAGGTAGCCGACGAGCGTCGACAGCCCGAGCCGCTGCGTCACCCAGCCGAGCACCAGTGCCACCGCGAGCGCGGCGGTCAGCGTGACGACCAGCGTGATGTCGTGCATGGCGGCGGCTTCCCGTGCGCCGAGTCTACTGCACGCGATGCGCCAGGCCGCCCCGCGCGGCGGATACGCCGGCGTTACACGCCGTGCCGGCGCCGACAAACGCCCGATACGCGCCTTCTCCACGATCGCCGTCGTCGCCGGACGCACGCGCGTCCGGCAGCCATCGCACGGAGGCGGTCGTGGGAGCGGAAGGCACGCGCAGCATCACCGGAGCATGGGCGGTCGCGGCGGCCGCGGCGGCGCTGCTCGCCGTCACGCAGGGCTTCCGCTCGTCGCTCGGCCTGTTCCTGTCGCCGATCAACACCGCCACGGGACTGGGGCTCGCGACGATCAGCTTCGCGCTCGCGGCGAGCCAGCTCGCCGCCGGCGTCGCGCAGCCGCTCGTGGGCCGGCTCGCGGAGCGGATCGGCAACGCGCGCCTGATCGTCGCGGGTGCGCTGGCGACCGCCGCGGCCGTCGCGGTGCTGCCGTGGCTGCGGTCCGCCGCGGGACTGACCGCGGGCTTCGTGGCGGTCGCCGTCGGCGGGACCGCGCTCGCCAGCGCCCCGGTCCTGATCGCGGCGGTGATCGCGCGCGTGCCGCCGGCCTTCCGCGGGCGCGCGAGCGGCGTCGTCGGCGCCGGCGGCTCGGCGGGGCAGCTCGTGATCGGTCCCGCCTCGCAGGCCGGCATCGCGGCCATCGGCTGGACCGGGACGCTCCTCGCGCTCTCGGGCCTGACGCTCCTGTGCGCGGCGCTGGCCCGCGCGTTCCGCGCGGCGCCGCCGGCCGCCGCCGCGGGCGCGGCGGCGGCCGGGCGCGACGCCGCGGCCGTGCAGGCGGCGCGACGCGTGCGCTCGCAGGCGCTGCGCGACCGCAGCTTCTGGTGCCTCGCGGCGAGCTTCTTCGCGTGCGGCTTCCACGTCTCGTTCCTGCTCGCGCACATGCCGGGCTTCATCGAGAGCTGCCGGCTGCCCCCCTCGCTGGCGGGCGCCTGGCTCGCGATCATCGGCGTGTGCAACGTCGCCGGCAGCCTCGGCGCCGGCTTCCTCGTCGAGCGCGTGCCGGCGCGCACCATGCTCGTCGTCCTCTACGCGCTGCGCGGCGCCGTCGTGCTCGCCTTCGCCGCGCTGCCCGTGACCGCCGACTCGGTGCTCGCCTTCTCGGTGGCGATCGGCCTCACCTACATGGCCACGCTGCCGCCGACCAGCGCGCTGGTCGGGCAGCTCTACGGCACGCGCAACGTCGCGGTGCTGTTCGGCGTGGTGATGCTGGTGCACCAGGCCGGCAGCTTCCTCGGCGTCTGGGCGGGCGGCGTCGTCCTGGAGGCGACCGGCGGCTACGACGCGCTGTGGACGCTCGACGCCCTGCTCGCCTTCGCCGCGGTGCTCGCGTGCCTGGGCATCCGGACGCCGTCGGGTTGGAGCCTCGTCGGGCGGCCCGCGCTGGTCGCCGACCCGCGCTGAGCGCCGGCTCGGCGAACGGCGTCAGCGCGCCCGCACGGCGAACAACGGCCACGCGAGGGCCGCCGCGGCGGCGCCTGCGCCGGCCGCGATGCCCGCGAGCGCGAGCCAGTCGAGCCAGTAGCCCATGTCGGCGAGCGACGAGCGCGTCAGCGCCGGGGCGACGAAGAACGCGACGGCGGCGACGACGAGACCCACGAGCGCCGCTGGCAGGAGGCCCGCCATCCAGCGCGTACGCGCACCGCGCAGGGCGACGGCCATCAGCAGCCCCCACAGCAGCGCCGCGCCGGCGACCCACGGCCAGTGGTCGACGGCGAGCTCCCAGAGGACGTTCAGCGTGAGCCAGATCTCGTACATGGTGTCGCTCCCTGCGCCGGCGCGCCGCGGCGCCCTGGAAGTCGGAATCTAGACGCGGCCCTTCAGCACGGCGACGTACGCCGGCTTGAGCATCCGGTGCTTCATGAGCCACGCCAGGTAGCTCTCCTGCAGGGGGTCCACGCCCGGCAGCGTCGGCGTCAGGCGTCCCTCGTAGTCGAACTCGATCAGCATCGCCGATCCCTCGCGTACGATCAGCGGACACGACGTGTAGCCGTCGAAGATCGCGTCCGGCGCGCGGCCGGACAGGACCGCCGCGAGGTTGTGCGCGACGATCGGCGCGCTCTTCTTCACCGTCGCGGCGGTCTTGCCGCGCGGCGTGCCGTTGATGTCGCCGATGCCGAACACCTCCGGGAAGCGGCGGTGCTGCAGCGTGCCCTTGTCCACCTCGAGCCAGCCGCCGGCGGCGAACGGGCCTTCGCGCCACGCGAGTTCGCTCGCCTTCACGGCGTCGGGCGCGCGCATCGGCGGCACCACGTGCAGGAAGTCGTAGCGCACCTCGCTGCGCTCGCCCTCGGGGCTGGCGAAGGTCGCGCGCCGGGCACCGACGTCGACGGCGACGAGCTTGTGCGTGTACTCCACGCCGACGCCGAGCGCCTTCCAGCGCTCGACCACGTTGTCGTTCACCACCTTCACGCCGAACACGTTGCCCAGCGCGGTGTGGAACACGATCCGGGAGCGGTCGAGGGTACCGGCCTCGCGTACCCGGTCGCGCAGCATGAACGTCATCTTGAGGGGCGCGCCCGCGCACTTGAGCGGCGTGGCCGGCAGCGTCATGACGGCGTCGCCGCCCGTCGCGGCGAACGCCTGCATTGCGGCCCACGTCGCCTGCGCGGCCTGCGGGCCCGGGTAGACGCTCGCGAGTCCCTGCCGGCCGATGGCCGCGACGTCCATGCCCTCGATCTGCGCGTAGTCGAGGTGCAGGCCAGTCGCCACCACGAGGAAGTCGTAGGCGATGCGCTGCCCCGCGGCCGTGACGACGACCTTCGCCACGGGGTCGAAGGCCGCGACCATGTCGCGCACCCACTCGACGCCGGCCGGAAGGTAGTCCGCGTTGCGCCCGCGCACCCTGTCCGCCGTCCACACGCCGGTGGCCACCAGCGTGTAGCCGGGCTGGTAGTTGTGCTCCTCCTTGCGGTCGACGATGGTGATCCGCGCGCCGTCGAGCTCGCGCGCCAGCCGGTTCGCGACGGCGATGCCGCCGAGGCCGCTGCCGGCGATGACGATGCGGGCACTGGTCTTCACTGCCGCCCGCGCGGGGACGCCCGCCAGGGGACCGGTCGCGAGCGGCGCCGCGGCGAGCCAGCGGAGGCAACGTCGCCGGCGCACGTCGGGCGCAGCGGCGTCGGAAGGCGGGAGGCGGGGTGTCATGGGCGACTCCGTGGACCCGGGGGCCGCGAGCCGGCGCGGCCCGGCAGCATGAACGAGCCTATGCTTCTCGTCGCGAGGCGTCTGTGACGCCCGTCACACAGGGTCGCAGTTGACGAGCGTCAAGCCGGACGGGCGCGGGCGGACTACGCTCGTCCCGGCGCCTGGAGCCGGAGGCCGTGCCGAACGTCGAGCGCTTCGAGGAGGGCGGGATCTTCTTCCGCGATCGCGCGGACGCCGCCGAGCGCCTCGCGCAGGCGTTGTCGCGCTGGCGCGGTGCGCATCCGCTGATCGCGGCGATCCCCCGCGGCGCGGTCCCGATGGGACGTCTCATCGCCGACCGCCTGGGAGGCGACCTCGACGTGGTGCTGACGCGCAAGCTGCCGGCGCCGGGCCAGCCGGAGTTTGCAGTGGGGGCGGTCGACGAGAGCGGGTGGAGCTACGTCGCCGACTATGCGCGCGCGGCCGGCGCCGACGAGACCTACCTGCGCTCCTGCATCGACGAGCAGCTCGCGACGATCCGCCGCCGCCGCGCCGCCTACACGCCGGATCGCGCGCCCCTCGACCCGGCGGGCCGCATCGTCATCGTCGTCGACGACGGACTCGCCACGGGCGCGACGATGATCGCCGCCCTGCACGCGTTGCGTGCGCGCGGCCCGGCGCGCCTCGTCTGCGCCGTGCCGGTCGCATCGCCCGAGGCGGCGACGCTGGTGCGCCGCGACGCCGACGAGTTCGTCGCGCTCGCCACCCCGTCGTCGTTCCACGCCGTGGGCCAGTTCTACGCCCGCTTCCCGCAGGTCGACGACAGCGAAGTCGTCGCGTGCCTGCGCGCTGCGCCGGCGCCTGCGGCGTGAGCACAACCGGCTTGACGGCCGTCAAGCTGCGGTGCGATCGTGCTTGCACGCCGCCTTCGCGCCGGTCACGATGGAGTCGCTGGCTCGTCGTCGAACGTACTCGGGTCCCGCGGCCCGCGAGGGCGCCCACGAGGGGTGGTTGGGCGGACCGGGGCGATTCGAGACGGCCGGTGAGCCCGTCCGATCCCGACGGGCAGAAAGCCCCGCTGCGCTTCGCGCCCCGGGGCTTTCGCATTTCCGCGGGGACCGTGCCGAACGGACGTCGATGCAGCCGCGCTGGGAGCACTTCCACCACGAAGCCGACGTCGGCGTGCGCGGCATCGGCGCGACGAAGGACGACGCGTTCGCCCAGGCGGCGCTGGCACTGACCGCCGTGGTCACCGAGCCCGGCGGCGTGCTCGCGCGCGAGGCCGTCGACGTCCGCTGCGAGGCGCCGGACGACGAGCTGCTGCTCGCCGAGTGGCTCAATGCCGTGATCTACGAGATGAGCACCCGCGGCATGGTGTTCGGCCGCTTCGACGTCGCGATCGACGACGGCCGCCTGCGCGCACGGGCGTTCGGCGAGCCGCTCGACGCCGGGCGCCATCGTCCCGCGGTCGAGCCCAAGGGCGCGACGTACACGGCGCTGCGCGTCGTCCGCGATGGCGATGCGTGGATCGCGCAGACCGTGGTCGACGTCTAGGGCCTGTTCACGCCATGGACACAAGCGCGCTGCGAAGCGAAAAGGACCGTGGGCGAGGCGCAAGGCCGCAAGGCGGGTCGGGAACCCGGCGAGGACTTGCAACAACGCCCGCGGCCCTTTTTCGCCGCAGCCCGGAGGGAAGGGGCGCGCCCGCGCCCCTCATGGTTGCTCGCCTTGCGAATACGCTCGGCATTCGCGGCGGCGAGCGCCGCGTCGGACACGCGGGCGCGACCCTTCGCGCATGCGGCCATAACGTGAACAGGCCCTAGCGGCGCCGGACGCCGGCATGGATCCCGCCCGCCTCGTCCGGCGCAGCGACACCGCGTGGGAGATCGCGCCCCGCGGGGCCATGCGCGTGCCCGCCGTGATCTACGCGAGCGAGGCGCTGATCCGCGCGATGGACGACAAGGTCGCCGAGCAGGCGGTGAACGTGGCCGCGCTGCCCGGCATCGTCGGCGCCTCCTACGCGATGCCCGATGCGCACTGGGGCTACGGCTTCCCGATCGGCGGCGTCGCCGCGTTCGACGCAGCACGCGGCGGGGTCGTCTCGGCAGGCGGCGTGGGCTTCGACATCTCCTGCGGCGTCCGCTGCCTGCACACCGGGGTGACACGCGGCGAGGTCGTGGCGGTGCAGCGCCGGCTCGCCGATGCGCTGTTCGAGCGCATCCCCGCCGGCATGGGGCGCACCGGCGAGATCCGCCTGTCCGCGCACGACATGGATGCGATGCTCGCCGGCGGTGCGCGCTGGGCCGTCGCCCGCGGCTGGGGCGGCGCAGCCGACCTCGAGCGCATCGAGGAGCGGGGGGCTATCGCGCACGCGCAGCCCCACCGCGTCTCCGAGCAGGCGCGCAGGCGCCAGCGCGACGAGATGGGTACGCTGGGCAGCGGCAACCACTACCTCGAGGTGCAGGAGGTCGTCGAGGTCCACGATCCGGGCATCGCCGACGCGTACGGGCTCGCGCAGGGCGCGATCGTGGTCATGATCCACTGCGGGTCGCGCGGCCTCGGCCACCAGATCGGCACCGAGTTCCTGCGGCGCATGGCCATCGCGGCGCCGTCGTTCGGCATCCACCTGCCGGACCGCGAGCTCGCGTGCGCGCCGATCGCTTCGGAGCTCGGCGCCGACTATCTCGGCGCGATGCGCGCCGCGATCAACTGTGCGCTCGCGAACCGCCAGATCCTGACGCACCTCGTGCGCGAGGTGTTCGCCGACGTGCTGCCGCAGGCGCGGCTGCCGCTGCTCTACGACGTGTCGCACAACACCTGCAAGGTCGAGCGCCACGTCGTCGACGGCCGCGTGCGCGACCTGCACGTGCACCGCAAGGGCGCCACGCGCGCCTTCGGCCCGGGCCACCCGGACCTGCCGGCCGACCTGCGCGCCGCGGGGCAGCCGGTGCTGATCGGCGGGTCGATGGGCACGGGCTCCTACGTGCTTGCCGGCACGCTGTCCTCGGAGGCGCAGGCGTTCTCGTCGGCCTGCCACGGCGCGGGACGCGCGATGAGCCGGCAGCAGGCGCTGAAGCGCTGGTCGGGACGCCGCGTCGTCGACGATCTCGCCGCCCGCGGCATCCTGGTCCGCAGCCCGTCGCAGCGCGGCGTCGCCGAGGAGGCGCCGGGGGCCTACAAGGACGTCGAAGCCGTCGTCGACGCCGCGGAGGCCGCCGGACTAGCGCGCAAGGTCGCGCGCACCGCGCCGCTGGTCTGCATCAAGGGATAGCGCCGGGCACCGCCGCTGTGCCGCGACGAAGCGCATTGCCGAGCCCCGCGCGCGCCTCTACAGTGGGAATGGCGGGCCCCGCGCGCCTCATCGCGCGGCCCCGCGGGCCATGTACGACACGGACTCGCCCGCACCGTCGCGGCGCGGCGCGATCGACTACCGGACCATCTTCAACGAGCGCGGCGAGGCCTACCACCGCGCCATGCTCGCGTATCCGCACGCCCGGCGCGCGGAGTTCGAAACGATCGTGCGCCTCGCCGCGCCCTGCCCCGGACAGGTGCTGTGCGACGCGCCGTCCGGCGGAGGCTACCTGCGGCGGTACCTGCCTGACACGATCGGCGAGCTGATCTCGCTGGAGACCTCGGAGGCTTTCCATCGGCTGGGCGAGCGCTCGTCCGGCGGCCGTTCGCTGCTGACGCGCCTCGAGGCGATCGACCTGCCCGCCGCCAGCGTCGACTGCGTCGTGAGCCTCGCAGGTCTGCACCACCTGCCGGACCGCTCGTCGTTCTTCCGCGAGGCGGCGCGCATCCTGCGGCCGGGCGGATCGTTCTGCGTCGCGGACGTCGCGGCCGGGACGCGCGTCGCGCGGTTCCTCAACGAGTTCGTGGATCGCTGCAATTCGTCTGGCCACGCCGGCGTGTTCCTCGGCGACGACGCGCCGCTCGAAGTGGGCGCGGCCGGCTTTCGCATCGACACGCACTGCTGCCTCGACTACGCGTGGTCGTTCGACGACGCGCGGGCCATGGTGCGCTTCGTGACGATGCTGTTCGGGCTCGACCGCGCCCGCCCCGACGAGGTGCGCGCGGGCATCGGCGACTACCTGGGGTACGACGACACCGCGCAGGGGTGCCGGATGCACTGGGGACTGCGCTTCCTCCGCGGCGTGCGCTAGAACCGTCACGCGATGGGGCGCCCGTTCCCTCCGGGGTCCGGCCGTCGCGAGCGCGACCGTGGCGTCGAGGGCCTGTTCACGCCATGGACACAAGCGCGCTGCGAAGCGAAAAGAGCCGTGGGCGAGGCGCAAGGCCGCAAGGCGGGTCGGGACCGCGGCGAGGAGTTGCAGCAACGCCCACGGACCTTTTCGCCGCCGCCCGGAGGGAAGGGGCGCGCCCGCGCGCCCCTCATGGTTGCTCGCCTTGCGAGTACGCTCGGTATTCGCGGCGGCGAGCGCCGCGATGGACACGCGGGCGCGACCCCTCGCGCATGCGGCCATGGCGTGAACAGGCCCTAGCTGTGAAGTCTCAGGACGTTGTCCCCTCGATCCAACTGGGGGAAGCTGATGGTTCCTACGCCATCAGTTCCTTCCAGGAGGACCGAGTGGACACCCACAAGAATGCCCCAATGACGCCCGAGGGTCGACTGCGATTGGTGCAGGCGGTCATGGCGGGCGAGGCAGTGCGGCAGGTCGCCGGGCGCTGCGGCATCGACCGCAAGACCGTCCGCAAGTGGATCGCCCGGTTTCGGATCGATGGCGAGGCCGGCCTGGGCGACCGCAGCTCGCGGCCGCGGCGTTTGCCGACCGCCATTGCCCGTGGGACCGCTCAGCGCGTGGTCACGCTGCGGCGCCAGCGCTGGACCATGGCCAGCATCGCCGCCGAGCTCAGGATCTCGCGCGCGACCGTCTCCCGGATCCTGGCGCGCGTCGGACTGAGTCGGTTGTCGGCCCTCGATCCTGCCCCGCTGCCACGTCGCTACGAGCGTGCCCGACCCGGGGAACTGCTGCACATCGACAGCAAGAAGCTGGCGCGCATTGTCCATGTCGGACATCGCGTGACTGGCGATCCCCGGGACAGCGTGGAAGGTGCTGGCTGGGAGGCTGCCTTCGTCGCCATCGACGACCGCTCTCGGGTCGCCTTTGCGGAGATGTTCGCCGACGAACGCAAACGCAGTGCCGCGGACTTCCTGGAGCATGCCGCTCGCTACTACCGTCACTTGGGGGTCGCGGTCCGCTGCATCATGACCGACAACGCGAAAGTGTTTCGCTCCCGGCCATTCATCGCGACTTGCCGGCGCTGGCACCTTCGCCACATCTTCATCAAACCCTATACCCCTCGCACCAATGGCAAGGCCGAGCGCTTCATCCAGACTGCCTTGCACGAATGGGCCTATGGACGAACCTACCGCCATTCCCGCGAGCGCACCGCCCTCTTGCCGGAGTGGTTGCATCGCTACAATTGGCATCGGCCGCACGCCGCCCTGTCCGGCCGCCCACCCATCAGCAGGCTCAGTCTCGAGGGAGACAACCTGTTGAGACTCCACACCTAGCGCCGCGCCGGCTCCCGGCCGAGCGTGCCGCGCCCGTGCCGTCCGGACGACGTCCGAAAGCACGCGGCCCGCACGGTACACTCGGCGACTTGCCGAAACGGGAGCGGAACGCGACGTGGACTGGTTGCAGCCGATGCGCATCTTCGTGAGCGTGGTGCAGAACGGCAGCCTGTCGTCGGCCGGGCGCGAGCTCGGCCTGTCGCCGGCGTCGGTGTCGCGTCACATCAGCGCGCTCGAGTCGGGCCTCGGGTGCCGGCTGCTGAACCGCAGCAGCCGCAAGCTGACGCTGACCGAGGCGGGGGCGGTGTACTTCGGCAAGGTCGAGCAGATCCTCCAGCAGGTCGCCGAGGCCAACGACTCGGTCGCGCAGCTGCAGACCGCGCCGCGCGGAACGCTGCGCGTGCACTCGCGGATGCTCGTCGGCCACCTGGTCGTCGTGCCCGCGCTGCCGCGTTTCCTCGCGCAGTATCCCGACCTCAAGGTCGACCTCCTGCTGTCGAACCACGCGGTGGACCTGGTCGAGCGCAACGTCGACGTCGACATCCGCATCGGCAAGCTCAACGACACGTCGCTGGTGGCGCGGCGCCTCGCGCCGGCCGAGCGCGTCCTGTGCGCGGCCCCCGCGTACCTCGCGGCGCGACCGGCCGTCGCGCAGCCGGCCGACCTCGCGTCCCACAGCTGCCTCACCTACCGGATCAACGTCGGGCAGACGGTCTGGCGCTTCATCGGCGGCGACGGGGCGATGCAGGAGGTGCCCGTCGGCGGCTGCCTGCAGTCCGACAACGGACTTGCTCTCCTGTCGGCGACGCTGGCCGGGCTGGGCGTCTCGCTGATGCCGGACTGGGCCGTGCGCGAGCCGTTGCGCGACGGGCGGCTGCAGCGGCTGCTGCCGCAGTACCGCATCAGCCACATCGAGTTCGACAACGGCGTGTACGCCGTCTACCAGCGGACGCTGATGTCCGCGAAGGTGCGCGCGTTCATCGACTTCCTCGCCACCACGTTCGAGGACGCGGCGGCCTGACGCCGGGCGTCAGCCGACGAGGCGCCCGCCGTCGACCGGCAGGATCACGCCGGTGACGAAGGAGGCGTCGTCCGAGGCGAGGTAGACGGCCGCGCCGGCGATGTCGGCGGGCTCGCACAGCCGGCCGAGCGGAATGGTGGCGACCATGCGGTCGATCGGCTCGCCGCGGTCGGTGCCGAACATGGCGTCGAGCATCGCGGTGCGCCCGACCGACGGCGCGATCGCGTTGACGCGGATGCGGTCGGGCGCGAGCTCGGCGGCCATCGTCTGCGTGATCGAGACCACCGCCGCCTTCGTCGCCTGGTACCAGCACATGCCCGGCCGCGGCCGGATCGCCGTGACCGAGGCGATGTTGATCACGCAGCCGCCGCCGCGCCGGCGCAGCACGGGCAGCGCGTGCACGGCCACGTGGTAGAAGCTCTTGACGTTCACGGCGAGCAGCCGGTCGAGGTCCGCCTCGGCGATCTTCGCGATGCGCGACGGCTTCTGGGAGAGCGCGGCGTTGTTGACGATCGTGTCGAACGGGCCCGCGCGCGCGACCGCGTCCTCCACCATGCGCGCGAACGAGGCGCCGTCGGCGATGTCGCACGCGAGCGGCACGGCGCCACCCGGGAGCCGGGCGGCGATGCGCGCCGCCGCCTCGCCGTCGACGTCGACGCAGACCACGCGCGCGCCCTCGAGCGCGAAGCGCTCCGCGATGCCGGCGCCGAAGCCGGCGCCGGCGCCGGTGACGACCGCCGTGCGGCCGGCGAGTCGCGTCGTCATCCTTCAGCGCCCCTTGAACGCCGGCTTGCGCTTCTCGACGAACGCGCGCTTCGCCTCCTGTGCGTCCTCGCTCTTCGACAGCTCGATCGTCATGTCCTGCTCGATCCGGTAGCCGTCGCCGAGCGAGAGGTTCTCGACGACGTTGAACGACTGCTTGAGCATGCGCACGGCCAGCGGGCTCTTCGCCGCGATCTCGGCGGCCAGCTTGCGGGCCTCGGGCATCAGCGCCTGCGCCGGGACGCAGGCCTGCAGGACGCCGAGCCGGTACAGCTCGGCCGCGGGCACGCGCCGGCCGGTGATCAGCAGCATGCGCGCCTGCGAGGGCGTGAAGTAGCGCTGCAGGAACTTGACGCCCCCGGCAAGCCCCACGTCGACCTCCGGCATGCCGAACACGGCGTCCTCGCTCGCGAGCACCATGTCGCAGCACAGGGCGAGGGCGAAGCCCGCGCCGAGCGCCGCGCCGTTGACCGCGGCGATCACCGGCTTGCTGCACTGGATCACGCCGTGGAACACCGCGCGCACGAGCCGGTTCAGCTCGCGGTACTCGCCTGGCCGGCCGGTGAGCTTCGCGCGCTCCTTGATGTCGGCGCCGGCGCAGAACGTGCGCCCCGCGCCGGTGAGGACGACGACGCGCACGTCGTCGCGGTCGTGCAGCTCGTCGAACGCCGCGAGCAGCTCCTCGCGGATGGCGCGGCCGAGGGCGTTGACCGGCGGGCGGTCGAGGACCAGCGTAGCGACGTGATCGTCGACGGACAGCTTGAGGTGCTCGGGCGTCATCGGGCGGATCCCTTCAGTCGGATTGCCTGGGGCGGAAGCGGGCGCGGATCGCCGGCCCGTGCTCGTCGAGGGCGGGCGGCGGCTGCATCGCTCCGTCGTCACGCCCGCCGTCGAGGAGGATCGGCGTGCGCAGCGTGCGGACCGGACCCTCGGCCGGATGCTCGAGCCGGCGCTCGA
Organism: Betaproteobacteria bacterium; assembly: GCA_016861105.1. GTDB lineage: Bacteria > Pseudomonadota > Gammaproteobacteria > Burkholderiales > Casimicrobiaceae > VBCG01. Next base: position 749,393 of record BOKS01000001.1, on the reverse strand, counting down.
GCGCGAGGTGGCGCATCTGCGGGTCGTCGAGGGCCTCGTCGAGCCCGAGGATCGGCGCGTGCGGAACGTCGGCTTGCGCGAGCCGCTGCGTCCACGCCTCGCGCGTGCGCTGCGCGAACACCGGCCTCAACACCTCGGCCAGCGCCTCGTGGTTGCGCACGCGGTCCATGCGGGTGGCGAAGCGGGCGTCGCGGGCGAGCGCGGGCTGCTCGATGGCCGCCAGCAGGCCGTCCCAGAACTTGGCGACCGACGAGAGGTGGATCGCGACGAGGCCGCCGCCGGCGCAGGCGAACGCGAAGCTCTGCGAGACACGCCCGCGGTCCGACGGGCCGGGGACCTCGCCGGTCGCGAAGTAGCGGTGGAACTGCTCGATGGAGAAGTGCGCCATCGCGGCGACCATCGGGACGTGCACGCTGCGCGCGCGCCCGGTGCGCTCGCGCTCGAGCAGCGCGGCGAGCACGCCGCACGCGGCGTACAGCCCGGTCACCGAGTCGGCCGTCGCCGGCCCGACGATGCGCGGCGAGGCGGCGTCGACGAACATGCTGAGGAAGCCGGAGAGCGCCTGGCCGACGGTGTCGTACGCCGGGCGGTCCGCGTACGGGCCGTCCGGGCCGTAGCCGCTGATCGAACAGTGGACGATGCGCGGATTCAGCGCGCGCACGGCGTCGACGCCGAAGCCCAGCCGCTCGGCCACCCCGGGGCGGAAGTTCTGCACGTAGGCGTCGGCCGTGCGCAGCAACTCCCGCAGCACGCACCGGTCGCCGTCGGCGGCGAGGTCGAGCACGACGCTCTGCTTGTCGCGGTTGAATGCCTGGAACTGGGGGCCGTAGGAGCCGGTCTCGAAGGTGCGGAACCGGTCGCCGCCGCCCGGGCGCTCGACCTTGATCACCTCGGCGCCGAGATCGCCGAGCAGCATCGCCGTGTACGGCGCCGTGATGAACTCGCCGTGGTCCACCACGCGAAAGCCGGACAGGGGGCCGCTCACCGGTCCTCCTGCGAGTGCAAGGGCGCGCGACCGCTCATCGCAGGTCGAGCACGAGCTTGCCGATGTGCGCGCTCGACTCCATCCGCGCATGGGCCTCGGCGACGCGCTCGAGCGGATAGGTGCGGTCGATGACCGGCGCGCAGCGTCCGGCGTCGAGCAGCGGCCAGACGGACGCGGCGAGCCCGTCGGCGAGCCGGCCCTTCTCGGCGGCGTCGCGCGGACGCAGCGTCGATCCGGTGACCGTGAGGTGGCGCACGACGATCCGCGCCAGGTCGATCTCCCCGGCGCGGCTGCCGCCGAGGAAGCCGATGATCACCAGTCGTCCCCGCGGCGCGAGGCAAGCGAGGTTGCGGGCCAGGTAGTCGCCCCCGACGAGGTCCAGGATCACGTCGACGCCGCGGCGCGCCGTCAGCTCGCGCACGCGCGCCACGAAATCCTCGCGCGTGTAGTCGATGGCCGCCTTCGCGCCCAGCCGCACGCATGCGTCGCACTTCGCGGGGCTGCCGGCCGTCGCGATCGCCGAGGCGCCCAGCGCCGTGGCAAGCTGGATCGCCGTCGTCCCGATGCCGCTCGATCCGCCGTGGACGAGAAGCGTCTCGCCCGGCTTGAGGCAGCCGTTCGCGAACAGGTTCGCCCAGACGGTGAAGAAGGTCTCCGGCAGGGCCGCGGCCTGCACCGCGTCGTAGCCGGCCGGCCAGCGCAGGCACTGGGTGGCGGGGGCGGCGCAGTACGCGGCGTAGCCGCCGCCCTCGACGAGCGCGCACACGCGCTCGCCGCCGGTGAACGCCGTCCCCGGCGCCGCCGCGACCACCTCGCCGGCGACCTCGACGCCGAGCACCGGGCTGGCGCCGGGCGGCGGACCGTACGCGCCGGCGCGCTGCTGGCAGTCGACGCGGTTGATGCCGGCGGCCTCGACGCGGACCAGCACCTCGCCGTCGCGCAGCGCGGGGAGCGGCCCGTGCGCCACCGCGAGCACCCCGGGGCCGCCGGGGCCGCTCGCCGCGACGAAGCGCATCGACGCCGGCAGCGCCGTTCCCATCTCAGTACGTCGCCCGTCCGCCGGAGAGGTCGAAGGCCGCACCGGTGGTGAACGAGCACTCCTCGGAGGCGAGCCACGCGATCATCGCCGCCACCTCCTCCGGCGTGCCCGGCCGTCCCATCGGCACGCGCGACACCCACAGCTTGCGCATCTCCTCCGGCTGCTCGTAGTAGAGGTTGCGGGTGGCGATGATGGCGGGCGCCACGCAGTTCACGCGCACGCCGGTGCGCGCGAGCTCCTTGGCGAGCGACTTCGTGAAGGAGTGCACCGCCGCCTTCGACGCCGAGTAGGCTGCCGAGAACGGGTTGCCTTCCTTGCCGGCGACCGAGCCCAGGTTGACGATGCGGCCGTAGTCGGCCGCGACCATGTGCCGCGCCACGGCGCGCGAAACGAGGAAGGTGCCGGTGAGGTTGACGTCCACGATCCGCCGCCAGCTGTCGAGCCGCGTCTCCAGGATCGTGGCCTTCGGAGCGGTGACGCCGGCCGCGTTCACGAGGATGTCGATGCGGCCGAAGCGCGCCATCGTCGCCGCCGTCGCGGCCTCGACCGACACCTCGTCGGTGACGTCCACCGTCGCGCACTCGGCGTCGGGCAGGCGGTCCCGCAGTCCCGCGAGCGCGCCGGCGTCGCGGTCCCACAGCGACACGCGCGCGCCGGAGGCCATCATGCGCTCGGCCGTCGCGGCGCCGATGCCGCCGGAGCCGCCGGTGATCACGGCAACGCGGCCGTCGAGGTCGATGCGGTTCACGCGGTCTCCTTGCTGGCGGCCGGATCGGATTCGCGCCGCCGGGCGCGTCGCGCCGGCGGCCTCACGGGCGGCGTCAGGACGCGCTCCGCGCCGCGGAGGGGCCGAACGCACCCTCGTCGGCCAGCGCCCCGATCTCATCGGCCGAGAACCCGAGGTCGGCGAGGATGCGGTCGCGATCGGCGCCCAGCCGCGGCGGCGCGCGGTCGGGCTCGGTGGGGGCGCCGTGCAGCGCGAACGGCGAGGCAACGGCCCTCATCGTGGCGGACCCTAGCGGCATCTCGATCACCGCGTCCGCGGCGGCCAGCTGCGGGTGCGAGGCGGCCTCGCCGATGTCGTTCACCCGCGCCACGTTCACGCGGGCGTCGCCCAGGCGCCGGACGAGCGTCTCGCTGGTCATCGTCCGCGTGACCGCGGAGACCGCGGCGATGAGGGCGTCGCGGTGGTGCTGGCGGTCGATCGTCGTCCGCCACTCGGGTCGATCCAGCGCCGGGTCGAGGGCCTGCGCCGCGCGGTGCCACATCTCGTCGCTGGGCGCGATGATGACCACGCTGCCGTCGGCGGCGGGAAACACCTGGTTGGGCACCGACAGGTGGTTGGCCGTGCCCATGCGCCCGCGCACGGTGCCCAGCGCCCAGTACTCGCCGTAGAAGTAGTTCATCAGGTGCGCCGAGCTGCGCAGCAGCGACGTGTCGAGCGCCTGCCCCTGGCCGGTGCGCTCGCGGTGGAACAGCGCGGCCAGGATCGCGGCGACGAGGGCCAGGCTCGCGTGCAGGTCCACGACCGAGGTGCCGCAGCGCACGGGCGGCCGGTCCGGCTCGCCGGTGATGCTCATCATGCCGCTGTGCGCCTGCAGCGCGAGGTCGTTCGCGCCGATGTGCGACAGTGGACCCCGGGCGCCGTAGGAGTAGAACTCGCAGAAGATGACGTCGCCGCGCAGCGCGCGCAGCGCCTCGTAGTCGAGCCCGAAGCGGCGCATCGCGCCCGGCCGGAAGTTGTGGACGACCACGTCGCAGCCTGCGGCCATCCGGCGCACCGTGCGACGGCCCGGCTCGCCGGAGAGGTCGATCGCGATGCTGCGCTTGTTGCGGTTGAGGGCGAGGAACGAGGGGCTGCCTTCGCGCAGCCGCTCACGGGTTGCCTGCGTGACGCCAAAGTGCCGGGCCTCGTCGCCGCGGCCCGGCTCCTCGACCTTGATCACGTCGGCGCCGAGGTCGCCGAGCACCTGCGTTGCCGCCGGTCCCGCGAACACGCGCGACAGGTCGAGGACGCGGATGCCGGTGAGGATCTTCCACATGGGGGCTCCGTGGCGGGCGCGCGCCCGGGCTAGCGTCGCGCCCGCTGGCGCAGGCTCCGGGTTGCCGGCATTGCGGGCCGCGCGCCTACGCGGCCGCCCGGTCGGACGCGGTGCGCACGAGCGCTTCGCCGACCGTGACCTTGAGGCCGCGGTCGTCCTCGCACCAGACTTCGAGGTCGTAGACGGCGCGCCCCGCCCCGTCGAGGAAGGCGCGGCCCACGCGGGCGCACGCGACGATGACCTGGTCCTCGTAGACGGGGGCGATGTACTTGGTCCGCAGGCGCCCGCCGCCGGCGGCCTGCGCGCCGAACACATCGACGAGCAGCGCGAGAATCCAGTTCGTGGTGATCATGCCGTCGGCGATGATGCCGGGCAGCCCGTTCTTGCGGGCGTAGTCGTCGTCGTCGTGGATGGTCGGCGGCTGCGTCACGATGCGGCCCGTGTCCGCCTGCACCGTCTCCTGGATGTCGACGTACCAGCGCATCCGCTCGCGGGTCATCGGCCGCGCGGGCGCGCGGAACTCGTGGCCGGCGCCGAAGGGCAGGGCGGCGGGCGCGTTCACGATGCCGCTCCGGCCGCCTGGCGGTACGAGAGGATCACGGTGTCCCGATACTCGACCAGCAGGCGGCCGTCGTCGGCGGCGCGCATCTCGATAGCGGTCACCACGTACTCGCGCCCCTTCTTCGCGTAGCGGCCTACCACGCGGCCGCGGCTGACGATGCGCGTGCCGACGCGGATCGGCTCGTGGATGGTGGCGTCGAACTCGTAGTGGATGCGGGCGGAGGGGCCAGCGCCGCCGGGGCAGGCGAGCTTGTAGAGACGCAGCTTGTCGATGTGGACCAGCGTCGGCGGCGCGATCTGGCCGTCCACGCCCTGGAAGCACGGCTGGTGCATCTCGTTGGCGTGCGCGTATTCGCGCGCGACGAAGCGGCTCATCGTGTACTCGACCGGCCCGAGCTCGTCGCCCTCGGACAGGTCGCTGGTATAGCGGCCGGTGACCACGCACGCCCTCGCAGGATGGTGTCGACGCCGCACGTTATACGCCGGGCGCCGCCGCGCCGGAACCGCCATCGCGTGCAGAGCAGCTTTGCGCCCTCCGCAATCGTCGTCATTGCGGTGCAGCATGGCGCGCCGGTTTGCGCGCCGTGTAAAGATGCTTCTCGTGGATGCGCACACCGCGGCGACGCCGGCGGTGCTAGCGTTGCGGGGGTCCACGACGCGCGGCCGCCGCCCTTTCCCATGGAACTGATGTACAGCCCGTTGTCGCCTTACGTGCGCAAGGTGAGCGTGGTCGCGCACGAGCACGGCATTGCCGGGAAACTGCGTCTGACCAAGGTCAACACGCGCTCGGAGCCGGAGCGCGTCGCACCGCTCAACCCGCTCGGCAAGATTCCGGTCCTGATCACCGACGCGGGCGCAGCGCTGTACGACTCCCCCGTGATCTGCGAGTACCTCGACGCCGAGTTCGGCAACCACCGCCTGCTGCCGGCCACCGGGCCGCGTCGCTGGGAAGTGCTGACGCGCATGGCGCTGGCCGACGGCCTGCTCGACGCGTCGATCATCGTCCGCCACGAGCGCGCGCGCCCGCCCGAGCTCCGGTCGGCCGACTGGATCGACTGGCAGATGCGCAAGGTCCGCACCGGGCTCGATCACCTCGAGTCCGTCGTCGGCTCGTTCGGCGACATCGACCTCGGGCAGGTCGCCGTGGGCTGCGCGCTCGGCTACATGCCGCTGCGCCTCGACGAGGTGGTCGGCTTTCCGCACTGGCCCGGTTTGCGCGCCTGGTTCGACCGCGTCTCGCAGCGCGAATCGTTCCGCGCGACGGTGCCCGTGCTCTAGGCTACGGCATCCATGTCCCAGCGCGTCATCCACGTCGGCATCGGCGTCTTCGGCCGGCGCTGGTGCAGCGAGTTCCTGAAGTCGAACGTCGCCGACGGGACGATCGAGGTCGTCGCGCTGGTGGACCTCGACCGCGACGCGCTGGAGGCCGGGCGGCAGTCGCTGGGCTTGCCGGCCGAGCGGTGCTACACGGACGCGGCCCGGGCCTTCGACGAGGTGGCGGCGGACTTCTGCACCGTCGCGGTGACGCCGGCGCACCACGAGGCGATCATCGACCTCGCGCTGGCGCGCGGGCTCGACGTGCTGTGCGAGAAGCCGATCGCCGACACGATGGAGGCGACGCTGCGCATCGCGCGCAACGTGCGCCGCGCGGGCCGGAAGATGGCGGTGACGATGAGCCACCGCTTCGACCAGGACAAGACGACGCTGCGGCGCATCGTGCGCTCGGGCGTCCTCGGCAGGATCAACGCGATCGGCATGCGCTTCCAGGGCGACATGCGCCAGCGGATGGCGTGGAGCTCGCTGTTCCGCCACGAGATGGCCGACCCGCTGCTCGTCGAGGGTGCGATCCATCACCTCGACATCATCGGCGACCTGGCCGGCGCGCGCTGCGAGACGCTGTTCGCGACGACGTGGAAGCCGGACTGGGCGGAGTACCGCGGCGACACCGACGCGATCGTGACGATGGCGTTCGCCAACGGCGTGCGTGCCGTCTACGAAGGCTCGGTGTCGCACCCGGTCGGGCTGAACACGTTCTACAAGGAGTACATCCGCGTGGACGGCGAGCGCGGCACGGCCATCCTCGCGCACCGCGACGTCGAGGTGTTCATGCGTCAGGACATCTGGCGGCAGCAGCACCGCGAGGGGCGGGGGCAGAAGGTCGCGCTGCTGCAGCAGCCGAAGTGGATCAACCACTGGCTGATCGAGCAGTTCGCGCGCTGGCGCGATGGCGGTCCGCCGATGGAAACGCGCGTCGAGGAGAACGTGCAGGCCAGCGCGCTGGTCTTCGCGGCCATCGAAAGCAGCCGGTGCGGCGCGCCGGTGGCGGTGCAGCGGCTGGTCGACGCCGGCTGAGGGAGCGCGGCGTGGAGTTCCGCAACGTCGGGAACAGCGGCCTCCGGGTCTCGGTCGCGGGGCTCGGCTGCAACCAGTTCGGGTCGCGGCTCGACGTCGGCGAGACGCGTCGCGTCGTGCACCGCGCGCTCGACCTCGGCGTCACGCTGCTCGACACGGCCGATGCGTATGGCAGCCGCGGCGGATCCGAAGCGCAGCTCGGCGAGATCCTGGGCACGGCACGCCGTGACGTCGTCCTCGCGACGAAGTTCGGCTGGGAGATGGACGACGCCGGCGCCCTGCGCGGGGGTGCGCGCGGCTACGTGATGCGCGCCGTCGAGGACAGCCTGCGGCGCCTGCGGACCGACTGGATCGACCTCTACCAGTTCCACAAGCCCGACCAGCGCACACCGATCGAGGAGACTCTGCGCGCGCTGGACGATCTCGTCACGCAGGGCAAGGTGCGCTACGTCGGCTGCTCGAACTTCGCGGCGTGGCAGCTCGCCGACGCGGACTGGACGTCGCGCGCCGGCGGACTGGCGCGCTTCGTGAGCGCGCAGAACGAGTACAGCGCGCTGGTGCGCGATGCCGAGCGGGACCTCGGGCCGGCGCTGGCGCACTTCGGCATCGGCCTGCTTCCCTACTATCCGCTGGCCGGCGGCCTGCTGTCCGGCAAGTACCGGCGCGACGCGCAGCTGCCGGCCGGATCGCGGCTCGCGCAGACCAAGCGTTCCGCCGATCGCTTTCTCACCGAGCGCAACTGGCGCGTCGTCGACGAGCTGGTGCAGGTCGCGGAATCCTGCGGCCGGTCGCTGCTCGACGTGGCGGTCGGCTGGGTCGCGTCCCGTCCGTTCGTGGCCAGCGTGATCGCCGGCGCCACGTCGCCGGAGCAGGTCGAAGCCAACGTCGCCGCCTGTACGTCGACGCTCGACGCGCAGACGCTCGCCCGGGTCGATCGCGCCACCTCGCCGCCCGCGTAGCGGCGCGCCCGACCGTCGTCAATCCAAAGGAGGAATGCACATGCGCAGACTGCTCGCCGCCGCAACCGCCGCGCTCGCCGCCGCGATGTCGCCGGTCGTCGCCGCCCAGGAGTACCCGAAGGCCGGCGTCGTCAAGATCATCGTGCCGTTCCTGCCGGGCGCGGGCAACGACCTGCTCGGGCGCCTGACCGCCGAGCACCTGACGCCGCGCCTCGGCCAGACGGTCATCGTCGAGAACAAGGCGGGGGCCGGCTCGATGATCGGCATCGACTTCGTCGCCAAGAGCAAGCCGGACGGCTACCACCTGATCTGGGCCGCCTCCGACGGCATCTCGATCCTGCCCGCCGTCAAGCAGAACATGCCCTACAAGGTTCCCGACGACTTCGCCTACATCGCGCGCATCGTCCAGCTGCCGTTCGTGCTGGCGGTCAGCCCGCGCCTGCCGGTCAAGTCGGTGGCCGAGCTGATCGCGTACGCGAAGGCGAACCCGGGCAAGATCCGCTACGGTACCTCCGGCATCGGCGGAGCGCCGCACATGGGCACGGCGCTGATGGAGAAGAACGCCGGCATCGAGATGCTGCACGTGCCCTTCGCCGGCATCTCGGCGGTGATCACGGCCCTGCGCGGGGACACGATCGACATCGCGCTGATCACGCCGCCGACCGTCAAGCCGCACACCGACTCCGGCGCGTTCCGCGCGATCGCGACGACCGGGCCCGTGCGCCATCCGCTGTTCCCGGACACGCCCACGCTCGAGGAGGCGGGCCTGAAGAACGTGCAGGTCGTCGTGTGGTACGGCGTCCTCGCGCCGGCGGCCACGCCCGAGCCGGTGCTGGCGCGGCTGCGCACAGAGATCGCCGACATGCTCAAGGACCCGAAGGTCACCTCGCGTCTGGACACGCTTGGCTACCAGGTCTCGTACCTCGCCGGCAACGACTTCCGCGACTACATCGTCGCGGACCTCGAGCAGTGGCGCAAGGTCGCACGCGAGGCCAACGTGAAGCTGGTCGACTGACCGGGCGAGCGCCATGACCCGGCCCGTCGCCCGGGCGCTCGCCGCGCTCGCCGCAGCGCTCCTCCTCGTTCCGGGTACCGCGCCCGCGCAGGCGTGGCCGGCCCGGCCGGTCACCTTCGTGATTCCGTTCGCGGCGGGCGGCGGATCGGACGTCCTCGCGCGCATCCTTGCCGAGCCGCTGTCGCAGCGGCTCGGCCAGCCGGTGCTGGTGGACAACAAGCCCGGCGGCGGGGCGACGATCGGCGCCGACTTCGTCGCCAAGTCCCAGCCCGACGGCTACACGTGGCTGTACACCTCGCCCGGCCCGCAGATCATCAATCCGCACCTGATGAAGAAGCTGCCGTACGATCCGCAGAAGGACCTGCTCCCCGTGGCGCGGCTCGGTACGTTCACCAGCGTGCTCGCGGTGCACCCCGGCGTTCCCGCGCGGACGGTGAGGGAGCTGATCGACTACGCCAAGGCGAACCCGCGCAAGCTCAACTTCGCGAGCGCCGGCATCGGCTCGGGCAGCCACCTCGCCAGCGAGTACTTCAGGACGGTCGCGGGCATCGACATCGTGCACGTCCCCTACAAGGGCACGGGCAACGCCCTGCAGGACCTGATCGCCGGCAACGTGCAGATGACGATCGACAGTCTCGCCGCGCTGCAGCCGGCGATCAAGGCCGGGCAGCTGCGCGCGCTGGCCGTGACCACGCTGGAGCCCTCGCCGGTGCTGCCGGGCGTGCCGACGCTCGCCGACACGCTCTCCGGCTTCGACGCCTCGCCGATGAACTACCTGTCGGTGCGCGGCGGCACGCCGCCGGAGATCGTGGAGCGCATCAACCGCGAGATCAACGCCGTGCTCGCGATGCCCGCCATCCGCGAGCGCATGCTCGGGCTGGGCGTCCTGCCGTCGGCGAGCACGCCGGCGGAGATCGGGGCGCAGGTCCTGAGCGAGCAGGCGAAGTGGAAGAAGGTGATCGAGCTGTCCGGCGCGAAGGCGGAATAGCGCCGTCGGCGGGGTTGCCGGCCGCGCGCGGCCCCTCGCCTCCAGATCGACCGACGCGCGTCGTCCGGGCGATGGAGATGCGCCGCGCCCGTGCCGCTACTGCACGACGAGGTTGTCGAAGTACGCGCCCGATTGCGCCCAGGTGTAGAAGGCGATGCTGCCGCGCGGGTGCGCGCCGTCGGTGACGCGGAAGATGCGCGCGCCGTCGATCCACACCTCGATGGTCGAGCCCTGCACGACGACCTCGACGTCGTAGTTGCGGTTCTGCTGGTAGGGGACGCTGTCGGAGGCGAGCAGCGTGAAGGTGCCGCCGACGTTCTTGACCAGGCGCCGGTAGGCGCGCTGCTTGTCCCACGAGAAGCGGTAGTAGTTGCTGCCGTCGCGCACGCGGAACATGACGCCCATCGCGTCGTCGTCGGCGCCGCGCATGCGGAAGCGCAGGCGGTAGTCGGCCCAGGTGGCGCCGCCCTCGTAGAGGAGGTAGGTGCCGGGCTTGGCGAGGTCGGCGGTGGCCGTGCTGCCGCCGTAGGTCTCGTTGAGCTGCGCGAGCTCGCCGCCGCTGACCAGCCAGCGCGAGCGCTGGTAGGACAGGCCGTCGTCCTGCACGCGCCAGCCGGCCAGGCTCGTGCCGGCGAAGTCCTGCGACAGGAGCACCGTGCCGTCCGAGCCTCCGGAGGGCGGCGGCGCGCTCACCGTCACGTAGCCGCTCTTCGTGAGCGTGTTGCTTCCGGCGGAACCGGCGACGGTGAGGCTCACGGTGTACGTGCCCGGGCTGGAATAGACCTTCGCCGGGTTGCGCGCCGTGCTGGTCGTGCCGTCGCCGAACGTCCACGCGTAGCCGCTGATCGTGCCGGTCGACTCGTCGACGAAGTTGAGCGCCAGCGGCGCCGTGCCGGACGTCGTGCTGGCCGAGAATCGCGCGACCGGCGGCACGCTCGCCGCCGGTGTCGTGTAGCTGACGACGTTGGAGAACGCGCTCTCGGCGCCGGACGCGTCGTAGGCCGTCACCGCGATCTGGTAGGTGGTGCCGGCGGCGAGGTTCGACAGCGTGTGGGTGGTGCGGTTGCCGACGTCGAGGCGCACTGCGGGCGACTGCACGGGCTGCGTGAGCGTGCCCGATCCGGCGGGCACGTAGTAGACCATGTATCCGCGCAGGGCCGTGCTCGGGACCGGATCCCAGGCGAGACCGACGCTGGCGGCCTGCGCCGCCAGCGCCCACGCCAGCAGCACGGCGCCGGCGGCGAGCGCGAGCCAGGCAGGCGACCGCGGCGGGGATGCGCGCGCAACGGCCGGCGGGACGGTGCGCCCGGCAGGGGCCTGCAGGGACTGCGGGAGCGGGTGCGGGTGCGACGAAGCGCGCGCGCGTGCGGGCGCGCCGGGCGGAAGACCGGGCATCGGACGAGAAATGGTGCAACGGACGGGGACGGATCCCGCCGATCCTGCTCACCAGTTCTTGTTCGTGCGCCTTCGGGGCGTTGTGCCCGGTGTGCAGCACAAATATACCAATGGCATATTGTGCAGTCAAGCGTTTTCGGGCTCGTCGCCCACCGCTGTGCAGCGGGCCGCCAAGCAGCCGGCGGGCCGGGCGGCCCGGTCGCCGCTGCGGCGATCCCGAAGTCTTATCCCGCCGTCATTGCCGCCGGATGGCCAGCGCTGCGCGAAGCCTCGGGTGCGGGGTCAGCGGGGCGGGGTCAGAGATGCTGGAACATCGCCCGCCGCGCCTCGTCGTCCATCTCGGTCTTGAACGCGTGCCGCTCCTTGAGGGCCAGCGCGCGCTGCGCGGCGGGCCGCGCGGTGATCTCGTCGACCAGCCGCTTGAGGTTCGGGAACGACGTCCACGCACCCTCGTCGCCGAGCACGAACGGCGCGAGGCGTGCCCAGCCCCAGACGTTCATGTCAACGATCGTGTAGTCGTCGCCGAGCATGTGGCGCCGCGACGCGAGGCGGGCGTCGACGATCGACAGGTGGCGGCGCGCCTCGAACAGGTAGCGCTTCTGCGCGTAGGGCAGCTTCTCCGGCGCGTACTTCTCGAAGTGCACGGCCTGCCCGCAGAACGGTCCGAGGCCCGACGCGACGAAGAACATCCACGACAGCAGCGGGGCACGCGCCGCCGGCGTGGCCGGCGGCATGAACTTGCCGGTCTTCTCGCCGAGGTAGAGCAGGATCGCGCCGCTGTCGAACACCGCGACGTCCCCGTCGACGATCGCCGGCACCTTGCCGTTCGGGTTGATCGCGCGAAACGCCGGCGCGTGCTGCTCGCCCTTGCGCGTGTCCACCGGAATCGCCTCGTAGGCGAGGCCGGCCTCCTCGAGGAACAGCGCGACCTTCATTGGATTCGGTGCGAGGCTGTAGTAGAAGCGGAGCATGGCGGGCGCGGAGGCAGGGGGCGGGATGCGCATGATGCCGCGAAGCGCACCGCCGTGCCAGCGCACAGGCGCCGGACGCGTCCGCCGGACGGCGGGACGCTGCGTATTGCGGCGCCGCGTGCGCTCGCGCATCATCCGCGTCCCGGACCCGCCCGCCGTCGTCGATCGATGTCGTCCACAACCGCACCGCCGAAGCGCGCCGTTGCCCTGCGGCTCCTCGCCGCGGCCGCGTGCATCGCAATGGTGGCCGGCGAAGGCGCGCTCGCGGCGCCGGGGCAGCGCACGCTGCTCGCACGCGCCTACGAGCACGGCGAGGGCGTGAAGCGCGACGCGGCGCGCGCGGCCGCGCTGTACTGCGAGGCGGCGCGCGACGGCGACGCCGATGCCGCGTACGCGCTGGGCTGGATGCTCGCCAACGGGCGCGGCGTGCCGCGCGACGACGCGCGCGCAGTGGCCATGTTCGCCTGGGCGGCGCACACCGGGCACGCGCAGTCGAAGGCGATGCTCGCGCTCATGCGGAGCACCGCGCCCGACCCGCCCGATTGCCTGCGTCCCGCGGTCCCGCCGCTCGCGTGGGGACCGCCCGAGCCGGTCGTCGAGATCGCCGCGCCGCCGCCCGCGGCAGCCGCCGCGCCCGAGCCCGACCCGTTCGCCGACCTCCCGCGCTGGAAGCGGCAGATCGCGGACCTCGTCGACCGGCTCGCGCCGCGCTTCGGCGTCGATCCGCGCCTCGCGCTCTCCGTCATCGCGGTGGAGTCGAACTTCGATCCGAAGGCCCGCTCGCCGAAGGACGCGCGCGGCCTGATGCAGCTGATCCCGGAGACCGCCGAGCGCTTCAACGTGCGCGACCCTTACGACCCGCGGCAGAACGTGCAGGGCGGGCTCGCGTACCTGCGCTTCCTGCTCGCGTACTACCGCGGCGACGTCGTGCTCGCCGCTGCAGCCTACAACGCGGGCGAGAAGGCGGTCGACCGGCACGGCGGCATCCCGCCGTTCGCCGAGACGCAGGCCTACGTGCGCAAGGTGCTGGCGCTGTATCGCACCGACCGGCACCCCTTCGACGCCCGCCACGCCCCGGCCGTGTCCGCGCTCGTCGCCGGCGGCGGCTCGTAAGCTCCGGGCGGCGCCAAGCGACCCATCGCGGTCGCCTTCGCGCACCACGCCCGCCCCATGCCGCACTCCTGCCGGTTTCCCTTGCTGCGGCTCGCTGCGCCGGGGATGCTTTGCGTCCTGCTCGCAGTCGCCGCGCCGGGGAGAGCCGCCGAGCCGCCGTTCGACCACGCGCACGCGGCCTGGGATGCGCTGCTGGCGCGGCACGTCCGCCTCGCACCGGATGCCGCCAGCTCACGCGTCGACTATCGCGGCTTCGCGGCCGACCGGCCGGCGCTGCGCGCCTACCTCGACACGCTGTCGCGCGTGGACCCGCGGGAATACGCGCGCTGGACGAAGGCGCAGCAGTTCGCGTTCCTCGCCAACGCGTACAACGCGTTCACCGTCGAGAAGGTCCTGACGCGCTATCCGCGCCTCGCGTCGATCCGCGACTTCGGCACGGTCATCGGCAACCCGTGGAAGGACCGCTTCTTCACGCTGCTCGGCCGGCGCGAGCACCTCGACGGCATCGAGCACGGCCTGCTGCGTGCCGCGGGCGTCTTCGACGAGCCGCGCGTGCACGTCGCCGTCAACTGCGCGTCGATCGGCTGCCCGATGCTGGGCGAGCGGGCGCTCGTCGCCACGCGGCTCGACGAGCAGCTCGAGACGCTGATGCGCCGTTTCATGGCCGACCGGACGCGCAATCGCTACGATCCGGCCAGCGGCACGCTCGAGCTGTCGCCGATCTTCGCGTGGTACGGCGAGGACTTCCGGCACGGCCGGACGTCGTTCCTCGGAGCGAGCGGGTACGCCGACGTCGCCGACGTCGGCGAGCGCTACGCGGACCTGCTCGCGACGCAAGAGGCCGGTCGCGCGCGGCTGCGGGCGAAGGCCGCGCCGATCCGGCATCTCGACTACGACTGGAGGCTCAACGACGCGCGCTGAAGGAAACGCGTACCGGCCTGCGGACTGCCCGCGCGGGCGGCCGCGGTGTACGCTTGCGCGGCGATGCGTCCGGAGCCGGCGAAGCACCCTTCCACCGCGCCACGGCTCGCCTTCCCGCGCCTGTGGCGCGCGATCGGCTGGGCATGCGTGGCGCTCGTGGTCTACCTCTCCCTGACGCCGGATCCCCTGCCCCCGGCAGAGCTCGGCGACCTCGACGTCGCGCACGCGGCAGCGTACGCCTGGCTCGCGTTCTGGTTCGCGCAATTGCGGCGGCGCGGCGTCCCGTGGATCGCCACCGCCGCCGCGCTGTGCGCGCTCGGCATCGGCCTCGAGGTGCTGCAGGGATGGACCGGATACCGGACCTTCTCGTACGCGGACATGCGCGACGACGTGCTGGGCGTCGCGGCGGGGCTGGCACTGGCCGCGACACCGCTCGGGGCGATCCTGCCGGCCGTCGATGCGCGGCTGGCGCGCACGCGCGGCACGCTGCAGCGCTGACGAGTCGCTGCGCGCGTCAGGCCTGCCAGGCCGGCTCGGCGAACAGCGAGACGAACGTGACGCGGCGCGCACCGGCGCGCTCGGGCAGCTCGAAGAGCACCGGCGACATCAGCTCCTCGAAGATTCCGCGCAGGCTGCGTGCGCCGGTCTTGTACTCGAGCGCGACCTCCGCGATCTGCTCGAACACGCGTGGCTCGACGACGAGCTCGACGCCCTCCGCGGCGAACAGGTCGCGGAACTGCCGGTAGAGCGCGTTGCGCGGCTCGGTCATGATGCGCACGAGCGTCGGCTTCGACAGCTCGTCGAAGCGTGCGATCACCGGCAGCCGTCCGGTGAACTCGGGGATCAGGCCGTAGGTGAACAGGTCCGTCGGCTTCACGCGCGCGTTGAGACGCTCGAGGATCTGGCGGCTCTCCTTCGACGAGGTGGCGATGAAGCCGTAGCCGTGCGTGTCCTTGAGGATGCGGTCGAGCCCGACGAACGCGCCGCCGCAGATGAACAGCACCTCGCTCGTGTCGACGTAGCGGCCGTCGCCGAGGCGGACCTGCGCGCCTTCCATGATCTTGAGCAGCGCGTGCTGCACGGACTCGCCGGACAGCGCGCGCGCGTCGCCGCCGCCGCCGGCCTTCAGCTTGTCGATCTCGTCGATGAACACGATCCCGCGGCCGGCCCGCGCCGCGTCGCCGCCGGCCTTGTCGACCAGCCGTTGCAGCATCGCCTCGATCTCGTCGCCGACGTAGCGGCTCTGCGCGAGCGAGGTCGCCTCGGCGGTCACGAACGGCACGCCCAGGATGCGTGCCAGCGTGTCGCAGGTGAGCGTCTTGCCCGTGCCCGACGCGCCGATCAGCAGCACGTTGCTCTTCTCGAGTGGCAGACCCTGCGCCCTCGAGCGCGCGATCTTGCGGAAGTGCGTCCAGACGGCGACGGCGACGACGCGTTTCGCCGCGTCCTGTCCGACGACGAACTCGTCGAGGCGGCGCACGATGGCGCGGGGCGTGACGGAGGCGTCGAGCATGGGGGCGGCGGGACGGGGGCGGGCCGATAGAATAGCGGGTTCGCGCCCAGCGCCGAACCGCCCGCCAGGATCCCGATGACTTCGCTTGCCTGTGCCGACATCCTCGCCGGCCGCGCGCCCGCCGACGCGCCGGTCACCGTCAGGGGATGGGTGCGTACCCGCCGCGACTCGAAGGCGGGGCTGTCGTTCGTCCACGTGACCGACGGCTCGTGCTTCCACCCGGTGCAGGTCGTCGCGCCGAGCACGCTGCCGAACTACGCGAGCGAAGTGCTGCACCTGACGGCGGGCTGCGCCGTCGAGGCGAGCGGCCGCATCGTGCCCTCGCCGGCGAAGGGCCAGTCCTTCGAGATGCAGGCCGACGCGGTGCGCGTCGTCGGCTGGGTCGACGACCCGGACACCTACCCGATCCAGCCGAAGCCGCACTCGCTCGAGTTCCTCCGCGAGGTGGCGCATCTGCGCCCGCGGACGAACGTGATCGGCGCGGTGACGCGCGTGCGCCACACGCTGGCGCAGGCGATCCACCGCTTCTTCCACGAGCGCGGCTTCCTGTGGGTCAACACGCCGATCATCACCGCGTCCGACGCCGAGGGCGCCGGCGAGCTCTTCCGCGTGTCGACGCTCGACCTCGCGAACCTGCCGCGGGACGCGGCGGGCCGCGTCGACTTCGCGCAGGACTTCTTCGGCCGCGAGGCGTTCCTGACCGTGTCAGGGCAGCTCAACGTCGAGACCTACTGCATGGCGCTGTCGAAGGTCTACACGTTCGGGCCGACGTTCCGCGCGGAGAACTCGAACACGAGCCGGCACCTCGCCGAGTTCTGGATGATCGAGCCCGAGATCGCCTTCGCGACGCTCGCGGAGGACGCGGACCTCGCCGAGGCGCTGCTGCGGTACGTGTTCCGCGCGGTGCTGGAGGAGCGCCCCGACGACATGGCGTTCTTCGACGAGCGCATCGAGCGCGGCGTCGTCGCGAAGCTGCAGGGCATCGTCGACACCGAGTTCGTGCGGATGGACTACGGGGAGGCGATCGAGGTGCTCGCGCGCGCGAAGCGGAAGTTCGAGTTCCCCGTGCAGTGGGGGATGGACCTGCAGTCCGAGCACGAGCGCTACATCGCCGAGACGCACGTCGGCAAGCCGGTGATCCTGCGCAACTACCCGCGCGAGATCAAGGCGTTCTACATGCGCCTCAACGACGACGGCAGGACGGTCGCCGCGATGGACGTGCTGGCGCCCGGCATCGGCGAGATCGTCGGCGGCAGCCAGCGCGAGGAGCGGCTCGACGTGCTGGACGCCCGGATGGCCGAGGCCGGCCTCGACCGCGAGCGCTACGGCTGGTACCGCGACCTGCGGCGCTACGGGACGGTGCCGCACGCCGGCTTCGGGCTCGGCTTCGAGCGCACGGTGGCCTACGTCACCGGCCTCGCCAACGTGCGCGACGTCATCCCGTTTCCCCGCACGCCGGGCAACGCCCGCTACTGAACGAGGAAACGAGGGTCAGACTCGCATTTTCGTCCGCTCCCCGGGAAACGAGGGTCAGACTCGCATTTTCGTCCGCTCCCCGGGGAACGGGCTTTGCGTCAGAAAATGCGAGTCTGACCCTCGTTTCCGGACAGGCGGCCGACCGTCACACCGGCGAGCCGCGCACCGCGCGCGCGCGGCGGCGTCGCCGGCGCTTGAGCCACACGCCCAGCGTCCACAGTCCGTGGACCAGCGCCCACGCGGCGAGCCCGCCGACCGTCGCGAAGATCGCCAGGCCGACGAACAGCGGCTTGCCGATGGCCTTGGCGCGCTCGACCCAGCCGACGGACGCGGCCGCGTGCGTGGCCTCGCGGGCCGCCGCGTCCGAGAGCGCCGCGGCGGCTTTGGGATCGACGCGCTGGCCGAGCACGGCAGCGCCGGTCTGGTAGGCGAGCACGGCGATGGGTGCGTAGGTGAGGGGGTTGGAGACCAGCGTCGCCGCGGCGGCGACGGGCAGGTTCGCGCGCAGCATGACCGCGAACGCGGCCGCCGCCGCGATCTGCAGCACGGGGATCAGGAATCCGAAGAACACGCCGATCCCCGCGCCGACCGCCACGCGCCGGCGGTTGAGGTGCCACAGCCACGGACGGCGGAGCAACGGCCCCATCCAGCGCAGCCCGGGGTGGGCCTTCAGCGTGTCCTCGCCGGGGAGTCGTTGCCTGATCCAGTCGCGCATCCTGCGATGATGCCATTCCGGCGCCGGACCGCCGGGTCCGTCCCGCCATCCCCCGGGGGAGGGACGGCGGGACGGGGCGGAGCGCTCCCGTCGCTAGACGGAGAGCGCCTGCAGCAGCTTGCGCTTCGCTTCGGCGTCGAGCTCGCCCATGACGTCGCTCATCACCGTCGCGAAGGCAGGCGGCGGCAGCTTGCTGCGCAGGTTCGCGAAGAAGGCCGCGCGCTCCACCGGCGTCATCGCCGGCGCCATCCAGCGCAGGACCGCGCCCATCTTCGCCGGGGCGATGCTGGCGACGATGCGCCGCTCGATCGAGGCGAGCTCCTCGTCGGAGTAGCTCGCCCACAGCACGGCATTGTTGTCGACCTCCTCCCCGTGCATGTGCACGAAGTTCTCCGCGGCGAACAGCGCGAGGTCGCGGTAGAGGCGCGCCGCCGCCGCCGCGGAGCGCCCCCCGGTCGAGCGCTCGACCGCACGCACGCCTGCCTCGAGGCGGTCGAACGCGCGCAGGTGGTCGTCGTGGTCGCGCGACGTGCGCCCCGCCGAGCCGGGGATGGCGGACTCGAGCGCCGGGTGCACGAACTGCTCCTCCTTCTCGAGGTGCAGTCGGCACAGTTCGACGAGTTCGCGGACGGCCATCGCCGCACCCCGCACGTCGCCGTCGTCGTCGGTGTCGAGGCGGCCGATGCGCACGAGCGCCTGTGCCAGCGCGAGGCGCAGGGCCTTGTGGATCAGGGCGTACAGATCATGGCGCGGCGGCCGCGCGGCGGGGCGCGCGCTCCGCGCCGGTTCTGTCTGCGCGGTCGGTGCGGCGCGGACGTCGTCGAGCGTGTATTCCATGGCTTTGTCCTCCTGCGGAAACCTCAGTGCGCCCGCGCCTGCGGTCCCGGCAGGTTCTGGGGCACGAACACGAAATAGGGGGTGTCGACCTTCTGGCCAGGCGCCGCGTACGCGGGCGCCGGCACGCCGGCCGCGCCGAGCGAGCGCACGTAGGCGTAGATCGCGCGCAGGTCGTCGTCGCTCATGTCGCGCAGGTTGAACCAGGGCATCGGCGGGCGCATCGGCTGGCGCGCGCGCGCGAGCCACTGCTGCTCGCTCGCCTTGGCGAACAGGATGCGCAGGTTGGCGGCGTAGGTCGTTCCCCAGGGGCCCTGGAAGCCGACCGGCGTTCCCGTCAGCCACTCGCGTTCGGGGACCTCGCCCGACTTCTCCATGTAAGCCGGCGTGTGGCAATCGTTGCAACCCGCGGTGCGCACGAGGTAGCGGCCGCGCTCGGCGAGCCCGGTGGTCGTCTGGCCGGTGTAGCGGCGCGCGGCGGCGGCCACTTCCGGGCTGCCTGCCTGGGCGAGCTTCGTGCCGAGCAGGTACGAGCGGTTGAACGGAGCGACGTAGGCCCGGTCCGCGGCGGCGCTCGCGCTGCCCGACGGCACGGTCGCCGGCGACTGCCGTTCGGCGGCGCGCGCGTCGGCGAGCGTCGTCCCGAGCAGGTAGGCGAGGTTGAAGTCGACCGTGTAGTCCTGGTCGCGGGCGTGGGCGGCGGTGGCGCCGGCGAGCGCAAGCGCGGCGGCGATCGTGGCGAGCGTCTTCTTCATGGTGTCCTCCTCGGTGTTGGCGTGTGGTGAGCGGTCGGGGGTGAAGGCGGTGCGTGCGCCCAGTCAGCGGTCCGCCACGAAGCCCAGCGGCTCGAGGCCGTCGTGCTGCGCGTCGCGGCGGCGCGCCGCAGGCACGCGCACGCCCAGCGCGTCCTCGAGCCGCGCGAGCGCCCAGTCGAGCGCTGCGGCAGGACGGTCGGACCGGCGGCACAGGAACAGGAGCAGCGCCAACAGCGTCCCACCGGGCAGCAGCAGTTCGAGCAGCACGTACGGGCCGGCGCGCTGCACCAGTCCGTTCGTGTCGCGCATGCGTTGCAGGACGAGATCCATGGCTTGCTCCTTGTCGTCGGCTTGCGGCCCCTAGAGCACGAAAGGCTTGCAGCGGGCCCGCCGGCGTGTCGTCGCCGGGGACCGCGACGTGGCGCCGGTCGGCATCGCGGCGCCCCGCCCCCCCGCACTGGCGGGCCGTCGGGGCAGCGCGGCGTCGGCGCGGGCCGGCGCGTCGGGCGCGTCGGGCGCGTCGGCCGCCTCGGCGGCCGGCGGGGCGTCGCGCTTCATGCGGCGCTCCGGCCGGCGTTCACGTCGCGGGTCTTGCGGGTCGGCGGCATCGCTTGCGTGGGCCCGGGTCGGGGCTCTCGTGTCGGGATGCCGGCAGTGTGGGAGCGGCCCGCTTGCCGATCGCTTACCGATGCGCGTCCGGCGGTCGCGGGCTGCCCGCCGCGAGGAGCCTGGGGCGAACGATGCCGCAACCCGTTGATCCGAGGGAAGACATTGGCCGCCGCGGCAGCCGCGGCCGCGGGGCGGAGGACCCGGCCGGCACGCGCGGGCCGCCGCCACTTGCGCGGGCGCGGCCGCGCCTTACCGATGGCTTACGTCGTGGCCTTCGGCGTCCCGGCCGCCGGGGGCGGCGCGGTGATCTCGCGGTACAGCCGCTCGGTCTCGGCCGACGGCTTCATGCCCAGCACGACGGAGAGGAGTTCGCGGCAGCGACGGAAGGCGACGAGCGCCTCGGCGTGCTCGCCGCGCGCCGCGAGCGAGCGCATCAGCCCGCGGTAGAACGGCTCCGCGAGGTTGTCCGCCTCGAGCCCGCGCCGGTAGACGTCGACGGCGGTCGCCCAGTCGCGCGCCGCTTCGAGGGCCTCGCCGAGCGCGAGCAGGATCCGCAGCATGCGCGCGCGCAGCGCGTCGCGGGGCTGCGCGATCCACGGCGCCTCCTCGGCGCCGAGCAGCGGGCCCGGGCAGGCGGCCAGCACCGCGCGCGCGGCCTGCGCGAGCGTCGCCGCCCCGGCCTTCGCCTCGTAGTCGCGCTGCGCCGCGTCGAGCGTGTCCTGCAGCGCGGCGACGTCGGTCCACACGAGCTCCGGGGCGAGCGAGAGCTTGCCGCCGGCGAGCCGCAGCGCGCCGTCGACGTCCAGCAGCTTGCGCAGGCGGAAGAGCGCGGTGTCGAACGACGTCTTGGCCGCGGCGCCGTCGGCATCCGGCCACAGCGCCGCCGTGACGGCGGCGCTCTCGACGTCCTCGCCGCCCAGCGCGACGACGAGCTTCAGCAGGTCGAGCGGTCGCTGCTGCGCCTTGCCCGCGAAGCGCATCGGCTGCCCGTCGCGCACCAGCTCGAAGCCGCCGAGCGCGTGCACCCGCAGGCGGAAAGGCCACGCTTCGCCGGCACCCGCCGGGGCGACCAGCGCGTTGCGCGCGATCAGCAGGCGCACGTAGTCGGGCTCGATGCCCTCGCGCAGTGCGAACGCGGCGATGCGTGCCGCGAGGTCGGGGCGGTTGCGCAGGAAGACGACGTAGCCGCGCGACTTGTAGGCGTCGACGAGGCGGGCGATCTTCCCCCGGGCCGCGTCGTCGTCGGCCGCCTCGAGGTCGAAGCCGATCTCCACGGCGAGCCGCTGCTGCTCGAGCGCCCAGCGGTCCGCGCCCGCGGCGAGCCGCAGGGCCTCGTCGAGCGCGGCGAGGCCGCCGGCGCGGTCGCCCGCTCCCGCGCGCGCGTGCCCGAGGCGCGCGATGAAATGCGGCAGCTGCAGCGTCGGCAGGCCGGTCTCGCGGGCGAGCGCGACGGCGCGCTCGGCGGACTTCACCGCCGCCGCCGGCAACCCCATCCGCTGCTCCAGCGTCGCCTTGAGGTGGTGGAAGTAGGCCCAGTCCATGCGCCGCGACGGCGACAGGCGGCGCTCGATCGCGTCCAGCCGCGCCTTCGCCTCGGCCAGCGCGCCCTTGCTCACCAGCGCCGACGCCTCCGCGTGGTCGATCTCGAACAGGTAGGCCGCGAGCCCGTAGCGCTCGGCGATGTCGCGCGCCTCGGCGGTGACCGCCGCGGAGCGGTCGTAGCGCCCGTTGATGAAGTGCCAGAAGGCGAGGTGCGTGCGCCACCACAGCTGCATCATCGGCGTCACGTCCGGCCGCGCGAGCAGCGGCTCGACGCGGGCGACCAGCGCGTCCGCCGAGTCGCCCTTCGTGTGCCAGTTGAGGTAGTTGAACAGCGTGGACGCGGCCATCATCCGCGCGTTGACGTCGGGTTCGCCGTCGAGCAGCGCGTCGAGCCGCTGCGCGCACGCGGCGAGCGCCCCGTCGTCGGGCGTGCGGAACAGCATCGCGATGAGCCAGGCGGAGCGCGCGCGCAGCTCGCTCTCGCGGTCGAGCGGCACGTCCCCGTCGCCGCCGAGCAGCCTGCTGAACTCCGGCAGCCAGCGGTCGATGGGCGCGAAGTTCGCCCACTCGTAGTAATAGCCCGTCACGATCGTGTTGAGCGCGAGCGCCTGGCCGCGCAGGTCCCCCGCCGCGCGGAACGATTCGAACGCGCGCTCCAGCGCGGCCTGTCCGCGCGCCGGCTGCACGAACACCCACGCCCGGCCGAGCCAGTACGCGAGCCACGGATCGGCCTCGCGCACCGACGGGGGCAGCGCCTCGATCCAGTCCGACAGGGCCTGCGAGCGGCCGTGGCGTGCCCAGTCGAGCGCGTTCGCCACGATCAGCCGGTGCATCGCCGCGAAGTCACCGGCGTCGCGATAGAGCGCGAGCGCCGACTCGGGCTCGCCGCGCTGCTCGACCAGGCGCGCGGCGTGCGCGGTGAGCTCGCACCGACGCGCGGCGGGCAGCCGCCGCCGGCCCTCCTCGACGAGGAACTCGCGGAACAGCGCGTGGTACTGGTAGGTGACGGCGGCGCCGCGGCGGCGGTCGACGAACAGCCGCCGCCGGTACAGGTAGTCGAGCAGGCGCCCGGCGTCGTCGCTGCCGGTCAGCTCGCGCGCCTCGCCCTCGGTGATCGACGGGAGGATCGCCGTGACCATCAGCGCGTGCCGGTTCTCGGGCCGTGCGCGGCCGAAGATCTCGCCGGCGAAGTAGCGGAAGATCGCGTCCTTGCCCTCGCCGAGCGACTCCTCGAGCGTCGCACTGGGCCGCGACAGGTGCTCGCGCAGCAGGACCAGCGCGGCCGCCCAGCCGTCGCTCTGGCGGACGATGCGCTGCACGTCGTCGCGCGGCAGCCCGACGCTGCCGAGCAGCCGGTCCGCCTCGTCGTCGGTGCAGCGGAGCTCCGCGGCGTCGATGCGCGCGATGCGCCGGCCGGCCATCAGGCGCGAGAACTCGGGCGGCGGGTCGCCGCGCGAGAGCACGAGGATGTTGACCCCTTCGGGGAGTTCCTCCAGCCCCTGCGCGAAGGCCGCCCGCTGCTCCGGCGACGAGCGCGCCTCGTGGAAGTTGTCGAGGACGATCACCGTGTGCCGCGGCAGCAGCGCGAAGAGCTCGCGGCAGAAGCTCCGCGCGAAGCGCGCGAGGTCCTGCTGCGGCTCGGACGCGTACGGCGGGAGCGCGGCCGCACGCTTGCCGACCAGCACCTGCGCGGCCATGCGCATGTAGTGCATGAACGTCGCCGGGTCGCTGTCGGCGGCGTCGACCTGGTACCACAGGTGCGGGACGCGCCGTGCCTCGATCCACGTCGCCGCCAGCGTCGACTTGCCGGAGCCCGGCGGCGCGCACAGCCAGATGACGGGCCGCGCGCGCGCCTCGTCGAGTCGCTCGAACAGCCGCGGCCGCGCCAGCGCGTCGAAGTGCTTCGGGCGCGAGAGCTTCGCGAGAACGGGGACGCGGGCGGCCACGGGAGGTCGTGCCGGGCCCTGGCGCTCCGCGTTCACGCGCGGCGGCGTGGGGGCTCGTGCACCACGTCAGTCCACCAGCCCCGAGGACGCACTGCCCGGCGCACGCCCTCCGGTTGCGCAGGATGGCGAGCTTAGCACGGGGGCCGCGCGGGCCGCCTCGCGTGCCGGCGGCGCCTGCGCGCCGCAGTGGCCGGTCAGCGGCGCGACCGGGCGGGCGCCACGGGGGCGCTTGCGGGCGGCACGGCGGGGGCGCTCGCGGGCGGCGCGGTCGTCGGCGACAGCGTCTGGTCGAGCCGCAGTCCGACGCTTCCCGCCGCCCCCGTGAAGAACTCGACGCGCGGGCACGTGTCGGCCTCGTGGAAGAGGAAGTACTCGCCGCGCATGCGCAGCGCCTCGCGCTCGCGGATCCCGGCGTCGGAGAGGTCGACCGGCGGCACCACGTCGCGGTAGATCACGTTGTCGTTGCGGTCCATGACCACGTAGCAGGTCACGGCGTGCGCGGCCGGCGCGGCGGCGAGCAGGACAAGCGCCGCGGCGAGGACCGTCATCGGGGGGCGAAGGATCATGGGGCGCTTCCGGAGGGCCACGGGACCGGCGTCCATCCTAGGATGCCGCGCCGGGACGCACAAGCGCGAACGGCCGAACGGCGCGCGCCGGGCCCGAAGTTTGCTGCTCGCTGCCACACGATGCTCTCCGGGAGGCCCCGTGCCCCAGCGGAAGACGACGCAGGCGCTCGACCTTGGCGACGATCCCGGCATCGAGCGCGGGTGGCGGTTGCAGCGCGCAGGCCGGGTGCTGCTGGCGGCGATCGTCGCCGCAGCGCTGGCGGGCGTGCTCGGCCACGGCCCGGCCAGCCGGCGCGTGCTCGTGGCGGACGGCACGCGGATCGACTACCAGAATCCGGTGCGGCAGGGCGCCCCCACGCGGGTCGAGATCCGGCGGGCGGCCGGCCGCGGCGACGAGGTGACGGTCGCGCTGGACAGCGGCTACGTGACCGCCATGCGCCTGCGCAGCGTCGTGCCGCCCCCGCTGCGGGTGGTGGGCGGCGGTGGCACGACCACGTTCGTCTTCGCTGCGCGCGACGGTTCGCTCGACGCCGTCTTCGAGTTCGAGCCGCCGGGCGTCGGCGTGCGCGAGACGGCGAGCACGGTCGCGGGACGTGCGGCCGGCCGGCTGCGCCACGTCGTCCTGCCCTGAGGGCGGCCGTGGACGCCGTCGTCCGCGCGCTCGCGATCTACGCGCTGCTGATCGTCGTGTTCCGCATCGCGGGACAGCGCGCGATCGCGCAGATCACGACGTTCGACTTCGTCCTGCTGCTGGTCATCGGCGAGGCGACGCAGCAGGCGCTGCTCGGCGACGACTACTCGATCACGCATGCGGCGATCGTCATCGTCACGCTCGTCGGTCTCGACATCGTGCTCGGGGAGGCGAAGACGCGCTGGCGCGGCCTGCGCACGCTGCTCGACGGGGGGCCGGTGATCCTCGTCGAGGACGGCCGGCCGATCGCGCATCGCATGCGTCGCGCGCGCGTCGACGCGTCTGACATCCTGAGCGCGGCGCGCGTCAAGCACGGGCTGCGGCGGATGGAGGACGTGCGCTACGCGGTGCTCGAGGCCAGCGGCGACATCGCGATCATCCCGCGGGACGGCGCGGGAGGCTGAGGGCGCACGCCGGCGGGCTCAGCCGGCGAGGGCGGACGCGAGCGCGCCGGCCGCGAGCAGGACGCCGAACGCGGCCTCGAGCATGACGGTGCGGAAGAGGACGGGGGTCAGCGCGTGCCCGCCGCCGGCCGCGTCGAACGAGCCGAGCACCCGCACGGCCTGCGGAAGGAGCGCGAGCGGCAGCATGTACCAGGC
The DNA here is from genome assembly GCA_016861105.1 of Betaproteobacteria bacterium. Classification (GTDB taxonomy): domain Bacteria; phylum Pseudomonadota; class Gammaproteobacteria; order Burkholderiales; family Casimicrobiaceae; genus VBCG01. Next base: position 723,806 of record BOKS01000001.1, on the reverse strand, counting down.
CGACGCGCCGAATACGGCGATCACCGGCACCAGCGCGAACGCGACGCAGATGCTCGCGCGGTAGACGAGGCGCGAGCCCGCCGCGCCGAGCACGACGGACATCGTGCGGCGGCCCGTGGACGCGTCGTGCGCGATGTCGCGGTGGTTGTTCACGGCGAGCACGGACGCCGCGAGCAGGCCGAAGGCGACGCCGGCCACGCCACCCGCGGCGTCGATGGTGCCCGCCTGCGCATAGATGGTGCCGGCCAGCGCGACGACGCCGAAGAACACGAACACGGTGGCCTCGCCCCAGGGGGTGTACGCGATCGGCCGCGGTCCGCCCATGTAGGCGTACGCGGCGACGAGCGAGGTGACGACGATGACGGCGATGGGCCAGCCGCGCAGCACCACCAACGGCGCACCGGCGGCGACCGCGAGCACGATCGCGACGGCGATCGCCGCGCGCACGGCACGCACCGAGAGCCATCCGCGGGCGGTGGCGCGAGGCAGTCCCGTGCGCGTCCCCGTCTCCCCGCCGCGCACCGTGTAGCCGACGTCGTTCTGCAGGTTGGAGACGATCTGCACGAGCAGGCCGCCGGCGAGGGACAGCAGCGCGATCCACGCCTCGAAGGCGCCGTGCCGCGCCCACGCGAGCGCCGTCCCGGCGACCACGGGCACCGCCGCGATCGGCAGCGTTCGCGGACGCAGTGCGACGCTCCACGCCGCGAGCGAGCCGGGGCGGATCGCGCCGGACGTGTGCGCGCTCAATGGACCGTCCCGGCCAGCACCGGATGCGCAATTCTTACAATCATCGGCGCGCGATCGTAGCAAATCCTCCGCCCCGGCTGGACGTTGCCGGAAGCGCCCTCCGGCGACGTGCCGGCCGGTGTAAGCTGTGAGCAGGAACGCGAAGGCGGTCGCGCGTGTGCTGCCCGCCGACGACCCACCACGAACGAACCTCCACCAACGTCAACGGGAGATGCCATGGGACTGATCGATTTCGTGCGCGACGCCGGCGAGAAGCTCTTCGGACGGGGCAAGGCGCAAGCCGCGATGACGGAGGCGAAGGCGGCCCCGGCGGACACGGCGAAGGTCGAGGCGGCGAACGCCGCCGCCGGCGACGCGATCCTCGACTACATCAAGTCGCAGAACCTCTCGGCGACAGGACTCACCGTGACCTTCGACGGCGCGAGCGGCACGGCGGCCGTGTACGGCGTGGCGCCGGACCAGGCGACGCGCGAGAAGATCGTGCTGTGCTGCGGCAACGTGGCCGGCGTTTCGCACGTGAAGGACATGATGACCGTCGACCGCAGCGAGCCGGAGGCGCAGTACTACACGGTGGTGTCCGGCGACACGCTGTCGAAGATCAGCAAGCAGCACTACGGCGACGCCAACCAGTACATGAAGATCTTCGAGGCCAACAAGCCGATGCTGACGCACCCCGACAAGATCTACCCGGGGCAGAAGCTCCGCATCCCGCCGAAGTGACGGCCTGAGGTGGTCCTGCCCGCACCGTTCGTTGCCGCCGTGCCCGCGCCGGCCCCCGGGGCGGCGCGCGCGCATCGGCCCGATCCGTTCGAGGACGACGACGACGAGGACGACGAGCGGCCGATCGGCGATCCGGACGACGACGAAGACGGCGACGACGAGGACGACGACGAGGACGACGACGAGGACGACGACGGCATCGAGATGATCTGACGTCCGGCGCCGGCCGGCGGTCGACGGGATCCCGCCCGCGGGCCGTCGGCGATCCTGCCGGAGGGCGCGGGCCGATCGCCGACGTCGTTGCAACTCCTTCGCGACGGGTGCGGCGCAATTGCGCAGCCCCACCGGCGCTCGGCGTCCGGAGCACCGGCTGCCAGCGCGAGCGGCGCAACGGCGGGTCGCAACTGCGCGGGCGTCGTCGCGGGCACGGGGGTTGCTGATCGATCCCGTCCTGCCGCGCGCCCCGGGCGCGCCGGCGCATCGACCCCACCCACGATCGGAGCGTCCCATGCACCTTCCCAATCTCGCCGCCCTGCGGCTCCCCGCGGTTCCCGCGATGTCCGGCCGCGTCCTGCCCCTCGTCCGTCGCGTCGGCCCCTACGGCTGGATCGCGCTCGGCCTCGCTGCCGGCGCGCTCGCCGCGCACCAGTACCTGCGCCGGACGCGGCGCGGCGTCGAGGCGCGCGACGAGGCGATCGCGCGCTGGGAAGGCGAGGGCGGCGGCCTGCCGCATCCTGCGGGGCTGCCGCGGTAGCGATGCAGGCCGGGGCAGCCGCGCCGGTTGCGCGATCGCGGGCGAATGCGGAGCGCGCGATGGCGCTGCTGCGGCCGACGATCGAGGCGATCATCGCCGACCCGGCGATCAGTCCCGGCGGGGCGCTGGCCATCGCCGTGGCCGACAGTTCGCGGCCCGACGTTCCGTTCGACGACGCCTTGCTCGGCTGCTTCACGTTCGGCCGCACGCACGCCGGCGCGATCGACTACGAGCGGCACGCGCTCGACAAGGCGCGCGCCAGCCACCGCGGGCGCGCGGACACCTCGGTGGTTCGCGAGCACGCCGCCGCACTGCTCGTCGAAGGCCTGCCGTTCGCCGGCGGCGTGCATCGCCGCGGCTGGTCGATCGGCGTGTCCGGCGCCGAGCCGCGCTACGAGGAGGCGATCGGGGCGATCGCCGGCGAACTCCTGCACGCACTGGCCGCTCCGCACGGCCTGGATTCCCCTCGCGGCGAGTGACGCCGGCACGCGCGGCGCGCCCTCGGCCCCCGGGTCCGCGTGGCCGCGGGAACCGGGGTCGCCTGGATCGTCGCCTGTCGTCAGTGCCGCATGCGGCCGACGAGGTACCCGGCGACGAGCGCGCCGGCGAGCGCCTTCATCGGGTGATCGGCGATCCACCGCGACGCGTCGTGCACGCGCTGGCTCGTCGCGCCGCTCACGCGGTCGGCCACGTCGTGCGCGCGCTGCTGCATCTGGTCGACGGTGTCGTGGGCGCGGTCGACGGCGCCGTGGGCGCTCGAGGCGGCACGGTCGATCGTGGTGCGGGCGCGGGCATCGAGGTCGGCGGCGCGCGGCGTCGTGGAGTCGGTCATCGGGGAGCTCCTTGCAGGTGGGGTGGGAGAGCGATGCGGGCCCCGCGGGCCCGCCGGCCCGCCTGGTTTAGCAGGATCGGTGCCATCCCCCCTGCAAGGCGACGTCCGCTGCGGCGGCGCGCACGTCCGGACGCGCCGTTCCGGGCCGGCCGGCGCCGGTTGCGGCCGGCGCCCGGACGGGGGAGACTTCGGCCGCGACCATGGACTTGTCCGCTCCCCCGGCAGCCTCCGCCGCACCCGCGAGGGAGGGCGGCGGCTCCGCGCCGGGACCGGTGCCGCGCGGGCGGCTGTTTCGCCGCTACTTCTTCCTGATCCTGGCGCTGGTGACCAGCGCGTTGCTGCTGCCGAGCAGCATCTCGCTGTGGCTCTCGTACCGCGAGACGCTGGAGGCGCTGCACGCGGTGCAGCGGGAGCGCGCCAACGCGGCGGCGGAGCGCATCGAGCAGTACGTCGGCGACGTGCAGCGGCAGCTCGCCAGCGCCGCGCTGCCGCAGCTCGGGGATGCCGCCACGGAGCAGCGGAGGCTCGAGTTCCAGCGCCTGCTGAGCCGCGTGCCCGACGTGACCGACGTGGCCTTCATCGCGCGGGACGGCTGCGAGACGCTGCGCGTGTCGCGGCTGGAGCTCGACGCGCAGGGCGAGTGCCTGCGCAACCGCGGCGACGAGCCCGCGTTCCGCGAGAGCGCCCCGTCGCGGCCGTGGTTCGGCCCGGTGTACTTCCGCAAGGACACGGAGCCGTACATGGCGATCGCGGTGCGGGCCGGCGGCGAGCGCGGCGCCGTCGCGGTCGCGGACGTGAACCTGAAGTTCATGTGGGACGTGGTCACCCGCCTGCGCATCGGCGAGAAGGGCCGGGCGTACGTCGTCGACGGCGCCGGCTACCTGATCGCGCACCCCGACATCGGCCGCGTGCTGCAGAAGACGCACGCGGCATCGGCGCCGCACGTGCGGCGCGCGCTCGACACCGCCGGCGCGGGCGACACGGTGGACGTCGCGGTCGACGCCGACGGCGTGGACGTGCTCTCGTCGCACGCCCGCATCCCGACGCTCGGCTGGCTCGTCTTCGCGGAGCAGCCGGTCGCGGTCGTGTACTCGCGGCTGTACCGCACGTTCGCGATCACGGGCGTGCTGCTGGTCGGCGGCCTGGCGATCTCCGCGCTGGCCGCGCTCTTCCTCGCGCGCGGCATGGTGCGGCCGATCCGCACACTGCAGGAGGGCGCCCAGCGCATCGGCGCCGGCCGGCTGGACCACCGCATCGAGATCCGCTCCGGCGACGAGCTGGAGGCGCTCGCCGGCCAGTTCAACCGGATGACGGCGCAGCTCGCCGAGTCGTACGCGAGCCTCGAGCACCGCGTCGAGGAGCGGACCAGCGAGCTCGGCCGCGCGCTGGAGCAGCAGACCGCGATCGCCGAGATCCTGCGCGTGATCTCGGGGTCGCCGACCGACGTCGTGCCGGTGATGGACGCGGTGGCCAAGCGCGCCGCGCTGCTGTGCGAGGCGCCGACAGCGCACGTCGTGATCGAGCGCGACGGCGTGCTGCGCGTGACGTCGACGTTCGGGTACGATCGCGTCGACGCGCTGCCGCCGGGCTACGAGATCCCGCTGCGCCGGACGATGGTCACCGGTCGCGCCGTGCTCGACCGCGCCACCGTGCACATCGCCGACGTGCTTCCGGTGCTCGACGCCGAGTTCCCGGACGCGCGCGACAATGCGCTGCGGCTGGGGTTCCGCGCGGTGCTCGCCGTGCCGCTGATGCGCGAGCAGGCCGCGTACGGCGCGCTGTTCGTGTGGCGGCCGCGCCCGGGGCTGTTCTCGCCCGACCAGGTGGCGCTGCTCGAGACGTTCGCGCGGCAGGCCGCCATCGCGATCGACAACGTGCGGCTGTTCAACGAGACGCGCGAGTCGCTGCAGCGCGAGACCGCGGTCGCCGAGGTCCTGCGCGTGATCTCGACGTCGCCGACGGACGTGCGGCCGGTGCTCGACGCGGTGGCGGAGCGCGCCGCCCTGCTGTGCGCCGCGCCGTTCGCGCGGATCATGGTCGTCTCCGGCAACGAGATCGTGCCCGGGGCCGAGTACTGGGAGGGGCGCCTCGCGAGCGGCGCGGAGCTGGCGCCCACCACGCCCGTGCCGCTGGACCGCAGCTCGCTGTCCGGGCGCGCCGTCATCGACCGCGAGGCGCTGCACATCGCGGACGTGGTTCCGCTGCTCGACGGGGAATTCGCCGGCGCGCGCGAGAACATGCAGCGCTTCGGCTGCCGCGCCGTGCTGGGCGTGCCGCTGATGCGCGAGGGCGGCGCGTACGGCGCGATCATCCTCGCCCGCCACGAGCCGGGCCTGTTCCCACCCGACCAGGTCGCGCTGGTCCAGACGTTCGCGCGCCAGGCCGCCATCGCCATCGACAACGTGCGGCTGTTCAACGAGACGCGCGAGGCGCTGGAGCAGCAGAAGGCGTCGGGCGAGGTCCTGTCGGTGATATCGAGCTCCGTCGCCGACACGCGGCCGGTGTTCGACAAGATCCTGGAGAGCTGCGAGAGGCTGTTCGCCGGCACGCGGCTGGGCATCCTGCGCGTCCGCGACGGCATGCTCGAGGCCGCCGCGCTGCGCGGCACCGAGTGGGAGGACTGGAGCCGCATGTGGCCGCGCCCGCTGGACCGCGACACCGTGTCGGGTGTGGCGATCCTCGACCGGCGCGCCGTCGACTTTCCCGACTGCGATGCGCCCGATTATCCTGCGTTCGCGCGGTCCACGGGCAAGCTTCTCGGCTACCAGTCGCTCGCCGCGGCGCCGCTCATTGTCGAAGGCCAGGCGATCGGCGCGCTGTGGGTCGGCCGCTCCGACAAGGGCGCGCTGTCGCCCAAGCAGCTCCAGCTCCTCTCGACCTTCGCCGATCAGGCGGTGATCGCGATCCAGAATGCCCGCCTGTTCAACGAGACCCGCGAGGCGCTCGAGCAGCAGCAGGCGTCGGGCGAGGTGCTGGCGGCGATCTCCAGCTCGATCGCGGACACTGGCCCGGTGTTCGAGAAGATCCTCGCGAGCTGTGAGCGGCTCTTCGAGGGCAAGATGGGCGTCATCAACCTGGTCGGCGAGGACGGCCTCGTCCGTCTCGCGGCCTACCACGGGCCGGGCCGCGACACGCTGGCCGCCATCTATCCGCTGCCGGTCGACGACACGTCGGCGACGGGGTGGGTCATCGGTCGCGGTCACGTGCTGCACTACCCGGACATCGAACAGGCCGACGACGTGCCGTGGCGGGCGCGTGCGGGCTGGCGGGCGATGGGCGTGCGCGCCACGATGGCGGCGCCGATGATGTGGGAGGGGCGGGGCATCGGCTCGATCGTCGTCGCCCGCGAGCACCCGGGCCCGTTCAGCGACAAGGAGCTCGCCCTGCTGCGCACGTTCGCCGACCAGGCGGCGATCGCGATCCAGAACGCGCGCCTGGTGAACGAGACGCGCGAGGCGCTCGAGCAGCAGCAGGCGTCGGGCGAAGTGCTCGCCGCGATCTCGAGTTCGATCGCGGACACCTCGCCGGTGTTCGAGAAGATCCTCGCGAGCTGCGAGCGGCTGTTCGCGGGCAAGGTCGGGCAGATCAACATCGTCGACGACGACAGGATGGTGCATTTCGCCGCATACCACGGTCCGGGGCGGGAGGAGGCTGCGACGCTGTTCCCCTTCGCGGTCGACGATCGCTCCGCGACCGGGCTGTCGATCGCTCGCCGCACCGTGCTGCACTACCCCGACATCGACGGCGATCCCGACGTGCCGGAGATCGCGCGCGCGGGCTGGAGGATGCAGGGGCTGCGCTCGGTGATCGTCGCGCCGATGCTCTGGGAGGGTCGCGGCATCGGCTCGGTGTTCGTCGGCCGCGACGTTGCGGGTCCGTACACGGCGAAGGAGATCGCGCTGCTGCGCACGTTCGCCGACCAGGCGGTGATCGCGATCCAGAACGCGCGGCTGTTCGGCGAGATCCAGGAGAAGAGCCGGCAGCTCGAGGTCGCCAACCAGCACAAGAGCGAGTTCCTCGCCAACATGTCGCACGAGCTGCGCACGCCGCTCAACGCGATCATCGGCTTCTCCGAGGTGCTGCTCGAGCGGATGTTCGGCGAGCTGAACGACAAGCAGGAGGACTACCTCCGCGACATCCTGTCGTCGGGCCGGCACCTGCTCGCGTTGATCAACGACATCCTCGACCTCGCGAAGGTCGAGGCCGGGCGCATGGAGCTCGAGCCTTCGCGCTTCCACGTGCCCGGCGCGATCGACAATGCGATGACGCTCGTGCGCGAGCGCGCGCAGCGCCACGGCATCTGCCTCGGCCGCGAGATCGACGCGGCGGTCGACGAGATCGTCGCCGACGAGCGCAAGTTCAAGCAGATCCTGCTCAACCTGCTGACCAACGCGGTGAAGTTCACGCCCGACGGCGGGCGCGTCGACGTCGTGGCGCGCCGCGACGGCGCCGTGCTCGAGGTGGCGGTGCGGGACACCGGCATCGGCATCGCGGAGGCCGACCAGCAGGCGGTCTTCGAGGAGTTCCGCCAGGTCGGTCGGAACTATACGAACAAGCAGGAGGGGACGGGCCTCGGCCTCTCGCTGACGCGCCGCTTCGTGGAGCTGCACGGCGGCACGATCCGGCTCGAGAGCGCGCCGGGCAGGGGTTCGACGTTCACGTTCACGATTCCCTGGCGCGACGAAGCCGCGCAGGGCGCCGCAGCATGACTCCCGGGAGGGCGCCGTGGCCGCCACGATCCTGATCGTCGAGGACAACGACAAGAACATGAAGCTCGCCCGCGACATCCTGCAGGCGCAGGGCTACGCGACGCTCGAGGCGGTGACCGGCGAGGACGGCGTGCGGCTCGCGCGCGAGCGCGGGCCCGACCTCGTGCTGATGGACATCCAGCTGCCCGGCATCAGCGGCATCGAGGCGCTGCGGCAGCTGCGCGCCGACCCCGCCACCGCGTCGATCCCGGTCGTCGCGGTCACCGCGTCGGTGATGCAGACCGACCGCCGCCAGATCGTCGAGGCCGGGTTCGACGGCTACATCGGCAAGCCGATCAGCCTGCGCCCGTTCCTCGAGGCCGTGCGCAGCCACCTCGCGGGGGCGGCGTGACGGCGGCGGGAGCCGCGGGCGACCGGGACGGGACGCTCGTGCCGGCGGCCGGCACCGCGCCGCGGGCGGCGAAGGTGCTCGTCGTCGACGACACGCCGCAGAACGTCAAGCTGCTCGCCGACATCCTCGGCGCGAAAGGCTACGCGGCGATCACCGCGGCGTCGGGCGAGGAGGGGCTCGCGAAGGTCGCGGCCGAGGCCCCGGACCTGGTGCTGCTGGACATCATGATGCCGGGGCTCTCCGGCTACGACGTCTGCCGCCGGCTGCGCGCGGATCCGGCGACAGCGCTGCTGCCGGTCGTGCTGGTCACCTCGCTCGACCCGCAGGCCGAGCGCGTGAAGGGCATCGAGGCGGGCGCCGACGACTTCCTGCAGAAGCCGATCCACCAGGCCGAGCTGTTCGCGCGCGTGCGCTCGCTGCTGCGCATCAAGTCGCTGCAGGACGAAGTCGCCCGGCAGGCCGCCGAGCTCCGCGCGTGGAACGCGACGCTGGAGGAACGCGTGAACGCTTCGCTTGCTGAGATCGGGCACCTGCAGCGGCTCAAGCGCTTCTTCTCCGCGCCGGTGGCCGAGGCGATCGTGTCCGCCGGCGAGCAGTCGCTCCTCGCGCCGCACCGCAGGGACATCTGCTGCGTGTTCGTCGACCTGCGCGGCTTCACGGCGTTCACCGACAGCGCCGAGCCGGAGGAGGTGATGAGCGTGCTGGGCGACTTCCACGCGGCGATGGGGCCGCTGATCACGGCCCACGAGGGCACGGTGCCGCACTTCGCCGGCGACGGCATCCTGATCTTCTTCAACGACCCGCTGCCGATCGACGACCCGTGCGGGCGCGCCGCGCGCATGGCGCTGGCGATGCAGGAGGCCTTCGCGCCGCTCGCGCAGCGCTGGGGCAAGCTCGGCCACGACCTCGGGCTCGGCATCGGCATCGCGCGCGGCTACGCGACGCTGGGCGCGGTCGGCTACGAGGGGCGCTTCGACTATTCGGCCATCGGCAGCGTCGTCAACCTGTCGGCGCGGCTGTGCGGCGAGGCGAGGGGCGGGCACGTCCTGGTGGACCGCCGCGCGCAGGCGAGCCTCGAGGAGCGCTTCGCGCTCGAGCCGGTCGAAGCGCTCGTGCTGAAGGGCTTCGACCGCCCCGTCGCCGCCTTCCGCCTCGTCGGGGAGCGCTGACCGCACCGGCGCGCTCCGGGCGTCCCGCGCCGGCGCCGGCACGCGCGGCCCGGGCGGAGCCGCCGCGGCCGATTTTGCGATACTTGCCGCCTGTCCCCGGAGATCGGCACCACGATGAGCGACTGCGATTTCGGCCTGGTCGGCCTGGCCGTCATGGGCGAGAACCTCGCCCTGAACGTCGAGAGCCGCGGCTACCGCGTGGCCGTCCACAACCGGTCGACGGAGCGCGTGGACGCGTTCCTGCGCGGCCGCGCGGCGGGCCGCAACTTCGTCGGCTGCCGCACCGTGGCCGAGCTGGTCGCGGCCGTCAAGCGCCCGCGCAAGCTGATGATGCTGGTGAAGGCCGGCCCCGCGGTCGACGACCTGATCGCGCAGATGCGCCCCCACCTCGCGCCGGGCGACATCGTCATCGACGGCGGCAACACGCACTTCCTCGACACCGAGCGGCGGACGCGCGAGGTCGAGGCCATGGGCTTCCTCTACGTCGGCTGCGGCGTGTCCGGCGGCGAGGAGGGCGCGCTCAAGGGCCCGAGCCTGATGCCCGGCGGCTCTGCCGCGGCGTGGCCGCCGCTGCGCGAGCTGCTGCAGTCGATCGCGGCGAAGGTGGGCCCGAACGGCGACATCCCGTGCTGCGAGTGGGTCGGGCCGCGCGGCGCGGGGCACTACGTCAAGATGGTGCACAACGGCATCGAGTACGGCGACATGCAGCTCATCGCCGAGGCCTACCACCTGCTGCGCGAGCTCGGCGGCCTCTCCAATCCGGAGCTCTACGAAGTCTTCGACGCGTGGAACCGCGGCGAGCTCGAGAGCTACCTGATCGAGATCACGCGCGACATCTTCAGCGTGCGCGACGACCGGGGCGACGGCTGGCTGGTCGACAGCATCCTCGACGTCGCCGGCGCGAAGGGCACCGGCAAGTGGATGAGCCAGCACGCGCTCGACCTGGGCGTCCCGAGCACGCTGGTGACGGCGGCCGTGTTCGCGCGCGCGCTGTCGGCGCAGAAGGAGGCGCGGTCGCGAGCGAGCCGCGTGCTGCCAGGGCCCGCCGACGACGCGAACGCGGCGTTTCGCGGCGGCGTGCGCCAGCTCGTCGCCGACCGGGTCGCCTTCGTCGAGTCCGTGCGCCAGGCGTTGTACGCGTCGAAGATCGTCAGCTACGCGCAGGGCTTCGTGCAGCTGCAGGAGGCGAGCCGCGAGCACGGCTGGGGCCTCGACTACGGCGCCTGCGCGCTGCTGTGGCGCGGCGGGTGCATCATCCGCGCCCAGTTCCTCGACCGGATCAAGGAGGCCTTCGACGCCCGGCCGGACCTCGAGAACCTGCTGCTCGCGCCGTACTTCCGCGACGCCGTCGCGCGCGCGCAGCCGGCGTGGCGCGCCGTCGTGGCCGCAGCGGCGTCCACGGGCATCCCGGTGCCGGCGTTCGGCACGGCGCTCGCGTACTACGACAGCTACCGGCGCGAGCGGCTGCCGGCGAACCTGCTGCAGGCCCAGCGCGACTACTTCGGCGCGCACACCTACCAGCGCGTCGACGACGCGGCCGCGTTCCACACCGAGTGGCTCGAGCGCCGGCGCGCGCCGCGACCGTGATGCCGATGCGACGCGAGGAGTCGGTCCGGTGAGCGGCCTGCGCGACCTGCGCCGCAGCTACGAGCGGGCGGAGCTCGACGAGGACGCGGCAGCGAGCGTCCCGCTGCAGCAGTTCGAGCGCTGGCTGCAGGACGCGATCGCGGCGCGGCTGCCCGATCCCAACGCGATGACGCTGGCCACGGTCGGCGCCGACGGCCGGCCGTCGACGCGCGTCGTGCTGCTGAAGGGGTGCGACAACGCGGGGTTCGTGTTCTACACCAACTACGAGAGCCGCAAGGCGCAGGAGCTCGCGGCGAATCCGCAGGCGGCGCTCCAGTTCCACTGGCCCGAGCTCGAGCGCGTCGTGCGCATCGAAGGCCGCGTCGCGAAGACCGCCGACGAGGAGTCGGACGCCTACTTCGCCACGCGGCCGCTCGACTCGCGGATCGGCGCCTGGGCCTCGCCGCAGAGCCGCGTCATCGCCTCGCGCGCTGTGCTGGTCGCCGAGGCTGCGCGCATCGGCGCCAAGTACCTGCTCGCGCCGCCGCGGCCGCCGCACTGGGGCGGCTACCGGCTCGTCCCCGACCGCTTCGAGTTCTGGCAGGGGCGCGCGAGCCGGCTGCACGACCGGCTGCGCTACACGCTGCAGGCCGACGGCGGCTGGCTGCGCGAGCGGCTGGCGCCCTGACCGTCCCGCGCGCGCGTCACGCGCCGGCGCGCCCGAGGCAGGCGGCGAAGCGCGTCTGCACGCGCTGCGCGAACCAGGCGGTCGTCAGCGGCCGCGTGAATTTCGGGCTCCTGAGCGGGATGTCCGGCACGACCGCGCGCGGCACGCGTTTCCCCGCGGCGCGGTCGGCGAGGTCGAACACCCGGGCGTAGAGCCGCGTCCGCTCGAAGTCGGCCTCGCGCGCGCGCTCGAGGTCGCGGCGGATCTCGGCCGCGTTCATGTCGATGCGGCCGCCGAGCACGCGCACCGCGCTCTCGGTGTGGCCGCTCTCGCGGACGGCCCGCTCGCCGTCGTAGCGCAGCAGGTCGCCGTCGAGGGCGAGCGGAATGCCGGTCAGCCCGGTCACCGCGCGCTGGAACGCGGCGTTGCGGCTCGCGTAGCGGCCGGCGTTGAAGTCGGCGAAGCGGTGGAGGTGGCGGTCGTACGGCGCCGCGTAGTCGAGCAGGTGCGCCGTGCCGAAGTACAGCCCGCCGCGACGCGTGAAGACCTCGTGCCGGACGTCCCGCTCGATCGGATACGGATACGGGCGCGCGCGCGCGTGCGCCTCGGCGAAGGCGATCGACACCTGCATCGGCCCGCCGGTGCGCACGGGATTGCGGCTCGCGAGGAACGGCTTGGCCAGCGGCACGATGCCGATGAAGTCCTCGAAGATCGCGGACAGCGCGCGCTCGGTGCGCACCGCGTCCAGCCGCGCCTTGTAGCTGCGGCCGTCCGGCGACTCCAGCGCGAGCGCGGCGTCGAGCACCGCGCGCGGGATGCCGGCACGCTCGCGCTGGCGCTCGATCTCCTTCCACGCGATCGCCGGCAATCCCGGCACCGGCGGGTCGGCCCGGTAGCTCGACTCCTGCTCGGTCACCGCGAGGATCGCGCACACGTTCTCGGCCGTCGCCGGCAGGTCAAGCGCCGCGATGGCCGCGTAGACGTCGGTCGCCCAGCCCGGACGGTCGCGCACGTGCGCGGGCAGCAGGCGCGCGACGAAAGCGCGCCCCTCGCTCGCCGGGATCGGCGGCGGGCGTGGCGGCTCCACGGCGCAGCCGGCGAGCACGAGCGCAACGGCCAGCGCGGCGGCGCGCACGGGCGGACGAAGGATGCGGTGCGGGGCGCTCGTCCCCGCGCCGGCGACGTGCGGGACCACGCGGCACGTTACCACGCGCGGCCGCGCCCCCGGCGCGCGGCCGCGCGTCAGGCCGGCGTCGCGCTGCGCACGACAGCCTTGCCGCGGCGCGCGCCCGGCCGCTTCGCGGGCGCCGCCTTCGCGGCCGGTCCCGCGGCACGCCGCCTGGCGGCGCCCGCCGCCACGCCCTTGGACACCGGCGGGCCGCGCTTCGCCGGCACTTCGGACGCGCCCGCCGGCGACGCCTCGGCGGCGGCGCGTGCGCGGGCCGCGAGCGCGAGCCGGCGCACGCGGCGGATGTCGGCGTCGGTGAACGGACCGTTCACGCCGGAGATGGCGGCGAGCTTCATGCCGTGCTTGCGGCCGAGCCGGTAGATCTCGCGGACCTTCTCCCACTCGATGCTGCGGCCGACGGTGAAGTTCTCGAAGCGGCCTTCCAGCGCGAGCACGATGGTCTCGGCCAGGCAGGCGTACGCGACGTTCTTCGGCAGGCCGATGTTCTTCATCGACACGCGCCCGGGCAGGAGGATCTCGCCGGACTCGATGACCAGCACGTCGGGACGCTTCGCCACCTCCTCCGGAGGCAGGTCGAGCGGGCGCGCGACGTCGGTGATCACGCAGCCCGGCTTCACGCGGGTGATGTCGAGGACCTTCTTGCCGGCGCCCGACGTCGCGGTGACGATCATGTCCATGCCGGCGATGTCCTTGTCCGCGCGCGCCGACAGGACGAGCTTCGCGTCGGGCGCCTCCTTCGCGATCGACTCCTTCAGCGCGAGCAGCTTCGCCGTCTCCGGCGAGACGAGGTACACCTCCTCGGCGACCATGGCGAGCAGCCGCGCGCAGACCGAGCCGATCGCGCCGGTCGCGCCGACGACCATGGCCTTGAGCGCGACCTTCTCGCCGCGCCGCGGCTTCTTCACGAGCCCGAGCTTCAGCACCGCGTCGTGCGCCGCCCACAGCGCGCCGGACGCGCTGTAGCTGTTCCCGGTGGTGATGGGCAGCGGGGCGCGACGCGCGACCGTCAGGCCGGCGTCGCCGACGACCTTGGTGAAGGCCCCCAGCCCCATGATCTGCGCGCCGAGCCGGCGCGCCATCCGCGCCGCGTCCAGCAGCCGCCGGTAGGTGAACTCGGGACTGTGGCCCATGATCTCCCGCGGCGTGCCGCCGACCGAGATGAGCCAGCCCTCGGCCTCGACGCCCGTGGGCGAGCGGATGCCCGTCACCTTCGAGTAGACGAACGGGGGGGCGTAGGCCATCACCTTCTCGACGGTGTCCATCAGGATCGGCGGCGACACCTGCGACAGGAGCTCGATCGGCTTGACGTTCTTGAAGTACTCCTGCGACAGCGGGTGGATGACGAACGCGAAGCGGTTGACGCGCCTGAACCCGCCCGGCTGCAGGACGCGCGGCTCCAGCCCGAGCTCGCCGATGATCGCGAGGTAGTCGTCCTCGAGGATGTCCTCCGGCGCCTTCCCCGTCGCCGCGACGATCATCGCGTCGAGCAGGCTCGGGCCCAGCACGTGCCCCTGCACCAGCGGCGCCCCGTCGATCACGGTCGCGACGCGCTTCGCCTTGAACCGCGCGAGGCGATGGTCGTTGACCGTCGAGGTCACGACGATCTTGCCCGCGAGCTCCTCGCGGCCGAAGCGATCGAGCTCGTGCACCGGCGCGACGACGACCGTCGCGTCGCGCATCGCCTTGCGCAGGACGTAGCGCGTCCACTCCCGGACCGGCGCCGAGCCGACGAGGGCGTCGGGCGTCCAGTCGAGCACGTAGTGCGCTCCGCTCGCGTACAGCTCGAGCATGTCCAGCGAGGTCAGCATCTTCGGCACGCCGAGCTGCAGCAGCGCGTCGGCGAACTGCAGGTTGGGCGTGAACTCCGCCATCGCCTGCGCGAGCTTGTAGTGCGTCCGCCCGGAGAAGAAGAGCACGTTGGCGTTGTTGAAGTAGCCGCCGAGCTTGCCCTGCACGTGGCGCAGCGCCCACTCCTGCAGGATGTCCCCCAGCCGGCCGCCCGTGGTGGCGGGCACGAGCGTCACGGCGCTGCGCAGGCGGACGCTGTCCTTCTCGACGAAGTGGCGCGAACCGACCGTGTAGCTGTCCTTCACCACGCCCAGGCCGATCGCGTCGGCGCGGCGCTCCCAGTGCCGGGCGAGCTTCACGGCCTGCGCGAGGCTGCCGTTGGTGCCGATGCGCCGGACGTCGAACGCCTCGCCCATGAACCGGGTGCGGAACGCGAAATCCTGGTCGCCTTTGCCCAGGCTGATGCCCACGACGGTCTTCATGCGCCTCCTTGCGGCACGCGCGTGCACGGACGGTGCGCCGCGCGCGCCCCTCCGGCCGATTGTAGGACGCGCTGCGCGCCCGCGGGCCCGCCTTCCTTTGATCCTGGTCGACTTTCGGCGCTTGCGGCGTGCGCGGGCCGCGCCTTCTGGTGCACAGTCGCTGGTGGCGAAGGCGCGCGAGGTGGCGATGATCGAGATGCCGGGGGTCGTGTCCGAGGTCGTGCGGTCGGTGGGGCTGTCGGCGGCGATGCGCGCGGCCGGCGTGGTCACGGGACTGCTGCCGATCCCGCAGCCGGTGCTGCTCGTCGGCGCGGGGGCGAGCGCGCGCCTGGGCGAGGCGCTGGCCGGCTTCGGCCACCGCAAGGTGCTGATCGTGACCGACCGCGTCGTGTCGCAGCTCGGCCTCGCGCGAGGGCTGATCGCCGCGCTCGCGGCCGGCGGCACGAAGCACGCGGTGTTCGACGCAATCACCCCGGACGCGCCCGTCCCGCTGATCGAGCAGGGCATCGCGTTCTACCGCCGGCAGCGGTGCGACGCCATCGTGGCCTTCGGCGGCGGCTCGCCGATGGACGCCGCGAAGACGATCGCGCTGGCGGTCGCCAACCGCAAGCCGCCGCTCAAGCTGGTCGGCTACTTCCGCGGCCTGCGCGCGCCCGTCCCGCTGTACGCGGTGCCGACGACGGCGGGCACGGGCTCCGAGGTGACGGTGGCGGCGGTCATCTCCGATCCGGCGCGCGGGCGCAAGCACGTGATCGCGGACACGCGCCTCGTGCCCGCGATGGCGGCGCTCGACCCCACCCTGATGACCGGGCTGCCGACGCCGGTGACCGCCGCCACGGGGCTGGACGCGCTCACGCACGCGGTCGAGGCCTACGTGTCGAAGTGGGCCACCGCGCACTCCGACCGCATGGCGCTCGCGGCGGTCCGACTGATCTACGGCAACCTGCGCGTCGCCTACCGGCAGCCACGCAACCTCGTGGCGCGCGAGCGCATGGCGCTGGCGGCGACCTACGCCGGCCTGGCGTTCACGCGCGCCAACGTGGGCAACGTCCACGCGATCGCCCACCAGCTCGGCGGCCGCTACCACGTTCCGCACGGGCTCGCGAACGCGATCCTGCTGCCGCACGTGCTGCGCTTCGAGGCCCCCGCGGTGACCCGCCGGCTCGCCGCGCTCGCCGTGCACGCGGGCGTCGGCCGCGCGGGCACGCGGCCGTCGGTGCTGGCGGAGCGGCTCGTCGGTTCGATCGAGCGGCTGAACCGCGACCTCGCGATCCCGAGGCACGTCGAGGCGCTGCGGGAGGACGACATCCCGGCGCTCGCGAAGGCGGCGTGCCGCGAGGCCGACACGAGCTATCCGGTGCCGCGCTACATGTCCGAGGCGGACGCCGAGCGGCTGCTGCGCGCGGTGCTGCCGCCGCCGGCGAAGCGCCGCGGGGCGCCGTCGCCGTCGCGCGTCACTCCTGCGCGAACCGGGTGAGGAACTCCGGCAGCGCGGGCAGCAGGGCCTCGCCCTCGTCGTCGAGCGCCCGCGCGAGGTGCTCGCGGGCGAGCGGCTCGGCGGCGCGGTAGACGTCGCGGCACAGCGCATACGCCTGCGCGCCCGGCCAGTCCGCGGGGAGCAGCTCCGGCGGCAGCTGCGGATCGCGCAGCCGCGCGCGCCGGTACTCGTGGACGAGCAGGGTGCGCACGACGAAGCCCTGCTCGGGCGTGGGCCGCGCCGCGCCTGCGACTGCCGCCGCCAGCGGGCGGAACCGGCCGAGAAAGGCGCGGTACTCGACGGCCAGCGCGGGCAGGGACCACGCGTCGTCCGCGCGTGCCGCCAACGTCGCGCCATTCGCCGCGGGCACGTCGCGCGCGGCGAAGCGCAGCGCGCCCCCGGGCCAGCGGAGCGCGTCGTCGGCTCCGGCGTCGCGCGAAGGCCGCGCGAACACGCCCGGCGCGAACGCGGCGAAGCCGCTCCAGAGGAGGTCGTCGCGCAGCCGCGCGCGCGCCTTCGCGTCGAGTGCCTCGGGCGGCAGCACGGCCACGTCCCACGAACCGTCCCACGGCCGCGACGGCGGCGTGTAGACGCGGCGGTAGGCCTGCGCGAACCGCCGCGCCCCGTCCGACGTCAGGCGGTAGCGGGTGCGGCGGCCGCGGGCCTGGCCCTCGAGCCAGCCGTCGCGGGCGAGCCGGAACACGGCCGTGCGCGCGAGCCGCTCGCTGGCGCCGAAGGGCGCGAGCAGGCGGAAGAGCGTCGACAGCCAGACCTCCCCGCCGTGCGGCGCGAGCGTGTCGCCCCACACGGTGACGACCAGGGAGCGCGCGCGAGGCGGATGCGAGGCGAGCTCGCGGCGGATCCACCGGGCGATCGCAGGGTCGGGGACGTCGCGCACGGCAACATGATACAGACTTTACAGGTAAGCAGCAATTTGCGTATCATGTGTCCCGTGCCGCCCCGATCGGGCGGCGGGAGAGGCCCATGTACGCGCAGATGGTCGACACCGGCGTGCGCAGCGTGAAGGACGCCGCGGCGATGACGCCGGAGGAGCAGGCGTTCCAGGCGCGCATCGACGCCGACGTCAAGGTCGAGCCCAAGGACTGGATGCCCGAGCACTACCGGCGCACGCTGATCCGCCAGATCCAGCAGCACGCGCACTCGGAGATCGTGGGCATGCTGCCCGAGGGCAACTGGGTGACGCGGGCGCCGACGCTCAAGCGCAAGGCGATCCTGATGGCCAAGATCCAGGACGAGGGCGGGCACGGGCTCTACCTGTACTCGGCCGCGGAGACGCTCGGCGTGTCGCGCGACGACCTGATCGCCGACCTGCACGCAGGCCGCGTCAAGTACTCGTCGATCTTCAATTACCCGACGCTGACCTGGGCCGATATCGGCGCGATCGGCTGGCTGGTCGACGGCGCGGCGATCATGAACCAGGTGCCGCTGCAGCGCACGTCGTACGGTCCCTACGCGCGCGCGATGGTGCGCATCTGCAAGGAAGAGAGCTTCCACCAGCGCCAGGGCTACGAAATCATGATGCATCTGGCGCAAGGGACGCCGGAGCAGAAGCGGATGGCGCAAGACGCGCTCGACCGCTGGTGGCAGCCGTCGCTGATGATGTTCGGCCCACCGGACGCCGACAGCGTGCACTCGGCCCAGTCGATGCAGTGGAAGATCAAGCTCCTGTCCAACGACGAGCTGCGCCAGCGCTTCGTCGACCAGACGGTCCCGCAGGCCGACTACCTGGGCCTGACCGTCCCCGACCCCCAGCTGCGCTGGAACGCCGAGCGCGGCCACTACGACTTCGGCCCGATCGACTGGCGCGAGTTCTACGACGTCCTCAAGGGCAACGGGCCGTGCAACCGCGACCGCATCCGCACGCGCGTCAAGGCGTGGGAGGACGGCGCCTGGGTGCGGGAGGCGGCGGTGGCGCACGCGGAGAAGCGCGCGGCGCGGAAGGCGGCGTGAGAGGAGGGGCCGGAGGAGGGAATGGGGACTAGGGAATAGGGGATTGCTGGGGCGGCGACGAGGGAGGAGACGGCACGAGGATGCGAGGTGGAGTCCAGGGCTTTCGGACGCCGAGGCTTTCCGGCCTCGGGTACGCGGACTCCGACACCATTCCCCATTCCCGATTCCCCATTCCCCGTTCCTATTCCCCATTCTCCATTCTCCATTCTCCATTCCCCATTCCCCATTCCCCATTCCCCATTCCCAGTTTGGAGACCCCATGTCGAAAGAGTGGCCGTTGTGGGAGGTGTTCATCCGCAGCCAGCACGGCCTGGCGCACAAGCACGCGGGCAGCCTGCACGCGCCGGACGCGGCGATGGCGATCCGCAACGCGCGCGACGTGTACACGCGCCGCAACGAGGGCGTGTCGATCTGGGTCGTGCGCTCGGCGGACATCGTCGCTTCGTCGCCCGGCGACCGGGAGGCGTTGTTCGAGCCCGCGCAGAGCAAGGTCTACCGGCACCCGACGTTCTTCCCGATGCCCGACGAGGTGAAGCACATCTGAAGAGGGCGGGATGGGAGATGAGGGATGAGGGACGAGGGTGCCCCATTCCCCAGCCCCCATTCCCCATTCCCCATTCCCACCTTTGCTCCCTCGCATGCCCCCCGACGCCTCCCTCCTCGACTACCTGCTCCGCCTCGCCGACACGGACCTCGTGCTCGCCCAGCGCCTCGGCGAATGGGTGGGGAAGGGGCCGGTCGTCGAGGAGGACATCGCGTCGACGAACGTCGGCCTCGACCTCCTCGGCCAGGCGCGCATGTGGTACGGCTACGCAGGCGAGGTCGAGGCGCGCATCGCCGGCACGGGCCGCGACGAGGACGCCTTCGCGTTCCGCCGCGACGCGCACGAGTTCCGCAACCTGCTGCTCGTCGAGCAGCCGAACGGCGACTACGCCGACACGCTCGCGCGGCAGTTCCTGTTCGACCAGTGGCACCTGCTGCTGCTGCGCGCGCTGTCCGCGTCGGCGGACGAGCGCGTCGCGGGGATCGCCGCGAAGGCCGCGAAGGAGGCGGCCTACCACGCGGAGCGCTCCGCCGACTGGGTGATCCGCCTGGGCGACGGGACGGACGTGTCGCACGCGCGCATGCAGGACGCCATCGACGGCCTGTGGATGTACACGGGCGAGATGTTCACTGCAGCGCCCGCCGGCGACCCGCTGGCGGCGGCGGGCATCGCGGTCGACCCGGCGATGCTGAAGGCGCCGTGGGATGCGCGCGTGTCCGCGGTCCTCGCCGAGGCGACGCTCGCGCGCCCCGCGGACGGCTGGATGCAGAAGGGCGGGATCGCGGGCGTGCACACCGAGCACCTCGGGCGGCTGCTCGCGGAGATGCAGTTCCTGCAGCGCGCCTACCCGGACGCGAAGTGGTGAGCGGATGACCACGGCGGAACAGAAGGCGGTGGCGGCCGCCGCCGAGGCGGGCGACCTCGCGGCGCTGCGCGGCGGCGTGCGCGCGACGCCGGAGGCGATCTGGCAGGCGCTCGCGCGCGTGCCCGATCCCGAGATCCCGGTGGTGTCGATCGTCGAGCTGGGCATCGTCCGCGACGTCCGCTGGGAGGGCGAGCGGCTGCGCGTGGTGGTGACGCCGACCTACTCCGGCTGTCCGGCCACCGACCTCATCATGGACGGGATCCGGGAAGCGCTGCGCGGCGCCGGCGTGCCGTCATTCGACGTCGAGGTCGCGCTCGCGCCGGCGTGGACGACGGACTGGATCGCGCCGGAAGCGAGGGGCCGGCTGCGCGCGTTCGGCATCGCGCCGCCGGGCGCCGCCGCGCGCGTCGACGTCGCCGGCATCAGCCCGCTGCGCCGCGCGCGCGAAGCGGTGCCCTGTCCGCGGTGCGGCGCGACGAACACGACGCTGGTCGCGCAGTTCGGGTCGACCGCCTGCAAGGCGCTCTACCGCTGCGAGGCGTGCCGCGAGCCGTTCGACTACTTCAAGCCTCACTGAAAGGCGAGGGCGATAGGCGATAGGCGATAGAAGGGAGCCGATCGGCCGCTTGCCATCGCCCATCGCCCTTCGCCCCTCCCGCGCACCCCATGAGCCGCTTCCACCCCCTGCGCATTGCCCGCATCGACCGCGAAACGCGCGACGCGGTGGCGATCACCTTCGACGTGCCGCCGGCGCTGGCCGACCAGTTCCGCTACGAGCCGGGGCAGCACGTCACCGTGCGCACGCGCATCGGCGACGACGACGTGCGCCGCTCCTACTCGGTGTGCTCGGCCGTGCAGGACGACGCGCTGCGGATCGCCGTCAAGCGCTGCGCGGGCGGCGCGTTCTCCACCTACGCGAACGAGCGGCTGCAGCCGGGCGACACGCTCGAGGTGACTCCGCCGATGGGGCACTTCTGCCCGCCGCGCGACCCGTCGGCCGCGCGGCACTACGTCGCCTTCGCCGCCGGCAGCGGCATCACGCCGATCCTGTCCATCGCCAGGACGGTGCTGGCGACGGAGCCCGGGTCGCAGTTCACGCTGTTCTACGGCAACCGCGCCTCGGGAACCGTGATGTTCCGCGAGGAGCTGGCCGCGCTGAAGGACACCTGCCTCACCCGGTTCAACCTCGTGCACGTGCTCTCGCGCGAGACGCAGGACATCGACCTGCTGCACGGGCGCATCGACGGCGAGCGCGCCGCGGCGCTGCTCGACCACTGGGCGCCACTGGACGACGTCGACGTGGTGTTCCTCTGCGGTCCCGACGCGATGATGCGCTCGATCCAGCAGGTGCTCGCCGCGCGCGGCTATCCGGCGTCGCAGGTGCGCGTCGAGCGCTTCGCCTCCAGCATCCCCCGCCACGCGCACCGGCCGGCGGTGGTGGCGCCGGGCAGCGCGACCGAGACCGAGGTCACGGTGATCCTCGACGGCGCGACGCGTACGTTCACGCTCGACCGCACGAAGGAGAGCATCCTCGAGGGCGGGCTGCGCCACGGCGTCGAGCTGCCCTACTCGTGCAAGGGTGGCGTCTGCTCGACGTGCCGCTGCCGCCTCGTCGAGGGCGAGGCCGACATGGACGTCAACTTCGCGCTGGAGGACTACGAGGTGGCGCGCGGGTTCATCCTCGCCTGCCAGAGCTACCCCGCGACCGACCGCGTGACGGTCAACTTCGACGACACCGGCACCGGCTGAGCCGCGGTCCGGGATCCGCGCCGGGCGACGCCGGCGATCGAGACCGGACCGGGTTTGGGCTAAAGTCGCAGGTTCCGCAGGACGAGGAGAGCACGCCGTGACGCATCCGCTGTTCGACAAGCACGAGGCCACGCTGGAGCGCGCCCTGCAGGCGATCGCCGAGCGCGGCTACTGGAGCCCCTATCCCGAGTCCGCGAGCCCGAAGGTCTACGGCGAGGGCGCAGCCGAGGCCGGCCGCGCCGCGTTCGAGGCGCTGCGCGGCAAGCCCTTCGAACTCGACCAGGCGGGCACGGTGGGCCGCACGGGCCGCGAGCGCTCGCCGTACGGCTTCGACCTCGGCATCGACTACCCGAAGGCCGACCTCGACGCGCTGTTCGCCGGCATCGCGCAGGCGCACGCGCGCTGGCGCAAGGCCGGGCCGCAGGCGTGGGTCGGCGTGTGCCTCGAGATCCTCGAGCGCATCAACAAGTCGAGCTTTCTCGTCGCCAACGCCGTCATGCACACCACCGGCCAGGCGTTCCTGATGGCCTTCCAGGCCGGCGGGCCGCACGCGCAGGACCGCGGCCTCGAGGCGGTGGCCTACGCGTGGGACGAGATGCGGCGCATTCCCGAGGGCGCGCTGTGGGAGAAGCCGGCCGGCAAGGGCGAGCCGATCCGCATGGAAAAGCGTTTCCGCATCGTGCCGCGCGGCGTGGGACTGGTGATCGGCTGCTGCACGTTCCCGACGTGGAACGGCTACCCGGGGCTGTTCGCCTCGCTCGCCACCGGCAACGCCGTCGTGGTGAAGCCCCACCCGGGCGCGATCCTGCCGCTCGCGATCTCCGTGCGCATCGCGCGCGAAGTGCTGCGCGAGGCCGGCTTCGATCCCGACGTCGTCACGCTGGTCGCGCACGAGCCCGGCGACGACGTCGCGCGCGCGCTCGCGATGCGGCCGGAGGTCAGGCTCATCGACTTCACGGGCAGCACCGCGAACGGCACCTGGCTCGAGCAGCACGCGAAGCACGCGCAGGTGTTCACCGAGAAGGCCGGCGTCAACCAGATCGTCGTCGATTCCGCGGACGACCTCGGTGCGGTCGCACGCAACGTCGCCTTCTCGCTGTCGCTCTACACCGGCCAGATGTGCACGGCGCCGCAGAACATCTACGTGCCGGCCGGCGGCATCCGGACGCCGTCGGGGACCGTGCCGTTCGCCGAGGTCGCCGCCGCGCTGGCCGACGGCGTCGGCAAGCTGCTCGCCGACCCCGCCCGCGCAGTGGAGGTGCTGGGAGCGGTGCAGAACGAGGGCGTCGCGCGGCGCATCGACGCCGCCCGCGCGCTGGGCACGGTCGTGCTCGACAGCCGGGCGATCGCGCACCCGTCGTTTCCCGGCGCCACGATCCGCACGCCGCTGATCGTGAAGCTCGACGCGGCCGACCGCGACAAGTACCTGGCCGAGTGGTTCGGGCCGATCGCGTTCGTCATCGCCACGCGCGACACCGCCGAGAGCCTCGCCATCGCGCGCGCGGCCGCGAAGGAGCACGGTGCGCTGACGCTGTCGCTCTACGCGACCGATCCGCGCGTCGTCGACGAGGCGATCGACGTCGCGGAGGACGCCGGCGTGGCGCTGTCGATCAACCTCACCGCCGGCGTCTTCGTCAACCAGTCGGCGGCGTTCTCCGACTTCCACGGCACCGGCGCGAATCCCGCGGCGAACGCCGCGCTCACCGACGCGGCGTACGTCGCCGGGCGCTTCCGCGTCGTGCAGCATCGGAAGCATCTGTGAATGTTCGGGAGCGGGGAATGGGGAATGGGGACTAGGGAATAGGGCGCCCGAGCCCGATCGCGCGGCCGGCGAGTTGCCTTGCACTCGGCAGGCTCGTCTGCCGCCGTCGCGCCCACCCGGCTCGTCACTCCCCGTTCGTCAATCGCGATTCCCCAATCCCCAATCCCGAGTCCCCATTCCCCTCCCGCCATCCATGGCCTACGAGCACATCCTGTTCTCCGTCGCCGACGGCATCGCCCGCCTGACGCTCAACCGTCCCGACCGCCTCAACAGCTTCAACGACCGGATGCACGAGGAGGTCCGCGACGCGCTGGGCCGGGTGCGCGGCGATGGCGCCGCGCGCGTGCTGCTGCTCACCGGCGCCGGGCGCGGCTTCTGCGCCGGGCAGGACCTCGCCGACCGCGCGGTGGCGCCGGGGACGGCGCCCGTCGACCTCGGAGCGTCGATCGAGCGCAACTACAAGCCGCTGGTGCTCGGGCTGCGCGGGCTGCCGATGCCGGTGGTGTGCGCCGTCAACGGCGTCGCCGCGGGTGCCGGGGCGAACATCGCGCTGGCCTGCGACGTCGTGATCGCGGCGAAGTCGGCGAGCTTCATCCAGGCGTTCTGCCGCATCGGCCTCGTCCCCGACTCGGGCGGCACCTACTTCCTGCCGCGGCTGGTGGGCACGGCGCGCGCGCTCGGCCTGGCGCTGACCGGCGACAAGCTCCCCGCGCAGCAGGCGGCCGACTGGGGGCTGATCTGGAAGTGCGTCGACGACGCCGACCTCCCCGAGGCCACCGAGGCGCTGCTCGCGCAGTTCGCGTCGGGCCCGACGCGGGGGCTGGCGGCGATCAAGCAGGCGATCCAGGGCGCGTCGGCGCGCACGCTCGACCAGCAGCTCGACGTCGAGCGCGACCTCCAGCGCGAGCTGGGCTTCGGCGACGACTACCGCGAGGGCGTCGCCGCCTTCGCTGCCAAGCGCGCGCCGCGCTTCACCGGTCGCTAGCCACCCGACCGCGCATGGACCCGTTGCCGAAGGACACCGTCGTCGCCGTGTTCGGGGCCGGCGCGATGGGCTCGGGCATCGCGCAGATCGCCGCGCAGGCCGGGCACCGCGTGCTGCTCTTCGACGCGCGCCTGCGCGCGGCCGACGAGGCGAAGCGCAGGCTGCAGGCCACGCTGGCCGCGCTGGCGCAGAAGGGCAAGCTCGCCGCCGCCGACGCGGCGGCGGCCGCGGGACGCATCGAGCCGATCCACGCGACCGGCGACGCCGTCTCCGCGCAGCTCGTGGTCGAGGCGATCGTCGAGGACCTCGAGGCCAAGCGCGAGCTCTTCCGCCAGCTCGAGGTCGTCGTGGCCCGCGACGCGGTCCTCGCGACGAACACGTCGTCGCTGTCGATCACCGCGCTCGCCGCGGGCCTCCGCCATCCGGGGCGCGTCGTCGGGATGCACTTCTTCAATCCGGCGCCGCTGATGCCGCTGGTCGAGGTGGTCAGCGGGCTCGCCACCGATCCGGCGGTCGCGCAGCGCGTGCACGCCACGGCGCAGGCGTGGGGCAAGGCCCCCGTGCACGCCACGTCGACGCCGGGCTTCATCGTGAACCGCTGCGCGCGGCCGTTCTACGCCGAGGCGTGGCGCATGCTCGCCGAGCGCGCCGCCGATCCCGCCACGCTCGACGCCGTGTTGCGCGAGGCGGGCGGCTTCCGCATGGGCCCGTTCGAGCTGATGGACCTGATCGGCCACGACGTGAACCTGGCCGTCACGCAGGGCGTGTGGGAGGGCTACTTCCACGACCCGCGCTTCACCCCGTCGGTGGCGCAGCGCGAGATGGTCGCGGCGGGCTTCCTCGGGCGCAAGGCGGGGCGCGGCTTCTACGACTACGGGCCGCAGGCGCAGCCGCCCGCGCCGTGCACGCTGCCGCCGATGCCGGCGCCGCCGGGCGTAGCGGCCTGCGGCGACCTCGGCGTGGCGCAGCCGCTGGCGGAGCGGCTGTCGGCGCACGGCGTCGGCGTGGAGCGCCGCGCGGCGCGACCCGAGTTCCCCGGCGGGGCCCTCGAGTCGGGCGGCGCGTGGCTCGCGCTGTCGGACGGGCGCACGGCCACTGCGCGCGCGGCCGCGTGCGGGGTGCGCGACCTCGTCGCCTTCGACCTCGCGCTCGACTACGCCGCCGCCCCGCGGCTCGCCGTCGCGCGCGCGGACACCTGCACCGACGCGGCGTACGCCGCCGCCGTCGGCGCGCTGCAGGCCGCCGGGTTCGCGGTCTCGCCCGTCGACGACGTCGCCGGGCTGCCGGTGCTGCGCATGGTCGCGATGCTGGCCAACGAGGCGGCCGACGCGGTGGTTCAGGGGATCGCCTCGCCCGCCGACGTGGACCTCGCGATGCGCAAGGGCGTGAACTACCCGCGCGGGCCGCTCGCCTGGGGCGACGCGCTCGGCGCCGCGGTCGTGCGCGACGCGCTGCGCCACATGCACGAGCACTACGGCGAGCCGCGCTACCGGCTCTCGCCGCTGATCGCGCGGCGCTGCGCGACCGGTGGCCGGCTCGCGCACTGACACGGAGCGCACGATGGGCGAGCATCATCCGCAACGCAGCAGCGAGGAGGCCGCCGCGCTGGCGCGCCGGGTGGCCGACGCCATGTGGGCGAACGACCACGCGTCGCAGGCGCTGGCCCTGCGCGTGCTCGACGTCGGCCCCGGCGAGGCGCGCGTCGCGATGCGCGTGCGCCGCGACATGCTGAACGGCCACGGGATCTGCCACGGCGGCTTCATCTTCACGCTGGCCGACAGCGCCTTCGCCTACGCGTGCAACAGCTACAACCTGGTCACCGTGGCCTCGGGCTGCAGCATCGACTTCCTCGCGCCGGCGCGCGAGGGCGACGAGCTGACGGCGCACGCGCACGAGCGCAGCGCCAGCGGGCGCACCGGCGTGTACGACATCGAAGTGACGAACCAGCGCGGCGAGAAGATCGCGCTCTTCCGCGGCAAGAGCTACCGCATCAAGGGGCACGTGGTCGAGGAGGCGTAACCCCGCGCGGGCCGCCTCGGCCACGCGCAAGCAGGAGGAGGATGGCATGCCCGTGAAGCACCCCGCGCCCGGCGATCTCGAGCCGATCGAGCGCGCGAGCCGCGACGAGCTGGAGGCGCTGCAGCTCGCGCGCCTGCGCTGGTCGCTGCAGCACGCCTACGACAACGTCGCGCACTACCGCAGCAAGTTCGACGCGGCCGGCGTTCGCCCCGAGGACCTCGTCACGCTCGCGGACCTCGCGAAGTTCCCGTTCACGACCAAGTCCGACCTGCGCGACAACTATCCGTTCGGCATGTTCGCCGTTCCGCGCGACCGGGTCGTGCGCGTGCACGCGTCGTCGGGGACGACCGGCAAGCCCACCGTCGTGGGCTACACGCGCAACGACGTCGACATGTGGGCGAGCGTGATGGCGCGCTCGATCCGGGCCGCCGGCGGCCGCGCGGGCGACCGCGTCCACGTCGCCTACGGCTACGGCCTGTTCACCGGCGGCCTCGGCGCGCACTACGGCGCGGAGCGGCTCGGCTGCACGGTCATCCCGATGTCGGGCGGCATGACCGAACGGCAGGTGCAGCTGATCTACGACTTCGAGCCGGAGATCATCATGGTGACGCCGAGCTACATGCTGGCGATCGCCGAGGAGATCGAGCGGCAGGGCCGCGACCCGCGCACCTGCCCGCTGCAGGTCGGGATCTTCGGCGCCGAGCCGTGGACGCCGGCGATGCGCGAGGCGATCGAGTCGAAGTGCGGCATGGACGCGATCGACATCTACGGGCTCTCGGAAGTGATCGGCCCGGGCGTCGGGCAGGAGTGCATCGAGACCAAGGACGGGCTCACGATCTGGGAGGACCACTTCTACCCGGAGGTGATCGACCCGGCGAGCGGCGCCGTGCTGCCGCCCGGCGAGAAGGGCGAGCTCGTGTTCACCTCGCTCACCAAGGAGGCGCTGCCGATCGTCCGCTACCGCACGCGCGACCTGACGCGGCTGCTGCCGCCGACCGCGCGCTCGATGCGGCGCATCGAGAAGATCACGGGCCGCTCGGACGACATGCTGATCATCCGCGGCGTCAACGTGTTCCCGACGCAGATCGAGGAGCTGATCGTCAAGGAGCGCGTGCTCGCGCCGCACTACCAGATCGAGGTGTCGCGGCCGAAGCACCTCGACGAGGTCGCCGTGCTGGTCGAGCGCACGCCGCAGTCGGGCTTCGCCGAGGGCGACGAGGCCGGCCGCCGCCTCGAGCACCTGATCAAGTCGATGATCGGCATCAGCGCGGAGGTGCGCGTCGCCGCGCCCGGCTCGATCGAGCGGTCGATCGGCAAGGCGAAGCGCGTCGTGGACCGGCGCCCCAAGTGACCGGACGGAGCGACCAGATGAGCTCACGAGAGGCCTTCCTGTGCGACGCCGTGCGCACGCCCATCGGCCGCTACGGCGGCGCGCTCGCCGCGGTGCGCACCGACGATCTCGCCGCGACGCCGATCCGCGCGCTGATGGAGCGCCACGCCGGCGTCGACTGGGCGGCGGTCGACGACCTGTGGTACGGCTGCGCGAACCAGGCCGGCGAGGACAACCGCAACGTCGCGCGGATGGCGGCGCTGCTGGCGGGGCTGCCGGACTCCGTCCCGGCCGCCACGATCAACCGGCTGTGCGGCTCGGGGCTGGACGCGGTCGGCAGCGCGGCGCGCGCCATCCGCGCGGGCGAGATCGAGCTGGCGATCGCCGGCGGCGTCGAGAGCATGACGCGCGCGCCGTTCGTCCTGGCGAAGGCCGCCGAGGCGTTCTCGCGCAGCGCGCGGATCGAGGACACGACGATCGGCTGGCGCTTCGTCAATCCGCTGATGAAGTCGCGCCACGGCATCGACGCCATGCCGGAGACGGCGGAGAACGTCGCGGCCGAGTTCAACGTGAACCGCGCCGACCAGGACGCGTTCGCGCTGCGCTCGCAGCAGCGCGCCCAGGCGGCGATGGCCTCCGGCCGCCTCGCCGCCGAGATCGTGCCGGTCGCCATCCCGCAGCGCAAGGGCGAAGCGCTGGTCGTCGACCGCGACGAGCACCCCCGCGCGACCACGCTGGAAGCGCTCGCCAGGCTGAAGCCGATCGTGCGTCCCGACGGCACGGTGACCGCGGGCAACGCGTCCGGCGTCAACGACGGGGCGTGCGCGCTCATCGTCGCGAGCGAAGCCGCGGCCCGCCGCCACGGGCTCACGCCGCGTGCACGCGTCATGGGCATGGCCACTGCAGGCGTCGCGCCGCGCATCATGGGCATCGGGCCCGCGCCGGCCAGCGAGAAGCTGGCGGCACGGCTGCGCATGCGCGTCGCGCAGTTCGACGTGGTCGAGCTCAACGAGGCCTTCGCGGCGCAGGCGCTGGCCGTGCTGCGCATGCTCGGGCTGCCGGACGACGCCGAGCACGTGAATCCCAACGGCGGCGCGATCGCGCTCGGACATCCGCTGGGCGCGTCGGGCGCGCGGCTCGCCGCCACGACGCTCGTCGAACTCGAGAAGCGCGGCGCGCGCTACGGCCTGGCGACGATGTGCATCGGCGTGGGGCAGGGGATCGCGCTGGCGCTGGAGCGCGTGTAGCTCTGCGGACATTCGCGTTGGGGGCGCTACGCGTTCTGTCGTCGCGACGCTGCGCCGCAGCGATGACGCCCGGTCGCGCGCGCCGTCGTGTGCGTCGACGATCGATGCCGCCGGCCGCGCCGGTCAGTCGAGCGTGGAGAGATAGGCTGCGATGTCGGCCGCATGCTGCGGCGTGAGGCCGAGGTCCGGCATGGCGGTTGCGGGACTGACGCCGTGCGGCGCGCGCAGCCAGCGCACCAGGTTCGCGGACGTGTTGGGGAGCACGCCGGCCAGGATCTTCCGCTGCGCGACGCCGCGAAGCGGCGGTCCCACCGGGGCGTTCGCGCCGACGATGCCCGGGATCTGGTGGCAAGTCACTCACGCGTACTGCTGGATCGCGCGTTTGCCGCGGGCGACATCGCCGGGCAGTCGCGCCTTGCCCTCCGCGGCCTCGCGCGCACGAGGCGGGTCGGTGCGGCCCGTTCGCGCCCGGTAGTCCTGCGGACGCATCGACGGCAGGACCTGCAGGAACGCGACGATGGCCCACAGATCGTCGTCGGGCAGCCGATACGCCCACGCCGGCATGCCGGTCATCTTGATGCCGTGCCGCACCACCCAGTAGAGCTCCGCCGCCGACCATTCCCGCGCCGTGTGGGCGAGATTCGCCGGAGCGGGCGTGAGCCCCAGCGCGAACGGCTCGGGCGCCACGCCCGGCGCACCGTGGCAGGGAACGCAATTCGCGTCGTACAGCGCCATCCCGTGGTCACGCTGCGCCGCGTCCTCGAGCCCGGGCACGACGATGCTACGGGCCCGGCGTGCGACGGAGCTGCGCATCGACGCGTCGAGCAGGCGGTAGGTCGGCTGCAGGTGCTGGTCGGTGGCCGAGATGTCGTAGAGCCCCAGGCCGACCACGGCAGCGGCCGCGAGTGCCCCCGCGATCATGAGCCCGGCGAGCGTGGCGAAGACAGGTTTCATCGCAGGGTGTACAGGTAGGCCGTCATGTCGCGGGCATGCGGCTCGCTCACGTCCAGATCCGGCATGAGGGTCCGGGGCACGAGCGCCTGCGGGTCGCGGATCCACCGCACCATGTTGTCCGGCGTGTTGGGGATGACGCCGGCGAGGTAGACCCGGCGCGCAATGGCGTCCAGCGGAGGACCGACCCGGCCGCGCGCGGTGGCGACGCCCGGGATGGCATGGCACGAGCCGCAGCCGAACTGGCGCAGCAGCAGGCGCCCGTTCTCGACATCCCCCGGCGCATCCGCCGCACTTCCCCCACTGCAGCCGGCGACCGCGCACGCGGCGCCTGCCAGCATGGCCGCGAGGGCGGCACGCCGCGCGTGCGCGCCCGCGCGGCTCGCAACGCTGTCCCGCGTCGCGTGCGCCCCGAGCGTCGGCGCCGGCGGTGCCGGGGCAGCCCTCACGGCCTTTCCACCAGCAGGCGGTCGAACGCGACGAGTCCCGCGACGAGCATGACGAATCCGGCGGGCACCCACATGATCAGGCCGCCGAGCTGCTGTTCGGCGAGCGGCGTGTCGGCATACAGGGCGGCGGGTGCGAACGTGAGCAGCGCCGCCAGCGCGCCCGTGTGCATGAACGTCGTGAGGATGTAGAACACGGCGGTCCCGCGTCGCAGGCGGCGGAACACCGTCCACCAGAACAGCAGGGCGCTTGCGAAGAACGTGGCGTGCTGGAGCGCGTGGAGGTGGGGCGACGCCGCGGCGGCGTCGAAGAGCCTGGGAACGTGCCAGACCCACAACGCCGCTGCATGGCATCCCCAGGCGGCGAGCGGCGGCACGCGCAGCGGGATGGCCGCTCCCCGGACGAGCGGCCGCGGCGCGAGGGAGGCCAGCGCGGTGAACGGGCGCCCGAGGATCAGCAACGGCGGTGCGGCGAGCATCATCAGCTCGTGCTGCACCATGTGCAGCGCGAACGGCGCCGGCGCATCGGGCGTGACGAGCAGCGCGAGCGCCAGCGCCGTCCAGCCTCCCCCGAACGCCGCCGCGTTCCGCGCACGCAACGCGGCGCCGCGCCGCCATGCCGCGCCGTAGCCCAGAGCGGCCGCCGCCAGCACCGCCCACGCGGCGACGGCGTAGGCGTCGGGACGAGCGTCGACCGCATGCGCGTGGGCAAGACCGGACGACAGGGCGGCGGCGAGCACGATCAGGCGCATGGCGCGAGGAAGAGCACGGGGACGCCCTCGAACACGATGGCGAAGAACGCCACGGCGGCGAGCCCCGACGCGAGCCAGGACTCGAACGCTTCCCGGCGGCGCCACTCGACGGCGGCGATCGCGGCCGCCAGCAACGCCGCCACGACGGTTGCACTGCCGATGATCCACGGAACGGCAGCCGCGGCGCCACGTGCGCATGCGAACGCCGTCGATCCGTAGACCAGGGCGAAGTGCACGGCCCACAGGACGATGCCCGCGGCGATGCGCAGTGCGTGGAGCCCGGATCCCATGCTAGTGCCCCGAGTCGGAAGTTCGTTGCACAAAGGCGAGCGAAGAACGGCGCGCTGCAGTGTCGCGGCCCTCGCCGATATTCGCGATATCCGCTTCGGGCCGCTTCGCGCAGCGCATCCGTTTTCGTCGCCTTTGCGCCGCCGGCTCGTTCACGATCGATCCATTCTTCAACGAACCTCCGACTCGGGGCACTAGGGCGCGGCGAGACGTGGAAAGCCGTGCAGCAGCAGTAGCCCGACGAGGCTCTGCGCCACGACGTAGTGCCAGAAGATGCGGGCGTTGTCGAAGGTGACGCGCCGGACGCGATCGAGCTTCCCGGCGAGCCGGCGGGCCATCGCGAAGGCTGCCAGGACGACGGCGACGGCGACGAAGAACCCGCCGAGGAGGACGAACAGGTGGACGACGGCCCCGTACGCCGAGGCCCTGGGATCGACGGCGAGGTGCGACGCGAACTCGGTACCGAAGCCGGCCAGCGCGAGCACGATCGCCGCGGCGATGGCCGGCGCCGGAGTGGCGCCGCGGGCGAGGCTGCCGTTCGCCGAGCCGAACGCCGCGCTGCTCGCGACGAGCAGGACGGCGGAGACGACCGGATAGCTGCTCCGCGGCAGCGCCGAGGCGTCCGGCCACGTGCCCGGCGCGACCAGCCACAGGTAGAGGTACGAGAAGATCGCGCAGGCGTACAGCGACGCGGCCGTCAGCATCAGGATTGCCATCGCCCACCATGCCTGCGACGTGGGTCCACTCGCGTAGGCCGGGAGGCGGATCCCGCCTCCGATGTCGACCGCGTCGGGAAGCGGCGGCGGGTCGAGGCTCCAGCCCCAGTGAAGCAGCGCCCCGACGGCGACGAGGCCGCATGCGGCGGCGAGCCAGACGAGCTTCACGGTGAGCAGCATGAAGAACGCCGCGGTGAAGAAGGCGGCGACCTGGGGCGCCCAGCCCGGCACCGGCATGCGCATCAGCACCTGCGGCGTCGCCTCGAGCGGACTCGTCAGGATCGTCTCGCGGGTTCCGGTGGGCGCGTTGGGCAGGTAGTAGCGTCCTTCCTCGACGTCCTTCGCGAGGCCGGGCTGCTCCCACAGCGGGTAGCGGCCGGTCACGACGGGAATGCTGCGGTTGCTGTAGTTGCCGCCCGGCAGCCACTCCAGGGTCCCGGCACCCCAGACGTCGCCCGCGTTGTCCTCCGCGGACATGCGGAACCTGCGGGCGACGTCGACGAGGAAGAGCAGCACGCCGGCTGCGATCACGAACGCGCCGGCGGTGGAGGCGAGGTTGATGGCGTCCCATCCGAGGCCCGACTGGTAGGTGTAGACGCGGCGGGGCATGCCCGCGAGCCCGAGCACGTGCATCGGGAAGAAGGTCAGGTTGGCGCCCGCGAACAGGAGCCCGAAGACCCAGCGCCCGACGCGCTCCGAGAGCGGGAAGCGGCTCGTGTACGGCATCCAGTAGTAGAAGGCGGCGAACAGCGGGAACACCATTCCGCCGATCAGCACGTAGTGCAGGTGCGCGACGACGAAGTAGGTGTCGTGCGCCTGCCAGTCGAACGGAATGGCGGCCACCATGACGCCGGTCAGGCCGCCGAGCACGAAGATGAACAGGAAGCCGAGCACGAAGAGCGTCGGTACCGCCAGCCGGACGCGACCCCGCGCGAACGTCGCGATCCACGCGAACACCTGGATTCCGCTGGGGATCGCCACGGCCATGCTCGCCGCCTCGAAAAAGGCGAGCGAGATCCCGGGGATGCCGGTGGCGAACATGTGGTGCACCCACAGGCCGAAGCTCAGGAACGCCGTGGCCACCAGGGCGAGGATCACGAGGCGCTGCGCGGCGAGCGGCTGGCCGGCCATCGTGGGAACGATCATCGAGACCATGCCCGCCGCGGGAAGGAAGATGACGTAGACCTCCGGGTGGCCGAAGAACCAGAACAGGTGCTGCCAGAGCAGCGGATCGCCGCCGGCCTCGGCGGTGAAGAACGGCCAGTGGAACGCGCGCTCCAGCTCGAGGAGCGCAGTGGCGAGGATCACCGCCGGGAACGCGAGGATGATCATCACGGCGAACACGAGCATCGCCCAGGCGAACAGCGGCATCCGTGCCAGCGTCATGCCGGGCGCGCGCGTGCGAAGCACGCCGACGATGATCTCGATGGCGCCGGCGATCGCCGAGATCTCGATGAACCCGATGCCGAGCAGCCAGAAGTCCTCGTTGAACCCGGGCGAGAAGTACTCGGTCGTGAGCGGCGGATTCATGAACCACCCGCCGGCCGGGGCCCAGCCGACGAACAGGCTCGCGAAGAACACCGTGCCCCCGATGAAGTACGCCCAGAAGGCGTACGCGGAGAGCCGCGGGAAGGGCAGGTCGCGGGCCCCCAGCATGTTGGGAAGAAGGAGAACCCCCATCGCCTCGACGACGGGCACGGCGAACAGGAACATCATCACCGTGCCGTGCATCGTGAACAGCCGGTTGTACAGCGTGGGGCCGACGAGGTCGTTCTCGGCGACCGCGAGCTGCGTGCGCATCATCAGCGCCAGGATGCCGGCGAGTACGAAGAACAGGAACGCGGCACCGACGTAGAGCACGCCGATGTAGTTGTTGTTGATGACCGTGAGGAAGCGCAGCCCCTTCGGAGCGGCCCAGATGCGACGCAGCTCCTCCACCTCGCCTGCGGGACGCGGGCCGGGGTTCGGCAGCGGCAGCGCGCGCTCGTCGCTCATCGGATCCGATCGTGTCCGGCGGGTCCGGCAGCGCCCGTGACGATCACGAGCGCCGTGGCGTCGATCGAAGCAGTGCCGGACGCTTCGTCGAAGCCGCGGTCGGGGCGGTCGTCACGGATGGCGGTTCGCGCCACACCCGCGTTCGCGGCCACCGCGAGGATCGACACGTCGGCGGACCATCCCGGGTGCCTGGCCACCGTCCTACTCCAACCCTTCGAGGTAGGCGGCGAGCTCGGCGACCGCGACCGCCGGGAGCGTCCGGAACGAAGGCATCAGGTTCCCCGGCTTGACGTGCTGGCTGGACGTGATCCACGTCGCGATTGCCTGCCGGTTGTTCGGGAGGATGCCAGCCGCCAGCGCAATGCGCCCGCCGACGTGCGTCAGATCGGGGCCGCGGTCGCCGCCTGCCGGCGTTCCACGCAACGTGTGGCAGACGGCGCAGTGGGCGGTGAAGGCCGGCGGCGGCGGCGTCGCCGCCGGCGCGCGCTGCCTTTCGGCCCAGCGCTCGAAGTCGGCGACCGGCAGCGCGATCACGTGGAACGCCATCAGTGCATGCGGGCCGCCGCAGTACTCGGCGCACTGACCGCGCCAGGTTCCAGTGTTGGTCGCGGTGAAGCGGAGCCGGTTCACGCGACCCGGAACGAGGTCGAGCTTGCCGGCAAGGTTCGGAACCCAGAAACTGTGGAGCACGTCGTCGGAGGCAAGCGCGACCTCGACGGAGGACCCCGCCGGGACCCGGAGCTCGTTCGCGGTCTCGAAGTCGGTCGCGCCTGACGCCGTCAGGTACCGCACGCGCCACCACCATTGCTTGCCGACGACCTCGACGCGCAGCGACGCGTCGCCGCGGTCGGTCAGTCCACCCATCCGGGTGACGCTGTGGACCAGCAGGCCCGACAAGACGAGCATCGGCACGGCGATGCCCCCGATCACGATCGCATTCCTGCTGCCGAGCCAGCGTGGGTGGCGCCAGACGGCGAGTGCCGCCAGTACCATGACGACCGCGAAAATTGCCGCCGCGCCGCCGATGAGCAGCCATGCGAGCTCGGCGATCGCGGACGCTTGCGGCGATTGCGGATTGAGCGCCGACTGGATGCCGTGGAGCGCGTTCACGAGGGGCGCGTCGATGTCCCGGGCAGCGGACCGGGGTGCGGCTGCTCCGGTGAGGTACATGCATGCAGGTCGCATGCCACGCGCATCCTACGGCGGGGCCCCGATGCGTCGGCTGGCGCCGCGTGCGCGGCGTCACGCGCGGGCGTCCGCGAAGACCATGATTGGAAACGGGAACGTCGTCGTGGCCTGCGGGCGCGCTTCGCGAGCCGGGGGCGGCGGGGCCGTCATCGCCGCCACGTCGCGCACGCCGAGTGCACGCCGGGGATGGAAGGAATTGCGCGGGTCGTGGGACCAGGCGGCCTGGCGCGCGCCCGTGCTTCCGAAGCACGACGTGGCGGCCGGACGCCACGAAACGTTTCCGCCCTCGCCGAACGCCGCCCTCCGGGCCGTGCCGAGCCCGCGCGCGCTCGCGTCGCGCCGCCGCGACGTCCGACGCGACGATCGGACGCCGTGCCGCGCCGCGCTCCGGCGCTGCTGCCCCCGGGCGCGCGCCACGCGGAACTGCGTGTCAGAGGGGTGCGCCGAGCCGAATGGACACGCGCTTCGCCGCCGCGGCGAGCGTGCGCGCGGCGCTTCCGGTCCACGCGATGTCGAGCGTCCCCGTGGGCCCCGTGACGGTCATGGCGAGTGCGAGGCGGCCCCAGGCGTCGAAGACGGGCGCGGAAAGGGCGCTGACGCCGGGGATCGGGCGGTCGGTGGTGCGCGCGAGGCCGTGGCGGCGCACCTCGTCGGCGAGCCGGTCGAGATCCGTCGGGGAAGGACGCCGGCCGCGCGGTGCGGTCAGCACTTCCCCATCGCCGGCCTCGCGCGCGATCAGCCGCTCGACCTCAGCACGCGGCAGGTAGGCGGCGAACACGCGCCCGGTCGCGGTGTTGGTCAGCGACATCACGGTGCCGGCGCGCATGTTCACGTGGATCGGGCGGCGCGACTCGGTCAGCGACACGACCGTGGGCCCGTGCGAACCCGCCACCGCGAGCGCGACCGTCTGCCCGAGCGCGTCGGCCAGCCCCGCCGCCTCGGCCAGCGCGATCCGCACGGGATCGAGGCGCTGCAGGCTCGCGAGCCCGAGCTGCAGCGAGAAGGGCCCGAGCGCGTAGCGGCCCGAGGCCGCTTCCTGCTCGACGAGGCCGAGCTTGCCGAAGCTCACCAGGTACGGATGCGCCTTCGCGGCGGTCATGCCCGCGCGCCGCGCGAGGTCGCCGAGCGACAGCGCGCGTCCGTCGGCCGCGAGCGCCTTGAGCAGCGCGCCGCCCACCTCGATCGACTGGATTCCCCGCTGCGCCTTCGCCATCGCCGCTCCCGCGGGGCGCGGTTGCGCTGCGCCCGTCGATCGGATAATATCAAATGCATTCGCATAGGTGTAACACCGGGGCCGGGCGGCCCCGCCGCCGTCCGGGGTATGCTTGCCCGGGCGGCACGCCCCGGAGGATGAACGCATGACGCAGAAGGCATTTGCTTCGCAGGCCGACCTCGAGGAGAAGCGGGTCTCGTTCGACAAGCTCTCGGACCACGCCTACGCGTACACCGCCGAGGGAGACCCGAACACCGGCATCGTGGTCGGGGACGACGCCGTGATGGTGATCGACACGCAGGCCACGCCGGTCATGGCGCAGGACGTGATCCGCCGCATTCGCGAGGTCACCGACAAGCCGATCCGCTACGTGGTGCTGTCGCACTACCACGCCGTGCGCGTGCTGGGGGCGTCGGCGTACGGCGCCGGGCACGTGATCGCGAGCCGCGACACCTACGACCTGATCGTCGAGCGCGGCGAGGCCGACATGCGCAGCGAGATCGGCCGCTTCCCGCGGCTGTTCCGCGCGGTGGAGTCCGTGCCGGGGCTCACGTGGCCCACGCTCGTCTTCGAGCGGCGCCTGACGCTGTGGCTCGGCAAGCTGCAGGTGGAGATCATGCAACTGGGACGCGGCCACACGAAGGGCGACACCGTCGTCTGGCAGCCGCAGGACCGCGTGCTGTTCTCGGGCGACCTCGTCGAGTACGACGCGACGCCGTACACGGGCGACGCGTACCTGGCCGACTGGCCGGCGACGCTCGACGCCGTCGCCGCACTGGGCGCGGAGAAGCTCGTCCCCGGGCGCGGCGCTGCGCTGCGCACCGCCGAGGAGGTGAGGGCGGGGCTCGACGGGACGCGTGCGTTCGTCACCGCGATGTTCGAGTCCGTCCGGCGCGGCGCCGCGGCGGGCAAGGACCTGCGCACCGTCTATCGCGAGACCTACGAGGCGCTGAAGCCGCGCTTCGGCCACTGGGTGATCTTCGACCACTGCCTGCCGTTCGACGTGTCGCGCGCCTACGACGAGGCCACGCAGTACCGCGACCCGCGCGTCTGGACGGCGCAGCGGGACCAGGAGATGTGGGAGGCGCTGGAGGGAAACGGGCGATAGGCGATGGGCGATGGGCGATGGCTGACGGGCGATGGGCCTGTCGCCCGCCGGACGGCGGCTCGAGCTTCTCCGATCGCCCATCGCCCATCGCCGATCGCCGCTCTTCCGCATGAAGACGTACACCAACCCCGTCTACCCCTACCGCCGCCACGCCGACCAGGACGGCGCGCCGGCGCGGCACGACGTGGTGATCGTCGGCGCCGGGCCGATCGGCCTCGCGCTCGCCATCGACCTCGCGCTGCACGGCGTCGGCTGCGTCGTGCTCGACGAGGACGAGACGGTATCGGTCGGCTCGCGCGCGATCTGCTACGCCAAGCGCGCGCTGGAGATCCTCGACCGCCTGGGCGTGGGCCAGCGCATCGTCGACAAGGGCGTGGGCTGGAACGTGGGCCGCGTGTTCTTACGCGACGCGCTGGCCTACCGCTTCGACCTGCTGCCGGAGACCGGCCATCGCCGGCCGGCGTTCGTCAACCTGCAGCAGTACTGGCTGGAGCAGTTCCTGGTCGAGCGCGCGGGCGAGCTGCCCGCGATCGACCTGCGCTGGCGCAACAAGGTCACCGGCGTGGTGCCGCACGCCGACGGCGCGACGGTGACGGTCGACACGCCCGACGGGCCGTACACGATGCAGGCGGGGTGGCTGATCGCGTGCGACGGGGCGCGCAGCCCGGTGCGCCACCTGCTCGGGCTCGAAAGCGAGGGACAGGTGTTCCGCGACCGCTTCCTGATCGCGGACATCCACATGCAGTCGGATTTCCCGACCGAGCGCTGGTTCTGGTTCGATCCGCCGTTCCATCCGGACCAGTCGGTGCTGCTGCACCGGCAGGCGGACGACGTGTGGCGCATCGACTTCCAGCTCGGCTGGGACGCCGATCCCGAGGACGAGAAGCGCCCGGAGCGCATCCTGCCGCGCCTGCGCGCGATGCTCGGCCCGGACGCGAAGTTCGAGATCGAGTGGGCGAGCGTCTACACGTTCCAGTGCCGGCGGATGAAGTCGTTCCGACACGGCCGCGTCGTCTTCGCCGGCGACAGCGCGCACCTCGTCTCGCCCTTCGGCGCGCGCGGGGCGAACAGCGGCTTCCAGGACACCGACAATCTCGCGTGGAAGCTCGCGCTGGTGCTCGCCGGCCGCGCCCCGGAGCGGCTGATCGACAGCTACGACGCGGAGCGCACGTTCGCCGCGGACGAGAACATCCGCAACTCGACGCGCGCGACCGACTTCATCACGCCGAAGAGCGCGGCGTCGCGCACCTTCCGCAACGCAGTGCTCGAGCTCGCGAAGGAGCACCCGTTCGCGCGCCGGCTGGTCAACAGCGGGCGGCTGTCGGTGCCGGCCGTGCTCGCGGACTCGGCGTTGAACACGCCCGATACGGACGCCGACTTCGCGCGAACGCCGGGCGCGATGATCCCCGGGGCGCCGGCGGCCGACGCGCCGGTCGCAGGTCCCCTCGGCGACTGGCTGCTCGGCCACGTCGGCAACGACTTCACGCTGCTCGCGTTCGGCAACGCGGTGGGAGGGGCCGACGTCGCCGCGCTCGCGCACGCGCCGATCCCGTGCCGCGTGGTGCAGGTCGGCGGCGGCGCGACGGCCGGCGCCACGGTGATCGAGGACCGCGAGGGACTGGTCGCGCGCCGCTACGACGGGCGCTTCGGCACCATCGTCCTGCTGCGTCCGGACCAGCACGTCGCGGCGCGCTGGCGCGCGTTCGACGCCGCGCGCGTGCGGGCGGCGATGGCGCGCGCCACCTGCAACGACTGACCGGAGCGACCCATGGGCACGCTGAACACCGAGCCGAACCTCTCCGCTCCGGACGACTTCTACGAGGAGCTGATCGGCGCGCACCGCGGGCTCTCGGACGGCGAGAGCGCGCTGGTCAACGCGAAGCTCGTGCTGCTGCTCGCCAACCACATCGGCGACCGCGAGGTGCTCGCGCAGGCGCTCGCCGCCGCGCGCGGCGGGATCGGCGAGCCGTGAGCCCGCGCGCGACGACGTTCCAGGGCGAGCGGGCGTCCGGCCGTGCACGCCCGTCGTTGTCGCGCAGGCGCGAAGCTCGCGGTATTCCTTGCCCGTCGTGGTGCCTGTGCAACGGGAAAATTGCCGTGCACCCGACAAACGACGCC
Organism: Betaproteobacteria bacterium; assembly: GCA_016861105.1. Lineage (GTDB taxonomy): Bacteria > Pseudomonadota > Gammaproteobacteria > Burkholderiales > Casimicrobiaceae > VBCG01. Next base: position 684,068 of record BOKS01000001.1, on the reverse strand, counting down.
GGGTCCCCGCCTCCGCGGGGACGACGACGGACGGAGACACTGCGTGCCCGTGCGGCGGCTCGAGTGGCATCGTCGTCCCCGCGAAGGCGGGGACCCAGTGTCTTTCCTGGAGGCATGACGACATGACCCTAGCGACGACCACGCAGGTCCAGGCCACACGGCCCACGCTCGCCGGCGCTGCGCTGGCCTACATGACGGGCTTCGGCAACGAGTTCGCGACCGAGGCACTGCCCGGCGCGCTTCCCGTCGGCCGCAACTCGCCGCAGAGGTGCCCGTACGGCCTGTACGCCGAGCAGCTCTCCGGGACGGCGTTCACGATGCCCCGCTGGCTGAACCGCCGCACGTGGACCTACCGCATCCGGCCCGGCGCGATGCACGAGCCATTCCGCCGCGTGGACGGCGGGCGCGTGGTGGCCGCGTTCGGCGACACCGTCGTGCCCCCCAACCAGATGCGCTGGGACCCGCTGCCCATCCCCGCCGAGCCGGTCGACTGGATCGACGGCTGGGTGACGATGGCCGGCAACGGCAGCGCCGCGTCGATGAGCGGCTGCGCGGTCCACCTGTACGCCGCGAACCGCTCGATGGAGGGACGCTACTTCGCCAATGCGGACGGCGAGCTCCTGGTGCTGCCGCAGCAGGGCCGCGTGCGCTTCCGCACCGAGCTCGGGACGCTGGAGGTGGCGCCCACGGAGATCGCCGTCATTCCGCGCGGGGTGCGCTTCGCGGCCGAGCTCCCCGACGGGCCGTCGCGCGGCTACGTCTGCGAGAACTTCGGCAGCCTGTTCCGCATCCCCGACCTCGGGGCGATCGGCAGCAACGGTCTCGCGAACCCGCGCGACTTCGAGACGCCGGTCGCCGCCTACGAGGACCGCGAAGGCCGCTTCGAGCTCGTCACCAAGTTCATGGGCCAGCGCTGGGTCGCCGCGATCGACCACTCGCCGCTCGACGTGGTCGCGTGGCACGGCAACTACGCGCCGTACCGCTACGACCTCAAGCGCTTCAACGTCATCGGCTCGATCAGCTACGACCACCCCGACCCGTCGATCTTCCTCGTGCTGCAGTCGCAGAGCGCGGTGCCGGGCGTGGACGCGATCGACTTCGTCGTGTTCGCGCCGCGCATCCTCGCGATGCAGGACACGTTCCGGCCGCCGTGGTTCCACCGCAACGTCGCCTCCGAGTTCATGGGCCTGATCGAGGGCGTCTACGATGCCAAGGCGGAGGGCTTCCAGCCGGGCGGCGCGAGCCTGCACAACAGCTGGACCGGCCACGGCCCCGACGCGAGGACCTTCGAGGAGCAGAGCCGCATCGACACCTCGAAGCCGACGGTGATCCGCGACACGATGGCGTTCATGGTCGAGACCTGCCTGCCGTACTTCCCGACGCGCGCGGCGCTCGAATCGGCGCAGCTGCAGCCCGAGTACTACCGCTGCTGGCAGGGGCTCGCGAAGCACTTCGACCCCTCCCGCCCCTGACGAGTCCGCGCCGCATGCCCTACGACCACATCCTGACCGACACCCGCGACCGCGTCGCGATCGTCACGCTCCACCGCCCGCAGCGCCTCAACGCGCTGAACGATGCGCTCGCCGCGGAGCTGGCGACCGCGCTGCGCGCCTTCGACGACGACTCCGGCATCTCGGTCATCGTGGTCACCGGCAGCGAGAAGGCGTTCGCCGCCGGCGCCGACATCGGCGCGATGGCCGACTGGGGCTACGCGAAGGTGTACGGCGACGACTACATCACGAAGAACTACGAGGCGCTGCGCACGGTGCGCAAGCCCGTCATCGCCGCGGTGGCGGGCTACGCGCTGGGCGGTGGCTGCGAGCTGGCGATGATGTGCGACCTGATCGTCGCCGCGGACACGGCGAAGTTCGGCCAGCCGGAGGTGACGATCGGCACGATGCCGGGCATGGGCGGCACGCAGCGCCTGCCGCGCGCCGTCGGCAAGGCGAAGGCGATGGACTGGTGCCTGACCGGGCGCATGGTGGACGCGGCCGAGGCCGAGCGCGCGGGGCTCGTCGCGCGCGTCGTGCCGGCCGATCGGCTGATGGACGAGACGATGGCGATGGCGCAGAAGATCGCGTCGTTCTCGCTGCCGGTGGTGCTGAAGATCAAGGAGGCGATCAACCGCGCCCACGAGTCCTCGCTCGCCGAAGGGTTGCTGTTCGAGCGGCGCGAGTTCCACGCGACGTTCGCGCTGGAGGACCGCAAGGAGGGCATGCGCGCGTTCGTCGAGAAGCGCAAGCCTTCGTTCAGGCACCGCTGACGCCCGGAGCGGCGCGGCGTTGCTACACTTGGCGCGATGAGCGGAAACGCCGCGCCGCAGGACATCGTCGTCGACCGCCCCGCGGAGGGCGTGGCGCGCATCACGCTGCAGCGGCCGGACGTGCGCAACGCGCTGCGGACGCAGACGCTGCGCGAGATCGCTGCCGTCCTGTCCGAGGCCGCCGGGGACGACGCGACCCGCGCCGTCGTGATCACCGGCGGCCCGAAGGTGTTCGCCGCCGGGGCCGACGTGCGCGAGATGCAGCCGCTCGGGCCGCTCGACATCCTCGTGCACGAGCGCCAGCGGCACTGGCGCGCGATCGCGACGTTCCCCAAGCCGCTGGTGGCGGCCGTCTGCGGCTACGCGCTGGGCGCGGGAAGCGAGCTCGCGCTCGCCTGCGACTTCGTCGTCGCCGGCACGAACGCCCGGTTCGGCCAGCCCGAGGTGAACCTCGGCCTGATCCCCGGCGCGGGCGGGACGGCGCGCCTGGCGCGCGCGTGCGGGAAGGCGCTGGCCATGCAGATGGTGCTGACCGGGCAGCCGATCGCCGCGCACGCGGCGCTCGCAGCCGGCCTCGCCGTGGAGGTCGACGAGCCGGAGAGCGCGCTGGCGCGTGCCGTCGAGCTCGCCGCCGTCATCGCCGCGAAGCCGCCGCTCGCCGTGCGGCTGGCCAAGGAGGCGGTGCTGCGCGCCTTCGAGGCGCCGCTCGCCGAGGCGCTCGCTGCCGAGCGCCAGGCGTTCGCGCTGCTCGCCGCCAGCGACGACCGCCGGGAAGGCATCGCCGCGTTCCTCGAGAAGCGCCCGCCGACGTTCACGGGCCGTTAGGGCCTGTTCACGCCATGGACACAAGCGCGCTGCGAAGCGAAAAGGGGCCGTGGGCCAGGCGCAAGGCGCAAGGCGCAAGGCGCAAGGCGCAAGGCGCAAGGCGCAAGGCGCAAGGCGCAAGGCGCAAGGCGGGTCGGGAACCCGGCGAGGACCTGCAACAACGCCCACGGCCCTGTTCGCCGCAGCCCGGAGGGACGGGGCGCGCCCGCGCGCCCCTCGTTGTGCTCGCCTTGCGAGTACGCTCGGCATTCGCGGCGGCGAGCGCCGCGATGGACACGCGGGCGCGACCCTTCGCGCATGCGGCCATAGCGTGAACAGGCCCTAGGAGACCGCATGCATCGCCGCCTCGTCCTGCTCGCCGCCGCCGTCGCGCTGGCCGGCTGCGCGTCCACCACCATCCGCGACGCCTGGACCGACGCGTCGTGGCAGGGGCCTGCGTTCCGCAAGCTGCTCGTCCTCGGCGTGTCGCGCGACACGACGGACCGGCGCGTGTTCGAGGACATCATGGCCGCGAAGGTCGCGGCGACCGGCGTCGAGGCGATCCCGGCGTACCGCCTGATGCCGGACAGCGGCAAGGTGCCCGAGCCCGAGCTCGATCGCGCGGTGAAGGCGTCCGGCGCCGACGCCCTGCTGATGTCCAGGATCCGCAGCCTCGACCGGCGCACCAGCGTGACGACGACGATGATCCCCGCCGGTCCGGCCTTCGCGCCCTGGGGGCCCGGATGGTACGGCTGGTACTCGGGCTGGTACCCGGCGACCGAGGTACGGCAGTACGACATCGCCGTCGTCGAGACGACCGTCTTCGACGCCGCCACGCGCCGCGTCGTGTGGACCGGCGTCACCGAGACCTACGAGCCGCGCTCGGTGCGGCAGGATGCGCCGGGGTTCGCGGACGTGATCGTGAAGGCGCTCGCCGCGCGCGGCGTGCTGCCGGGCGCGCGCTGACGCGCCGGCGGCGTCACGGCGGCAGTCCGGCCTTGCGCAGGCCGGCGAGGTAGGCGTCGATCTGCTCGGGGCGGCGCAGGCCGAGCGGGCGGCGGCGCCGCGGGCACGCAAGCCCGGCGCGGCCTGATCGTCAGTTCGCGCCGCGCGCCGGCGGACGCCCGCCGAGGTCCGCCGTCAGCTGCGCGGCGGTGGCCGCCACCAGGGCGCCCAGCGCAGGAACGCGTTCGCGCGTCAGCCGCCCGGTGGGGCCCGCGAGCGACAGCGCCGCCCACGGATGGCCGTGCTCGTCGAGGATGGGAGCGGCGACGCAGCGCAGGCCGGGGGCGTGCTCCTCGTCGTCGACCGCGTAGCCGCGGGCGCGCGTGGCCGCCAGCTCGGCGTGCAGTGCCTCGGGCGCGACGATCGTGTGCGCCGTGAAGCGCGCGAGCGGCGCGCGGGCGACCTCGCGCGCGGCCGCCTGCGGATCGAGCGCGGCGAGCACGGCCTTCCCGGCGCCGGAGGCGTGCATCGGCGCGCGGGCGCCGAGCTTGACGCTCATGCGCATCAGCTCGCGGCACTGGACCTGCGCGATGAACACGGCCTCGCCGTCGCTCGGGACCGCGAGATTCGCGGTCTCGCCCGACTGTTCCATCAGCCGCGCGAGGTGCGGCAGCGCCTGCGCGGTGAGGTCGCGGTGCTCGAGGAACGCGCTACCGACGCGGAACGCGCGCACGCCGATGCGCCAGACGCCGTGCGCGTCGTGCTGGACGAAGCCCGCGCGCTCGAGCGTGGCCAGCAGCCGGAATGCCGTGGGCGCCGGCAGGCCGAGCGAGGTGGCCAGCGCCGTCAGCGTGGCACCGCCGTCGGTCGCGGCGAGGCTCTCGAGCAGCGCGAGGCCGCGCGACAGCGCCTGCGCGTGCCCCGACGGGGCCGGGGAGTCGTCGGATCGCACCGGCATGCAGCCCATTCTAGCGAACGCGAAAACCGGTTCCACGGACGCGCCGCCGCTTGGCCCCGCGTCGTGCCAGCCCCATAATTCGCAGACGATGGAAACGCCGCAGGTCCTCGCCGCGCTCGCCGCGCTCGCCCAGTCGAGCCGCCTCGCGATCTTCCGCCTGCTGGTCCAGCACGCGCCCGACGGCCTGTCCGCGGGGGTCATCGCGGAGAAGCTCGACCTGCCGCCGGCGACGCTGTCGTTCCACCTGAAGGAGCTGCACCGCGCCGGTCTGCTCGCGCAGCGGCAGGACGGGCGCTTCGTCTGGTACAGCGCGAACGTCGCGACGATGAACGACCTGATCCGCTACCTGACCGACAACTGCTGCGTCCTGGGCTCCTGCGGCCCCGCGGTCTGCGAGCCGGTGTCGGCCACGGTCGCCGTCCCGTCGCCCCGGGCGCGCGGTGCGCGGCGCTGACGCCGCCGCACCGCGCCGCTCCACGGTCAGCTCGACGGCAGCGGCTTGGTCGCGCGCACGAAGGCGCTGACGAAGCGTCCCGCGACGGCGCCCGCGTCGGCGCCCGGCACGGCCGAGCGGAACGCCTCCGCATCCCCGGCGCCGTATGCCCGCGTGACCTCGATGCCGACGCCGGTGAACCCGGCGGCGGCGAGCTTTGCCTCGTACTCGCGGTCGGTGAGCGCGCCGGCGACGCAGCCGGCCCACAGCTCGAGATCGCGGCGCACCGCGGCCGGGATCTCGCCGCGCGCGACGACGTCCGCGACGGCGAAGCGGCCGCCGGGACGCAGCACGCGCCACGCTTCGCGCAGCACGCGGTCCTTGTCGGCCGCGAGGTTGATCACGCAGTTCGAGACGATCACGTCGACGCTCGCGTCCGGCAGCGGGATCGCCTCGATGTCGCCCTTGAGGAACTCGACGTTCGTCAGGCCGCTGGCGCGCAGGTTGGCCTGCGCGAGCGCGAGCATCTCGTCGGTCATGTCGAGCCCGTAGGCCTTGCCCGTCGGGCCGACGCGCCGCGCCGACAGCAGCACGTCGATGCCGCCGCCGGAGCCCAGGTCGAGCACGACCTCGCCGGGCCGGAGGTCCGCGAGCGCCGTCGGGTTGCCGCAGCCGAGCGACGCCTGCACGGCGGCGGCCGGCAGCGTCCCGGCCTCGGCGGCCGTGTAGAGGTTCGAGGTGATCGGATCGCAGCACGCCGCGGACACGCCGCTGCCGCAGCACGAGGCGCGACCGCCGGCGACTTGCCTCGCCGCCTGCGCGTACCTGTCGCGCACCAGCGCCTTCAACGAGCGGGCTTCATCGGTCATGGTCGGGCTCCCGTTGTTGTTTTCCACACTTCCATAATACTCGAAATATATTCGCTGTCAAGGGCACCGCGGTGCCGACGCGACGAAGCGTTACCCGCCGAAGGCGAGCGCGAGCGCGGCCAGGGCGAGCGGCGCCACCAGCCACCAGCGCACCGCGGCGTCCGAAGGGTGCGGCAGCGGCGGCGGCAGGTCGTCGTCGCGCAGCGCGTCGGGCAGGACGCGGGGCGGCAGCGGGATGATCTGGCGCTGCGCGGGGTCCGACGGCACGCGGGCGCGGTACTCGGCGAGCGAGAAGGCGGGCTCGCGTCCCGGCGCGCGGCTCGATGGGAGCTGCGGAATCGCGAGCCACGCGAGCGCAGCCAGGTCGGCGGCGAGTTCCCGGTCGAGCGCCCCGTGCGGCGGGCGCCGGCCGTCGGCGAGCGTCGCCAGCGCCTCCAGAACGGCGTCCAGCGCCACCGCCGGCAGCAGGCGGGTGCGCTCGGTCACGAGGTAGTCGTAGGCGAGCTTCGCGTTGGCGAGGCTGCGCTCGCGCAGGACCAGCCACGGCAGCGCGAGCCACGCGCCCAGCCGCGCGGTCGGCCCGCGCAGCGGAACGCCGAGCCCGATCGCCCGCAGCGCGTCGACGGCGATGCTCGTGCAGTTGTCCGTCGGGTGGTAGTACGGCAGCTGTCCGCGCCAGAACTGCCGGAACGTGCGGTTCAGCGCGGACTGGACGCGCACGGCCGCGCGCTCGTCGTCGAGGACCGCGACCAGCGCCCAGGTCGGCCGGTACCACGACTGCCCGCTGTTGACGTCGGCCTGGTAGCGCTCGAGCGGCACGGGCGCGGCGAGGATGCCTTTCTCGCTGACGACGTCGAGCGCGTAGAAGCTGTTCACCAACCAGTCGGCGATGGCGCCGTCGCCGGCGATGCGTCCCGTCGCGATCGAGAAGTGGCCCGCGTGCGCCTCGTCGTCGTCGCCCTGTGCGCCGTTGACGACGAACGCGAGCACGGCCTTTCCCGTCCACGCGGTCGCCGGCTCGCGCTGCCACAGCGTCGCCGCCGCGAAACCGTCGCCGCCGGATCGCATCATCTCCCGCACGCCCGCCGGGGCGGCCGCGCGCGCGGACGACAGCGGCGGCGGCCCGGGTCCCAGGCGCCACGGCTGCGGCCACAGCGAGCGCGCGACGAACGTGCCGCCGTCCCAGCGACCGCGCAGCAGCGCGTCGTGCGCGGCGTAGAAGGCCGCCGAGCGCGCGTCGAACCACGACCGGTTGCTTGCCAGGCGCCCGGCGAGGCGCAGCGGATGCGAGCGGCCGCACGCGGCGAACGACTGCGCGTCGGGAGCAAGTCGCGCGCCGGACACGCGGACGGCGTCGCCGATCCAGACGAGCGGGGCACGCTCGCGCGGTGCGCGCGACGGGTGCGCATCGCTCCAGCGGATGAGGTCGTGCATCGGACGCACGGCCGGGGCGCAGGCGGCCGCGCCTTCGCGCGGGACGGCGACCGTCTCGCCGGCGAAGTACCACGCGGCCTGCCGGCCCGCGGCCGGCGCCGCGTCGGCCCCGTCGACGATCAGGAACCCGGCCGCGTCCTCGAGGCCGAAGCGCTCGTCGCCGCCGCGCGGCTGCCGGTCGCCCGACGCGCTCAGGCGGGAATCTCGCGCGCGCTGATGCGGTAGCGGAACGTCTCCGGGTCGAGGCTGTCGACGCGCTCGCCGCGCGTCTCCGCCTGCGGGTACATCAGGAAGCCGACCTTCGCGAAACGCGAGCCGGGCAGCGCGACGTCGTGCGCGACGTTGTACGCCATCCAGTTGCCCTCCCAGCCGCCGAACAGCGCCGCGTTCACCGGCGCGACCAGCGGATGCCGCGGGTCCTTCAGCCACTGCGGCGCTTCCATGCGCATGACCTTGCCCACGTCGGCCGGATCCATCGCGACCCAGCCGTAGCCGTCGAGCCACACCTCGGCGCGGCAGTGCTGCGCCTTCGTGACGTCGTCGCTGCCCGCGCCGAGCTCGCGGTAGCCGAACGCCGAGCGGGCGACGCGGATGCCGTAGACGTCGCGGGCCGGGAGGCCGGCCGCGCGGCACAGGCCGACGAACAGCGCGTTGATGTCGGCGCACTTGCCGGAGAGGTTGCCGGTCTCGAGCATGGCGCGGATGTCGCCGACGCCGCAACCGCGGACGGTCGGCTCGCGGTGCGTGTTGGCGACGACCCAGTCGTAGATCGCGCGCGCCTTGTCGACGTCCGTGCGCTTGCCGCGCGTGGCCTCGTCCGCCGTCCGGCCGACGATGCCGTCGAGCGGCATCAGCTCGGTGGCGCGCAGCGCGAGCGCGAGCTCCGCGCGATCGGCGGCGGCGGTCCCGCGCCGGCCCCAGTCGACCGCGCGGTCCTGCGTGCGCACGCGGCACGCGACCTCGACGGAGGGCGCCGCCACGCCGTCGTCCCAGCGCGCGTGGACCATGCCCGCGCCGTACACCGGGTCGGCGACGAGCGTCGCTTCCCGCATGTTGCCGCGCCAGGTCGGCTCGGACGGCTGCTGCCAGGCGGAGCGCACCGAAGGCACCGGCACCCAGGCCTGCGTGGCACCCGCCGCCTGCGCGATGTCCAGGCGGGCGACGACCTCGAACGTGCGCCAGCGGCCGGGCGCGGGCGCGAACTTGCGGTCCTGCGCGAGCGCCCGTGCGGCCGGCGCGAGGGCGAGCGGGGCAGCCACCGCGGCCGCGACGAAGTCCCTGCGGTTCATCAGCTCCTCCTTTCGTCGTCGGCGCGCGCGGCGCGGGTCGCGGCCGGCGTCGCGCCGTGGCCGCGCATCACCGCGCGCACGCGCGCGATCACCTCCGGCGCGTCCCAGTCGAGTTCGCCGACGGCGACGAGCGCGACGCTCCCGTCCGGCCCGACGACGAACGTCGACGGGAACACGCGCACGTCCCAGTCGCGGCGTGCGCTGCCGTCGTGGTCGCGCAGCACCGGAAAGTCGAGGCCGAGGCGCTCGACGAACGGGCGGATGCGCGCGGCATTCTCCTGCACGTTGACGGCGAGCACCTCGAAGCCCTCGGCGCGCAGCGCGGTGCGCAGCCGCCCGATCGACGGCATCTCGACGACGCACGGCGCGCACCACGTCGCCCAGAAGTTCACGAGCACCGTGCGGCCGCGGAAGTGGGCGAGCCGGACGTCCGCGCCGTCCAGCGCGCGCAGCGCGAGCGGCGGCGCCGGCTCGCCGCTGCCCGTGCGGAGCGTGCCGGCGGCGGCGGCGCCGACGGACGCCAGCATGCCGAGGAGCGCGAGCGCCGCGGCGGCACGCCGGGCACCCGCGCGCAGGGTCGTGATTCGCATCGGAGCATTATCGCAGCGCCCGGCGCGTGCGGCGCATGGACGCTGCATCGAAGCTCTGTCGCCCGGAGGCCTACACCGGGCGGGCAGCGGCCGCGCTACCATCGGGCGCCGGGCCGCCTCGACGGCCGGCCCGGACCTCGCCCCGACCCCCGAGCCGACCGATGCAACGCGCGGTGACCGACCGGATCGCAACGGCAGCCGACGACCGCGCCGAGCTGATCGCCGGCCTGCGCGCCGAGCGGGCGACGATCGCGCCGAAGCACTTCTACGACCCGCTGGGCTGCGCGCTGTACGCCGCCATCTGCGCGACGCCCGAGTACTACCCGACCCGTACCGAGGCGGCCATCTTCGCCGGGCATGCGGCGGACATCGTCGCCCGCGTGGGCGCCGGGCGCACGCTCGTCGACCTCGGCGCGGGCGACGCTCGCAAGGCGCAGTGGTGGATCCCGCGGCTGCGGCCCGCGGCCTACGTCGGCGTGGACTACGCGGCCGCCGAGCTGGCCGCCGCGCTGGAACGGCTGGACGGCGCGTTCCCCGACCTGCCGCTCTCCGGCGTGGTCACCGACTTCGGCCGCGGGCTCGACCTTCGCGCCGACCTTCCGCCCGGCGACGTCGCGTTCTTCTATCCCGGCTCGTCGATCGGGAATTTCGCGCCGGACGACGCGCTCGTGCTGCTGCGGTCGCTGCGCGCGCACGCGGCGCCGGAGCGCCGGGCGAGCCTGCTGATCGGCGTCGACACGCACAAGGACGCGCGCCGGCTCGTGGCCGCGTACGACGACGCGCTGGGCATCACCGCGGCCTTCAACCGCAACGTGCTGAACAACGTCAACGCGCTGCTCGGCACGGCGTTCGATCCGGCCGCGTTCCGCCACGTGGCGCTCTACGACGAGTCGCTGCGGCGCATCGAGATGCACCTCGAGGCGGCGCACGAGCACGTCGTGCTGCTGGACGGCACGCCGCGGCGCTTCGCGCCCGGCGAGCGCATCCACACCGAGAACTCGTACAAGTACGCCCCGCAGGACTTCGCGCGCCTGCTGCGACGCGCGGGCTTCGCGACGGCGACGTGGTGGACCGACGCCGCCGGCGACTTCGCCGTCTTCCACGCCGCCTGACGCGCGGCGACGCTCAGGCGTCGCTCGCGAGGCGGATCCCCGAGAACTGCCAGCGCGCCTCCGGCGGGAAGAAGTTCCGGTAGGTGGCGCGCACGTGCCCGCGCGGCGTCGCGCACGACCCGCCGCGCAGCACGTACTGGTTGCACATGAACTTCCCGTTGTACTCTCCGATCGCGCCGGGGGCCGTGCGGAAGCCGGGGTAGGGCGCGTAGGCGGACGCCGTCCACTCCCAGACGTCGCCGAACAGCTGCGCGGGCGCGCCGGGCGCCGCAGCCGGGGCCGGAAGCGGGTGCAGCGCGCCGCCGTCGGCGAAGTTGCCGTCGACGCGCTGTCCGGCTGCGAGCGCTTCCCACTCGAACTCGGTCGGCAGCCGCGCGCCCGCCCAGCGGGCGTACGCGTCGGCCTCGAACCAGCTCACGTGCGCGACCGGCGTGTCGTCGTCGACGTCGACCTCGCCGTACAGCGTGAACGTGCGCCAGTCCCCGTCGCGCCGCCGCCAGTACAGCGGCGCTTCCCAGCCGTGGGCGACGACGGTGTCCCACCCGAGCGAGCACCAGAGGTCGGGGCGGCGGTAGCCGCCGTCCGCGATGAACGCGCGGTACTCGCCGTTGGTGACCGGGTGCGTCGCGATCGCGTGCGGCGCCAGCAGCGCCCGGTGCCGCGGACCTTCGTTGTCGAACGCGAATCCGCCGCTGCCGTGCCCGATGTCGACGATGCCCCCGGGATGCGCGATCCACCCGGTCGCGCGCGAGGCGACGGCCAGCAGCGGCCAGCGCGCGCGGTAGACGGGGGCGAGCGGGTTGCGCGACAGCAGGTGCTTGACGTCGGTCACGACGAGCTCCTGGTGCTGCTGCTCGTGCTGCAGCCCGAGCTCGACGGTGTCGCGCAGCGCCGTGCCGCGGCCGGTCTCGAGCAGCGCCTGCATCGCGCCGTCGACGTACTGGCGATAGGCCTGCACCTCACGCAGCGTCGGCCGCGTGAGCAGGCCCCGCTCGGGACGCGGATGGCGATCGCCGACGGCGACGTAATAGGAGTTGAACAGCACGCGGTAGGGCTCGCGGAAGGGCGTGTAGCCGGCCACGTGCGGCGCGAGCACGAACGTCTCGAAGAACCACGTCGTGTGGGCGAGGTGCCACTTCGCCGGGCTCGCGTCGGGCATCGACTGCACCACGCAGTCCTCGGGCGACAGCGGCGCGGCGAGGGCGAGCGTCTGCCGCCGCACGGCGGCGTAGCGGTCGAGCAGGGTTGCGGACGCGGGGTCGTGCGCGCGCGGGAGGGCGGTCATGGCGGCCTCGCGGTTCGGGGAGCGAAGGGTCGCAAGACTACGCCGATCGCGTGACGGACGTGAGTCGCTGCACTGCGTAGTGGTCAGGCCGGCTGGCAGCGCGGACAGAAGTACACGTCCCGGCCAGCCGCGTCCGTGCGGCGGATCGGGCCCCCGCAACCGTAGCAGCCGTCGCCTTCGCGTCCGTAGGCGGCGAAGCGCAGCGTGGCGAAGTCCGCGCCCGCGGCGCGCAGGGCGCGCGCGTCCAGAAGCTCGATCGCGGTCGCCGACAGCAGCATGGCGGCGTGGCGCGGCGTCGCGACCCGCACCCGCACCGACGGCGCGTGCGCCACCAGCCAGGTCGCCGCGCGCGGGCGCGGCACGACGTGCCACGAGCCGTAGAGCTGGTGGTGGCTGAAGTCGGTGAGGCCGACGTCGTAGGCGATCAGCATCGCCTTGCCGCGCGACGTCACGCCGGCGACGCGGGCACCGCGCAGACGCCGTGCCCCGCCGGCGAGACGCGGTACCCGGCAGTCGATGCGCTCGATCGGCACGCCGACGAGCGCAGCCGCGCGCCCACGTGCCTCGCGGCGCACCTCGGGGCCCTCGGGCATGGGCGGCTCAGGCGCCGTAGCGCTCGCGCGCGTGCCGGCACAGCTCGCCGTCCCAGTCGAGGCGGCAGGACTCCCTCAGCGCGCCGCAGGCCGCGTTGGACATGCCGCCGGCGAGCTCGTCGATCAGGCGGCCGAGCGCGCCCGACCACTCGCGCAGCGGCGTGTCCGCGCCGGGCAGTGCGGCCTTCGCCTTCGCCTGGCCCGAGGCGATGTCCGCGAGACACGCCTCGTAGATCGCGGCCAGCTGCGCGGCGCGCGAGAAGAAGCGCTCCCAGGTCGCGTAGCCGAGTCCGGCGACGACGAGCACGGCGACTACGGCGAGGACCGACCGCGTCGACCGGCTCACCGGCCGTCCCGTGCGGTGCGCTTCGCGGCCGCTTCGTCCGCGGGACGGCCCACCGGGGTCACGCGGCGATCGCGATCCGCGGTGGCCCCGCCACGACCTCGCCGATCGCGCATGCCTGCGCGAAGCCCTCGCGGCGGAAGGCGTCGAGGACGTCGGCCTCCGCATCGGGGGCGCATGCGACCAGCAGCCCGCCGGAGGTCTGCGGGTCGGCGAGCAGGGCACGCTCGACGTCGCCGAGCCCGGCCCCGAGGTCGACGTCGTGCCCGTAGCCCGCCCAGTTGCGCGCCGACGCGCCGGTCACGTGGCCGGCGCGCGCGAGATCGGCCACGCCCGCGTGCAGCGGCACCTGCGACCAGCGCAGGCGCGCGCCGGCCGACGAGCCGTGGCACATCTCGAGCAGGTGCCCGGCGAGCCCGAAGCCGGTCACGTCCGTCATCGCGTGCACGCCCGGGTGCGCGCCGAGCGCGACGCCCGGCGTGTTGAGCATGGTGGTCGACGCAATCATCGCGGCGTAGCCCGCGGCGTCGAGCTTCCCCTTCTTGAGCGCGGCGCTGTACACACCGACGCCCAGCGGCTTGCCGAGCACGAGCCGGTCGCCGGGACGCGCGCCCGCGTTGCGCTTGAGATGCGCGGGGTCGACGACGCCGATCGCCACCAGGCCGTAGATCGGCTCGACCGAATCGATCGTGTGGCCGCCGGCGACCGGGATGCCCGCCTTCGCGCACACGGACTCGCCGCCTTCCAGGATGCGGCGGACGACGTCGAGCGGCAGGTCCTTGATGGGCATGCCCACGATCGCCAGCGCGAACAGCGGCGTCGCGCCCATGGCGTACACGTCGGAGATCGCGTTCGTCGCCGCGATCGCGCCGAAGTCGTGCGGGTCGTCGACGATCGGCATAAAGAAGTCGGTGGTGGCGACGATCGCCTGCCGCTCGTTGATCTGGTAGACGGCCGCGTCGTCCGCGGTCTCGATGCCGACCAGCAATGCCTTCGGCAGCATCGACGGCGCCGACCTGGCGAGGATGTCGGCGAGCACGCCGGGGGCGATCTTGCAGCCGCAGCCGCCGCCGTGTGAGAACGACGTGAGGCGCAGCGCGGGGCGTTCGGGAGCGTTCATCGGCGGGCCGGGGGGCCGGGGACGTGGAAAGCCGCCATTCTAGCGATCCGCGGACGACGTCCCGCTGGACGAGCACGCCTCGTCGAGGACGCGGAGCAGGGCCTCGCGCTCGACCTGCGGCGCAAAGCGCGGCGCGCGCGCGGCACACTGCGCGGCGAGCGCGGCGAGCAGGTCACGGTCGCGGCACAGCGCCTCGATGCGCCGCGCGAGCGCCTCCGCGTCGCCCACGGGAAAGTAGCCCGCGTAGCGCTCGCCCAGCATGCCGACGTTGCCCGACACGCGGCTCGCGAGCACCGGCGTGCCGGCAGTGACCGCTTCGACGACGACGTTGGCACCGCCTTCCATGCGCGAGGGCACGACGACCAGGTGCGCGCGCTTGATCGCCTGCCGCGTCCACGCGTGCGGCCGCGGCCCGAGCCAGCGCACGCGCGCGTCGTCGCGCGCCAGCGCCCGTGCGGCCGCCCCCAGCGCGGGGTCGAGCGCGGCGCCGACGACGTCGAGATGCGCGGGCACGCCGGGCGGCAGGCGGCGCCACGCCGCGAACACCGTCGCGGGATCCTTCTCCTCGCGCAGGTGCGCGACGAGCAGCGCGTGCAGGCGTCGAGCCGGCTTGCGCGCGAGCGGCCGCAGCGTCGCCGCGGACTGGTGCACGACGCGCGCCTTCGCGCGCAGGCGCGCGGGCAGGTGCGCGAGCGCGTCCTCCTGCAGCACGACCAGGCGATCGGCGTCCTCGAGCGAGGCGCGCGCGTCCGCGTCGCCGGCCGGGACGTCGCGGTAGACGTCGGTGCCGGTCAGGACGACGACCAGCGGGCGGCGCGGCGCGAGCGCGCGCCACGCGGCGATCGCCGCGCGGCTGCGCCGCGCGTGCAGCGCGACCATCGCACGCGCGGCGTCGCGGGGCCCGCCGCGCACCGGCTCGTCGGGTCGTTGTACGATGCTGCACCACGCCGGGGCCGCGAGCCGCGACCAGCGCGCCGCGGTGCGCCAGTTGCCGTTGTTGGCCGGCGCGAGGTACGGCGTGACGAGGAGGAACGTGGGCGACGCAGCGGGCATCGGCGCGACCGGCGCGACGGCGACGGCTGAGAGGCGCGCGGCGCTGGCCGACGCGCTGCGCGACGCGCGCGAGTATACGCTGCGGCTGTACGCCCACCTCGAGCCCGCGCAGCGCGACGTGCCGCGGCTGGCGATCGTCAATCCGCCGCTGTGGGAGCTCGGCCACGTCGGCTGGTTCCAGGAGTTCTGGTGCCGGCGCTGGCGGCGCGACGACCCCGTCGCGACCGGCGCGCCGTCGTGCCTGGCGGACGCCGATGCATTGTTCGACTCGCGGCACGTCGCCCACGAAGCGCGGTGGACGCTGCCGCTGCCCGACTGGGCGGGCGTGCACGCCTATCTCGCCGCGACGCTCGCCGACACGCTGGCGCGGCTCCCGGCGCTTCCCGGGGCCGTCCTCGACCTGGTCGAGATGGCGGTGCTGCACGAGGGCATGCACGGCGAGGCGATGCTGATGACGCTGCACACGCTCTCGCTGCCCGCACCGCCCGGGTTCGCACCGCCGGCAGAGGATGCCTGCCCCGAGGCCGGCGACGTCGTCGTCGACGGCGGCGACGTCCGGCTCGGGCCGCGCGCGGACGACGGCGCGCGGTTCCTCTTCGACAACGAGCGCGAGCCGCACACCGTCGCGCTGCGGCCGTTCGCGATCGCGCGGCGTCCCGTCACCTGCGGCGAGTTCGCGGCGTTCGTCGACGACGGGGGCTATCGCGAGCCGCGCTGGTGGAGCGAGGCCGGCCGCGACTGGCTCGCCGCGGCGGGCCGGGCGCATCCCGCGGACTGGCGGGCGGCGCAGGAGACGGCCGGCTGGGAAGTGCGTGCCTTCGAGCGCTGGACGCCGCTGGCGGCGGCGGCGCCGCTGCTGCACGTGAACGCGCACGAAGCCGAGGCGTGGTGCCGCTGGGCGGGGCGTCGCCTTCCCGCGGAGGCGGAGTGGGAGCACGCGGCGCGGTGTGGCGCGATCCCCTTCCGCGGGGTCGCCTGGGAGTGGACGGCGACGCCGTTCCTCCCGTATCCGGGTTTCGTTCCCGGCGCCTACGCCGAGTACTCGGCACCGTGGTTCGGCGACCACCGGTCGATGCGCGGCGGGTCGTGGGCGACGCGGCGGCGGCTTCCGCATCCGCGTTTCCGCAATTTCTATCGGCCGCAACGCCATGATCCCTTCGTGGGCTTTCGCAGCTGCGCCCTTGCGGATTGAAATCGGCCCCGCACGGTGCCGCGACGGGGGAAACGATGCAGAAATGCGGTCTTCCGGGGGACGGAAGGCGGCGAACGTGCTTTCCCCGCGCTTCGGCGTGGCGTAGCATCGCTGGATTGCGATCAGGATGCGGGCACCGGCGGGCCTCGAGTCCCCGGGCACCGGCGGCGGAGCGGGGGACGCGGCCCTCCGCCGGCCTGACGCGCCACCAGGAGCCTCCGGCTTGAGCCCCACCGATATCGCGAACCCCGACTACTTCCACAAGGTCGTCGATTGCCAGTGGGCGTGCCCGGCCCACACCCCCGTTCCCGAGTACATCCGCCTGATCGCCCAGGGGCGCTACGACGACGCCTACCTGATCAACTGGAAGTCGAACGTCTTCCCCGGCATCCTCGGCCGCACCTGCGACCGCCCGTGCGAGCCCGCGTGCCGCCGCACGCGCGTCGAGGAGGGCTCGCCCGAGCACCGCCGGGCCAGCGCGCGGCCCGAGCCGGTGGCCATCTGCCGCCTCAAGCGCGCCGCGGCCGACATGAAGGGCGACATCCGCGAGCGTCTGCCACGCCGCGCGGCGCAGGGCAACGGCAAGCGCGTCGCGCTGGTGGGCGCGGGGCCGGCGTCGCTGACGGTGGCGCGCGACCTGGCGCCGCTGGGCTACCACTGCGTCGTGTTCGACCGCGACGCCAAGGCCGGCGGCATGATGCGCACGCAGATCCCGAAGTTCCGCCTGCCGGACGCGATCATCGACGAGGAGGTCGGCTACGTGCTCGACCTCGGCATCGAGTTCCGGCCGGGCGTGGAGGTCGGCAGCATGCGCGAGCTGCTCGCGCAGGGCTTCGACGCGGTGTTCGTCGGCAGCGGCGCCCCACGCGGCCGCGACCTCGACATCCCCGGGCGACGCGAAGCCGCGAAGAACATCCACATCGGCATCGACTGGCTGTCGTCGGTCTCGTTCGGGCACGTCGGCCGCATCGGGCGGCGCGTCGTCGTGCTGGGCGGCGGCAACACGGCCATGGACTGCTGCCGCAGCGCGCGGCGCCTCGGCGGCGAGGAGGTCCACGTCGTCGTGCGCTCGGGCTTCGACGAGATGAAGGCGTCCCCGTGGGAGAAGGAGGACGCCATGCACGAGGGCATCCCGATCCACAACTACCTCGTGCCCAAGGCGTTCGTCCACGACGGCGGGAAGCTCGTCGGCATCACGTTCGACAAGGTCGAGGCGCGCTACGACGCGAAGGGCCGGCGCGAGCTCGTGCCGACCGGCGAGCCCGAGGTGCGCTTCGACTGCGACGACGTGCTCGTCGCCGTCGGCCAGGAGAATGCCTTCCCGTGGGTCGAGCGCGACCTCGGCGTCGAGTTCGACAAGTGGGGCATGCCGGTCGTCGACCGCATCACGATGGCGTCGACCCGGCCGGGCGTCTTCTTCGGCGGCGACGCGGCCTTCGGCCCGAAGAACATCATCTGGGCGGTGGCGCACGGGCACGACGCGGCGATCTCGATCGACCGGCACTGCCGCGGCGAGGACCTGCGCCAGCGGCCGCCGCCGACCTTCCAGCTCGTCTCGCAGAAGATGGGCATCCACGAGTGGAGCTACGACAACGCGATCACGCCGGAGCGCCGGCACCGCGTCCCGCTCAAGGACACGGTCATCGCGCTGAAGAGCATCAAGGTCGAGGTCGAGCTCGGCTTCGACGCGAAGCTCGCCTGGTCGGAGGCGCAGCGCTGCCTCAACTGCGACGTGCAGACGGTCTTCGCCGACAAGCTGTGCATCGAGTGCGACGCCTGCGTCGACATCTGCCCGATGGACTGCATCACGTTCACGGCCGACGGCGACGAGCCGGAGCTGCGCACGCGGCTGCACGCCCCCGCGGTCAACCTCGCGCAGGACCTCTACGTGTCCGGCGCGCTGAAGACCGGGCGCGTCATGGTGAAGGACGAGGACGTCTGCCTGCACTGCGGTCTGTGCGCCGAGCGCTGCCCGACCGGCGCGTGGGACATGAAGAAGTCGTACATCGAGATGACGCACGCCGGCGGCACGCCGCGCGTCCACCTGCCCGGACGCGCGCCGGCACCCGCGGCGCTCGCCGCGGACTGAACGGGACGATGCCCGCCATGCGACCCCTGGAACGCCTCAACGACTTCGTCGTCAAGTTCGCCAACGTCAACGGCTCGGGCTCGGCCTCGGCGAACGGCCTGTTCGCCCGCAGCGCGCTGCGCATGGGCGTGCCGGTGGCCGCCCGCAACATCTTCCCGTCGAACATCCAGGGCATGCCGACCTGGTACGAGGTGCGCGTCGTCGAGTCCGGCTGGCGCGGGCGGCGCGGCGGCGTCGACCTCGCCGTGGCGATGAACCCGGAGACGTGGGCGGCGGACGTGGCCGAGCTCGAGAGCGGCGGCTACCTGCTCTACGACGCGACGCGGCCGGTCAACGCCGCGAAGCTGCGCGAGGACATCGTCCCGCTCGGCATCCCGCTGACAGGGCTGTGCCACGAGATGTTCTCCGACCCGCGCCAGCGGCAGCTGTTCAAGAACGTCATGTACGTGGGCGCGCTCGCCGCGCTGCTGCGCATCGAGCCCGAGGTGATCGAGAAGCTGCTCGGCGAGCAGTACGCCGGCGAGCGCAAGGCGCCGCTGCTCGACGCCAACCGCGCCGCGTTCCGCCGCGGCTACGACTTCGCCACGGCGGAGCTGCCGCAGATCGGGCTGCGGATGGAGCGGCGCGACCGCGTCGGAGACCGCATCTTCGTCGACGGCAACAGCGCGTCGGCGCTCGGCGCCGTCTACGGCGGCGCCACCGTGTGCGCGTGGTACCCGATCACGCCGTCGACGTCGCTCGCCGAGGCGTTCAAGCGCTACTGCAGCCGCATGCGCGTCGACCCCGCGACCGGCAGGCACCGCTACGCGATCGTCCAGGCCGAGGACGAGCTCGCCTCGATCGGCATGGTGGTCGGCGCGGGCTGGAACGGCGCGCGGGCGTTCACCGCGACGTCGGGACCGGGGATCTCGCTGATGCAGGAGTTCATCGGGCTCGCGTACTTCGCCGAGATCCCGGCGGTGCTGTTCGACGTGCAGCGCGGCAGCCCGTCGACCGGCATGCCGACGAAGACGCAGCAGGCGGACGTGCTCTGCGCCGCCTACGCGTCGCACGGCGACACCAAGCACGTGCTGCTGTTCCCGGAGGACCCCACCGAGTGCTTCGCGATGGGCGCGCAGGCCTTCGACCTCGCCGACCGCCTGCAGACGCCGGTGTTCGTGATGCTCGACCTCGACATCGGCATGCAGGACTGGCTGACGGCGCCGTTCGCGTGGGACGAGGGCCGCGCGCTCGACCGCGGCAAGGTGATGACCGCCGAGGAGCTCGAGGCCGGGCGCGACTTCGGACGCTACCTCGACGTCGACGGCGACGGCGTTCCGTACCGCACCTACCCCGGCACGCACGCGAAGCGCGGCGCGTACTTCACGCGCGGCACGTCGAAGGACCGCTACGCCCGCTACACCGAGGACGGCCCGGCCTACGTCGACAACATGCAGCGGCTGCTGCGCAAGTTCGAGACGGCGAAGGACCTGGTGCCGCAACCGGCGATCGAGGGGGCCGCGCAGCCGACGCGCGCCGGCGTGCTGTGGTACGGCTCGACCGGCGCGCCGATGGCCGAGGCGCTCGCCGCGCTCGAGGCGCGGGGCATCCACCTCGACCGCTGCCGCGTGCGCGCGTTCCCCTTCGCGGACGCGGTCGCGGACTTCGTCGCCGCGCACGACCACGTCTTCGTCGTCGAGCAGAACCGCGACGCTCAGATGCGCGCGCTTCTCGTCAACGAGTGCGGCATCGCGCCGGAGAAGCTCGTGCCCGTGCTGCACTACGACGGCGCGCCGCTGACGGCGCGCTTCGTCGAGCGCGAGATAGCCGAGAAGGCCGCGGTGTTCAACGTCGTCCCGCTGAAGCGCGCGGCCGGATAGGCGGCCACGATCCACGCGTCCCGCCGCCGCGGCGCCGGGACCTTGCACGCAGGAACTGCCGACATGACGTACCTGGCGAAGCCCAAGCTGCACCACCCGTCGCTGCCACGCAACGCGCTGGGCTTCACCCGGCGCGACTACGAGGGCCCGGTGTCCACGCTGTGCGCCGGCTGCGGGCACGATTCCATCAGCGCGGCCATCATCCAGGCGTTCTTCGAGCTCGCGATCCCGCCGCACCGCGTCGCGAAGCTGTCGGGCATCGGCTGCTCCTCGAAGACGCCGACCTACTTCCTCGGCCAGTCGCACGGCTTCAACAGCGTGCACGGCCGCATGCCGTCGGTGCTGACCGGCGCGAACCTCGCCAACCGCGATCTCATCTACCTCGGCATCTCCGGCGACGGCGACTCGGCGTCGATCGGGCTCGGGCAGTTCGCGCACATCATGCGGCGCGGCGTCAACATGACCTACATCGTCGAGAACAACGGCGTGTACGGGCTCACCAAGGGCCAGTTCTCGGCGACGGCCGACAAGGGCAGCAAGAGCAAGGCGGGCTACAGCAACGAGGACGAGCCGATCGACCTCGTCATGCTGGCGGTGACGCTGGGCGCCACGTTCGTGGCGCGAGGGTTCTCCGGCGACAAGGGGCAGCTCGTGCCGCTGATCAAGGCGGCGGTGCAGCACAAGGGCGCCGCGATCGTCGACGTCGTCTCGCCTTGCGTCGCCTTCAACAACCACCCCGGCTCGACCAAGAGCTACGACTACGTGCGGGCGCACAACGACACCGTCAACTTCCTCGACTACATGCCGGAGCGCGAGCCGATCGTCGCGCGGAGCGAGCCCGGCGGCGTGCAGACCGTCGTGCTGCACGACGGCGGGGCGATCCGCGTGCGCAGGGTCGACGAGAGCTACGATCCGACCGACAAGGTGAGCGCGATGGCCTACCTCGAGGCGCGGCGCGAGGCCGGCGAGGTGGTGACCGGACTGCTCTTCGTCAACGAGTGCGACGCCGACCTGCACGATGCGCAGAACACCGTCGGCGTGCCGCTGAACGCGCTCTCCGACGCCGAGCTGGTGCCCGGGAGCGCGGCGCTCGCGAAGGTCAACGCCAGCCTGCGCTGACGTCGCGGGCAAAGCGGCGGCCGCCGCGGCCGCCGCGGCCGCCGCGGGCGCCCGCTCAGGGCGCCGGTGCGGCCGGGTCGGCGTCCGCGGTCACGAGGCGGTAGCCGATGCCGATCTCGGTGAGCAGGTGGCGCGGCCGGACGGGATCGCGCTCGAGCTTGTCGCGCAGCTGCTTCATGTAGATGCGCAGGTAGTGGGTGTCGGCGGCGTGCGACGGGCCCCACACCTCGGTCAGCAGCTGCCGGTGCGTGACGACCAGGCCGAGGTGCTGGGCGAGCGTCGCGAGCAGGCGGAACTCGGTCGGCGTCAGGCGGACCGCGGCGCCGCCGCGCTCCGCCGTGCGCCGCTCGAGGTCGACCGTCGCGTCCTCGAAGCGCAGGCGCCGCTCGCCGCTAGGCGTGCGGACGGCGCGGCGCAGGGCGACGCGGACGCGGGCGAGCAGCTCGGCGACGCCGAACGGCTTGGTGATGTAGTCGTCGGCGCCGGCGTCGAACGCGTCGAGCTTCGCGCGCTCGTAGGCGCGTGCCGAGAGCACGACGACGGGCATCGGCGACCACGCGCGGATGCTGCGCACGACCTCGACGCCGTCGACGTCGGGCAGGGCCAGGTCGACGATCGCGAGATCGGGCGTGTGCGTGCGCGCGTCGATCGCGCCGCGGCGTCCGGTGGCCGACTCGACGACGCGGTGGCCCTCGGCCCCGAGCGAGGCGCGCAGGAAGCGCCGGATGCCGGCGTCGTCCTCAACGATCAGGATCGTCGCGGCGGGCGCCATCGTCGTCGCCGGGCTCGCGCGGCGGTGCCGGGGGCCGGCCGATCGGCAGCGTGAAGCGGAAGGCCATGCCTCCGGCCGGGATGCGCTCGGCCCACGCACGCCCGCCGTGCAGGCGCACGATCGCGCGCGTGATCGCGAGCCCGAGGCCCACGCCACCGGCCACGCCCTCGCTCGTGGCGCCGTGGAACTTGCGGAAGATCCGCTCGACGTCGTCGACGCCGGGCCCGCCGCCGTAGTCCTCGACCGACACGAGCATGGCCCCGTCGCGGACCTGCGCGCGCAGCCGCACGACCGTGCCGGGCGGCGTGTGGCGTGCGGCGTTCTCGAGGAGGTTGCCGAGCGCCTGCTCGACGAGCGTGCCGTCGACCTCGAGCAGCGGCAGGTCGCCGGGCACCTCGACGATCAGGCGGTGGCCGGCGAGCCGGTCGGTCAGTCGGGCGAGCGCCGCGCCGGCGATCTCGCCGATCGACGTCCAGTCGCGCCGCAGCTCGATCGCGCCCGCGTCCAGACGGGTCATCTGCAGCAGCTTGGCGACGCGCTCGGACATGTCGCGCGCCTGCTCGAAGATGCTGCGTGCCAGCGCCTGCCGGTCGGTCGCCGCGAGCGCGTCGCCCTTCTCGGCGAGCGTCGACGACGCCCCGGCCATCACCGCGAGCGGCGTGCGCAGGTCGTGCGAGATCGACGCGAGCAGCGTGCTGCGCACGCGCTCGGTCTCGGCCTCCACCTCGAGGCTCGCCTGTTCGCGCGCCCGCCGGCGAACGCTGTCGACCAGGTGCGACACGACCAGGCCCACGGAGAGCATGATCGCGAACGTGAGCAGGTACTGGACGTCGTCGACGGTGAACGTTCCGCGCGGCGGGACGAACAGCGCGTCGAAGGCGGCGACGCTGGCCACGGAGGCGACGACTGCCGGGCCGCGCGAGTGGTACAGCGCGACGAGCACGACGCCCAGCAGGTAGACCATCGCGATGTTGACGAGGTCGAAGCGCCCGGCCATGGCGAAGCCGGCGAGCGTGCAGGCGAGCGGCGATGCCGCGGCCCAGGCATAGCCGATCCATCGGGACCCCATGCCGCCACTCTACGCCGGCGCGGCATAAGCGTGCCGTAAGGATCCGGGCCCCGATGCGCCGGCCCGCGTGCGGCCGGCTTAGGCTTGCTGCATGCGCTCCATGTCCAGCGTCAAGACCGGCGCCATCCCGGCCACGGGAGCCGGCGGCCGTGCCACTGCGGGTCTCGCGCTCCTCGCGCTGGGGGTGGTGTACGGCGACATCGGCACGAGCCCGCTGTATGCCGCGAAGGAGACCTTCGACCCGCGGCACGGGATCCCGCTGACGCCCGGCAACATCCTCGGCGGCGTGTCCGCGATCTTCTGGTCGCTGATGGTCGTCGTGTCGCTGAAGTACGTCACGCTCGTCGTCCGCGCCGGCAACCGCGGCGAGGGCGGCGTGATGGCGCTGCTGGCGCTCGCCTCGTCGGCCGTGCGCGAGCGACCGCGGATGGCACGGGGCGTCCTCGCACTCGGGCTGACGGGAGCCGCGCTGTTCTACGGCGACGCCGTGCTGACGCCGGCGATCTCGGTGCTGTCGGCCGTCGAGGGCCTCGCCGTGGGCACGAGCGCCTTCGAACCCTATGTCGTGCCGATCGCGCTCGGGGTGCTCGCGGCCCTCTTCGCCATCCAGCGCCACGGAACCGGCACCGTGGGCCTGGTGTTCGGACCCGTCTGCGCCCTGTGGTTCGGATCGCTGGGCGCGGCGGGCGTGTGGAACGTCGCCCAGGCGCCGTCGATCCTCGCCGCGCTCGATCCCACGCACGCGCTGCGCTTCGCGACCGGACATGGCTTCGCGTCGTTCGTGGTCCTGGGCTCGGTGCTGCTCGCCGTCACGGGTGCCGAGGCGCTGTACGCGGACCTGGGGCATTTCGGCAAGCGCGCGATCCGCATCGCGTGGTTCGGCGTGGCGATGCCGGGACTGGTGCTCAACTACTTCGGCCAGGGCGCACTCCTGCTCGTGCGGCCGGAGGCGATCTCCAACCCGTTCTACCTCGCGTACCCGTCGTGGGCGCTGTACCCGATGGTCGCGCTCGCCACCGCGGCGACGGTGATCGCGTCGCAGGCGACGATCTCGGGCGCGTACTCGATCACGCGCCAGGCGATCCAGCTCGGGTTCCTGCCGCGCCTGACGATCCGGCACACGTCCGCCCGCACCATGGGCCAGATCTACGTGCCGGCGGTCAACTGGGTGCTGCTCGCCGTCGTCGCGGCGGCGGTCGTGGGCTTCGGATCCTCGTCGCGGCTCGCCTCGGCCTACGGCGTCGCGGTCATGGGCACGATGGCCGTCACGACCGCGCTGACCTTCGTCGTCGTGCGCTGGCGCTGGCGTCTTCCGCTGGGGCTCGCGCTCGGCGCGACGGGGTTCTTCCTCGCCTTCGACCTCGCATTCCTGGCGGCGGCGCTGCACAAGATCGCCGAGGGCGGCTGGTTCCCGCTGGCGCTCGGCGCCGTCATGCTGGAGCTGATGACGACCTGGAGGCAGGGTCGCGCGCGCCTGCTCGCGCATCTGCGGGACGCGTCGGTGCCGCTCGACGCGTTCCTGCGCTCGCTGCTGGCCTCGCCGCCGCCGCGCGTCGCCGGGGCGGCCGTGTTCCTGACCTCGGCGCCCGACGCGACGCCGCACGCGCTGCTGCACTCCCTCAAGCACTACAAGGTCCTGCACGAGCAGAACGTCTTCCTGACCGTCGTCTTCCACGACGTGCCGTGGATCGACGGCGCGCAACGCGTCCGGTGCGAGGCGCTGGCGCCGGGGTGCTGGCGCGTCGCCGCGCACTACGGGTTCATGGAGCGGCCCGACATCGCGCACGCGCTCGAGGTCTGTTCCCCGCACGGCCTTCGGCTCGACCCGCAGGAGGTCTCGTACTTCCTCTCGCGGGAGAAGATCGTCTCCGCCACGCCGGCCAGGGCGACGTGGCGCGGGAGGCTCTACGCCGCGATGGCGCGCAACGCCGCCAGCGCGAGCGACTTCTTCAACGTGCCCGCGAACCGGGTCGTGGAGCTGGGCGCCCGCGTCGCGATCTGACCGCCGGGCGCTCGCCGCCGCGACGATTCCCGCCCTCCTTGCGGCAGATCAACTGCCGAAAGTCACGCGGAACGTACCGTTGCGCTCCAGAGCAGTGCAACAGGCGTCGCGGTCCCCGCGGCGGCGGAAGCATGCAACCTCCACCCCGGGGCGGCGCGCACCACGCGCGAGGAGGTTCATGAGCCCCGACTCCGGCGAGTCGTTCGAGATCGTCGCCCGCGAGGACTACTCGGACGTCACGTTCATGCTGGACATCCGGCATCCGGCGATGGCGCGGGCGGCGAAGGCCGGCCAGTTCGTCATCGTGATGGAGCACGCGCAGGGCGAGCGCATCCCGCTGACGCTGGCCGACTTCGATCCCGCGCGCGGAACGATCACGCTGGTGATCCAGGCCGTGGGCAAGACGACGCGGGAGATGCAGCGCAACTGCCTCGCCGGCACGACGCTGCACGCCGTCGTCGGACCGATGGGGATCCCCAGCCACGTCGGCAGCGCGGGCAAGGTGCTGTGCGTGGGCGGCGGCCTGGGCGTCGCGCCGGTGTTCCCGCAGGCACGCGCGCACGCGCGCAACGGCGCGACGGTGATCGGCGTCCTCGGCTTCCGCAACCGCGACGCGATGTTCTGGGAGGACCGCTTCCGCGGCGTCTGCGACGAGCTGATCGTGTGCACGGACGACGGCTCGGCAGGCCTCAAGGGGCTGGTGACGCGCGGCATGGAGCAGGCGCTGGCCGCGCATCCCGACATCGACGAGTGCATCGCGATCGGGCCGCCGGTGATGATGAAGGCGTGCGCGGAAGTGACGCGGCCGCGGCGCATCCGCACGGTCGTCAGCCTCAACCCGGTGATGGTGGACGGCACCGGCATGTGCGGCGGCTGCCGCGTCAAGATCGGCGAAGGCGTCAAGTTCGCGTGCGTCGACGGCCCGGACTTCGATGCTCACGAGGTCGACTTCGACGACCTGATGGCGCGGCTCGCGCGCTTCCGTCCCGCCGAAGGCGAGGCGCTGCGCAAGTGGGAGGAGAGCTGCCGCCTGGGCGCGGCGCAGCCCGCCTCGGGCGAGCGCTACTAGCGAGGCCGCCATGGCGAAGAAGAAGACCATCCGCACGATCCCGCAGGCGCGCACGCCGATGCCCGAGCAGGCCCCCCGGGCGCGCGCGCGCAACTTCGGCGAGGTCGCCTGCGGCTACACGCTGGAGAACGCGCTGGTCGAGGCCGAGCGCTGCCTGCAGTGCCCGGACCAGCCGTGCGTGCGTGGCTGCCCGGTGGGGATCGACATCCCGTCCTTCATCGCGAAGATCGCCGAGCGCAACCACCGCGGCGCCTACGACGTCATCACCGACACGAACCTGCTGCCGGCGGTCTGCGGCCGCGTGTGCCCGCAGGAGAGCCAGTGCGAGGGCGTCTGCACGGTGGGCGACACCCTGGAACCGGTCGCGATCGGGCGGCTCGAGCGCTTCGTCGGCGACATGGCGATCCGCGAGGGCTGGATCAACCTGCCCTACGTCGAGCCCACCGGCTTTCGCGTCGGCATCGTCGGCTCCGGTCCCGCCGGCATGGCGTGCGCGGCTGACATGGCGAAGGCGGGCTGCGAGGTCGTCGTCTACGAGGCCCTGCACGAGCCGGGCGGCGTCCTCAAGTACGGGATCCCCGACTTCCGCCTGCCCAACGAGGTGATCGACGTCGAGATCGACAAGCTGCGCAGGCTCGGCGTGCGCTTCGAGTGCAACACGCTGGTCGGCCGGCTGTTCACGATCGAGCAGATGATCGCGGAGATGGGGTTCGACGCCGTGTTCATCGGGACCGGCGCGGGCTACCCGAGCTTCATGGGGATCCCGGGGGAGTCGCTGAACGGCGTGCTGTCGGCGAACGAGCTGCTGACGCGCTGCAACCTGATGCGGGCGCGCGACTTCCCCAGTTTCGACACGCCGCTGATGCCGGGCCGGCGTGTCGTGGTGATCGGCGCCGGCAACACGGCGATGGACGCGCTGCGCGTGTCGCTGCGCCTGGGCGCGGAGCAGGCGATCTGCGTCTACCGGCGCAGCCGCGCGGAGGCGCCGGCGCGCGCGGAGGAGATCCACCACGCGGGCGAGGAGGGCGTCGCGTTCCGCTGGCTCACGAGCCCGGTCGAGGTGCTGGGCGACGCGCAGAAGCGCGTGCGCGGCCTGCGCTGCCAGGCGATGGAGCTCGGCGAGCCCGACGCCTCCGGCCGGCGCCGCCCGGTGCCGGTGCCCGGCAGCGAGTTCGAGATCGAGTGCGACAGCGTCGTGTACGCGATCGGCACCAACGCGAACCCGATCGTCGGCCAGACCTCGAAGCTCCGGCTCGACAGGCGCGGCTACATCGAGACCGACGACGACCTCGCGACGTCGATCCTCGGCGTGTACGCCGGCGGGGACATCGTCACCGGCGCCGCGACGGTGATCGAGGCGATGGGCGCGGGGCGCAGGGCGGCGCGGTCGATGAAGGCCTATCTCGGCCTGCGCGACAGCGACGTCGTCTTTGCCGAGAGCGCTCCCTACGAGGCGCGCCGCTTCGGCTTTCCGCCCGGCGAGCGCGGCCACGCGCGCCTGCGCCTGGCCTGAAGGCACCGACCGCGAGACCGCAAGCCCCATGAACGACACCGCCACGCTTCCCCGCCGCGCCGCCGCAGGCGAGGCGACCCTGCTCGACGAGCACATCGTCGAGGTGATCAGCGACTCCGGCGAGGGCGCGCAGCGCTGCGGCCAGTCGCTCGGCGCGATCGCCGCGCGCACGGGCAACGGCATCTGGACCACGGAGATCATCCCGGCCGAGATCCAGCCGCCGGCGCGCAGCGTGGCGGGCGCCTCGGGCATCCGCATCCGCATCGGCGCGAAGCGCGTCACCAACGGCGGCGACGAGACCGACCTCGTGGTCGCGTTCAACGAGCAGGTCCTGCTCGGCCGCGTCCGGGCGGGCGAGCTCAAGCCCGGCGCGCAGATCCTGCTCGAGAGCATGTGGCGCGAGCATCGCGATCCCGCGGTCGTGAGGTCGTACACGGAGACCGTCGAGCGGCTGAGGGCGTCCGGGTTCCGCGTCCACGAGGTCCCGCTCGAAAAGGAGTGCAGGGCGCTGGTCGCCGACCCGCGCAAAGGCAAGAACATGTTCGTGCTGGGGGTGCTGTGCTGCGTCTACAGCTTCGACGCGGGGCTCGGCCGCGAGCAGGTGGCGCTGACCTTCGGCAAGAAGGAGGGCAAGGTCGTCGCCGTCAACCAGGGCCTGTTCGACGCGGGCTATGCGTGGGCCGCGCAGCACCTCGACTTCCGCTACCGCATCCCGGCCGTCCGCGCGACGGTCCCGCAGATCGTCGTCAACGGCAACACCGCGCTCGCGCTCGGCGTGCTGGCCTCGGGAATGGACATCTGCGCCATGTACCCGATCACGCCGGCGACCTCGGCCTCGCACTTCCTCTCCGACGTGTTCGAGAAGGTCGGCGGCATCGTCCACCAGGCCGAGGACGAGATCGCCGCGTGCGCCTTCGCGATCGGCGCGTCGTACGCCGGCAAGTGCGCGGTGACGATCACCTCCGGCCCGGGCTACTCGCTCAAGCAGGAGGGGATCGGCCTCGCGGTGATGGCCGAGATCCCGCTCGTCGTCGTGAACGTCCAGCGCGGCGGGCCGTCGACCGGGCAGCCGACGAAGGTCGAGCAGGGCGACCTGCTCACGGCCATCTACGGCAGCCACGGCGACGCGCCGAAGGTGGTGATGGCGACCGCCGACATCGAGGACTGCTTCTACGCGATGATCACGGCGCGCCGGATCGCCGAGGCGTTCAACACCGTGGTCGTCGTGCTGTCCGACGCGAGCCTGGCGACGGCGCAGCAGCCGTTCCCGCGGCCCGTGTTCGACGCGCAGTGGCTCGCGCCGCCGGTCGACCAGACGCCGGTGCCCGCGGACCGCAAGCCCTACGACTGGGACGAGGTCACCGGCATCGCGCAGCGCTTCCTGCCGGGCCAGCCGGGAGGCATGCACACGGTCACCGGGCTCGCGCACGACCGCGCGAGCAAGGTCGCCTACGACCCGGAGATCAACGAGGAGGGCCTGCGGCACCGCAGCCTCAAGGTCGCCGCGCTGCAGAAGACGCTGAAGACGCCGCCGGTGTTCGGCGACCCCGATGGCGACCTGCTCGTCGTCGGCTGGGGCAGCACGAAGGGCGTCATCGAGGAGGCGGTCGGACGGCTCCGCGACGAAGGCCTGAAGGTGTCGTCGCTGCACCTCACGTTCCTGCAGCCGATGGCCTCCGGCATCGGCGACATCCTGCGCCGCTTCCGCAGCGTACTGGCCGTCGAGGGCAACTGGTCCGACCGGCTCGACGACGAGCTGATCGACGCCGACAACCGGCGCTACTCGGCGCTGGCGATGATGCTGCGCTCGCGCTACCTGGTCGACGTCGACTGCTGGACGCAGTCGCGCGGTCAGCCGATCAAGCCGTCGTCGGTCGTCGCGGCGCTGCGCGGGAGGCTCGCCGCGCTGTCCGTGCCCGCATGATGCGCGTCGCGCCACCCTCCGCGCGCCGGCGGACCCGCGTCGTCCCCGCGAGGGCGGGGACCCCGTGCCGTCGCCTCGGAACGACGCTGGATTCCCGCCGAGGCGGGAACCACGACGGCTCGAACGTCTTTGCCCCGCTCGGCGATCCGACGTACCGGAGAGTCCCATGACGATGCCCGTCACGCAGTGCCTGATCCGGCTGCACGAGGAGCACCACCAGCTCGAGGACTACCAGGGCGGCGTGCCGCGCTGGTGCAGCGGCTGCGGCGACAACGCGATCCTCACGGCGGTCCAGCGGCTGTGCCGCGACGAGGGCCTCGCCCCCGAGCGCACCGTCTTCGTCTCGGGGATCGGCTGCTCGTCGCGCTTCCCGCACTACATGAAGACCTACGGGTTCCACGGCATCCACGGCCGCGCGTTCCCCATCGCGCAGGGCGTCAAGATGGCGCGCCCCGACCTCGCCGTGTTCGTCAACACCGGCGACGGCGACTGCTGCAGCATCGGCGCGGCGCACTGGATCCACGCGATCCGCTACAACATGAATCTCACGGCGATCCTGCACGACAACCAGGTGTACGGGCTCACGAAGAAGCAGGCCTCGCCCACGTCGCCGATCGGGACGAAGAGCAACACCACCCCGCGCGGCAGCTACCTGCAGGCGCTGAACCCGCTGACGGTGACGCTCGGCGTCACGAACGTCTCGTTCGTCGCACAGGCGGTCGACTGGATCCCCGAGCTGCTCTACGACATCGTCCGCAAGGCGTACCTGCACCGCGGCTTCTCGTTCGTGCGCATCCTGCAGCGCTGCCCCGAGTGGCTGCCGAAGCAGTTCGAGCCGTGGCTGCACGATCCCGGC
Organism: Betaproteobacteria bacterium; assembly: GCA_016861105.1. Taxonomy (GTDB): domain Bacteria; phylum Pseudomonadota; class Gammaproteobacteria; order Burkholderiales; family Casimicrobiaceae; genus VBCG01. The sequence continues at coordinate 653,513 of BOKS01000001.1, read as the reverse complement.
AAGACGCTGCTGCTCACGCATCGCGACGGCCTCGCGGTGCCGCCGGCGCTCGCGCGCACCTACCGCAACCAGGTCGAGCACGATCCGACGGACCTCGACCGGGCGCGCGAGATCGCCTCGTCGACCGACCCGATCCCGGTGGGCATCCTCTACCACAACCCCGCCGTGCCCTGCTACGAGGACGTGCACGGCGTCGGCGAGGTGCGGACGGCCGAGCAGGTCCGGCGCGGGCTCGAGGCGGAGTTCGACAAGGTCACCGTGTGGCCGCAGGGCGGCGACGGCGCGCGCGCGGCGGCATAGGCAACGGGCAACGAGGACGCGAGGTCATGGACACGGTCGCGCGATTCGACGAACAGCGGCTCTTCCACTCCACCGGCCGCGGCCACGGCGCGGGGCTCGATCCCGTCGACGGGCTCGGCCTGCGTCCGGCGCCGCTGGCGGGCTACCGCGACCTCGCGCGGCTGCGCTACGACTTCCCGCTGGTGCTGGTCGCGGCGGGACCGGCCGGCGGCGAGGTGCGGTCGCTGTCCGCGGTGATCGACGGGGTGCTGCGCGAAGTGGCCCCGCGCGGCCTCGAAGGGGAGCGCCTGCGCAGGCACGTCCTGCGGCTCGAGCGCGAGATCCGTGCGCTCGCGGCCGGGGGGACGCGCAGCACGCTCGGCGAGCTGTGGACGCAGGCGTCGCAGCGGCTGGCCTCCCCGCAGGATCCCTCGGTGCAGCAGGTGCTGAGCGGCATCGGCGACAAGCTCGACCTCGACGGCTGGGTGGTCGACTGCGACGGGGGCATGCCCGCCGACGTCGTCACGCACCTGTGGCAGGCGGCGCAGCGGCGCAAGGGGGCGTCCTTCCGCCGCGCCGTCGACCGGCTCGTCGTGCGGCTCTCCGACATCCTGCGCGCGGCGTTCGACCGCTCCGCGGCCGGCCGCCAGCCGGACACGCTGCGCGCGACGCTGGGCGGCGCCTACCGCGACGCCTTCGACTTCGGCGCGCTCTCGAAGCTGCTGGTGCGCAACGTCCCGCAGGACGAGCTCGCACCCGCGCGCCGCCAGCGCATCGAGTGGGCGCGCGACGTGCTGCAGTCGCAGCCGTTCCACGTGGACGAGCGCCTGCCGGCGCCGCCGGGCGCGCCGGCGCAGCTCGCCTTCCGCTTCACCGACTGCGCGTCGGCGGTCGAGGCCTACCGCGCGCGCCTGCCCAGGCTCGCCGAGGTCGTGAAGGCGATCGCCATCGCCGAGCTCGAGGCCGACGGCCGCTACGTCGAGGCGAAGGACGACCCCTTCTTCGCCCACTTCGACGAGAGCGCGCTGTCGCCCGAGGATCTGGCGCTGTTCCCCGACTATCTCGTCTGCATCCCCGCCGGGGAGAACGACGCGCCGCGCAATGCGGGACTGATGGACATGCTCTCGTCCGGCCTGCCGGTGAAGGTTCTGGTCGAGACGACCGACCTGGTGGAGGAGGCCGCCGCGGGCACGGGCCACTTCGCGTTCGGCGTGCGCGCGGCGCGGCTCGCCAACACGGCCACCGGGCTGGGCGGCGTGTACGTCGTGCAGGCCGCCGCGTCGAACCTGTACGCGATGCGCGAGCGCATCGGCCGCGCGTTCGAGCACCGGGGGGCCGGCCTCCTCAGCGTGTACGTGGGCACCGGCGCGCCCGCCGTCCTGCCGCCGTACCTCCTGTGCGCCGCCGCGATGGAGTCGCGCGCGTTCCCGGCGTTCGCCTACGACCCGCACGCGGGGACGACGCAGGCCGCGCGCTTCGTGCTGGCGGACAACCCGCAGCCCGAGGCCGACTGGCCGGTCGCGCCGCTCGACTACGCCGACGAGGCGATGCAGCGCGTGCGGCAGGAGGTCCCGTTCACCGTCGCCGACTTCCTGCTGTGCGACCGCCGCTACGCGCCACACTTCGCGCGCGTGCCGCGCGAGCGCTGGAACGACGCGATGGTGCCGGCCGACGAGTGGCTCGCGCTCGACGCGAAGCGAGCCGCCGACCGCGTGCCGTACGTGCTGGCGGTCGACGGCGACGACGTGCTGCAGCGCGTCGTCGTCGACGCGAAGCTCATGCAGGCCGTCGTGTGCACGCGCACGTTCTGGCACCGGCTGCAGGAGCAGGGTGGCATCCACAACTCGCACGCCGCGATCCTGGTCGCGCGCGAGCGCGCGCAGTGGGAGGCCGCGGCGAAGGCGGCGCAGGCGGCCGTCCAGGGCGCCCCGGCCGCGCAGCCGTCGGGGGCCGCCGTGCCGCAGGAGGCCGCAGCGGCGCCTGCCGCGGGCGACGCGCCGGCGCCGGACGCGCCCGCGCGCGACCCGGACGTCGCCTGGATCGAGACCGCGCGCTGTCCCAGCTGCAACGAGTGCCAGACGATCAACGACCGGATGTTCAAGTACGACGCGAACAAGCAGGCGTACATCGCCGACCTGAAGGCGGGAACGTACCGGCAGCTCGTCGAGGCCGCCGAGTCGTGCCAGGTGGCGATCATCCACCCGGGCAAGCCGTGGAACCCGGACGAGCCGGGGCTCGACGAACTGCTCGAACGCGCGAAGCCGTTCCGGTAGCCGCCGCGCCCCGCGGCGCCGGGGTGCCCGCCGCGGACTCGCCGGCGGCGCCGGCAGGCCCTAGACTGCGCGGATGGACCTCGACGAGGTGCTGCACCTGCTACCGCGAGCGGGCGCGCCGTCGCCGCTCTACATCCACCTGCACGGCGCCGGGGCCACCGCGCTGGCGATGACGCCCGTGGCGGACCGCTTCGCGCAGGCCTGGCCGCAGGCCGCGCACCTGGTGCCCGACGGTTTCGAGGCGAGCGACCTCGAGGCGCGCGGGCGGCAGTGGTTCTCGATCGTCGGCATCGACGAGGCGAACCGCCCGCAGCGCGTCGCGGCGGTGCTGCCGCGGCTCGCGGCGTTCGTGCGCGACGCGCAGGCGACGATCGGCGTAACCGCGCCCGCGACGGCGCTGGTCGGCTTCTCGCAGGGGGCGATCGTCGCGCTGGAGTTCGCGCAGGCCCACGCGGCGCTGGTCGGCCGCGTGGTGGCGATCGCGGGGCGCTACGCCGCGCTGCCCGGCGCTGCGCCCGGCGCGGTGATCCACCTGGTGCACGGGAAGGACGATCCGGTCGTGCCGGCACGCCACTGCATCGAGGTGGCACGGCGGCTGATCGCGCTCGGCGCCGACGTCACGGCCGACGTCGTGCCCGGCATCGGCCACGAGCCGCATCCGGCGCTCGTCGACGCGGCCATCGGCCACCTGCAGACCTTCCTGCCGCGCCGCGTCTGGGCCGAGGCGATGGCCTCGGCACCGCTGATGACCACGCGCGCCGACAGCCGCGACCTGGAGCATCCGTCCGCGCCGGCCGCGGCGAACGACCCGCGATGAGGATCTTCGTCCGGATCCTGCTGGGCGTCGTCGCGCTGCTCGCGGTGCTGGTGGTCGGCGCGGCCGTCGTGATCGCCACGATCGACAAGCGCGCGCTGCTCGCGCCGCTCGAGGCGCGGCTGGAGAAGGCGACCGGCCGCGAGGTCACGGTCGGCGGCGAGCCGCGGATCGACCTGTCGCTCACGCCCACGCTCGTGCTCGAGGACGTGGCGATCGCGAATGCGCCGTGGGGCAGCGCGAAGGAGATGCTGCGCGCGAAACGCGTCGAGGCGCAGGTCGCGCTGCTGCCGCTGCTGTCGCGGCGCATCGAGCTCATGCGCTTCACGCTGGTCGAGCCCGGCATCCTGCTCGAGACCGACCGCAGCGGCGCGGGCAACTGGTCCTTCGGCGCGTCGGCGGCGGCGCCGGCCGCGCCGGCCGCGCCGGCCGACGTCACGGCTGCGAGCGCCTTCGCGCTCGGCGAATTCGTGATCGAGCGCGGCGAGGTCCGCTACCGCGACGGCCGCACGGGCGAAGCGACGCCCATCGTCGTCGAGCGCCTGTACGTGCGCGGGCGCGACCCGCAGCAGCCGCTCGTGGCGCAGTTCCGCGGGCGCGTCGCGGACCTGCCGGTCGACGTCGAGGGAACGTTCGGCCCGCTCGCCGCGCTGCAGGCGGGCCGCTGGCCGTGGCCCGTGAGCCTGGAAGGCGAGGTCGCAGGCCGCAGGACCGGGGTGCAGGCGAAGGTCCGTCCCGACGCCGGCGGGATCGCAGCCGGCGACGTCGTGCTCGTGCGCGGCGCCAGCAGGCTGACCGGATCGGTCGCCTACCAGCCGCGCGAAGGACGCAAGCCGCTCTGGCGCTTCGACCTGGCGGCGCCAGTTCTGCAGGCCGGCGACCTCGCGCTCGCGGCGCCGGCCACCGTCGCCGCGACGGCAGGGCCGCGGGACGGCCGGCTGTTCCCCGCGACGCCGGTCGCGTTCGACGCGCTGCGCGCCGCCGACGCGCAGGGGACGCTGGCCGTCGAGAGCCTGGTGCTCGAGGACGGCCGCCGCTTCGGTCCGCTGCGCGCGAAGATCGCGCTCGATGCCGGGCGACTCGTCGTCGACGACCTCGCGCTCGGCGCCTACGGCGGGACGACGCGCGGGCGCATCGTCGTCGACGCGCGTGCCGCGCCGGCGTCGATCGCGCTGCGCCTCGACGGCCGCGCGCTCGACCTCGGCGCGCTGCTCGCGGCGGCGGGACTCGAGCGCTCCGTGCAGGGTGCGAAGACGGACGTGACGCTCGACGTCACGATGCGCGGCGGCTCGCCGCGCGCGTGGGCCTCGTCGCTCACCGGCCCGGTCGTGGTGAGCGTGGGCGGCGGGACGATCGTGCCCGGCACGCAGGGCCTGGGCACGCCGCTGCTCAAGGCGCTCGACGCGATCGATCCGATGCGCGCCGCCGGCGGGCCGACGCGGCTCGCGTGCGCCGTCGTGCGCCTGCCGCTGCGCGACGGCGTGGCGCGGGTCGACCGGAGCATCGCGCTGCAGACCGACCAGCTGGGGGCCTCCGCGAGCGGCACCGTCGACCTGCGCAACGAGACCGTCGACCTGTCGGTCGCGCCGCGCCTTCGCGTCGGCGTGTCCGTGGACCTCGCGAAGCTCGCCGGTGCGGTGCGCATTCGCGGGTCGCTCGCCGACCCGGGCGTGACCATCGACCCGCTCGGCGCCGTCGCCGCGGCCGCGGACGTCCGGGCGCTGGCCCGCGAAGGCCCGGCCGCATTGCTGCGCGGCGGCGGGCTCGTCGCGACATCCCCCGGCAACGAGTGCGCGGTCGCGCTCGGCACGGCGCGGCCGGAGGCCGCACCGGCGCCGGGCGCGGTGCCGCCGCCGGGACGCTCGCCCGCGCCGCGCGATCCGGCGCGCGACGTCGAGCAGGCGCTGCGCAAGCTGCTCGGCCGATGAGGCGCGCCGCGACCGCCGTTGACCGGCGTCAAGGCCCCGCCCCGACAGTCGGATAGGATTCCCAGGGATTTTCCGGCAAGATGGTAGTCATGCCCCTCGTCCGCCTGCACCGCAGGGCCGTCGCCTGGCTCCTCGCCGCCTGCCTGCTGTTCGCGCAGTCGGCCGCGATCGCCGCCGCGTGCCCGCGCGACGCGGCGGCCGCGCAGACGCCGTGCGCGGAGCACCTGGCCGACGACGGGACCGGCGCGGCCGCGGCGGGTGCGGTTCCCAAGGCCAACGTCTGCGAAGTGCATTGCCAGCCGGTGTTCGTTCCCGACGCCGGCGTCGACGTTCCCGCGCCGCCGGCGATCGTCGCGTGGCGGCTGCCGCCGCTGGCCGCCGCGCCCGCCGCGGCCGCGCCGATGCGCGACCTCCAGGCGAGGAGCGCATCCCCTCCTGCGCGCACACTGCTGTCGCGCCTGCTGATCTGACCTCCCGCCGACGCTGATCCGCACGGCGGCGCTCTTCTCGCGCCGCCCGCATCGATCGTTTCGCCGGAGGTTCCATGTCGTTTCCTCGTCGTCCGCGTCCCGGCGCCCGCGCCGCGGCGCTCGCGCTCGCCACGGCGCTCGTCGTGTCCGGCGCGCACGCGCAGCCGGCGCTGCCGCTGACCTTCGCGGAGGCCCAACGGCTGGCCGTGCAGCGCTCGCCGCAGCTCGCGTCGCAGGCCGCAATGGCCGACGCCGCGCGCGAGATGGCCGTCGCCGCCGGCGAACTGCCCGATCCGCAGCTGCTGGCTGGCATCGAGAACGTGCCCGTCAGCGGGCCCGACCGCTTCAGCGCGCGCGAGCCGATGACGATGGCGCGCGTCGGGCTGATGCAGATGTTCCCGCGCGAGGAGAAGCGTCGGCTGCGCAACGAGCGGGCGGTGCGCGACGCCGTCCGCACCGAGATCGCCGCCGAGGCGGACGCGCTCGTCATCCGGCGCGAGTCGGCGACGGCATGGCTCGCGGCGCACTTCGCGCAGCGGCGCCAGCGCGCGATCGCGGCCCAGGCGGCGGAGGTCGAGCTGCAGGCGACGATGGCCGCGGCCACGTACCGCGCCGGGCGCGGATCGCAGGACGACGTGCTCGCGGCCCAGGCGGCGCTGATCGAGCTGCGCAACCGGAGCGTCGAGGCGCGGCTCGCCGAACGCCGGGAACGCCTGGCGCTCGCGCGCTACGTCGGCGACGACGCGCAGCGGCCGCTGGGCGAGCCACCGTCGCTCGCGGCGCTGCCGCACGCCGTCGAGCGTCTGGTGGACGTCGCGCTGCAGCCGGAGGTACGGCGTCTCGACGCGCAGCGCGACGTGCTCGACGCCGAGTCGCGGCTCGCGCGCGCGGGACGGCTGCCCGACTGGAGCCTCGAGCTGTCGTACGGCATCCGCGGCTCCGGCTTCGCGGACATGGTCTCGCTGATGGTGCGGATGGACCTGCCGTGGTCGCCGGGAACGCGCCAGGACCGCGAGCACGCGGCGAAGCTGCGCGAGCGCGACGCGACCGAGGCGATGCGCGAGGACCTGCGCCGCATGCGCGAGGCGGAGGTGCGGCAGATGCTCGCCGAGTGGGAGGCGATGCGCGAGCAGGCGCTGCGCATCCGCGACGAGCTCGTCCCGCTCACCCGCTCGCGCAGCGAAACGGCGCTCGCGTCCTATCGCGGCGGCATGGGCTCGCTCGCGATGGTGCTCGAGTCGCGCCGCGAAGAACTCCAGGCCGACGTGATGCTGATCGACGCGGAGCTGGCGGCGGCCCGTGCCTGGGCCTGGCTCGCGAACCTGATTCCCGGAGAACTCTGATGAGACCCACGATCCGCGCACAGCGCGGCGCGTCCGTCGTGGCCGCGGTCGCGGCCATCGTCTTCGCGATGCTGGCGGCCGCGGCCGGCTACTGGTACGGCACGCGCAAGCACGCGGCGACCATGGACGTCGCGGCGGCGCAGGCCGACGCGCCGGCAGCCGGCGAGCGCGTCGATCCGAAGACCGGACGCAAGGTCCTCTACTGGCATGACCCCATGGTCCCGGGACAGAAGTTCGACAAGCCCGGCAGGAGTCCCTTCATGGACATGGACCTGGTGCCGGTGTACGCGGACGACGCGGCGGACTCCGGTGCGGTCAGCATCAGCCCGCGGCTCGCGCAGAGCTTCGGCGTGCGCACCGCGGTCGCGCAGCCCGGCGGGCTGCCGACCGGTTTCACGGCGGTTGGCGCGATCGCGGTGGACGAGCGCACGATCGTCGGCGTGCAGTCGCGCGTGGAGGGCTTCGTCGAGAAGCTGCACGTCCGTGCGACGTTCGACCACGTCCGGCAGGGGCAGCCGATCGCCGAACTGTTCGTCGCCGACTGGGTGGCGGCGCAGGAGGAGCTGCTCGCGCTGAACCGCGTGACGCAGCCGGGCGCGCGCGAGCTCGCCGACGCCGCGCGCAATCGCCTGCGGCTGCTCGGGATGCCCGACGCCGAGATCGCGCGCGTGGAGCGCGAGGGCCGCACGTCCGGGCGCGTCACGGTGACCGCTCCGGCGAGCGGGATCGTCTGGGAAATCGGTGCACGCGACGGCATGCGCGTCATGCCCGGCGAGAACCTGGTCCGCATCGCGGGACTGGGCACCGTCTGGCTGATCGCCGAGGTCCCGGAGGCGCAGGCCGGACTGCTCGCTGCGGGCGCCGCGGTCGAGGCGCGCGCGGCCGCGTTTCCGGACCGCGTCTTCAAGGGCACCGTGCAGACGCTTCTGCCCGAGGTCAACGCCACCACGCGCACGGTGCGCGCGCGGATCGTGCTGTCGAATCCGCGGGCCGCGTTGCGGCCCGGCATGTTCGTGACAGCGCGCTTCGAGGGACCGCGGGCGCAGGCCGCGGTCCTCGTGCCGTCGGAGGCCGTCATCCGCACCGGCACGCGCGACGTCGTGATCGTCGCCATGGGGGACGGGAAGTTCGCGCCAGTCGAGGTCGCCGTCGGGCGCGAGAGCGGCGACATGGTCGAGATCGTCAAGGGCGTGGCCGCCGGCGAGCAGGTCGTCACGTCGAGCCAGTTCCTGATCGACTCGGAGGCGAGCCTGCGGGGCGTCCTCGCGCGGATGAACGAGCCTCAGGCGCCTTCCGTCCACGAAGGCCACGCCGCCGCGCCGGTCGGTGCGGCTGCCGCCGGGCTCGCGCGCCACGCCGGAACCGGCGTGGTCCGTGACGTCGATCCCGCGGGCGTGATGATCGAGCACGAGGCGATCCCGTCGGCCGGCATGGGTGCGATGACGATGGAGTACAAGCCGCCACGGGCCGGACTGCCCGCGGGCCTGAAGGAGGGCGCAAGGGTCGAGTTCGAGTTCGTGCTCACGCCGAAGGGCGAGTACGAGCTCACGCGCATCGCGGCACGAGGCGGCGCCGCGCGCGGAGCAAAGCCGTGATCGCCGCGCTGATCCGCTGGTCGGTCGGCAACCGCTTCCTGGTGCTGCTCGCCGCGCTGTTCGTCACCGCGGCCGGCCTGTGGTCGGTGCGCACGACCAACCTCGACGCGATCCCCGACCTGTCCGACACGCAGGTCATCATCCGCACGAGCTACCCGGGCCAGGCGCCGCAGATCGTCGAGGACCAGGTCACCTACCCGCTGACGACGACGATGATGTCCGTGCCCGGCGCGAAGGTGGTCCGCGGCTACTCGTTCTTCGGCGACTCGTTCGTCTACATCCTCTTCGAGGACGGCACCGACCTCTACTTCGCTCGCTCGCGCGTGCTCGAGTACCTGAACCAGGTGCAGGGACGGCTGCCGCCGGGCGCGCGCGCGGCGATCGGCCCGGACGCCACGGGCGTCGGCTGGATCTACCAGTACGCGCTGGTCGACCGCACTGGAGGCAACGACCTCGCGCAGCTGCGCGCCCTGCAGGACTGGTTCCTTCGCTACGAGCTCAAGGCCGTCGCCGACGTTGCCGAGGTGGCGACGGTGGGCGGCATGGTGCGTCAGTACCAGATCGTCGTCGATCCCGACAAGCTCCGCGCGTACAACGTGCCGCTGATGAAGGTGATCCGGGCGGTGAAGGACGCGAACCGCGAGTTCGGCGGCTCGGTGGTCGAGCTGGCCGAGGCCGAGTACATGGTGCGGGTGAAGGGGTACCTGCGCACGCTCGACGACTTCCGCAGCATCCCGCTCGACGCCGACGAGGGCGGCACGCCGGTGCTGCTGGGCCAGGTCGCGCGCATCCAGCTGGGACCCGAGATGCGCCGCGGGATCGCGGAGCTCGACGGCGAGGGAGAGGTGGTCGGCGGGGTCGTGGTGCTGCGCTCGGGAAAGAACGCGTGGGAGACAATACGCGCGGTCAAGGCGAAGCTCGAGGCGCTCAAGGCCGGTCTTCCCGAAGGCGTCGAGATCGTCGAGACCTACGACCGTTCGGCGCTGATCGAGCGCGCCGTGTCCAACCTCGCGGTGAAGCTGCTGGAGGAGTTCGTGGTCGTCGCGCTCGTCTGCGTCGCCTTCCTCGTGCACCTGCGCTCCGCACTGGTGGCCGTGGTGTCGCTTCCGCTCGGCGTGCTCGCGGCCTTCGTCGTCATGCGCGCGCAGGGCGTGAATGCGGACATCATGTCGCTGGGAGGCATCGCGATCGCGATCGGCGCGATGGTCGACGCGGCCATCGTGATGATCGAGAACGCGCACAAGAAGCTCGAGGCGTGGCGTCATGCGCAGGGCGTGCCGTCGGGCGCGAAGCGCCCGCCCGAGCCGTCGCCCGAGGAACGCTGGAAGCTCATCGTCGAGGCCTCGGTGGAGGTCGGTCCCGCGCTGTTCTTCAGCCTGCTGATCATCACGCTGTCGTTCGTGCCAATCTTCGCGCTGGAGGCCCAGGCAGGCCGGATGTTCAAGCCGCTGGCGTACACGAAGACCTACGCGATGGCAGCTTCGGCGGCGCTCGCCGTCACGCTGATACCGGTGCTCATGGGCTACGTCATCCGCGGCCGGATCCCGTCCGAGCAGAGCAATCCGCTCAACCGCTGGCTGATCGCGGCATACCGGCCCCTGTTGCGCGCCGTGCTCGACTGGCCTAAGACGACGCTGACGCTGGCCGCGGTCGCGCTGGCGGTGACCGCATACCCCATCATGCAGCTGGGCGGCGAGTTCATGCCGCCGCTCGACGAGGGCGACCTGCTGTACATGCCGACCGCGCTGCCGGGCCTCTCGGCGGCGAAGGCGTCCGAGCTGCTGCAGCAGACGGACCGGATGATCCGTTCGGTGCCCGAGGTGGCGCGCGTCTTCGGCAAGGCCGGCCGCGCCGAGACGGCGACCGATCCGGCCCCGCTCGAGATGATCGAGACCATCATCCAGTTCAAGCCGCGCGACCAGTGGCGGCCCGGGATGACGCCGCAGAAGCTCCTCGAAGAACTCGACGCCACGGTACGCGTCCCCGGCATCTCGAACATCTGGGTGCCGCCGATACGCAATCGCATCGACATGCAGGCCACCGGCATCAAGAGCCCCATCGGCGTGAAGGTGGGGGGCACCGACCTCGCGGAGGTGAACCGCCTGACGCGGGCGGTCGAGGCGGTCGCGCGAAGCGTGCCCGGCGTGACCTCGGCCCTCGCCGAACGGCTGGAGGGCGGGCGCTACATCGACGTGACCATCGACCGCGCCGCTGCGGCGCGCTACCGGCTCAATGTGGTCGAGGTGCAGGACATGGTGGCGGCGGCCGTGGGTGGCGAGAACATCGGCGAAACCATCGAGGGTCTCGCGCGCTTCCCTATCAGCGTCCGCTATCCGCGCGAGCTGCGCGACTCGGTGGACGAGGTGCGGATGTTGCCGATCGTCACCGACATGGGGGCGCAGATTCCGCTGGCAGCGATCGCGCAGGTCCGCATCGCCGACGGGCCGCCGATGCTGCGCTCCGAGAACGGCCGGCTGTCCGGCTGGGTCTACGTCGACACGCGGGGGCGCGACCTCGTCTCGGTCGTCGAGGACCTGCAGAAGGCGGTCGCGCGCGACGTCAAGCTTCCCCCCGGCTATTCGGTGTCGTGGTCGGGGCAGTTCGAGTACCTCGAGCGCGCCCGCGAGCGGCTGCAGTACATCGTGCCGCTGACGCTGGTCGTGATCTTCGTGCTGCTCTATCTCGCGTTCCGCCGCGCCGACGAATCGCTGGTCGTCATGCTCTCGGTGCCGTTCGCGCTCGTCGGCGGCTACTGGCTGCTCTGGCTGCTCGGTCACTCGACGTCGGTCGCCAGCGCGGTCGGTTTCATCGCGCTGGCCGGCGTGGCGGCTGAGTTCGGCGTGGTGATGCTCATGTACCTGCGGCAGGCGTGGGACGCGCGGCTCGCGACGGGCGCGGCGCCGACCGAGGCGCTGCTGCGCGACGCGATCGAGGAGGGCGCGGTGCTGCGCGTGCGACCGAAGGCGATGACGGTGGCGACGATCATGGCCGGCCTGCTCCCCATCATGACCGGGACGGGAACCGGTTCGGAGGTGATGCAGCGGATCGCTGCGCCGATGGTAGGCGGCATGGTCACGGCGCCGCTGCTGTCGATGCTCGTGGTCCCGGCCGCGTACCTGCTGCTGCGCCGACCCCGGAGTCAGGCGGCCTCCAGGGGTGCCGAGCCGAGCCTGGCCGCCGCCCCGGCCGACTGATCGCATGACGTTCGCGGGCCGATCGGGAAGTGGCGCGGAGCACGTGCTGCGTCGCGCCGACGCCGACAGCGAGCGGATGGCGGCGGTCATTCGCGTCGCCATCTTCGCGGCGCTGCTGGCCGCCGTCGTCGTCGCGCAATCGGCGGGCTTCGACCACGGACCGCTGGTCGCCGCGGTGGCCGTGTATGGCGCGGGGACGGCGATCGCGCTCCTGCTGGCGTGGTGGCGCGTCTTCCGACCGTGGCTGCCGTACGCGTTCGTCCTGATGGACGTCGCGACGATCGCGCTCGCGATCGTGCTGCTCGGCCGCACCCTCGACATGACGACGGAAGTGGCCGTCTCGCTGCCCGTCGCCGGGCTCGTCGTCCTCGTCCTGCTCCACGCCTCGCTGCACCATCGTCCCCGGCTCGTCGCGTTCGGCGCCGTGTCCTTCGCCGCGTGCGTCGCGGCCGGCGCACTGCTGCTTCCGGCGACCGCGTCGCCGATCGCGCTGGCCCGCGGCCAGCTCGGCGACCACCTCGCGCACTTCCGCCTGTTCCCGCTGGCGATCTTCGTCCTGGCGTCGGCGATTCTCGTGCTCACCACGGCCCGCACGCGCCGGTTCATCGGCGAGGCGCTCGCCCACGCCAGCCGCGCCGCGACGCTGTCGCGCTACTTCGCGCCGGAGGTGGCCGAAGCGCTGACGGCGCGCCCGGACGACGCGGCGAGCGTGGGCGACCGCATGCGCGTGGCAGTGATCTTCGCGGACCTGCGGGGATTCACGGCGATGGCGGAGGCCATGGACCCGGCCGACCTGGCGCGGTTCCTTTCGGAGTTCCGGTCGCGCATCGCGGCGCCCGCGATCGCCCATGGCGGCGTGGTGGACAAGTACATCGGCGATGCCATTATGGTCGTGTTCGGCGCGCCCCGGCCGCACCAGGACGACGCCGCCCGCGCGCTCCGCTGCGCGATCGAAATGGCCGACGCGATCGCCGCGTGGTCGGCGGAGCGCGAGCAGCGGGGCACGGCACCCGTGCACGTGGCGATCGGGGGCCATTTCGGCCCGGCCTTCGCCGGCGTGCTGAGCGACGGACGGCTGCTCGAGTACACGGTGATCGGCGACACGGTCAACGTCGCGAGCCGGCTCGCCGACGTCTCGTCCCCCGGGACGACGCAGATCATGGTGTCGTCGGACCTCGTCGCCGCGGCTGGCGGGTTGCCCGACGCCGACCGCTGGACGCACATGCCGGACCGAAGCCTCCCGGGCCACCCGCGGCTGCTGCCGGTGTACCGGCGAGGCTAGAGGGCGTGCTCATCGTCGCGTCCCCGCCGCCCGCCCGTCCATCCGAACGGACGGGAACGTTCCCGCAGCATCGCGGCGCCTCGCGGTGGCGCATTGCAGTCCCTGTCGTTCAACGCAGAGTCAAGGAGTGCAACGCATGAAGACCAGTCCCGTTCTCGCATTGGCGGTCGCCGCCCTGATCGCGTCGCCGCCGGCGACAGCGCAGCACGTTCACGGCAAGGCCGCGGCGCCCACCGCGGCGCCCACCGCGGCGAGGGGTCTCGCGGAGGGCGAGGTCCGCAGGATCGACCGGGCCAAGGGGACGATCACGATCAAGCACGGCCCGCTCGAGGCACTCGGCATGGGACCGATGACCATGCCCTTCGTCGTGACCGATCCCGCGATGCTCGCCAATGTCAAGGACGGTGACAGGGTGCGCTTCGCCCCCGGCCAGACGAGCGATGGCAAGCTCACCGTCAGCCGGATCGAAGTCGTCCGGTAGCCGCGGGCGGGAAGGCGCGCGTCCCCGGCGAGTCGGGCGCCGGCGCGCCTCGATGGCGCGGCGCCCGACGGGCGACCGCGATCGCGCGTCCGCAATCCCGCGCGGCGCGTCCGTTCCTGCGGGCGACCTCTCGTCCCCCACGACACCACGTTCGGAACGATGCATGCCCCGATCCGATTGACGATCGCGTTCGTGGCGGCGTCGGGCCTGGCCGGCCTCGCGCTCGCCCACGCGATCGGGCAGCACGACCACCCGCACGACCACCTGCTCGACGGCGTCGAGCATCGGGCGCTGGCCGAGCGCAAGCCGGTCGTCCTGCGCCTCGACGACGGGCGCAAGATGCTGGTCTGCCGCACACGGAACGAACGTGCGGCGCGCGCGCGAGGCGGGGCCGATCCGCGCGAGGATTGACGCTTTCCGACGGTTTTCGCGACCGTGCCGGGAAAACGCCACTGGGAGGACGCATGGAGAGCGAATCGCATTCGCATCGCCGACACCGGCCCGAGGTTCACCCGGCCGCCGCGGCGGCGACCGCCGCTGGAGGACAATCCGAAGCCGTCGATCCCGTGTGTCCCGTGTGCGGCATGCGCGTCCCGCCCGGTGGTCCGCACGCACTGCGGCACGACGGCGTGGTGTACGAATTCTGCAGCGCCAGGTGCGCGGCCGCGTTTCGCGGCGATCCGCAGCGTTACGCGCTGCGTTCCTCCGAGGGCGCCGGCGAGGACGCCCCCGCCGAGCCTCGTCCCCCGAGCGGCATGGTCTACACGTGCCCGATGCATCCACAGATCCGCCGCGAGGCGCCGGGGTCCTGTCCGATCTGCGGGATGGCGCTGGAGCCGCTGCTGCCCGCCGCCGAGGACGACGGCAATCCGGAGCTCGACGATTTCACGCGCCGGTTCCGCTGGACCCTACCCCTGACGATCGCGGTGGTCGCAATCGCGATGGTCGGCCATCGCGTGCTGCCGCTCGATCCGCCGGCGCTGTCGTGGCTCGAGTTCGCGCTCTCGACGCCGGTCGTCCTCTGGGCAGGGTGGCCGTTCTTCGTGCGCTGCGCCCAGTCCGTCCAAAATGCGAGCCCCAACATGTGGACGCTGATCGGCATCGGGGTCGGCGCCGCGTACCTCTTCAGCGTCGCCGCGACCTTCGCGCCCGGGCTGTTCCCGGACGCCTTTCGCGAGCACGGTCGCGTGGGGGTCTACTTCGAGGCCGCGGCCGTCATCGTCTCGCTGACCCTACTCGGGCAGATGCTGGAGCTGCGTGCGCGGTTGCAGACCTCCGCGGCGATCCGCGCGCTGCTCGGGCTGCAGCCGAAGACGGCGCGGAGGATCCGGCCCGACGGCGGGGAGGAAGACGTGCCGCTCGCGCACGTGCACGTCGGGGACATGTTGCGCGTCCGGCCCGGCGAGAAGGTGCCGGTGGACGGCACCGTCGTGGAGGGGCATTCCAGCGTCGACGAGTCGATGCTCACCGGCGAGGCCATCCCCATCGAGAAGAGCGAGGGGCAGCGGGTCGTCGGCGCGACGATCAACGGCGGCGGCAGCCTCGTCATTCGCGCCGAGAAGATCGGCGCGCAGACGGTGCTGGCGCAGATCGTGCAGATGGTGGCACTGGCGCAGCGCAGCCGCGCGCCGATGCAGCGCCTGGCCGACGTCGTCGCCCGCTGGTTCGTGCTGGCCGTCCTGGCGGTCGCGCTCGCCACCGTTGCCGTCTGGTGGCTCGCCGGACCCGAGCCGCGCGGAACCTACGCCGTGCTCAACGCCATCGCCGTCCTGATCATCGCCTGCCCGTGCGCGTTGGGCCTCGCGACGCCGATGTCCGTGATGGTCGCCACCGGCCGCGCCGCGACCTCGGGCGTGCTCTTCCGCGATGCGGAAGCGCTCGAGACGCTGCGGCGTGTCGACACGCTGATCGTCGACAAGACGGGCACGCTGACGCTCGGCAAGCCGGTGTTCGAGCGCGTCGTGGCGTGCGGGACGTTCGCCGCGGACGAGGTGCTGCGCCTCGCGGCGAGCCTCGACCAGGGGAGCGAGCACCCGCTCGCCGAGGCGATCGTGGGCGCCGCGCGCGAGCAAGGCATCGCACTGTCCACGCCCGAGTCCTTCGAGTCGGGCACGGGGATCGGCGTGCGCGGCCGGGTCGACGGGCACGCCCTCCTGCTCGGGAACACCGTGCTCCTCCGTGACGCCGGGGTCGAGACGGAGGCGCTCGCCGCGGAAGCGGAGGGCCTGCGGGCCGAAGGGGCGAGCGTGGTGTACCTGGCCGTGGACGGGAAGCTCGCCGGGCTGCTGGCGGTGACGGATCCGGTCAAGGAGACGACGCCTGCGGCCATCGACGACCTGCACCGGGCCGGCATCCGGATCGCGATGGCCACCGGCGACGGGCGCGCGACGGCGGAGGCCGTCGCGCGCCGTTTGCGCATCGACGACGTGTTCGGCGAAGTGAAGCCGGCCGACAAGGTCGAGATCGTCACGCGGGCACAGGCGGACGGGCACCGCGTTGCGATGGCCGGGGACGGCATCAACGACGCGCCGGCGCTCGCCCGCGCGGACGTCGGGATCGCCATGGGCACCGGGACGGACGTCGCGATGAGCAGCGCGCACGTGACGCTGGTCAGGGGCGATCTGCGCGCGATCGCGCGTGCACGGGCGATCTCGCAGGCAACGGTGCGCAACATGCGCCAGAACCTCGTGTTCGCGCTAATCTACAACGCGCTGGGCGTGCCGATCGCAGCGGGCGTGCTGTACCCGTTCACGGGCCTGCTGCTGTCGCCGATGATCGCCGCCACGGCCATGGCGCTGAGCTCGGTGTCGGTCGTCGGCAACGCCCTGCGGCTGCGGAAGGCGTGAGCCGATGGAGGGCGCGCGGTGGCTCTCCGCGCTGCGGCGCTACCTGGCCGTCGGCGTTTCCGGGCACCTGCTGTGGGAGTTCGGCCACATGCCGCTGTACACGCTCGCGACCGCCGGAACGACGCGGGAGATCGTCGCTGCCGCGTTGCACCGCACGGGCGGCGACGCGTTGATCGCGCTGAAGTCGATCGCCGTCGCGCTCGCGGGCGATGGCCGCTGGCCGGCCCGCCGCTTCGCGCCGGTCGCGGTCCTCACGCTCCTGACCGGGCTCGGGTACACGGTCTTCAGCGAATGGCTCGACGTCGACGTCCGCGCTGCCTGGGCCTACTCGCCGCTGATGCCGGTGGCCGCGATCGGCTCGCTCTGCATCGGGCTTTCGCCTCTGCTGCAGTGGCTCGTCGTGCCCGCGCTGGCGCTGACCGCAGCCGCGCGCGCGCTGACGTCCGGGTGGGGTCCGGCTGTCCCGCGGCCCGGCTCCGGCCCACGGCCGCCGTGCCGCCGCCGCGTGCGCGCGGCGCTAGCTAGCCGTACGTCGCGTACGCCGTAGCGGTTCCGCCGCGATGTAGCAGCAGGACCGTGTAGGGTTCGAGGCGCGTGCCCTGTTCCATGCCCGGCGAGCCGATCGGCATGCCCGGGACCGCGAGTCCTCTCGCACCGGGACGTGACCCTCGAGTGCGTACCCGTCGACGATCGCCGTATGGCAACTCGCGAACTTGAGGTCGATCCCGGCCGTCCGGCGGGCGGCGGCGTTCCCGGTGTCGTGGGCGGTCACCGCGAAGCCCGCCCGCCCGAGGATGGCGATCCAATCGTTGCAGCAGCCGCAGCCGGGGCCTTTCCACACCTCGACGGGTCTTCCCGCCGCCGCCGCCCCGGGCACGCGGACGATCAGCGGGGCGGCAAGGATCGCCTGCAGGACCCGGCGTCGCTTGGCAAGCCGGTTCGTCAACGGAGCATCTCCTCGACTTGCCGACGGTCCCACCGGCCCATGCGCAAGGCGCATGCCCAAGCCCCGTCCGAAGGAGGTCGGCGCTGTGAGGGGGCGCTGCGCGACGGCGCGGCGCTCCATCTCGCGCCACGGCGGCACGCCCACCTGCTGGCGGACAGGCAGCGGAGCCCAGGGTTCCCTCGGCGGAGGCGCTGCCCGGACGACCGGGTGCTCGACGGCGGTACGCGGATGGCCACGCGGCAAGACACTGGCGGCGGGGTTCGGCATCGTGCCGCGCTGCGGGTCCCGGGCTCCTGTCGAACCCGCTCGGCGCGCCGCGCCCCGCGCCTACGCACGAGGCCGCACGCGGGCCGGTCGCGCGCGCGGCCGGTTCCGGGACGCCCGGGGCGTGGCGCCGTACCTGCGCGCGCCACGGGACGTCGGCCCGGGCACGCGATCGGCCCGGACGACGTGTCTATAATGGCAGCCGCGACGGGTCGGTACAGGCCATCGAGCCCGGCCCGCAGGTTTCCGGCGGGACAATGCCCACATCCACCCCCCGCCGTCAGACGTCGTGAAGCGTTGACTTCCTCGGAGGAATCCATGACTCGCAAGACCCCTTCGCCGGCGGCCGCCGGCACGCGCCGCAGGTTCCTGAAGGCTTCGTCGGGCGTCGCCGCCGCCGGTGCCGCGCTCGGCTTCCCGATGATCGCGAAGGGCCAGGCCAGCCCGGTGTCCATGCGCTGGCAGTCGACGTGGCCGGCCAAGGACATCTTCCACGAGTACGCGAACGACTTCGCCAAGAAGGTCAACGACATGACCGGCGGCGAGCTCAAGATCGAGGTGCTGCCGGCGGGCGCGGTCGTGCCCGCGTTCGGCCTGCTCGACGCGGTGTCGAAGGGCACGCTGGACGGCGGCCACGGCGTGCTCGTCTACCACTACGGCAAGCAGACCGCGCTCGCGCTCTGGGGCTCCGGTCCCGCGTTCGGCATGGACGCGAACATGCTGCTCGCCTGGCACAAGTACGGCGGCGGCAAGGAGCTGCTGAACAAGCTCTACGCGTCGATCGGCGCGAACGTCGTCTCGTTCCCCTACGGCCCGATGCCGACCCAGCCGCTCGGCTGGTTCAAGAAGCCGATCACGCGCAACGAGGATTTCAGGGGCCTCAAGTTCCGCACCGTCGGCATCTCGATCGACGTGTTCACGGGGCTGGGCGCCGCGGTGAACGCGCTGCCCGGCGGCGAGATCGTTCCGGCGATGGACCGCGGCCTGCTGGACGCCGCGGAGTTCAACAACGCCTCGTCGGACCGCATCCTCGGCTTCCCGGACGTCTCGAAGGTGTGCATGCTGCAGAGCTTCCACCAGAACGCCGAGCAGTTCGAGATCATGTTCAACAAGGCGAAGTACGACGCGCTGCCGGCCAAGCTGAAGGCGATCATCGACAACGCCGTCGAGGCGGCGTCGGCCGACATGTCTTGGAAGGCGGTCGACCGCTACTCGAAGGACTACCTCGAGATGCAGCAGAAGCAGGGCGTGCGCTTCTACAAGACGCCCGATCCGGTGCTGCAGCGCCAGCTCACCGCCTACGACCAGGCCGCGGCGAAGAAGGCGGCGGACAACGCGCTGTTCAAGGAGATCGAGGCCTCGCAGAAGGCGTTCGCCGAGCGAGCGGTGCGCTGGGACCTGGATACCAACGTCAACCGGCGGATGGCGTACAACCACTACTTCGCCAAGCCGGCGCCGGCGAAGAAGAGCTGACGCCGCAACCGGCCGCCGCGCGCGCCTCGGCGGCCGCCCGGCACGGCGCCGGGCGGCCGGTGCGCAGCCGCGCGGTCGCAGCCGCCGCCCGTGGCCAGGGCCACGGCGGCCGCCTGGGTCTCCCATGCAGCGCTTCCTGCTCTCGGTCGACAAGCTGTCGACGTTCGTCGGCCACGCGTTTTCGTTCCTGATCGTCCTGCTCACGCTGCAGGTGAGCTGGGAGGTGTTCTCGCGCTACGTGCTGGGCGACCCGCACGCCTGGGCGTTCGACGCCATGATCATCCAGTACGGCACGCTGTTCATGATGGCCGGGGCCTACACGCTCGCGAAGAACGGCCACGTGCGCGGCGACGTCCTCTACGGGTTCTTCTCGCCGCGCACGCAGGCGACGATCGACCTCACGCTCTACGTCGTGTTCTTCATCCCCGGCGTGATCGCGCTCACCTACGCCGGCTACTTCTACGCCGCGGAGTCCTGGGCGATCCGCGAGCACAGCAACGTGACCGCCGAGGGGCCGCCGATCTACCCGTTCAAGACGGTGATCCCCGTCGCGGGCCTGTTCCTGCTGTTCCAGGGGATCGTCGAGATCATCCGCTGCATCCTCTGCCTGCGCGACGGGGCGTGGCCCTCGCGCGAGGAGGACGTCGAGGAGGTCGACGTCGACAAGCTGAAGGAGATGGTGCACGCCGACGGCGCGCCCGGGGACGGCCCCGGCGCCGGAGCGAAGGCGGCGCCCCGATGAGGGCGGCGGCGCGCCGCGGGGCGGGCGCATGAGGATCCGCAAGGAGCTGTGGTTCGGGTTCGGCCTGATGGCGCTGATCCTCGGCACCATCGTCGTGATGACGCCGTGGGGCAACCTCACCAACGGCCACATCGGCCTGCTGATGCTCGCGCTGGTCGTGGTGACGATCATGCTCGGGTTCCCCACGGCCTTCACGCTGATGGGGATGGGCGTGCTGTTCGCCTGGCTCGCCTACCGCAGCGTGAACCCCGACCTCGCGGTCCGGCAGGTGCTCGACCTGATGGTGCAGCGCACCTACGCGGTCATGGCCAACGACGTGCTGATCGCCGTGCCGCTGTTCGTGTTCATGGGCTACCTGGTCGAGCGCTCCGCGCTGATCGAGCGCCTGTTCCGGAGCCTGCACCTGTCGCTGGCGCGCATTCCCGGGTCGCTGGCGGTCGCCACGATCGTGACCTGCGCGATCTTCGCCACGGCCACCGGCATCGTCGGCGCGGTGGTCACGCTGATGGGGCTGCTCGCGTTCCCGGCGATGCTGCGCGCGGGCTACAGCACGCAGCTGTCCGCCGGTTCCATCACGGCCGGGGGGTGCCTCGGCATCCTGATCCCGCCGTCCGTGCTGCTGATCGTCTACGGGGCGACGGCCGGCGTCTCGGTCGTCCAGCTCTACGCCGGCGCGTTCTTCCCGGGGCTGATGCTCGCCGCGCTCTACGTCGGCTACGTGATCCTCGTCGCGAAACTGAAGCCCTCCGCGGCGCCGCCGCTGCCGGAGAGCGAATCGACCGTCCCGCCTTCGCCGGCGCTCGTGCCGCTCGCCACGCAGCGCCGCAACGCCTTCACCGGGCTCCTCGGCGCACTCGGCGGACGCAGCCTCGGCGTCCCCGCGAGCACGGTGTGGGGCCAGTTCCTGGTCACCATGCTGCCGGCGCTGGCGATCGGCTCGCTGCTGGTGGTCACATACCTCGGCGCGACGAAGGTCGTGGAAGAGGTGGACTACTCGGGCCTCGAGATCGCCGGCTTCGCGGCCGACGAAGCGGCGACCGGTCTCGCCGAGCCGCCGGTCAGCGGCACGGGGCTCGCGGAGCCGCCGGTCAGCGGCACGGGACTCGCGGAGCCGCCGGTCAGCGGCACGGGACTCGCGGAGCCGCCGGTCAGCGGCACGGGACTCGCGGAGCCGCCGGCGGGCGACGCCGGGCTCGCCGAGCCCCCGGCCGAGGAGGGCGCTGCCGCGGAGCCGCCGGCGGCGCAGGCGGCGGCAGGGCAGCCGACGGGCACCGACGCCGGCCCTGCCGGCGTCGCCGAGCCGCCGGGCGCGTCGAGCCCGGCCGCCGCTGCGGCTGCCGAGCGGCTGCCGGTCCCGGGGTGGTTCTGGATCGTCCTCGCGGTGGCGCTCGCGGCCCTCGCCGGCATCTACGCGTTCATGACCTGGGAGCGGCTCGAGATCTTCAAGATGCTGCTGCTGTCGTTCTTCCCGCTGGCGATCCTGATCCTCGCCGTGCTGGGCTCGATCGTGTTCGGCCTGGCGACGCCGACCGAGGCTGCCGCCGTGGGCGCGCTCGGCGGTTTCGTGCTCGCGATCGCCTACCGCTACGCGAACCACCGGCGGGAGTCGCCGTCGCGGGCGACGTCGCAGACGGTGCGCGACGTCGGGGTGATCCTCAGGGAGTCGTCGTTCCTGACCGCGAAGACGAGCGCGATGGTGTGCTGGCTGTTCGTCGGCTCGTCGATCTTCTCCGCCGCGTTCGCGCTGCTCGGCGGCCAGGAGATCGTGAACCAGTGGGTGCTGTCGCTGGACCTGACGCCCGTGCAGTTCATGCTGCTTGCGCAGTTCATCATCTTCATTCTCGGCTGGCCGCTGGAGTGGACGGAGATCATCGTCATCTTCATGCCGATCTTCATCCCGCTGCTCGCGCACTTCCAGATCGACCCGCTGTTCTTCGGCCTGCTCGTCGCGCTCAACCTGCAGACCGCGTTCCTGTCGCCACCGGTGGCGATGGCGGCGTTCTACCTCAAGGGTGTCGCGCCGCCCCACGTCACGCTGAACCAGATCTTCGGCGGCATGCTGCCGTTCATGGGGATCCAGGTCGTGGCGCTGGCGCTGCTGTACATCTTCCCCGGCATCGGGCTGTGGCTGCCGGAGGTGCTCTACCGCTGACCCCGGCCCGCTGCCGTTGCCGGTCCCCGGACGGCGGGAGTACCCTTGTGTCCACGGTCGGAGGTTCGTCGAAGCATGCGTCGATCGTGAACGCGCCGGCGGCACAGAGGCGACGAGGACGGATGGGCGGCGACAGTGTGCCGCGCGCCGTTCCTCGTTCGCCTTTGCAGAACGGACTTCCGGCCAGGGACACTAGCCAGGGGGCGTCGGGGGAGGAGGGCCGGACATGCGCGTCAGCGAGATCCTTCGCATCAAGGGCAGCACCCTGTTCACCACCACGCCGTCCGCGTCCGTGATCGACGCGGTCAAGGTGATGGCGCAGCACGACATCGGGTCGCTGGTCGTCATGGACCACGGCCGGCTCGCCGGGATGCTCACGTTCCGGGAGGTGCTGGAGACGATCGCGCAGCGCGACGGCGTGCTGGGCGACGTGAGCATCGAGGCGGTCTACGAGCGCGACCCGCTGACCGCGCCGCCGTCGCTCGAGGTGATGGAGCTGCGCCGCGTGATGCTCGATCGCCATGCGCGCTACGTGCCGGTGATGGACGGGTCGACGCTCCTCGGCGTCGTGTCGTTCCACGACGTGGCCAAGGCGGTCTACGAGGACCAGTCGTTCGAGAACCGGATGCTGAAGAGCTACATCAAGAGCTGGCCCGACGAGGAGACCACCTGACGGCGGCGCCCCGCGCGGGCAAGGAGCGCGTCCGTGCCCCGCGCGCGCCGCTCAGGCCTTGTTGACCCAGCCGTTGACGGTGAAGCGGCTGTCGCGGAACGCGCCGGACGGCACGCGCACCGGCCGGACCTCGTGCATGGCGCGAGCCCAGAAGAAGACGATCGTGTTGTGCGCAGGCTCGATCGCCTGGAAGGTCGGGCCGCGCGCGAGGCGCTGGTTGCGCAGGACGTCGTCGTAGACGCGCAGCTCGCCCCCTGCGAAGCCCTTCGGCTCGCCGTGGAGGTAGTAGACGTAGGTGAGGTGCCGCAGGTCGTTGGCGCCGTAGCCCGCGTCCGTATGGATGCCGAAGAACGCCTCGTCGTTGCTCGCCGTCACCTGCGCCTCGATGGTGCCGACGACGACCTCGGGCAGGCGGATCGCGGCGAGCACCTGCGGCATCGCCGCGCGCACGCGCGTCACGACGGGCGCGACCAGCGCCGGCGGGGGATCGAGGACGAGCGAGCGGCGGATGTCGGGGTTCTCGTCGTGCGTGCGCGACGGCACGAACGCGCCCTCGTGCGCGAGCACCGCCTCGTAGAGCGCTCGCGCCTCGCCGGCCGGCAGGAAGCCCTCGAAGCGGACGACGCCGTGGCGGATCAGGCGTTCGGCAGGCGCGTTCATCGTGCGCATTGTAGGCGAGCGCGCCGGCGGCGGCTGCCGGATCCGCGTGCGCGTCCGGGGGCCTGCGGGAGGACAATGGATGCATGACTCGCAGCGCGGAGGCGACGATGCGGTGCGCAAACCTGCGGCGGTGGGCAGTGCAGTGGCGCGAGGGCTGGCGCCGCGCGGCCGGCGCGACGATGGGCCTCGTGCTCGCCGCGGGGGCGAACGGCGCGGCGGCGGACGACGCGCGCGACGCGGAGCGCGCGGCCATGGTCGAGGAAATCGTCGCGATGGTCCGCGACACCGCGGCGACGACGGGACGCTCCGCGCTCGCGCCGCGCGTGATCGCTGCGCTCGCGGCGGTGCCGCGGCACCGCTACGTCCCGTCGGGCCTCGCCCACGAGGCCTACGCCAACCGGCCGCTCCCCATCGGTCACGGCCAGACGATCTCGCAGCCGTTCATCGTCGCGCTCATGACCGACCTCGCCGCGCCGGGGCCCGGCGACGTGGTCCTCGAGATCGGCACCGGCTCGGGCTACCAGGCGGCCGTGCTGGCGCGGCTCGCGCGGCAGGTGCACTCGATCGAGATCGTCGAGCCGCTCGGCCGCGAGGCCGCGCAGCGGCTCGCGTCGCTGGCGGTGAACAACGTCGCGGTGACGATCGGCGACGGCTACCGCGGGCTGCCGGAGCGCGCCCCGTTCGACGCGATCGTCGTGACCGCCGGCGCGCCGCGCGTGCCGCAGCCGCTCGTCGACCAGCTGAAGCCGGGCGGGCGGCTGGTCATCCCCGTCGACCGCGGCTGGACCGGGCAGGAACTGCTGCTGATCGTCAAGCGGGCCGACGGATCCCTGGAGCGCAGCGTGGTGCTGCCGGTGCGCTTCGTGCCGCTGACGGGTCCCGGGGCGCGCAGCCGCGCGCCGTAGGCAGGCGGGCTCGCGTCAGCGCGGGGCGCGCGCGGCCGGACCGCGGGAGGGCGCCGCGTAGAGGTAGAGCGTGGCGGTCTGCGTGCCGATCGCGTCGCGCTTCCCCGGGGCGTCGACGACGGCCACGCGAAGCGCCGGCCAGCCCGGCAGCGGAAAGTCGTGCGAGACGACGCGTGTGCCCGGCGCGAGCGACGCCGCGAGCTTGTCGGCGACGCGCGCCATCGCGGCGGGAAACAGGTAGAGCGTCACCACCGTCGCTTGCGACAGGTCGGCCTCGAACAGATCCTGCTGCACGAAGCGCGCACGCTCCGCGAGCCGCTCGTGTGCCGCGCGGGCCTGCGCGATCGCGACCAGGCGCGCGTCGATCTCCACGCCGACGCCGCTCGCCCCGCGGCGCGCCGCGGCGAGCACGATGCGCCCGTCGCCCGAGCCCAGGTCCACCACGTGGTCCGAGGCCGCGACGCGCGCCAGGTCGAGCATGGCCTCGGTCACGGCGTCGTCGGTGGCCGCGTAGGGCGCGATGCGCCGCGGATCGTCGTCGGACCCCGCCGCGCTGCCGGCCGCCAGCGCGGCGACGAGCAGCGCCACACCGCAGAGGGACCGCGCGGCCGCGGTCGCGCGCGTCATCCGGGCGGGCGCGTCGCGCGCCACCGGCCGCCGTCCAGCGTGCCTTCGAGGACGCCGTCGGAGGCCCGGCCGCGTAGCGTCACCGGCCGCGGCCCCGCGAGTCCCGCCGGCAGCGTGAGCCGCAGGTCCGTGCCCTGCACGACGACCTCGGGAAGGTCGGCCATGCGCTCGGCGGTGCCGGCCTGGCCGCTCGCGCCCGCGGGACGCTGCGTGATCGACAGCCGCAGCGGCGGCGCCTTCGGCGGCGTCGACGGCAGCCGCAGCTCCCACTCGCCGGCCACGCGCGCCGGGACCACGTAGAGGTAGAGCGTCGTGCGCGGCGTGCCCGAGATCGCGACCTTCTCGGGCACGTCCATCTTCACGTAGCGCTCGTGCGGCCAGTCGGGGAACGGGTAGTCGTGCGACACCACCCGCGCCCCGGCGGGGAGTTCGGCGAGCAGCCGCCCCTGCAGCTTGGGCACCGACGTCGGCAGCAGGTACAGCGTCACGACCGTGGCCTCGTTGACCGGCGTCTCGAAGAGGTCGCGCACCTGGAAGGCGACGCGTTCGGCGACGCCCGCCTTGCGCGCCGCTTCGTTCGCCTGCGCGACCAGCGGCGCCTCGATGTCGACGCCGAACCCGCTCTTCGCCTTGTAGCGCGTCACCGCGGTGAGCACGAGCCGGCCGTCGCCGGACCCGAGGTCGATGACGTGGTCGCCGGGACCGACGCCGGCGAGTTTCATGATCTCGTCGACGATCACCCACGGCGTGGGGACGTACGGGCCGGCGCTCTCGGGCTTGCGGTCCTGCGCGGCGAGCGGGGCGGCGGCCGCGGCGAGCGCGAGGACCAGGAGCGCGCGGCGCAGCGGCGAGTCGGTGGCGGAAGCGAGCATGCGGACGCGGAGGCGGGAGCAGGGAACCGGACGCGTCAGTGTAACCAAACGCGGCGCGATCGCCGGCGTCGCATGCGAGGCGCTCCCTGCCCCCGTCGCGCGCGAGGGGGCGGTCAGTCCGGCCCGATGTCGCCGCGCCAGTCGGCCAGCGCCTGCGAGCGGTCGCTTGCGGCGGCGGCGAGGAACGACACGCCCAGGCTGCGGATGCGCGCCTGCGCGCGGTCGCGCTCCGCTCGGCTGTTCGTCGCCACACACAGCACGCGGCACAGGCGGTCGCCGGGCCACTCGAAGTCGCAGTGCGATGCGCCCGGGATGCGGACGATCGTCGCGTCGGCGAGCGTCTCGAGCGCCGGATCGAAGTTGCGCCACGCGTTGCAGACCTGCGACCTCGCGACCAGTGCGGCGACCGGCGCGCGCACCCTGCCGGCCGCGCTGCGCGCCTGCCCGCCCGCGTTGACCGGGTCGAGCAGCAGCACGCCGCGCGTCGCGGCGGGATCCTCGCTCGCCGCGACGAGCGCCGCGAGCCCGCCGGCGGACACGCCGACGTAGAGGACCTGGCTGGCGCCCAGCGCACGGCGCACGGCCACCAGGTCCGCGCCGTCGTCCGCCGGTCGCCCGTCGGCCTGTATCGATGCGCACAGGTCGACGGTCACCGCAGGGATGCCGGCCTGCGCGAGCGCCTCCGCCCATCCGGTCATGTAGGAGCCGTCGCGCAGGTAGCCGTGGGCGACGATCGCGACGACCTGCGCGGCGGCCGGCGTCGCGGCGTGCAGGCGGTAGCGCAGCGTGCAGTCGCGCGTCGAGGGCATCGTGGCCTCGACGGCGCCCGGCCCGGGCGCCGCGGGCAGCGCCGCGAGCGCCGCAGCGGCGGCCACGGCGGTGACGACGAGGCAGCGGCGGATCGGAGGAACGGGGGTCTCGGACATCGCGACGAAGAGGCGTGCGCCGACGCGATTCTATCGACGGGGCACTGTCGACTCATCGCCCCGGTGCGCGATCGCAGTCCTACACCACGGCCCGACCGCCTCGCGTAGAATGTCGATCACAGCTTGCAGGGAGCAGAAGGACACGATGGACCAGGCGGGTGCGGTGGCAGCGCCAACAGGGGGCGGGCGTGCGACGACCGTCGCCCCCATGGAACGCGAGACGGTGCGGCTGCCGGGGCCGGCGGATCGCGACGACGAGCGTGTGGTGAGGCCCGCGCTGATGGTGCTGTTCCGGCTCGCCGTGGGGCCCGCCGCCGACTACTACGCGCCGCGCTTCCACGCGTTCGAGCGCGCGGGACGCGGCAGCACGGCGTGGCACTGGCCGGCGCTGTTCGTGCCCGCGCTGTGGGCGTTCTATCGGCGCCTGTGGGGCGCGGGCGTCGCGTTCACGCTGCTCCCCCTCGCGGGGGCCGTGGCGCTCGCCGTGATCGCGCCGTGGCTCGAGGATTCCACGATCCTGTGGGTCGCGTGCGCGGTGCTGCTCGTCTTCGCGCTGCCCGGCGTGACCGGCGCGAGCCTCGCCAACGCGCTGCTGTACCGGCGCGTGCGCGAGCGCATCCGTCGCGCCGAGTCGCGCGCGCACACGCCTTCGCACGCAGCGAGCGAGCTCGGCAGCCACGACCCGGTGTCGCCGGCGGGCGCGGCGCTCTTCGGCTCCCTCGCGATCGCGATCTGGGTCGCGCTGATCGGTCCGCTGCTCGTCACGGCCTACGCCGAGCACGAGGTCCGCGTGAAGGTCGGCAAGGCGCTGTTCGGCCTCGCGCCGCTCAAGCAGCAGATCGAGGATTCGTGGCGCGCGTTCAGCCACTGGCCGCGGCAGGGGCTGGGGCTCGAGATCCCGGCGCGCGCGGGCGCGGTGCTGTTCGACGAGATCTCCGTCGACCGCGAGACCGGACGCGTCCGGCTGTCGGTCGGCGCGTCGATCCCCGAGCTCGCCGGCAAGGCGATCCTGCTCGCGCCCGCCGTCGACCACCGCAACCGCCTCCACTGGTTCTGCGTGCCGGTCGGAATCCCCGACCGCTTCCTGCCGCAGAGCTGCCGCGCCGAAGCGCCGTAGGCGCCGCGCCGTGCGCGCTGCGGACCCGCCGCCCGGCGGGCCGGGACGGGCGCAATGCGATGGGGAACGGGAGGCCGTCCCGCGGGACCGCGGGCACGGTCGGGGCGCGCTGGCGAAGGCCTAGCGCGTCATCGGCGGCAGCGCCTCCTCGCGCTCTGGGTCGGCGGCCAGCGCCATCAGCGCCATGACGAGCACGCCTGCGAACCCGCCGGCCATGAACGTCACGAGCAGCCACCACGCGGACACCATCGTCGTTTCCATGCCTGCCGTCCTCCTCGCCTCGCCGCCGCCACGGTCCCGGCGGCTGTCGGCCGGACCTCGTGGCGCCTCCCCCTTCGCCCTCGTCGGCGCAGTCTCGGCGACCGCGCCGCGACTGGCGCTGATCCGCATCAAGGTTGTACGAAACACAAGCCTTGTCGTGAACAGAGCGTAATCGGGGCGCCACGCGCCGGCAATCAAATTGTCGCGGGGCGCGTGCCGCGCGTCGCGCCGATGCGACAGCGTCGACGCCGTTTACACGGACGGCTCGGACGCGACGTGGAACACGACCGCGTGCGGGCTCGGCACGTCGCGTATCGTCGTCGCCAGGCCTATGTCGAGAAAGGACGACAGTTCGCGGTAGGCGGCGCGGATGTCGCGCGCGCCCGAGGGCTTGGGCTGCATGCGGAAGCGCGCGCGCCGCGACGCAGGGCGCAATCCGACCACCACGCACAGCGGAAGCGACTCGAGGATCGGTGCGTGCGCCAGGTACTCGCCGTGCGGCGCGATCGCATCGACGACCAGCGGATTGCGCGACCATTCGGCGTTGATCGTGCGGGCGAGATCGCACGCCCGGCCGACGATCACCCGCGCCCGCTCGCGCGTGAGCGGCTCGACGACGCGCGCGCTGGCGAGCTCGGCGAACCGCTCGGTCAGACGGAACTGCCCGCTCGCACCCTCCCGCGGGCGCAGCAGCCCCTCGGCGACCATCTCGTCGACGACCGCGCGGCCGATCTCCGTGTCGAGCCCGAGGTCGCGCCGCAGGTCCGCCGCGCTGACGTTCGCGCGCTCCGGCGGAAGGCCGACGACGCGGGCGAGCACGCGGCCGCTCGCCTCGCGTAGCCGCAGCGGGTCCAGTCCGAAGTACAGGCGCTGCGTGACGAGCGTGCGCTGCTTCATGGCGGGGGGAGCAGGACGGCGGGCGACGGTTATGACATTAGCATAGCCGGCGGCGACCGCCAAGCCCTCGGGTGCGCGTGGCCCGCGGCGGCGGCACCGCGGTGCGAGAATGCAGGCGTGCCGTGCCGCCGCGACCATCGCCGTTCCCCGACCGCCGGCACCCGCGGGGCGCGCTGACGATGGGCGGCGCGATCCAGATCAGCGAGGAGCGCGGCGTCCGCTACCTGCACTTCGGCTCGCACTGGATCCAGGGCGCGATGCGGATGTCGCGCCCTTACACGCTCGAGCTGGAGTACACGCGGGAGATGATGCTGCCGCTGCTGCTGCGTCCGTCGGCGTGGCCGCGCACGGTGCTGTTGATCGGCCTCGGTGCCGGGTCGCTGGCGCGCTTCCTGTGGCGCTACCGGAGCGGCGCCGCGCTGACCGTCGTCGAGCTGCGCGAGGACGTCGTGCACGCCGCTGCACGGTTCTTCCGCCTTCCCGACGACGCGCGCGTGGACATCGAGCTCGGCGACGGCGCGCAGTTCGTGGCCCGGGAGGGGCCGTCCTTCGACCTCGTCCTCGTCGACGGCTACGACGCGCGGGGCCGCGTCGGCGCGCTCGACACGCCGGCGTTCTATGCGCACTGCGCGCGGCGCCTCGCCCGCGGCGGCATGCTCGCGACCAACCTCCTCGGCCGCCATCGCGGCGTGGACGCGAGCCTCGCGCGCGTGCGCGACGCGTTCGCCGGCCGGGCGCTGGCGCTGCCGCCGTGCCGCAGCGGCAACGTGGTCGTCCTCGCGGCGCGCGACGGCCCGCTGCGGCTCGATGCCGCCGCGCTGTCCGTGCGGGCGGCCGCGCTGCGCGACGAAAGCGGGCTCGACCTCGCGGCGACGCTGGTCCGGCTCGCGCGTCAGGGTCCGGCGGACGCGCCGCCCGCGGGCCCGGACGGCGCGCCGCGCGCGGGTCGGCGGCGCCAGCGCGAACGGTCGCGCTGAGCATCGCCCCCCGGCGCGCGGTCGTCGGCGCAATCGCGCACGCGGGCCGGGAACCTGCCGACAGACGCGGACGCTGCGGTGCGCGACGATCGACGGGTGGATCGACGCACCCCATCGAAACGCTCCCTACGCGTCGGAATGCTGGTTGCTACCGTCGCGCTCGCCGTCCCGTTCGCGCACGCGGACGACCCTCGGGCGGTCGCCGAGCGCGTCGTCCCGCTGGCCTCGGACCGGGCGAGCGGGGCGATCACCGGTGGCCTGCCCCCGATGACGGGGATCACGCCGAGCCGGGCCGAGCTCCCGGGCTCCGCGTTCACCAAGCTCGACGCGGACAGGCGCGGCTTCGTGACGCGCGAGCAGACGCGCGCCCTCGACGGGTTCGGCGCGGTGTTCGACGTCGCCGACGGGAACGCCGACGGGCGCCTGGACGCGCGCGAGTTCGCCCGCGCGTGGGAGGCCTACGGCCGGTTCGGCGAGGCCGAGGGAACGCGCTAGCGAGACGGGCGGCAGGGAACGCGCACGACCTGCGCTAGCGCCTGTTCACGCCGCGGACACGAGGGGGGCGACCCTTCGCGCATGCGCCCATGGCGTGAGCAGGTCCTAGCTGGGCGAGCCTTCCGTCGACGCGCCGGGCCCGGCTTCGGCTGAGTTCGCCGTCGCACGCGCCTCCTTCATGCGTGCTTCCGCGCGCACCAGCAGTGCCAGCACCACGTAGCAGGCCAACGTGGACGCGATGGCGAGCCACACGCGGCCCATCGCGCAGGCGACGGCGATGGCCGCCGTGGCCCAGATGCCGGCAGCCGTCGTCAGGCCGCGGACC
This sequence comes from Betaproteobacteria bacterium, assembly GCA_016861105.1. Taxonomy (GTDB): domain Bacteria; phylum Pseudomonadota; class Gammaproteobacteria; order Burkholderiales; family Casimicrobiaceae; genus VBCG01. The sequence goes on along the minus strand of BOKS01000001.1, from coordinate 622,696 downwards.
TCGCCGTGCTCCGTTCGCTTGAGGATGGCGCCCGCGCCGAGGAATCCGATGCCGGCCACGATGCCCTGCAGGACGCGGCTCATCGGATCGGCGCCGAAGACCGCCGCCTGCGGCGCGAGCGCGAACAGTGCCGTGCCCAGGGCGACGAGCATGTGCGTGCGCAGCCCTGCCGCGCTCTCGCGGCGTTCGCGGTCGTAGCCCAGCACTGCGCCAAGCGCCACGGCGAGCAGCAGCCGCACGAGGACGCGCGCGTGCTCGCCGACCTCGGCCGCGTCCACCGCGAACTCGTCGGCGACGGCGGCGAGGACCGTGGCGAGGTCCATGGGCCTCGGTCGGCGTGCGGATCGCGCCGGCGCCGCGCGCGGGGGTCGGCGACCGGCGCGGCGCGATCAGCGGCCGACCTGGTTGCCGATCACGCCGCCGACGATGCCACCGCCGACCGCTCCGCCCACGTCACCGGTGATGGCGGCGCCGGCGGCGGCGCCGATCCCGGCGCCCACGGCCGTGTCGCGCTCGCGCGGCGACATGCTGCCGCAAGCCGAGAGGGAGGCGGCGAGCGCTGCGGCCGCCAGCCAACGCAAGGTCGTCGAGTGCATCGCGTGCTCCGTGTCGCGTCGGGACGGTGGCCCCGGAGGCGTTCACTGTCGCGCGCGCTGCGCCCGGCGTCAGTCGCCGGCGGCCGCGGCGCGTTGTAGGCGCGCACCCGCACGCTGTCGGGCGCGCGCGTCAGCGTACCGGCGCGCGCCCAGGGTCCGCAGGGGAATCGCTAGTGGCGGAAGTAGCTGTAGCCCTCCTGCGTCTGCAGCCGGACGATCTCGTTGACCGCGCTCTGCACGACGCCGACGTTGGCCAGCACGACGTCGGTCGACGCGTTGCGCGCCTTCAGGGTGTTGTTGCACACGCGGAACGCGACGCCCATGTCGAGCAGGCGGTTGACCTGCGCGGCATACAGGCTGCCGTCGGCGGTCCTGGCGTCCTTGAGCATGAAGTCGATGCCGGACGCGTAGCCGACCACGGTGACCTCGGCCTCGGGCTCGCTGCGCAGGTAATTGGTGACGAAGCGCAGGATCAGCGGCGCATCCTCGGCGCGGTTCACCTGGAAGACGACCTTCGGCCGCGGGCTTGCCGCGTCCTTGCTCGTGCAGTCGAGCTTCTTCGGATCCCGTGCCGCGGCGGCGGCGGGGGGTGCGGCGGCCACGGTCGCGGCCGTGGATTGCGCGATCGCGGGGGCGCCGGCGGCGACCGCGAGCGCGCAGGCGCCGAGGATGAGCGAACGGAAGGTCATGGCGTGCTCCTGGAGACGGACATGGGATCGCCGGCCTCGCGCGGCGAGGACGTGTCCGGCGGATCGTCGGAAGGGGGCCCGGAGGACCCGGGGCGTCAGCAGCGCGGTGCCGCGGACGGCGGACGCTCGAGGCGGTGCGCCGGGACCTCGCCCGCGGCGCTCGCGACGAACGTCGGACGCTCGTAGGCGCCCGGCGAAGCGGCGTGCGCGGGCGTCGCGGGCGGCAGGACGGCCGGCACGACGCCGGCGGGCGCGGAACAGTGCGCACAGCCGCCTGCGCACGAATCCCCGGAAGCGTCCGCGGTGGGCACGCTCGCGCCGCCTTCGTGCCCGCAGGCCAGGCTGTGGGCGGCGTCGTGGCACGCTCGGGCCTGCGGCTGCGGCGCCTCCGACGACGGACCGGCGTCGCCGCAGCATGTGCCGAGTGGCACCTGCAGCGCCGCGGCGCCCGCTGCGTTGATCGCCAGCAGGACGGCGACGAGGACGGCGAGGAAGCGTCGGAGTGGTCGGGCCATGGTGGCGGCACGCGTTGCCGCAGCGTGCGAAGGATTGTCGCGGAACGCACGGCGACCAGCCAGCGCGTCTCGCACGACCGATGATCTGCGTCAACGAGTTCCGGCAGTTGGCGAATGAGGGTGGCGCACGGCGAAGGCGACGGCGGCGGAGTAGACTCGGCACCCGCAACCGTCGCGCGTCCGGGCCGCGAGCGCCGCGTCCCGATGCGCCGGAAGGAGACGTCGCGCATGCGCACGCAAGTGGGCATCATCGGCGCGGGCCCGTCCGGCCTGCTGCTGTCGCACCTGCTGCACCTCGCCGGCATCGAGTCGATCGTCGTGGAGGATCGCAGCCGCCGCTACGTCGAGGAGCGCATCCGCGCGGGCGTGCTGGAGCAGCAGTGCGTCGACCTGCTGGTGGAGTCCGGCGTGGGCGGACGGCTGCTGCGCGAGGGCCTCGTCCACCACGGCGTCAACCTGCGCTTCGGGGGTCGGACCTGCCGCATCGACTTCGCGCGGCTCACGCCGGGCCGGGCCGTGACCGTGTACGGTCAGCACGAGGTGGTCAAGGACCTGATCGCGGCGCGGATCGAGGCGGGCGGCGAGATCCTGTTCGACGTCGAGGACACGAGCGTCGAGGGCATCGCGACCGACGCGCCGCGGATCCGCTTCCGCCACGGCGGGCAGGCGCAGTCGATCGCGTGCGACTTCATCGCCGGGTGCGACGGCTTCCACGGCATCAGCCGGCCGGCGATCCCGCACGGCGCGCTCAAGGTCTACGAGCGGGTCTACCCGTTCGCCTGGCTCGGCATCCTCGCCGAGGCGCCGCCGTGCTCCGACGAGCTGATCTACGCGCTGCACGACGACGGCTTCGCCCTGCTGTCGATGCGCTCCCCGCGGATCACGCGCCTGTACCTGCAGTGCCGGCCCGACGAGGACCTCGAGGCGTGGTCCGACGACCGCGTCTGGGCGGAGCTGCACAAGCGGCTGGAGGACCGCGACGGCCCGCGTGTGAACGAGGGGCCGATCCTGCAGAAGGGCGTGACGCCGATGCGCAGCTTCGTCGTGGAGCCGATGCGCCACGGCCGGCTCTACCTCGCCGGCGACGCCGCGCACATCGTGCCGCCGACGGGCGCGAAGGGGATGAACCTCGCGGCGGCCGACGTGCGCGTCCTCGCGCACGCGTTCGCCGCCTACTACCGCGAGCGGCGCACGGACCTGCTCGACGCCTACTCGGCCGCGGCGCTGGGGCGCATCTGGAAGGCGCAGCGCTTCTCGTGGTGGATGACGTCGATGCTCCACCGCTTCGACGGCGACAGCGCGTTCGACCGGCGCCGCCAGCTCGCCGAGCTCGAGTACGTGGCGGGCTCCGTCGCCGCGCAGACCTCGCTCGCCGAGAACTACGTCGGCCTGCCGCTGGACTGAGGGCGCCGCGCCTTCCGCTGCGCCGGCGACGCCGGCCGGTGGAACGCCAGCGCGAGGTCGAACGCGGCGCGCACGAACGCGAGCACGGCCGCGAATTCGTCGTCGTCCAGCCGCCGCGCGAGATCGCTGCCGCGGTAGATGTTGGCGAACTCGCGCTCGCGCCCCGCCTGGACCGCGAAGCGGCCGATGCCGAGGTTCTCCAGCGTCTTCCACACCTCCGGGTTGTAGGAGCGCGTGAAGCGCATCACGAACGAGATCGGGTCGTTGCGACCGAGCACCGAGGCGAGGCGCAGGATGATCTCGAAGGGCAGCGCCAGCTTGCCGTTCTCGACGAGCTCGAGCAGCGCCGGGTCCTTGAGGTTGATCGCCTCGCCGACCTCTCGGATCGACAGTCCCGCGGCCTCGCGCATGCCCTTCAGCAGGTGGCCGGTCCGCTCGAGCGTCGCGCGCTGCTCCGGCCGGACGAGGAGCGCGCGCGCCGCGCCCAGCGACACGTCGGCCGCCGCGCCGGCGATGCCGAGCACGGAGTCCGACCAGCTGCGCACCTGGCGGGCGACGCTCGCGACCGCGCCGAGGTCCGGGCCCGCGACGGCCTCGTCCCCGGGCGAGCGCCGCACACGCTTCGCGGAGGCCTTGCGGCGGGTCGGCGCGGGGCGTGGCTTGGAGGAAGGCGCGGCGGGCATCGTGGTCTCCTGGCGGGCGGCGGGTCGGTGCGTGGCGCGGGCCTCACGAGGCCAGCAGCGCGTCGAGGCGCGACCGTGCGATGCGGGCGATCTGCGCGAGCGCCTCGTCGAACTCCGTCGCGGGGTCGCGCTCGACGCGGCGTGCGAACTCGGCGATCACGCCCTGCCGGTCGTAGCCGCGGACGGCGAGGATGAACGGAAAGCCGAACCTGGCATTGTAGCGGGCGTTGAGCGCGGCGAGGCGTGCGTGCTCGTCCGGCGTGCACTGCGTCAGGCCGGCGCCGGCCTGTTCCCCGGCCGAGTCGGCGGTCAGCTCGCGGCGGACCATCGCGCGGCCGGCCAGCTCGGGGTGCGCGCGGATGAGCGCGAGCTGCTCGCCGCGCGACGCCTGCCGCACGACGGCGGCCATCGCGCCGTGCAGCGCATCGACGTCGGCGAAGGGACGCGCGTCGAACGCGCGCTCGGCGACCCACGGCGAGTGCTCGAACACGCCGCCCAGCGTCGCCACGAACGCCGCGAGGTCCAGCGCGTTCAGGTCGTCGAGCCTCATGCCGGGACGCCGCCGTGCGGATGCGTCGCGATCCAGTGGCGCGCAATGTCGATGCGGCGCGCGAACCACACGCGCGGGTGCGACTGCGCGTGGTCGAGGAAGCGGGCGAGCGCGGCGAGCCGCCCCGGGCGTCCGGCGATGCGGCAGTGCAGCCCGATCGACAGCATCTTCGGCCGGTCGGCCCCGGCGGGGTCGCCCTCCGCGTACAGCACGTCGAAGGCGTCGCGCAGGTAGGCGAAGAACTGCTCGCCGCTGTTGAAGCCCTGCGGCGTCGCGAAGCGCATGTCGTTGGTGTCGAGCGTGTAGGGCACGACGAGGTGCGGCACGCGCCCGCGCGCGCAGTCGACCTCGGTCCAGTACGGCAGGTCGTCGGCGTAGGAGTCCGCGTCGTAGACGAAGCCGCCGTGCTCGACGACGAGGCGGCGGGTGACCGGGCTGTCGCGTCCCGTGTACCAGCCCAGCGGCGGTGCGCCGGTCAGCGCGCGGATCGCCTCCGCGGCGCGCTCGACGTGCTCGCGCTCGGTCGCCTCGTCGACGGACTGGTAGCTGATCCAGCGCCAGCCGTGGCTCGCGACCTCGTGCCCGTCGCGCAGGAACGCCTCGACCACGTCCGGGTGGCGCTGCATCGCCATCGCGACGCCGAACACGGTGAGCGGCACGGCGCGCTCGCGGAACAGGCGCAGCAGGCGCCACACGCCGGCACGCGAGCCGTACTCGTAGAGCGACTCCATCGACAGGTGCCGCGCGCGGAACGCCTGCGCGCCGACGATCTCGGAGAGAAACGTCTCGCTCGCCGCGTCGCCGTGCAGCACGCTGTTCTCGCCGCCTTCCTCGTAGTTCAGCACGAACTGCAGCGCGACGCGCGCGCCGCCCGGCCAGCGTGCGTGCGGCGGGTGCTCGCCGTAGCCGACGAGGTCGCGGGGATAGGAGGGATCGCTGCGCGGCATCGGGTCGCGGCCGCCTCGCGCGCGGCGCGCGGCGAGCATACAATGGCGCGCGCCGCGGCCGCAATTCGCGCGCGGCGTTCCGCTGCCATGGGCCGACTCACGACGCACGTCCTCGACACCGCGCACGGCATCCCGGCGGCGGGCCTCGCGATCGCGCTGTTCCGCCGCGAGGCGGCCGGCGACGAGCGGCTGGTCGCGACGACGACCGACGCGGACGGCCGCTGTGCCGCCCCGCTGCTCGAAGGCGGCGCGCTGCGCCCGGGCCGCTACCGCCTGGTCTTCGCGGCCGGCGACTACTTCCGCCGTCGCGGCGTCGCGCTGCCGCACCCAGCGTTCGTCGACGACGTGGTGATCGACTTCGGCATCGCCGACGCCGCCGCGCACTACCACGTGCCGCTGCTCGTGTCGCCGTGGGCGTACTCGACCTACCGCGGATCGTGACCGCCGCCGCTGCGCCGCGGCCGCGCCCGCGGCGCAGCGGCCCGCCGGCCTCCGCAGAGCCGCGCCGCGCAGTCCGATGGATCCCTACGCCGCCGATTGGCTGAACCTGCTGATCCGCTGGGTCCACCTGATCGTGGGCATCGCGTGGATCGGCTCGTCGTTCTACTTCGTCTGGCTCGACAACAGCCTGCTGCCGCCGGCGCGCCGCGCGGACGTGGACGAAGGCGTCGGCGGCGAGCTGTGGGCGGTCCACGGCGGCGGCTTCTACCACGTGCAGAAGTTCCGCGTGGCGCCCGCCGAGCTGCCGTCGCCGCTGCACTGGTTCAAGTGGGAGGCCTACGCGACGTGGACGAGCGGCTTCGCGCTGCTGGCCGTCCAGTACTACGCCAATGCGCGGACCTACATGATCGACCCCGCGGTGGCGGACCTCGCGCCCTGGCAGGCGGTGGCGATCAGCGTCGGGCTGATCGTCGCGGGGTGGATCTTCTACGACCAGCTGTGCAAGCGCGCCGGCTTCGGACGCGAGCGGCTCGTCGCCGCCGCGATCGTCGCGTTCGTCGCCGTCGCGGCGTGGGGACTGTCGCAGCTGTTCGCGGGCCGCGCGATGTTCCTGCAGATCGGCGCGATGCTGGGGACGATGATGGCGGCGAACGTGCTGTTCGTGATCATCCCGTCGCAGCGGCAGCTCGTGCGCGCGAAGGAGCGCGGCGAGGCGCCCGACCCGGTGCACGGGCTGCGCGGCAAGCAGCGCAGCGTGCACAACAACTACTTCACGCTGCCGGTGCTGTTCGTGATGATCAGCCCGCACTACCCGATGACCTTCGGCCATCCGCGGGCGTGGCTGGTGCTCGTCGCGATCCTGCTGCTGGCCGCGTACGTGCGCCACTTCTTCAACCTGCGCCACCGCGGGCACACCGTCTGGGCGATTCCCGCGACGGCGGCGCTGGGAACGCTCGCGCTCGCCGCCGCGATCGCGCCGTCGCGGCCCGACGCCGCATCGGCGCCCGGATTCGAGCGCGTGCAGGCGATCGTCGCGCAGCGCTGCGCGTCCTGCCACGCCGAGCGTCCGACGCAGCCCGGCTTCGACGTCGCGCCCAAGGGGCTGATGCTCGACACGCCCGAGCGCATCGTCGCGGCGGCGCAGCGCATCCACGAGCAGACGGTCGCCACCCGGGCGATGCCGATCGGCAACCTGACCGCCATGACGGACGCCGAGCGCCGGGCGCTCGGCGCGTGGGTCGCCGCCGGTGCGCCGCGCTGACGCCCGGGCTGCGCGGCCGGTGTCGAACCGGCCGGCCGCCCCGGTTGCGGCATACTGCGCCGCGTCCGCAACCCCACGTCCCATGCGCCGTCCTCGCCGCCTTCGTCTCGTCGCCGCGTGGCTCGCGGGCGCGCTTCCGCTCGCGCTCGCGCCGGCGGCGCTCGCCGACCGGGCCGAGGTCGACTACGCGTTCGTGCCGGTCCCGCCGGCGGCCGGCCCGCCGGCGCGGCCGCTGCCCAAGTTCACGTTCATCTTCGGGGAGCCCGCGAAGTGGAGCGGCACGTACCGCTGGCGCTACAACCCGGCACTCGCGCCGCCGCCGTTCGCCGGCGACGTGACCGGCACCGTCGCCGTGCTGCGGCGCACGTTCGACGCGTGGACCGCCGTGTGTGGCGTCACCCACGCCTACGAGGGGGAGACGGCGACGCCGCCCGACAACCGCACCGTCGCGTCCGGCGGCAGCGAGCAGCCGGACTACGAGAACGTCGTCGGCTGGGCGGCGCTCGACGGGACGACCGCCGGGCTCACCTACGCCTGGTACCGGCCCGCGGCCGCCGGCAGCGAACTGGTCGACGCGGACGTCCTGCTCTCCACGACGCAGGTGACCGGCGGCGCGGCGATGGAGCGCGTCGCCAAGCACGAGTGGGGACACGCCCTCGGGCTCGGGCACTCGGACCAGCCGGGCATGCTGATGAGCGGACCGCCGCTCTCCGCGTACAACAACCTCGCGATCCTGCGCTACGACGACGTCCGCGCGTGCCGCTGCCTCTACGGTCCGGCGCCGGGGCAGCCGGCAGGGTACGCGTGCGCCGTCCCGGCCGACGTCGACCTCGGGCTGGTGCCGATCGGCGCGCCGTCGTCGCCGCGCAGCCTCGTGCTGCGCAACGACGGCAACGCGCCGCTGCGGATCGACGCGCGCACGGTCGACTCGGCCGAGATCGCGGCGAGCGGCGGATGTGCGCCCGGCGCCGAGGTGCCGCCCGGCGGAAGCTGCGCGATCAGCCTCGTCGCGCAGGCGGGCGGCGGGGGTGCGAACAGCACGCTGCTGGCGCTGCAGACGAGCGACGGGCCGTACGTCGTCACGCTGCGCTACGAGGGGACGGGCGCGCCGGGACCGGCGACGGTCGAACTGGTGGAGTACGCGCACGCGGGCTTCGGCCACTATTTCGTGACGGCGCTTCCCGCGGAGATCGCGAAGCTCGACGACGGGACGTTCGCGGGCTGGCGCCGGACCGGACGCGCGATGCGCGCGTGGCCGGAGCCGCACGCCGACACCGTTCCCGTGTGCCGCTTCTTCTCCGCCCGTTTCGCCCCGAAGAGCTCGCACTTCTACACGGCGTCCGCGGCCGAGTGCGCAACGGTGAAGGCCAATGCCGACTGGCAGTTCGAAGGGGAGGTGTTCCACGTCGCGCTGCCCGATGCGCGTGGCGCCTGCCCGGCGCGTACGCTCGCGGTCTATCGGCTGTACAACGACGGCGCGAGCGGCGCGCCGAACCACCGCTTCACCACCGACGTCGCGGTGCGCGACGCGATGCTGGCGCAGGGTTGGCGTGCGGAGGGCGCCGGGGCCGGCGTCGCGTTGTGCGTGCCGCCCTGAAGCTCGTTCACGCCATGGTCAGAACAGCCTGGCCTGCCCTGGCGCCTCCGGCGCCTGCGCCGCGCCCTCGTCGTCCGGCGGCGATGCCTCGTCCGCGCCCTGCAGCGGAAGGAAGCCGTCGGCGTCCGGCAGCGGCTCGATGCACGACGCGTCGTCGTGGCGCACGCTGTTCACCCGCGTCGAGACGGGGTGGAAGCGCATCCGCGCGGGGTCGTACGGCTTGACCAGCTCGGAGGGGGCAGGGTCGTCGGGGTCCAGCCAGCGCGCGTAGTCGTCGGGCGCGACGATGACGGGCATGCGGTCGTGCAGCCTGGCGATCAGCGCGTTGGCCTGCGTGGTCAGGATCGTGCACGAGTCGAGCGGATGCCCGTCCGGGTCGAGCCACCGCTCGAGCAGGCCCGCGAAACCGAACAGCCCGCCGTCGCGCATGCCGATCCACAGCGGCTGCTTGCGCCCGTCGCTGCCTGCCGTCCACTCGTAGAAGCCGTTGGCCGGCACGAGGCAGCGGTGGCGGCGGAAGGCGTTGCGGAACGCCGGCTTCTCGGCCACCGTCTCGCCGCGCGCGTTGATCATCCGCTGGCCGATCGACGGGTCCTTGGCCCAGCGCGGGACCAGCCCCCAGCGCACCTGGACGATCTCGCGCGCGCCCGCGGGGGAGAGGCGCACCACCGGGACGTCCTGCGTGGGCGCGATGTTGTAGCGCGCGCGCAGCTGCGGCGGATGCTCGAGCCCGAACGCGAGCGCGATCGCGGCGGGGTGCGCGTGCAGTTCGTAGCGGCCGCACATGGCTAGCCCGTCGTGCGGTCCTGCGCGGGCGCCTGCGCGAGCAGCCGCTGCGCGGTCTTGGCCACCTGCAGCGTGTCCCAGTAGGCATAGGCGGACACGGCCGCGGCGCCGGCGATCGGGATCCAGCGCGTCGCGGCCGACCCGGCGACCCGCCGCGACACCGCGATTCCGACCTTGCCCGCGAGGTTCGACAGCGCCTTCGAGCCGAGCTGCTGGACCACGTAGCGCTGGCCCGAGCGCACGGCGACGTCGCGCAGCACCTGGCTCGCCGCGTGGCGGAACAGGCAGTAGAGCATGTGCGTGCGCGTGAGCTCGGCCGCGCGCCCGTACACCGCGAAGATGTCGGCCACCATCTGCCGCTGCGTCCGCCAGATGAGGAACAGGTCGGGCATCACGGTGAGCACGCCGAGCGGCCCCGAGGGCAGGGCGAGCGACCCCGACACGAGCGCGGCGCGGCGTGCGGCCTCGCGGGCGATGCGCTCCGCGGCCGCGTCCGGGTGCTCGACCGCGTGCGTGCGCGGCGCGGGAACGTCGGCGATGACCTTCTCGATCGCGCCGCTGACCTCGCGCACGGGTTCGTCGTCGTCGCGCCGGACCTGCATCGTGTCCTCGACTCTCCTCGCGTCGCCGCCCGCCTCGCGGAGGCTCGCCGCGGCCGCACCGCGACCGCCGCAGGCCCGCGGGATCGTCCGGCAGCATAGACGGCGCGCCGCCCGGCGCCAACCGGCCGAAGACGGCACGGGCGACTCGCCCGCCTCCCGCGCGACGGCGCCGTTCCCTACAATGGGGTCGTCGGCAACGAAGGGGAAGCGATGCGCATCGCGCTGTGGTTGCACCTGCTCGGCACGGTCGTCTGGGTGGGCGGCATGTTCTTCGCCCACGTCGCGCTGCGGCCCGCCGTACAGTCGCTGCCGCCGCCGCAGCGGCTTCCGCTGCTGGTCGCGGTGCTGGGCACCTTCCTCCGGTGGGTGGGCGCGGCGGTCGTGCTCATCCTCGCCTCCGGCTTCGCGATCGTCTTCGCGAGCGGCGGGTTCACCGCGTTCGGCGTCAACGTCCACGCCATGACGGCACTGGGCATGGCGATGATGGCGATCTACGGCTTCATCGTGGCCGTGCCCTTTCCGCAGGCGCGCAGCCGCGCCGAGGCGGGCCAGTGGGAGGCCGCGGGGGCCGCGATGACCCAGGTCCGGCGGCTCGTCGGCATCAATCTGATCCTGGGGCTCGTCACCATCACCGTCGCCGTGCTCGGCCACGGCGTGGCGTAGCGCCGCGCGGGCGTGCCGCCGGCGTGCCGCCTGTCGAACGACGTCAACATCGGGTAACATGCAGCCTACGGTACGCTAATCGCCGGCATCTGCCATTCATGCGACTCTTCGGTTTCGCCGGCTGGTCCGGCAGCGGCAAGACGACCCTCATCGAGCGGATCATTCCCCGGCTGACGGCACGGGGCCTGCGCGTGTCGCTGGTCAAGCACGCCCACCACGCCTTCGACGTCGACCAGCCGGGCAAGGACAGCCACCGGCACCGCAGCGCCGGCTGCACCGAGGTGCTGGTCACCTCGGCGGTGCGGTGGGCGCTGATGCACGAGCTGCGGGGGGCGGCGGAACTGACGCTCCCGGAGGCCATCGCCCGGCTGGCGCCCTGCGACCTCGTGCTGGTGGAAGGCTACAAGCGGTCGCCGGTCCCCAAGCTCGAGATCCACCGTCCGGAGCTGGGCAAGCCGCTGCTGTTTCCCGGTGACCCGCACATCGTCGGCCTCGCGACCGACCGGGCCGCGGCGTTCGCCGACCGCGGGATTCCCGTGTTCTCCCTGACCGACCATGACGCGCTTGCGACGTTCGTGGTCGACCGGGCGACGGACGCGGCCCGTGTGCATTGACGCCGGGCGCGCGCAGGTGTTTAGTGGAACCGTCAGGGTGACTCCGCAATCCAACTTCCGACCTGCCCCGACCCGCATGCGCTTCGTCCACCGCCTCGCCGTGCCGCTGGCCGCGCTCGCAGCGCTGGCGGTCGCGCCTGCCGTGCCGGCCGCCGACCCGGCCGCGGCGGGGTTCTATGGCGGCGTGAGCGTGCGCACCGACGGCGCCGAGCACGGACTGAGCTTCGGCGACGTCGAGTCGAGCTTCGGACGGTTCGGGGCGCTGGACGGCGATCCTTCGGGGCGGACGAGCGCATTCGGCGGCTATCGCTTCCGCAACGACCTCGCGCTCGAGGCCAGCGTCGGCAGCGTGACCGGCTATCGCCTCACGGGACGCGGCGGCGTCGGCCTGATGCTGCCCGGGACCGCGGAACCCGCCACGCAGCAGTGGAACGTCGACGTGGTCGGGTCGTGGTCGTTCTGGCGCAGCCTGTCGCTCTACGGGCGGCTCGGCTACGCGCAGTCCGAGCTGGCGCCCGCGTACCGCACGTCGATCGGCGGCGCCGAGGCGCGCGGCGGCGACGGCCTGCAGTACGGCGTCGGCCTGCGCTACGACTTCTCCCGCGCGCTCGGGCTCAAGCTCGAGTACGCCCGCATCGGCGCCCACGCCGGCGAGATCGACCGCAGCGTCCTGCCCGAGGTCGACCGCGTGCAGTTCGGCGTCCAGTACCGCTTCTGATCCGACCTCACGGCGGCCGCCACCGGCTGCCCGCCGCACCGTCTCATGCGCGACTCCCCGCCCGTCGTCGTCCGGCTCGTCTACCTCGCCCGCCTGCGCGAGGCGCTCGGGAGCGCGGGCGAGTCCCTGGCGCTGCCGCCCGGGGCCCCGGCGCGCGTCGCCACCGTCCTCGAGACGCTGCGCGCGCGCGGAGGCGCATTCGCCGCCGAGCTCGGGCCGGGCCGGGCCGTGCGCGTCGCGGTCAACCACGCGATGGCGCAGGCGGACGACGCCGTGGGCGAGGGCGACGAGGTCGCGCTCTTTCCCCCGGTGACCGGCGGATGAGTCCGGACGCCGCGGACCGGGCGGCCGACGTCCGCGTGCAGGCGGCGGACTTCGACGTCGCCGCGGAGATCGCGGCGCTGCGCGCGGGCGACGCGCGCGTGGGCGCCGTGGCCACGTTCGTCGGCACGGTGCGCGACGTCAGCGAGGGCGCCGGCGTCGCGACGCTGACGCTCGAGCACTACCCGGGGATGACGGAGAAGTCGCTGCAGGCCATCGTCGACGAGGCGAAGCGACGCTTCGACGTGTACGGGGTGCGCGTGGTGCACCGCGTGGGCGAGCTCGCCCCCGCCGACCAGATCGTGCTGGTGGCCGTGACGAGCGCGCACCGCGGCGACGCGTTCGACGCTTGCCGCTTCGTGATGGACTACCTCAAGACGCAGGCGCCCTTCTGGAAGAAGGAGGCGACCCCGCAGGGCGCGCGCTGGGTGGAGGCCCGCGCCAGCGACGACGCCGCCGCGCAGCGCTGGCGCCGGTAGTCGCGAACGCCGGGGCGCGATTGGCCTGACCACTTGACCAGTGGCGGGCCGGCGCCGTACAGTCCGACGCTTTCGCCGGCCGGCGAAAGGGACGGCATCGACGTGGACGAGGCGGCGCTGATCGCGGTGGACTGGGGCACGACGTCCGCGCGGGCTGCGCTCGTCGACCGCGACGCGACGACGCTGCGCGTGCGCGAGGCGCCGCTCGGCATCCAGGCGGTGCGCGACGGCCGCTTCGGCGACGCGCTCGCCGCGCTGCTCGGCGACTGGCAGTCGCTCCCGCTGCCGCGCCTCGCCGCCGGGATGATCGGCAGCCGGCAGGGATGGGTGGAAGCGCCGTATCTCGACTGTCCCGCCGCGGTGGACGATCTCGCGCTGCGCCTCGCGCGCACGCCCGGCGGCGAGCTTGCGATCGTGCCCGGCGTGACGACGCGCGGGGCGGACGGCCTGCCCGACGTGATGCGCGGCGAGGAGACGCAGCTCCTCGGGGCGGCGGGCGCCGACGAGACGATGCTCGCGGTGCTGCCCGGCACGCACAGCAAGTGGGCGCACGTGGTGGCGCGGCGCATCGCCGGATTCACCACGTTCATGACGGGCGAGCTCTACGCCGTCCTGCTCGCGCACAGCATCCTCGGGCGCCTCGCGCAGCCTGCGGACCCCGCGACCGCGCAGGCGGCGTTCGCGCGCGGCGTCGCGCAGGGCCTGCACGACGACGGCTCGCTCGCCCACGCGGCCTTCGGGGCACGCTCGCTCGCGCTCGCCGCCGAGCTCGCCGGCCCCGACGTCCCGGAGTGGCTCTCGGGGTTGCTCGTCGGCCACGAGGTCCGGCACGCCCGGGCGTGGGCGCGGGCGCGCTCGCTGCCCTTCGAGCGCGTGCGCGTGATCGGCGCCGACGCGCTGGTGTCACGCTATCGCACCGCGCTCGCGCACGCCGGCGTCGCCTCCGAGGCCGGCCCGGCCGACGCCGCCGTGCGCGGCCTCGTCCACATCGCCCGCCGCGCGGGCTGGAAGCTCTGACCCGCAGGACCGACCGATGACCACGCTCGTCTCGTATCTGACCCCGCTGCCGCTGATCGCCGTGCTCCGGGGCATCGCGCCCGAGGAGGCGGACGCGGTGGGGGACGCCCTCGCCGACGCCGGCTTCCGCGTGCTCGAGGTGCCGCTCAACTCGCCGCGCGCCTTCGACTCCATCCGCCGGCTCGCGGAGCGCCACGGCGAGCGCTGCCTGATCGGCGCCGGCACGGTGCTGGACGTCGCCGACGTCGCCCGTGTCCGCGACGCCGGGGGGCGCATCGTCGTGATGCCGCACGCCGACCTCGCCGTCGTGCGCGAGGCGAAGCGCCTCGGCATGGTCTGCTGCCCGGGCGTGGCCACGCCCACCGAGGCCTTCGCCGCGCTCGCCGCGGGCGCGGACGGGCTCAAGATGTTCCCCGCCGAGGCGCTGCCGCCCGCCGCGCTGAAGGCGTGGCGCGCCGTGCTGCCGCGCGACACGCTCGTGTTCGCGGTCGGCGGCATCCGCCCGGACACGATGCAGCCCTACTGGACCGCCGGCGCGTCGGGCTTCGGCACCGGCTCGAACCTCTACAAGCCCGGCGCGAAGCCGGAGGAGGTGCGCCGCGTCGCGGGCGAGTTCGCGGCCGCGGTGGCGGCGCTGAAGCGATGATCGCCGACACCTTCCGGCCCGACATGCTCGCCGGCCGCGTGGCGCTGGTGACCGGCGGCACCAGCGGCATCGGCGCCGGCGTCGGCGACGCGCTCGCCGCATTGGGTGCCGTGGTGACCGTCACCGGCGCGACGCAGGCCGAGGCCGACGCGGCGCGATCCTCGCCCGGCTTCCGCGGGCGCGACGCGGTCGCGCTCGACGTGCGCGACGACGCCGCCGTGCAGCGGCTCGTGGCGGCGCTGCCGCGCCTCGACGCGCTGGTGAACTGCGCCGGCATCATCCGCCGCGGCCTCGAGCACCAGCCGGCCGCGTTCGAGCAGACGATCGCGGTGAACCTGACCGGCACGATGCGCTGCTGCGCGCACGCCCGTGCGCGGCTCGCGCAGGCGAAGGGCGCGATCGTCAACGTCGCCTCCGTGTACGCGACGCTCGGCGCGCCGCACGCGCCGGGCTACGCGTCGAGCAAGGGCGGCATCGTGCAGCTGACGCGATCGCTCGCCGTGGCGTATGCTGCCGAGGGCATCCGCGTGAACGCCGTCGCGCCCGGGTGGATCCGGACGCCGCTGACCGCCCCGGTGCACGGCGACGCGGAAAAGAGCGCGGCGATCCTCGGTCGCACGCCGCTGGGTCGCTGGGGCACGCCCGACGACGTCGCCGCGTGCGTGGCGTTCCTCGTCTCGCCGGGCGCGGCCTTCGTGACCGGCGCCGTGCTCGCGGTCGACGGCGGCTACGTCGTCGCGTGAAGGAGGCCCGATGGCGCTCGGTACGGCGTTGCGCTACCTGAAGCAGGGCGACTGGCAGCGGGCGCACGCGATCGTGCAGGCCGACGAGAGCCCGCACGGTTGCTGGGCGCACGGCATCGTCCACCTCATGGAAGGCGACCTCGGCAACGCGCGCTACTGGTACCGGCGCGCGCACCGCGCCTGGCCGGCCGACGTCGACGCCGCGGCGGAACTGGCCACGCTCGCGGCCGACTGGAAGGCGAGCCAGCGTTCCCCCGGCGCGTCCTGAGCGCGCAGCCCACCCCGTGACCCCACGACGATGAACGCCCCCCTGATCCTCCCCACGCCCGGCATCCAGCCCGAGATCGCCGTCGCCGCGATGCCCGACGACGAGCGCGTCTGGGTCCCGCAGGCGAAGGACGTCTGGTTCCGGCCGCTGCTGCTCAACACGGTGACCGGCGGCTGGTGCAACCTGCTGCGCGTGCGCCGCAGCGGCATCCTGCAGCGCCACCGCCACCCGATGGTGGTCGTCGGCTACGTGATCAGGGGGCGCTGGAAGTACCTCGAGCACCCGTGGACCGCCGAGGAGGGCAGCTTCGTCTACGAGCCGCCGGGCGAGGTCCACACGCTCACGGTGCCGGACGACTGCGGCGAGATGATCACGTTCTTCAACATCCAGGGCGCGATGGTGTACGTCGACGAGGACGGCCGGCAGGTCGGCTACGAGGACGTCTGGTCGAAGATCGAGATGTGCCGCGCGCACTACGCGGCCGTGGGGCTGGGCGCCGCCTACGTCGACCAGTTCGTGCGCTGAGCCGGTCGCCGCGCCACCGCTCGCCGTGCGCGAGCCCGTAGAATCCGTCCCATGATCGGACAGTTCGCCGCCGTCGGACTGGGCGCGGCCGTCGGAGCCTGGCTGCGCTGGGGACTCGCGGCGTGGCTCAACCCGCGCGCGCCGTCGTTTCCGCTGGGCACGCTGGCCGCGAACCTCGCCGGCGGTTACCTCGTGGGGCTCGCGATCGCGTTCTTCCTCGCGCGCGGCGACCTCGCGCCCGAGTGGCGCCTGTTCACGGTGACGGGCCTGCTCGGCGGGCTCACGACGTTCTCGACCTACTCGGCCGAGGTCACGGAGCTCGCGATGCGCGGCGACGTGGGCGGCGCGTTCCTGCTCGCCGCCGCGCACCTCGCGGGGTCGCTGCTGCTGACCTTCGCCGGCTTCGCGACGTTCCGGGCGCTGGCGGCCTGACAAGGCAGCGGCGCCGCCATCCACGACGGAGACCACCTCGATGACGCGCGCGATCCGCATCCACGCCACCGGCGGACCGGAGGTCATGCAGCTCGACGACGTCACGCTCGCCGCGCCCGGCCAGGGCGAGGCGCGCGTGCGGCACACGGCGATCGGCGTGAACTACCTCGATACCTATCACCGCAGCGGCCTGTATCCGCTGCCGCTGCCGGCCGGCATCGGCACCGAGGGCGCGGGCGTGGTCGACGCGCTCGGCCCGGGCACGGAAGCGCTCGGCCTGCGCGTCGGCCAGCGCGTGGCCTACTGCGGCGGACCGCCGGGCTCGTACAGCGAGGCGCGCGTGATGCCGGCCGACCGGCTGGTGCCGCTCCCCGACGACGTCGCCGACCGCGACGCCGCCGCGCTGATGCTGAAGGGGCTGACCGTCGAGTACCTGTTCCACCGGACCTACCCGCTGCAGGGCGGCGAGACCATCGTGTTCCACGCCGCCGCCGGCGGCGTCGGCCTGATCGCCTGCCAGTGGGCGCGCGCGCTCGGCGTGCGCATGATCGGCACCGTGTCCTCCGACGCGAAGGCGGCGCTCGCGCGCGAGCACGGCTGCGCGGAGACGATCGTCTACACGCGCGAGGACTTCGTCGCGCGCGTCAAGGCGCTGACCGACGGGCGCGGCGTGCCGGTCGTCTACGACTCGATCGGCAAGGACACGTTCCCGGCGTCGCTCGACTGCCTGCAGCCGCGCGGGATGTTCGTGAGCTTCGGCAGCGCGTCCGGCCCGATCGCGGCTTTCAGCATGGCGCTGCTCGCGCAGAAGGGGTCTCTGTACGCCACGCGCCCGACGCTGTTCACCTACGCCGCGAAGCGCGAGGACCTGCTCGCCATGGCCGACCGCCTGTTCGCCATGGTGCGCAAGGGCGCGGTCAGGCCCGACGTCCGGCAGACGCATCGGCTCGCCGAGGCGGCCGCGGCGCACCGCGCACTGGAATCGCGCGCGACGACCGGCGCGACGCTGCTACTGCCCTGACGCGGAGCCGCGCGCCTCGTGCGCGCGCGCGGCGCGGTTGACCAGGTCGCGCGCCGCGTCGGCGACCTCGGAGGCGAGGACGCCGACCGGTCCGGCGCCGCGCGCCACGAGCTCGTCGGCGGCCGCGCCGTGCAGGCAGACGCCGAACTCGAGCGCGGTCGCGGCGTCGAGGCCCTGCGCGAGCAACGCGCCGACCAGCCCCGCGAGCACGTCGCCCGTGCCAGCGCAGGCGAGCGCCGGGTTGCCGCTCCTGTTGATCGCCCAGGCGCCGTCCGGGTGCACGATCACGCTGCCGGCGCCCTTCAGCACGACGTGCGAGCGCAGCGCGGCCGCGATCGACTGCGCAGCCGCGAGGCGGTCGTGCTGGACGCCGGCGACGTCCTTGCCGAGAAGCCGTCCCGCTTCCGCGGGATGCGGCGTGGCGACGGTCGCGGCGCCGCGGCTGCGCACGCGGGCGCGCAGTGCCGGGTCGCCCGCCAGCAGGTTGAGCGCATCGGCGTCGAGCACCAGCGGGACGTCCGCGTCGACCGCGCGGCCCAGCGCGTCGCGCGCCGCGGGCGAGGTTCCGAGACCGCAGCCGAGCACGAGCGCGTCGCCGCCGTCGGCAAGGACGGCGCCGGCCTCGCGCAGCATCAGTTCCGGCACGCCGGGATCGACGGCGGGAGCGTCGTCCGCGATCCAGCCGATGCGCACCCTGCCCGCACCGCAGCGCAGTGCGGCGCGGCCGGCGAGCAGCGGCGCGCCGAGCATGCCCGCCGCGCCGCCGACGACCAGCAGCGTGCCGAACGTGCCCTTGTGCACGGACCGCGTGCGGCGCAGGAGCACCTCGGGAAGCGCGCGAGCCAGCGGCGGCCAGGCGAGGGCGCGTCCGCTCGCGTCGCGCACGTCGAGCCCGAGCGCGTCCACGTCGACGCGGCCGCAGAGGTCCGGCCCGGCACCGGTCAGCAGCCCCGGCTTCAACGCGATGAAGGTCGTCGTCCGCGTCGCGCGGACGGCCGGCGCCGTCGCGATCCCGGTCTCCGCATTCAGCCCCGTGGGCACGTCCAGCGCCAGCACGGGAGCGTCCTGCGCATTCGCCCACTGCACCATTTCGGCATCGCGCGGCGCGAGCGGGCGGCCGAGGCCGATGCCGTAGAGCGCGTCGACGACGAGCGCGGGCCGCCGCGGGGGCAGCGCGGACGTGCAGTCGCCTCCCGCCTCGCGCCACGCGGCGTACGCGCGCGCCGCGTCGGGCGGAAGCTTCCCGGCGTCGCCGCGGAACACGACGACGACGTCGTGGAACGCTTCGTGCAGCCGGCGGGCGACGACCAGTCCGTCGCCGCCGTTGTTGCCGGGACCGGCGAGCACCACGACCGGACCCGCACGCTCGGCGAGCATCGCCTGCGCGGCCTGCGCGGCGGCGGCACCTGCGCGCTCCATCAGCGCCTGTCCGGACGCGGCCGCTTCGATGGCGCGCACCTCCGCGACGCGGCAGACCGGCGGCAGGGTGTCGAAGGCGCGCACCGGCCGATTATAGGGGCGCCTCGCCGGTGCGCCGCCGCGTCGCAAGGCGGCCAGCGCTCCGCCTTTCAAATCCGGGGTGGCGACCGTAGAATCCCCGGGTTTCCGCCACCTCCGGCCGGATCCCTCATTCCAGGAGAGACGTTCATGAAGCGCTTCCCCCGTCTGCCCCTCGCGTTCGCGCTGGCGGGCCTCGTCGCGGCGCCGGCGCTGGCGCAGCAGCTCGACGGCACGCTGAAGAAGATCCGGGACACCGGCACGATCACCATCGGGCACCGCGAGTCGTCGATCCCGTTCTCCTATCTCGACGACAAGCAGCAGCCGGTCGGCTACTCGATGGACCTGTGCGCCAAGGTCGTCGACGCGGTCAAGGCCGAGCTCAAGATGCCCGCCCTCAAGGTCGCCTACCAGCCGGTGACCTCGGCGAACCGCATCCCGCTGCTGCAGAACGGCACCATCGACCTCGAGTGCGGCTCGACGACGAACTCCGTCGAGCGCCAGAAGCAGGTCGCGTTCGGGCCGACCTACTTCGTGATCAACGTCTCGGCCGCGGTGAAGAAGAGCTCGGGCATCAAGACCTTCGCGGACCTGAACGGCAAGACGGTCGCGTCGACGTCGGGCACGACGTCGATCCCGCTGCTGCGCGGGTACGAGAAGGCCAAGGGCATCGACTTCAAGGAGATCCAGGCCAAGGACCACGCCGAGTCGATGCAGCTGCTGGCGACCGACCGCGCGCAGGCGTTCATCATGGACGACATCCTGCTCGCCGGGCAGATCGCCAACCAGCCCAATCCGGGCGACTTCGCGATCCTGCCGGAGTCGCTGCGCACCGAGCCCTACGGCATGATGCTCCGCCGCGACGACCCGCAGTTCAAGGCGCTGGTCGACCGCACGGTCGCGGCCGTCTACAAGTCGGGCGAGATCCAGAAGATCTACGCCAAGTGGTTCACGAGCCCGATCCCGCCGCGCGGCGTCAACCTCAACTTCGCGATGACGCCGGCGATCAAGGAGGCGTTCGCCAATCCGAACGACCAGGGCGTGAAGTGACGGCCCCGCTGGCGCGACGGGACGCGGGCGCCACGCCGGCGTCCGCGTCGCCGCGGTGAGCCCCGGGGGCCGCCGGAAGGGCGAACGGGCCGCGCACCGCGCAGCGCGGCGGGCCGTCCGATGACCCGCTGCGACGTCGCGGTCGTCGGCGGCGCGCTGATGGGGTCGAGCGTCGCGTACTTCCTCAAGACGCTCGACCCGTCCTGCTCGGTCCGCGTGATCGAGCCGGACCCCGGCTACGAGCGGTGCTCGACGCTGCGCGCGTCCGGCGGCGTGCGCGTGCTGTTCTCGTGCCCCGAGAACATCGAGATGTCGAAGTTCGGGCGCGAGTTCATCCGCGCCTTCCCGAAGGCGATGGCGGTCGACGGCCGCGAGGCTCCCGTCGACTGGGTGCAGGGCGGCTACCTCTTCATCGTGCCGCCGCGCGCGCTGCCGCTGCTCGAGGCGAACCACGAGCGCCAGCGCGCGCACGGCTGCGACGTCGAGCTGCTCGATCCCGCCGGGCTGAAGGCACGGTTCCCGTCGATGGCCGTCGACGATCTCGGCGGCGGCGTGCACTCGCCGGGCGACGGCTGGTGCGACCCGAACGGGCTGCTGTGGGGCTTCCGCCGCAAGGCGGTCGCGCTCGGCGCCGAGTACGTGCAGGACCGCGTCGTCGGGTTCACGCGCTCCGGCCCGCGCGTCGCGGCCGCCCGGCTCGCGTCGGGCGCGACGATCCACGCCGACGCCTTCGTCAACGCCACCGGGGCGTGGGCCGCGCAGGTGTGCGCGATGGTGGACATGCCGCTGCCGGTCGCGCCGCTGCGCCGCTTCGAGCACTACTTCACCGCGGGCTCGCCGGTCGAGCGGCTGCCGTACGTGAAGGACCTCGACCGCCTCGCCTTCCGCTCGGAGGGCCCGGGCTTCTCCGGCGGGGTGGTCGACGGCGACGAGCCGCGCGGCTTCAACTTCGACGTCGACCACGGCTACTTCGAGCGCGTCGTCTGGCCGGCGCTCGCGCACCGCTTCCCGGCCTTCGAGGCCGCGAAGTGCCACCGCACGTGGGCGGGCCTCTACGAGCAGTGCGAGCTCGACGGCAACCCGGTCATCGGCAACTGGCCCGGCCGCCTCGACAATTTCCACGTGGTGAGCGGATTCTCGGGGCACGGGATGATGCACGCGCCGGCCGCCGGGCGCGCCGTGGCCGAGCTCGTCGCGACCGGCGCGTTCCGGACGCTCGACCTGTCGCGCCTCGGCTACGGGCGCGTCGTCCGCGGCGAGCCCTATCCCGAGGTCGGCATCCTGTAGCGCCAGCGATCGGGACGGCATGAACTACAACTGGAACTGGGGCGTCTTCTTCCAGCAGACCCCCGACGGCGACGCGTTCTACTGGGAGTGGATCGTGTCGGGCCTGCTGTGGACGCTCGCCGTGTCCGCCGCGGCGTGGCTGATCGCGCTGGTGCTGGGGAGCGTGATCGGGGTGATCCGCACGACCGAGCGGACCTGGCTCGTGCGCCTCGGCAACGCGTGGGTGGAGCTGTTCCGCAACATCCCGCTGCTCGTCCAGATGTTCCTCTGGTACTTCGTGATCCCCGAGTTCATCCCGCCGCTCAAGGGTTGGATGACCTCCACCGAGCCGATCTACGCGCAGTTCCTCGCGGCCGTGCTCTGCCTGGGCCTGTTCACGTCGGCGCGCATCGCCGAGCAGGTGCGCGCCGGGATCCAGTCGCTGCCGCGCGGGCAGCGGATGGCGGGCAGGGCGCTCGGCCTCTCCGAAGTCCAGGTCTACCGCCACGTGCTGCTGCCGATGGCGTTCCGCATCGTCATCCCGCCGCTCACCAGCGAGACGATGAACCTCATCAAGAACTCGTCGATCGCGCTGACGATCGGGCTGATGGAGCTCACGTTCCGCTCCCGCGAGATGGGCGAGTACACGTTCAACTTCTTCGAGGCGTTCTCGGCGGCGACGATCATCTACATCGCGATCGCGATGACGGCCAACCGCGTGATGGCGTGGGTGGAGCGCCGCGCGGCGGTGCCCGGCTACATCGCGGGCGGCGGGCGCTAGGGGCCGCGGCGTGGGCTTCGACTTCCAGGTCATCGTCGACTCGCTGCCCTTCCTGTGGAAGGGCTTCCAGTACACGGTGCAGCTGACGGCCACCGCGGCGGTCGGCGGGCTGTTCTTCGGGACGCTGCTCGCGATGGCGCGCCTGTCGTCGTTCAAGCCGCTCGCCATGCTCGCCGCGGGCTACGTCAACCTGATGCGGTCGATCCCGCTGGTGCTGGTGCTGTTCTGGTTCTTCTTCCTGATGCCGCTCGTCCTGCAGGGGATCACCGGCGCGGAGCGCCCGCCGCCGATCGGGGCCGAGCGCACCGCGATCATCACCTTCATCCTGTTCGAGGCGGCCTACTTCTGCGAGATCATGCGCGCCGGCATCCAGTCGATCGCCCGCGGCCAGGTCCACGCCGCGTACGCGCTCGGCCTCAACTACTGGCAGGCCATGGGCAACGTCATCCTGCCGCAGGCGTTCCGCAACATGGTCCCGGTGCTGCTGACGCAGACGATCATCCTGTTCCAGGACACCTCGCTCGTCTACGTGATCTCGGCGACCGACTTCCTCGGCGCCGCCTCGAAGATCGCGCAGCGCGACAGCCGGCTGGTCGAGATGTACCTGTTCGTCGCGGTCGTCTACTTCGTGCTGTGCTACCTGCTGTCGTGGCTGGTCAAGGGGCTGCAGCGCAGGATCGCCGTCATCCGCTGAGCGAGGAAACGCCCCACATGGCCATGATCGAGATCCGCGACGTGTCGAAGTGGTACGGCGCGTTCCAGGTGCTGAAGGACTGCACGACCAAGGTCGAGAAGGGCGAAGTGGTCGTCGTGTGCGGCCCGTCGGGCTCGGGGAAGTCGACGCTGATCAAGACGGTGAACGGGCTCGAGGCCTTCCAGAAGGGCGAGATCCTGGTCAACGGCATCCCGGTGCACGATCCGAGGACGAACCTGTCGAAGCTGCGCGCCGGCGTGGGCATGGTGTTCCAGCACTTCGAGCTCTTCCCCCACCTCACCGTCCGGCAGAACCTCGCGCTCGCGCAGGTCAAGGTCCTCAAGCGCGCGAAGGACGAGGCCGACGCGCGCGGCGTCAGGTACCTCGAGCGCGTTGGCCTCGCCGCGCACGCGGACAAGTTCCCCGGCCAGCTGTCGGGCGGCCAGCAGCAGCGCGTGGCGATCGCCCGCGCGCTGTCGATGGACCCGATCTGCATGCTGTTCGACGAGCCCACGTCGGCCCTCGACCCGGAGATGATCAACGAGGTGCTCGACGTGATGGTGGAGCTCGCCAAGGAGGGCATGACGATGATGGTCGTCACCCACGAGATGGGCTTCGCGCGCAAGGTGGCGCACCGCGTCATCTTCATGGACCACGGCCAGATCGTCGAGGACGCGGCGAAGGACGACTTCTTCGGCACGCCGCGCTCGGATCGCGCCCAGCAGTTCCTCGCCAAGATCCTGCACCACTGACGGGCGCCGGGCGGCGCGCCGGCGCCGGTATCATCGCCGTCCATGACCGTTCCCACGCTTCCCGCGCGCGCCCGCGTCGTCGTGATCGGCGGCGGCGTCATCGGCTGCTCGGTCGCCTACCACCTCGCGCACATGGGGTGGAAGGACGTCCTGCTGCTGGAGCGCGACCGGCTGACGTCCGGGACGACCTGGCACGCCGCCGGGCTGGTCGTCACGTTCGGCTCGCTGTCCGAGACGTCGACCTGGATGCGCAGGTACACGCGCGACCTGTATGCACGCCTGCCGCAGGAGACGGGACAGGACACCGGGTTCCGGCCGGTCGGCTTCGTCGAACTCGCCGCCGACCGCGACCGGCTCGAGGAGTACCGCCGCGTCGCGGCCTTCAACCGCCACTGCGGCGTCGACGTCCACGAGATCTCCGCGGCGGAAGTGAAGGCGCTGTTCCCGCTCGCTCGCACCGACGACATCCTCGCCGGGTTCCACGTGAAGGAGGACGGCCGCGCGAATCCCGTGGACGTCACCATGGCGCTCGCGAAGGGCGCGCGCCTGGCCGGGGCGACGATCGTCGAGGGCGTGAAGGTCACCGGCGTGACGCGGCGACGCGGGACGGTCACCGGCGTGCGCACCCCCGACGGCGACGTCGAGGCGGAGTTCGTCGTCAACTGCGCGGGGATGTGGGCGCGGGAGCTCGCCGACGAGGCCGGCGTCGTCGTGCCGCTGCAGGCGGCCGAGCACTACTACCTGGTCACCGGCCCGATCGCGGGTGTGTCGTCGTCGTGGCCGGTCATCGAGGATCCCGCGTCCTTCGGCTACATCCGCGAGGAAACGGGCGGGCTGATGATCGGGCTGTTCGAGACCGTGTGCGCGCCGTGGCGCGTCGAGGGCGTGCCGGAGGACTTCTCGTTCGGCGAGCTTCCGCCCGACTGGGAGCGGATGGGGCCCTACGTCGAGGCGGCGATGAAGCGCGTGCCCGTCTCGCTGGAGGCGGGCGTGCGCAAGTTCTTCTGCGGCCCCGAGAGCTTCACGCCCGACCTCGCGCCGATCGTCGGCGAGGCTCCCGAGCTGCACAACTACTTCGTCTGCGCCGGGCTCAACTCGATCGGCATCCTCACCGGCGGCGGGCTCGGCCGCGTGCTCGCGCACTGGATCGTCCACGGCCGGCCCGACGTCGACGTCACGGGCATGCACATCGACCGCCTGCACCGCTACCAGGCCAACCCCGAGTACCGGCGCACGCGCACGATGGAGTCGCTGGGGATGGTCTACCAGTGCCACTACCCGACGCGGTCGATGCAGACGGCGCGCGGGGCGAGGAAGTCGCCGCTGCACGACCGCCTCGCCGCGCGCGGGGCGTACTTCCGGGACGTGAGCGGCTGGGAGGGGGCCGACTGGTACGCGCCGCCAGGGCACGAGCCCGTCGTCGAGCGCCTGTCGTGGGGCCGCCAGAACTGGTTTGCCT
Source organism: Betaproteobacteria bacterium (assembly GCA_016861105.1). Taxonomy (GTDB): domain Bacteria; phylum Pseudomonadota; class Gammaproteobacteria; order Burkholderiales; family Casimicrobiaceae; genus VBCG01. The sequence goes on along the minus strand of BOKS01000001.1, from coordinate 597,679 downwards.
GGTGGGAGGCCGAGCACCGTGCGGCGCGCGAGGGCGTGATCCTGATGGACATGTCGTTCATGTCCAAGTTCGTGGTGCAGGGGCGCGACGCGGGACGCGTGCTCGACCGGGTCTCCGCGAACGCGGTGAACGGCGCCGCGGGCACGATCACCTACACGCAGTGGCTCGACGAGGGCGGCCGGCTGCAGGCCGACCTCACGGTCACCAAGCTCGACGACGAGCGCTTCTGGGTGGTGGCCACCGACACCGCGCACCGCCACGTCGAGACTTGGCTGCGGCGCCACGTTCCCGACGACGCGCACGCCTTCGTCACCGACGCGACCTCCGGCCACGCGCAGATCAACGTGCAGGGCCCGCATTCGCGCGCGCTGCTGCAGTCGGTCACCAGCGCCGACCTGTCGAACGCGGCGTTCCCGTTCCGCACCGCGCGCGAGATCGACGTGGGCTTCGCGCGCGCGCTGTGTATCCGCATCACCTACCTGGGCGAGCTCGGCTACGAGCTCTACGTTCCCGCGGAGCAGGCGACGCACGTCCACGACCGCCTGGTGGCCGCGGGCGAGGCGTTCGGCCTGCGCCACGCGGGCCTGAAGGCGCTCGCGAGCCTGCGCATGGAGAAGGGCTACCGCGACTACGGCCACGACATCGACAACACCGACACGGTGCTCGAGGCCGGGCTCGGCTTCGCCGTGGCGCTGGACAAGCCCGGCGGCTTCCTCGGCCGCGACGCGGTGCTCGCGCAGAAGGCGGCCGGCCCGCTGCGCAAGCGGCTGGTCCAGGTGCTGGTGAAGGATCCCGAGCCGCTGATGTTCCACGCCGAGGTGGTCAAGCGCGACGGTCGCGCGGTCGGCTACGTGCGCGCCGCCTCCTACGGCCACACGCTCGGCGGCGCGGTCGGGCTCGCGATGGTCGAGGCGGACGTGCCGGTGGACGCGGAGTGGATCGCGCGTGGCGCGTGGAGCGTGGACATCGCCGGCCGCGACTACCCGGCGGTCGCGTCGCTGCGCCCGCTCTACGACCCGCAGATGGCGCGCATCCGGGCCTGACCCGGCGGCGGCGTTCAGCGCGCCGCGCCGGCGCGGGCGGCGACGGCGGCGACGGCCGCCGGATAGCGTGCCGCGGCGTCGTCCGGCGACGCGATCTCGATGCCGAGGTCCTGCAGCCGCCCGTCGGACAGCCCGTAGACCAGGCCGTGCAGCGTGACGCGCTGGCCGCGGCGCCACGCGTCGCGCAGGATCGTGCTGCGCGCGAGGTTGGCGACCTGCTCGACGACGTTGAGCTCGCACAGGCGGTCGACGCGCGCCTCGGCATCGGCGGTGCCGGACAGCAGCGCCGCGTGCCGGCTTCCCACGTCCTGCACGTGGTGCAGCCAGTTGTCGATCAGCCCGTGCGCGCTGTGGTCCAGCGCGGCGCGCACGCCGCCGCAGCCGTAGTGGCCGACGACCATCACGTCCTCGACCTTCAGCACGTCGACCGCGTACTGCAGCACGGCGAGGCAGTTGAAGTCGGTGTGGACGACGACGTTGGCGACGTTGCGGTGGACGAAGACCTCGCCCGGGTCGAGGTCGACGATGTCGTTCGCCGGGACCCGGCTGTCGGCGCAGCCGATCCACAGGTACCTCGGCGCCTGCTGCGCGGCGAGGCGCCGGAAGAACCCCGGGCGCCGGGCTTCGATGCCGGCGGCCCAGGCGCGGTTGCGGTCGAGCAGGTGGTCGATCGAGGACATGGGGCGCGCCGCCGGGGGGTCGGACGCCGATGATAAACGGCGCCGCGCCGCGCGTATAATCGGCCAACGCCGCGCCCGTGTCCGACGGGGCGGCGTTTTTTGTCGCCCGGAGCCGCCGATGCGCATCGAGACCGAGGTCAAGCTGGACTTCAAGGACGTGCTGATCCGCCCCAAGCGCAGCACGCTGTCCACCCGCTCGAACGTCGACATCTCGCGCGAGTTCCGCTTCCGCCACGCCGGCGTCGAGTACCACGGCGTGCCGATCGTCGCCGCGAACATGGACACGATCGGCACCTTCGAGATGGCGATGGCGCTCGAGCCCTTCGAGATGTCCACCGCGCTGCACAAGCACTACGACGTGCGCGAGACCGTCGCGTTCTTCCGCGCGCTGCAGCGCAAGTCGGCGGCGTTCTACTCGATGGGGATCGCGAAGTCCGACGACGAGAAGTTCCACAAGGTGATGGCCGAGGCGGGCGGCGGCGCCGACTCGCCGATCCGCTACGTCTGCATCGACGTCGCCAACGGCTACACCGAGAGCTTCGTGCGCTTCGTCGCCGCCGCGCGCGAGCGCTATCCGCACCTCGTGATCATGGCCGGCAACGTGGTCACCGGCGAGATGACCGAGGAGCTGATCCTGTCCGGCGCGGACATCGTGAAGGTGGGCATCGGCCCCGGCTCGGTGTGCACGACGCGCAAGATGACCGGCGTCGGCTACCCGCAGCTCTCCGCGATCATCGAGTGTGCCGACGCGGCGCACGGCCTCGAGGGGCACATCTGCGCGGACGGCGGCTGCACGACGCCGGGCGACATCGCGAAGGCCTTCGGCGGCGGCGCCGACTTCGTGATGCTCGGCGGCATGCTGGCGGGTCACGACGAGTGCGGCGGCGAGACCGTCGAGCGCGACGGGACCCGCTACCAGCGCTTCTACGGCATGAGCAGCAAGACCGCGATGGAGAAGTACGCGGGCGGCGTCGCGCAGTACCGCGCCGCCGAGGGCAAGGAGGTGCTGGTGCCCTACCGCGGCCCGGTCGCGGCGACCGCGCAGGAGATCCTGGGCGGCGTCCGCTCCGCGTGCACCTACGTCGGCGCGCGGCGGCTGCGCGAGCTGTCGAAGCGCACGACCTTCGTCCGCGTGACGCAGCAGCTCAACGAGGTGTTCGGCAAGGGCTGAGCGGCCTGCAAGGGAATCCCTGCGCAACCTCGCGGCGCGCGCCTGCCCGCAGGGACGTTTCCGACGACGCGAAGCAGGGCGTCCGCCCGGCGGCCCCGCAGGGCGCGCACGCCGCACCGCGGGCCGGCACGCCCGCCCCGTATAATCGTCGTTTGCATCCGCCGGCTTCGCGATGGAACTCCTCACCTTGCGCGGTCGCAGCGCCCTTTCGGCGTTCCGCGTCGCCAAGCTCCTCGACAGCCTCGCCGCCGTCCGGCCCTCGCACCGGGTCGTCGCCATCGGCGCGCGCTTCGTCCACCTCGTGCAGGTCTCGCGTGCGCTCGCCGCGCGCGAACGCGACACGCTGGAGCGCCTGCTGGCCTACGGTCCGCGCGACCGCGGCGGCGACGTCGAGGGTGCGCGCCTGCTGGTGGTGCCACGTCCCGGGACGATCTCGCCGTGGTCGTCGAAGGCGACCGACATCGCGCACAACTGCGGGCTCGCCGCGGTCGAGCGCATCGAGCGCGGCACGCTGTACGCCATCCGCTCCGCGGGCGACGCGCCGCTGGACGACGACGATCGCCGCGCGCTGCTCCCGCTGCTGCACGACCGCATGGTGGAGGCCGTGCTCGACGACGAGCGCGACGTCTCGCGCCTGTTCCGGAGCCTGCCGCCGCGGCCGCTGGCGAGCGTCCCGCTGCTCGCCCAGGGTCGCGAGGCGCTGTTGCGCGCGAACGCGGCGATGGGGCTCGCGCTCGCCGACGACGAGGTCGACTACCTCGACGCGAGCTTCCGTGCGCTGGGCCGCGATCCGACGGACGTCGAGCTGATGATGTTCGCGCAGGCCAACTCCGAGCACTGCCGGCACAAGATCTTCAATGCGGAGTGGGTGATCGACGGCGAGGCGCAGCCGCGCAGCCTGTTCGGCATGATCCGCGACACGCACGCCGCGCACCCGCAGGGGACGATCGTCGCCTATGCGGACAACGCCGCAGTGATGGAAGGCGCGCCGGCCCGGCGCTTCCATCCGGGTCCCGACGGGCGCTATGCGGCGCACCCGCAGCAGACGCACACGCTGATGAAGGTGGAGACGCACAACCACCCCACGGCGATCGCCCCGTTTCCCGGCGCGGCCACCGGCGCCGGCGGCGAGATCCGCGACGAGGGCGCGACGGGCCTCGGCGCGAGGCCCAAGGCCGGCCTCGTCGGCTTCACCGTCTCCCACCTGGCGATCCCGCAGCTGCCGCAGCCGTGGGAGACGCAGGCGGGCAAACCCGACCGCATCGCGTCGGCGCTGTCGATCATGCTCGAGGGGCCGATCGGCGCGGCGGCCTTCAACAACGAGTTCGGCCGCCCGAACCTCTGCGGCTACTTCCGCACGTTCGAGCAGCAGGTCGGCGGCGAGTGGCGCGGGTACCACAAGCCGATCATGATCGCGGGCGGCGTGGGCAACATCCGCGCCGACCACGCGCGGAAGAAGCCGCTGCGCGAGGGCACGCTGCTCGTGCAGCTGGGCGGCCCCGCCATGCCCATCGGCCTGGGCGGCGGCGCGGCCTCGTCGATGGCGACCGGCACGAACGCCGCCGACCTCGACTTCGACTCCGTGCAGCGCGGCAACGCGGAGATCCAGCGGCGCGCGCAGGAGGCGATCGACCGCTGCTGGCAGCTCGGCGACGACAATCCGATCCTGTCGATCCACGACGTCGGCGCCGGCGGCCTGTCGAACGCGCTGCCCGAGCTCGTGCACGACGGCGGCGTCGGCGGCACCTTCGACCTGCGCGCGATCCCGGCCGAGGCCTCCGGGATGTCGCCGCGCGAGCTGTGGTGCAACGAGGCGCAGGAGCGCTACGTGCTGGCGATCTCCCCTGCGGACCTCGCGCGCTTCCGGGCGATCTGCGAGCGCGAGCGGGCGCCGTTCGCGGTGGTCGGCACCGCGAACGCGGAAGGACGGCTCGTCGTCGTCGACCCGCACTTCGCGAACCGCCCGGTCGACGTTCCGCTCGACGTGATCCTGGGCAAGCCGCCGCGGATGACGCGCGACGTGCGTCGCGCGCGGCGCGAGCCCGTACCGCTGGCGCTGGCCGGCGTGGACCTCGCGGAGGCCGCGTACCGCGTCCTGCAGTTCCCGGCCGTCGCCGACAAGACGTTCCTCGTCACCATCGGCGACCGCACGGTGGGCGGCCTGTGCGCCCGCGACCCGATGGTCGGCCCTTGGCAGGTGCCGGTGGCCGACGTCGCGGTCACGCTGATGGACTTCGAAGGCGTGGCGGGCGAGGCGATGGCGATCGGCGAGCGCACGCCGCTCGCGCTCGTCGACGCGCCGGCGTCCGGACGCATCGCCGTCGCCGAGGCGGTGACCAACCTGTATGCCGCGCCGGTCGCCGCGATCGGCGCGATCAAGCTGTCGGCCAACTGGATGGCGCCCGCCGGGCACCCCGGCGAGGACACGGCGCTCTACGACACCGTGGCGGCGGTCAGCGCGTTCTGCATCGAGGCCGGGCTGTCGATCCCCGTGGGCAAGGACTCGATGTCGATGCGCACCGCGTGGACGGATGCGCACGGGGCCGAGCGCGCGGTCGTGGCTCCGGTGTCGCTGGTGGTGTCGGCGTTCGCGCCGCTCGCCGACGTGCGTCGCACGCTCACGCCGCTGCTCACGCTGGACGCGGGACCCACGGCGCTGGTGCTGCTCGACGCGGCGGGGGGGCGGCGCCGGCTCGGCGCCTCCGCGCTGGCGCAGGTGTACGCGCAGCTCGGCGACGAGGCGCCGGACGTCGCCCCGGACGCCCTCGTCGCGCTGTGCCGCACGATCGCGCAGGCGCGCGACGCGGGGTGGCTGCTCGCCTACCACGACGTCGGCGACGGCGGGCTGTTCGCGACGCTCGCCGAGATGGCGTTCGCGTCGCGCTGCGGCCTCGACGTCATGCTCGACGAGATCGACGCCGTGCCGGCGGCCGCGCTCTTCGCCGAGGAGGTCGGCGTCGTCGTGCAGGTCGCCGCGGCACACGTCGCGCCGTTGCTCGACCTCGCGCGCGGTGCCGGGCTCGCCGCGGCGATCGTCGCGACGCCGAACGCGACCGGGCGCATCACCGTGCAGACCCTCGAGGAGGTGCTGCTCGACGAGCCGCGCCTCGACCTGCATCGCGCGTGGTCGTCGACCACGCACGCGATGCAGCGGCTGCGCGACGAACCGCGCTGCGCCGACGAGGAGCGCGACCGGCTCGCCGGCGACGACCCGGCGCCGGCGCTCGTGCTGACCTTCGATCCGGCGGAGGACATCGCGGCGCCGTTCGTCGCCACCGGCGTGCGGCCGCGCGTTGCGGTTCTGCGCGAGCAGGGCGTCAACGGGCACGTCGAGATGGCGGCGGCGTTCGACCGCGCCGGCTTCGACGCGTACGACGTGCACATGAGCGACCTCGTCCACGGGCGGCGCACGCTCGCCGACTTCCGCGGGCTGGTCGCGTGCGGCGGCTTCTCGTACGGCGATGTGCTCGGCGCGGGCGAGGGCTGGGCCAAGTCGATCCTCCACAACGCCCGCGCGCGCGACGACTTCGCGGCCTTCTTCGCCCGGCCCGGCACGTTCGCGCTGGGCGTGTGCAACGGCTGCCAGATGATGAGCAACCTGCACGAGCTGATCCCCGGCACCGGCCACTGGCCGCACTTCGTGCGCAACCGCTCCGAGCAGTTCGAGGCGCGCGTGGTCACGCTGGCGGTCGGCCGCACGCCCAGCCTGTTCTTCGCCGGCATGGCCGGCAGCCTGATCCCGATCGCGACGGCGCACGGCGAGGGCTACGCCGAGTTCCGCGACGAGGCGCAGCTCGCGGCGGCGCAGCCGTGGGTGGTCCTGCGCTACGCCGACGCGGCGGGACGGCCCACCGAGCGGTATCCTTTCAATCCGAACGGATCCCCGCAGGGCATCGCCGGCCTGACCACGCCCGACGGGCGCTTCACCATCCTGATGCCGCACCCCGAGCGCGTGTTCCGCACGGTCCAGATGTCCTGGCATCCGCCGGGGTGGGGCGAGGACTCGCCGTGGATGCGGATGTTCCGCAACGCGCGCGTCCACGTCGGATAGCGTCGCCAGGCAACCCGACCCGGAGCGCGCATGCCCACGATGGAACTCACCGTCTACGCGATCGACGGCCTCGTGCCGGTGGTCGACCCGACCGCGTTCGTGCACCCCTCCGCCGTGCTGATCGGCGACGTGGTCGTCGGTCCGGGGTGCTACGTGGGGCCGTGCGCCAGCCTGCGCGGCGACTTCGGCCACATCGAGATCCGCGCCGGCGCAAACGTGCAGGACTGCTGCGTCGTGCACGGCTTCCCCGGGATGGGGACGGTCGTCGAGGAGGACGGCCACATCGGGCACGCGGCGATCCTGCACGGGTGCCGCGTCGAGCGCAACGCGCTGGTCGGCATGAACGCGGTCGTCAACGACCACGCGGTCGTCGGCGAGTCGGCGATCGTCGCCGCGATGGCGTTCGTCAAGGCCGAGATGGTGATCCCCCCGCGGACCATCGCGGCCGGCGTGCCGGCCAAGGTGCTGCGCGCGCTCACCGAGACCGAGCTCGCGTGGAAGCTCGAGGGGACGCGCGGCTACCAGGAGCTCGCACGGCGCTCGCTCGCGACGATGCAGGCCGTCGCGCCGCTCGCCGCGCCGGAGCCGGGACGGCGGCGGCTGGACTTTCCGGAGATCGTGCCGCTGTCGACGGTCAAGCGGCGCGGGCGGGCGTAGGGCCGCGGCGATGCGCGGCGTACGTGCCGGCGCCACCGGGTCCGCGGGGGCGCCGCGGCGGGCGGGCACGGCGCGGCCGGGACGGAGGCGGCGATGACCACGCGATTCGACAACCTGCTCGCCGAGTCGGTCTGGGCGCAGCGCTATCGCTTCGTGCCCGCGAGCGGTCCGCCGGAGGCGTCGATCGACGCGACGTGGGACCGCGTCGCGCGCGCGCTGGCGGCGGCGGAGCCGCGCGACCGCGAACCGTGGGCGAAGCGCTTCCGCGACGCGCTGGCCGACTTCCGCTTCCTGCCCGGCGGACGCATCCTCGCCGGCGCGGGCACGGCGCGGCGCGTCACGCTGTTCAATTGCTTCGTGATGGGAGGCATCGAGGACTCGCTCGACGGCATCTTCGGCGCGCTGCGCGAGTCGGCGCTGACGATGCAGCAGGGCGGCGGCATCGGCCTCGACTTCTCGACGTTGCGGCCGTCCGGGGCGCCGGCCGACGCCACCGGCGGCCGCGCGTCCGGCCCGGTGTCGTTCATGGACCTGTGGAACCAGATGTCGGACACGGTCACCGGCGTCGGCCCGCGGCGCGGCGCCATGATGGGGACGCTGGCCTGCGACCATCCCGACGTGCTCGCGTTCGTGGAGGCGAAGCAGCGTCCCGGGCGGCTGACGCACTTCAACTGCTCGGTCCTCGTCACCGACGCGTTCATGCGCGCCGTGGACGTGGGCGCCGACTGGACGCTTGCGTTCCCCCGCTTCGCGATCGAGCGGCGCGTGGCGGCCCGCGAGCTGTGGGACGCGATCGTGCAGAGCGCCTACGACAGCGCGGAGCCGGGCGTGCTGTTCATCGACCGCATCCGCGCGGAGGACAACCTCGCCTACGCGGAGACGATCAGCGCGACCAATCCCTGCGGCGAGATCCCGCTGCCGCCCTACGGCGCGTGCGACCTCGGTTCGCTCAACCTGACGCGCTTCGTGCGCGAGCCGTTCGCCCCCGGCGCCGCGCTCGACCTCGACGCGCTGGCGCAGACGGCGGCCGTGGCCGCCCGCATGCTCGACGACGTCTACGATGTCTCGGCGTTCCCGCTGCCGCAGCAGGCCGCCGCCGCGCGCGCCTCGCGCCGCCTCGGGCTGGGCATCACCGGCCTCGCCGACGCGCTGATCATGCTTGGCCTGCGCTACGACGGCGCCGAGGGCCGGCGCATCGCTGCGGAGGCGATGCGCACGATCTGCGAGGCGGCCTACGCGGCCTCGATCGACCTCGCCCGCGAGCGTGGCAGCTTCGAGCGCTTCGACCGCGCGCGCTACCTCGCCGCGCCGTTCGTCGCGCGCCTGCCCGCGCACCTGCGCCGGGACATCGCGCGGCACGGCATCCGCAACAGCCACCTGACGGCGATCGCCCCGGCCGGAACGATCAGCCTGATCGCCGGCAACGTGTCCAGCGGCCTCGAGCCCGTGTTCGCCCTCGCCTATGCCCGCGACGTCCGCCAGCCCGACGGCACGGTGGCGCGCGCCGACGTGCAGTCGTTCGCGCTCGCGCGTTGGCGCGAGCGCTTCGGCGACACGCCGCTGCCGCCGGTGTTCGTGACGGCGGCCGAGGTGTCCGCCCACGCCCAGGTCGAGATGCAGGCGGCGCTGCAGCCGCACGTCGACAACGCGATCTCGAAGACGACCAACGTGCCCGCGGACATCGCGCCCGCGGCGTTCCGGGCGATCTATCGCCAGGCGTGGGAGCGGGGCCTCAAGGGATGCACGGTGTTCCGCCCCAACCGCGTCACCGGCGCCGTGCTGACCGGCCCCGAGCCGCGCTGCGAGCGCTGCGACGCGGTGCCGCTCGCCGGGTAGGCACGCAGCGGGGCGCGCTGTCGAAGCGCACGCGACGCCGCGCGGCGGCATAATCACGCTCGTGCCGGAATCCCTCCGCGCGCCGCGCCCGCCGCCGAGTCCGCTTCCCGTGCGCCTCGTGTCTGCCGCCCTCGCGCTGTCGCTGTCCGCGTGCGCCTTCGCGCAGGGTGCGCCGCGCGGCCCGGACGGCTTCCGCAACAACTATCCGCACGCGGAGAAGGCGAGCTTCTGGGCGTGGCAGGCCGAGCGCCTGCGCAACGGGCTGCCGCAGCCCCCGCCGGGCGGCTGGAACGTGCCGGTGGTGCGGACCGATCCGGCGGCGCTCGCCGACCCGGACCGCAACCCGTCGGTGACGTGGATCGGACACGCGACGGTGCTGCTGCGGCTCGCCGGCCGCACCGTGCTGTTCGATCCGATCTTCTCCGAGCGCGCGTCGCCGCTGCCCTTCGCGGGCCCGCGCCGCGTCGTCCCGCTGCCCATCGCGCTGGACGAGCTGCCGCCGGTCGACGTGGTGGTGATCTCGCACAACCACTACGACCACCTCGACGAGCCGACGGTGCTGCGCCTCGCGCAGCGGCCCGGCGGGGGGCCGCGGTTCCTCGTGCCGCTGGGCCTGCGGGAGTGGTTCGCGACGCTCGGGATCGAGCGCGTGGACGAGTTCGACTGGTGGCAGCGTGCCGACGTCGGGCCGCTCGCGTTCACCTTCGTGCCCGTGCAGCACTGGAGCCGGCGCCGGCTCGACGACACGAACCGGACGCTGTGGGGCGGATGGGTCGTCGAGGGGGAGGGACGCAGGCTGATCCACGCCGGCGACCCCGGGTACTCGCGCGACTTCCGCGACATCGGCGAGCGCCTGGGTCCCATCGACCTCGCGTTCATCCCCATCGGCGCGTACGCGCCGCGCTGGTTCATGCAGGTCATGCACGCCGACGTCGGCGAGGCGGTGCAGATCCGCGAGGACCTCCGCGCGCGCCGCGCGATCGGCATCCACTGGGGCACCTTCTCGTCGCTGGCCGACGAGCCGCTCGACGAGCCACCCCGCCTCCTCGCGCGCGAGCGCGAGGCGCGCGGGCTGGCGCGCGAGGACTTCGACGTGATGGCCATCGGCGAGGTGCGGCCGCTGCGATGATCGCGTTCCAGTCCCCCGAGGCGCTGTGGCTGCTGCTGGCCGGCCCGCTGCTGGCGGCGGCCTACGCGCTGCTGATGCGGCGGCGGCGGCGGATCGCGCTGCGCTTCCCGTCGCTCGCCCCGCTGCGCGAGGCGATGGGGCCGCGCCAGAGCCTGCGCCGGCACGTGCCGCCGCTGCTGGCGCTGCTCGCGATCCTGGCGGCGATCGTCGCCGTGGCGCGACCCACCGCGACGATCACGCTGCCGTCGGACAAGCGCACGATCGTCATGGCGATCGACGTCTCGCTCAGCATGCGGGCGAGCGACATCGAGCCGAACCGCCTCGTCGCCGCGCAGAACGCGGCGCGGGAGTTCGTGCGCAAGCAGCCCGACGACACGCGCGTGGGCATCGTGACCTTCGCCGGCACCGCGCAGCTCGTGCAGCCGCCGACCAAGGACCGCGAGGAGCTGCTCGCCGCGATCGATCGCTTCGGCCTCCAGCGCGCCACGGCGATCGGCAGCGGGCTGCTCGTCTCGCTGGCGGCGCTGTTCCCCGACGAGGACTTCGACATCGAGAAGGCGGTGCTTGGCGGCACCAGCACCCGCGAGCGGATGCGGGCGCTGCAGCCCCCGGCCGCGGCGCCGCGCAAGGCGGCGCCGGAGCCCGTGCCTCCCGGCTCGTTCCGCTCCGGCGCGATCATCCTGCTGACCGACGGGCGGCGGACCACCGGCCCGGACCCGCTGGAGGTGGCCGCGCTGGCGGCGAAGCGCGGCGTGCGCGTGTTCACCGTGGGCTTCGGCAAGATCGGCGGCGGCCAGGCGGAGATCGAGGGATACTCGATGTACATGGCGTTCGACGAGACGACGCTGAAGTCGATCGCCGGCATCACGCAGGGCGAGTACTTCCACGCGCCGGGGGCGGAGGAGCTCGTGAAGATCTACGACGCGATCGCGGCCCGCTTCGAGCTCGAGCGCCAGCACACCGAAATCTCCGCGCTCTTCGCGGCGCTGGGCGCGCTGCTGCTCGCCGCCGCCGGCGCGCTGTCGGTGCTCTGGTTCCGCCGCGTCGGTTGAGCGCACGACGGACCGCGGTCGGGTCGCGGGCGGGTCAGTACCCCACGGGATAGCCGTCGCGGCGCGGATCGGAGGCCGCCATGTAGCCGCCGTCGACGCGCACCACGAACTGGCCGCAGCCGAACGTGAGCCGCGTGTCCGGCACGCTGACGTCGTGCCCGAGCGCGGCGAGGCCGTCGCGCAGCGACGCCGCGGCGGTCGGCTCGAGGGCGATCGCGAGCCCGCCCTCGATCCTCCAGCGCGGCGCGTCGAGCACCGCCTGCGCGTTCATCCGGTGGTCGACCATCCGCGTGATCGTCTGCACGTGGCCCGGCGGCTGGATCGGACCGCCCATGACGCCGAAGGCGGCGAGCGGCTGCCCGGCGCGCGTGACGAAGCCGGGGATGATCGTGTGGAACGGCCGCTTGCGCGGGGCCACGACGTTCGGATGGCCGTCCGCGAGCGCGAACCCGTGGCCGCGGTTCTGCAGGCTGATGCCGGTCCCCGGCACGACGACGCCCGAGCCGAACCCCATGTAGTTCGACTGGATCAGCGACACCATCGTGCCGCCCGCGTCGCCCGCGGCGAGGTACACCGTGCCGCCGCGCGGCGGGGCCCCGGCGAGCGGCGCGGACGCCCTCGCGGGATCGACGAGCTTCGCCCGCGCATCGAGGTACGCGGGGTCGAGCAGGTCGGCGGCGGTGCAGCGCATGGCCGCCGGGTCCGCGACGTGCGCGTACGCGTCGGCGAAGGCGAGCTTCATCGCCTCGATGGCGAGGTGCTGGCTCGCGACCGAGTCCGGGGCGAGCGCGCGCATGTCGAAGCGCTCCAGCAGCCCGAGGGCGATCAGCGCCGCGATCCCCTGCCCGTTGGGCGGCAGTTCGTGCACGTCGACGTCGCGGTAGCGGACCGACAGCGGCGTCGCCCACTCGACCTCGTGCGCCGCGAAGTCGTCGATCGTGTGGACGCCGCCGTGCGCGGCCGCGTGGGCGGCCATCGCTTCCGCCAGCCGGCCGCGGTAGAACGCCTCCCCGCGGGTCTGCGCGATCGCCTCCAGCGTTTCCGCCATCGGCGGGCACGCGAAGCGCTCGCCCGCGCGCGGCGCGCGTCCCTTCGGCAGGAAGTGCTCGGCGAAGCCCAGGTCGTGCGGGAGGACGCCGGCGGCGCGCCGCCACAGCTCGGCGATCGTCGGCGCGACGTGGTAGCCGTCGCGCGCGTAGCGCACGGCCGGCGCGAAGAGGTCCGCGAACGGCAGCGTCCCGTAGCGCGCCGACAGCGCGCGCCACCCGGCCACCGCGCCGGGCACCGTGACCGCGTCCCAGCCGTGGACCGGCATGCGCTCGCGGCCGGCGAAGCGCTCGCGCGTCCAGCCGCCCGGCGAGCGCCCCGATGCGTTGAGGCCGGCGAGCGTCCGCCCGTCCCACACGATCGCGAACAGGTCGCTGCCGATGCCGTTGGTCGTCGGCTCCACCACGGTCAGCGCGATCGCGGTGGCCACCGCCGCGTCGACCGCGTTGCCGCCCCGCGCGAGCATGGCCAGGCCCGCCTGCGCGGCGAGCGGCTGCGACGTGGACACGACGTTGCCCGCGTACAGCGGCTGGCGCTGCGACGGGTAGGGCAGAGCGGGATCCAGATCGATCACGGGCGGGCGCGGATCGGCGAGGCACCAGCGCAGGGCAGGGCGGGTCCGCCCGCGCGGCGCTCGTTGTTGCGTGCACTGGACCGAGGGGCGCCGCAGGGCCGCCTCAAGGCGGCCGCGTGGCTATCGCTCGATGCAAAAGGCGCAGGCGGACGTCCCGTCATGTGACGATCTCGCCGCGCGCCTTTTGCATCGCGTTATGCGGCCTCCTCCTGGAACGCCTCCTGGCGCTTCTTGCGGATCATCGGCAGCGCGACGATGATGAGCAGGATCAGCGCGAGCGCGAGCAGCGTCGCCGAGATCGGGCGCGTCACGAACACCGTCGGGTCGCCGCGCGACAGCAGCAGCGCGCGGCGTAGGTTCTCCTCCATCAGCGGCCCGAGGATGAAGCCGAGCAGCAACGGCGCGGGCTCGCACTCGAGCTTGACGAAGATCCAGCCGATGACGCCGAACACGACCGTCATCAGCACGTCCCAGACGTTGTTGTTGAGGCTGTACGTCCCGATGCAGCAGAAGACGAGGATCGCCGGGTACAGCAGCCGGTAGGGCACCTGCAGCAACTTCACCCAGATGCCGATCATCGGCAGGTTCAGCACCACCAGCATCACGTTGCCGATCCACATGCTCGCGATCAGCCCCCAGAACAGCTGCGGGTTGCTGGTCATCACCTGCGGGCCGGGCTGGATGCTGTGGATCGTCATCGCCCCAACCATCAGCGCCATCACCGCGTTGGGCGGGATGCCGAGCGTGAGCAGCGGGATGAACGAGGCCTGCGAGCCCGAGTTGTTTGCGCTCTCGGGCGCGGCCACGCCGCGGATGTTGCCCTTGCCGAAGGTGCTCGGGTCCTTGGCGATCTTCTTCTCGATCGTGTAGGCGGCGAACGCGGAGAGCAGCGCGCCGCCGCCCGGGAGGATGCCGAGCACCGAGCCGATGCCGGTCCCGCGCAGGATCGCCGGCAGCGCCTCCTTGAACTCCTTCCACGTCAGGAGCAGTCCCGACACCTTGTCGGTGAACACCTCGCGGTGCCCCCTGTGCTCGAGGTTGATGATGATCTCGGCGAAGGCGAACAGGCCCATCGCGATCACCACGAACCCGATGCCGTCGGAGAGCTCCGGGACGCCGAAGGTGTAGCGCTGCAGCCCGGAGTTGACGTCGGTGCCGATGATGCCGAGCAGCAGCCCGAGCACGATCATGCCGACCGCCTTCAGCAGCGAGCCGCTCGCCAGCACCACGGCCGAGATGAGGCCGAGGATCATCAGCGAGAAGTACTCGGCCGGGCCGAACTTGAGCGCCACCTCGGCGAGCGGCGGGGCGAAGCCGGCGACGACGAACGTGGCGAAGGTCCCCGCGATGAACGAGCCGAGGGCCGCCACCGCGAGCGCCTTGCCGGCACGGCCCCGTCGCGCCATCTGGTAGCCGTCGATGCAGGTCACCACCGCCGACGACTCGCCGGGCAGGTTGACGAGGATCGCCGTCGTCGAGCCGCCGTACTGCGCGCCGTAGTAGATGCCGGCCAGCATGATCAGCGCCGACACCGGCGGCAGCGCGTAGGTGATCGGCAGCAGCATCGCGATCGTCGGCACCGGCCCGATCCCCGGCAGCACGCCGATCAGCGTGCCGAGCAGCACGCCGAAGAAGCAGTAGAGGACGTTCTGGAACGTCAGCGCGACCGACAGGCCGAGTCCGAGATTGGCGAAGACGTCCATCGCGCTACCCCACCAGCGCCGGCGGCCACGTCGGCAGCTGCAGCTGCAGGCCCCAGCGGAACGCCAGGACGACGAAGACGGCGAGCGCGATCGCCGCGACGATCGACTCCTTCCAGCGGTACTCGTGGCTGGCGACGCTGGAGGCGAGCACGAGCAGGATCGTCGAGAGGACCAGCCCGGCCCAGTTGACGGTCACTGCGAACAGGAACACCGAGCCCAGCACGATGAGCAGCGGCCGGAACGTCGGGAACTGGATCTTGTCGGCCTGCAGGCGGAACGAGCGCAGCACGAGCAGCGCGCCGATGCCGACCATGATGCCGCCGAGCCAGCGCGGGAAGTAGCCGGGCCCCATCCGCCCCGCGGTGCCCATCGCATAGTCGAGGGCGATGACGATCGCCGCCGTCCCGACCGCGATGAAGAACACGCCCGCCCAGAAATCCTTCGGGTGGCGGATCAGCGCCATGCCCCCTCCTCGCATCGTCGTTGTGCCGTGCACGGGCCGTCCAGCAGGCCCCCGCTTCGTCCCCCCTCGGCGGGGTCGCCGAAGTCTAGCACCGTCGCGACGGATTTCGTGCGGGGCGGGCCGTGGCAGATGTCACGGACGACGATGCGCGGCACGCCGCTGCCCCGGGGCTCGCGTGCGCGTGTCCGCTACGACGATGGCCCGGGGACGCGCGCGCCCGCCGCCGGGGTCGCGGCCTCGCGCGGCGCGTGGCGGCGCGCGGCGATGTAGACGGTGCCACCGAACGAGGCCACGCGCACGTCGCCGCGCGTCACGTCGATGCGGTACGTCGCGAGCCGCGCGTTGCGGCTCACCTCCTCGGCCCGCGCGACGAGCCGGTCGCCGGGACGGGCCGCGGCGTGATAGGACACGTGCGCCTCGATGCCGGCGGCGACCGGCCCGTGCGAGTTCGACGCGAGCCCGAAGGCGCTGTCCGCCAGCGCGAAGATCGCGCCGCCGTGGCAGGTCCCGTTGAAGTTGAGGTGCTCGGCGCCGACGGTCATGGCGAGCGTCGCCCGCCCCGGGCCCGCGTCGAGGAGCTCGAGCGCGCAGTGCCGCAGGAAGGCGTCCTGGCGGGCGAGCGTCGCGACGCGCGCGGCGGCGTCGTGCGGGCCGGGCGGCTGGACCGCGCCGGCGAGCCGCCGTCCGCGGCCGCAGGCCTCGGCGTGGCGCGCGGCGACGTCGAGCAGCTCCGCGACGCCCTCGCCGCGCGTCGCGGCCGTCAGCACCACGGGAACGGTCCAGGCGCCGCGCCGCGCGCGCAGCCGGAGCATGTCCTTCAGGTCGCGCACGGTCGCGGAGGCGAGCGGGCTGTCGCCCTTGCTCACCACGAGGACGTCGGCGATCTCGAGGATGCCGGCCTTGATCGCCTGCACGTCGTCGCCGAGGCCCGGCGGCGTCACCACGACGCTCGTGTCGGCGAGCGCGGCGATCGCGACCTCCGACTGGCCTGCGCCGACCGTCTCGACGATGACGGGGTCGAAGCCCGCCGCGTCCATCAGGTCCACGATGCCGCGCGTCGCGGACGCGAGTCCGCCCGCGTGCCCGCGCGAGGCCACCGAGCGCACGAACACGCCCTCGGCAGCGGCGACTTCGCTCATGCGGATGCGGTCGCCCAGCACCGCCCCGCCGGAGAGCGGGCTCGACGGGTCGACCGCGACCACCGCGACGCGCCGTCCGCGCCGCGTGCACTCGCCGACCAGCGCCGCGATCAGCGTGGACTTGCCCGCGCCCGGCGGGCCGGTGATGCCGACGACGTGGGCGCGCCCGAGGTCGCCCTCCAGCGCCGCCAGCAGCGCGGCGGCGTCGGCGTGGCCGTTCTCGACCGCGGTGATGGCGCGGGCGACGGCGCCGCGGTCGCCGGCGCGGATCGCCGCCAGCCGCGCGGCGGCCGCTGCGTCGTCGCCGCGGGGAAGATCGCGCTTCATGCCGCGCGGCGAGCGGTCAGACGACCACCAGCGGCTGCCCGAAGCCGAGCTCGCGCCGCAGCGTCGCGCAGATCTCCCCGTGCGTGCACCCGGCGACGGCCGCGTCGACGACGGCGCCGAAGGTGTTCGCGCCGTCCGCCTGCGCCGCGCGCGCCAGCGCCGACAGCGCGCGGTCGACGTCGTCGCGGCTGCGCTCGGCCTTCCAGCGGGCGAACCCGGCGAGGTGCGAGCGCATCAGCGAGGGATCGGGCTTGGGCAGCGCGGGGCGGGCGCTCGCGTCCTCGTCGACGACGTACTTGTTGACGCCGACGATCGTCTGCTCGCCGCGCTCGACCTTCGCCTGGAAGGCGCGCGCGGACTCGCCGATGCGCTTCTGCACGTAGCCCGAGCGGACCGCCGCGTACATGCCGCCCTGTGCCTCGACGTCGGCCATCGTCGCGAGGATCCTCTCCTCCATCCCGTCGGTCAGCGCCTCCACGTAGTACGAGCCGCCGAGCGGGTCGATGACGTCGGTGAGGTGCGCCTCCTCGCGCAGGATGTTCTGCGTGGCGACCGCGATGCGCGCGCCGAACTGCGTCGGGCAGGACAGCACCTCGTCGTAGGCGTCCGTGTGCAGCGACTGCAGCCCGCCGAAGATGCCGGCCATCGCCTGCGCGGTGACGCGGGCGATGTTGTTGAGCGGCTGCTGGCGCGTGAGGTCGACGCCGGAGGTCTGCGCGTGGAACTTGAAGCGCCACGAGCGCGGGTCGCGCGCGCCGAAGCGCTCGCGCGTCACGCGCGCCCAGATGCGGCGCCCGGCGCGGAACTTGGCGATCTCCTCGAAGAACGAGATCGAGATGTCGAAGAAGAACGTGAAGCGCGGGAGGAAGGCGTCCGGCGACATCCCCGCGGCGATGCAGTCCTCGGCGTACTGGATCGCCGTGGACAGCGTGAACGCCATCGCCTCGGCCGGCGTCGCGCCGGCCTGCTGCATGTGCTGGCCGACGACCGACACCGGGTTCCAGCGCGGCGCGTGCGCGTTGCACCACGCGACGTGGTCGGTGAGGACGCGCCGCGAGCCGGGCAGCGCGATGCGGAAGAACATGTGGTTGGCGACGAAGTGCGAGATGTAGTCGCTCTGGTTGCTGGTGCCGCTGATGTCGCGCCAGTCGACGCCGCGCCGCTTCGCCGTGGCCAGCATGAACGCGAGCAGCGTGAACGGCAGCGGGTCGTTCATCGCGCACGACGTCGTCGCGAGGTCGACGCGGTCGAGGCAGGTGTCCATCTGGTCGGCGGTGTTGACGACGACGCCGCAGGTCCCGAGCAGTTCGGGGTACACCTCGTCCATGTCGTAGCCGCGATAGACCGAGTTGCACGGGATCAGCGAGACGGCGGTGGCGCCCTTGTCGAGGATGTCGAGCAGCCGCGCGTTGTAGTCGCGCGGCGTGCCCAGCCCGATCAGCTGGCGCTGGGTCCACGTGCGGCCCCGGTGCATCGTGGCGTAGATGCCCCGGGTGTACGGCGGCTCGCCGGGAAAGCCGAGGGCCTCGTCGTAGCGCGACGGATCGGCGTCGAGCGGCGTGTACAACGGCTTGACGGGGATGCCGGATCGGTTGCGGGTCTCGCGGTCCTGCGGCAGCTGCGCCGCGTACTCGGCGGCCCAGCGCACGCGGGCCTCGTCGAGCGAGGCGGGAACCGGATCGGGGAGCGGCTTGTTCATCGTGTCGTCCTGTCGCGGGTCAGGCGGGGAACCTGGCGGAGCGGACCCTCGCCGCGAGGTCGCGGACGAAGGCCGCGATGTCGTCGAGCGACGATCCGGGGTGGAAGACGCGGGCCACGCCCGCGTCGAGCAGCGCGCGCTCGTCCTCGTCGGGCACGATGCCGCCGACGATCACGCCCACCTCGGCGAGGCCCGCGTCGCGCAGCGCGTGCATCAGCCGCGGCACGATCAGGTGGTCGGTGGCGAGCGACGAGATGCCGATCACGTCGACGTCCTCCTCCTGCGCGAGCTTGACCACCGCGGCGATCTCCTGCCAGGGCGGCGTGTAGACGACCTCCATGCCGGCGTCGCGCAGGTGCGCGGCGACGATGCGGCTGCCGCGGTCGTGGCCGTCGAGGCCGATCTTGGTGACGAGAACCTTGGGGCGGAGGGACATGGTGGGAACCGGGAATGGGGAATGGGCTCTGCGGTCAGGCGGCGGGCGGCGCGGTGGATCGCAGCAGGCGGACGAACTGGCGGGCCAGGGCGGCCGGGCTGTCGCGGCCCGGCCGATACCAGGTCTGCGACCAATTGAGCGCGCCGAGGAGCAGCAGCCGCAGCGCGCGCCGGTCGCCGCGGTGGCGCAGCGGCAGGTCGTCGAGCGCGCGCGCGAACAGCCGTTCGTAGCCGTCGCGCAGCGCGATCAGCCGTGCCGCCGCGTCGGGGGCGTCGTCCGGACGCACGCGGATCACGACCTGTCCGTAGTCGCTGTCGTCGAGCAGCGCCGTCAGGTGGGCGGCGCACGCGCGCTCCAGGCGATCCCACGGATCGACGGACGCGGCGAGCGCCGCCTCGACGGCCGCGCCTATGCGCCGGACGCCCTCGGCGTAGACTGCGACCAGCAGGTCGTCCTTCGACGCGAAGTGGTAGTACAGCGATCCGGCGAGCATGCCGGCGGCCGCGCCGATGTCGCGCATCGACGTCACCGCGTAGCCCCGCTCGCGGAACAGCCGCGCGGCGGCGTCGAGCACCTGGGGGAGGCGGTTGTCGGCGCGTCCGGTCCCGCGGCGGGGCGCGGGGGCGGCGCGGGCGGCCTGCGGTGCGGTCATGCGCATCTACCAAACGATTGTTAGGTATATAATCTCCGCAACGCGCCGGCCTGTCAACCCGCGGCGCGCGCCGGCCGCCCGATGCGACTCGACTTCGTCACGCTGAAGCTGTTCGTCGCCGTCGCCGAGGAGGGGAGCATCGCGGCGGCGGCGGCGCGCGAGCACGTCGTCGCCTCGGCGGTCAGCAAGCGCGTGGCCGGGCTCGAAGCCGACCTCGGCGTCGCGCTGCTCGCGCGGCACGCGAAGGGCGTGTCGCTGACCCCCGCCGGCGAGGTGCTGCTGCAGCGCGCGCGCGACATCCTGCGCAGCGTCGAGACGACGGCGCTGGAGATCGGCGACTTCACGCGCGACGGGCAGGCGCTCATCCGCCTCGCTGCGAACCACTCGTCGATGGTGCAGTTCCTGCCCGGCGACCTCGCCTCGTTCCTCGCCGCGCACCCGCGCGCGAAGGTCGACCTGGTCGAGCGGCTGTCCGCCGACGTCGTGCGCGCGGTCGCCGACGGGCTGGCCGACGTCGGCATCTTCTTCTGGCCGCTGGTGCCGCAGGGGCTCGACGTCTACCCGTACCGCGGCGACGAGCTGGTGCTGGCGGTGCCGGCGGGGCACGAGCTCGCCGGCACGGGGCCGATCGCCTTCGAGCAGGCGGCGCGCTTCGGCTTCATCGGCTACTTCCCGAGCCTCTCGATCTCGGCGGTGGTACCCGAGTTCGTCGGCCGCACGTTCTCGCGCGTGCGCGTCCACATCGCGAACTTCGAGGCGACGTGCCGGATGGTGGAGGAGGGGCTGGGCATCGCGCTGCTGCCGCAGGCGAACGTCCTCGCCTACGCGCGTCAGGGCCGGCTCGCGTGCGTCCGCCTGACGGATCCGTGGGCGCACCGGCGGCTGCAGCTCTGCGTGCGCGCGGGCGCGCCGGTGCGGCGCAGCGTCCGCGAGTTCGCCGAGCACCTGTCGCAGCGCGCCACGCAGGCGCCCGCGGGGTCCTGACTTCCTGCGGGCCATCGCCGCGCGCGATGGCTGCCGTTCCCAAAGAGCGCTGGCCGTCCGGCCGGGCCGTAGCGCACGATGCTACAGTCCCGGTCGGGCTGCCGGGGGGCCGGCGCGCGCACGGTGCGCGCGCGCCCCGGCGACGATCCCGCGATCGCTCGCCGGAACGCACCGGCAGGGTCGCCGTTTCCCTCGGAGGAGTGTCATGAAAGCCTTTCGGACCGCCGCGCTGCTGCTGGGCGCGCTCGTCGTCGCCGCGCCCGGCTGGGCGCAGGACTATCCCACCAAGCCGATCCGCATGATCGTGCCGTTCCCGCCGGGCGGCGGCACGGACATCGTGTCGCGCCACGTCGCCAAGCACCTCGCCGAGACGACCGGCTGGACGGTCGTCGTCGAGAACAAGGCCGGGGCGGGGGGCACGATCGGGCTGGTCGAAGCGGCGCGCGCGGCCCCGGACGGCTACACGATCGTGATGGGGCAGGCCGACAACATGATCATCGCGCCGGCGCTGCAGAAGAACCTTCCGATCAACCCGGTCAAGGACCTGACGCCGGTCATGCGCGTGGCGAGCTCGCCGTTCCTGTTCATGGCCGCGGCGGACTCGAAGTACAGGAACCTGAACGACCTGATCGCCGAGGCGAAGGCGAATCCGGGCAAGGTGAGCTACGGCAGCGCGGGCAGCGGCACGTTCACGCACCTGGTGATGGAGCTGCTGCAGATGCAGTCCGGGTTCAAGATGCAACACGTCCCGTACAAGGGCGCGTCGCCGGCGATGACCGACCTGCTCGGCGGCCACATCCCGATGGCCGCGCTGTCGATCGGCTCCGGCATGTCGGGGATCAAGGGTGGCAAGCTGCGCGGGCTGGCCGTGACGTCGATCAAGCGCAGCCCGGCGCTCCCGGACGTGCCCACGCTCGACGAGCTCGGCTTCAAGGGCTTCGAGGCCAACGGCTGGCTCGGCATCCTCGTGCCGAACGGCACGCCGCCGGCGATCGTCGCTCGCCTCAACGCCGAGCTGGGCAAGACGATGCAGGTCGCGGCGCTCCGCGAGACGCTGCTCGCCACCGGCATCGAGGCGCGCACGAGCACGCCGCAGGAGTTCGCGGCGCTGCTCCAGAGCGATACGGCCACGTGGCACAAGACGGTGGAGACCGCGGGCATCAAGGCCGAGTGAGTCCGGTCCGCGCTGCGCGCCGTGCGCCGCCGTCGACCGCCCGCCGCGGGGCCCCGGTGAAGCACGTTCGCGCAGCGTGTCCATACCCGTCGTCGTCCCCGCGAAGGCGGGGACCAAGCGTCTTTCGCTCCGGCAACCCGCGGGAAGCGCGCTCTCGCGGGCGACGCCCCGTGGCGTGATCGGCCACACACAGTTCCCACGCCCATGCAGCTCGAAGGCATCCGCGTCGTCGACCTCTCCCGCATCCTGTCCGGGCCCTTCTGCTCGATGTTCCTCGCGGACATGGGCGCCGAGGTCGTCAAGATCGAGGACGTCGGCGAGGGCGACCCGATCCGCCGGCAGGGCGAGCTCCGCAACGGCTTCAGCCTGTACTTCGCGTCGTACAACCGCAACAAGCGCTCGCTGACGCTCAACCTGCGCCATCCGGACGGCATGGCGGCGCTGCGCAAGCTGATCGCGACCGCCGACGTGGTGCTCAACAACTTCCGCCCCGGCGTCATGGACCGCATGGGGCTGGCGCGCGCCGAGCTCGAGCGCCTGCGGCCGGGCATCGTCAGCTGCCACATCAGCGGCTTCGGGCTGGACGGGCCCTACCGCGACCGCCCGGCGTTCGACTTCATCGCGCAGGCGATGAGCGGCTTCATGAGCGTCAACGGCGCGGAAGGCGAGCCGCCGATGCGCGCCGCGCCGCCGGTCACCGACCTGGTCGCCGGCGCGTACGCGGCGATGGGCGTGTGCGCGGCGCTGGTGCGCCGCGCGCGCACCGGCCTCGGCGAGGAGGTCGCGGCGAGCCTGACCGACGGCATGGTGAGCATGCTGTCGTTCCTCGCCACCAACTACTTCGCCACCGGCGAGCTGCCGGTGCGCACCGGCAACGACCACGCGCTCGTCGCGCCCTACGGCCTGTTCGAGGCGTCCGACGGCGAGGTCGCGATCGCGCCGTCCAACGACCAGGTCTACTACAAGCTGCTCGACGCGCTTGAGCTCTCCGAGCTGCGCGCGCATCCGGACTTCCTCACCAACCGCGACCGCTTCGCGCGGCGCGCGGCGATCAACGCGCGCATCAACGCCCGGACCCGCGAGCGGCCGATCGCGCACTGGCTGGAGGTGCTGAACGCGGCCGGCGTGCCCTGCGGCCGCGTGCTCGACGTCCGCCAGGTGTTCGAGGACCCGCAGGTGCGCCACCAGCAGATGCGCATCACGATCGACCACCCGCGCTACGGTCCGCTCGACGTGCTCGGCTTTCCGATCAAGTTCAGCGACGACCCGTGCCGCGTCCACCGGCTGCCGCCGGACCTGGGCGCCGACACCGACGCGCTGCTCGCCGAGCTCGGGTACACGCCCGAGGCCATCGCCGGGCTGCGCAGCGCACGGGCCGCGTGACCGGCTGCGAGGGTACCCATGGACGACACGTACACGGCAGCGCCGCGGCCGAAGGTCGCGGTCACCGAGGTCGGCACGCGCGACGGATTCCAGTCCGAGCCGACGTTCATCCCGACGGCCACGAAGGCCGCGATCGTCGACGCGCTGATCGCGGCGGGGGTGCGCAGCCTCGAGGCGACGTCCTTCGTCAGTCCCCGCGCCGTCCCGCAGCTCGCCGACGCGCACGAGATGCTCGCGGTGCTGCAGCGCCGCGCCGACGCCCACATCGCCGCGCTGGTGCCGAACGCGCGCGGCGCCGAGCGCGCGCTGGGCGCCGGCGTGGACGAGATGGTGTGCTTCGTGTCGGCGAGCGAGACGCACAACGCGAAGAACCTGAACGCCACGATCGAACAGTCGCTGGGACACGTCGCCGAGGTGGCGGCGGTGGCGTCCGGGCACCCGGTCGCGATCCGCGGCGCCGTCGCGTGCGCGTTCGGCTGCCCGTTCGAAGGCGAGGTGCCCGTCGACGCCGTGCTGCGCATCGTGGACGCCTACGCGCGGCTCGGCGTCGACCGCCTGTCGCTCGGCGACACGACCGGCATGGCGGTCCCGCCGACGGTGAGCCGCGCCGTGCTGGCGATCCGCGAGCGTCACCCCGGCATGCGGATCGCGCTGCACTTCCACAACACGCGCGGCGTGGGTCTCGCCAACGTGATGGTGGGGCTCGACCTCGGCGTGCGCGAGTACGAGTCGTCCATCGGCGGGCTGGGCGGCTGCCCGTTCGCGCCGGGGGCGACCGGCAACGTCTGCACCGAGGACCTCGTCTACCTGCTCGAGGAGTCCGGCTTCGACACCGGCATCGACCTCGACGCGCTGATCGGGGTCGCGAAGCGGGTCGAGCAGGTCATCGGGCGCACGCTGCCGGGGCAGGTGATGAAGGCCGGGCCGCGGCTGCGCCGCTACGAGGCCGACGCGGTCCGCCGCGCGGTCGGCTGACGCCGCTGCCGCCGCCATCGCGGCCCGCGATGGCTGCCGTGACGAAACATCGCTGGCGAGCGCGCGGCCTTGGCCGCAGCATGGTTGGCCGAGCGGCCCGTTCCGCCGCAGAATGAGCGGCGAAGCGCCGGCGACCTTGCCGCGCGCCCGGGTCCGCAGCCGCACGACGCGGCCACCCCGGAAAGCCCGCGCCGACGGGCCGGGGAAGGAGGAGCATGAACGCCATCTCGCACTTCGCGGAGCTGAAGCAGCGCCAGCGCCGCGCCGACGCGTTGCCCGCCGCCTTCGTGGCAAGGCTGCGCGAGCGTTTCGGCGAGCGGCTGTCCCTCGCGCGGGCCGTGCGCGAGCACCACGGCACCGACATCTCGTCGTATCCGGTGACGCCGCCCGACGCCGTCGTGTTCGCCGAGTCGACGGACGACGTGGTCGCGGTCGTCGAGGCGTGCGGCGCCCACCGGGTGCCGGTGATCCCCTTCGGTACCGGAACGTCGGTCGAGGGCCACGTGCTGGCCGTCGACGGCGGCGTCTGCGTGGACCTGTCGCGGATGAACCACGTGCTGGAGGTCAACGCCGCGG
Organism: Betaproteobacteria bacterium; assembly: GCA_016861105.1. Classification (GTDB taxonomy): domain Bacteria; phylum Pseudomonadota; class Gammaproteobacteria; order Burkholderiales; family Casimicrobiaceae; genus VBCG01. Next base: position 572,928 of record BOKS01000001.1, on the reverse strand, counting down.
ACCTCGACGTGCGCGTCGAGGCGGGCGTGACGCGCAAGCAGCTCAACGCGGAGGTGAAGGACACGGGGCTGTTCTTCCCGATCGACCCCGGCGCGGACGCCTCGCTCGGCGGCATGGCCTCGACGCGCGCCTCGGGGACCAACGCCGTGCGCTACGGGACGATGCGCGAGAACGTGCTGGGCGCGACCGTCGTGCTCGCCGACGGCCGGGTGATCCGCGTCGGCGGCCGCGCGCGCAAGTCCGCGGCTGGCTACGACCTCGTGCGGCTGTTCGTGGGCGCCGAGGGCACGCTCGGCATCCTCACCGAGCTCACGCTGCGCCTGCACCCGATCCCCGAGGGCATGTCGGCGGCGTCGTGCGCGTTCCCGAGCGTGCGTGCCGCGGTCGACGCCGTGATCGAGGCGATCCAGTGCGGCATCCCCATCGCCCGCGTCGAATTGCTCGACCGCCTCACCGTGAGCGCGGTCAACCGCTACAGCAAGCTGGGCCTCGCCGAGGCCCCGACGCTGTGGTTCGAGTTCCACGGCACGCCGCGCGGCGTCGAGGAGCAGGCGACGCAGATGCAGGCGATCGCCACCGAGCACGGCGGGGTCGGCTTCGTCTGGTCGTCGCGGCCCGAGGAGCGCAGCAGGCTCTGGCAGGCGCGCCACGACGCCTACTTCGCGTGCCTCGCGCTCAAGCCCGGCAGCCGCATGATCGCCACCGACGTCTGCGTGCCGATCAGCCGGCTCGCCGACTGCATCGCGGCGACCGAGGAGGACATCGCGCGGGCCAGCATGCCGATCCCGCTGTTCGGCCACGTCGGCGACGGCAACTTCCACCTGATGATCCTGGTCGACCCCGACAGCGACGCCGAGATCGCGGAGGCGTGGGACCTGAATGCGCGGCTGGTCCGGCGGGCGATGGCGATGGGCGGCACCTGCACCGGCGAGCACGGCATCGGCCTCGGCAAGCGCGAGTTCCTCGTCGAGGAGTTCGGGCCCGCGGTGGACGTGATGCGGGCGATCAAGCAGGCGCTCGACCCCGCGCAGCTGCTCAATCCCGGAAAGGTGCTCTGATGGACATCGCCACCGCCGCCGCGACCGTGCTGGCCGACGTCAGCCTCGACGACAAGTACACGCTCGAGCGGGGCCGCGTCTACCTCACCGGCATCCAGGCGCTCGCGCGGCTGATGATCGTGCAGCGCCAGCGCGACGCCGCCGCCGGCTGGAACACGGCCGGCTTCGTCTGCGGCTACCAGGGCTCGCCGCTCAACAACGTCGACAAGACGATGTGGGAGGCGCAGGCGCTGCTGCAGCGGCACGCCATCCACTTCCAGCCCGGGCAGAACGAGGAGCTCGCAGTGATGGGCGTCTGGGGCGCGCAGCAGGTCGCGCTCGACCCGCGCGCCGCGGTCGAGGGCGTGTTCGCGCTGTGGTACGGCAAGTGGGCCGGGCTCGCCCGCAGCGGCGACGCGCTGCTGCACGGCAACCACGCCGGCGCCGCGGCCCGGGGCGGCGTGCTGCTCGTCTGCGGCGACGACCACATGGCGCGCAGTTCGACCATCGCGACGCAGAGCGAGACCATGCTGTCCTCGCCGATGATCCCGGTGCTCGCGCCGACCGGCGTGCAGGAGTACCTCGACCTCGGCCTGCACGGCTTCGCGATGTCGCGCTTCTCCGGCTCGTGGATCGCGTTCAAGGCGCTCGACGACACCATCGAGTGCTCGGCGTCGGTGCACGTCGACCCCGCGCGCGTCGACGTCCGCCTACCCGAGGACTTCTGGATGCCGCCGGGCGGGCTCAACCTGCGGCTCCCCGACCAGCCGCTGACCATGGAGCGGCGCATCCACGAGTACCGGCTGCCCGCCGTGCAGGCGTACGTGAGGGCCAACCGGCTCAACCACGTTGCGATCGACAGTCCGCAGCCGCGCCTGGGCATCGTCGCCGCCGGCAAGAGCTACCTCGACGTGCTGCAGGCGCTCGACCACCTCGGCATCGATGCCGGCGAGGCGGCGCGCCTCGGCCTGCGCGTGTTCAAGGTGGGCGTGACCTGGCCGCTCGAGCCGCAGGGCCTGCACGCCTTCGCGCTGGGCCTCGAGGAGATCCTGGTCGTCGAGGAGAAGCGCCCGGTCCTCGAGGACCAGGTCCGCGCGCTGCTCTACCACTGGCCGGACGCGCGCCGGCCGCGTGTGCTCGGCAAGCGCGCCGACGACGGCAGCGCCACGCCGTGGCTCTTCCCGCCGACCGGCGAGCTGCGCGCCGAGCCGATCGCGCTGGCGATCGCGCAGCGCATCGGCGCCTACGCGGGCCGCGAGCGCCTCGCGGAGCGGGTGCGGTGGCTTCAGGCGCGCGAGGAGGCGCTGGCGAAGCCGTCGCTGTCCCCGCAGCTGCGCGGCTACCTGTCGGACGCCGGGCGCGTGCCGTACTTCTGCTCGGGCTGCCCGCACAACACGTCCACCCGCGTGCCCGAGGGCAGCGCCGCCATCGCCGGCGTCGGCTGCCACTTCATGGCGACCTACATCTTCCCGGGCACGAAGATCTTCTCGCCGATGGGCTCGGAGGGCGCCGCCTGGGTCGGCCACGCGCCGTTCACGAAGACGCCGCACATCTTCGCCAACATGGGCGACGGCACCTACTACCACTCGGGGCTGCTCGCCGTGCGCGCCGCCGTGTCGGCGAAGTCGCGGATCACGTTCAAGATCCTCTACAACGACGCGACGGCGGCCACCGGCGGCCAGCGGCTGCCGCAGCAGCTCTCGGTGCCGGCGGTCACGCGCCAGCTCGAGGCCGAAGGCGTGGCGCGGATCGTCGTCGTCACCGACCAGCCGGAGAAGTACGGCCGCGACGCGCCGTTCGCGAAAGGCGTGACGGTCCGCCACCGCGACCACCTCGACGCCGTGCAGCGCGAGCTGTGCGAGGTCGACGGCGTGACCGTGCTCGTCTACGACCAGACCTGCGCCGCCGAGAAGCGGCGTCGCCGCAAGCGCGGGAAGTTCCCCGATCCCGCGCGCCGCACGTTCATCAACACGCGCGTCTGCGAAGGCTGCGGCGACTGCAGCGTGAAATCGAACTGCGTGTCGGTGATCCCGGTCGAGACCGAGTTCGGGCGCAAGCGCGCGATCGACCAGACGCAGTGCAACAAGGACTTCTCCTGCCAGAACGGCTTCTGCCCGAGCTTCGTGTCGGTCGAGGGCGGTCGCCTGCGGCGCGGCAGCGCGATGGAAGCGCAGCAGGACCTGTTCGCGGATCTGCCGCAGCCGTCGCTGCCCGCGCTCGAGCGGCCCTGGTCGATCGTGGTGGCGGGCGTGGGCGGCACCGGCATCATCACCGTCGGCGCGCTGCTCGGGATGGCCGCGCACCTCGAGGGCAAGGGCGTGTCGGTGCTCGACATGACCGGCGTCGCGCAGAAGGGCGGGGCGGTGACGACGTACGTGCGCATCGGTGCCACGCCGGAGGCGATCCACACCGTGCGCATCGCGGCGGGCGAGGCCAGCGCGGTGATCGGCGCGGACATCCTGTGCACGGCGGAGAACGCGATCATGAACCGCATGCAGCGCGGCGTGACGCGGGCGGTGATCAACACGAACCGCAACCCGACCGTGGCGTTCATCAAGCAGCCCGACCTCGTCACGCCGTGGGACGCGATGGAGGCGGGCCTGCGCGAGGCGATCGGGCCCGACGCGACGCGCTTCGTCGACGCGACGCGGCTCGCCACCGCGCTGCTCGGCGACGGCATCGCGACCAACATGTTCCTGCTGGGCTACGCGTGGCAGATGGGCCTCGTGCCGTTGTCCGCGCGCGCGATCGACCGCGCGATCGAGCTCAACGGTGCGGCCGTCGACGTGAACCGGCGCGCGTTCGCCTGGGGGCGGCTCGCGTTCCACGATCCGGAACGCGTGGAGCGCATGGCGCGGCCGCCGGAGACCGCGCGCGGCAGCGACCATGCGCTGGCGGCCACGCTCGACGAGGCGATCGCGCGCCGCGTCGAGTATCTGACTGCCTACCAGGACGCGGCGTACGCGCAGCGCTACCGCGCGCTTGTCGATCGCGTGCGCGCCGCGGAGCGTGCGCTCGGCAGCGGCACGCGGCTCACCGACGCGGTGGCGCGCAACTACTTCAAGCTGCTTGCGATCAAGGACGAGTACGAGGTCGCGCGCCTGCACACCGACGGCGAGTTCGAGTGCCAGGTCGCCACGGCGTTCGAGGGCGACTACCGGATCGCCTACCACTTCGCGCCGCCGCTGTGGGCGAAGCCCGATCCGGTGACCGGCGCGCCGCGCAAGCGGCGCTACGGCCCCTGGGTGCGGCCGCTGCTCGCCGTGCTCGCCAAGCTGAAGGGGCTGCGCGGGACGCTGCTCGACCCGTTCGGCCACACCGAGGAGCGAAAGCGCGAGCGCCAGCTGATCGCCGACTACGAGCGCCTGGTCGACGAGCTGCTGCGCGGGCTGTCGCCGCAGCGGCTGGACCTCGCGGTGGAGCTCGCCGGGCTGCCGGCCGCGATCCGCGGCTACGGCCACGTCAAGCTCGCCAACCTCGAGGCGGCGAAGAAGCGCGAGGCGGAGCTGCGCGGGGAGCTGCAAGCGCTGGCCGAGCGTCCCGCCGTGCCGATGGCGGCGGACTAGCCCGCGCCGCCGGCGCGCGGCGTGGTGCCACGGCCGGGACCGCGGCGTCTGCTGCGCTCGCGGACCGCGGGCGCGTCGACCTGCCGGAACGAGGGGTTCTAGCTCTCGGTCGTCTCCAGGTCGCCGGCGTCGAGCGAGCCGACGTTCCTCTCGAGCCAGGCCACCCACGCCTCCATCGCCATCGGCTCGACGCGCCGTTCCATGTGGTCCCAGCGGACCGTCCACGCGCCGTCCGCCGTGGCGGTGACGGTGAGGCGCGGAAGCGCGCCGAGGCCGAAGCGCTCGATCGCCTCCTGCACGACGGCCTCGGCTTCGTGCGGGGCAAGGCAGGCGGACCCGGTCATCGTGTCGGCGCGCGCGAAAGGGACAGGATGATGTTCCGCCTGCCGCGCGCGGTTGTCCATCGTGCCAACGCCGCGGCGGGGCCCGGGCAGGCCGCGCGCCGATCCCGCTACTCGAGCTTGAGGTTGGCTTCCCTGACGAGCTTCGCGTAGCGCTGCGTCTCCTCGCGCAGGTAGGCGGCGAACTCGTCGGGACGGCTGCCGACGCCCTCGGCGCCCATGCCCGCGAAGCGCTCGCGGGCGTCGGAAGTGGCGAGGAACTTCGCGATCTCCGCCTGGATGCGCGCGACGATCGCGGGAGGCGTGCCCGCCGGCGCCATCAGCCCGGTCCAGCTGTCGGCCTCGAAGCCGGGCAGCGTCTCGCCGACGGTGGGCAGGTCGGGGGCGAGCGACGTGCGCTTCGCGCCGGAGACCGCGAGCGGCACGAGCTTGCCGGCCTTCACGTTGTTCAACGCCGTCACGACGGTGTCGAAGCCGAGGTCGACGGTGCCGCCGAGCAGGGCCTGCGTGGCCGGCGCGCCGCCGTTGAACGGCACGTGCAGGACGTCGACCTTGCCCATCACCTTGACCATCTCGGTGGCCAGCCCGCCGCTGGTGTTCGCGCCGAACGAGCCGAAGTTGATCTTGCCGGGCTGCGTGCGCGCCCTCGCCAGGAACTCGGGGAAGGTCTTCACGCCCAGCTGCGGATTGGCGACGAGGATCAGCGGATAGCGGTTGACCATCGTCACCGGCATCAGGTCGCGCGCCGGGTCGTAGGCGAGCTTGCCGGCCATCGTCGTGGGGGCCAGTGTGATCGCCGTCGGCGAGGCGAGCAGCAGCGTGTAGCCGTCGCCGGCGGACTTCGCCGCGAGCGAGGCGGCGAGCGTGCCCGCCGCGCCGGGCCGGTTCTCGACGACGACCGGCTGGCCCAGCGCACTGCCGAGGCGCTCGGCGACCAGGCGCGCCATCAGGTCGGAGGCCCCGCCGGCGGGAAAGCCCACCAGCAGCTTGATCGGCCTGTCGGGCCACGCGGGTGCCTGCGCCCACGCCGCGGAAGCAGCGGCAGCGGCGAGTGCCGCGGCGCCGGCGAGCCGGACGAAGCGGCGGCGGGAAGCGGAGCTGGGGTGCATCGTCGGTCCTCCTTGCGAATGCGGATGGCGGTGGTGCGCGGGCGGTTACTCAGAAGTAGCCGCCCCGGCCGGTGATCTCGGCGATCGACTGGCCCTCCTCGACCCACGCGAAGATGCGCTCCTCGTCGCCGGCGATCTGCTCGGCGCGCTCGAGCACCGGCACGAGCAGTTCGCGCGGCACGCACACGGCGCCGTCCGCGTCGCCGACCACGAGGTCGCCCGGACGCACGAACACGTCGCCGACCTTCACGGGGATCTGGTAGTGGGTGATCTGGCAGCGGCCGAGGCTCCCGTTGGGGCTGCGGTAGCGGTACCAGACCGGGAAGTCCTTCGCGGCGATCTGCGCGGTGTCGCGGATGCCGCCGTCGATGATCGCGCCGCGCACGCCCTTGGCGACGACGGTGGCGGTCATCACGCCGCCCCACATCGTGCCGCGCGTGTCCGACGACGTGTCCCAGACGACGAACGCGTCGGCCGGCAGCGCGTCGAGCATCGCGCCGCGGATCGTCATCTCGCCGCTGATGCGCGTGTTGGGCGCGCTCTTCACGGTGAAGGCGAAGCCGGCGACGGTGCGCCCGGGGCGCAGCGCCGCGAGCGTGCCGGGGAAGGCCTGGTCGAGCAGCGCGTGCTCGCGGAGCACGTCGCTGACGATCGCGCTTGCGAGGCGCTCGTAGCGGTCGATCAGCGTCGCGGCCGGCAGCGGCAGCGGGCCGGGGGCGGGCGGCTCGTGGCGCGCGGCGAGTGCCTCGATGCGGATCATCTTCGGGACGTCGGAGGTCATCGGGGGGCGCGGGCGGGAGCGGAGGGGTTGACGTAGTATCACTAATGAGACACCCTATCTCACATGAGAGACTCTAGCACGGCCGGGCCGGCGCGCGCCAGCGACGACGCCGCGCCGGCGCTGCGGCGCGGCATCGCGTTGCTGCGCGAGCTGGCGCTGGCCCCGGACGGGCGCAACGCGGCGGAGCTGGCGGAGCGGCTGGCCGTGCCCCGCGCGACGCTGTACCGCCTGCTGCGGACACTGGTCGAAGAGCGCCTCGTCGCACCGTCGGCGGCGCCCGGTCGGTTCGTGCTGGGGCCTGCGGTCGCGCAGCTCGCCGCGGCCGCGGGGGGGCGGCGCGACCTCGAGGGCGTCGCGCGCCCGCTGATGGAGGCGCTGGCCGGCGAGATCGGCGAGACCGTCAAGCTGGTCGTGCGCGACGGCCGCGAGGCGCTCACGGTCGCGGTCGCGATCCCGCGCGACGCGTGCATCGCCTCGCGCCTGGGCACGCGGCTTCCGCTGTACGTGGGGGCCTCGCAGCGCCTGCTGCTCGCGCACGCCCCGCCGGAGGTCCGCGACGACGTGCTCGCCGCGCCGCTCGAGCGCATCACGCCGCGCACGATCACCTCGCCTGCGCGGCTGCGCCGCGAGCTGGAGACGCTGGCCAAGCGCCGCGACCTCGCGAGCCACGGCGAAGGCATCGACGGCGTCGGCGCGACCGCTGCGCTCGTCGGAGCCGGTGGGGCCGAGCCGGTCGCCGCCCTCGTCGCGGTCTACGTGTACGCGAGCCAGACGGCCCGTACGCTCTCGCGCATTCGCCGCCGGGTGCTGGCGACGGCAGCGACGATCACGCGCGCGCTTTAGCGCACGCGCGCTTTGACGCACGCGCGCTGGCGCCGCGCGCGTCGCCCGCCGGCGGTCAACGCTCCGGGATGCCGGCCCGGCGCAGCGCCGGGTACCAGTTGCGTTCGGCGAGCGCCATGTAGTCCGGGTGGTCCGAGTACCGCTTGGCGCGCAGCTGGTCGATCGTGTAGCCGGGCACCGTGCGCAGCAGCTGCGCACGCGCGTCGTTCACTTTGCCCGTCTCGCCGGCGCCGGCGTAGGCAGCCACGAGGTAGACGAGCGACGCCGCGTCGTTGAACAGCAGCGCCGATTTCTCGCACGCCGGCACGGCGTCCCTCGCCCTCCCGGCGAGCACGTGCGCCTCGCAGCGCACGCGCGACACGCCGGTCTCGCTGCCCGGATCGCGGTGCAGCACCTGGTCGGCCAGCGCCACCGCCTCGTCGGGGCGGCCCATCAGCCCGTGGATCCATGCGTAGGTCAGCACGCCGTCGGCATCGTGCGGCTCGAGCCTCGCGGAGCGCTGCGCCGCCGCGAGCGCCGCCTCCCAGCGCCCGAGGTAGACCAGCGCGACGGCGCGGATCTCCCACGCGTTCCAGTCCCCGGGGTCGAGCGCCACCGCCCGGGCGGAGAACTCGTCCTGCTCGCGGCCGATGCGGTCGCGGTCCTGCGCCGGGTCCACGTCGCCCTCGAGGTTCACGAGGCGCGCCTTCGCCGACCACGCGTTGGCGAGGTTGGGATCGCGGCGCAGCGCCTCGTCGACGAGGCTCTTCGCCGCCCGCACGCCGTGCAGCGAGTGATCCTGGTCGTAGACGGACCACGCGCGCAGCACCAGCTCGCGGGCCGCGAGCGCCGATAACGGCAGCGTGGCGATGCGCTGCGCCTCGGCCGTGACGATCGCGGAGCGCAGCTGTCGCCAGGGGCGCTGCAGCGCCGGGGCGTGGTCGTCGGCCAGGTCGTCGTCGCGCAGCACCTGGCGGGTCGAGCGCAGCAGCGTGCCGTTGCGGGCCTCGACGGCACGCGCCACGACTTCGTAGCCGTCGGGGCGGCGGGCGACCTCGCCTTCGACGCGATAGCGGGCCGGCCTCGCCGCGGGCGCGGCCGACGCCGGCCGCGCGTCCAGCCGCCCTGTCTGGCCCGGCTGCGCCAGCACGCGCAGCGCCTCGCGCGACAACTGCTCGGCGATGCGCGCCGACGCGGCGTCGCCGCCCTCCGTCGCCGCGATGGCGCGCAAGTCGACCGAGAGCGGCGCGGCCGCGTCCTCCGGGGTCGCCCCGCCATGCCGGGTCGCGAACCACGCGCCGATCGAGAGCACGGCCCCGATCCCGAGCGCTGCAAGCGCCACCTTCCGGCCCCGCGGCCGGGCTCCCGCGCGCGCTGCGAGGGCTCGCGCAGCCGGGCCCGCATCGGCCTTTGGCGGCTCGACCCGGTACACCTCGACCTGCTGCGCGATGTTCTTGACGCGCTGCGCGCCGAGCGGCACGAACGTGGCGTCGCCGGTGCCCTGCATCGCGTCGCGTACGGCCTTGCTGGCGACGATGGTCCCTGGCACGGCGAGCGCCTGCAGGCGCGCCGCGACGTTGACGCCGTCGCCGTAGATGTCGTCGCCGTCCACCACCACGTCGCCGACGTTGATCCCCGTGCGCAGTTGCAGCGCGAGCGGGCGCGACCCCGCGTCCGCGGCGAGCGCGCGCTCGATCGCCAACGCGCAGCGGACCGCGTGGACGGCGCTCGCGAACTCGACGAGGAAGCCGTCGCCCATGGTCTTCACGAGCCGCCCGCCGTGCGTGGCGACGCTGGGCTCGACGACGTCGCGACGCAGGGCCCGCAGGGCGTCGAGCGTGCCGCGCTCGTCTTCGCCCATCAGGCGCGAGAAGCCGACCACGTCCGCCAGGACGACCGCGGCGAGCCGGCGCTGCTCGCTCATGGCGCGGCCGTCGAGGTCACCCGCTGCCGCGTTCCGCCGCCGCCGCGGCCACGGCGAGCGCGGTCATGTTGACCACGCGCCGCATCGTCGCCGACGGCGTCAGGATGTGGACCGGCCGCGCCGCGCCGAGCAGGATCGGGCCCACGGTCACCCCGTGTCCGCCGACGACCTTGAGCACGTTGAACAGGATGTTCGCCGCGTCGAGGCTGGGCAGCACGAGCAGGTTGGCCTCGCCGTGCAGCGACGCGCTCGGCAGGAAGCGGTCGCGGATCTCCTGCGACAGCGCCGCGTCGCCGTGCAGTTCGCCATCGCATTCGACGTCCGGGCACGACCGCTTGAACAGGTCGGTCGCGGCGCGCATGCGGCGCGCGGACGCCCGCTTGGACGAGCCGTACATCGAGTGCGAGACGAACGCCACCTTCGGCGGGATGCCGAAGCGCCGGATCTCGAGCGCGGCGAGCCGCGCGATCTCGGCGAGCGCGTCGGCGTCCGGCTCCTCGCTGACGAAGGTGTCGGCGATGAACAGCGTGCGGTTGTCGAGCAGCACCGCGTTCATCGCGGCGAACGTCCTCGCGCCCGGCGCGAGCCCGATCACGTCGCGGACGTGCTCGAGGTGCGCGTCGTAGCGGCCGACCAGCCCGGTCAGCATCGCGTCGGCGTCGCCGCGGCGGACCATCATCGCCGAGATCAGCGTGTTGGACCGGCGCAGCGCCGCCTTCGCCATCTCCGGCGTGATGCCCTCGCGGCCCATGAAGCCGTGGTAGTCCTCCCAGTAGGCGCGGTAGCGCGGATCGTCCTCGGGGTCGGTGAGCTCGAAGTCGACGCCGCGCCGCAGGCGCAGGCCGGCGCGCTCGATGCGCATGTCGACCACCGCGCGCCGCCCGACGAGCAGCGGGATCGCGAGGCTCTCGTCGCGCACGACCTGCACGGCGCGCAGCACGCGCTCGTCCTCGCCGTCGGCGTAGACCACGCGCATCGGCCGGGCCTTCGCGGCGGCGAACAGGGGGCGCATCACCATGCTCGTCTGGTAGACGAAGCGGGTCAGCGACTGGCGGTAGGCGTCCAGATCCTCGATCGGGCGCGTCGCGACGCCGGACTCGGCGGCGGCGCGCGCGACGGCTGGCGCGATGCGCAGGATCAGCCGCGAGTCGAAGGGCTTGGGGATGATGTAGTCGGGACCGAACTTGAGCTCCTGCCCGGCGTAGGCGGCCGCGACCTCGTCGCTGACGTCCTCCTTGGCGAGCGCGGCGATCTCGCGCACGCACGCGACCTTCATCTCCTCGGTGATGCGCGAGGCGCCGCAGTCGAGCGCGCCGCGGAAGATGTAGGGGAAGCACAGGACATTGTTGATCTGGTTGGGATAATCCGAGCGGCCGGTGGCGACGATGCAGTCCGGCTTGGCCTCGCGCGCGAGCTCGGGCCGGATTTCGGGCTCCGGGTTGGCGAGCGCGAGGATGATCGGGCGCGCCGCCATGCTCGCGACCATCGGCGCGCCGAGCACGCCGGCCGCCGAGCAGCCGAGGAAGACGTCGGCGCCGGCGCAGACGTCGGCCAGCGTGCGGGCGGACGTGCGCTGGCAGTAGCGGCGCTTGCTCTCGTCGAGGCGGCCGCTCGCGGCATCGTCGCGCTCGTCGTGCACGACGCCGCGCGAGTCGACGACGAAGATGTTCTGCGCACGCACGCCCAGCCGCACCATCAGGTCGAGGCACGCGATCGCCGCGGCCCCGGCGCCCGACGAGACGAGCTTGATGCTGCCGATGTCCTTGCCGACGAGCTCGAGTCCGTTGAGCAGCGCGGCGCCGGAGATGATGGCGGTGCCGTGCTGGTCGTCGTGGAACACCGGCACCTTCATGCGCTCCTTGAGCCTGCGCTCGATGTAGAAGCACTCGGGGGCCTTGATGTCCTCGAGGTTGACGCCGCCCAGCGTCGGCTCCAGGGCGGCGATGATGTCGACCAGCTTGTCCGGGTCGGTCTCCGCGAGCTCGATGTCGAAGACGTCGATGCCGGCGAACTTCTTGAACAGGCAGCCCTTGCCCTCCATCACCGGCTTGCCGGCGAGCGGGCCGATGTTGCCGAGGCCGAGCACCGCCGTGCCGTTGGTGACCACGCCGACCAGGTTGCCGCGCGACGTGAACTCGCTCGCCAGCGCCGGCTCGTCGCGGATCGCGAGGCAGGCGTACGCGACGCCGGGCGAGTACGCGAGCGAGAGGTCGCGCTGGTTGACCAGCGGCTTGGTCGGCGTCACCGCCACCTTGCCGCGCGTCGGCGCCCGGTGGTAGTCGAGCGCTGCGTCGCGCAACGCCTGTTCGGCAGGGGGAAGGGACTTGCCCATCGGGCCTCTCCGGAGTGGCACGATCCGCAGAGTACTGCGGCGGGCACCCGGAGGAAACGGGTGACGGACCCGTCGGCGTCGCTGCCGGGCGACCCGCGTCGCCGTGGGTCCAGGCGGCGTGCTGCGCTGCGCGGGGCGGCTCGTGCCGCGCCGCTCGCCACCCCGGATCGGCCGGCGCCGTCGGCGGTCCCGGCGTCGCCGCGGACGCCGGGTCGCCGCCGCCCGTGGCTACACGCCGTTCTTGGCCCGCAGATCGCGCAGGTAGCGTTCCACCGCCTGCTGCTGCATGCGCTGCTGCAGCTGCGGCTTCACCTCCTCGAACGCCGGCACCTTCGCGTCGCGCACGTCGTCGACGCGGATCACGTGCCAGCCGAACGGCGACTGGATCGGCTGCGGCGTGAACTTGCCCTTCTCGACCTTGACCATCGCGTCGCTGAACGGCTTGACGAAGTTGCCCGGCGCGTTCCAGTCGAGGTCGCCGCCGCGGTCCTTGCTGCCGGGGTCCTTGCTGCGCTGCTTGGCGATCTCGTCGAACTTGCCGCCCTTCTGCAGGTCCGCGATCACCTGCTTGGCCTCGTCCTCCTTCTCGACCAGGATGTGCGCGACCTTGTATTCCTTGTCGCCGATCTGCGACTTGATCGACTCGTACTCCTTGCGCATCGCCTCCTCGGGGATCGGGTTCGCCGACACCCAGTCGTTGACGTAGGCGCGCACGAGGACGGTCTGCGACGCGAGGTCCATCTGCGTCTTCACGTCCTCCTTCTTCTCGAGGCCCTTCTTGCGCGCCTCCTGGACCAGCAGGGCGCGCGTGTTGAGCTCGTCGCGCACGGCGTTGCGCAGCTCCGGCGAGTCGGGCTGCCCCTGCGCCATGCGCTCGCGCAGCAGCAGGTCGAACTGCGCCTGGGTGTAGAGGGTCTTGCCCTGCGGCTGCGCCGCGGCCGGCTTGGGCGCCGCCGGCGTCGCGGGCTTCGGCGCGGCGGCGGGCGTCGCCGGCTTCGGGGCGGGGGCGGGCGCCTGCGCGTGCAGCGCGGCGGCGGGCAGCAGCGTGGCCAGCACGGCCACGGCGAGTCGGGACTTGGTCATGAAGCGTCCTTGCTAGGGAGGGAGGGGAATTCCTCGGGCGCGTACGCCTGGATGGCGAGCGCGTGCACGGGATGGGGAATGAGGTCGCCGACGCGCGCGAGGACGGCCCGGTGGCGCGCGACGCGCGTCTGGCCGCGGAACGCCTTCGACACGATGACCAGGGAAAAGTGCCCGCCGCCGCCGGCCGCACCGGCGTGGCCCGCGTGCTCGGCCGAGTCGTCGTGCAGGTCGAACACCGTGGGCTCCAGCGCGGCGAGCCGCTCGGCCAGCAGATCGGCGGCGCTGCGGGTCGTCGCCGCTCCGCTCACGAGCGCTCCTCCTGCGGCAGGTGGCGGGCCAGCCACAGCCCCTGCGCCAGCGCGAAGACGAGGAACAGCCCGATGCCGCCCCAGACCTTGAAGTTCACCCACGCCTCGGTGCTGAAGTGGAAGGCGACGTACCAGTTCGCCACCGCCATTGCGGCGAAGAACGCGGTCCACGACCACGTGACCCCGGACCACACGGCGGGCGGCAGCGTGAGGTCCTTGAGCAGCGCGGCGATCCAGTCGCGACGGAAGGCGAGCTTGCCGACCGCGAGGATCGCGCCGAACAGCGCGTAGAGCACCGTGGGCTTCCACTTGATGAACGTCTCGTCCTGCAGCAGCAGCGTGGCGCCGCCGAACACGCCGATGATGGCGAGCGACAGCCAGTGCACCGCGGAGACCTTGCCCCGCAGCCGGAACCAGGCGATCTGGATCACCGACGCCACGATCGCGACGGCGGTGGCGACGTAGATCCCCTGCCACTTGAACGCGACGAAGAACAGGATGAGCGGCAGGTAGTCGGCCAGGAACTGCATGAACTCCGGCAGGCCTCGCCCGCCCCTCGCGCGCGAGGGTTCGGGTCGTCGTTGGGGGACGCCGCGGCCGGGCCGGAAGGCCCCCGCCGGGCGGCAGACGGCAGACACGAAACCGCTCATTATACCCGGCCCCGGGCCCGCGCCGGGCCGCCCGTCCGGCGCGACCCTCCGCCGGGTCCGTCAGGGCGGGTCGGCGCGCTCGCCGGCGGCACCGTGCTCGCCCTCGAAGCGCGTGGCGAGCGCGCTCGCCGCGAGCCCGGGGCGCGTCTCGGCGAGCCAGCGCACGAACTCGTCGCGGTAGCCGTGGGTGACCACGACGTTCGCGGCGCCGCTCGCGTCGACCGCCGCGTTGAGCGCCGGCCAGTCGGCGTGATCGGACAGCACGAAGCCCCGGTCGAGGTTCGCCCGGCGGCGCGTGCCGCGGATCGCCATCCATCCCGACGCCGCCGCCGTGCGGAAGGGGGCGAAGCGCGCGAGCCACGCCGAGCCCTGCGCGGACGGCGGCGCCAGCACGAGCGCCCCGCGCCACTCGGCGTCGCGGCCGCTGTCCGCCACCCGCGCCATCGGCGGCAGCGCGACGCCCGCGTCGCGATAAGCCTCGTTGATGCGGGCGACCGCGCCGTGGCAGGCGATCGGACCGGGCAGGGCCCCGAGCGCCGCGAGGCCCGCGGCGATGCGCTGCGCCTTGCCGAGCGCGTAGGCGAACACCACGCTGGCCGTGCCCTCGTCGCGGTTGGCGGACCACCAGTCGCGCAGCGCGCGCATGACGTCCTGCGGCGGCTGCCAGCGGTAGACCGGCAGGCCGAACGTCGACTCGGTCACCAGCGTGTCGCAGCGCACCGGCTCGAACGGATCGCAGGACGGGTCCGGGGCGAGCTTGTAGTCGCCCGAGACGACGATCACGCGGCCCCGGTGCCCGATGCGGATCTGCGCACTGCCGAGCACGTGGCCCGCGGGATGGAACGACACGTCCACGTCGCCCACGCGGCGCCGCTCGCCGTAGCGCAGCGTGTCGATCGTTGCGTCCGCGGGCAGGCGCGCGCGGAGTAGCGGCAGCCCGCGGTCCGCGGCCAGGTAGGCGCGGCTGCCCGCGCGTGCGTGGTCCGCGTGCGCGTGCGTGATCAGCGCGCGGTCGACCCCCTGCCAGGGGTCGATGTGGAAGCCGCTGGCCGGGCAGTGCAGCCCCGCCTCGGTCATGACCAGGACGTCGTTCACGCGCGCGCACGCGCCCGCGGCCCGACGCCGAGCAGCTCGCGCAGGCGCCGCCACTCGAACGCGGGACCGGGGTCGCTCTTGCGCCCCGGGGCGACGTCGCTGTGACCGGCGACGTGCGCGATCGGGTAGCGCGTGCGCAGCGCCCGCACGATGCGCGCGAGGCGGTGGTACTGGCGCGCCGTGTAGGCGCGCGTGTCGGTGCCCTCCAGCTCCACGCCCACCGAGAAGTCGTTGCAGCGTTCGCGGCCCTGCCACGTCGAGACCCCGGCGTGCCACGCGCGCCGGACGCACGGCACGAACTGCAGCACGCGGCCGTCGCGCCGCACGAGGAAGTGCGCCGACACGCGCAGGTGCGCGACCGACGCGTAGTACGGGTGAGCGCCGGCATCGAGGCGGTTGGTGAACAGGCGCTCGACGCCGTCTCCGCGAAACTCGCCGGGAGGCAGCGAGATGCCGTGGACGACGACGAGGGTGACGTCGGCGCCGGCGGGGCGCTCGTCGCAGTTCGGCGAGGGGCGGCGCGCCGCGCCCGCGAGCCAGCCGTCGGCGCTCAGCCGCGAGCGCGCGGGCGTCGATGCGGTCGAGGCTGGTCGCAGGGCGATGGGCACGCGCGGGTCCGAAACGGGCGGAGCGTTGTGCCCATGGTACTCGACGGGTCGCTGACGCGTGGCCGGCTCGCGCGAGGAATCGCCGCTTGCCGGCATCCCGCCGGCGCGGCGGCGCGCCGGCGCTCGGCATGCTCATGACGCCGGCATCGAACGCGATGCAGCAGGTGCGGCAGGGCCTCGCGCACGTCGCTGCCTGTCGTTGTGGCCGGCCCGGATGGCGGGCGGCGGTGTCCCGGCCGTACGATGCCGCGTCGCCGCGGCGACCGGTGCCGCGGCCGCGTTCCGGGAGCAGGTCATGCAGCGTCTTCGCTCGTCGTGCAGGCACGGGATCGCGGTGGCCGCAGGCGCGTTCGCGTCGCTCGCATCCCCCGTGCAGGCGCAGATCTGCGCGCCGTTCACGGACGTCGCGGCGGCCGACGGGTTCTGCAGCAGCATCCAGTGGATGTTCAACCGCGGGATCACGCTGGGGTGCACGAGCGACCAGTACTGTCCTGCGGGAACCGTGCGCCGCGACCAGATGGCGGCGTTCATGTATCGGCTGGGCAACGTGGTGCACCAGCAGGGGGGCAATGCGTTCGGGGCGACGGCGGTGCTGGGCACGACCGACGACCACGCGGTCGAGGTGCGCGCGAACGGCAGCCGGGCGATGCGGCTCGAGCCGGTCGCGATCAGTCCGAACGTGATTGCCGGGAGTCCGGAGAACACGGTGAGCGCCGGCGTGCGCGGGGCGACGATCGCGGGCGGCGGCGTGGCCTGCTGCGACACCGATCCATCGTTTGCGTTCGAGTCGCCGAACCGCGCGACCGACGCCTTCGGCACCGTGGGCGGGGGCTACGCGAACCGCGCGGGAAACGATTCCGGAACGGCGGTTGACGCCCCTTTCGCGACGGTGGGCGGAGGTCAGGCGAACATCGCGCATGGCGCACGGAGCACGGTCGGCGGCGGGGTCCTCAATCTCGCGACCGGCTCCCACGCCACCGTGAGCGGGGGGGGCCGGAATCACGGAGCCGATGCATACAGCGCGGTCGGCGGCGGCGCCGGCAACGTCGCGAGCGGATCCCATAGCACCATCCCCGGCGGAAGTCTGAACGAGGCCACTGCCCCCTACGCCTTTGCCGCCGGCCGGCGGGCGAAGTCGGACACGTTCGGATCGTTCACGTGGGCCGACGGCACCAACCTCGACTTCGGCCCGTCGGTGCCCAACTTCTTCGCGGTGCGCGCCACCGGCGGCGTGGGGTTCACCGTGGCGGTGAACGCCTCGGGCGGGTCGACGCAGTTCTGCAACTACCTGCCGGGAACGACGGGGTGGGCGTGCGTGAGCGACCGCGAGCAGAAGGAGAACCTGACGCCCGCGGACGGGACCGACGTGCTGGAGCGGCTGCTGGCGATGCCGGTGTACGCGTACAACTTCAAGGGGGCGCCGGCGTCGCTGCGCAACCTCGGTCCGACAGCGCAGGACTTCCGCGCGGCGTTCGGGCTGGGCGAGGGCGACACGACGATCGCGAGCGGGAACATCAGCGGCGTGGCGCTGGCCGCGATCCAGGGGCTCGACGCGAAGCTGGAGGCGCAGGTGACCCGGCACGAGCAGGCGCTCGCCGAGCGCGACGCCCGCATCGCCGAGCAGTCGCGCGAGCTTGCAGTGCTGCGCGAGCGGCTGGCGGAGGTCGAGCTGCTGCGCGTCGAGCTCGCGGCGATGCGCGCGGCCGTGACGGAACTGGCCCGCACGCATCCCGCGCTGGCACGGCGCTGACGGGCCCCGCTCCCGACCCCTTGGGCGACATGACGTGCGGCAACTGAGCCAGGAGGGGCAAGGACGGTTCGGCGACGACCGGCCACCACGACCGCGCGGGCCCGATCGATGCGACGTGGGCGATGTCGTGATGCGCCGCGCATCCCACGTGCGGCTGCGATCCGCACTGCATCGCAAGCACCGGCGGCGGGCTGATCCTTTGCTTCGCCGTGAACTGACCGCGCACCGACCGGGATCGACTGCAGCGCCACCGCGAGCCTTCGCGTCGTGCAGGTGAGCCTGGCGACGGCGACGCGGGGTTGCGGCGATCGCGGCAGCCGCCGGCGCAGCGACGCGTCCGGCGCACGCGGGTCGGGCATGGCTCGTCCGGCGGTACGTACGAAACCCGATCGTTCGTCCATGTGGCGGTTGCTAGACTCGTGAGGCGCGACGCGGGCCAGGGCGGTCGCACGGCTTCCCGGGCTTCGGACGTCCGCATTCCCGGCCCCAAGTGCGTTTTCACGGAGGCTCGACCATGCGCCCTGTCGCCCAAGCCACCGCCGCTGCGTGCCTGCTGGTCGCCCTCTCCGGTCCCGCGCCGCCTGCGCAGGCCCAGGTCGCGAGCCACGCCTGCATCGTCGGGCTGGGCATGGTGAACCAGCAGGTCTGGTGGACAGGCGGCAGCAACGGCAAGTACCTGATGAACTTCACCGGCGGATCACCGGTGCTCGGCAATGCCGGCATCGGCCAGACCGCGTCGTTCGAAGGGACGGCCGTCTACACCACGCCGGCGGGCGTCCTGCTGCTCTACACCGATGGCGACTCGATCTTCAACGGCCAGACGCACGCGCTCATCGGCACGGGCGTCGGCGGGGACCCGTCCGCGAGCGAGGCTGCGCTCATCGTGCCGAGCCCCTCCGGCGTTCCGACCAACGACTTCTACGTGTTCGGGAACTCCAGCAACGCCGGCATCCCGGGTCCCATCCGCTACACGCTGGCCAGCATCTCCGGCAACGCGATCGGCACGATCGCCACGCTCGACGGCGGGCGCCTGTTCGGGGAATCGCTGGCGGTCGTGCCTGCAGCGAACGGTACCGACTTCTGGATCCTCTCCGTCACGAACGCGAGCCCGACGGTCAACGCCTACCTGGTCGGGCCGGCGGGCGTCAACAACACGCCGGTGGCTTCCCCGGTGCCGGCGCTCCCTGCCGGAACGACCGCGAACCGCGGGACGATCGTCTATCACCCCCCGACGCGTCAGCTGGCGATCGGCTTCTTTTCGCAGGGCACCGCGACGGGCTACATCCACACGGCCACCTTCGACGAGGCCACCGGGCAGGTGTCGGCGTTCGCGCTGCAGGCCACGGGCGACCTCGGCTACGGCGTTGCGTTCTCGCCCGATGCGAGCAAGCTGTACTACAGCGTCGGCACGGAAGGCTGGAGCGGCACGCTGACGCAGAAGGACCTCGGGACCAGCGCTGTCACGGGCATCGCCACCGGCAGCTGGGCCATGCCCCGGCTGGCTCCCGACGGCCGTGTCTACGTCGTCGAGTTCAACGCCACGACGATGGGTGTCGTCAATGCGCCCGACAACCCGGCAGCGTCCGTCGGCTGGAACCCGACGGGCGTCGCGTTGCCCCCGGGCGCCCGGGCGGCCTACTCGCTCGTCAACCAGACGTACGCGCCGTGCTCGGTCAACGTGCCGCCGCCGGCCGCCGGCGTGCCCATCCCGTTCCTCGGGCCCGTCCCGCTGGTCCTGCTGGCGCTCATGTTGGGGGTCGCGGGTCTGGCGGCGAGGCGGAGGCGCTGACACCTGCAGCCGGCCGGGCGCGACCGGCCGGGCGCCATCGCGCGCGCTTCGCCGAGCTCCGACTCCGCGCGGACGGCCGGGACGAGTGCGCGGCGCCCCGTCGCAGCGGCGTCGCGCGTGCGACGCCGACCACGCGCCGATGGAGCCTGCATCGGCTACTTGATCCCCAGCCGCTCCATGCGGTAGCGCATCGCTCTGAACGTGATGCCGAGCAGCTTGGCGGCGGCCGTGCGGTTGTAGCGCGTCTTCTCCAGCGCCTCGTTGATCGCGGCGCGCTCGACGCGGTCGAGGTAGTCCTGCAGCGGCCACTTCTCGCCCGGCGGCACCGGCGAGTCGGTCTCGTCGGCCACCGGCGTGAGGTGCAGGTCCTCGGCACCGATCTGCTGCGGGTCGGCGGCGAGCGAGAGCCCGCGCTCGAGGATGTTCTCGAGCTCGCGCACGTTGCCGGGGAACGGGTACTTCTCGAGCGCGGCCACGGCGTCGGGCATCAGCCGCGCCGGCGTGCCGCGCGCGAGCTTGGCGAGGATCGCCTGCGCGACGACCGGGATGTCCTCGCGCATCTCGCGCAGCGGCGGCATCGACAGCTCGATGACGTGCAGCCGGTAGAAGAGGTCCTGGCGGAACTCGCCGGCTTCCACCAGCGCCGGGAGGTTCTTGTGCGTGGCGCTGATCAGGCGCACGTCGACCGGCTCCTCCTGCGTGCTGCCGACCTTGCGCACCTTCTTCTCCTGGATCGCGCGCAGCAGCTTGACCTGCATCGCGAGCGGCAGGTCCGCGACCTCGTCGAGGAACAGCGTGCCGCCGTTGGCGGCCTGGAAGAAGCCGTCGCGGTCGGCCTCGGCGCCGGTGAACGCGCCCTTGCGGTACCCGAAGAACTCGCTCTCCATCAGGTTCTCGGGGATCGCGCCGCAGTTCACGGCCACGAACGGCAGTTCGGCGCGCGGCCCGCCGCGGTGGATCATGCGCGCGGCGAGCTCCTTGCCGGAGCCCGACTCGCCGTTGATGTAGACCGGCGCCTGGCTCTTCGCGAGCCGCTCGATCATGCTGCGCACCTGCTCCATCGCCGGCGAGTTGCCGAGGAGCTGGTACGAGGCGGCGGGCTGCACCTTGTCGGGCACCTTCAGCGCCTGCTTGACCAGCGCGCGCAACTGCTCGAGCGCGACCGGCTTGGCGAGGTAGTCGAACGCGCCGGCCTTGAGCGCCGCCACCGCGTTCTCCGCGCTGCCGTAGGCGGTGATCACCGCGACCGGCACGTCGAGGCCCTTCTGGTTGATGTGCTCGACCACGCGCAGGCCCTCGCCGTCCGGCAGGCGCATGTCGGTGAGGCACAGGTCGAAGCCCTCGCGGTCGAGCAGGCGGATCGCCTCGCCGACCGATTCCGCGCGCGTCGTGTCGAGGCCCATGCGCGAGAGCGTGAGCTCGAGGAGCTCGAGGAGATCCGGCTCGTCGTCGATGACGAGGACTTTCGGCTGGCCACGGGATTTTCTGGTCATGGGCGTTCTTCGTTTCAGGGGGCGGTGTCGGCGGACTCGGCCGCGCGCTTGAGCGTGATGCGGAAGTGGGCGCCGGGCGAGCGGGGGATGAGTTCCAGCGTCGCGCCGTTGGCGTCGGCGAGCTCGCGGGCGATGTAGAGGCCGAGCCCGGTGCCGCCCGGGCGCGTCGTGAAGAAGGGCTCGAAGATCTGGCCGCGGAGCTCGACGGGGATCCCCGGGCCGTCGTCGGCGAGCTCGAAGATCACCGCGTCGCCCATGTAGCCCGCCCGCGCGGCGATGCGCACGCTGCCTTCCTTCTTCTGGCAGTGCTGCCAGGCGTTGCGCACCAGGTTCCACAGGATCTGGTTCAGGTGTCCCCGGTCGAACGAGACGACGAGGTCGCGCGGCAGGCTGAGGGCGACGGCGCGCGCCGGCATGTTCTCCGCGTGCGCGATCTCCTCGACGAGGCCGTGCACGAAGTCCGCCAGCGGCACGCGCTCCGGCTGCTGGCGGTCGCGGCGGTTGAGCTGGAGCACCTCGCCGACGATGCGATCGATGCGCCGCGCGTTGTTGCGGATCATCGTGAGCAGGCGCTGCCCCTCGGGCGCCACCGCGCCGTCCTCCTCGAGGAGCTGCGCGGCCTGGTTGATCGCCGACAGCGGGTTGCGCACCTCGTGGGCGATCGACGCGGTCAGCCGCCCCATCGCGGCGAGCTTCATCTGCTGCGCCTCCGACTGCGCGCGGCCGAGGTCCTCGAGGTAGATCAGTGTCCCGCCGTTCAGCCCCGAGCCGATGCGCACCAGGCGCACGCGCAGCAGCCGCTGCGTGGCCTCGACCTTGAACGGCGGCAGCGCCTCGGTGAAGTCCTCCTGCCAGCGCCGCCAGTAGTCGTGCAGCACCGAGCTGAACTCGGAGAGGCGCATGCCGCCGCGCATGCGCCCGAAGCCGCCGAGCAGGCGCGTGACCTGCGCGTTGTGGCCGCGGACGACGCCGTTGAGGTCGACGACCAGCACGCCGTCCTGCATGTCCTGGATGATCAGCCGGTTGACCTGCTCGAGGTTGGCGACGTCGATGCCGCGCTGCGCTGCGAGGTCCTCGGAGGCCTTGGTGTAGCGTCCCAGCGCGACGGCGACGCCGACCATCGCGAAGTAGCCCATGCACACCAGCGCCGTCTGCAGCAGCTGCGTGTAGCCGATGCGGCCCTCCCACGCGCGGGCGAGGTCGAGGCCGAGCAGCACGACGGTCGCCAGCGCGGCGTGGAAGAAGGCGGTCTGGGTGCGCAGCAGCCAGCCGCTCGCGGCGAGCTGCGGGAACAGCAGGATGGGCAGCGGGGCGACCGACGTGCCGCCGGCGACGACGATCATCGCCAGCATCAGGATGTCGGCCGACAGCAGCGTCAGCGACAGGACCGGAAGCGTGACCGGCAGGCGCGCCTGCTGCTGCAGCCACCAGAACGCGCCCAGCGCGAACAGGAAGTAGAGCCCGGAGGCGGTGACGAACGCATTGGGCGCCGCCACCGCGAGCGCCTGCAGGTCCGCGAGCAGCGCGATGCCGAGGAGCACCGCCCCGCAGACGGCGCGGTAGAGCGCGACGATCCACAGGATCCGCCGGTTCGAATCGGCGACCGCCGCGGGCAGCGGCGGCGGCTCGAACGGCGGCGTGGCGGGCGCGGGCTGCACGGGTCCGTGTTATGGCCTGTCGCCGCTGATTCGTCAACGGCGGCGGGGACAGCCGGGGTCGCCGCAGTGATAGCCGGCGGCGGTGGGCTTCGCCTCGGATTTCGGCAGGTACGTGCCGCAGTCGACGCACCGCACGGTCGGCTCCGCCGGCAGCTCGCGCCGGCGGCGCGCGTCCTCGTCCGCGCGGCCCGACGCGTCCTTGCGCGAGCGCGAGTTCGCGACGTTCACCAGCCGCAGCGCGAGCAGCACGAGGAAGAAGACGACGATCCAGAAGATGATCTTGCCCATCGCGCCTATCCGTCGGGGAGGATCTTCCCGGGGTTCATCATTCCGGCCGGGTCGAGCGCCGCCTTGATCCGCCGCATCATCTCGAGCTCGACCGGCGCCTTGTAGCGGGCGAGCTCGTCGCGCTTCAGCTGCCCGATGCCGTGCTCGGCGCTGATGCTCCCGCCGTAGGCCGCGACGAGGTCGTGCACGATGCGGTTCGCCGCGGGTGCGCGCGCCATGAAGTCCTGCGCGTCCCCGCCTTCCGGCGCCGAGAGGTTGTAGTGCAGGTTGCCGTCGCCCAGGTGCCCGAACGTGACGAAGCGCACGCCGGGGAACGTGCGCGACAGCGCCTCCGCCGCCTCGGCGAGGAAGCGCGGGATCGAGGACACCGGCAGCGAGATGTCGTGCTTGACGTTCGGGCCCTCGCGGCGCTGGCCTTCGGAGATGTTCTCGCGCAGCGCCCACAGCGCCGCGGCCTGCGCCTGCGACTGCGCGATCGTCGCGTCGAGCACGACGCCCGCCTCGGCGGCCGACCCCAGGGCGGCCTCGACCTCCGCGGCCGTCGGGGCGTCCGGGGCGGCGTCGTCGGCCTGCACGAGCACGTACCACGGGTGGCCCGGCAGCGGATCGGGCAGGGCCGGATGGTGCTTGCGGCACAGCGCCAGCGGCAGCGCGCCGATCAGCTCGAAGCCGGTCAGCCGGTCGGCGAGCCGTGCGCGCAGCATCCCCAGCAGCCGCACGGCCGCGTCGGCGTCGGCGACCGCGGCGAACGCCGTGGCCTGCGAGCGCGGCGCCGGGAAGAGCTTCAGCACCGCCGCGGTGACCACGCCGAGCGTGCCCTCCGCGCCGATGAACAGCTGCTTGAGGTCGTAGCCCGTGTTGTCCTTGCGCAGGCCGCGCAGGCCGTCCCACACGCGGCCGTCGGGCAGCACGACCTCGAGCCCCAGCGCCAGCTCCCGCGCGTTGCCGTAGCGCAGCACCGCGGTTCCCCCGGCGTTGGTCGACAGCACGCCCCCGACGGTGCAGCTCCCTTCCGAGGCGAGCGACAGCGGGAAGCGCAGCCCGGCGGCGTGCGCCGCCGCCTGCGTCGCGGCGAGCGTCGCGCCGGCCTCGATGGTCATCGTCGCGTTGGCGGCGTCGAGCGCGCGCACGCGCTGCATGCGGGCGAGCGACAGCAGCAGCGTGGTGCCGGACGCGTCCGGCGTGGCGGCGCCGCACATGCTCGTGTTGCCGCCCTGCGGCACGACGGGCACACGCAGGTCGCTGCACGCTGCGACGACGGCGGCGACCTCCGCGGTCGATCCCGGACGCACCAGCGCGCACGCGGCGCCGCGATAGCGCCCGCGCCAGTCGGTGAGGTAGGGTGCGAGGTCGTCCGGCGCGGTCAGCACGTGCGACGGGCCGACGGCGGCGGCGACGCGCGCGAGCAAGGTTGCGCCGGGGTCCGCCATAGGGGAATATTAGCCGATTCGACGGCGGACCTCGGAGGGCGTGTGACGATGTCGGGGCAGGACGCGGGGCCGGGCGGGACGTTCCCGTTCTCCCCGCAGGACGCGCTCGCGTTCCTGACGAAGATGTGGAACCCGCTCGGCGTTCCCGTGCCGGGGTTCGGCGTCCCGGGCGCACCCTCGGCGCCGGGCGCCGCGTTTCCCAACCCGGCGGCGATGTTCGCCGCGCTCGACCCCGCGGAGGTCGAGCGCAAGATCGCCGAGCTGCGCATCATCGAGAACTGGCTCGCGATGAGCCTCGACATGATGCGCATGAGCATCAAGACGCTGGAGCTGCAGAAGGCGTCGCTCGAAGCGCTCGCCGCCGCGCACAAGCCGATGCGCGACGCCGCGCGGGCCGAGGCGCCGGCGCCACGCAAGCGCAAGGGGTGACGATGGCGCTGATCCTCTACTACGGCTCGGGATCGCCGTACGCGTGGAAGGTGCAGCTCGCGCTCGAGCACAAGGCGCTGCCCTACGAGCGGCGCATCCTCTCCTTCTCGGCCGGCGACACGCGCAAGCCCGAGTTCGTGGCGCTCAATCCGCGCCACCGCGTGCCCACCATCGACGACGACGGGTTCGTCCTCTACGAGTCCAACGCGATCGTCGAGTACCTCGACGAGCAGTACGCCGGGCGCGGCGCGCCGCTGTTCCCGGGCGACGTGCGTACGCGCGCACTGGTGCGGCGCCTGGTCTGCGAGGTCGACAACTACTTCGACGAGGCGCTGGACGAGATCACCACGCCGCTGTTCTACCGCAAGCCCGAGGAGCGCGACGCCGGGGCGATCGCGAAGGGCCGCGAAGCGGTCGTCGCGGAGCTTGCCGCGTTCACGCGCTCGACGCGCGGCCCGTACCTCGCGGGCCCGTTGTCCGCCGCGGACTTCGCGCTCTATCCGCTGGTCGCGTTCCTCTACCGCGCGCAGGAGGCGCGCATGCCCGAGCTCGACGCCGACGGCATGCTGACGCCCGAGCTCCGCGCATGGAAGTCGCGCATCGAAGCGCTGCCCTACCTCGCGTCGACGATTCCACCCCACTGGCAGAAGAAAGGCTGACGATGAAGCTCGCGACCACCGCCTTCGCCGACATGGCGCCGATCCCGGCGCAGTACGCGTTCGGGCGCCCGGACCCGGCGGCGCACATCGCGCTGTCGGGCAACCGCAACCCCGGATTCCAGTGGAGCGGCGCGCCGGCGGGCACGAAGTCGTTCGCATTGATCTGCAACGATCCCGACGTTCCGTCGAAGCCGGACGGCGTCAATCAGGAAGGCCACGTCGTGCCGCGCAGCCTGCCGCGCGTGGACTTCTGCCACTGGGTGCTGATCGACCTGCCGGCGGCGGCGACGTCGATCGCCGAGGGCGCGCACTCCGACGGCGTGAAGGCGCGCGGCAAGCCCGGACCCGCTGCGCCCGACGGCGGCCGCCACGGCGTCAACGACTACACCGCGTGGTTCGCCGGCGATCCGGCGATGGCCGGCGACTACTACGGCTACGACGGCCCGTGCCCGCCGTGGAACGACGAGCTGCCGCACCGCTACGAGTTCACCCTCTATGCGCTCGACGTGACCACGCTCGAGGTCCCGACGCGCTTCACCTGCGCCGACGTGCGCAAGGCGATGCAGGGACACGTCCTCGCACGGGCCACCGTCACCGGCCGCTACACGCTGAACCCGGGCGTATCGCTGTAACGACGCCGTCCGCGCGCCCGAGGCCCTGCCGGACGCCGCGCGGCGCGCCTGCAAGCTGACCGGCTCTCGGGGGGGCGTCGCCCGGTCCTCCGCGTCCTACGCGCCCAGCCACGCGATCCGGCGCGCGACGGCCTCGGGCGGCGCCTGCGCGTCGACCTCGAGCCAGCAGGTGTCCTCCTCGGCCTGCCCGAGCGACACGTCGAAGGTCATCAGCTCGTCGCGGCGGAAGGCGTGCAGCCTGATGACGTCCCCCGGCGCGCACCGCTCGACCGCAGCGGCCAGCGACTCCGCGTTCACCCTGAGGCGGTCGGCGGCGACGATCACGTCGCCCGGCGCGAGGCCAGCGCGCTGCGCGGGGCCGCCGGCGAACACGAACTGGAGCCGGGCTTCGCTTCCCGCGGCCAGCTTGACGCCCAGCGTGGCGGGGGGCCGCTCGCTTCCGCCGGGACGCGGCGGCGTGCCGCCGCGGTCGCGCGGGCCTGCGGAGGGGCGCACGCGCAGCGCAATGCCGACGTCGGCCAGCAGCTCGGCGAGCGGCGGGTCGTCGACGCCGTCGACGCAGCGCGCGAAGAACGGCGCCAGATCGCGTCCGGCGAGCTCGCTCGCGAGCGCCGCGATGCCGTCCTCCGGCACGCCGCGGCCGGGTTCGCCGTAGCGTTGCCACAGCGCGCGCATCAGCGCGTCCAGGCTGGATCCGGCGGTGCGGAGCGTGAGATCCAGCGCCATGCCGACGACCGCGCCCTTGGTGTAGTAGCTCACGACCGCGTTCGGCGAGTTCTCGTCCTGCCGGTAGTACTTGATCCACGCGTCGAAGCTCGACTCCGCGACGCTCTGCACGCGCCGGCCGGGCGTGCGCAGGACCGTCGTGATCGTGCGGCCGGCGAGCTCGAGCCATCCGGGCAGGTCGACGACGCCGCTGCGCAGCAGCGCGAGGTCGTCGTAGTAGCTGGTGAACCCCTCGAAGGCCCAGAGCTGGCGCGTGTAGCATTCGCGGGCGAGGTCGTAGGGCAGGAACGACGCCGGGCGGATGCGCTTCACGTTCCAGGCGTGGAAGTACTCGTGGCTGGCGAGCCCGAGGAAGCCGCGGTAGTCGTCGTCGACCGCGGCGCGCCCGCGGCGCGGCAGCGCGTCGCGCGCGGCGATCAGCGCCGTGCTCGTGCGGTGCTCGAGGCCGCCGTAGCCGTCGCCGACGGCGTTGACGAGGAAGAGATAGCGGTCGAAGGGCGCGCGGCCGCCGGGCGCGCCGCCGAACAGGTCGACGTGCCACTGGCAGATGCGCGCGAGGTCGCCCGCCAGGCGCGCGAGGTCCGCGTCGTGGCGCCCGCTCACGACCACGTCGTGCGTGGCGCCGCCGGCCTCGAAGGCGACGTGCGCGAAGTCGGCGATCTCGACCGGGTGATCGATCAGCTCGTCGTAGTCGGCGGCGCGATAGGCGCCGTAGCCCCACGGCGGCGCGCCGTGGCGCGGCAGCGTGGTCGCCACGCGCCACGCGCGCGTCGCTTCCGAGGGCGCGATGTCGACGACGCACGGCAGGTGCGCGCGACCTTCCGGGCACAGGAACACGCTCGCGCCGTTGAAGAAGGCCCGCGAGGCGTCGAGGTACGCCGCACGCACCGACAGGTCGAACGCGTGCACGTCGGCGGTCACGGTCAGCGTGCCGTTGCACGGCTCGCAGCGCCACGTGTCCTTCGACTCCTTCGCGATGCGCACCGGCCGCCCGTCGCACTCCGCCCGCACGGCGACGAACTGGCGCGCGAACTCGCGGACCAGGTAGCTTCCGGGAATCCACGCCGGCAGCCGCAGGCGCTGGCCGTGCGCGTCCGGACGCTCGACGGTGCAACGGACCTCGAACACGTGCGCGTGCGGGTCGCGGGGGACGATGCGATAGCGGGTCGGAGGCAGTTCCACGGGCAGCCGGAGGACGGGGAAACGTCGAAGCCGCGCAGTGTACCCGCGCCGCCGCACCCGGCAGTCCCGCGTGCCGGCGCGCGCCCGCCTTGCGCAAGCGGCGGCGATCCTTCACCATCGCGCGCCATGGAAGCCGGGCCGCTCTCCGATGCGCAGCGCGCGGTGCTCGACGCACGCTTCCTGCAGCCCCCGTTTCCGCCGGCGGCGGCGGCGGATCTGCTCGGCGTGCTGCGCGGCCTGCAGCTCGACGCCGGCGCGGTGCTGATGCGCCAGGGCGACCCCGGCGACGACATGTACCTCGTGCTGTCCGGCAGCGTCGCCGTGCAGATCGTGACGGCGAGCGGCGAGCCGGTGCGCGTGGACGCGATCGCCACCGGCGGCGTGGTCGGGGAGATGGCGCTGCTCACCGGCCAGCCGCGGACGGCGACCGTGGTCGCGCTGGAGCCCACCGAGGTGGCGTCGTTGTCGCGGGCGGACTTCGAGGCGGTCGCGCAGCGCCATCCCGAGGCGCTCAACGTGTTCCTGCACCGCGTCCTGCCGCGCCTGCGGCGCACGCAGCTCGTCGCCGTGCTGACCGACCTCTTCGGGCCGCTCGAACCACAGGCGCAGGCCGACCTGGAGAAGCACCTGGAGTGGCGCGAGATCCCCGGCGGGGCGACGCTGTTCCGCCAGGGCGACGCGGGCGACGACGTCTACATCGTCGTCAATGGCCGGCTGCGCGTCAGCGTCGCGAGCGACGACGCGCTGGCGTCCGAGCGCATCGTCGAGGAAGCCGGGCGCGGGCGTGCCGTAGGGGAGGTGAGCCTGCTCACCGGCGAAGCGCGCGCGGCGACGGTGACGGCGGTGCGCGATTCCGATCTGCTGCGGCTGTCGCGGGCGTCGTTCGAGGCGCTGCTCGACGTGCGTCCGCGCGCGATGATGACGATCGCCCGCAGCGCAGCGCGGCGGCTGCGCGATACCGCGACGCAGGCCCGGCGCGCGCCCGGGCCGACGTCCTTCGCGCTGATCGCGGCTGGCGACCCGCGGCTGCTGGTGCCGCTGGCCGCGGGACTCGCGCGCCAGCTCGGCACGCTCGCGGGCGACAGCGAGCGCTGCGTGCTGCTCGACAGCGGCGCCGTCGACCGCCGCCTCGGACGCCCCGGCATCGCGCAGTCCGGTCCGGGCAGCTTCGTGCACGAGTCGCTGGTGGCGTGGATGGCCTCGCTCGAGCGCGAGCACGCGTACACCGTGCTGTGCGCCGACGCCGGCGACAGCGAGTGGACGCGGCGCTGCCTGCGCGCGGCCGACCGCGTGCTGGTCGTCGCGCGCGCGGGCGACGCGTCCGACCTTGGCGCGGTGGAGGCGCACGCCCGGGCGACGCTGCCGGCGGCGCGCTACGAGCTGGTGCTCGTCCACGCCGACGATGCGAGCCAGCCGTCCGGCACGCTGCCGTGGCTCGAGGCCCGCGGCTTCGCGGCGCACCACCACGTGCGCCTCGCCGTCGAGGGCGACGTCCGTCGCCTCGCGCGGGCCGTGTGCGGCCGCGCGAACGCACTGGTCCTCGGCGGCGGCGGCGCCCGCGGCTTCGCGCACCTCGGAGCGCTGCGCGCGCTCGACGAGGCGGGCATCGAGATCCACACGATCGGCGGCACGAGCATCGGATCGGTGATCGCGGGGGCGCGCGCGCTCGGACTGGGCCACGACGACCTCACCGGGCTCGCCCGCGCGTTCGCGTCGCGGCGCAGGATCCTCGACCGCACGCTGCCGATCGTGGCGCTCACCGAAGGCGCGAAGGTCACCGCGATCTATCGCGGCGTCTTCGGCGAGCGCCGCATCGAGGACCTGTGGCTTCCGTACTTCGCGGTGTCGAGCGGCCTCTCGCGCGCGGAAGCCGTGCTGCACACGCGCGGCGAGCTCTGGCTCGCGGCGCGCGCCAGCACCGCGGTGCCGGCGATCTTCCCGCCGATCGTCGCCGCCGACCGCGAGGTGCTGGTCGACGGCAACGTGATGAACAACATGCCGCTCGACGTGATGCGGACGCGATGCGAGGGCGGGACGCTGATCGGCGTGAACCCGATGCCGTCGATGCTGAAGACCCGGCCGTACGAGTGCGGCCCCAGCGTCTCGGGCTGGAAGGCGCTCGCCGGGCGCATGAAGCTCTTCGGCGTGAGGCTGCGCGCACCCAACATGATCGGCACCGTGATGCGGGCGACCGAGATCAACAGCGCGAACCGCATGCGCCAGCCCGCGTTCCGGGCGCTCGCCGATCTCCTGATCGAGCCGCCCGTGGGCGGCTACGCCATCCACAACTACGGCGCGTGGGAGCCGATCGTGGAGATCGGCTACCAGTCCGCGAAGGCGGCGCTGGGGGCCTGGCATCGCGAGGGCGCGACGGGGGGCTGACGGCACGCACCGATGCGGTGCGCACGCGAGGCGCGTTTGCCGTCGCGAACGCCGGACGGGCCGCGCGCGCCGGCCGTACGCCGGGAGGCGGGTGGTACCCCCGGCCGGAGTTGAACCGACGACCTACCGCTTAGGAGGCGGTCGCTCTATCCACTGAGCTACGGGGGCGCGGACGCGGAGCGCCGATTATAGACGGCCGGCGCACCGCCGGCTGCGTGCCGCGCGCGACGCCATCGCCCCGACGCCGACGACGCGCGACTGGCGCCGCGCGCGCGGTGGTGCTAGCGTGGACGGGCGCGACGAGGGCCGATGTCGGCGCGATGGAGAGCGACGATCGACGGTAAACGCGGGCGGAGGGCTTGGCTCGCGGGCGGCGCAGGCGCGCTGGTCGCGTTCGCATGGCCGCGCCTCGCGCGGCCGGCGATGCACGAGATGCGCCTGGTGGTGCCCTTTCCGCCGGGCGGCGCGAGCGACCGCGTCGCGCGCACCCTCGCCGGCCCGCTGGGCGAGGTCGTCGGCGCCCGTGTCGTCGTGGAGAACGTCGACGAGCGGAGCGGCGTCGCGTCGTTCGCCAACGCGGCACCGGACGGCCGCACGCTGCTGCTCGGCTCGACGGGCTCGGTGGTGCTCGCACCGCTGTCGCGGACGCCGTCGCCCTTCGATCCGCGGCGCGACCTGGCCCCTGTCTGCCTGATCGGCGGGGCGCCGGCGATCCTCACCGTGCACCCTTCGCTGCCGGTGCGGCGTCTCGACGAACTGGTGGCCCACCAGCGGCAGCGTCCCGGCGACCTCGTCACCGGATCGCCCGGCCCGGGCACCGTCCCCCACCTTGCCGGCCTGCTGTTCGCGCGGCGCACGGGCATCGCCGTGCGCCACCGCGAGTTCGCCGGCTCCGCTCCGCTGCTCGACGCGCACGTCAGGGGCGACGTCCACGTTGCGTTCGAAAGCCAGGTCGTCGAGCGCGTCCGCGCGGGACAGCTGCGTGCGCTCGCGGTGATGGGCAGCGCACGAAGTGCCGCCCTGAAGGACGTGCCGACGGTCTCGGAGGCCGGCGTGCCGGGGATCGACGTGGGAACCTGGCTCGCCGTGTTCGCGCCGCGGGGCACGCCCGAGCCCGTGTGCGGCCGGCTCGCCGACCAGGTGCGACGCGCGCTCGCCGATCCCGGCTTCGCCGCGCAGGCGCCGCAGGGCCTGGAGCCCCGGCCGGGGTCTCCCGACCAGCTCGCGCGCTACCTGGCCGCGGACGTCGAGCGATGGTCGCGCTACCTGCGCGAGCTGGGCATCGTCGTCGCGCTGCCCGGCGAGGACGGCAGCCGGCGGTAGGCGTGAACCGGCGAGACGTCGTTTCGGCGAAGCATGTCGTTGCTGCCGTCGATCACGGCGTCGGCAAGACGCCGGGTTCCCGCCTGCGCGGGAGCGACGACCGGATAGGCGCCAAGCGCGCGGCGCACGCGACGCCCAGGCGGCCTCGCGCAAGGCCGCAGGCCGGGGCGCCGTGCGCGGCGAAGGCGCCTCGCTACGCGCCTCCGCCGCCGAGCGCTCGCCAGCGCGGGCAGGTCACGAGGTGGTCGTTCACCAGCCCGGTCGCCTGCATGAACGCGTAGACGATCGTCGGGCCGACGAAGCGGAACCCGTGCGCGACGAGGTCCTTCGACAGCGCCTTCGCATCGTCGGTCTGGTCAGGGACGTCGCGCAGCGACTGCCGGCGGGCCTGGCGCGGCGCGCCGTCCACGAAGCGCCAGACGTAGGCGTCGAAGCTGCCGAACGCCTGCTGCACGGCGCAGAAGGCGCGCGCGTTGCCGATCGCCGACGCGATCTTCGCGCGGTTGCGCACGATGCCCGCGTCGCCGAGCAGCCGCGCGGCGTCGCGCTCGATGAAGCGGGCGACGCGCCGCGCGTCGAACCCGGCGAATGCGCGACGGTAGTTGTCGCGCTTGGCGAGGATCGTGGACCACGCGAGGCCGGCCTGGGCGCCTTCGAGCACCAGGAACTCGAAGAGCACGCGATCGTCGTGCACCGGCACGCCCCACTCGTCGTCGTGGTAGGCGCGGTAGGCGTCGCTGCCCTCCGCCCAGGGGCAGCGCGCGCCGGCGGCGTCGGCCGCGATCGCCCCGGCCACGGCGTCACTTCGCCTGGAAGCGCACGCGCATCACCTTGCGGTCGTACTCGGCTTCGGTGGCCGTCGTGATCTCCTGGCCGTTGGCGGCGAACACGCGTCCGCCGCTCTGGCGGCAGACGTTGCGCTCGTACTGGCACGGTCCCATCTCGGGGTGCCGGCGGCAGAGCGCGAGGACGCGCGGCGTGAACTCGATGACCGTCTGCGTGCGCTCGGCGCCGCGGTCGTTGACGCACACGTAGATCGCCTCGGCCGGCACGACGATGCCGGCGAGCGGGGCGGCCGCCGCAGGCGGGGACCGCGAGGGCGCGGCGGACGCGAGCGGCGGCACGACCGGCGCGGCCGGGGCAGCCGG
Source organism: Betaproteobacteria bacterium (assembly GCA_016861105.1). Lineage (GTDB taxonomy): Bacteria > Pseudomonadota > Gammaproteobacteria > Burkholderiales > Casimicrobiaceae > VBCG01. The sequence goes on along the minus strand of BOKS01000001.1, from coordinate 540,383 downwards.
CGCCGCCTGCGGCAGGGGCTCCGCCGGACGCCGCACGACCGGCGCGGTCGCGGCCTCCCCGGGCGGCGTCAGCGGCATCGGCTCGCGCGGCGCGCAGGCGGACAGGAGCGCCGCGAGGAAGACGGCGGCGAGGCGGGCGGTCTGCTGGGGCATCACGGGGGCACGGGTCGCGCGACGGGGGGATTCTAGTCGCAGGCGGGCGGAACGACGCCGGCTTGGTACCATGCGGCGACTTCCAGCCGACGAGCTGTCGTGACCGACGTTCCCCCGATCCGGCCCGCCACCGCCGCCCGCGTCCTGGCCGAGGCGATGCCCTACCTGCGCGAGTACCACGGCAAGGTGCTCGTCGTGCGCTTCGGCGGCCGGGCGATGGCCGACCCCGCGCTGATGACGGCGTTCGCCCGCGACGTCGCGCTGCTGCGGCTGGTCGGGATGAAGCTGGTCGTCGTCCACGGCGGCGGCTGGCGGGTCGACGAGCTGATGCGCCGGATGGGCCTCGCGCCGCGGCGGGAAGCGGGCTACCGCGTGACCGACGCCGAGACGCTGAACGTCGTGGAGATGGCGCTCGACGAGCTGAACCAGGAGCTGACCGGCCTCGTCAACCGCCACGGCGGCCGCGCGATCGGCATCAACGGCCAGGACGGCCGCTTCATCCGCGCCCGGCCGATGCATCCTCCCGGCGGCGCGGACCTGGGCTTCGTCGGCGACGTCGCCGGGATCGACGTCGAGCTCGTGAACCTGCTGCTGTCGCGCGAGTTCGTCCCGGTGGTGATGCCGATCGGCGTCGGCGACGACGGCACCGCCTACCACATCAACTCGGACCTGCTCGCCGGCCGGATCGCGCGCGCGCTCGGGGCCGAGAAGCTCGTGCTGATGACCAACGTCCAGGGCATCGCCGGCCTCGACGGCAAGCTCGCCTACATCCTGCGGGCCGGCGAGGCCGCCGCGCTGCTGCGCGACGGCCGCATCGACGCCGAGATGGTCCCGCGCGTGGAGGCCGCGCTCGACGCGGTGGGCGAAGGCGTGCGCTCGGTCCACATCATCGACGGCGGCGTGCGCAACGCGCTGCTGCTCGAGGTGCTGACCGCCGACGGCGTGGGAACGGCGATCCGCTCCGACGCCGGCCCGCGCTTCCTCGAGGACAGCCGCGCCTACCTGCTCGCGCCGGGCTGACGGCCCGACCGCGTGCCCCGCGGGCCTGCGGGCATGTCCCGACGTGCGCCGACCGGAGGATCGGCGTAGGCTGGCGAGCCTTTCAGGGCAGGGCGCGAGGCGACGATGACGCACGATCCGCACGGCACCCGGCTGCCGATCAAGGTCGACACGACGACCAACGGCGAGTTCGCGCCGATCCCGCTCGCGCCCGTGCACCGCGCCGCCGCGCAGCGCGCGTTCGCGGCGGCGACGTCCCACGCGCAGCGGCTCGGGATGACGCGCCGCCGCTTCCTGGTCTCGGCCGCGGGCGCCGCCTCGACGCTGCTCGCGACCAACGCCGCGCACGCGGCGCGGGGTCCGCGCGGCGGCTTCTACGAGGTCCCCGCCGAGGCGGCGCTGGACGACGCGCTCGCACGCTCGGTGCTCGACAAGCGCGAGTTCGTCTTCGACGTGCAGGGGCACTTCGTCAACCCGACCGGCGCGTGGACGCGCGGCCTGCCGCCGGGCGCCCGACCGCTGCGGACGTTCGCGGAGAACAAGGCGTGCGCCGCGCTCGACCAGCCGGGGCTCGCCTACCTCGGCTGCCTCGACGCCGACGCGTTCGTCAAGGACGTGTTCCTCGACTCGGACACCGACGTCGTCGTGCTGTCGTTCGTGCCCTCGTCGCGCGAGCGCGAGCCGCTGACCATGGAGGAGGCCGCCGCGGCGGCGCAGCTCGTCGAGCGCCTCGACGGCACGCACCGGCTGCTGCTGCACGCGCGCGTCAACCCCAACCAGCCCGGCGACCTCGAGAGCATGGACGTGCTCGCGTCGCGCTACAAGGTCGCGGCGTGGAAGACCTACACGCAGTGGGGGCCGGACGGCCGCGGCTTCTTCCTCGACGACGACGTCGGCCTCGCGTTCGTCGAGAAGGCGGTCCGGCTGGGCGTGCGCAACATCGCGATCCACAAGGGCCTGCCGTTCGGCCAGCGCAGCTACGAGCACTCTACGTGCGTCGACGTCGGCCGCGTGGCGAAGCGCTTCCCGGACGTGAACTTCCTGATCTACCACTCGGGCTTCGTGGCCGGGAAGCCGGAGGGACCGTACGATCCCGCGCGCAGCGACGGCATCGACGCGCTGGTCACCAGCCTCGAGCGCAACGGCGTGAAGCCCGGCGCCAACGTCTACGCCGAGCTGGGCTCGACGTGGCGCTTCCTCATGCGCGACCCCGACGCGGCGGCGCACGCGCTGGGCAAGCTGTTGCGCGCGGTCGGCGACGACAACGTGCTGTGGGGCACCGACTCGATCTGGTACGGCTCGCCGCAGGACCAGATCCAGGCGTTCCGCACGTTCCAGATCGCCGATGCGCTCGTCGAGCGCCACGGCTACCCGAAGATGACGCCGGCGCTGCGCGCGAAGATCCTCGGGCGCAACGCGCTGCGCGTCTACGACGTTCCCGAGGAGGTGCTGCGCCGCCACCTGCCGCGCGACCGCGTGGCGAGGGAGCGCGACGACTATCGCGAAGCACCCGATCCGACGTTCCTGACCCACGGGCCGCGCACGCGCCGCGAGTTCCTGAACCTCCAGGCGTGGGGGCGCTGAAGCGCCGGCGCGGCGCGAAGCGATGGCAGGACGCGCCGGCGGGCGCGGCCCGGCGGCCGTGCACGGTATGATCGGCGCTCCCCGGCGCCTCCTCCCGACGATTCATGCGCTACACGACGCTTCCCGGCACCGACCTCCGCGTCTCCGACGTCTGCCTCGGCACGATGACGTGGGGCGAGCAGAACACGGAGAGCGAGGCGCACGCGCAGCTCGACCACGCGTTCGCGCAGGGGATCAACTTCGTGGACACGGCCGAGATGTACCCGGTGCCGCCGCGCGCCGAGACGCAGGGCCGTACCGAGGACTACGTCGGGCGCTGGCTCGCGCGGCAGCCGCGCGACCGGGTGATCCTGGCCTCGAAGGTGGCGGGCCCCGGGCGGCGCGAGTGGATCCGCGACGGGCGCACCGACCTCACGCGCGCCAACATCGCGGAAGCGTGCAACACCAGCCTCGCGCGGCTGCGCACCGACTACCTCGACCTCTACCAGATCCACTGGCCGCAGCGCAACGTGCCGATGTTCGGCGCGGCGGAGTTCGATCCGGCGCGCGAGCGCGAGGGGCCGGCCGTCGCCGAGCAGGTCGAGGCGATGGCGGGCCTGATCGCGGCGGGCAAGGTGCGCCACTGGGGCCTGTCGAACGAGACGGCGTGGGGCGTGGCGGCGTTCGGCCACGCAGCCCGCCAGCGCGGGCTGCCGCCACCGGTCACCGTGCAGAACAGCTGCAGCCTCGTCGCGCGCAGCACCGAACGCGACTTCGCCGAGGCGCTGTACCGCGAGCGCATGTCGCTGCTCGCCTTCAGCCCGCTCGCCGGCGGCCTGCTGACCGGCAAGTATCTCGACGGCGCGCAGCCGGCGGGTGCGCGCTACGTGCGCTTCGACACGGCCGGCCTGATGTTCCGCAAGCCGATGGTGAGCGAGGCGGTGGCGGCTTTCGCCGACCTCGCGCGGCGCGTCGGCGTGCCGCTCGTCGACCTCGCCTTCGGCTACGTGCGCAGCCGCTGGTACGTGAGCGCGATCATCATCGGCGCGACGACGATGGAGCAGCTCGGCGAGGACATCCGCGCCGCGCAGGTGACGCTCGATCCGGCCGTGCTCGCCGAGATCGCCAGGGTGCACGCGCGGTATCCGAACCCGGCGCCCTGACGCGACGGCGCACGGTGCTGAAGGTCTCGATCCTCGACCAGTCCACCGCCGCGCGCGGCCGCGCGGAGGCCGACGCGATCCGCGAGACCCTGGAGCACGCGCGGCTCGCCGACCGCCTCGGCTACCACCGCTACTGGGTCTCCGAGCACCACAACAGCGCGAGCATCGTCGGCACGGCGCCCGAGGTGCTGATGGCGGCGATCGCAGCGACCACGCAGCGCATCCGCGTGGGCAGCGCCGGCGTGATGCTGCCGCACTACTCGGCGCTGAAGGTGGCGGAGCAGTTCCGCGTGCTCGAGGCCATCGCGCCGGGCCGCATCGACCTCGGCGTCGGGCGCGCGCCGGGCTCCGACCGGCTGACTGCCCATGCGCTCAATCCCGACGCCGATGCCGCGGCCGAGCACTTCCCGCGGCTGGTGCGCGACCTGTCGCAGTGGGTCGCCGGGGAACCGCTCGACGAGGGTCACCCGTTCGCGCGCGTCGTCGCGCATCCGCGCGGCCCCACCGCGCCGCAGATGTGGATCCTCGGCAGCTCCGACTACGGTGCGCGGCTCGCCGCGCACTTCGGGCTGCCGTACGCGTACGCGTACTTCTTCGTCGACGGCCGCGGTACCGAGGAGGCGCTCGCGCTCTACCGGGACGCCTTCCGGCCGAGCGCGGTGTGCCCCGCGCCGCGCGCCACGGTCTGCATCTGGGCCCTGGCGGCCGACTCCGACGAGGAGGCGCAGCACCTGCTCGGCAGCCGCGCCCACTGGCGCGTCGGGTTCCAGAAGGGCCTTCGCGAGCCGCTGATCCCGCCCGACGAGGCGGCCGCGCACCGCTATGCGCCGGAGGACCAGGCGATCGTCGACGCGCTGCGCCGCAAGGCGTTCGCCGGCACGGCCGAGCGCGTGGCGCAGCGCCTGCGCGACGAGGCTGGCCGGCTCGCGCTCGACGAGATCGTGGTCGTCACCTGGACCTTCGATCCCGCGGCGCGCATGCGCTCCACGACGCTGCTCGCGCGCGCGCTGGGGCTGGACGGCGCCTGACCCCCAAAACCAGGGTCAGACTCGCATTTCCGCGCCTCGACGCCGGCAAGCGGATGTGCCGCCGGACGCTGGCGGCGTCGAGTCGTCGCGCCGCCCAGGCCGCGCTCGAAATGCGAGTCTGACCCTCATTGTGGGAAATGCGAGTCCGACCCTCGTTCGGGGCTTGCCGGATCGCCGCGAGCGAAGCACGTAGAATGACGGGTTCCGGTTCCCCCCGACGCCCCTCGCGATGCGCGCCTACAACTTCAGCGCCGGCCCTGCAGTGCTTCCCGAACCCGTCCTGCGCCGCGCGGCGGAGGAGATGCTCGACTGGCACGGCAGCGGCATGTCGGTCATGGAGATGAGCCACCGGGGCAAGGAGTTCATCGGCATCCACGCGAAGGCGGAAGCCGACCTGCGCTCGCTGCTCGCGATCCCGCCGGACTACAAGGTGCTGTTCCTGCAGGGCGGCGCGATCGGCGAGAACGCGATCGTGCCGATGAACCTGCTGCGCGGCTTCGACACCGCCGCGTACGTCAACACCGGCGAGTGGTCGAAGAAGTCGATCAAGGAGGCGCGGAAGTACACCAGCGTCGCGATCGCCGCGAGCGCCGAGGACCGCAACTTCACCTACGTCCCGCCGCAGGCGTCGTGGAACGTCCCGCCGGGCGCGGCGTTCGTCCACGTGTGCACGAACGAGACGATCGGCGGCGTCGAGTACCACTGGACGCCCGACGTGCCCGGCGTTCCCGTGGTCGCCGACATGTCGTCGCACCTGCTGTCGCGAGCGGTCGACGTGTCGAAGTACGGCGTCATCTACGGCGGTGCCCAGAAGAACATCGGGCCCGCCGGCCTGACCATCGTGATCGTGCGCGGCGACCTGCTCGACCGCGCGCTGCCGATCACGCCGTCGGCGTTCCACTGGAAGGAGCAGGCCGAGGCGGACTCGATGCTCAACACGCCGCCGACGTACGCGATCTACGTCGCCGGGCTGGTCTTCGAGTGGCTGATCGGGCAGGGCGGCATCCCGGCGATCGAGTCGCGCAACATCGCGAAGGCGAAGCTCCTCTACGACTACCTCGACGCGACGTCGTTCTACGTGAACCCGGTGAACCGCGCCGACCGCTCGCGGATGAACGTCCCGTTCAAGCTGCGCGACGAGTCGCTCGACGCGGCTTTCCTGAAGGGCGCCGAGGCGCGCGGCATGGTGCAGCTCAAGGGCCACCGGTCGGTGGGCGGCATGCGCGCGTCCATCTACAACGCGATGCCGGTGGAGGGCGTGCAGGCGCTCGTCGACTACATGCGCGAGTTCGAGCGCACGCACGGATAGGGACGGGCACTCATGCGCTACCGGATCCAGACGATCAACCAGATCGCCGCGCAGGGGCTTGAGCGCTTCCCGGCCGCCCGCTACGAGGTCGGGCCCGCCGTGGACGCGCCCGACGCGATCGTCGTGCGGTCGCACGACATGCACCGCATGGAGATCGCGCCGTCGGTCAAGGCCATCGGCCGAGCGGGCGCCGGCACGAACAACATCCCGGTCGCGGCGATGAGCCGGCGCGGCGTGCCGGTGTTCAACGCGCCGGGCGCGAACGCGAACGCCGTCAAGGAGCTGGTGCTGACTGCGCTGCTGATGGCGGCCCGCAACGTGGTGCCGGCGCTGCACTTCGTCGCGGCGCTGGACCGCGACGCGGCGGACCTGGACGCCCGCGTCGAGGCCGGCAAGAAGCAGTTCGCCGGCGTCGAGCTGCCGCAGCGGATGCTCGGCATCGTGGGCCTGGGCGCGATCGGCAGCCTGGTCGCCGACACCGCGATCAAGCTCGGCATGCGCGTGACGGGCTTCGATCCCGAGATCACGGTGGACGCGGCGTGGCGGCTGCCGTCGGCGGTGCGGCGCGCGCACTCGATCGAGGAGCTGCTGCGCGTGTCCGACTTCGTCACGCTGCACGTCCCGCTCGTCCCCGTCACGCGGCACCTGATCGACGAGCGCCGGCTCGCGGCCGCGAAGCCGGGCGCGGTGCTCCTCAACTTCGCCCGCGACGCCGTCGTCGACGAGCACGCGGTCGTGGCGGCGCTGCGCTCCGGCCGTCTCGCGGCCTACCTGTGCGACTTCCCCACGAAGGCGCTGATCGGCGAGCCGAAGGTCGTCGCGCTGCCGCACCTCGGTGCCTCGACGGCGGAGGCGGAGGAGAACTGCGCGCTGATGGTCGTCGACCAGGTGCGCGACTATCTCGAGGACGGCGCGGTCCGCAACGCCGTCAACTTCCCCAACGTCGAGATGGCGCGCGAGTCGCCCTACCGCGTGGCGATCGCGAACGCGAACGTGCCGAACATGCTCGGCCAGATCAGCTCGGCGATGGCGCAGGCCGGCCTCAACATCCACAACATGGTCAACAAGTCGCGCGGCGAGATGGCCTACACGCTGGTCGACGTCGACAGCCCGGTGGAGGTGCCGGTGATCGAGCGCATCGCCGCGATCGACGGCGTGCTGTCCGTTCGCGCGATCCCGGCCGAGGCGATCGCGCGCGAGACCTTCGCCGGCGCGGCGGCCGGCAAGTAGCGTCGACGCCGGCGCCGACCGCTCACCAGCCGCCGATGCGCGGCCACACGGCGGCGACGTCGCGCCCGCCGTCGACCACGTGGTAGACCGCGTGCTGCGCGGCGGTGGCGCAGGCGTGATTGGGGAGGATGCGCAGGCGCGTGCCGATCGGGAAGCGCGCGAGGTCGGCCGGTGCCCCGTCGCGCCGCGCCAGCACGCCGTGCTCCTGGTTCGCGTCGTGCATCCACCAGCCGGGCAGCGGCGCGCCGTCGACGTCGAGCACCAGCCCGTAGCCCTGGTCGACCGGCTGCGAGGCGGTGCCGCGATCGCGCGACATCGCCATCCAGCCGGCGTCGGTGATCAGCCAGCCGGTGTCGCGCCGCTGCCCGATGACGGTCGCCAGCACCGACAGCGCGAGGTCGTCGGCGGTGCACACGCCGACGCCGGCCATCACGAGGTCGAAGAACACGAACACGCCCGCGCGGACCTCTGTCACGCCGTCGAGCGCGCGCGCGGACAGCGCCGTCGGCGTGGAGCCCACGCTCACCACCGGCGCCTCGTGGCCGGCGGCGCGCAGGCGCTGCGCCGCGTGCACGGCGCCCGCACGCTCCTGCTCCGCCATCGCGGCGAGCGACTCGGCGCTGCGGCACGCGTAGGAGGCGCCGGCGTGCGTCATCACGCCGCGCAGCCGCGCGCCGCGGGACAGCGCTTCCGCCACGTCGAGCAGGGCCGGGTCGTCCGGCACCAGGCCGCTGCGGTGGCCGTCGGTGTCGATCTCGATCAGCGCGGGCATCGCGTCGCCGCGCTCGCGGGCGTACGCCGCGAGCGCTTCCGCCATGGCGACGCTGTCGAGCAGCACGATCACGTCGCAGCCGCGCGCGCGCGGCGCCGCGACCGCGTCGAGCTTGGCGGGGACGATGCCCACGGCGTAGAGCAGGTCGGTCACGCCGTGGGCGGCGAAGTATTCGGCCTCTTTCAGCGTGGACACCGTCGCCGGCCCTGCCGGGCCGTCGAGCATCAGCCGCGCGACCTCGTAGCTCTTGCACGTCTTGAGGTGCGGGCGGAACCGCACGCCGAACCGCCGCAGCCGCGTGCGCATGCGCTCGATGTTGCGCAGCATCCGCGGCCGGTCGAGCACCAGCGCCGGCGTGGGGAGGTCGTCGAGCGTCATCGCGGTCTGCGCGGTCGGAAGTCGGCGACGCCGGACGCCCGCAGGATTCCCACCGGCGACGCGGCGCGCGTCAGCGGCGCCGCTCGCGGCGGGCGTCCGCGACCTTGCGCAGCGTCAGCGCGGCCACGGAGGCCGACAGCGCGGCGATCGTGGTCGCGTCGCGGGCGAGGAGGTCGAGCAGGCGCTCGAACGTCTGCGGCTGCGTCTGCTGCAGCATCCGCGCGAGGTCCTGCACCTGCGCGGACGTGGCCCGGGCCGCGTCCTGCAGCGTGACCGGAATCACCGGCAGCCGCGCGTGCGACACGTACTTGGCGAACGCGCCGCCGCACGCGGCGGCCAGCGCCGCCGGGCCGAGCGCCGCGAGCAGCCGGCCGAGCATCCGCGCGCGCGAGGCGACGGTCAGGCGGGTGAAGGCCTCGGCGACGATGGCCGCGAGCGGCGGCTTGTCGTCGGAGGCCGCGGCGTCGGGACGGCCGGGGAGGCCGGACGGCGGTTCGTGACGGTGCATGCGCGATCTGGCAACGCGCCGCGCGCGGGGTTCCGCTCGCGCGCGACCGCGGGACGAGGACATCATACCCAAGCGCCGCCTCGGCGGCGTGGCGCTGGACAAACGGCAACGTGCGCCGCCCGGCGCCGTCGTTTCCCCGCCGGAACCGCACGTCGCATAATGCCGCTTTCGACCGATCGGCCCGCATGGGGACTTTCCACGACGAGCTGCGCGCGTTCTCGGCCGCCATCGGGCGCGAGCTCGAGGAGCGGGAGCTCGGCTTCCCGACGGTGCTCGACCTCTCGCTGCGCATCAGGCGCGTCGCCAGCGATCCCGACTCGACGATCGGCGACCTCGCCCGCCTCGTGCAACTCGAGCCGGTGCTGTCGGCGCGCATCGTGCGCACGGCCAATTCGGTCGTCTTCAACCCGATCGGGCGCGCGGTGAGCGGCGTGCCGGAGGCCGTGCAGCGGCTCGGCATGTCGAACGTGCGCGTCACGGCGCTGGTGGTGGCGATGGACCAGCTCGCGCAGGAGCACCGCACGAAGACGATGCGCGACCTCGCGCGCGGCACGTGGGCGCACTCGGTCGACGTCGGCGCGTGGGCGTTCGCGCTGGCCCGCGAGCTTCGCGTCGCCTCGCCCGACACCGCGCTGCTCGCCGGCCTGATGGCCGACGTCGGCGTGCTGTTCCTCGCCGCACGCGCGGGCGCGTATCCGACGGTCGCCGAGGATGCGGGGGCGTTCCGCGAGATCGCGCAGGTCTGGGCGGCGCCGGTGACCCGCGCCATCGTCGACAAGCTCGATCTTCCTCCCGCGGTGCTGGAAGACGTCGAGGCCATCGACGGCTACGCGGCCGCCTGGCCGCCGGCGACGCTGAAGGACGTGCTGCTCGTCGCGAGGCTCGCCGCCGATTCGTCGCATCCTGGCGAGGCGGGGCACGCGCAGTGGCGCGAGCAGCGGCGCGCCGAGCTCGCGGCCAGCGCGCGCGATCCGGGGCTCGACGAGCTGCTCGGTGCCGCCGCGTCCGGACGCGAGGCGCTGCTCGACGTCCTGAAGGGCTGATGGCTCCGCGCCTGCGCCCGCGCCTGGGGCTCGTGCTGCTCGCGTGCCTGGTGCTGCTGCTCGGGGGGCCGCTGGCGACGCTCGCGCTCGGTCCGGCTTCGATGCGCGGCGACTGGAGCGCGGCGACGCACCGCAGCGCGGGCGTCGCGCCGGATCCGCGGGCGCATCCCGAGGCCGTGGTGCAGGTCTATGCGGCGCGTACGTTCGGCTGGCGCGGCGCGTTCGCGGTGCACACCTGGATCGCGGCCAAGCCCGCGCACGCCGAACGCTACACGCGCTACGAGGTGATCGGCTGGTACGCGCGGCGCAGCGGCGGGGCCGGCCTGTCGGTGGCCGCCGGCCGGGCGCCGGATGCCGAGTGGTACGGTGCGGCCCCGCGGCTGCTGCGCGACCTGCGCGGCACGGCGGCCGAGGCCGTGCTCGCACGGCTCGACGACGTCGTCGCCGCGTACCCCGCGACGAGCTATCGCGCGTGGCCCGGCCCCAACAGCAACACGTTCGTCGCGTGGGTCGCGCGCCGGATCCCCGAGCTCAACGTGGCGCTGCCTCCGCACGCCGTCGGCAAGGACTACCTGCCCGAGGGCGGAGCGCTCGCGCGCACGCCGAGCGGCACCGGCTGGCAGCTTTCGCTCGGCGGCCTCGCCGGCGTGGCGCTCGCGCGCGACGAGGGTCTCGAGATCAACCTGCTCGGACTGGTGACCGGCCTCGGCGCGAGCCCGCCGTCGCTCAAGCTGCCGGGCCTCGGCCAGCTGCCGGCCCCCGAATCCTGACGGCTTCGGCGGCGCGCGGCCAGCGCGTCCGCTCGCCGCGCGCCGCTTGCATCCCGCGCCGCACGGCCCTCGTACGGCCGTCGACTATACTCGCGCGGCCGGTGTGTCCGGCCGCGTCCCTGGAGCCGGGCATGAAGTGGAAGATGGCGGAGAACTCGTTGTTCGCGGTGCTGCTGCGCTCGCCGTGGTGGATCAGCGCGGCGATCGCCGCCGGGCTCGTCGCGATCGCGCAGGCCTTCCTTCCGCCCGACTTCCGGCTCGCCGGCGCGTTCGGCGCGCTGCCGTTCGCCGCGATCGCGCTGTGGACCGGCTACAAGCGGCTGCGCGCGCCGTCGACGGCGAGCGTCGGGCGCGCGCTCGACGCGGCGCGCGCGATGGCGTGGCCGGCGTTCGCGACCGCGCTGGAGAGCGCCTGGCAGACGCAGGGCTTCGTCGTGACGCGCACGGCCGGTGCTGCCGACTTCGAGCTCGCCAGGGAAGGGCGCGTGACGGTGGTGGGCGCGAAGCGCTGGAAGGCGGCGCGCACGGGCGTCGAGCCGCTGCGCGAGCTCGTCAGGACGAAGGAGGCGCGCGGCGCGCAGGAGGCGGCGTGGGTGACGCTCGGCGAGCTCACCGATCCGGCGCGCGCCTTCGCCGCCGAGCAGCGCATCCGCATCGTCGCCGGCGCCGACCTCGCGAGGCTCGTCCCCGCCGCCGCGCGCCGCTGACCGCGCGCGTCCGGCCGTGGCGGCGGTCCTCCTCGCGACGTTCCCGTTCTTCGCGCTGGTCCTCGCGGGCTTCGTCGCCACGCACCGTCGCTGGCTGCCGCTGGCCGCGATCCCCGGGCTCAACGCGTTCGTCCTGTACTTCGCGCTGCCGTGCATGCTCTACCGGTTCGGCGCGACCACGCCGATCACCGACTACCTGAATGGCGCGGTGGTCGGCGTCTGGGTCTTCTGCGCAGCCGTGCTGATCGCGTTCACCGTCGCCGTGACGCTGGGCGGGCGCATCGGCTGGAACGACGCGGCGTTCGGCGCGCTGGTCGCGTCGTTCTCCAACACCGGCTATCTCGGCGTGCCGCTGCTGGTGGCGCTGCTCGGCCCGCGGGCCGCCGCGCCGGCGATCGTGACGATCCTCGTCGATTTGGTGTTCACGTCGTCGACGTGCATCGCGCTCTCGCGGCTCGGCACGCGCGAAGGCGGCGCGCCGTCGGCCGTTGCGCGCGTCCTGCGCGGCGTGGCGGGCAATCCGCTGCCGTGGGCGATCCTGCTCGGGGTGGCGACCTACGCGCTCGGCGTCGCCGTCCCCAGGCCGGTCGAGCAGACCGTGGGCCTGCTCGCGGACGCCGCCTCGCCTGCGGCGCTGTTCACGATCGGCGCCGTGCTGGCGCGCTCGCGCCTCGAGAGCGCCCCGCGCACGACCGTGACGAACGACGTCGCGGTCGCGCTGATGAAGCTCCTGCTGCACCCGCTTCTGGTCTACGTGATGGGGCGCTCCGCGATCGGGCTGGGCGTGCCGCTCGACCGCTTCGCGCTGCAGGTGATGGTGCTCTGCGCGGCGCTGCCTTCGGCATCGAACGTCGCGATGCTCGCCGAGCGCTTCGGCGCGGACAACGGCCGCGTCGCGCGCATCATCCTCGTCTCGACGGCGCTCGCGTTCCTGACGTTCTCGGGGATCGTGACGCTGCTGCGCTGACGCGGGTCGCGCGCACGGCGCGACGACCCGGACGTCACGTTCCCGCGGCGGCGGCTGCAGGCGCCGCGGCGCCTCGGCCCCCGCCGCCGCGCGGGCGACCGGACGTCCCCGGGATCCGCGCTACTTCTGCACCGCCTTCCTCGACTTGTCGAACATCATGTCGAAGCGCTGCATGATCTCCGCGACGTGCTTGGGGCTGTCCGAGTTGCGGATCTCGATCTCCGAGATGCCGGTCTCGGTGCACCAGACGCGCGTGCCGCTGGTGATGCCGCTCTTGGTCGCGCGTCCCGACTGCAGGTCCTCGAGGTACACGAAGCAGCGAGAGAAGGGCTGCGGCTTGTCCCAGGACTCGATCGTCGCCTTGTCGTTCTTGTGGAAGCCGCGCTTCTCGAGCTGCGCGAGGACCTCGAGGAAGCGGTGGAACGAGCGGTCGTCGTACTTGAGGTCGTTGCGCCAGAACTGCGTCGAGACGAGCACCTTGTGCCCGGCCTTGTCCATCATGTAGACATACGGGTTGATCGCGCGCTGCGCCTGCTCGGGACTGTTGCTCGGCTGCGCGTGCGCGGCGACGGCGGCCACCGCGAACGCGAGCGGGGCGAGGACGGCGGGACGGACCATCGGGATCTCCTCGGAATGGGGGCACACGCCCGCCTCGCGGCGGCCGCGACCCGAGGACGCGGATGCTACCCTCCGGCTGGACGGTTGGGGACTCCGGGAAAACCCGCATGCGGCGGCCGGCGCGCGGGCCGGCCGCGTAGAATGCGAGGCCCATCCCTGCGAAGAGGCGCCCTTGACCGCGCGCGACGACGACCGCAACGTCCTCGGCGGACGGCTCGCCCCCTGCTCGATGTCGCCCCGCACCGGGTTCTTCCGGGACGGGTGCTGCAACACCGGCCCGGACGACGTGGGCCTGCACGTCGTCTGCGCGCAGGTCACGCGCGAGTTCCTGGCCTTCGCCCGCCGCGAGGGCAACGACCTGGTGACGCCGGTCCCCGAGTTCGGATTCCCGGGCCTCGCCCCGGGCGACCGCTGGTGCGTCTGCGCCGGCTGGTGGCGCCGCGCCTACGAGGCGGGCGTCGCACCGCCCGTCGTGCTGGAGGCCACGCACGAGGAGACGCTGGCCGTGATCCCGCTGAGCATCCTCGAGGAGCACGCCGTCCGCGGCTGACGGCGCGGCGGCGTACCGCGCCCTCCCTGCGCGCGATGCGCGGCCGGCGGTGAATCCGGCCCGCGCGACGCGAGCATCCAACCGGGCGACCGCGCGGTGCGGACGGAGGCTAGCACGATGGCGATCGATCGATGGGGACGCGGCGCGACGCTCGCGTTCGTGGCGGTCGCGATGGCGGGATGCGACACGCTGTCGCTGCTGCTGGGCTTTCCCGAGCCCGTGGTGGCGGTGCACTCGGCGCTTCCGGTCGAACTCGCCTACCGCGAGGGCCGCGGCGGCATCGTGCTGCTCACCGGTCGCGTGAACGGGAAGGCCGACGTCGACTTCGTGCTCGACACCGGTGCGCCGGTGACAGTGCTGATCGACGGAGCGCGCACGGCGGCGCTGGCCCTCGATTCGACGCGCGCGCGGAAGCTCGGCCCGGCGGACGATCCGGCCGTGCCGGTCGGCGCGCTGCAGCCGGGGACCTCGCTCGCGTTCGGCGACGTCGACCTGTCCGGGCTGACGGCCGTCGTGCTTCCGGAGGCTGCGCTCGCCTGTCCCGAACGCTACCGCGCGCTCGACTTCGCCGGCGTCATCGGCGCGGACCTGTTCCGCCGCTTCGTGGTCGAAGTGGATCCGCCGGCTCGCCGCGTGCGGTTGCACGACCCCGCGCGCTGGCGCCCGCCGGAAGGCGCCGCCGTCGTCCCGCTGCATTTCCGTGACGGCCATCCCTTCGTCGAGGCGACGCTGGCGCTGCCCGCCGGCGCGACGCTCGCGCGGCGCATGCACCTCGACACCGGCATGAACAGCGCGCTGTCGCTCGTCGCCGGCAGCCACGAGGCGCTGCCGATGCCTGCCGACGGCGAGGCGTCGACATCGTGCTTCGTCGGCGGCCTGCGCGAGGTGCGCACCGGCCCCGCGCTCGCCGTCGACGTCGGCGGCGCGCGCTTCGACGGCGTGCGGCCCCGCTTCGTACGCCGCGGCGACGCGCCGCGGCTGCAGCAGGACGGCGCCATCGGCAGCGAACTCCTGGCCTCGCGCCGTTACGCGATCGACTACCCCGGCCGGCGGCTGGTCCTCATCTGAACGGCGACGCCGGGCGGGCCGGGGGATGCCGCGCCGCTGCCGCGAAGCCTGAAGCATTTTGTCACCAGCCGACGGTCGGGCGGGGGCGGCGCAGGTAAACCACCTCTCTCCGGCGGCCGTTACGGGACGAGGACGGCCGTCTCCCGACGGCCGCGACGTCGGAGGAAGCATGATCCGCACGCTGACCCTCGTGGCCGCCAGTGCAGCGGCCCTCGCGCTGCCCGTGGCGCACGCGCAGGTGACCTTCTATTCGCAGCACGGCTTCAGCGGCCGCGCCTACAGCGTCGGCGGGACCGACGCGAACCTCGCACGCTCAGGCTTCAACGACCGCGCGTCGTCGGCCATCGTCGAGCGCGGACGCTGGGAGGTGTGCGAGCACGCGGGCTTCGGCGGGCGCTGCGTCGTGCTCCGCCGCGGCCAGTATCCGACGCTCGCCTCGATGGGCCTCGACAACCGCATCTCGTCGGTGCGTCCGGCGGGCGGACGGCCCACGCCGGTGTATGCGGTCCCGCCCCCGGCGGCGCCGGCGTACGGCTACTACCCGCGTCACGGGGAGCGGCTCTACCAGGCCGACGTCACCTTCGTGCGCGCGGTCGTCGGTCCGCCGGAGCAGCGCTGCTGGGTCGACCGCCAGCATGTGCCGCGCGGCCAGCCGAACGTGCCCGGCGCGATCATCGGTGGCGTCATCGGCGGCGTCCTCGGTCACCAGATCGGCGGCGGCAGCGGACGCGACGTCGCCACGGCGCTGGGCGCGATCGGCGGGGCCGCGGTCGGTGCCCAGGCGGGGCGGGGCGGCTACGCGTACGACGTCCAGCGCTGCGAGGTGGTGCCCGGGTCCGGGCAGGTGCAGTACTGGGACGTGAGTTACGTCTTCCGCGGGCGCGAATACCGCGCGCAACTCGCGTTCGATCCCGGGCCGACGCTCACCGTGAACGGCCGCGGGGAGCCGAGGGTCTAGGCCGCACGCCGGCGCGCTTTCGCCAACGAGAGCGCGCCTCACCGCCCAGTCCCGTCGCGCCAGGGCCTACGCAGCGGGCACGGCGCGGCTTGACGCGCGGCGCGTTATTAATGTTTAATCATTGCCGCCATCCACCGTCGCGAGGGATCCGGGGTGTCCGACCGAATGTCGGTTCCGCCTTCACCGCACGGCGACGAACAGTCGCGCCGCCGGCGCGTACCCGCGGCGCGCAACGTCGCCCGGATGCGCGACGTTCGCGCACCGCGGCCTGCGACGTTCTCGCGGGCGGCATGGCTCGTGGACGTTCTCGTCGAGCGCGTCGTGAACGGCACCTACGCGCAGGGTCAGCGCATCCGCGAGGCGGAATTGCAGGAGGAGTTCGGCTTCTCGAACGGCCCGATCCGCGAGGCGCTCCAGCAGCTGGTCGCGCGCGGGCTCGCGACGCGCGCGCCGTGGCAGGGCGTCCGCGTCGTCGAGCACACGCGCGAGGACGTCGTCGCGCTCTTCGAGCTGCGCGGCGCACTGCTCGAGCGGGCCGCGGAGCTCGCGGCGTCGCGTGTCGATGACGACGATCGACGTTCAGCGGAAGTCCTTCGCGCGACACTGCGGCGCAAGTTCGCCGCTTCACGAGCCGGTCACCAGCCCCCGGTGACCGGGGACACGACTGAGTGGGTGCTCGCGGTGGCGCGCAATCGCTACATCAGCGAGATCTGGCATCAGACGATGCTGAAGTCGCGGATCTTCGTCTACGACGCGATGAAGCGGACCGCCGGGGCACGTACGGAGCCCCTGATCGGCCGCCTGGTGGACGCGATCCTCGCCGGCGATTCGGATTCGGCGCGCCTCGCCGCGCGGGCTTTCACGCGCCAGGTGCTGGTCGACATCGGTCTCGGATGAGCGCAGCGGCGAAGGCCACTCCGGCATCGGCGCCCGGCGTGCCGCGTGCGTCACGTGCCTTCGACTGCGAGGGGCTGACCACGTTCGTGGAGCGCCTGCTGCGGGCCGCAGGCACCGACGCGGACGTGGCCGTCGAAGTGGCGCGGCATCTCGTGCGATCCGACATGTCCGGGTACGGCTCGCACGGCGTGTTGCGGTTGCCGCAGTACTTCGCACAGATTGCCCGCGGAGAACTGCTTCCGTCCGCCCGTCCCCGGCTCGTGCGCGACGGCGGTGCCACGCTGCTGGTCGACGGATGTCGCGGCTTCGGCCATTTCTCGATGTCGCACGCGGTGTCGCTCGTCACGGTGCGCGCGCGCGCGCACGGGGTGGCGTGCGCGGCCGTCCGACGCTCGACGCACGTGGGACGGCTGGGCGAATACGCGGAACGCTGTCAGGCGGACGGCCTCGTCCTCCTCGTGAGCGTGGGAATGGCCGGGCCCGGCGTCGGAGGGGTGGCGCCCTTCGGCGGACGCGAGCGCTTCATGGGCGCGAACGTGTGGGCCATCGGCGTTCCCGGAAGGCAGCAACCGCTTGTGTTCGATGCGTCGATGGCGAGCGTAGCCGTCGGCCGGGTCCATCTGGCGCGGGCGGCAGGCACGCGGGTGCCCGACGGCTGCCTGATCGACGCGGCAGGCGAGGCCTCGACGGATCCCGAAGCCTATTACTCCGGAGGCGCGGTGCTGCCGATGGGCGGCGCGCACGCGGGTCACAAGGCCTACGGCCTGGCGCTTGCCTCGGCGCTCCTCGGGGCGCTCTGCATGATCGGTGACCGCGATCCGACGCTCGCCGGCGCACCGGTGGCCGAGGGCGCGCCGGCGAAGGGACGGGCCGCGGGCGCGATCGTCGTGGCGATCGATCCCGACGCGTTCGGCGGCATCGACGAGTACCGCGCGCTGGTCAGCGATTGCCTCGATGCCGCGCGGGCGGTGGCGCCCCTGCCCGGCGTGGAAGGTGTCGCGGTGCCCGGCGACCATTCGCGGGCGCATCGCGCGCGTGCGGCACGGGAGGGTGTACGTCTTCCGGCCGGCGTCTGCGACGCCCTGGCCGCACTCGGCGATCGCTTCGGCGTCCCCATGCCTGTGGAGCGCGGGGCGCGAACCGGTCTCGCGGACGAGGCGCGGTCATGAAGCAGGTGCTGCTGGTCACGTTCGCCCCGATGAACCGCATGCGCGGCCGTCATGTCGAGCTGCTCGCGTCGTCCGGTCTCGAGGTCCGCAGGCTCGACCGCGACGAGCCCTACACCACGGACGAGCTCGTCCCGCTGGTCGGCGACGTCGACGCGATCATCGCCGGTGGCGAGCGCTTCGATGCGCGCCTTTTCGCCGCGGCACCGTCGCTCAAGGTCCTCTCGCGGCATGGCGTCGGCTACGACGCCGTGGACGTCGACGCCGCGACGCGCGCAGGGGTCGTCGTCACCATCACGCCCGGCGCCAATGCCGTGTCCGTGGCCGAGCTCGCGCTCGGCCTGATGATCGCGCTCGCGCGCCGCATTCCGCAGCGCATGTCCGCGCTGCTCGCGGGCGACTGGTCGCGAAGACCCGGCATCGAGCTCGCCGGCAAGACGCTTGGCCTGGTCGGACTGGGGAACATCGGGCGCGCCGTCGCGGTGCGCGCGTCCGCCTTCGACATGCGCGTGATGGCGCACGACGTCGCTCCGGACGAGGCGTTCGCGCGGGCACACGGGGTCGAGCTGGCATCGTTCGAGCGCGTCCTGCGGGAGGCCGACATCGTGTCCTTGCACGTGCCTGCGATTGCCGGCGCGCCGCCGATCGTCGGCCCGGACCAGTTCTCCGCGATGAAGCGCAACGCCTTCCTCCTCAACACGGCACGGGGCTCGCTCGTCGACGAGGATGCGCTGCTCGACGCCCTCGAGCGCAAGCTCATTGCCGGGGCGGCGCTGGACGTGTTCGCCAACGAGCCCCCCGGCCGTCACCCGCTCTTCGGGCGCGACGACGTCGTTCTCACGCCGCACATCGGCGGCACGATCGAGGCCGGCGAGCGGACGGCGACGATGGCGGTCCGCAACGCACTGCAGGTGCTGCGAGGCGAGCGCTGCGCGTCCACGGTCAATCCGGACGTCTACGAGAAGCGTCGGAGGTAGCGCCAGTGCGACCCAATCCGGTCAGGGAACGCCTCGAGAAGAGCCAGACGGTACTCGGGACGATGTGCTCGCTCGCCAGTCCGCTGATGGCCGAGGCGCTCGGTCACGCGGGGTACGACTTCCTGATCGTCGACCTGCAGCACGGCGAGAGCAATCTCGGCGACGCAGGTCGGATGTTGCAGGCCGTGAGCGCCACGCCTGCCACGCCCCTCGTGCGCGTGCCGGACGCATCGCCGATGCTCATCCAGCGCGTTCTGGATCTCGGCGCGTACGGCGTGATCGTCCCGATGGTGGAGACGCGCCAGCAGGCGCAGGACATCGTGCGCGCCGTGCGCTACGCGCCGCACGGCGCGCGCAGCTGGGGACCGATCCGGGGCACGCTCTTCGGAGGGGGCGACTACTTCGCGCGCGCGCACGAGGTCCTGCTGACGCTCGTGATGCTGGAGACCGCGCGCGGCGCGGCCGACGCGGCCGCCATCCTCTCCGTCGAGGGAATCGACGGCTGCTTCGTCGGCCCCAACGACCTGTCGATCTCGATGGGCCACGGCCCGGAGCAGCCGGCGCTCGCGGGCGACGTCGAGACGGCGATCGCGGGCATCGCGGCGGACGCGCGCCGCGCCGGCAAGGCCGCGGGAATCCAAGTCTACACCGCCGATGCGGCCCGGCACCGCATCGAAGGGGGGTTCCGCCTGATCAGCGTCCAATCGGACATTCGGATGGCCCGCGCGGCTGCGCGGGACGTCCTTGGCAGGCTCCGCGGGAGCCCCTAACCGAGGTGGAAAGGAGGACAAGATGCAATCGAGGTCGGGCATCCGTTTCGCATGGGCGCTGGGAGCCATCGCCGCGACGGTCGTCTGCGCGTCCGCAGCGGCACAGGACTATCCGGCGAAGCCGGTGAAGATGGTCGTCGTCGCGCCGGCAGGCGGGACGGCCGACAACGTCGCGCGTAACCTCGCGACCCGCCTCTCCCAGCGGATCGGCCAGCAGGTCATCGTGGAGAACCGTCCGAGTCAATCCGGCATCGTGGGATACGAAATGGTGGCGCGAGCGCCCGCCGACGGCTACACGCTGGTGATGGCCACGGGGACGCTTTCGACGGTGCAGCTCCTCTACAAGAGCGTGACCTTCGATGCCGTCAAGGACTTCGAGCCCGTCTCCTGGGTGCTGACCACGCCCTACGTGCTCGTGGCGCATCCGTCGGTGCCGGTCGATACCTTCGATGCGCTGATCGCGCACGCCAAGGCGAATCCCGGCAAGCTGTCGTACGCGGGCGGCACGGCCGGAGCGCAGCAGCACCTCGCCGGCGAGCTCCTGAAGCGCGAGAAGGGCATCGACATGCTCTACATCGGGTACAAGGGCAGTGGTCCGATGCTTCCCGACCTCTTGTCCGGCCGGCTCGACGTCGCGATCGACAACGTCCTGCTCATGGCCCAGCACGTCAAGAGCGGAAAGGTGCGCGGCCTCGCGGTGACGGGCGCCACGCGATCGCCGGCGCTTCCCGATCTTCCTACGGTCGCGGAGTCCGGTGTCCCGGGGTTTCGCGTGATCGGCTGGTTCGGGGTGTTCGCTCCTGCCGGCACGCCGCAGCCCATCGTCACGAAGCTGAACAGCGAGATCGCCGCCGTCATGCGCATGCCGGAAGTGGCGCAACCCCTGCTTGCCCAGGGCGCGGAACCGCAGTCCGGGCCGCCCGACGACCTGCGGAAGCTGCTCGCGCAGGAGATCGCGCTGTGGTCGAAGGTGATCCCGGAGGCCGGCATCAAGGTCGAGTGACGCTACGGCGGGGCGACTGCAATGCGCGGGGGCGTGGAGCTGCGGTGCGGAGCCGACGCACGGGGTGCTACCTGGCGCCGGTGAGCTGCGACGGCTTGGCGCATCCGCCGGCCCCCCAGGGCGACCGGTGGTACTTGGCACGCCGGTGACCGGTCACGCAGGGCTTCGCTTGCGCCTGGCGGGCGCCGCGGGCGCTGGCGTCCCCGCGCCCTGCGCAGGCACACCCTCCGCCGCTGCCGGCCAGCGGTCGGGGAGTTTCGTGATGCCGCGCAGCGCCTGCGCGATCCGCAGCAGGCGATGCTCGCGCAGCCACGGCGCGACGAGCTGCAGTCCGATCGGCACGCCCGCGCGGTCGACGCCGCAGGGCAGCACGATCGCGGGATGACCGGTGGCGTTGAACGGCACGGTGTAGCAGTACCAGCCTTCGCGGAGCGAGCCGCCGTCGTGGCCGTCGACCAGCACGTGCTGATCGGCCGCGTGGGTGGCCGAAAGCGCCGGGGTGGCGACGACCGGCGAGGCGAGCACGTCCGCGCCGTCGAGCAGCCCCTGCACGCGGCGGAACAGGGCGGTGCGCGCCAGCATCGCGTCCTGCAGGTCCGCGGCGCGCTGCGCCACGCCCTCGTCGACGCACGCGCGGAACCCCGGATCGAGGAGGTCGCGCTGCGCATCGGGCAGCGCGCGGAAGCGCGCGGCCTGCTGGGCGCGCAGCAGGATGCGGCAGGCGTCGTGCGCCCAGTCGATCGCCGCGCCCTCGTCGACGATCGCACCCGCGGCCACCATCGCCGCGAGCGTGCGCGTGCAGGCCGCGAGCACGTCGGCGGCGACGTGCGCGTTGCCCATCCGCGGCAGCCAGCGCACCCGCAGCCCGGCAAGCCCTGCCACCGGGTCGCGCCCGGGTCGCGCACCCCACGAGAGCGGATCCGCATCGAGTGGGCCGGCGAGGACGCCGAGCAGCAGGCGGAGGTCCGCCACGCTCCGCGCGATCAGGCCGATCACCTGCAGGCCGAACACGTCGGGCGCGCCTTCGTTGGGGATGCGGCCCATCGTCGGCTTGAGGCCGACCACGCCGCAGCAGGATGCCGGCACGCGCGCCGAGCCCGCGCCGTCGGTGGCGACGTTGAGCGACGCGAACCCCATGGCCGCGGCGACGGCGGCGCCGCCGCTGGACCCGCCAGCGCTGTGCGCGGCCGACCAGGGATTCCGCGTGACGCCGGACACCAGGCTGTCGGTCAGCACCTTGTGCGCGAACTCCGGCGTCGTCGTCTTGCCGATGACGATGCCTCCGGCACGTCGGACGCGGGCCACCGCCGCGGCGTCGCGATCGGGCACGTGCCCGGCGAACAGGCGTGAACCGAAGGTCGTGCGCAGGCCTGCGGTCGCGATCACGTCCTTGACGGCGACGGGGAGACCGTGCAGCGGGGGCAGCAGCGTGGTCCGCCGGCGCAACGCATCGGCCTCGCGCGCGGCCGCGAGCGCGGCGTCGGCGTCGACCGTCACGAAGGCGCGCGCCTGTCCGTCCAGCGCCTCGATGCGCGCGAGGGTCGCGCGCACCAGTGCCTCCGACGAGAGCTCGCCCGACGCGACGTAGCGGCGCAGCGTGCTCGCGTCGAGGCGCCACGCCCGGTCAGCGTCCAAGCGGCCGGGCCTCGTGCGCGGGGGTGGCCGGCACCCGCGGCGCGCCGCGCAGGCCGAAGCGGTCGTGCCGGTAGGGCGCGGGATCGACGAACGGGCGCCGGCCGGCCACGAGGTCGGCGACCAGCCGCGCCGTGCCGGGCCCGCCCGACATGCCGAGGTGCCCGTGGCCGGCGGCGACGAAGACGCCGGCCTGCGGGAGCCGGTCGATGACCGGCACGCTGTCGGGCAGCGAGGGGCGGTGACCGAGCCACTGCGTCCAGCGCGACGCGCGCAGCGCGGGAAAGGCGGCCTGCGCGTGGCGCAGCAGCGCCTGCGCGCGCCGCCAGTCCGCGGGGGCGTCGAGACCGGCGAACTCGACCGTGCCGGCGAGCCGCAGCCCGTGCTCCATCGGCGTGGCGAAGAACTTGCGGTCGGCGAGCATCGTGGGCCGGCCGGGCGTCACGCTCGCGTCCTCCAGCATCAGGTGATAGCCGCGCTCGGTCTCCAGCGGCACGTCCGTGCCGAGCGCGCGCAAGAGTGCGCGCGACCAGGCGCCGGTCGCGAGGACGACGGCGGAGGCAGGCACGCGCCCGCCCGCCGCGACGAGCTCGAGACGCCCGCCGCGCACCTCGACGTGCCGCACCTCGTCGCGCAGGACACGGCCGCCGCACGCTGCGAGGTTGCCGGCCAGCGTGAGCACCAGCCGCTGCGGGTTCACCGTCTGACCGTTGTCGGGGAGCAGCAGGCCGCACGCATAAGCCGGCGCGAGCGCCGGCTCGAGCGCGCGCAACTCGCCCGCGTCGAGCCAGCGCGTGCGCACGCCGTGCCGCTCGCGCAGCGCCTGCGCGAGCCGGCCGCCCGCGGCAGCGGGCCGGCTGCGGAAGGCGTACAGGTGCCCCGCGACGCGGATCAGGTCCGCGAACTGGTCCGCGTCGAGGAGGTCGCGGTAGCCGTCGAGCGTGTCGCGATTGAGCGCAGCCAGCGCATCGGACGAGCGCTGCACCGCGCTGCGCCGGCTCGCCAGCACCCAGCGCGCCAGCCACGGCGCCGCGCGCAGCGCGTAGCCGGGGCGCACGACGAGCGGCCCGTCCGGATCGCGCAGCCAGCCGGGCACCTTGCGCAGCATCCCCGGCAGCGCCATCGGCACGACGGCCGCCGGGCTGATCGCGCCGGCGTTGCCGAAGGAACAGCCCTCGCCGGGATCGAGGCGGTCGACGAGCACGACGCGGCGCCCTTCGCGCGCCAGGCGCAGCGCCGTGCAGGCGCCGATCACCCCGGCGCCGACGACGGCGACCGGCGCCGCCGCGTCAGTCGACACGGGCGCCCGTCGCCTTGATGACTTCCGCGTACTTCGCGATCTCCGATTGCACCAGCGCGCCGAACTGTTGAGGCGTCCCGCCGATCGGGTCGGCGCCGATGCCGGCGAGCCGTTCGCGCACGTCGGGCAGCGCGAGGATCTTGTTCACCTCGGCGTTGAGCCGGCCGACGATCTCGGGGGGCGTGCCGGCAGGGCCGAGCAGGCCGAGCCACACGGTGACCTCGAAGCCCGGGATGCCGGCCTCCTGCATCGTCGGCACGTCGGGCAGCGCGGCGGAACGCGTCGTGCTGCCCACGGCGAGCGCGCGCAGCCTCCCCGCCTTCACGTGCGGCAGCAGCGCGGGCATGCTGTCGAGCGTGAGCTGCACCTGGCCTGCGAGCAGGTCGACCACCGACTGCCCGGTGCCCTTGTAGGGAACGTGCACGATGTTGACGCCCGCCTTCGACTTGAAGATCTCCGCGGCGAGGTGGCTGGACGCGCCGCTGCCGGCGGACGCGTACGACAGCGCGCCGGGCTTCGCCTTGGCCAGCGCGACGAGCTCGGCCACGGAGTTCGCGGGCACGGAAGGGTGCACGACCATCAGGTTGGTCACCGACGCGACGTGCACGACCGGCGTGAAGTCCCTCACCGGGTCGAAGGCGAGCTTGCTGTAGAGCGTCGCGTTGATCGCGTGCGCGGGCGCGACGAGGATGAACGTCGTGCCGTCCGGCGGCGACGACGCCGCGAGCGCCGCGCCGACGTTGCCGCCGGCCCCCGGCTTGTTCTCGACGAAGAACTGCTGCCCGGTCGCCTCGGAGAGCTTCTGCGCGACGAGGCGGGCGACGGTGTCGGTCGCGCCGCCGGCCGCGTACCCGACGATGATGCGAACCGGCTTCGCCGGCCACGCCTGCGCGTGGACGGTGCCGGCGAGCGCGAGGGACAGCGGGACGAGCGCGAGGGCCCGGATCAGCGTTCGCATCATGGTGCGGCTCCTTGCGTGGGGGAGGGGGACGGCGGACGGGGGACGGGCGCGCGCGCGGGCGCGGCGGCGCGATCGTTCCAGGACGCATCGAGGTAGGCGCCGGCGGCACGCAGCATGGCGTCGGTGTGGCGCAGCCGCGCCACGACGTCCGCGCCGCCGCGCGCGGCCACGCTGGCCAGCACGGCCTCGACGAGCGCCAGCGGTCCCACCATCGTGTTGAAGAACGAGGGGCCGCCCGCGCGGCAGACCAGGACGTGGCGCGCGAGCGGCGCGATCGGCGCGACGATGCTGTCGGTGACGGCCAGTACCGGGACGCCGCGCGCGTGCGCGACGGTCGCGATCTCGTGTGCAGAGCGTGTGTAGGGCGCGAGCGTGACCACGACCAGCGCGTCGCGCGGCCCGAGGCGCTCCACGTCGTCGCGCAGCACGCCGCCGCGCTCCTCGAGCAGGCGGCCGTTGTCGCGCAGCAGGCCGTGGACGTAGGCGAAGTGGAACGCGATCGCGTGGCTCGCACGCATCCCGAGGAAGCGCACGGCGTGCGCGGCGATGAGCGCGTCCGCGAACGCGTGCAGCGCCGCGTCGGGGTTCGCCGCGCCGGAGTGGACGGCGGCGGCCTGCGCCTCTTCCAGCGCGGCGCGCAGTCCCGGGCGGGGCGCGCGCGCCTGCGCCTGGAGCGCCGCGGCCTTGCGCCCGTAGGAGGCCGGGGGGACGGCGATCGCGCCGATGAACACCGCGCGGAACGACGCGTAGTCGCGGAAGCCGAGCGCCTGCGCGAGGCGGAGCATCGTGGCCGGCGCGACGCCGGCGCGCCGCGCCATCTCCCGCATCGAGCGGACCGCGACCTGCGCGGGCTCGTCGGCGACGACGCGCGCGGCGGCCTGCAGCCGCGGTGGCAGCGAAGGGAAGCGCTCGACGAGCGCGGGGACGGGAGGGCCGGACATGCTGGGGGTGCGTCGAGCCAAATGTACCAGATCAGCAGGCGAGGAAACAAATGCGTCGACCTCGCGGCGGGCGCGAGGCGCGGCCGGCGGCCCGGGTGCGCGATCGGTAAGCCATCCGAAAGTCCCGGCAGCCGATAGTGCGCAACGTCTTCGGCGCAGCCCGTGTGCGGCGCGCCCAAGCCACTCCCGGAGACCCGAGACGACCATGAACGAAGCGAAGACGAAGGCGCTCGCCCATTTCGAGCGCATGCACCTGATCCGCGCCTACGAGGAGAAGCTCGTGGCCCTGCAGCAGGCCGGCACGGCCGCGGGCACCTGCACGTCGGTCGGCCAGGAGGCGGCCGCCGTCGGCGTCGTCGCCGCGCTCGCGCCGGAGGACACGATCCTGACCAACCACCGCAGCGCCGCCCACCTGCTCGCGCGCGGCGCCAACCCGGCGCGGATGATGGCCGAAGTGCTGGGCCGCGCGACGGGCTACTGCAAGGGCAAGAGCGGCTCGCTGCACATCTCGGTGAAGGACCTGGGCGTCGTGCTCACGTCGACGATCGTGGGTGGCGAGCTGTCGCTGGTGACCGGCGTGTCGCTGTCGAAGACGATGCTGCACGAGCCGGGCATCACGACCGTGTTCTTCGGCGACGGGGCGTCCTGCGAGGGCATCTTCCACGAGTCGCTGAACCTCGCCGCGCTGTGGAAGCTGCCGATCCTCTACGTCGCGGAGAACAACCAGTGGCAGGCCTTCGTCCACCGGCGCGAGGCCATGGCGGCCGAGCAGGTCGTCGCGCACGCGGCGCCCTACGGCATCCCCGGCCGCAGCGTCGACGGCAACGACGTCGAGGCCGTGCACGCGGCCGCCCGCCAGGCGGCCGAGGTCGTGCGCACGACGCAGCGCCCCTATTTGCTCGAGGTGCTGACGTACCGGCTGCGCGGCCACTTCGAGCCGGACGACCAGGCGTACGTCGACCGGGAGGAGCTCGCGCGCTGGCAGGCGCGCGACCCGATCCGCCTGCTCGCGGACCGCCTGCGGGAACGCGACGGCGTGGAGGCGCACGAGCTGGCGCTGGTCGCCGAGCGCGCGCGGGCGCGCATCGAGGACGCGGCCGCCTTCGCCCTGGCATCGCCGATGCCCGACGCCGCCGAGCTCACCACCGACGTCTACGCCTAGAAAGGCCGACCATGCCCACGCTCACCGTCTTCGAAGCCATCGACGCGGCGATCGCCGAGGAGCTCGCGCGCGACGAGCGCGTCCTCATGTTCGGCGAAGGCGTCGCCACCAAGCGCGCCGACCTGGTCGCGCGCTTCGGCGCCGGCCGCGTCCGCAACACGCCGCTCGCCGAGGCCGTCATCGCCGGCACCGCGGCCGGCGCTGCGGCGACCGGCCTGCGTCCGGTCATCGACCTGCTGTTCGCGCCGTTCATGACCTACTCGATGGACGCGATCGTCAACAGCGCCGGCAAGCTGCGCTACATCTCGGGCGGGCAGTTCCGGTTCCCGATGGTCGCGATGGCAATGACCGGCGCCGGCTGGACCGTCGGCGCGCAGCACAACCACAACAACGAGGCGTGGTTCGTGCACAGCCCGGGGATCAAGGTCGTCATGCCGTCGACCGCCGCCGACTTCAAGGGCCTGCTCAAGGCGGCGATCCGCGACGACAACCCGGTCGTGTTCTTCGTCGACATGGCGCTCGGCCACGTCCGCGGCGAGGTGCCCGACGGCGAGCACGTGGTTCCGCTCGGCAAGGCGGCCGTGCTGCGCCGAGGCCGCGACGTCACGCTCGTGTCCTACGCCAAGACCGTCCAGCACTGCCTCGACGCGGCGGCCGAGCTCGCCACGCGCGGCGTGTCGGCCGAGGTGATCGACCTGCGCACGCTCAAGCCGCTCGACGAGGAAGCCATCCTCGCGTCGGTGCGCAGGACGGGGCGCCTGGTCGTGGTGCACGAGGCCTCGAAGCTCTGCGGCGTCGGCGCGGAGATCGCGGCGCTGGCCGGCGAGCAGGCCTACGCGGCGCTGAAGGGGCCGATCCGCCGCCTCGCCGGGCCGGACGCGCCGGCGCCGTCGAGCCACGCGCTCGAGCAGGCGTTCGTTCCGCAGGCCGCGGCGATCGTCGACGCCGCGCTGTCGACGATGCCGTCGGTGGTGGCCGAACCCGCGCTCTCGTGAGGCGGCCGCGCGACGGATGCCGGCGCGCCCGCGGCGGCATCCGTGCGGCGCGGATCAGGTGTCCAGCGACTCCAGTCGACGCGTGGCCTCGCGCTTGCCGAGGCCGCGCAGCGCGACGAGCCGCGCGAGCTGCTCGCGCCCGGGATGGGCCGCCTCGCGCTCCCAGTTGTAGACCGTCTGCGCGCTGACGCCGGCGAGCTTGCCGAACGCCGCCGCGGAGAGCCCGAGGCGCGCGCGCTGCGAGCGCAGGCCCTTGGCGACGAACCGGACCGGCCGGCGCGACGCCGCGGGCTGCGCGGTGGCGGCACCCGCCGCGGCGCGACGGCTGAGCGAGGCGACCTGCCGCTCGAGATCGGCGAGCTGGCGCTTCATGGCGGCGATGTGCCGCCGGTGCTGGGCGTTTGACTTCCTGACCGCCTCCACATCGGCGCGCAGCGCGCGCTTCGCGAGACGCGAGATTTCGTCCTTGAGGACGGATCCGAGATTCGGCAAGCTGCCTCCGGGGCCACCAGTGAACCTCCTAGTGTATCCCGGCGCCCCTTCGACGCGGGCGGGCCGCCGCGCGTCGACGACGGCCGTGCGATGGCCGCGTTCCGCCGCTTCGGCGCGATCGGCTGCGCTTCGTCGCAGGCGCCTTGACCGGCCCGCGAGCGCGCGCCTAGCGTGGCGGTGTCCGACCCCGACCGCGTCCCGCCGATGACACCGCCGATCGCCCGCCTGCTCCTGACCGTCGCCTGCACCGCCACGGCCGTGCTCCTCTGCCTGCCGCCGAAGGTGCTGGCGTCGGGGGGCGCCGCGGACGGCGTCCGCGCACCGACCTGCCGCATCGGCGCCGCGCATGGTCGCTGACGCCGCCGCGCGCTGCGCTGCACGCGGCACACGCCTCGACTACACTGCCGGCCTTCTGCCGCCGGCGCCGGACGCGGGGCGGCGCGCGACGACACGGAGGGGTGGATGGCCCAGGACCGCGGGCGGCTGGTGATCGACGCACTGGTGTACTTCTGCGACGGCGACCCCGCACCGCTTCGCGCCGGCGGCGTCACTGCCGCCAACGTGACCGTGACCGACATGCGTCACGGCCTCGAGGCGACGTTCGACGGGCTCGCCGACTGGCTCGACCGCCTCGCGCAGCCGCAGTCGCCGTGGCTGCTCGTGCGGACCGCGGACGACATCGTGCGTGCGCACGACGGCGGCCGCACGGGCCTGATCATGGGCTGGCAGAACACGCTGCCGCTGGGCGCGAACCCGCGCCGCGTACGCGCCTTCCACGCGCTGGGCATGCGCGTGATGCAGCTCACCTACAACGAGGCGAACGCCATCGGCGACGGGTGCTCCGAGCCGCGCGGCGGCGGCCTCAGCCTGCTGGGCCGCGACCTCGTGGCCGAGCTCAACCGCGTCGGTGTGGCGATCGACCTGTCGCACTGCTCCGAGGCGACCGCCACCGAGGCCGCGCGGGTGTCGACGCGGCCGGTGCTGCTCACGCACGCGAACGCCAAGGCCGTCGACATGCGGCCGCGCAACAAGACGGACGAGACGATCCGCGCCGTCGCGGCGACGGGCGGGGTGGTCGGCGCGAGCATCCACGGGCTGATGAACTGGGACAACGACCCGCGCCATCCGCCCACGCTCGGCAACTTCGTGCGCCACGTGCGCCACGTGGCCGACCTCGTGGGCGTCGAGCACGTGGGCGTGGGCACGGACTTCGCCGCCGCCGGCGACGAGGCCAGCGTGCGCGGCATCCTCGAGATGACCGCGCACCGGTACGCGTCGGCCGCGGGGAGCTACGTCGCCGCGTTCGGCAACACGCTCGCTGCGCGCTACCCCGCGGAGACGCCGGGCCCGCGCCACTGGCCGCGCATCGTCGAGGCGCTGGAGCAGGGCGGCTTCCGGGCGTCGGAGGTGGACCGCATCGTCGGCGGCAACCTGCTGCGCGCGTTCCGCGAGATCTGGTGAGCGGCGCCGAAGCCTGCCCTGCCCGGGGGCCCGTCGGCTGAACACGGCGCGGCGCGCGTGACCGCGTGCGCCTGCCCGGGCGCGCACGGCAGGCCTCGGTCGGGCCGGGGACGGTGCGCCGCACCCAGGCCACCATTGACGAGCGCTCGGCAGGCGGAGCAGACTTTTCGGCACCGTTCCGCGGCCGTCCGGAGGACTCGATGACCGCTCGCTTCCGCATTGCCGGCGCGATGGTCGCGCTGGCGCTCGCCGTTCCCGCCGCAGCCCACGAGACCAGCGAAGGGCAGGGCCGGCTCGGCAAGGTCGAGTTTCCCAATTCGTGCAGCCCCGCGGTGCAGCAGGATCTCGCCCGCGGCGTGGCGATGCTGCACTCGTTCTGGTACACGGCCGGCGAGCAGACGTTCCGCGAGGTGCTGCGCAAGGACCCGCAATGCGCGATCGGCACGTGGGGCATCGCGTCGCTGCTGATGTCCAATCCGCTGGCCGGGCAGGGCGCCTCGCCGAAGGGAGCCGCGCAGGCGGCGGCGTGGATCGAGCAGGGCCGGCGCATCGGGGCGAACACGCAGCGCGAGCGCGACTACCTCGAGGCGGTCGCCGAGTACTATCGCGACTGGGCAGGCCGCCCCGAGCGCGCGCGCCAGGAAAGCCGCGCGAAGGCCTACGAGGCGCTCGCGAACCGCTATCCGGACGACGACGAGGCGCAGATCTTCCACGCGCTCTACCTCGCCGGGACGCAGTCGCAGGCGGACCAGAGCTACGGGGCCTACCTGAAGGCGGCGGCGATCCTCGAGAAGCAGTTCGCCAGGCACCCCGACCACCCCGGCGTCGCGCACTACCTGATCCACAGCTACGACGCCCCGCCGATCGCGGGCAAGGGACTCGCCGCGGCGCGGCGCTATGCCAGCATCGCCCCGGACGCGCCGCACGCGCTGCACATGCCGTCGCACATCTTCACGCGCGTCGGCGCGTGGGAGGAGTCGATCGCCACGAACCGCCGCTCGGCCGAGGTCGCCGTCAGGGCCGACGAGCCCGACGATGCGTACCACGCGGCCGACTACGCCGTGTACGCGCTGCTGCAGCTCGCACGCGACGACGAGGCGAAGCGCGAGATGCAGGCCGCGCTGGGCGTGAAGGGTGCCAGCGAGCAGCGGCTGGCGGCGCCCTACGCGATCGCTGCGATGCAGGCGCGCTACGCGATCGAGCGCGGCGCGTGGGAGGAGGCGAAGGCGCTGCGCAGCCCGCCGACGTCGTTCCCGTTCGTCGAGGCGATCACCCGTTTCGCGCGCGCGCTGGGCGCCGCGCGCTCGGGCGACCTCGTGGCCGCCGAGCGCGAGACGGAGGCCCTCGCGGCTTTGCACAAGGCGCTCCTCGCCGCCAACAACCGCTACTGGGCGACGGAGGTCGAAGTACAGCGGCTCGCGTCGACCGCGTGGATCGCCTTCGCGCGCGGCCAGCGCGAAGACGCGCTGCGGCTGATGCGCGCGGCGGCGGACCTGGAGGACCGCAACGAGAAGCACATCGTCACGCCGGGACGCATCGTGCCTGCGCGCGAATTGCTCGGCGACATGCTGCTGGAGGGCGGGCAGCCGGACCTGGCACTGAACGAGTACGTGGCGTCGCAGGAGCGCGAGCCGAACCGCTTCCGCGGCCTCTACGGCGCGGCGGTCGCCGCCGAGCGCGCGGGCGATCCGCAGGCCGCGAAGCGCCACTTCGCGCGGCTCGCGGAGGTCACGCGCCTCGCCCCGTCGACGCGGCCGGAGATGGAGCGCGTGCGCGCCGCGCTGCGATGAGCGCGGCCGCGGTCGCGGCAGCGGCCGTCCTGGCGCTCGTGCTCGTGGCGTGCGCGCCGCCCGCGCACGCGGTGATGAGCGACGAGACGCCCGCGCAGGCGGGCGACGAGGACCTCGCGGCCGGACGGCGCGCGCTCGAGCGCAGGCAGTGGGACGAGGCGGTGGTCCACCTGCGCCGCGCGCTCGTGCGCCATCCCGACGATCCCGACCTGCACAACCACCTCGGCTACGCGTACCGCCACCTGCGCCGGATGGACGCCGCGTTCGAGCACTACCGGCGGGCGATCGCGCTCGACCCGCGGCACCGTTCGGCGTACGAGTACCTCGGCGAGGCCTACCTGATGGTCGACGACGTCGCCGGCGCCGAGCGCCAGGTGGCGGCGCTCCGCGCGATCTGCCTGCTGCCGTGCGAGGAACTCGCGGATCTCGAGAACGCGCTGGCCCGCCATCGTGCGGCGGCCGCCGCGCGTCCCGCGAAGCCCTGACCACGGCTGCAGCGCAGGGCCGCCGGGCTTGACGCGGATCAGGCCCACGGGCCTTCGCGCTGGACGTGCGGCCTGCCGGCGGCATACTCCCGCGCATGCGAACCCTGGCCGGGACCGCGAAGGGTGTTGCCGCGAGCGCCGCCCTCGGGCTCAACGTGCTCGTCTTCTGCGCGTCGCTGGTTCCGTTCGCCCTGACGAAGCTCGTCGTGCGCACGCGGCGCGTCCGGCGGGCGTGCGACCGCGCGCTGAACGGGCTCGCCACGCGCTGGGTCGCGGTCAACGACCGCATCATGGCCGCCGTGGGCCGCACCCGCTGGGACGTCGCCGGCCTGGAGTCGCTCTCGCGCCGCGGCTGGTACCTGGTGAGCGCCAACCACCAGTCGTGGACGGACATCCTCGTGCTGCAGAAGGTGTTCCGCGGCCGCATCCCGTTCCTCAAGTTCTTCCTCAAGGCCGAGCTGATCTGGGTGCCGGTGATCGGCCTCGCGTGGTGGGCGCTCGACTTCCCGTTCCTCAAGCGCGGGCGAGGCGGCGGGCGCAGCGACGTCGAGACCACGCGGCGCGCCTGCGAGAAGTTCCGGCTGGTCCCCACGTCGGTGATCAACTTCGTCGAGGGCACGCGCTACACGCGCGCGAAGCACGCGCACCAGCGCTCGCCCTACCGGCATCTGCTCAAGCCGAAGGCCGGCGGGATGGCCGTCGCCCTCGCCACGATGGGCGAGGACTTCACGTCGCTGCTCGACGTGACGATCGCCTACCCGCGCGGCACGCCGACGTTCTGGGACCTGCTGTGCGGCCGCATGGAGGAGGTGGTGGTGCGCGTGCGCGAGCGCCCGATCCCGCGCGACCTGCTCGGGCGCGATCCCGCGCGCGATGCCGCCTTCCGCGCGGCCGTCCAGGACTGGCTGGCGACGATGTGGGCCGACAAGGACCGCACGCTGGAGGCCCTGCTCGCGCCGCGCGAGAACACGCTCGCCGCGGCCTGAGGCCTTCGGGGGCGCGCTGCTGTCGCGTCGCGACAACAGCACGTCGGCCGACGAACGCGGTGGTCCCGGCGGGACCGCGCGGCGGCGCACGCGTGCGCTATGCTCGACGCGCCGCGAAGCGAGCGGCCCACGCCAACGAATCCGGATCCAGACAGGAGCACTCCCATGCGCATCGCATCGTTCGCCGCCGTCGCGACGGCCTCGTGGCTCTTCGCAGCGTCGTCGTCCGCCGTCGCGGCCCCATGCGCCGACTTCACTGACGTCGAGGACACGAGCCCGTTCTGCCCGAGCGTCACGTGGATGAAGAACCGCGGCATCACGACCGGCTGCACGGCCACCGAGTACTGCCCCGACCAGAGCGTGTCGCGGCTCGCGATGGCGGCGTTCCTGTTCCGCAACGCGCAGCCGCTCGGGCCGGCGGTGCAGACGGCGCCGGTCGGCGGCACGGGGGGCGGGGCGTACTCGCTGCAGTGTCCCGACGGCGCGGTCGTGGTCGGCGTCGACGGCAACTTCGGCGGATTCGAGCAGCCCTCGATGGGCTCGATCCGCGCGACCTGCCGTTCGGTCTCCACGGGCGCACTGGTCAAGTCGCTCGGCGCGCCGACGCAGACGGGCCTGAGCGGCGGTGCGGGCGGCGGCGCGTGGTTGCTGTTCTGTCCCGCCAACCACGTGCTGACCGGGGTCAGTGGGTCGACGAAGCCGGTCTTCGGAGGCGCCGGCACGGTCGTGGAGAACCTGTCGATCCAGTGCACGCCGATCGGCGGCGCCGAGGTCGCGACCGTCGGACCGGCCGGTGCGGGCAACACGACGCCCTTCTCGCTGCCGTGCCCCGACGGCACCGTGGCGACCGGCATCGGGCCGGCGAACGCGGACCAGCTCCTCGACGCGATCCGCCTCACCTGCCGCTGAGGGCGGCGCGCAACCGCCGCCCGGGGCCGGCGCCCGCCGCGCCGGCCCTGCGGCTGCGTCGCCGGGCGCCGTCGCGGCGAGTCCGCGGAACGACGCTGCGTTGACGCCGGTCACGGCGCGCGGCGCGCATCCGGCGCGCAATGGCACTGCGCCCGCGACATGGGGCGCGCGACGACGCTCATGGACCCGCACCTCACGGTGGACGCCTCGCGCCGCGCCCGTCGTGCCCTGTGCGTGCTCGCCCTCGCGGGCGCGGCGGTGCAGGCTTGCGGCGCGGCGCCGGCGCATGCCTCGTGGGAGCGACCGGAATCCGCGTGGCTCGACGCGGTCTACGGGACGCCGGAGCCAGTGTGGTTCGCGCCGAGCGGATCGCGTCCGGCCTCCGCGGAGGCGCTTCGCCTACTGCGTGCGGCACCGGAGCACGGGCTGCCGGTGGATGGTGCCACGCTCGCGCGGATCGAGCGCGCGCTGCACGACGCGTCCGTCCCGGGCGCGGACCCGCAGGCGGTGATGCGTGCCGACCGCGCCCTCACGCGGGCGATGCTGGGACACCTCGCGGACCTGCGCTTCGGCCGCGTGCCGCCCGCGGAGGTCGCGCCGCACTACCGCGTTCCGGAACGGGAGGCCCCCTTCGTCGCCGGCCTGCGCAGCGCAGCGGCGAGCGGCCGGCTCGCGGCACTCGTCGACGCCGCGGCGCCCCGGTTCGCGCAGTACCGGCGGCTGCGGACCGTGCTCGGACACTATCGCGACCTCGCCGGGAACGCCGGCGACTGGCCGCCGTTGCCGCGCCGGAGCCGGGTGGACGCCGGCGAGGCCTACGACGGCGCGGACGCGCTGCGCGCGCGTCTGGTCGCCCTGGGCGACCTCGCTGCCGATGCCCCTCCTGCACACGGACGCTACACACCGGCGCTCGTGGCGGCGGTCGCGCGCTTCCAGGCGCGCCACGGGCTCGCGCCAGACGGCGTACTGGGCCGCCTCACGTTCGCCGCGCTCGACGTGCCGCCTTCCGAGCGCGTCGCGCAGATCGGCCTGTCGCTGGAGCGCATCCGCTTGCTGCCCGATCCGGCGCCGGGGCCGCTGGTGGCCGTCAACATCCCGTCGTACCGTCTGTGGGCGTTCGCGGACGCGGTCGCGGACGAGCGGCCGCGGCTGTCGATGGCCGTCGTCGTCGGCCGCGCCGCGCGCAGCCAGACGCCCGTGTTCGTCGGGACGATGCGACACGTCGAGTTCAGCCCGTACTGGAACGTGCCGGCCTCCATCGTCCGCGACGAGTACCTGGGGCCGCTGCGTCGCGACCCGTCGCGGCTTGCGCGCGAGGACATGGAGATCGTGCCCGCGCGCGGCGGCGGCGAGCCGCTCGTCACGGCCGATGCGGCTGCGCTCGCGGGCCTGCGCGACGGCGCGCTGCGGCTGCGCCAGCGGCCGGGGCCGCGCAACGCGCTCGGCGGCGCGAAGTTCGTGCTGCCCAACGCGATGCAGGTCTACCTGCACGGCACGCCGGCGACCGCGCTGTTCGAGCGCACGCGGCGCGACTTCAGCCACGGGTGCATCCGCGTGGCCGAGCCCGTCGCGCTCGCACGGTTCGTGCTGGAAGGCCGCCCCGAGTGGACGCAGGACGCGATCGTGGCGGCCATGGCCGCGCGCACACCGCGCACCGTGTCGCTGCCGGTGGCCGTGCCGGTCGTCGTGTTCTATACGACGACGGTGGTGGACGAGGCCGGCCGCGCGCACTTCCTCCCGGACGTGTACGGCCACGACGCACGGCTCGCGACGGCGCTCGCGCGGCGTGCATCGGGGCCACGCTGAGCGTGCCGGCGCGGTCGCGTCACCAGCGGCGGACGCGCCCGGTGTCGAGGTGCACGAAGCGCGACTGCGGATAGAACCCGACGCCCCCGGCACGCAGGTCGAGCGCAGCGTCGCGCAGGTCGGCGAGCGGCACGTCGTCGAGGCGCACGTCGATCGCGCGGCCCTGCAGGTGGAGGCTCCCCGTCGCGACGCCGCCGCCGCTTCGCTGCAGGGCGGCGTTCGTCGCCGGCGAGCGATAGCCGGAGATCACCTCGAACGCCGCGCGGCTGCCCGTGGCCGTCGCGACCGCGTGCAACTGGTCGAAGAGGAGGGGATCGATCGGTTGCACTGCACCGGTCCGGAAGTCGCGGAGCAGCCACGCGAGCCGCGCGAGCGCCTGCGGGACGTACGCATCGCCCGCTGCGTACGCGACGGCGACCGACTCGCCGGTGTGCGCGTGGCGCAGCGCGAGCGTCCGCGGCGCCGCCGCGTGCGAGCGCCGGGGCACCGCGACGAGCGGCGCGGCCACGAGCACGGCGGCGGCGCGAAGCGCCCGTCGGCGCGGCGGAGAGGGGCAGGTCGTGGACAGGGACAACCGCCGGCGCCGCAGCGCCGGTCGTGGCGCCAGGGTCACGCGGCCCGCCGCCGCAGGACCGCGACGGCGAGCGCCGCGAGCAGCAGGCTCGTGAGGATCAGGCCCCACTCGGACAGCGTCGGGATCGCCGCCGGCGCGACCACCGGACGCTCGTTGCTGCCGAACGTGCCGGTGAAGTTGTCGATGATGTACCGCGACGCGTTCGCGCTGTTGAAGTCCAGCGTCGCGTAGGCGGCCGTCCCGGCGAAGGGCAGGGTCACCGTGCCTTCGGGGAAGTTGCTGTTCGTCGGCGGGACCGGCTGCGTGAACGCGGCGAGCGCCGTCGTCGACGCCAGCAGCACACCCTGCGCGCTGTAGATGTTGAACGTGACCGTCAGCGTGGGCGAGTTCGCGACCGCCGACATCGCGAAGCCGAAGCCGAGCGAGCCCACGGCGCCGAGCGGGAAGTCGACGCGCAGGTCCGGCGCCAGCGTCGTCGTCCCCTCGAGCCCCGGCTCCTGGATGTAGGTCATGTTCGCGCCGGGACCGGAGGTCAGGAACCCGGAGGGGTCGGTCGTCGAGAACACCGCGTCGACGATCCCGTCGGTATTCTGGTCGAACGAGTACGACGTCTGGCCCGCGATCGCGTCGTTGAAGGTCAACGTGATCGCGTGCGCGGATCCGAAGGTCAGCAACAGCGCGGCGGCGGCGGCGGCCTTCGCGAGGCCGGATGGCAAACGCATCGACTTGTCTCCCCTGGTGGCGGCCCGGCGCCTCGCCGCCCCGACACTGTCGCGGCGGCGCCCCCGGGAGCGGATCCGGGCGGCGAGCAGGCGGTGCCGAGTGTACGTTCGTTCGGAAGGCCGCTCAAGGCGAGGTCATGCGATATCGGCAGGCGGCAGTGGAATGTTGCATCCGTGCCATTGAACTGCGCGCGCGGGGGCGCATCTACCGAAAATGACGTCGCGCTCGATGTTCCCGCCCACCGCGGCCCGCCGCCCGCGTCGCGGCGCCCCGCGCGCTGCCTCCGGTCCCCGTTCCGATCCGCGCCGGCAGGCGGCGCGGGAGCGTCTGATCGCGCTCACGCGCCTGATGGACTCGGCTGTCGAGGTGCCCGGCCTGCGCACGCGCGTCGGCCTCGACGCCGTGCTCGGCCTCGTGCCCGGGCTCGGCGACGTCGTTGCCGGCGCGATCGGCCTCTACCTCGTCATGGAGGCGCGCAAGCTCGGCGCGTCGCGCTGGCTGCAGGCGCGCATGATCGGCAACCTGCTGCTCGACAGCGCCGTGGGCGCGGTGCCGGTCGCCGGCGACCTCTTCGACGTCTACTTCAAGGCGCACGTGCGCAATCTCCGGCTGCTGCAGAAGGAGCTGGGCGAGCCGTTCCTCGACGCCCGTGGCGTGCGCGACGGCGACGTGATCGACGCCGAGATCCTCGAGACGAAGGGCACGCCGGGACGCTGAGGCTCGCCGCCGCGCCTGCGCGCCGGCTCACGGCGTCAGGTGCGCCACCACGCGCCGCTGGTGCGAGCCGTGGCGGTGCTCGAACAGATAGATGCCCTGCCAGGTGCCGAGGGCGGGCCGCCCGGCCGCGACCGGAATCGACAGCGACACCGCCGTCAGCGCGGCCTTGATGTGCGCCGGCATGTCGTCCGGCCCCTCGGCGGTGTGCGCGATCCACTCCATGCCGGGCGCGTCCGACGGCGGAACGAGCCGCCGGAAGAACGCGTCGAGGTCGCGCCGCACGTCCGGATCGGCATTCTCCTGGATGCACAGCGAGCACGAGGTGTGCTGGACGAAGAGCGTCAGCAGGGCCTCGTCGGCGCCCGCGTCGCGCACGAAGCGGCAGACCTCGTCCGTGAACTCGTGCAGTCCCGGACCGCGGGTGCGGATGGTCAGCGTCGTCTGCGTCATGCGCGCACGCGGCAAGCCCGGCCGTCGCAGGGCCACGCAGCTTCGCGGGCCGGCCGCCGAGGCAGTATAGAGCGCGACGCGTGCGGCACGCGCGGGTCGCTCGCGCGTCCGTGCCGCCCCGGCGTAGGATGCGCGACGTGTATACCAACGGGCGGAGCGGTCCCACGATGCAGCGCCGGGCATTCCTGCGACGCACGACGACGGGACTGCTGGCCGTCGCCTGCGTGGCGGGCGCACAGCCGGGCCGGTCCGCACCGCGCGTCGCGTTGCTGCTGCCCGCCGAACATCCGCTCGAGGAGCCGTTCCGCGACGGCCTGCGCGCGCTGGGGTACGCCGAGGGCCGCGACGTGGTGCTCGAGCGCCACTCCGCGGACGGCGACTTCGCGCGGCTTCCCGCGCTCGCCGCCGCGATCGTGCGTTCAGGGCCCGACGTCATCGTCCCCTTCCTGACGCAGGCGGCAGTCGCCGCGCGGGCGGCCACCGCAGCCATCCCCATCGTGATGGTGGCCGTGTCCGACCCCGTGGGTGCGGCGCTCGTCGCCGATCTCGCCCGTCCGGGCGGCAACGTCACCGGGACGGCGGGGCTGGTCGCCGCGGTCATCGGCAAGCAGCTCGAGATGGTTCGCGAACTGGTGCCGGCGGCGACGCGCATTGCGACGCTCTGGAACCCGTCGAATGCGGTGTTCCAGGCGCAGATGGCGGACGAGGCGCGCGCCGCGGCCGTGCGGCTCGGCCTGCGGCTGACGTTCGTCGAGGCGCGCCGCGCCGACGCGTTGGATCGCGCGCTCGGTGCCATCGCCGCGCAGCGTCCCGACGCCGTGCTGGTCTTCGGGGAGCCGCTGTTCGTGGCGAACGCGCAGCGCATCGCCGACACGCTGTCGGGGCACCGGCTGGTCGCCGTCGGCGGGGCGCGCGCGTATGCGGAGCAGGGCATGCTCGCGAGCTACGCGCCGGACCTCGCCTGGGCGGCGCGCCGCGCCGCCGCCCACGTCGACAGGATCCTGCGCGGCGCCCGGCCGCAGGACCTTCCGGTCGAGCTCGCGACGCGCTTCGAGCTCGTCCTCAACGCCGGCACCGCGCGGCGCCTGGGCGTCTCGCTGCCGCCGGCGCTCGTCGCGCGTGCCGACGCCGTGGTCGAGTAGCCGCGACCGGCGGCGGGCGCACGCGCGCATTCGCGGGGATCCGGCGCACGACGGACGGGAGCCGACATGAAGTTCATCTTCGAGGTACGCGTGAAGCCGGGGTACACGGTCGAGGAGTACGCGGCGGCGTGGATCGAGGCGAGCACCATCATCCAGCGGACGCCGGGCGCGCGCGGGACGGTGCTGCACCGCAAGATCGGCGCGCCGGACACGCTGCTGGCGATCGCGACGTGGGACTCGAAGGCGCACCGCGACGCGAAGGACGACCGGCGCGATGCCACGGTGCGCGCGATCCTCGACCGGCACGCGCAGCACTGCGAGATCACCGTGATCGGCGAGTTCGAGGAACCTGAGTGGCGGGTTGCGCCGGGGGATCCCGCGGGCGCGTGACGCCGCAGCGCCGGCGGCCGGGGCGGGCGAGACGGCGCGAGCCCGCGCCGCGCGTGCAGCGAAGCGTGCGACACTGTGCCGATGGTCACCAGCCCGCGTTCGCAGCCGTTTGCGCCGCGCGTCGTGCCGGTGGGCGACGCCGCCGTCATGCTGGAGCTCGCCGACGCGATCGACCTCGCCGCGAACGAGCGCGCGCAGCGCGTTGCTGCGATGGTCCGGGTCGCGGAGGTGGACGGCGTCACCGACGTCGTCGGCGCGATCGCGACCGTCACGGTGCACTTCTCCGCGCTGACGGCCGATCAGGCGCGGTCGCTGCGCGCCCGCCTTCACGACCTGCTGCTGACCGCGCTGCACCACGCGCCCGGCACCGACGCATCCGACGAACGCCCGCCGGTCGCCGTCCCTGTCTGCTACGACGCGGCCTTCGCCCCCGATCTCGCCGACGTCGCGACGGCCACCGGCC
The DNA here is from genome assembly GCA_016861105.1 of Betaproteobacteria bacterium. Taxonomy (GTDB): domain Bacteria; phylum Pseudomonadota; class Gammaproteobacteria; order Burkholderiales; family Casimicrobiaceae; genus VBCG01. The sequence continues at coordinate 500,407 of BOKS01000001.1, read as the reverse complement.
TGTCGGCGGACGAGGTCGTGCGGCTGCACGTCGCCTCGCAGCATCGCGTGCTGATGATGGGTTTCGCCCCCGGCTTCGCCTACATCGGCGGGCTCGACGCGCGGCTTGCCGTGCCGCGCCGCCCGACACCGCGTGCGCGGCTTGACGCGGGATCGGTGGCCATCGCGGCGGGGCAGACGGCGGTGTACCCGTTCGCCACGCCCGGCGGCTGGAACGTGATCGGGCGCACGCCGCTCGCCATGTTCGACCCGGCGCGCGAGCCGCCGAGCGTGCTCCAGGCCGGCGACCGCGTCGCGTTCGTGCCGATCGACGCGGCGGCGTTCGCGCGCATGGCGTCGGAGGCTGCGAGCGCCGCCGGGCGGCCGCCACGCGGGAGGGCGGGCCGATGACGCTGCGCGTGCTGCGCGCGGGCGTGCTCGCGAGCGTCCAGGACCTCGGCCGCGCCGGCATGCAGCACCTCGCCATCGTGCCCGGCGGCGCGATGGACCGCGTGTCGCACGTCGTGGCGAACGCGCTGGTGGGCAACGAAGGCGACGAGGCGACGCTCGAGATCGCACTCGCGGGCCCGCAGCTCGCGTTCGAGCGGGACGTGCTCGTCGCGCTGCACGGCGCGCGCTTCGAGCCGCAGCTCGACGACGCGCCGATGCCCATCGCCCGCCCGGTGCTGGTGAGGGCCGGCGCGAAGCTGCGCGTGGGCCGCGCGGCCGACGGCGCCTTCGGCTATCTCGCGGCCGCCGGCGGCATCGACGTCGCGCCGGTGCTGCACTCGCGCAGCACCTACCTGCCCGGCGCATTCGGCGGGCTCGACGGCAGGGCGGTGGCGGCGGGGAGCCGGCTGCCGCTCGTCGCTGGCGTGGCGAAGCTGTCCGCCTCGCGCTACGAGCGCCTGCGGCGCGGAGGACGGACCCGTCCCCTGGGCGCTGCCGCGGCGAGCGTGCGCTGGTCGGCACCGATGCTCACGCTGCCGGCGACCGATCCGATCGTCGTGCGTGTCGTCGACGGCGTGCACGCGGACGCCTTCGACGCCGCCGCGCGCGCCGCGCTCGTCGACGCGCCGTGGCGGGTGCTGCCCGAGTCGAACCGCATGGGCTATCGCCTGGCGGGTCCCGCGCTCGCCTCGACGCTGCGGCGCGACATCGTCTCGCAGTCGGTCGGGCTGGGCACCGTGCAGGTGCCGCCGGCGGGACAGCCGATCGTGCTGATGGCGGACCGCCAGACGACCGGCGGCTATCCGCGCATCGCCGAGGTGATCTCGGCCGACGTCGCGCTGCTCGCGCAGGTGCCGCCGGGGCGCTCGCTGCGCTTCGAGCGCGTGTCGCTGGACCACGCCGACGCGGCACGCGAGGCGCTGGCGCGCCGCGTCCGCGACCTCACCGAGCGATTGCGCTGGGAGTATCACGAATGAAGAGCATCGACCTCAACTGCGACATGGGCGAGAGCTTCGGCGCCTGGACGATGGGCGACGACGCCGCGATCATGCCGTTGATCACGTCGGCCAACGTCGCCGCCGGATTCCACGCCGGCGACCCCGGCACGATCCGCGACACCGTGCGCCTCGCCGTGGCGCACGGCGTGGCGATCGGTGCGCATCCGTCGCTGCCCGACCTGGCGGGCTTCGGGCGGCGCGTCATGAAGGTCACGCCGCGCGAGGCCTACGACCTCGTGGTCTACCAGGCCGGCGCGGTGGCCGCGTTCGCGCGCGCGGCCGGTGCGGCGCTGCACCACGTCAAGGCGCACGGCGCGCTGTACAACATGGCGGCCACGGACGACGCGCTCGCCGATGCCATCGCCGGTGCGGTGAAGGACCTCGGCGGCGGCGTGCTGCTCTACGGGCTCTCCGGAAGCGCGATGATCGGCGCGGCGCAACGCCACGGCGTGCGGGCGATCGGCGAAGTCTTCGCCGACCGGACCTACCAGGCGGACGGCACGCTCACGCCGCGCGGCCGGCCCGGCGCGATGATCACCGACGAGGCGCAGTCCGTGGCGCAGGTGCTGAGCATGGTCGGGGAGGGCAGGGTGCGCAGCGTCGACGGCGTGGACGTGCCGATCCGTGCGGAGACGCTCTGCCTTCACGGCGACCAGCCGGGGGCGGTGGCGTTCGCGAAGGCGCTGCGGGGCGCGCTCGCCGAGCGCGGCATCGAGGTCAAGGTGGCCGGTTGACCGCCGGCCGCGGGGCCCGCCGCCCGCCACGCGCGGCGGCGAGGACGCGCCGTCCGGCGCGCACGGATGCGCGGTGATGGACGGGGACTGGCTGTGGATCCCCGTCGTGCTGGCCGCCGCCGCCGCGCAGACGCTGCGCAACGCGGCGCAGCGGGGTCTGGTGAAGTCGGTCGGCACGCTGCCGGCGACGTTCGTGCGCTTCGTGTTCGGCCTGCCGTTCGCCGCCTGCGCGCTGGGCGCGTTGATCGCGGCCGGCGTGACGCTGCCCGATGCGAGCGCGACCTTCCTGGGCTGGCTCGCCGTCGGCGCCGTCGCGCAGCTCACGGCGACGGCGTTCCTCGTCGCGGCCATGGACCAGCGCAGCTTCGTCGTCGCCGTCGCCTTCTCCAAGACGGAGATCGTGCAGATCGGCGTGCTGTCGATCCTGCTGCTGGCCGAGGTCCCCACGCTCGCGGGGATCGGCTCGATCGCGCTCGCCACCGCCGGCGTCGTGCTGCTGTCGGTCAAGCCCGGCGCCGAGCGCGGGGCGGGTCTCGCCACGTGGTTCTCGCCCGCGGCCGCGCTGGGCCTCGCCTCCGGCACCTGCTTCGCGCTGTCGGTCGTCGGCTACCGGGCGGCGGCGCTCGCGCTCGACCACCCGCAGCCGTGGGTCGAGGGGATCTTCGCGCTCGTGTTCGCGCAGGCGCTGCAGACGGCGCTGCTGGGCGCGTGGCTCGCCGTGCGCGAGCGCGCCGGCCTGGCCGCGGTCGCGCGCGCGTGGCGCGTGTCGCTGCTCGCGGGATTCGCCGGCGCCGCGGCGTCGATGGGGTGGCTGACCGCCTTCGCGATGCGCAGCGCGGTGGACGTGCGCGTCGTCGGCCTCGTCGAGCTCCTCTACAGCTACGTGCTGTCGCGGCAGCTGTTCCGCGAACACGTCAGCTGGCGCGAGATCGCGGGCATCGTGCTCGTGGTCGCCGGCATCGTGCTCGTCAGCGCCGCGCCGTGACGCGCCGGCGGCGGCGTGCCCCGCACGATGCGGCGGAACACCTCGCGCCCGTCCTGCACCTGCCCCGGCGGGGTGCGCGAGGACGGCTGCGGGCGGGACGGCGCGTCCCGCGGAATACATCTGCGATACAAACGGACCGGCACGGACATTCGCCGGATACATCGGCTTCCTACACTTCGCGTCGCGGCACACGACACGGTGTCCGTCGCCTCCCCCGGCCCGTGCCCGACGGAAGGGGACGGTGGCGAGGCGACTTCACGCGACGACCCGGCGCGGCGCACGCGCCAGGCACAGGAGGGCACGATGGGTGCAATGACGATCAAGGGGTCCGACGGGACGGCGCGGGCCGTCGACGGCGCGCGCGTCGAGACGCTGCGCGCGGGCCTGCGCGGAGCGCTGCTGCGCCCCGGCGACGCCGAGTACGACGCCTCGCGGACGATCTGGAACGCGATGATCGACCGGCGTCCCGCGCTCGTCGTGCGCTGCACGGGCGCCGCGGACGTGATGCGGGCCGTGGACTTCGCGCGCGACAACGGGCTGCTGCTCGCCGTGCGCAGCGGGGGTCACAACATCGCGGGATCGGCGGTGTGCGAGGGCGGAATGATGATCGACCTGTCGCGCATGAATTTGGTGCGCGTGGATCCGGCGTCGCGCACCGCGCACGTGGGCGCCGGCGCCACGCTGGGCGACGTCGACCACGAGACCCAGGCGTTCGGGCTGGCCGTGCCGATGGGCATCAACTCGACGACCGGCATCGCCGGCCTGACGCTGGGCGGCGGGTTCGGATGGCTGTCGCGCAAGCTCGGCATGACCATCGACAACCTGCAGGCGGCCGACGTCGTCACCGCGGACGGGAAGTTCCTGCGCGCCAGCGAGGCCGAGCACGCCGACCTGTTCTGGGCCATCCGCGGCGGCGGCGGCAACTTCGGCGTGGTGACGCGCTTCGAGTTCCGCCTGCACCCCGTCGGCCCCCAGGTGCTCGCCGGGCTCGTGGTCTACCCGATCGAGCAGGCGCGCGCCGCGCTGGCGCGCTACCGGGACTTCGCCGCCGGATTGCCGGACGACGCGGCCGCCTGGGTCGTCCTGCGCAAGGCGCCGCCGCTGCCCTTCCTGCCCGCGTCCGTGCACGGCAGGGAAGTGGTCATCTACGCGCTGTTCCACGCCGGCGATCCGGCGCGGGGCGAGGCGATCCTCGATCCGGTGCGCCGGTTCGGCACGCCCGCCGGCGTGCACATCGGCGTCCAGCCGCTGGCGGCGTGGCAGTCGGCGTTCGACCCGCTCCTCACGCCCGGCGCGCGCAACTACTGGAAGTCGCACAACTTCGCGCGGCTCGACGATGGGCTCTTCGACCTGGTCCTCGATCGGCTCCGCGCGCTGCCGTCGCCGCACACCGAGATCTTCCTCGGGCAACTGGGCGGCGCGATGGGCCGCGTGGCCCCCGATGCGACCGCCTATGCGGAGCGCGGGGCAGCGTTCGTGATGAACGTGCACGGCCGCTGGGAGACCGCCGCGGAGGATGAGGCGGGCATCGCCTGGTGCCGCCGCCTGTTCGCCGACGCCGCGCCCTACGCCACCGGCGGCGTGTACGTCAACTTCCTCACCGAGGACGAGGCGGACCGCGTGACGAACGCGTACGGCGGCAACCTGCGGCGGCTCGCGCAGGTCAAGGCGCGCTACGACCCCGGCAACCTGTTCCGCGTGAACCACAACGTCAGGCCGGCGTAGCGGGCACGGCGTCCGCAGGCGCGCGGTCCGACGGCGTTATAGTGGGCGCATGCAACGCTTCGCGCCCGGCGTGACGCCTGCGGCCCGCCCCGCGCCGAGTCGATAGGTGCGTCCGGACGCCGATCACGCCTGGAGGCTTGCCCGCGCGCTCTGGCACGACCTCGACGGCGACGAGGCCGCGCTCGAGCGCGTGCGCATCGACGGGCCCGCCGGCGTGCTGCCGTCGATCTTCGACGTGACGGGATTCGCGGCCGCGACCGTGTCGTGCGCCGCCGTCGCGGTCGCCGAGCTGGCCGCCGCGCGGGCGGGGCGCGATCGCCCGGACCGCGCGGTGCGCGTGGATCGGCTCGCCGCCTCGGCATCGTTCAAGTTCGAGACGCTGGTGCGCGCGATCGGCTGGACGATCCCGCCCATCTGGGACCCGGTGGCGGGCGACTATCGCGCGTCCGACGGATGGATCCGGCTGCACACCAACTACCGGCATCATCTCGACGCCGCGCTGCGCGTCCTCGGCTGCGTGGCGCAGCGCGACGCCGTGAGCGCGGCGGTCGCGCGCTGGAGCGCGGACGAGCTGGAGGCCGCCGTCGTGGCCGCGGGGGGCTGCGCCGCCGCGATGCGGACGAGCGCAGCGTGGGAGCGGCACCCGGCCGGAGAGGCGACGCGCGACGAGCGGCCCGTCGTCCTCCGTCCGGGCGTCGCTTCGCCATCGCCTGCTCCGGGACTCGGGCAGGAAGACGGTGCACCGCCGCTCGCCGGCATCCGCATCCTGGACCTCACGCGCGTGATCGCGGGTCCCGTCTGCACGCGCTACCTCGCCGCCTATGGCGCCGACGTGCTGCGCGTCGATCCGCCCGGCTTCGCGGAGGTGCCGGCGCTGCTGCCTGAAGCCACCGCCGGCAAGCGCTGCGCGTTTCTCGACCTCGGCAAGGCGGACGACCGGCGCCGATTCGAAGCGCTCGTCGCGCGCGCGCACGTCGTCGTCGGCGGCCTGCGGCCGGACGCGCTGTCCCGGCTCGGCTACGGACCCGACGCGTTGCGCGCGATCAATCCTGCGCTCGTCGGCGTCGCGCACGACGCGTACGGGTGGCGGGGGCCGTGGGCGCAGCGGCGCGGCTTCGACAGCCTCGTGCAGATGAGCACGGGGATCGCCGCGGCAGGCATGCGCGCCGCGCGTGCGGATCGCCCGACGCCGCTGCCCGCGCAGGCGCTCGACCACGGCATCGGCCACCTGCTCGCCGCAGGGGCGTGCCGCGCGCTGACCGCGCTCGTGCGCGAGGGCGTCGTGCGCGACGTCCGTGGATCGCTGCTCGGCGCCGCCAACGTGATCAAGGGGACGACGGCGCCCGCGGCGGCCGCGACGGACATCACCGTCGACGACGCGCCCCGCGCGCGCGCCGACACCGCCTTCGGTCCGGTCGAGCGCGTGCCGCTCGCAGGCACGATCGCAGGCCTTGCGCCGCGGTGGTCACAGACCGCCGGTCCGCTCGGACGTCACGAAGCGACGTTCTGACTTGCGGCGCGGGGGACCGTGGCGTCCGGCGCGCTCAAGGCGCGTCGGCCGCCGCGTCGAACGGGGCCTCCGTCGCGGGCCGGTCGTAGAACGTCGCGATGAGGTGGCAGCTGACGCTGGCCGTCTGGTTCGGCCCCGCCATCGTCCCCAAATGGCCCTGGAACAGGTACTCGCGGCCCGGGAAGAGGTTGACGATCGCGTGGAACGTCGCGTGGCCGAACTGGTTCGCGCCGACGCTCACCAACCCGGGGTAACCGATCGGGTCGCTCCACGTCTGCCCGCCGTCGGTCGACTGCCGCACGCGGAACGCGAATGCGCCCGCGGAGGTCGTGCCGGAGATGTTGGCCGTCGCCGCCAGGACGACCTGCTTCGGAACGTCGAAACTGCGCACGATCGCGCAGTTCAGCGGACGGGGCGTGTCGGAATACTGGAAGCCCGCACTCGCGACCGCGCCCCAGGCAGTCACCGGCGTCACCGCGTTGCCCAGCCGCTGCATGAACAGCGCCATCTGCGCCCGCGTGACGGCGGCGGCGGGGCAGTAGGTGCCCATCGTGCAGCCGGTCGTCACGCCGCGGTTGTACAGCCACTCCGCGGCCGCGCAGAAGATGTCGCTGTCCGCCACGTCGGCGAAGCCCGCGCAATGGCCCGCGATCCGCACGTCGTCGATGCCGAAGGTCCGGTTCGCGCTGCCGAACGCGCTGGACACGAACAGCGCGTCGAAACCGTTCGCAACGTTGACGCGCAGCACGGTCCACGTGTCGACATCGCCCAGCGTCGCCGTGTGCGGCGTCCCCACCGGCGCCCCGTTGCGCAACGCCTGCAGCGACACCGTCTGCCCTGCAGCGGTCAGCGACGAGCGGGACACCTGGAGCGAGGCGTAGGTCGCGACGCGCGGCAGGGTGATCGTGGCCTGATAGGGGGCGGTGGCCACGGAGAGGTACTTGGTACCGTTCCTCCCGACGAGCTGATCGACGCCTCCGGCGACGATCGAGTGGGCCGGCGCGAGCGTCACGCCCCACGGCGCCTGGTAGGCGTTGGCCGCCGCGCAGGGCGGCGCGGCGCAGACGTCGTCGAAATTGAGCGTCTGGGCGTTTGCCGCCCCCGCAACACACACGGCCGCGAGCGCGATCGCGGCGACCAACGATCGGTCCATGCACCCTCTCGATGACGGGAGACGCGGCCGATGCTTCGGCCGCGGCACTGCGGGCGTCGCCCCCCGACGAGGGCGTTGCGCCGCGCGAATCGGTCCCTGGGTCGGGCGGATCCGGCGGGCTCACGGACCCGGTCGATGCGACACGTCGTCGGCGAATCTACCACGGCAGGAACGACGTGCCGGCGGCGGCCGACGGGCGTCGGGCAGGCTCACCCGGATACCCGGCGGTGACGAAGCGTTGCACGCCGGTATCGCTGCGGACATGCGCACGTTAGCGGACGTGTCCACAGTGCGCTGCTTCGACCGCGGCGGCGCCGCGGTGCGGACTACCCTGGAGAGCACGCCATGCCGCACGTCGCCCGGCCCGCGCACTCCGCGCGAGCCCTTCCCATCGACGGAACGCTGCTGCGCATGGCGGCTTTCGCCATCGTCACTGCAGCGTCCGCGCCGGCCTCGGCCGCGCCATGCGCGGGCTTCGTCGACGTCGACGCGGCGAGCGCGTTCTGCGCCGACGTGCAGTGGATCCGCAACCGCGCGGTGACGACCGGTTGCACGGCGACGGCCTACTGCCCCGACGCGCCGGTGACGAGGTTGCAGATGGCGGCGTTCATGGGTCGCCTGGGCAGGGCGCTGCAGCCCGCCTTCCTGCATCGGACCGAATACCTGCCGTCGGTCGCGAACGGCGGGACGACGATCGTCTGCCAGGTCCAGGCCCCCGCGGCGAACTTCCCGCGCGTCGCCTCGTCCGCCTCGTCGGTCATCCAGTATTCGAACAGCGAGGACGGCACGATGTTCGTCTGGCTCGTCGCCAGCACCGACCAGGGCGCGACCTGGACGCCCTGGAGTCAGCTGCTGGCCACGCTCACGTTGCCCTCGGGCGCGCTGGGCTCGGTGTCGCCGGCCGCGCCGCCTCTCCTCGTGCCGGCCGGCCAGACGATCCGCTTCGGCATGCAGCCCTTGGGCAATGCCGGAGCGCTGTTCGAGGACGTCAACTGCGAGATCACGGTGCGCCTCGACGGTACCGAGTCGCCGGGCGTGATGTAGTCGCCACCGCGCGGCCCCGTCCGTCGCGTGCCGGGATCGACGCGGTCGATGCCACCGCCGCGAACGCGAGCGGGACCGTGCTGCTGCGGCTGCTGGAGGGCGTCGCGCTCGGATCGCCGCGGCGCCCGTCGCCGAGCCGCTTGCCAGCAACCGGGCCGAACGAACGCTTCGCGACGGTCCGCCAGCGTGCGAAGTGTGTGCGTCCCGGCCCCGGGCCGCAGCGGCCGGCATGTCGAGAAAAGCGTGGACGTGGCCGGCCACTGCCATCGACGATCCCCGACGACGGCGACTTCCCGGCCGCCGTGCGCCATGCCCTCGAACGCGCCGGTCGCGCAGTCGACCCGATGGACGGACACCGTGACCGGGGCAGCGCGGAACGCCGCCGGGTGCCGATCGCATGAACCACATCGCATCGCTCGTCGTCCTGGCGCTGGCGGTGCTGGCCGTGCTGGCGTGCGGCTGCGCCAGCCTGCCGCCGCTCGAAGCGCGGGTCAAGACGACGGCGCTGGCCGACACGTCGGGCACGCGGCTGGGCCGGGCGCTGGCGGACGACGCGGCGGCGCATCGCGGCAGGACCGGCATCCACCCGCTGTCGCTGCCGCGCGACGCCTTCGCGGCGCGCGTGCTGCTTGCCGCGATCGCGGAGAAGTCCATCGACGCGCAGTACTACATCTGGCATGGCGACCACGTGGGCTTCCTGCTGTTCCAGGCCCTCTGGAACGCGGCCGAGCGGGGCGTGCGCGTGCGCTTGCTGCTCGACGACCTGAACACGAAAGGCCTCGACCCGACGCTGGCCGTGCTCGACGCGCATCCGCACCTCGAGGTGCGGTTGTACAACCCGCTGGTGCAGCGGACGGCGCGTCTGGCGAACTTCGTGACCGACTTCGCGCGCGTGAATCGCCGCATGCACAACAAGTCGTTCACCATCGACAACCAGGTGAGCATCGTCGGCGGCCGCAACGTCGGCAACGAATACTACGGCGCGGGCAGCGGCGTCGCGTTCGCCGACCTCGACGTGATCGCGATCGGCGAGGCCGTGCGCCACGTCTCGCGGCAGTTCGACGTCTACTGGAACAGCGCATCCGCGTATCCCGCGGCGACCTTCGTCGGCACGGCGACGGGCGAGGACCGGGCCGCGCTCGACGCGAGGCTCGCCGCGACGCACGCGGACCCGGACGCCGCGGCCTACCTCGAGGCCGTGCGCTCGGCGCCCATCGTCCGCGACCTCGTGGATCGCAGGCTGGACTTCGAGTGGACCACGACGAGCGTCCTGCACGACGATCCGGCGAAGACGCTGGATGCCGCGGGTCGGACCGACGCCCTGCTGTTCCCCGAGCTCGTCCGCGCCATCGGCCGTCCGGAGCGAACGCTGGACCTCGTGTCGCCGTACTTCGTGCCCGGCGAGGAGGGTGCCGCCGCGCTGGCCGCGATGGCGCGTCGCGGCGTCGCGGTGCGGATCCTGACCAACTCGCTCGCGTCGTCGGACGTCACCGCCGTGCATGCCGGGTACGCGAAGCGCCGGGCCGACCTGCTGCGGGCGGGCGTGCGCCTGTTCGAGCTCAAGCGCACCGCCGCCCGCATCGCACCGGACGAGCGCCAGGGGCCGTCGACCAGTTCGTCGTCCGCGCTGCACGCGAAGACGTTCGCGGTGGACCGCAGCCGGCTGTTCGTGGGATCGTTCAACTTCGACCCGCGGTCGGCGCGGCTCAACACCGAGATGGGGCTCCTGATCGACAGCCCGGCACTCGCGGGGCAGCTGGCGGACGCGTTCGACCGCAGCGCGCCGAGCGTCGCCTACGAGGTCCGCCTCGGACCAGACGGACGCAGCCTCCACTGGGTGGAGCGAACGGCGTCCGGAGAGATCCGGCACGACACGGAACCCGACACCAGCTGGTCGAAGCGGTCGGCGGTGGGCCTGCTGGCGATCCTTCCCATCGAGTGGCTGCTGTAGGCGCGGACGGACGGGGGCGCGTCCGGGCCTTTCGTCGGGCTCTCGTACGCCTGCCGGGTGCCATCGTCGAGCGTTCGCCGTGGCGGGGTCGACTCATCGGGGCGCGGCCTTCGGACGCCGCACGGCGCGCACCTTGCCGCTCGGCCCGCCACCGCAATAGAACAGGCCGTCTCCATCCGACTCGAGCCCGCTGACGCCGGCGCCGGACGGCATCGTCAAGCGCTCGAGCACGGCGCCGCTGTCCGCATCGATGCGGCGCACGTCGCTCTCGTCGCCTTCCCACGTGCCGTGCCACAGTTCGCCATCGACCCAGGTGACGCCGGTGACGAAGCGATCGGACTCGATCGTGCGCAGCACCGTGCCGGTCGCCGGATCGATCCTGTGGATCTTGCGGTCGCGATACTGCCCGACCCACAGGCTGCCCTCCGCCCACGCGAGCCCCGAGTCGCGTCCCGCGCCCGGTGCGGGGATCGACGCTACGACGGCACCCGTGGCGGGATCGATCTTGTCGATGCGCGCTGCGGCGATCTGGTAGAGGTACGTGCCGTCGAAGGCGGTGCCGGCATCGCCGGCGCGGTCGAGCGTGCGCGCCACGGCGCCGCCTTCCGGCTCGAAGGCGACCAGGCGGGCGCCGGTGGCAGCCCAGACGCGGTGGCCGTCGAACGTGACGCCGTGGACGTGGTCGGCGCCGGGAAAGGGACCGTATTCGCGCACGATCTCCGCCGCGCGCGTCGGCGCCTGCGGATTCGCGCTGCTCGTCCTGCTTGGGGTGCGGGTCATCGTGCATTCTCCTTGCAGTGCGCGTCGGAGCGACGCTGTGCGATCACTCTAGCGTGGCGGCAGCGCAGCGGGGAGCAACAAGAGTGGCGTGAATCCGGCCAGCGACGGCGACAGCCAGCGTCGCGCGCGTGCGCGCCCGATCGAGCGCACGCGTCCGGCGGCCTCCAGCGCCACGAGCGCGCGCTGGACGGTGCGCTGGCTCGTCGCCAGCGCCAGGGCGAGCGCCGACGTGGACCACGCCGCGCCGTCGCCGAGCAGCGCCAGCAGCGACGCCTGGTCGCCGTCGATGGGCGGCACGAGCACGACGACCGCGCGCTCGCCATGGGGCGCGAGCGTGAAGCCCCGCGCGGTCGCGTCGATGCGCGCCACCGGCGCGACGAGTGCGCGCAGGCGGCCGATCTCCACGCGCAGGCGCGCGCGATGCGTCTCGTCGGGCCGGCGTGTCCGGAACGCGCGCGCGATCAGGGCGTGCCGGTCGACGTCGCGGGGCCACGCCTCGGCGAGGGCGCGCAGAAGCGCGAACGGCACCGGCCGGCGCGCGAGCGATCGCCACGTTGCGCCGGCGCGCAGCCCGCGACGACAGGCATCCACGACGACAGCGCCCGACGCGAGCAGCGCTTCGACGTCGTCGAGGCGGAGCGACCGATCGCCGCCGCCGTGGAGCGCGCGGGCGGCCGGCCGATCCAGCGCGGCGCGCATCGCGTCCACCTCGGCCCGCAGCGCAGGCACACGGGCGCGCACCGCTGCCTCGTGGGCGCGGCCGAGGGCGGCCCGCGCCGTCGCCGTGCGCAGCGAGCGCAGCGCGATCTCGGCCGCCGCCAGCTCGGCGACCGCGAGCAGGGGCGGAGGGAACCCGCTCGCGTCCAGGCGCGCGAGGGCGGCCGCGGCGTCGTCGAGGCGGCCGAGCAGGAGCAGCCGGCGGACCGCGACGAGATGCGCGTGCAGCGCGTTCGTGCGGTCGGCGCGCGCTTCGAGCGTGGCCGAGGCATCGGCCAGCGTGCGCGGCGAGCCGCCGAGGTCGCGCAGGGCGAGGGCCACCTCGAGCTCCGCGACGACGCAGCGGGCGCGTGCCAGCGGCTCGCGCGGGCCGAAGCCGCGGGCCGCCTTCCTCAACAGCTCGCGGGCACGCGGGTACTCGCCGAGCTGGGCCATGGCGATGCCGCGCAGCGCGAGCGCGGGCGGGTCGCCGCGCAGGCCGACGCGCTTCAGGGCACCGAGCGGATCGCCGACGGCGAGGGCGCGGGCGGCGGAGGCGATCGTGGAATCCATGGTCGGGGGACCCCAGCCGAGGGTGCCAGAGCGCCGTCCACCGGCGCCCGCGGCGATGGTCCTCCCGGTCAGGTTCCGATCGCGGAGCACGCGGCCCGTGCGCCGGGCAGCAGCTGCGCGACGCGATGCTCCTCGCCACGCCCGTAGGCGCCCGCCACCGCGACGGCAGCGGGCGCCCGGAGCATGCGCGCGAACGCGTCGCGGACCTGATCGGGCGTGACCTGAGCGATGCGGTCCATGTGTTCGTCGAACGAGAGGATGCGGCCGTACGAGAAGAGGTCGAGGGCGGCGCGCTCGAGCCGCTCGGGCGCCGATTCGTGGTCGCGCGCCACGGCCACCCGGATCTGGTTGCGGGCGCGCTGCACGGCGCTCGGATCGATCGTCGCGGCGTGGTCACGCAGCATCCGGGACACCTCGGCTGCGTAGGATCTCACCGCGCCGGGTGCCATCGAGGCCTCGATCACCAGCTGTCCGCAGGTGTCGCGCACGTCGGCCGAGCAGTCCGCGTGGTAGACGATGCCGCGCCGCTCGCGCAGCTCGTCGAGGAGGGGCGAGCTCATGCCCCTGCCGAAGACCGCGGCGGCGACGGCGAAGGGCTCGTAGTCGCCCGAGCGCGGCGGAATCGGATAGCCCGCGATGACGTGCGCCTGGCTGCAACCGGGCAGCCGGCGTGCGCGCACGCCGCCGATCCAGGCCGGCGGGGAGAGGGGATCCCCGCCGGCAGGCGGCATCGCGTCGAAGGCGCGCGCGGCGGCGCGCACGATCGCGACGGGATCGACATCGCCGCCCACCGCGACGACGGTGTTCGCGCCCGCGTACAGCCGGGCGACGTGCGCGACGAGGTCGCTGCGGGTGAAGCGCCGCAGGTTCGCGCGCGTTCCGATCACCGGCTGCCCGGCCGGGTGCTCGCCGTAGCACGCCCGGTCGAAGCGCTTGTACGCGGTCGACACCGGATCGTCGTCGTCCTCGGCGAACTCCTGCAGCAGCACCTGCCGCTCGCGCTCCAGCTCCGGCTCGGGGAAGCTGCAGCGCGTGACGATGTCGCCGAGCATCGCGACCAGCGACGCCGCGTCGCCCGCGAGCCCGCGCATGTGGAACGCGGTGTGGTCCTTGTCGGTGTGCGCGTCGACGTCGGCGCCGAGCCGCTCCGCGTCGAGGTTGACCTGCTGGCAGTCGCGCGTGCGCGTGCCCTTGAACGCCATGTGCTCGATGACGTGGCCGACGCCGTTCAGCCGCGCGCTCTCGTGGTCGCTGCCTGCGCGAACGAAGACGCTGATCGCCGCAGTGGCCATCCGCGGCTCCCGGAAGACCGCGACGCGGACGCCGTTGTGCAGCGTCTCGACGACCGCGTCGCCGGGACTCGGGTGACCAGGAAGGCGGGGGGACATGGCGCGATGCTATCAAGGCCGCATGGCGCGGTCCGGTGGAGGATGGCGGACGACGGGGTGCCGGACGCGCCTCCGGCAGGGGCGCGCTTCCCGGCTAGCGGCCGTCGGCCGCGGCCATCCAGCCTGCCAACGCCTCAGCGAGTCGACGGCGTACGTCGGCCTCCGCCTGATCGTTGCGCGCGGGAACGTGGAACGAATGATCCGCCCGGGGAATCACGACGAGGCTGGCGCGTGGACCCAGCTGCTCGACGATCGGACGGAGCAAGGCGAGGTCGGCAAGCGCGTCGCGATCGCCCTGCAGGAAGAGCATCGGCACGCAGACGTCGGCGAGGTGCGCCGCGCGGGCGACGCCGGGCTTGCCGGCGGGGTGCAGCGGGAACCCGAGGAAGCACACGCCGCGCACGCGCGGGAGCGGCGCGGCGGCCTGCGCCTGCGACGTCATGCGGCCGCCGAACGACCTTCCGCCGGCGAACAGCGGCACGCCCGGTGCGAGATCCGCGGCGGCCGCGACGGCCGCGCGGACCGCCGCCTGCGCAACGGCCGGGGCGTCGGGTCGCCTCGACCCGCGTTCCATGAACGGGAACTGGTAGCGCAGGCACGCGACGTCGCGTGTCGCGAGGTCCGCCGCGAATGCCGCCATGAACGGATGCGTCATGCCCGCGCCGGCGCCGTGCGCGAAGACGAAGCAGGCGCGCGCGGCTCGCGGCCGGTTGAGAAGTCCCGCGACGGGCCGCGCGTGCGGGATCGGGATCGAGACCGGCGTGGCGTCCATGCCGCAATGTACGCGAGGACGACGGCGATCGAGCGCCCGGAACGCGTGCCATGCTGGGGAAGCTCCGCGTATCCCCGGGATGCGCGGCGCGCGCCGCGAGGTTGCGCAGCGACTTCCCATGCGCGCGACGTCGGCCGGCGCGGGGAACCGGCCCTCAGCGCAACCACGACAGCACCTCGGCTTCGGGCGGATCCAGCCTGGGCACGCGCCGAAGCTCGACCTTGCGCCCCGCGTATGTGGCGAAGACCGAGCGATGCTCGACGAGCGACATCGACCCGTCGCGCGTGTAGTACCCGGCCACCCAGGACAGGAGGCGCTCCAGGTTGGCGTCCTGCTCTTGCCTGGACGGGTACTTGCGAGGCTCCCATGGACGGTTGACGCAGTTGGCGGAGCAGCACGCAAGCCCCGGATGCAGGAAGACAAGAAGCGGCTGGAACCGGAGCGTGGCTTCGATCAGGTCGCCGTAGCACCCTTCCACCACCCAGCGCGCGTGACTGCTGCAGAACGTCGCGACGTCGGCTTCGGCGAGGGCGCTCGGCCGCGCAACGGCGGGTTGGTCCGGCTCCCAAGCGACCGAATCGAGATCGAGGACGGCGAGGTCCGCCGACCGGGCCAGCCAGCCGGCCAAGGTGGTCTTCCCGGAGCCGGCGTTGCCGAGGATGGCAAAGCGCATGGTCGCTGCGACTCACGGTCCGGCCGGGGCCGGATTGCGGGGACTCAAGACTTCATCACGCACTGGTTCATCGCCCCGCGGGCGTGGCGGCGCCCATCGGCGGAGCGGGCCCACGAGCGGCCTCAGTTTCTCGGCGAGCGCAGGCGACAACCGACCTTCCGGCACGAGCCCCAGCGCCAGGCCCCTTGCAACGATCTCCGGACGCCCGAGGCTCTGGAACATCGAGCCCTGCGACCTCCCGCAACTGTTTCCGCTCCGCTTTGGTGAACCCGCCGGCCATGTGGCCCCCCTGACGTTCGGGCGCGACGGCCCGCGGATGCAGGCGGCCCCGGCGCGAGCCGCGATGATGCACCACGGCCGACAGCGCGAGCGGAAAGAGCGCGCTGTCCCCGAACGCGTGCGAGATCCGTTCGATGGTCGGGTCAGACCGCATCGGGCCGACGCGCAAGAAGCACCGGCTGGAACAGGACGTCGTCGAGGCGGCGGGCGTCGACGAAGCCGGCGTCACGCAGGAGCGCGAGCAGCCGGTCGATCGTCACGGCGTAGTAGCGGCACTGCAGGACCTGGGTTGTGCACGTACCGTCGGGCGCCTCCGAGGTCAGGTAGATGCGCAGGTCGTATAGATCGCCATCCCACTCCCAGACCTGTACGGCCAGGAACCGATTGCCCGCTTGGCGCCGCATGCCGTACGGTCGGACATCCGGGTTGACGCGAGGCGTTGCCGCGTAGTCGCGTACCGAGAAGATGGCGACGCCGCCGGGCCGCAAGCAACGGTAGCAGCTCGAGAACGCTCGCAGCAGCTCCGTGTCCGAAAGCAGGTGCGGAATGCTGTTGTCGCATGCCAGCACCGCCGCCATGGAGCGGGACCGAGCCTGGGTCAACGCTCGGAGATCGTCGACGCGCACGGTGGCCTGGAGGCCACGAGTTGCCAGTTCGCTGCGCAATCGCTCGACCGCACCGGGTGAGATGTCCGATGCCGTGACGCGGTACCCGCGCATGGCGAGGCCGATCGTCTGGGTCCCTGTGCCGCACGCGGCATCGAGGACGGGCTGCCCCGGCAACACCCCCGATTCGCCAAGCAAGCGCGCCAGCGCCTCGCCCTGCCTGGCGATCGCGCCGTCCCAGTCGCCGTAGAGAAGGTGATAGAACGGCGCGAGCTTGTCGTAGAAGGAAGCGACCGTCGGACAGGGGTCGGTCATGCGGTCTCCCGTTCGAGCCGAGCGGCTGCCAACGGCGCAAGGGCCCGGTTCTGGACGAGCCGGTGTCCCGGCCGGCCCGGGAAGGGCGAAGCCGCTTCGCGGGCGGCAGTCCGACCCGGCGAGGGGTCAGGCCGCACTACTGCGAAGTGCCGTTGCGTTGACGCCCTGCAGACGCTCACGACTCGGGGTCGTACACGAACTGCCGAAGCCCTGGTCGGATCGAGCGCCGAGTTAGCTCGTGTCCCGAGTCGGAAGTTCGTCGTGCAAAGGCGAGCGAGAAACGGCGCGCTGCAGTGTCGCGGCCCTCGCGGATATTCTCGATATCCGCTTCGGACCGCTTCGCGCAGCGCATCCGTTTTCGTCGCCCTTGCGCCGCCGGCTCGTTCACGATCGCTCCATTCTTCAACGAACCTCCGACTCGGGACACTAGGGGTGCGTCGCTCGGAGAATCACGATTCCGCCCGGGGCGAGCGCCCGACCATGAAGATCGCGACCTTCAACGCGCTGCGCGCGCTCCATCCCGACGCGGCGATCGCACGTACTGGGACTCCATGCGCAAGCGTCCTTCCACCCAGTCCGCCAAAATGCTCGCTTCGGGCGGTCGTCGCCAGTTCGACCTGCGAGTCTTGCGGCAAGCGGCGGCACACGAGCGCCGACGACTGCCGTGAGTCGATAGGGGACTTTGGGGACCGCGGACTTGTCGGGGACGGCGCGACCGGCCGCCGTCGCCGGCGGCGTCGCACACGGTGCACGCGGACCGGGGGCGACAGCCGCCTCAGAGCGCAGTTCCCCGTCGGTCGCGCTCACGCGCGTTGCGGCGAATCGTGGCCGTCCGGGAGCCAACCGGGGTCCCGCGGCTCCCTACACGGCCCCGCCCGCGCCCAGCGAGCCGTCGTGCGAACCGCCTGCCGATCGGTCGGCGGGCGGGCCGTCCTCCCGCCCGCCCATCGCCAGCACCGCGAACAGCAGCATTCCGGTCCAGGCGCCGCCGAGGACCGCGGCCAACAGCCACCACGCGGAGACCATGAGCGTTCCTCCTCCTGTCGGCTGCGGGACCCTTCCCGCGCGCCCGCGCTACGGCACTAATCCCAGCTCAGCGCGCCGCCGGTCTGGTACTCGATGACGCGCGTCTCGAAGAAGTTGCGTTCCTTCTTCAGATCGATCATCTCGCTCATCCACGGGAAGGGGTTGTCGGCCTTGTCGAACAGCGGGTCGAGGCCGATCTGCTGGCAGCGGCGGTTGGCGATGTAGCGCAGGTAGCCCTTGAACATCGGCGCGTTCAGCCCCAGCACGCCGCGCGGCATCGTGTCTTCGGCGTAGCGGTACTCGAGCTCGACGCCCCTGCGCATCAGCTCGGCGATCTCCGCGCGGAACTGCGGCGTCCAGAGGTGCGGCTCCTCCAGCTTGATCTGGTTGATCAGGTCGATGCCGAAATTGCAGTGCATCGACTCGTCGCGCAGGATGTACTGGTACTGCTCGGCCGCGCCGGTCATCTTGTTCTGCCGGCCGAGCGCCAGGATCTGGGTGAAGCCGACGTAGAAGAACAGGCCCTCCATCAGGCAAGCGAACACGATCAGCGACTTCAGCAGCTTCTGGTCGGCTTCGAGCGTGCCAGTCCGGAAATCCGGGTCGGTCAGCGTGTCGATGAAGGGGATCAGGAACTCGTCCTTGGCACGGATCGACGCGATCTCGTGGTAGGCATTGAAGATTTCGCCTTCGTCCAGCCCGAGCGACTCGACGATGTACTGGTAGGCGTGCGTGTGGATCGCCTCCTCAAAGGCCTGGCGCAACAGGAACTGGCGGCACTCCGGCGCCGTGATGTGGCGGTAGGTGCCAAGCACGATGTTGTTGGCGGCAAGCGAGTCGGCGGTGACGAAGAAGCCGAGATTGCGCTTGACGATGCGGCGCTCGTCGTCGGTGAGCCCGTTCGGGTCCTTCCACAGCGCGATGTCGCGCGACATGTTGATTTCCTGCGGCATCCAGTGGTTGGCGCAGGTGGCCAGGTACTTCTCCCAGGCCCACTTGTACTTGAACGGGACCAGCTGGTTGACGTCGGCGCCCGTTGATGATGCGCTTGTCCTCGACGCGCACGCGGCCCTGCGGCGTGACCGGCTGCTGCCGGTCGGCGTCGAGGTCGTGCACCGGCTCGCGGGACAGCAGCCCCGATCCGATCGAGCCCACGCTCTGCGCTCGCACCGTCTGCGGCGTGGCCGGGGACGCGGGCGCGAGCCGGGCCACGGGGAAGTCGTCGTCGAAGATCAGCATGCTCGTGGTGTCTCCTGCGTGGTGCCTGTCGTTGCGGTCGTCGCGGCGCTCGCGGGCGCCGCCGTGGTTCGGGGTCCGCGCCCCGGGGGGGCGCGGCGTCGCGTCAGTTGACGGCCTTCAGCCTTTCGTAGAGGAACTCGGGGGCGAAGTCCTGCCCGTCGTGCCAGGCGATCGACGCGAGGCCGTAGTCCAGGTAGAGCTGCGCGAAGCGCCCGCGGTCGCGCAGCGACGACAGCTCGTCGCCGTGCAGCTCGTCCGCGAGGTCGACCACGCCCTTGCGCCCATCGTTGAATTCGAGCCAGACCTTGTAGTCGCCGAGGTAGTGCGCGTCGATCACGTGCCGGGGGAAATGCTCGTAGCGGGCCAAGGAGAGCCTCCTCGCGAAGTGGGCGTCACGCTGCATCTGCCGTTGCCGCGGTTGCCCGCGGCGCCGTCCCGTCGCCGGAAAAGCCGGCGCACGGCGGCTCCGCCGCCGCGCGCCTCCGGTCCTGCGTTCGCCCGCGCCGCGTTGTTCCGCGGCGTCGGACGCACGGTGCGCGAGGCTGGCGCGGCATCGTCGCTGCCGGCCGCGTTCCACCTCGTGCGCCGCGACGGTCGGTGTATCCACAGATGCGCGTACGACTTCACGGTCCTGTCCGGGCTCGCGCTCCGGGGCTTCCCCGACGTCCTGCGTCCGGCGCGCCGCGCACGCAAGGGCTCGATCGGCCCGCGTCGTGCGCCACGTCCCGGTGCATCCTGCTCGATCGGCTCGCTTCCCTCCTGTGCGTCGTTCGTCGGCGGCGCGCGCTTCAGTGGCGCGTGCCGTGCCGCTCGCCGGCCACGCCGAGCAATCCTGCGGCCGGTGCTTCGTTCCCGTGCGCCGCCGGCCGGTAGCTCGCCACCAGGCCGGCGACGATGTGGCGCAGCGCTTCCACGCTCGTGCACGGCAGCGCCGCGTAGGAGACGTACAACCCCATGCCCGCGCGCGGATGCGCGATCCAGCGCGCGTACGCCGGATGCGAGCTCACCACGGAACCCAGCAGGTTCTGCGCGTGGCCGAAGAAGACCGGCTCGAACGGGCAGGGCGTCCACGTGGCGTTGAGCACCTGCACCGCGTACAGCCCCGCGCAGCCCGGCGCGATCGCGCTCGCGAACGACGCCGGCGCCGAGAACATCCAGCCGCCGTAGCGGACAGTGCGCGTCGTCGGGGCGTGGGAGTGCGGCATGATGGGCGGGCGTTCAGGCGGATGCGCGTGCGCGGTGAGCGGGCGCCGTGATCCCACGAAGCCCGCAGGCGTGGTCGGAGCGATCGCCGCCCGCTCGCGCGGGCTTGACGTCCGCGCGAGCGCGGACGTCAGCGATCGCCGCGATCCCACCGGGCTCGGCTTGCCTCATTGGCAAGCCTCGCAGGTGGGATCGTCCAACGCGCAGAACGCCGGAGCCTCGGCGTCCGCGGCCGGCGCCGCCTTCGCCGACGGCGCTGTCGCGGCGATGCCGCCGGAGGCCGGCACCGCGTTGAGCTCGCCGCCCCGTCCGGTCGACTTCTCGGCGGACGTCGCCGCCAGCGTGCGCAGGTAGTAGGTGGTCTTCAGTCCGCGCTGCCAGGCGAGCTTGTAGGTTTCGTCGAGCGTCTTGCCCGACGCCCCCGCCATGTAGATGTTCAGCGACTGCGCCTGGTCGATCCACTTCTGTCGGCGCGCGCGCCTCGACGAGCCAGGTCGGGTCGACCTCGAACGCGGTCGCGTAGAGGTTGCGCAGCTCCGCGGGGACGCGGTCGATCCGGGCGAGCGAGCCGTCGAAGTACTTCAGGTCCGCCACCATCACCTCGTCCCACAGGCCGAGCTTCTTGAGGTCGCGCACCAGGTGCTCGTTGACCACCGTGAACTCGCCTGACAGGTTCGACTTGACGTAGAGGTTCTGGTAGGTGGGCTCGATGCACGCCGACACGCCGATGATGTTGGAGATCGTCGCCGTGGGCGCGATCGCCACGCAGTTGGAGTTGCGCATGCCGTGCAGGCGGATGCGCTCGCGCAGGCCCTCCCAGTCCATCGCCGACGACTCGTCGACGTCGACGTAGCCGCCTCGCTCGTCGCGCAGCAGGCGCAGCGAGTCCTGCGGCAGGACGCCGCGGTCCCACAGGCTGCCGCGGAAGCTCGAATAGCGGCCGCGCTCCTCGGCCAGCTCGGTCGAGGCCCAGTAGGCGTGGTAGCAGACCGCCTCCATCGACCGGTCGGCGAAGTCCATCGCCTCGGGCGAGGCGTACGGCAGCCGCATCAGGTGCAGGCAGTCCTGGAAGCCCATGATGCCGAGGCCGACCGGACGGTGCTTGAGGTTCGAGTTTCGCGCCTTGCCCACTGCGTAATAGTTGATGTCGACGACGTTGTCGAGCATCCGCATCGCGGTGCGGATCGTGCGCTTGAGCTTGGCGTGGTCGAGCGCCCAGCCGTCGCCCTCGCGGCGCATGTGCGCGACCAGGTTGACCGAGCCGAGGTTGCAGACCGCGATCTCGGTGTCGCTGGTGTTCAGCGTGATCTCGGTGCACAGGTTCGAGCTGTGCACCACGCCGACGTGCTGCTGCGGCGAGCGGAGGTTGCAGACGTCCTTGAACGTGATCCACGGATGGCCCGTCTCGAACAGCATCGTCAGCATGCGGCGCCAGAGCTGCACCGCCGGGATCTTCTTGTGCAGCCTGAGCTCGCCGCGGGCGACCTTGTCCTCGTAGCGCAGGTAGGCTTCCTCGAAGGCGCGCCCGAACTTGTCGTGCAGGTCGGGGCGTCGGACGGGGAAAACAGCGTCCATTCGCCGTTTTCCATCACCCGCTTCATGAACAGGTCGGGAATCCAGTTGGCGGTGTTCATGTCGTGGGTACGCCGCCGGTCGTCCCCGGTGTTCTTGCGCAGTTCCAGGAACTCCTCGATGTCCAGGTGCCAGGTCTCCAGGTAGCCGCAGACGGCGCCCTTGCGCTTGCCGCCCTGATTCACAGCCACGGCCGTGTCGTTGACCACCTTCAGGAACGGCACGACGCCCTGGCTCTTGCCGTTGGTGCCGCGGATGTGCGAGCCCAGCGCGCGCACCGGCGTCCAGTCGTTGCCGAGCCCGCCCGCGTACTTGGCCAGCAGCGCGTTCTCCTTGATCGCCTCGTAGATGCCGTCGAGGTCGTCGGAGACGGTGGTGAGGTAGCACGACGACAGCTGCGAGCGGTGGGTCCCGATTGAACAGCGTCGGCGTGGAGCTCATGAAGTCGAACTTCGACAGCAGCTCGTAGAACTCGATCGCACGCGCCTCGCGGTCGATCTCGTTGAGCGCCAGCCCCATCGCGACGCGCATGAAGAACGCCTGCGGCAGTTCGATGCGCGTCTCGTCGACGTGCAGGAAATAGCGGTCGTAGAGCGTCTGCAGGCCCAGGTAGCCGAACTGCAGGTCGCGGTCGGCCACCAGCGCGTCGCCGAGCCGCTTCAGGTCGTACTGCCCGAGCCGCTCGTCGAGCAACTCGACCTCGATGCCGTACTTGATGAAGCGCGGGAAGTACTCCGCGTACCGTTCGCCCATCGCCGCCTGCGTGACCTCCTCGCCCAGCACCTCGCGGCGCACCGTGTGCAGCAGCAGCCGCGCGGTGACGTACGTGTAGGCCGGATCCGTCTCGATCAGCGCGCGCGCCGCGAGGATTGCCGACTTGTAGACCTCGTCGAGCGGGACGCCGTCGTACAGGTTCTTCACGGTTTCAGCGACGATCGCCTCGGCCGAGACGTACTCGGCCAGTCCCTCGCACGCCGATTCGATCAGTGCACGGACGCGCGTCAGATCGAACGGCACGCGCTGGTCGTTCTCGATCATCGTCAGCGCGGGTGCAGCCGGCCGCTGTTCGGCCTTCTGCCGCGCGCGTTCCTGCGCCCGCTTCTCCCGGTACAGCACGTAGGCGCGTGCCACGTCGTGCGCGCCGTCGCGCATCAGCGACAGTTCGACCTGATCCTGGATGTCCTCTATATGGAAGGTGCCGCCGGCAGGCTGCCGCCGCAGCAGTGCCGCGACGACGTTCGCGGTGAGCTTCTCTACCTGTTCGCGGATCGCCGCCGATGCCGCGCCCTGCCCGCCGCGCACCGCGATGAAGGCCTTGGTCATCGCGATCGCGATCTTCGACGGCTCGAAGCCGACCACCGCACCGTTGCGCCGGATGACCTTGTAGTCGGCGTACGACGTCGCCGCCACGCTGCCGACTCCGCCGGACGCCTTCGCTTCCAGCGCCGCGGACGGGAACGCGCTCGCCCCCGACTGCGTGACCGCGCTCGCCTCCTGATACTGCATTCGACCTCCGTGTTGCTGCGGGTTGTTGCCGTTGCCAGTTCCTGCGCGACGCGTGCGGACGCGAGCGCACTACAAGGTGTTGTTGTCGTTCATCGACGCCGCCGTGCCGCCCGCCGCGCGCCGGACTCCGTCCCTGCGCGTCTTACGCCCAACTCGGCGATCTCCACCTGCTCCGATCGCGACCACAAGATATTGAGCCAAAGCGGATACCACGTACAACGTTTAGTGTGGCCGGATCATAGGGAATGTTTTTCCCAAACTCAACAAGAAAGTCGCAATGCATCGCAGCACGTCGCTGCGCGATGCGAGCGATGCGAGCGATGCAGGCGAAGACGCAGCGGCGGCGCGTCAGATGCGCGCGTTCACCGGCAGCAGCGCGGGATCGAGGGCGGCGAGCCGCGCGTAGCGCGGCCAGTCGAAGAAGGGACCGGGATCGGTCTTGCGGTCGCGCGCGATGTCCGCGTGTCCGCGTACCGCGCGCAACGGATAAGCGGCGCGCAGCGCCCGTGTCAGCGACGCGAGCGTCGCGTACTGTGCGGCCTCGAACGGGGCGAAGTCGGTACCCTCGAGCTCGATGCCGACCGAAAAGTCGTTGCAGCGCGGACGCCCGTCGAACTCGGACGCGCCCGCGTGCCAGGCGCGGTCCAGACAGGAGACGAACTGCGTCAGCGCGCCGTCGCGTTCGATCAGAAAGTGCGCCGAAACGCGCACGCCGGCCAGCGTCGCGAAGAACGGATGCGCGGCGGTGTCGAGCCGATTCGTGAACAGCCGTGCGATGGCGCCGGATCCGAAAGCGCCCGGCGGCAGACTGATGTTGTGAATGACGAGCAGCTCGATCGCGCTGCCCGCAGGGCGCGCGTCGAAGTGAGGCGATGGATCCCGCCGCGCGCCGCCGACCCAGCCGTCGGCCGCCACCGTCAGCAGCGGCCAACCGTCGTCGGATCGCGCGCTCACTTGAGCCCCAGCCGCTGCATCCTGTAACGCAGCTGCCGGAACGTGATGCCCAGCAGCTGCGCCGCGGCCGTCCGGTTGTGGCGCGTCTTCAGCAGCGCGGCGCGAATCGCCTGGCGTTCGAGCGCGTCGAGGTAGGCGGGCAGGTGATTCGGCACGCCGTCGTTGATCTCGTAGCCCGCCTCTTCGCCGGCGACTGCGGTCTCCGCGGCGAGTCCGTCGGCCGGCACATCGTTCTCGGGTTCGAGCAGCAGGTCGACTTCGGCGTGCGGCAGCATCAGATCGAGCGGCTGCAGTTCGCCGCCGCCGGCCAGCGCGACGGCGCGCTCGAGCACGTTCTCCAGCTCGCGTACGTTGCCCGGGAACGGGTGCCGCTTCAACGCCTGGACCGCCGCACCCGACAGCGTCGCGCGTGCCTCCGATCCGCGCGCCGCAAGCCGCGCGAGGATCGCGTCGGCCAGCAGCGGAATGTCGTCGACGCGTTCGCGCAGGCTCGGTACGTGCAGCTCGATGACGTTGAGCCGGTAGTACAGGTCCTGCCGGAAGCGGCCCGCCGCGACCAGCTTCGACAGGTCCTGGTGCGTGGCGCTCAGGATGCGCACGTCGACCGGCTCCTCGGCCGTCGCACCGACCTTGCGCACGCGCCGCTCCTGGATCGCGCGCAGCAGCTTGACCTGCATCGCGAGCGGCAGCTCGGCGACCTCGTCGAGGAACAGGGTGCCGCCGGCCGCGGCGTGGAAGAAGCCGTCGCGATCGCGATCGGCACCGGTGAACGCGCCCTTGCGGTAGCCGAAGAACTCGGCCTCCATCAGCGTTTCCGGAATCGCGCCGCAATTGACCGCCACGAACGGCAGCGCGCGCCGGGCCGAAGCGTCGTGGATCGCGCGCGCGACCAGTTCCTTGCCGCTGCCCGACTCGCCGAGAATCGCCACCGGCGCCATGCTGCGCGCCACGCGCTCGATCATCGCGCGCAGCTGCCGCATCGCCGGCGTTTCGCCGAGCAGGCGCGAAACCGCGGCGTCGGTGCCGGCGACCGCCGGGCGCTGCGCCACGATCTGCGGTTCCTCGCGCAGGGCAGAGCGCACGAGCAAACGAAGCTGCTCCAGGTCGACTGGTTTGGTGAGATAGTCGAAGGCGCCAGCCTTCAGCGCGGCGACCGCGTTCTCCGCGCTGCCGAAGGCCGTGATCACCGCGATCGGCGGACCGTTGCCCTGCGCGACTTCGCGCACGAGGTCCAGCCCGGTGCCGTCGGGCAGCCGCATGTCGGTGAGGCACAAGGCATAGCGGCCGTGCGCCAGCCGCTCGCGCGCCTGCGCGAGCGAGTCGGCCGTATCGACGTCCAGTCCCAGACGCACCAGCGTCAGCGCGAGCAGTTCGCGCAGATCGGCCTCGTCGTCGACGACGAGCACGGCCGGCAGCCGGCGCGCCTCGCCGGCCGGCCGCTCCTCCGCGCGCGCGTTGGTCTTCTCGTTCATCGCACCGGCATCGTATCCAAGAACCCGTGCTCGTCGGCGCCGATCGTGCCGGTTCGGGCGAAGCGCACGAGGAAGCCCTCGCGCGAGCTGCCGTCCAGTTCGCGGCGCGCGCCGTAGACGAGGTCCGACCGGTTGGCGAGGCAGAACTCGCGCGCGATGTACAGCCCGAGCCCGGTGCCGCGCGCGTGCGTCGTGTAGAAGGGTTCGAACAGCGCGTTGCGCGCTTCGGCGGCGATGCCGGGGCCGTCGTCGAACACCCACAAGCGCACGCGGCCGCCGTCGTCGGGCGCGCGCTCGGCGATCAGCTCGACGCTGCGCGGCCGCCCCGACGCGTAGCGCAGCGCGTTGTCGACGAGGTTGTACAGGATCTGCCGCAGATGCGACTGCTCGAACTTGACGTCGAGGCCGGGCTGCACCTGGAGCGCGATGACGCCGGGGGCAACCGCGCGATCCCGCACGAATTCGGCGAGCCACTGCTCGGCGAAAGGCCCGAGGTCGATATCGTCGCCCAAGGGCGGTTCGCGCCGCGCCACGCGCAGCACATCCTCGACCAGCCGGTTCAGCCGCAGCGTGTTCTCGCGCACGATGCTGGTCAGCCGCTGCTGCAGCGGCGCCTGGGTCTCCTCGGCGAGCAGCTGGCCGGCATGGCTGATCGCGGCCAGCGGATTGCGGATCTCGTGCGCGATCGACGCCGTCAGCCGCCCCATCGCGGCAAGCTTGAGCTGCTGCGCGCGCTCTTCGACCGCGCGCACGTCCTCCAGGAAGATCACGAATTCGCCGCCGCCGTCCGACGGCGGCCGCGCGAAACGCGCGCGCAACTGCAGGTCGCCGACCGGCTCGGTACCGTCGGCGCGCGCGACCGGCTGGATCACGCTGTTGGACCAGACGCCGGCCGCGCGCTCGGCTTCCAGCCAGTGCGCGAAGGCTTCGGTCAAAGGCCGCAGTGCAGGAAAGTCGCGCAGCCGCTGACCGGTCAACTGCACGTTCGGATTCATGCCGAGCAGCACGCGCGCGGCGCGGTTGTTGGCGCGCACGCGCGTGTCGGCGTCGACCACGATCACGCCCTGCTCCATCTGCGCGATCACGAGCCGGTTGATCTCGAGCTGGCTTTCGAGATCGCGGCCGCGCAACTGCGCGAGCCGCTCCTGCGCCGCGAGCCGCGCCGACAGCAGCCGCAGCAGTCCGGTGATCGCGAACAGCGCCGCCCCGTACAGGCCGGCCTGGAAGACAAGCGCATCAGCGCCGGTCCCCTGCAACTGCCGCAGGAAGGTGTCGACCAGCAGCACGATCACCGCGATCGAGCAGACGAAGAACGCGGCGGCCGTCGGCAGCAGCAGCGATGCGCCCGCGAGCGGCAGCAGGTACAGGATCATCACGCCGCTGCGCAGTCCGCCGCCGAGCACCAGCATCGACGAGATCACGGCGAGGTCGACCGCCAGTTGTCCGGCGACCTGCAGCATGAAACGGCGGCGCACGAAGAACGCGGCCATCGCCAGACCGGCGGCGAGCGCGAAATACACGAGGCTGCCGGCCAGGACTTTCGGGCCATCGAGCTCCACCGCACCGCGCGCGGCCAGCGGCGCGCCGAACGCCGCGACCGACAGCACAAGCGCGCTCGCCACCAGCACGCGCGCCAGCGCGAAGTATTCGAGCGTGCGCCAGGCGGGCTCGACCGCCGGCTCGGCACCGAACAGACGCACGCCCATCGCCGCCGCGCCGGCGTTCAACCGCCGCCGGCCCGGCGGCGATGCTCTTCGCTGCAGTACCAGCGCTCGCCGCCGGCGAGCGCCTCCGACTGCGGCAGGTTCAGGCCGCACACGTCGCAGCGGACCATCGCTTCGCTGCGCCCCTTCGCGGCCGCCTCGGCGCGCGCCCGCTCGATCCGCTGCGAAGCGCGCCACCAGCGATAGACGACGTACGCCGCGATGCCGATCAGAACGAAGAACAGGATGCGGCCCATCAGACCCTCTGCAGGATCACCTCGAGCACGAAACGGCTGCCGACATAGGCGAGCAGCAGCATCAGGAAACCGGCGAGCGTCCAGCGCAAGGCCGTGCGTCCGCGCCAGCCGAAGACGAAACGGCCGGCGAGCAGCCCGGCGAACACCAGCCACGAAGCGATCGTGAACACGGTCTTGTGATCGAAGCGCAGCGGCCGGCCGAACAGCAGTTCGGTGAAGAACACGCCGGAGACGACGGTCGCCGTGAGCAGCACGAAACCGGCACCGATCAGGCGGAACAGCAGTCGCTCCATCGCCAGCAGCGGCGGCACTTCGCGCAGGATGCGACCGAAGGTCCCGCTGCTTTCGCTCACGCTGCCGTGCAGGTGGCGGTCCATCGACGCCATCAGCAGGCCGTGCATCGCGGCGATCGTCAGCAGGCTGTAAGCGGAGATCGCCACGAGCAGGTGCACGCGCAACGCGAGCGTGTCGCTCGCCGCGGCGACCGGTACGCCGTGGAACAGCGCGGGCAGCACAGTCGACAGGGCGGCCAGCGGCAGCACGAAAAGCTGCAGCCCGCGCATCGGCACGAAGAAGCCCTCGCCCCAGACGATCAGCACCGCGAGCAGCAGCGTGGCCGACAGCGCCTGCGCGAAGCCGAAGCGGAAGACGCCGTCGCCGAAGATCGCGGCCGCCAGCAGCGCGCCATGCAGCAGCGCGATCGCCGGCAGCGCAAACGCCGACCAGTCGGCCGGCGCCGGTCCGGCGACATCGCCCTGCAAAGAGCGCCACGCGCGCAGCGCCAGCAGCAGATACAGGGCGGCGACGACGAGATGAGCGACGACGTAGAATGCGCCGGAACGCATAGCGCCCCTATATACCACGCGCAAAGCGCTCGCCTTTGCGCCAATCCCCGATGCTGGACCAACTGACCGACAAGCTCGCGCGCATCGCCAAGACGATGCGCGGCCAGGCCCGTCTGACCGAGGCGAACACGCAGGAAATGCTGCGCGAGATCCGCGTCGCGCTGCTCGAAGCCGACGTGGCGCTGCCGGTCGTGCGCGAGTTCATCGCGCGCGTCAAGGACAAGACGCTCGGCGAGGAAGTCGTCGGCAGCCTCACTCCCGGCCAGGCGCTGGTCGGGGTCGTCCACCGCGAATTGACGCAGTTGATGGGCGGCGATCTCGACGCGCGCGAGCGCGAGCTGAACCTCGCCACGCAGCCGCCCGCGGTGATCCTGCTTGCCGGCCTGCAGGGCGCGGGCAAGACGACGACCGCCGCCAAGCTCGCCAAGTGGCTGATCGACGAGCGCAAGAAGAAGGTGCTGACGGTTTCGACCGACGTCTACCGTCCCGCCGCGATCGAGCAGTTGAGGGCAGTGAGCAGCCAGGCCGGCGCCGAGTTCTTCCCGAGCGCAACGAGCGACGCGCCGATCGCGATCGCGCAGCGTGCGTTGGATCACGCGCGGCGGCATTTCTTCGACGTGCTGATCGTCGACACCGCCGGGCGGCTCGCGATCGATGAGGCGATGATGCAGGAGGTCGCCGCGCTCGAAGCGGCGGTCCAGCCGATCGAGACGCTGTTCGTCGTCGACGCGATGCTCGGCCAGGACGCCGTCAACACCGCGAAAGCTTTCGCCGAGCGGCTGCCGCTGACGGGCGTGATCCTCACCAAACTCGACGGCGACGCGCGCGGCGGCGCAGCGCTTTCGGTGCGGCACGTGACCGGCAAGCCGATCAAGTTCGTTGGCGTCGCCGAGAAGATCGGCGGGCTCGAGCGCTTCGACCCCGAACGGATGGCCGGCCGCGTGCTCGGCATGGGCGACATCGTCGCGCTGGTCGAGGACGTCAAGAAATCGATCGACGTGCAGGCGGCCGAGAAGCTCGCCAAACGCATGCAGTCGGGCGAACGCTTCGACCTGAACGACTTCAAGGAACAGGTCGCGCAAATGCGCAAGATGGGCGGCCTGGGCGGGCTGCTCGACAAGCTGCCCGCGCAGTTCCAGCAGGCCGCAGGCAGAATCAACGAGCAGGACACCGACCGACAGATCCGCCGCCTCGAAGGGATCATCAACTCGATGACCCCGGCCGAACGCGCGAAGCCCGAGCTGATCAAGGCCTCGCGCAAGCGCCGCATTGCCGCCGGCAGCGGCGTTCCGGTGCAGGAAGTCAACCGCCTGCTCAATCAGTTCGAGCAGATGCAGGCGATGATGAAGCAGATGAAAAGGGGCGGGCTCGCGAAGATGATGCGCGGACTCGGCGGCGTCAAAGGCGCCTTGGGCGGCATGCCCGGCCTGCCCAAGCGCTGAGCGCCGGCCGCAAACGGGCCCCGCTCAGGCGCGCGGCCGCGCCTTCGGAACGTAGTTCCAGTGCCGCTTCCAGGCGGCGAGCACCGCGTTCGGGTATTCGGGGCGCCCGAGGCTGCCGTTGTAGCGGCCGAGCGCGCGGAACAGGTCGCCCTGCTCGATATCGAGGTAGTGGCGCAGGATCACGCAGCCGTAGCGCAGGTTGGTGCGCATGTCGAAGAGCTTGCGCGCGTCGCCGTCGCCGATCACCTTGGTCCAGAACGGCATCACCTGCATGTAGCCGCGCGCCCCGGCCGCGCTGATCGCGTACTTGCGGAAGTTGCTTTCGACCTGGATCAGGCCGAGCACCATCTGGCGGTCGAGTCCCGCGCGCACGCACTCGTAGTCGAGCGTGCGCAGGAACTCCATGCGGGTCCGGTAGTCGGTCTTCTTCGGTTTCAGCCGCTCCGACATGGCGCCGAGCCATTCGATGAACGCGACGCGCTCGTCGATGTCGTTGAACGTGCGCACCGGCGGGCGCGGATCGGCAATCGCCGCCGCAAGCGCGTTGCGCACCGCATCGGCGAGCGGTTCGTACTGCTGCGCGCCGGCGAAGGCGAAGCGCGGAACCGTCGCGAGCAGAGGTGCCGCGGCGGCCGCGGCGGCCGCGCGCCGCCGCCCCGCGTTGAAGCCGCGCTCAGACCGCGAGCTGGCTGCGGATGAACGAAAGCGCATCGCCCGCCCCGATCATCGTCGGCTGCAGGCTGCGCCGGTGAACGTACTCGAGCTTGCCTTCCTTCAAGCCGCGCTCGCCGACCGTGATCCGGTGCGGCACACCGATCAGCTCCCAGTCGGCGAACATCGCGCCGGGCCGCTCGCCGCGATCGTCGAGGATCACGTCCACGCCGGCAGCCTGCAGTTCGGCGTGAACCTGATCGGCGACCTGTCGCACCTGCTCGGACTGCCGGTAGTTGACCGGGCAGATCACGACGGTAAACGGCGCGATCGCGTCGGGCCAGATGATTCCGCGCTCGTCGTGGTTCTGCTCGATCGCCGCGCCGAGCAGGCGCGTAACCCCGATGCCGTAGCAGCCCATCACCATCGGCCGGCTCTGGCCTT
Organism: Betaproteobacteria bacterium; assembly: GCA_016861105.1. Classification (GTDB taxonomy): domain Bacteria; phylum Pseudomonadota; class Gammaproteobacteria; order Burkholderiales; family Casimicrobiaceae; genus VBCG01. The sequence continues at coordinate 469,484 of BOKS01000001.1, read as the reverse complement.
TCTCGTCGACATACGAAAGGCGCATCGTCTGCGCGTACGGCAGGCCGGCGAACACGTGGCCGACCTCGATGCCGCGCTGGATCGCGAGCACGCCGCGTCCGTCGGGCGAACGATCGCCGGCGACCACGTTGCGGACGTCGGCGACCAGATCCGGCTCGGGCAGGTCGCGGCCCCAGTTCGTGCCGGTGTAATGGAAGTCCTCCTCGTTCGCGCCGCAGACGAAGTCGCTCATGTTCGCGACCGTGCGGTCGGCGACGATGCGGATCGGCCTGCGCGGCGCGATTGGGCCGAGGTAGCCGGGCCTGCAGCCGAAGTGCTCGCGGATCTCCGCGTCGGTCGCAAAGCGGAAGCCGTCGGCAAGCCCCGGCAGCTTGCCCGCCTTGACTTCGTTCAGCTCGTGATCGCCGCGGACGAGCAGCAACCAGATCTCGGTCGCGGCTGCGCCGCGCTCGTCGGCCCTGTCGACCGCGAGCACGATCGATTTGACCGTGCGCTCCAACGGCAGGCCGAGCAACTCGGCGACGTCCTCGCACTTCTCCTTGCCCGGGGTCGGCGCTTTCTTGAGCGTTTCCTGCGGCGTCGCGCGCCGCTCGATCGCGGGCAGCGCTTCGGCCATTTCGATGTTGGCCGCGTAGTCGGACTCGGTGCTGTACGCGATCGCGTCTTCGCCGGTGTCGGCGATGACCTGGAACTCCTGGCTCGCGGTGCCGCCGATCTTGCCCGTGTCGGCCGCGACCGCCCGGAACTTCAGCCCCATCCGGGTGAAGATGCGGACGTACGCGTCGAACATCGCCTGGTAGCTCTTCATGCAGCCGGCGTCGTCGCGATCGAACGAGTACGCGTCCTTCATCGTGAACTCGCGGCCGCGCATCAGCCCGAAGCGCGGGCGTCGCTCGTCGCGGAACTTCGTCTGGATGTGATAGAAGTTGATCGGCAACTGCTTGTAGCTGGTCACCAGCGCGCGCACGATGTCGGCGATCACCTCCTCCGAGGTCGGCTGGATGATGAAGTCGCGGTCGTGCCGGTCCTTCAATCGCAACAGCTCGGGACCCATCTTGTACCAGCGGCCCGATTCCATCCACAGCTCGCCCGGCTGAACGACGGGCATCAGCAGCTCGACCGCGCCGGCCCGGTTCATCTCCTCGCGAATGATGTTCTCGATCTTGCGGATCGAGCGCAGCCCCATCGGCAGGTAGTTGTAGATGCCGGCAGCGAGCTTGCGGATCATGCCGGACCGGGTCATCAGCCTGTGGCTGACGACCTCGGCGTCGGCCGGGGCTTCCTTCAGCGTCGAGATGAAAAAGGCGGATGCGCGCATCGCGTGAATGTGCCGCGGTGGCTCGTGCAAACGCGGTCCTATAATGGGCCGCAGATGATAAAGCTTCAGGTAACGGCATGCTGGACAAGGACGGGTACCGCCCGAATGTCGGCATCATCCTGCTCAACCATCGCAACGAGGTCTTCTGGGGTAAGCGCGTAAGGCAGCATTCGTGGCAGTTCCCGCAGGGCGGGATCAAGCACGGCGAGTCTCCCGAGCAAGCGATGTTTCGCGAGCTGTACGAGGAGATCGGGTTGAAGCCCGAGCAAGTGAAGGTCATCGCCCGCACGCGTGAATGGCTGCGCTACGACGTACCCGAGCAGTGGATCCGGCGCGATCTGCGAGGCAACTACCGCGGGCAGAAGCAGATCTGGTTTCTGCTGCGGTTGCTTGCGCGCGACTGCGACGTCTGCCTGCGCCGCAGCGAAAAGCCCGAATTCGACGCTTGGCGCTGGCACGAGTATTGGGTGCCGCTGGACACGGTGATCGAGTTCAAGCGTGCCGTGTATCAGCAGGCGCTGGCCGAGCTGTCGCGCTTCGTGTTCCGTAGCGGGCGGCGTGGAGAGTCGCGGCGGCCGGCCGCCGGAGAACGCGCCGAACACGGCCCCCCCCCAGCGCCCGCGACGCAACCGCCCGACGCGTAGGCGATCGTGGGCTTCGGCACAACCTCGTTCTGAGCTTTCAGCCCAGGAACCAAAAGCCGCTTCGCGGCGGTTGTGTCTCCTGCCGACGGCTGCGCCGCTTTAGCCCGCCTGCGGCAGATTGGTCTCCGACGCGACTTGGTGTTGAGCTTTCAGCTCAGAACCGCTGAAAGCCGCTTCGCGGCAGTTGTGTCTGCGGCCGGCGGCTGCGCCGCCTTAACCTGCCTGCGGCAGGTTAGCCTTCGACGCAACCTCGTTCTGAGCTTTCAGCTCAGAACCGCTGAAAGCCGCTTCGCGGCAGTTGTGTCTGCGGCCGGCGGCTGCGCTGCCTTAACCTGCCTGCGGCAGGTTAGCCTTCGACGCAACCTCGTTCTGAGCTTTCAGCTCAGAACGAGGTTGTCTCTATGTATCAGCTCGGGCTCCTCGATGAAACCGAGGATCGATTCGATTTCGCTGGTGGGCTTGCGCGCGATCAGGCGCGCTTCGCTGCTGGCGTAGTTGACAAGGCCGCGTGCGACCTCGCGGCCGTTGCGGTCGACGCAGGCGATCACGTCGCCGCGTGCGAATTCGCCCTGTACCTCGATCACGCCGATCGGCAGCAGACTTTTGCCGTCCGCGCGCAGCGCACGCGCCGCCCCGTCGTCGACGACGACCCGTCCCTTCAACTGCAGGTGATCGGCGAGCCATTGCTTGCGGGCGGTCAGCATCGGCATCGCCGCCGTGAGCTGCGTGCCGATGCGCTCGCCGCGCGCCAGCCGCGTCAGCACGTCGGGTTCGCGTCCCGACGCGATCACGGTATGCGCACCACTGCGCGCAGCGCGCTTGGCCGCAAGAATCTTGGTGATCATCCCGCCTCGCGCAATCCCGCTGCCCACGCCCCCGGCGATCGTTTCCAGGTACGGATCGCCCGCCTGCGCCTCCGCGATCAGTGTGGCCGCCGGCTCGCGCCGCGGGTCGGCGCTGAACACGCCCGCCTGGTCGGTCAGGATCACGAGCGCGTCGGCTTCGACCAGGTTGGTGACCAGCGCGCCCAGCGTGTCGTTGTCGCCGAACTTGATCTCGTCGGTGACGACCGTGTCGTTCTCGTTGATCACCGGGACGACGTCGAGTTCGAGCAGCGTGAACAGCGTCGAGCGAGCGTTCAGATACCGCGCCCGATCGGCCAGGTCGGCATGCGTCAGCAGCACCTGCGCCGTGCGCAGACCCAGCGCACGGAAGCGCGCCTCGTACGCCTGCGCCAGACCCATCTGCCCGACGGCGGCGGCTGCCTGCAGTTCATGGATCTGCTGCGGGCGCCTGGTCCAACCGAGCCGCTGCATGCCTTCGGCGATCGCGCCGCTCGACACCAGCAGCACCTGCTTGCCGAGCCCGTGGACTGCCGCGATCTGCTCGGCCCAGCGCGTGATGGCGTCGAGGTCGAGTCCGCGGCCTTCGTTGGTGACCAGGCTGCTGCCAACCTTGACGACGACACGCCGCGCCGAGGCGATCACGGACGGCGAAGTCATGACAGTTCGGCTCCGGCGACGAAGCGTGGATCGTTCGTCGCCTCGACCGCCGGCGTCTCTACGAAGAGGAAACGGTGCACGGCCCACATCAACTCGCGGCAGCCCTCGCCGGTGGCCGCCGAGATCGCGAAGATGGGCGCCCTTGTCCGAAGCCGCCGACGGATCTTCTCGATGCGTCCTGCGCGCTCGTCACTCGGCACGAGGTCGATCTTGTTGAGCACGAGCCAACGCGGCTTGCGATACAGAGCCGGGTCGTACTTCTTCAACTCGGCCACAATGGCGCGCGCTTCGTCGACCGGATCGGCTTCCGGATCGACCGGTGCGATGTCCAGTACGTGCAGCAGCAGCCGCGTCCGGCTCAGGTGGCGCAGGAACTGGTGACCGAGGCCCGCGCCTTCGGCCGCCCCTTCGATGAGCCCGGGCACGTCGGCGATCACGAAGCCGTGCCCCGCTTCCAGCCGGACGACGCCCAGGTGCGGGCTGAGGGTCGTAAACGGATAGTCGGCGATCTTCGGCCGTGCGTTCGACACGGCAGCGATCAAGGTGGACTTGCCCGCATTGGGCATGCCGAGCAGGCCCACGTCGGCGAGCACGCGCAACTCGAGTCGTAGCAAGCGACGCTCGCCGGGTTCACCTTTGGTGAACTGCCGCGGGGCACGGTTCGTACTCGACTTGAAGTGCAGGTTGCCGAGTCCGCCCGCACCGCCCTTCGCGAGCAGGGCGCGCTGGCCGTCGGTGGCCAGATCGGCGATCACGGCGCCAGTTTCCTCGTCGGAGATCACGGTGCCGACCGGTACGCGCAACTCGATGTCCTTGCCCGCCGCGCCGTAGCAATCGGAGCCCCGACCGGGTTCGCCGTCTTCCGCTTCGAACCTGCGCGTGTAGCGGTAGTCGATCAGCGTGTTGATGTTGCGATCGGCGATCGCCCAGACGCTGCCGCCCCGACCGCCGTCGCCGCCGTCGGGGCCGCCCTTCGGAATGAACTTCTCGCGGCGAAACGACGCGCTGCCGTCGCCGCCGCGCCCGGCGATGACTTCGATGCGTGCTTCGTCGACGAACTTCATGGCATGCGTTTCAAACGAAAAAGCCCTGCCGGATCGCGGCAGGGCTTTTGCGGTTGAGTCCTCAGCGTCTGCCGGCGATCTCAGCCGGCCTGCGGTACTACGCTGACGGTCTGCCGGTTGTTTTCTCCCCGAACTGCGAAACTCACGGTGCCATCGACCAGCGCGAACAGCGTGTGATCGCGCCCCACGCCGACGTTGTCGCCGGGGTGAAACTTCGTGCCGCGCTGGCGCACGATGATCGCGCCGGCCGAGATCGCCTCGCCGCCGAACACCTTGACCCCGAGCCGCTTGGCCTGCGAGTCGCGCCCGTTGCGCGACGATCCGCCCGCCTTCTTGTGTGCCATGGTCTGACCTCTTCTCTGCCGTACCGGGCGGCCTCAGCCGCCGATCGAATCGATGCGAAGTTCAGTGAAGTTCTGCCGGTGTCCGGCATGCTTCTGGAAGTGCTTGCGCCGGCGCAACTTGAAAATCTTCACTTTCGGGTGTCGGCCGTGTGCGAGCACGGTCGCGGTCACCGCCGCCCCCGCGACGAGCGGCGTGCCGACGCGCACCCCTCCACTGCCGCCGACGGCGAGTACCTGATCGAGCGTGACCTGCTGCCCCGTTTCCACGGGTAGCGCTTCGACCTTCAACTTGTCACCGGGAGCAACGCGATACTGCTTGCCCCCCGTCTTGATCACCGCGAACATGTCTGCACTCCTGGGCCTCGGCGTATCTGGCCGACCGGGCCCGGCCATTCGGAAAGCTGAGCATTATCTCAGTGCCGGCGAGGCCGAGTCAAACGCCGGTACGTGGCCGCTGCGATCGTACGTCCCGGGGTGCCCCTGACACCCCGGCTCCTATAATGCCAGCCGCCCGTTGGAAGATCCCCGACCGCACGTGCCACACGCGTCTGCCATGCCATTCTCGCCAACGGGCACGCCCGAACTGGCCCAGATCCTCGCGCCGATCGCGGAAGACATGCGCGCCGTCGACGCCGTGATCCGCGGGCGCCTGCGCTCGGATATCGCGCTGATCGGCACGATCGGCGAGTACATCATCAGCGGTGGAGGCAAGCGGCTGCGTCCGGCCGTGCTCCTTCTGATCGCCCGCGCCCTTGGTTACCGAGGGACTGCGCATACACAGCTCGCCGCCGTAATCGAGTTCATTCACACGGCCACGCTGCTGCACGACGACGTCGTCGACGAGTCGGACCTGCGACGGGGGCGGCCGACGTCGAACTCGATGTTTGGCAACGCCGCGAGCATCCTGGTGGGGGACTTCCTGTATTCGCGCTCGTTCCAGATGATGGTCGACGTGGGAAGCATGCGAGTGATGCGCATCCTGGCCGACGCGACCAATCGGATTGCCGAAGGCGAAGTCCTTCAACTTATGAACGTGCACGACCCGTCGGTCGACGAGGCGCGTTACTTGATGGTGGTCGAACGCAAGACGGCCACGCTCTTCGAGGCAGCCGCGCGCATTGGCGCCGTCCTCGCGGGCGCCGATATGGCGACCGAATCCGCGTGCGCCCGCTACGGCGCCAGCCTGGGAACCGCATTCCAGATGATTGACGACGTACTCGATTACTCGGGGAATGCGGAGGACATCGGCAAGCGCCTCGGCGACGACCTGCGCGAGGGCAAGACGACCCTGCCTCTGATCCATGCGTTGCGGTCGTCGCCCCCGGCCCAGCGCGCGCTCGTCGAGCGTGCGATCCGTGAGGGCGGTGGCAATTTCGCGGAGATCGCGCAGATCGTGCATAACAATGGGTCGCTCGACTACGCGCGCCGACGCGCGCAGGAGGAGTCAATCCTCGCCTTCGAGGCCGCGGAAGCGCTGGCCGAGTCGGACTTCAAGCGTTCTTTGTTAGAATTGAACGCGTTCGCGATGCGGCGAGACCGCTAGCAGCGCAAGCCGGCGACGAAGAGTCGACCGGCATCGGGGTGTAGCTCAGCCTGGTAGAGTACTGCGTTCGGGACGCAGGAGTCGGAGGTTCGAATCCTCTCACCCCGACCAAGCCTTTTCTCAAGCTTTTTTCGGCTGACGCAATCCCGCGGCCGATTCCTACCGAACGCGCTTCCAGTCGACGATTGCGTCCGCCTTCGGCGATCGCGATCCGCCTCACAAGACGCGTAGACGCCGTCAGAATCTCGGGCCCGCTCGACGCGTAGCCGCGCGCCCCTTCGTTTGCTTGTCGGTGTCGGCTCTGGCGGCCGCAGGTTTGCCACCCACCCAGGCGTAGTCAGAGTCATGCACCGGTCCCGATCGCTGAGTCGACGATCAGGGCAGCCGTCTCTGCACCAACCGGGTGAAGCGACCATGGCACTTGAGCGCAGGTACGCACTGCCTCAGCACCGCTCCTCCACGCCAGCGGATGATGCCCCCTTTGAGGGACTTAGCTTTACAAATTAGGGGCTTATCGGCAGTATCTCCGAGCTTTGTTGCGCACCTCGGACGTTATAAAAGGCCGCTCGTCCTTCCCTTCGCATCCATGTCAGCCGTCACCCAGGGTCCAGCCGCGGCCGCAGGCGCCTTGACCGGTCTCGCCCGCGCGCTCGTACAGCAGGGCAAGCTCAGGCCGGACCGCGCCGAAACGCTCGCACGCAAGGCCGTGTCGAGCAGCACGCAGTTCATCGACGAGCTGACGACGGTCGCCGACCAGGTCGGCATGTCCGCTTCGCAGATCGCAAAGTTCGCTGCCGATACCTTCGGGCATCCGTTGCTGGACCTGTCGGCATTCGACACCGATCAGCTTCCGAAGGACATCATCGATCGCAAACTGGTCGCGTCGCTGCGGGTTCTGGCGCTGCGCAAGCGCGGCAACCGGCTGGCGGTGGCGGTTTCGGATCCGACCAACTTCCAGGCGCTCGACCAGGTCAAATTCCAGACCCAGCTCGCCCTCGACGTCGTCGTGGTCGAGCACGACAAGCTGGTCAGGCTGATCGAAGCTTCGTCGCAGTCGGTCGCGCAGTCGCTCGACGCGATCGTCGGCGACGACGTCGACTTCGAGGAACTGATCCAGGAGTCGCCGGATCAGACCAAGGACGAAACCACGGTCGAGGTGGACGACGCCCCCGTCGTCCGCTTCCTGCAGAAGCTGCTGCTCGACGCGATCACCGAAGGCGCGTCCGACCTGCACTTCGAGCCGTACGAGAAGTTCTACCGGATCCGTTTCCGCGTCGACGGCGTGCTGCGCGAAGTCGCGCAGCCGCCGCTGGCGATCCGCGAACGACTGGTCACCCGCATCAAGGTCATCTCGAAGCTCGACATCTCGGAAAAGCGCGTGCCGCAGGACGGGCGGATGAAGCTCGCGCTGTCGGGTCAGCGCGCGATCGACTTCCGCGTCAGCACGCTGCCGACTCTGTACGGCGAAAAAGTCGTGATGCGTATTCTCGATCCTTCGCAAGCAAAGATGGGGATCGACGCGCTCGGCTACGAACCCGAACAGAAGCAGTCGCTGCTGGACGCGATCACGCGCCCCTACGGCATGGTGCTCGTAACGGGTCCGACCGGCAGCGGCAAAACGGTGTCGCTGTATACCTGCCTGAACATCCTGAACCAGCCGGGCGTGAACATCTCGACTGCAGAGGATCCGGCGGAGATCCAACTCGCCGGCATCAATCAGGTCAACGTCAACGAGAAGGCGGGCTTGACCTTCGCCAGCGCGATGCGCGCGTTCCTGCGGCAGGATCCGGACATCATCATGGTCGGCGAGATTCGCGACCTGGAAACCGCGGACATCGCGATCAAGGCGGCGCAGACGGGCCACATGGTGATGTCGACGCTGCACACGAACGATGCGCCGTCGACGCTGACGCGGCTCGCCAACATGGGCGTGCCGGCGTTCAACATCGTCTCGTCGGTCATTCTGATCACGGCGCAGCGCCTGGCGCGCCGTCTGTGCGGGTGCAAGCAGCCGGCGGATCTGTCGAAGGACGCGCTGCTCGCGGCCGGGTACTCGGAAGCAGATCTCGACGGAAGCTGGGTCCCGTACAAGCCGGTCGGATGCGACCGCTGCAAGGGCACGGGCTACAAAGGGCGTGTCGGCATTTACGAAGTCATGCCGATCACCGAGGAGATCCAGCGCATTATTCTCAAGGGCGGCAGTTCGCTCGAGATCGCGCAGCAGGCGCAGCGCGAAGGCGTCAAGAATCTCAGGCAATCGGGCCTGTTGAAGGCGCGCCAGGGCGTGACCTCGGTCGACGAAGTGCTCGGCTGCACCAACGACTGATCCGGACTCACTGAAGCAAGCAGGCGGAGAGAAGCATGGCCACGGGTGCAATCGCCAAACCGCGCGAAGTCGTGCGCGAGTCGGTCTTCCACTGGGAGGGGCGCGACAAGACCGGCAGGGTGGTCAAGGGCGAGATGCGCGCCGGCGGCGAGTCGGTCGTCGCCGCGTCGCTGCGCCGGCGCGGCATCATGGTGTCGAAGATCAAGAAGCAGAGCTTCGCGCGCGGTCGCAAGATCTCGGAGAAGGACCTGGCGATTTTCACGCGACAGCTTTCGACGATGCTGCGCGCCGGCGTGCCGCTGCTGCAGTGCTTCGACATCGTCGCGCGCGGCCACGGGAATCCATCGATGTCGCGGCTGCTGAACGACATCAAGATGGACATTGAGACCGGTACCAGCCTGAACCAGGCGTTTCGCAAGTACCCGATCTACTTCGATCCGCTGTTCTGCAACCTGGTCGCCGCGGGCGAGCAGGCCGGCATTCTGGAGACACTGCTCGACCGCCTCGCCACCTACAAGGAAAAGACGCTCGCGCTGAAGGGCAAGATCAAGAAGGCGATGTTCTATCCGCTGATGATCATCCTTGTGGCGATCCTGATCACGTCGATCATCATGATTTTCGTGATCCCGTCGTTCAAGAGCGTCTTCACCAGTTTCGGCGCAGACCTGCCCGCGCCGACGCTGATGGTCATCGCGATGTCCGACTTCTTCGTTGAATACTGGTACGTGCTGCTGTTCGGCCTGGTCGGTTCGATCTACTTCCTGATCCAGGCCTGGAAGCGCTCGCCGAAAGTGCAGATGACGATCGACCGGTTGATCCTGAAGCCGCCGGTCATCGGCGAACTGATGCAGAAGGCTTCGATCGCGCGCTGGAGCCGCACGCTGTCGACGACCTTCGCGGCCGGCGTGCCGCTCGTCGAAGCGCTCGACTCGGTCGGTCCCGCCGCCGGCAACGCCGTCTACAAGGAAGCAACCAAGCAGATCCAGAGCGAGGTCAACATCGGCACGAGCCTCGCGCAGGCGATGCAGAACTCCGGCGTGTTCCCGAACATGGCGGTACAGATGACCGGCATCGGCGAGGAGTCGGGTTCGCTCGACTCGATGCTGTCGAAGGTCGCCGACTACTACGAGCGTGAGGTCGACGAGACGGTCGACGCGCTCGCCAGTCTGATCGAACCGATCATCATGGTCGTGCTCGGCGTGATCATCGGCGGCATCGTGATCGCGATCTACCTGCCGATCTTCAAGCTCGGCCAGGTGGTTTAGGAATCTGGAAAGGGTCGGCGTCGTCGGCGCGCTGCCGACCGCTTCTTTCTTCTTGTCTCCAGACGCCCTCTTCATGATCGCCGCGCCCATCGTCGGGCTGGCGATCGGTTCTTTCCTGAACGTCGTCATCCATCGCCTGCCGCGGATGATGGAGGCGGAGTGGCGCGCGCAATGCGCCGAACTCGAAGGCCGCGAACCGCCGCAGGCCGGGCGCTACAACCTGCTGGTGCCGCGTTCGCACTGCCCCGCGTGCAACAAGCCGCTGCGCGCGATGGACAACATCCCGGTCGTCTCGTACCTCATGCTGCGCGGCAAGTGCGCGTTCTGCGGCGCACGCATCTCGCCGCGCTATCCGATCGTCGAGGCACTGACTGCCGTTCTTTCGTCGCTGGTGGCGTGGCGCTTCGGTTGGGGTGCGGCCGGTGCGCTCGCGCTGGTGCTGCTGTGGGCACTGATCGCGCTGACCTTCATCGACGCCGACACGACCTTCCTGCCCGACGATCTGACGCTGCCGCTGCTCTGGCTCGGACTGATCGCCAACCTGTGGAGCACGTTTGCGCCGCTGCAGGAGGCGGTGATCGGCGCGATCGCGGGCTATCTGATCCTGTGGTCGATCTACTGGCTGTTCAAGCTCGCGACCGGCAAGGAGGGCATGGGCTACGGCGACTTCAAGCTGCTCGCCGCACTTGGCGCATGGCTCGGCTGGAAGATGCTGCTGCCGATCATTCTGCTGTCGTCGATTGTCGGCGCGGTCGTCGGCATCGTGCTGATCGCCCTCGCCAGACGCGGCCGCGACATTCCGATCCCCTTCGGCCCCTATCTCGCCGCCGCCGGCTTCATCGTGCTGTTGTATGGCAACGCCATCGCCAGCCGCTTCCTCCCGTTCTGAGTTCGCCTGCTTCCGCGTCGGGCTGACCGGCGGCATCGGCAGCGGCAAGTCGACGGTCGCCGATCGCTTCGCCGAACTCGGTGCGGCGATCGTCGACACGGACGCGATCGCGCACGCGATCACCGCGCCCGGCGGCGCAGCGATCGACGCGCTGCGCGCCCATTTCGGCGACGCCTACATCACGGCCGGCGGCGCGCTCGATCGCGGCAGGATGCGCGAACTGGTGTTCGCCGACGCCGGTGCGAAACGCGCGCTCGAATCCATCCTGCATCCGCTGATCCGCGCTCGGGCCGAGGATGCCGCGCAGCACGCTGCCGAGAACGTGCCGTACGTGATGTTCGTCGTCCCTTTGCTCGTCGAGTCCGGCAACTGGAAGACGCGCGTCGACCGCGTGCTCGTCGTCGACTGTCCGGTCGACGTGCAAGTCGAGCGCGTCGTCCGGCGCAGCCGGATCGACGCCGATGGCGCGCGGTCGATCGTCGCGCAGCAGGCGAGCCGGGAACGACGGCTCGCCGTGGCCGACGATGTGCTTTTCAACGGCGGCGCGGTCGGCCAGCTTGCCGAACGAGTCGCGCGGCTGCACGCCACGTATTGCCGCCTTGCGTCGCTTCGCCGCGACCGCGCAGGCTAGCGCTCACCCGTGATATCGTCGATCCGGCGTCAGGCACTGCTCGCATGCAGAGCAACGAACCCCGCCAGATCCTCTACGAGTACCCGTTCAACGAGCGGGTGCGTACGCTGTTGAGGCTCGAGGATCTGTTCGAGAAGCTCGCGTATTTCTGCGCGCAGACGCACCACTTCTGCCATCACACCGCCCTGCTCACGCTGTTCGAGATCCTCGAGGTCACCTCGCGCGCGGATCTGAAGGGCGATCTGCTGCAAGAGCTCGAGCGCCACAAGCAGTCGCTGCTCGCGCTGCGCAACAACCCGCAGGTCTCCGAATCGGCGCTCGCCGCCGTGCTCGCCGACATCGACCAGGCGCAGCAGGCGTTGAACGCCACGCCGGGCAAGGCGGGCCAGCATCTGCGCGACAACGAATGGCTGACGAGCATTCGCAGCCGCGCGGGCATTCCCGGCGGTACCTGCGAGTTCGACCTGCCCTCGTACCACGCGTGGCTGATGCGCGACGCCGCCGCGCGCACGCAGGACCTGCAGGCGTGGGTCAGGCCGCTGTCGCAGTTCAATCAGGGGCTGGCGATCGTGCTGAGGCTGCTGCGCGAAACCGCGCATCGCAGCCGCCAGACCGCCGTGCAGGGTTCGTTCCAGCAGACGCTGCAGGGGCGAACGTATGCGCTGCTGCAGGTGCGTGTGCCCGCCGATTCGGGCGCGATTCCCGAGATCAGCGCCAACAAGTACATGCTTTGGATCCGCTTCACCGCGGCGGACCGGGATCCCAAGCCGCGTGCGGTCGATCGCGACGTCGCGTTCGATCTTTCGCTCTGTGCGTTCTAGATGGCGACGGTCGTCAAGTGCCCCGCCTGCGGGCGCGACGTCGAATGGACCGAAGCTTCGCGCTTCCGGCCGTTCTGCTCGGAGCGCTGCAAGCTGATCGACCTCGGTGCGTGGGCGGCGGAGAAATACACGATTGCCGGCACGCCCGCCGAACAGGCCGAAGAGACGCCGCCTTCGGAAGCGCCGCCGAAGCACTGAACCGCGCCTTCTACCAGGCGGCCGAAAGCAACGCTACGCCGTGCGCGCCGCGCTCGATCGCGACCGGGAGCAGTTCCTCGCGCAGCCCGCCAATCGCGTAGATCGGCAGGGCCGGGGCGCCGATCAACGCGGCGAACCCCGGCCAACCTAAACCGGACCGCCCCGGATGGCTCGCCGTCGGCAACACCGGACCGGCGACGGCGAAGTCGAGGTCGAGTGCCGCGGCCCGATCGATCTCCGCGCGGGTGTGGGTCGATGCCGCGACGAGTGGCAGCGCTGGTCGGTGATCGAGCGCCATCAACTGCGCCGCGGTCAAGTGCACGCCACCCGCTCGCTCCCACAGCGCCGCGTGGTGCCGGCCGCTGACGAGCAACCGCGCGCCGTATGCGCGCGCCATGGCGAGCACTTCCTCGAACAGTCGTTGGACCTGCGACGCATCGAGCGCAGGTTCGCGAAGCTGGACGAGGCGCACGCCGTCCGCCAGCGCCATGTCGAGTCGCGCGAGAAACGTCTCGATGCCGCGTGCGGCCGCGTTGGTCAGCACATAAACGGCGGGCAAGTCGAGCCAGCGCATCACCGGCACGGTCGCCGGCAGCAGCGGACCGTCGGGCAGCCGTCCGGTCGAAAAGAAGCCGAAGCGCTGGCCCTCGCGACCGTGCGCCTCGCCGCGCCAGTCGAACACGCGGCAGAAGTGCAGCCGTACCCGCGCGTGCGGGTAATCGAACAGCCGCGTGACCCACGGATGCGCCGCGCCGATGTCGATGCCGAGTTCCTCGTGCAGCTCGCGCGCGAGCGCGGCGGCGATCGATTCGCCGGGCTCGAGCTTGCCTCCGGGAAACTCCCAGTAGCCGGCGTACGGCTTGCCCTCGGGCCGGCTCGCGAGAAGGAAGCTGCCATCGGGCCGAACGAGCACGCCGACGGCGACATCGACCGGCGTGCGCTCGCTCATCCGCGCCGCGCGGCGAGCCCGTGTCGGCCCGCGTAGTCGCGCGCGAACTGCAGCGCGACGCGCCCCGAACGCGAGCCGCGCTGCAGCGCGAACTGCAGCGCGTCCGCGCGCGCCGCGTCGATCAGCGCGCGATCGGCGCCGAGCCGCGCGAGCCAGTGCGCGACGATGTCCAGATAGTCGTCCTGCCGGAACGGATAGAACGACAGCCACAGGCCGAAGCGTTCCGACAGCGAGATCTTCTCCTCGACCGTTTCTGCCGGATGGATCTCGCCGTCGGCCTCGTACTTCGTTTCGAGGTTCTCGCGCATGTACTCCGGCATCAGATGACGCCGGTTCGACGTCGCATAGATCAGCACGTTGTCGGACGGCGCCGCGACCGAGCCGTCGAGCTGCGCCTTCAGCGCCTTGTACGAGCTTTCCCCTTCCTCGAACGACAGGTCGTCGCAGAAGACGACGAAGCGCTCGGGTCGGTCGGCCACCTGCGCGACGATGTCGGGCAGATCGACCAGATCGCGCTTGTCGACCTCGATCAGGCGCAGCCCGCGGTCGACGAAGCGCACCAGGCAGGCGCGGATCAGCGACGACTTGCCCGTTCCGCGCGCGCCCGTCAGCAGCACGTTGTTCGCCGGCAGCCCAGCGACGAACTGCTCGGTATTGCGCAGGATCTGCTCCTTCTGCGCGTCGACGTGCTGCAGGTCGTCTGGGTCGATGCGCGCGACGCGGTGCACCGGTTCGAGACGACCAACTTCGACGCCCAGATAGCGTCGGCGTCGCCAGCGGTACGCCGGCGCGCTCCAGTCGGTCTGCTGCCGCGGCGGCAGCAGCGGTTCGAGCCGCGCCAGCACCGCGTCGAGCCGCTGCGCGAGCGCGTCGGTCGTCTTGTTCGAACTCATGAACGGTAGTCGGCGTTGATCGACACGTAGTCGTGCGACAGGTCGCAGGTCCAGACGGTCGTTCGCGCGTCGCCGCGGCCGAGCACGACGCGCACCAGGATCTCCGCACCTTTCATGACGCGCTGGCCGTCCTCCTCGCGGTAGGCGCGGTGGCGGCCGCCGTTGTGCGCGACCCAAACGTCGTTCAGGTAGAGCTGGACGCGGCCGGTGTCGAGATCGTCGATCCCGGCGTTGCCGACCGCGGCGAGGATGCGCCCAAGGTTCGGGTCCGATGCGAAGAACGCCGTCTTGACGAGCGGCGAATGCGCGATCGCGTACGCGACGCGCGCGGCTTCGTCTTCGCCGGCCGCCCCTTCGACGGCGATCTCGATGAACTTGGTCGCCCCTTCGCCGTCGCGCACGATCGCCTGCGCGAGCCGGCGCGCGACGGCGGCGACCGCTTCGGTAAGCTGCACCAGTCGCGGATCCTTGATCGATTCGATGCGCGGCGCAGAGCTCTTGCCGGTGGCGATGACGACGAAGGAATCGTTGGTCGACGTGTCGCCGTCGACCGTGATGCGGTTGAACGATTGGTCGGCCGCCTGCCGCGCGAGCCGCGGCAGCAATGCCGGATCGATGCCGGCGTCGGTCGCGACGAAACCGAGCATCGTCGCCATGTTGGGCCTGATCATGCCGGCGCCCTTCGCGATGCCGGTGATCGTCACCGGGTGCCCGCCGAGGTCGACGCTGCGGGAAGCGGCCTTGGGCACGGTGTCGGTCGTCATGATCGCCTCGGCCGCCGGCAGCCAGTGATGGGGCGCCAGCCTGGCGATCGCCTGCGGCAATCCGGCGACCAGCCGCTCGATCGGCAGCGGCTCCATGATCACGCCGGTCGAGAATGGCAGCACCTGGGTCGAGTCGCAGCCGAGCAGCTTCGCGGTTTCCACACAGGTCCGATGCGCGTCCCCAAGCCCGGCTTCGCCCGTGCCCGCATTGGCGTTGCCGGTGTTGACGACCAGCGCGCGCACGCCGCGGCCGACGTTCAGGTGTGCACGGCAAACCTGCACCGGCGCCGCGCAGAAGCGGTTTTGCGTGAACACGCCCGCGACGCTAGCCCCTTCGGCGATCCGCACGACCAGCAGATCCTTGCGGTTGGCCTTGCGGATCCCCGCCTCGGCCCAGCCGAGCTCGACGCCGGCGACCGGCGCGAGCGATGCGGGGTCAGGCGCGGTCAGGTTGACCGGCATTTGCGCAATCCGCGATCCGCAATCGGAGCAGGCTCGCTACGCGAGCTTGCCGTGGCACTGCTTGTACTTCTTGCCGCTGCCGCAGGGGCAAGGGTCGTTACGGCCGATCTTGCCGCCGAAACGCTTGAACGGCTGCGGCTTGGCCTCCTCGCGCTCGGGCAGCGTCAGCGTCTCGACGTCGGCCACCTCCTCGGCGACCGCGGTGCCGAACTCGGAATGCTGCGCGCGCGCCTGCTCGATGCGGCGCTCGGTCTCCGCCTCGATCTTCTGCTCGGCGGCCTCGATCTCCTCCTGCGACTGGATGCGCACGTTCATCAGGATGCGGATCACGTCGGCGCGCACGCGGTCGATCAGCGTGCCGAACAGCTCGAACGCCTCGCGCTTGTACTCCTGCTTCGGGTTCTTCTGCGCGTAGCCGCGCAGGTGGATGCCCTGGCGCAGGTGATCGAGCGCGGCGAGATGCTCGCGCCAGTGCTGGTCGAGCACCTGCAGCAGGATCGAACGCTCGAAGCCCGAGAACGCCTCGACGCCCACCTGCGAAACCTTCGCCGCGTAGGCTTCGTCGGCGGCGGCCAGCACGCGTGCCAGGACGTCCTCGTCGGTGATTTTCTCCTCGGTTTCGAGCCACTGCCTGAGCGGCAGGTTGATCTGCCAGTCGTCGGCCAGCGTCTTCGCGAGCCCATCGATGTCCCACTGCTCCTCGACCGATTCGGCCGGGACGTAGGTGCGGAACAGGTCGGCGAAAAAGCCGCGCCGCAGGTTCGCGACCATCTCGGGAACGTTGGCCGCCTCGAGGATCTCGTTGCGCAGGCGGTAGATCTCGCGTCGCTGGTCGTTGGCGACGTCGTCGTACTCGAGAAGCTGCTTGCGGATGTCGAAGTTGCGCGCCTCTACCTTGCGCTGCGCGGTCTCGATCGAGCGCGACACCATACCGGCCTCGATCGCTTCGCCCTCGGGCAGCTTCAGCCGGTCCATGATCGCCTTCATACGGTCGCCGGCGAAGATCCGCAGCAGCGGGTCTTCCATCGACAGGTAGAAGCGCGACGCGCCCGGGTCGCCCTGCCGGCCGGCGCGGCCGCGCAGCTGGTTGTCGATGCGGCGAGACTCGTGCCGCTCTGAGCCGATGATCTTGAGCCCCCCGGCCGCGACGACCTGCTCGTGCAGCGACTGCCATTCGCTTCGGAGCTTGACGATCTTCGCTTCCTTCTCTTCGTCCGGGAGTTTCGGATCGGCACGCACGAAGTCGACCTGCTTCTCGACGTTGCCGCCAAGCACGATGTCGGTACCGCGGCCGGCCATGTTGGTCGCGATCGTGATCATCTTCGGGCGGCCGGCCTGCGCGACGATCTCGGCCTCCTTGGCGTGCTGCTTGGCGTTGAGCACCTGGTGCGGCAAACCCTCCTTCGTCAGCAGGTTCGACAGCACCTCGGAGTTCTCGATCGACGTGGTACCGACCAGCACCGGCTGGCCGCGCGCGTAGCAGTCCTTGATGTCGGCCAGGATCGCGTCGTACTTCTCCTTGACGGTGCGGTAGATCTTGTCCTGCGCGTCGTCGCGGATCATCGGCTTGTGCGTCGGGATCACGACGGTCTCGAGCCGGTAGATCTCCTGGAACTCGTAGGCCTCCGTGTCCGCGGTTCCCGTCATGCCAGCCAGTTTCTCGTACATCCGGAAGTAGTTCTGGAAGGTGATCGACGCCAGCGTCTGGTTCTCCTGCTGGATCGGCACACCTTCCTTCGCCTCGACCGCCTGGTGCAGCCCTTCGGACCAGCGACGGCCAGGCATCAGACGTCCGGTGAACTCGTCGACGATGATCACCTCGCCGTTCTGCACCACGTAGTGCTGGTCGCGGTGGAACAGATGGTGCGCGCGCAGCGCCGCGTTCAGGTGGTGCATCAGGATGATGTTCTGCGGCGCGTACAGGCTCTCGCCTTCGGCGAGCAGTCCCATCTTCGTCAGAACCTGCTCGATCTTTTCGTGACCCTGCTCCGAGATGTGGATCTGGTGCTGCTTCTCGTCGACCCAGAAGTCGCCTTCGCCCTTCTCCTCCTTCTGCCGCGTCAGCAGCTTCGGCACCTCGTTCATGCGCCGGTACAGTTCGGTGTGGTCCTCGGCCGGACCCGAGATGATCAGCGGCGTGCGCGCCTCGTCGATCAGGATCGAGTCGACTTCGTCGACGATCGCGTAGTACAGACTGCGCTGGCGCTTGTCCTCGACGCGGTACTCCATGTTGTCGCGCAGGTAATCGAAGCCGAACTCGTTGTTCGTTCCGTAGGTGATGTCGGCCGCGTAAGCGGTGCGCTTGTCCTCGGTCGACTGCTGCGACAGGATCACGCCGACCGACATGCCGAGGAACCTGTAGACCTTGCCCATCCACTCGGCGTCGCGGCTCGCCAGGTAGTCGTTGACCGTAACGACGTGCACGCCGCGGCCCGTCAGAGCATTCAAGTACGCGGGCAGCGTCGCGACCAGCGTCTTGCCTTCACCGGTACGCATCTCGGCGATCTTGCCGTCGTGCAGGACCATCCCGCCGATCAGCTGCACGTCGAAGTGCCGCATGCCGAGCGTGCGCTTGGCAGCCTCGCGCACGACCGCAAACGCCTCCGGCAGGAGCACCTCGAGCGTTTCGCCGTTCGCGTAGCGCTCGCGGAAGGTGTCCGTCTTTGCACGCAACTGGGCGTCGGTCAGCGCGGCGATCTCCGGCTCGAGCGCGTTGATGCGTTCGACCGTGCGCTGGTAGTGCTTGAGCAGCCGCTGATTGCGGCTACCGAAGATGCGGGTCAGGATTCCGGAGATCATCGCGGGCGGGCGGTTTTTGATCGAGCAGCGCGCACGCCGCAACGGCGCGCGAGCGCCGCGCGGCTCGCGCGCGGCGCAAAGGGCAAAAATTATCTCACAGGGGGTCGGGCGGACCGCCGCGCGGCGGCTCTAACGTGCGGCAGCGGCCGCTGCTGCAAGGCCTTTCACGTCGACCGGGCGACCGCGCGAATCGGCAACCGCGAGCGGCGCAAACGGCGAGCCCGCCTTCTGCGCGAGCAGGAACTTCGACGGGTTCTGCGGCACGCCCTTGACGTGCACTTCGAAGTGCAGATGCGGCCCGGTCGAACGCCCGGTCGAGCCCACCTCCGCGATCTTCTGCCCGCGCTTGACGATGTCGCCGGTTTTCACGACCAGCTTGCTCGCATGCGCATACAGCGTCGACAAGCCGTTGCCGTGATCGATCTCGACCTTGTTACCGTAGACGGGGTTCGTCTCGGCCGACGCGACGACGCCGCCCGCGGCGGCGTAGATCGGCGTGCCCGTCGGCGCCGCGAAGTCGACGCCTGCGTGCATCGCAAGCTGTCCGGTAAAGGGGTCGGTCCGCATGCCGTAGCCCGATCCGACGAAACCTTCGCTGACCGGCGTGTTCTGCGGCAGCAGCGCGCGGCGCACCTGCGCGGACACGAGCTCCGACTCGATCACGTCCATGTAATCGGCGCGGTGCTCGACGCCGCGTGCGATCCGCTCCAGTTCGTTCTGCAGTTCGGCGAGCGTCATCGCGCGCGCGCCGGCCGCGGGCTCGGCACCGCCGCGGCCCGGCAGCTGCTTGAAGCTGAACTCCTCGGGCCGGATCCCCGACATCTTGGACACGCGTTCTCCGAGCGCGTCGAGCCGCATCAACTGCGCCTGCATCTCGCCCAGTTTGCGCGCCATGGCGGTGACGTTGTCGCGCACGAACTGCTCGTTGCGCGCGACCTCGTCGCGCATGATGAACGTCACGATCTCGTGCACCACAGGGATGCGGATTTCGGCGGCCACGCGGAACGTAATCGCATACAGCCCGATCACCGCCAGCAGCACCGCCGACAGCAGGCCCGTCGCGGCAACCAGCAGCATGCGCTTGTCGATCGTGACCGTGCGGGCCCGCGACAGACGTTGATCGACGAATATGATCTGCACCCTTGACCTCCAGCTTGCGCCAACCCACCGCCCGGACGAGTTGCACAAGTCTTCCTCTTTCTGCACTCCGACCGCAGGCCCGCTTGCAGATGACCCGCACTGCCAAGACGCTCGCCGATGCGCTGGCCGAAGTGCCGGCCGTCGCTCAGCTCCTGTCTCGCCTGCAGACCTCGCAGTCCGCTGCCCGGATACTTGCTGCAGCCTCGCCACCGATCGGCGGTGGCTTCGATCCGCTCCGTCCGGGAGTCTGTGAACTGCGCGGCGGGCTCTTGCTTCTTACCGCAACTTCGCCGGCACAAGCGGCCAAATTGCGGCAGGAATTCCCACGACTGCAGAAACTCCTGAAACAACAGGGACTTGACCTTAACGAAATCAAGGTGCGCATTCAACCCGCGCACTTGCCTTACCGCGAAGAGGTGAGCGGGCCGCCTCAAGTTCTCGCCGCTCCCAAATCGGCTCAGCCTGCCGCTGACCGCAGCGACGACATCGCTGCCCCACTTCGCTTTGCGGATGAGCTTGCACTTACTTTGCCAGACTCACCACTGCGCGACGCGGTCGAACAGTTGCGCGCGGCGCTGCGCGAGGAACTCACAAGAAACCGCTAGGGGCGGCCCTGCAGTTTTCCGCCGGCGCCGCTCAGACGATCCGCTCAAGCAGCAGCACCGCGAAGAACAGCAGCGCTGCCGCGATGCCGAGCCTGAACAGCAGCCAGGCCCAGCGGAGATACTTTCGATTGCTCGTGACGAGGAACGCCGCCACGCACAGCACGACTGCGATCGCGAAAATGACGAGCAGCGCGCGAAAAAACGGCATCGCGCGCGTTCAGACGGCGGCGCCCTGCAGCCGGAACGCCGCCGGCGCCGCGCCGCGATCGTCGAACGTGACGATCTCGTGGGCGGTCGCGTCGGCGAGCAGCGCGCGCAGCAGCCGGTTGTTCAGCGCGTGGCCGGATTTGTGCGCGACGTAGGCGGCGATCAGCGGACGCCCGAGCGTATACATGTCGCCGATCGCGTCGAGGATCTTGTGCTTGGCGAACTCGTCGCCCGAGCGCAGCCCGTCGACGTTGAGCACGCGGTACTCGTCCATCACGATCGCGTTCTCGAAGCTGCCGCCCATGCCGAGACCGGCGGCGCGCAACGCTTCGACCTCGTTGACGAAGCCGAAGGTGCGCGCACGCGCGACCGAGGCAACATACGGTTCGCGCGCGAAATCGACCTCGACGTCCTGCTCGGTCGCGTCGATCGCGGGATGGCTGAAGTCGATCGAAAAACGCAGCTTGAAGCCGAAGTGCGGCTCGAGCCGCACCCACTTGTCGCCGTCGTGCACCTCGACCGTCTTCAGCACGCGCACGAAGCGCTTCGGCGCGCTCTGTTCCACGATGCCCGCCGACTGGATCAGGAAAACGAAGCTCGCCGCGCTGCCGTCCATGATCGGGATCTCGGGCGCATCGACATCGACGTAGCAGTTGTCGATGCCCAGCCCCGCGAGCGCGCTCATCAGGTGCTCGACCGTGGCGATCCGCACCTCGCCCTTGCCGAGCGTGGTGGCCATGCGCGTGTCGACCACCGCGTCGGCCGACGCCGGAATGTCGACCGGGGGTTCCAGGTCGACGCGGCGAAACACGATGCCCGTGTCTGCGGCGGCGGGTCGCAGCACGAGTTCGACCTTGGTGCCGCTGTGCATGCCGATGCCCACCGTGCGGGCGATCTGCTTGAGCGTTCGCTGTCTCAACATGGAACGGCGATTCTAGCCCGCGTGTTGTGCAGCGCGTCGAGCGTTTGCCGCGCGCGCCCCGCACAATGCGGCCGCTTCGGCCGCACCGTCGTGAAGCCGTCGACGAAGAAACCATGACCGATTCCGCGGGAGCGGGCGCGGATACCCGGCGCCCGAAGAACCAGACGCCGTTTCCGAAGATCCGACGCGTGACGCCGGGTGCACCGCTGCGCTGGATCGCCGCGGGCTGGCGCGACTTCGCACGCGCGCCGGCGGCGAGCGCCTTCTACGGCGCGGCCTTCGCGCTGATGGGCTGGCTGATCTACCTCGTTTTCAGCCATGCGTACGAGTACACGTCGGCGCTGACCGCGGGTTTCCTGCTGGTCGGACCCTTCGTCGCCACCGGTCTGTACGACATCAGCCGGCGTCTTGCACGCGGCGAAACGGTCGCGTTGCGGCCGACGCTGACGGCATGGAAGACCAACGTCGGCGCATTCAGCCTGTTCGCGCTGGTGCTGACCGTGATCCTGCTCGTCTGGGCGCGCGCGTCGCTCGTCACCTTCGCGCTGTTCTTCTCCACCGGCATGCCCACGCTGTCCGGCTTCCTGCAGCGGGTCGTGAGCCTCGAGCATCTCGACTTCGTCCTGACCTATCTCGCGGTCGGGCTCGGCTTCGCCGCGATCGTGTTCGCCGTCAGCGTCGTGTCGGTGCCGATGATGCTCGACCGCGGCACCGACACCATCGTCGCCGCGCTGACCAGCGTGCGCGCCCTCGCCGACAACCCGGCCCCGCTGATCTTCTGGGCCGCGCTGATTGTGCTGCTGATCGGCATCGGCTTCGCGACGCTGTTCATCGGGCTCGTCGTCACCGCGCCGATCGTCGGCCACGCGACCTGGCATGCGTACCGGGACCTGGTGGCGGGTGATCCGTGATCCGTCGACCGATGACCGGTGTCGTCGCCTGGGCGATGTACGGCCGCAAGCGGTCAACGGTAAACGGTCGACGAACCCGAACCTAGTCTGCCTGCTTGCGCAGGAACGCCGGGATGTCGTAGCGATCGGTGCCACTGTCCTCCATCGCGGCCACGCGGGCGGCGGCGCTTTCGCGACCGGTGCGCCAGACGGCCGGAACCTCGAGATGTCCGTAGTCGGCGGCCTGCGGCGCCGGCGCGATGCCGACCGGCGCGTTGTCGGTACCCGTCTTGATCACCGTGAACGGCGTCTTCTTCGACGCCGCTCGGCCCAGCCCCGTCGCGACCACCGTCACGCGCAGGTCGTCGCCCATCGACTCGTCGCACACCGTGCCGAAGATCACGGTCGCGTCCTCGGCGGCGAAGGCGCGGATCGTGTTCATCACCTCGCGCGTCTCCTTCATCTTCAGCGAGCCGCTGGCGGTGATGTTGACCAGCACGCCGCGCGCACCGGACAGGTCCACGCCTTCGAGCAGCGGGCTTGCGACCGCCTGCTCGGCCGCCACACGAGCGCGGTCCAGCCCGCCGGCGGTCGCGGTCCCCATCATCGCCTTGCCGTGCTCGCTCATCACGGTCTTCACGTCCTCGAAGTCGACGTTGACCAGGCCCGGGATGTTGATGATCTCGGCGATCCCGGCGCAGGCGTTGTGCAGCACGTCGTCGGCGGCGCGGAAGCATTCGCTCATCTCGGCGTCTTCGCCGAGCACTTCCTCGAGCTTGTTGTTCAGGATCACGATCAGCGAATGCACCTTGTCCTCGAGCTCCTGCAGGCCCAGTTCGGCCACGCGCGCGCGTTTCGGCCCTTCGAACTCGAAGGGCTTGGACACGACGGCGACGGTCAGGATGCCAAGGTCCTTCGCGACCTCGGCGACGACCGGCGCTGCACCGGTGCCGGTGCCGCCGCCCATGCCCGCGGTGATGAACACCATGTGCGCGCCGCGCAGCGCGTCGGCGATGCGATCGCGTGCGTCTTCGGCCGCCTGCCGACCGGCCTCGGGACGGCTGCCGGCACCCAGCCCGGTCTTGCCGAGCTGGATCACGTTTTTCGCCAGCGAGCGCGCGAGCGCCTGATGATCGGTGTTGGCGCAGATGAACTCCACGCCCTGCACGCCGCGGCGAATCATGTGATCGACCGCGTTGCCGCCCGCGCCGCCGACCCCGATCACCTTGATGATCGTGCCCGTCGTTTCCGTCTCGAGAATCTCGAACGCCATTCCTGCCTCCTGAATCGTGTTAGCTCAATGCACCGATACCGAAACGCGCAATGTCAACGGCGAGGCGAGTTCCGTTTCATGCTCGCCCTTGACACTGCACGCTTCCCCCAGAACCCGGACGGGTTCTAAAAATTGCCAACGATCCATTCCTTCATCCTCTTCAGCGTCTGGCGGAACGATCCGGTCTGCGCGGCCACCTTGCGGCCGCGCAGGCGCTGCGAGTGCGCCTCGATCAGCAGCCCCATCACGGTCGCGAAGCGCGGGTTCTTGACCACGTCGGCGAGCGCGGCGTCGTAGTTCGGCCAGCCGATGCGCGCCGGCTTCAGGAACACGTCCTCGGCCAACTCGCCGATGCCGGGCAGCAGGCTCGTGCCGCCGGTCAGCACGATCCCCGACGACAGCAGCTCCTCGTAGCCCGATTCGCGGATCACCTTCTGCGTCAGCGTGAACAGCTCCTCGACACGCGGCTCGATCACCGCGGCGAGCGCCTGCCGCGACAGCAGCCGCGGCGCGCGGTCGCCGATGCCCGGGATCTCGAGCTTCTCGTTCGGATCTGCGAGCACCTCCTTGGCGACCCCGTAGCGCAGCTTGATCTCCTCCGCGTCGGGGATCGGCGTACGCAACGCCATCGCGATGTCGTTGGTGATCTGGTCGCCGGCGATCGGGATCACGGCGGTGTGGCGGATCGCGCCGCCGGTGAAAATGGCGATGTCGGTCGTGCCGCCGCCGACGTCGACCAGCGCGACGCCGAGCTCCTTCTCGTCCGGGGTGAGCACCGCCATCGACGAAGCGAGCGGCTGCAGCATCAGGTCCTGCACCTCGAGCCCGCAGCGGCGTACGCACTTGATGATGTTCTGCGCGGCGCTCACGGCACCGGTGACGATGTGCACGCGCACCTCGAGCCGCACCCCGCTCATGCCGATCGGCTCGCGGATGTCTTCCTGGCCGTCGACGATGAACTCCTGCGTCAGCACGTGCAGCACCTGCTGGTCGGTCGGGATGTTCACCGCGCGCGCGGTTTCGATCACGCGCGCGACGTCGGCCGCGGACACCTCGCGGTCCTTGATCGCGACCATGCCGCTCGAGTTGAAACTCTTGATGTGGCTGCCGGCGATGCCCGTGTAGACCTCGCCGATGCGGCACGCCGCCATCAACTCGGCTTCCTCGAGCGCGCGCCGGATCGACTGCACGGTCGCCTCGATGTTGACGACCACGCCCTTGCGCAGGCCCTCGCTCGCGGACTGGCCGAGACCGATCACCTGGAAGCGGCCGTCGGCGAGCAGTTCCGCGACCGCGACGACCACCTTCGAGGTGCCGATGTCGAGGCCGACGATCAGTTCCTTCGTTTCCGTTCTCATCATTTCTTATAGGCGGCAGCGGCGAAGCCGTTCGGATAGCGCGCGTCGATGCGGGCGGGCGGGCCCGAGAGCCGGGCCAGGACCAGCGGATAGTGGGCGACGATGGCGGCGACGCGTTCGGCGAGACGCCCCGGCGGATCGTCGCGACCGAGCTCGAAACGCGGACCGGCCGCTTCGCCCGCGCTCGTCTCGAGCGACCACGCGGCGCGCTCCGAGATGCGCACCGCGTCGATCGTCAACGCGAGCGGCGCAAGCAGCGCGCTGAACTCATAGAAGCGCCGCGCGGCTTCCGTGGCGAACTCGGCCGGGCCGTCGAACTCGGGCAGCGGTCCGTACAGCTCGGCCTCGGCCACGTTGGCGACGAAAAGCCGTCCCCGGTCGGACAGGATCCGACCGTCGCTCCAGACGCCGAGCGCGCGATGCTCGATCAGCGTGACGACCAGCCGATCCGGCCACGCGCGGCGCACGGATGCCGCCGCGACCCACGGCACGGTTTCGAACACGCGCTGGGCTTCGTCGAGCCTCATCGTGAAGAAGTTGCCGCGCAGCCGCCCCGCGACCGCAGCGCGTATGGCCGCGCCGCTCACGTGCTGCAGGTCGCCGCGCACCTCGATGCGGCGCAGATCGAACCACGGCCGCTGCGCGAGCCACAGCGCCGCGCCGCCGGCGGCAAGCGCGAGCGCCGCCGCGAGCAACGCACGCGCGCCCCACTCCATCGCCCGAACGCCGCTCATGCGGCCACCTCCAGCCGCGCCGCTGCGAGGATTTCGAGCACGAGGTCTTCGTAGCTCATGCCGACCGCCTTCGCCGCCATCGGCACCAGCGAATGGCCCGTCATGCCCGGCGACGTGTTCAGCTCGAGCAGGTACGGCCGGTCGCCCCTCGGATCGGTGCGCAGCATCACGTCGACACGGCCCCAGCCGCGCGCGCCGAGCGCGGTGTACGCGCGCACGCACAGTTGCTGGATCTCGCGCGCGAGCCGGTCGTCGATCGGCGCCGGGCAGAAATACTGCGTTTCCTCGGAGAAGTACTTCGCCCGGTAGTCGTAGTTCTCCGCCGGCGCGCGGATCTCTATCAGCGGCAGCGCGCGTGCGGTCGCGCCTTCGCCGAGGATCGCGCAGGTCAGTTCGCGGCCGCGGATCAGCTCTTCGATGACCACGCGGTCGTCGTAGCGCACGGCCGTCTCGAACGCCGCGGCAAGCTCGTTGCCGTCGTGCTGCGTGACCTTGGTGATGCCGATCGTCGAGCCTTCGCGCGCCGGCTTGACGATCAGTTCGTCGCCCAGTTCGGCGACGACCCGCTTCCAGTCGGTGTCCGCGTGCCCGACGCGCCAGGCCGGCGTCGGCAGGCCTTCGGAGGCCCAGATGCGCTTGGCCGTCAGCTTGTCGATCGCGATCGCCGAGGCTTGCACGCCGCTGCCGGTGTAGGGAACGCGCAGCGTCTCGAGCACGCCCTGGATCGTTCCGTCCTCGCCGAAGCGTCCGTGCAGCGCGATGAAGACGCGATCGAACTGCGCCGCCTCCAGCTCGGCGAGCGTCTGCGTGCCCGGATCGAACGCGTGCGCATCGACGCCGCGCGAACGCAGCGCGTTCAGTACGCCGGTGCCCGACATGATCGAAACCTCGCGCTCCGACGAGCGCCCGCCGAACAGCACGCCGACCTTGCCGAACGATTTGGGATCGATCAGGGTCTGCATAACGACTCGCCTCAACACCGAGACACCGAGATCACCGAGAAAACCTCGAGTGCACTTCTCGGTGTTCTCCGTGTCTCGGTGGTTGACCAGATGCTCTTCATGCGCCGCGCTCCAGCAGCTTGGCGGGCACGCCGCCGATCGAGCCGGCGCCCATCGTGATGACGACGTCGCCCGGCTGCACCGCGGCGCGGATCGCGGCGGGCATGTCGTCGATCGACTCGACGAAAACCGGTTCGACCTTGCCCGCGACGCGGATCGCGCGCGCGAGCGAGCGGCCGTCGGCCGCGACGATCGGCGCTTCGCCGGCGGGATACACGTCGGCGAGCAGCAGCGCGTCCACCGTCGACAGCACCCTGACGAAGTCCTCGAAGCAGTCGCGCGTGCGCGTGTAGCGGTGCGGCTGGAACGCGAGAACGATCCTGCGCCCGGGGAACGCGCCACGCGCGGCGGCGAGTGTCGCGGCCATCTCGACCGGGTGATGGCCGTAGTCGTCGATCAGCGTGAACGCGCCGCCGTCGAGCGCGACGTCGCCGTGGCGCGCGAAGCGGCGGCCCACGCCGGTGAAGTTCGCGAGCGCTTCGAGGATGGGCGCATCGGGCAGATCCAGTTCGGTCGCCACCGCGATCGCCGCGAGCGCGTTCTGTACGTTGTGCCGGCCCGGCAGATTGAGCTTGACGTCGAGCGGCGCCGCGCCCTCGCGCAGCGTCTTGAAGCGCATCGCCGTGCCGTCGGCGACTGGATCGACCGCGCGCACTTGCGCCTCGGACGCGAAGCCGTAGGTCAGCACGCGTTTGGAGACGAACGGCAGGATCTCGCGCACGTGCGCGTCGTCGATGCACAGCACCGCGGTCCCGTAGAAGGGCAGCCGCGACAGGAACTCGACGAAGGCCTGCTTGAGCCGCGCAAAGTCGTGCCCGTACGTCTCCATGTGGTCGTTGTCGATGTTGGTCACGACCGCCATCACGGGCATCAGGTTCAGGAAGCTCGCGTCGGATTCGTCGGCCTCGACGACGATGTAGTCGCCGCTGCCGAGGCGCGCGTTCGCACCGGCGGAGTTCAGCCGGCCGCCGATCACGAAGGTCGGATCGAGTCCGCCCGCGGCGAGCACGCTCGCGACGAGGCTCGTCGTCGTCGTTTTGCCGTGCGTGCCGGCGATCGCGATGCCCTGCTTCAGCCGCATCAGTTCGGCGAGCATCACGGCGCGCGGGACGATCGGGATGCGCTTCGCGCGCGCGGCGATCACCTCCGGATTGTCGGGCTTCACCGCCGTCGACACGACGATCGCATCGGCGCCGGCAATGTGCCCGGCGGCGTGCCCGAGCGCGACCTTCGCGCCGAGCTGCGCGAGCCGGCGCGTCGTCGCGCTTTCGGCCGCGTCCGAGCCGCTCACCGCATAGCCGAGATTCAGCAGCACCTCGGCGATGCCGCTCATGCCGCTGCCGCCGATGCCGACGAAGTGAATGTGCTTGACCGCGTGTTTCATCTTGCAGCCCCCGTCGTCGACGTGCGCTTCGTCGGCATCGGCGAAGCCGCAGGTGGACGACGCCGGGGCCCCGCCCCCGGCATGCCGACGAAGTGGATGTGCTTGACCGCGTGTTTCATACGAGTATCACCACAGAGACACGGAGAACACCGAAAGAGGCAGGTATGCCCTTCTCGGTGATCTCGGTGTCTCGGTGTTTCATCGGGCCCTTCATGCGTTCGATGCCGCCGCGATGTGTTCGATCGCGTCGGCCACCATCCGCGTGGCGTTCGGTTTGCCCAGGGCGCGCGCGCGTTCGGCCATCGCGGCGAGTTCGGCGCGCGTCAGGCCGCGCATCCGCTGCGCGAGCTTTTCCGCCGTCATCTCGGACTGCGGCAGATGGATCGCCGCGCCGTGCTGCGCGAGGAACTCGGCGTTCGTGCGCTGGTGCTGCGTCGTCTTGACGACGAAGGGCACCAGGATCGCGGCCACGCCGGCGACGCACAGCTCGGTCACGGTGATCGCGCCGGCGCGGCACAGCACGAGATCCGCCGCGGCGTAGCGCGCGGCGATGTCGTCGATGAACGGGATGACTTCGGCGTCGACGCCGGCGGCGCGATACGCGGCGCGCGTCGCCTCGACGTGCGCAGCGCCGCACTGGTGGACCACGCGCGGCCGGTTTGCCGCATCGATCGACGCGAGCGCGGCCGGTACGGTCTGGTTCAGCACCTGGCTGCCGAGGCTGCCGCCGATCACGAGCAGCGCGAGCGGCCCGCTGCGCTGCGCGTAGCGCTGCGCGGGCGGCGGGATCTGCGAGATCGCCGCGCGTACAGGGTTGCCGGTCACGAGTCCTTTGTCGCCGGCGCGCCGCGCGGCCTCGCCGTCGAAGCCGCACAGCAGCGCCGAAGCGAGCGGCCGCAGCAGTTTCGTCGACAGCAGCGACGCGGCGTCGGCGTTCAGCAGCACGAGCGGCGCACCGTGCAGCGAGGTCGCGAGTCCCGCCGGCACCGCGACGTAGCCGCCCGTCGAAAACACCAGCGACGGCCGCCGCGCACGCACGATGCGGCGGCTTTGCCACAGCGCGCGCAGCAGGTAGAAGCCGCCGAAGACGATCGCCTTCCAGCCCTTGCCGCGCAGCCCGGCGAAGTCGATCGCGTCGAACTCGATGCCGCGCGGTTCGACCAGCCCGCGTTCCATGCCGGTGGCCGTTCCGAGCCACGACACGCGCCAGCCGCGCTCGCGCAGCGTTTCGGCGACCGCCAGCCCCGGCATGACGTGCCCGCCCGTGCCTGCCGCGACGACCAGCAGGTGCCTCATGCGCGCCCTCCGCGCATCAGAACCCGATTCTCCCAATCCACGCGCAGCAGCAACCCGATCGCGACGATCGTCGCGAGCAGCGCCGAGCCGCCGTAGCTCATGAAGGGCAGCGTCAGCCCTTTGGTCGGCAGCAGCCCGGTGGCCACGCCCATGTTGACGAACGCCTGCACGCCGATCCACAGACCGATGCCCTGGGCGACCAGCCCGGCGAAGGTGCGCTCGAGCGCGACGGCCTGGCGGCCGATCTCGAAGGCGCGCTTGACCAGCCAGTAGAACAGCACGATCACCGTCAGCACGCCGACGAGGCCGAGTTCCTCGCCGATCACCGCGAGGATGAAGTCGGTGTGCGCTTCGGTCAGGTAGTGCAGCTTCTCGACGCTGCCGCCGAGACCCACGCCGAACCATTCGCCGCGGCCGAACGCGATCAGCGAATGCGTCAGCTGATAGCCCTTCGCGTAGGCGTGCTGCGGGGCGAACGGGTCGATGTAGGCCTCGATGCGCTCGAGTCGGAACGCCGCGCCGTGCAGGATCACCGCGACCAGTCCGGCGACGCCGATGATCGCCACCGCGAAGCACAGCCGCAGGCTCAGCCCGCCGAGGAACAGGATGCCCATGCCGATCACCATCAGCATCAGCGCTGCGCCCAAGTCGGGTTGGCGGCCGACCAGCACCGCGATCGTCAGCATCGCCAGCCCGAGCGGCCCGAAGCCCTTCCAGAAGCGGTGCATGTGGTCCTGCTTGCGCACCGTGAAGTCGGCGGCGTACAGCACGCAGGCGAGCTTCATCAGTTCCGAAGGCTGCAGGTTGAAGAGCCCGAGCGAAATCCAGCGCCGCGCGCCGAGCGCACCCCTGCCGACGCCCGGGATCAGCACTGCGACCAGCAGCAGCAGGCAGGCGAGGAAAAGCCATGGCGCGAACCTCTGCCAGCTCGCCAGCGGAATCGAAAACGCGGTCACCGCGGCCGCGCAGGCGACCGCGAGCGCGAAGAGGTGGCGCGCCAGGAAGTGCGTCGGCGTGACGTTGTAGCGCGGAGAATCGGCCAGCGAGACCGACGCCGAATACACCATCACGACGCCGATCAGGATCAGTGCGGCGACGACCATCGCAAGCGGCCGATCGAAGCGATCGAGGCCGCGCCCGGCATGCGCCGGCAGCCCCGTGGCGCCGAGCCCGGCGAGCGAAAGCACCGACGCGCCGCCCGCGCGGTCGCGCCGGTAGCCACCGTCGGCATCGCGCCGTCTGCGGAACAGGCGGCTCAGCATGGCTGCCCCGCCTCCGCCGCCAGCTCGCGGACGGACTCCTTGAACACGTCGGCCCGATGCGCGTAATTGCGAAACATGTCGAGACTCGCGCAGGCCGGCGACAGCAGCACCGCGTCGCCCGGCCGCGCGTGGTGCATGCACGCGCGCACGGCGTCGGTCAGCGTCGCGCACGACTCGACCGGATAGCTCGCGCCGCGCAGCAGCTCGCCGATGCGCGGCCCGTCGCGGCCGATCAGCACGACCGCGCGCGCATGCGCAGCGAGCGGCGCGACGAGCGGCGCGAAGTCCTGCCCTTTGCCGTCGCCGCCGAGGATCACGACCAGCCGGCGGCCGGCGTCGGCCTTCTCCGCGCCGAGCCCTTCGAGCGCGGCCACGGTCGCGCCGACGTTCGTGCCCTTGCTGTCGTCGTAGTACTCGACGCCGGCGATCGAAGCGATCAGCTCGACGCGGTGCGGCTCGCCTTCGTATTCGCGCAGCGCGTGCAGCATCGGCGCGAGCGGGCAACCGATTGCGCGCGCCAGCGCGAGCGCGGCGAGCGCGTTCAGCGCGTTGTGCCGGCCGCGGATGCGCAGCGCATCGGCGGGCATCAGCCGGTGCACGAAGACCTCGCCGGGAATGCCGGGCAGTTCGGTCGCCGCCTTGCGGCGGCGCTGCCCCTGGCTCTGATCCTCGGCGTACGCGAGCCAGGTCAGCCCGCCGTCGCGCACCAGTCCGTATTCGTCGGGTTGAGCCGGCGCACCCGCGCCGAACGTGACCGGATGCGACTTGCCGCGTGCCATCGCCAGCACGAGCGGATCGTCGCGATTGAGCACCTGCACGGTGTCCTTCGCGAAGATGCGCGCCTTCGCCTTCGCATACGCCTCGAGCGTGCCGTGCCAGTCGAGGTGGTCCTGCGTGACGTTCAGCACCGCGGCCGCGTCGCACGCGAGCGAGGTCGTCGTCGCGAGCTGGAAGCTCGACAGCTCGAGGACCCACACGTCGGGCAGGCGGTCCGCGTCGAGCCGCTCGCGCAGCACGTCGAGCGCGGTCGGCGAGATGTTGCCCGCGACCGCAACGTCGCGACCGGCGCGCTCGACCAGGAGGCCGGCAAGCCGCGTCGTCGTCGTCTTGCCGTTGGTGCCCGTCACGCCGACCACGTGCGGCGCGTAGCCGCGCTCGGACTTCAGTTTCGCCAGCGCGCGGGCGAACAGTTCGATTTCGCCGACGACTTCGACGCCGCGCTTCTTCGCCGCGGCGACGATGACCTTGGCCTCGGAATGCGTCGGCGAAAGTCCCGGACTGATCGCGACGAGGCCGACGCCGTCGAGCAGCGCCTCCTCGAACGCGCCGGCGGCGAACTGCGCATCCGGCAGCTCGGCGCGCAACGCCGCGAGCATCGGCGGCTCCGTGCGCGTGTCGGCGACGCGCAGCACGGCGCCTTCGCGCGCCAGCCAGAGCGCGATCGCCAGACCGCTTTCGCCGAGACCGAGTATCAATGCCTTCATATCCGGCTCACCACGGAGACACGGAGATCACCGAGAAAAGCGAACCGCTCGCTTTTCCAGGTGTTCTCGGTGTTCTCGGTGTCTCGGTGGTTCATTCAGCGGATCTTCAGAGTGGAAAGACCGACCAACACCAGCATGATCGTGATGATCCAGAAGCGCACCACGACCTGGGTCTCTTTCCAGCCGGACAGCTCGAAGTGGTGGTGCAGCGGCGCCATGCGGAAGATCCGGCGGCCGCCGGTCCAGCGGAAGTACGAGACCTGCAGCATCACCGAGATCGTTTCGGCGACGAAGACGCCACCCATGATGAACAGCACGATCTCCTGCCGCGTGATCACCGCGATCGTGCCGAGCGCGCCGCCGAGCGCGAGCGCCCCTACGTCGCCCATGAAGACCTGCGCCGGGTACGCGTTGAACCAGAGGAACGCGAGCCCCGCGCCGGCGATCGCCGCGCAGATGATCGCAACCTCGCCCGCACCCGGGATGTACGGGAACAGCAGGTACTTGGAGAAGTCGGCGCGGCCGACGACATAGGCGAACACGCCGAGCGCCGCGCCGACCATCGACGCCGGCAGGATCGCCAGGCCGTCGAGCCCGTCGGTCAGGTTCACCGCGTTGCTCGTGCCGACGATGACGAAGTACGTCAGGATCACGAAGCCGAACACCCCCATCGGGTAGGCGAAGTTCTTGAAGAACGGGACGATCAGGTCGACCCGCGGCGGCAGGTCGAGCGTGAAGCCGTTCGCGATCCACTGCAGCACCAGCGGCCACATGCGTTCGGTCGAAGGCGCAGCGATCGCGAACGCGAGGTAGAACGCCGCCGCGACGCCGATCAGCGACTGCCAGAAGTACTTCTCCTTCGCGCTCATCCCCCTCGGGTTGCGGTGGACGACCTTGCGGTAGTCGTCGACCCAACCGATCCAGCCGAAACCCATCGTCACCAGCAGCACGACCCAAACGAAGCGGTTGGTCAGATCCGCCCACAGCAGCGTCGTCACGCCGATCGCGATCAGAATCAGCGCGCCGCCCATCGTCGGCGTACCGGTCTTGGAAAGATGCGACTGCGGCCCCTCGGCGCGCACCGCCTGGCCGATCTTCAGTTCGGTCAGCCGGCGGATCACCCACGGCCCCGCCGCCAACCCGATCACGAGCGCGGTCGCCGCCGCGAGCACCGCGCGCAACGTCAGGTAGCTGAAGACGTTGAACGCACGGATGTCCTGCGCGAGCCACTGGAACAGTTCGAGCAGCATGTTCAGCCGGCTCCTGCAGTCGGTGGCGCGGCGAGCGCCTGCACGACGCGCTCCATGCGCATGAAGCGCGAACCCTTGACGAGCAGCGTGGCGCCCGGCGCGGCCGCCGCGGACGCCGCCGCGATCAGCGCATCGATGCCGTCGAAATGCGTCGCGCCCCCGCCGAACGCGGCGACCGCTGCGCGCGACAGGTCTCCGCTCGCCAGCAGCGTCTCGATGCCGCGGCTGCGCGCGTACGCGCCGATCTCGCGGTGGAACGCCGGTCCCTGGCTGCCGACCTCGCCCATGTCGCCGATCACCAGCACGCGCGGCGCAGCGCACGCGGCGAGCACGTCGATCGCCGCGCGCATCGAGTCCGGGTTCGCGTTGTACGTGTCGTCGATCAGCGCCGCGCCGCTGGCGGTCGACAGTCGGACGCCGCGGCCCTTGACCGGCGCGAACGCGGCGATCCCCGCCGCGATCGCGGCGTTCGGCACGCCGAGCGCGAGGCACGCGGCCGTTGCCGCGAGCGCGTTGTGCACGTTGTGCGCGCCCGGCACGCCGATCGACGTTTCGATCAGACCCTGCGGCGTGGCGATCGAAAGCCGACTGCCCGCGGCAGTCGACTCGACGGTGGCTGTGACGACGGCATAGGCGCTGCGCGCGAAATCGATGACGCGTCGCGTTCCGGCGAGCGTGCGCCAGATCGGCGCGCACGGATCGTCGGCCGGAAAGACCGCTACGCCTTCGGGCGGCAGCGCGGCGATCGCCGCGCCGTTTTCGTGCGCGGTCGCCTCGACCGAAGCCATGAATTCCTGGTGCTCGCGCTGCGCGTTGTTGACCACGGTGACGGTGGGCTTCGCCAGTTGCGCGAGGTAGGCGATCTCGCCCGGATGGTTCATGCCGAGTTCGAGCACCGCGGCGCGATGCCGCGCGGCGAGCTCGAACAGCATCAGCGGCAGGCCGACCTCGTTGTTCAGGTTGCCGCGCGTGGCGAGCCGCCGGTCTTCGCCGTAGGCGGA
The DNA here is from genome assembly GCA_016861105.1 of Betaproteobacteria bacterium. Classification (GTDB taxonomy): domain Bacteria; phylum Pseudomonadota; class Gammaproteobacteria; order Burkholderiales; family Casimicrobiaceae; genus VBCG01. The sequence goes on along the minus strand of BOKS01000001.1, from coordinate 435,205 downwards.
CGCGAGGATCGAACCGATCATCTGGGTCACGGTCGTCTTGCCGTTGCTGCCGGTCACCGCGATCAGCGGAACATCGAAGCGCGCGCGCCACGCCGCCGCGGCGATGCCCAGCGCGCGCCGCGCGTCGGCAACGACGATCTGCGGCACGACTACGTCGACGCGCCGCTCGACGACGACGGCGGCCGCGCCGGCTGCCACCGCCTGCGCGACGAAGTCGTGCGCGTCGAAGCGGTCGCCGCGCAACGCGAAAAAGACGCAGCCTGCCGGCGCCGTGCGCGTATCGGTCGACACGCTCGTGAAGCGCACGCCGCCGTCGCCGTGCAGCGCGAACTGCGGCAGCGCTCGCGCGAGTTCGGCCACGGTCATCATGCCGCCGCCTCCCGCGCCGTGCCGCGGGCGCCGCCGCCGGAGTCCGTGCGCGAGGCCGAGGAGGCGCGCCGCGCAAGCGCGGCGCGCGCGTGCTCGACGTCCGAAAACGGCCGCTTCGCGCCGCCGATGTCCTGGTAGTCCTCGTGGCCCTTGCCGGCGATCAGCACGACGTCGGCGTCGTCCGCGTCCACCAGCGCGTGCGCGATCGCCCCGGCGCGATCGACGATCCGCTCGACGCGCCCTGCGCGATCGGCCGGGACGCCGCGCGCGATCGCGTCGACGATCGCCTCCGGCGCTTCCGTGCGCGGGTTGTCGCTCGTGATCACGACCCGATCGGCGAGCCGCGCCGCCGCTTCGCCCATCGGCGCGCGTTTGCCCGGATCGCGGTCGCCGCCGGCGCCGAAAACGACCCACAGTCGCCCGCCGCGCGCCTGCGCGAGCGGCGCGAGCGCGACGAGCGCCTGCGCCAGCGCGTCGGGCGTGTGCGCGTAGTCGACGACCGCGAGCGGCGCGCCCTCGCCGCCGACGCGCTGCATGCGTCCGGGCGGCGGCGCGAGCCGCGGCAGCACGCTGCAGGCGCGCTCGAGCGCGATGCCGGCGGCGAGCGCGACGCCGAGTACGCCGAGCAGATTGGAGACGTTGAACGCGCCGACCAGCGGCACCGCGACCTCGATTCGCCGACTGCCGTCGTCGACCTCGAACTGCAGGCCGGTCGCCGTCGCGCGCACCGCGTGCGCGGCGAGCCGCAGCGCGAGCGGCGCCGGTGCGGCCGCATCCTGCGCGGTGAAACCGATGACGCGCAGCCCGCCGCGCTCCGCCAGCCGCGCGGCGAAGCGCTGCCCGGTTGCATCGTCCAGGTTGATCACCGTATGCGACAGCGTGGACCAGTCGAAGAGCCGCGCCTTCGCCGCTTCGTAGCGCTCGAGCGTGCCGTGGTAGTCGAGGTGGTCGCGCGTGAGGTTCGTGAACAGCGCGATGTCGAAGGCCATGCCGTCGACGCGACCCTGGTCGAGCCCGATCGAAGACACCTCCATCGCGAGTGCACGCGCGCCTTCGTCGAGCAGCGCGCGCACTTCGCGCTGCAGGGCGATCGCGTCCGGGGTCGTCAGCGCGGCGCCGGCGAACACCGCCCCGGGGAACCCGCTGCCGACCGTGCCGATGACGGCGCAACGCGTGCCTTCGAGCGTCAGCAGTTGCGCGATCCACTGTGTGCACGAGGTCTTGCCGTTGGTACCGGTCACGCCGATCGCCAGCAGCTTTTCGCTCGGCTGCCCGTAGAAGCTCGCGGCGAGAGGACCGACGAGCCGCCGCAGCCCCGGCACCGGCAGCGTCGGGAGGTCGATGTCGAGCGGCCTCCAGCCTTCCGCTTCGACGAGCGCGGCGGCCGCGCCGAGCGCCGCAGCCGCGCGCACGTAATCGCGCCCGTCGACGCTGCGGCCCGGCACCGCACCGGGCACGGCGACGAAGACGTCGCCCGGCGCGATACGCCGACTGTCGAGCTGAAGATGGTGCGCGCCGTCGAGCGCCGACGGTACCGTCGCGCGCAGCCAGGCGACGATCTGCATCACGCTCGCGTGCGGTCCGCTCATCGCCTGCGCCTCACATGGCCTCGGCAAGCCGCTGCAGCGGCAGCCGCGGCTGATCGAGCGAACCGTCGGGCGAAACCTGCAGCGTGCGCAGCGCGCCGGCGACGATCTGCGCGAACACCGGCGCTGCGACATCGCCACCGTAGTAGCGCCCGCGCGCGGCGTCCGGCTCGTCGATCATCACCGCGACGACGATGCGCGGGTCCGACGCCGGGGCGAAGCCCGCGAACGAAGCGACGTACGCGTTGACGTAGCGCCCGTTCTGCAGCTTGCGCGCGGTGCCGGTCTTGCCGGCGACGCGGTAGCCGGCGATGCGCGCGGCCGGCGCGGTGCCCCCGTCGCCGACGGCCAGTTCCAGCATGCGCCGCATCGTGCGCGCGGTCGCGGGTTTGATCACCTGGACGCCCGCGGGCGGCGAATCGGTCCTGATCATCGTCACCGGCACGACGTCGCCGTCGCGTGCGAAGACGGTGTAGGCGCGCGCGAGCTGCAGCAGCGACACCGAAACGCCGTAGCCGTAGGCGATCGTCGCCTGCTCGATCGGGCGCCACGCCTTGTACGGACGCAGACGCCCCGCGACGGCGCCACTGAAGCCCGCACTCGCCCGGCTCGGCGCCTGGCCGAACCCGGCGGCGGTGTACGTTTCCCATAGGGCCTGCGCCGGCAGATCGAGCGCAATCTTGGCGGTGCCGACATTGCTCGACTTGGCGACGACCTCGGCGACGGTCAGCACGCCGTGCGGATGGGCGTCGCCGATCGTGCGGCCGCCGATCGTCATGCGCCCCGGCGCGGTCTGCACGCGCAGTTCGGGCGATACGCGCCCGGCGTCGAGCGCGGCGGCGATCGAGAAGGGTTTCAACGTCGAGCCGGGCTCGAAGGTGTCCGTCAGCGCGCGATTGCGCAGCGTGGCCGCATCCCAGCGGTCGCGCCGGTTGGGGTCGAAGCTCGGCCAGTTCGCGAGCGCGAGCACCTCGCCGGTCTTCACGTCGAGCACGACGACGGCACCGGCCTTCGCGCGGTGGGTCTCGATCGCATCCTTCAGCGCCGAAAACGCGATGTACTGGATGCGGTGGTCGATCGACAGCACGACGTCGCGGCCGTCGACCGGCATGCGCTGCCAGTCGTCGTCGACGATGCGCCCGAGCCGATCCTTGATCACGCGGCGGCTGCCCGCGCGGCCGGCGAGCGTCGACTCGAGGGCGAGCTCGATCCCTTCCTGCCCGCGGTCCTCGACATCGGTGAAGCCGATCACGTGCGCCGCCGTCCGGCCTTCCGGATAGTGGCGCTTGAACTCGCGGCTCGAGTGGATCCCTTCGAGCTTCAGCGCGGCGATGCGTTCGGCGACCTCGGGTTCGACCTGGCGCCGCAGATAGACGAAGTTGCGGTCCTCGGCCGCGAGCTTGCGCTTGAGCTCGGCCACGGGCATCGCCAGCAATTGCGCAAGCTGCGCCAGCTCGCGCGACGACAGGTCGACGTCGTCGGGGATCGCCCAGATCGCGCGCGCAGGGACCGAGGCGGCGAGCACGACGCCGTTGCGGTCGGTCACCTTGCCGCGCGTGGCCGGCACCTCGAGCGTGCGCGCGTAGCGCGCTTCGCCCTGCCGTTGCAGGAAGTCGGTACCGATGCCGCCCTGCAGGTAGAACGCGCGGCCGGCAAGCAGCGCGAACGCGCAGAACAACAGGAACAGCAGCAGCATCGAGCGCCAGCGCGGCAGCTTGACGGTCAGCAAGGGGTTGGCATTGAACGCGACGCGTTCACCGCTGCGCGCTGTGCGGGCGCTACGCGGAGGTGGTGCAAACGCGCGACTTGCCGCGCCGCTGCGATAGGCGGGGGGCTGCTTCACTTGGGCGCTCCCTGCGTCGCCGCCGCGCCCGGGGCCGCGGGCAGGAACACGGTGCGCGCGCCGTCGACGGGGCGCAGACCCAGCTCGCGCGCGGCCGCCTCGACCGTAGCCGGCTGCGAGGCGCGCCCCAGTTCGACGCGCAACCGGTTGCCCTCTGCCTCGAGCGCTTTGGCCTGCTGCTGCGCGCGCTCCAGGTCGACGAACAGGCTGCGCGCGCGGTGCTGCGCCGTGACCACCGACAAGCCGCTCGCGACGAGCAGTGCGGCGACGAGCAGCAGTACGCCGCGCCGGATCACGCGGACCTCCGCAGCGGTGCGGCCGTGCGTTCGGCCACCCGCATCACGGCCGAGCGGGCGCGCGGGTTCGCCGCGATCTCGGCGGTATCAGGCACGATCTTGCCGAGCGGGCGCAGGGTCGGTGGCGGCAGCTCGGATGCGCGCAACGGCAGGCGCGGGTCCTGCGCCCGCTCCGGATGCGCGTGCGCCTCGATGAACCGCTTCACGAGCCGGTCCTCGAGCGAATGGAAGCTGATCACGACCAGGCGCGCGCCGGTCGCGAGCAGTTCGACGGTTTGTGCGAGCGCTAGCGCCAATTCCTCAAGCTCTTGATTGACGTGAATCCGTACAGCCTGAAAAGTCCGCGTGGCCGCGTGCTGGGACGCGTCCTTGCGGCTTTTGACGGGGATCGCGCTCGCCACGACAGCGGCAAGGTCGGCGGTGCGGGTGATCGGCCGCCCAGCCTCGCGGCGAGCCACAATCGCCTTTGCAATCGATGCAGCAAACCGTTCTTCCCCATAGTCACGGATCACCCGCGTCAGTTCTTCAACCGTTGCCCGCGCCAGCCACTGGGCCGCCGTTTCGCCGTGCGTCGTGTCCATCCGCATGTCGAGCGGACCGTCGCCGCGCAGCGAGAAGCCGCGTTGCGGATCGTCGATCTGCGGCGACGACACGCCGAGGTCGAGCAGGACGCCCTGCACCTGTGCGATCGCGAGCGCCTGCAGTCGCTCGCGCAACTGCGAAAACGGCGCGTGGACGAAAGCGAAGCGCATATCGGCGATCGCTGCGGCCGACGTCTGCGCCGCCGTATCGCGATCGAAGGCGACGAGCCGGCCGGCCGGCGCCAGCCGCGCGAGGATGGCGCGCGCGTGCCCGCCGCGCCCGAAGGTCGCGTCGACGTAGATGCCCGCGGGGTCCGTCACCAGTGCTTCGACCGCTGCTGCGGGAAGAACGGTGCGGTGTTCGGGTGAAGCGATCGTGAAGGGGGACGGCATCCACGATCAGAAGATGAAGCGCTTGAACGCGTCCGGAACGCCGGCCTCGAGCGCGGCCTTTTCCTGCTCGGCGCGCGCCGCGGCGTCCCAGAGTTCGAGGCGGTTCTCGAGCCCGATCAATACGACATCGCGTTCGAGTCCCGCAACCGCGCGCAGTTCTGCCGGGATCAGCACGCGGCCGGCGCTGTCCAGCTCCAGGCTGCGCGCGCTGCCGACGATGATGCGGACCCATTCGCGCGCCTCGAAAGGCATCTGCGCAAGCTCGGCGCGCTTGGCTTCCCACACGGGGCGGGGATAAACGACAAGGCAGCGATCGGGATGGCGGGTCAGCGTGACGCGGCCTTCGTACTGCGCGACCAGCGTTTCGCGATGGCGCGCGGGCATCGAAAGCCTGCCCTTGTCGTCCAACGTCAGTGCCGCTGCCCCCTCGAACACGCGCGCCTCGCAGTGATCGCGGATCGCCACAGACTTGCGCCAAATACCGGGTTTCAGCGCAAGCGACTGCTAACTAATCCACTTATTTCCACTTTATCCCACTAGCGCGGCACTCTAGAGCATGCGCCTCGAGGGGTCAAGGGAATAAGAGGCGGTTTTCCCAATGACGACAACGACTTAGAGCTGTGCACCGCCAGCTCAGTCGCTGGAAATATGTAGGCGAATGAAAGAGATAGCGAACGAAGTGAAAGTCGAACGTTACAAAGAACCGGCGCCACATCCGCGCCCGTTCAGTGAGGTGCGCTGCACATTCGATGCGTGCGGGACGCGGAAGAAGTGCAAAGCCCGCCTATAAGCCGGATTCTGTGCACGGCGCAGGTTGCGCCGTGTGGCGATCATTCCTCTGGGCCCGCCATCGCTGACTGGCTCGAGCCACCTACCCGCGACCTACCCGAGCAAGGTCGTCGGTCGCCTACTTGGTGTTGCTCCGCGTAGAGATTGCCCGTTTCACCCGAACTGAATCGGCTCGTCTCTGTTGCTCTGATCCTCACCTCACGGTGGACAGGTGTTACCTGCTACGCCGCTCTGCGGAGTCCGGACTTTCCTCCGGCAGACGAGGCTGCCGGCGATCGCCCGGCGGGCTTTGCAGTGCCGAATGTAGGGATGAACGCGCCCGGCAGCAAGCCGGCGCATCAGACCCGGTGCGCCACGGCTCCGAACTCGGCGAGCCGATCCTGCAGGCGTTCGGCGATACGGGTGACGGGCAGTACTTCGTCGACCGCGCCGAGCGCGATCGCCTCCTTCGGCATACCGAAGACGACGCAGCTCGCCTCGTCCTGCGCGATCGTGAAGCTGCCGGCGCGCTTCATCTCGAGCATCGCGACCGCGCCGTCCTTGCCCATGCCGGTCAGCATCACGCCCAGCGCGTTGCGACCGGCGTTGGCCGCGACCGAGCGGAACAGCACGTCGACCGAGGGACGATGGCGATTGACCGGTTCACCGTCGTCGATGGCGACGACGTAGTTCGACCCGCTGCGCGCCAGCCGCATATGGCGGCCGCCCGGCGCGACGTACGCGTGACCGGGCAGCACGCGCTCGCCGTCTTCAGCCTCGCTGACGGTGATCCGGCACAACGAGTCGAGCCGCTGCGCGAAACTCCTGGTGAAACCCGGCGGCATATGCTGCGTGATCAGCACCGCGGGACAGTCGGCGGGCAGGCGCGTCAGCACTTCGCGGATCGCTTCGGTGCCGCCGGTCGAGGCGCCGATCGCGATCAGCTTCTCGGTCGACAGCCGCGAGTAGCTCGCCGGCCGCGCCTTGGCCTGCCCTTCCGGCGCCGACGCTTGCGGCGCGCCCGCACGCCGGTGCAGCTTCGCCTGCGCGGCGGCACGGATGCGATCGGTGATGTCGCGCGCGAGTTCCTGCATGCCGCTCGCGATACCGATCCTGGGCTTCGCGACGAAGTCGACCGCGCCCAGCTCGAGCGCGCGCAGCGTCACCTCCGCGCCGCGTTCGGTCAGCGTCGACACCATCACGACCGGCATCGGCCGTAGCCGCATCAGCCGCTCGAGGAAGTCGAGCCCGTCCATCTTGGGCATCTCGACGTCGAGCGTCAGCACGTCCGGGTTCGACGCGCGGATCATCTCGCGCGCGGCCAGCGGATCGGGCGCGGCGCCGATCGCCTCCATGTCCGGCTCGCGGTTGATGATCTCGGTCAGCAGGCTGCGAACCAGCGCCGAGTCGTCGATGATGAGCACGCGCGTCTTGGTCATCGCGCTCTCAGAACAGTTCGACGTCGCCGCCGACGCGCGCGGCCGAGAGCTTGGCGTTGTACTGCTGCTCGGCGGCCACCAGCGAGGCGTCGGCCTGCGCGAGCTTCTTGCACAGCGCGCGTCCGGTGGCCGGGAAAAACGCCACGCGGCGCGGGTGCACGTCGAGCAGATCGCGCGCGCCGATGCGGATGCCCTCGGTGCGCAGGAACTGCTCCACGAACTGCGCGTTGCGTTCGCCGATGTTGATGCTCGTCATGTTGCGCAGGACCTGGCCACCGCCGAAGACCTTGGCCTCGAAGTTCGCCTTGCGGCCGCCGCGCTTGATCAGCTCGTTGATCAGCTGTTCCATCGCGAACACGCCGTAGCGGCCCGCCAACCCGATCGGGTCCGCGTCCCGGGTGCCGACTTCTCCGCCCGGCAGCATGAAGTGGTTCATGCCGCCGACGCCCGCATGACGGTCCCAGATGCACGCCGCCACGCAGGAGCCGAGCACGGTCGTGATCACGATGTCCTCGTCGGAGACGAAGAACTCGCCGGGCAGGACTTTCACGGCGTTGCGGCCGAAGTCGCGCTCGTACAGCACCGTGCGCGCTTCGCCCGGAACCCCGCTGAACCGCGGCCCGCTCATCGGAGCCTTTCGTACACCGTCTTGCCGCGCAACGCGAACCATTCGCGGCAATCCGTGAAGTTCTCGGAATGGCCGACGAACAGCAGTCCGCCGGGCCTGAGCACCTGCGCGATGCGCGCGAGCACGCGGCGCTGCGTCGGCTTGTCGAAGTAGATCATCACGTTGCGGCAGAACACGGCGTCGACGAGCGGCGCGAAGCCGCGCAGCGCCGGCCAGGTCTCGTCGAGCAGGTTCAGCGGCGCGAACTCGACGAGCCGCGCGACCTCCGGCCGCAGGCGCACCATGCCCTCGTTGGATCCGCGTCCGCGCAGGAAGAAGCGCCGCAGCCGCGGCTCGCCGCACTGCTGCGCCGAGTCGAGCCGGTAGACGCCGGCGCGGCCGGTCGCGAGCACGTGCGTGTCGATGTCGGTGGCGAGCAGTCGCGCCGAGGTGCCCTCGCCGAGCGCCTCGATCATCGTCATCGCGATCGAATAGGGCTCTTCGCCGGTCGACGCCGCCGCGCACCACAGCCGCGCGCCGTCGCCGCGCGTGCGCAGGAAGTCCGCGAGCAGCGGGAAGTGATGCGGCTCCCGGAAGAACGACGTGAGATTCGTCGTCAGCGCGTTGATGAAGAGCTGCTGCTCCTGCGCGGTGAAAGCAGGATCGTGTTCGAGACGCTCGAGATACACACCGAACGAATCGATGCCGAGCGCGCGCAGCCGGCGCGACAGCCGGCTGTAGACCATGTTGCGCTTCGTATCGTTCAGGTGGATGCCGGCGCGGGCGTAGATGAGCCGGCGCACGCGCTCGAAATCCTGCGGCGCGAACGCGTACTCGCGGATCGCGCCGTCCGCGGTCAGCGACGCAAGCAGCGCTTCGCCGAGCGCGTCACGGGCGCCCATCGCCGCGTTCTCCGCAACGGCGAGGACGCGCGCGCTGCCGGCGCGCGGGCGGCACCGGCATCAGAACTCTTCCCAGTCGCCGCCTTCGCGCTTGGGCAGCGGCCCCTCGACCCTGCTCGGGACGGGCTTCGGCGCGGCCGTCTTGGCCATGGGCGCAGCCCCTCGCGTCCGGCTCGACGCCTGCGCTCGCTCGATCGTTGCGCGCGTTTCTTGCCGGCTCAGCTTGAAGATCGCCACCGCTTCGGCCAGCCTGTCGGCCTGCTCGCGCAGGCTTTCGGCCGCCGCCGCACTCTGCTCGACCAGCGCCGCGTTCTGCTGCGTCATCTGATCGAGCTGGTTCACCGCCTGGTTGACCTGCCCGATGCCCGAACTCTGCTCCAGCGTCGCACTGGTGATCTCCCCGATCAGATCCGTCACCCTCTTCACCTGCACCACGATGTCGTCCATCGTGCGCCCGGCTTCCGAGACCTGCTTGGATCCGGCTTCGACCTGCTCGACGCTGTCGTTGATCAGGCTCTTGATCTCGCGCGCGGCCTGCGCGCTGCGCTGGGCCAGATTTCGGACTTCGCCGGCCACCACCGCAAAGCCGCGGCCCTGCTCGCCGGCGCGGGCGGCCTCCACCGCGGCGTTGAGCGCCAGGATGTTGGTCTGGAAGGCGATGCCGTCGATCACCGAGATGATGTCGGCGATCTTGCGGCTGGCGGCGGTGATGCCGTCCATGGTGGCCACCACCTGGCCGACGACCGCGCCGCCGCGTTCGGCCACCTCGCTGGCGGCGGCAGCGAGCTGATTGGCCTGGCGCGCGGCGTCGGCGTTGTGCTTGACCGTGCCGGTGAGCTGCTCGATCGAAGCGGCCGTCTGCTGCAGATTGCTCGCCTGCTGCTCGGTGCGGCTGGACAGGTCCTGGTTGCCGTGCGCGATTTCGGTGGTCGCGCTGCGGATCGCCTCGCTTGCGGCGCCGATCCCGGCGAGCATTTCGCGCAGCCTGGCGCGCATCCGCACGACCTGCTCGAGCAGCCTGCCCAGCTCGTCGTTGCGCGGATCGATCGCCGCGTCCTCGCGCAGATCGCCCGCCGCCGTGCGCTCCGCCAGCGCCACCGCGGCAGCGAGCGGCCGGCGGATGCCGCGCAGCAGCCGCCATGCGATCGCCGCCGACAGTGCGATGCCGGCGCACACGCCGACGGCGAGCAGCAGCAGGCCGCTGCGCGCGGCCGCATCGACGCGCGCATACGTCGCCATCGTCTGTTTGCCGATCTCGTCGCCGAGCACCTGCAGGGCGTCGAGCATCGCGCGTGCCGCGGGCGCCAGCTCGGCGTCAATGCGCGCCGCGCCTTCCCCCATTTGCAGATCGTCGTGGATTTTCTGACGCAGCGCGACGAAACGCTGCCGCGCGGCGGCCACTTCCGCGATCAGCTTCAGCAGTCGGGCGTCGTCCAGATCGCGTTCGAGCTGCCTCTGCAACTCGGTCGAAGCGTTCGCCGCGTCGGCCATCTCCTGCGCGAGCCGCGCCTGCGCCGGCGCGAGCGCGGCCTGCGGCGCGCCCGCGGCGATCGCCGCTTCGAGCCGCGTGGCGGTCAACGCGCGCTCGAGGTTCATCTGGACGAGCCCGTGCCAGCGCGAGGCCTCGTTCAGCCGCGCGGCGCGGCGCGCGGCCTCGGCGTTGTCGCGGGCGATGCCGCCGAGCAGCATCGCCGAGGCCGCCGCCATCGCGAGCGTGACCAGCAGCACGACGCCGAAGCCGGCCGCCAGCCGCGCGCCGACCGAGTCGTAGCGGCGAATCCGTTCGAACAAACTGCGCATTGCGCGTCCCTCCTCGGCTCGTTCTCGCTGCTTCGGGCCGGTGCGCCCGCAGACGGTCATCGGCCGCCCGGCGCGGTTTCTGAAGGGCCCGGCGCCGTCAGAACTGATAACCCATGCGCAGTCCGCCCCAGTGCCGGCCGTTGACCACGATCGGCGCCGACAGGTCCTTCATCAGCACGTAGCGGCCGCCGCCCATGTCGCGGCGATAGGTCTGCAGCAGGAACTTGCGCGTGTTGCGCCCGGCGGCCAGTCCCGTGCGGTCGTTGAAGATCCGGCGGTTGCGGCAGTTGGCCGCGTTCCACACCGGGTCGGCCCCCTGCGGCCTGGAGAACTTGAGATTGTGCGTCGGCAGATAGCCGTTGCGGTCGACCGCTGCGCAGAACACGACCTTGTTGGAGAACTCCAGCAGCGGCTCCTGGATCGGCGGCAGCACGCGGTCGGTGAACGAAAGGAAACGCGTCGTGAACTGCTGCGGGTTCGTGCCGGCAATCGGCTGGTACTTGTCGTCGAAGAGGTCCGCCTCGGTCAACTGCCCCTCGACCAGCGCGTCCTCGAACAGGCGCGCGATCTCGGCGGCCGTTTCCATCACTTTCGCGATGAACGGCGAGTCCTCGGTCTCCGCGCCGCAGTCGGCCGCGAGTTCGATCAACTGTTCGCTGGTGGCGAGGAAGTGCCGCGCGCGGCTCTTGGCGCCGTCGACCGAACGCGCGGTGTCGTGCACTTCGGCGGCGAGCCGGCCGACCGACTCGAGCGCCGTCTGGCACGAACGCTCGTTCTGCTCGGCGGCGGCGGCGATGTCGTGCACCGCCTGTTCGACGCGCGAGAACGCGCTGTTGAACGTCTCCCGACCGCTGCGCGACTCCTTGTCGCGGATGTTGCGGGCGAGCTCGCCGATGCGCTCGTCGAGCTGCTTGACGGTGCCGGCGATCTGCTTGCTCGACAGCTCGACCTTCTGCGCGAGGTCCTTGACCGCGTCGGCGACGACCGCGAAGCCGCGTCCGGCTTCGCCGGCGCGTTTGGCCTCGACCGAGGCGTTGAACGCCACGAGCCGCGTCTGCAGCGCGATCTGCGTGATCTCTGCCGCGGCGCGCGCGACCTCGCGCAGCGAATCGACCGCGCCGCCCACGTCGTTGGCCACGCGTTCGACGGCCGCGCGCGCGAGCTTGGCCGAGTCGCGGCTCGTCGTCGTCGCGGCGGCGATCGCGCGGTTGGCGTCGACCATCTGCCGGACGTCGCCCGCGACCTGCTTGAAGGCCTCGTCCTGCCGCCGGGTCACCGCCGTGACGTCTTCGAGCACGCCGAACAGCTCGGCGGCCTCCTTGCCCATGCCCGCGGCGCGGTGCGCGAGGTCCTTGATGATCGCCGAGTAGTCGGGTGCGCCGGCCTGCTCGCGTTGCGGCTCCGGCTGCGGCGCTTTCTGCTTGCGTGCGAAGTTCAGGATCATGGTGTCGTTCGGATTGCGGATCGCGGATTGCGGATTGCGACACTCACCACTGCTTAAGCTTGGCGCGCAAGCGCGCAACGGCCTGGCTGTGCAGCTGGCACACGCGCGATTCGGTGACGCCCATCACGGCGCCGATCTCGCGCAGATTCAGGTCCTGTTCGTAGTACATGCTCATCAACTGCTTCTCGCGTTCGGGAAGTTCTTCGATCGCGGCGACCAGCGCGGTACGGAAGCGCTTGTCGCGCAGGATGTCGCCGGGGTCGGCGCCTTCGTCGGCGATGTGCCGCTCCAGGTAGTCCTCGTCGTCGTCGGCGCGGCCGATGTCCTCGAAGTAGATGAGCTGTGCGCCGCGCGCTTCGTTGAGCATCTCCTGGTACTCGGCGACCGGGATGCCGATCTCCTTGGCGATCTCGGTTTCGGTCGGCGCGCGCTTGAGCTTGCCTTCCAGGCGGTGGATCGCGCTTTCGATGTCGCGCTGGCTCTTGCGCGCCGAGCGCGGCAGCCAGTCGTTGGCGCGCAGCTCGTCGAGCATCGCGCCGCGGATGCGGCTGGCGGCGTACACCTCGAACTGCGTGCCCTGCGCCTCCTCGAAGCGGCCGATCGCGTCCATCAGGCCCATCATGCCGGCCTGGATCATGTCGTCGAGTTCGACGTTGGCCGGCAGCCGCGCGATCATCTGGTGCGCGAGCCGGCGCACCAGCGGCGCGTACTGCTTGACGTAGGCCCCGCGCTCGACGGTGCCGCGTGCGCTGTACACGAAGGCGTCGCTCTTCAAGACATCCTCTCTCGTTCGGGCAGCTCGACCCGCGCCGCGTTCCAGCCCGCGGCGGCGTGCACGATGCGCGCGGCATCGCGCGCGCCGCGTGCCGCGGCGCCGTAGCGCAGGGGCGCGGCGGTCCACGTCTGCGCGGTCGCTGCCAATCGACGAGCCAGCGTAGCGGCTGCCGCTTCGTCCATACCCAAAAAAAGCCACCGAAATCCCGCGATGTCCGCGCGCTGTCCGCACTGGCGCACGGCCTCGAGCGCGGCTGCGACGTCGCGCGCGTTCGGCGCGACCGGCACCGCGATCTCGCCCGGGACCTCGGCCAGCAGCGCAACGTGCGGCACGGCGAGCAGCGCGATCGCGAGATCGAATCCTTCGGCAGGTGCGACTTCGCCGGCGATCAACTCGGCCAGCACCGCGTTGCGCTGCACGGCGTCGTCGAATGCGCGCACGGCCGGCAACAGGGCGAGCCCGGGGTCGATTGCCAGCCGCGCCTGCGCGACCTCGCACTCGCCGCGCAGCGCGTGCAGCAGATCGAAGCGCGCCTTCAGCCCGAAGGTCGTCGCAAGCTGCGCGCGCGAAGCGTCGAGCACGAGGGTGCGCTCGCCTGCCGCGGCAAAGGCCCGGGCAAGCCGCGCGAGCCACGCGTTGCGATGCGGGCAGCGCGGCGCCGGCACGAGCACCGGCAACACGCGCAGCGACGGTCGCGCGAACAGCCGGCGCAGGCCGGCGGCCTGATCGTCGGTCGGGTGTCGGCCGACGACGTCACGCATGCGCCGCGCTCCGCGCGGCGGCCGCGGTCTGCGCGAGCAGGGCGCCTTCGTTCTCCGCCAGCGCAAAAAGCCGCGAAGCGGGCTTCAGGCTCAGATGCGCCAGCAGCCGCCCATTGCCGAGATGCCAGTCCTCCGGCACGCGTTGCCCGTTGGTCAACCCGAACAATGCGAGCTTGTAGCGCAGCAGCGCGTCGAGCGCGCCGCCGATGCGCGCGGCCTCGTCGAGCTTGGTCAGGACCGCGCCGGCCGCCTCGTGCGCGCGCCAGGCGCGCGCGACGTCCTCGATCGTTTCGGCGTGCGATGCGCTGTTGAGCAGCAGCACGCGCGCAACCGGCCGGGCCGGCGTGCCGGCGGTCGCGAGCGCGTTCATCATCTCCGCCAGCCGTTCGTCGCGCTGCGAAATGCCGCAGGTATCGATCAGCACGAGCCGCTTGCCCTGCATCGAGGCGAGCAGTTCGCGCAGCGTGGCGCCGTCCTGCGCCAGATGCACGGGCGTGCCGAGGATGCGGCCGTAGGTGCGAAGCTGCTCGTGCGCGCCGACCCGATACGAGTCGAGCGTGATCAGACCGAGGGTGGAAGTGCCGTGCCTGATCGCGTAGCGCGCCGCGAGCTTGGCCACCGTCGTCGTCTTGCCCACACCGGTCGGTCCGACCAGCGCGTAGACGCCGCCGCGTTCGACGATGCCGTCCGCCTCGCCGACGCACTTCAGGTTGTGCGCAAGCACGTCCTGCAGCCAGGTCTCCGCCTGTTCGCCTTCGACAACGGCAGGCGCGTTCGACGCCACGCAGCGCGCAAGCTCCGGCGAAAAGCCGGCCGTCAGCAGCCGCGTCATCAGTTTCACCTGCAGCGGGTTGCGGCGTTGCGCGTCGACTGCCGCCACGCTCGACGACAGCGACGCGAGCTGATCCTGCAGCAGCGCGCGCATCGCCTGCAGCTCGGCGACGAGCCGCGGGTCGGATGGCGCCGAGTCGGATCGCGGATCGCGGATTGCGGATTGCGCTGAATCGGATTGCGGATCGCGGACTGCGGACTGCGTCGGTTCGGGTTGCGCGGGGGCGAGTGGTGGCGCCTGGGTCGCGGCCGATGACGGTGCGACGGGCGTTGGCGCGACGACGATCGGCGGGCCGACCGTCGTCGGTGCGGCAGCGGGCGCTGCGGCGGCCGGATTGATGGCAGGCGCGTGGGCGGCCGGCGCAATCGGCGCTGCCGTCGCGGCGGCTTGCACAGTCGCCGCCTGCGCCGGCGGCGCAGCGGGCGCCTGCGGGCGCGCCACCGGCATCGGCACGGCGTTCGCCGGAACGCTGCGCGCGGGGCGGCGGCGGAAAACCGCCGGCGAAGTCTGCGCTGCGCCATTCACCTGTGCGGGCGCGGAATGTGTTGTCTGCGTGCTGGGCAGGTGGGCCTCGAACTGCGGCTGCAGCGCGACTGTCGCGTTGGTCGCGGCGCGCGGCAGTGGCAGATCGTCGGCGGCGGGTCCCCACTGCGTGCTCGACCAGGCGCTTTCGTACGGGGCGCCGTCGTCGGGCAGTTCGGCGGCCACGTCGTTGTACATCTGCACGCCGCCGGCGCGCGCGGGGGCGGCCGGGCGATGGATCGTCGTCGGCGCGGTCGGGGAACGCGACTGGCTCTGGCGCCGGATGAACTCCTGGAACGACTCGGCGACGATCGGTGCCGTTTCGGCGCGCACGGCACTGCGGCTCGCCGGCGTCCGCGGTGCGCTGCGCTCGACGAGCGCCTCCATCGCGTCCGGCGCCGCCGCGAGGATCTCGACCTGCCGGCCGACGCGCTTGTTCGACAGGATGACGGCCTCGTCGCCCAGATCGCGCCGAACGTCGCGCATCGCCTCGCGCGCGGTGGCGGCCAGGTAGCGTTTGATGGTCATTGCACTCCCCTACTAGTTCGCGGCTCGGACTGCGGATTGTTGTTCGTTGCTTAGGATTGCGGATTGCGCATGGCGCGGTTGAATGCCGGTGCACCCTTTACAGGTCATCTCCGCGTGCTGAGGTCAGCGCAATCCGAAGCAACGCAATCCGAAGCAGCGAACAGCAATCCGAACCTCACCCCGCGCCTCCCAGCACCGTGCTGACGCGGATCGTGCTGATCTCGGGCACCTCGGCGTGGCCGAGCACGCGCAGCCGAGGTGCGGCGCGTTTCAACAGCCGCGCAAGCGGAACGCGCAAGCGGTCCGGCACGAGCAGCGTCGGCGCCAGTCCCATGTCTTCCTGCCGCTGCGCCGCCTGCGCGGCGCCGCGCTGGATCAGATCGACCAGACCCGGCTCGATCGCGGGCGCGTCGTTGCCGTTGCCGCTGACCGACTGCACGAGCACCTTCTCCAGTTCCGGGTCGAGCGCGATCACCGACAGCTCGCGCGTCGTTCCGAACAGCGTCTGCGCGATCGAAGCGCGCAGCGCGCCGCGCACCTGCGCGGTCAGCTCGAGCGCATCGGTCGTGCGTTGCGCGGCGTCGGCGAGCGTCTCGACGATCGTGCGCATGTCGCGGATCGGTACGCCCTCGTCGAGCAGGTTCTGCAGCACGCGCTGCAGCGTCGACAGGGGGATCAACTTCGGCACGACGTCGTCGATCAGCTTCGGCGCGAACTTGCCGATGTGGTCGATCAGCGCCTGAACTTCCTGACGGCCGAGCAACTGGCCGGCGTGCGACAGCAGCAGGTGGTTGATGTGCGTCGCGATGACGGTCGCGCAATCGACCACGGTGTAGCCGAGCACCTGCGCGGCGTCGCGCGTGCGCGGCTCGATCCAGATCGCCGGCAGGCCGAACGCGGGGTCCCTGGTCGGCGTGCCAGGCACGCTCTGCGCGATGCCGCCCGGATTGATCGCGAGCAGCATGCCGTTGAAACCCTCGCCTTCGCCGATGACCACGCCCTTGAGCAGCACGCGGTACGCGGAAGGCTTCAGCTCGAGGTTGTCGCGGATGTGCACCGGCGGCGGCAGGAAGCCGATGTCCTGCGCGAACTTCTTGCGGATCGCCTTGATGCGCTTGAGCAGTTCGCCGTCCTGGCCCTTGTCGACGAGCGGGATCAGCCGATAGCCGACTTCGAGCCCCAGCACGTCAACCGGAACGATGTCTTCCCACGACGCGTCCTGCGACGGCGCCGGTTCGGCCGGTGCGGCCCGCGTCGCCAGCGCCTCGACCTGCCGGGCCCGCTGCGCGAGCCACCACGCCGCGTAACCGCAGGCGGCGGCAAGCAGCAGGAAGACGAACCACGGCATGCCGGGAATCACGCCGAGGACCGCGAGGATCGTCGCGGTGATGCCGAGCACGCGCGGCGTCGAGAACATCTGGCCGAGCATTTGGGTGCCCATGTCGGCGTCTTCCTTGCCGACGCGCGAGACGATCAGGCCTGCCGCGATCGAGATCACCAGCGCCGGAATCTGCGCGACCAGACCGTCGCCGATCGACAGCAGCACGTAGTTGTTGACCGCCGCCGCGAGCGGCAGGTCGTGCTGCAGCGTGCCGATCGCGAGCCCGCCGATCACGTTGATGAACAGGATCAGGATGCCGGCGATCGCGTCGCCGCGGACGAACTTCGAGGCGCCGTCCATCGCGCCGTAGAAGTCCGCTTCCTGCGCGATCTCGGCGCGGCGGCGCTTGGCTTCCTTGTCGTCGATGATGCCGGCGTTCAGATCCGCGTCGATCGCCATCTGCTTGCCCGGCATCGCGTCGAGCGTGAAGCGCGCTGCGACTTCGGCGATGCGGCCCGCGCCCTTGGTGACGACGACGAAGTTGATGACGACCAGGATCGCGAAGACGATCAGCCCGACGGCGAAGTTGCCGCCGATCACGAAATGGCCGAACGCCTCGATCACCTTGCCGGCCGCGTCGGGCCCCGTGTGCCCTTCGGTCAGCACGACGCGGGTCGAGGCGACGTTCAGCGACAGCCGCAGCAGCGTGGTCAGCAGCAGCACGATCGGGAAGGCCGCGAACTCCAGCGGCTTCTTCGTGTACACCGCCACCATCAGCACGATCAGCCCGAGCGCGATGTTGAACGTGAACAGCAGGTCGAGCAGGAAGGGCGGGAGCGGCACGATCATCATGGCGAGCACCATGAAGACCAGCAACGGCACCGCGAGCGCCTGCCAGGGGACGGCGCGCAAGGCGGGATGATTCAGGATGGCGTTCATGCGACGGCTCTAGGCGCCCACGGATCCATGCCGTCCGGCACCTCGATATCGCGCGGTTCGACCGGGCGCGGGGCGGCGCCGGCGGCGTAGCGCTTCAACTGATAGACGTAGGCGAGCACCTGCGCGACGGCGGTGTAGAGCGCGGCGGGGATTTCGGCGCCGATCTCGACGTGGCGGTAGAGCGCGCGCGCCAGCGGCGGCGCTTCGAGCTGCGGCACCTCGTTCTCGCGCGCCAGCTCCTTGATGCGCTCGGCGACCGCATCCGCGCCCTTGGCGACGACGAGCGGCGCGCGGCTGCGGCCCTCGACGTACTTCAGCGCGACCGCGAAGTGCGTCGGGTTGGTGACGACGACATCGGCCTTCGGCACCGCGGCCATCATCCGTTTGCGCGCCATCTCGCGCTGCGCGCTGCGGATGCGCGCCTTGATGTGCGGATCGCCTTGCGTCTCCTTCTCTTCCTGCCGCGCTTCCTGCAGCGTCATCTTCAGTTGCTTGTGATGGTGGAAGAGCTGGAACGGCACGTCGATGGCGCTGGCCACCGCGAGCGTCGCGGCCAGCAGCGCAAAGGCGGTCAGGGCGAGCCAGCCGAAATGCGCGAGCGCCTCGGGCAGGCTTTCGCCTGCGAGCCCCGCGAAGCGGTCGAGGTGGCTCGTCACGTACCACGCACCCACGAGACCGAGCAGCAGCGCGACCAGCATGACCTTGGCGAGCTCCATCAGCGCGGGCAGCGAGAACATGCGGCCGAGGCCCTTGATCGGGCTGAGACGTTCGAACTTCGGCGCCGCGGCCTGCGGCGCGAAGTTCCAACCGCCGACCGCGAGCGGTGCGGCGAGCGCGGCGAGCAGCATCGCCGCGATGAAAGGCAGCACGGCGAGCAGGCCGGCCGCCGCCAGCTCGGCGAGCCGCTGCGTCATGCGCGAGGCGTCGGTCGCGAGCGTGGCGTCGAAGCTGAGCCCGCGTGTCACGACGCTGCGCCCGGCGGCGAGCATCGGCGCGGCGAGCGCGAAGAACAGTCCTCCCGCGCCGCCCAGTACCAATAGATGCGCCAGGTAGCGCGAGCGCGGCACCTGGCCTTCGCGACGCGCATCCTCCAGCCGCTTGGCTGACGGCGGTAGGTTGCGTTCCTGTGCGGACTGTTCCGAATCGGCCATGGTTGCGGCCGCCCCCAAACGGGACGGGCGAACGCGCGAGCGTCGCCGCCATTATTCGGAGCCGCACCTCGGCTTAATCGTTAAATATCGGCCGCCGCGCACGCTACTTTAGGGTGGACCCGCGCGTCGGTGCGATGCGGCCTTCAACTCGCGAATTGGCCGCCGATCACCATTCAATTGCGCTCCGCCCGGCGTGCGGCGCTCAAGCCCCGCATGCCGCCGCCGATTCCCCGGACAACGCCCATCGACGGGTGCAACGCACCGGGGAGCACGGCATGACCCGCCTCGAACTCGTCAAGCAACTGGCCGAATTCGCCACGCGCCCGCTCGCCGAGCAAATGCATCAACCGGCCGACTCGGCGCAGTCCGCCCCCGCACGGGTGCGTCCCACGGAGCTCTTCGTCTGGTTCGAGGACACCTCCGCGCGCACGCGCAACGGCAGCCGCGGCATCGCCGGACTGCCCGAGTCCCTGCTGCCTTACGCGAAGGGCATGCGCGTCGTCGAACGCCGCTACGTCGAAGGCCATCTGCACCTGCTGTCCGCGGCGCGGATCCGCTGCGACGAGAACTTCGGCGAGCGCGTCGCCGCGTTGTATACGGCGGCGCTGTCGGTTGGCACCGTCGCCTGGATCGGCACCGGCGCCCAATACGCGCAGGCGTGGGCCGAGATGTATCCGTACGGCGGTCAGTCGCAAGATGCGGCCGAGCCGGATTTTCCGAGCGAGATCTGATCGAGCCGACCGCGCTGAACCGCTGAACGCCGAGTCCGTCTGAACGCCGGGCCGGCCCGCAATCGCACCCGAATTGGGCGCGATTGCTTTTCCTTTTTGGTTCGTCTCCGTAGCGCCGCGCCGAATAGAGTCGCCGCATTCGCCGGCTGCGGCCGGCTCAACGACGAATTCACATGCGGAACAGCATCGCGGCGGGGGCTGCGCACCGACCGTCCAAGGTCGTACCGAAGGCGGAGAAGAAGTATCAGCAGGGTCTGGCCCTGATGCAGCAGGGTCGCTGGGACGGCGCCGCGTTGGCGTTCGAGGCAGCGATCGAGCGTTCCCCGAAGGATCCGCTGTTCTGGCTGAATCTCGCGCAGGCGCGGCGCAAGCAGGGTGACGCCGCAGCCGCGGAGCGCGCGGCGCGGCGCGCGCTCGAACTCGATCCGCGTTCCGAGCTTGCGCAACGCATGTTGGCGGACGTGCTCTCGATGCAGGGACGGACGGCACAAGTGCCATCGGCCCCCGCTCGTGCTACGGACAATGCCGCGAACGTCTTTCTGGAGGCCGGCTTGGCGCTGCTGCAAGCCGAGCAATTCCGGGAAGCGACCGAAAAGTTCATGGAAGCGCTGCGGCGCAAGCCCGACTGCATCCCCGCGCACATGGGCCTCGGCAACGCCTTCGCGCGCCTCGGCGCGCCGCTGCTCGCCGCCGAGTGTTTCCGCACCGTCGTCACTCTCGAGCCGGGCAACGTCTACGCGTGGTCAGCGCTCGTGCACCAGTCGATGCACGCTTGCCACTGGGAGCAACTCGACGCGGATCTACGCGGACTCGCGGCCGCGCAGGCCGCGCATCCGGAGCAACAGCCGGTCGCATTCACGCATTTGTCGATCCCCGGCGCGACGGCGGCCGAGCATCTGCGGTCCGCTTCCGCGTTCGCGTGCGTGCACATCGGCACTCCGCGGGCGCTGCCGCGCGGGACACCCGCCGAGCGTCGGCCCGGCCGCATACGGATCGGGTATCTGTCGAACGACTTCTACGAGCACGCGACGAGCTACCTGCTGGCGCACGTGCTCGAGTTGCACGACCGCGACCGTTTCGAGATCTTCCTGTACTCGTACGGCCCGGACGATCGCTCGCCGATGCGCCGACGCATCGAGGCCGCGGCCGAGCACTTCGTCGAGCTGCGCGAAGCGACGGTGCCGGCCATGACCGAGCGCATCCGCGCCGACGGTATCGACATCCTCGTCGACCTGAAGGGCTACACCTACGGCAGTCGGCCCGAAGTGCTCGGCTTTAGCGCTGCGCCGATCCAAGTGAACTTCCTCGGGCATCCCGGCACCCTGGGTACGCCGCTGATCGACTACATCGTGACCGATCCGGTCGTCACGCCGCCCGAAGCGGCGAGCGACTACACGGAGAAGTTCGCTTACCTGCCCGACTGCTATCAGCCCAACGATCGCAAGCGCCCGATCGGTCCGGCCGTCACGCGAGCCGAATGCGGTCTGCCCGACCGCGGCTTCGTGTTCTGCTGCTTCAACAACACCTACAAGATCACGCCGGCGATGTTCGATCTCTGGTGCCGGCTGCTCGCCAAGGTCGACGGCAGCGTGCTGTGGCTGCTCGACGCCAACCTGCAGGCGAAGGACAGGCTGCGCGCCGAAGCGCGCGCGCGCGGCGTCGGCCCGGAGCGCCTGATCTTCGCGCCCAAGCTGCCGCTCGCGCAGCACCTCGCGCGGCTTGCCAACGCCGACCTCGTGCTCGACACGCTGCCGTACAACGCGCACACCACCGCGAGCGACGCGCTGTGGGCGGGCGTTCCGGTGGTGACCTGTCCCGGCGAAACGTTCGCGTCGCGGGTCGCGGCGAGCCTGCTGCACGCGGCGGAGCTGTCCGAGCTCATCGCCGCTTCGCTCGAGGAATACGCGTCGATCGCTCTGCGCCTCGCGCAGGAGCCATCGGCGCTCGCGGCGCTGAAAGAGAAGCTCAGGAGCCGGCGCAGCACCTGCGCGCTCTTCGACAGCGAACGCTACGCGCGGAATCTGGAGGCGCTGTACGAACGGATGTTCGAGCGGTGGCGCAGCGGGCTGCCGGCGGATCATCTGCCGCCGGAACAACGCGGCCCCAACCGCGCCGTGATCCGCGACGACGCGGGCCGCGACAACGCCGGCGCCGAGGCGCCGCACATCCGAAGCGAACGCAGGGCTCCGGCGGCCACAGCCTCGCCCGGCAGCCCGGTCGACCGCGAGCTCGTGAGGCTGCGAACAGCGTTGAGCCTGCGTCCGTACGACGCGTCCCTGCAAACCGCCTACGAGTCGGCCCTGAGGCTGTGCCGCGAACCCGCGCGCCCGGGCGCGATCGGATTGATCATCACCTGCGAGAAGTACTTCGAGCGGGCGCTCCGGCTGCACGCGAAGCTGTCGGCGCTGAACGCCCTTCCCTTGCGGCTTGTGGTCGGGCGCGGCGCCGACGTTCCGGCACACACCGACCTCGTGGAAGTCGACGCGCCCGACGATTACGAGTCGCTGCCCAAGAAAGTCCGTGCAGCGTTCGTCCATGCGTACGAGCGCCACGGATGTGCGGTATTCAAGATCGACGACGATCTGGAGATCACCGACGGCACGCGCTTCGTCGACAATGTGCGGGCGCTGATCGGAGGGGCCGTCGACTACGCCGGGTTCGAGGTGGGTTCCCCCGACCATGATCGCACCTGGCACTGGAACAAGTGCCGCGATGCGGTGCTGAACCGGACGCCGTACGGCAAGAGGTTTCGCGGGACGTGGGCCAATGGGCCCTTCTACTACCTGTCCGCGGCCGCGCTGCGCGCCTTCGCTCTCGCCACGCTGCGCTTTCCATCCGAGATCGACGGCGAGCTGTACGAAGACAAGTTCGTCGGCGACACACTGCGCGCCGAAGGTGTCCGGCTTGCGCCGCTGCCGGCGGGGGCCGCCGGCGTCGCCGCCGACAACCTCCCGCCCGCGCCGCTCGTTGCACCGGCCACCCCGCCGCCGACGTGCACGATATCGCCGTGGGCCGCTCAGCGACTGGGACACGCCTGCCCCGCCGAGCGCGAAGACCGGCCGCTCAAGGTCGCCGTCGTCACGCCCTATTACAAGGAAGACCGGCGGCTGATCGAGCGTTGCATCGACTCGGTTCGCGCTCAAACCTACGGAGCCACCCACTTCGTCGTTGCCGACGGTTTCGCGCAACCGTGGCTCGACGGCGCGGGTGTGCGACACCTGCGGCTCGACCATGCACATGCGGACTTCGGCAATACGCCGCGCGCCATCGGAGGCCTGCTCGCGGTCAGCGAAGGTTTCGACGCGGTCTGCTTCCTCGATGCCGACAACTGGTTGGAGCAGGACCACGTCGCCGCATGTGTCGCCAGCGCGTTCGACGGATCCCGACCCGACTACGTGGTCGCGCGGCGGCGCTTCGTGCGCATGGACGGATCCGTCCTCCCCGTCAAAGCGGACGAGGACGATCGGGACGGCCATGTCGACACGAGCTGCCTGTTCCTCCTCCGCGGCGCTTTTCACACGATCGCCCGCTGGGCGACGATGCCGCGGCCGCTCGCCGGCATCGGCGATCGGGTCTACGCGGCCACGCTGCGATCGGAGGGGCTGCGCTCCGTTCGGATCAACCGGGTGACGGTCAACTATCTGTGCACGTGGGCGTCCTTGTTCCGCCTGGCCGGTGAAGAACCCCCTGCGTACGCCAAGCCGAATGTCGACCCGACGTCGGCCATCGAGTGGTGGAAGTCCGCAAGAGCCGAAGCCGGCGGCATCGTCGATCGGCTGATCGGCGCGCCGATTGCACCCGCCTAGTCGGATCGCCGCGGCGTCGAATCGAGCGCCGGGCGACCGCCGATCAAACAGGAGCATCGAGGCATGAACACGACATCATTGGCCGATTCGGACACGGCCCGCGCGATCGCGACGAAGATCGAAGGCAACGACATGAGC
This sequence comes from Betaproteobacteria bacterium, assembly GCA_016861105.1. Taxonomy (GTDB): domain Bacteria; phylum Pseudomonadota; class Gammaproteobacteria; order Burkholderiales; family Casimicrobiaceae; genus VBCG01. Next base: position 411,673 of record BOKS01000001.1, on the reverse strand, counting down.
GGTGCGCGCGCGCTGCTGAAGTCCGCGTTGGTCGCGAGTCCGCGCGACCCGGATCTGATCTCGCTAGCGCAGCGCGTGCCGGACCTGTACGCGACGGACTTCTACGACGAGCAGCACGCCGGTTCGCTGGCGTCCGCTCGCCGCATCTTGTCCATCCTGCGGGAGCATTGCGCGTTTGCGCGGGTGTGCGACTTCGGCGCGGGACTCGGAACGTGGCTGCGTGCGGCGTACGAGCTCGGCGCAACGCAGTTGGCCGGATTCGAGGGCCCTTGGGCGCTGGACCATCCGGAGCGCTTCCCGGAAGCGGCCTATTTCCCCGTTGATCTGAACCAGTCGATCGAGGTCACGGAGCCCTTCGACCTGGCGATCAGCGTCGAGGTTGCGGAACATCTGTTGCCGGAACGCAGCGCGTCGTTCGTTCGCGATCTGTGCCGCGCCAGCGACGTCGTGCTGTTCGGCGCGGCGTTGCCGCGACAACCGGGCGACGGTCACATCAACTGCCGCCCGCATGCCTTCTGGATCGAGCAGTTCCGCAGGAACGGCTACGTGTGCCTCGACGCGTTCCGCCCCAACGTCTGGACGGATCCGGCAGTGGAACCGTGGTACGCGCAGAACTGCTTTCTGTTCGTCGCCGATGAGCGGAGACACGAGTTCGCCGCGCTGCGCGAGGCGACCTTGTTCGACGTCTATCACCCGCTGCTGGTCAACGGCTTCGTGCTCAGCGATCATCGGGCGGGCGCACTCGACCCGGTGCCCGCAGCGCGTACACCGCGAGCGACACCGATGTCGTCCGTCGCGTCGTCGCGCGCGGACGTTCGGCCGGAAACGGCCTCGCGCGGGTCGGTCGCAGCGGCGGCACCGATGCGGGCGGATGCGGCAAACCACTGGTGCCGGATCGTGATGAACCAAGCCACGCACGACGCGATCGCGGCGCTGCCGGTCGAGCGGCTCGACGTGCTCGAGATATCCGGCGCTGCATGGCGGCAGCCCGCCTTCCGCTCCTACACGAACGTGGGCTATCCGGACTTCGACATCTGTCGCGACGTCCTGGCGCGGTCCTTCGACCTGATCGTCGCCGAACAGGTCTTCGAGCATCTGCGCCATCCCGCCCGCGCCGCCGCCAATGTCCTGCGGATGTTGAGGCCGGGCGGACACTTCCTCGTCACGACGCCGTTCCTGATCCGGTTTCACCCGGAACCGCTCGACCTGTGGCGCTGGACTGCAGACGGTCTGCGGGCGTTCCTGGAGGACTGCGGTTTCGTCGATGTCGAAACGCGGTCGTGGGGCAACCGGGATTGCGTCGTCGCGAACCTGTCGGAATGGGCCGCATACCGGCCCGGCGACGATCTGTCGAACGATCGGCGGTTCCCCGTCGTCGTCTGGGGAATCGCTCGGCGCGGCGCCTAGGGCCGCACTCGCGCCCGAGCGCGCACCAGACCGCGGTGCGGGGCGACGTCTTCCGCCGTCAAGCCGCCCGCTTCCCGCCCGCGACCTTGCGGTTCTCGGCGTCGATCTTGTTGACGTAACGCTGCAGCATCACGTGCGCCTGCGGCGCCATGTCGACGAATTCGCAGCCGCAGCGGCGCGCGCGTTCGTCGCGCGGCACCTGGTCGATGTGGCGCACGTTCAGGCTCACGGACACCGAACCGACGCCGGGCAGATCGAGGAAGCAGTTTTCGACGACCTTGCCGGTCGGCAGCTCGAACTTCTCCGGGTAGGTCAGCACCGCCAGTCCACCGACGCTGATGTCGAGCACGCGCAGCGATTCGTATTGCTTCGAGTCCTCGCCGTACGGCACGAGACACGTCGCCGGTTTCGACAGCGGCGGACGCACCCGGAAGAAGTCGCGCCGCTGCAGCCGCAGCAACTGGTCGGGCAGCGGCACGCGGAAGGCCGGCTTGTTCTCGAAGCTGGTCGCCTCGGCGATGCGCGCAGTGAACTGCAGCTTGACGTTGTCGAGAAAACCGACGAAGACGATCTGCTTGGACGCGAGCAGCCGCTTCTGCGCCAGTTCGTCCGAAGCGCTGTCGAAGATCACCTCCTCGAAGCCCTCGTTGACATCGAGCAGCGCGGTGACGACGAAGCCGGGTCCCTGGTCGAAGTACGCCGTGACCAGCACGCCTTCGTCGCGCAACTGGCGCAGCATCGCTGCGATTTCGACCTTCGAGTAGACGGCGAATCGCTCGAGTTCCGGCGATTCGGGTTCGGGGAAAGGCGAGGTCATGCCCACGATCTGCTTCCTTTCGATGGCGCTACGCTTCCGGCGCGGCGCGCCGCTCGAGCCGGTAGACCCAGGCCAGCACTTCGGCCACGGCCACGTACAGCGCCGGCGGGATGTGCGCATCGAGGTCGAGCTGCAGCAGCAGCGACACCAGCTCGCGCGATTCGTGCACCGGCACGCCCGCGGCGCGCGCGCGCTCGATGATTTCATCGGCAACGAAGCCCTGCCCTTTAGCGACGAGCCGCGGTGCGCGTCCGGCCTGCGCGGCGCTCGGTTCGTAGCTGAGCGCGGCGGCGCGGCGGTCCGGATTCGGCGTCGGCGAATTCATGCGCGATCCTGCGACGCGCGCGCGCCGGTCGACGGCGTCGTCATGCCGGGTTCGAGCGCCTGCAGCAGCACCGGCGTCAGGCCGTGCGCCTCGAGGCTCGCGTGGAACTCGGGCAGGGCTGCGGCCAGCGTATCCGCTCGCGCGGACTCGAAGGCCGCGGCGATCGTCTCGCCCGATAGCCGCAGACGCGCAACCAGTTTTCCGAGCCGCGGCAGATCGAGCGTCAGCGTCGCGTTGAACACCGCCGACGCGCCGTCGTCGGCTGCGGGATGTTCGGCCCCTGCGCGCTCGCGCGCGATCTCGATCGTCGCCGGTTGTCCCAACCACGCCGGCCCTTGCAGGACGACGGTCTGCTGTTGCAGCGCCTGAAGCTGCGCGGCGACGCGAGCCGCGGGCGCGATCTGCCCGTCCCCGGGCCGGACATGCAGGAGTTCCTGCGCGATCGCCTCGTCCGGACGCTCGCCGCGCGCCCATTGCGCGAGGTGCGACTCGAAGAACAATCCGCTGCGCTCCAGCGTCGAGCGCAAGCGCTCGGCGATCGCGCGCACGGGTGCCGTCGGCTCCGGCGCCGCGACCAGCGGCTGCGAGAAGCTCACGGCGGCGGGCGCGCGGTCGCCTTCGATCGAACGCCCGACTGCGCGCGCGGCTCCCGATCCGGCCAACGCGACCGCCGCGGACGCGGACGCTTGCGCGCTCACGGCCCACGCGCGCGCGGCGGCAGCCGCCTCGATCGATGCAGCGGGTGCGGCGCCCGGCGCCGGCGCGGCGAGCGGCGTCGATTGACCCCGGACTTGATCCGGGGCGCGCGTGCCGATCAGCGCGAGCAGTGCATCGCGCAAGGTCGCGGGAATCGCGAGCTGCCGCATGCCGACCTCGATCCTCGCGGCGCCCGCGCCCGGCGGCAGCACGAGGATCGCCTCGTCGCCCGAGGCCGCGATAGCGCGCAGGTCGGCGACCAGTCGGCTCGACGCCGCGGCCAGCCGCCCCTGCCCTTCGAGCAGCGGCAGCATGGCGCGCAGATTCAGCACGATTCGTTCGACGCCCGCGCGCACGTCATTCGCGGGGCCGACGCGACGGGCGACGGAGGCGATGGTTCCGAGGTCCATCGCGCGATCGATCTCAGGGCCGAACGCGGTGCGCCCCGCGCGGCGCGTGAATCAGGCGTTCGAGCTGGCGCAGCCACGGCTCGGCGCGCGCGCGGATCTCGGCGTCGTCGGCGAGGATGCCGCGCAACAGCTCGATGCGCCGGCGTTGTTCGGACGCGCCCAGGCGCTCCGTCCGGTGCGCCGCCTTCAGCTCGGCGATCAGGTCGCGGCAGCGATCCTCGAGGCGCGCCACTTCGTCCCAGTCCTCGCTGCGCGCGGCGGAAAGCATCCTTCGGCTCGCTTGCGCGATCGCTTCGTAGCGCTGGATCAGCCGCGGCGCGCCGCCGGGCGCGCGCACCCTGAGGACCCGGCCGTCGTCCGGTGGAGGCATGTGCAAAGCTCTCCTCGCATCGGACTCAGGCGGTGACGACGACGCGGCGCACCGGGCCGGTGCTCGCATCGTCGAAGAAGCGCGCCGCGGGCGGCGCCGCGACGCCGACGGTCGGCGGCGGCGAGCCAGCAGCGTTCGCGGCGGCTTTGGGCACGGCGGCCGGCGCGCGCTCACCGATTCGCGCCCAGGCTTCGCGCAGGTCCGCGAGCAGGCGGGCGACGTCGTCGAGCGCCTTGTCGTCGTTGCGCAGATGCGCCTGCAGCAGGCGCAGACTTGCATAGTCGTAGAGCGCCGCGAGCTGGCGCGCGAGCGGGCCGCCGGCGTCCTGGTCGAGGCTCGCCTTCAATCCCTCTTCGACGATGCGCACGGCCTTGCCGATGGCCTGCCCCTTGTCGGCGATCCGGCCGGCAGCGACGTGCTGCTCGGCGAGCTTGATCGCCTCGAGCGCACCGTCGAACAGCATCAGTACGAGCCGATGCGGGTTCGCGCCGGTCACGCCGCTGTCGACGCTCACGCGTTCGTACGCTTTGGCCCCAAAACCGCTCATTCACTCCTCCTGCAGATCGAACCTGCTCCTCCTCTTATCGGTGCCGGTGCGCTGCAGTTGAATTCGAACTGGCGCCCAATCGGCGAGGGCGCGACGGTCAACCGTCCTCCCGAAGGCCCGGCAGCCCGGCCAGCGCGTTTGCGAGCGCGTTGGACTGGTTCTGCCGCGTCGACAGCAGCGCGTCGAGCTTGCTGTACTGCGCGATCAGGCGCTTTTCGATCATCGACAGGCGCGCCTCGAGCCGCTCCTGCTGCTGGTCGAGCGTGCGGATCGAGGCGCGCAGTCCGTCCTCGCGCGCCTTCAGCGAGCCGTCGACGCCGGCGATCGCGTCGATCTGTGCACGCAGCCGCACCGCGAAGCCCTGCTCCGCCTCGACGGTCGAAGTCGCGGCGAACAGGCGCGTCACCTTGGCGCTGTCGGCGGCCAGCGCGTCGCCGAACTTCTTCTCGTTGAGCTTCAGGGTGCCGTCGCGCTGGATCTCGAGCCCGACTTCCGACAGCCGCGCGTAGTCGCCTGGGGCCGCGGTCATCGTTGCGCGCACGATCGAACGCACGCCGCTCTGAACCTGGCGCAGCAGCGACTCGCCGTTGAGGACCGCCGCGGTCTTGGTGTTCGGGTCGTACTTGGTCAGCTCGGCGATCAGCTTCTCGACCTCGTTGTACGCCTTGACGAAGTCGTCGACCGATTTCTTGACAGCGTCGGCGTCCTGCGCGACGGTGATCTCGGCATCGACGGTGGTTCCCGGCGGCGAACCGGCCGGCGGCGCCTTCGCGAGCGTCAGCGTCAGGCCCTCGACGGCGTCCTTGACCGTGTTCGACGACGACGTGAGCGCCAGTCCGTTGATGCTGAATTGCGCATCCTGCGCCGCCTGGTTCTGCGTGAACGCCACCGCCGCGAGGCCGGCGTCGACCTCGACCTGGAAGCCGTTGGCGGCACCGGTCTGCTTGGAGTTCAGCACGAGCCGCGTCTGCCCGCCGTCGTTGACGAGCGAAGCGCGCACGCCGATGTTGGCGGCGTTGATCTCGTCGCGGATTTCCGTCAGCGTTCCTGTTCCGGTGTCACCGACGTTGATCGTCGCAAGCACCGTCGTGCCGTCCGCGCTGCGCAAGGTCAACGTGCCGCTGCCGACGTCGGCTGTCGCGCTGGCGAATGCTGCCGAAGCGTTGGACTGTCCTCGCGCAAGCTGGGTAACCGACACGGCATAGCTGCCCAGTTGCGGCGTTCCGCTGACGGCGGCGGTCGCGCCGTCGCCGCTCGCGGTTGCCTTCGACGCGCTGAAGGTGCCGGCCTGCCGCAGCGCGTCGGCCGCGGTCTTGAGCGCGTCGAGCGCGCTCTTGACGCGCCCGAGCGCGGTGAGTCTCGACTGGATCTGCGTCTCGCGCTGCTGAAGCTGGACGAGCGGTTTGCGCTCGATCGTCATCAACTGCGAGACCAGTGCGCCGACGTCGATCGCGCCGCCGCTGATTCCGCTTGTCGCCATGAGTGCGTTCTTCCCTTCCGCGTGGCGCGCGTGCGCCGGCCTCGTCGCATCTGTCCGCGTCAGGCGTCGGCACGCAGCAGCGCGCCGGCGCCCGTATCGTCCTGCAGCGCACGCGCGATCGCGAGCGCTTCTTCGGACGGGATCTGCCGCAACACTTCGCGGGTCCGTGTATCGACCAATTTAACGATCACGCGCCCCGCGTCTTCGTCGAATTCGAACGTCAATTCGCGGCCTTTTTGGGCAAGCTGGCGGTTGGCTTCCGCCATTGCCCGGCGCACCTGTTCGCTCGCTGCGCGGTCGGCAGCGGCGCGTGCGGCAGCTTCCCGCGCGGTTTGTGCGTCCGCTGCGGCAGTGGGCCGGGTGACGGCGCGCGCCGGCCCGGCGGCGGGCGCCGTGCGCGCAGGAACTGCGCGGTCAACCTGATCGATGTTCATCGCGCGACCTCCGTCTGACGTCGGCGGGATTGACCCTTCTTCGCTGCTCTATTCGGCACGCGGGCGCCGCAACTTGATGGCACCGACGAAAAAAGGGGGCTCGTGCGAGCCCCCTTCCCCTTCCAGGCCCCGAGGTCGTCGGGGTCGGATATCGGTTTAGCCGCGCAGCAGCGACAGCACGTTCTGCGGCATCGCGTTCGCCTGCGCCAGCATCGCTGTGCCGGCCTGCTGCAGGATCTGCGCGCGGGTCAGCGCGGCGGTTTCGGCCGCGTAGTCCGCATCCATGATCCGGCTGCGCGACGCTGCGGCATTTTCCGCCGAGACCTGCAGGCCGCTGATCACCGCCTCGAAGCGCGACTGCGTCGCGCCGAACGTGGCGCGCAGGCTGTTGACCGTGTTCAACGCCGTGTCCATGTTGGCAATCGCCGTCTGCGCGTTGGTCGTCGAAGTCAGGTCGCCCGACGTGATCGACAACGACGACACCGTGACGTCGATGCGGTCGTTGGACGTCGTGCCCGCGCCGACCTGGAAGGTCAGCGTCGCCGCGCCCGACAGCAACGCCTGGCCGTTGAACGAGGTCACGTTGATCAAGCGCGTGTTTTCGCTGACGAGCTGCTGATACTCGGAGTTCAGAGCGGTCAGATCGCCCGACGACGTGGCGTTCGCGGCCTGCACCGCCAGTTCGCGCATGCGCTGCAGGTTGTTGCCGATCGCGCCCAGCGCACCTTCGGCCGTCTGCGCGAGCGAGATGCCGTCGGCGGCGTTGCGCATCGCGACGTTCATGCCGCGCACCTGCGCGTTGATCCGCTCGGCGATTGCGAGACCCGCTGCGTCGTCCTTCGCGCTGTTGACGCGCAGGCCCGACGACAGCCGCTGCACGGCGGTGGCCATCGCGACCTGCGACGTGTTCAGGTTGCGCTGCGCATTCAGCGACATCAGATTGGTATTGATGACTTGAGGCATGACAAGCTCCTTTCCTGGTTTCTCGAAAAGCAGCCGCTTCGACAGTCGGCGCTTTCACCTTTGCCCAAGCGGCTGCACTTCTTCTCGAAGGCTTCCGCAGTCACGCGGTCGACTGCGCCGCGCTAGGTTGCTTATCGGTGGGGGCTTCGTCGAACTTTAGGCAACGCAGCTTCGCGGTCTACCGAAGTCAAGGGATGGAGTGGACGAGAAGCGCGGCGATCGAGGCGCAATTCGAGGCGCGCCGCGGTTGCCGATGCACAGCCGTCGATGCGCGTGACCTCTGCTGTCGTTGGACACCGGAATCGTCGCTGCGGGTACGCATCGATGCGCGACTCTCGGCGTGTCGAAGCGCTGGCGGACGGGGAGGCTTTGCGCCCGCGCCCTGAAGGTTGCCGCGATCGTCGCGCTCTTCGTGCGGGCTGAAGAAGATCCGAACCCGCCCGCGCAGCGCGCCCACGTTGCTCTCGGCCGCGCCGGTCGCATCACCAAAAAAAGCGCGCCGAGGACCGAAGTCGCTGCGGCGCGCAGGGCGGGGGAGGAAACCGGTGCAGCGTCAGTTCGAATTCGCGTGTGTTGGAGCACCGGCCTTCCGCTCGGCGCTCCGTGCCGCCGGCACGCAACCCTTCACCGGCTCACGTGTCGATTGCGCGACCACACATCCGGCAGTTTCGGCGCGCACGCGACGAACTTGAGCCCGGACGCAGCGGTGCAGCCCCTGCTGCGATTCGCTGTTCGCGAATCGGTGGCCTCCGCCCCGCGACCCGCCCCGGCAGGCGATGTAGGAATCCGTCCTACACGGCGCCGTGCGGCGATCCGACAGGGCTTATGGAAGGCGCCTGATTCATGGGAATTCGGCGCTTCCACACAATGGCCTCACTTCGCAGCGCAATTCGGGTGATCGCAACACCCACTCATCAGGAGGCAGCAATGAGCAACAGCAATCCGACCGTCAACGAACAACTGCTGGAGGAAGTGCGCGAGGTCAACCTCGCCTATCTGGTGCTCGCCCAGCACATGATCCGCGCCGACAAGGCGCAGGCGATGTACCGGCTCGGCATCTCGGAAGAGGTCGCCAACATCGTCGATCAGCTGACGCCGTCGCAACTGATGAAGATCGCCGGCGCGAACCAACTCATCTGCCGCTTCCGTTTCGACGACGACATGGTGTGGAACCTGCTGACCAGCCATTCGAAGGCCAAGGCCACCGGCACCGGCGCGGTCGCCGGGCTGCACGCCAACATCGTCATGGCCGGACAGATTGCCTCGGTCAGCTAATCGGACTCAGCAATCCGGGGAGATCACTATGCGTATCAAGAGCATCGTCACCGAAAGCAAGCAGATCCAGCGCGCGATCGCGCTGATCAAGCTCGGCGCCCGCCTGCAGGTGCTGGAGTCCGAAACCGACCTGTCGTACGAGCGGCTGCTGCGGCTGTACAAGGAAGTCCAGGGCGAGTCGCCGGCGCGCGGCATGCTGCCGTTCTCGACCGACTGGTTCATGACCTGGCAGCCGAACATCCACTCGTCGTTGTTCCTGAACATCTACGAGTACCTGAACAAGACGACCGAGCTCGAGGAGATCGACGCGATCATCAAGGCCTACGAGCTGTACCTCGAGCAGATCCGCGCGCAGAGCCTCGATCCGCTGCTGTCGGTCACGCGCGCGTGGCGCCTGGTCAAGTTCGTCGACGCCGGCATGGTGACGCTGACGCCGTGCTGCAAGTGCGGCGGCAAGTTCGTCACGCACACCTTCGAGCTGACGAAGAACTACGTCTGCGGGCTGTGCGAGCCGCCGGCGCGCGCCGGCAAGGGCAAGGGCAGCGTGCGCGGCGAAGAAGCGGTTCACTGATCCGAATGCGGTCGCGCCGCTCGACCGGCCAAAAACAGCGGCTCCTCCTGGTTTTCTCCTCCGACCTTTGCCCGGCTTCGGCCGGGCTTTCTTTTCCCGCAGCCGCCCGCCTGGTGCAGAGCGCCGGCGCGGCGGTTTCTATCGCCGAAACTCGCCGCGCCGGTCGCCACTGCGCGCCCAGACTAAAGCTGCACGCAGCGCCGGCCGAACGGACGATGCGGCAGGCGCGCTAACGAAGATTCGCCTCGCCGGATTCCGTTCGTGCCGAGCCCGTCGAAGCGCGAACGGCGCGCGACCGCGACCGGCTGCACGAGTCCCCTTCGTCGAGACCGTTCTGCGTGCGGTCGAATGGCTCGGGACGAAGGGCGCAGCGTCGCGCCAGACCGCCCGCCAAAAAAAGCCACCGTTTCCTCATCCATTTCAAGTCTTGCCGCAGCACTGCCGAAACAGCTGTCAGCGGTAAGGACCGGGGCGGGCGGACCTTGTGGAAAACACGGCCGGACGCCCTGCGCGAACCACGCGAATCCAGAGGGCAGTCGGGGAATGTTCGTCATCATCGGTTACGTCGTCGTGCTCACGGCCGTCTTCGGCGGCTATGCGCTCGCCGGCGGCAAGTTCGGCATCCTCGCGACCGCCGCGCCGATCGAGATGGTGATCATCGCCGGCGCCGCGCTCGGCGCGTTTTTCGTCGGCAACTCGAACAAAACGGTCAACGCCACGATCAAGGCGCTGCCCAAGCTGCTGCAGGGCTCGAAGTACACGAAGGCGCGCTACATGGCGCTGATGGCCCTTCTGTACGACATCCTGTCGAAGGTGCGCAAGGAAGGGATGATGGCGATCGAGTCCGACATCGACGACCCGCACAAGAGCCCGCTGTTCCAGAAGCATCCGGTCGTCGGCAACGATCACCACCTGGTCGAGTTCATCTGCGACTACCTGCGGATGATGGTCAGCGGCAACATGAATCCGCTCGAGATCGAGAACCTGATGGACCAGGAGATCGACACGCACCACCACGAAGCAATGGTACCGGCGCACGCGATACAGAAGGTCGGCGACGGCCTGCCCGCATTCGGCATCGTCGCGGCGGTGCTCGGCGTGGTGAAAACGATGGCCTCGGTCGGCAAGCCGCCGTCTGAGCTCGGCGCGATGATCGCGGGCGCGCTGGTCGGCACCTTCCTCGGCATCCTGCTTTCGTACGGTTTTGTCAGTCCGCTGGCCGCGCTGCTCGAGCAGAAGGCCGACGAGGCGACCAAGGAGCTGCAATGCGTAAAGGCCACGCTGCTGGCGAGCCTGCAGGGCTACGCGCCGGCGGTGGCCGTCGAATTCGGCCGCAAGGTCCTGTACTCGACCGAGCGCCCCAGCTTCACCGAGCTGGAGAAGCACGTGAAGCAGAAACGATGAGTGAAGGATCGCGGATTGCGGATTGCGGATTGCGATTCGCAGACTGCCGTCGTTCCCGCGCAGGCGGGAACCCAGCCGCTTTCGGTCGGAGCCTGAACGGCCGCCTGTTCGCACAGGGAGTTCGCCGTCTTGCGAACGACGCAATCCGCAATCCGCAATCCGCAGTCCGAATCTGAACGCAATCCGCAATCCGAGAAGATGGCCGCCCCCGGCGAAAAAACCAAATCGACGATCGTCATCAAGCGCATCAAGAAGGGTGGGCACGGCGGCCATTCGGCCGTGTGGAAGATCGCCTACGCCGACTTCGTGACCGCGATGATGGCCTTCTTCCTGCTGATGTGGCTGCTCGGCTCGACCACTCAGGGCGATCTGAAGGGCATCGCCGAGTACTTCCAGTCGCCGCTGAAGGTCGCGCTGTCGGGCGGCTCCGGCGCGGGCGACGCGACCACCGTCATCCAGGGCGGCGGCCCGAACCTGACCGCGTCGGTCGGTCAGGTCAAGAACGGCGACAACGACACGAAGAAGCGCTCTCCGCACCAGCTTCGCCAGGAACTCGAAAAGATCGAAAAGGAACGCATGGGACGACTGAAGCAGCGCGTCGACGCAGCCATCCTCGCCAACGCCAAGCTTTCCGAATTCCGCCACCAGGTCCGCGTCGAGATCACGCCCGACGGGCTGCGCATCCAGATCGTCGACGACTTCAATCGCCCGATGTTCGAGCTCGGGTCGTCGCGCGTGCAGCCGTACATGCGCGAGATCCTGCACGAGATCGGCAAGGTGCTTAACGAGGTCGACAACAAGGTCGCCCTGTCGGGCCACACCGACGGCGCGCCCTACGCCGGCGGCGACCGCTTCTATTCGAACTGGGAGCTGTCGAGCGACCGCGCCAACGCGTCGCGCCGCGAGCTCATCGCCGGCGGCATGGAGCCCTCGAAGATCGTCCGCGTGGTGGGGCTCGCCGACTCGAGCCTGCTGGTCAAGGACGAGCCGCGCAGTCCGCTGAACCGCCGCATCTCGATCATCGTGCTGAACAAGCTCGCCGAGGACCGCCTCAACCGCGCCGGCGGCGAACTCGAGGCAGGAACCGTCGAGGACGTCAAGGACGCACTGCCGCCCGAGCCGGAAGTCGATCCGATGCCGTCGGCCGCAGCGCCGGCTACACCGCTGGCGGCGGGTGCGGTGACGGCACCGGCGGCCGCCAATTGACGGTCCAAGTACTGCGGCAAAGCGCGGGCCTTTTCATCCGATCGGCGGATGCGCGCCGCCGGCAGACTGTCGCAAAGCGCCGCGTCCGTTGCGCGCGGCGCGCAGCACGCAGGAGTGAATATGGGAGCTGATCCGCGTTTCCTCATCGTCGACGACTTCTCGACGATGCGGCGCATCGTGCGCAATCTGCTGAAGGAGATCGGCTTCAACAACGCCGAGGAAGCCGAAGACGGTTCGATCGCGCTGGCGATGCTGCGCTCAAGCAAGTTCGATTTCGTCGTGTCCGACATCAACATGCCGAACATGAACGGTTTCGAGCTGCTGAAGAACATCCGCGCCGACGACACGCTGAAGTCGATCCCGGTGCTGATGGTCACCGCCGAAGCAAAGAAGGAGGACATCGTCGCCGCCGCCCAGGGCGGCGCCAGCGGTTACATCGTCAAGCCCTTCACGAAGGCCACGCTCGAAGAAAAAGTGCAGAAGATCCTGCAGAAGAACCAGTAAAGGAGCGCGATGGAGCGCAGCGATACGTCCGGCGGCGCGGGGCTGTACTGCGACGCGTCCGGATTCGAAGGCACGGCGGGCAAGGCGAAGAGATCCCGCAAACCGCGCGCCCGCAAGGGCGTGCCGGCAAAGGATGTGGCGATACTCGGCGGCACCGGCGCGCCATCGCTTGCCTGCGACGAACGGCCGGCGGCCGAAGAGGTCCATCAGCGCATCGGTCATCTGACGCGGACGCTGCACAACGCCCTGCGCGAACTCGGTTACGACAAGGAGCTGCTCGGCACGCGCGAGCAGTTGCCCGACGCGCGCGACCGGCTCGCCTACATCGCCCGGGTCACGGGCGACGCGGCGGAAAAAGTGCTCAATGCGGTCGACCGCGCCCGCGGCGTGCAGGAAGAGCTGACCCGCCAGGCCGGCGATCTGCATCGCCGCTGGCAGGCGGTCGCGACCTTCGCGGCTGCGGGCCCTGGGCGCGCAACGCCGGCGGGCAGGCAACTCGTCGACGAAACCTGCGAGTTCTTCGCCGGCGTCGAAGCGCAGGCGGACCGCACCAACGCCATCCTGACCGACATCATGATGGCGCAGGACTTCCACGACCTCACCGGTCAGGTGATTCGCAAGGTCGTCGCGCTGGCGCAGACGATGGAGGAGCAGCTCGTGCGGCTGCTGATCGAAACGACCCCGCCGGAGCAGCGCGCCAAGGTCGAAGCCGCACACGTCGCTCCGGCGCTCGGCGGCCCCGTCGTCAATCCCGAGGGACGCACCGACGTCGTCACCGATCAGGCGCAGGTCGACGACCTGCTCGCGTCGCTCGGGTTCTGAGAAGCAGGATCGAGGATCTGGGATTCGGCAGACTCCCTTCCTGCGCGGCCTTGACGTGCAAGCCGAGATCGACCGGATCCTGAGTCCTGAATCCTGAATCCCCGATCCTCAAGCGTGCCCCAACACCGGATGCGGCCGATACGGCGCTTCGAGCTGCGCGACCTCTTCCGCGCTCAGTCTCACGTCGAGCGCGCGCACCGCTTCCTCGAGTTGCCATAGCTTGCTCGCGCCGACGATCGGCGCGGTCACGCCGGGTCGGCTCGCGAGCCAGGCGTAGGCGAGGACCGCGTTGCTGACGCCGCGCACCTTGGCCAGTGCCGAAAGCGCCTCGACGATCGCGAAGTCGCCCTCCTGGTAGTAGAACTTCAGCGCGATCTCGTCGGTCTTCGCGCGCGCGGTCGCACCCGCGGTCGCGTCGTCCTTCGCCCGGTTGCCCGCGAGAAAGCCGCGCGCGAGCGGGCTCCACGGCAGCAGGCCGACGCCCTGGTCGCGGCACAGCGGGATCATCTCGCGCTCCTCTTCGCGGTAGACGAGGTTGTAGTGGTTCTGCATCGACACGAACTTCGTCCAGCCGTGCCGCTCGGCGACGTGCTGCATCTTGGCGAACTGCCAGGCCCACATGCTCGAGGCGCCGAGGTAGCGCGCCTTGCCGGCGCGCACGACGTCGTGCAGCGCCTCCATCGTCTCCTCGACCGGCGTGTCGGGGTCGAAGCGATGGATCTGGTACAGATCCACGTAGTCGGTGCCGAGCCGCGCGAGGCTCGCGTCGATCGCCGCGAAGATGCGCTTGCGCGAGAGCCCGCTCATGTTCGGCCGCCGCTCGGGCTTTGGTCCCGGCACGTTGCCGCCCTTGAACGCGAGATCGACGGGGAAGTACACCTTGGTCGCGATCACGATCTCGTCGCGCCGCGCGAATTCGCGCAGCAGCCGCCCGGTGATCTCCTCCGAGCGCCCCGCCGAATACATGTCGGCCGTGTCGAACAGGTTGACGCCCAGCTCGACCGCGCGCCGCACGATCGGTCGCGCGGCGTCCTCCTCGATCACCCACGGCCGCCATTCGGGCGTACCGAAGGTCATCATGCCGAGCGCGATGCGCGAGACCTTCAGTCCCGACGCGCCGAGGTTCACGTAGTCCATGTCGCCTCCCAAAAATCCGAGGCGACATTGTGCCGCGTGCCGTCCTACACCGGCATGTTCATGATCTGTTCGTAGGCCTGCACCAGCCGGTTGCGGACCTGCACCGCCGCGGAGAACGAGATCTGCGACTTGTTCATCGCGATCATCGTCTCCTCGAGGCTGACGTTCGGGTTCTCGAGCTGGAACTGGCGCTGCAGTTCGGCCGAGGTCTGCTGGTTGCGGCTCACCGACTTCAGCGCCGAGTCGAGCGAAGCGACGAAGTCGAAGCCGCTTTCCTGCGGCTTGACGGCGGCGGCCGGTGGCTTCAGCGCCGCGACCGCCTGCGCGATCTGCGAGTTGATCGACTTGATTTCCATCGTTCCCGCGCCCCGTGGTCCCGTTGCTGGTGTTTGGCGCCGACCTTAACGCGAGCGCGCACTTCGTTGTCGTCCGAATTCCACCGGAATGCGACGGCATTTGGGACGGGTCCGGACTTGTAGGAAGTTGCCTGACGGGGGCTCCGAAGCGTCGCCGATTTCCTCGGCTTATCCGCTCTTTCGCGCCCTAAAGTCGCCCGAATAATCGCCGGCGAGCGGTCGCCACGAGCGGCCTCGTACGAACACAAAGAAGGCGATGGACAACAGGGCGGTGGTACCGAGCACGGGCCAGGCGGCGGGTGGTTTCGCGCGCCTGTCGCCGCGCACGAAGGGCATGCTGGCGCTGGGCCTGGCCGCGCTCGCTGCAGTCGTCGGCAGCGTCTGGCTGTGGAGCGCGACCCCGAACTACCGGGTGCTGTTCACGAATCTCTCGGACCGCGACGGGGGCGCGATCATCGCGCAGCTGGCGCAGATGAACATCCCGTTCCGCAACGGCGACGGCGGAACGATCCTGGTGCCCGCCGAGCGCGTGCACGAGGCGCGGCTGAAGCTCGCGTCGCAGGGACTGCCGAAGGGCTCGATCGTCGGCTTCGAGATCATGGAGACGCAGAAGTTCGGCGTCACCCAGTTCCAGGAACAGGTCAACTACCAACGGGGACTCGAAGGCGAACTGGCGCGCTCGATCCAGACGCTCGCGCCGGTGGCCAGCGCGCGCGTGCATCTGGCGTTGCCCAAACAGTCGGGTTTCCTGCGCGACAAGCAGCCGCCGACGGCGTCGGTGCTGCTGCAGTTGCATCCGGGCAAGGCGCTCGACCGCCAGCAGATCGCCGGCATCGTGCACCTCGTCTCTTCGAGCGTGCCGGAGCTGGCGACGAAGAACGTGTCGGTCGTCGACCAGCACGGCAATCTGCTCGCTTCCGAGCGCGGCGGCAACGGTGCAGCGCTCGACGCCGCGCAGCTCGACTACGTCGCCCAGATCGAAGCGAACACGATCAAGCGCATCGAGGACATCCTGGAACCCATCGTCGGCCGCGGCAATGTGCGCGCGCAGGTCACCGCCGACGTGGACTTCTCGCAGGTCGAGCAGATGGCCGAAACGTACAAGCCGAACCAGGCGGCCGATGCGGCGACCGTACGCAGCCAGTCGACGATCGAAAGCTCGCAGCCAGGACCGGCCGCCGCGGGCGGCGTGCCGGGTGCGTTGTCGAACCAGCCGCCCGTGCCGCCGACCGCGCCGATCAACGGTCAGGCGGCGCCGCTGAACCCGAACGCCGCCGCCGCGGCGGCGGGCAACAGCACGCGGCGCGAAGCGGTGACCAATTTCGAAGTCGACAAGAACGTTCGCCATACGAGGACCGGCAGCGGGCAGATCCGCCGGCTCACGGCAGCGGTGGTCGTCAACTTCCGGATGGCGCCCGCGGCGGGCGGCGCGGCGGCGCAGCCGACCCCGCTCTCCGAAAAGGAGATCCAGAACGTGCAGGCGCTCGTGCGCGAAGCAATGGGCTTCAACGCACAGCGCGGCGATTCGCTGAACGTCGTCAACGCACCGTTCAGCCAGCCTGAGGTCGGCGCGCCGCCCGAGGCGCCGCCGTTCTGGAAGCATCCGGACGCGATCGCGCTGGCGAAGGAGACCGGCAAGGCGCTGCTGTTCCTCGTGCTGGCGATGATCGTCGTGTTCGGCGTCGTACGGCCCGCGCTGCGCGCGTTCGCCGCCGCACAGGAAAGAGCGTCGCTGGAGGCGCCGCCGCAGCCCGCGCAGCTCGCGATGAACGGATCGCCCGGCGAAGCGAACGTCTCTCCGCTCGAGCAGGTGCGCCAGCTCGCCAAGAACGATCCCGCCACGGTGGCCAACGTCGTCAAGGCGTGGGTGGGGAACGAGGGGAAAGCGTGATTCTTCGGATTGCGCATTGCGGATCGCGGATTGCGCGCCGCCCACTGCGCGCGTCTGGGCGCTTCTACGCAATCTCCGCGTGCCGTAACCGAATCTGGGGGGACGTCCCCCGCAGACTGCGAACAACGCGATCCGCGATCCGCAGTCCGCGATCCGAGCGCTAGCCATGGACGACGCCGGACTCGAACAGGCCGCGATCCTGCTGATGACCGTCGGCGAGGAGCAGGCTGCCGAGGTCTTCAAGTACCTGTCGCCGAAAGAGGTGCAGAAGCTCGGCGAGACGATGGCGCGGCTGAAGACCGTGCCGCGCGAGCGCGTCGACCAGGTGCTCCGGAACTTCAACAAGGCGAAGGACGAGCAGTACTCGCTCGTCGGCGACACCGACGCCTTCATCAGCCAAGTGCTCAAGCGCGCGCTCGGCGACGAGAAGGCGGGCATGCTGCTCGACCGCATCCTGCAGGGACGCGACGTCTCCGGCATCGAAAGCCTGAAGTGGATGGACCCCGGCTCGATCGCCGAGCTGCTGAAGAACGAGCACCCGCAGATCGTCGCCTCGATCCTCGTGCACCTCGAGCGCGATCATGCCTCGGAGGTGCTGAAGAGCCTGCCCGAGCGCATGCGCAACGACGTGCTGCTGCGAATCGCCACGCTCGACGGCATCCAGCCGCAGGCGCTGCAGGAGCTGAACGAAGTGCTGTCGAAGGTGCTGGCGGGCGGCGAGAAACTGAAGAAGGCCACGCTCGGCGGCACCAAGGCGACCGCGGAGATCCTCAACTTCCTCGGCAGCCAGTTGGAAACGGCTGCGGTCGAGTCGATCCGCGAACACGATCCGGACCTCGCGCAGAGGATCCTCGACCAGATGTTCGTGTTCGAGAACCTGATGGACCTGGACGACCGCGCGATCCAGCTTCTGCTGCGCGAGGTGCAGAGCGAATCGCTGATCGTCGCGCTGAAGGGCGCCGATCCGGCGCTGCGCGAGAAGATCTTCAAGAACATGTCGAACCGCGCCGCCGAGATGCTGCGCGAGGATCTCGAAGCCAAGGGCCCCGTGCGCCTGTCCGAGGTCGAAGCCGAGCAGCGCGAGATCCTGAAGATCGTCCGCCGCCTCGCCGACGAAGGGCAGATCCAGTTGGGCAGCGGGGGGGACGATGAGTATGTGTGATTCGGATTGCGGACTGCGGATTGCGGATCGCGGATTGCGTGCACGCCCGACGCATGCCACTCCGAACCCAGCGATGAATCGCCGCTTGCGAAGGTCACAGTCTCTCGCTTCCCTCGAAGCGACGAAGTAAGAGGGTTCTTGCGCAATCCGCAATCCGCAATCCGAGACGCGAACTAATGGGCGCCCCCGAAAAGAACTTCGGCCGTTTCATTCCCAAGGAGCACGTCGGCGACGTGGCGAGCTGGGAGTTCCAGCCACTGGGCGGTGCGGGCAAGTCGCCGCTGCGCGGCAACGGCGCGACGAGCGGCGCGGCCACGTCGATGATGAGCGAGCGCGAGCGGCGCGCATTCGAGCGCGGCCGCCAGCAGGGTTTCCACGAAGGCCGGCAGGAGGCGCAGCGGCAGAAGGTGCAGCACGGGCGCCAGCTCGAGCGCGTGCTGAACGAGCTGCGCGGGCGCTTCGCCGAACTGGAGTCGGACGCGGCCGATGCCGTGCTCGATCTCGCGATCGAGATCGCGCGCCAGGTCGTGCGCCGCGAGATCGAAATCCAGCGCGACGCGGTGCTGCCGGTCGTGCGCGAGGCGGTCAGCGCGATCATCGACGAGCAGACGCATCCGCGCGTGCATCTGCACCCCGACGACCTGTGGCTGATCCAGGCCGATCTCGACACCGACGGGCTCTACCAGGGCTGCCGCTTCGTGCCCGACGCGTCGATCGCGCGCGGGGGCTGCCGCGTCGAGACCGCGCAGAGCGAAGTCGACGCCACGCTCGCCACCCGCTGGCGCCGCGCGCTCGGTGCGCTCGGTGTCGACGCCGACGAGCTGCCGCCGATCGAAGGCGCGGAGGCGGATCGCGGATCGCGGATTGCGGATCGCGCCGACCACGGCACGCCGGACGACGCGCCGCGCAGCGGCAACTGATTGCCAATGTCGTCACCAACCGCGTGAGCCTCCGCGCCGTGCAACCAGCTCAATCCGCAATCCGCAATCCGCAATCCGAGCGCGATCCGCAATCCGAGCGGGCGCCCTTCCTCCGCTTCCTCGCGCAGTCGCGCGCGATCGCGGCGGCGGCCAGCCCGATCGAGGTGCGCGGGCGGCTGACGCGCGTCGCGGGGCTCGTGATGGAAGCGGTGGGGCTCAAGCTTCCGGTCGGCGCGCAGGTGATCGTGCTGCAGGACGCGACGCTGCGCGTCGACGCGGAAGTGGTCGGCTTCAACGGCGAGCGGCTGTTCCTGATGCCGGCGACCGATCCGTACGGGCTGCGGCCGGGCGCGATGGTCGTGCCGCACGAATCGGCGGCAGCGCGCCCGCAGCTTCACCGCAACAACCACCCGCGCCGGCGCGCCGAGGACCGCACGCGCCATCTGCCGATGGGCGAAGCGCTGCTCGGCCGCGTCGTCGATCCGAACGGGCGCCCGCTCGACAAGCTCGGTGCGCTCGAAGGCGCCGAGCTGCAGCCGCTCGCGCGCCGGCCGATCAACGCGATGGAGCGCGAGCCGGTGCGGGATCCGCTCGACGTGGGCGTGCGCGCGATCAACGCGCTCGCGACCGTCGGCCGCGGACAGCGCATGGGGCTGTTCGCCGGCTCCGGGGTGGGCAAGAGCGTACTGCTGGGCATGATGGCCAAGTACACGAGCGCGGACGTGACCGTCGTCGGGTTGATCGGCGAACGCGGCCGCGAGGTCAAGGAGTTCATCGAGGACATCCTCGGCCCGCAGGGCTTGCGCCGCGCGGTCGTCGTCGCCGCACCCGCCGACACGCCGCCGCTGCTGCGGATGCAGGGCGCCGCGTATGCAACCGCGATCGCCGAGCACTACCGCGACCAGGGCAAACAGGTGCTGCTGCTGCTCGATTCGCTGACGCGCTACGCGATGGCCGCACGCGAGATCGCGCTGGCGATCGGCGAACCGCCGGCGACCAAGGGCTATCCGCCGTCGGTGTTCGCCAAGCTGCCGCAGCTCGTCGAGCGCGCGGGCAACGCGGCCGCCGGCCAGGGCTCGATCACTGCCTTCTACACGGTGCTCACCGAAGGCGACGATCCGCAGGACCCGGTCGCGGATTCGGCGCGCGCGATCCTCGACGGCCACATCGTGCTGTCGCGGCCGCTCGCCGACGCCGGCCACTATCCGGCGATCGACGTCGAAGCTTCGATTTCGCGCGTGATGACCTCGATCGTCGGTCCCGACCAAATCGAGCTGGCGCGCCGCTTCAAGGGTCTTTATTCCCGCTTCGCGCGCAACCGCGACTTGCTATCGGTAGGGGCCTACGTACCCGGCAACGACCGCCTGCTCGACGCGGCGATCGCGGCCTACCCGCGGATGGAGGCTTTCCTGCAGCAGTCGATGAACGAGGCCTCTTCGCTCGCGGAGGCGCACGGCCGGCTGGCGGCGCTGCTCAGCACGGTGGAAGTGTCGTGACTTCGGATTGCGGATTGCGGATTGCGATGCGCGAACGGCTGTCATGCCCGCGAGTACGCAGAGCTCGCAGTGCATTGAGCAGACACCGGATTTCCGCCTGCGCGGGAGTGACGCGCTCGATTCCCTGCCGGACGCAATCCGCAATCCGCAATCCGAATCCGCATGCATAACGCCAACCTCGCCATGCTGATCGAACTGGCCGTCACGTCGCGCGACGCGGCGGCGGCGCGGCGCGCGCAGGCGGCGGCGAGCCTCGCGCAGGCGCAGGCGCAGCTCGAAGTGCTGCGCGGCTACGCGCGCGACTACGAGCGGCGCGCGCAGTCGACGCTGACGCAGGGCGTCGACATGGCGGCGCAGAACAACCTGCGCGCCTTCACGGCCAAGCTGCAGCAGGCGATCGAGGCGCAGCGGCTCGAGGTGCAGCGGCGCACGGCTGCGCTGGCCGCGGCCGACGAGGAGCTGCAGCAGATGCAGAAGCGCGTGAAGAGCATGCAGGCGCTCGCCGAGCGGCGGCTCGCGGACGCGCGCCAACTGCTCGCGCGGCGCGAACAGAAAACGCAGGACGAGCTGGCGCAGTCGGGTCGCGCAAGGCCGCTCGCTCCGTCCGAATGGTGATCCGGGGAAGCACATGAACGATCTGAACATCGCCGCGTTGCAGGCAGCGCGCCAGGCCAACGCGAGCGGCTCGCGCGCGGCGCAGACCCGCGGCACGGAAGATCCCGCCGCCGACTTCGACCGCGTGATGGCGCGCGTTGCGTGCCGGGATGCCGCGGCAACGCGGGGCCGCGAAGCGCCGGCCAAGGACGACGCGCAGCCATCGCGCGACGAGGGAACGTCGACACCCGCGCCGGCCGCGACGGACTCAAGCGGCGCGTCCGATGTCGGCGTCGACGCAACCGCGGATGCGGCGACTTCCCTTCTGCCTCAGTTTGCACCGGCCGTACCCGTGAGCACCGGGGCCGTACCGGCAGACACCGCAGCCCGCACCGACCCGCCGTCGAGCGTCGAGGCGGCCCCGGCCTCCCCGCCGCCGGCGCCGGCAAACGACAGAATGCAGCCGGCACCGGCCGCCGCGAATGCCCCTGCGGCGAATCCCGATGCGCCGCCCGAGGATGCGGCAAAACCGCCGCGTGCCGCACCGCGCGCCGCACCCGTCGCGGCCCATGCCGCCCAGGCGGACGCGGCCGAGCACAGTGCAGTCGCCGCATCGGCAGGCAGCGCCCCGCGCTTGTCGAAGGACGTGGCAGCCGAACGCGCCGGCGAACCGGCCGATCGGCGTTTCGAGCCGATGCCGGCGAGCGCGCAGTCCACCCTGCGCGCGGAGACCGCCGGTGCGCAGAACAACGTTGCGCCCGCGGTCGCGCCGCATGCGCCGCAGACGTATTCGATCGCTCACGCGAAGATCGCCACGCCGGTGCTGCATCCGGGCTTCGGCGAGGATCTCGCCAGCCGCGTCGTTTTCCTCGCCGGCCAGCGCGTGCAGAGCGCGGAGATCGCGCTGACGCCGGCCGATCTCGGCCCGCTGTCGGTGGCGATCGAATTGCGCGGACAGGAAGCGCAACTATTCTTCAGCGCCGCGCACGCGACGACACGCGCGGCGATCGAAGATGCGCTGCCGCGCCTGCGCGAGATGTTCGCCGGCAGCGGACTGCAACTGGCGGACGCCCAGGTCGGCGATCACGCCCGGCGCGACTTCGCGCGCTCGCAGCGTGGCTCGCGCGATCAAATGCGCGCCATCGGCAGCGTCAACGTCGCGCCCGATCTGCTGCGCCCGGCGCGGCCTGCGCATCCGGACCGGCTGATCGACGTGGTCGTTTGATCGGACGGCCGAGCGCGGATTGCGGATTGCGCGAGGATGCGGCAGCGATGCAGCGCACTCGCGCCCTCCTTTGAAAGGGAGGGCAGCGGGGACTTGGGGAGCTTGCGCTTGGCGACGTTCTGAGATCCCCCTCGGTCCCCCTTTACGAAAGGGGGAAGAGGCGCCGCCTTGTGCGGGGAACCTCAGCAGTCCGTGAGACGCAATCCGCGCTCCGCAATCCCAGATCCGCCCTCCCGATTCCCGCCGTTTATCGCGGGATCGCGCCCCCTCAAGCCCTCGAATAATCGTGCCGATAACGTCGCCCGCTTCGGCGGTCGACGTGCGTGATGTGGATTCGACACGGAGTTCGCGATGGCCGAAAAGGACGCCAAGGCCGAAGAAGCCAAGGCCCCGAAGAAGAGCAAGTCCAAGCTGCTGCTGGTCGTCGGCGTGGGCGCGACGCTGCTGGCTGCCGGCGGCGGCGCCGCGGCCTATCTGCTGATCGGCAAAAAGGACGCGCCACAGGCAGCGGAGCAGAAGGGCCAACCGAAGAAGACGCCGGTCTTCGTCGATCTCGAGTCCTTCACGGTCAATCTGCGCGACGAGGACAACGACCGCTTCATGCAGGTCAAGCTCGTTGCGGAGATGAGGGACACGGCCGCCGGCGAGGTGCTGAAGAACATGATGCCCGCCGTGCGCAGCGAGATCCTGCTGCTGCTCAGCTCGAAGAAGGCGGCCGATCTCGCCACGCGCGAAGCCAAGGAAAAGCTCGCGCAGGAGATCATCGCCGCCGCCAACAAGCCGCTCGAGCGCACCCCCGCCGAAAAGGGCGTCGAGGCGGTGAACTTCACGCACCTGATCATCCAATGACGGACTGCGGATCGCGGATCGCGGATCACGCCGACAGCGCACTGCGCAATCCGCAATCCGAACGGCGGACGAATGGCTGACCACTTTCTCTCGCAGGACGAAGTCGACGCGCTGCTCGAGGGCGTCACGGGCGAGTCGCAGAAGCTCGAACGCGAAGAAGGCGGCGGCGGCATCCGCGATTACGACATCGCGAGCCAGGAGCGCATCGTCCGCGGGCGCATGCCCACGCTCGAGATCATCAACGAGCGCTTCGCCCGCAACCTGCGCATCGGCCTGTTCAACTTCATGCGCCGCAGCCCGGAGATCTCGGTCGGTCCGGTGCGCGTGATCAAGTATTCGGCCTTCCTGCGCGACATCGTCGTGCCGACCAACATCAACATCGTGTCGACTGCGCCGCTGCGCGGCAACGCGCTCGTGATCTTCGACCCGAACCTGGTGTTCGCGGTGATCGACACGCTGTTCGGCGGCACCGGCAAGCTGCACGCGCGCATCGAGGGGCGCGACTTTTCGCCGACCGAAAGCCGCATCATCCAGCGGCTGGTGGACGTGGCGCTCGCCGAGTACACCAAGGCATGGACCGGGCTGTTCAGGTTCAACTTCCAGCACCTGCGCTCGGAGATGCACACGCAGTTCGCCAACGTCGCCACGCCGTCGGAGATCGTCGTCACCACGACCTTCAACATCGAAGTCGGCGAGCAGAGCGGCGAAGTGCACATCTGCTTCCCCTACTCCACGCTCGAACCGATCCGCGACATCCTGTACTCGACCGTGCAGGGCGACGCGCACGAACCCGACCGCCGCTGGGTGCGGATGCTGACACAGCAGGTGCAGTCGGCCGACGTCGAACTGACCGCGGAGCTGGCGCGCACGACGCTGACCGTCGGCGATCTGATGAAGCTGCGCGTCGGCGATTTCGTCGAGCTGCCGCTGAAGGAGCTGATCCATGCGCACGTCGACGGCGTGCCGGTGATGGAGTGCCGCTTCGGCGCGGTCAACGGCCACACCGCGATCCGCATCGAGAAGCTGCTGAAGTACTCGCACTACACCGACGGGCGATCCGTCGAAGGGACCGACTGATGAGCGATCAACTCGACCCCGCACAGGGCGCAGGCGACGACTGGGCCGCGGCGCTCGCCGAACAGAAGGCGGCCGACGGCGCGATGACGGTCGACGCCGCGCAGCCCGCCAACATCTTCCAGCGGCTGACGCCCGGCGGCGGCAGCACGCCCGAGGGCGCGCAGGACATCGACCTGATCCTCGACATCCCGGTCAATCTGACCGTCGAGCTGGGACGCACGAAGATTCCGATCAAGCACATCCTGCAGCTCGCGCAGGGCTCGGTGATCGAGCTGGACGCGCTCGCCGGCGAGCCGATGGACGTGCTGGTCAACGGCTGCCTGATCGCACAGGGCGAAGTCGTCGTCGTCAACGAGAAGTTCGGCATCCGACTCACCGACATCGTCACGCCGAGCGAGCGGATGCGGAGGCTGCATAAATGATCGTCGGCCGTCGGCCGACGAACGACGTCCGGGGCGTCTTCGCGGCGTTGGCGCTCGCGAGCGCGCCGGCCTATGCGCAGGCACCGGCCGAAGGCCCCTCGCTGGTGCCGATGGTCGTCGCGCTCGTCTTCGTCCTGGCGCTGATCCCGGTGGCGATGTGGCTGCTCAAGCGGCTCGGCGGCGCGCAGCCGGCCGGCACCGCAGGGCTGCGCGTCGTCGCACAGCTTCCTCTGGGTCCGCGTGAACGCATCGTCGTCGTCGAAGCCGGCGAACGCTGGCTGCTGCTCGGCGTCACGGCCGCGAGCATCAGCCGCGTCGGCACGCTGCCCAAAGGCGATGCGAGCGCGCTGAGCGGCTCGGCGACATCGTTCGCCTCGCTGATGGCAAGAGTGCAGAAGTGAAGGCACGATCGAAATCCCCCCTGCCCCCCTTTATGCGAGGGGGGTTGGTCTGCGGCCCGCCGTCACTTCCCCCTTTGAAAAGGGGGGGCCGGGGAGGATTCCTCTGGCTCCCCGCACTGCTGCTCCTGCTGGCACTGAGCCACCCCGCCGTCGCCCAGATCAGCCCGATCCAGGTCACCGCCGCGCCGGGCGCCGGCGGCGGCACGACGTACTCGGTACCGGTGCAGACGCTGCTGTTCTTTGCGCTGCTGACCTTCCTGCCGGCGGTGCTGCTGATGATGACGAGCTTCACGCGCATCATCATCGTGCTGTCCCTGCTGCGGATGGCGCTCGGCACGCAGACCACGCCGCCGAACCAGGTGCTGATCGGGCTGGCGCTGTTCCTGACCTTCTTCGTGATGGGCCCGACCTTCGACCGCATCCACGACAGCGCGTACGTGCCCTACCGCGACCAGAAGGTGAACTTCGAGCAGGCGCTCGCGACCGGGTCGGCGCCGATGAAGGACTTCATGCTCAAGCACACGCGCGCCAACGACCTGGAGCTGTTCACGCGCATGGGCCGCGTCGAAGGCGCCGACAGTCCCGACAAGCTGCCGCTGCGCGTCGTGATCCCCGCCTTCGTCACGTCGGAGCTGAAGACCGCGTTCCAGATCGGCTTCATGGTGTTCATCCCGTTCCTGATCATCGACATGGTCGTCGCCAGCGTGCTGATGTCGATGGGCATGATGATGCTGTCGCCGGTGCTGATCGCGCTCCCCTTCAAGCTGATGCTGTTCGTGCTCGCCGACGGCTGGAACCTGCTGATCGGTTCGCTCGTCGCCTCGTTCCAGATCTGAGACCGCACCTCGTTCGTTCGCCGATCCTTCGCGACCATGAATCCCCAATCCGTCATCACCCTCGGCCAGCAGGCGCTGTACGTGATGCTGATGATCTCCGCACCGATGCTGATCGCGGCGCTGGTCGTCGGGCTGATCGTGTCGATCCTGCAGGCGGCCACGCAGATCAACGAGATGACGCTGTCGTTCATCCCGAAGCTCGTCGCGATCCTGGCCGCGCTGGTCATCGCCGGCCCCTGGATCATCACCTACTACGTCGACTACGTGCGGCGGCTGTTCGAGTCCATCCCCACGGCGATCGGCTGAGGCGATGCTCGGATTGCGGATTGCGCTGTTCGTTGCTTCGGATTGCGGATTGCGCATGGCGCGGTTCAATACCGGTGCACCTTGCAAATCATCTGCGCGCACCGAGGTCGGCGCAATCCGCAATCCGCAATCCGCAATCCCGTCGTGATCACCTTTACCTCCGAGCAGCTCGCCGCCTGGTACGGCGCGGTGTTCTGGCCGCTGGTGCGGGTGCTGGCGCTGTTCGCCGCCGCACCGCTGCTCGCGCACCGCGCGATCCCGGTGCGGATCAAGGTCGGGCTCGGGCTCGCGGTGGCGGTCGTGCTGATGCCGGTGGTCCCTTCGCCGCCGATCACCGACGTGATGACTGCGCCGGGCTTCGCGTTGCTCGTGCAGAACATCCTGATCGGGCTGATCATCGGCTTCACCGTGCGCGTGATACTCGCCGCGCTCGAGATCGCGGGCGAGCTGATCGGCCTGCAGATGGGGCTTTCGTTCGCCGGCTTCTTCAACCCGGCGACCGGGCAGGCGCAGACGCCGGTGGCGAGCTTCATGTCGCTGCTCGCGCTGCTGATGTTCGTCGCGATCGACGGCCACCTGCTGCTGATCCATGCGCTCGCCGAAAGCTTCCGGCTGTTCCCGCTGTCGGGCGGCGAGTTCGCGATGCCGCTGACCTTCGAGCGCGTCGTGCGTTTCGGCGCCGAGATGTTCGCCATCGGACTTGCGATCGCGCTGCCCTTCCTCGCGGTGATGCTGCTCACCAACGTCGTGCTGGGCGTGCTCGCGCGGATCGCGCCGCAACTGAACATCTTCGCCGTGGGCTTCCCGCTGACGCTGCTGGTCGGCCTGGCCGTGCTGTTCCTGCTGCTGCCCTACGTCGAAGCCCCGCTGCGCGCCGCGCTCGAACGCGGCGTCGGCGCTTGGGTGAACTGACTCGGATTGCGGATTGCGGATTGAGGATTGCGTCGAGCGCAGCCTGCCGACGACATCTACGCAACTCCCGTCGCGGCCTGCCGCACCTGCCGGCAACCGTGCGGGCCCGCGCCGTGCCCAATCCGCAATCGGCGATCCGCAATCCGAACGCTAGACTGCCCGCATGGCGCTGCTGCACACGCCGGTCGGAGGGCAGTTCGCATGGCTCGCGGCCGTGCTGTTCGCGCCGATCGCGTTGTGGGGGCTCGTCAGCGTGCGCGGGCGCTTTCTGCCGGACGGCGCCGCGCAGCACGCCTGGCTCGCGGGAATCGTCTGCGTCTCGTTCCTGTGGTCGCTGCCGGTCAGGTCGGCGCAGGGCGTGCAGTTTGGGCTGCTCGGCGTGGCGCTCTTCTCGCTGCTGTTCGGCCGCGCGCGGGCGATCCTCGGGCTCGTCGCGGCGCTGGCGGTCCACGCAGCGTTCACCGGCGGCGCCTGGAGCAACTTCGGTCTGAACGGTCTGCTGTTCGCCGCGTTTCCGGCCTGGATGGCCACGGCACTGCAGCGACGGATCGAAGCGCGCCTGCCGAAGAATCTCTTCGTGTTCATCATCGGCAACGGTCTGTTCGTCGTGCTCGCGACGACGGCGGCGACCAGCGTCGCGCAACTGCTCGTCGCGGCTGCCGTCGCGGCGCCGTCCGCGGCGGCGCAGGTCGGCGAAGCGATCGGCTACGCGCTGCTGCTCGCCTGGGGCGAGGCGCTCGCCAGCGGCATGATCTTCTCCGCGCTCGTCATCTTCCGCCCGAACGTCGTGCTGACCTACCGGCAGGATCTCTACCTGCCGCCGCGCGGTCGCTGAATCGCCCACACCTCACTGCGGCCGGCCCCAGTAGAAGTAGATCGCGCTCGAACCCCCGAACGTGCGGCCGAGCGCGAAGTACACCGGGCCGACGAGGGATTCCGCACCGAAGAACAGCGAACCCGCGTGCGCGAAGTCCGACCAGCGCAGCGTCTGCCGGCGCGCGATCGCGTCGCCCGCTTCGAGCGAGAAGCCGACGTAGACGGGCATCGCGATGTCGCCGAACGCATCCGAGATGTTGCGGTAGGCCTGCGCGCGCACCAGGGCGAAGCGCGCGCCGCTCAACTGGCCGGTCGGGGTGCCCGACAGGTTGAACAACCCGCCCAGCCGGAACGCGCCTTCCTGCGCGGCCACGCCGCCGCGCGCCGCGAGCGCCACGGTGTAACGGCCGAAGGTCATCGGCTTCAGCGCCTCGACCGACCACGCGTCGCGCGCCTGCGCGCTGCCGGCCGCGACGTTGTAGCGCAGGTAGGCGAGGTTCGCGAAGAGACCGCGCCGCGGATAGTTGACCGTGTCGAGCGTGTCGAGCCTCAGCTCGGCGCCGCCGGCGGTGACCAGGCTGCGCGCCGCCGGCAGCACGGGCGGGCCGATCAGCCGCGTCGTTTCGATCTGCGCGCGGCCGACGCCGACGCGCAGCGATCCGAGCCGCGGCAGCGCAAGGCCGACCGCGAGGTCGGCGCGCGCGGTCGAGTTGCGGAAGCGCGCGAGCGGCTCGGCCCCGACGAACAGATCGAAGTCCTCGCGCTGCGCCGCGAGCCGCGGCAGCACGAACCAGCGGCTGCCCGGCGCGAGCGGCTGGTACAGCTCGGTGAGCAGCCGCTGCGTATCGCCGATCTGCAGCTCGTTGCGCCACTCGGCGCCGTAGCGGTTGAGCCAGCTCCACGTGTGCGCGATCAGCAGGTTGAACGTGCTGTCGGTGTCGAAGTCGGTCTGCAGGTTGCCGCCGACGCGCAGCGCGTTGTAGCCCCAGGACTTCTCGTAGGGCGTGACGATCAGCGTGCGGCGCGGGCCGTCGTCGACCAGGCTGTAGCTGACGGACTCGAAGTCGCCGCGGCCGAACACCTCCTGCACCGCGCGGTCGATCTCTGCGGTCGCGAGCGGCTTGTCGAGCGGCACGTCGATCTCGCGGCGGATCGCCTCCGGGTTCACGATGCGCAGTCCGGCCACCTGCACGTCGGTCACCGCGACGGGCCGGTCCTCGCGCACGAGCTGCGTGCGCCGCTCCTCGAACGCGGCGTACGCGGCCGCGTCGAGCGCGAGCGACGCGAGCCGGTCCGCGAGCCGGCGCGCGGCCGCTTCGCCGGCGGCGACGATCGCCTCGTTGCGCGCGAAGTCGCCGGGGCCGAAGGCCGCGAGATCGGGCGTGATCAGGATGTCGTCGGGCCCCAGCTCGGCCAAGCTGCGCTCGACGTTCTGCTCGGTCAGGATGTTGATCACCTGCTCGCTGACGGCGAGCACGCTGGTCAACTGCTCCTTCGGCAGCAAGGGCCTGCCGACGTTGACCGCGATCACGCGATCCACACCCATCTGCCGGGCAAGATCGACCGGCAGATTGCGCACCAGCCCGCCGTCGACCAGCGGCCGGCCTTCGACCTCCACGGGCGCGAACGCCGCGGGCACCGACATCGACGCGCGCATCGCGGTGGACAGCGAGACGTTCTTTTGCAGAACGACCAGCTTTCCGGTCGCCAAGTCGGTCGCCGCCGCCGCGAACGGGATCGGCAGCCGCGCGAGATCGTTGATCTCCTTGACCGGCCCGCCGAGCGCGCGCAGGAATAGCCCCAGGTTCTGGCTGCCGACCGCTCCGCGCGGCAGCGTCAGCCCGTCCTCCTTGATGCCGAACTCGACGTTCGACAGGTTCTTGTAGTCGTCCTCCTTGCGGCGGAAGTGCAGCGATTCGCGCGGCGCGCGCAGCGAGAAGATGTTGTTCCAGTCGGTGCTGCGAGCGAGCTCCTCGAGTTGCCGCGGCGAATAACCGGCCGCATAGCCGCCGCCCACGATCGCGCCCATGCTCGTGGCGGCGACCGCATCGACCGGCACGCGCAGCTCCTGCAACACCTTCAGCACGCCGATATGCGCGAAGCCCCGCGCGCCGCCGCCGGACAGCACGAGCCCGATGCGCGGGCGCTCGCGCGGGGCGGCGCCTTCGGTCGGCGCGGCCGCTCTCGGCCACGCAGCGGGCGTCGCGAGCAGCGTGGCAAACAAGATGGCGGCGAGGCGCTTCAGATTCATTCCCGATTCGCGCGGAAACGGCGCCCGTGATTGTGATCGGTGCGAGGCGCTGCCGCTACACTGCCGCCTTCTTCCTCTTTCGCTCGTCGCTTCATGAGCCATCTGCGCACCGGCGCCCGCCTGCTCGTCGACCAGCTTCTGCTCCAGGGCGTCAATCACGCCTTCTGCGTTCCCGGCGAAAGCTATCTCGCAGTGCTCGACGCGCTGTATGACGCGCGCGACCGCATCAAGCTCGTCGTCAACCGGCACGAATCCGGTTCGACTTTCATGGCCGACGCCTACGCCAAGCTCACGGGGCAACCCGGCGTGGCCTTCGTCACGCGCGGGCCGGGCGCGACCAACGCATCGATCGGCGTGCACACGGCGTTCCAGGACTCCACGCCGATCGTTCTTTTCATCGGCCAGGTGGGCAGCGACTTCGCCGAGCGCGAAGCGTTCCAGGAGATCGACTACCGCCGGATGTTCGGCCAGATGGCCAAATGGGTCGCGCAGATCGACCGCGCGGATCGCATCCCCGAATTCGTCGCGCGCGCGTTCCAGACCGCGACCAGCGGCCGACCGGGTCCGGTCGTGCTCGCGCTGCCCGAGGACATGCAGACGCAGACGGCGGAGGTCGCCGACGCCGCCTGCCATCAGCCGGTGCAGGCCGCACCGAGCGACACGCAGATGGCCGCGCTCCGGCAACTGCTCGGCGCCGCGCAACGCCCGCTCGTGCTGCTCGGCGGCCCGGGCTGGACGCCGGCCGCGTGCGACAACCTGCGCCGCTTTGCCGAAGCCAACCGGCTGCCGGTGGCCTGCGCGTTCCGCTACCAGGATCTGTTCGACAACCGCCATCCGAACTACGTCGGCGACATCGGCATCGCGATCAACCCGAAGCTCGCACAGCGCATCAAGGACGCCGATCTGGTGATCGCGATCGGCCCGCGGCTCGGCGAGATGACCACCGGCGGCTACACGCTGCTGGAGGCGCCGCAACCGAAGCAGGCGCTCGTTCACGTGCACCAGGGCATCGAAGAGCTGGGCCGCGTCTATCAGCCCAAGCTCGCGATCTGCTCCGGCATGCCGCAGTTCGCCGCACGGCTGGCGATGATGGTGCCGATCGAAAACCCGCCGTGGGCGGAGACCGTCGCGCAGGCGCGCGCCGAGTACGAGGCATGGCAGGCGCGCCCGCCGGTGTACTCGCAGCTCGTGCCGAAGCTCGACCTGTGGCAGATCGTCGAGAGCCTCAAGCGCGCGCTGCCGGAGGACGCGATCGTCACCAACGGCGCCGGCAACTTCGCGACCTGGGCGCATCGCTTCTGGCGCTACGGGCCGATGCGCACGCAGCTCGCGCCGACCGCGGGCAGCATGGGCTACGGGGTTCCCGCCGCGGTCGCCGCGAAGATCGCCGCCCCCGAGCGCACGGTCGTGTGCTTCGCCGGCGACGGCGACTTCCTGATGACGGGGCAGGAGCTGGCCACCGCCGCGCAGTACCGGGCCGCGCCGCTCGTGCTCGTCTTCAACAACGGCATGTACGGCACGATCCGCATGCACCAGGAGCGCGAGTTTCCGGCGCGCGTGCACGGCACCGCGCTCGGCAGCCCGCATTTCGCGCTGCTCGCGCAGGCCTACGGCGGATTCGGCGCGGTGGTCGAAACGACCGATGCCTTCGCGCCCGCGCTCGACAAGGCGCTCGCGTACACGCGCGAAAAGCGGCTGCCCGCGCTGATCGAGCTGCGCTGCGATCCCGAGGTGATCACGCCGAACGCCACGATTTCGGCGATCCGGTCGACCGCGCAGTTGCGCTGATCGCGCGGAAACCGCTCAGGCGACGAACAGCAGCAGTGCGACGAAGTGGCTCGCGCTGCCCGCGAGCACGAACAGGTGCCAGATGCCGTGCGCGTGGCGCCAGCTTTCGTCGTTCGCGTAGAACACGAGGCCCCCCGTGTAGAGCACGCCGCCCGCCGCGACCCAGGCGAAGCCGGACCAGCCGATCTCGCGCACCAGCGGAACCGCGGCGGCGAGGCCGAGCCAGCCCATCAGCAGATACAGGACCAGCGAGGCGACGCGCGCCCCGCGCGCGAACCACAGCTCCTGCACGATGCCGGCGAGCGCCAGCGCCCAGACCAGCCCGAACAGCGTCCAGCCGAGCGGACCGCGCAGCGTCACCAGCGTGAACGGCGTGTAGGTGCCCGCGATCAGCAGGTAGATCGCGCAGTGATCGAGTTTGCGCAGCACGGCCTTCGCGCGTCCGCGCAGGCTGTGGTACAGCGTGGAAATCGAGTACAGCGCGATCAGCATCGCGCCGAAGATGCCGAAGCTCGTGATCTTCCAGGGATCGCCCGCGCGCGCAGCGAGCGTGATCAGCACGACCGTCGCGACGCCGGCGAAAGCGATGCCGGCGAGGTGCGTAAGACCGTTCAGCCGTTCGCCGCGGTACATGCGTGGCGATGCTGCGCGGGCGGGACCGGTTCGGACGAAACCGCTGCCGCCGCGCGGGGGTTCAGGGTGCGGACTTGTCTTCGGCCGGTTGCGGCGGCGGCTCGGGCGGGGCGACGGGTTCCGCCTTCGCGGCCTTGCGCTGGCGTTTTTCTTCCTGCTTGCGCTTCTTCGCCAGCTCGCGTTGGCGCTTTTCGTACTGGTAGTTCGGTTTCGCCACTCGGTGACCTCCTTTTCGACGGTGCGATGAGCGTCACCGACGGTGCCAGCTTACACCGCCGCCGCAGCAGGCTCCGGTCGGCCGGATGGCGCTTTGCGCGGCGCCGGTCGCTTCGCCGTTTCAGCCTCCGGCGTACGTCCGCGCGTAGGCGCGCACGACCTCGACGAAGTCCGCGTCGCGGACGAAGCCCAGCGCGTCGGCGCGGCGCGTATCGAAGCGCGCGGGCCAGGTGCGGACGATCGCGCGAATGCGCTCGTCGGGCTGCCACTGGATGCGCTCGACCGCGGCGTCGCCGCCGACCGCGCGCAGCGCCTCGATCATCTCGCGCACGGTGAGCGTGAGCCCCGGCAGGTTCAGCGCGCGCCGGCTGCCCCACGCGTCGGCCGGCAGTTCGTGCGCGTGGATCAGGTTGCGGATCGCCGCGTCGGGCGACAGCAGCCACATCGCCGTGTCCGGCTCGACCGGGCAGATCGCCGTTTCGCCCGCCAGCGGCTCGCGGATGATGCCGCTCGCGAAGCTCGACGCCGCCGCGTTCGGCTTGCCCGGCCGCACGACGATCGTCGGCAGGCGCACCGCGCGCCCGTCGACGAAACCCTT
The DNA here is from genome assembly GCA_016861105.1 of Betaproteobacteria bacterium. GTDB lineage: Bacteria > Pseudomonadota > Gammaproteobacteria > Burkholderiales > Casimicrobiaceae > VBCG01. The sequence continues at coordinate 378,556 of BOKS01000001.1, read as the reverse complement.
GCGCGAATAGTCGCCGACCAGCAGTTCGCCGACCAGCTTCTGCGCGCCGTAGCTCGACTGCGGCGTCGGCGTCGTTTCGTCGGTGACGACCGCCGGCAACGGACCGCCGAAGACTGCGACGGAACTGGCGAACACCACGCGCGGCGTGCGCTTCTGGACGCGGCAGGCGTCGAGCAGCGCGCGCGTGCCGTCGAGGTTCACGCGCATGCCCAGGTCGAAATCGGCCTCGGCCGCGCCGCTGACCACCGCAGCGAGATGGAACACGCTGTCGGTATCGGCGGCGAGCACGTGCGACAGGAAGTGCGGCGCGCCGATGTCGCCGACGACGTAGCCGACCCGGTCGTCGACGATCAGCCTGCCCGGCTGCGCCTGGTCGACCGAAACGATCTGCTCGATCCCGGCTTCGGTGCCGTCGGCGCGCGAAAGGCGCCCGCGCTCGAGCAACGCGCGGATCAGAAGCTGTCCCAGGAATCCGGTGCCGCCGGTGACGACGATCTTCATCGATGGACCTATACGAATCGCTGCGCCTTGGCGAAGAAATCGCGCGCGCCGAAGTTGCCGGATTTTAGGGCGAGCGCGCACCAGGCACCGTCGCGCCGCGCGAACAGCGCCGGCACGCCCGGATCGATCTCCGCGCCGATATGAAGCTGCGCGAGGCCGAGCGCATTGACAACCGCGCCCGAGGTTTCGCCGCCGGCGACGACGAAACGGCGCACGCCGCGCCGCGCGAGCTCCGCTGCCAGCGCCCCGAAAAACTGCTCGATCTTCGCGGAAACGCCGTCGCCGAAGCGGCCGCGCACCGCGGCCACCCGTTCGGGCTCGGCCGAACTCGCGACCAGCGCCGGCGCGTACTGCGCGATGCAGAACGCAGCGACCTCGTGCAGATACGCCGCGTCGCCGGTCACGCGCGCGGGGTCGAGTTCGAGCACCGGGCCGTGCGCCCGGTAGTCGGCGATCTGCGCGCGCGTCGCGCCCGAGCACGAACCCGCAAGCAGCACGCAAGGCCCGTCGACCTTGACCGCGAACGGCGCGTGCTCGGCGAGCCGTCCCGCGCGACGGAAGTTCTCCGGCAGACCGAGCGCGATGCCCGAGCCGCCGATCGCCAGCGGAACCTCGGCCAGCGCTTCCCCGAGCGCGCGCAGGTCGGAGTCGTCGAGCGCGTCGACGATGGCGAAGCCGTAGCCGCCGGCGCCGAGCGCCTTCAGCGCCGCGGCAATCGGACCCGGACCGCGCCGCACGACGTCGAAGGCCACGAGCCCGACGCGCTCGCTCGTCTGCGCCTGCAGCACGCGCACGAGGTTCGCGTCGGTCATCGGGTTCAGCGGATGCGACTGCATGCCGCTTTCGTTCAGCAGACTGTCGCCGACGAACAGGTGGCCGCGATAGACGGTGCGGCCGTTGGCCGGAAACGCCGGGCACACCGGTACGCACGCCTCGGCCTCGTCCGCGTGCACCGCAAGCCGCAGCGCGGCGCCGACCGGACCGATGTTGCCTCTCGGCGTCGAATCGAAGGTCGAGCAGATCTTGAACAGGAACTGGGTGCAGCCGGCGCGCCTGAGCCATGCGTACGCGGCGAGCGACTGCGCGACCGCGTCCTGCGGCTCGATCGAGCGCGTCTTCAGCGCGACGACCACCGCGTCGGCATCGATCCGCACGTCGGCCGCCGGCACGCCGATCGACTGCACCGTGCGCATGCCCTCGCGCGTCAGCGTGTTGGCCAGATCGGAGGCGCCGGTGAAATCGTCGGCGATGCAGCCCAGGAGCATGGCGGATTGCGGATTGCGTTCAAACCGGTGCGCGACGGTTCGCGGCCGGCGGCCGACGGCCAACGCCCGACGATCTCGGGCGGAAGACCCGTGCATCGTCGTAGAACGACGGCGCTTCGTTCGCGGGCCACCAGCCCGGAATGCCGAGCACCGGCAGGTGCGCGAGCAGCGGCGGCGCGAGGTCGGCGCGTTCGATGAAGCGCGCGGCTGCTTCGTCGCGATCGCCGCGCAGCGGAACCGGCACGACGCACGCGGTGATCGACTTGAACGGGCCGGCGAGCTTTTCGAGCAACGCGTGGCCGAACGCGCACGCGACGATGTCCCTGCCCCAGCGCTCGCGCCAGTCGACCAGCAGCCGCCGCCAGTCGTGCCGGGCGAGCGCGGCGAAGACCTCGGCGTCGTCGCTTACGAACAGCAGTCCGCTTTCGTCGATCAGCGTGGCAGCGTCGCGCACGGGGCCGCGCGTTCCGCCGATCCCGCGCGCCTCGATCTCCTCGGCCTGGCGCCGGTTCAGGGCTGCCTTCGCGCGCGGATACGCCAGCCAGATCAGCGCGTTGAAGGCATCGTGCAGGTTGGCGCGCGTCGGCACGCGGCCGGTCGCCGCGATGTGCAGCTCGTACGGCGTGTCGCCGGCGTCGTCGCCGCCGGCGAAAACGATCGGCCGGCCGCGACCGGAAACGACGCCGCGCTCGCGCGCAGCTTCGCTCAACGCCGCGCGCCAGTCGGCCGCATCGAGCAGCGCGCGCCGGCGGACGATCGGCGCAAACCACGGCGCCGACCAGTCCAGCGCAGGCAACGCCCTTACGTCGTGACTTTCCACGGCAGCGCTTCGCCGGCGGCGAGCGGAACGATCGTCGCATCGCCGAACTTCAGTTCGTTCGGCACGGTCCACGCGCGCCGTTCGAGCGTCACCTTCGACCGGTTGCGCGGCAGTCCGTAGAAGTCCGGTCCGTGGAAGCTCGCGAACGCTTCCAGCTTGTCGAGTGCGCCGGCCTGTTCGAACGCCATCGCGTACATCTCGAGCGCGCTCGCCGCGGTGAAGCAGCCCGCGCAGCCGCACGCGTTCTCCTTGTCGCCTTTCGGGTGCGGTGCGCTGTCGGTGCCGAGGAAGAAGCGCGGGTTGCCCGAGGTCGCTGCGCGCAGCAGCGCCTGCCGGTGCGGCTCGCGCTTGAGCACCGGCAGGCAGTAGTAGTGCGGCCGCACGCCCGCGCGGCCTTCGGGCGTCAGGAAGATCGCGTTGCGGTTGTAGAGCAGATGGTGCGCTGTGATGGTGGCGCCGATACGGCCCCGCGCCTCCAGCACATAGTCCACCGCCTGCTGCGTCGTGATGTGCTCGAAGACGACGCGCAGTTGCGGAAAGTCGCGCCGCAGCGGCTCCAGCACCTCGTCGATGAACACCTGTTCGCGGTCGAACACGTCGACGTGCGCGTGCGTGACTTCGCCGTGCACCAGCAGCGGCAGGTCGACCGCCTGCATCGCCTCGAGCGCGCGCGCGCATTTGGCGAGGCTCGTGACGCCGGCATCGGAGTGGGTCGTCGCGCCGGCCGGATAGAGCTTGACGCCGTGCACGAAGCCGCTTTCCTTCGCGCGGCGGATCTCGTCGGCCGGCGTGTTGTCGGTCAGGTAGAGCGTCATCAGCGGCTCGAAGGCGGGCCCGGCGGGCAGCGCGCGCAGGATGCGTTCGCGATACGCAGCCGCCAGCGCGACGGTCGTGACCGGAGGTTTCAGGTTCGGCATCACGATCGCGCGCGCGAACTGCTTCGCGGTGTAAGGCAGCACGTCGGCCATCGCCGCGCCGTCGCGCAGGTGCAAGTGCCAGTCGTCGGGACGGGTGATCGTCAGCGTGTCGGCGGTCATGCGTGCATTATCGCGCCGCCGCGGCACCACGTTCCCGGCGCGATAATGGCCGCGAGGAGACGACCATGAACCGCGACGATCTCGCCAAGCTGTCCGCATCCGCCGCGTGGCGTTTGCCGATCGAGGACGCCGATCCGCAGGAGACGCGCGAGTGGCTCGATGCGCTCGATGCGCTGATCGCGTCCGAGGGTCCCGAGCGCGCCACCTTCGTGCTGAAAAAACTGATGCAGCACGCGCGCACGCGCCGCGTGCCGCTGCCGCAGGTGCTCGCCACTGCCTACTGCAACACGATCGAGCTGGCGGACCAGCCGCCCTACCAGGGCAACCTCGAGATCGAAGCGCGCATCTCGGCGCTGGTGCGCTGGAACGCGCTCGCGATGGTCGTCCGTGCCAACCGCGAAAGCGCCGAGCTGGGCGGCCATATCGCGAGCTACGCGTCGGCGGCGGATCTGTTCGAGGTCGGCTTCAACCACTTCTTCCGCGCGAGCGTGCAAACCGCGCAAGGACCCGCGCGCGGCGATCTCGTCTACTTCCAGCCGCATTCGGCGCCGGGCGTCTACGCGCGCGCGTTCCTCGAAGGGCGGCTGACCGAAGAACAGCTTGCCAACTACCGGCGCGAGACCGAGCGCGCCGGGGGAGGACCCCCGGCGCTCGTCGACAGGCCAAACCCGGGGCACTCGGGCCCCGGGTTGTCGTCCTATCCGCATCCGTGGCTGATGCCGGAGTTCTGGCAGTTTCCGACCGGCTCGATGGGGCTCGGCCCGCTGTTCGCGATCTACCAGGCGCGCTTCATGCGGTATCTCGCCCAACGCGGGCTCGTCGACACGGGCGGGCGCAAGGTTTGGGCCTTCGTCGGCGACGGCGAGATGGACGAGCCCGAGTCGCTCGCGGGGCTTTCGATCGCCGCGCGCGAGGGGCTCGACAACCTGGTCTTCGTCGTCAACTGCAACCTGCAGCGGCTCGATGGACCGGTGCGCGGCAACGGCTCGATCATCCAGGAACTGGAGGGCCTGTTCGCCGGCGCGGGCTGGAACGTGATCAAGCTGCTGTGGGGCAGCGACTGGGATCCGCTGTTCGCGCGCGATACGCAGGGCCTGCTGCTGCGCGCGTTCCACGAGACGGTCGACGGCGAGTTCCAGACGCTTTCCGCGACCGACGGCCGCTTCAACCGCGAACACTTCTTCGCGAAGTATCCGGAGCTGCAGCAGTTGGTCGCGCATCTATCGGACGACGATATCGACCGGCTGCGCCGTGGCGGACACGATCCGGTCAAGATCTTCGCGGCGTACTGGCACGCCGCGCAGCATCGCGGCCAGCCGACCGTGATCCTGGCGAAGACCAAGAAGGGTTACGGCATGGGCAGCGCCGGCCAGGGCCGGATGACGACGCATCAGCAGAAGAAGCTCGACGTCCAGCAGTTGCTCGAATTCCGCGACCGCTTCGCGCTGCCGCTCACCGACGCGCAGGTCGAGAACTGCGAGTTCGTCCGCCCGCCGGCGGATTCGCCCGAAATGAAGTACCTGCACGCGCGCCGTACGAAGCTCGGCGGCTATCTGCCCGCGCGTTCGAACCGGTGCGAGCCGGTCGCGGTGCCGCCGGTCGAATCGTTCGCGCGCTTCGCGCTCGAAGCGAACGGCAAGGACATGTCGACGACGATGGCCATTGTGCGCATGGTCTCGGCGCTGCTGAAGGATCCGCAACTCGGCCCGCGCATCGTTCCGATCGTCGCCGACGAGGCGCGCACCTTCGGCATGGCGGGTCTGTTCCGCCAGATCGGCATCTATTCGCCGGTCGGGCAGCTCTACGAGCCGGAGGACCACGGCCAGGTCAGCTACTACAAGGAGTCGACCAGCGGACAGATCCTCGAGGAAGGCATCACCGAAGCCGGCGCGATCGCGAGCTGGGTCGCCGCGGCGACGAGCTACTCTGCGCACGGCGTCGCGCTGCTGCCCTTCTACATCTACTACTCGATGTTCGGATTCCAGCGCGTCGGCGACGCGATCTGGGCCGCGGCCGATTCGCGTTCGCGCGGCTTCCTGCTCGGCGCGACCGCCGGCCGCACGACGCTCGCCGGCGAAGGACTGCAGCACCAGGACGGCACGAGTCACCTGATCGCGAGCACCGTTCCGAACTGCCGCGCCTACGACCTCTGCTTCGCGTACGAGCTGGCGGTGATCCTCGAAGACGGCATGCGGCGGATGCTCGCCGCGCAGGAGGACGTCTTCTACTACGTGACGGTGATGAACGAGTCCTACGCGCAGGCGTCGGCGCCGTGGGCGCCGACGCCTGCGCGTAGCGCGGAGGACGAGCCCCCCTCCCCCAGCCCCTCCCCCGCTCGCGCAGGGGAGGGGCGCGGCGTCTTCGGCCAGGACGTTCGCGAAGGCATCCTGCGCGGCATGTATTGCGTGCGGCACTCGACCAAGGGCGCGGCGCGCGCGCGTCTGCTTGGCGCCGGGACGATCCTGCGCGAAGCGCTCGCAGCGGCCGAACTGCTCGAGCGCGATTTCGACATCGGCGCCGACGTGTACTCGGTGACGAGCTACACCGAACTCAGGCGTGAGGCGCTGGCCTTCGAGCGCCAGCGCCGCCTCGGCAAACCGCAGGGCGTGTGCTGGATCGAGCAGCAATTGACGCCGACCGGCGCGCCGATCGTCGCCGCGAGCGACTACGTCGCGGCGGTCGCCGACCTGATCCGCCCGTGGGTGCGCGACCGCTACATCGCGCTCGGCACCGACGGCTTCGGCCGTTCCGACACGCGCGAGCGGCTCCGCCGCTTCTTCGAGGTCGATCGCCACGCGATCGCGGTGGCTGCGCTATCGGCGCTCGACCCGGCGCTCGCGCGGCGGGCGGCGCAGTTGTACGCCATCGACGCCGACGCGGCGCCGCCGTGGACGCGTTGATCTACAGGACGAGAATCGCGCGATAGTCGTTGACGTTCGTTCGCGTCGGTCCGGTGCGAATCAGCGCATCGGCGGCCGCGAAGAAGCCCCACGCATCGTGCGCGTCGAGCGCCGCGCGCGCCGCAACCCCCTTCGCCGCGGCGCGCGCGATCGAATGGGGGGCGAGCCACGCGCCGGCGTTGTCCTCCGAGCCGTCGATGCCGTCGGTATCGGCCGCGAGCGCGCAGACGTTCGGCATGCCGTCGAGTTCGACCGCGAGCGAAAGCAGGAACTCGCTGCAGCGGCCGCCGCGCCCCTTGACGCCGGGCGGAATCGTCACCGTGCACTCGCCGCCGGAGACCAACGCCACGGGCGGCGCGAACGGCTGGCGATGGTTGCGAATCTCGCGCACCAAGGCGGCCATCACCTTCGCGACCTCGCGCGCTTCGCCGGTGATCGTATCGCCGAGGATCACGGGCGCGACGTTCGCCGCGCGGAACGTCTCGGCCGCGGCTTCGAGGCTGCGATGCGCGGTCGCGATCACACGGTTTTCCACGCGCGCGAACAGCGGATCGCCGGGCTTCGGCGTCTCCTCGATCTCGCCGCGCGCGCCGCGTTCGAGATGCGCGCGCACGCTCGCCGGCGTCTCGCAACCGTAACGCGCGAGGATCACCAGCGCATCGGCGTAGGTCGAAGGATCCGGCGCGCACGGGCCGCTCGCGATATCGCTCGGAGAATCGCCCGTCACGTCGGAGACGATCAGCGCGAGCACGCGCGCGCTCGTCGCCGCCGCGAGCCGGCCGCCCGCGGCAAGCGACAGATGCTTGCGCACGACGTTCATTTGCTCGATCGGCGCGCCACAGCGCAGCAGTTCGCGCGTCACCGCCTTCAGATCGGCCATCGGCACGTCGGGCACCGGGAGCGCGAGCAGGCTCGAGCCGCCGCCCGAGATCAAGGCGAGCAGCAGATCGTCCGGGCCGAGCGAATGCGCGAGCGAGAGGATCTCACGCGCAGCGGCCTCGCCCGCCTCGTCCGGCACCGGGTGCCCGGCTTCGACGACGCGGACGCGTTCGGTCGGCAGCCCGTGCGCGTAGCGCGTGATCACGAGCCCATCGAGCGCGACCTCGGACCACGCCAGCTCGACCGCGCGCGCCATGCTCGCCGCCGCCTTGCCCGCGCCGACCACGCACACGCGTCCGCGCGGCTTCGCCGGCAAGTGCGCGGCGACGATCTTCAGCGGATCGGCGGCGGCGACGGCGGCGGAGAAGCTCGCGCGCAACAGCTCCGGCGGTTTCATGCCCGCGAGCATAGTCCTGCGTTCAGGTCACTTCAGTATCCGAAACAAGTTGTGATGCGCATCCGTAAACGTCGGCAGATCGGCGCGATCCTTGATCGGCTCGGCGGCCTCGGCGATGCGCGGGTGCGCGAGCAGCTTGCGGTTGCGGGTGACCAGGATCTGGTCGGTCGACGATCGCCAGTAGTCGGCGGCGGCCGAGGATTCGGGGATGTCGGAGACGACGACGGCTTCGAGCCCGAACTCGGTCGCCAGGCGCTTCACGACCGGCATCAGGTCCACGTAGCGGTTGGTCGCCTGGAACACGATGACGCCGTCGGGCGCGAGGTGCCTGACGTACAGGGCCATCGCCTCGCGCGTGACGAGATGCATCGGGATCGAGTCGCCGGAGAAGGCGTCGATGCCGAGCACGTCGTAGCCGCGCGGGCCGCGCTGCTTCAGCTCCCGTTCCAGCGACAGCCGGCCGTCGCCGAGGATCACCTGCGTCTTCGCGGGTGTGTCGCGCAGGAAGGTGAACTCGCGCCGCTCGATCTCGACGACCTTCGGGCTGATCTCGTAGAAGACGATCTCGTCGCCCTTGCGGCCGTAGCCGGCGACCACGCCTGCCCCCAGGCCGATGATGCCGACGCGGCGCGGCTGCGGCCTGATCTCGTTCAGCGCCGCGAACAGGCGCCCGTAGCCCGAGGTCGGGCCGAAGTAGTCGCTCGGCGTGTTCCTGTACTCCTCGCCGAGAAGCTGTCCGCCGTGGATGATGCCGCCGTGGAACATCGCGCGGTACGACACGCCGTCGACGGTGCGGTCGCGCGTGCGCACCACACCGTAGAAATCGCGCTCCATCACGCGCATGTCGCGGCCGTACTCGCGCGCGCCCTGGAATGCGAACCACGTCGTGGGAAGCAGCACGAGCACACCGACGAGGCGCGCCGGGCCGGAGAGCCGCGCGAGCACCAGCAGCGCCAGCAGCACAAGCGTGATGTTCAGCTCGTAGTAACCGTCGAGCACGAGGGGCGCGACGATCGCGATCAGCACCGCGCCGGCCGCGCCGCCGAGCGAGAGCATCAGGTAGAAGCGCGTCAGGTAGCGCGGATCGGGCTTCAGCCGGGCCAGTTCACCGTGGCAGAACATGCATGCGACGAACAGCCCGGCGAAGTACGTGACCGCCGCCCACAGCAGCTCGAGCGAAGAGATGAAGTACGCCATCCACGGAATGCCGGGAATCAGCAGCGCGACGTAGAACCAGCGCACGTACCAGCGCGGATGGTCGAAACAGAGAATGAACGTGATCAGGTACAGCGATAGCGGCAGCACCCACAAGAAGGGCACGCTCGAGATGTTCTGCGTCACGTGGTTGGTGACCGCCAGCAGCAAAATCGAGCCCATCGCCGCCAGCGCCAGCCACAGCAGTTGCGTGCTGAGCGTCGGCGCCGCGGCCGCGTGCTCCGGTGCGGCGCCGGCGAGCGACTGCGTCGCGCCTTCGGATTCCGCGGCGGCGCGCATCGACATCCAGCCGGTGGCCGCGCACACGAGCACGAAGACCGCGTACATCGCCGACCAGCTCCAGCCGAGCTGCGGCAACGTCAGCCACGGCTCGAACAGCACCGGAAAACCGAGCAGCGCCAGCAGCGACGCGAAGTTCGACAGCGCGAAGAGCCGGTACGGCACCGCCGCGCGGAAGCGCCGCCAGTACCACGCCTGCAGCAGCGGCGTGGTCGTCGACAGCAGGAAATACGGCAGTCCGATCGTCGCCGCGAGCAGCAGCAGGATGCGCACGATCGGCGCCTCGTCGCCCTGCGGCTTCCAGCTGTCGGCCGCGAGGATCGGCAGCGTGGCCAGCGAGATCGCCAGCAGCACGAGGTGAAGCTGCGTCTGCCGCCTCACGCCCAGTCGGTTGGTCGCATCTGCGTACGCGTAGCCCGCGAGCAGCACGCTCTGGAAGAACACCAGGCAGGTCGTCCAGACGGCCGCCGAGCCGCCAAACCAGGGCAGGATCTGCTTGGCGATGATCGGCTGGACGAGGAACAGCAGGAAAGCGGACAGGAAAATCGTGCCGGCATAGGGCAGGATGGCGCGCGACGCGGGCGCGGTCGCGTTCACGGTGACGGCTTGCATGCGGGTTTTCTCGTTCTGAGTCGACGCGAAACGGGCCCGGCGTTCAGCCGAGCCCGTACGCAGAAACGCGGATTATCCCCGAACGGTGCACGCCGCCCGCGGCGCCGGCGTCAGTGCCCGAGGATCTTCGACAGGAAGTCCTTGGTGCGCTCGCTCTTCGGGCGCGAGAAGAACTCCTCGGGCGTGTTCTCCTCGACGATCTGCCCCTGGTCCATGAAGATCACGCGGTCGGCCACCGCCTTGGCGAAGCCCATCTCGTGCGTGACCACGAGCATCGTGATGCCGCCCTTGGCAAGCTCGACCATCACGTCGAGCACCTCCTTGATCATCTCGGGATCGAGCGCCGAGGTCGGCTCGTCGAACAGCATGATCTTCGGCGTCAGGCACAACGCGCGCGCGATCGCGACCCGCTGCTGCTGGCCGCCGGACAGCTGCAGCGGATACTTGTGCGCCTGCTCCGCGATGCGCACGCGCGCGAGCTGCTGCATCGCGCGCTCCTCGGCCTCCTTCTTGGGCAGCTTGGCCACCCACATCGGGGCGAGCGTCAGGTTCTCCAGCACCGTCAGATGCGGGAACAGGTTGAACTGCTGGAACACCATGCCGACTTCGCGCCGGATCTTCTCGATTGCCTTGACGTCGTCGGTCAGCTCCACGCCGTCGACGACGATGCGGCCTTCCTGATGCTCCTCGAGCCGGTTGATGCAGCGGATCAGCGTCGACTTGCCAGACCCCGACGGCCCGCAGATGACGATCCGCTCTCCGCGCCGCACGCGCAGATCGATGTCGCGCAACACGTGGAAGCTGTTGCCGTACCACTTGTTGACCTTTTCGAAGACGATGATGTTGTCGGTGGTCATGCGTGAACTCCCCTCCCCCCTTGCGGGGGAGGGGCCGGGGGAGAGGGAGGCAATTGGCGGAGGATCTCTTCAAGCGCGGACTCTGTCCGCTTCAGCACGTCGTTGTTCCAGAGTCGGAGCACTTTGAATCCCTGTGCACGCAGCCACGCATCGCGCCGTACGTCACTGCTGCTTTCAAGGTGCTGCCCTCCGTCGACCTCGACGATCAGTCGTGAAGAGAAGCAAACGAAATCAACGATATAGGGCCCGATGGCTTGCTGACGCTTGAACTTGTGCCCGTCGAACCGACACGCGCGTAGATGGCGCCACAGCACGCGCTCGGCATCGCTTGCATTCGCGCGCATCTGCCGGGCAAAAGTCAGTTGTCGCTCGTCCACTGCCCCCTCTCCCCCACCCCTCTCCCGCAAGGGGAGAGGGGAATGATCAGCGCGTCCGGCTGACGTTCAACTGCTTTTCGATCCACAGGCTGTAGCGCGACATCGCGAAACAGAACGCGAAGTAGATCATCGTGATGAACAGATAGCCCTCGATCTTGAACGGCCGCCAGTCGGCGTCCGAGTTCAGCGCGAGCCCGAGCGCGCCGGTCAGCTCGTACAGCGAGACGATGGTGACGAGCGAGGTGTCCTTGAAGATCGCGATGAAGCTGTTCATGATCCCCGGAACGACCATCGCGAGCGCCTGCGGCAGCACGATCTTGCGCTGCGTCTGCCAGTAGGACAGGCCGAGCGACTCGGCGGCTTCGATCTGGCCCTTCGGGATCGCCTGCAGCCCGCCGCGCACGACCTCCGCCAGGTACGCCGCCGAGAACAGCGTGATGCCGACGAGCACCCGCAGCAGCACGTCGGGCGACTTGCCGACCGGCAGGAACAGCGGAAACATGAAGCTCGCCATGAACAGCACCGAGATCAGCGGCACGCCGCGGACCAGCTCGATGTACACGATGCACAGCGAGCGGATCGCCGGCAGCTTCGAGCGCCGCCCCAGCGCGACGACGATCGCGAGCGGATACGCAAGCACGATGCCGAAGGTCGCCAGCATGATCGTGAGCGGCAGCCCGCCCCACTGGTCGGTCGGCACCGACTCCAGCCCGAACCAGCCGCCGCCCATCAGCACGAAGAACGCGGGCACGACGACGATCCACACGAGGGCGAGCCACGGCTTCCAGAAGCGGCGGATGCAGCTCGCGACGAGCAGCGCGAGCAGGATCAGCGTCGCCAGCTCAGGCCGCCACTGCTGCTCGTACGGGTAGCGGCCGAAGACGATCAGCCGGAACTTCTCGCCGACCACCGCCCAGCACGCGCCGACGCCGCGCGCCTGCTGGCATAGGTTGGCGTCCTGCGTCAGCACCGCGTTGGCGACTGCCCAGCCGAAAAACCCCGGCAGGTAGTAGATCCCGAGAGCCAGGATCGCGAGCGTGGCGATGCTGCTCTTCCAGTCGCCGAACAGGTTCGCGCGGACCCAGGGAACCAAGCCCTCGGTCTTCACGGGCGCCGGCCGCGGCGCGATCGGTTGGAAGACGACAGCCACGTTCTTATCTCTCCTTGATCGCCGCCCGCTTGTTGTACCAGTTCATGAACGCCGCAGTGGACAGCGACGTCGTCAGGTACACGGCCATGATGATCGCAATGCACTCGACTGCGCGTCCGGTTTGGTTCAGCGAGGTGTTGGCGATCGACACGACGTCGGGATAGCCGATCGCCACCGCGAGCGAGGAGTTCTTCGTCAGGTTCAGGTACTGGCTGGTCATCGGCGGAATGATCACGCGCAGCGCCTGCGGCAGGATCACGAGCCGCATCGACTGCCCCTTGGTCAACCCCAGGCTCGACGCCGCCTCGACCTGTCCGTGCGACACCGAGTTGATGCCCGCGCGCACCACTTCGGCGATGAACGCCGACGTGTACAGCACCAGCCCGAGCAGCACGGCGAGGAACTCGGGCGTGGCGGTCGCGCCACCCGTCGTCAGAAAGCCGTCGATTCTCGGAATGCTCCACGCGGTCGGCGCGCCGCCCGCGATCCAGCCTGCGGTGGCGGCCGCGATCACGATCCCGATCGGAACCAGCACCAGGCTGCGCACGCGTCCCGTCAACTCGAACTGCCGCATCGCCCAGCGGCGGTAGGCCCACGCGAGCACGATGCCGAGCACGCCGCCCACACCCGCCAGCGCTTGCCCGAGTCCCCAGACGGGAACCGGAAACTTGAAGCCGTTGTTGCTCAGGAAGAGGACGCCGGCGATCGAGATCGCCTCCGACAGCGGCGGCAGCACGTCGGTCAGGATCAGGTACCACATCAGCAGCTGCAGCAGCACCGGAACGTTGCGGAAGAACTCGACGTACGCGTAGCACAGCCCGCGCAAGATCGCGTTGCGCGAGAAGCGGCCGACGCCGAGCAGCGTGCCGAGGATCGTCGCCAGCACCACGCCGATCACCGCCACGCGCAGCGTGTTCAGCACGCCGACCCCGAACGCGACCCAGTACGGGTCGAGCGCGTCGTACGGGATCAGGCTTTCGCCGATGTCGAAACCGGCCGGCGTCCGCAGGAAGTCGAAGCCGCTCTGGATCCCGCGCGCGGCCATGTTGGCCAGCGTGTTCTGCGCGAGATACCAGACGCCGAGGGCGACCGCGCCGACGGCGATCAACTGATAGACGAGTCCGCGGAAAGCCTGGCTGCGCCAGGACCAGTCGCGCCGCTTGGGCGGTCCGCGATCTGCCATCGTCGATTGCCTCCTGCGCCCGGTCTGCGCCGCGCGGCGTTCGCCCGCGGGCGCAGCGTCTTATCGTTCTGAGGCAAGCGGGCCGCCACCGGCCCGCTTGCCTCAGGACCCTCGTCGTTGCACGAGAGGGTCCGTGCGATCCGCGGCCGTCGGGCCGCGGACCAAGCCGCTTCTATCGCACCGGCGGTGCGTACATGATGCCGCCCTGGTTCCACAGGGCGTTCACGCCGCGCGGCAGGTTCAGCGGCGTCTTCGGACCGACGTTGCGCTCGAAGATCTCGCCGTAGTTGCCCACGGCCTTGATCGCGCGCACCATCCAATCCTTGTCCAAGCCGAGCAGCTTGCCCGTGTCCTCGGTCTTGCCGAGCAGGCGCTGCACGACCGGGTCCTGGCTCTCGGCCAGCATCTTGTCGACGTTGGCCTGCGTGACGCCGTACTCCTCGGCTTCGATCAGGCCGTACACGACCCACTTGGCGATGGCGAAGAACTCGTCGTCGCCGCGGCGCACGACAGGGCCGAGCGGCTCCTTGGAAATCAGCTCGGGCAGGATCACGTGCTCTTTCGGATCCTTGGCCTCCTTGTTGCGCACGGAAGCCAGCCCCGAGGCGTCGGTCGTGTACGCGACGCAGCGGCCGGCGAAGTACGCGCCGGTGGCGGCCTCCACCTTTTCGAACACGACCGGTTTGATGTCGAGCTTGTTGGCGCGCGAATAGTCGGTCAGGTTCTTCTCGGTCGTCGTGCCCGACTGCACGCAGACGGTCGCGCCCTTCAGCTGCTTGGCGCTCTTGATCTTGCTCTTGACCGGCACCATGAAGCCCTGGCCGTCGTAGTACGTGACGCCGATGAAGTGCAGTCCCAGCGAAGCGTCGCGCGTCAGCGTCCAGGTGGTGTTGCGCGAAAGGATGTCGACCTCGCCCGACTGCAGCGCGGTGAAGCGCGCCTGCGCGGTCAGCGGCACCCATTTCACCTTGTTCGCGTCGCCGAGAATCGCCGCGGCGATCGCGCGGCAGACGTCGACGTCGAGCCCGCTCCAGTTACCCTGGCTGTCGGCCTGCGAAAAACCGGCCAGCCCGGTGTTGACGCCGCAGATCAGTTGCCCGCGGCTCTTGATCGCGTCCAGCGTCTTGCCGGCTTGCGCCGGGCCCGCGGCGAGGACGCCGGCGGCGAGCAAAGCGCCGAACAGCCATTTGCCTGTGTTGGTCATCATGTGGAAACGCTCCTCCATTGAAGTTGATCCGGCCAAGCGCCCGGCCGGACGTCCGCGATCCCTTGCAAGCGCGGGGGCGGGCAATGTAACACCCGCCCGAAAATTGCAGCAATCGTGCCATCCCTTAGGCGTTGCTGCCTAGACGAACGCGGCTCGCGAATGCGGTGCGACGCGCGTCGTCATGGTGCAGCGCGCATGCACGAAGGGCACCCTCGCCGCGCGGCGCGGGGCGATGAAGGGCGGGACGGGAGCGGGCGTGCGCCCGGTCAGCGGTTCAGCTCGTCGCCGAGCCGGTCGGTCGGCCAGCGCAACTGGTCGCGCATCGCCGAGCTCATCGCCAGTTCGAGCTTGAGGTTGTCCGGCGGGATCGCCTGCAGGAACCACTTGTCGTACAGGCGCTCGACCACGCCGTCGAGCATCAGCGACGCGAGGTAGCGGTCGATCGTCCGCTTGAACTCGACGTCGTCCTTGCGCAGCAGGATCGCCGCCGGCTCCAGCACGAGAAACGAACCGACGATCTGCAGCGCCTCGGGGTTCTTCGACCGCGCGCGCTGCCCGGCGAGCAGCAGGTCGATCGTCGCGAAGGCGTCGACCTCGCCGCGCTCCAGCGCCCGCGTGCAGTCGTCGTAGCCCTTGTACTCGACGAGCTGCGTGCCGCGCAGGATGCCGCCTTCGATGCGCTGCTGCAGCAGCGGCACCGAGTTCGTTCCCGGAACGACCGCGATGCGCTTGCCCGCCAGATCGTGGATGCCGCGGATCTTCGAGTCGGTGCGCACCAGGAAGCGCGGACCCGTGAACAGATACGGCATCGAATAGCCGGCCGTCTTACGCCGCTGCGGGTCGTTGATCGTGTTGCCGCACTCGATGTCGGCCTTGCCGCTGTTGATGACCTCGAAGCGCGTGCGCGCGTTGACCTCGACCCAGGCGAGCTTCAGCGGCTTCTTCAGGTCGCGCTCCAGCAGCCGCACGATCTCGCGGCAAACGTCGATGCCGTAGCCGACCGGCTGCTTGCTCGCGTCCAGATAGGCGACCGGAAAGGCGTCCGGGCGATGCGCGATCGTCACGACGCCGGTTTCGCGGATCTTGGCGAGCCGCGGCGGCGGCTTGGCGGCGCCGTTGGCGGCGGGTGCGCCGGCGGTCTGCGCGGCGGCGGGAACGGCGACGGCCAACAACGCAAGGGCCATGCCGCCAAGGACGGAACGGGAGAAGCGCTGCGCGAAGCTCATGGGCGGGTTCGGTCCAGGGTCCGGGAAATCGCGCGCCAGTCTACCCTCGGGCCGCGGGCCCCTTGCGGCGAATTCGGGTCCGATTCGCGCGCACTTCGCGCGGCCGGGCGCAGCACGGACGAGGCCGGCACGGCGGCCGTCACGCATCCGCGCGAGGGGCAACGGCGCGCGCCCGCTTGCCCGCTCACGCCGCCGCGGGCAGCTCGCGCTCGGCCTGTTCCTGCTGCTGCAGCAGCCACATGCGCGCGTACGCGCTCGCCTGCGGCCCGCGCGCGAGCAGCTCGGCGTGCGTGCCGCGCTCGACGATGCGGCCGTGGTCCAGCACGAGGATCTGGTCGGCGTCGACGATCGTCGACAGCCGGTGCGCGATCACGAGCGTGGTGCGGTCGCGCGCGATCTCCGCCAGCTCGGCCTGGATCGCGCGCTCGGTGCGCGAGTCGAGCGCCGAGGTCGCCTCGTCGAAGACCAGGATCGCCGGGTTCTTCAGCAGCGTGCGCGCGATCGCCACGCGCTGCTTCTCGCCGCCCGAGAGCTTCAGCCCCCGCTCACCGACCAGCGTGGCGTAGCCGTCGGGCAGCCGTTCGATGAAATCGTGAATGTGCGCGGACTTCGCCGCCGCGACGACCTCTTCGCGCGCCGCGCCGGGCCGGCCGTACGCGATGTTGTACTCGATCGTGTCGTTGAACAGCACGGTGTCCTGCGGCACGATGCCGATCGTTGCGCGCAGCGAGCTTTGCGTCACGGCGCGGATGTCCTGGCCGTCGATCGTGATGCGACCGCGGTCGACGTCGTAGAAGCGGAACAGCAGCCGCGCGAGCGTCGACTTGCCCGAGCCGGTCGCGCCGACCACCGCGGTCGTCGTGCCGGCGGGGATCGCGAAGTCGACGTCGAACAGCACCTGCCGGCGCGGGTCGTACGCGAAGTCGACGTGCTCGAAGCGCACCTCGCCGCCGCGCACGACGAGCGGCTTCGCGTCCGGGCGGTCGGCGATCTCGCGTTCGACCTGCATCAACCGGAACATCCGGTCCATGTCCGCGAGCGCCTGCTTGATCTCGCGGTAGATCACGCCGAGGAAGTTCAGCGGCACGTAGAGCTGCAGCATGAAGGCGTTGACCAGCACCAGGTCGCCGATCGTCAGCGTGCCGTTGCCCACGCCGACGGCCGCGCGCCACAGCATCAGCGTCAATCCCACCGCGATGATCGCCGCCTGTCCCGCGTTCAGCACGTTCAGCGACTGCTGCGACAGGATCGCCGCGCGTTCCTGCTGCGCCAGCGTGCCGTCGTAGCGGCGCGCCTCGTACTCCTCGTTGTTGAAGTACTTGACCGTCTCGAAGTTCAGCAGGCTGTCCACCGCGCGCGAACTGGCCTTGGCGTCCAGCTCGTTCATCTCGCGCCGGAAGCGGGTGCGCCAGTTGGTGACGGTGAAGGTGAACGCGACGTAGACGACCAGGCTCACCGCGACGATCACCGAGAACCACACCTCGTAGTTCAGCAGCAGGTAGCCCAGCACGAGCGACAGCTCGACCAGCGTCGGCAGGATCGAATACAGCGTGAAGCTGATCAGCGACGAGATGCCGCGGATGCCGTGGTCGATTTCGCGCGTGACCGCGCCGGTGCGCCGCTCGAGATGGAAGCGCAGCGACAGCGAATGCAGGTGCCGGAAGGTCTGCAGCGCGAGCGTGCGCACGGCCGACTGCGTGACGCGCGCGAAGAAGAACTCGCGCAGCTCGGTGAATACGGTGGTCGACAGCCGCAGCAGGCCGTAGCCGACGATCAGCGCGAGCGGGATCGCCACCGCGGCCTGCGCCGGCGCCGTGGCGAAGGCGTCGACGATGTGCTTGAGCACGACCGGCACCGCCACCGTCGCCACCTTGGCCGCGACCAGGCAGGCGATCGCGAACAGCACGCGGCCCTTGTAGCTCCACAGGTAGGGCAGCAGCGTGGCGAGCGCCTTCCACTCGTTGCGCGCCGCGCCGGGCTCGGGCGGGAGCCGCGGAACGTGGCCGACGGGCGGCATGCCTCCTCTCATCGTGGGGTTCGCGGCGGTTGCGTCGTGGTTGCGGTGTTGGGATTATCCGTCCGAAACCGAAGACCAACGAGCAACCCGAGGACGCTTCGCGCCATGCGCTACACCGACCGCACGATCGTGATCACGGGCGCCTCCGACGGCATCGGCGCCGAACTCGCCCGCCAGCTTGCGCCCGAAGGTCCGCGGCTCGTGCTCGGAGCGCGCAGCGCCGAGCGGCTCGAGCGCGTTGCCGCCGAGTGCCGCGCACGCGGTGCGCGCGCGATCGCGGTGACGGCCGACGTCGCGATCGACGACGACTGCAAGCGGCTGGTCGAAAGCGCCGCGAGCGAGTTCGGCGGCATCGACGTGCTCGTCGCCAACGCCGGCATGTCGATGCACGCGCGCTTCGACGAGATCGAAGACTTCTCGACCTTCGAGCGGCTGTGGCGCATCAACTGCCTGGGCACGATCGCGTGCACGCGCTACGCGTGGCCGCACCTGAAGACGAGCCGCGGCCAGGTGGTCGGCATCTGCAGCCTCGCAGGCAGGACCGGCGTGCCGGGGCGAACGACCTACTGCATGACGAAGTTCGCGCAGAACGGCTTCCTCGAGGCGCTGCGCATCGAGGCGGAAGACCACGGCATCGCGGTGACCGTCGTCTATCCGGGCGTGGTCGCCACCGAAACGCGCCGGCGCGGTTTCAACGCTCGCGGCGAACCGGCGGGTGTCTCGGGCCTCGAAGAGCGCGGCGCGATGCCGGTCGACCAATGCGTGCGGCAGATTCTCGCCGCGATGCGCGCGCGCCGGCGCGAACTGGTGATGACCTCGAAAGCGAAGGTCGGCCTGTGGCTCAAGCTGATCGCACCGCGCGTCGTCGACGGCATGGCGCGGGCGGCGCTGAAGAGGCAGGATTCAGGATCGAGGATTTAGGATTCAGTCGACTTCGATCCGCCCCGACCGACCCACACTTGCTGAATCCTGAATCCTCACCATGCCCGACCTCACTTCGCTGCCCAAAGACGAAGTCCCGGTGCTGCGCGTGATGCCGATGCCGGCCGACGCCAATATCCACGGCGACGTGTTCGGCGGCTGGATCATGGCGCACGTCGACGTCGCCGGCGCCATCCCCGCCGCGCGCCGCGCCAACGGCCGCGTGGCCACCGTCGCGGTGACGAGCTTCCTCTTCAAGAACCCCGTCTTCGTCGGCGACCTGCTGAGTTTCTACGCCAAGATCGTGAAGACCGGAAACACCTCGGTCACGGTCGAAGTCGAGGTCTACGCCGAGCGCATGCGGCTGCAAACCGAAGTGGTCAAGGTCACCGAAGCCACACTCGTGTACGTCGCCACCGGCGAAGATCGCAAGCCGCGGCCGCTGCCGCCGTTGCCGGCATGACGCGGCGGGCGCGCGCGGCCAGGTGCGCGCATTCGATCCCTCCCGCACCGCGACGATCTTCGGTTCGGATAGCCCGTTCACGGTAAGGCCGGCGGTCAACTGAGCCGAACGGACGGCAGGGCATCGCCGCCAAGGTCACTCCAGGCTCCGGTCGCGCGGAAGTGGCCAGGATTAGGGCCCTTATCCCGCCCATACCCCGGCTATACCCCGGCGGGCTCTGTACGACGATCACCGACACGACCTGCGCCGGACAGCGGCGGCGATCGACATGCCGCGTCGCGTCATGCGGCGCCGCGCGGATCCAGTGGCCACCAGAGCGGGAACTCAGATGCTTGACACGATCTTCAAGAACGGCAGCGAACGCAAACAGGCGCAGGACGGCCTGCGCACCCTGGTCGAGCAGGCCCGCGAGGAACGCGTTCAGCTCGCGGCGATGCTGCAGCAGATCAACGGCGCGTCGCCGACGCTGGCGCGCGCGAGCCGCACGCTCGATGACCTGCGCATCAAGGCAGACGAAGTCACGCGCCGTTGCGACAAGCTCGCCAAGGTGGTGGGCACGTACGAGGAGTGCACCAAGAGCTTCGAACAGCTCGAAGGGCGCATGAACGGCCTGCTGGCCCAGGTGGCCGAAGCGCGGCGCACGGCCGACGCGATGACCGCGCCCGACGGCGGGGTGCAGCAGATGCGCCAGGCGGCCGACGAGATGAGCGCGCGCTCGCGCGAGGCGCACGCCGCGCTCGACGAACTGCAGCGCGAAGGCGACAGGCTGGAAGCCCTGCGCGAGCGGCTGCGGCAAGCCACTGCGGAAGTGGGGCAATCGGTCGGCGGTGCGGTCGCGCTCAAAGGCGAGCTCGAGGACCTGCGCCGTGCCGAGGCCGATCTCAGACTCGAGATGCAGGGCATTCGCAGGAGCGCCGGCGATGCGCGGGCGGACTCCGAAGCAGCGCGCGGCGCCGTGGCCGAGATGGAGGCCAAGCTCGAGTCGCTCACCCAGTTGCAGGAACTCGCCAGGAGCACCGAGCAACGGCTCACGGCGCTGAATGCGCTGGCCGAGCACGTCGCGCACAAGAGCAAGGCGCTGGAGGCGCAGAAGCTCGCCGTCGAGCGCGCGGTCGTCGAGGCCGCGCGGCTCAACGAGATGGTGTGGACCATGGACGCGCAGATCGCCAAGCTGGCGGCGGGCGGCGATCAGATCCAGCGCACCGAGGAAACGGTGGCGCGCATGGAGCAGCTCGCCAAGACCACGGTCGACCAGCTTGCCGCCGCCACGGCCGCGCGCGACGACTTCGTGCGCGAGTCGCAGCGGCTCGAAACCGAAAGCCGGTCGCTGGCGGAAGCGATGAGGGCAAACCTCGAGCGGCTGTCGCTCGAGAAGAGGGAAGTCGACGCCTTCGACGAGCGGCTCAAGACCCTCGCCAAGGCGGTGAGCGACACCGAAGTGCGCGTGCAGGGCGTGCTCGACAAGGACCGGGATCTGGCGGCCATGCAGCGCGACGCCGATGCGCTGGCCAAGTCGTTTGCGGAGCTGACCGCGAGCGCGGACGAGCTGGCGCGCAAACAGAGCCAGCTCGACGCACTGAGCAGCCAGTTGGCGCAGGTCGACGCGCTCGCGAAGCGCACTGCCGCCCAGCACGAGAGCCTACTGCAGGCGCAGAAGGACATCGAGACGGTGCGCGGCGAGCTCGCGGAGTTCCACCGGGCGCATGCCGAGGCCGCTGCCCTGAGCGACAAGCTGGCGCTGGACCGCGCGGCGCTCGATGCCTTCGCCGAGCGCACGACGGCGATGCTCGCCCGCACGCCCGAGCTGCAGGCGCGGCTCGACGACGTGCTGGGCAAGCTGGCTTTGGTCGACAAAGGCAGCGAGGCCGCCGCGCGGCTGGGCGAATTGACCGCGGAGCTGGACGCACAGGCGAACCGCGTGGACGCGCGGCTGCAGTTCGTGGAAAAGGTCGAAGCGCGCGTCAACGGCCTGCACGCAGTCGCCGCCGACGTCGAGGGCAAGCTCGCCGCGCAGCTGGCACGCCGCGCCGAGATGGAAAGTCTGCAGAACCTGTGCGACACGCTGGCCACGCAGGTCGCCGATGCGCAGCAGAAGCTCGACGGCGTAGCGGCGCTGCAAGGACGCGTGCTGCCGCTGGCGTCCCAGGTGGCGACCCTGCAGCAGACCCTCGAACGGGCACAACAACGGGTCGATGCGATCCGCATCGACGAAGCCGCGGTGCACGAACAGCAGGCGCGGCTGGCCGGCCTCGTCGAGCAGGGCAAGGCGCTGGCGGCAGAGACCGCCGAGCGGCTCAACCAGGTGCGCAGCGTCGGCGCCGAGCTTGCCCGCGCCACGGCGCTGAAGGAAGAAGTGCTCGCCGAACTCGCGCGCGTGCGGACCGCGCAGCTCGATGCCGTGTCGCAGACCGACGCGGCCGAGGAGCAGATCCAGCGCGCGGAGGCCCTGGCCAGGCAGCTCGAGCAGCGCATCGCGCAACTCGTGCACAGCGGCGAAAGCCTCGCTGCGCTCGAAGGCCGGCTCGGCGAGCTCGACCGCACCGCCGAGGCGGTCGAGCGCAAGATCCAGTCCCTGGCCGATCAGGACGCGACCGTGCAGGCCGTGAAAGCCGAAGTCGACAACATCCGCCAGATCAGCGGCCGCAGCCGGGCCGACCTTCAGTACGTGGCGGAGCACCGCGGCGACGTGGCCGAGCTGCGCGCCAGGGTCGAAGACCTGATCGGCCGGCTCGCCGACACCGACGGCAAGATCGTGCAGATCGAAGCGCGCCGCAAGGTGGTCGAGGAGGTGCAGTCGCGCGCCGAGGGCATCACCCACATGCTCGACGACATCCACGTGAACCTGGAGATGTTGAGCGAGCAGCGCGCGGTGATCGACGACGTCGGCGAAAAGGTGGCGCGGCTGGAGTTCACCGTGCAGGAGGCGCACAACACGCTGCGCGCGCTGCAGCGCGAGCGCGAGGTGGCCGAGCGCATCGAGCAAGGCATCAAGGCGCTGCGCGCACGCAGCGGCGCGGGCCAGACCGGGTAGCGTCCCGCGCCGCCGCTCAGCGCCGAATCAGATCCCCGACGATCTGCCGGAACTGCGCCGCGTTGCGCTGTGCCTTGTCCTCGTGGCAGTTGTTGAACAGCACGTGTACGCGGCGCGCCCGACGGGCGAGATCCTGCGCGTTCGACGCGAGCGCCTGCAGCTCGGCGGTCGAATACAGGTAGTTGAACCGCTCGGCCGAGGTCGCCAGGCCTTTCCTGGTCCACATCTCCCGGTTGCGCCCGTGCAGGCGCAGGATCGCGAGGTCGGGACAGGTGACCTCCCAGACCTGCGGAATGCTCGATGCGAAGCCCTGCGGCTCGTCGACGACGACGTGAACGAGCCCGTGATCGCGTTCGAACGCAATCGTCTTCTCGCGCGTCTTGTCGCCGAACCACGACTTATTGCGGAACTCGACCGCGAGCCGGAAGCCCTCGAGCATCTCCGCGCAATGCACGATGTGCTCGAAGCTTTCGCGGCCGAACACGAACCACGGCGCGAACTGCAACAGCACGACGCCGAGCTTGCCCGACTGTCGCAGCGGCTCGAGCCCCAGGCGGAAGCGCCGCCACAGCTCGCCGCGGATCTCCTCGCTCAGGTCGCGCAGATAGAAGTTCGACTTGTCGGTCGGCGGCAGCGCCCTGCGCAGATCCGCGGGCAGCGCGGACGCCTGCGCCGGATGCCCGGTGAACAGGCGAAACGCCTTCGCGTTGAAGGCGAAGTCCGCCGGCGTTCGCTCGACCCACAGTTGCGCCGTGCGCTGGTTGGGCAGCGCGTAGTAGGTGCTGTCGATCTCGACCAGCGGAAACTGCGCCGCGTAATACTGCAGCCGCGCTTCCGCCGTCTTCGCCTGCGGCGGGTAGAAGCGGCCCGACTTGATCAGCGTCGCGTCGGTCCAGGACGCGGTGCCGACGAGGACCTCACCCATTCGGCCGCTCGATTCCCAAGGACGGCGGCGCCATCACTCACTGCCCGCCCTGCACCAGCCCGATGCGCCGGCGCAACCGTTCCGCCTCCGCGCGATCGCCCGCTTTCTCCGCACGCAGGAGCTGCACGTTGAGCCAGGCGAGCAAGGGGCGCCGCCAACCCTGCGCCGAGGCCGTTTCGATCGCGAGCGCGATCGTCGCGGGCGTAGCGCGGTTCGCGCGGAAGACGACACCGGCGGCGACGAGCCGCGCGAGCGGATCTTCGATCGCGCGCAATGCGGCGTCCGCGGCGTCGGCGCCAAGGCTCGCGGCCACGCCGCGATGCTGTTGCGGCAGTAACGCGGCGTCCTGCGGCTGCGGGCGCGCGGCGAGGTAGTCGGCGTAGACGCGCTCGGCCGCGGCGGCGTCGGGGCGCAGCTTCTCGAAGCCCTCGCACGGCTCGAAGGCGAGGCTCGCCACGCGCGCGGCGCAGCGGGCCAGCTCGACGCGCGCCGCGAGATCGAAGCGTCCGGTGCGCGCGACTTCGCGGCGCGCGCGCTCGAACTCGATCGCCTCGATGCGCGTATCGCCCTTCAGGTACGCGGCGACCGCGTGTTCGAGCGCGGACTTGGCGTTGGTCTGCCAGTCGGGCGGCAGCGGTCCGCCGGCGCAGCCGGCCAGCGCCAGCACAGCGGCGGCCAGCCCGCGGCGCGCCCTTCCGCTCATGGCAGCCTGATCTCCGTGTCGCGCGCGAACGGCCAGCGGCGGTTGATCTCGTCGACCAGCGATTCGACCTTGCGCAGGTTGACTTCGATCTCGGCGCGCAGCGCGCCGAGATCGGTCGTCGCGACCTTGGTGTTGGCGGCGATGACCTGCGCCTCCTCCAGCACCGCGTCGACCTTCTTCAGCGTCGCGCGCGCCTCGCCCAGCGTCGCGTTCAACTGCACGATCGTCGCACGCGCGTCGCGCATCAGCCCGTCCGCGCCGAAGACCTGAGCGTCGGTCTTGGCGACGAGCCCGTCCATGCGCGC
The DNA here is from genome assembly GCA_016861105.1 of Betaproteobacteria bacterium. Classification (GTDB taxonomy): domain Bacteria; phylum Pseudomonadota; class Gammaproteobacteria; order Burkholderiales; family Casimicrobiaceae; genus VBCG01. Next base: position 354,286 of record BOKS01000001.1, on the reverse strand, counting down.
GAGCAGCGCATTGGTGCGGTCGAGCGCGGCGACGAGCTTGCGCGCGTCCTGCTCGTTGCCCATCAGCACCCCGAGCGCGCCGCGCGGACCCTTGAGCTTTTCGGTCACCGTCTGCACGTTGCCGAGGCTCGTGGCGAGCGGCGCATCCGGCGCGGTGATCGCGGTCATGTTGCGGACCAGCTCGCGCGCCTCCGCCACGAGCCGCGGCAGTTCCGCGGTGGCGTCGCCGACCAGCACCTTGCGCTCCGCGCCGTCGGGCAGCGGCGGGTCGGTCGGAATGCCCGTGAACGCCTTGATGCTCGTGCTGCCCACGAGCCCGCGCGTCAGCGTGAAGACGCTCGAAGTGCGCAGCCGGTGCGCATCCTTCCTCGGCACGTCGATCACGATGCGCGCGGAGCCGTCGTCGGCCAGCTCGATGCGGCGCACGCGGCCGATCGGAAATCCCGAGAAGGTCAGGTCCATGCCGACCTGCACGCCCTCGGAGTCGTCGGCGATCAGCACGAGCCGCTGCGTGGGCTCGAAGGCGCCGCGCGCGTACAGCACGTAGACGACCGCGCCGCCGACCAGCAGCACCAGCAGCGCAAGCAGCAGGGCGGCCTTCAGCTCCAGGTGCGCGATCGGCGGCGGCGGCGCGGGGTCGGGCTTCATCGGCGTCAATAGTAGTTGCCGACCAGCGAGGCCGCCTCGATCAGCAGCAGCAACAGGAACATGCGCACGAGACCCTGCAGCTCGGCGCTCGTTCGCGTGCGCGCGCGCGGCGGTTCGTACAGCACCGAGGCGATCGGCATCACCGCGACGGCGACCGCGAAGAAGAAGGTCTTCAGCGCGAAGATCAGCGTGACGCCGGGGCCGAAGATGCGGCCGACGGTGTGCGTGTAGCCCGCGAAGCCGCCGGTCGTGAAGCCGTACACCGAAACGTAGGCGAGCAGCAGCGTGACCACGCAGCTCACCGCGGCGAGCATCAGCACCGAAAACACGCCGGCCGCCACGCGCGGCAACACCTCGCGCAGCAACGGATCGACGCCTTGCCGCTTCAGCGCGTCGAAATCCCCGCGCGCGCGCAGCGCTGCGATTTCGACGGCATCGGGCAGCGTGATGCGGATCGCGACGAACATGGCCGCCGCGAGCGGGATCAGCTCGAGCACGAGCACGCGTACGACCATCTCGAGCGCGTAACGCGTTAGCCCGTAGCTCAGCGCGGTGACGATGACGATGCGGATCACCACCAGGCTGATCAGCGCCGACAGCGCGGTGAACCACGGCAGGATCGGCGCCGTGCCGAGGTACACGTGGCGCGCCATCGCCGCGCGGTTTTCGCCGCGGTAGCTGGCCGGCGACAACGCCAGCACGAGCAGCTCTGCGCCGAAGTGGATCACGCGCCACCAGCCGGCGAGCCACTTCAGCGCCCCGCGGCCGAGGTCGGCGGCCGCGCTGTCCGGCGAACGGATCGGAGCCATGCGGGGATGATAGGGGTGCGTGCCGAAAAAGATGCGAGCCGCGGGGTTCAGACCAAGTCCAAAGCAGCGGGTCTTCACCTCGGAAAACGGATCATCCAGTCGTAGACGATTGAGGCGTCGACGACGTAGCGCGTCAGCCGCAGCCGCGCGACTCGCGCACCCGCTGCGCGCCGCTCTTCTTGTGCTTGATGCGACTGACCAGCAGCCGGCCGAGCCGTTCCGACTCGCGCATGAGGCGCTCGCGCTGTTCAGGCGTGCGGATCCGCTTGGCTTCGGCAGACAGTGTCGTGCGCATGATTCTCGCGGCTCTGGCGGTGACAGCTCGCAGTCTAGCGGGCCGCGCCGGGCGTACAGCAGCGTGTGGCCGCCGAATGCGTACGAGCCGACGCGCACTGCGTTGCTGTCGCTTCAATGAGGCCGCGGCTCTTCACCGCGGAGAACCGCGGCGATGGACCGCGAGGCGAAAAACCGCGTCTTGCTTCAATGAGGCCGCGGCTCTTCACCGCGGAAAACGCGCGCTCGTGGCCCATGATTTGCCGCCAGTGGTCGCTTCAATGAGGCCGCGGCTCTTCACCGCGGAAAACCCGCTTCGATTCGTCGGTTTCCCTGACCGCGACCCGGCTTCAATGAGGCCGCGGCTCTTCACCGCGGAAAACGCTCAACCCGTCCGACTTCACGCCGGAGTCGCTGGCGCTTCAATGAGGCCGCGGCTCTTCACCGCGGAAAACCTGGTTGTCGGCCAATGGGATGGGACGCGCGCCATCGCTTCAATGAGGCCGCGGCTCTTCACCGCGGAAAACCGTTGCGGGTCAGCGTGACATCGCTACCGTTAACGGTGCTTCAATGAGGCCGCGGCTCTTCACCGCGGAAAACTGGGCCTATGGCTACCGTGATCGCAGAGTCCCACTTGCTTCAATGAGGCCGCGGCTCTTCACCGCGGAAAACAGCCGTGTTCCCCGAGCTGACCGCGCGCGACACCACGCTTCAATGAGGCCGCGGCTCTTCACCGCGGAAAACGGCCTCACGCCGTGGCAGGCCAACGCGGCGCTGCGGCTTCAATGAGGCCGCGGCTCTTCACCGCGGAAAACGCGATCGATGCCGGTTTCGCCACGGCCATGGCGGAGCTTCAATGAGGCCGCGGCTCTTCACCGCGGAAAACCACGTGGCCCGCGCCGAGTTTGGCGAAAAGTAGCACGGCTTCAATGAGGCCGCGGCTCTTCACCGCGGAAAACCGCCTGCTGCACGCCTCGGCGCGCAAACTCGAGTCGCTTCAATGAGGCCGCGGCTCTTCACCGCGGAAAACACTGGCGGCGCTCGGATGCGAGCGCATCGAGAAACGGCTTCAATGAGGCCGCGGCTCTTCACCGCGGAAAACGTCATTATCAGCGATGCGAACGATGCGGCCGTCGAGCTTCAATGAGGCCGCGGCTATTCGCCGCGGAAAACAACGCGTGCTCGAGCGCCTGCCGATCGGCAAGCGCACGCTTCAATGAGGCCGCGGCTCTTCACCGCGGAAAACCCTGGAACGCCTTCACGAACACGGCCGATCCATGGAAGCTTCAATGAGGCCGCGGCTCTTCACCGCGGAAAACGCGTTTTGTTCACGGTCGATCGAGACCGGAACCCGACTAGCTTCAATGAGGCCGCGGCTCTTCACCGCGGAAAACACGTCGCGCTCTTCATCAGCTCCAGTATTACACAGAAGGGCTTCAATGAGGCCGCGGCTCTTCACCGCGGAAAACCATATGGGCGACACTTACATCTCTCCGCCAGCCGTGCTTCAATGAGGCCGCGGCTCTTCACCGCGGAAAACAGTCTGTGCGTGCGCGAACGCGCCGGCTGGAAGTGCGCTTCAATGAGGCCGCGGCTCTTCACCGCGGAAAACCTCGCCCGTGGTCGGGATCTTGAAGGTCGCCTTCTTGCTTCAATGAGGCCGCGGCTCTTCACCGCGGAAAACTGCTCGCTTGCCGATCCGCATCCGGCTTGACCCCGCAAACCGCGATGCGAGCGCTGGCGCAGAACGCGCGGCAAGTGTAGACAAGAACGGCGCCGGCGGCGGCACCGGCCGCAGATTCTCCAGATTGTTAAAGAACTTGCACCGTCGCGAGCGCTCGTGGCGGCAGCTTGCCGCACCCGACCGCTCGCGCCGCGGCGGCGAGAATCACACGATCACCGGCTCGCGCGCCACAGGCTCGAACGAACGCTTGCCGAGGCTCACCACCTTCGGCTCGACCCGCTCGGCCAGGCCGATGTCGATCACCAGTACGTGATCGTCGGCATGGTGAATGATCTGGTCCAGCGTGGCAATCATCTCCGCGTGCCGGCGCGGCGTCAGCCGGCACTGGAACACCGACAGCTGCGCCCATTCGCCGTAGCCGTGCATCAGCTTGAACACGGCGCGCCAGCGCTTCGGGTCGCCGATGTCGTAGGTGACGATGTACAGCCGCTCGTCCATGCCCGCCTCGCCTCAACGCGTGACGAAGTTCGGATACTCGGCAAGCTCGCCCAGCAGATAGCGGCCGAACAACCGCGCCTGCAGTTCCAGCAGCCGGCGATAGCTGACCTTGTAGCCGAACAGCGGGTGCGTCACCTCGTGCCCGAGCCGGCGCTCGAACGCGGCGATGAAACGCTTGCGGCCGTCGGCGTCGAGCGCCACGCTGCCCGCGGCGCTCACGAAGTCGGACGGTTTCACTTCGCCGTTGTTGATCGCCTGGATCACACTCGAATCGGCGATCAGCGGCCGAAAAGGCTCCATCAGATCGAGCGCCAGCGCCGGCCGGCCGTATCTCGGCTGGTGATAGAAGCCCCGGTACGGATCGAAGCCCACCGCAGAAAGCGTCACCGTCCACGCGCGGACGAGCAGCGAGTACGCGAAGGACAACAAGGCGTTGACCGGATCGGTCGGCGGCCGCCGGTTGCGGCGCTCGAAGTCGAACGCAAAGCTGCCGCTCGTGTCGGGGCTCAGCATCTGTTTGAAGTGGCGAAAGTAGCGCGCCGCCGCGTTGCCCTCCACGCCGAGCAGCTCGGCCACGCTGCCGACCCGGCGCGCCTGGTCGATGTCGCGCTTGAACTCGTCGAGCAGCGGCTCGGGTGGCTCGCCCGCCTTCCAGTTCCGCCGCAGCAGCGTGCGCGCGTTCTGGATCTTGGCCACCACCAGACCGCGCGCGATGCGCAGGCAGCGCGTCTCGTCGAAGCTGGCACGGTACTGCGCGGTACGCAGCTCGACGTTCTTGTGGCCGGTGCCGATCGTGTGGCCGATGAACCAGCCGCCGTAGCTGTGCCAGGAGACGGTGATCTCGCGCTCCATCAGCGCGTGCAGCGTCGGCGTGGTGACGTAAACGTTACCCATCAGCACGAGCTGCGACACCTCCGCCAGCCGCGCGCCAGAGACCTTCTCGTCGTCGATCGAAACCTCCAGCGTTTCGCCGTTCTTGCTCACCTTCGCGCGCTGCGCCTGCACGTAGACGGGCATCGCCTCGTCGCGGCCGACGGCCAGCGGCCGCGGCGGCGTGTCTTCACGCTTCAGGAAGTTCACTTCGTCCGGCAGGCAGATGCCGACCAGCGAGCAGCGCGGGCACTTGGGGCTGTCCACCAGCGGCGGCGGGATCGTGCCGCCGGCGGCCACCAGCCGCAGGCCGTCGATCGCGTTGCGCGTCAGCGCGCGCAGCGCGTCGTCGAACTCCACGCGCACGCGCTCGCGGCTACCGGCGAAATACAGCACCCCTTCGCGCACGCGATAGCCGTGCTCCTCCAGGATCAGCGCCTGCGCGCAAAGCTGCACGCGCTCCGGGTCGTACGCGCCGCCGGCCACGTGCGGCCGCTTGCCGCGCTTGTAGTCCACCGGCACGACGAAGCCGTCTTCGGCCTCCACCAGATCCATCTTCGCGATCAGCCCGAGCCGGTTGCTCGACAGCGTGATCGAACGCGCGTGCAGCTTCTCCTCGGGCGGAAGCTCCGCCGCCGGCGGCAGCTCGCCGGCGGGCTTGTCCACGCGCCGGTGCACGTTGCGGCCCTCGACGGTGTCGGCCGAATCGGCCCACTCGCCCTGCACCCACTCCAGATACGCGAGCCGCGGGCAGTACTGGTACTCGTTGAGCATGCGCGCCGGCAGCAGCGGCAGATCGCGCGCCAGCTCGGGGAAAGGCAGCGGCAGCTCGGGCTGCGCCGTCGATTCAGGAAGCGTTTCGTCCGCCATGACCCGTGCCTCCTCGGACGGATGGGCCAATCGATCCGAATCGGAGGAAAAGATGATCCGAATCGGACGAACCGAACCTTCGAAATGATCGGGCGAGTCCGCGCACTTTCTTGGCGTTCCGCGACCGCAGGGACCGCGTTCGCCCGGTGCGCGAGCGGGTAATGGGGCGCACGAAGCGATGTCCTCGCCTTTGCCCGCCGTCTTGTCCGGCATAATGCCGGACAACGCAGAGGTGCCCGATGGCTGGCTTCAGCATTCGACTGCCCGAGGAACTCGAGGACAGGCTCGACGCCGAGGCGCGACGCGAAGGTGTGGCGCGCGCGGAAGTCGCTCGCCTTGCGATCGCCGAATTCCTCGCGCGCAGGGAGCGGGAGCGGTTCGTTTCCGCCCTTGTTGCGGAGGCGCGTGCCGCCTACGCGGACCCGAAGATCCGCCGCGAAGCGCTCGCCGTCGCGGAGGACTTTGCCGCGGCCGACAGCGAGGCGCTCGACCTCGCGGAGGGCAAACCCGTTCCCGCCCGCGCAAGAGCGGTGGGCCGTGGTCGCCGCCGCCGATGAAGCGCGGCGAAATCTGGATCGCCAATCTCAATCCGCCGCGCGGCCGCGAGGTGGGCAAGATCCGCCCCGTGCTGATCGTGCAGGCGGACGAACTGACGGCAGCGGATACGCCGCTGGTGATCGTGCTGCCGCTGACCACGCAGGTGTATCCGCGTTTCAAGTTGTGGCGCGTCAGCATCCCGGCGCGCGACCGTCTGAAGCAGGACTGCCAGGTCATCGTCGATCAGCCGCGCGCGCTCGATCGAGCGCGATTCGGTGACGGGCCGCTGACGGCGCTGACATCGGAGGAAATGGAGACGGTGGAGCGCAGCTTGCGGGTGGCGCTGGGGATGTTCTGACCGCAATTCGAGTCGGCCGGGCGGACCACCCCTTCGATTGAAATCGCGCGGTACTCGGAGGAGCAACAGGCTCCCGCTTCTTCTTTCACGGTGCGCGCCGGCTCGCCGCCACTGGTTCAAAGAGGCCAAGGCCGAAGTGGCAGCCAAAGCCCAAGGCGAGCGGGCCGCGGATCGGGCGAGCGAAGCGCAACTCAAACATGCGGCCGAGGGTGTCGGGCTGAACCAAGCCGCGCTTGCGACGAAAGCGATGGAAATGCACCGGCCGTAGTTCGCGCCCTGCGAAGTGCACCGAGCTCACTTCGTTCATCCCGACGAGATCCGGAAGAGCCTCGCCGCGTGCCTTCCACTCACGGCGGAGCTGTTCGAGCAGCGCGACGTGAAGCGCCTCGGGCGAACGCAGTTGTGGCTTCTTCAGGTGCCAAGGATGCAGGTACGGCGTGACGCTGCGCCAGACATCCGACTCGCCCGCGAGACGCGAGGCCTGGCCGAACAAGGCCGCTTGACCGATACCCTCCAGCATCAACCGCAACGGCTCACCCTCGTCGCGCTCGATCTCCCGCAGACCGGTCAGCACCCGTATGGCGTCGGAACCGAAGCCGCCCGGCGCATGAATCAACACGCGCTCGACCTCACCGCGGTCATTCGGTTCGGGCAGCCAGAACGCATGTGCATGACGGTTGGTCTGCGGCAGCTCGTGGCCGGACAACTCGCCTGGGATCGCCTCCGAACCGAGCAGTCGCTTCGCCGCCCCCATCGCTGCCAGACGCAGCCCTTCGCCGATGCGCACCGCGTCCTCGATACGCGGCAGCGGTTTGCCGAACAGCATGAAGCGAGCAGTGTTAACGCGGGCTACCGATCGACGATCGACTCGGGCCGGCCTGGGCTTGACCGCGACCGTCTTTAGCGCCTGCAGCGGCCGGCGATAGCTCAGCCACTGCGCAGCCGGTGGTGAGCTCCAACCGGCCGCCTGCAAATCGCCAGTGTCCACGCTCAGCGCGTCGAGCCAGTCCGGTGGCAAAGTCTTTGAGAGCTTCGCCGGCAGTCTCTTGTGTGCAGCAAGTTGGCCGTTCCGAAACCTTGCGTACTCATCTGGTGGCAAGGGCGCCAACAGGCGGACGATCTCTCCCACTATTTCACCGGTGTCAGCGTCTGCAGCCGTCTCGGCAGGAACGCAGTTGAAACCATCGCTCCAGTTCAGGCGCTGCATGTCAACCCAAGACTCGGCGCGACCGAAGTAGCCGATCGATTCGAGCAGCGTATCGAGCAATCGCTCCTCATCGGGCGGCAGTTGCAGCCCCGGCCAGGCGATCACGATTGGGTCGTCGGGGTCGATGCGCGCGAACGCATCGAAGATCAACGTGCGCTTGTCGCCCTTGGTCGGCATGTAATGCCGAGTGTGGGCGTGGATCGCGTTCTCAGGCAGCCGGATGCAAGGTGGTTGCGCGGCTGCCATACGAGCCAGCAGCGACGAGAGTCGGTCGCGCGGATATCGGGCCGCGTCGAGCTTGCGGTGCCAAGTTGCGACCAACGCACGCGTAAGTCGCCAGGGATCGGGCGGCCACGCCACGGCCGCTTCGTTGACGTGCCGTCCCCAGGGCGTTGCGTGGTAACGACCGGCTGGAAACGTGATGCCGATTGCCAGCATGGACCACCCTCAGTCGTCTGCCGCGTCCGTGCCTTTGCTCTTCTTCGAACCCCTGGCCGCCGGCTCCCAGACGATCTCTGTGATGCGCGCTCGCATCTCAGGCCACCGCTGCTCGTTGGCAACTCGCTCGACCAAGTCAGGCAACGCCAACTCAAGCGCAGCGCGCTCGGGTACGCCGAACCCGCTGGGTTGCGTTACGGCCAGCGTCTGGCATTCGAGATCACAGGCAGTTCGCAGCCGCAGACCAAGGTCCAGGAATGCGCGAATCTTGAACAACGCCAAGGCCGTCAGAAGCTGTTCAACGGCCTCGCCGAGCCCATAGCCGCGAATCTGCATCAGATCGAGATTGAAATAGGCGCTTATCTTCGGGGCCGTGAACTCGGAGCGAGTGAAGGGCACATTGCCGAAACCTCTCGCCGTGTCGCCCGAAGGATTGACGTGATCGTTCTTCACGCCGCCGCTCTGCGCTTCGCGCACGTCCTCCGCCTCGATGAAGGCGGACAGTGCGCGCGGCAGGCGCAATCGCCCGCCTGCGAGATCCGGTTTTGCCAAGAAGACCCCGTGCAACAGTGCGTTGGTGTCCAAGCGCAGCAGTACGGACGCCAGCTTCCGGATGTCGACCGCACCCTCTTCCATCGCAGCGAGTTCTTTCTTGAGCTGGTCGAGCACGCGGGAATCCTTGCCCTCGAGGATGTACGGCGAGTTGGTTCGATGGGCTTCGAGCACCGTGTTGGTCAGCGGCTTGTGGGACTTGTCTACGACCTTGATGACGGGCAGGCCCTTCAGCGGCGCCACCCAATCGTCGGCCACTTTGTCCCAGCACACGGTCTCCATCCGGTTCGCCATGCTTTGTGCCGATTCGACCAGCAGCATCCGTCGCCCATCGGGCCCGTCGTAGGTCGCGGGGCCAAGATTGGGAAAGCCGGTAGGCTGAAAGCGGGTTCCCTGAATCGGAGCGAGCTTGGCCTCCAGGAGCAGACGGGGAGCAGCAGCAAGAGCGGCAAAATCGAGCGGCATCGTTGATCTCCTCAAGCGGGGTTCTGAACTGTCGGTTCAGAGAGAGGTTCGGTTTCCGGCGCGAGGTCCAGCCAGCGTAGCAACCGGCCGGTCTCCGCCAGCGTGAGCGGAATCGTCAAGGCAGCGAGCAGCCGCGGCCCATCGATTGCGATGGCCTGCGGGGGCCAGTAGCTGGGCAGTCTGGCGCCGAGCGCGCGCAGCCGCTGCCAGGCGAGAGCCAGCGCCGTATTGATGTCATTGGCCACCAATCGAGCAGGAATCTCGGCCGGCAGGCGCAAGTCACGATCAGTTGGTAACCAGTGCAGACGGCGCAGCGTGGATTCCGGTGTGAACAACACCTTGAGCAGGGCATACGCAGGCAGCGGCGCCGGCGTGTCATCGCGCGGCGTTTCGATTGCGCCGAGATCGGCGCAGACCAGTCCGGCCAGCAGTTCGGCGATGCGGCGGTCGTCGGTATCTCCTTCGATGAAGCGCTGCACGTCGATCAGCCGGGCGCCGATGGTGCTCTTGAGCAGTTCATCCTCCGCACCGAGGCGATGCGCCTCCAGCCTGCGTCGGTGCAAGACGGCCGATAGATTGCGCTCGATCTCACCCGGACCCCAGCACACCAGCGACGAACCTTCCTCCCAAGTCGCACCGTCGAGCGTCACGGGCGCCAGATGCGGCCGCAGCGTGAGTTGCACGCTCCGGCTGTCCCGTTCGCCGCGCATGCTCAGTCCAGCCAGCGCCGCCGCGATTCGGAACTCCGCGCTGCCATCGTCCGCGCGTCGCGCCCAATCCGGTGACAGCCGGGGTACCGGCTGTCTGATCGCTTCGCGCGTCTTCGAACTGGTCGCGCACAGCGCTTCAATCCGGCCCAGATGCCGCAGAACCTGCTGAACCGCCACGCGATCGGCGCGCTGGGTGAGCGCAAACAAGGCCGCATCGAGCCGTGCAGCAGCGGCACGGAACGCGCCCGGCGCTTTGTCGTCGCGGGCGTAGCGTTGCACCTGACCGAGCCAATCGCGTCGCTCCAGATCGTCGATCAGATCGGCGTCCGGATTGCGCCGAACGGCGACGCGCGCGAGCGGCGTTGCGAGAAACGCCTTTCCGGAACGCATCAGGAAGCCGAAACGCTGGAAAGAACGGATGCCGCGGTCCACGCCAAGCCGCGCGACTGCACGCGCAAAGTCCAGCCCATCGCGCGCCGGCCGTGTCCCCAGAGCCGCCCGTCCTTCTCCGAAGAGGGCCGTGACCTCTTCGATCACCAGGAAATCGGACCAAAGCGGCATCCATATCTCGCCGCGCGCGTCGCCGTCGTCACTCCCCGTTGCCGCGCCTTCGGTGCTGAGCCGGCTTCGCACCGTGAAGGGCGCAGAGAGAACGGCACCGCTTGAAGACTCCAGTCGGCGCGCGGCGGAAGCGCAGAGCAGCAGCGCGCCTTCGAGCATCAGGATGAAATCCCAGGGGTTGATCCGCGCATTGCCCTCGAATCCAGAACTGGCATTTGGTCCGCCGGCGTTACCCGGAGCGAACTGACCGATGGCACGGTCCAGCAGAGCGGGCGCGGGCGTACCGAGCAGCGCTGTACGGAGCAGCCCCGCGGCTTCCGGCTTCGGCCCCCCCGTACCGACGTCGAACACCTCGCCCAACCGCTGCATGAAGTTGTTCGTAAAGTCCAGACGGCCGTCGTTGCCTCCGGTGCCAAGCAACGGCGGGTAGCGCGGATTGTCATCAGACAGAATGACCGCAGCGTCGATCCACCGCAGCAATGCCTCGGGCGCCTGGTTGCGCAGAGCCTGGAGGAACGAGATCTTCTGGTCTTCCTTGGGGCTCTCCTTGAAGGAATTCGCGGCGACGGCGGACCGCGCCGCTTCGATGACGCGCCGATAGTCGCTGAAGCGCTTGCAGTTCGACGCTTCGATAGGCCGGATCCCATCCTGGTTGTCCTTCGGGAAGAATCCGCTGCCGCCGTTCCATGGCGCCACGAGCGGCGTTGGCTCGTATTGCTCAAGAAGAAAACGCAACAAGTCGTCTTCGCTCAACCGCGTTCGCAGCACGAACACATCGTCGCGCCAGCACCCGGTCGCTTCCGGATCGCCGGCCTGCTCTGCTACGAGTCGCAAGACCGCAAGCGCCTTCAGGTACGACGCCAGCGGCGTCGGCGTGCAGCCGCGCAAGACGTGCTCGTGAGTCACGGAAGATCCTCCTGTTCCTTGCGCGATGCGCGCCAGTCCGCGATGCGCACCAGCGCCTCGAACCACGCAAGCCGAAACGGACCCAGATCGTTCAACAGTCGCCGTGTGCGGGTAATCCACGACGGCCCTTGGCGGCCTTCGCCCAAGCGCATCAGATCCAGCTTGAGCTCGGTCGCGGGGAGAACTTCGCCATCGTTGAACGCCAGTTCCGGCAGCACATCGCCATCCCAGACGCCACGCGCGAACAGGCGGGCGTCCGGCGGCTCACTCTCTCCCGGCAGAGCACGCAAAGACAGCCGCACCTTGCCGTGGTGGGCGGCGATCAGATAGGCGACCAGGTTGGTCGGTTGATCGTCGGCGTACCGCTGCGCATGCAGCCAGGCAAGCATCGACGCCAGTTCGTGGCGGAAATGCTTGCGCTCGATCTCACGCTCGCCGTCGCGCACGAGGTAGCGGGCTCGCCCCGGCTTTCGGTCCGGCCCGCGCCCTGCCTTTGCCCAGAAGCCGGGACTGAGTTCTTCATCGGTGCCTTGACGGTGTGCCGCGCGCAACATCGTGTCGAAAGCTTCGTGCGCTTTGCCGAGGTCGTGCCAGCGGGCCGCCTGCGCGACAACGTCTGCCTCCGCGGCCGACAACGCGCTGCAAAGAGCACGCGCCTCGGCCTCGACATCAGCGAGATGCCGGGCAAGCGGAATCGCTCGTTGCAGCAGGCTGCGCGGGTCGCCGTCGTAGGCCTCGGGCTCGTCGCTGCTCCTCTCATTCGAAAGGAGCGGTTCGACACGGCCTCGTACATCGGCCGCAAATCCCAGATCGGCACGGTAACCGCCCGCTTCGGCGCTCAACATCAGCACTAGGCCAGGACGCAGCCGGTCGTTCTTGCCGGGTCGTTGCCAGCGGCGCACCAACGGATCCCAGCGCCAGGCTTGGCCCGCTTCCAGTCTGCCGAGCAAGGCCGGGACCGCATCCTTGCCAATGCTCGCCCGACAGAGTTCGTCTCTTGTCGGCGACGGTTGAAGCGGATTGTTCGGGTCATCGCCGAAGTCGCGCCAGAAGAGCAGCACGTCCGCATCGTCGGCGTCGCGGACGTACGGCGCGATATCGACGTCGAACCCCGAAAGGTCGGGATCGGTGTTGAACAGATCCAGGAAATCCTTGCGCCGGATCACCGGATGCAGCGGCGCCTTCTGATCCGTGGGCGGCAGATCGGCGGGGCTTGCACTCTCGACTCCTCGCAGCTTCTCGCGCGCCGCTTCCAGCGCCTCGGACTCGTAGGGGCGCGCAAGATCCTTGTCGTCGCCGAAGTCGATCCAGATCACATCGGCGCCGCCACCGTCATTGCACTCGCCGTAGCGGTTGCAGCGGCCGAAGCGCTGAACCAGCGAGGACCACGGCGCTAGTTCGGTGAACAGAGTGCGACTGGTCATATCGACTCCGGCTTCGACCGCCTGCGTGGCGACAACGATGCGTCCAGCGGCTGTCGTCGGCGCAGTCAGGCGAGCTTCGTGCTCCCGGCGATCTGGACCGCGGAAGCGCGAGTGCACCAGCACGAGCTCCGGGCCCGAGCCGACGGTCGCAGCGCCGGAGCTGCTCTCTTTGGCGCGGCCGCCGACGGGCTGCAGCGCGCGATACAGGGCCTGCGCGCGCTCGACCGTGTTGAGGATGACGAGTGTGGTGCTGCCCGCGACATGCGCCTTCCGCACGCGATCGGCGAGCGCCGCGGCGTACGCCGCAACCTGGCCTTTGCTCGTGCCGTCGAGCGGCAGGTCGCAGCGCTGCAGCCGCTTGACGGCTTCGCGGCGCGTCCGAACCTCGGCCGATTCGCGCTCTTCCTCCGAGAGTTGGTGCGCGCGCAGCTTCTGCATGTCGCTAAAGTCGACCGTGGCGAGCCAGTCTCGATTGAGCGTTGCCGACACCCACAGACTGCGGCTGGTTGCAGCCAAGGGCAGTACGCGTCGAAACGCTTCAAGCTGCGTGCTCGTCGGCAGGCCCGGACCCATCAGTTGAACTTCGTCGAACACCCACAACGCATCGTTGTGCAGCAGTGCGAAGTGCACTGGCCATTGATAGCGGCTCATGCCGTAGCCGCGCATCAGCGCGCGCGAAAGCAGCATGTCCTGGGTGCCGATCAGGATCTCGTCCTCCTCCGGATGATCGGCCCAAGTCGGCGTGCGGATGTCTTCTGAACCGCCCATCAGCAAGTGAACAGAAACCCGCCCTTCACCTGCGGTACCGCGAATTCCCAGGCGGTCCAGCCAGATGCCGACATTGCGCTCTGTCTGCTCGACCAGCACCCGCATGGGCAGGCAGTACACGAGCCGGCGCGGTGTGTCGGCTTCCGGCTCGCCCTCGCGGCCGCCGCTGCGCCAGCCACGCTTCCATAGCCACGCGAGCACGACAGCGGCTGTCTTGCCGAGACCCGTCGGCACATCGAGCAAGTCCGGCCAGGCTTCTGAGGTCAGACGTCGCTGGTAGTCGTACGGGTCGGAATCAAGTTTCGTCGCCTGCCGAAAGAACTCCTCGAACTCCATCCTCTTTCAGACCCCCATCGCGTTACACCTTAAGCTCCACCGCCACCCTCACCCGCTCCCACGGATCCGGCCAGGTCCGAAGCCGCGCAACCCGCGCGCACAATTGTTCCCCGCGATCCAGCATCTGCGCCACTGCGGTGTTCTCCGCGCGCGGAAGATAGCCGAGCTTTCGGCCGCGCCAGTCGATGCGCACGGCGTCGGCGTCGAAGGGGTTGTCCGGTTCGCGAACCAGGGACAGCGGTTGATCGATCGCGAGTTGCGGCCAAAGCTCCTCGCCGGCGTGGTACTGGAAGCCGGCGAGCGGGGAGATCTGGATCAGCACTCGCCGCCGTGGTTGTGCGGCGGCGCCTGTCGCGATGCCGGCGCCGAGCGCGGCGAGGAGGCCACGTAGAAAGTTGCGCTTGTTCATGCTCGATTCTCGCCGTTGGTGAAGCCGAGCATACGGGCGGCTTGTCGCAAAGCGCGAGACTGTGCAGCGGGATGCGGCTACGTCGATATCGCGCGACCGGCGTCTTGCTTGGCTCGCGCCCCGGCAGCGGCCTACCCCCGACAGGCACTGAGCCCGGGCCCGGGTGGCGAATGCGGCTCACGGCCGATACCGCGCCGCTGCACGCTGCAAAGCCTCGGCTACCGCGCTGCGCAGGCTGTCGGGTGAAATCACTTCGACCTCAGGGCCGTGGCGCAGGATGTCCATGATGAGCTCGCGCGGATCGCGGTATGGGATGGCGAGCTCGTAGCTGCCGTCGGTGCGGAACTGCCCGACCTGCTGCGGATGCCAGCGCTCGTCGGCGATCCAGCGTGCGCGTTCGCGCGAGAAGACGAGCACGGCGGTCTTGTTGGCGCGGCCGGCGAAGATGCCGTAGCTGCTCGCGAAGTGCTCGTCGAGCTCGGTCTCTGGCACGTCGCGCGCGGGCGTGTCGAGCTGTTCCGCGCGGCGCACGCGATCGACGGCGAAGCTGCGCAGTTCGCCGCGCAGATGGTCCCACGCGTCGAGGTACCAGTTGTCGCGGTAGTGCGTCAGCCGCTGCGGGTCGACTTCGCGTTCGGTCACGCGATCGGTGCTGCGCGCGTGATAGGAAAGGCGCAGCCGGCGCCGGGCGAGCGTCGCGCCGGCGAGCACGCGAAACCACTGGCCGGCGGGACGGGCGCCGATTGGCAGCACCCGCACGCGGCGCGCGGCTTCCGCCAGTCCCAGCCGCTTGTGCGCCACCAGCGCGTCGATCCGACGCCGCAGCGGCGCCAGGTGCTCTTCCAGAAGTCCCGGCTCGAGGGCAGCCAGCAGCCGATGGAAGACGAGCAGCGACTGCAGCTCCTGCTCGGTGAACCACAGCCCCGGCAGTTCATAGGCCGCTTGTGCGTCGGGCGCATAGCGGAACCCGGGCGGATCGTCCACGCGCTCGACAGGCGCGCCCAGGCGGTCGCACAGCGCGTTGATCAGCCGATACATCGTCGCGCGCGAGCACTCCAGCCGCTCGCACAGCTCCGCTTCGCCTATCGGCGTGCGGCGCGTCGAAAGGATCCGGTGAAGCTGGTAGATGCGGTCGAACTTGTCCATGCCTCAACGCGCGCTTGCGGCCCGCCCCGCGATGAATCCGCCCGCCACCGCCGACAGCAGTCCGTTGCCCGACAGATAGCCCCACACCGCGTCGCCGGAGACGCCGCGCGCGGCGCCGCCGGCGGCGTACAGGTTCGGCAGCGGCGTGTTGCGCGCGACGAGCACGCGGCAGTGCGCATCGACGACCGCGCCGCCCTGCGTATGGAACAGCGCGCCGGCGACCTTTACGCCGTAGTACGGCGGCAGCAGCATCTCTTCGGCGCGGAACGTGCGGTCGAACTCGTCGGTCGCGTCGTCGTGCGCGAGCGCGTTGACTTCCATCACCGTGCGCTCGAGACCGGCGGCATCGATGCCGAGCGCTGCGGCGAGCTCCGCAAGCGTTGCGCCGCGCTTGATCGCGCCGGCGGCGACCGCCTGCGCGTAATCCGGGAACTGCAGGCCAATCTCGTGCAGCCGTTCGTCGTAGACGTCGAACGCGACGTGCCCCGGCTGCCGCAGCACCTGTACCGCCGCTTCCGAGTAGCCCTCGTGCTCGTTGGCGAAGCGCTCGCCGCGCGCGTTGACCTGGATCGCGCCCTGCATCATCAGCGCCCAGGTGATCAGCACGCCGTGCGGCGTGGCGACCGAGCCGTGCCCTTGGTAGCCGGACAGATCCGCGGTCAGCGCGCCGAGCGCGATCGCCCAGCGCAGCGCGTCGCCGTCGTTGCCGCGATGGCCGAAGTATTCGGCGTCGGCCATCTCCGGGATGTAGCGCGCGACCAGCTCGCGGTCGCCGCCGAAGCCGTTGCAGGCGAGCACGAGCGCGTCGCAGCCGACCTCGTCTGCGCTGCCGTCGGGTCGCACGAAGCGAAGGCCGAGCACGCGCCTGGCATCGTCGACGAAGAGGTCGGTGGCACGCGCCGAGCACAGCAAGTCGGCGCCGGAAGCGGCCACCGCGCGGTGCAGCCGCGCGAGCAGCGCCGCACCCGTTCTCTCCGGAACGCAGTGCAGGCGCTCGACCGCGTGGCCGGGATACAGGAAGCCTTCGACCAGTTCGAACGGAATGCCGTGCGCCTGCGCGAGCCAGTCGAGCGCCTGCGGGATCGCTTCGGTGTAGGCCTTGACGAGCGTCATGTCGGCGCGGCCGCGCGCCTTGGCCTGGATGTCGGCGGCGAATCGCTCGGGCGAGTCGTCGATGCCCCGCGCTCTCTGCTGCGCGGTGCCGCCAGCAGGAACGAAACCCGACGACAGCGCGGTCGAACCGGCGGGCGCGGCGTCGCGCTCGAGGATCAGCACGTCGATGCCGCGTTCGCGCGCGGCCAGTGCGGCGACCGCGCCGCAGGCACCCGCGCCGACGATCACGATGGGAACGTAGGTCGCGAAGCGGCGGTTGGGGTCGATGTGGATGGGCATGACTACTGGCGCACAGGGGCTCGCACTGACGGCACGACTGCATCCCTTACCCCAACCCCTCTCCCACGGGGAGAGGGGCTTTGCTTCCCTCTCCCAATGGGAGAGAGAACGAGGGTGGGGAGAATGTACTTGCGGGTCGAACGCTGCACGCGGCCACGCAGGCGAATGTCAATCAGCAGTCGGCCGAAACAGGTATTCCCCGCGCGGCTTGCCGAGCACGCGGCCATCTTCGTAAATCAGCGCGCCGCGCAGGAAGGTCGCGTCGACGCGCGCCGACAGTTCGATGCCTTCGAACGGCGTGTAACCCTGCGCCGACTCGGCATCGCGCGCGCGGATCGTCCGGGTCTTCGCCGGGTCGACCAGCGCGATGTCGGCGTCGAGCCCGACGTCGATGTCGCCCTTGCGGTTGAGCCCGAAGCGGCGCGCCGGGTTGAAGCTCGTCAGCCGCGCGATGCGGTTGTAGCCGAGCCCGCGCCGGCTGCCTTCGGAAACGAGCGCGGGCAGCAGGTACTCGGTTCCGCCGAAACCCGACTTCGCCATCCAGATGTTGCCGAAGTACTGCTTCGGCACTTTCATTTCGTGCCGGCAGCAGGCGTGGTCGCTGACGACCCAGTCGACCTTGCCTTCGAGCAGCTTCTCCCACAGGAACTCGACGTCTTCGCGCGGACGGATCGGCGGGTTGACCTTCGCGAGCGCGCCGGCCTTGCTCGTCACGTCGAGCATCAGATGGCCGATCGTCACCTCGCGCCTGAAGTCGATGTGCGGGAACAGCTCCGCCATCTGCAGCGCGGCGGTCAGCGCCTTGCGCGACGACAGGTGCAGCAGGTTGATGTTGGCGAGCCGGGTCTCGTCGGCCAGATACGCGGCGATGAAGACCGCGAGCCCTTCCGAGTGCGGCGGCCGCGCCGCGTGGTACGCGGCGAGGCCCTTGAGCCGGCCCTCGCGCTCGACCATCTTCGTGTACGCGGTCATGATCTCGGCGGTCTCGCAGTGAAGCGACAGGCTGATCTGGCTCGCTTTGCGCGGATAGCGCCGGCGCGCGTCCTCGACCGCGCGCATGATGAATTCGAAGTGCGCGTAGTCGTAGCGCTCGTCGGGTCCGATCATCAGGAAGTCGCGCTGCTTGTCGGACGCGCCGTGCAGCCCGTGCGAGCCGTAGAACATGAAGATCTTGAAGCTCGCGACGCCGTGCCTGTCGATCAGCTCCGGAATCTCGCGGATGTGCGTCGCATCCATCGGCGCGAGGTGATAGCCGTAGTCGACGTGAAAGCGCCCCTTCGAGATCTTGAGCACTTCCGGGAAGAACTTCGCGTACGGGCCGCCCTTGTTCAGGTAGTACTGGCCGGTGCGGAAGTAGTTGAGGCTCGAGGTGACGCCGCCGGTGGCCGCGGCGCGGCTTTCGGTCACCGCGTCCTCTTCGAGCGGCGAATAGATGCCGGTGTGCATGTGCGCGTCGACCACGCCGGGAAACGCGAGCCGCCCGCGACCGTCGTAGACCTCCTTGGCAAGTGCAACGTCGAGCCCCGGCGCGACGCGCGCGAACCGGCCGTCCACGATCGCGATGTCGGCCTCGTGCACCGCGTTGCCGTTCGGACGAACGACGCGGACGTTCTTGATGATCAGGTCATAGCGTGCGCGTGGCGCCTTCTTCGTCATGCATAAGCTCCCGTGGAATGTGCGTCGCTCTTCATCCCCTTTCGCAAAGGGGGACCGAAGGGGAAATCCGCTTCATACGCACCAAAGGTGCGCTGCCTTCATCCCCCTTTCTAAAGGGGGACCGAGGGGGAGATCCCTCTCGAACGCACCGAAGGTGCGTCCATCTTCATCCCCCTTTCGTAAAGGGGGACGGAGGGGGATTTCTCAGCGGCAGCGCGCGGGTTCACTGCGTCGAGGTCTCCTCTGTCGCGTCGTTTCCTCTTGCCATCGACTTGAAACCCCCCTGCCCCCCTTTTCCAAAGGGGGGTTCATGCGAGATCGCGCCGGCTCAATCCTTCAGCTTCGCCTCGATCCACGCGCCGGCGGCGAGCAGCTTGGCGTCGTCGCCGGGGCGGGCGATCACCTGCAGGCCGAGCGGCAGGCCCGCTTCGCCGCGCCCGCAGGGAATGTTCAATGCAGGGCAGCCGATCAGGTGCCACGGGCGATTGAAGATCGGATCGCCGGTGGAGCCGAGCCCGCGCGGCGCGTCGCCGGGCGCCGACGGGCACAGCACGACCTCGGCCGCGCCGAACAGGCCGTCGATCGCGGCCGCGCACGCGCGGCCGAGCTGCAACGCCTCGATGTACGTGCGCGTGTCGACCGCGCGTCCCTGGTCGATCAGGTCCACCAGCCGCGCCGACAGCAGATCGCGGCGGTACGTGTATTCGGCGGCGAGCGCGCGTGCGGTTTCGTAGACCTGAACGGTCTTCTGCGCGTCGAACAGCCCGTCGAACACGCGCGGCCAGGTGATCTCCGTGTGACGCGCGCCGCGCTGCACGAGCTTCTGCGCGGAGGACTCGAGCGTCGCGAGCATCGACGCCGACGCCGCGTTCGCGTGCGGTGTCGCGGTCCAGCCGATCGTCGGCGCCGCACCGCTCGCCAGATACTGCGCGGGAACGTCCTTCCACGCGGGCTTCAGCGCGAGCACCGAAGCGACGAGCGCGAGATCTTCGACGCTGCGTGCGAACGCGCCGACCTCGTCCATCGTGTCGGAGTTCGGCTTCACGCCGCAGCGGGGCACGAGTCGAGGCGAGGGCTTGTACGCGAACACGCCGCAGAACGCGGCGGGCCGGATCACCGAGCCCGCCGTCTGCGTGCCGAGCGCGAGCGGCGCGAAGTGCGCGGCAACCGCCGCGGCGCTGCCGCTCGACGAGCCGCCCGGCGTATGCGCCGGGTTGTGCGGGTTGCGCGTCGGTCCGGGCGTGAAGTTCGCCAGCTCCGCCGTCACCGTCTTGCCGATGACGAATCCCCCGGCGTCCTTCAGCAGGCCGACGCACGCCGCGTCGATATTCGGCTTGTGGGTCGCGAAGATCGGCGATCCGTAGCCGGTCGGCATGTCCGCCGTGTCGATGTTGTCCTTGACCGCGACCGGTACGCCGTGCAGCGGACCGCGCCGGCGGTCGTTCGCGATCAGCCGGTCGAGTTCGCGCGCGGTCTCGAGCGCCCGATCGGCCTCGAACCAGGCGAAGGCCTCGATCGACGCGTTGCGGTCGTGGATCGCGTCGATGAACGAACGCGTGACCACTTCCGACGTGACGTCGCCGGCCGCGATCATCTGCGCCAGCCTGGTCGCGGACAGCCGGTTCAACGGCTCTCTCATGCCTTCACTCCTTTCGATGCAAATCGTTGCCTCAGGCTCGGCAGCAGTCCGCCGGCCGCGACGATGTCCCACAGGAACCGCGGCAGCGGCTCGCACGCCAGCGTACCGCCGTCGGCGCGCGCGACGATGCCCTGGCGCAAGTCAAGCGCGATTCGTTCGCCGTCGGCCAGCTCGCCCGCCCGCGCGCAGACGAGCACCGGCAGCCCCAGGTTGATCGCGTTGCGGTAGAAGATGCCCGCGAACGACGGCGCGAGGACCGCGGCGATTCCGAGGTGCTTCAGCGCCGCCGCCGCCTGCTCGCGCGAAGAGCCGACGCCGAAGTTCGGTCCCGCGGCGATCACGTCGCCGGCGCGCACCTCGCGCGCGAACTCGGGGCGCACGGCTTCGAGGCAATGCGTCGCCAGTTCCGGCAGCGCGAGTTTCATCCAGCGTCCCGGCGCGAGCGCGTCGGTGTCGATGTCGGCGCCGAGCTTCCAGACGCGACCGGTGGCTTGCGTCATCGCGGCACCCATCAGCGCGGCGCCGGCGGCTCGACGACGCAGTGATAGAAGAGTCCGGCGCGGAACTTCGGCGCCTCGTCCTTCGACGCGTAGACGCTCGCCGCGAGCTTGCCGAGCCGTTCGCCGAACTCGGCCGGCATGCCCTGCTGCTCGCCGAGCGAGCGGATCGACTGCTGCGTCTGTTCGAGGCTGACGCCGGCGGCGCGCGCGGCGAAGAAGTCGCGCGCGAAGCGCGTGACCTGGTAGCAGTTGTCGGCAAGCTCGGCGCGCATGCGCGGGCCGACCGCGGCGGCGCATTCGCGCAACCTGGCGCCGACGTACGGGCGTTGCGACGGCGGGCGTTCGCGATAGACCTCGTCGACGATGCGTTCGACCCGCATCCGGTAATCGAGCGGCGCGGCTTCGAGCGCCTTGTGCGCGGCGGCGATCACCTCTTCGCGTTTCTCCCCGCGCTCCATCTGCTGGAGCGCCGCAACGCGCAGGTCGGCGTCCATCAGGCAGCCGCTCAGCGCGACCGCGTCGGCCGCGTCGCGCCGCTGCGCCTGCGCGGGCGCCGCGACCAGGAACAGCGCCGCCAGCGCAGCGATCAGCGCACGTGCACGCCGCGGGCGCGCGCTCCTTTCGTGCGAATGGATGGATTCGTTCATGTCGCGCCGGGTTCGTCGAGAGCAAGCGCAGCGACCGCGCGCGCCTATCATACAAACCGTCATGCGAACCGTCGCCGTCGGACAAGCCGCTCGCCGCAGCGCGCGGGCAGCCGCGGCCCACCGAGAACCGACCGCCCGATGAATCAGCCCGACGAGCACGCGCTGATCACCCGCATCGTCAAGATCGTCGCGGCCGCTTTGCTGGTGATCGGCGCGGCGGTCGTGCTCGAGCCGTTTCTCGCCGCGGGTCTGTTCGCGGCCGTCTTCGTGCTCGCGACCTGGCCGCTGCATCTCGCCGTTCGGCGCGCGGTCCGCGGCAGCGACACGGCCGCCGCGACGATCATGACCGTGCTCGCGATCGTGCTCGTGATCCTGCCGTTCGCGTGGCTCGTCGACAACGCGATCGAGCGCGTGCCCGGATGGATCGCGGCCGTGCAGGCCTGGTTCGCCGATGGACCGCCGCCGCCGCCCGCATGGCTGCAGCGCATCCCCGTCGTCGGCGGCTGGCTCGACGAATACTGGCGCGAGCTGGCGGCCGATCCCGGCGCGCTGCGCACGCTCGGTACGCGGCTGATCGAGGTCGGGCGCGAGCCGCTGATCCTCGCGGGCCGGCTGATCGCCGAAGGCGTGCTGCAGCTCCTGCTGGCGACTTTCGTCGCGTTCTTCTTCTACCGCGACGGCGAGGCGCTCGTGCGCAGCCTGCGCGCGGGCACGACGCGCATCGCGGACACGATGGCGGACGAACTGCTCTCGATCGTGCGCGACACGGTGCGCGGCGTGGTGATCGGAATCGTCGGCACCGCGCTCGCGCAGGGCGCGCTCGCGACCCTCGGCTTCCTGATCGCTGGCGTACCGGCGGCGTTCCTGCTCGGCGGCCTGACCGCGCTGCTGTCGCTGCTTCCGGGCGGCTCCGTCGTCGTGTGGCTCGGCGCGACAATCTGGCTGCTGGCGCAAGAGCAGATCGGCTGGGCGATCTTCATGGCGGTCTGGGGCGTCGTGCTGGTGTCGAGCATCGACAACGTGCTGCGGCCGCTGCTGATCTCGCGCGGCGCCAGTCTGTCGTTTGCGCTCGTGTTCGTCGGCGTCGTCGGCGGGCTGTTCGCTTTCGGTTTCGTCGGCATCTTCCTCGGGCCGACGCTGCTCGCGCTGACGTGGCGGCTGTGGACGACGTGGGTCGAACGCGGCCCGGCCCGGTCGCGGCACGCTAGAGAAACGCACGCGGATCGCTGATGCGGCCGGCGACCGCGCTGGCCGCGACCGTGTACGGCGACCCGAGATAGACCTGCGCGAGCGGCGAACCCATGCGGCCCTTGAAGTTGCGCGCGGTCGAAGAGATGACGACGTCGTCGTCGCCGAACTGAAACTCGCCGTAGCCCGCGCACGCGCCGCACGCGTTGGGCAGCAGCACGCCGCCAGCGTCGAGCAGCGCCTGCAGCGTGCCTTCGGCGCGCGCGGCGTTCTGATCGCGCAGCGACGCGGGCGCGATCCACAGCTTCACGCCCGGCGCGACGCGCTTGCCGCGCAGCACCTGTGCGGCCATCCGCAGGTCGGCGAGTTTCGCCCCCGTGCAGGCGCCGACGTACGCGGCATTGATCGGGGTGCCCGCGAATTCGTCGACCGCGCGGCTCGCCGCCGGGCTGCCGGGTGCGGCGACCTGCGGGGCGAGCGCGGCGGCGTCGAAGCGGTGCTCGGCGGCGACCGGCGCGCCGGCATCGCTCTGCCAGGTCGCGAGATCGATGTCTTCGTCGCGCACGCCGACGCTGAGCAGATATTCGCGCGTGACTTCGTCCGGCGCGATCAGCCCCGTCTGACCACCGAGTTCGGCCGTCATGTTGGCGAGCGTCATCCGCTCCTGCATCGGTAGTGCACGGATTGCGCTGCCCGCGTATTCGACCGCGGCGTACTGCCCGCCGCCCATGCCGAAGCGGCCGATCAGGAACAGCATCACGTCCTTGGCCGTGACGCCGCGCGCAAGCGCGCCGTCGAACACGAAGCGGATCGTTTCGGGCACCTTCAGCCAGATCTCGCCGGTGGTCACGACGCCCAGCATTTCGGTTGCGCCGACACCGAACATGTACGCGCCGAACGCGCCGCCGGTCGGCGAATGCGAATCGCCGCCGACGACGAACAGGCCCGGCTTCAGATGTCCGCGCTCGGGCAGCACCACGTGGCAGATGCCTTCGCCGTCGTAGAAGCGCCCGATCGCGTGCTCGCGCGCGAAGTCGCGCGCGATGCGAACGATGCGCCGGCTGTCGTCGTCGTTGGCGGGCAGATAGTGGTCGACGACCAGAACGACTTTGGACGGATCCCAGATCTTCGCGCCCAGTTCGGCGAGCCATGGCGCCAGGCGTCGCGGCCCGCCGCTGTCGTGCATCAGCGCCAGATCGACGCGACAGGTGACGATCTCGCCCGGCGTCACGTGCGACCGTCCCGCGGCGCGGGCGACGAGTTTCTGGGCAAGCGTTTGCGGCATTGGAACAAGAAGTCAAGTGAGCGAACGCGGAGGCGCAGAGGGTGCGGAGGAACGCAGAGACAAGAAAGCGAACTTCGCCCGCCGTGTGCCTTCTCCGCGGCTCTCCGCGTTCTCTGCGTTCGCTCGGTTCCTCGTAGCGCTCACTCCGGCTTCGCGCCGGAGTATTTCACGACCTTCGCCCAGCGCTGGATGTCCTCGCGCACGAAGCGCGCGAATTCTTCGGGCGGATTGCCGACCGGCTCGAGCGCCTCCAGCTCGAAGCGCTTGCGCACCTCGGGCGACGCGAGCGCGGCGCGCGCCGCCTCATACAGCTTCCGCGTCACGTCGGCCGGCAACTTCGCCGGGCCGAACAGGCCGAACCACGCATTGCTCTCGAAGCCCCTGACGACCTCGCCGATCGCGGGAACCTCGGGGAATTGCGCGAGCCGCTTCGGGCTCGTCACGCCGAAGGCCTTGACCTTGCCCGCTTTGAGTTGCGCACCGCCGACCGCGGGCGAAACGAACATCAGCTCGACCTGCCCGGCGAGCAGATCCTGCAACGCCGGTGCGCTGCCGCGATAGGGAATGTTGACGACGTACGTGCCCGTGTCCATCTTGAACTTCTCGCCCGCCAGATGCAGTGACGAGCCGATCGCGCCGATGCCGAAGTTGTACTTGCCGGGATTCTTCTTCAGCAGCGCGATCAGCTCGCGCAGATCGTTCGCCGGAAGCGACGGATGACCGATCAGCAGCGACGGCGAGGTGGTCAGCATCGTGATCGGCGTGAAGTCCGCCACCGGGTCGAACGGCAGCTTCGGATAGAGCGTCGCGTTGATCGTATGGCTGGTGAAACTGACGAGCAGCGTATGGCCGTCGGGCGCGCTCTTCGCGACGAGATCTGCGGCGACGTTGCCCCCGGCGCCGCTGCGGTTTTCGACGACCACCTGCTGGCCGAGCGTCTTGCTCATCTCCGCCGCGACCGCGCGGGCGACCGTGTCGGTCGTGCCGCCCGGCGGCGCGCCGACCAGGATGCGGATCGGCTTGCTCGGAAATGACTGCGCCGCGGCCGGCGACGGGGCCAAGAAAAGAGCGAACGCGGAGACGCAGAGGACGCGGAGAAGCGCGGAGGAAGAGTTCGATCGTCTGTTCACTTTGGACGTTGCTTCATCCGACGCAATGCCACTTCGAGTCGATTCCGAGTTCGTCATCACAGCGCTCCTTCGTGCTTTCACTCTCCGCGCCTCTCAGCGCCCTCTGCGTCTCCGCGTTCGCTCAGTTCCGCTCGTTCACACCCCAAGATACGCCCGCTTCAGCTCCGCGCTCGCGAGCAGCTCGGCCGGCGTACCGGAAAAGCGCAGCGCGCCGTTTTCGAGCACGTACGCGCGGTGCGCGATCTGCAGCGACTGGCCGACGTTCTGCTCGACGAGCAGAATCGCCAGCCCCTGCGCGTTGAGCGTACGGATCAGCTCGAACAGCTCGTCGACGACGCGCGGCGCGAGTCCGAGCGAGGGCTCGTCGAGCACGAGCAGCTTCGGCTCGCTCATCAGCCCGCGGCCGATCGCGCACATCTGCTGTTCGCCGCCCGACAGCGTGCCCGCCTTCTGCTGCTCGCGCTCGCGCAGCCGCGGAAAGATGCCGAACACGCGTTCGAGATTCTCCGCGCGGCGCGCGCGGCCGCGGCGATAGGCGCCCAGTTCGAGGTTTTCGCGCACCGTGAGGTTCGGAAAGAGCTTGCGCCCCTCCGGCACCTGGATCAGCCCGGCTTCGACGATGCGCTTGTAGTGCACGCGCGTGATCGCACGGCCGTCGAAGCGGACGTCGCCTGCGTTCGCATGGACGAGCCCGCAGACGGCGTTGATCAGCGTCGACTTGCCGGCGCCGTTGGAGCCGAGCAGCGCGACGATTTCGCCGGCGCCGATCGCGAGCGAAACGCCGCGCAGCACTTCGACCTGGCCGTAGCCGGCGCGCAGACCGTCGATCGCGAGCAGCGGCGCGTCGCCCGGACCGCTCACCGAAGAGCGCTTCATTGCTCGCGCCCCGCCGCCTTCAGGCGCTCCGCCGTTCCGTGCCCGAGATACGCCTCGATCACTGCCTCGTCGTGCGCGATGTCGCGCGGCGAACCCTGCGCGATCAGACGGCCGTTGGCGAGCACGTAGACGTGGTCGGCAAGATTCATCACCGCCTGCATCACGTGTTCGATCATGAACACCGTGACGCCGGGCATGTCGCGCGTGCCGCGGCGGATCGAGTCGATCACCGGCAGCATCTCGGCGACCTCCTGCGGGTTCAGGCCGGCCAGCACCTCGTCGAGCAGCAGCAGCTTCGGTTCGGTCGCGAGCGCGCGCGCCAGCTCGAGCCGCTTGCGGCCGGCGATCGTCAGGCTCGCGGCGAGCTTGTCGAGCTGAGGTGCGAGCCCCACGCGCTCGGCGACCGCGCGCGCGCGTTCGAGCGCGTCGCCGCGTTTGGCGTGGTGCAGATGCGCGCCGACGGCGATGTTCTCGAGCACGGTCTGGTTGGCGAACGGCTGCACGATCTGGAACGTACGCGTCATGCCGAGCCGCGCGATCCGGTGCGGCGCCAGCCCCGCGAGCCGCGTCTCGCCGAAGAGCACTTCGCCTTCGTCCGGCCGCAGGAAACCCGACACCAGCGCGAACAGCGTCGTCTTGCCGGCGCCGTTCGGGCCGATCAGCGCGGTGATCGATCCCTGCTCGACGGCGAGCGAAACGTCCTGCACGGCGCGCAATCCGCCGAAGCTCTTCGACACGCGGCTCGCCGCGAGCAGCACCGCGTTCACTTGGAACCCCGCAGCTTCGCCGTCAGCGCGGCGAAGAGGCCCGCGAGCCCGCGCGGCGCGAACATCACGATCAGAACCAGCAGTGCGCCGTAGATCATCAGGTTCACGCCCGGCACGTCGCCGAAGGCGTTGCGCGTCAGATCCGACAGCAGATGCAGCGCGAACGCGCCGACGACCGGCCCCCACACGGTGCCCATGCCGCCGACCAGCGCGCCGACCAGCGCCTCGACCGAGTAGTGCGGACCGTAAGCGAGCCCCGGGTCGATGTAGTGCAGGTACTGCACGTAGAACGCGCCGGCCGCCGCCATCATCGCGCCCGAGATCGCGATCGCGCCGAGCTTGACGCGATAGGCGTCCACGCCCAGCGCCTGCGCAGCCTCCTCGTTGTCGCGCACCGCCTGCAGCCAGGCGCCGAAGCGCGAGTGCTTGAGCCAGGTCGCGATCGCGAGCCCGGCGACGACGAAGGCGAGCACGACGTAGAGATAGCCGGTGCGTGCGTCGAACTGCAGCATCGCGGGGCTCTTGGTCAGCGGAATCTGCAGCCCCGCGCCGGCGCCGGTGAACTGGAAGGTGTTGGCGAGGATGCGGAAGATCTCGGCGAACGCCAGCGTGGCGAGCGCGAAGTACGAGCCGCGCAGGCCGTAGCGGAAGGTCAGCGCGCCGATGAAGACGCCGATCGCCGCACCCGCCGCGAGCGCGACCGGCAGCGCGGCCCACGCGTTGACGCCGAGCCGCACCTGCAGCACGGCCATCGCGTAGGCGCCGGTGCCGAAGAACACCGCGTGCCCGAACGAAAACTGTCCGCCGAACCCCGCCAGCACGTTCCACGCCTGCGCCATCAGCGCGCCGAACAGCGCGAGCACGATGAAGTTCAGCCACGCGTCGGACGCGACGACCAGCGGCGCAAGCGCGACGACGATCGCGAACAGCGCGATCGCGATGGCGCTGCGGGTCATCGCGGGGCCTCGCGGCCGTGTCGCGCCACGGCCGGCGCACTGCGTCGATCAAGGTGTGGTTGTGGCGCGATCGTTCGTTCGTGCCGCTGCGCGAGTTCGTTCTTCGTTCTTCCAAGGGTGGACGCTCGGGCCGCGGGGCCCCTACTTCTCTTGTCTTGCCAAGAGAAGTAGGCAAGAGAAGGCGCGCCGACGAAGCCGGTCGCCTGCGGCGACTGCCTTGCGCTGCTCGGCGGCTTCGACGGCAAAGCGAACTGCCCCCTCACCCCAACCCTCTGTGGGCCTGCGGCCCATCCCTCCACCCGGCTTGCGCCGGGGTCGGGACCGCCACTGCGTGGCGTCCTGCGCCCTGCGGGCTGGTCCCGCTGATGCGGGAGAGGGAGCAAGGCTCCCCTCTCCCCCGCGAGGGGGAGAGGGCGAGGGAGAGGGGGTGTCGGTTGAACTGCCTGCCGTCGAAGGCGCCGAGCAGCGCAGGCGAGGGCGGGGTCGTGCCCTCGACGAGCAGCACAGGGCACCCGCGCAGCGGGCGCCTTCGTCGGCGCGCCTTTGGCTTCGGCCGCTCGCTGGCGCTCGCTTCACGCCGGCTGCGCCGGCATGAGCCTGCGCCGCAACCTGCGGTTGTCTTTGGTCACTTTCTTTGGCAAGACAAAGAAAGTGACGGCCCCGCGGCCCGAGCGTCCACCCTTGGAAAACGAACAAGCCACAACGCGCAGCGGCACGAAGCCGTGCACGACGATGCGCTGGTCACGCATCGAGCATCGCCTGCCTGCGCCCGATCCACCGCTCGACGTGCCGTCGCGCCGCCTCGGGCGCGCGTTCGAGCAACTCCGCCGCGGCGTCGCGCGCGCTTTCGAGCAGCGCCGTGTCGCGTTCGAGGTCGGCGAAGCGCAGCAGCGGCACGCCGGCCTGGCGCGCGCCGAGCAGCTCGCCGGGACCGCGCAGCAGCAGGTCGCGGCGCGCGATCTCGAAGCCGTCGTCGGTTTCGAAGATCACCTTCAGCCGCTCGCGCGCCGTCTCCGACAGCGGCTCGTCGAACAGCAGCACGCAGTAGCTCTGCTCGGCGCCGCGCCCCACGCGCCCGCGCAACTGGTGAAGCTGCGCGAGCCCGAAGCGCTGCGCGTGCTCGATCACCATCAGCGTCGCGTTGGGCACATCGACGCCGACTTCGACGACCGTCGTCGCGACCAGCACGTCGATCGCGCCGGCGGCGAAGGATTGCATCGCCGCGGCCTTCTCCTGCGCCGGCAGCTGGCCGTGCAGCAGCCCCAGCCGCAGCTCGGGCAGCAGCGCGCGCGTCTGCTCGTACATGCGCGTGGCGGCGGTCAGCTCGAGCTTCGCGTCGGCCTCCTCGTTCTCGTCGACCAGCGGGCAGACCCAGTACGCTTGCCGGCCGCGCGCGACTTCGGCGCGGATGCGCGCGAGCACCTCGTCGCGCCGGCGCGTCGACACGAGCTTGGTCACGACCGGCCGGCGGCCGGGCGGCATCTCGTCGATCACCGACACGTCGAGATCGGCGTAGTAGCTCATCGCCAGCGTGCGCGGGATCGGCGTGGCGCTCAGCATCAGCAGATGCGGCGCGACGGCGTCCGCCCCGTCGATCCCCGCGCCGCGCAGCGCCAGCCGCTGCGCCACGCCGAAGCGATGCTGCTCGTCGACGATCGCCAGTCCGAGCTTCGCGAACGCGACTTTCTGTTGGATCAGCGCATGCGTGCCGACGACCAGTTGCGCTTCGCCGCCCGCCACGTGCGCCTGCGCGGCGCGCTTGTCCGCGGGCTTGAGCCGTCCTGCGAGCCAGACGACGCGCACGCCGAGCGGTTCGAGCCACAACGCGATGCGCCGGAAGTGCTGCTCGGCGAGGATTTCCGTCGGCGCCATCAGCGCGGTCTGATAGCCGGCTTCGATCGCGCGCGCGGCCGCCAGCGCGGCGACCACCGTCTTGCCGCTGCCGACGTCGCCCTGCACCAGCCGGTGCATCGGCACGCTCGCGGCGAGATCGGCTTCGATTTCGCTCCACACGCGCTGCTGTGCCTGCGTCAGCGTGAACGGCAGCGCGGCCAGCAGCCGGCGCGTCAATGCGCCGTCGCCGGCGAGCGGCAGTGACCGGCGCTGCGCACGCGCCAGCCGCGCGGTGCGCAGCGAAAGCTGCTGCGCGAGCAACTCGTCGAACTTGATGCGCGTCCACATCGGGTGCGACCGATCGGCAAGCCGCGTGAGATCGGCGCCCGGCGGCGGCGCGTGCAGGTAGCGCAGCGCCTCCGCCAGCGGCGCCAGGCCGCAGCGTTCGCGCAGCGCCCCGGGCAGCGTGTCGTCGATGTCGACGTCGCGCAGCGCACGCGCGATGCGCATGCGCAGCCACGCCTGCGGTACACCCGCCGCGGTGGGATACACGGGCGTCAGCGCGGACGGCACGGGCGCGCCGTGCTCGACCGGGCGCACGCGCGGATGAACGATCTCGAAACCGAAGTCCGACGACAGCGCGCCGCCGCGCACCGGACCGAAGGCGCGCACGCGCCGGCCGACCGCGAGCTGCTTCAGCTGCGACGGATAGAAGTGCAGATAGCGCAGCAGCAGCTCGCCGCTGGCGTCGCGCAGCCGCGCGATCAACTGGCGACGCCCGCGGCGGACGATCTCGACGTCGACGATCTCGCCTTCGACCTGCGCATCGACGCCGGGCGCGAGCTGCGCGATCGGCGTGATCCGCGTTTCGTCCTCGTAGCGCAGCGGCAGGTGCAGCAGGTAGTCCCAGTCGGCATGCAGCCCGAGCTTCGCGAGCACGCGTTGCCGTGATCCGGGATCGGGCGACCGCTGACCGTCGACCGCGGCTCGTTGCCGGACCGGCCGATGGGCTGCGCTTCTCACGGACGAAGGATCACGGACGACGAGTCACAGCACCAGGATCGCTTCGACCTCGAACTGCGCGCCCTTCGGCAGACTGGCCACGCCCACGGTCGAGCGCGCCGGATACGGCTGCGGAACCACCTCGGCCATGATCTCGTTGACCTTGCCGAACTGCGACAGGTCGGTCAGGAACAGCGTGAACTTGACCGCGTGCGCGAGCGATCCGCCGGCGGCCTTGGCAACCGCGGCGAGGTTCCTGAACGCCTGCCGCACCTGTGCCTCGAAGTCCGCGCCGACGAGTTCCTTGGTGACCGGATCGAGCCCGATCTGTCCCGACAGGAAAACGACCAGGCCGGTCTTCACCGCCTGCGAATACGGCCCGATCGCCGCCGGGGCATCGGGGGTCGCGATAATGTCCTTGTTCATCTCCTTGAACTCCTCGTCTCGTCGACGCGGGCAGTCTAAATGACCGACACACTGCTGCAGAACCTGCTGCGAATGCTCGGCGGCCCGCGCGACGCCGGCGGCAACGCCGCGCTGCTGCGATTTTCGATCGGTTCCGAATACCTGAAGCGGGAGCAGTTCGACGAAGCCGCGCGCTATCTGCGCGGAGCAGTCGAACGCAATCCTGCCTACTCGGCCGCGTGGAAGCTGCTCGGCAAGGCGCTCGCGGCAGCCGGCCGCGAAACCGAAGCGATCGACGCCTACGAACGCGGCATCGCCGCCGCGGAGGCGCACGGCGACCGCCAGGCGGTCAAGGAGATGACGGTGTTCCTGCGGCGGTTGCGGCGGAACCCCTGAAACGCGGCCGCGTTCAGTCGAGCGCGCTGTCCAGGAACATCTGCTTGTCGACCGCCGCCCACACCGCGTTGTAGTACTCGTTCACCAGCTCCGGGTAGTAGACGTTGTCGAAGCGCAGCTTGACCTTGGTCTGCCCGGGACCCTGCCGCGTCAGCGTCAACGTCAAGCCGGCCATGCCGCGCGCCATCGCGCTCGAGGCGGCACCGACGTCGAGCTCGAAGCCCTCGCCCTTGCGGTCGACGATGCCGGTCGGATAGCCCTTGACCTGCGCGTACTGGCGCAGCCCTTCGCGCTGCAGCGCCTGCGTCCTGGCCGGACCGAGATCGGGGATCGACGCGGTGATGTAGCCGGAGGCGCGCTCCATGTTGTTGACGCGGCTGCCGAGCGTGGCGAGCGCGATCGTCATCGAGTCGAACACGCGGTCGAAGCCGCGCTGGAACGTGCGGTCGCCGACAGCGAGCGCCATCTTCTCGCGCTGCGCGTGCCAAGCGGGCAGATCGGGGCTGTCCATCAGCTCCTGCATCAGCCGCTGCTGCGCCAGCATGCTGTCCATGTCGGGCAGCTTCAATTGCGCGCTCAGGCCTTGCAGGCTCGGTTCGCGTCCGCCCGAGCCGAGCATGCCGCCCGGCGTACCGCAGCCGCTCAATGCGAGCGGCAGCCACGCGATGAAATCTCTGCGCCTCATGGCGGCCTCCTAGAACGTGCTGGCGCGCACCGTGTAGTCGGCCACCGTCTTGTCGGGCGCGAACTTGACGATCACGGTCAGCGAGCGGATCGACGACGAGACGCTCGAGGCCGACCCCGAGCGCGCCACGGAGCCGCCCGCCTGCACGTCGATGTACTTGAAGAACGCGCCGAGGCTCGCGGTGCCCTGTGCGGCCTGGCTGTTGGTCGCCACGTCGGTCTGCGTGGCGCTGCGCTCGTAGACCCAGGTCTCGGTGCCGTCGCGGTCGGTGGTGGCGATGTTCGGGCCGCCGAAGATCTGCAGCAGGTCCATCTGCGTGGTCTTGCCTTTGATCACTTGCGAGGTCACGCTGCCGTAGGAAAGCGCGCTCGCGCTCGTCGCCGGCGCGCCGGCGGTCGGCGCGCTGACCGCCGGCGGCGGCGCGGTGGTTGCAGGCAGCGGTGGCAGCGGCGCGCAGGCGGTGGCAACGAGCACCGTCGCGTACAGGACGAAGCGGGTCGGGTGGGCGTGGTCCATCGTCGTGTCCTCCGGTGGCGACTCGCGCTACTCGCGCATCGCGGTGAAACTGAAGTTGTGCACGGTGCGCGCGTTCGGAACGGCCTGGATGAGGTTGGCCGAGATCGTCTTGCCGTCGGCGGAGACATCGAGCGGGTTCGTGGTCACCGGGTACAGCAGCCAAGCCCACCCGGTGCTGGGTGCCGGCGTGACCGTGGTCTGGCCGTTGCACACCGCGACCTGCGTCGAGTCGATGAACGTCGTGCCGGTGAGCGTGCCGACGCGGCGGTCGGGCGGCGTTCCGCCCGTCTTCAGGTCGAGATTGAATATCAGCGCGCCGTCGTTGGCGGACACCGCCTTGGCCGGACCGGTGAGCGTCACCGTGCAGGGCGGAACCGAGGATTCGAGCGTGAATAGCCCGGTCGCCGTGCCGGCGGTCGGCGTGAGGAACAACAGGCCGCCGTCGCCTTCGAGCTGCGGCTCGAAGATCAGGTCGACGGCGCGCGCCGTGTTGTCGCTGCGCTGAATGCCGTCGTCGCTGATGATCTGACGCGTAGCGCTGCCCTGCCACTTCCAGCAGCCGACGTTCGATGCGCTGAGTTCGAACGGATCGTCGGCCGGTATCACGGCCGGCGCCGCGTTCGGATCGGGATCGCTGTTGCTGACGATCAGGACCAGTTCTTCGATTCGCTCCGCGACCTTGTCGCGGCAGAAGAACTTTCTCGGATCGGCGGTCCAGTCCTCGGGTGCGCGCCACTGCCCGCCGACCTTCTTGATGGCGGTGAGCTTGAGATACTGGGCTTGCGGCAGCGACCCGAGCGGATTGGCAAGCAGCACGGGGCTTGTTTCGTCCGTGAACGTAAGCCGCTCGTAGGCCAGGCTGCGCGGCGCGAGCCGGCCACCGCTGGCCTGCAGCAGCGGCAGCGTCGTGCGGCCGCCGGCGAGCGCGAGCGGACTGTTCTGCGCGACGTTGGCCATGCCGTAGTCGTAGCCGTCCCAGCCGCGCAGGTCGGTCAGCACGTTGTCTCTGATGTCGTTCCAAAGCGCCTTGCCGAACTCGGGCCAGGCGTCGCGCAGCTTGACGCCGGTGGCATCCAGCGAGGCGACGCTGCCGTGCGAGCCCCAGGAGTCGAACAGCGCCCTGATCGCCGGCGCGCCGTACTTGCGCGCGATGAACTGGAAGTAGATGTATGCGGTGTACTTGTCGGCCTTCTCGAGCGGGTTGCGGTGGTCTCCTTTCAGGTAGTTGATGAAGTACTCGCCGCTGCGGTGGGTCGTGCTCAGTTTCCTGAATCCGTCTTCTTCGTTGTCCGATGGGAACACGTGATCGGGCGCCCACTGTGCGGTGGCTTCGTCGATCCAGTCGTAGTCGGTGCAGGCGGCGCTGCGGTCCATGCCGAACTGAATCGTGTGCGTCAATTCGTGCGCCAGCACGGTGCGCAGGTACCGCCGTCCGCGCGCCGCATCGATCGCCAGGATGCCGCCCAGCTTCCACTTGTCGATCAGCACGAACGCCGGCGTGTTCTCGCAGCGTCGGGCATACGCGGTTGTCAGGCCCCAATCGAGGGTGCCGCCCATGTCGGTCAGATAGATGTCGATGGCACCGTCGCCGCCGTTGCATGGTTCGGCGGCATCGGACTGGGCGGTGCGTCCAAGGAGCCCATGCAACGCACTGTCGATGGTCTCGATGTCCAGCACGGCGGCGTCGAGCAATGCGTTCTCGTTGCCGGTGCTGACGAACGCATACAGGTTGTAGTGGCCCGTGGTTCTGCGCAGGAGCAGCCCAGCCTGGAGAAGGACATTCACGACTTCTGTCGAGCAGAGCGTGGGCGTGCCGTCCTGCGCAGCGCGGACGCGACCGGTCGCGAGCGGGATGGCGGCGAGCCCGATCTGCCGGCCGAACCAGCTTTCGGGATAGATCGGCGGAATCAAGAACGGCTGCAGGATGTCCTGCGTCGCCGGTGACAGCGCGGACAACTGACCGGAGACCTGGCGCAGGAACACGCTCCCTGCCGAATCGGGCGCGCCCTCGTAGGCCGCCGGAAGACGCTCGTCGCCAAACATGGCGTACACGCGGTAGACGAGCGCCTCCTCGGCGCTGATGCGGCCGGCGGCCAGCGCATCAGCGATCAGCGCGCCGGTGGTGGCGTCGGCGTTGGCACCCTCGACCTGCCAGACCCTGACCGTCGCCGATGAACTGCGCGTCCCGTCGGAGGCCGTGATTGTGGCGCTGCCGCGCGCCATGGCCGTGATCATGCCGTTGGCGTCGACCTGGGCGACGCCGGCGTCGCTCGACGTCCACGTCACCGATGCACTCGCCCCGTACGCGGCAAGCCTGCTCTGCGCGCCAACCGCAAGGCTGGCGCGCGCCGGCATCACTTTGAACGGCAACGCCGGCGGCGGTGCGGGTGGCGGCGGTGCGGGTGTCGGCGGCGGGGGTGCAGGTGTCGCGGCAGGCGGATCGCCGGTGCCACCGCCGCAAGCGAACAGAAGACTCAGTGCGCCGGCCGCAGCAGCGACGCGCAACCAGCGTAAAGAAGCGGGCAACCCAGGTTTCATGTGATCTCCTCCGCCCAGCGGCCTGCCGCTACTGGTGCGCATACAGGGTCCAGTTGGCGCTCGTCGATCCACTGCCCGGCAGGGTGCAGTTCCAACTGCCGGCGAACCGCCAGAGTTCCTCGTAGCTCGGCAAAGCGCACTGCTGGTCGACGCTCACGCTGTGCGATACGACCAGCGGCCCCGGCGCCGGATCGGAACCGTCGCAACGCAGCGTGGACATCGCCTGGGCATACAGCGCGATCTGGTAGCGCTTCGAAAGATCGCCGTTGCCGGCAGGAAGGACGATCAGTGACGAAGCGCTCTGAAGGTCGCCGGTCGCGGTGTCCCATACACAGGCGCGGCCATCGGCAGCGGTGAACCGACCGCTCAATTGCGCTCGTCCACTGCCCTGGTAGGTGAGCGCACCGGTTTGAGGGTCGGTCGATACCCACGCGAACCTGACGTTCCCCAGCAACTTCGACTCGGCGCCGGCCGTGGCCGCGTTGAAGCGGGAAGCGAAAGTGCCCTCGTAGGCGGGGATCTCGGCGACGACCGTGAGCTGCGACACCAGTGTCAATTGCGCTTGGTCGCCCCATGTGACGCTGGCCGCCACCGGGTTCGGGCTGGGCACCGTCGCCGGCGCGTCGTAGACCCCGTACCAATCCCTGGATACGTCGGGAGGACCGATTCTGCCGATGCTGGCGTTGCCGCCG
Organism: Betaproteobacteria bacterium; assembly: GCA_016861105.1. Classification (GTDB taxonomy): domain Bacteria; phylum Pseudomonadota; class Gammaproteobacteria; order Burkholderiales; family Casimicrobiaceae; genus VBCG01. The sequence goes on along the minus strand of BOKS01000001.1, from coordinate 318,714 downwards.
TTGATCCCATTGACGGCCCAGCGCGCGGGGAATGGACTGTGAACGTCGGTGCACGGGAGCAGGAACCGCTGATGGTTCTCGTCGTCGCCGCCACGGCCATCGTCGGCATCGCCGCAGACGCTGTATTGCAGTGGCTGGGACGTGCCTACGAGAACGCTCGCAGACGCAGGCCTGAGCTGCTCGCCGCTCACGTAACTCCAGTCGCTGAAGTGCGTCGTCGCGACCGACAGCGTGCGCATCGATGCGTCGCTCGTCGTCGCCGGCAAGCCCCAGCGGCCCTGCGCGTCCTGTGTGGCCACGCGCAGCGCGCTCGGCGCACTGGCGCCGGCTTCCTCTGCCGAGTAGCGAAAGGTGAGTGTCGCCGGCTGCGCAAAGCTGCGGCCTTCAGGGGTCAACCGGTACGCAGCGCCGAGCGCGCCCGGTGCAGTCGCGGTGATCGGCTGGATGCCAACTTCGGTGTCTCCAGCCAACGCACCGGCGGGCACGGTGACGGTCAGGCGGCCGTCGCTACTCACCAGCGTGCCGCCACTGGCGCCGATCGTCGCAAACGTCGGCAGTCCCTCCGGAATTCCTGCGGGCGTGACCGCAATCGGCGGCGGTGCAGGCGTCGGCGCGGGTGCAGGTGAGGGTGCAGGCGCAGGCCCCGGTGCGGGCGCCGGTCCTGGCGCGGGTGCGGGAGGCGCCGGTGGATCGCCGGTGCCGCCGCCGCACGCAGCGAGCAGCACGCCGGTCAACGCGGCGGCCAGTAAGGGTTTCAGCCTCATTGCCCCGTTCTCGCTCGATCCGCTCATCGCCGCCTCCATCCGTTGCGTCCGATGGCTGCCAAGTTAGTGCGGCCGCCGCGTTCGGCATGAACCCGGAATCGGGGACAGGCGCAGCCGCGCATCGCTTCACACGCAAAGCAGTGCCGGCCGCGCCAGCACCTGTTGCAGGCCCGCGCCCTCGACCGGCTCTTCCGTGCAGATCACCAGTCCCTCGGCGCGCAGCGCTTCCAGAAAATCGCCGGGCGCGATCTCCGCGCCGACGCCGCCGCGCGCGTCCAGGGCGCTACTCGCTTCGGCCAACACGGCCGTGCGGTCGCGAAACCGCTGCACCAGCCGCAGGTACAGCAGCCGTTCGCCGGGTGTCAGATCGGTGCGCAGCCGGCACACGGTTCTCATCTGCGTCGAGGCAACGACCTTCTCGACGACCTCGCGCACCCACCAGCACTTGCCGAGCACCGGCGGATCGAAGTCGCGCAGTAGCTCGCGGAAGGTGTCGCCGTCGTCGGCCAGCAGGCTGGCGATCACGGTGCGCGCGAGCGCCGGCCTGCGCCAGCGTGCGAACAGATCGGCCAGCGCGCCGGCGCGCTCGGCAAAGTCAGCGGCCGCCTGATCGAGCGCAAGCTCGGCCGCCGCAGGTCGCGCCGCCCCGGTCTGCACGTTCATCGCCGCCTCCACTGGCCTGCCCCGCATGAGGCGCAGGTGTAGCGGCGGCAGCGTTACGGCAGCATCACGGATCGCGCAGTGGGCGCAGCGGCGTGAAGATTCACGCGCGCAACGTGTCGGCCAGCCGCTGGGTCTGCGCCGACGGCGCGCGGCCGAGCACCACCGACAGCCGCTGTCGCAGGCCGCGGAAAACCTCCAGGGCTGCGCTCGTCTCGCCCGCGTCGCGCAGCAGCGCCATCAGCCGGCGCGCGATCTCTTCGTCCAGCGGGTCGAGCTCGATGGCTTTCCTGTACAGCGCCTGGGCTTCGGCCGTCGCACCGCTGCGCTCGTAGTGCTCGCCCAGCATGGCGACCAGGCGAACGAAGCGGCTGCGCAGCCGCTCCTGCGCGGTCAGCATCCACGGCGCGTCCTGCTGATCGGCCAGGAAGTGACCCGCGTACAGCGCCAGCGCCTCGGCGCCGTCGAAGCGGGCGCGGGCGCCGTCGCTGCGGCGCAGGGCCGCCTCGGTCGAATCGACCAGACGCTCGAACGCGAGCGCGTCGACCCACACGCGCGCCGGGTCGATGCGCACACTGGTGCCGTCGAACTGCACCGCCTCGGCGTCGTCGAGCAGCTTGCGCAGCCGATGCAAGGCCGTGCGAAACGCGCCGCGCGCGAGATCGCCTTCCAGCTCGGGCCAGAGCGACGCGGTCAACCGATCCGCGGCCGCCGTCAACTGCGGACTGCCGGCCACGTACTGCAGCAGTTCGAACGTCTTGCGCGGCAACTTGCCGCTCGCCGCCAGCGGACCCGCGCTCGACGCCAGTTCGAAGCGGCCGAAGGTGGCGATGCGCAGCTTCCAGGGCCACGCGGCCGAGTAGCCCGGCGGCTCGAGCTTGCGCAGCTGGACCAGCTTGCGTGCATAAGCTGCCGTCTCGAGGTTCAACCGCAGCGCCGCTTCGACTAACAGGCCGGCGACCTCGGGCACCGGCCGAAAGCCGAACCACTGCATGCGGTCGGCTTCGGCAAACGCCTGCTGCAGCAGCGCCCGCGCCTGCTCGGGCGATTGCTTTTTCAGCACCGCGTAGGCGCGCAGGAACAAGGCGATCGATTGCTGCTGGCGGCGCTGCGCGCCGCCGGAGTGCGCGGCGACCTTCTCCATCGCCGCCAGGCCGGCGGCATGGTCGCCGTGGCGGGCGCAGGCGTACGCATAGGTCGTGTACAGCAGCGCGGCATCGCCGATCGGATACGCGCTTTGCTCCAGCAACTCAACCGCGATGCGCCCGTAGTAGACCGCGTTGCCCGCTTGTGCGGGAACGTGCAACGCGCGGCGCGCCTGCAGGTGATGGCGGCGCGCCACGTCGTACAGCCGGGTCGGGTCGAGCGCGGCCAGCATCTGCTCGAACAGCGAGTCCAGGCCCGCCGGCCCTTCGCGGCCGAGCCGCAGGAAGATCTCCTCGTGGCAGATGTCGAACAGCGCGCTGCGCAGGTTCTCGCGCGCCGCCAGCTCGCGTGCCTGCGCCAGCATTTTCATGCCGCGCGGGTCAGGCGGCAGCGTGAAGGCGAACATGGCGCCGGCCGCGTGCAGCCACCGTACGCGCGCCGGCGCATCGGCGGCATCAACAAAGGACGCAGCCTGCGCTACGACGGCTTCCATGCCGGCGACGTCATCGTTGTGCCCGGCGAGGTACACGGCAGCCGCCGCCGCGGTCAGACATAGCGAAGCGCTCGAGCCGGAATGGCCTGACATCTGATCGAGTCGGCTGACGATCCGCTGCTTCAACTCGAGCGGCGGCACGCCGGCCAGCGGCGTGACCAATGCCGCCCAGGCAGCGCCGGTGAGCGCCCGCAGCTCGTGCTCGGGGCCGAGCGCCGGCCAGCCCGGGGCGAGCGCGGCTTCCAGCCGTTGGCGCCACAGCGCATAGGCGCGAAAGTCGCGCCGCTGCACGTGGCTCCACTCGCACATCGCCGCCGCCGCACACAGCCGGCCGTCGCGCGCATCGGCATGGTCGAACTCGCGCCAGCAGCGCTCGATCTCGCGCGCTGCCTGCGCGTCGTCGTGCGCGATCCGACGGTGCGCCTGAACCAGATGGCGCCACGGATCGTGCTGTGCTTGCGTCGCGGTCGCCATGGCGGATGCTGCCTTGCATGCTCCTTCGCTACGCGGTCGCGGGCAGCGCCTACCCTACGCTTCCTTCGCGTCCGGCGCGAGGGCCAGAACAGGCGCCGCGGCCAACGTACTGTGCACGCACCGTTTGCCGTTGCCCCTGAAATCAGGGACACGCAGGAGCACCGATTGGCCGCCCGTGGGCTTTCGCCACGCGCGCCTGCGGCCTAGCATTGCCACATGGCTGCCACAGGCATCGCGGTCGCGCTCGTCGAAGACGACGACAAGTTCCGGCTGGCGCTGTGCAACGTCGTCAGCGCCGCCGAAGGCCTGCGCCTGCTTGGCGCGGCGGCCACGCTCGTCGAAGGGCGCGCGTTGCTCGCGCGCGAGTCGCCCGACGTGCTGCTCGTCGATCTGGAGCTGCCCGACGGCTCGGGGCTCGCGCTGATCGAAGAAGCGCGCCGCCAGCACCCCGAATGCGACGCGATGGTCGTGACGGTCTTCGGCGACGAGCGCAACGTGTTTCGCGCGCTGGAGGCCGGCGCCACCGGCTATCTGCTGAAAGACATGGCGGGACCTGAGCTGGCCGACCACATCCGCCGGCTGCACGCGGGCGGCAGCCCGATCAGTCCGGTGATCGCGCGCCAACTGCTGCAACGCTTCCAGCCGATCGCACCGGTGCCGGCCTCCGGGGTGCCGGCGCTGTCGGCGCGCGAGCAGGCGGTGCTCGAACTGATCAGCAAAGGCTTCACCTTCGACGAGATCGCGCGCCTGCAAGAGGTCTCGTCGCACACCGTCAGCACTTACGTCAAGCGCATCTATGCGAAGCTTCAGGTCCGCTCGAAGACCGAGGCGGTCTATGAAGCCACGAAGCTCGGCTTGCTCCGCACCTGAGCACACACGGCAGCGGACCGCGCGCCGCGCCGCCGGCGCAGGCGACTGAGCGCGCAGCGATGGCGCTCGTCGCTCGCTGCTGGTGGGCCGCAGCGCTCGCGCTGGCCGGGCTCGCCGAAGCGCCGGCCGCCGCCGCGCAGGCCGTCCGCATCGAGACGGTCGAATTGCTGGTCGTTCCCGCGAGCGGCGAGTTCGAAGTGCCTGCCGCCGATGCCGCGTGGTCGCCGGTCGCCTTGCCCGAGATCGTGCGGCACGAGCCGGGCGGCGGTCCGGTGTGGCGCTGGTACCGCATCCGTTCGGACGCTTCGTTCGAAGGGCCTGTCGGTCTGTACGTGCCGCGGCTCGTCGGCGGCATCGACGGCCTGCGCTATTTCGCCGGCGGGCAGCGGCTGCAGACTTCGCGCGGCGGCTACGGCATGAGCTGGTGGAATCGGCCCGAGTTCGTGCAGATCCCGCGCGCGCCGCGCGAGCGCTCGATCGAAGTGCTGATGGCGGTGCGGCTGGATACGCGCCTGGGCATGGGGCTCGCGCCCGTCTGGGTGGGTCCGAGCGAGGAAGCCGCGACGCTGTATGCGCGGGCCGAATACGCGCGCGTGATCCTGCCGCAGACGATCGCGCTCGCGCTGCTGATGGTGGGCGCGCTGGCGGCGGCCTACTGGCTGGCGCGGCCGCGCGAGGTGGCCTACCTGCTATTCGCGTTGGCCACCGTGACGTGGTTCGTCCGCACGCTGCACTTCTGGGTCGACGAGCCGGTCGTCGGCGAAGCCTGGCACGTCTGGCTGCACGTCAACGCGCTCACCTGGCTGATGGCGCTGGTGTACGCCTACGCGTTCCGGCTGCTCGCGCGGCGCTTCGGCTGGGTGGAGGTCACGCTGCTCGTGCTGGTCGTCGTGGTCGCGGTGCTGACGCTGCCCGACGCGTTCGGCCATCCGTTCGTGGTTTCGACGATCGCCTACGCGCTGCAGTCGGCGATCGCGGTCGGCGTGACCGTGCTGATCACCCTGGGCGCGCTGCAGCGGCGCGATCCCGACGTCGCGGTGCTGGCCGCATCGCTGTGGCTGAACCTCGCGCTCGGCGTGCACGACCTGCTGCTGAAGGAGATGCTGATCGACATCGAGCGCGTGTACCTGCTGCCCTACGGTGGCGTGGCGATCTTCGCCGCGTTCCTGTACTCGGCGCAGCGGCGCTTCCTCGCCGCGATCGAGGGCATCGAACGCAGCAACGTCGAACTCGAAGCGCGCGTACACGAGCGCAGCGAGCAGTTGCAGGCCGCGTTCGCGCGGCTGCGCGGGCTGGAGCGCGAGCGCGCGCAAGCCGAGGAGCGGCAGCGGCTGCTGCGCGAGATGCACGACGGCCTGGGCTCGTCGCTGATGAGCTCGCTCGCGCTGGTGGAACAGGGCAGGATGGACATCGCGTCGGTGTCGCAGGTGCTGCGCGAGTGCGTGGACGATCTGAAGCTGACGATGGATTCGATGGAGCCGATCGAAGGCGATCTGGCAACGCTGCTCGCCACGCTGCGCTACCGGCTCGGCCGCCGGCTCGAAGGCGCAGGGCTGGCGCTGCGCTGGGAGGTCGGCGACCTGCCCGCGCTGCCTTGGCTCGATGCGGCCGCCGCGCTGCAGGTGCTGCGCATCCTGCAGGAGGCGCTCGCCAACGTCGTCAAGCACGCGCAGGCGACTTCGATCACGGTGAGCACCGTGCTGGAGGACGGGCGCGTCAAGGTCTGCGTCGACGACGACGGTCGCGGACTGCCGGCGGCTTCGGCCGCAGGCGCAGGCGGCCGCGGCCTGCGCAACATGCGCCGCCGCGCCGAGGAGATCGGCGCGCAGCTCGCGATCGAACCGCGGCAGCCCGGCACGCGCGTGGCCCTGTTGCTGCCGCGCGAGCGGGAACCGCGGGTCACCGCATCGCCCGATCGGGCGGCCGGCGACTGACGCAACGCGCGGCGCTCACCGCACCCACGCCCGCGAAAACGCCGTGAAGCCGTCGCTTCTTGCCGGACCGCGCGCCGGCGCCTGACCCAGAATCCGTTCGATCGGGCCGAACCGGCGATGCCGCCGCGTCGGGATCCGGCCCGTCCCCGCCAAAGGACCCTTCCGGCCGAGCGCCGCCGGTCGCAGGACGGGAGCGCGCGCAGCGAAAGGACGCGTCATGGCCCAGCCACCACAAAGTCGTCGCCGGTCGGGCTTTACGCTGATCGAGCTGGTCGTCGTGCTGCTGATCCTCGCCATCGTTTCGGCGGTCGCGCTGCCGCGATTCGTGAACATCGGCGGCGAAGCGCGCCGTGCGAAAGCCGAGGCCTTGAACGGGTCGATCCGCGCCGCTGCACAGGTCGTGCGAGCGGCCGCGTTGGCCAAGGGCCGGACCGAAGCCGGCCCGGGTGGCCTGAGCCACGTCGACGTCGACGGCGCGACGATCCAGACCAACCACGGTTACCCGGAAGCATCGGAGGCCGGCATTCTGCTGGCCGCCAACATCTCGGCCGAAGACAGGGTGACGGTCATCGGCGGCGGTGCCGCTCCAGGCAGTTCGATCACGATCCGGATCGACGGGGCGCCTGACCCGGCACAGTGCCGGATCGTCCACACCTCGCCCAACCACGCGGCATCGCCGACGATCACCGCGCCGACGATCGAGTTGGCCACCAGCGGCTGCTGAACCGCCGGCGACGAACGGCAGCCGGCTGCCGACTGTGGACGATCGACCGAGCGCCGTTGCACGGCGCCGAAAGCGGGCCTTTTCAGGCGATCCGCATGGCGTCGCCTCCCTAGCATCGTTGCAGGTCCATGGCTCGGAGTGCGCGCGGCGAAGGCCGGCGCGGGACGCATCGGAGTCTGCGATGAAACACGACACCAACTCTCCGCTGTTCGGTTCGCTCGTCGAGACCCGGCGCGACGCGCATCGCAACGACCCACCCGAAGAGCCGCGCACGCTGTCGTGGCTGACGCCCTGGTGGCTGGCCGCCGCGGCGGTGCTGTTGACGGTCCTGCTGGCCGGCTAGGCGGCGTTCCGAGCGCACTTCCAATTCGATGTATCTGGAACACTTCGGGCTCGCGATCCCGCCGTTCTCGATCACGCCGGACCCGGAGTTCGCGTATCCGTCGCGCGCCCAGCAGGAAGCGCACGCCACGCTGCTGCAGGCGATCGACGGCGGCGAAGGCTTCGTCAAGATCACCGGCGAAGTCGGCACCGGCAAGACGCTCGCCTGCCGGCGCCTCCTCGCTGCCCTCGCGGGCCGCGAACGCCGCTGCGACACCGCGTACATCCCGAACCCTTGCCTGACCCCGCGCTCGCTGCTGCTCGCGGTCGGACTCGAACTGAAACTGCCGCTGCGGGCGAACGCGTCCGAACGCAGAATGCTCGCGCTGCTCGACCGCGCGCTGCTGAAGGCGGCCGCGGCCGATCGGCGCGTCGTCGTCTGCCTCGACGAAGCGCAGGCGATGCCGGCCGATGCACTCGAAGCGCTGCGGCGGCTGGCCGCTCGCGTAACCGAAAAGCGCAAGCTGCTGCAGATCGTGCTGTTCGGTCAGCCCGAACTCGACGACAAGCTCGCGCGCGCGGACCTGCGCCCGCTCGCCAGCCGCATCAGCTCGCAGCACAGACTTGGCGCGCTGTCGGCGCAGGAAACCGAGGCCTATCTCGCGCACCGGCTGCGCGTGGCGGGGCGCGCGGCCGGCACCGCGCTGCTGTTTCCGACCGCGGTCGCCGCGCTCGTGCATCGGCACGCGCGCGGCGTTCCGCGGATCGTCAACATCATCGCGCACAAGTCGCTGCTGCTCGCCTGTCGCGACGGCGCGCCGCGCGTCGATCCGCAGCACGTCCGCGCCGCCGCTGCCGACACGCCTTACGCAAGGCCGGCCACCATGTTGTCGCGGGTCGTCGCGTGGTGGCAGCAGGGACGCATGCGGCCAGGTACGCCGGCCTGAACGACGACGAACGCGCCTGCTCCGGGCGCCGGTCGCGCGCGTTGCGCATTCGACCGTCGCCAAGAAAAACCGAGCGGGCGAGGTCCGGGGGAGGGACCTGCCCGCTCGAACGCCTCTGCGTCGTGGTCTGTTCGCGAGGCGCCGGAGGAAATCGCCGAATCGTCGCTTGCTTGCGATCCTTTGAACGGATGGGTCGAACGGCGGATCGCGCTCAGAGCGTCTTCGCCGAAGTGCCCTGCGTGGCCGCCGCGGTGGCGTTGGCCGCGGCCGCCGGCCGTTCGCCGATCACCGTCACCGGTTCCAGCCGGACGATCTGGGCGCGGCTCGTCGCGATTTCGCTGGCCTGCCGCGCGTAGCCGTCGATCGCCATCAGCACCGCCAGCGTGGCCACCACGCCGCCCGCTGCGCCGAGCATCCGAATCGAGTTGTTCCGTGCGTACATCGTTGTTCTCCTTCTCGCCTGCCGGCCACTGCACATCGCGTGCGCCGCTGCGTTGGAGCGAACTGTAGGTAGCCGTAGCGCGGCGCGCGAGCGGAATGCGATGAAACGATCGAAGCGCGCGGTGAACTGCAGCTACACGGTTCGAGCGGCGTTAAGTCGGTACGCGCGGCGACGAAACGGATCTGCGCGCGACGAACCGGCACCGGATGTTTCATTCGTGTAACGCGACCGGCCGCGCGATGCGCCGTCCGGCCGATGAACGGATCTCAAGAAGCGCAGGCGCGCGGCCGAAGCACCGGATACGGCGCCCCTTGTCCGACGCCGGCCTTCGCTCCCGTGATCCTCTTTCTCGACTTCGACGGCGTCCTGCACCCCGATCCGTGCCGCGAAGCGCGCCGGCTGTTCGAGCACGCGCCGCGGCTCGCCGACCTGCTCGAAGACTTTCCCGAGGTCTGCATCGTGCTGTCGACGAGCTGGCGCAACGGCCGGTCGATCGACGACCTGGTCGGCCCACTCGTCGCGCCGCTGCGCGCGCGCGTGATCGGCGTGACGCCGACCTTCGGCGACTTCATCGCTCCGCCGCGGCTCGTGCCCTACCGGCGCCAGGCCGAGTGCCTGCAATGGCTGGTCGAGCAGGGACAGGAGAATCGTCCCTGGTTCGCGCTGGACGACCGCGCTTCGTGGTTCGAACCGTATTGCGACCGCCTGATCGAATGCGACTCGCGGCGCGGCTTCGACGCCCACGCGGCGCGCCGCCTGCACGCCGCGCTCGCGCGCGAGCGGCAGCGGCTGCTGCGTCACATCGACACGGTGATCTGAGTCATGCGCCGGCGAGCAACGCTTGAACGCGGCGCCCCGCGCCGCCATGTTCCCGGCGGTCCATCACGCAAAAGCGCCGCGATGCTCCTGCTCTGCGCTCACTGTCACGCCACGAACCGCGTCCAGGAAGATCGACTCAACCAGACGCCGACCTGCGGCAAGTGCGGCCGCGAGCTTCTGTCGGGTGCACCCGTCGCGGTCGACGAAGCGGCTTTCGCCGCGCTGATCGAGCGCAGCGAACGGCCGGTCGCGGTCGACTTCTGGGCCGCGTGGTGCGGCCCGTGTCGCACCTTCGCGCCGGTGTTCGCCGACGCGGCGGCGCGCCGCTCGGATCTCGTCTTCGCCAAGGTCGACACCGACGCCAATCCGGACTTGTCCGCGCGCCTTGCGATCCGCAGCATCCCGACGCTGGCGGTCTTTCATCGCGGCGCGTTGATCGAGCGAGTGAGCGGCGCGTTGCCCGCGAGCCGCTTCGACGCCTGGCTGCAGGCGGCGGTGGCGAAGGCCGCCTCGAAAGCCTGAGCCGCCGGCTAGCGCCGCAACTCGAACAGCGAACGCGAAGGCTCGGTGCCTTTGAGCGCTGCGGCGATCTGCCGGCGCGCCTTGATGAACGGCGAGTTCTTCGCCTCGACCGCGAGGAACGCGTCGAGATCGCCGACCTCGCGCTGCAGCCGCGGCACCAGGTCGAGGAAGAGATCGGTCAACTCCGGATCGAACTGCTTGCCGCGCAGCGACTTGATCTCGGCGAGCGCTTCGTTGATCGGCCAGGCATGCTTGTAGGGCCGCACGTGGGTCAGCGCATCGAAGACATCCGCCAGCGCCGTCACGCGCGCGGCGATCGGAATGGCGGTTCCGCGCAGGCGCATCGGATAGCCGGTTCCGTCCCAGCGCTCGTGGTGATGGAGCGCGATCTCCTCGGCCACGTGCATCTGCGGCACGTTGGTCTTGGCGAGGATCTGCGCGCCGGCGGTCGTATGCGTCTCCATGATCTGCCGCTCGCCGGGCGTGAGTTTGCCGGGCTTCAACAGGATCGCGTCCGGAACGACGAGCTTGCCGATGTCGTGCAGCCGCGCGGCCAGATCGATCAGGAAGCACACGTCGTCTTCCAGTCCGATTTCGCGCCCGAGGATCGATGCGAGCCGGCCGACCCGGTAGCAGTGCTCGCCCGTGGCGTCGTCGTGCAGCTCCGCGGCGACCGACTGCTGCTCCAGCAGCAGGATCCGGTTGCGCACCAGCTCGCGTTCGCCGAGCTGAACGCGCAGCTTGCCCTGCTGCCAGGCGAGCGTGTGATCGATGGTTTCGGCCCCCTGCTCCGCCTTCTCCAGCCGCGCGACGTGCTCGCGATGGTGCATCAGCACCTGCGCTTCCTTCGCCTCCTTGTTCAGCGCCAGCAGCTCGTGCAGATACACGAGCGCGACGTCCGGCTGGCCGGCGACTTCGTAGCCCGTCACGCAGGCCGAAAGCGCGTCGCGGACTTCGGAGCGCACGTTTAGCCGGGCCTGCTCGAGCGTGCGCTTCAGGCGGGTCAGGCCGACGTCCACTCGACCGGAGTGCACGTCGATCAGCCCGCTAGTCAGCGACGCGGCGAACTCGGCGCGCGCCGTTGGCGCCTTTGCGGCGTAAATGCGCGCCTTCTCGCAATGTTCCGCCGCGTGGCCGGTCTCGCCGACTTCGAGCAGGAGGCGGGCATAGTTCGACTCGGAGATGACTCGCGACAGACAATCCGTCGCCGTCTGCGGATCGGGGTTCAGCTCGATCGCCTTGCGCACCGCCTTGATGCCTGTACGGACATCGTGGAGGTGCAGGGCGCAGCCTGCGATGTTCGCAAGGGCCTGTCTGCGAACATGAGAGAAGGCCGGTGACACTTCGGCGAGAGTCGCGGCACGTTCGAAACACTGAATCGCATCCGCATACTGCGCCGCGTTCTGCAGTGCCAAGCCGAGGTTATTCCAGACGGGCGCTTCGGCACCTGAATCACCGAGTTGCTGGGCGATCGCCAAGGCTTCCGAGAAACAGGCTGTCGCTTCCGGCAAGTTGCCGGTTTCCATGTGCATCACGCCGAGGAACGTCAGCGCCTTGCGCAGCAACGGAAGGTCGCGCAATACCCGCGTCTGCGCCACTGCGCGATCTGCCGAGGGCAGAGCTGCTGCCGGCCTTGCTGCTAAGTAGTAGTGCTGAGCGACTGCCAGCAAGCACTCGACGCGGGCAGTGCTGCCGGTCGCGGTATCGAGGCCGGTCAAAAACTCGGCCGCCGCGGAGAATCGGCATGCGACCTCTTCACCGGACTTGGAAATCTCGCCATGCAACTCGTCGAGCAGGGCCGAGCAGAGAGCACTGTCCTCCTCGGCGCTGGCCGGAGGTGCCAGACGCGAAGTGGCGGTCGACGTATCGAGTGGGATGCTCACTGTGGCGAAATGGGGACGACACGACCACGCGGGCCTTGCTTTGCCGCGCGCGTCACGGTTACAGTTCCCGCAACTCGCTGATCGGCAGAAAAGCGGGTGCCTTTAGGGCCAACTCAAACGAAATCGCAACGGGGCTGGAGGAATCCGATGGAGCCGCAAGTCGTCGAAATGGAAGTCACCGAGGCCGAAGAAGTCGTGGTGGAGCTGAGCCTCGCCGAACTCGCTCAGGTGGGCGGCGGGGTGGGCGACGCGTCGCTGTGCTAGAGGACGCTCGCGCATTTGGCAAACAGGGCGCTTCGGCGCCCTGTTTCTTTTGGTGCGCCGCCAGACCCTTGAGCGCCTGCGCCTCCCGACAACCTTGTGCCCGATGCCCGTCCAAGCGAGCCCCTCAGGGTTCGGCTCGAACCTTGGCCGCTGACCTCAGTCATTCGGCATCCGCTGCCGCTCCAGAGGCAGTGCCGATCGGTTAGGGACAGGCAGCGGCTTTGCCGTCCTATCTCACTTCGGCAAACACGTACGACCCCCATGGACAGAAGCTCTTGACCGTGTTCAGCCAGTAGCTGAGGTCCGCCTCGACCATGCTGGGTGTGCCGTCGCACACCTCGACTGCCGCCTCCGCCAGAGAGACGTCGGTGAAATGCCAGCTCCAGCCGACGTTGTGGCCGCCGCTGCCGGCGGCGATCGGCCCGATCGCGAAGAGCCGCCGCTGCGCCTGCGGAAGCTGCAGTTGAGCGCGCGCCTGCGCGATGAAGTCGGGCGAGCTCGAGGCCACGCGGAACTCCTCGGTCGCCGGCTGCCCGTGCAGGCGGAACACGAAGACGACCGTCGGCCGATCGTCGGGCGGCCCCATCCCCGCGTCCCCACCGCAGGACGCCGCGTTGGCCATGGCCGCGATCGATGCAAACAAGCGGGCAAACCTCACTCGATGTCCAACCTGGGATAAGCGAGTACACGGCCTGGAAGCCTTCGCCGGGCCGGTCGCGCAGGGGCCTCCTCGCGCCCGGTGCACTGTCCCATCCGTCACGCGCCGATGATGCCCTCGGCCAGCTCCGTTTGTGTTTCATCTGAAACTCGAGCCGCGGCGCCTGGCAATCCGCGCGCAGCAAGCGCGCTTGACGATGGAGTCTTGGCGTTGCACGACCCGTCGACGGAACAGGCAGGTCGGTCGCCGCCACTGCGAGTTCGAACCGGAGTCCCTATGCAAGCGCATTCGATGCTGCCGCCACCGCATCCGGCCGATCGCGCGCCGATCTTCGGTGCGCTCTTCCGCACGAGTCGAGACCTCCGCGCCGAGCGGCCGCCGAGCGGCCCGGAACCCAACGGCAACGCACCGCGACCGGCCGGGCTGCAGCAACGGCTCCAGGCATTCGTCGCGGCCGCGGCGCTTGCCATCGGCGCGACGACGGCCTATGCGCAGCCCGGCGGAGCGACCTCCAGCGCAGCCGAAGAACCCGCCGCGCTGGTGCTGAAGCTGTCCTCGAGCGTCATCGAGGCGGCGCGAAGCGACAAGTCCGTGCAGTCCGGCGATCCGGCGGCTCTGCGCAGGCTGGTGGAGGAACGCATCCTGCCGCACGTGGACTTCGAGAAAACGACGCGCCTTGCCGTGGGCCGAAGCTGGCGGCAGGCGAGCGCCGAGCAGCGCGCGCAGTTGGTGCAGGAATTCCGCACGCTTCTGCTCCGCACGTACGCCGGCGCGCTGTCCGCGGCGCGCGAGCACAAAGTCAGGCTGGTTCAGTCGCGGGCCCAAGGCGAAGCCGACGTCGTCGTCCGTACCCAGGTGGTCGCGCCGCGCGGCGACCCGATCCAGCTCGACTACCGCCTCGAGCGCACCGACGCCGGCTGGAAGATCTACGACGTCAGCGTGCTCGGCGTGTGGCTCGTGCAGAACTACCAGACCTCGTTCGCGTCCGAGATCGGCCAGCGCGGCATCGACGGGCTGATCCGTTCGCTCGCCGAGCGCAACCGCCAAAACGACGCGAAGAAGGAATCGTGACCGCGCCGCGTCGAGGCCGCGCCGGTCGCGAGCCCCGGCTGCCGGACGCGGGCGCCTCGACCGGCAGCACGAAGCGCATCGCGGCGCCTTGCTCGAAGCTCACCCGTGCCCGACCCCGCGCGCCATCGCCGCGGCGAGGAACGGGATGACGACAAGCACGAACGCTTCGGCCAGCAACCAGCGTTGCACACCCCGCACCTGCTCGTCGCGCGGAAGGAAGGCGGGCTGCGCGCGCGCCTCGCGGCTCCAGCGGATCAGTCGCACGGTCGGCGGAATCGACAGCAGCGCCACCGCGGCGAACACGCCAAGCTTGGCCCAGAAGACCGGGTTCGACAGGTAGAACGACGCCGCCTTGGCGCCGAAGAACACGCGCGCGAAACCCGCGCCGAGCAGCAGCAGCGCCGCCGCGCCGTAGCCGCGATCGAGGTTCGCCGCGAGCCGAAGGTCCGACGCGGTCATGCCCGGCCGGATCAACGCCGCCTGCGCGGCGAGGATCGCGACCAGGCCGAACGCGAGCACGAAGTGCAAAGCGGACAGCAAAGCGTCGAGCGTCATTCGCCGGCTCCCTCGCGACCGGCCGGTCCGACGACCGCGCCGGCCCCACGCAGAATCCTGGCTGCCGCCAGACTCGCCGCGAGCACGATCGCAGCGCCCGCGAGCGCGTTGAATTGCAGCGCACCCGTGAAGGCGGCCGCCGCTGCCGCGCGCAGCGCGTCGCCCATCTGTGTTGGCAGCGCCGTCGCAGCGGCCATCGCGCCGCCCAGCGTGGCCAGCGCTTCCGCGGCCGTCGTCAGCGGAACGCCTTCCGGCAGCGCTTCGCCGAGCCCACTCCTGTAGAGCACGGTACCCAAGCTGCCGAACACCGCGATGCCGAGGGCGCCGCTGAACTCGGAACTCGTTTCCGAGAGCGCCGAGGCGGCGCCGGCGCGCTCGGGCGGCGCGGCGGTGATGATCATCTCGTTGCCGATCGTGAACACCGGTGCCAGCCCCGCGCTCATGACCACGGTCGCCGCGACCAGCACCGCGAGCGGATAGCTGCCGTCGACGAACGCGAGCATGGCGAAGCCGAACGCGGTCAGCGCCAGTCCCCACACGAGGATCGATACCGGTGCGAAGCGCCGCGCCACCCGCGGCGCGACGAGCGAGCCGATCACGAACACGAGCGCCCAGGGCAGCGTCGCGATGCCGGCAGCCAGCGGCGTCAACCCCAGCACGAGCTGCAGATACTGGGTGATGAAGATGTACACGCCGAACATGGCCAGGCACGACAGCGCATAGGCCGCGATCGCCGCGCTGAACTTCGCCTGCGCGAACAGCCGCAAGTCGAGCAACGGATAGGCGAGCCGGCGCTGGCGACGGACGAACGACACGCCGACGATCAATCCAGCCGCCAGCAGCAGCCCAGGTTGCCACGCGAAACCGCCTTCGGCGAAGCGCTTCAGCGCATAGATGACGGCGAGCACGGAGGCGAGCGACAGCACGACGCTGGCGAGATCGACGCGTCCGGCATTCGGATCGCGGTACTCGGGCAGCAGCTTCGGTCCGAGCAACAACAACAGCAACATCACCGGCACCGCGACCAGGAACACCGAGCCCCACCAGAAGAACTGCAGCAGCACGCCGCCGACCAGCGGGCCGATCGCGCCGCCGACGGAGAAGCTCGCGATCCAGACGCCGATCGCGAACTGGCGCTCGTGCTCGTCGTGGAACATGTTCCGGATCAACGACATCGTCGAGGGTGCCAGCGTCGCACCCGCGATGCCGAGCGCCGCGCGCATCGCGATCAGCATCTCGGCGCTCGTCGCGAACGCGGCGACGGTCGAGGCGAGCCCGAACGCGGCCGCGCCGGCCAGCAGCAGCTTGCGCCGGCCGATGCGGTCGCCGAGCGTGCCCATCGTGATCAGGAAGCCGGCGACCAAGAAGCCGTAGATGTCGACGATCCACAGAAGCTGCGCGCTCGTGGGCCTCAGCTGCGCGCTGATCGCCGGCAGCGCCAGGTTCAGCACCGTCAGGTCCATCGCATACACCAGGCAAGGCAACGCGATGACCGCGAGCCCGATCCATTCGCGGCGCGTGGCCTTCGCCGGCGTTCGTCCGTCCGCTGTCTGAGCTTCGTGCACGGTCATGCCTCCACCATCACTTCGAACCGCCGTCGGTCGGCCGCCGACCGTCGAGTGCATCAGGTTCACACCGGATAGTCGATCGACGCGCCCTCGGATCGACACCGACCGGATCGGCTTGCCCGCGCGGACCGCGCTTCGCGGCCGCACGAATCGCCGCGCGAACTTGGCAGCGCCTGGTTTCAGTCCCGTTTCGGCGGGGCTCTCACACGTTTCATTTGAAACCGGGGGCAATCGACGCGCCCTCGCCGTGACCCGGCCGCCGGTGAATCATGCCGGCACCTGACAGGTATCGGTGCGCACACTGCGCGCTCGAGTTTCGATGAAGGAGCCGAGCAGGATGGATGCAGACCGGAACCCGTCGCGCGCACCGGCGACCGCCGACTGCCGTGCGGTCGAGCTGAGGCAATACAGGCTGCGCCCGCATCGACGCGACGCGCTGATCGAGCTGTTCGACCGCGAGTTCATCGAGCCGCAGGAAGCGGCCGGCATGCGCGTGATCGGGCAGTTCCGCGACCTCGACGATCCGGACCGCTTCGTGTGGCTGCGCGGCTTCGCCAGCATGGCGGCGCGCCGACGCGGACTGGAGGCCTTCTACGGCGGCCCGGTGTGGGCCAGGTTCAGAGACGCGGCCAACGCCACGATGATCGACTCCGACGACGTGCTGTTGCTGCGCCCCGCATGGGCGGGTGCCGCGATCGCGCCGAAGACCTCGCGCGCGGAACGCGACGGATCGCCGCTTCCCGACGGACTGCTCGACGCGACGATCTACTACCTGCGCGAGCCGCCGGCCGACGCCTTGCTCGAACTCGTCCGCGGTGCGATGGCGAAGACGCTGGCCGCCGCTGGCGTACTGGCCAGGGGCTGGTACGTCACCGAAACCAGCGTCAACGACTATCCGCGGCTGCCCGTGCGCGAAGGCGAGCAGGTACTCGTGCAGCTTGCGCTGTTCCGCAATCTCGCCGCGTTCGAAGCCTTCGCTCGAAGCGGCATCTGGGCGCGCGAAGTCGCGCCGCGGCTCGCGCCGTTTCTTGCGCGGCCGCCCGAGACGCGTCGGCTCGTTCCTACGGCGCGTTCGGCACTGCGCGCGTAGGCACGGCGAACGCCGCCGCTACGGCTCGAGAAACCGAGGACCCGCTCCGGTGGAAGACACCTCGTCGTCGGGGTTCAGCAGCGGACAGGCCTTGACGGACAGGCAGCCGCAGCCGATGCAGCCGGTCAGCCGATCGCGCAGCAGCGTCAGTCGCGCGATCCGGTCCTCGAGGTCGGCGCGCCAAGCGTCGGACAGCCTGCGCCAGTCTTCGTCGGTGGGGGTTCGGCCGTCCGGCAGCGACTCGAAGGCCTTCTGAATCGCGTCGAGCGGAATGCCGACGCGCTTGGCGGCCTTGATGACACCCACGCGCCGCAGCGTGTCGCGCGCGTAGCGGCGCTGATTGCCGCTCGTTCGCACGCTGAAGATCAGCCCCTTGGATTCGTAGAAGCGCAGCGCCGACACGGCCACACCACTGCGGCGCGCCAGCTCGCCGATGGTCAGCGTCGCCGGGAGCATGCTCGGCCTCGTCGCGGCGGGTCGATGTGCACGGGCCCCGTCGCCGCGCGAGCGCGGTGCGCGATCATCGTGACGGAAAACGTAGGAGTACGCACACGCGCGATCGTAGAAGCTCAAGCGCACTCGAAGTCAAGCGATTCGGCCTCACGCGTTCGTGCGGGACCCCGGGGCTTGATCTCGAGTGCGCTTCAGTGCCTACAGTCGGCGGCCTCACATCGAAACCGGAGCGATCCCATGAGTCCGACTCTACCGCTCGCGCTGATCTACGGCAGCACGCGCGAGCGCCGCTTCTGCGACATCGTCTCCCGCTGGACCAAGACACAACTCGACCGGCACCCCGACTTTGCGACCGACGTGATCGACCCCGCCGTCCTGCACCTGCCCGACCGGCACGCCGACGAGCCTTCGCCGGCGCTCGTCGCGCTGGGCCGACGGCTCGGACGGGCAGACGCCTTCGTCGTCGTCACGCCCGAGTACAACCACGGCTACCCGGCCGCGCTCAAGTTCCTCATCGACTCGTTCAGCGCCGAATGGCGCGCCAAGCCGGTTGCCTTCGTGTCGTACGGCGGCGTCTCCGGCGGACTGCGTGCCGTCGAACAACTCCGGCTGGTGTTCGCCGAGCTCCACGCGGTCGCGATTCGCGACTCGGTCAGCTTCGCTAACGCGTGGGAGCAGTTCGACGCGTCGGGCCGGCTGACCAACGGCCGCGCCGCCGAACAGGCGATGGCACGCATGCTCGCCAGCCTCGCGTGGTGGGCCACCGCGCTACGCGCCGCGCGCAAGGCGCGGCCGTACGAGGAGGTCGTCGCATGAGAAAGCCTGCCGTTGTCCGCGCACAGCGCAGGTCGTGCCATGCGCACTGAAACCGGAATCGACGTCGGCGCCTATCTGCAGCGCATCGGCTACGGTGGGCGGCCAGCGGCGACGATCGAGGCGCTGCGCGCGCTGCATGAGCTCCACCCCCGGTCGATCGCCTTCGAGAACCTCGATCCGCTGCTCGGATGGCCGGTTCGGCTCGATCCGGCTTCGCTCGAAGCGAAACTCGTTCGCGGCGGGCGCGGAGGCTACTGCTTCGAGCAGAACCTGCTGTTCGCCGAAGTCCTGACGGCTTTCGGTTTTGCCGTCGACGGTCTCGCTGCGCGCGTCTGTCTGAACGCACCGATCGGGACGACGTCGCCGCGCAGTCACATGCTGCTGCTGGTGCGCGTCGCGGACGAACGCTGGATCGCCGATGTCGGCTTCGGCGGACAGACGCCGACAGCACCTCTGCAGCTCGACAGCGACGCCGTTCAGGCCACGCCGAACGGCTCATATCGCGTCGCCCGCGACGGCGAGGCGTTCGAGCTGCTCGCGCAAATCGGCGGCGAATGGAAGCTGCTGTATCGCTTCGACCTGCAGCGCCAGTTTCGCTCCGACTACGAAGTCGCCAACTGGTACGTATCGACCCATCCCGAATCGCCCTTCGTGACGACCCTGATTGCAGCGCGGGCCGACCGCGGGCACCGCTATACCCTGCGCAACAACGAGTTTGCGATCCATCACGCGAGCGGCCGCAGCCAACGGCATCGGCTCGCGAACCCTGCCCGACTGCGCGCGGTTCTTGAAACCGAGTTGAGGATCCGGCTTCCTTCGCATCCGGATGTCGACCGCACACTGCAGCGCGTGATCGACGCG
The DNA here is from genome assembly GCA_016861105.1 of Betaproteobacteria bacterium. Lineage (GTDB taxonomy): Bacteria > Pseudomonadota > Gammaproteobacteria > Burkholderiales > Casimicrobiaceae > VBCG01. Next base: position 299,379 of record BOKS01000001.1, on the reverse strand, counting down.
GCGTCGGATTCGGGAAACTCGAAGTGAACGATGCGCGCCGGCAGGCGACGCGTTAGCCTCACGGCGGACCGATCCTATGTGGGAGCCGCCGATGAACGCTGAACCTTCCGACATCGACGAGACGATCACGCTGGTCGAATCCGATCCGCAGTGGCCGGCGCTGTTCGCGGCGGAGTCCGCGCGGGTGAGCGCCGCGCTCGCCGACATCGCCACGCACATCGAGCACGTCGGCAGCACCGCGGTGCCGGGGCTCGCCGGCAAGCCCATCGTCGACCTGCTCGTCGGCGTGCGCAGCCTCGACGAGGGCAGAGCGGGCGCGCGTCGGCTCGCCGCGCTCGGCTACGAGGACTTCGGCGAGGTGTTCATTCCCGGCCGCCTGTACCTGCGGCGGCGCGGCCCGCCGCACTTCAACGTCGCGATCGCGGAGGACGGCGGCGCGTTCTTCGCCTCGCAGCTTGCGGTCCGCGACTACCTGCGCTCGCACCCGGACGAAGCGAAGGCGTACGCGGACGAGAAGCGAAAAGTCCACGCAGCCGGCGCGCGCTTGTTCTCGACGTATTCGCAAGGCAAACACGCGTTCGTCGCCTCGCTCGTCGAGCGGGCCCTGGCCTGGGCCGCAGGGTCGCGCTGAGTGCCGCGGCGCAGCCAGCTCCGCGCTAGCCTGTGGCGATGGACTCCCTGATCGCCGCCGCGGCGCGCGCGCTTGCCGTCGGCGACGCGCTCGAAGCGTTGAAGCGCATCGCGCTGCGCGACGATCCGCCGGCGCTCGCGCTGCGCGGCATCGCGATGGCGCAGCTCGGCGAGTACCCGCGCGCCCGCGAGCTGCTGCGGCAGGCCGCGCGCGGCTTCGGCGCGCACGAGGCGCCGGCGCGCGCCCGCTGCATCGTCGCCGAAGCCGAGGTGGCGCTCGCGATGCGCGATCTGCGCGGATCGCCGCGCACGCTGGAAGCGGCAGCGACCACGCTCGAAGCGCGCGCCGAGCGCGCCAACGCACTGCACGCGCGCCTGATCGCGGCGCGCCGGCTCGTGCTGCTGGGCCGGCTCGACGAAGCCGCGGCGGCGTTGGCGCGGCTCGATGCGCGCGGTCTGCCGCCGCCTCTGGCGGCGGTGGCCGAGTTGATCGCGGCGGAACTCGCGCTGCGCTCGCTGCGCACGGCGGCAGCACAGGCGGCGCTCGGCCGCGCTTTTGCAGCGGCCGAACGCGCGCGCGTGCCCGCGCTGCTGGCCGAGGTGGCCGAGGCACGTGCCGCGCTCGACCGCCCGGCCGGCCGGCGCCTCAACGGCGGTCGCGAGCAACCGCTGCGCCTGCCCGAGGTCGAGGCGCTACTCGCCTCCGGCGCGCTGGTGGTCGACGCGTGCCGGCGCGGCCTGCGCGCCGGTGCGACCTCGCTGCCGCTGGCGCGCCGGCCGGTGCTGTTCACGCTGGCACGCGCCCTCGCGGAAGGCTGGCCCGGCGACGTCGATCGCAACGCGCTGATCGCGCGCGCGTTTCGCACGCATAGGCCCGACGAGACGCACCGCGCGCGGCTGCGCGTGGAGATCGGTCGTCTGCGCGCGCTCGCCGCGCCGCTGGCGCGCATCGAGGCCACCGCGCGCGGCTTCGCGCTCAAACCGAGAAGCCGCAGCGGCGTCGTCGTCCTGGTGCCACCCATCGACGGGGACCAGGCATCGCTGCGGGCGCTGCTGGCCGATGGCGCTGCGTGGTCGACTTCGGCGCTCGCGCTGGCGCTCGGCGCCAGTCAGCGCACGGTCCAGCGCGCGCTCGTCGACCTGGAAGCCGCCGGTCACGTGCGCTCCCTCGGCCGCGCGCGCGCCAAGCGCTGGCTGGCCCCGCCGCTCGCGGAATTCACGACGATCTTGTTACTCCCTGCGGCGCTGCCGCTCACGTAGATTGGCTCCGACGACGCCGTTCCCGGGCGCCGGAAGGAGCCAAGTGATGAACCAGTCAGACAAGACCCGACCGCGTGCAGCGGTGCGTGCCGCCGAGATCGTGCGCGAGTACGGCCCGTTCGCCGAGCAAGTCCACGGGGTCACCTACGACGGCGAGCGCGTCTGGGCGGCCACGGGAGCGAAGCTCCTCGCCTTCGATCCCGCGAGCGGCGAGCTCGCGGGCACGCTCGACTGTGTGGGCGACGCCGGCACCGCGTTCGACGGCACGTACCTCTATCAGATTGCCGAAGCGCGTATCGACAAGATCGATCCCGCCACAGGCAGCGTGGTCGCGTCGATCCCGGCGCCCGGCCGCGGCCGCGACTCGGGGCTCGCCTGGGGCGAAGGCAGTCTGTGGGTGGGGCAGTACCGCGATCGCAAGATCCATCAGATCGATCCCGAAACCGGCAGGGTCCTGCGCACGATCGAGTCCAACCGCTTCGTCACCGGCGTGACCTGGGTCGACGGCGAGCTGTGGCACGGCACGTGGGAGGACGACGCGAGCGACATCCGCCGCATCGACCCGGCGAGCGGCGCCGTGCTCGAGCGGCTCGAAATGCCGCGCGGCACCGGTGTCAGCGGGCTCGAGTCCGACGGGGCAGACCTGTTCTATTGCGGCGGCGGGCCGAGCGGAAAGATCCGCGCCGTGCGACGTCCGAAAGGAGAGAACCGATGACCGAAACCCGAACTGCTCTTCGAGCCAAGGAGCACACCATGAACACTGCCACCGAAGTGAGCACCGTGAACCATCCCGTCGTGTCCAGGGACCAATGGGTTGCCGAGCGCAAGAAGCTGCTGGCGCGCGAGAAGGAGCTGACGCGCCTGCGCGACCAGATCGCGCGCGAGCGCCGCGCGCTGCCGTGGCTACGCATCGACAAGAACTATGTCTTCGACACGCCGGACGGGTCGCGCAAGCTCGCCCAGCTGTTCCACGGTCGCCGCCAACTGCTGGTGCAGCACTTCATGCTCGGTCCGGGATGGGGGCAGGGTTGCCCAAGCTGCTCCTTCATGGCCGACCACGTCGACGGCATGAACGTTCACCTGGCCCATCGTGACGTCACGTTCGTGGCGGTCTCGCGCGCGCCGCTCGTCGACATCGAGCGCTTTCGCCGGCGCATGGGTTGGCAGTTCAAGTGGGTGTCTTCGTATGGCAGCGACTTCAACTACGACTTCGGCGTCAGCTTTACGCCGGAGGACGTGGCCAAGGGCGAGGTCGACTACAACTACGGCAGGTGGCCCTTTCCGCATGAAGAACTGCCCGGCATCAGCGTCTTCTACAAGGACGACGCGGGCGGGGTCTTCCACACCTACTCCACCTATGGGCGCGGCGTCGAAGTGATGATGGGCACGTACAGCCTGCTGGACCTCGTACCCAAGGGCCGCGACGAAGACAACATGAGCTTCACGATGGAATGGGTGCGCCACCACGACCGCTACGAACCGGAATCGGTCGCAAAAGAGGCGGCCGGCTCGTGCCACGCAAGGCACGTGTGAGCGCGCCGGGCCTCATCCTGATGTACGGGCAATGGCGAACCTGTGGCCGTGGCTCGCCATCGCCGGCCTCGGCGCCCTGCATGGACTGAGCCCGGCGAACGGCTGGATGTTCGCCGCCGCCTGTGGCGTGCACGCGCGCGACATCGCGAAGATGCGGCGGGCCCTGTGGCCTGTTGCCGCAGGCCACGCTGCATCGATCGCGTTCGTCGCTGGCGTCCTGGCGCAGGGCCTGTCGATCGACCGCGCGCTGGCCCGGAATGTGGCCGGCGCCCTGCTCGTCGCCACGGCGGCGTACCGCTGGCTGCGCGGCCCTGGGCACGTCACCTCCATCAGCACTCGGATCGGCCATGTCAGCATCGCGCTGTTGTCCTTCCTGATGGCCACCGCGCACGGTGCCGGGCTGATGCTGGTGCCAGCGCTCGTGCCGCTGTGCCTTGCCGATGGTCCGATCCGCGCGATCACGGGATCGGGCACGCTGGTCTCGGCGCTGGCTGCGGTCGTCGTGCACACGGCCGCGATGCTTGCAGCGACCCGTGTCATCGCCGCCGGCGTCTGCCGCGGGATCGCCTTGCACCCTCGCCTGTCGGCCGGCGCGGCCGCGCACCACACCTGGACCGCGACGCTCGCCGCCACAGGACTGCTGTTGATCGCGCTTGGCTGATCCGCGCCGATCGTCCGTCAGCTCACCGCTGCATTGCCCTGCCGCGGCGGTGATGGCGCGCATCCTCGCCTCGATGACCGTCGCCTGGCTCCGCCCGGCGATCTTGAAGTGGTCCACGGCGACGAGTGGAAGCAGACGCGTGCCTGCGAACGGGTTGGTACCGAGCACGCCGTTCGTGCGACCTACTCCTCGAAGCGACCCGTCGCGTCACGATCGCGCTCGTACCGTCTCTTGAGCGGAAACGGCGGTAACCAGGACTCGCGACGGACGATCCAGCTTTCGTAGGTGGGCATCAACTGGTCAGGGGCGTCGAGCGATCCCAGGTTCACTTCGACTTCGTCTGCGCTGCGTGCGAAAACGGAGGAGCCGCAGCGGGGACAGAAGAACCGGCCGCGGTAGTCGCGTGTTTCGCCGTCGATCGCCACCGCATCCTGAGGGAACACCGCGGAAGCGTGAAAAAGGGCCCCGTGATGCTTGCGGCAGTCGAGACAGTGACAAAGGCCGACCCGGTACGGGCGTCCGGACGCCACGATTCGGACGTTGCCGCACAAGCATCCGCCGGTGAATCGATCCATGCTGCGCCTCCTCTGGGAGCAAACGGTCGGGATGGTTGCAACGAACAGCACTGTAACTGCCCGTCGCGAGCGTCGAGGGAATCGCCCTTCGACTGCGCGCGCCGAATTCTCGTGAGCTACCGAAGATCCCGCGCCTTCACGCTGATCGAGTCGATGTGCAGGTCCGGGAATAAGGGCGCGGTCGACCGCAGCGTGGCCGAACACATCGGGGCACGCGCGCGGGCGGCGGCCCGGCGTTCGGCTGTTGTAGTCGGCGACCGTGATCAGCCGAGCGCACCGGCCGCAAACGACAGCCAGCGCCGCCCGGGCGTGCGCTCGACGACGAACGTATCGCGCGCTGGATTGAAGCGGTAGGTCAGAAAGGTCCTGTCGCGCACGTTCGAGAGCCGCTCGGCCTTGAAGATCGCCGCATTGCTGCCTTCGCAGCGGGCCGACTTCACCAGCAACCCGTTCAGGCCCTGTTCGTACACGTACCGCCCGACCTGCTGGCAGAACGCGTAGCTCTTGCGGCTCACCAGGCCGGGGTGGATACGCTCCTTGCCGCGCAAGTCGATCAGCAGCGCGTCGCAACGTACGTCGCACACGCGCCGCTCGCTCACGATCTCGCGGTCTTCGCCTGAGTAGGAGTCGAGCACGAAGCGGCTCCAGTGCCACGCAGTCTCGTACACGGTGGTTTCGATCTCCAGCGAGCCGTACCACACCCCGTAGCGCGTCGCATCCGAAAAGCGCGACGTCTGCCAGTGCTCGGACGCGAACGAATACGTGATCACCGTGCCGTAGTCGAACGGCCGCGTGATCAACGGCGCCGGCGTCGGGATGCGTTCGGCGGCCTCGGCGGCAATGGCGATCTGCCAATCGGCCGGACGGCTCGACAGATCGTCGAACAGGTTCTGCGTTGCGCGGATGCCGGGGATGTTGCGCACCAGGTCGCCGTGCATTTCGACATTGGTGTCGAATAGATCCGGCCGCCAGGTTTCGGCCACGGCGGCCGTCGCTGGTGCTCTTCCGGCAGCAGGCTTGGAAGCCGACGGCCGTGCGGTCCGGCCGGGCTTGCGGGTCGCCATCGGCCGCTACTGCCCGCGCTGAAAGTCGAGGTACCGGCGCAGCGCCAGCAGGCCTTCGAAGCCGTGCTCGATCACCAGATCCACCGGTCGTGCGCCCAGGCGCCTGTTCGGCTGCGTCATCCAGCGGTAGGCGAGGTCGCGGTCATGCGGAAACAGCAGCCTCAGCGATTTGTGGATGCCCAGCAGATGGCCGGCGCGATCGAGCAGATCGCGGCTGTCGGCGAGCGGCTCGCCGGCGCGGTAGCGCGCCAGCGTGGAGCGGCTGCCGCTGGACAGGCCCAGCAGTTCGGCCTGCTCGGCGGCCGTAAGCCGCCAGTGGTCCAGCAACTGCATCACCATCGCCGCCAGCCGCGCGCGCGCCTCGCGCGTGCTCGGATCGACTCGGGCTTCCCGCTGGACAACGGCTGACATACGCTCTCCCGGCAGTCGGCAAGGCGTGTTCTGATTGGCACACGGATCGTACCAATCGATACAGCCGTGTCAACGCCGCCTCTCACACGGTTTCATGCCTGCGCTCGGCCAGAAGCAGTCGCTTGACCCGATCCCCGAGTGCGCCCGTAAGCAACCGCCGACCGAAGCCGGGCATCGTGCGCACAAAAAAGCCCGCCGACTCACGTCAGGCGGGCTTGGGCAGATGGTGGAGACGAAGGGGATCGAACCCTCGACCTTCGCATTGCGAACGCGACGCTCTCCCAGCTGAGCTACGTCCCCGAAGAGGCCGCGAATTGTACTTGCCGCGCGCGCGGCCTTCAAGTTGCGGGGGCGGCGGCCGGTAGACTTGCCGCGTTTTGCGCCGTCTGCCCACCGAAACCAAGATGAACTACACGGTCGAATTCTGCGAGCGCGAGTACAACGCGCGCGCCGCCATCCCCGATCATCCGCAGATCTTCGCGCGCTGGGCCGAGCAGGCCGCGGCCACGCGGCGGCTGCGCGCCTGCCTCGTCGACCTCCCTTACGGGGAGTCGAGCGCGGAGAAGCTCGACCTGTTTCCCGCGCGCAGCGACAACGCGCCGCTGTTCGTGTTCATCCACGGCGGCTACTGGCGTTCGCTCGACAAGTCGGACTTCTCGTGGATCGCGCCGCCGCTCGTGAATCACGGCATCGCGGTCGCGCTGCTGAACTACGGGCTCGCGCCGAAGACCGCGCTGGAAGACATCGTGCGCCAGACGCTGCGGGCGCTCGCCTGGCTGTACCGCAACGCCGACCGCTACGGCTTCGATCCAGAACGCATCTACGTGTCGGGGCACTCCGCCGGCGGCCATCTGACCGCGATGACGATGGCCGCGCTGTGGGATGTCTACGCGCCGGACCTGCCGCGCAACCTGGTCAAAGGGGGGCTCGCGATCAGCGGGCTGTACGACCTCGAGCCGCTGGTGCACGCACCTTTCGTCAACGTCGATCTGAAGCTCGACGTGCGGCGCGCACGCAGGCTTTCGCCGGCGTACATGCCGCCGGCCACGCGGGCGCCGCTGTATACGGCGGTCGGCGCGCTCGAGTCCAGCGAGTTCCGCCGGCAGAACGCGCTGATCGGCAAGCGCTGGCCGCAGAACTTCGTGCGCGACGTGCCGATGCCCGGCTGCAACCACCTCACCGTGTGCGACGAGCTGGCCAATCCCGCGAGCCCGCTCTTTGACGCGGCGATCGAGTTGGTGCGCCGGCGCGTCGAAACCTGAGTCAGACCGACGGCTTCGCCAGGATGCGTGATCGATGCGGCCGCGGACGGGGGCTCGCGGCCCGATACTTCGCGTCGCGTCCAACGAAGAACGGAGTCTCGATCCCATGAAACGCCGCCTCGCCGCCGCTGCGCTGATCGCCGCCGCCGCGCCCGCGTTCGCCGCAGACATCAATTCGATCCAGCTTCTGTCGCAGAACGAATTCCGCCTGCTGTCGGAAGACCTCGGCGCCGCGCTGTCGTTCAAGCCGCTGATCCCGTCGGAAGCGCTCGGCATCACCGGCTTCGACCTCGGCGTCGCGGTGACCGGCACGAAGCTGAAGAACGACGCGATCCTGAAGAAGGCCAGCTCCGGCTCCGACGTGCCTTCGGTGCTGCCGGTGCCGACGCTGCGCCTGCACAAGGGGCTGCCGCTGAACCTCGACGTGGGCGTGGCGTTCTCGCAGGTGCCGGGGACCAACATCCGCTACACGGGCGGCGAACTGCGCTGGGCGATCCTGCCGGGCAGCACGCTGACGCCGGCCGTGGCGATCCGCGGCACGCTGACGCGGCTCACGGGCGTCGATCAGCTCGACTTCGACACGAAGAGCCTCGACATCTCGATCTCGAAGGGCTTCGCGAACATCACGCCATACGGCGGCATTGGTCAGGTGTGGATCAAGAGCACGCCGAAAGGTGTGCCCGGCCTGCGCGGCGAGGACTTCACGCAGACCAAGGTGTTCGGCGGCGTCAACGTGAACTTCGGCCTCGCCAACCTCGCGTTCGAGGCCGACAGCACCGGCGGCACCACGACCGTCGGCGCGAAGCTGGGGTTCAGGTTCTAGGATTGCGGATCGCGGATGGCGGATTGCGCTTTGCAGACTGTGATCAGTCCGGGCCGCTGTGCGGAGAGAAGTCTCAGCTTTTGAAGGTTGAGGTTTCCCGCTCTACTCGGAACGGCACGCGTGGTGAATCCGCGCAATCCGCAATCCTCAATCCGAACCTCGCCCGTTCGCCGCCTCCAGCACCTTCAACAAGGCGCTGGTGTCCTCCCTGCCCCAGCCCTGGCCGACGAGCGCATTGAGCTGCTGCGCGACGATCGCGACGGCGGGCATCGCCAAGCCCGCTTCGCGCGCCATCTCGACGATCAGCCCGTAGTCCTTCTGGTGCAGCCGCGCCTCGATGCCGGCGGCGAAGTCGCGGCCGGCCATCTTGGGGCCCATCAGATCCAGCATCCTGCTGCCGGCGAAACCCGCCTGCAGCGCGCGTAGCACCGTCGCGCAGTCGACGCCGTTGGCGCGCGCGAATAGCATCGCCTCGGCGATGCCCTCGATGTTGACCACCTGCACGATCTGGTTGCACGCCTTGGCGACCTGCCCCGCGCCGTGATCGCCGATGTGCGTGATCGTCGCGCCGAGCTTTGCGAGCAGCGGCCGCGCGCGTTCCAGCACCTCGGTCTTGCCGCCGACCATGATCGACAGCGTGGCCGCCTGCGCGCCCTTGACGCCGCCCGACACCGGGCAGTCGAGCATCTCGATGCCCTTTTCGGCGAGCTTCGCCGCGATCGCGCGTGTGGCGAGCGCCGAGATCGTGCTGTGGTCGATCACGACCGTTCCCGGCGCGGCCGTTTCGATCACGCCGTTGGCGCCCAACAACACCTGCTCGACGTCGGCGGTCGCGGTGACGTTGGTGAAGACGAACTGCGCGCCGCGCGCGGCCTCGGCCGGCGACGCGCACGCGGTCGCGCCCTGCGCGACGAAGGGCTGCATCGCCTCGGCGCGGCGCGCGTACACACGCAGTCGATGGCCGGCGGCGAGCAGATGCTGCGCCATCGCACTGCCCATCGCGCCCAGCCCGATGAAGGCGACCGTCGTGCTCATCGCGCCGCCTCGGCGAACGGCCGCGCCGCCGCTTCGATGCACTCGGCGAGCACGCGGTCGTCGCCCACCTGGTGGGCGAGCAGCAGGATCAGCCGTGCGTCGAGCTGCGCGCACTGCTCGTCGGTGAGCCCGCGGTGCGCGTCGAGCAGCTTCTCGTAGAAGCCGTCGGGGTCGGCGATTTTCGGTTGGGTCTGCAAGGTCGTCTTCATTCGATCGCCAGGAGTTTGCGCAGCGCGCGCTCGATGTCGGCGGCCGACGGCTCGTCGAGCGTGCCCGCGAGGTACAGGTCGGGGCGCACCAGCGCGACCGCGCCGGGTGCGGCGTGCAGTTGCGCGGTGAGCTTGCCTTCGTCGTCGATCACGGTCGGGAACGTGCAGGTCCGTCCCTCCTCGCTCTGCACGCACAGGAAGCGGACCGGATAGCGCTCCTCGAGCCCCTCGAGTTCGCGCGCCACGTACCCGTCCAGATCGACGTAGAGAAAACCGAGCACCGCGTGGTCGCACCACTGCAGCAGCTCGACCAGATCGCCGCGCGCGCCATTGGGCAAGGTGAGCGCGACGTTCTGCACGTGCACGCCCGCGTGTTCGCCGGCGGCGATCGGCGAATCGGCGTAGCGCGACGGCGACGACAGCCTGCCGGTGTTGACGAAGGCGCGCGCGAAGGCGAACTCGCGCGCGAGCGAAATGACCGCGTCGCGGAAGCGCTTCTCGACGCGCGTCGGCGGCGAAAGAAAGCGCGTCGTGCGGTTGGTGATGCGGATGTTGTCGAGCGCGGCCTGGCGGCGCTCGACCGCGTAGCTGTCGAGCAGCCGCTCGGACGCCTTGCCTTCGAGCACCAGCGCGAGCTTCCAGACGAGATTGTCGGCGTCCTGGATGCCGCTGTTGCCGCCGCGCGCGCCGAACGGACTCATCACGTGCGCAGCGTCGCCGGCGAACAGCACGCGGCCGACGCGGAAGGTGTCGAGGCACAGGCTGCGGTACGCGTACGGTCCGACCCAGACCAGCTCGTACTTCACGTCGGGGCCGAACTGCCGGCGCAGCCGGTCGGCGACGACCTCGGGACGCGAGATCGCCTCGGGGTCCGCGTCGGCGGGCATCTGGTAGTCGAGCCGCCAGACGCGGTCGGCCATCAGATGCTGCCAGACCGCTCGGTTCTCGTTGAACGGCGCTTCGATCCACGTCCAGCGTTCGGCCGGCGGCTCGCGCTCGAAGCGCACGTCTGAGATGCACCAGCGGTCGGGGATCTTGCTGCCGGTGGCGTGCACGCCGAGCTTGTCGCGGATCACGCTGTGCGCGCCGCAGCAGTCGATCACCCAGCTCGCCTCCAGCGTGTACGGGCCGCTCGGCGTGACGACGGTCAGCACGACGTGATCCTCGTTCGGCGCGATCTCGATGAGTCGGTTCTTCCAGCGCAGCTCGACCAGCCCCAGTTCGTAGATGCGCTCGACCAGGAACCACTCCAGATAGAACTGCTGCAGGTTGATGAAGGGCGGCTGTTCGGAGACGCTGTGCGTCTGCATCTTCTTCAGGTCGAACGAGTAGACCTCGTCGCTGCCCGCGAAGGTGCGGCCGACCGACCATTGGATGCCCTTGGCGAGCATGCGGTCGTGGATGCCGAGCCGCTTGTAGATCTCCAGGCTCTTCTGCGCGTAGCAGATGCCGCGGCTGGCGGCGCCGCGCACGCCGACCGTGTCGTCCTCGTCGAGCACGACCGCGGGGATGCCGCGCAGCGCGCAGTCGCAGGCGGCGGTGAGTCCCGTCAGCCCCGCGCCGACGATCACGACCGGATGCCGCAGCCGTTCGCCGCGCAACTCGGCCGGCTCGACGAACGGATACACCGGCAACTCGTACGTGCCGCCGGTGACGGCGGTCGCCGTGCGGATCGCCGCAGGAAGCGTGTGGTCGTCGGGCATCTCGTGTCGGGGGTCGCGCGTCGGCCAGAGCTTAGTTCGTCCCGCGCGATCCGCAATCCGCGATCCGACTAAGCCAACCCCAGCGCCTTCGCCCGCGCGAGCGTCAGCGCGTGCACGCGGCGGATCGTCGGCACGTCGATGCCGGCGCGTTCGGCCAGCTCGATCACCGCGCCGACGACTGCGGCCAGCTCCAGCGGCCGGCGCTGTTCGAGGTCCTGCAGCATCGAGATCTTGGCCGCGCCGAGCTGGCGCGCGAGATCGATGCGCTGGTCGGGCGTCATCGGCACGCGCACGCCGTAGTGCTCGGACACCGCCATGCCCTCGACCATCATCGCGCGGATGATCTCGAGCACGCCCTCGTCGGCGCAGATCTGGTTCATCAGATAGCCGGTCAGTGCCGCGATCGGATTGAACGACAGGTTGCCGAGCAGCTTGGTCCAGACGTCGAGCCGGATGTTCGTCGAAGCGACCGCTTCGAACCCCGCCCCCGCCAGCAGCTCGCACACGGCATGCAATCGCCGCGAAGCGGAGTTGTCGGGTTCGCCGAGGATCAGCCGGCGGCCACCGGTGTGATGCACCTCGCCCGGCGCGCGCACCTCGGCGGCGATGTGCACCACGCAGCCGAGCAGGTGCGCGCAGTCGAGCGACTCGAACATCGTGCCGTCGGGATCGAGCGCGTGCACGCGCGCGCCGTCGAGCGGCCCGCCCTCCTTGTAGAAGTACCACCACGGCAGCCCGTTGATCGCCGGCACGACCACCGTGTCGCGGCCGACGAGCGGGCGCATACGCGGGAGCATCGCGCCAATCGCGTGCGCCTTCAGGCCGATGAAGACCAGATCCTGCTCGCCGAAGTCGCGCGGCTCGTCGCTCGCGGCGAGCCGGTAGGTGCCGGAGCGGCGGTCGACGTGATCGACCAGTTGCAGCCCCTTTTCGCGCAGCGCCGCGAGATGCGTGCCGCGCGCGATCAGCGCGACCTCGTGGCCGCTCGCGGCGAGCTTGCCGCCGAGCACGGCGCCGACCGAGCCGGCGCCGACGATGCAGACCTTCATCCGCGCTTGCCGGCGCGCGCGGCGACCTCGGGCCGGTCGTTCTGCTGCGGCTTCAGCGGGGCCACCGCCTTGCCCGCGGCGCGCTCCTTGCGCCATTCGTTCTTGCGCCGCGTCCACTCCGCCAGCCGCGCGTGCGCGGTCTTCGACTCCTGCAGCATCTGCATCTCGGAGGCAAGCTGCGCGGTGAGTTCGAGCCGGATGCCGTTCGGGTCGAAGAAGTAGATCGACTTGAAGATGTGATGGTCGGTCACGCCGATCACCTCGATGCCGTGCGACTGCAGCCGCGCCTTGATCTTCTCCAGGTGCTCGACCGTATCGACGCGCAGCGCCAGGTGGTTGACCCAGGCCGGCGTGTTGGGCGAAGGCTCCGCGGCGACGTCGTCGCCGAGGTCGAAAAAGGCGACGCACGAGCCGTCGGTCATGCGGAAGAAGATGTGCGTGTACGGGCAGTACTCGCCGGTCGACGGCACGTAGTCGGACTGGATGATGTGCCACAGCGGCATGCCGAGGATGTCCTCGTAGAAGTGCCGCGTCTCCTCGGCGTCCCGGCAGCGGTAGGCGAAATGGTGCAGCCCGTGGATCGGGATCGCCGCCGCCGCCTTGGTCGTCGGCAACTGGCGGGATGTGGCGGGTGCGCTCATGCTCGTCTCCTGGCTCGTGTTCCGTCTCGCCGCGGCAGAGTTTAGTCCGCCGGCAACGGACCTCAGCCGCGCAACGCCTCTTCGAGCCTGCGCTTGTCCCAGCCCGGCGCGAGCAACTCGATGAAGGCATAGACGAAGCCGCGCAGATACGCCCCCTGCTTGACCGCCAGCCGCGCCGTGTTGGTGCCGAACAGATGGCCGCACGGCACCGCGACCAGCCCCTCGTTCTGCGCCTGCGCCGCCACGCCGGCGACGATGCCCACGCCGAGCCCGATCTGCACGTAGGTCTTGATCACGTCGGCGTCGATCGCCTCCAGCACGATCGACGGCTCGATCTCCGCCGCGGCGAAGGCCGCGTCGATCCGGCTGCGCCCCGCGAAATGCCCTTCGTAGGTCACGAGCGGATGGCGCGCCAGCTCCTTCAGCGTCAGCCTGCCCGGCGCGGCGGCGAACTTCGCCAGCGCATGTCCGCGCGGCACGATCGCGACGTGCTGCCATTCGTACACCGGGATCGACTTCAGTCCCGCCGTCTCGGCGAGCGTTTCGGTCGCAAAGCCGAGGTCGGCCTGGCCGCTCACCAGCATCGCCGCGATCTGCGGCGGATCGGCCTGAAGCAGCTTCAGCCGGACCTTCGGATACTTCTGCGCGAACTTCTGAACGACCGGCGGCAGCACGTAGCGCGCCTGCGTATGCGTCGTCGCCACGCGCAGCGTGCCTTCGGGCGAGCCCGCGTAGTCGCGCGCGAGCTTCTTGAGGTTGTCGACCTCCTGCATGATCCGCTCGGCCGCGCCGAGCACCTGCTGTCCCGGCGGCGTCAGCCCCAGGATGCGTTTGCCCTGGCGCGCGAAGATCGAAACGCCGAGCTCGCCTTCGAGCTCGATGATCGCCTTCGAGATGCCCGGCTGCGAGGTGTGCAGCGCGCGCGCCGCCGCGGTGATGTTGAACTTCTGGCGCGCGGCCTCGCGCAGGAAGCGGAACTGCTGCAGGTTCATGGCGGCGCTCCGGTCCGTGGCATCGCGGCGAGTATATCGAGCGCGTTGCGCGCCTCGATCCGGCGCTTTCCGGCACCCGCCCCTGAGGGCCCGAAACCGCAAGATGTTGGCCGGTTGCCGGGGCGTGGTCCCATATCTTGTGCTTTTTTCCGGCTTCGTTTGGCGGGTGTAGTCTTCGTGAAATCGATTCAAATCAATTCCGCAACGCGGGCGGCTGCCTATATTGCGCGCCTCAAGTGCTGCGAAGGTCCGAGCAGCCGCCCAGGAGACAACAACGATGAAACTCGACAAGGCACAACTGCTGCTCGACGAACAGCCGATCTCCGTCGACGTGCTGCTGGAGAAGTACGCCAAGGGCGACGAGAAGACCGTCGACGACGTGCGCCGCCGCGTGGCGCGCGGGCTCGCCGCGGTCGAGAAGCCGGAAGTGCGCGCCGAATGGGAGCAGCGCTTCTACGAAGTGATGGTCGACGGCTTCATTCCCGGCGGCCGCGTCAATTCCGCCGCCGGCACCGAAATCGCCGCCACGCTGATCAACTGCTTCGTGCAGCCGGTCGGCGACGCGATCAGCGGCACCAAGGACAACGTGCCGTCGATCTACCTCGCGCTCCAGCAGGCGGCCGAGACGATGCGGCGCGGCGGCGGCGTCGGCTACGACTTCTCGCTGATCCGCCCGCGCGGCGCGCTGGTGCACGGCACGCACTCGCGCGCGAGCGGCCCGCTGTCGTACATGCGCGTGTTCGACAAGAGCTGCGAGACGCTGGAGTCGGCCGGCGCGCGCCGGGGCGCGCAGATGGGCATGCTCCGCTGCGATCACCCGGACATCGAGGACTTCATCCACGCCAAGCGCGACGGTTCGCTCGCCAACTTCAACATGAGCGTGGCAGTGACCGACGCCTTCATGCGCGCGGTCGAAGCCGACGGCGAAGTCGAGCTGTGGCACGCGGCCGAGCCGTTCGACCGCGACAGCAGCTACCAGCGCCCCGACGGCACCTGGGTCTACCGCAAGGCGCGCGCGCGCGACCTGTTCGACCAGATCATGCAGTCGACCTACAACCACGCCGAACCGGGCGTGGTCTTCATCGACCGCGTCAACCAGGACAACAACCTCGCGTACTGCGAGACGATCGCGGCGACCAACCCCTGCGTCACGGCGGACACGCGGCTGCACACGCAATACGGCATGGTGCGGATCGGCGATCTGCATGCGGCCGGCGTCGCGCTGCAGGCCACCGTCGACCGCCGCACGCTCGACGGCGAGCGCGGCACGGCGGTGCGCGCAGCCAAACCCGCCTTCATGACCGCATACGAAGCCGACGTCTACCGCGTCGAAACCGAGGATGGCTACGAGATCAAGGCCACCGCGTGGCACGACTTCTACACGCAGCGCGGCAAGATCAAACTGCATGAACTGCGGCCGGGCGACGAGCTGCTCGTGCAGTCGGGCAAGGGGCAGTTCGGAACCGACGGCAGCGCCGAACTGGGCACGCTGATCGGCCTGATCACCGGCGACGGACATTTCACGAATCGCGGCAACGGCGAAAACGCCGCGATCGTGAACTTCTGGGGCGAGGACCGGACGTTCGCGCCGGCGATCGCGGCGGCCGTCAACGGCCTGATCGCAGGCATGGCCGCGACCGCACGCGAGTACCGCGTTACGCCGGTCGCGGTGCCCGAACGCAATCACGTGTTCATCCGCTCGGTGCTGCTCGCCCGCTTCCTCGAGCACTACGGGTTTACCGCCAGGAGCAAGCATTCCGTTCCGGAAGTGATCTGGCGCGGAACGGAGGACTGCGTCCGCGGCTATCTGCAGGGACTGTTCCAGACCGACGGCACCGTCAATGTCTCGTCCAACAGCCAGACCTGCTCGATCCGGCTGGCGTCGAGCGAACCCGGTCTGCTGAAAGACGTTCAGATCCTGCTGGCGAACTTCGGCGTGTTCTGCCGCATCCGCAAGCGGCGCGACGGCGGCGAGCGCCTGCTGCCCGACGGCCGCGGCGGCAAGCGCGCGTACGCGTGCCGCGCCGACTACGAGCTGATCATCGACGGCGAATCGCGCGAGCACTTCATGCGCGAGATCGGCTTCCTGAGCGACGCGAAGAACGCGAAGTACCGCGCGTGGGTCGCCGACAAGGCGCTGCTGAAGACGCAGCGCTTCACGACCCGCGTCAGGTCGATCGTTCACGTCGGCCGCGAGGCGGTGTTCGATACGACGCAGCCCGATCGCAACAGCGTGATCTTCAACGGGCTGGTCACCGGGCAGTGCGGCGAACAGCCTCTTCCGCCCTACGGCTGCTGCTGCCTCGGTTCGGTCAACCTGACGCGCTTCGTGCTCGATCCGTTCAGCGACGCGCCGGCGTTCGACTTCGTCAAGTTCCGCGACGTCGTCAAGACGTCGATCCGCGCGCTCGACAACGTGCTCGACGCCACGCTGTGGCCGCTGCCCGAGCAGTTCAACGAGGCGCGCAACAAGCGGCGCGTGGGGCTGGGCTTCACCGGCCTCGGCAATACGCTGACGATGATGAACCTGCGCTACGACAGCGCGCCGGCGCGCGCGCTGGCGGGCGAAATCGCGCGCGCGATGCGCGACGCGGCGTACGAAGCGTCGGTCGACCTCGCGCAGGAAAAGGGCCGCTTCCCGCTGTTCGACGCCGACAAGTTCCTGGCCGCCCCGCACTGCGCGGCGCGCCTGCCGGACGATCTGAAGGCGAAGATCCGCAAGCACGGCCTGCGCAACTCGCACCTGCTGTCGATCGCGCCGACCGGAACGATTTCGCTCGCGTTCGCCGGCAACGCCTCCGGCGGCATCGAGCCCACGTATTCGTGGACCTACATCCGCAAGAAGCGCATGCCCGACGGCAGCAAGCAGGAGTACGCGGTCGAGGACTACGCGTACCGCCTGTACAAGCACATGGGCGGCGACACGAACCATCTTCCGCCCGCGTTCGTGCACGCGCTGGAGATGGGCGCGGTCGAACACATGCTGATGATCGCAGCGGTGCAGCCGTACATCGACGCCGCGGTCAGCAAGACGGTCAACGTGCCCGAGGACTATCCGTTCGACGACTTCCGCAACCTGTACCTGGAAGCGTGGAAAGCGGGACTCAAAGGCATCACGACCTACCGGCCGAACAACGTGATCGGCTCGGTGCTCGAGGTCAAGAAGGAACCGGCCGCGACACCTTCGTCGACGCCGCAGGACCTGAAGGACGACCCCGATCGCCGCGTGCGGCTCGCCTCCGCGCCGCAGCCCGCGCTCGCGAGCCTGAAGTGGCCGGGCCGGCCCGACCTCGCCGAAGGCAACATGGCGTGGACCTACATGGTCGAGATCCCCGAACGCAAGGAGAGCTTCGCGATCTTCATCGGCCAGATCGACAACAACGGCCACGGGCCGATGCCGTTCGAGGTGTGGGTCAACGGCGCCGAGCAGCCGCGCGGACTCGGTGCGATCGCCAAGGCGCTGTCGATGGACATGCGCAGCGAAGACCGCGCGTGGCTGAAGATGAAGCTCGACGCGCTCGCCAAGGCGCGCGACGAGCAGGGCTTCCTGCTGGCGATGCCGCCGTCGGGCGAACGCGTGTACCAGAACGGCGTGGTCGCGGCGTTCGCCAATATCGTGCGGCTCCGCTGCGAGCAGCTCGGCACCTTCAAGGACATCGACAGGCACCCGACGCCGGTGTTGAACGCGCTGTTCAGCAAGAAGGAGCCGAAGGCCGGCCCGCTCGGCACGATGAGCTGGACGGTCGACATCAACAACGCCAACACCGGCGACGACTTCGTGCTCGGCGTCAAGGAGCTGCACCTGCCCGACGGCAGCCGTCGACCGTACTCGATCTGGCTCGCCGGCGAATACCCGAAGGTGCTCGACGGCCTGTGCAAGCTGATCTCGCTCGACATGCGCGTGGTCGACGCCAACTGGATCGGCCTGAAGCTGAAGAAGCTGCTGAACTTCGGCGAGCAGAACGGCGAGTTCTGGGCGCCGGTGCCCGGCGAGGAGCGCTCGGCGCTGTACCCGAGCACGGTCGCCTACATCGCCACGCTGCTGCTGCACCGGTACAAGGTGCTCGGCATCCTCGACGACGACGGCCGCGCGATCCAGAGCGCCGGCATCCTCGCGCTGCCCGACGCGGTCAAGGTGATCGAGCACGAAACCCCGCCGATCAAAGGCAAGGTCTGCCCGAGCTGCCACGCCGCCGCGATGATCAAGCGCGACGGCTGCGAGTTCTGCACGGCGTGCGGGTATACGGGGCAGTGCAGTTAGCCGGATCAAGGTGCTGCTGAAGGCGGTCGGATTTCCCACGACGCGGCGATTGCGGGCGTTCCGGACGCGATCCGCAGACTGACGGAACCGCCGCCGGCATCCCGAAGAGTCCCATCGGGTTTGGGTGACGAATGATGTGGGCGTCGATCGCACCAATCGGGTGTGTCTGCCCGAGCGGTTGTGCATCCGCTCCCCCGGCGCCGGATTTGCCGCGTTGGTTGGTGCGCTAGTCAACCGTCGCGCGGGAGCACAAGGTCATGAGAACACAGGTCCTTCTGTCGATTGTCCAAGCCGGGTTATCGGTCGATGTGCCAGGTTATCCGGCCCGCTGGCGCGGCCTGAGTTAAGGTTGGGCGTCATTGCTGGTATCGATGGATTCACAGAGGGAGGATCCATGAAACGTTTCGTCTCCGGATTCATGCTCGGCGTCATGGTTGGCGTTGCGGCCTCTGCCGCAGCCGCACGCCTCGTGGGAGATAACGGCTACCTCATCGGCTGGGAAGTCACGGTAAACGGCGAGCAGGTCTGCAGCGATCCGTACGTTTGGACGTCTACGCGCGAGATTGAATGTGACTGAGCTCGGACATCGCATTGGGAGCCACGGGTACCGCGGGGGTTGAGCCACGGTGACGCCCAACCCCGTGTTCGTGCGGACGGCCGCAAGCGCGCTTCGCATGCTTGCGGTGCCCTCCTCGCTACGCTCGTCGGCCGCCGCTCAACACGAGCGTTAGGCGTCGCGCACGGTCGATCAGCAACCTGCCGCTGCCATCAGAGCGAGGTTCAGTGCCAAACTACTTCAAACGCAGTGAGCGCATCGCGTTTTCGGCCTTACTCGTTGGCACTGCAATCGTTGCAGCGGTCGCGCTCTACGGCGTCGTTCTCAGGTGGCCCAGTGCTGGAAAGCTAATGGGAACGACTGGCTTGCTCGCCACTCTTACGGGTGTGGTGCAGCTTGAAGTTGCCGGGTTATTCACAAAGATCCTCGAGCGCTACGGAGACGAAGAGGAATACCCGTACGGTCCTCCCTTGTACATCACGAGGGAGGTCATCGACAATCCAGACACACCGATCCGCACATGGCTCCGCACCTATGCGTTCTTCAAGCCGTCCACGGGGTTTTGGTTCATTGTCGTCGGCACTCTCGCCCAAGTTGCCGCTGTATGGCTCTAGCATGTAGAGCACCAGCGACGCCTAACTCCAACGTTGGGCCGCACAGACTATGCTCGGCTTCCCCGCACCCTTGAAGTACGTTGGCTTCTGCGATGTACTCGGGTTCTCTTCGGCGGTTCTGCACGACTTTGACGCGTCGATCGCTCTGTATCAGCAGTTCCGGAGTGATGTCAGACAGTGGCCCTTTCCCCCGAAGGCCCAAGTCTCCGTGTACTCCGACTCCATATTGATCGTTTCTGATGAATTGCCGGACGTCGTGAATGCGATCGTTGCGCTGCACTGGGCAGCGCTCATGCGGGATTGGCTCATCCGCGGAGGAGTAGCGTACGGGAAGTACTGGGAAGAGAAGGAGGGTGGCAATCTGTTTGTGGTCAGCGATGCGCTCGTTAAAGCTGTCGCGCTCGAGAAATCCGTCAAGATTCCGGCAGTGGTCATCTCAGAGGAAATTCCACTCGGAATCGAAGCATGGGTTCCACGCTTCCAGCACGGCCCGTTCAAGGCACCTCTGCTTCACTTTGGCGGCCACAGCATCGTCAATCCGTTTAACGAGTACTGGTTCGCTAGCGCCGCCAAACGGGCAAAGCGCCTCCTCGACGCTCATCCTCAGCACAAGGAGAAGTACGAGTGGTTCCTGTCGCTAGTGGAAGCCGTTGCGAGAGACGACATTCTTATCCCAGAGGCTGCTCTTGCGCGAATGCTTGAGCTCGGCATTCTGCAGAAGCGTCCCGAGAGTGCAGCCTAATGTCTCTATATAGACTCCCTCCCAGCGCAAGCGGACTGATTGATAGATCTGGCGCTTTGGGAAAGCCTGCAGTCGTATGTCCGGCATCTGGAGTGGGTTCGTGGTGGTCCGTGCCGCCCTTCGACAGGCTCAGGAGGAATCTGCGCACCGCGCGCCAATCGTTGCAGGCGGCGGCGCGTGCAGCGCGCGCCGCGGAAGTGAAGAAGACCTGCCTCTGCGCCGTCAAGGCCGCCCGGCCTCCGGCGGACAGTCGAAGTCCTTGAGCCCTGCCGTTCGGATCTCGGCAAACTCCAACCGCATCGACGGCTGTCGCGGCACGATCAGGAACCGGCGCGGGCAGCCGGCCTCCAGATAGAGGTTCGACGACGACAGCAGCACCAGCCTGCCGCGCAGCCCGGTGCCGGGACCATCCAGCGGAGCGGCGGCGTTCGGCGCGACGGTGACCAGCACGCCGCCGAGACGGAACTGCGCGAGCGTCGCCTCGACCGCCGCGGTCGTCTGCTCGCGCGCGAACATCGGCACGAACAGGCCGGCCACGAAGAGGATCGCGTACAGCGTGAAGCGCGCCGCCGGCGGCGTCGCCTGGATCACGACCAGCACGAGGCCGAGCACGAGCGAGCCGATCAGAACGCCCTTCAAGAAGCGCGTCGCTTCGCCGGCATCGCTGCCGTAAAGGGCGAATCCGAACGCGGCCAGCATCACGACGTTGAAGGCGACGATGCCGGCCGCGCCCTTCAGCGACTTCTTGTCCTCGGCGGTCAGACCGCCGGCGCGCACCGGCTCGGTCGACTCGGCCGCAGGCGTTCCTTCACTGCCGGCCCGCGCAGATCGCGCGCCGCCGAGCACGATCGCGAGCGCCGCCAGAGCGCCGCCCCAGAACAGCCCGGCAAACAGCAACAACACGATCCCGAAGACGAATGCCATCAGCAGAAACGGGATCACCAGCCCGAAGATGCTGGAGAACGCTTCGTACGCGTAGAAGCCCTTGTCCGCCATGTACAACGTCAGCAGGTAGAAGGGATAGAAGGCGCACGCGAGAAGCACGAGCAGCAGCGTGCGCGAGTGGCGCTTGTCGGGAAAGAGTTCGGACAGCCAGTCGTGGATCTGTTTCATGGCAGCCTCGTTCGCACGGCGCATCCCCGGCGCGCGGGCGACACGCCCGCGCCGCGGCACGACGGCGCCAAGCCGTTCGGGCGGGTCGAACCCGCGCTCACTCGAACGGCAACGCCCTCACCGTCAGCGCCAGGTCGTCCCAGTCGGTCACGGTGACGACCAGATCGTGCGCGGTCGGCAGCGCCACGCCGTTGCGGTTGAGCTTCGCGTTGGCGCCGGTTTCCTTGACGATCTGGCCGACCTGAACGTCGACCGTGCGGTTGGCGTCGGTGTTGCCGACGCGAACGACCGAAAGATCGGGGCTCAGGTTCAGGTCCATCGCGCTCGCGGGGCCGCCGCCCACGCCGGTAATCGTCACCGCGCGCGCCTGGCCCGCGACTTCGCGCGCGAGGTTCAGCGTGAAGCTCTTGGCCGCGGCCGGCGTGAAGCGGAGGCTGGTGCCGTCGGCGTTGGCGGCGAGCACGTCGACCTGCCCGGCAGCGGTCGCCACGCCTTCGAGCGAGATCGACACGCCGTTCGGCGCGATCGAGTGGTACGTGTAGTTGCCGGCCGCGTTGCCGGTGATGCGCCGGGTGAGCGCTTCGTTCTGCGGAAGCAGGTAGGCGCCCTTGACGAGGTAGCACGGGTGGCTGTCCGGAATCTCGGCGACGATCGAATTGCCCTGCAGCCCCGTGCGCTGGCCCGCCTCGTTCTCGACGAGCAGGTCGGCGGGCGACAGCAGGAAGTCGATCACGAAGGTCGTCAACCCGAGCGGCCCCGAGAACGGCATGTCGTGGTCCGACAGCAGGTACTTGCCGTTCGTCATCGTCGCCAGCGTGATGCCGTCTTCGCTGCAGAATCGAGCCGTGCTACCGCCGTCGAAGTAGTCGAAACGGACTTCGCCGTCGGTCATCCGGAATTCGAGCCGGCAATTCAGCGCCGCATCGTCGGTCGTCGAGAACGGGTGGTTGCAGTCCCAGCAGAAGAGCTTCACGCCCGCGATCGACGTGCCGTCGTGGCCGGCCGGATAGACGATGCGGTACGGCACGATGCAGTGGCTGTCGCCGAGCTTGTCGAAATAGCCGCCGTCCCAGGCCGCGCCGCTCGGCACGAAGAACAGCATCAGGCACGACTCGCGGTCGCCGCCGTCGCGCAGGTTCTGCTCGATGCGGCGGAAGCTCGTCGCGACGTTGGCGGTGCCGTTGCGCCCCTGGTCGTGGAAGTCGATCAGCGACTCGCGGCTGAGCAGCCGGCCGTGGATCGCGGTGAGATCGCGCCGCAGCGCGTCGGTCAGGCTGATGCGCGTGAAGGTGTCGGTGCTGCCGGTCCAGAACTCGTCGAGCACCTTGGCCGACAGCGACGTGCAGAAGCCGGTCGCGAGCCCGCCCGCGCCTTCGCCCTTCAGGAAGTGCTCGTAGAAGATGTAGAAGGCGGTCGTCAGCACCGGATGGCCGAACACCGGGTCGAGCAGCTCGTGCCAGACCTCGAACGCGCCGTACGTGTCCTCGAACGTTCCCCACGACGGCGCGCCGACGTCGAAGTTCGGAAACGACAGCCCGTGCACGTCGACCCTGAGACCCGAGTCGATGATGCGCGGGATCGTGATCGTGCGCGCGTTGCTGACGAGCCCGTCGGGGTTGCGCACGGCGATCGAGACGTTGCGCTCGGCGCTGTCGCCGGCGCCCGTGCTCGGCACGACGAACTTCAGCGACGTGCGCGTCACGTCGGTCGCGGGAATCGCCGCACCGGCGTAGCTGACGCTCGCGCCGGCGAGGAAGGCCTTGCCGGCGAGCGTCATCGTGCTGCCCGGCACCGGCGCGGCAGCGATCGCATCGAGCTGCGGCTTGATCCACAGCCGCAATCGGTTGCTTTCGGTGCCGTCGAAGCGGCGGACGAAGACTTCCTTCTCGCCGCCGGTGATCGTCGAAGGAATCGTCACCGCGAGGCTTTCGTCGGCGAGGATCGTCGGCGTCAGCGTGAAGGTGTCGAGCACGATGCGATCGGTGTCGGCAAAGCGCGTACCGGTGATGTTGAGCGTGTTGCCGGGGAACGCCTGCACCGGCGTCAGCTCGTAGAGCCACGGGCGCGTGAGTTGCTCGTTCCAGCTTTCTTCGGTGAACTCGAAGAAGCTCAGCGTGCCGCTTTGTCCTGCTCGGCCGTCGGGTCCCGCCGCGCCGGGCTGGCCCTGCGCGCCGCGCGTGCCGTCGACACCGTCGCCGCACACTTCTTCGCCGTCGACGTAGTCGTTGCCGTGCGTGCCGCCGGCGCCGCCCATGCCGCCGGGTCCACCATCGCCGCCGCGGCCGGGCTGTCCGCCCTGATTGCTGATTTTGAACGCGCGCGCGGTGACGGTCGTCGCGAGCGTGCCTTCGAGCACGCCGATCGCGACGTTGCCGCCGCGCCCGCCGTCGCCGCCCGGTCCGCCGCGGCCGCCGTCGCCGCCGTCGCCGCCGTTACCGCCGTGGCCCGGGCTCTTCCAGCAGTGCACGCCGAAGAACCACCACCATTCGCCGCCCGCGCCGCGCGCGCCGTTGCCGCCGCGCCCGCCGCGCTGCCCGCGTCCGCCCTTGATGCCGTTCTCGCCGTTCAGGTCGATGTCGGGCATCGCGGTCAGCCGCTTGGCCCAGATCTCGAGGTTCGGCGCGTCGACGCCGTTGGCGCCCGCGATACCCGGCGCGCCGTCGAGTCCGTCGCCGCCGCGCAATCCATTGCGCGAGCCGTCGGGCGTGTGCACGCCCGAGTAGGAACGGCCGTCCTTCGCCGGATCGTCGGCCATCGCGGGCGTCGATCCGCCCGGCCGGCGCCACGTGATCGCCGCGTCGGGCGCGCCGACGATCTCCTCGGCGATGATGTACAGCGTCTCGACGTTCGGCTCGATCACGAGCTGCTGGTTGGTCAGATCGAGCGTGCCGGCGATGATCACCGAGGTGTTGATCGGGATCGTCACCAGCGACAGCAGCGAATGGATCGGCATCGACTGCGCCGGCCAGTCGGCCGGGCGGTCGCTGTCGAGCGCGGGCAGCAGGTCGGGATCGACGATCTCGATGCCGCGCGCGGGCCGCACGACTTCGCGCAGCGTCGGCCGGTCGAGCGCGGCGATGCGCCGCAGGCCGGTCGTCGAGCGCAACGCGCTCGCCATCGCGCCGAGCGCGGCCGGCGGCGATCCCGCTCGCGCCGCATTCGCCAGGCGCGGTGCGACCTCGGCGCGCGCTTCGATCGGCGCGCGCGCGACAGTCGCACCGGCAGTCGCGACCGCGGCGCCGGCCGCCTTCTGCAACACCGCGCGGCTGTTGCGATTGGGCAGCGCGGCCGCGGTCGCGAGCACAGCGCTCGCGACTTCCGCGGTCGCGATCGTTCCGGCGACCGTGCCCCAGTCGATCGGTGGCAGGCTCACCTTGCGCGGCGCGATCAGCAGCATGTTGGGCGGAACCACCGTGCGCCGGTCGATGCGCAGCGTTGCCAACTGAGACACGTCCTGCACGCCGGCGGCGCGCAGGATGCCCTTGATCGTGTCGAAGCGATGATCGACCGCGTCGGGGTCCGGCTCGACGTAGATCCTGCCGTCGAAGCGCAGGTGCTTCTTCAACCGTCCCGCCATGTCGGCCGCCCAGCGCTCGCGCGTCGCCAGCGCGATCGCGTCGACCGCGCCGTCGCGCACGCGCACCTGTCCGACCGAGCCGCGGAAGGCTTGCGCCTTGCCCTCGGACTTCGCGCCGATCAGCAGGCCGCCGCTGCCGGTGCGACGCAGTCCGCCTTTCAATGGCGTCGTACCCGCAGCGCGGTCGTCGACTTCCAGCCGCAGCGACTTGCCGGCATCGTGCACGATGCGCACCGCCACGCGCTCCTGGTTGGCGAGCTTGCGCGCGCCGGAATCGACCGACTCCCAGCCCTGCGTCGTCTGCACCGCGGCGACGATGGTGCCGTCCTTCTCCACGCGTAGCGACACCGGCAGCGCCTGCCCTTCGAGCACCTGCTGCGGACCGCCGATGCGGTCGACCGAGAATTCGACCTCGACGGTGAAGCTGTCGAGCTTCGCCAGCGCTTCGCTCGACGCGATTTCGAGAAAGCCCGCGCCCTTGAACTTCATGCGCCGGTGGCTGCGGTCGGCCTCCAGCATGCCGACCCGGCGCACCGCATGCGCCTTGCGCGAGACATCGGTGCCGTCGGCGAATCCGAAATCGAGAGCGACGAGGCTGCGAGCGGTGGGCATACGGGAGCTCCTCCGGTGAAGGCGCCGCCGCAGTGCGGGCGGGCACGGTGAGCGGACGCGCGGGCCGAGCGCCCGCGCAGAACGGGACGTCGCGACGAAGTGCCGACGAGCGCTTCGACCTTAGTCGCCGCAACGCCCGATCGCAATGCGAATCTTCATGCCGAGGCGGAGATGCTGCGCGCGGTGGAGGTCGTCCTCACCCTTTCGCAAAGGGGAAACGAGGTGGAATCGACTCGCCGCGCACCGAAGGTGCGTCTGCCTTCCTCCCCCTTTCGTAAAGGGAGACCGGAGGGGGGAATCCGATTCACACGCACCGAAGGTGCGTCTGTCTTCTTCCCCCTTTTGTAAAGGGGGACCGAGGGGGATTTCACAGCCTCTGCTCTCGGGCGATCGTGAAATCCCCCCTGCCCCCCTTTTTCAAAGGGGGGGTTCGCGTCACGCGGGTACGGCAGCAGTAGCGCGTTTGCGCGACGGCGGCTGGCGGCGGACGGCGCTTGCGGACTTCCGTCCCACGCGCGCCACCTTCTTCGCTTGCACCGCCTCGCGTGCGGCTTCCTGTTTCGCGCGCGCTTCGAGCGCGCGCGCACGCACGCGCTCGATGTCTTCGTCGCTGAACGGACCGTTGACGCCGGAGATCGCGGCGAGCTTCATGCCGTGCTTCAGCCCGAGCTGGTAGATCTCGCGCACCTTCTCCCACTCGATCGCGCGGCCGACGGTGAAGTTCTCGAAGCGGCCTTCGAGCGCGAGCACGATCGTCTCCGCCAGGCACGCGTACACGACGCCTTTCGGCAGCCCGATGTTCTTCATCTTCACGTCGCCGGGCAGCTGGATCTCGCCGGACTCGATCACCAGCACGTCCGGCCGCTTGGCGACCTCGTCGGGCGGCAGGTCGAGCGGGCGCGCGACGTCGGTGATCACGCAGCCGGGCTTGACCTTCATGATGTCGAGCACCTTCTTGCCGGCGCCCGAGGTCGCGGTGACGATCATGTCCATGTCGGCGAGGTCCTTGTCGGCGCGCGCGGACAGATAGACCTTCGCGTCGGGCGTCTCCTTCAGGATCGACTCCTTCAGCGCGAGCAGCTTCGCCGTCTCCGGCGACACGAGGTAGACCTCCTCGGCGGCCTTGACCAGCAGGCGCGCGCAGGCCGAACCGATCGATCCGGTGGCGCCGACGACCATCGCCTTGAACTTGACGCGCTCCTTGCCTTTGGGCGGCGGCAGCAGCCGCATGCGCAGCACCGCGTCGTGCGCGGCCCACAACGCGCCGGAGGCGCTGTACGAATTGCCGGTCGTGATCGGCAGCGGCGCACGCTTGGCGACCGTGACGCCGGCATCGCCGACGACCTTGGTGAACGCGCCCAGCCCCATGATCTGCGCGCCGAGCTTGCGCGCCATCTTCGCCGCATCGAGCAGCCGCCGGTAGGTGAACTCGGGGCTGCGGCTCATGATCTCGCGCGGCGTGCCGCCGACCGAAATCAGCCAGCCCTCGGCCTCCACGCCGGTCGGCGACTGGACGCCGGTCACGCGCGAATACACGAAGGGCGGTGCGTACGCCATCACCTTCTCGATCGAGTTCAGGAACACCGGCGGCGACACGCGCGACAGGATCTCGATCGGCTTGACGATCTTGAAGTACTCCTGCGACAGCGGGTGGATCACGAACGCGAAGCGGTTGACCCGCTTGAAGCCGTTCGGATAGACGATGCGCGGTTCGAGCTGCAGCTCGGTGATGATGTCGAGGTAGTCGTCCTCGAGCAGCTCGTCCGGCGCCTTGCCGGTGGCGGCGACGATCATCGCGTCGAGCAGATGCGGCCCGAGCACGTGGCCCGCCATGAACGGGGCGCCGTCGATCACCATGTGCACGCCCTTGTCGCGGAACTGCGCGATGCGCTCGTCGTTGACGGTCGACGTGATGATGGTCTTGCCGGCCAGCTCCTCGAGGCCGAAGTCGTCCAGCTCGTGCACGGGTGCGACGACGACGGTCGCGCTCGCCATCGCCTTGCGCAGCACGTGGTTCGACCACAGCTTGAGCACCGGCGCCGCCGGCAGCTTGCGCGGCTTCCAGTCGGCGACGTAGTGCGCGCCGCGCGTGTACGCCGCGAGTGCGTCGAGCGAAGTCAGCAGCTTGGGGATGCCGAGCCGGCGCACCGGATCGGCGAACTGCAGGTTGTCGGTGTACTCGGACATCGACATCGCCAGCTTGTAGTCGGCCGCGCCCGAGAAGAACAGCACCTTCGTGTTGTTGAAGTAGTTGCCGAGGCGGATCTGCGCGCGTCGCAGCGCCCATTCGAGGAAGATCTCGCCGAGCCGCGCGCCGGTGCTCACCGGCACGCGGGTCACCAGGTGCGCGAGCCGCGCGCCGGCTTCGTCGTCGGCGCCGCCGAGCGCCGCGCGGCCGTTGTTCGCCACGCCGAGGCCGATCGCGTCGGCGCGCGTCTCCCAGTGGCGGAGCAGCCTGGCCGCGCGCTCGGTGCTGCGGTCGGCGCCGATGCGCCGCACGGTCATGCGGTGCCCCAGGAAGCGGGTCGCGAACTCGAAGTCCTGGCTGCGTGCGCCGAGGCTGACGCCGATCACATTCTTCATCTGCAATCCGTGCCGAAATGCGCTTGTACGCGCGGCTTGCGGCCGCGCCGATACAGCCAGTCAATCACAGCTCGCGGAGGGTCCCTTTGATTCCGAACAGGCTTGGCGATTTCGCCCGCACGATCGGACTGCCCGCGGCGAAGCGCGCCGCCGGCCTGGTGACGCGCGTGCTGCCGATCCCGCAGCCGACGCTGCTGGTCGGGCCCGGCGCGAGTGCGCGGCTCGGCCAGGCGATCGCGGGTTTCGGCCATCGCCGGATCATGGTGGTGACCGACCCGATCGTCGCGAAGCTCGGGCTGATGGCGCCGCTCGCGGACGCGCTCGGCGCCGGCCGGCCGGACGCGGCGGACAGCTTCGTCGTATTCGACGAGATCGCCGCCGACGCGCCGATCCCGGTGATCGAAAAAGGCATCGAGGTGTTCCGCTACGCCAAGTGCGATGCGCTGGTGGCGATCGGCGGCGGCTCGGTGATCGACGCGGCCAAGGCGATCGGGCTGGCCGCGGCGAACGGCAAGCACCCGCGCGAACTGGTCGGCTATTTCCGCGGCCTGCATGCGCCGCCGCCGATCTACGCGGTGCCGACCACGGCCGGCACGGGCTCCGAGGTGACGGTCGCCGCGGTCATCTCCGATCCGCAGCGCGAAGCGAAGCTCGTGATCGCCGACACGCGCATCGTGCCGAAGATGGCCGCGCTCGATCCGCTGCTGATGACCGGGCTGCCGCGCCAGGTGACCGCCGCCTCCGGCATGGACGCGCTGACGCACGCGATCGAGGCGTTCATCGGCTACTGGGGCACGCGGTTCACCGACCGCATGGCGCTCGCGGCGGTCGGCATGATCTACGAGAACCTGCCGCGCGCCTGCGAAAACGGCAAGGACCTCGCCGCGCGCGAGAAGATGGCGCTCGCCTCGACCTACGCGGGGCTCGCGTTCACGCGCGCCAACGTCGGCAACGTGCACGCGATCGCGCACCAGCTCGGCGGCAAGTACCACACGCCGCACGGCCTAGCCAACGCGATCATGCTGCCGCACGTGCTGCGGTTTTCGAGCACAGCGATCACGGGCAAGCTGGCCGTGCTCGCGCGGCACGCGAAGCTGGGCGGCGCGGACGAGCCCAAAGCGGAGCTCGCGCAGAAGTTCCTCGACTCGATCGACGCGCTGAGCCGCAGGATCGGCATTCCGCGCTGCCTCGACGCGCTGCGCGAAGAGGACATTCCGCAACTGGCGCGCGCGGCCTGCCGCGAAGCCGACTTCAACTACCCGGTGCCGCGCGTGATGTCTCAGCAGGATTGCGAGGCGCTGCTGCGTGCGGTGCTGCCGGAGCGGCGGACGAAGAAACCGCGGCCGCCGCGGCGAACGCGTAGATCGAAGTAAGGGCGCGCAAGCCCCCTCTCCCCGACGAGCGGGGAGAAGGAGCATGGTCGCGCCGGCTACTTCGCCGGTACGAAGCGCAGCACGCTATGCAGGTCGTGCTGCAGGTCATCGCGCCCGAACAGCAGCGGCACCGTGTCGTTGGTGAGGTAGCGCGGCAGCAGGTTCAGATAGAACTCGTTGCCGGGAATGCCGCTCGTTCCGCCGGGCCAGACCGATTCGGCGCGCACTGCGGGTCGTCCCGCTTCGGCGACGAAACGGTTGACCGGGCCGTTGCCGAACATGAACGCGTTCGCATCCTGCGCACGCGGATCGTGGTTCGACGCATCGACCACACCGAAGCCGCCGTCGGTCGGCAACCCCGGCAGCGCGCTGCCGAGCGGATGAGGCAACGCGCCGAACGCGGGCGGCACGCTGAACGGGCCGCCGAGCGGATGGTCGAGCACGATCCGGTGCAACCTGCCCCAGCGGTAGTCGTTCTGGTTCGTCGAGCCGCCGAAGGCCGCCAGGAACGGCGGCCCCGCGAGCCGCGCGAGCGCATCCGCCAGGCTCTTGAGGATCAGCACGTCGCGCCGGTCTTCGGCCGACGGCGCGGGCACGTTGAAGAAGTTGACGCCCGACGCACCGACACCCGGCTGCGGCCGTTCGAGCAGCGCCTTCAGCGCCGTCATCGAAAGCTGCGCACCCGGCTTCGGCAGCGCGATCCCCGGCGGTAGCGGAACGCCGGCGAGCGTGGCGTCGATCGTGTTGCGGATGAACTGGCCGCGCCAGACGCTGTAGATCGTCGCCGCCACGCTTTCGACGATTTCGTCGCTGGTCGGCACGCCGCGCACGCCATCGACGTCGGCCGCATCGAATCCTTCGGCGATGCCGGTCGGCGCGCCGAGCCTCCACGACGACAGCCGGCCGACCGCTTCGACGACGCCCGGCTGCAGCGCGAACGGCGCGAGCAGCGGATTGGGCGAAGTCCTCGCGCGCGCCAGCGCCTGCGCGATCAGCGGCACGAAGAATTGCGCGTCGGGCAGCACCGCGTCGGCCTGGATCGCCTGCATGTCGCCGAACGACACGGGGCCCGCGGCGATCTTGTTTCTGAGCAGCTCGGTGATCCGTCCTGCGCGCAAGCCGAAGTCGTAGCCGGCGTTCAGGTAGTACAGCCCGCCGCCGGGGCGAAGCTGGTTCAGCGGGTCGTTGTCGAGCACGGTGCCCGCCGGGTCGTTGTTGGCGTTGACGAACCAGCCGGCGCGCGGATCGACGAGATGCGGCATCTCGTCGGCCGGCAGGATCTCGTACGGAACCGCCTGCCCGGGCTGCGGGTGCTGCACGGGCAGCCATTCGTTGCCGCCGGTGCCGTTGCGGATGAACCACGGCGGCAGTCCGACCACCGTGCCCGCCTGCAGGTCTTCGCGGACCGGCACTTCGGACGCGGCGAAGTACGCGATGCGGCCGTCGGTGTCCGCGTACGCGAAGTTCTGCGTGCCCGAGTCGAACCACTGCAGCCCGCGGCGGAAGTCTTCGAGATCGCGCGCGCGGTTCCAGGTCCAGAACGTGTCGACCTCGCGCGTTCCGGAAAAGCCCGTGTACTGGACGCTGAGCGCTGCGCCGCTCGCGAGGTCGAGTTGGACGATCGGGCCGTTGTTCCGGCGCGGGACGATCAGCGTGGCCGCGGGAACCGATCCGCCCGGCGGCACGGCTACGACGTTGTCGGGCACGCCGTCGCCGATCGCGTTGGCGCGATACGACTCGGGGACCGGGATCACGTGTTCCGGCCGGCCCTGATAGATCGTGGACAACCCGCTCGGCGAAGTCGCGTCGGGAACGATCTGCTCCAGGTAGAGATCGGTCACGTCGAGCGGGCTCACCGTCGCGCCCCACGCGACGAAGCGCGTCTGCCCGACGATCACGAACGGCACGCCGGCGAAGCCGCTGCCCATCACGTCGACGTTGCGCGCGGTCAGGTGGATCGGATAGAAGGTCGAAGGCTGGTCGACCGCCAGGTGCGGATCGTTTGCAACCAGCGGCAGCCGCGTCGTCGTGTGGCGGCCCGCCACGGCCCATTGATTCGAACCGGGGCGGTCGTCGCGATCGAGCCGGTGCTTGAAGAAAGGCAGCTCGCGGATCCGCTCGCGGTACTGCTGCGCGAGCTTCGCCGCGGACGCATGACCCTCGCCCCAATCTGCGGCGCGGCGCGAAGCGAACGCGGCGGTCGCCGACGCATCGGGCACGGTCGACGCAGGGTAGAACGGCTGCGAGCGCCACAGGTCCTCGGAAAACAGCGTGCGGCCGGTGCCCGGCCCGAGGACTGGATCGAACACCGCCGTGTAGGTCTGCAGCGCGATCGTGTTCTCGATGTCGTCGAGGCCGAACGACAGCCCGAACGTGATCGACTTGGCGACCGTCAGCGAATCGAGCGCGGTCCACGGTGCAAAGCGCGTGACCTCCAGCGCCTGGTATTCGGGCGGCAGTTGCGCGAGCGCGGCGACGAACGCGTTGACGCCGGCCGCGTACGCGTCGAGCGCGTCGCGCGCGTCCTGCGAGATCACGGCCATCGAACGCTCGGCTGCGCGCCGGATGCCGATCGTTCGCAGCTCGATGTCGCTCGCGAGCGCACCGGGTCCGAGCAGTTCGGCGAGCGTTCCGCTCGCGCGCCGCCGGCTCACGTCCATCTGGAACAGCCGGTCCTGCGCGTGCACCCAGCCCTGCATGAAGTACAGATCGTGGTCGTTGTTCGCGCGCACGTGCGCGATGCCGTACACGTCGCGCGCGACCTGCGCCGCCGCCTGCAGCCCGGGCAGTTTCGCCGGCGGGCTCGCATGCTGGCCGAATGCGGCGGCGTGAACGGCAGCCAGCGCATACAGCGCCAGCGCGAGGATCGTTCTGTGTTTCACGGTGCTCCTCCATTCTTCGTTTCGTTCGTGCTCGGCGCCCGATCCACTCTAGGAGTGCAACCCGGCAAGTCAATCGCGCGTCCGTGACCGGTTCAGCGCGGCCAGACGCGCTCGTAGACGAAAGTCATCGACAGGTCGAACAGCTGCCCGCGCCGGTCGACGATGAGCTGCAGATGCTCGTCGATCAGGTTCTCGAGGATCACGGTCTGCTCGGTCTTTTCGCCGAACAGCGCGCTGCGCCCGGCGACGGGCGCGACGAGGCGCCCCGGCAGCTCGCCGCGCTTGACCATCTCGGCGAACGCCGCCGTCTGCGGAAACGGGAACCACACGAGCAGCAGCGCCGAGTCGACCGGCGCGGCGAGCGCCCACAGGTAGCTTCCTTTCAGCGCCGCATCCTCTTCGCTGAGGATCAGGAAGCCGAGTTCGTCGGGCTTCGCCTTCGGCGTCACCGCGTGGCGCACGTGGATGCGAACCGGCTCGCCCCCGCGCGCCTCGCGCAGCGGCGCAAGCGCCAGGATGCCGTTGCCCGCGTCGGCGACGCTGACGGTCCAGCACTGCGACTTGTCCTGCCGCGAGCACCACAGGCCGTCGGTCGCGAGCTGCGCATTCGGCAGCGCCACCGGCGCGCCACCCATCGGCCGATCCGAGTACACGGGCCGGCACGACGCCCCGGCAAGGAGCCACGCAGCGCAAAGGATCGCGAAGACACGAACGGGCAGCATCGGCGCTCCGAGCCGCGCTCGCGGCGCGCGCGGATCACGCCGCCAACATACGCCGGCCGGCCGCGCCCGTCTTGGGTTGAATCAAGCGCGCGGCTACCAGGTGCGCACGCGGCCCGTGTCGAGATGGACGAAGTCCGAGGACGCGTAGTAGCCGACGCCGCCGGCGCCGAGCGCGATCGCCGCATCGCGCAGCCGGCGCGTGTCGCAGCCGGCGAGCCGCACGTCGATCGCGCGGCCCTGGGTGTGCAGGCTGTTCTTCGCGACGCCGTGGCTGCGGCTGCGCAGCAGCGCGTTGGTGTGCGGCGAGCGGAACGCGGAGATGACCTCGAACGTCCCGGCGCCGCACGCGAGGTTCAGCGCGTGCAGCGCGTCGAACAGGCGCGGGTCGATGTCGGCCGCGTCGCCGGTGCGGAAGTCGCGCAGCAGGGTGTTGATCGACGCCAGCGCTTCGGGCACGTAGTCGCCGCGCTCGAAATAGACGACGCTCAAGCGCTCGCCCGTGTGCGTGTGATAGAAGGAGATCGAACGCGGCGCCGCGGCCCAGGTGCGAGGCGCGATCGCCAGCCCGAGGCAGGCAAGGCCGGCCGCCCGCAGAAAGCGGCGGCGCGGCGCGGTGCAGGGATGCGAACTCTCGTTCATGCGGATCGATCGGTGCGGCAGTCGACGCAATGGCCGCCGATGGTAAAGCCAAGCGGTGCGGCCGAAGCGGGCGAAACGCGGGATAACGCCGCACGCTTTCGGATTAGCGCGATCGCGGCGCGCGCGCTCGCCTGCGGCGCAGCGATCGCGGTCGCCCTCTTCGCGTTCGCCGTCGCGGCGCCGGTCGAGGCCGCGGATCCGCTGGTCGAAGCGCTGCGCCGGCGCGTCGAGGCGCTGCGCGCCGACGGCGATGCGCAGATCGGCGCCGGTTCGATCGCTGCGCGTACGCTGGTTGCCTCGCTCTACGAGCGCCGCGGATTTGCGCCGTTGTGGGCGGATCCGGCGCGGATGCAATCGCTCACGGCAGCGATCGCGGGCAGCCGCGATCACGGGCTCGACCCGCGCGACTATCACGCGGCCCAGCTCGCCGCGCCGGCCGCGCCCGCAGCCAACGATGCCGACCGCGTACGCGCCGCCGCGCAGCGCGAGCTGCTGGCGACCGATGCGTTCGTACGGCTCGCGTACCACTTGGTGTTCGGCAAGGCCGACCCGCGCTCGCTCAACGTCGCGTGGAACTTCGCGCGCACGCTCGACGGCATCGATCCCGCCGCGGCGCTCGCGGAGTTGCTCGCCGCGCGCGACCCGGCTGCCGCGCTCGAAGGACTGGCGCCAAAGCTGCCCGCGTATCGCGAGTTGCGCAACGCGCTCGCGCAGCTCCGCGCGGTCGAGCGCGCCGGCGACTGGCCGCAGATCGCGCCCGGCCCGAAGCTCGAAACCGGCGCGACCGGCCCGCGCGTGGCGCAACTGCGCGCGCGGCTGCAGGCGAGCGGCGAGCTCGCCGAAGGCGACGCTCCCCACGTCTTCGACGCGGCGGTCGAAGCGGCCGTGCGCCGCTTCCAGTCGCGCCACGGGCTCGAGCCCGACGGCATCGTCGGCCGTGCCACGCTTGCCGCGTTGAACGTCGGCGTGGCCGATCGCATCGCGCAGGTGCGCGCCAACCTCGAGCGGCTGCGCTGGGTCGCGCGCGAGCTGGCCGGCGACTATCTGCTGGTCGACATCGCCGGCTTCAGCGCGCAGCTCTGGCTCAACGGTGCGCCGGTCTGGTCGGCGCGCGTCGTCGTCGGAAGACCGTTTCGCACCACACCCGAATTCCGCGCCGCCGACCATCCTGCGCGAAGACGTGCTGCCGAAGGTGATCGCCGATCCCGCGTACCTCGAGCGCCACCACATGCGCGTGCTCGATGCCGCCGGCCGCCGGATCGATCCCGCCGCGATCGACTGGGCGTCCTATCGCGCGAACCCGCGCGCCTTTCCGTATCAGATCGTGCAGGCGCCGGGCGGCGACAACCCGCTGGGCGCCATCAAGTTCATGTTCCCGAACGAGCACTCGGTGTACCTGCACGACACGCCGACGCGCGCGCTGTTCGAGCGCACGGCGCGCGCGTTCAGCTCGGGCTGCATCCGCGTCGAGCGGCCGCTCGATCTGGCGCGGCTTCTGCTCGACGATCCCGCGCGCTGGTCGGAGGACAGGCTGCGCGAGGCGATCGCGACCGGCCGCACGCAGACGGTGCCGGTGCGGCACACGGTTCCGGTGCTGCTGCTGTACTTCACCGCGCAGGTCGCCGCCGACGGCACGCTGCACTTCCGGCCCGACCTGTACGGGCGCGACAAGGCGATCGTCGCCGCGCTCGCCGCGCCCTTCCGCTTTGCGCCGGTCGACGTCGGCCGGCGCAGCCGTCCCGCGGACTAGGGTCCGCGCGACCGTGAGAGTCGAATAAATGCCACGACTTCCCGCTTATTCTTCGGCATGCGTCGACGCCGGGGCGATGCTGTAATCGGCCGAACCCGCGCGCCGCGCGCGTCGCCGCCAGGGCGGACGAACGCGGCGCCGCGCCCGTCGCCGGAGGCGAACAGACATGCCCGTGGTCGCAGTCGTCAATCGCAAGGGGGGAAGCGGCAAGAGCACGCTGGCGACGCATCTCGCGGCCTACCTCGAACGCCGCGGCACGCCGGTAATGCTCGGCGACGTCGATCGCCAGCTCTCCACTCAGGCCTGGCTGCGCCGGCGCAACGAACGGCGCCGCTCAGCGATCGTCGGCTGGAAGGTCGATCCGAAGAGCGTCGTGCGCCCGCCCGCGGGCATCGCGCACGTCGTGCTCGACACGCCCGGCGGGCTGCGCGGGTTCGACCTGGCGCGCGTGGTGATGTACGCGGACGCGATCGTGATGCCGGTCTGCAATTCGGCGTTCGATCGCGAATCGGCCGCGGAGTGTTACGCCGAGCTGCTGACGCTGCCGCGGGTGGCGAGCGGCCGCTGCAAGGTCGCGGCGGTCGGCATGCGGCTCGACGCGCGCACGAAGGCGGGCGAAACGATCCGGCTGTGGGCGGAATCATTGAGCATCGCTTTCATCGGCGCGCTGCGCGAAACGCAGACCTACGTGCGCTGCGTCGATCAGGGTCTGAGCGTGTTCGACCTGCCGCCGTCGAAGGTCGAAGCGGACCTCGCGCAATGGCAGCCGATCCTGGAATGGCTCGCGCCGGTGCTCGACGCCTCCGCGCGTGCGGCAGCCCCCGAAAGGCAGACCGCAACCGTTCGCGCCGAGGCGCCGAAGCCGGTCGAGCGCGACGCGGCGGCGAACGTGCCGCGCACCGCGCGCGCTCCGCACGGCGGCTCGGTGCTGATGCGCCTCGACGGGTCGTCGAACAAGCCGACGGTGGCCGCGCGCATCGGAAGGTTGTTCGACGCGCTGTCGATCCCGCGCTTCCTGCAGCGCAATCCGTAGCCGCTCCGGCGGGTCGCGCGCCGCGTGCGACCGCGCGGTTTTCCAAGGGTTACCCCGGACGTGACACGCGCACCGTCGCGCTGATCTAATCCGCGCGCCTCTGATGGGGAGTAGCTCGATCGCCCGGCGCAAGACCGGGCTGCTTGCTGCGGCGTCGTCAGCACGGACGGCGAATCGAGCTGGCGCGCGATTTCCCGCCCGGCGCCGCAGAACGGATCGCATACGGCGCTCCGGCCGGCAAGACCAACAAGGCACAACAACAACTCCCCGGTCCGCGCCAGGCCGTACAACGAGGCATTCCCATGATGACCATCGGCACGCCGCTGATGTGGGCGCTTTTTGCGTCCTTCGTTCTCGCCGCCCTGCTCGTCGACTTCTTCGCAATGTCGAAACAGGGCGCGCACAAGGTCTCGATCAAGGAGGCGGCGCTCTGGTCGCTCGTCTGGGTCGCGGTCTCCTTCGTTTTCGTCGGCTGGCTGTGGTGGTACCTCGGCGGGCTCGAGGGCAACGCGCTGGCGGACACCAAGGCGCTCGAGTTCGTCACCGGCTACCTGGTCGAGAAGGCGCTCGCGGTCGACAACATCTTCGTGTTCCTGATGGTCTTCACCTACTTCGCGGTGCCGGCCGAGTTCCAGAAGCGCGTGCTGATGATCGGCATCCTGGGGGCGCTCGCATTGCGCGCGGTGATGATCCTGATCGGCGCCTGGCTGATCGCGCAGTTCCACTGGGTTCTCTACCTCTTCGGCGCGTTCCTCGTGTTCACCGGCGTCAAGATGTGGTGGGCGGCCGGGCAGGAGCCCGACCTCGAAGCGAACCCGGCGCTCGCCTGGATGCGCCGGCGCATGAAGATCGCGCCGGACTACGACGGCGAGAAGTTCTTCACGGTCGTCGACGGCGTGAAGATGGCCACGCCGCTTTTCGTCGTGATCGTGCTGATCGGCATCGTCGATATCGTGTTCGCGGTCGATTCGATCCCCGCCATCTTTGCGATCACGACCGACCCCTTCATCGTGCTGACCTCGAACGTGTTCGCGATCCTCGGGCTGCGCGCGATGTACTTCCTGCTCGCCGGCATGCACGAGCGCTTCCACCTGCTGTCCTACGGACTGGCGATCGTGCTGGGGTTCATCGGCGCCAAGATGCTGCTGGTCGACATCTACAAGATCCCGGTCGCGTGGTCGCTCGCGTTCACCGTCGTCGTGCTGGCGGCGACGATGTGGCTGTCGCTGCGCATTCCTTCAAAAGGCAGACCCGGTGGCGCCTATCCGTTCCGCGCCAAACAGGCCGAGCCATCGCCGCGATCGGCACCGCTTCGGCGCCCTTGAACTGCCGGTTTTCCGACGCGAATGCACCGCTGTCCGGTCGATCCACGGCGCGTCAGTGGCGGGACCGTCGTCGGCGTGAATTGCGTCGCCGCCGGGACGCGGGCGAAGCAAGTGGCGCGGGGCTTCTGACGGCCGCTGCGGCGGCGGCTACTTGACCCGCGTCGCGAGTTCGCGACAGCGCGCCGCGTCGAGCGGCTGGCCCGCGGTGCGGAAGCCGTCGGCTGCTGCGGCGAAGTGCGCGGTTGCGCTCGGTGCGTCGCCGCGCGCCAGCGCAAGATGCGCGCGCACCTCTTCGAGCGCGGCGTGCCACGCGGGCAAGCGCATCACGACCTGCGCCAGATACACCACCGCCTGCTCGTACCTCTCCGCCAAGTCGATGCGGCGCGCGCGCGCCGCAGCGATCGCCGCCGGCACGGCGAAAGTGATGCGGCAGCCCGGGCAGGTTTCGAGGGGTCCGCGCACCGCGTCCTGCGCGTCCTCCAACGCGGCGAGCGCGTGCTGCGGATCGTCGTGCAGCGCGATGCGGGTGCCGTAGATGCGGTCGAGCAGATGAAAGCCGATGTCGGTCTGGCGCGCGAGGTCCAGCGCTTCGTCGACCAGGCGCGCGGCGACATCGCGCTGACCGCGATACAGCGCGACTTCTGCGCGCCGCTGCAGCGCGAGCGCTTCGCCGGTATGGCCGCCGATCGCGCGGTGCAGCCGGCCGCCGATCGTCAGGTGCGCTTCGGCAGCATCGAGCTGCCCCGACAGCAGCTCCGCCTCACCGCGCAGCGTGACGCCGAACGCATGGCCGCGCGCCGCACCGAGCCGCTGCGCCTCGGCGGCGAGCGCGTCGGCGAACGAGATGACGTCGGCGTACGGTCGGGCACCGTACAGAAAACGCTGCGTGATGCACAGATGGCCGTCGAACACGCGCAGCGCGAGATGCGGGACGTGCTGCGTCTCGTGCAGATCGGCCCAGACGCTGCTGTGCAGTTCGCCGCGCGCGTGCGCCGCGGCGGCCTGCGCCCAGGACGCCACCACCAGCGCGGCCGTGTCGCCCGTCTGCAGCGCGAGGCGCCGCGCCTCGGCGGCCTTGCGCGTGCCCGCGGCCGGATCGCCGAAACCGAGCGCGGCGGCGCCGCTCAAGGTCAAGGCTTCCGCCAGGCGGCCGTCGATCGTCGACGGCGTAACGCCTTGAAGCCTCAGCAACGCGCCTTTCGGATTGCCGCCCTTGATCTGAGCGAGCGCCGCTTTGGCGCGCAAGTCGTGGCACATCGGCTCGCCTGCGGCCTGGGCCGCGGTCTCGTACGCGTCCAGCGCGCGCAGATCGCCCATTGCGTCGAGTGCTTCGGCATGCAAGCGCAGCGCTTCGACGTGTCGCGGCGCATGCGCCAGTAGCGGCCGGAGAAACTGTAGCGCATCGGCGAACGCGGCGATGCCCATCGCGTGCCGTGCGGCGGCGAGCAGCCACGGCTGCGCCTCTTCGGGGCACTCGCCCGCAAGCCAGTGCCGCGCGATCACGCCGGGCGCGGCATTGAGCGCCGTCAGCCGGTGCGCGGCGTCGCGGTGGACGGCGAGCCGCCGGTGCGGGGGGACCTCCTCCACCAGCGCCTGCCGCACGAGCTCATGGCGAAAGCGATAGCGGTCGCCCGCGATCACGAGCACACCCGCGCGCAGTGCTGCGTCGAGCAGCGCGAATGCCTGCGCTTCGTCGCCGCCCGCGAGCGCAACCACGGTGGCGGTGTCGAGATCGTCGCCCGCCAGCGCCAGACGCCTGAGCGCCGGCAGCGCGGCGTCGCCGGCGTCGCACAAGCGCGCGGTAATCGCCGCGCGTGCATTGGCCGGCAGCGGCGTGCTCGCATCGGCGGCGCGTGCGAGTTCGAGCGCGGCGAACGGATTGCCCTCGGCCAACCGCACGATGCGCGCAACGAGCGCCGCCTCGAGCTTCCGCGGCGCAGCCAGGGCGACCAGTCGTGCGGTCTGCTCGTCGTCGAGCGGACCGAGTTCGATCAGCGCCAGGCGTCCGGCGCCGACGAGGCGTGCCAGACCGCGCTCCAGCGCCTCCGGTGCCGCGTTCGGACGCAACGCGAGCGCGACGACCACCGGCGTTCCGGTTGCCGCGAGATGCAGCAGCACGTCGGCATCGGCTTCGTCGACGAGATGCGCATCGTCGACCTGCAGCATCGGCGGGCGCCCGCCCGCAGCGGCAAGCAGCAGCCGGCGAAAGGCCCCGATGACCTGATGGCGCCCGAGCGGCCCCTTCAGCGGCGCGCCCGGCGCGGCGAGCGGGCTCAGCGCCGCGAGCACCGACCGTGCCGCTGCGCCGACCGCATCGAGCACCGAACGGTTTTCGAGCGCGAGGCGTTCGAGCACTGCCGACACCACTGCATACGGGCGGTCGGCCTGCATCGCTTCGAGCGCGATCACGGCCCAGCCGCCCGCGCGCGCAAGGTTCGTGACCTCGCGGCAGAACGCGGACTTGCCGATGCCGGCGGCGCCGCGCACGACCCAGCCGGCGGGGCGCTCTTCGGGCGCAGCGCGCAGCCAGGCCGAGATCTGCGCCAGTTCGACGTCGCGCCCGACGAAGCGCGGACCGCTCACGCGCAAGCCGCGCACGCATTCCTCGTAGAGCGACTCGGTCTGCGCGTCGGGCGGCACGCCGAGCGCCTGCAGCGCCGCGCGCAGACGCCCGTACCAGCGGATCGCCGCCGGACGGTTGCCCGCATCGAGCGCACGCCGCATCAGTGCGCGATGCGCGGGCTCGTCGGTCGGCTCCGCTTCGGCCACCTGCTCCCACAGCCGCGCAGCGCGCAGCAGCTCGATATGACGGGCGCGCAACCGCTCGCGCGGCGCTTCGGCCCACGGCTCGTAGCGGGAATCCGGAAGCAGATCGCCGCCGTACGTGCGCGCGATTTCGGCGCAGCTGCTCGCGTCGCCGCGCGCCAGCGCAGCGTCGGCCAGTCGCTCGAAGCGTTTTGCGTCGACCGTCACGGTGCGTGCAGGGCAGAGCGCAACATGACCGCCCTGCAGCACGACCGCATCGGGCAGGCGCAGCGCCTGGCGCGCGTGATGCGCAGCCTTGCGCAGATTGGCGCGGCCCGCTTCCGGCTCGAGCTGCGGCCACAGCGCATCGACCACCTGGTCGTGCGTCAGCCGGTGGCCGTCGGCGAGACTGAGCAGCTGCACGAGCTGCGCCGAGCGCAGGCTCGGCCAATCGTCCGCGCCGACCTCGGCGTCGCCCACGCGCACGCGAAAGCCGCCGAGCGTATTGATCTCGATGATCGCGTCGGACGCCATGTCGTGCTCGTTGCCGCCCATCGCTGCAGTCTGGTCCGGCGAGAACGAGGGCGCAAGCCCTGCGCGCCGGCGCCGGGGAGGAAGTGAAAGGGGCCACGCGAACCTCAATGCACGAGAGCAAGCATCGGCCCTGCGATGACGAGCGTCGGAAGAATGGCAGCGCGCCGTTCCTGAAACCTTCTTGAGCGGCCCGGGAACGAATCAGGAACGCCGACGCCGCACGCTTGCATCGACCGGATCCAACACGGACGGTCTTTCATTGGAGGGCGACACGTGAGCCAAACCCAAACATCGTTGTACGAACGCCTGGGGCGTCGCGAAGGCATCGAGCGCATCACCCGCAGCATCCTGAAGAATCATCTGGCCAACCCGCTGATCAAGACGCGCTACGAGAACAGCAAGGATCTCGCGCGGGTCGAACGCCGCGTGGTCGAGTTCTTCTGCGCCGGCGCGGGTGGACCCGAAACCTACACCGGCAGCGACATGCGCGCGACGCATCGCGGCATGAACGTCAGCGAGCAGGAGTTCGTGACCGTCATCGACGACGTCCTGGCGGCACTGGAAGAGAACGGCGTCGACCCGCCCACGCGCAACGAAGTGCTTGCGATCCTCTGGTCACTGAAGAACGAAGTCATTCGGGTGTGAGCGGGCGGTCGGACCGGCTCGGATCCGAGCGGCGAAAGGGCCGCTTGCATCGGACGCTCGCCGTGCCGACCGGCGCCTGCGGCGACGGCCGCACACGCAACGGGTCCGTCCTCCGGCGCGGACCTTGCGTCGGTCCGAGGCTTCGGGCGGGTCTTCTCACGGGCCGGGCCGCGCGGGTCGGCCGACCCGCGCTCAGCGCCGCTCGATCCAGTACAGCGCGGTGAGGGCGATGCCGAGCACGACCAGGCTCGGCAGCGCGGCGATCACGATCGGCGGCCAGGTGTGCAGCACGCCGAGGTGCGCGAACAGCTTGTTCAGCATGTAGAAGCCCACGCCGATCATCACGCCCGAGAAGATCTTCAGGCTCACGCTGCCGGCGCGCACGTGCAGGTAGGCGAACGGCAGCGCGAGCGCCATCATCACCAGGATCGCCAGCGGGTAGAAGACCTTGTTCCAGAACGCGATCTCGTAGACGCCGGTGTCCTGCTGGTTCTCGGCGAGGTGCCGCACGTACTGTGCGAGCTTGTACGCCGCCATGCGCTCGGGTTTGACCAGCACGACGCCGAAGATCTCCGGCGTCAGCTCCGAGGTCCACATCCGCTGCGGCTCGCGCACGATCTGCGTGCGCAGCGAGGTCGGCGCGGTATCGGCGGCGACGAGCTCCGGCACGCGCGTCTGCACGAGCTCGGTGAGCCTCCAGTTGCCGCCCGCTTCGCCCGGCACGTAGGCTCCGGACTGCGCCGTGCTGACCGACAGCAGGCGGAACTCGCGGTCGAACTCGAAGATGCGCCAGCCCTGCGTGCTGCCGTCGGGCCGCACGTCGCGCACGTTGACGAAGCGCAGCCGCTCGACGTTGCCGGCGGCGTCGCGGATTGCGTCGCGCACCCACACGCCCGAGCGGAACTGCTGCGCGAGCGTGGCTCCGGTGGCCTGCAGTTTGGCGCGCTGGGCGATCCGTTCCGCCGGCGGCGCGACGACTTCGCCGAGCAGATAGGTCAGCGCGACCAGCACGAGCCCGACGCGCACGACGCAGCCCGCGAGCCGGCGCGTGCTCATGCCCGACACGCGCATGATCGTGAACTCGGAGTTCGCCGCGAGCTTCGACAGCGCGTAGATCGTGCCGATCAGCGCGGCGATCGGCGCGAGCTCGTACGCGCGCGAAGGCAGCGACAGCGCGACGTAGCCGAAGGCCTGCGCGAGTTGGTAGCCGCCGGCGCCGACCTCCTCGATCTCGTTGATCAGGTCGAAGAACGAAAACAGCGCGAGCAGCGCGAACGCGACGAACGCGGTGGCCGCCGCGATCTCGCGCCACAGGTAGCGCTGCAGCGTCCTCATGCCGGCGTCCTCGCGGCCGGCGCGCGCCGGCGCACCCAGCGCGGCAGCCAGCGCTGCATGTACACGCGTCGCACGAACAGCAGCACCACGATCGCCGCGACCGCGGCGTGCGCGAGCCAGACGCCGGTCGCGAAGGACAGGCGCCCCTGTTGCACCCAGGCCTGCACGACCGACAGCGCGTTGTGGTACATGAGAAAGACCAGCACCGCGACGATCAGGTTGAACGAGCGGCCGACGCGCGGGTTCGTGTACGCGAGCGGAATCGCGAGCAGCGCAAGCAGCGTCGCGACGACCGGCAGCCCGATGCGCCATTGCAGCTCGGCGAGATGCCAGGTCGTCGGCTCGCGCAGCAGCACCTGCGTGGGCTTGGCGCGCGCCTGCAACTCGGCGAGCGGCGCGTCGGGCCTGGTGTCGAGCCGGATCGCGTAGCGGTCGAACTCGAGCATCCGGTACTCGGGCATGCCCGGAACGCCCTCGTAGCGGCGCCCTTTCTCGAGCACGAGGTAGCGTTCGCCGTCGGGCCGCACCTCGATCAGGCCCTGCGCGGCGACGATCACCCCCTCGCGGCCCTGGCTGCGGTGGCTGACGAAGACGCCGCGCACGGTCGAGGTCTGCAGGTCGACGTTCTCGACGAAGAACACGCGGTCGGCGCCGCTCGATTCGATGAAACGGCCCGGCGCGAGCTTGCTGACGTCGTCGCGCTGCTGGAAGCGCTGCTTGCTTTCGATGATCTGCCGGCTCGCCCACGGCGAGACGACCAGCGCGAGCGCGGCGACCAGCGCGATGATCGGCGCGGCGAAGCGCAGCACCGGCCACACCCAGTCGAACAGGCTGCGGCCGGAGGCGAACCACACCACCATCTCGGAGTCGCGGAACGCGCGCGACAGCGTCATCAGCACCGCGATG
The DNA here is from genome assembly GCA_016861105.1 of Betaproteobacteria bacterium. Lineage (GTDB taxonomy): Bacteria > Pseudomonadota > Gammaproteobacteria > Burkholderiales > Casimicrobiaceae > VBCG01. Next base: position 255,584 of record BOKS01000001.1, on the reverse strand, counting down.
AACACCGTCAGCGTCAGCACCGTCGGCAGGTAGGTCAGCGCGGTCAACGCGACGATCGCGAACACCGCCTGGTTGTCGACGCGGCCGCCCGCGGCGTCGCCGAGGATCCGCACCAGACCGACCGAGAAGATGATCGAGAACAGCACCGTGAACACCGCGCCCGCGGTGCTCGACAGTTCGGCGATCAGGGCTCGCTTGAAGATCATCCGGAAGTCGCGGCCGCTATACTTCGCCGCCTCTGCGGCGCCGGGCTGTCCGATGCGCCGCCACGACAGGAGCCGCGCCGCGACGGGCGCGCCGTCAGTCTCGCAAAGACCAACGAACAAAGGATCGGAAGCGCGATGGACTTTAGCACGAAGCTTGCATCGGCCGAGACGGCGAAGGCCGATTGCGTCGCGGTCGGCATCTACGCCGACGGCGATCTGACGCCCGCGGCGCGCCGCATCGATCTGGCCTCCAAGGGCGCGGTGCGCGCGGCGATCAAGAGCGGCGACGCGACGGGAAAGCGCGGCACGACGCTGCTGCTGCGCGCGCTGGCCGGTGTGGCCGCACCGCGTGTGCTGCTGGTCGGTCTGGGCAAGCGCGAAGAGTTCGGCGACAAGGCATTCGGCGAAGCGGTGCGCGCCGCCGCCAAGGGCGCGGGCGCGGGCACGCGCGAGCTGGCGATCGCCGCGACCGACTGGGTCGTGAAGGCGGGCAACGGCGCGCGCGACGGCGCATGGCAGGCGCGGCAGCTCGCGATCGCGGCGCGCGAGACGGTGTTCCGTTCCGACGAGCTGAAGAGCAAGAAGGACGACAACTCGACCGGTCCCGCCCACGTGCAGCTGCTGCTCGAAAAGCGCGACGCCGCGGTCGAGCGCGGTCTGAAGGAGGGCGTGGCGATCGCCAACGGCATGGCGCTCACCAAGCGGCTGGGCAACCTGCCGCCGAACGTGTGCACGCCGACCTTCCTCGGCGAACAGGCCAGGAAGCTCGGCAAGGAATTCAAGCTCGGCGTCGACGTGTTCGACCGCAGGCAGATCGAAAAGCTCGGCATGGGGTCGTTCCTCGCGGTCACGCGCGGATCGGCCGAGCCGCCGCGGCTGATCGTGCTGAAGTACAACGGCGCCGGCAAGGCCGCGCCGATCGCGCTGGTCGGCAAGGGCATCACGTTCGACTCGGGGGGCATCTCGCTGAAACCCGGCGCCAACATGGACGAGATGAAGTTCGACATGTGCGGCGCCGCTTCGGTGCTCGGCGCGATCCGCGCAGCGGCCGAGATGAAACTGAAGCTCAACGTCGTCGGCGTGATCGCCGCGTGCGAAAACCTGCCGTCGGGCACGGCGACCAAACCGGGCGACATCGTCACGTCGATGTCGGGGCAGACGATCGAGGTGCTGAACACCGACGCCGAGGGGCGGCTGATCCTGTGCGACGCGCTGACCTATGTCGAGCGCTTCAAGCCCGCGGCGGTGATCGACATCGCCACGCTGACCGGCGCGTGCGTGGTCGCATTGGGCGACGTCAACACGGGCCTGTTTGCGACGGACGAAGAACTGGCCGGCGAGCTGCTGAAGGCGGCCAAGAACGCGGTCGACCCGGCGTGGCGCATGCCGGTCGAGGACGACTATCAGGACCAGATCAAGTCGAACTTCGCCGACATGGCCAACATCGGTATGCCCGGCAAGGCCGGAGCGGTGATCGCGGCCTGCTTCCTCGCCCGCTTCACCAAGGCGTACAAGTGGGCGCACCTCGACATCGCCGGCACCGCGTGGAAAAGCGGCGCCGCCAAAGGCGCGACCGGCCGCCCGGTGCCGCTGCTCGCGCAGTTCCTGATGGAGCGGGCGGCCTAGGATTGCGGAGCGCGGATTGCGGATTGCGCTTGAGGCACCTGCTGCACAGATGACCCCGGATTCGACCCATCCGCAATCCGCAATCCGCAATCCGAAGATCGACTTCCACTTCGGCGTCGACCATCGCATCCATTACGCGTGCCGCGTCGTGCGCAAGGCGCGCGCCGCCGACAAGACGGTGCTCGCGTACGCGCGCGATGCGGGCATGCTGGCGCGCTTCGATGCCGCGCTGTGGACCTTTTCCGCGCTCGAGTTCCTGCCGCACGTGTACGCGGACTCTCCGCTCGCGGCGGCCACCCCGGTCGTGCTGACGCTCGATACGGGCAACGCGCCCGCGCGCCAGGTGCTGCTGAACCTCGACGACGACGTGCCGCCGGCGTTCGAGGCGTGGTTCAGCCGCTTCGAGCGCGTGATCGAGGTCGTTTCGGTCGACGCCGACGACCGCAGCCGCGCGCGCCAGCGCTTCCGCCGCTATCGCGAATGCGGCTTCGAACCGGTCGCGCACGAGGTCAAGGGCGAATGAACGAGCCGTCCGGAAAGACCCGTCCCCCCCGCGGCGCCACGCCGGTGGAGGACGACGCGTCGATTCCCGTGCTGACCGAGCGGCTGACGCTGCCGCCGCTCGAGCTGGACTTCACGCTGCCGCCCGCGCCGACGGTCACCGGCGCGCCGACAGAGGCGCCGCCGACTGTTGCACCCGAAGCGCCCGCGCCCGTCGCGTCGACCCCCACGGTTGCCGCACCGCCGCCGGCCGAGGTGCCCTGGGGTCGGGTCGAGATCGAACTGCGCGAGGCGATCCTGCGCGATCTCGCCGAGCGGCTGCCGACCGACGTCGAAGGCATCGTGCGCCGGCAAATGAGTGTCGCCATCGATGCCGCCGTCCAGCGGCTGGCGTCCGAGGCGCGGCTCGCGCTCGCCAGCTCGCTGCGCGAGATCGTCGACCGCGCCGTCCGCGCCGAGCTGGAGCGGCTGCGCGGACTCAAAAAATAGGATTGCGGATCGCGGATCGCGGATTGCGCGCAATTTGAAGCAACGCAATCCGCAATCCGAGCAGCGCAATCCGATTAGACCCCCTGCCTGACCAGCGGCGCCTTCAGCGCCTCGGCGAGCACGGCCTGCGTTTCGGCGATGTGCGCGCGCGTGGCGGCGTTCAGGCGGGCGTTGCCGACCTGGCGCCGCAGGTCCGCTTCGAGCCGGATCGCGACTGCACGCTGTACGGCGCGCACGTCGGCGGCCGCTGCGCTCGCCGGACGCACCAGCGCGGTCGCCAGCCGTCGCGCGTGCTCGCGCTGCAGGTTGCGGCGCAGGCTGTCGATGTCACGGCCGCCACGCAGCTCGCTCCAGATCGCGTCGGCAAGCTGCGCCTGCACGTCGGCGAAACTCAGCAGCCCGCGCTTGTCGGCGACCTTGGTCTCGGCGTCCGCAAGCCGCACCGCCACCCCGTCCGCCATCAACTGGTCAAGCACCTTCTTCTGGATGTCGAGCACCGTCGTCGCGAGGCTGAAGTCGGTATTGACGATGACCTGTCCGCCCGGCGTGAAGCGCTCCAGGTGGTCGATGCCGAGCCGGCTCATGAACTTCGGATCGAAGCGGAAGCTGTCGACCGAAAACACTTCCTTCGCCAGCAGGTCGAGCGCTTCGCGCTGGCGCGCCGCCGGCACCGGCACGAGCAAGGGTCCGTCGCCGGCGCCGACGACCTCGCGCGAGGTGTAGACGCCGCCGATGTACTTGCCGATCAGGGGCGCGACGAAGCCGATCGCGCCGATGCCGCGCTGCAGGTTGCGCCGGTAGACGGACAGGTTGTCGCCCGGCTTCAGCTCGAACTTCTGCGTGCGCGCGAGCAGCTCGCGCGCCAGCACGACGCGCCGCTTGTAGTACGCGAGCGGATCGTTGCCGAGGTCGAACTGGTTGGCGGTCGGATCGATACCGGTGCCGAAGAAGCCGCCGACGTCCTCGTCGGTCGCGTACGCGAGCGTCGGGTTGTTGGCAGAACGTGCGGCGATCCTCGCCAGCTCCTCTTTCTCCGCCTCGGGGGCGAGCGGGCGGTACGCGTATTCGATCGCCCAGTAGTCGTATTCGCCGAGCGTCACCTGGCTGTAGACGGTCGCGGGCTCGTTCTCCAGCGGGATGTTCAGCGCGTTGTAGTCCATCACCGAGTTGGAGATGCCGCGCGCGCGCGCGTAGGCGGCGTCGCGCAGTTTCTCGAGCTGCACGCCGGTCGAACCCTTGAAGTTGTGCCGCAGGCCGAGCGCGTGGCCGACCTCGTGCATCACGACGTCCTTCAGGCTGTCGCGGATGAAGCGGTCGGCGTCCGGGCCGGTCGGGTCGATCGCGCCGCGCGCGACCAGCAGGTCGAACGCGAAGTTCGCCTGCTCGAGCGCATCGAACGAGTAGGTGCACAGCCGCCCGTCGATCATCTCCGCCAGCGAAGAAGCCGCCCCCGGGCGCGGCAGCGCTTCGCCGACCTGCGCGCGGCCGATGCGCACCCAGTTCTCGGGGATGATGGCCGCGCCGGCGAGGATTTCGCCGCTGCGCGGATCCGACTGACTCGGACCGACCGCGACCGCGCCCGGTCCCTGCATCGCGAACCAGCGCACCGCGAGGTGGCGCGTGCCTTCGACCGTGCTCCAGTCGGCGTCCGCCGGCTGCTGCTTCACGACGAGCGCGTCCTTGAAGCCGGCGCGCTCGAAGGCCTTGTTCCATTCGAGAATGCCGGCGCGGACCGCGTCGCGCCACTTTTCGGGGATGTTCCTGTCCATCCACACGACGATCGGCTCCTTCGGCTCGGAGACCGCCGCGGCCGGGTCCTTCTTCTCGAGCCGCCAGCGCTCGACGTAGTGCGTGCGCGCGTCGAGCCCCAGCTCGTTGCCGAGGTCCATGAACGCGGTCGTGAAGTGGCCGACGCGCTGGTCCGCGAGCCGCGGCGGCATCGGCTCCTTCGGCAGCGGCATCAGGTTGTACGTGTAGGTGAGGAACAGGCTGCGGTTGTCGGGCAGCGTGCTGGGCGGCGCGACCTGCGGCGTGCCGGGCGGCGGCGGCGTCAGCGGCGGCGCGGGGATCTTCGGCACCGCGTAGTGCGCGCGATAGGTGACGTGCGTGGCGGCGTCGCTCGAGCGCACGCGCTCGATGCTGCTGTTGTTGCGGTCGAATCCGTAGGCGAGCCGGAAACGCGTTTCGAGCTGCGTCTGCGCGCCCGGAATGTCGTAGCCGAACAGCACCGCGGCGTCGACCAGGAACGACTTGCGCTCGGGATGCGGCGCCGACACGACGGCGGCGCTGGCGAGCAGGCTGTCCGAATAGCTTTCGCGCACGGCGGTCGCGAGCGGCGTGCCCTCCGGCGCGCGCACGCGCAGGTTGCGTGCGATCAGTTGCAGGTTGTTGCCGACGCGCCGCAGCGTGGCGACTTGCTCCTGTCCGTTCAGACCCGGCAGGAAAAAGCGTTCGCCCAATCCGGTCGCCAGCCAGGTCGAGAAGAAGAAAGGCTGATCGAGCTGCTCCGGCCGGACTTCCAGCCAGGTGCGCTCGTCCTTCTGCCAGAACGTGAAGAAGCCCTTGATCTCCTTCGCGTCCTTGATCACGTCCGCGAAGGGCCGCAACGGCGGCGGTTCGCCGGGGCGCGGCGCCGGCGCCGTCCCGGGCGCCGCGCCCGCATTGGCCGGTTTGGCGTCCGGCGCCGCCGGCGCAGGCGATGCCCCGGCGGGTGCGGTCGCGGCGTTCGGGTTCGAGGCGGGCGCGGCGGCCGTCGTCGCTGCCGGCATGGTCGCGCAGGCGCCCAGCGCGAGCGCGGCACCCGCCGCGGCGGCGCGTAAGGCGAATCGAAGCGTCGGAGTCGTGGTCATGGCGGACAAGGGATTCTGGAAGGCGCAGAGCGTAGAAGCGATTCCCCTAAAATTCAAACCCTTGCGACGAAACGGCGGAATCGTGGAATCGACTGCAGACATTCGTGCGACGGAGATGGCGGCCGAGCTGGCAAAGAGTTTCGAGCCGAACGCGATCGAAGCGCGCTGGGCGCCACTGTGGGAGCGGCACGGCTACTTCGCCGCCGGCATGGCGCCGGGCAAACCCTCCTTCTGCATCCAGCTGCCGCCGCCGAACGTCACCGGCGTGCTGCACATGGGGCACGCGTTCAACCAGACGATCATGGACGCGCTGACCCGCTATCACCGGATGCGCGGTTTCAACACCGTCTGGATTCCGGGTGTGGACCACGCGGGCATCGCCACGCAGATCGTCGTCGAGCGCCAGCTCGAAGCCGAAGGGCTGACGCGCCATGACCTCGGCCGCGCCGAGTTCGAAAAGCGCGTGTGGGCATGGAAGGAGAAGTCGGGCGGAACGATCACGCAACAGATGCGCCGGCTCGGCGCTTCCGTCGACTGGTCGCGCGAGTACTTCACGATGGACGACAAGCTCTCGCCCGTCGTCATCGAAACCTTCGTGCGGCTGTACGAGCAGGGGCTGATTTACCGGGGCAAGCGCCTCGTCAACTGGGACCCGGTGCTGAAGACGGCCGTGTCCGACCTCGAGGTCGTCAGCGAGGAGGAGCAAGGCTGGCTCTACCACCTGCGCTATCCGCTCGCCGACGGCTCGGGCCATCTGGTCGTCGCGACGACCCGCCCGGAAACGATGCTCGGCGACACCGCGGTGATGGTGCATCCGGAAGACGCGCGCTACCGCCATCTCGTCGGCAAGACCGTGCGGCTGCCGCTCGCGGAGCGGGAAATCCCGATCGTCGCCGACGACTACGTCGACCGCGAATTCGGCACCGGCGTGGTGAAAGTCACGCCCGCGCACGACTTCAACGACTACGCCGTCGGGCAGCGGCACGGGCTGCCGATGGTCAGCATCTTCACGCTCGACGCGAAGATCAACGACAACGCGCCGGCCAGGTACCGCGGGCTCGACCGCAACGCCGCGCGCGAAGCGGTCGTCGCCGACCTGCAGGCGGCCGCCCTGGTCGAGAAGATCGAGAAGCATCTGTTGAAGGTGCCCAGAGGCGACCGCACGGGTGTTGCGATCGAGCCGATGCTGACTGACCAGTGGTTCGTCGCGACGAGCAAACCGGCGCCCGCAGGGACGCTGTTTCCGGGCAAAAGCATCGCGCAGGTCGCGACCGAAGCCGTCGCCGACGGCCGGATCCGCTTCGTTCCGGAAAGCTGGATCAGCACGTACATGCACTGGATGAACAACATCCAGGACTGGTGCATCTCGCGCCAACTTTGGTGGGGGCACCAGATCCCCGCCTGGTACGACGAGCAGGGCAACGTCTACGTAGCGCGCAGCGAGGCGCAAGCGCAGCAACTCGCCGGTACCGGCAAGAAGCTCACGCGCGACCCGGACGTGCTCGACACCTGGTTTTCTTCCGCGCTCGTGTGCCACTCCACGCTCGGCTGGCCGAAGCAGACGAAAGAGCTCGAGCTGTTCCTGCCCTCCTCGGTGCTGACGACCGGCTACGAAATCATCTTCTTCTGGGTGGCGCGCATGATCATGATGACCATGCACTTCACCGGCAAGGTGCCGTTCGAGGTCGTCTACATCCACGGCATGGTGCGCGACGCCGAAGGCAAGAAGATGTCGAAGTCCGAAGGCAACGTGCTCGATCCGGTCGATCTGATCCAGGGCGTCGATCTCGACACGCTCGTGAAGAAATCGACGACCGGACTGCGCCGCCCGCAGGACGCGCCGAGGATCGAAAAGCGCGTGCGCGCGCACTTCCCGCAGGGAATCGCCGCGTACGGCGCCGACGCGTTGCGTTTCACGATGGCCTCGTACGCCACGCTCGGCCGCAACGTGAACTTCGACACCAAGCGCTGCGAGGGTTACCGCAACTTCTGCAACAAGCTGTGGAACGCGACGCGCTTCGTGCTGATGAACACCGAAGGGCGCCACTGCGGACTCGACGAGTCGCAGCCGGTCGAATTGAGCTTCGTCGACCGTTGGATCATCGGTGAGCTGCAGCGCACCGAGGCCGAGGTCGAAAGAGGCTTCGCCGAATACCGGCTCGACAACGTGGCCAACGCGATCTACAGCTTCGTCTGGAACGAATACTGCGACTGGTACGTCGAGCTGGCGAAGGTGCAGCTTCAGCAGGGCAACGAAGCGCGGGGCCGCGGCACGCGCCGCACGCTGCTGCGCGTGCTCGAGGCCACGCTGCGCCTCGCGCATCCGATCATCCCGTTCGTCACCGAGGAGCTGTGGCAGAAGGTCTCGGTGCTCGCCGGCAAGCGGCGGCCCGACGAAGAGACTTCGGTGATGATCCAGCCCTATCCGAAGGCCGAGCCGTCGAAGATCGATCCCGCGGCCGACGCGGAGGTCGCGCTGCTCAAGCGGCTGACCGACGCGTGCCGCAACCTGCGCGGCGAGATGAATCTGTCGCCGGGGCAGAAAGTGCCGCTCGTGGCCACCGGCGACCCCGCGCGGCTGGCTGCGTTCGCGCCCTACATGCAGTTGCTGGCGCGGCTGTCCGAAGTGAAGGTCGTCGCCGACCTCGACGCCGCCGCACACGGCGCGCCGGCGCCGATCGCGGTGGTCGACGACTGCCGGCTGATGCTGCTCGTCGAAGTCGACGTCGCCGCCGAACGCGAGCGGCTCGCCAAGGAGATCGCGCGGCTCGAAGGCGAGATCCGCAAGGCCGAAGGCAAGCTCGGCAACGCGAGCTTCGTCGAGCGCGCGCCGGCCGCGGTTGTCGCGCAGGAGAAGGAGCGGCTTGCCGGTTTCGGCGCCATGCTCGCGAAGGTGCGCGAGCAGTACGCGCGGCTAGCGCCGCGGTGATCGACCGAGGCGGCTACTTCGTCGCCGGCGGGGCGTCGGTCGGCGGCGCCTGAACGGGCGGCGCCGGCTGCGGCTGAGGAGGCGATGCCGGCGCGGGCACCTGCGGCGGCACCGGCACCATCACGCCCGGCGCCAGCGGGATCTCCTGCACGACGGTGATCTTGTTGACCCAGTGCCGGGTCTCTCCGAAGCAGGTGGTCGGCAGCCCGACCTTTTCCTCGTAGTGCAGCGAAACGCGCCGGCCCATCGCCTTGTTGATCTCGGCGGCGACCGCCTCGTCCCACACCGTGAAGTAGAACTTCTCCTGCGCGGCGCCGGGCATCGACACCATCGCCAGCTCGCCTTCCCAGGTCTTGCAGATCCAGCCCTTCTTGCTGAACTTCTGCACCCAGCCGGCGCGCTCACCGGTCGAGTAGTTCCACGACAGCGCGACGAAGAAGTACAGCGCGGCCAGCAGCGCGATCAGCGGCAGCCCGACGAAAAGGAATCTCTTCATCGCGGACGGGCCGCCGGTCAGCGCCGCTTCAGGTAATGCACGAACTCGCGATCGACCGTCTCCTGCGCGAGCAGTTCGTTGCCGGTCTGCTTCGCGAAGGCCTTGAAGTCGCGGAACGAGCCCGGATCGGTGGCGACGATCTTCAGCACCTGGCCGCTCGCCATCTCCGCCAGCGCCTTCTTCGCGCGCAGCACCGGCAGCGGGCAGTTCAGTCCGCGCGTGTCGATTTCCTTGTCGAAGCTGATCATGGTCTGCATCGGGCGTTCGGAGGAGCTTCTACGGCAGCGGCACGAAGTGTACTTCGTGGCCGCGCGCGCGCAGCCAGTCGGCGAGCGCGAAGCCGGTGCCGCGCGGCCACACCCGCACCTTCGCGGGCTCGATCAGCCGGTACTCGACCAGTTCCTCGTTGAGCCGCACTTCGCCTTGCGCCGGGACGTGGTAGGCGATGATGACCTGGTTGCGCAGCGCGAAGTCGTAGACGCCGATCAGCCGCGCGTCGAGCGCGTCGAGCTGTGTCTCCTCCTTGACCTCGCGGATCACCGCGTCGCGCGGGCTCTCGTCGCGCTCGAGAAAGCCGGTCACCAGCGCGAAGCGCCCTTCCGGCCACGCCGCATTGCGCGCGAGAAAGACCTTGCCTTCGTACTCGATCACCGCGGCGACGACCGGCGTCGGGTTGTCCCAGTGGATCCAGCCGCAGGCGGGGCAGGCGCTGCGCTCGCGCTCGCCGTAAACGCCGCGCACGAGCGCGGTCGCGCAGCGCGGGCAGAAGCGGAACTCGTCGGGCACCGTCACGACGCGCGCTCCCCGCGCGTCCGGATCGCAGCGATCGCGGGCGGCAGCGGCCGGCGCGCGCCGTCGAGCGCCGCGCCGTTGTGCTTGGCCCATTCGCCGACGGCGGCGATGCGGTTGGCCGTCAGCGGATGCGTGCGCAGGAACTCGATCGCGGGAATGTTCTCCTCGCGCGGCGCGGCGGGCAGGCGCGCGAAGGCGTCGAACAGATCGATCGCCCCGCCGACGTGGCCGTACTCGGCGGCGAGCACGCGCAGCGCTTCCTCGTCGGCGGCGCGCTCCTGCTCGCGATTGAATCTGAACAGCGTCACCAGCCCGGCGTGGCCGAGCGCGCCGGCCGCGCCGCGTCCGAGGTCTGCGGAGATCATCGACAGCACGATGCCGACCGCCACGCCGCGGCCGAGCGCGGCCGCCGGATGGCGGTGCTTCAGATGCGCGAGCTCGTGCGCCATCACCATCGCCAGCGCGTCCTCGCTGTCGAGCTTTGCGAGCAGCCCGCGGAAGAACACCGTGCGGCCGCCGAGGGTGGCGTACGCGTTCACGATGCCTTCCTCGCGATAGCCGACGCGCACCTGCATGCCTGGGGGCAGCGCCATGCGCGCGGCGAGCCGGTCGGCGAGCGCCTGCAGCTCGGCCTGCACGCGGCGCGCCGCGTCGGATTTCGGCGCCGGCGCGAGGTCGAACCCTTCCGCGAGCCGCGCCTCGTAGCGGTACGGAAGGCGCGGCGCAAGCCATTCGGCGGCGAAAGCCAGCGCCGCAACCACGGCGACGAGCAGCGCGACGCTGCCGGCGGCGAGCCACGCGAACTCCTTCAGCGGGTTCTCGTGCGACGCATTGATGCCCTCGGCGGGGCGGCGGTTCTCAAGTCGCACGGTTCGTCTGCTCGGGAATCAGCGCGGTGCCGTAGGCGAGTACCTCGATCGAAGGCGCCCAGCCGCCGGTGATCGACGTGGTTTCGAAGCGCACGCAGACGATCATCCGCGCGCCGCGCCGGCGCGCGTCCTCCTTGAGCCGCAGCAGCGCCTCGCGCCGCGCCCGCTCGAGCAGCGTCTCGTACGCGCGCAGCCGGCCGCCGAACAGGTTGCGCAGCCCCGCGACGAAGGTCTTGAAGTAATCGGCGCTGACGACGACCGTGCCGGTAACCAGGAAGACGCGCTGCGGCGTCACGCGGTCCGCCGGAAAGCGGAAGCCGAAGGCGAGCACGTCGGCGTACTGCGCTTCGCGCGCGCGGATCGACGCATAGTGGCGCTGCTCGATCACGCGGCCGGCGAGGAAGCCGGTCGCCAGCAGCGCGGCGAAGACCGCGAGTTCGAACAGCGCGTCCATGCCGGCGGTCTGCGCTGCGCGCGCTCAGGGATTCTCGAGCCTGACCGCGCTGCCGTAGGCGAGGATCTCGGCGGCGCCGACCGCGATCGACGTGGTCGCGAAACGCACGTTCAGGATCGCGTTAGCGCCGATCGATTCGGCCTCGGCGATCATCCGGTCGACCGCCTCCTGCCGCGCTTCCTGCATCAGCTCGGTGTAGCCCTTCAGCTCGCCGCCGACGATGTTCTTCAGACTCGCGAAGATGTCGCGGCCGACGTGCTTGGCGCGCACGGTGCTGCCCTGGACGATGCCCAGGTGCGCGGCGATGCGTTTGCCGGGGATCAATTCGAGATTGCTGACGATCATGCGGATTCGGTCGGAAGCCGGGGCGGATTCGGATGCAGCCGCGCCATCGCGAGGCAGTCGACGTAGACGCCGTCGCGCAGCGCGTAGGCGCGCTGCGTGCCCTCGACCGCGAAGCCGAACTTGCGATACAACGCGATCGCGGGCGCGTTGTCGGTATAGACGGTCAGTTCGAGCCGCAGGTAGCCGAGCCAGCGGTCGGACCATTCGAGCAGCCTGCGCATCATCTCGGAGCCGATGCCGCGCCCCTGCCATTCGGCGGCGACCGCGAGGCCGAGCCCGGCGACGTGCCGCCGGCGCGGCGTCCATGCGAGCGGATGGATGCCGCCGCTCGCGATCACGTGGCCGCCGGCAACGCCGACCAGGTGAAGCCGCTCGGCCTCGGCGACCTGCGACTCGAGCCGCTTGCGCCACGCCTCGGCGGTCGGATAAGGAAGCTGCAACAGCCCGGCGAAAACGGATTCGTCGGCCATCAGCCGCGCGAGCGACTCCGCGTCCGCGGGTGTGGCGCGGCGGTACTCGACGTGGCTTAGAGCCGCTGTTCCACCCATGCGTGGCTCAGAGCCGCTGTTCCACCCATGAGCGAACGCCGGCCAGCGCGCCGGGCAGCTTGGCGGGATCGGTGCCGCCGGCCATCGCCATGTCGGCGCGGCCGCCGCCCTTTCCGCCGACCTGCTGCGCGACGAAGTTGACGAGTTCACCCGCCTTGAGCTTCGCGACCGCATCGGCGGTGACGCCGGCGGCGAGCTGCACCTTGCCGTCCTCGACCGCAGCCAGCACGATCGCCGCGGTCTTCAGCTTGTTCTTGAGCTGGTCGATCGTGTCGCGCAGCACCTTGGCGTCCGCGCCTTCGAGCGTGGCGGCGAGCACCTTGACGCCCTTGACGTCGGCGGCCTGCGCGGCGAGGTCGTCGCCCTGGCTCGACGCGAGCTTGCCCTTCAGCCGCGCGACCTCCTTCTCGAGCGATCTCACGCTGTCGAGCAGATGCGCGATCTTCTGCGTCACCTCGGCGGCGGGCGCTTTCAGCGCGGCGGCGACTTCGGCAAGCTGCGCGTCGAGCGACTGCACGTAGGCGAGCGCGCCCGCGCCGGTCACCGCTTCGACGCGGCGCACGCCGGCGGCCACGCCGCCCTCGGCGACGATCTTGAAGAATCCGATCTCGCCGGTGCGCTTGACGTGCGTGCCGCCGCACAGCTCGGTCGAGAACTTCTGGCCGTCGTCGGCCATCGTGATCACGCGCACCTCGTCGCCGTACTTGTCGCCGAAGAAGGCGAGCGCGCCGGCGCGGATCGCGTCGTCGAACTTCATCACGCTCGCCGCCACCGGCGCGTTGGCGCGGATCGCGTGATTGACGATGTCCTCGACCTTGCGGATCTGCTCGGGGGTCATCGGCTTGTCGTGCGAGAAGTCGAAGCGCGTGCGCTCGGCGTCGACCAGCGAGCCCTTCTGCTGAACGTGCGGGCCGAGGACCTGGCGCAGCGCCGCGTGCATCAGGTGCGTGGCCGAATGGTTGTGCATCGCTCGGGTGCGCAGCGTGACGTTGACCTTGGCGGTGACTTTTTCGCCGAATTCGATCGAGCCGGTTTTCAGCACGCCGTGGTGGCCGAAGACGTCCGGCTGGATCTTCTGCGTGTCGAGCACCTCGAAGGTGCCGCCGGCGCCGACGATCTCGCCGCGGTCGCCGACCTGGCCGCCCGACTCCGCGTAGAACGGCGTGGCGTCGAGCACGACGATCGCGCTCTGCCCGGCGCGCACTTCGCTGACCGGCGTGCCGTCGACGTACAGGCCGATCACCTTTGCTTCGGCGCTCAGATAGTCGTAGCCGACGAACCGGGTCTTCGCGCCCGCGTACTCGACACCCGCGGCCATCCTGAACCTGCCCGCCGCACGCGCCTGCTCGCGCTGGCGCTCCATCGCCTGCTCGAAGCCGGCGTGGTCGACGCTGATGCCGCGCTCGCGACAGATGTCCGCCGTGAGGTCGACCGGAAAGCCGTAGGTGTCGTAGAGCAGGAACACCGTTTCGCCGTCGAGCATGCGGGCGTCGCCGCTGCCGAGCCGCCCGAGCGCGCCTTCGAGAATCTTCATGCCGTGTTCGAGCGTCTCGCCGAAGCGTTCTTCCTCCTGCTTCAGCACGCCTTCGACGCGTGTCTGCATCTCGCGCAGCTCGGGGTACGCGTCGCCCATCTCCTTGACCAGGTCGGCGACGATCCGGTGGAAGAACGGCTGCGTCTGGCCGAGCTTGTAGCCGTGCCGCAGCGCCCGGCGGATGATCCGCCGCAACACGTAGCCGCGCCCCTCGTTGCCGGGGATCACGCCGTCGGCGATCAGGAACGAGCACGCGCGGATGTGATCGGCGATCACCTTCAGCGAGTTGTTCGACAGGTCCTTCGTCTTGGTCTCGCGCGCCGCGGCGCTGATCAGGTTCTGGAACAGGTCGATCTCGTAGTTCGAGTGGACATGCTGCAGCACCGCCGCCAGCCGCTCGAGCCCCATGCCGGTATCGACGCAGGGTTTCGGTAGCGGCGTGAGCACGCCCTTGTCGTCGCGGTCGAACTGCATGAACACGAGATTCCAGATCTCGATGTAGCGGTCGCCGTCCGCATCCGGCGATCCGGGCGGGCCGCCCGCGACCTCGGGGCCGTGGTCGTAGAAGATCTCGCTGCACGGGCCGCACGGGCCGGTGTCGGCCATCTGCCAGAAGTTGTCCGACACGTACTTCGGCTGGCCCGGTTTGTCGCCGATGCGGATGCAGCGCTCCTTCGGTACCCCGATCTCTTTCGTCCAGATGTCGTAGGCCTCGTCGTCGTCGATGTAGACCGTCGTCCACAGCTTCTCCTTCGGCAGCCTGTAGACCTCGGTCAGCAGCTCCCACGCGTATTTGATCGCGTCACGCTTGAAGTAGTCGCCGAAGCTGAAGTTGCCCAGCATCTCGAAGAACGTGTGGTGGCGCGCGGTGTAGCCCACGTTCTCCAGGTCGTTGTGCTTGCCGCCGGCGCGCAGCGACTTTTGCGCCGTGGCCGCGCGCGTGTACGGACGCTTCTCGCGGCCGGTGAACACGTCCTTGAACTGCACCATGCCCGAGTTGACGAACAACAGCGTCGGGTCGTTGGCGGGCACGAGCGAAGAGGCGCGCACGATCGTGTGCCCCTTGGACTCGAAGAACTTCAGGAACTTGTCGCGGATCTCGGCGCTTTTCATGTCGGCAGCAGACGGCGCGATGGCGCGCAAACCCGCGCCACGCTTGGAAATTTCGGAACGCGGCGATCATAACAGGGGGCTTGCGTCGCGCCGCGCGGCTACCCGCCTTGACGAGGCGCAAACGGCTGCTGCGCGCGCTCGACCAGACTTGCCGTGCCACTTGCGGCGTTACACTGCGCGCCGCCTGCGAAGGAGCCCGTTGCCCTTGGACTCTCCTGCTCCTGCTCCCGCCCCGATCGCCGCGATCCGCCCCGGATCGCTCGACGCGTGGCGCATCGCCTCGCGGCCGCGCACCTGGTGGATCGCGACGGTGCCGGTGTTCGTCGGCACGAGCTTCGCGTTTCTGCAGAGTGGTGCGGTCGACGTGCTGTTCGCCACGCTTGCGCTCGCCGGCTCGGTGCTGCTGCAGATCATCGCCAACCTGCAGAACGATGTCGGTTACAGCGCGCGCGGCGCCGATTCCACTCGCCGCGTCGGCTTTCCGCGTGCGACGTCGAACGGGTGGCTCACGCCGCGCGAGGTTCGCATCGCGATCGCACTGGCGGTTGCGCTGGTCGTGCTGATCGGCCTGCCGATGGTCGCGCGCTGGGGACTGCCTGCGCTCGCGATGGGCGTGGCGTCGGTGCTCGCCGCGCTCGGCTACATGGGCGGCCCGCGGCCGATCGCGTATACGCCTTTCGGCGAGCTGACCGTGTTCGTCTTCTTCGGCCTGGTCGCGGTCGCGGGCAGCGGTTACGTGCAGATCGGGACGGTCACCGCGCCGATGTGGCTGGCCGGTGCGGCGATCGGATCGCTCGCCGCCGCGGTGCTGGTCGTCAACAACCACCGCGACATCGCGCACGATGCGGCCACCGGCCGTCGCACCTTCGCGGTGCTGGCGGGAACGCGCGCATCCGGTGCGCTGTTCGCGGTGCTGACGCTGTGGCCTTTCGCGACCGTGCCTTTCCTCGTGTGGATGACGGGCAGCGCCTGGCTGTGGCTGCCGTTGCTCGCGCTGCCTTCGGCGGCGGTGCTCGTGCGGGCGCTGCCGGCCACGCCACCGGGACTCGCGTTCAACGGGCTGATGCTGCGCACGGTGATGCTCGAAGCGCTGTTCGGCGCGCTGCTGACCGTCGGCACGCTGCTCGCGGCGTGGACCTGAGAAGCCGCGCCTGCGCTCAGCGGTGACAGATGCTCGCGAACGCGGCGATCGCCGGATGATCTGCGCCGGCGACGCGCGCCGCGTGCGCCAGCCCCGATAGCCCGAACACAACGATCAGCGCGCCCGCCATCGGCTTGAGCCACGCGCGTGCGTGAGCGAGCGCGCCACTCGAATCGCCGCCGCTGACACGGCTCGCGGCAAAGTCGACGAGCGCGAGGTTCGGCAGCGTGCCGAGCCCGAAGGCGAGCATCACCAGCGCGCCCTGCCGGGGTCCTCCCGCCACCAGCGCCAGCGGCAACGCCGCGTAGACCATTCCGCAGGGAATCCAGCCCCACGCGAGTCCGGCGACCAGTGCCTGCCGCCCCGAACGCGGCGGATAGACCTTGCGCGCGAGCGGAGCGACGAAGCGCCACACCCATGCACCCGCCGGCTCGATGCGTTTGAGCCACGCGCCGCGCCCGAACATCGACGCGCCGATCGCGAGCAGCATGATGCTGCCGACGACGAGCAGCGCGACCTGTACCGGCAATACGTCGGCGGCGAACATCGCACCGCCGAGCGCGCCGGCGAGCGCCCCGGCCGCCGAGTAGCTCGCGATGCGTCCGGCGTGATAGCCCGCCGCGAGCCGCGCGGCCGGAACGCCGCGCGGGCGGTTCATCTGCAGCGCGCCGATGAAGCCGCCGCACATGCCCGCGCAATGCAGCCCGCCGAGCGCGGCCAGCGCAAACGCCGCGAGCGCCTGGGTGGTCAGTAGGTCGAGCATGCCGACTGGGCCGCAGCGCCGGCCCGGCGAGTTGAGCTTCGCGTAAGCGTACGCTCGAACGAGGCGAACCGGAGCCGGCTCCCCGCGTCCAGCTCAGACGATCTTCGAGTACCGCCGCACGCGCTCGTCGTGCTGCAGATAGCGGTCGAAGCACATCGCGATCGCGCGGATCAGCAGCTTGCCCTTCGGCGTAACGCTGATCCAGTCGGCGGACAGCTCGACCAGCCCTTCGTCGACGAACTGCTTCAGCGTCGTCAGTTCGCGCTTGAAGTACTCGTCGAACCTGATCAGGTGCGCCGTTTCGATCGCCTCCTTGGAAACGACGAAATGGCACATCAGGGACATGATCACGGCGCGCCGCAGCAGGTCGTCGCGGTCGAGCAGGATGCCGCGCGCGGTCGGCAGCAGGCCGTTGTTGATGCGGTCGTAGTACTCCTCGAGCTCGCGCACGTTCTGCGAATAGGTCGGCCCGATCTTGCTGATCGCGGACACGCCCAGCCCGATCAGATCGCAGTCGGGGCGCGTGCTGTAGCCCTGGAAGTTGCGGTGCAGCCGGCCCTGGTTCTGTGCGCGCGCCAGGTCGTCGTCGCTCTTGGCGAAGTGGTCCATGCCGATGTACTGGTAGCCGGCGTCGGTCAGGCGCTGGATCGCATCGAGCATGATGCCCATCTTTTCCTGCGACGAAGGCAGCTCGGCGGGATTGATGCGCCGCTGCGGCTTGAAGCGCTCGGGCAGGTGCGCGTAGTGGTACAGCGCGATGCGCTCGGGGCTGATCGCGAGCACCTTGTCGAGCGTGCGCGCGAAGGTTTCGCGCGTCTGCTTCGGCAGGCCGTAGATCAGGTCGAGGTTCACCGACTTGAAGCCCGCCGCGCGCGCCGCGTCGATCGTCGCCCGCGTCATCTCGAAGCTCTGCAGGCGGTTGACCGCGCGCTGCACGGTCGTTTCGAAGTCCTGCACGCCGACCGACATGCGGTTGAAGCCGAGTTCGCCCAACACGCGCACCTTGTCGGGCGGCGTGGAGCGCGGATCGACCTCGATGCTGAACTCCCCTTTCGCCGCCAGCGGGAAGCGCTGCGTCAGCATCGCCATCAATGCGCGCAGCTCGTCGTTCGACAGGAAGGTCGGCGTGCCGCCGCCGAAATGAAGCTGCTCGATCCGGCGTTCGCCGGTCAGCAGCGCGCAGACGAGGTCGGCTTCACGCTCGAGCGCGGCGAGGTATTCGACGGTCTTGCCGTGATCGCGCGTGATGACCTTGTTGCAGGCGCAGTAGTAGCAGACCGTGTTGCAGAAGGGCAGGTGGACGTACAGCGACAGCGGCGTCGGGCCGACGGCCTCGCCGCGTTTGCCGAGCCAGTTCGCGAAAGCCTGCGCGTCGAACGCCTCGACGAAACGATCCGCGGTCGGGTAAGACGTGTAGCGCGGTCCGGGCACATCGAACCGGCGCAGCAGCTCCGGATCGGGCAACGCGACCTGGTTGCGCGTCGACATCAACATGGGGTTTTCCCCTCAGGGTGGGTGCAGACACGCGGCGCGCGCGGTTGCGGCCGCATGTAACGGGTCCCGTGTATTATTCGGATGCCCTCCGGCGCAGCCTTGATGAACGTCAACCTCGTGCCAGCGGTCCGCCGAATCATGCGCTGCCCATGCCCGCGGGAATGACCACGATGCTCGTCAAGAGGAACGCGAGCGGCAGCGTACGAGAGGACGACAGAACTTTTTCCGCGCCCGGAGAAGCGTCGATGAACGCGCCCAGTTTTTCCATCTCGCACCTGAAGGTCGCGTGTTCGAACTGCAACCTGCGCGAACTGTGCCTTCCGGTCGGACTGTCGCTCGCCGACATCGAAAAGCTCGAAGAACTCGTCGCGACGCGCAAGCGCGTCAAACGCGGCGAAAGCCTGTTCCGCGCGGGTGACCGCTTCGAGTCGCTGTACGCGGTGCGGCTCGGCTTCCTGAAGAGCACGGTGATGTCCTCGGACGGCCGCGAGCAGGTCACGGGCTTTCACATGGCCGGCGAACTGGTCGGCCTCGACGGCATCAGCAGCGAAACGCATTCGTGCGACACGGTCGCGCTCGAGGACACCGAGGTCTGCGTGATCCCGTACGAGCGGCTTGAGGAAGTCGCCGCCGCGGTGCCGATGCTGCGCAATCACTTTCACAAGGTGATGAGCCGCGAGATCGTGCGCGAGCACGGCGTCATGCTGCTGCTGGGCAGCATGCACGCCGAAGAGCGGCTCGCCGCCTTTCTGCTGAACCTGTCGCAACGCTTCGAGGCGCGCGGCTACTCGCGTACCGAGTTCGTGCTGCGGATGACGCGCGCGGAGATCGGCAGCTTCCTCGGGCTGAAGCTCGAAACCGTCAGCCGCGTGCTGTCGCGCTTCGCGCAGGACGGCCTCATCGAGGTCAATCAGAAGCACGTCCGCATCGTCAATCCGGACGGGCTGCGCGCGATCGTCTCCGGGCAGGCGCCGGCCTGCGAACGCTGAAGCGCTAGCGTCCGGCCGGCTCGCAGGCGCAGTCGGCTTCTTCGCCCGTCGCGCGCTTCGGGCATCCAGGCGGGCGGTCGGCCGCGTCGATCGGACAGCGGTTCACTTCGAACGGTGAACGCGCCAGAAACACCGTCAGCGCGCTCGCCGCCGAGGTCATCGCCCAGAAGAAGAAGAACCCGATCGTGTAGACGGGCATGCGCTCGACGTCGAGCGGCACGCCGAACAGGTTGAGGTCGACCGGATCGAACAGCGCGAAAAAGATCAGCTCGGCAACCGCCGCGACGAGAAACGCGGGCCAGAGCACCCACAGCACCCGTTGTCCCAAGTTCTGCGCCATCGCTGCCTCCCTTCTTTCGCCCGGCCGCGCCCGACCCTCAATGCTTCGCCGCGAGCCGGAAGACTCTCGCGAGCCGTCCGTTCTCCATCATGGCGTCGCCGTCGATCCGCCACTGCGCGGTTTCGACGACGACTCGCCACGCCGGCTGCTGCGCCACCGGTGCAGCCTCGCCCCAGCTGCCCACGTACTCCACGCTGCGTCCGGCGTCGGCAGTGCCGACGCGCGCCAGCACCGCGCTGCGGTCGGCGCGGCTGCGTCCCGGATGAACGAGGCGGACGCGCAGCGCCGCCTCCGGCGGCAGCGCCTGGGCGGCGATCAGCCGGACGGCGACGAAGTCGCCCGGCTCGATGCCGCCGACGCGCAGTTCGGCTTCGATGCCGAGCGCGGCAGCCAGTCTGCTGCGCGACAGTTCCTCGTTGATCGCGAGCCCGCGCTTGTAGTAGTCGGCCGCGACCACGCCGTCGGCGCCGCGAAAGGCGATCACCGCGGTGACGATGCCGCCGACCACGGCGGCCGCCGGCAGCGCCATCAGGAACCACGGCCAGGGTTCGCGATACCACGGTTTTGCCATCGCGCCGGTCATCCTATCGCCGCAGCCCGAGGAAGGTGGTCTTTTCGCGCACATGGATCGACGCGTCATCCTGCGCGGTGATCTCGATGTAGACGCGGTGCGAACCGGGGGCGACCTCCGCCGGCGGCGCCTGCAGGCGTAGCGGCACCGAGGTCGTGGTCGCCGCGGGCACCTCGAACGAAGTCTGCGACGCCACCGTCAGACCGGGCAGCCCTTCGGCGCGCACGGCATAGACCCGGACGCGTTCGCTCGTGTTCATGACCTGCAGCCGATAGGCGTTTTCGATCCATCCGGTCTCGACTTCGCGAGCGAGCGATCCGCGATCGCGGATCACGTCGACCTTCAGCGGCACGCGCAACACCAGCGCGACGACCAGCCCCGCCGTGACCGCGGCCAGGATCGATCCGTAGACCAGCACGCGCGGCCTGAACACGCGCTTCCAGATCGTTGCCGCCGCATAGTGCTTCTCGAGCGCCTGCTCGGTCGAATAGCGGATCAGCCCGCGCGGCAGCCCGACCTTGTCCATCACGTAGTTGCACGCGTCGATGCACGCGGCGCAGCCGATGCACTCGTACTGCAGCCCGTTGCGGATGTCGATGCCGGTCGGGCAGACCTGCACGCACAGCCCGCAGTCGACGCAGTCGCCGAGCCCCTTGGCCTTGCGGTCCTGGCTCCTGCTGCCGGCGCCGCGCGGCTCGCCGCGTTCGCGGTCGTAGGCGATGATCAGCGTGTCCGGGTCGAACATCGCCGACTGGAAGCGCGCGTACGGGCACATGTACTTGCACACCTGCTCGCGCATCCAGCCCGCGTTGCCGTAGGTCGCGAAGCCGTAGAACAGGATCCAGAACGCCGACCAGCCGCCCAGGCCGAACGGGATGGCGGGGACCAGTTCGCGGATCGGCGTGAAGTAGCCGACGAAGGTGAAGCCGGTCCACAGCGCCAGCGCGATCCAGATCCCGTGCTTCGCGGCCTTCTTGGCGACCTTGGCGGCGCCCATCGGCGCGGCGTCGAGCCGGATGCGCGCCACGCGGTCGCCCTCGATCCGGCGTTCGACCCACATGAACATCTCGGTGTACACGGTCTGCGGGCAGGCGTAGCCGCACCACAGGCGGCCGGCGACCGCCGTGAACAGGAACAGCGAGTACGCGGCGACGAGCAGCAGGACGGTGAGGTAGATGACGTCCTGCGGCCAGAACACGAGGCCGCCGATGTAGAACTTGCGCGCGCCGAGGTCGAACAGCACCGCCTGGCGCCCGCTCCACTCCAGCCACGGCAGCCCGTAGAACACGACCTGCGTCAGCGCCACCAGCCCCCAGCGCCACGCCGCGAACCAGCCGGTCACCGCGCGCGGGTGGATCCTGCGGCGGACCTCGTAGAGCGAGACGGTCCCGTCGTCCCCGGCGGGCTGGATCGGGATCACCTTGTCGGGGGCGTTCATGCGCCGTCATCGCGCGCCGCCGGCCGGGAGACGGTGCCCCCCGGCGGCACGGCGGATGGCCTACTTCGCGGGCGGGCCCGACAGGCCGAGCACGTACGCCGCGACGAGGTGCACGCGCGCCGGCCCCAGCAGGTCCTTGAAGGCCGGCATCGCCAGCGTGCCCTCGGAGACGTTCATGTTGCGGCCCTTGACGACGGTCTCGGTGATCGCGGCCTCGCTGCTGCCGTACAGCCAGACCTTGTCGGTGAGGTTGGGCGCGCCGAGCGCCTGGTTGCCCTTGCCGTCGGGGCCGTGGCACGCGGCGCACACCTGCAGGTACTTCTCCTTGCCGAGCTGCGCCTTGAGCGGGTCCGCCGTCAGGCCCGACAGCGAGCGCACGTACGCGACGACGTTGCGCACGCCCTCGTCGCCCAGCGCCGCGCCCTGCGGAGGCATCACGCCCATGCGGCCGTTGGTGATCGACTCGACGATCTGCGCGGGCTCGCCGCCGTACAGCCAGTCGCCGTCGCGCAGGTTGGGGAAGCCGCGCGCGCCGCCCGCGTCGGAGCCGTGGCACTGCGCGCAGTTGTTCAGGAAGAGGCGCTCGCCCATCAGGCGTGCCTGCGGATCGGCCGCCACCGCGCGCAGGTCCATCGCCGCGTACTTGTCGTACAGCGGCTTCACGCGCGCCTCGGCCTGCGCGCGCTCGCGCTCGTACTGGCCGACCTGCGACCAGCCGAGCACGCCGGGGAACGTCCCCATGCCCGGATAGAGCACGAGGTAGACGGCCGAGAACACCAGCGTGATCCAGAAGAGGTTCATCCACCACTTCGGCAGCGGGTTGTTGTACTCCTCGAGGTCGCCGTCCCACACGTGGCCCGTGGTGTCGGCGCCCTTGCCTCCCGGCTTCACCCGGACCCTGCTCTGCATCCACAGCAGGACGCCGCAGCCGATGATCGAGACCGCGGTGATCCCGACGACGAAGACGTTCCAGAAGCCCGACGTGAAGTCACTCATGGCGCACCCGATGCTCGTTGCCGCGGCCTGCCGCGTCGTCGGGCAGCGCGAACGGCGCGTTCGCCGCCTCCTCGAACGCCCGCTTGCGGCGGCCGCTGTAGGCCCAGACGCAGATCCCGACGAACGCGACGAAGGCGACCACGGTCGTGATGCTGCCGAGGAGCCCGGACCAGTTGAATTCGGACATCGCGTCCCCCTATCTCGCCGAGCGCATCGCCACGCCCAGCCCCTGCAGGTAGGCGACCAGCGCGTCGAGCTCGGTGCGGTCCTTCAGGGCCCCCGGCGCGCCGGCGATCTCCTCGTCGCCGTACGGGACGCCGACGGCGCGCAGCGCGCGCATCTTGGCCTGGATCGTGGCCGCGTCCGCCGGCGCCTTCGCGAGCCACGGGTACGCCGGCATGTTCGACTCCGGCACGACGTCGCGCGGGTTGATCAGGTGCACGCGGTGCCACTCGTCGCTGTAGCGGCCGCCGACGCGCGCGAGGTCCGGCCCCGTGCGCTTGCTGCCCCACAGGAACGGGTGGTCGTAGACGAACTCCCCGGCGACCGAGTAGTGGCCGTAGCGCTCGGTCTCGGCGCGGAACGGCCGGATCATCTGCGAGTGGCAGTTGTTGCAGCCCTCGCGGATGTAGACGTCGCGGCCGGTGAGCTGCAGCGCGTTGTACGGCTTGAGGCCGGCCACCGGCTCGGTCGTCGACTTCTGGAAGAACAGCGGCACGATCTGCACGAGGCCGCCGACCGAGACCACCAGCAGCACCAGCACGATCAGCAGCGTGACGTTCTTCTCGATCTTGTCGTGGGTCAGGAGCATCGCATCCTCCGCGCCGTCACGCGTGCGCCGGCGCCGCCGGGATCTGCGCCTCGTAGGCGCGGCCGCCGGCCACCGTCTTCCACACGTTGTACGCCATCACCAGCATGCCGGCGAAGAACAGCGTGCCGCCCGCGAGCCGGATCGCGTAGAACGGGTAGGTCGACTTCACGCTCTCCACGAACGCGTAGGTCAGCGTCCCGTCGGGGTTCACCGCGCGCCACATCAGCCCCTGCATGACGCCGGCGATCCACATCGACGCGATGTAGAGCACCACGCCCAGCGTCCCGATCCAGAAGTGCGCGTTGATGAGCTTCGTCGAGTACATCTGCTCCTTGCCGAACATCCGCGGGATCAGGTAGTAGATCGAGCCGATGGAGATGAACGCGACCCAGCCGAGCGCGCCGGAGTGGACGTGGCCGATCGTCCAGTCGGTGTAGTGCGACAGCGCGTTGACCGTCTTCACCGACATCATCGGTCCCTCGAACGTGCTCATGCCGTAGAACGACAGCGAGACGATCAGGAACTTGAGGATCGGGTCGTCGCGCAGCTTGTGCCACGCCCCCGACAGCGTCATGATGCCGTTGATCATGCCGCCCCACGAGGGCGCGAGCAGGATCAGCGAGAACAGCATGCCGAGCGACTGCGTCCAGTCGGGCAGCGCCGTGTAGTGCAGGTGGTGCGGGCCCGCCCACATGTACGTGAAGATCAGCGCCCAGAAGTGGACGACCGACAGCCGGTAGCTGTAGACCGGGCGGCCCGCCTGCTTGGGCACGAAGTAGTACATCATCCCGAGGAACCCGGCGGTGAGGAAGAAGCCCACCGCGTTGTGCCCGTACCACCACTGCACCATCGCGTCCTGCACGCCCGGGTAGGCCGAGTAGGACTTGGTCAGCGTGACCGGGATCTCGGCGCTGTTCACCACGTGCAGCAGCGCCACGGTCAGGATGAAGGCGCCGAAGAACCAGTTGGCGACGTAGATGTGCGGCGTCTTGCGCTTCGCGATCGTGCCGAAGAACACGACGGCGTAGGCGACCCAGACGAGCGTGATCAGGATGTCGATCGGCCACTCGAGCTCGGCGTACTCCTTCGACGTCGTCATGCCGAGCGGCAGCGTGATCGCGGCCAGCACGATCACGAGGTTCCAGCCCCAGAACGTGAACGCCGCCAGCGCGTCGGAGAACAGCCGCACCTGGCAGGTGCGCTGCACGACGTAGTACGACGTGGCGAACAGGGCCGACCCGCCGAAGGCGAAGATGACCGCGTTGGTGTGCAGCGGCCGCAGGCGGCCGTAGGACAGCCACGGCACGGCCGGGAGGATCTCCGGCCAGAGCAGTTGCGCGGCGATGACGACGCCGACCAGCATGCCGACGATGCCCCAGACGACCGTCATGATCGAGAACTGGCGCACCACCTTGTAGTTGAACGTCGCTGCGGCTGTCGTCGCCATCTGGAATCGGGCTCCCTGTCGAATCGTGCGCGTCGCGCGCAGGACGCAACTCCGCTGCGTGGTCCCGCGAGGATTGCCGCGATGCTAAGGGCCGCGACGTTCCGAAGGCTTGATCGGCGTCAAAGCGGACGGCGCTTCGTTCGGATCCGGCGGTGGCGGCGCCGCGCGGTCGTCGTCGGCCAGGATGCGGTGCGCCGGTCCCTCGAGGTCGTCGAACTGGCCGCTGCGCACGCTCCACCAGAACGCCACGGCGATCAGCGCCACCAGCGCGACCGACATCGGGATCAGCGGCATCAGGATCTCCATGCGGCGATCCTCATATGACGCGCGCCTCATGCGCGCGCGGCACGGTGGCGGCGTCGCGTGCGGGCGTCGCGCCGCCGCGCACGTGCGCGACGCGCAGCGCGTTGCCGACGACCACCAGCGAGGACGCCGACATGCCGATCGCCGCGACGAGCGGCGTCACCAGCCCCAGTGCCGCCGACGGGATGGCGACCGCGTTGTAGGCGCTCGCCCACGCGAGGTTTTGTCGCACGACGCGCAGCGTGCGCCGCGCGTGCCCGATCGACTCGGCCACGCGCACGAGCGCGTCCGACAGGATCACGACGTCGGCGGCCCACTGCGCCAGCGGCGTCGCGCTGCCCAGGCTGACGGAGACCTGCGCCTGCGCCAGGCCGGGCGCGTCGTTGACGCCGTCGCCGACCATCGCGACGACGGCGCCGCGCGCCTGCAGCGCACGGATCGCGTCGCGCTTGGCCTCGGGCGAGAGGTCGCCGCGCGCGTCCTCGATGCCGAGCGCGCTGCCGGCCGCGCGCGCCGCCTCGGCGCGGTCGCCCGACATCAGGATCGGCACGACGCCGCAGGCCCGCAGCGCGGCGACGGCCTCGGCCGCATCGACGCGCGGCGTGTCGCCGAGCGCGATGGCCGCGAGCGTCCGCTGCGCGGACCCGAGGACGACGATCGTCGCCGCCTCGCCGGCGCCCGCGACGAACGCGTGCGCCGCCGGCGGCAGCACGCCCGCGAGTTCGCCGACGAAGGCCGGGCGCCCGATGCGGTAGCGAACGCCGTCGATCGCACCCTCGATGCCCTGCCCGGCGACGGTCCGCAGGTCCGTGGCGTGCGGTCGCGCGGTCGGCGCGGCCGCGTCGAGGGCGGCGCCGATCGGATGCTCGGAGCGGTGCTCGAGCGCGGCGGCGATCGCGAGCACGCGCGCTTCGTCGAGGTCCGCGAACGGCGCGACCGATTGCACGCGCACCCGGCCCAGCGTCAGCGTGCCCGTCTTGTCGAGGACGACGTGCGTGACTTTCGCGAGCGCCTCGAGCGCGTCGGCGCGCGCCAGCACCACCTGCCGGCGCGACAGCGCGCCCGCCGCCGCGGCCAGCGCCGCGGGCGTGGCGAGCGACAGCGCGCACGGGCACGAGACGACGAGCAGCGCGAAGGTCACGGCCAGCACGCGCGACGGATCGACCTGCCACCACGCGAGCGCCGTGCCGGCCGCGACGGCGAGCAGCGCAGCGACGAACCACGCGGCGACGCGGTCGGCGACGCGCGCCACGCGCGGGCGGTCGGTCGCGGCCTGATCGACCAGGCGCAGCACCGCCGCCAGGCGCGTCGCCTCGCCCGCGGCGGTCACGCGCACGACCAGCGCGCCGTCCCGGTTGACGGCTCCGGCGAGCACCGCGTCGCCGGGCGCCTTCGCCTGCGGCCAGCTCTCGCCGGTCAGCACCGCTTCCTCCACGTGCGAGCGGCCGTCCGCGACGACGCCGTCCGCCGGCACCGTCGCGCCCGGACGCACGAGCACGTGCTCGCCGGCGACCAGCGACGCCGCGGCGACCGCCTGCGGGTCGCCGCGCGCCGGCCACGCGGGCAGCCGTTCGGCGACGGCGGGCCGCGCGCGCGCGACGCCCTCGATCGCCTCGGCCGCGCGGTGGCGGGCGGCGAGTTCGACGTAGCGCGCGACGAGCAGCAAAGCGATGAACATCGTCACCGAGTCGTAGTAGACGGGGCCGCCGGCGCCGAGCGTCGACCACGCGCTGGCGGCGAACGCCGCGGCGAGCCCGAGCGCGACCGGCACGTCCATGCCCAGGCGCCGCGTCGCCAGGTCGCGCCACGCGCCGCGGAAGAACGGCAGCGCCGAGTAGAACAGCGCCGGCAGCGTGAGCGTGAAGCTCGCCCAGTCGAGCAGCGCCTGGTGCTCCGGCGCGACGCCGTCGTCGCTCACGTAGGTCGGCACCGCGAGCATCATCACCTGCATCATCATCAGCAGCGCGACCGCCATGCGCAGCAGCAGCGCCCGCCGCTCGCGGCCCGCCAGCGCCTCGCGCTTCGCGGGATCGTAGGGATGCGCGCGATAGCCGACGGCGGCGACCGCCCGCAGCACGTCGGCGAGCCGCGTCGCGTCCGCGCGCCAGACGACGCGCGCGCGGCGCGTCGCGAAGTTCACCCGGGCGCTCTCGACGCCGGGCTGGCGCGCGAGCCACGACTCGATCAGCCAGACGCACGCCCCGCAGGTCAGGCCCTCGAGCAGCAGCGCCGCCTCGCAGCGGCCCTCCGGCCCTTCGCGCACGAGCCCCGCGGCGCGCGCGGCCTCGTCGTGGCGCGTCCACTCGTCGTCGGCGCCCTCCGCGGGCGGCGCCAGCGCCGCCGTGCGCGCGGCGTAGAACCCTTCGAGCCCGGCCGCGTGGATCGTCTGCGCGACCGCGAGGCACCCCGCGCAGCAGAATGCGCGCATCGCGCCGCCGACGCTCGCCTCGTGGCGGCGTCCGGGCGGGTTGGGCAGCCCGCAGTGGAAGCAGGCCGCGCCGGGGGACGCGGAGGAGGCCTGCGGCGCGCCGGCCGTGGCCGGGACGGTGGGCGAGGCCGGCATGCGCCGGACTCTAGGAGCCGCGCTGCGCGGGGGTCAAGCGCGTCGGCTATCATCTTTGATTTCCGGCAAGCCCGTTGATTCCCGTCAAGGGGACGGCACCCACCGCAGCCTACGATGGGCTCGCCACCCCCCTCCCTTCCAGGAGATCGCATGTACAAGCAGATTCTCGTTGCGACCGACGGCTCCAAGCTCTCCGCGAAGGCGGTGTCGCACGCGATCTCGCTCGCGCAGGCAGTCGGGGCCGGACTGACGGCGTTCTACGCGTCGCCCGACTATCCGCTGCCCGCGTACGCGGACGGCGTCGTGTACGAGCCCGTGTCGAAGAAGGAATACGCCGCGCTCGCCACCAAGGAAGCCGAGAAGATCCTGGCGGCGGTGTCCGACAAGGCGCGCGCCGCGGGGCTGCAGTGCGCCACCGCGCACGCGATCGCCGCGTCGCCGTGGGAAGCGATCCTCGCCGCCGCGAAGAAGGCGAAGGCCGACGTGATCGTGATGGCCTCGCACGGACGCCGCGGCGTCTCGGCGCTGCTGCTCGGCAGCGAGACGCAGAAGGTGCTCACGCACAGCAAGGTGCCGGTGATCGTCGTGCGCTAGCGCTTCCGCCCGCGCGGGCGCGGGCGGGGATGGCGCGCCGCGCGGCCCCCGCCGCCGCGCGGCGGATTGCGGCCCGGCCCCTGGGCGCCGTCCCGCCCCGCCGTGCCGAGCGTGCCGGCAGGAGCGGGCTGCCCGCCCGTCGGAGCGCCGGCGTCACTCGCACGGCCGCGCCTTGCTGCGGCTCGCCGCGCGAGGGTACAGTGCGCATCCCGGGCCGGCCGCGAGGCGCCCTCCGCAAGCCGCGCCGCATCCGTGACGAACATCCTCGTCGGCCTCTTCGCGATCTTCCTGTGCGTCGTGAACGCCGTCGTGTGGACGCTGGTCTCCGAGATGCCCTTCATGGGCGTCGCCTGGCTCGGCGCGGCGTTCGCCTGCATCTGGCTGCAGAAGTGGTCGCGCTACTGAGGAGGCCCGCCGGAAGCGCCTGCGGAACCGGGTAAGATGCAGGGTTTTGCACCCCGGACCGCCCGATGCGCGTCTCGCGTTTCTTCCTGTCCACGCTCAAGGAAGCCCCGGCCGAAGCGGAGGTCGCCAGCCAGAAGCTGATGCTGCGCGCCGGCATGATCAGGAAGGTGTCGGCCGGCATCTACTCGTGGATGCCGCTGGGCTTGCGCACGCTGCGCAAGGTCGAGCAGGTCGTGCGCGAGGAGATGAACCGCGCGGGCGCGCTGGAGACCTACCTGCCGCACGTCGTCCCGGCCGAGCTGTGGCAGGAGACGGGCCGCTGGGACAAGTTCGGGCCGCAGCTCCTGCGGATCCGCGACCGCCACGAGCGCGACTTCCTCTTCGGCCCCACGCACGAGGAGGTCGTCACCGACATCGTGCGCCGCGACGTCCGCAGCTACCGCCAGCTGCCCGTGAACTTCTACCAGATCCAGGTCAAGTTCCGCGACGAGATCCGCCCGCGCTTCGGCGTCATGCGCGGGCGCGAGTTCCTGATGAAGGACGCGTACTCGTTCGACGTCGACCGCGAGGCGCTGATGCGCAGCTACGACGCGATGTACCGCGCCTACGAGCGGATCTTCACGCGGCTCGGCCTCAGGTTCCGCGCCGTCGAGGCCGACACCGGCGCCATCGGCGGCTTCGCCTCGCACGAGTTCCAGGTGCTCGCCGACTCGGGCGAGGACGCGATCGCGTGGTGCCCGCAGTCCACGTACGCCGCCAACGTCGAGCAGGCGGAGGCCGTGGCGCCGCCGCACGGCCGGGCGGAGGCGCGCGAGGCGCTGCAGCGCGTGCCCACGCCGGGGATGACGACCTGCGAGGAGGTCGCGAAGCTCCTCGGGGTGCCGCTCGAGCGCACGGCCAAGTCGATCCTGATCGTCGCGCAGGACAGGGTGCACATGCTGCTCGTCCGCGGCGACCACATGGTCAACGAGGTCAAGGTGGGCAAGGTCCCGGGCCTGGCGGGCTGGCGGTGGGCGACCGACGCGGAGATCCGCGCGGCCACGGGTGCTCCGCCCGGCTACCTCGGCCCCGTCGGCCTGCCGGAAGGCGTGCCGCTGGTCGTCGACCGCTCGGTCGCGGTGATGGCGGACTTCGTGTGCGGTGCCAACGAGCCGGATACCCACCTGCGCGGCGTCAACTTCGGCCGCGACGTCCGCGAGCCCGACGCGGTCGCGGACCTGCGCAACGTGGTGCCGGGCGACCGCTCGCCGGACGGCAAGGGCACGCTCGAGATCCTGCGCGGCATCGAGGTCGGGCACGTGTTCGCGCTCGGCACGCGCTACTCGCAGGACATGGGCGCGACCTACCTCGACGCGAGCGGCACGGCGCGGCCCATCGAGATGGGCTGCTACGGCATCGGCGTCACGCGCGTGGTCGCGGCCGCCATCGAGCAGGGCCACGACGAACGGGGTATCGTGTGGAGCGAGGCGATGGCACCCTTCGCCGTGGCGATCGCGCCGATCGGCTACGACCGCAGCGACGCGGTCCGCACGGCGGCCGACCGGCTGCACGACGAGCTCGAAGGCGCGGGCATCGAGGTGCTGCTGGACGACCGCGGCGAGCGGCCTGGCGTGATGTTTGCTGACCTCGAGCTGATCGGCATCCCGCACCGCGTCACCATCGGCGAGCGGGGCCTCAAGGAAGGCAGCGTCGAGGTCCAGGGGCGGCGGGATGCCGCGGTGACGCGCGTGCCGGCCGGCGAGGTGGCCGCGCACCTGCGCGAGCGCCTCGCCGCGGGCGCGGCGCGCTGACGAAGACGGAGGTGCGGTGACGCAGCAGGGCAGATGGCGGAGGGCGGTGCGGGCGGGCGCGCTGGCGGCAGCCCTCGCGCTCGTCGGCGCGCGCGCCTTCGCCGGCAACCAGGCCGAGGAGGCGCTCGCCCCGTCCGTGGTGACCGTGCTGGCGAACGCCATCTCCGATCGTCCGGCCCCGGCGGACTACGCGCTGCGCCCCGAGGTGCAGCGGTGGCTCGCGACGATGGGGCCCAAGCTCGCGCGGCGCGTCACTGACCCCGCGGAGCGCCGGGACCTGCTCGCCACGGTCCACTACGAAGCGGTGCGCGCGGGCCTCGATCCGCTGCTGGTGATGGGCGTGATCCACCACGAGAGCGGCTTCCGCAAGTACGCCGTGTCGGTCGCCGACGCGCGCGGCTACATGCAGGTGATGCCCTTCTGGACGCGACTCATCGGCAACGGCACGCACAACCTCTTCCACCTGCGCACGAACCTGCGCTACGGCTGCGTGATCCTGCGGCACTACCTCGACCGCGAGGGCGGCGACCTCTTCCGCGCGCTCGGCCGCTACAACGGCAGCCTGGGCCGCGCCGAGTACCCGACGGCGGTGCTCGCCGCGATGCGCCGCTACGACGCGCAACCGGCGGGCGCGCCGGCGTCGCTCGGCGCCGCCGTGCCGCGCTGACCGCGCTCCCGCCGGCGCCGGGGTGCGGGCGCTTCGCGCCGTCGCCCACCGGGCCGCTGCACTTCGGATCGCTCGTGGCCGCGCTGGCGAGCTGCTGCGACGCGCGCCGGGCCGGCCACCTGTGGCGCGTGCGCATCGAGGACGTCGACGAGCCGCGCGCGCGCGCGGATGCCGCCGACGACATCCTGCGCACGCTCGCGCGCTACGGCTTCCGCTGGGACGGCGCGGTCGAAGCGCAGTCGCGCCGCACCGCGCGCTACGAGGCGGCGCTCGCGCAGCTCGTCGCGGCCGGCCGCGCGTACCCGTGCGCGTGCGCCCGGCGCGCGCTCGCGTCGGCCCCTGTCGGCGCGTCGGGCGAGCGCATCTACCCGGGGACCTGCCGCGCGGGCGTGCCGCCGGCGCTCGCCGCGCGCCCGCAGCGCGCGTGGCGGGTGCGCGTCGACGACGCGGTCGTCGCGTTCGTCGACCGGCTGCAGGGACCGCAGCGCCAGGACCTCGCCCGCGACGTCGGCGACTTCGTGGTCCGCCGCGCCGACGCGTTGTTCGCCTACCAGCTCGCCGTCGTCGTCGACGACGCCGAGCAGGGCGTCACCGAGGTCGTGCGCGGCGCCGACCTGCTCGCGTCCACGCCGCGGCAGATCCACCTGCAGCGCCTGCTCGGCCTGCCGACGCCGACGTACCTCCACGTGCCCGTCGCCGTCGACGCGTCCGGCGAGAAGCTGAGCAAGCAGACGCGCGCGCCGCCGCTGCCGGACGACCCGCTGCCCGCGCTGCTCGCGGCCTGGCGCTTCCTCGACCAGCCCGCCGCGCTCGCGCGGCCCGCGAGCGTCGACGCATTCTGGCGCCACGCGTTCGCCGCGTGGACGCCCGCGCGCCTGCCGCCGGTGGCGATGCTGCCCGCACCGCGCTAAAGCGCCGCCGGCCCGCGCCGGGCCGCGGCGTATAATGCCGCGCTCCCGCCGACGCAACCCCGGCCGTTCGCGCCCGCCGCGCGCCCCGCAGCGCGGCGCCGTCCGCGCCGCCACGTCACCGCCGCATGACCACGCTCGTCGCCGTGCGCAAGCACGACCAGATCGTCATCGCCGCCGATTCGCTCACCACGTTCGGCGACGTCCGCCTCCCCTCGCAGTACGACCGCAGCTACGACAAGATCGTGCGCCACCGCGAGTCCTACATCGGGCTGTGCGGCTCGGCCGCGCACCAGCTCGTGTTCGAGAGCCTGCTGAAGCAGCATCCCGACTGCGACTTCGGCTCGCGACTCGCGATCTTCGAGTCGATGCGCAGGCTGCACCCGATCCTCAAGGAGCAGCACTACCTCAATCCGAAGGAGGAGGAGGACGACCCCTACGAGTCGACGCAGATCACCGCGCTGGTGGTCAACGCCACGGGCATCTACGGCGTCTACTCGATGCGGGAGGTGTTCGAGTACTCGCAGTTCTGGGCCGTGGGCTCCGGCAAGGAGGTCGCGCTCGGCGCGATGTACGCCCTCTACCCGCGGCTGCGCACGGCGGAGGCCATCGCCAAGGCCGGCATCGAGGCCGGAGCGACGTTCGACCGCAACTCCGCGCTGCCGATGACGCTCTACGCGATCCGGGCCCGGTGAGCGCCGCGCCGCAGCCGGGGGCCGCGCTTCCGCGCGACACGTTCTCGCGCTTCCTGTTCGAGGGCGCGGGAGTGCGCGGCGCGCGCGTCCACCTCGCGGCGACGTCACGGGCCATCGTCGCCGCGCACCCCTACCCGCCGGCGCTGGCGCGCGTGCTGCGCGAGCTGGCGGCGTGCGCGAGCCTGCTCGCCGGCTCGCTCAAGTTCGACGGCACGCTGATCGTGCAGCTCGCCGGCGACGGGCCGGTGCGGCTGATCGTGGTGGAGTGCAGCACGTCGCTCGCGCTGCGCGCCACGGCGCAGTGGGACGAGGCGCGCGTGCGTGCGCTGCCGCCCGACGCGTCGCTGCACGACCTCGCGGGCGGGCCCGCGTCCGCGCGCCTCGCCATCACGCTCGATCCGCGCGCCGAAGGCGCAATGACGCAGGGCATCGTCGCGCTCGAGGGGGGCTCGGTCGCCGCGATGCTCGAGCACTACCTCGGCGCTTCGGAGCAGGTCGCCTCGCGGCTCGCGCTGGCGCAGGCAGGCGACGACGTCGCCGGGGTGCTGGTGCAGCGGCTTCCCGGCGCGGCCGGGCACGACGACGAGGCGTGGCGCGAGGCGAGCGCCGCGCTCGACGCGGCGGACATGGCGGCGCTGGGGCTCGCGGCGACCAGCGACGCCGGGCTGACCGCGCTGTTCCCGGGGCGCGACCTGCGCGTCTTCCGCCCGGTCGCGCCGCACTTCGCCTGCTCCTGCACGCAAGGCCGCGTGGAGGGCGCGCTGCGCATCGCCGGGCGCCAGGAGATCGAGGCCGCGCTCGCCGAGCAGGGACGCATCGAGGTCGTCTGCGAATTCTGCGGGCGCGCGTACCTGTTCGCGCCCGACGAGGCGCGCGCGCTGTTCGCCGCCGCGCCCGGCGCGGCGCCCACGCGCCACTGAGGCGCCGCCGATGCCGCTGTACGTGCCCCCCGCCTTCGCCCCGACCGACCCGGCGCTGGCGCTGCGCGTGATCGACGAGCATCCGTTCGCGATCCTCGTGACGCCGCTCGCCGGCGAGCCGCAGATCACGCACCTGCCGCTGCTGCGCGACGGCGACGACGCTCTCGTCGGCCACGTGGCGCGCGGCAACCCGCACTGGCGCGCGCTCGGGAGCGCGGACTCGGTCGCGGTCTTCGCCGGGCCGCACGCGTACGTGTCGCCGACGTGGTACGAGGTCCCCGAAGCCGCCGTCCCGACGTGGAACTACGTGACGGTGCACGTCGCGGGGTGCGCGCGCCTCGTCGCGGACCGCGACGTCGTGGAGCGGCTGATGGCGCACATGGTCGAGCGCTTCGAGGGCACCGCCGACGCCGCCTGGCGCTTCGCGCTGGACGGCACGCGGCGCGCGGCGATGCTGGGCGGCATCGTCGCCTTCCGCCTGCCGATGACGCGCGTGACGGCGAAGCTCAAGCTCTCGCAGAACCGCACGCCGTCCGACGCCGGCCGCGTCGCGGACGCCCTCGCCGCCAGCCCCGACGCGGATGCGCGCCGGACCGCGGCTTGGATGCGCCTGGTGCGCACTTCCCGATGAGCGCCGGCGGCGAGCCCCCGCCGCGGCTGCGCATCGACAAGTGGCTGTGGGCGGCGCGCTTCTTCCGGACGCGCAGCCTCGCCGCGGCTGCCGTCGAGGCGGGGCAGGTGCGCCTGCGCGACGAGCGCGTCAAGCCCGCGCACGCCGTGCGCGCCGGCGACCGGCTCAGCATCCGGCGCGACGGCCTGGTGTTGGAGGTCGACGTGCTCGGCGTGGACGAGCGCCGGGGCCCGGCGGCGCGAGCCGCATTGCTCTACCGCGAGACGGAGGCCGGCCGCGCGGCACGGGAGGCGGAGCTCGCGCGCCGGCGCGCCGAGCGCGCGGCTGCGCCGCGCTTCGACGGCCGGCCGACCAAGCGCGACCGCCGCCGGCTGCAGGACTTCCTCGACGAGCCCTGAGCGGGCAAGGGGATCACTGCGCCGCGTCGTCCGGCGGTGCGCGCGGCGCGAACCGCCGCGCCAGCCACGCGACGAGCAGGCAGGCGATGCCGGCGATGCCGAGTGCGGAGACGACGATCATCCGGCGCTCGAAGGCCGCGATCGGCGCGATCGCCAGCGCTGCCCCGAGCAGGACGACGCCGGCGAGGCCGAGGACGCGGAACACGAGGACCATCGCGGGCGCCGCGCGGGTGCGTCAGCACAGGCGCCAGTTGGCGAGGTCCAGCATCAGCCCGGGATCGCGGTAGCCGCGCAGCACCAGCCACGTGAGCAGCGCGGCCAGCACGAGGCCGACCGTGTGCCAGACCACGCGGCGGACCAGGAAGCGGCGGCGCGGCAGCGCCGCGCCGTCGGTGACCGGAGGAGCGGGCGTCACCCCGCCAAGGTAGCACAGCCCGCGCACGCGCCGGAGGGCGCGCGTGCGCGGCGGGCGGCGGGCGTCAGGCGCGCGACTGCGTCTCCGGCAGCATGCCGACCAGCGACATCGGCGTCAGCGGCAGGACGCCGAGCTCGCGCATCGTGCCCATCACGGAGCTGAAGTCGGCGGCCGTGCGCACGCTGGCGATCGGCTTGGCGAGGAGGTTGACGGCCCGTCCGCTGACGATCAGCGGCAGGTCCGCCGGAAGCGCGCTGCGCAGGCCGCGGATCTCCTGGCCGGCGATCTTGCCCGAGATGCCCCGGTCGAACAGGAGCACGACGAGGTGGACCTTGTAGGCCTTGGCCGCCCCCGCGATCTCCTGCGCCGGGACGCCGGCGCCCAGCGTCAGGCAGTTGATGCCCTCGGTGAACAGCAGCAGCTCGAGGATCGCGAGTCCCAGCTGGTTCGGGTCGTTCGGCGGCGTCGCGAGCAGGATCTGGCGCGCGTCGCGCGTGGGCCGGACCAGGCGCGTGACGTCGCGCAGCAGCCGCTGGGCGAGGTCCGCGAAGCGCAGCTCCTGGAAGTTCTGCATCTCGCCGCGGACGACGCGCTCGTGCACGGCCTCGTTCAGCGGGATCAGCGTCTGCTCGAGGAACTTGCGCAGCCCCTGTCCGACGAGCAGCTTCGACAGGTGGTTCACGAGTTCGCCGACGCGGTGCTGCGCGAGCAGGCCCACGGCGGTCTCGATCTCGGAGGGCAGCGGCGCCGGCTCGCTCGCCGTCAGCCCCAGCATCGACTGCAGCGCGCTGTCGGCGAGCGGGACG
Source organism: Betaproteobacteria bacterium (assembly GCA_016861105.1). Lineage (GTDB taxonomy): Bacteria > Pseudomonadota > Gammaproteobacteria > Burkholderiales > Casimicrobiaceae > VBCG01. Next base: position 219,748 of record BOKS01000001.1, on the reverse strand, counting down.
ACCGCGCCGGCGCGCCAGCCTTCCGACAGCAGCTGCTTGATCAGCTTGAGGCGCGCCACCTGGTCGGGCGGGTAGACGCGGTCGCCGAAGGGGTCGCGCAGCGGCGCCGGGAAGCCGTAGCGCCGCTGCCACATGTAGAGCTGCTCCCGGCGCAGGCCGGTGATGCGCACGACCTCGCGGATGTGCAGTGCACCACTGGTGTCGGCAGACGCGTCATTCGCTTCCACGGGTGCCACCACCGGGTCCCGGTGCCGGGTCGGTGCCTTGATGAGGATGCCCATCGTCGTCTTTCCTGGTCGTTGTACGGCAGGTCGCGGCGTGCAGGGGGTCGTGCACAGCAGTATAGTCAGTTGACCGGGGCGCTCGTTCGACACCGGGCGTTCCGGGCATGCGGTGTCATGCACTTTGCGTGCCACACGCGATAAGCGGCACTTGCCGGGCCGCCGGCGTTCCGGCGATCATCGGTCCCGCCGTCGCCGCGCCCGGCCGGGCCGGGCGCGGCTTTCGTGCGCCCTCGCGAGCACCGGCGCGGTTCTTGCGATCGCCCCTTCCACGCCCCCGGGCCCAGGACCGCAACGATGTTCGGCTTCGGCAAGACCGCCCGCGACCCGCTCGCCGACGCGAAGAGCGCGCAGCGCTGGCTCGCCACCTTTCCCGCGCAGGATCCTCTGGCAGCGCACGCGGCGCTGCTGACCGAGCTCGGCCGCATCGCCGACCGCACGACCCGCCGCGGGGCGGCCCAGCTGGAGGCGGTCTTCGCGCTGGACGCGCACGCCGCCGACCTGCGGCGCGCGCTGACGGCGCAGTACATCGAGCACGCGAGCCGCAGCTCGCGCATCGAGAACCAGCTGTGGTCGGCGCTGTTCGACCTCACGCAGGCGTTCCTGCTCGCCTACCAGGCGTTCGCGCGCGACCTGGCCGAGCACGGCGGCGCGGCCCGCTGGCAGCAGATGCAGGCCGAGCTGATCGCCCGGCAGGTGATGCACTGCGGGCGCGACGCGAAGATCCGGCTCTACCGCTACGAGTCGTGGATCCCCGCGAAGTGGGCCGAGCTGCACGGCCTGTTCTCGCTCGCGCTGTCGCGCAAGCTGGAGCGCGTGCCGCTGGCGCTCGATCCGGCCGGCGGCACGACGACGATCGAGCACGAGTACCTGGTCGTGCTCGTCCTGCAGCTCGTGCACGCGGGCAACACGACGCCACGCCACCTCGAGTATGTCGCCGACGAGCTGGACGGCTGGTGCCAGCCGCTGCGGCTGACGCTCGAGGCCACCGAGCTGTCGTCGTTCTACGTCGACCTCGGCGGGCGCGAGGGCCTGAAGCGGCGCGGCCCCGGCGCGCTGGAAGGGCGCGTGCTGTTCCTCGACACGCGCCCGCTGCACGCGGTGCTGCTGCAGAACATCGTCGTGCTCGAGCAGAAGATCCGCACGCAGCCACTGTCCGGCCGCACGCCGAAGCGCGCCGAGCAGCTCGCGCTGCTGCAGAAGCTGGCGGCGCAGGCGGACCCCGAGTTCCGGCCGTTCGCCCGCCGCGGCGAGCGCACCGCGGCCGCGGGGACGGTCGACGCCATCGTCGGCTTCGCCAACATCGCGGGCTACCTGCGCGACGAGGAGCGCAACCCCGTGGCGTACGCGGAGGTCGGCCAGAGCTACGGCGGCACCATGGAGTTCGCGACGTTCGGACGCGTGCGCAACGAGCGCGACCGCATCGCCGAGCAGGCGCGCCGGCGTCTGGCGGCGCACGCGGCGCCCGGCGGGCCGTGGGAGGTGAAGGACGTCTCGCAGACCGGGTTCCGCCTGATCGCGCCGATGGTGGTGGCCAACGCGGTGACGCTCGGCACCGTCGTGGCGCTGCGGCCGCACGGGCAGCGCGACTGGACGGCCGGCGTCGTCCGGCGGATGCGCCGCCTCACCAGCGACCGCGCCGAGATCGGGCTGCAGGTCATCGCGACGCAGCTCGCGGGGGTCGACCTGGTCGAGCAGCGCAAGGCGGCCGAGCCCGACTATTCCGTCGACGGCGAGATCCCGACCGTCAACGGACGCACGTTCCCCGCGCTGCTCCTCGGCGTGCGCAAGCGCGGCTCCGACGTCGCCGTCCAGTCGCTGATGCTCCCCGCCATCGAGTACCAGCCGTCGCGCAAGGTCAAGCTGCTGGCGCGCAAGACGGCGACGCGGCTGCGCCTCGGCCGGCTGCTCGAGCAGCAGCCCGACTGGGTGTGGACCGCGATCGAGCCGATCGAGGGCGAGACGGTCCTGCCCGCGCACGCGGCGGGCTGAAGGCCGCGGCCGGAACGCCTCGGTGCCCCCGGGGGGGCGCGCCGCGGACGCCTGCTTCACCAGTGGATGCGCGCGCCCCTTTCCCGGTACGATGGCCGGGCCCGGCCCGCGGGGCGTGGCCGGCGCGACGTGCCGGGACCACGAGGACGCCGGCGATCGCAAGCGCGCGTCCCGACGGGTCGCGGTGCGGGCCGGTCGCGGCGGGGTCGTCCGGCGCGTTCATGCGAGGCGGCGCGCGCCGCGAGGCCACGCAGATGGTCGCCGGCCGTGCCCGACGCGTTCCCGCAGCCCTCGACCGACCACGCCCGTGACACCCGACCGGTACGCCGAACTCCACGCCGCCTGGCGCTGGCAGGTGCCCGCGTCGTTCAACATCGCGGACGCCGCCTGCGGGCGCTGGGCCGCGGACCGCACGCGCTTCGCCCTCTACTGGGAGGACGAGGACGGCGCCACGGCGGCCTTCACCTTCTGGGACCTCGAGCAGCAGGCCTGCCGGCTGGCGAACGCGCTCGCCGCCCTCGGCGTGGGACGCGGGGACAAGGTCGCGCTGATCCTGCCGCAGCGGCCAGAGACCATCGTCGCGCACCTCGCGACGTACAAGCTCGGCGCGCTCGCCGTTCCGCTGTCGTTCCTCTTCGGGCCCGATGCGCTCGAGTTCCGGCTCGCCGACAGCGGTGCGAAGGTCGCGTTCGTCGACCCGCAGTCGCTGCCGAACCTGGCGCCGCTGCGTACGCGCCTGCCCGCGCTCGAGCACGTGGTCGGCGTGGCCGGCGCCGCCGAGTCGTTCGTCACGCCGTGCGCGCGGCTCGTCGAGCGCGCGTCGCGCCGCCACACCCCGGTCGCCACCAGGCCCACCGATCCGGCGCTGATCATCTACACCAGCGGCACGACCGGCCCGCCGAAGGGTGCGCTGATGCCGCATTCGTGCCTGATCGGCAACCTGCCGGGGTTCGTCTACTCGCACGACGGCTATCCGCAGCCCGGCGACGTCTTCTGGTCGCCCGCCGACTGGGCGTGGACGGGGGGGCTGATGGACGCGCTGCTGCCGACGCTCCACTTCGGCCAGCCGATCGTCGGCTACCGCGGCCGCTTCGATCCCGAGCGCGCGCTGCGCCTGATCGAACGCTACCAGGTGCGCAACAGCTTCCTGTTCCCCACCGCGCTCAAGATGATGATGAAGGCGCACCCCGCGCCGCGCCGCGCCTTCGACGTGAGCCTGCGCAGCGTCATGAGCGCCGGGGAGTCGCTCGGGACGACGGTGTTCGAGTGGACGCGGACGGCGCTGGGCGTCACGGTCAACGAGATGTTCGGCCAGACCGAGATGAACTACATCGTCGGCAACTCGCACGCGAACTGGCCGGCGAAGCCGGGCTCGATGGGCCGCCCCTACCCGGGGCACCGCATCGCGGTCCTCGGCGACGACGGCCGCGAGGTCCCGCGCGGCGAGCCCGGCGACGTCGCCGTGCACCGCATCGCGCCCGACGGCACGCCCGATCCCGTGTTCTTCCTCGGCTACTACAACAACGACGAGGGCACGCGCCGGAAGTTCAGCGGCGACTGGTGCCGCACCGGCGACGTCGCCACGATGGACGAGGACGGCTACCTCTGGTACCAGGGCCGCACGGACGACGTCTTCAAGGTCGCCGGCTACCGGATCGGCCCCTCCGAGATCGAGAACTGCCTCGTGCGCCACCCCGCGGTCGCCAACGCTGCCGTCGTGCCGGCGCCCGACGAGACGCGCGGCAACGTCGTGAAGGCGTACGTCGTCCTCGCCCCCGGCCACGTCGCCTCGGAGCGCCTCGTCGCGGACCTGCAGGAGCACGTCCGCCGCACGCTCGCGCCCTACGAGGTGCCGCGGTTCGTCGAATTCCTCGACGCGCTGCCGATGACCACCACGGGCAAGGTGCAGCGCGCCCGCCTGCGCGAGCGGCCTGCCGGCGCCTGACGCCGGCCCGCGGGCCGCGCTACGCGGTCCGCACCTCGCGCAGCCGCTCGAGGAACCGGCGGTGGGTCAGCACCCAGATCGCGGCCGGGACGACGGTCGGCAGGATCAGCGAGCCGAACTGGAACGCGAACGCGATCACCTCGCGCTGCGCCGCCCCGAACCCGGTCTGCGAGGCGACCGCCGGCCCTGCGGTGATCGCCACGTTCTTCAGGAAATCGGCGACGACGCCCCACGCGACGAACGGCAGCATCGCCGCGAGGCCGATCAGCAGGATCCTCGGCCACCGCGGCTCGCGCGCAGCGAGCACGAGCGCGGCGAACATCGGCATGCCGTAGGCGTAGAGCAGCATGTTGACGTCCACGCTGACCTGCCCCACGCCCGCGGCCTGTCCCGGCTTGAGCGTGGTCAGCACCTGCACCGAGCCGCCGTCGGCGCCGACGGCGCGCACGAGGTCCGCGAAGCCGAGGCGCAGCGTGCCCTCGGCGAGCAGCACCACCGGATAGAGCAGCACGGGGGCCGCGAAGTACCAGGCGACGAAGGTGACCGGCAGCCACGCGAGCGTCAGCAGCACGAATCGCGGCAGCGGGCTGCGCGTCATGGGCGAGCCGTCAGGCGGTCACCGGGGCCGGCGGCGGCGCGGACGGCGGCGGCGCACCGCCGGCCCGCGGCAGCGTGCGCACCCAGATCAGCCAGACGATCAGCACGTCCAGCATGATCAGCGCCTGCCAGACGTAGAGGTGCGCCCACTCGAACCACTCCTTGTTCCACTGCCCGAGGTAGAACAGGCTGATCACGCGCACGACGTTGAGCCCCTGGACCGCGACGATGCCGGCGGCGAGCCCCGCGAGCTTGTACTTCCAGGGCGCGGGGAACGCGAGGATCGCCGCGACCAGCACGATGGTCGCCTCGACGCCGTTGCAGCCGGCCTCGATCGAGACGGCGAAGCCGTTGGTCGTGCTGCGCATGATCTTGCCGATGGCCGCCACGTTCGGGTCGAACACGGTCACCAGCCACGTGGAGATCGCGGCCAGCGTGTTGGTCCACGGCTCGACGAAGTGCTGCTGCGCCCACGGCGTGAGCTCGAGGCCGAAGAGCGCGGCCTGGATGGCGATGAACAGGACGAAGAAGCGGAGCATCGTGGCGTGCGGTGGACGGTCGGCGGGGCGCGGCCGGAATGGTAACCCGGCCCGAAACGAGGGTCAGACTCGCATTTCAACGCCGGCGTCCCCTCAGCGAAACGAGGGTCAGACTCGCATTTCAACGCCGGCGCCCCCTCAGGGACCACGAGCGCCAGGCACGTTCGTCGGACACGGTCTGCTGACCGGCAGCCGGCTTTGGAAGACGCGTGCCGACTGCGCGGAATGCGAGTCTGACCCTCGTTTCTAGCTGCGGGTGGCGAGCGGCGGGTTGCCGGCGAAATAGCGTCGCACGCCCTCGCCGATCGACTCGGCGAAGCGCTGCTGGTGACGGGGACTGCGCAGCTTCGCTTCCTCGTCGGGATTGCTGATGAAGGCGGTCTCGACGAGGATCGACGGGATGTCGGGCGCCTTCAGCACCGCGAAGCCCGCCTGCTCGACGGAGCTCTTGTGCAGCGTGTTGTGCTCCGCGAGCTGGTCGAGCACCTGCCGGCCGACCTTCAGGCTGTCGTTGATCTGCGCGGTCTGCGACAGGTCGAGCAGCGTGCGCGCGAGCGTGCGGTCGACGCGCTCGAGGTTGACGCCGCCGATGCGGTCGGCGTCGTTCTCCTTCTGCGCGAGCCAGCGCGCGGCCGCCGAGGTGGCGCCGTTCTCGGACAGCGCATACACCGAGGAGCCGCGGGCGCGCGCCTCGCGGAACGCGTCGGCGTGGACCGAGACGAAGAGATCGGCCTGCACGCGCCGCGCCTTCGCCACGCGCTGCGCGAGCGGCACGAAGTAGTCGGCGTCGCGCGTGAGGACGGCGCGCATGTTCGGCTCGGCGTCGAGCAGGCGCGCGAGCCGCCGCGAGATCGCCAGCGCGACGTGCTTCTCGTAGGTGCCGCGCGGGCCGATGGCGCCCGGGTCCTCCCCGCCGTGTCCCGGGTCGATGGCGACGACGAGCGGCCGCGTCGCCGCTGCGCCCGGCCGCGTCGTCCCCGCGCCCGCCTCGCCGGCGGGCGCAGGACGGGTGCGCGCATCGCGCTCGAGCAGCGCCATCAGCGGGTCGACCGGGTTGGACGGGTAGAGGTCGACGACCAGTCGGTGGCCGTAGTCGGCCACCGGCGGAAGCTGGAACACCTGCGGCTCGATCTCGCCCTTGAGGTCGAGGACGACGCGCAGCGACGCCTGCGTCACCCGTCCGAAGCGCACCCCCGCGATGTAGGGATCGTCGGCGCCCACCGAGGTCGCGAGCCGCGCGAGGTCGGCGGTGAGGTCCATCCCGTCCAGGTCGAGGACGAGGCGGTGCGGCTCGCGCAGCATCGACAGCCGGTGCGGGATCGGCGCGCGGGCCTCGAGGATCACGCGCGTGTACTCCCGCGCCGGCCAGACGCGCGCCGACGCGGCCTGCGCGGCATCGGCGAAGGCCTGCGGCACGGCCAGTCCGCAGGCGGGCACGACCATCCACCGCAGCGCGCGGCGGCGCCCGATCGACACGCGCGTCAGCGCCTGTCCTCCATTCCCCTCGCCAGCGCGATCAGGCATCGTTCCCCGGCTCCCGTCGTGGCGACTGCATCGAGATGGCGGCCCGTCACGCCCGGCGCGGGGTGCGAAAGCGTGACGGCGACGTCCGCGGGCGGCAGACGCGCTGCGACGCGCTCCGGCCATTCGACCAGGCACGCCGCGTCGTCGCGGAAGCAGTCGGCCACGCCGGCGTCGTCCCAGTCGGACGCATCTTCGAACCGATAGAAATCAAAGTGATACAAGTATAAGTTCGAAAGCGGGTAATGTTCAACCAGCGTGTAGGTGGGACTCTTGACCGGCCCCGACCAGCCGCGGCCCCGCAGCACGCCGCGCGCGAAGGTCGTCTTGCCCGCACCGAGATCGCCGCGGAGCGTCACGAGCATCCCCGGTTGCAGCGCGGCGCCGAGCGCCGCACCGGCGCGCAGCGTGGCCTGCGCGTCGTCGAGGTCGAGCGAGAGCGTCCTCATCGCGGCGGCCGTGCGCGACGTGCGGTAGGCTGACGCGCATGGAGGCAGGAGCCGTGCACGCCCCGCAGCAACGCGACTGGGCCGCGCTGCGCGACCGCATCGTCGCGTGGGGGCGCGAGTTGGGATTCGCGGCGGTCGGCGTCGCCGACACCGACCTCGCGGCGGAGGAAGCGCGGCTGCTCGACTGGCTCGGGCGGGGCCGGCATGGCGAGATGGATTATATGGCGCGCCACGGAACGCGCCGCTCGCGGCCGGGCGACCTCGTGGCGGGCACGATCCGCGTGATCACCGCGCGCATCGACTACTGGCCGGCGGAGGCGCGCGACGCGCGCGCGGTCCTCGCCGACCCGCACCTCGGCTACGTGTCGCGCTATGCGACCGGACGCGACTACCACCGCGTGATGCGCACGCGCCTGCAGCGCCTGGCCGAACGCATCGCCGCCGAGGTCGGGCCGTTCGGATTCCGGGTGTTCGCCGACAGCGCCCCGGTGATGGAGGTGGCGCTCGCCGCGAAGGCCGGCACCGGATGGCGCGGCAAGCACACGCTGCTCCTCACGCGCGAGGGCTCGCTGTTCTTCCTCGGCGAGCTCTACACCGACCTGCCGCTGCCGCCGACGGCCCCGGCGACCGCGCACTGCGGCACGTGCAGCGCCTGCATCGACGCCTGCCCGACCGGCGCGATCGTCGCGCCGTACCGGCTCGACGCGCGGCGCTGCATCAGCTACCTCACCATCGAGCTGCGCGGGCCCATTCCCGACGCGCTCAAGCCGGCGATCGGCAATCGCATCTACGGCTGCGACGACTGCCAGCTCGCGTGCCCGTGGAACCGGTACGCGGCGACGGCCGCGCTGCCCGACTTCGCGCGCGCGCGCCACGGCCTCGACGGCGCGACGCTCGTCGAGTTGGCCGCGTGGACGCGCGAGGACTTCGCGCGGCGGACGGAGGGCAGCGCGATCCGCCGTATCGGCTGGCCGAAGTGGCTGTCCAACGTCGCCGTCGCGCTGGGCAACGCGCCCTCGTCGCCCGCGGTCGTCGCGGCGCTGCGCTCGCGCGCGGACGAGCGCGAGCCGCTCGTCCGCGAGGCCGTCGCATGGGCGCTGGCGCGCCACGGGGCCCGGGCGGCCTGACCACGTCGCCCCTTCGTCGTCCCGGGTCGGAAGTTCGTTGAAGAATGCAACGACGGCGGGGCTCGGCCCGACCGCGGGCACTAACGGATCAGCTGGTTCATCGACACGATGGGCAGCATCACGGCGAGGACCAGCACCAGCACGATCGCGCCCATCAGCACGATCAGCACCGGCTGCAGCAGCGCGGCGCTCCAGGCGAGCCGCGTCTCGGCGTCGCGCTCCAGCTCGCCCGCGGCGCGCTCGAGCATCGGCGCCAGCCGCCCGGTCTGCTCGCCGTTCGCCACGAGGTGCACGAGCACCGGGGGGAACAGCCGCTGCTCGCGAAGCGCCCGGGCGAGCGGCGCGCCCTCGCGGACGCGCTCCGCCGCGGCCGCGGCCGCGTCGACGACGGGACGCAATCGCACCACGCCGGCCGCCGTGTCCATCGCGCGCAGCAGCGGCGTGCCGGCGCCCACGAGGATCGCGAGCGTGCTCGCGAAGCGCGCCGCGTCGAGGCTGCCCGCGAGCCGCCCCACGCCGGGAAGGCGCAGCAGCAGTGCGTGCCAGCGGGCGCGCACTGCAGGACGCCGCAGGGCCAGCGCGGCGGCGACGGCGAACGCCAGCGCCAGGCCGAGCCAGGCGAGACCGGTCGCGCGCAGGAACCCCGACGTCGCGATCAGGGCACGCGTGAGCCAGGGCAGGGTCTGCCGGCTCTGCTCGTAGACGGCGACCACCTGCGGCACGACGTAGACGAGCAGCACCGCGATGACGCCGAGCGCGACCGCCGTGACCAGCGCCGGGTAGATGAGCGCGGTCGCGAACCGCTGGCGCAGCGCGAGGCGCGCCTCCAGGTACTCGGCGAGCCGCGCGAGGACGTCGCCGAGACGCCCGCTGTCCACGCCCGCGGCCACGAGGCCGCGGTAGAGCGGCGGAAAGCAGTGCGGGAAGCGGCCGAGCGCGACCGGCAGGGCCTCGCCCGACGCGACGTGGCCGCGCAGCGCCGTCACCACCTTCGCGACGCGCGGCGCGTCGGCCTGCTCGGCGACGGCCGCCAGCGCCTGGTCGATGGGCATGCCCGACTGCACGAGCGTCGACCACTGGCGCGTGAACATCGCCGTGTCGCCGGCCGACCAGCGCGCGAAGCCGGCCGCTGGCGGCGCAGCGTCGTCGACGGCGGTCGGCGTCAGGCCGCGCGCGCGCAGCGAGTCGCGCGCGCCGCGCGGCGTGTCCGCCTCGACGGTGCCCCGCGTCAGCCGCCCCGTGGCATCGACCGCCTCGTAGCGGAACGCGGGCATCGCCGGCGCGCTTTCAGGCGTCGCGCGTGACGCGCAGGAGCTCGGCGAGCGACGTCGTGCCGTCGGCGAGCCAGCGCGCGCCGTCCGCGCGCAGCGGAACCGCCGCGGACGCGCGCATCGCCGCGCGCACGGCCTCCTCGCCGCCGCCGTCGTGGATCGCGCGGCGCATCGCGTCGTCGACGACCATCAGCTCGTAGATGCCGGTCCGCCCGCGGTAGCCGCTGCCGCCGCACGCGTCGCAGCCGCGCGCGGCATGCACGCGTCCGGGGTCCGGCACGCCCATGCGGGCGAGCAGCGCACGCTCGCCCGCGTCGGGCGCGACGGCGGCACGGCAGGCCGGGCACAGCGTGCGCACGAGGCGCTGGGCGAGCACGCCGAGCAGCGACGACGACAGCAGGTACGGCTCGACGCCCATGTCGGCGAGCCGGGTGACCGCGCTGGCCGCGTCGTTGGTGTGCAGCGTCGCCAGCACGAGGTGGCCGGTGAGCGAGGCCTGCACGGCGATCTGCGCGGTCTCGAGGTCGCGGATCTCGCCGATCATGATGACGTCGGGGTCCTGGCGCAGGATCGCGCGCAGGCTGCGCGCGAAATCGAGGTCGATGCGCGGGTTGACCTGCGTCTGCGCGACGCCGTCGAGCGCGTACTCGATCGGGTCCTCGACGGTCATCATGTTGACGCTGCCGCGCGGCAGCCGCGACAGCGCGGCGTAGAGGGTCGTCGTCTTGCCCGACCCCGTGGGCCCGGTGACGAGCAGGATGCCGTGCGGCTCGCGGATCAGGCGATCGACGGCGGCGAGCGTCGCCGCGCTCATGCCCAGCGCTGCGAGGTCGAGCTTCGCGGATTCGCGGTCGAGCAGGCGCAGCACCACGCGCTCGCCCGGCCCCGTGGGCAGCGTCGACACGCGCACGTCGACGCTGCGGCCGGCGAGCCTGAGGGCCATGCGTCCGTCCTGCGGCAGGCGCTTCTCGGCGATGTCGAGGCTCGCCATGATCTTGAGGCGCGACACGAGCGCGGCGTGCAGCGCGCGCGGCGGCTCGACGACGTCGCGCAGCACGCCGTCGACGCGGAAGCGCACGACCGACCGCGACTCGTAGGGCTCGAAGTGGAGGTCGGACGCGCGCTCCTGCAGCGCCTGCAGCAGCAGCGCGTTCACCATGCGGATGACGGGCTCCTTCGCCTCGTCGGCCAGCAGGTCCGCCGCCGGCGGCACCTCCTGCATCAGGCGCGCGAGGTCGTCGCGCGCGAGCTCCTCCTGCATCGTGACGGCGGCGGCGCCCTCGTTGTACGCGCGGGCGAGCTCGGCGGCGAAGCGCTGCGCGTCGACGGGGCGCGTGAGCAGCGGGCGCTGCAGTACGCGCCGCAGCTCGGCGATGCCGTCGACGGTCGCGTCCGGGCGCACGAGCACGACCACCGCCTCGCCTTCCTGTCCGAGCGCGAGCACGCCGTGCTGCTTCGCGAACGCGTACGCGATCCGCGGGCCCGGCGCCGCTGCCGCGCTCACGGGGCGACCTTCCACGCGACGCGCTTCGCGGCTGGTTCGCCCGCGGGGCGGCCCATCGGGCGCGGGAACGGCGTGCGACCGGGAGGGCCCATCGCGCTGGCTAGCGGGCGGCGGGCAGCGACGGGTTCGGCACCACGGGCGTCGCCGGATGCACCGGGACGGCCGGTGGCGCGGGCGGCGGCGGCACGAACGGGGCGAGCGGGTGCGGCGGCTGCGGATAGCCGGAGGTCTGCGCCCCGCCGTCGCCGGGCATGCTGCCCGGCGGCGGCAGCTCCGGCTTCGACGGGTCGGGCCAATAGGGCAGCGGCGCCGGGGCGACGCGCTGCTGCTCGCCCATCAGGTAGTCGTAGCGCTCCGACGTGATCTCGCGGCCCTCCTGCACGCCGCGCACGACGGTGGGCTTGAGGAACACCATCAGGTTCGTCTTCTCGCGGCGCCGCGCGTCGTAGCGGAAGAGCGAGCCGACGATCGGCACGTCGCCGGCGACCGGCACCTTGTCGTTGCCGTCGGTCAGCCGATCCTCGATCAGCCCGCCGAGCACGACCACCTGGCTGTCGTCGACGACGACGTGCGACTCGAGCGCGCGCTTGGACAGGATGATGCCGGTCGCGCTGCTCGCGTCCTGCACGCGCGACACCTCCTGGTAGATGTTGAGCCGCACCGCCCCGCCCTCGGTGATCTGCGGCCGCACCCGCAGCACGAGGCCGACGTCGCGCCGCTCGACCGTCTGGAACGGCGTCACGGTCGAGGCGTTGCCGGTCGTCGCGTACGAGCCGGTGACGAACGGTACGTTCTGCCCGACGACGATGCGCGCCTCCTCGTTGTCCAGCGTCATCAGCGCCGGCGTCGACAGGATGTTCGCGTTGACGTTCGTCTCGAGCGCGCGCGCGAGGAACGCGAGGTTGGTGATCGTGCCCAGCCCGGGGATGTTCACCGTGCCGCGCATGACGCCGATGTTGAGCCCCGGCGCGACGGTGCCGGGCGCGACGGACACGTCGATGATGTTGCTGCCGGTGCCGCGCGGACCGAAGTTCGTGCCGCCGAGCACGCGCGTGCCGGTCGTGTTGTAGCCCGACAGCGCCTGCCACTGCACGCCGAGCTCCGCCGCCCTGTCGGCGGCCACCTCGACGATCAGCGCCTCGACGTAGACCTGCGCGCGGCGCACGTCGAGCTTCTCGACGATCGCGCGCAGGTTGTTGTAGACCGGCTCGGGCGCCATGATGATGAGCGCGTTGTTCGCGACGTCCGCCTGCACCGTCACGCCCTGCAGGCCGGAGGCGGGCGCACCCGTCGCCGGCGCCGCGAAGGGCAGCGGCGGGGCCGCCGCCGCAGGCATGGCCGCCTGTGCCGTGCCGACCGAGAAGGCGCCCGGCGGCGCGATCGAAGGCGCCGGCGGTGCCGGCGGCGCCTCGCCGCCGGAGAGCAGCGCGCGCAGCGTCTGCGCGACCTTCGCCGCCTCCGCGTTGCGCAGGTACACGATGAACAGGTTGCCGCCCGGTCGCCCGGGCGTGTCGAGCTGCTCGATCAGGCTGCGCACGCGCGCCGCGCGCCCCGCGTTCTCGCTGCGCACGAGGATGCTGTTGCTGCGCGGATCGGGCACCAGCGTCACCCGCTGCTGCGGATCCGCCGGGGCGCCCGCCGCGGAGGGCTCGACGAGCAGGCGATTCACCATCGTGGCCACGTCGATCGCGGAGGCGTGCCGCACGGGCACGAGCATCGGCTCCGAGCGGTCCGGCTGGTCGAGCGACGCGACGATGCGCTCGATGCGCCGCAGGTTGTCGGCGTAGTCGGTGATGACCAGCGCGTTGCTCGCCGGGAAGGCCGCGATCGTGTTGTTCGGCGTGATCAGCGGGCGCAGCACGTTGACCAGCCCGGCGGCGGACTCGTTGCGCAGCACGATCACCTGCGTGACCAGCCGGTCGCCGCGGCCGACCCCGACGGGACCGCCCTGCGTCTTGGCGTCCGCCTCGGGAACGATCTTGACCACGCCCTCCCCTTCGACCGCCGCATACCCGGCGAGGCGCAGCGCCGAGAGCAGCGTCGGATACACGAGGCTGCGCGGCACCGGTCGCGCCGAGACGATGTTCACCGTGCCCTTGACGCGCGGGTCGACGACGAAGTTGCGCCCGGTGATCTCCGCGACGGCCTTCACCACCGCGTCGATCTCGGCGTTGACGAAGTTGAGCGTGATTGCGTCGCGGCCGGACGGCGACGCCGCTGGCGGCGGCACCGGGGGCGTTGCGGGTGGCGATACAGACGGAGCGGCCGGGGCGGCGGGCCCTGCAGGGGGCACCTGCGCGGACGCGACGAGCGCGGCGGTCGCGAGCGCGGCGAATGCAGCGAACCGGCGGACCGGGACGAGGCGGCGGAGGCGAGGGCCCGGGTGGACGGGCGAACGGGCCATCGTGGAGGCGCGGGGCACGCGCGCGCGGCGCGTGGATCGTAGCGAACGTCGTTCGGCAGGCGTGGCGGCGATAGTATCACGCACGCCTCGGCGGAGATCGCGCCCCGCCGCCCCTCGGCGGGGCCGCCACGCCGTCCGGCGGCCCGTGAAGCAGGCGGCCGAATCCACGTGCGTCCCTGGCCGCATCCAACGGGCAAACGCCCTCGAGGGAGACCCGATGATCGACCCGCTCCGTTCCGTCCGCCCGGCGCCGCCGCGCCGCCTCGTCCTCGTCGCCGCGGTGCTGGCGGGCCTCGCCGTCGCGATCGCGCTGGACGGCGGATCCGGGGCCGGCGAGCCCCGTGCCGGCGCCCCGGCGCTCGTGGCCCGGGCGCACGCGCAGCCGGCGCCCTCGCCCGCGACGTCCGACGGATCCGCCACCAAGGGCCCGGCGAGCGCGCAGGACGACGCCGCCGCGGCTGCGCCGGCACCCGAGCCCGCGGCCGAGGACCGTCGCATCGAGGCCGAGATCACGATCGACGGCCGCGGCGTCACCGTGCGCAAGGGCGAGGGTTCGCGACGCACCGACGCGAACGTCGTCGTCGGCGATCACGAGTTCGAGTCGTTCGAGCAGTTCGTCGAGCAGGCGCCGTGGCTCGCGGGCCTCGTCTTCATGGCCACCGCGCTCGTGTTCCTCGTGCCGCTGGTCGTGATCGTCCTCGTGATCTGGTACAAGGTCCGGCGCACGCGGATGATGAACGAGACCATGCTCAAGCTCGCCGAGCGCGGCGTCGTGCCGCCGGCGCAGGCGATGGAGGCGATCGCCGCCGGGCGCACCGCCGAGGTGCTGCGCGACGCGCCTCCCGCCGCGCCGCTGTACGAGCAGGCGAGGCAGCTGCGCCGCCGCGCCGCGTGGTCGGACCTCCGCAAGGGCGTGCTGATCGGCGGCGTCGGGCTGGGGCTCACGTTCTGGTCGATGCTGGACGACGGGAGCGCCAACGCCTTCGGGCTGATCCTGCTGTTCGTCGGCATCGGCTACACGCTGCTGTGGTACCTGGAGGAGCGGCCGGGCCGGCTGCCGCAGGATGCGGCGCCGCCCCCGCCGGGAGGCGCGTAGCGCAGACTGCCGTCCGGCCGCTTCCCGTCACCCGTCGCCGGCGCCGATGGCGTCGCCCCCGGACTCGGACGCCGCGCTGATCGCCCGCGTGGTCGTCCACGACGACCGCCACGCGTTCGCCGAGCTCGTGCGCCGCCACCAGTCGTCGGTCCGCGCGTGCCTGCGGAAGCTCACGGCCGGCAACCACGCGCTCGCCGACGACCTCGCGCAGGAGACCTTCGTGCTCGCATGGCGCAACCTCAAGTCGTTCCGGCAGGAGGCCGCGTTCTCGACGTGGCTCTACCGCATCGCGACCAACTGCTGGCTGGCGGACGCCCGCAAGCGCAAGGAGGAGTTGCTCGGCGACCGCGCGGACGAGGCCGACGAGGAGCGCGCCGCCGCGCTCGGCGAGGTCGTCCCCGACCACGCGCGCGGCGCCACCCTCGCGCTCGACCTCGAGCGGGCGATGGCCGTGCTCTCCGAGGGGGAGCGGGCGGCGATCGTCCAGTGCTACCATCACGACCTGTCGCACGAGGAGGCCGCGTACGTGCTCGGCATCCCGGTCGGGACCGTGAAGACGCACATCCTCCGCGGCAAGCAGAAGCTGAAGCAGGCGCTGGCCGCCTGGGCCCCGCAATGACGAACAAGCGTCCCGACGACGACTGGCTGGACCGCGCGCTTCGTGCGCACGGCGACGAGCACCGTGCCGCCTATCTCGACGACGCGGGGTTCGCCGCGCGCGTGCTGGCCGCGCTGCCGCCGGTCCCGGAGGTGGTGCCCGCCTGGCGGCGGCCGGCGGTGGCGGTGCTGTGGGCGGTGGCCGGTGCGCTCGCCTGCGTGGCGCTGCCCGGTGCCGCGCTCGACGTCGGCCGCGAGGCGTTCCGCCTGCTGGCCGCGCAGCCCGTCTCGCTGGCGCAGATCGGCGTCACGCTGGCCGCGCTCGGCGCCGCGACGTGGGCCGCCGCGGCCTGGGCGCTGCGCGGCGACTGACGAGGACGGGGTCCCGGAGCGGCATCGGCCGCCCGCGGGCGCCCGATGCGCGTTGCCGTGGCGCGTGCGGGCGTTCAGTCCCGCAGCGTGAACACGACCTCGATCTCGCCGACGTACTTCTCGCCCTCGGCCTTGAACTTCCAGCGCATCAGCGCGTCGCGCACGGCGTTGTCGAAGTGGCGCGCGGGCTCGGCCGAGACGATGATCACCTCCGTCACGTTGCCCTTCTCGTCGATGTTGACGCGGGCGAGCACGCGGCCCTTCTCGATGCCGGCGCGGATGGCCGCGCGCGGATAGACCGGGTCTTCGCGCACGACGGGCACCACGCCGCGCCGCACCGCCGGCTTGGGCGGCGGCGGGGGCGGCGCCGGCGGCGCGACGACCACCGGCGCGGGCGGCGCGGGCGGCGGCGGCGGCTCGATCTTGTACTCCTGCTTGGGCGGCTCCGGCGTGACCGCGGTGATCGCCGGCGCGGGCGCGGGCGGCGGGGCGACGACGATCTCCGGCGGCGGCACGTACGGCTGCTCCGGGGGCGGCGGCGGCTGGACCTTCGGCGGCTCGACGACGCGGCGCGGCGGCGGCGGCGGCGGCGGCGGGGGCGGCGGCGGGATCTTGATCTCCTCGATGATCGTCGCCGTGATCGGCTTCTTGATCACCTCGACCGCCTTGCGCGCCAGCCCGGTGACCATCGCGTAGACGATGAGCGCGTGGAGCAGGACGACGAAGGCGATCCCGATCAGGTGCCGCGTGGGGTCTCTCTGCTGTCGTGCGAAATCCATGGGATCGACTCCGGGGCGCGCGGCGCGGACGCCGCGCGGCGCGTCCGCGAGTGCCCTCCTACTCGATGAACTGCTCGCTGCCGATGATCCCGAGCTTCGTCACGCCGAGGCGCTGCGACGCCGCGAGCACGGCCGCGACGACGTCGTACTTGGCGGACTTGTCGGGACGGATGTGCAGCTCGGGCTGCGGCTCCGCGGCGGCGATGCCGCGCAGCTTCTCCTCGAGGTCCCCGCTCGACGACACGGGCTCGCCGTTCCAGTAGACGACGCTCGACGGGTCGATGTCGATCTTCACGATCTCCGGGCGCACCGTCTGCGGCGGCGGCGTGCCCGTCGGCATGTTGATGTTGACCGAGTGGAGCTGGATCGGGATCGTGATGATCAGCATCACCAGCAGCACCAGCATCACGTCGATGAGCGGCGTGGTGTTGATGTCCACCATCACGTCGGAGTCGTTGCCCCCGACGCCCTGCGTCACGTTCATGGCCATGCTTGGCTTCCTCGCGGGCGCGTCAGGAGCGCGGCGGCGGCTCGGTGATGAAGCCGATCTTCGCGATGCCCGCCCGCTGGCAGGCGTAGATGATGCGGCCCACGCCCTCGTAGTTCGCGCGCCCGTCGCCGCGGATGTGCACTTCCGGCTGCGGCGTCAGGACCGCGATCTTCTTCAGGCGCTCGACCAGCGCGTCCGTGTTCGCGAGCCGCAGGTCGTTCCAGTAGATGGCGCCCGCGACGTCCACCGACAGCTGGATGTTCTCCGGCTTGGTCTCGCGGACCTCGTTGCGCTCCCTGGGAAGCTGCACCTGGATCGACGTCGTGACCACGGGGATCGTGATCAGGAAGATGATCAGCAGCACCAGCATCACGTCGACGAGCGGCGTGGTGTTGATCGCGGAGATCGCTTCCTCGTCGCCGTCGGGCGACCCGACCTGCATCGCCATGGCGCTACGCCTTCGCCGGCGTCTGCGACGACGACATCAGCACCGCGTGCAGGTCGGCGCCGAAGCTGCGCACGTCGTCCATCGCGCGCTTGTTGCGGCGGATCAGCCAGTTGTAGCCCAGCACCGCGGGCACCGCGACGGCGAGACCGATGGCGGTCATGATCAGCGCCTCGCCCACGGGGCCGGCGACCTTGTCGATCGACGCCTGCCCCGCGATGCCGATCGCCGTCAGCGCGTGGTAGATGCCCCACACCGTGCCGAACAGGCCCACGAACGGCGCGGTCGAGCCGACGGTGGCGAGGAACGCGAGGCCGTCCTGCAGGCGGCTGGCGACGTTCTCGGTGGCGCGCTGGATGTTCGACATGACCCAGTCGGACAGGTTGATGTGCCCCACCAGGCCCGTGTGCTTGGACGTCGCCTCCAGCGCGGACTCCGCGAGGAAGCGGAACGCGCTGCCTTCCTTGAGGCCGGCGATGCCGTCGCGCACCGACGGCGCGTTCCAGAACGTCTTCTCCGCCGTGCGCGCCTGCGCGTTGAGCTTCGCCTGCTCGTAGAGCTTGGTGATGATGATGTACCAGGTGCCCATCGACATGATCACCAGGATGACGAGCGTGGCCTTGGCGACCCAGTCGCTGCCCTTCCACAGCGCTTCGAGCCCGTACGGGTTCTCGACGACCTCGGAGGCCTTGCCGTTGGCCGCCTTCGGCGCCGGCGCGGCTACGGGCGCGGCGGCCGGCGCCGGCGCGGCGGGTGCCTCGGCAGCCGCGGGCGCGGCCGGCTGACCCTGCGCCTGCGCGGCGAACGGGACGACCCAGGCGGCCGCCGTGAGCAGGACCGCGGCGGCGGCCCAACGCGTCGTCTTCAGCATTTTGTCTCCAGCGAGATGGGTGTTCGATGCGGGCAGCGTCGATGCGCCCCGGCCGCCTCGCCGGCAGCGATGGCGCCGACGGTCGCATCCCGAAGGACGCGCCGGCACCACAAAGGGGCGCACGACCCCGATTCAAGGGGGCGGATGTTAATGGCGAACCCGGGAAAAAGCAAAAAGCGGCAGGCGCCGCCCGCGCTGCGCTCGATCGCCGCCGCGGCCGCAAGCCGCACGGCGACCGCCCCCGGGGCGGGCGGCCGAAAAACGTCGAATTATGCGCCTGCGCACGAGGTGCTGTCGAGCGCGCCATTAGAGCAAGCACTCTAGAACCGCCCGCTGCGCGGCCGGCGCGCACGTGTGCTAAAAAGCGGGGCGCCGGCCCGCTGCGGGCCGGCGCCCACCGGACACATCGGAACGATCCCATGACCCCCAAGGCCGCCCTGCTCGCCGCCGCTGCCGCCCTCGCGTTCAACGTCCACGCGCTCGCGCAGCCCGCCGCCGCGGCGCCCGGCGACCTCGCCGAGATCCGCGCCGCCCTGGGCGGCGACAAGCGCGCGTTCGTGGCGGGACAGCTCGCGCTCTCCGACGCGGAGGCCAAGCGCTTCTGGCCGATCTACGACCGCTACCAGCGCCAGCTCGCGACGACGACGCGGCGCGCCGCGCGGCTGGTCGAGGAGGTCGTCGCGCTCGACCGCCCGCCGACCGACGCTCACGCGAAGAAGCTCGCGGAGGAGCTGGTCGCCATCGACGAGGAGGAGGCGAAGGACCGCCGCCGCGCGCAGCGGCAGCTGATGCGCTCGCTGCCGCCCTCGAAGGTCCTGCGCTACCTGCAGATCGAGAACAAGGCGGCCGCGATCCGCGCCTACGACATCGCGGGCGCGATCCCGCTGGCGAAGTAGGCGCGGAGCGCGGCGCGCCCGCGTCGCCACGGGGGACCGTCGCCGGTCCCCCGTGCCCGCGGCTGCCGTGCTGCTACTTGAACGTGTAGGTGCCCGTCAGGTACCAGAAGCGGCCGCGCGGGTTGTGCTGCGAGAAGTCGTAGCGCGCCGACGACGAGGAATCGAACACCGGCCACTCGTCGGTCACGTTGCGCACGCCGACGACGACCTTCGCGTTCTTCCAGCCCGAATAGGCGAGCTGCAGGTCGGTGGTGCCCCACGACTCCATGTCCTGCTGGGCGGGCGCCGCCGACGACGACTTGTTGTAACGGTGGATGTAGTTGAAGTTGATGCCGCCGGCCCACGGGCCGCGCTCCAGGCCGAGCGCGAGCGTGCCCTTGAAGCGCGGGTAGTTGTAGTTGCCGGCGAGCTGCTCCGCGGGAGCACCCGGCGCCGGCGGCTGCTCGAAGCTGAAGATGTACGCCCCGGCGAAGGCCAGCGTCCCGCGCCCCAGCCCCTCGATGTCCTGGCGGATGCTGATGTCGCCGTCCATCCCCTTCGTGCGGACGGTGCCGAGGTTCTCGTAGCGCGACGCGATGACGAGGATCGAGCCGGGCACGCCGTCGGCGATCTCCTGCGCCGTCGGCGCGGCCCGGATGACGTCGCCGGGGCGCAGCGCCTCGTTGTCGAGCACGTCCTGGAAGTCGGGCGCCTGGATCAGCTTCTTCTGCTTGATGTCGTAGTAGTTGAGCCCGATCGAGACGTTGCGCAGCGGCTCCCACACGCCGCCGACGACCCAGTTCGTCGACTCCTCGGCCTCGAGGTCGCGGTTGCTCGCGAAGCTGCCGGACGTCGACTGCGGCGCGCAGTAGTCCTCGTTGATCGCGCAGCGCGTGCTGTCGACGACCGTCACGAAGAAGTACGAGTTCGAGTCCGAGATCTCGGGCAGCGTCGGCGCGCGGAAGCCCTTGCCTGCCGAGGCGCGCAGCAGGAGATTGGGCAGCGGTTGCCAGCGGACCGCGGCCTTCGGCACCGCGCTGCTGCCGTAGTCGCTGTAGTTCTCGTAGCGGCCTGCGAGCTGCAGCTCCACCGTCTTGCCGAACGGGATCAGCGCCTCGACCCATCCCGCCCAGACGTCGCGGTCGCCCTTCGTTCCCGTGCTGCCGGCGCCGACGATGTCGCCGGCGAGCAGGTTCGCGCTGGGCACGTCGTCGATCGACTCGTTGCGGAACTCCATGCCGGCGGCCGCGGTCACCGAGTTGCCGTCGAACTTGAAGACCTCGCCGGAGATCTTCGCGTCGAACGCGTAGAGCTCGGAGGTGGACACGCGCGTGGTCGTCGCGTTGACCGCATTGAGCACGGACTGCGGTGTCGCGCCCGGGTTGAGGAAGTTGTACGAGCCGTCGGCGATCGACGCCTGCAGCGCCGACCACGACACGTTGCCGTAGTTGACCTGGTCGGCCTCGTTGCGCGCCCACAGCGCGCCGACTTCCCAGTCCCACCTACTGGCGATCGTGCCGCGCAGGCCGGCGAGCGCGCGGATCGTGTCCGACTCGACCTCGGCCGTGCGCGGCCCGAACTCGCGGAACGCGTAGCGGAACGTGACCGGCGCCGTGAACGGATTGTTCGGGTTGCCGACCGGCAGGATCGGCCGCGCGGACGCGGCGCCGATCGCCGGGCCGAACACGACCGACGTCTCCTGGATGAACGGCGCCTGGAACTTGCGCGAGGTCTCGTTGTGGTTGTAGCCGAACTCGCCGAAGGCCTCGAGGTCGGGGTTGATCGCGTAGGTGAGGCGGCCGAAGACGCCGGCTCGCTCGGTCTCGGGGATCAGCGTGCGGCGGTCGCCGT
The DNA here is from genome assembly GCA_016861105.1 of Betaproteobacteria bacterium. Taxonomy (GTDB): domain Bacteria; phylum Pseudomonadota; class Gammaproteobacteria; order Burkholderiales; family Casimicrobiaceae; genus VBCG01. Next base: position 198,742 of record BOKS01000001.1, on the reverse strand, counting down.
TGGGGTTGTAGACGCAGGTCGTCGCGCCGTTCGCGCCCTGGCGCACCTCGTCCGCGCAGGTGGCGAAGGCCTGCGTGTTGCCCGGCAGCGGCGGCCCGGAGAGCCGCACGTGGGTCCCCGCCGTCGACGAGCGCTCGAGCGTGCCGCCGCCGAAGCGGCGGAAGTCCGCGTCGGCGAACATCGGGTGGTCGGCCCACGTCGCTTCGTCGCGCTTGTAGTAGTCGAAGGTGACGAAGCCGTTGTACTTGTCCTTGGCGAGGTCGCCGAAGCCCAGCGTCGCGTTCGCGCGGTACTCCGGCGCCTCGATCGTCGAGGCGTAGCCCAGCGTGCCCGAGATCTCCGCGCCGGTGTAGTCCTTGCGCAGGATGATGTTGATCACGCCGGCGATCGCGTCCGAGCCGTAGATCGCCGACGCGCCGTCGAGCAGCACGTCGATGCGCTCGATGGCGGCGAGCGGGATCGAATTGAGGTCGACGAAGGTGTCCTGCAGGTTCTGCGCGAACCCGTAGTTGACCATGCGCCGGCCGTTGATCAGCACCAGCGTCGAGCGCTGTCCGAGGCCGCGCAGCGACACGCCCGCCGAGCCGACCGAGAACCCGCTGATGAACGTGTCGTCGTAGGCGACCGCCTGGTTGGCCGGGATCAGGCGGATCACCTCGTTGACGGTCTGCGCGCCGGAGCGCTCGATCTCCTCGCGGGTGATGACCTGGACCGGCGCCGGCGACTCGGTGTCGACGCGGCGGATGTTGGAGCCGGTGACCTCGACGCGTACGTCCTGTGCCGCTGCCGGAAACGCGGCCGGACCGGCCGTCAGGCCGAGCGCGCACGCGATGCCGGCAGCGATCCTGCGCTGCTGGAATGCCATTGGAGTCCCCCAGAGACTTCGAGTTGTGTGGCGCCGCGGCTCCCAATCCGCGACGGACGCGCCCACGTTACCGAAGCGCGGTGGCGAGCGGCAACACGAGACGCCGAAACCGCGGGGCGGCACGAGCCCGGTGTTGCGCGGGCGCCTCACTGCGCGCCGGGCGACCGGCGAACAAGAAGAAAGCCGGAGGCCCCTCGCGGGACCTCCGGCCGGGTGCGGCGCAGGACGGGCGGCTACTTGAACGTGTAGGTGACCTGGCCGTAGACGAAGCGCGCGCGCGCGTCGTAGTACGTCGGGTCGTAGCCCACCTGGAACGTCGTGAACTGGTTGCTGAACGGCGGGTTCGTGTCGAACAGGTTCTGCACGCCCAGCGTCAGCTTCCAGTTCTTGAAGCCGGTGTACGTGCCCGACAGGTCCCAGATCGACATCGTGCCCACGCGCCGCGGCTCGCCGGTGAACAGGTCGGTCGCGTTGTCGACGTAGCCGTTCTGGTGCAGGTTGCCCAGCGTGGCGCCCCAGGGACCGTATTCCCACGTCACCGACGCGTACTGCTTGTAGCGCGGGATCAGGCCGGACGTGGCCGCGTCGAGCTGGTTGGCCACCTGCCCCACGAACTCGCCGTCGGTGTTCTGGACGTCGTACTTGCGGTAGTAGGTGCCGCTCAGGTTGAAGTAGAAGCGCCCGGCCTGCGTGTTCGGCGTGCGCGCGCGGATGTCGAGGTCGTAGCCGTCCATCCGCACTTCGCCGATGTTGATGAAGCGCTGGTCGATGCTGGTGATCGGCCCGGGGATGTTCGGGTACTGCGGCTGCACCGGGCCGCGCGTGATCAGGTTGCCGTACTGGTCCTGGTTGTTCAGGATCGTCAGCGGCGTCGGGCCGTTGCTGAACAGGTCCTTCACCTTGAGGTTGAACCAGTCGATCCCCACCGACACGCCGGCGACCGGCTCGTAGATGAAGCCGATCGTCCACTGGTCGGACTTCTGGGGCTTCAGGTCCGGGTTGCCGCCGAAGATCACGTTGAACTGCGCGACGCAATCGTTGGAGTCCTGCGTGGTCGGACAGCGCAGCGGGTCGGACAGGCCGGCCTGCGAGACGCCGGTGGTCTGCGCGCCGTACGCCTGCGTCAGCGACGGGGCGACGAAGCCCTTGCCCCACGACCCGCGCACCAGCAGCTCGCGCGTCGGCGTCCAGCGCATCGACAGCTTCGGGTTGGTCGTCGAGCCGAAGTCGCTGTAGTCGTCGTAGCGGACCGCGACGTTGGCCTCGAGGTTCTTGAGGATCGGGACGTTGAACTCCGCGAACGCCGCCCACTGGTCGCGGTCGGCCGCGATGTCGAGGTTGTTGCCGCCGAAGCCGGTGATGTCGCCGGTCTGCAGCGCCGGGTTGAAGCGCTGCTCGAGCTCGGCGTTGCCGAACTGCAGGCCGACGGCCGCGGCGAGGCTGCCCGCGGGCATGGCGAAGATCTCGCCGGTGCCCTTGAACTCGGCCAGCCACCCGGTCGACTTGCCGCTGAACGTCTGCTCGCGGAACTGGGTCGCGTCGAGTTGCGCCTGCACGTCGGGCGTCTGCGGACCGAAGGGATTCACCACGCCCGAGTTGAGCAGCGGCAGCATCTGCGAGTAGCGCACGAAGCCGCCGTTGGGACGCGACGTCGTCTCGTTGCGGCTCCACACGAAGCTGCCGTCCCAGTCCCAGTTGAATGCCGTGCCCTTGATCCCGACGACGGTCTGCATCGCCTCGTTCTCGTCGGTGGTGTCGCGCAGGCCCAGCGGGTAGCCGCGCCAGCGGATGTTCAGCGGCTGTCCGCCCACGCCGGCCGCGTTGGCGAGCGCGGTCGGGTAGTAGGGGCTCGACGGCGGCAGCAGGAACGTCGCTTGGAACTCGGCGTTCGGCCCGTAGCTGAACTGGTCGGAGATCGGCGTCGGCTGGATGATGTAGCGCGTCTCGACGTTCGTGTACGCCGCCGTGCCGTAGGCCTGCCAGTTCGGATGGAACTGCCAGCGGCCGGAGGCGTAGAAGCTGGTCGTCTCCTGCTCGGGGATCGAGTTCACGCCGTCGGCCGCGGCGGGGTCGAACCAGCAGCGGTTCTGGCCGAAGATCTCGTTCAGCTCGTCGTTGTTGATGCTGGGCGAGCAGTCCGGCCACTGCGGCGTGCCGATGCCGCCCGTGGTGATGTGGCCGGGGAACGTGTTGCCGGACACGCCGAGTAGGCCCTGGTAGAGGTAGACGCTGCTGCGCGAGAAGTCGCGGTCGTTCTGGTCGAGCGACTCGGCTTTCTGGTAGTAGGCGTTCAGGAAGACGTTGTACTTGTCCTTCGCGAGGTCGCCGAAGCCGGCCGTGGCGCTCACGTTCCACTTCTCGCCGCCGCCCGAGCGCGTCGGCGAGCCGTACAGGCCGGACAGCTCGACGCCCGAATAGTCCTGGCGCATGATGAAGTTGATCACGCCGGCGATCGCATCCGAGCCGTACACGGCGGACGCGCCGTCCTTCAGGATCTCGACGCGCTCGATCGCCGAGAACGGGATCGAGTCGAGGTTGACGCCGTAGACGCCCTGGATCTCGCCCGAGGCGCTGGTGATCCGCTTGCCGTTGACGAGGACCAGCGTGTTGTTGCCGCCCAGCGCGCGCAGCGACGCGGTCGACACGCTGTTCGTCTGCGCGCCGATCACGTTCGTCACCAGCGTCGCGCCGCCGCTCGCGTTGCTCGAGATGTAGTTCAGCAGCTCGGCGGTGCTCTGGGCGCCGGTGCGGTCGATCTCCTCCCGCGAGATGACCTGGACCGGCAGCGCGCCTTCGACGTCGACCCGCTTGATGTTCGAGCCGGTCACCTCCACGCGCACGTCCTGCGCGATCGCGGGCGACGCGACCAGCGCGGCACCGCCCGCGCCCAGCACGTAGGCGAGCGCGGACGCAACCTTCCTGCGTTGGAATACCATTGGAAAACCCCCAGTGATTGGCCCGGTCCGGGCGGCGCCCGGACCGGCACGGGGCCATCGTCCACTAGCCCGTGCAAACCCGGCAAGCAAAAGTCCTCGGCGCCGGGCGCCAACGTCGCAAAACTGTTGCAAATCCGCCAAATCGTGACGATTCGCCCCGCCGAGCGCGATGATCCGCCCGCCCCCGTCGCGATCGACGACGCGTCGATCCCGGGGCGGATGCCCGCGGCGGACACCGGGGCCGCGACGGTCGCGCCGCGCGCGCCGTGGGCTGCGGCGTTCGACCCGCCGCGCCGCCCCCGCGCGTTGATCCAAGACGCGGCGCGCACGCCGAAGGGGTGGCGATCGCCACGAACCTTCGACGCACCGCCGGCGTGCGAGGCGACGGTCGTGGTCGGCGCCGGCACGGTGCCCCCTGCGCGGCGTGGCGGCCGGGCGCAGCACCTCGCCGCCCACGCGCTCGCCGCCTGCCCCTCGTGGCGAATCAGGACGTTGCTCGCATCCCTCTTCGCCCACGACGCGCCGTCCTTCGCGCCGCTCGCCGGTCCCGGGTTCGTGCGCCGGGGCCTGCCGCCCCGCGTCGCCGACCTCGACGGACTGCAGCGCGACCTGGCGATTCGGGGCCCGCGGCTGGCAGGCGCGGGCGAGATCCGCCCGTGACGGCGCCGGACGCACCCACGATCGCCCGGGCCGGTCCTGCCGACGCCGCGGCCCTGCACGCGATGATCCGTGCCCTCGCCGACTTCGAGAAGCTCGCGCACCTGTGCACCGGCACCGTGGAGGACCTGGCTGCGGCGCTCGGTGGCGCGCCGGCCTCCGCGGAGGCCCTGATTGCGCGCATCGCGGAGCGGCCGGTTGGATTCGCGTTGTTTTTCCACACTTTCTCGACGTTCCTCGCGCGCCGCGGCCTGTGGCTCGAGGATCTTTTCGTGCTGCCCGACGCGCGCGGTCGCGGCGTCGGGAAGGCGCTGCTGCGCGCGGTCGCCGGCATCGCCGTGGAACGTGGTTGCGGACGCTTCGAGTGGTCGGTGCTCGACTGGAACCTCCCGGCCATCCGCTTCTACCGGGGGCTCGGCGCGACGGTGATGCCCGACTGGCGCATCGTGCGGGTCACCGGCGATGCCCTCCGCGGCCTCGCGCAGCCGCCGGCCGGCGGGCGCTGACCTCGCGTTCGCGCCTCGCGCGATAATCGCGGACCCGGCCGGGAGGCATCGTCTCCCGGTCCTCGTGCGCATCCCCTCCCCCGTCTCCCGCGACCGGCATGCCCTACGAAGGCCCCCTTCCGCCGCTCGACGTCCGCGCCGACTTCTGGTCGCTGCGCTTCGTCGAGGAGATCGCCGAGGTCTACGCCGTCCGCAAGAACGTCGCGCAGCCGCTCGCGGTGTCCACCGACCGGGGCGCCATGGCGACGGTCCACGCCGACGGCGGCCTCGGCTACGCCGCCACGTCGGACCTCTCGCCGCCGGGGCTCGTCCGCGCGCTGCGCCAGGCGCTCGCGTGGGCACGGGCCACGGCACGCCTGGGGCTGTTCGACACCCGGACGCTCCCGCGACCCGCCGCGGTGGGCCGCTACGACGCGCCGTCCGCCGGCGCCGCGCGGCCGACGCGCCGCGAGTGGTACGAGATGCTCGCCGCGGAGTCGCAGGCCGCGGGGTTCGATCCGCGCATCGTCGACTGGGAAGCGGGCATCGAGGTGCGGGAGGCGACGCACCGGCTCGTCACCAGTGCCGGCGGCGACGTCGTGCAGCGCTACCGCTTCGTGATGGCAGGCGCGTCCGCGACCGCCCACGCCGGCGGCGACACGCAGACGCGCACGCTCGCCGGCGAGCGCGCGATCTGCCAGCAGGGCGGGCCCGAGATCCTCGCGCGCTTCGGCTACGCGGGCTGCGGCCGCCGGGTCGCCGAGGAGGCGCTCGAACTGGTGCTGGCTCCGGACTGCCCGAGCGGCACGATGGACGTGCTGCTCGCGCCCGACCAGATGATCCTGCAGATCCACGAGTCGATCGGCCATCCGCTCGAACTCGACCGCATCCTCGGCGACGAGCGCAACTTCGCCGGGACCAGCTTCGTGACGCCGGACATGTTCGGCAGCTACCGCTACGGCTCGGAGCTCCTGAACGTCACGTTCGACCCGACGATCCCCGAGGAGCTCGCGAGCTACGGCTGGGACGACGAGGGCACGAAGGCGGAGCGCGTGCACGTGATCGAGCGCGGGGTGCTGATGCGCCCGCTCGGCGGGGCCGTCTCGCAGGCGCGCGCGGGGCTGCCGGGCGTGGCCAACGCGCGCGCCGACTCGTGGAACCGCCCGCCGATCGACCGCATGGCCAACCTGAACCTCGAGCCCGGCACGTCGTCGTTCGACGACCTCGTCGCCGGCATCGCGCGCGGCGTGTACATGGAGACCAACAGCTCGTGGTCGATCGACGACTCGCGCAACAAGTTCCAGTTCGGATGCGAGCGCGGCCGTCTCGTCGTCGACGGGAAGCTCGGGCAAGTCGTCAGGAATCCGAACTACCGCGGCGTGTCGGCCAGCTTCTGGCGCAGCCTCACGGCCGTGGGCGACGCCGCGACGCGGCGCGTGCTCGGCACGCCGCACTGCGGCAAGGGCGAGCCTTCGCAGATCATCCGCGTCGGGCACGCCGCGCCGGCGTGCGTCTTCAGCGGCGTCGAGGTGTTCGGCGGGGATGCGCCGTGAGGCCGACGCGCCGCCGCGCGTGCGAACCCGCCCCGAACCGCGCAGCGTGGCGGGCGGGTCCATGAGTCCGGCGACGACCGCGGCGCACGACCTCGACGCGCGCGCGCTCGACGTCGCGACGCCCGACGCGTTCGAAACGCACTTCGGGGCGGTCGCCGACGCGCTCGGCCGGTCGCTCGTGGCGGGCGAGCGCTTCACCGCCTGGTACGAGGCCGAGGCCTCCGACTTCGTGCGCTTCAATCGCGCGAAGGTGCGGCAGGCCGGCCGCGTGACGCAGCAGTCCGTCGCCCTGCGCCTGATTCGCGGCGCGCGCCACGCGCAGCACGCGCTGGCGCTGTCGGGCGAGGTCGCAGCCGACGTCGCGCAGGCGGTCGCAGCGCTGGCGGGACTGCGCGGCGCGCTCGACGATCTCGCCGACGATCCGCACCTGCTGCTGCCGGACGTCGTGGCGAGCTCCCGCAACGTCGTGCCCGCCACGCTGCCGCCGTCGGCGGAAGTCGTCGGCCAGGTGCTCGCCGCAGCGGACGGGACCGACCTCGTCGGCCTGTACGCCGCGGGCCCGGTGGTGCGCGGCTTCGCGAACTCGGAAGGCCAGCGCAACTGGCACGCGGTCAGCACGTTCAACCTCGACTGGAGCCTGCACCACCGTGCCGACAAGGCCGTCAAGACGATGCTCGCGGGCTTCGACTGGTCGGCGGAGGCGATGCGCGCGCGGATGCAGGGCGCGCGCGAGGAGCTGGCGCTGGTCGCGCGCGACGCGAGGACGCTCGCCCCGGGCCGCTATCGCGTGTGGCTGGCGCCGTCGGCGGTGGAGGAGATCGCGAGCCTGCTGCGCTGGGGCGCGTTCTCGGGCCGCGGACTCGCCACGCGCCAGAGCGCGCTCTCCCGCATGCTGGACGGCCAGCGCCTCGCGCCGGCGGTCACGATCGTCGAGGACTACGCGGGCGGCGTCGCGCCCGCGTTCCAGCCGGAGGGCTTCGTGCGTCCCGCGCGCATACCGCTGATCGAGGCGGGTGCGCTGGCGGGATCGCTCGTGGCGCCGCGCACCGCGCGCGAGTTCGGGCTCGCGGCGAACGGCGCCAACGCCTGGGAATCGCCCGAGTCGCTGGCGATGGACGGCGGCACGCTGCCGGCCGCCGACGCGCTCGCGGCGCTCGACACGGGCCTCGCCGTGGGCAACCTCTGGTACATGAACTACTCCGACCGCGTCGCCTGCCGCATGACCGGGATGACGCGCTTCGCGACGTTCTGGGTCGAGCGCGGCCGCGTCGTCGGTCCGGTCCATCCGCTGCGCTTCGACGACTCGCTCTACCGGATGTTCGGCGACAACCTGGAGGCGCTCTCGCGCGAGCGCGAGCTCATGCTTTCCTCCGAGAGCTACGGATCGCGCCACCTCGCCAGCGTCCGCCTGCCCGGCGCGCTGCTCTCCGAGCTCGCGTTCACGCTCTAGCTAGCCCGGCCTCGGCCGCAGACGCGAAACGAGGGTCAGACTCGCATTTCCAATAGGCGGGTCGGTCTCGCATTTCCGAAACGAGGTCAGACGCGCATTCCGCCGCCGCGGCGTCCGGGGCCGAACCTCGACCGGCACGACGCGTGCCCGCCCCATCCCGCCGGCGACACCGGATGCCGGACCCCGCCCCCGTTTCAGCGCCGCCGGACGACGAAATGCGAGTCTGACCCTCGTTTCGGGGGCTAGGCGCGCGCCGGCTGCCAGCCGCGCGGGATCGCGGCCAGCAGCCGCTGCGTGTAGGGCTCGCGCGGCGCGCGGTAGATCTCGTCGGCGTCCGCCATCTCGACCAGCTCGCCGTTGTTCATCACCATCACCTGGTCGGAGAGGTACTTGACGACGGCGAGGTCGTGCGAGATGAAGATGTACGAGAGCCGGAACTCGTCCTGGAGGTCCTGCAGCAGGTTCAGCACCTGCGCCTGCACCGAGACGTCGAGCGCGGAGACCGACTCGTCGCAGATCAGGATGTCGGGCCGCAGCGTGAGGCAGCGCGCGATCGCGATGCGCTGCCGCTGCCCGCCCGAGAACTCGTGCGGATACTTGTAGAACGAGACCTCGGGCAGGCCCACCTTCGCGAGCATCTCGAACGCGAGGTCGGTGCGCTCCTGCGTGGACGACCCGATGCGGTGGATCATCATCGGCTCGGTGAGGATCTGCCCGACGGTGAAACGCGGATTGAGCGAGGCGTACGGGTTCTGGAAGATGATCTGGATGCGACGCTTGTAGGCCATGAACTCGGCCTCCGACATCCTCAGGATGTCGCGGCCCTCGAACAGCACCTCGCCGCCGGTCGCCTCGTGCAGCCGCATCAGCGTCAGCCCGACCGTCGTCTTGCCCGAGCCCGACTCCCCGACGAGGCCGAGCGTCTTGCCCTTGCGCAGCGTGAACGAGACGTCGCGGACGGCCTTGAACTCGCGCCGGCCGAAGAGCCCTTCGCGTGCGAAGAAGCTCTTCGAGAGGTTGCGGACCTCGAGGATCACCGGGTCGCCCGCGCCGACGCCGCGCCTGCGCTCCTCGAGGTGCGCCGGGCCGTGGTGCCCGGCCGCCATGTAGTCGTCGATCACCGGCAGCCGGGTGGGGCGCCGGTCGAGCCGCGGCCGGCACTGCAGCAGCGCCTTCGTGTACGCATCCCGCGGCGTCTCGAAGATCGCCCGCGCCGGCCCCTGCTCGCGGATCTCGCCATTGCGCATCACGACGACGTGATCGGCGATCTCGCCGACCACCGCGAGGTCGTGGGTGATGAACAGCACGGACATCTGGTGGCGCCGCTTGAGGTCGTCGATCAGCTCGAGGATCTGCTTCTGGATCGTCACGTCGAGCGCGGTCGTCGGCTCGTCGGCGATCAGCAGCTTCGGCTCGCAGGCGATCGCCATCGCGATCATCACGCGCTGCTGCTGCCCGCCCGACATCTGCGACGGGTATGCGTCGATCTTGAACGCCGGGTCGGGAATGCCGACCTCGTCGAGCAGCTCGATCGAGCGGCGTCGGGCGGCCTTCCCCGACAGGCCGCGGTGCAGGCGCAGCACTTCCTCGAGCTGCGAGCCGACGGTGAACACGGGGTTCAGCGACGTCATCGGCTCCTGGAAGATCATCGAGATGTCGGCGCCGCGCAGCGCCCGCAGCTCGCGCGTGGGCAGGCCGACGAGGTTGCGGCCGCCGTACACGACCTCGCTGCCCGCGTGCACGATCGAGTTCTCGGGCGGCAGCAGGCCGAGGATCGCGAGCGCCGTGACGCTCTTGCCCGAGCCCGACTCGCCGACCAGCGCGAGCGTCGCGTCGCGCGGGATGTCGAAGGAGATCCCGCGCACCGCCTCGAAGGTGTTGTGGCGGTCGAGGCGGAACGACACGCGCAGGTCGCGCACGCTGACGAGCGCGCCGGATGCGGAGGATTCGAGCGTCGGCCGGCTCACGTCAGTGCCCCTTGAGACCCTTGAGCTTGGGATCCAGCGCGTCGCGCAGCGCGTCGGTGAACAGGCTGAACGCGGTCACCAGCAGCGCCATCGCCGCGGTCGCGGCGGCGAGCTGCCACCACTTGCCGAGGATCAGCTCGTTCTGCGCCTCGTTCAGCATCGAGCCCCACGACACGACGTCGACCGGCACGCCGAACCCGAGGTACGACAGGATGACCTCGGCCTTGATGAAGCCCACGGTCAGGATCGACAGCTGAACGAGGACCACGTGCGACACGTTCGGGAAGATGTGCACGAACATCTTGCGGCCGTGCGAGGCGCCGATCGCGTCCGCGGCCTGCACGTACTCGCGGCCCTTGTGCTTCAGGTACTCGGCGCGGATCAGGCGGAAGATCCCGGTCCAGCCGGTGAGGCCGAGGATCAGGATGATCGTCGTCATCCCCTTCTGCTGCAGCACCGCGGCGACGGCGAGGATCAGCAGCAGGTACGGCACCGAGCTGAAGACGTTGTAGAACCAGTTGAGGGCGTCGTCGATCCAGCGGCCGTAGTAGCCGGCGAGCGCGCCGAGCAGCGTGCCGATCAGCGTCGCGACGAACGCGGCGGCGATGCCGACGAAGATCGACGTCTCCGAGCCCTTGATGGTCTTCTTCAGGACGTCGCGGCCCCACTTGTCGCCACCGAAGGGAAGCGTGGCCCGCCGCTCCTCCGCCGCTGCAGCCGCCGGGGCGCCCCGGCCCGACTGGATGTCCTTCATCACGTCGGCCAGCGGATCGACCGTGCCGCCGGCCGCCGCGCCCTTCTGCGACCGGATGTCCTTCATCACATCGGCCAGCGGGTCGACCACGTCGCCGCCGTGGGCCGCGCCGGAGGGGGCCTGGCCGCGGCGCAGCTCCGCGATCACGTCGCCGATCGGATCGACGACGGTCGACTCGAACTCGCTGGCGGCCGTCGGCCCGGCGTCGCCGTGCGGCGACGCGGCACCCGGCCCCTGCCCGCCCGCGTCGGGGCCGACGAAGGTCGGCGGCGCGTAGTTGACGCCCACCTCGCGCGACCAGTCGGACGCGATGAGCCCGCTGCCCGACAGCACCATCATCACGAGGAAGGCGGCGACGATCCACAACGAGACCATGGCGACGCGGTCGGCGCGCAGCCGCCGCCAGGCGAGCGTCCACAGCCCCGGCGAGACGTGCCGCGGGACCTCGCGGGGCCCGCCCGGACGGTGCGCGCGCGGAAGCGTTGCGGCGTCGGTGCTCATCGCGCGCCCCTACTTGAGCTGGACCCGCGGGTCGACGGCCTTGTACATCAGGTCGGCGAGCAGGTTGGACAGGATCGTGGCGAAGGCGACGTAGACGGTGATCGCCTTGATGACGGGGAAGTCCGAGCGCTCGACGGCGAGGATCACCTCGCGCCCGATGCCCGGGATCGAGAAGAAGCGCTCGATGAGGAACGCGCCCAGCAGCAGCCCCGGCAGCGCCGCCATGACGTAAGTGATGATCGGGATCGAGGCGTTGCGCAGAACGTGCACCCACATGATGCGGTTCTCGCCCACGCCCTTGGCGCGCGCGGTGCGCACGTAGTCCTGGTTGATCTCGTCGAGCACGAACGTCCGGTAGAGCCGCAGGCTCGGCGCGATGCTCACCACGAGCCCGATGAGGATCGGCAGCGAGGAGTACACGACGAGGTTCTCCCAGAAGCCGCTGCCCCAGCCCTGCACCGGGAACCAGCCCAGCTTGTAGGCGAAGAAGTACTGGAAGACGATGATGTACACGAGGATCGAGATCGACAGCCCGACGGTGCACAGGATCATCACCAGCCGGTCGGTCAGCGATCCGCGCACGTAGGCGACGGCGAGCGCGAGCGCGACGGAGATGATCGTGTCGAGGATCAGCAGCGGCACGAGGACGGTGAGCGACGGGCCCAGGCGCGTGGCGAGGATGTGCGAGATGCGCTCGTTCGTGCTCCACGAGGCGCCGAAGTCGGCCGTGAGGACCTGCTTCACGAAGATCCACAGCTGGACCCAGTAGGGCTGGTCCACGCCGAGCTGCCGGCGGATGTTGTCGATCTGCTCCTGGTTGCTGATCTTCCCCGCGAGCACGTACGCCGGATCGCCGCCGACCCAGTTGAACAGGACGAAGACGAGCAGGATGACGCCGAGCATCGTCGGTATCATCTGCCACAGCCTGCGCACGATGTATGCGGCCATCCTCAGTCTCCGGTGACGGCGGGGCGGGCGCGTGCCGGACGACGGCTCGCGGCCGGTGTCCCGGCGAAAGGCGGCGACCCGGCGCCGGGGGCCCCGAGGCCGCCGGTCGCCCGCTCGCGCGGGAGCGGCGACGCGGTGGCGCGCGCTCTTCGCATCATTTCGGCGACGGCGCCACGTCGAGGTAGTGCCAGTGCGCGTGCAGCATCGGGTGCCGCCGGTAGCCCCGCACGCGCGGCTGCACGAGCTGGTTGCGGTAGCGGCTGACCGTCAGCCGCCACGGCGCGTATGCCTCGATCACCCGCGTCATGTCCTGGTAGAGCCTGTCGCGCGCCGGCCCCGGCGGCGTGCGCACCGACTGCTCGTAGAGCCGGTCGTACTCGGGGATCCTGGCGCAGGCGTTGTTGCTCTGGAACGTGTTGGGCCCGTAGAGCAGCTGCATGAAGTTGTCGCCGTCGGGATAGTCGGCGATCCACGACGCGACGCGGCTCTGCAGCTTGCACTGCTTCTCGAGCTTGAGGAGCTCGGGGAACTTCTCCTTGTGGAACTCGACGCGCACGCCGATCGCGTCGTAGGCCTTGCGGATCAGCTCGTCCTGCTGCCGCGCGGCCGTGTCCGGGCGCGAGCTGTGGCGGATCGTGAGCGGCTTGCCGTCGGGCAGCGTGCGGTAGCCGTCCGCCCCCCGGCGGTAGCCGAACGTGTCCAGCAGGGCGTTGGCCCCGGCCGGGTCGTGGCGGATCGCCGGGCGCCAGTCCGGCTGGTGCCCGACGACGCCCGGCGGGATCGGGTAGCGCGCCTCGACGGCCTGCCCGTTGCGCAGCACCTTCACGTCCTCGTCGACCGGATACGACATCGCGAGCGCGCGGCGCAGCGCGACCTTCTCCTTCGCCAGCCCCCCCACCACCGGGTCCTGCAGGTTCCAGTACAGGTACGAGATCTCGGGATCGATGATGCGCGACAGCCGGATGCCCTTCTGCGCGAACTCCGGACGGAGGCGGTCGCCGTCGAGCACGTTCGGCGCGAGCGGACCCTCGAGGTTCATGATGTCGAGCTCGCCGTTCCGGAAGGCGAGCAGCCGCGACTGGTCCTCCTCGATGATCGCGATCTCGACGCGGCCGACCTGCGGCATCCGCTTGCCCTGCATCTCCGCGACCAGCTTCGCGTCGGCCGGGTCGGACGACGCGAAGCTCCACGTGAACCCGCGGTAGTGCGGATTCGCCGTCAGCACGATCTTCGCGCTGCGCACCCACTGCTCGAGCCGGTAGGGCCCGGTGCCGACCGGGTTGGCCAGCGCGCGTCCGTCCGCGCCGGCGTACTTCTCGATCACCTCGCGCGCGACCGCGGACGTCGGCTCGTGGGCGAGCACGTAGGGCAGGTTGTAGTCGGTGGCCTTGAGGCGCAGCCGCAGCGTGTAGCGGTCGACCGCCTCGATGCCGGCGAGCTTGCGGTCGTAGTCGAAGCGGCCGGTGCGCTTCGCCTCCTCCGCGAGCTCGTCGAGCCCCGCGAACTTGCCCTCGACAAGGAACGCCCACGGCGAGCGGATGCGCGGGTCGATCAGGCGCTTGAGCGCGTAGGCGAAGTCCGCGGCGACGAGCTCCCGCTTCGCGTCGCCGAAGGCCGCATCCGGCGCGAACAGGATGCCCTTGCGCACCCTGATCACGTAGGTCCGCCCCTCGTCGCTGACCTGCGGGAGCGCCTCCGCCGCCCGCGGCACGAGCCGTGCCGGCCGGGCGAGGTAGTCGTAGGTGTAGAGCGTCTCGAACAGCGCCTGCACGACCGTCCCCGAGTAGAGGTCGTGAACGGCCGCCGGGTCGAAGCCCGTCTCGGCGACGGGGAAGACGTCGCGGATCACCTTCGCCGGGTCCGCGGCGCCCGCGGGCGGGGCGACGCACGGCAGCGCGGCGAGCGCGAGCGCGACGGCGAGGCGGCGAAGGCGGCGCATCACGGGCTCCGGTGCCGCTCGACGTCGAGGTAGATGAAGTCGGAGTGCATGATCGGGTGCTTCTTGTAGCCTTTGACCCAGGGCCACAGCACCTGGTTGCGCTCGCGCGACACGCCGATGATCCAGGCGCCGTCGACCTCGACCTGCCGCGTCATCTCGAGGAACAGCCGGTTGCGCTCCGGCGAGTCGGGCAGCTTCAGCATCCGCTCGTAGAAGGCGTCGAAGTCCTTCGATTCGTAGCAGCCGTTGTTGCTCTGCCCGGTGTTCGGGCCGTAGAGAAGCTGCATGAAGTTCTCGCCGTCCGGATAGTCGGCGAGCCACGACCCGCCCCACATCATCAGGCGGCAGGCCTTCGCCGCCTTCAGGTGGTCGGCAAAGCGGCCCTGGAGGAACTCCACGCGCACCCCGATCGCATCCAGCGACTTCTTCCACAGCTCGTTCATCTCGCGATCGAAGCTCGACGTGCCGGTCGAGAACTTCAGCAGCAGCGGGCCGCCGTCGGGGAGCGTCCTGTAGCCGTCGCCCCCCCTGCGGTAGCCGAAGTGGTCGAGCAGCCTGTTGGCGAGCTCCGGGTCGTAGTCGTTGAGCGGCTTCCAGTTCGGGTCGTGGCCCACGACCCCCGCGGGGATCGGCATGATCGCGCGCACGGCCTGACCGCGGCGGATCACCCGGATCTCCTCCTCGAGGTTGTAGGCCATGATGATCGCGCGGCGCAGTGCGACCTTCTCCTTCGCGAACCCACCGACCACGGGATCGCGGAAGTTGAAGAACGTGTAGACGACGTCGGGCTCGATCTGGCTGAACACGGTCACGCCCCGCTTCTGCCACGCCGGCAGGAGCCTGCGCTCGGCGTCGAACACCTGCGAGCGGAACGTGCCCGGCACGTTCACGTAGTCGAGCTCCTGGTTGGAGAACGCGAGCCAGCGCGACTGCTCCTCGGTGATGACGGTGATCTCGACGCGCCCGATCTGCGGCATCCGCTTGCCCTTCATCGTGGCCACCAGCGCCTGGTCGCGCTCGGAGCCGGGCTCGGGCGCGAAGTCCCACGTGAACCCGCGGTAGTCGGGATTCGCCTCGAGGACGATGCGGCTCGCGCGCTTCCACTCGCGCAGCCGGTACGGGCCCGTGCCCACCGGATGCGCGGGCAGGTCGTCGCCGTAGGCCTCGACGACCTCGCGCGCCACCGCCGCCACCGGCGTGTGCGCGAGCGTGTAGAGGAACACGTAGTAGGGCTGCGTGAGGCGGATGCGCAGCGTGTAGCGGTCGAGCGCCTGCAGCCCCGAGACGCGGCCCGCGTAGTCGAACGCGCCGGTGCGCTTCGCGGCGGCCACGTGCTCGTCGAGCCCCTCGATGCGGCCTTCGAACATGAACGCCCACGGCGAGCGGTTCCTCGGGTCGACGAAGCGCTTGAACGAGTAGACGAAGTCGTCGGCCGTCAGCTCGCGGGGCTTGCCCTTGAACGCCGGGTCCGGGGTGAACATGATCCCCTTGCGGATCCGGAACGTGTACGTGCGCCCGCCGTCGGTGATCTCGGGCATCGACTCGGCGACCAGCGGGACGAGCCGCGCCGGCCGCGCCAGGTAGTCGTAGGTGAGCAGCGTCTCGAAGATCGCCCCGTTGACGATGTTCGAGTAGTTGTCGGAGACGCGGACCGGATCGAAGCCGGTCTCGGCTTCGTTGAAGACGATCCGCAGGACCTTGGCCGGGTCCGCCGCGGCGCGCGCGGGGGCGGGAGTCGCCGCCACGACGCCGAGCGCGAGGGCCGCCACGACCGGCATCCAGCCGCGGACGATCGCCGAAACACCGGCCGATCCGGCCAGACACCACGCCATGGGTTGACGCACGCCCCGAGAAAAACGGCGCAATGTACCATATCCGACCACCCGCCATGGCACGCCACCTGATCCGGCGGCTCACCCGCCGTCTCGAGCCCTTCGTCGACGAGATCACGAGCCATCCGTGGGTGGCCAAGTACGCGCCGCGCCTCGCCGACCCGGACCTGTGGCACCTCAACCGCCGCTCGACCGCGCGCGCGGTGGCCGTCGGCCTGTTCTCCGGACTGATCCCCGGGCCCTTCCAGGTGATCGGCTCGGTCGCGCTGTCGATCGCCGTGCGCGCCAACTTCCCGCTGGCGGCGATCACGACGCTCTACACCAACCCGTTCACCATCGTGCCGCTCTACATCGTCGCCTACGAGTACGGGAAGCTCTTCGTGCCCGGCGCCGGTGCCGGCGTGCCGAGTCCGCCGCCCGGCTTCGCGCTGTCCGCGACCTACGTCGGCGCCGTTTTCGCGTGGATGGGAGACCTCGGCAAGCCGCTCGCGGTGGGCGTGCTGATGCTCGCCCTGACGCTCGCCCTCGTCGGCTGGACGGTCGTCCGCGTCGGCTGGCGCTGCCACGCGATCTGGGCGTGGCGGCGCCGTGCCCGTCTGCGTGCCGCCCGCGCGGCGTGACGCGCGCGAGCCACCGGCCCGACCGTTGCATCGCGTGCAGCCTCCGGACAAGCCGGCGTGGTGGGATGCGGCCACGCGCCAGCTCGGGCGCGCCGACCCGGTGCTCGACGGCCTGATCGCCGCGTATCCCGGCTTCCACCTCGCACGGCGCAGCGACGCCTTCACGGCGCTCGCGCGCGCCATCGTCGGCCAGCAGATCTCGGTCAGGGCCGCGGACAGCGTGTGGCGCCGCTTCGTCGCCCACGTCGCGCCGGCGCACGCCCGTGCGCCCTTCCCCGCGCTGGCCCCCGCGCGCGTCGCGCGCGCCGGGCTCGCCGACCTGCGTGCCTGCGGGCTGTCCGGACGCAAGGCCGCCTACGTCCGCGACCTCGCGGCGCACTTCGCGAGCGGCCGGCTCGATCCCGCGCGCTGGGGCGGGCTCGACGACGAGGCGCTGATCGGCGCGCTGTGCGAGGTCAAGGGCATCGGCCGCTGGACCGCCGAGATGTTCCTCATCTTCCACGAGCTGCGCCCCGACGTGCTGCCGCTCGACGACATCGGGCTGCAGCGCGCGGTGGCGTTGCACTATCACCGTGGCCGCCGCGTGGCGACCGCGACGATCGCCCGCCGCGCCCGCGCGTGGCGCCCGTGGCGCAGCGTGGCGACGTGGTACCTGTGGCGCTCGCTCGATCCGGTGCCGGTCGAGTACTGACCGGGGTCGGAGCCGACTCCGACCCCTGCCGACCCGCGTTTCGCTCGGCTCGCCGGCCTACTTGAGGAACTCCGGCGAGATCATCCGCGGAAGGAACAGCGACAGGTCGGGCCAGACGATCACCAGGCCGAGCACGGCGAGCATCGGCATCAGCATGATGATCGTGTCCTTGAGCGCGTCGATCACGCGGATGTTCGCGATCGAGCAGGAGATCAGCAGGCACAGCCCGTAGGGCGGCGTCACCAGCCCGAAGGCGAGCGAGGTGATGCCGATCATCGCGAACTGGATCGGGTGGATGCCGGCCTTGCGCGCGAGGGGCTCGAGGATGGCGCCGACGATGATGATGGCGGGGATCGCGTCGAGGAACATCCCGACGACCAGGAACACGCCGGCGATGAAGAAGCCGGTCGCCACCGGCCCCATGCCCCACGCGCTCACGCCCGACAGCAGCGCCTGCGGGATCTGGTAGTAGGCGAGCAGCCAGCCGAACACCGAGGCCGTGCCCACGCAGAACAGCGCGACGCCGGAGAAGCGGCCGGTGTCGCGCAGCGCGTGCACTAGCCCCTTGCCGTCGAGCTCGCGGTAGACGATGGCCGCGAGCAGGATCGCGTAGAGCACGGCGATGCAAGCGGCTTCGGTCGGCGTGAACCAGCCGAAGACCTTGCCGCCGATGATGATCACCGGCGTCATCAGCGCCGGCAGCGAGACGGCGAGCGCCTTGACGAGCTCGACCAGCGTGGAGCGCGTGTACGTGGGATAGCCGCGCGCCTTCGCGTAGACGTGCACGGTGGCCATCTGCACGAGCCCGATGACCAGCCCCGGGATCACGCCGGCGAGGAACAGACCGCCGATCGACACCGTGAGCACGCCGCCCCAGACGATCATCAGGATCGACGGCGGCACGATGACGGCCAGCACCGCCGACACGGCCGTGATCGCCGCGTTGAAGCTGTCGTCGTAGCCTTCCTTGCGCTGCGCCTCGATGAAGATCTTCCCCTGGCTCGCCGCGTCCGCCGTCGACGAGCCGGAGATGCCCGCGAAGAAGATCGACAGCACGACGTTGACCTGCGCGAGCGCCCCGGGCATGTGGCCGACCAGCGCGCGCGACAGCCGCACGAGACGGTCGGTGATGCCCCCGACGTTCATCAGGTTCGCCGCGAGCAGGTAGAACGGCACGGCGAGGAGGATGAACGAGTTGTACGCGTTGAACGTCTCCTGCACGAGCGTGTACGCCGAGAGGCGAGGCTCGATCAGCAGGATCGGCAGCGCGGAGAGGCCCAGCGCGAAGGCCACCGGCACCCGCAGCGCCAGCAGCAGGAAGAACAGCCCGAAGAGGACGAGGGCGGCGGTCGCCGGCGACAGCGCCGCGCCCGTCACGCGGTCACCCCGGCGCGCGCGATCCGCCCGCTCATGCCGCCACCGCGCGCCCGCGGAGGATGTCGGCGTCGTCGAGGATCCGCTCGCCGAGGAACAGCAGCCACGTGAGGCCCGTGACCGGCCAGGCGACGTGGATCATCCACAGCGGCAGCTCGGCGAGCTCCGATGTGCGGTTGAACGCGAACTGCGTGAACTCGATGCCGGCCCAGACGAAGACGACCGCGAATCCGAGGATCGCGAACGAGCCGACCAGCCGGAACGCGGCCGCGACCTTCGGCGAGAAGACGGGGAAGAGGTCCACCTCGAAGTGCGTGCCCTCGCGCACGCCCACCATCGCCCCGATCATGATCATCCAGATGAACAGGAAGCGCGCCATCTCCTCGGTCCAGATGTAGTGCGGCAGCGCCGGCGTCCAGCGCGACACGATCTGCATCGTGACCGGGATCAGGATGATCCCCACGGACAGGACCAGCAGCGCGTCGAGGACGCGGCTGTAGGCGTCGGCGGCGCGGTGCCAGAGCGCGCGGAACGGATGCCGCTCGTGCGACATGGCGGGAAGGACGCCGCGGGCGGGACCGGGACGGCCGGCCCGCGGCGCGATGCGCGCTACTTGATGGCGTTGATCTTCGCGTAGATCGCGTCGGCGCCGATCTCCTTCGCGTAGTCGGCCATCACCGGGTCGACCGCCTTCTTCATCGCGGCACGGTCGGCGAACGCGACGCGCTTCAGCTTGCCGGCCTTCTCCAGCGCCTCGAGCTTCTTCGCGTCCTCGGAGGACTCGACCTGCCGGCCGTAGGCGCCCGCCTCCTTGCCGGCGCGGACGATCGCGGCCTGCAGGTCCTTGGGCAGCTTCTTGAACGTCTTGCCGGAGAAGCACAGCGGGCGGATCGTGATCGCATGCTGCGTCATGATCAGGTTCGGGCCCACCTCGAAGAACTTCATCTGCTCGACGCCCGCGGCCTCGTTCTCGCCCGCCTGGATCACGCCGTTCTGGATGGCGTTGTACACCTCGTTGTAGGCGATCACGGTCGGCGACATGCCGGCCGCCCCGAAGGTCTTGCTCCAGATCGGCGCGCCCTGCACGCGGATCTTCAGGCCCTTGAGCTCGGCCATGTTCGACACGGACTTGTTGGCGAAGATGTTGCGCACGCCGCCGCCCGCGTAGCCGATCAGCATCACGTCGGCCTTCTGGGCGATCTCGTCGGCGACCGGCTTCAAGAGGTCGGCGTCGAGCACCTTGTTCCAGTGGTCGAGGTCGCGGAACAGGAACGGCGCGTCGATGAACGGCGCCGCCTTGGAGAAGGTCGACATGTGCGCCGGCGAGACGATGGCGTAGTCCACCGCCTTGCCCTGCGCCATGTACTCGAAGTACTGCTTCTCCAGCCCGAGCGCGCTGTTCTTGTGCAGCACGAAGTTGATCGGCTTGCCGTAGTACTTCTTCACCAGCTCCTCGAAGCGGACCATCGCCTTGGTGAAGGCGTGGTCGTCGTTGAACTGCGAGGCGCCGTGCAGCGTGATGGTCTGGGCGTTCGCCCCGAGCGCGAGGCCGAGGACGGCGGCCGCGGAGAGGCCGCGCAGCAGTGCTTTCATCGATTCCTCCGGAGGGTCAGGGACCACCCGTGCCCGCGGCGCACGCGCGCGGGCCGCCGTCGTGGTCAGGTGGTCAGGCCGGATCAGACCACCGCCCCCGCACCGGTGTCAACAGCCGTGCGCCCGGGCCCCGGCGCGCCGGCCTCGCCGCGCCGGGGGGCCGCAGGCGCCGCGCGCCCCGCTGCCTCGCGGTCGACGCCGTCCTCGGCCAGGCGCCCGACCAGCGCGCCGGTGTAGAACGCGAGCGCCGAATAGTTCACCCAGATGAGGACGACCGCGAGCGACCCGGCGGCGCCGAACGCGGCGATCGAGTCCGTGTTGCCGAGATACAGGCCGATCGCGATCCGCCCGAGCGAGAACAGGACCGTCGACGCGGCCGCCGCGATCACCAGCGCGCGGCGGGAAAGCCTGCGCTCCGGCAGGAACCGGTAGATCCCGAGGAACAGCAGGAACGTGCCCAGGAAGGTCACCGCCGCGGAGAGGATGCGGCCGAGCACCACGGCCTCCCAGCCGAACCAGCGCACGAGCCCTTCGGAGAGAACGGCGAGCGCCGCGTTCGCGGCCAGCGAGACGAGCAGCAGGAAGCCGAGCGACACGAACACGCCGAACGAGAGGAGCCGCGCGCGGACCTTGTCCCAGAGCGTTCCGCCGGGCGGCGCGTGCTCGCGCAGCACGTCGTCGAGGCCGCCCTTCAGCTCGTTGAACGACGTCGTCGCGCCGAGCACCATGCCGGCGATCGCGAAGACGGCCGAGAACCCTGCGTCCGGATGGTGCACGCGGTCGAGCATCCCCGCGATCAGCTGCGCGCTCTGCGGGCCGATGAGCGCCGCCGCCTGCGCGACGAGCTGCTCGCGCAGGTACGCCGTGTCGACGACGAGCCCGAACATGAGCACCAGCAGCAGGACCGTCGGCGCGAGCGAGAAGCCGGTGTAGAACGCGAGCGCCGCGGACTTGCGCGGCACCTGCTCCTCGCCGAACCACGCGGCCACCTGCCGGGCGCCTGTCAGCACGCGCCGCAGCCCGCGCGGCGGCGCGCCGTCAGGCCCGCTCGCGCGCGGCGGCACGGCGCCGGCGGAAGGCGTCGAGGAGGATGCGGGCCTGGGGGCTGCTGCCGAGCTTGTAAGCGGTGGTTGCGAGGCCGAGGAGCGAGGCCCATCGAACCCGCCTCCGGTCGTCGTGCGCGCCGGTCGCCGACCACGCGCGCCGCGGCGACTCCGCGCGCCCCCCGCGGCGCGTCAGCCACAGCGCGGCGAGGCCCGCGCCGGCCGCGGCCGCCACGGGCAGCCAGCGCCGCGCCGTCCCGTGCAGCGCCTCCCTCGCCTCCCCCGCGTCTTCCTGAAGCCGCGTCCTGCGGTGCTCCAGCCGCTGCTCCAGCGCGCGGATGCGCTCGGCGATCGGTGCCTCCTGCGTCACGGTTGCTCTCCCAGGCCTGCTGCGACGGCGACCGCTCGTGCACGGTGCGCGGCGGCGGGCGCGCCCCGCCTCGTTCCCGCGCCGTTCATCGTTCGTCCCCGACGGCGTCGCGGGTCGCGCGCAACTGGCGCAGCGTCGCGCTGAACATCATCTCCTCGGCGTGGTGCCGCACCCACCACGCGACCAGGCCCGCGGTCGCCGCGCACGCGGCGGCGCCGACCGCCAGCGCCACCGGCCACTGCACGCCGGTGCCCGCCATCCACACGACGAACGCGGCGACGAGGCCGAGCCACGCCGTCGAGGCGAGCATCGAGATCGCCACGGCGGCGACCAGCGTGCGCACCAGCGCCTGCCCGGCCCGCTGCGCCTCCAGGACGGCGAGCTCGGCGTGATCCTGCGCGATGAGGCGCACGTCGAGCGCGAGGCGTCGGACGCGGTCGCCCCAGCCGGAGGGCACGCGCGCTGCGCGGCCCGCGGGCGTCGCGGCGGCGTAGGATGCTGGCTCCACGGCGCTTCCTTCGGGGGGTGGAAACGAAGACGACGTTTGCAACGCGCGTGCCAGCCGCCGCCCCCGTGCCGCGCCAGCGGCTTGCGCCCCGGCGACGCGTGCGGCGCCGCCGTCACGCTTCCCGGCCGATGCAACGTCGGCGCGCGCGTCGGGTTGCCGCCGACAGCGCGACGCGGCGTCCGCCGATGCTGCATCGCAACTTGACCGTCGCGCCGCGCCCCTGCAAAGTGGAACGGCGTTCCAGTTGGTCGCCGATGCTCCATTCCCCCGCCCAGCGCTGCCTCGACGTCCTCGAACTGCTCGCCGAGGCGCCGGAGGGGCTCGCGCTGTCGGCCGTCGGGGCGCGCCTCGCGATTCCCAAGAGCGCGACGCACCGCTTCCTCGCGCTGCTCGAGGGCCGGGGCTTCGTCCGCCAGGATCCGGCGAGCCAGCGCTACATGCTGACGTTCAAGCTTCCCGCGCTCGCCTTCCGCTTCATCGCCGCGACCGGCGTCGGCGACGTCGCGCAGCCGGTGCTCGACGCGCTGGCCGCGCGCACCGGCGAGCTCGCCCGGCTCGCCGTGGTCGACGGCGACACGCTCACGTGGGTCGCGAAGGCGCAGGGCGCCCCGCGCGGCCTGCGCTACGACGATCACGCCGGACGCGAGGTCGTGCTGCACGCGACGGCGACGGGCAAGGCGTGGCTCGCCAGCCTGGCCGAGGAGCGGGCGATCGCCATCGTCGAGCGCGCGGGGCAGATCGGCCGGCAGCAACCGGGCCCGCGCGCCGTCACCACGCTCGCCGCGCTGCGCCGCGAGCTGCGCGCGACGCGCAAGCGCGGCTGGGGCGAAGCCGTCGAGGAAGGCGAGCCCGGCGTCGCCGCCGTCGCCGCGGCGGTGCGCGCGCAGCGCGGCGAGCGGGCACCGGTGGTCGCGACGGTGAGCGTCGCCGGCCCGCTGGCACGGCTTCCCGCGGCACGGCGCGAAGCGCTTGCGCGCGAGGCGGTGGCCGCCGCCGCCGAGCTCGCCGAGCTGTGGCCCGCCCGCGCGGCGCTCGGCGATCCGCGCGCCGCCTGACCATGAGCGCGCCGTCCCGCTACGAGGGTCCGCTGGCGCTCGCGCAGGCGCTGTCCGCCCTCGCGCTCGCGGATGCCTCCGGCGCGCGGTTCACGCGCGAGGGACTGCGCGCCGACGTCGAGTACCGCGATCTCGGGCTCGCGCAGGCGACGCAGGGTCGCATCGGCGCCAAGCACATCCGCGCGATCGCGCCGCTGCCCGCGCCGACCGGCTGGCACTGGCACGACATGTCCGCCCACTTCGTCTACGTGCTGCGCGGATCGCTGACCTTCCGCTTCGGCGGCGTCGACGGCGACGTGGTCGTGACCGCCGGCTCCGGGCTGTCGCAGCCGGCCGGCGTGCCGCACAACGTCGTCGCGCGCTCCGACGACCTCGAGGTGCTGGAGATCAACGTCCCCGCGGAGTACGGCACCTGGGACCTCCCGGCGCCGCCCGCCCCGTGGGGCGCGCGATGAGCGCGGGGGCCGTGGCCGCCCTGCCGCGGCCGTCGCGCAGCGCCGCCGTCGGCGCGTGGCTGCGCAAGCGCGCCGGCGCGATGCTCGTCTTCGCGCTGCTGATCGTCGTGTGGGAGGTGGCGGTCCGTGCCCTCGGGATCAAGGAGTACCTGCTGCCGCCACCGTCCAAGGTGTGGACCGAGTTCTGGAAGCGGCACGATCTGGTGATGGGCGGCGCGTGGGTGACCACGCAGGAGATCCTCGCCGGATACGCGCTCGCCGTCGCGGTGAGCGTGCCGCTCGCGCTGGCGATCGCCTACTCGCGCTTCATGGAGCAGTCGGTGTACCCGGTGATCGTGTTCCTGCAGATCATCCCCAAGATCGCCATCGCGCCGCTGTTCATCATCTGGTTCGGCTTCGGGTTCACGCCGAAGGTCCTGCTCGTGTTCCTGCTGTCGTTCTTCCCGATCGTCGTCGCGTCGATCGCCGGGTTCAAGAGCGCCGACCGCGACGTCATGGACTTCGCGCGGACGACCGGCGCCTCGGGCCTGCGGATGTTCCTGAAGATCAGCCTGCCGCAGGCGCTGCCGCAGATCTTCACCGGTCTCAAGGTCGGCGCGGCGCTCGCCGCCACGGCCGCGGTGGTGGCCGAGTTCGTGGCCTCCGACAAGGGCCTCGGTTACCTGCTGCTGCAGTACAACGGGCAGCTCGACACGCCGATGGTGTTCGCGATCATCGTCCTGCTGTCGCTGATCGGGCTGGCCGTCTACTATGCGGTCGAGATCATCGAGCGCATCGCCATCCCGTGGCACGTGTCCCAGCAGGGCGCGACGCACGACGCAGTCCTGTAAGCCCGCCCCGGTCAGCCGTCGTTCAACGAGGAGGAAAACGTCATGTCGATCCGGCCATTCACGTCCCGCTGCCTCGCCGCGCTCGCGGCCGCCGCGGCGCTCGCGGTGCCCGCCGCCGCCGCCGCGCAGGACAAGGTGTCGCTGCGGCTCAACTGGTACCTGGGCGGCCTGCACGTGCCGTTCTACTACGGCAAGGAGCGCGGGTTCTTCGCCGCCGAGGGCATCGACCTCACGATCAACGAGGGGCGGGGCTCGGCGAACACGGTGCAGGTCGTCGCGGCCGGCTCCGACACGTTCGGCATGGCGGACTCCTCGTCCGTCATCGTGACCGCCGCCAAGGGCGCCGAGGTGAAGTCGGTGATGTCGCTGCTCAACTCGACCGGCTTCTCCGTGGTGTCGCTGGCCGAGAACGGCATCAAGACCCCGAAGGACCTCGAGGGCAAGCGCGTCGCGGTGTCGCCGGGCGACCCGCTCGGCTCGCTCCTGCAGGCGGTGTGCAAGGCGAACAACGTCGACTGCGGCAAGATCTCGATGGTGCAGGTCGACCCGGCGGCCAAGGTCGTGACGGTGCTCGAGAAGAGGGCCGACGCGCTGCTCGGCGGCGCCGACGACCAGTACTTCCTCATCAAGCAGCGCGGCTTCAACCCGGCGGCGATGCGCTACGCCGACTGGGGCGCGAACATCGTCGGCATGACGATCGTCGCGAAGAACGAGACGCTGCAGAAGAACCCCGACCTCGTCCGCCGGTTCCTGCGCGCATCCGTCAAGTCGTGGGAGGAGGCGAAGAAGAACCCGGGCGCGGCGGTCGACGCGGCGCTGAAGGTCAAGCCGGACCTCAACCGCCAGTCGACGCTCGACCAGCTGATGGTGGACATCGAGCTTCTCGACAGCAAGAACAGCAAGGGGCGCATCGGCTGGGGCGCGCAGGCCGACTGGGACCAGACGCTGCAGATCCTGAAGCAGTACCGCGACCTGCAGACGAACCAGCCGTGGACGGCGTTCCACACCAACGACTTCCTGCCGAAGTGACCCGGCGGCGGGCCGGGAACGCGGGCGGCGCCGTGACGGCGCGATGCTGAAGGTCGTGACGAAGGCCGTGCCGGCGCCCGCCGACGGCGACGCCGCGGCGGCGCGCCGCGTCTACGTCGACCTGCGCGGCGTGGCCAAGACCTACCGCCGCGGCCACGGCGCCGCGGCGCGCGCGACGCACGCGCTGGAGGCGGTCGATCTCGCGATCCGCGAGGGCGAGTTCCTCGCGATCGTGGGCCCGTCGGGCTGCGGCAAGAGCACGCTGCTGCGGATCATCGCCGGCCTGCACCCGGCGAGCGAGGGCGTGGTCGAGGTCGGCGGCAAGCCCGTCGCCGGCCCGCAGACGAACCTCGGCATCGTGTTCCAGAGCCCGGTGCTGCTGGAGTGGCGCAACGTGCTGGACAACGTCCTCGTCCAGCTCGAGCTGCGCGGCGTCGACCCGCGGCCCTACCGCGAGCGCGCCATGAAGCTGCTCGCGCAGGTCGGTCTCGCGGACTTCGCCGACCGCCACCCGCACGAGCTGTCGGGCGGGATGCGCCAGCGTGCCGCGATCGCGCGCGCGCTGATCCACGACGCGCCGCTGCTGCTGATGGACGAGCCGTTCGGCGCGCTCGACGCCCTCACGCGCGAGCAGATGCGCCTCGACCTCGAGGCGCTGTGGATGGCCACGAACAAGACGGTGCTGTTCATCACGCACTCGATCGACGAGGCCGTGCTGCTCGCCGACCGCGTGGTGGTGATGAGCCCGCGGCCGGGCCGCATCGAGCAGGTGATGGACATCCGCATCCCGCGCCCGCGCGGACTCGAGGCGCGCCGCCACCCGGCGTTCGTCGAGGCCGCCGAGCGCATCACCGGCATCTTCCTCGCGCGCGGCGTCCTGCACGGCGCGGGCCAGGTCGTGCCGCCGACCGGAGGAGATCCCCCATGACCGTCGCCGCCCGCGGCATCGTCGCCGCCCCGTTCCTCCCGATGCTGCCCGACGAGTCGATCGACTGGTCGACGCTGCGCGCCTACATGGCGTGGATCGCGGCGCAGCGGCCCACGGCCATCGCGATGAACATGGACGCGAGCGAGGGCCCGGCGCTCGACCGCGACGAGCAGCTCGAGGTGCTCAAGGTCGCGAAGGCTGCGATCGCAGGCGCGTGCCCGCTCGTGTCCGGGATCATCGCCGGATCGACGCGCGACGCGGTGCGCTGGGGCCGGGAGCTCGCCGCCGCCGGCGCCGAGGCGTTCGCGATCTTCCCGCCGTTCCCGACGTTCCTCGGCAACCCCGTGCCCGCCGAGATGATCTACCGCTACCACAAGGCCATCGCCGACGGCGTCGGGCTGCCGATGTTCGCGTTCCAGTTCCCCAGGGCCTTCGGGCCGGACTTCCCGCCGGAGACGCTCGCCCGCCTGTGCACGATCCCGCAGATCGTCGGCCTCAAGGAGGCCTCGTTCGACACGCCGAAGACGGTCGAGACGATCGACGCCGCGAAGGCCCTGCCGCGCAAGCTCGGCATCCTCACCGGCAGCGACACCTTCATCTGGGAGGCGATGGTGATGGGGTGCGACGGCGCGCTGATCGGCTTCGCGGGCACGGCCACCGCCGAGCTCGTCGAGATGCAGCGTTGCGCCGCCGCCGGCGACTACGCGCGCGGCGCCGCGATCTGGGAGCGCCTCGGGCCGCTGGCGCGCCATTGCTGGCGCGCGCCCATCCGCGACTACCGTCCGCGGATGAAGGAGGTCCTGAAGCTGCAGGGCCTGTTCCCGCACGCGACCGTGCGGGCGCCGCAGCTCGGCGTCGACGACGCCGAGCGCGCGGAGCTCGCGCGGCTCGCGCGGCACGCCGGGCTGCTGCCGGCGGCGCCGCTGCGCGCGGTCGGCGACTGACGACGCGCGTCCGCGCGCCTCATCCGGCCGGCCCGCCGCCGCCCGCGGCCCGGTGGCGGAACGCGTACACGGCGAGCTCGAGGCGGTCCGCGACGCCCAGCTTCGCGAAGATCGCGGTCAGGTGGTGCCGCACCGTGTGGTCGGTGATGCGCAGCTCCGCGGCGATCGCCTTGTTGTGCAGCCCCCGGGCGATCAGCGCGACGACCTCGCGCTCCCGCTCGGTCAGCTTCTCCAGCCCCTCCGCCGACGCGAGGTGCGGCGGCGGCGAGGGATCGCCGCGCGCGAGTTCGTCGATCAGCCGGCTCATGCACGCGCGCGCGAGCCAGATCTCGCCGTCGCGCACGCGGCGGATCGCGGTCAGCAGGTGATCCTCGCCCCGCGCGTGCGTGACCACGCCGCGCGCCCCGGCGCGCACGAGGCGGCGGTTGCACGCCCGATCCTCGGACGCCGTCGACACGAGCAGCGGCGCCGGCCGCCAGCGCGCGCTGGCCTCGCGGACGGCGCGCTCGGCGAGCGGGTCGCGTGCGTCGACGTCCAGCACGACGACGTCGGCCCGGCGCTCGCCGCCACCGGCTTCCTCCGGCACGACGAGGCGGACGTCGGGCGCGGTCTCGAGCGCGCGGCGGAGCGGCGCGGGGCAGGACGCGGCGTGCAGCAGCACGACGCCGAGCGCGTCCGCGGACGCCGCGTCGCGCGGCGCGGTCGGCGGATCGTCGGTGGAAGGTCGGACGTGCATCGGTGGCGGCATCGCGTCGCCGAGCGCGCCGGCACGCGCGGCCGACGGGTGGCAACGCCGCCATTGTAGGAACGAATCGGCGAACTCCTGCACATAAACCCGACAGACGCGCGCCTTCGAGTCGCGCGCCGGTTGTGCAGCGCCGCATGCGCCGCCGCTCATGCGGCGCCGGCCGTTCCCGTGCGCCGCTCCGCGCCGCCGTGGAGCACGCCGTCGACCAGGTGCAGCGTCCGGTCCGTCCGCGCAGCGAGCTCCGGGTCGTGCGTGACGATCACCAGCGCCGTTCCGACGACCCGGTTGAGCTCGAGCATCAGGTCGAACACCTGGCCCGCGGTGCGCCGGTCGAGATTGCCGGTCGGCTCGTCGGCGAGCACGCAGCGGGGCCGGGTGACCAGCGCACGCGCGAGCGCGACGCGCTGGCGCTCGCCGCCGGAGAGCTCGCCCGGCAGGTGGCGCAGCCGGTGCGCGAGGCCGACCTTCCCGAGCATCCCCGTGGCCTCGTCCGCCGCCTGCGCCGGCGGCACGCGGCGGATCGCCAGCGGCATCGCGACGTTCTCGATCGCGCTGAACTCGGGCAGCAGGTGGTGGAACTGGTAGATGAACCCGAGCGCGCGGTTGCGGACGCGGCCGCGCTCGGCCTCCGTGAGCGCTGCCAGCGTGCGTCCGTCGACCGCGACCTCGCCGGCCGTGGGCGCGTCGAGGCCGCCGAGGAGGTGCAGCAGCGTGCTCTTGCCCGAGCCGGACGCGCCGACGATCGCGATCCGCTCGCCGGGCCGCACGTCGAGGTCCACACCGGCGAGCACGGGCACGTCCTGCGGGCCCCCGGTGTAGGTCTTCGCGAGCCCGCGGCACGACAGGACCGGGACGGCCGCGGCCGGCTCACTCATAGCGCAGCGCCGCCGCCGGGTTGACGCGCGCGGCCTTCCACGCCGGGTAGAGCGTCGCCACCAGCGCGAGGCCGAGCGCGATGCCGGCGATCGTCACGACGTCGTTGCGCTGCAGCTGCGAGGGCAGCTCGCTGATGTAGTAGACCGACTTGTCGAGGAACTGGATCGAGAACGCGCGCTCGATCGCCGGCACGACGACGTCGACGTTGGCCGCGAGCGCGACGCCGCCGGCGACGCCGATCAGCGTCCCGATGATCCCGATCAGCGCGCCCTGGATCACGAAGATCGCGAGGATCGACGACGGCGCGGCGCCGAGCGTGCGCAGGATCGCGATGTCGGCCTGCTTGTCGGTGACGACCATGACCTGCGCGCTCACGATGTTGAACGCCGCGACCGC
The DNA here is from genome assembly GCA_016861105.1 of Betaproteobacteria bacterium. Classification (GTDB taxonomy): domain Bacteria; phylum Pseudomonadota; class Gammaproteobacteria; order Burkholderiales; family Casimicrobiaceae; genus VBCG01. The sequence goes on along the minus strand of BOKS01000001.1, from coordinate 169,395 downwards.
GACGATCAGCGTCAGGATGATGAACATCACCCGCTTCTCGATGGCGACCGCGCGGAAGAAGTTCGCGTGGCTCTGCGTCCAGTCGCGCACGTCGACGTCGACCGGCATCGCGCGCGCGAGCGAGCGCGCCACCGACGGCGCGGCGAACAGGTCGTCGAGCTTCAGGCGCACGCCCGACACGCCCTCGACGCGGTACAGCCGGCGCGCGTCGTCCAGGTGCGTGATCGCGAGCCCGCTGTCGAACTCGTACATGCCGATCTCGAAGATGCCCACGACGCGGAAGCTGCGCACGCGCGGCAGCGTGCCGGCGGGGGTCACCGTGCCCTGCGGCGTGATCAGGACCACGGCATCGCCGAGGCGCACGCCGAGCGCGCGCGCGAGCTCGGTGCCGACGACGATGCCGAACTCGCCGGGCGCGAGGTCGGCGAGCGCGCCCTGGCGCATCGAGCGCCCGATGTCGGCGACCGTGTCCTCGAGCGCGGGGTCGATGCCTCGCACGAGGACGCCGCGGTTGACGTCGGCCGCCGACAGCATGCCCTGCCCCAGGACGAACGGCGCGGCCGCGACCACGCGCGGCTGCGCCCGCGCCGCCTGCGCGACGGAGCGCCAGTCGGCGAGGTCCGGCAGCCCGCGGATCTCGACGTGCGAGGCGACCGACAGGATGCGCGTGCGCAGCTCGTGCTGGAAGCCGTTCATCACCGAGAGCACGACGATCAGCGCGGCCACGCCGAGCGCGATGCCGGCCATCGAGATCAGCGCGATGAACGAGATGAAGGTGTTGCGCCCCGACCCCTTGCGCGAGCGCACGTAGCGCAGGCCGACGGCCAGTTCGTAGGGGGACACGGGCAAGAAAGCGCGGCGCCGCTTCGCGGCAGGGCGCGCGATTATCGCATGCTACTCTGGCGTCCCCGCGCCCCGGCCGCCGCGCCCCACGCGACGGCGCGCCTGCCGCCGCGGCCCGTCGTGCGCCACGCGATGCTCGCCCTGCTCGTTCCCCGACTGCTCGACCTCGACGCCGCAACGCTCGCCGCGTGCGGCGCGCTCGCGCGCGTCGCCGCGCGGGCGCGCGCCGAGGTGGTCGACGGCGCGGAGGCGGCGCTGCTGCGCGCGCTCGGCATCGAGGCCGCGGCCGCGCCGCTCGCGGCGCTGGGCGCGGGCATCGACGTCGGCGGCGACTGGGTCGCGCGCGCCGATCCCGTGACGACGCACGTGAGCCACGACGACGTGCGCATCGTCGCACGGGTCGACGACCTGCGCGACGACGAGGTCGCGGCGCTGCGCGCGCTGCTCGAGCGCCACTTCGCCGAGGACGGCCTCGCGTTCGCGGCGCCGCGACGCGACGCGTGGTTCGTGCGGTCGGCCGTGCCGTACGCGCTCGACACCGTGCCGCTCGGCGCCGCGGTGGGCCGGCCGCTGCGCTCGCGCCTGCCGTCGGGCGCCGACGCGAAGCGCTGGCGTCGCTGGTGGACCGAGGTCCAGATGCTGCTGCACGGACAGCCGGTGGCCGCGCGCGAGCGGGCACCCGTGCACGCGCTGTGGTTCGCGGACGCCGGGTGCTTGCCCGCGGGCGTCGCGCCGGCGCTCCGCGTCTTCGCGGCGCCCGCGCGCGACGGCGACGTGCTGCGCGGGCTCGCGCGCATGGCCGGCGCCGACGTCGCGCCGCCGTCCGCGCTGCGCCACTCGCTCGCGCAGGCCTCCGCCGAAGCGTCGATCGCCGCCTGCACGGAACCGCTGCACGATGCGCGGATGCTCGACGACTTCGCGCGCGACGTGCTCGCACCCGTGCTGGACGCGCTCGACCGTGGCCGCATCGACCGGCTCGTGCTCGTCGGCGAGGGCCGCGGCGCCGCGGCGCGGTGGGACGTCGGCCGCGGCGGCTGGCGCGAGCGGTGGCTGCCGCGGCGGGCCGCGTTCGCCGCCCCTCCCCTCGGCGACGACGCGTGACGACGCCGCACGAGGCCGGCCCGGCGCGCGCCGTCGCGATCGCGCGCCGGCCCGTTCCCGGCGCGGCGCGCACGCTCGCGGCGTCGGGCGTCGACCCGGTGCTCGCCCGCCTGCTCGCGGCTCGCGGGATCGCATCGGCCGCCGACGCCGACGAGGGCCTCGCGCGCCTGCCGCCGTTTGCGCTGCTGCGCGGCATCGGGGACGCGGCGGACCGGCTGGTGCGCGCGATCGAGCGCCGCGAGCGCATCCTCGTCGTCGCCGACTACGACGCCGACGGCGCGACCGCCTGCGCCGTCGCGCTGCGCGGCCTGCGCGCGATGGGCGCGGTCGCCGACTTCCTGGTGCCGAACCGCTTCGCCGACGGCTACGGACTCACGCCGCGGATCGTCGCGCAGGCGAGCGCGCGCGCGCCGGGGCTGATCGTGACCGTCGACAACGGCATCGCGAGCCTCGACGGCGTCGCCGCCGCGCGGGCCGCGGGCATCGACGTGCTCGTGACCGACCACCACCTGCCCGCCGACCGCCTGCCCGAGCACGCGATCGTCGTCGATCCCAACCAGCCCGGCTGCGCGTTTCCCTCGAAGCACCTCGCCGGCGTGGGCGTGATGTTCTACGTGCTGGCCGCGACGCGCGCGCGGCTGCGCGAGCGCGGGCGCTTCGCCGGCGACGGGCCGAACCTCGCCTCGCTGCTCGACCTGGTCGCGCTGGGGACCGTCGCCGACGTCGTGCGCCTCGACCACACGAACCGCGTGCTGGTGGCGCAGGGACTGAGGCGCCTCCGCGCCGCGCGCGCGCACCCCGGCGTCGACGCGCTGTTCCGCGTCGCCGGCCGCGATCCCGCGCACGCCGTGGCCGCGGACCTCGGGTTCGTCGCCGGCCCGCGGCTCAACGCTGCGGGACGCCTCGCCGACATGACGATCGGCATCCGCTGCCTGCTCGCCGACGATCCCGCGGAGGCGCTCGCGCTCGCGAGCGAGCTCGACCGCCTGAACCGCGAGCGGCGCGGCGTCGAGGCGGCGATCGTCGAGGAAGCGCACGCGGAGCTCGACGAAGCGGCGGCGCTCGCCGGCGGCAGCGACGCGTACACGGTGTGCCTCTACCGGCCCACGTGGCACCAGGGCGTGGTCGGCGTCGTCGCGTCGCGGCTCAAGGACCGCGAGCACCGCCCCGCGGTGGTGTTCGCCCCCGGACCCGACGGCACGCTGCGCGGGTCCGGGCGCTCGATTCCCGGGTTCCACCTGCGCGATGCGCTCGACCTGGTGGCGAAGCGCGAGCCGGGCCTGATCGAGCGCTTCGGCGGCCACGCCGCGGCCGCGGGTCTCACGCTGCCGGAGGCGGGCTTCGGGCGCTTCGCCGCCGCCTTCGAGCGGGTCGCCCGCGAGTGGCTCGGCCCGGCGGACCTCGCGCGGATCGTCGAGAGTGACGGCGCGCTGGCGCCGGGCGAGCTCGACCTCGCCCTCGCCCGCCGACTGCGTGAACCGGTCTGGGGCCACGGCTTCCCGCCGCCGGCCTTCGACGACGAGTTCGAGGTCCTGGCGACGCGCATCGTCGCCGGCGCGCACACGCGCGCGACGGTCGCGCGGGCCGGCGAGCGCTTCGAGGCCATGCTCTTCCGCTCGACCGTCCCGCTGCCCGCCCGCATCCGTGCCGTTTTCCGGCCGGAGGTCGACACTTTTCGCGGGACGGACGCCCTCCGCCTCGTGCTGCTGCACTGGCAGCCGGCCGGGCCGGCGCCGGCGTCCGACGACCGGCACCACGACGCGGCCGACACGCCGCAGGTGGACCTTGTGCGTTGCACAATTCCCCGCTAGATTACGAAAGTTTGGCTTCTCCGGGCCGCGCGGCCCGGAAGCGCGTTGCGCAGCGCCGCAAACGGCGCTTCGCCACGGCGTTGCGCGGGGCCGGCGACATTCCGGAAAGGGCAACGACAGTGCGATTGATCGACAAGGTGGCCATCATCACCGGCGCGGGCTCGGGGATCGGCGAGGCCACTGCCTTCAAGTTCGCCCGCGAAGGCGCGAAGGTCGCCGTGTGCGACATCAACCTGGAGGCGGCCGAGCACGTGGCGACCGAGATCCGGGACGGCGGCGGGAGCGCGATGGCCTGGCGCATCGACGTCACCGACAAGGAGAGCATCGCCCGCATGGTGGACGGAGTGATGCAGGCATGGGGCAGGATCGACACGCTGGTGAACAACGCCGGCATCGTGCAGGACGCGCAATTCCGCAAGATGACCGACGAGCAGTTCGAGCGCGTCGTCGACGTCAACCTCAAGGGCGTCTACAACTGCACCCGGGCGGTCGTCGACATCATGCTCGAGCAGCACTCGGGCTGCATCCTCAACGCGTCGTCGATCGTCGGCCTGTACGGGAACTTCGGCCAGACGAACTACGCGGCGACCAAGTTCGGCGTGATCGGCATGGTGAAGACCTGGGCGCGCGAACTCGGCCGCAAGGGCATCCGCGCGAACGCGATCTGCCCCGGCTTCGTCGAGACGCCGATCCTGAAGACGATGCCCGACAAGGTGGTCCGCATGATGGAAGACCGCGTCCCGCTGGGCCGGCTCGCGCGGCCCGAGGAGATCGCGAACACCTACGCGTGGCTCGCCTCCGACGAGGCCTCGTACATCAACGGCGCGGTCATCGAGGTCTCCGGCGGCGTGACGATCTGACCGCGCCGCGGCGCGCGGCCGCGCGTCGGGCGCCAGGCTCCGCCGGAAGGGCTAGGCCGTCCGCCCTCCTTGAGCCCCCCCGGGCCGCCGGCGTACCATTCGGCCCGTTCCTCGTCCCCGGGATCCGCGTGCCCCGCCGCCTGCCGCTTGCCGCGCCCCTCCTCGCCGCCGCGCTCGCGCTCGCGCCGGCCGCCGGCGCGCAGTCGTACCTGCCCAAGGCCCGCCCGGTCGGTGGCAATCCGGGGCCCGCGCACAACTACGTCTGCCCCAACGTCGACGCGTCGGGCTCGGCGCTTGACTGCTTCCTCGACGCCGCGCGGCACCTCTACACGATGTGCCGGCACGTGAAGAGCATCGAGATCATCGAGCACGGCTACGAGAACTCCGAGGCCGGCACGAACAGCGCGAAGAGCGAGTCCTGCGTGCAGAAGCAGACGGCGAACATCGCGCGTCCCTACGGCGCCGCGCTGCGCGAGGCCCGCGTCTCGCGGCAGGCGGCCGACGGCGTCAAGTCGCTCTACGAGTACTGGACGGCGTCGCTGGCCGCGCTCAAGTGGCAGGCCGGCGAGTCCGACGACGACTACAGGCAGCGCACTGCCGGCGTGCTCGGCGACCTCGAAGCGCGGGCGGCCGGTATCCGCCAGATCCTCGTGATCGTGCGCGAGCACACCACGCCGCCGGCCACCGGCGTGCGGGGCAAGGCCGCCCGCTGAGCGCCGCAGCCTCCGCGCGGGCCGCGACCGCGGCCGTCGACGCCGACCCCGCTCCCGCCGCCGATCCCGTCCTGGCCGCCGTCTTCGGCGAGGGCGGCGCGCTCGCGCGCGCCCTGCCGGGTTTCCGCTACCGGGAGCAGCAGCTCGCGATGGCGCAGGCCGTCGCCGGCGCGATCCACCGCCGCGGGCGCCTCGTCGCCGAGGCGGGCACCGGCACCGGCAAGACGTTCGCCTACCTCGTCCCCGCGCTGCTCCACGGCGGCAAGGTGATCGTCTCGACGGGCACCAAGACCCTGCAGGACCAGCTCTACGAGCGCGACGTGCCGCTGCTGCGCGACGCGCTCGCCGTGCCTGCGACGATCGCGCTGCTGAAGGGCCGCGCGAACTACGTGTGCCTGCACCACCTCGAGCGCGCGTCGCGCGACGACCGGCTGCCGTCGCGCGACGACGCCCGCCATCTGCGCCGGATCGTCGCGTTCGCGCACGCCACGGACCGCGGCGACCGGGCGCAGCTCGCGGACGTGCCGGAAAACGCCTCCATCTGGCCACTGGTGACGTCGACGCGCGACAACTGCCTCGGCAGCCAGTGCGCGCACTTCCGCGACTGCTTCGTGATGAAGGCGCGCAAGGAGGCGATGGACGCGGACGTGGTGATCGTGAACCACCACCTGTTCTTCGCCGACGTGATGCTGCGCGACGAGGGGCTCGCCGAGCTCCTGCCGTCGTGCAACACGGTGATCCTCGACGAGGCGCACCAGCTGCCGGACACCGCGACGCTGTTCTTCGGCGAGCAGGTGGCGGCCGGCCAGCTCGCCGACCTCGCCCGCGACGCCGAGGTCGCCGCCCGCAGCGCGTTGCGCGACGTCCCCGACCTTCCCGACGCCGCCGCCGGCCTGCAGCCGGCGATCCGCAGACTGCGCCTCGCCGCCGGCGAGCTGCCCGGCAAGTTTCCGCGCGACCAGATGCTCGGCCGCGCGGACTTCGGCGCCGCGCTCGATGCGCTCGCCGCCACGCTCGACCGACTCGCGACCGAGCTCGGCGTCCACGCCCCGCGCAGCGACGAGGTCGGCCAGCTCGCCGCGCGTGCGGAGGACCTCGCGCGGCGTCTCGCGCGCTGGCGCGACAGCGGCGCGGACGCCGCACCGCCCGACGGGGACGCGTGGATCCGCTGGGTCGACCTGACGCCGCACGGCTGGCAGCTGCAGGCGTCGCCGCTGTCGGTCGCCCCGCTGTTCCGCCGGCAGCTCGACGCGAGCGCGCGGGCGTGGATCTTCACCTCCGCGACGCTCGCCGTGGCCCGCGACTTCTCGCACTACACGTCGTCGCTGGGCCTCGACGACGCGGCGACCGGCTGCTGGGACAGCCCCTTCGACTATCCGCGGCAGGCGTTGCTGTGCGTGCCGCGGGGGCTGCCCGAGCCGAACCAGCCGGCGCACACCGACGCGGTGGTGGACGCGGCGCTGCCGGTGCTCGCGGCGGCCGGCGGCAAGGCGTTCCTGCTGTTCACGACGCTGCGCGCGCTGGCCCGCGCCCGCGAGCGCCTGCAGGACGCGCTGCGCGCGCGCGGGCTCGACTTCCCGCTGCTCGTCCAGGGCGACGCGTCCAAGACCGAGCTCCTCGAGCGCTTCCGCACGCTCGGCAACGCCGTGCTGCTCGGCAGCGCGAGCTTCTGGGAAGGCGTCGACGTGCCCGGGCCCGCACTGTCGCTCGTCGTCATCGACAAGCTGCCCTTCGCCCCGCCCGACGATCCGCTGCTGGCCGCGCGCCTGGCGAAGCTCAAGGCCGACGGCGGCAATCCGTTCCGCGACTACCAGCTGCCGCAGGCGGCGATCGCCCTGAAGCAGGGCGCGGGCCGCCTGATCCGCACCGAGACGGACCGCGGGGTCCTGATGATCTGCGACCCGCGGCTCGCGGAGAAGCCCTACGGCAGGACGCTGTGGCGCAGCCTGCCGCCGATGCGGCGCACGCGCGAGGTCGACGACGCCGCGGCCTTCTTCGCGCACCCTGGATGAAGGCCGGCGCGCACGCGTCAGGCGGCGTGCAGCGACGGGCCGCGGCCTACCAGAACCGCCACCACGGTTTCTGCGACGCCTCGGCGAGGTAGCGGCTCTCCGGGAACGTGCTCTTCAGGATCCGGCGGCTGTCCTCGGCGAGCTGCTCCAGCCCCAGCCTGTCGTAGGCGCGCACCAGGACGTCGAGCGCGTCCTCGTTCGCGGGCGTGCGCGGATAGTTGACCAGCGCGGACTGCGCGCGGTTGGCCGCCGCGAGGTACGCGCCGCGGTTGAGGTAGTAGCGCGCGACGTGCACCTCGTGCATCGCGAGCGCGTTGCCCAGATAGCGCATGCGCGCGTGCGCGTCCTCGGTGTAGCGGCTGTCCGGGAACTTCTGCGCGAGCTCGCGGAAGGCGTTGAACGACTCCTTCATCAGCTTCGGATCGCGCTCGGAGAGATCGAGCTCGTAGAAGTATCCGAGCAGCCCCTGGTCCTCGCGGAAGTGCACCAGCCCCTTGAGGTAGTAGGCGTAGTCGACCGCGGGATGGTTGGGATAGGTGCGGATGAAGCGGTCCGCCGCCGACACGGCCGCCGCCGTCTCGCCGGCGCGATAGTTCGCGTAGGCGCTCTCGAGCATGGCCTGCTGTGCGAAGCGGCCGTACGGGTAGCGCGCCTCCAGCGTCTCGTAGAGCCGGATCGCGCGCGTATAATTCGCCGACTTGAGCTCGTCGTTGGCCGCCGCGTACAGGCGCTCCGGCGACCAGCCCGCCGTCTCGTCCTTGACCTCCGGGAGCAGGTTGCAGCCGGCGAGCATTGCCGCGACGAGCAGCGCGGCCAGCCGGGTCAGCGCGGCGCGCGCGGGCGCGCCCATCGACAGCGACTTCATGGCGAATCCGAGGGGTCCGGCGGGTGACGGACCATTATAGAGCAGGCGACCGCGGCGGCCCGGCGAACGCGCCGCCGCGCACGTTCGTCGTGCCCGCGGACTTCGCCGGGCGCCGCCTCGACCAGGCGCTCGCGCAGCTGTGGCCCGAGCACTCGCGCAGCCGCCTCAAGGGCTGGATCGACGCCGGGCGCGTCACGCTGGACGGCAGCAGCGTCGCGCCGCGCCATCGCCTCGCCGGCGGCGAGACGCTCGTCGTCGTCCCCGGCGGCGAAGCGTCGCCGACGCGCGACGCGCCCGAGGCGATCGCGCTCGCGGTCGTGGCCGAGGACGACGACCTGCTCGTGGTCGACAAGCCGGCGGGGCTCGTCGTGCATCCGGGCGCCGGCAACCCGACGGGCACGCTGCTCAACGCGCTCCTGCACCACGTGCCCGCGCTCGCCGCGCTGCCGCGCGCGGGCATCGTGCACCGCCTCGACAAGGACACGAGCGGGCTGATGGTGGTCGCCAAGACGCCGCAGGCGCAGACCGGCCTCGTGCGCCAGCTCGCCGCGCGCAGCGTCGCGCGGCACTACCTCGCGATCGCGCACGGCGACGTCGCGCGCGACGTCGTCGTCGACGCGCCGATCGGACGCCATCCGGTGCAGCGCACGTCGATGGCCGTGGTCGAGCGCGGCAAGCCCGCGCGCACGCACGTCGACGTCGTCGAGCGCTTCGGCGACGCGACGCTCGTGCGCTGCCGGCTCGAGACCGGCCGGACGCACCAGATCCGCGTGCACCTCGCGGCGATCGGGCATCCGCTGGTCGGCGATCCGATCTACTGCAGGCGGCGTGCGTCGCGCGACGCGCTGCGCGCGTTCCCGCGCCAGGCCCTGCACGCGGAACGCCTCGCGCTGCTCCACCCGCGCGACGGCCGCCCGCTCGCGTGGCGCACGCCGCCGCCGGCGGACTTCGCGGCGCTGCTCGGCGCGCTGCGCGCGCACGCGGCGTCGCACGCGCGATGACGCTCGCCGCACGCCTCGCCGCCGCCGGGCTCGACTGGATCGTGCCCGCGTGGGACGCGCCGCCGCAGGTGCACGCGTTCGCGACCACGCGCGGCGCGCGCGACGGCTCCGTCGACGTCGGTCCCGCGCATCCCGGGGCGCTGGACGGGCGCTCGCGCTCGCGCGTCCTCGCGAGCCGCGCCGCCGTCGCCGGCTTCCTGCCCGGCGCGCCCGTGTTCCTCGAGCAGGTGCACGGGCGGCGCGTGGCCGTCGTCGACGCGGCGACGCTCGCGGCGTTCCGCGCGGCGCCGCCGGTGGCCGACGCCGCGGTCACGCGCCTGCCGGACGTGCCCCTCGCGGTGCGCACGGCCGACTGCCTGCCGGTCCTCCTCGCCGCCGACGACGGCAGCGTGGTCGCGGCGGCGCACGCCGGATGGCGCGGCCTGGCCGCCGGCGTGATCGAGGCGACGCTCGCGGCGATGGCCGTGCCCCCCTCGCGCGTCGTCGCGTGGCTGGGTCCTGCGATCGGGCCGCGCGCCTTCGAGGTCGGCGAGGACGTGCGCGAAGCCTTCGCGCACGCCGATGCCGGCGCCGCAGCGCACTTCGCGCCGCGGCCCGCGGGCAAGTGGCTGGCCGACCTGCCCGCCCTCGCCCGGCGGCGGCTGGCCCGCGCCGGCGTCGGCCGCGTCGCCGCGTGCGGGGCGTGCACCGTCACGGACGCCGCGCGCTTCCATTCGTGGCGCCGCGACCGCTCGCGCGAGCGCATGGGGACGTTCGTGTGGCGTGCGCCCGGGCTACAATGCAACTGAGTTTCAGGACCGCCCCTGCTTCGCCGACTCCCGCCATGATGTCGCCGCTGCCCGCCACGCTGCTCGCCGCCTTCACCGGCGGCGTGCTCGCCGTCGTCGCGGCGGCGGCGACGCTCGCGCTGTCGCGGTCATGGATCTCGCGCCTCGTCTCGTTCGCCGTGGGCGCGCTCCTCGGCGCCGTGTTCCTCGAGCTGCTGCCGCACGCGCTCGAGGACGGCGACGTCGGGCGCGTCATGTCGACCGTGCTCGCGGGCCTGCTCGCCTTCTTCCTGCTCGAGAAGCTCGTGCTGTGGCGGCACAGCCACGGCCACCACGAGCACCTCGCGGACGCGGACGAGAGCGAGCACGACCACGCGATGCACGGCCACGACGGCGGCCGCTCCGGGTCGATGATCCTGATCGGCACGGCCGTCCACAACTTCTGCGACGGCGTCGTCATCGCGGCGTCCTTCCTGGCCGACGTCCGGCTCGGCATCGCGGCCACGGTGGCGATCGTCGCGCACGCGGTGCCCCAGCAGGTCGGCGACTTCGCCGTGCTCCTGCACTCCGGCTTCACGCGCGTGCGCGCCTTCGCCTACAACGTCGCCGCCGGCGCGGCGACGCTGGTCGGCGCCCTCGCCGGACACTACGCTTTGGCGCCGGTGCAGCAGGCGCTGCCCGTCGTGCTCGCGATCTCGGCCGCGAGCCTGCTCTACGTCGCCGTCGCCGACCTGATCCCGAGCCTGCACCGCCGCCCCGAGCCGATCGAGACTGCGAAGCAGATGCTGATGATCGGCCTCGGCGTGGGCATCATCGCCGTGGTGCACGTGGCGCTGCACTGACGCGCGGCGCCCGTCGTCCGCCCGGACTCGCCTCCTGCGCGTCCGCCTCGCGCCGGCGGCGCGCCCGATGGCGCCGCACCCGCAGCAGCATCCACAGCACCACGGGGCCGAGCCCCGCCAGCGCGAACCACGCGGCGCCGGCGGGCAACGGCATCGTGAGCGCCATCGCGAAGGTGACGTAGAGCCAGGCGAGGACGACGATGTGCACGCGCGCGATTGAAGCGGGCTTCGCCCGCACGATACCATCGCCGGGATGAGCGTTCCCCCTGCCGGTGGCGGCGCCGGCGACGCGGCGCCCGGCCACGTTCCGCCGTCCGAAGTAGCCGATCTGGTCGGCGAGTGGCAGCGCATCGGGATCGAGTGGATGCAGTGGTGGGTCCGGGCGACGTTGCCCAAGGTCGCGCACGCGGCCGCCGCGTCGCCGCTTCCCGATGCAGGCGTGTTCGCGGCGCTCGTGCCGCCGCAGGCGCTGGCCGAGGTCAACGCGAAGCACCAGGCGCGGCTCGCGCAGCTGTGGCAGGCCGCCGCGGCGCTGCCGGCGGGCGCCCCGATGCCGCAGGTCGTCGACGTTCCGCCGGACGACCGCCGCTTCCGCGCGCGGTTCTGGCGCGACTCCCCGTTCCACTCGTTCGTGCTCCAGACCTACCTCGTGCAGGCACGGTGGCTCACCGAGCTCGCGGAGCGCGCGAGCATGCCGCCGGCCGACCACGCGCGCCTGCGCTTCGTGACGCGGCAGTACGTGGATGCGCTCGCGCCGACGAACTTCCCCGCGACGAACGCGGAGGTCCTCGAGCGCGCGCTCGCGAGCGACGGGGCGAGCCTGGTGCAGGGCGCGGCGAACCTCGCCGGCGACCTCGCGCGCGGCCGCATCGCCATGAGCGATCCCGCCGCGTTCGAGGTCGGACGCAACGTCGCCGTCACGCCGGGCAGCGTCGTGCACCGCAACGAGCTGATGGAGCTGATCCAGTACGCGGCGACGACGCCGACGGTGCACGCGCGGCCGCTGGTGATCGTGCCCCCGTGCATCAACAAGTACTACATCCTCGACCTGCGCCCGGAGAACTCCTTCGTGCGGCATGCGGTCGCGCTGGGCCACACGGTGTTCGTGGTCAGCTGGCGCAACATCCCGCCGGAGCTCGGCACGCTCGGCTGGGACGACTATCTCGAGGACGGCGTGCTGGCCGCGCTGCGCGTCGCGCGCCGGATCGCCGGCAGCCGGACGGCGAACGCCCTCGGGTTCTGCGTGGGCGGGACGCTGCTGGCGTGCGCGCTCGCGGTGCTCGCGGCGCGCGGCGACCGCTCGGTCGCGAGCGCGACGTTCCTGACGACGATGCTGGACTTCGCCGACCCGGGCGAGATCGGCGTCTACCTCTCGCCCGAGTTCCTCGCGGTGCGCGAGCGCGCGCTGCAGGCGGGGCAGCGCATGCACGGCAGCGAGCTCGCGGGTGCGTTCGCGAGCCTGCGCGCCAACGACCTCGTCTGGCACTACGTCGTCAACAACTACCTCAAGGGATGCTCGCCGCCGCCGTTCGACCTGCTGCACTGGAACGGCGACTCCGCGAACCTGCCGGGACCGATGTTCGCCTACTACCTCCGGGAGTTCTACCTCGGCAACCGGCTGCGCGACCCCGGCGCGCTGACGATGCTCGGCGAGCGCATCGACCTCGGGCGGCTGCGCATGCCGGCGTTCGTGCTCGCGACGCGCGACGACCACATCGTGCCCTGGCGCTCGGCGTACCGCACGACGCAGCTGCTGCGCGGCGACGTGCAGTTCGTCCTCGGCGCGTCGGGGCACATCGCCGGCGTGGTCAACCCGCCGCAGCCGCCGCGCCGGTGCCACTGGGCCGGCGGGCCGCTTCGGCCGGACGCCGACGCCTGGCTCGCCGGCGCGGAGGAGGTCGCCGGCAGCTGGTGGCCGCGCTGGGGCGCGTGGCTCGCCGGGCACGCCGGCCGGCGGCGCAAGGCGCCGGACGCGGCCGGCAGCGCGCGTCACCCGGCGCTCGAGCCCGCGCCCGGCCGCTACGTGCGCGAATCGGCAGCCTGAGGCGTCGCGCGCTCGCCGTGGCAGTGCGCCGCGAGGGCCGCGCGGGGCGCAGCGGCCCGAGGCGCGTCGCGCGCGCGGTCGTCCAGTGAGCTACCATCCGGTGCATTCGCGGCCGGCCAGCGGACGGCGCCGTCCGCCCACGACGTCACCCCGACGGACATCCCCCACAGGAGGTAGCGCAAATGGCCCTGAAGATCCCGCGCGTCGCGCTCGTCACCGGCGGCATGGGCGGCCTCGGCGAGGCGATCTGCATCAAGCTCGCCGGCCTCGGCTACAAGGTCGTCACCACCTACTCGCCGGGCAACAAGAAGGCGCAGGAGTGGCTCGACACGATGAACAAGATGGGCTACGGGTTCCGCGCCTATGCGTGCGACGTCGCGGACTGGGACTCCTCCGCCGCCTGCGTGGCGAAGGTCGTGGCGGACGCCGGTCCGGTCGACGTGCTGGTCAACAACGCCGGCATCACGCGCGACATGACGTTCCGCAAGATGGACAAGGGCGCCTGGGACGCGGTCATCCGCACCAACCTCGACTCCGTGTTCAACATGACCAAGCAGGTCTGCGACGGCATGGTCGACCGCTCGTGGGGACGCATCATCAACATCTCGTCCGTCAACGGGCAGAAGGGCGCGTTCGGGCAGGTCAACTACTCGGCCGCGAAGGCCGGCATGCACGGCTTCACCAAGGCGCTCGCGCTCGAGGTCGCGAAGAAGGGCGTCACCGTGAACACGATCTCGCCCGGCTACATCGGCACCAAGATGGTGATGGCGATCCCGCAGGACGTCCTCGACAGCAAGATCATCCCGCAGATCCCGCTCGGCCGCCTCGGCAAGCCCGAGGAGATCGCCGGGCTGGTCGCCTACCTCGCGAGCGAGGAGGCGGCGTTCGTCACCGGGGCGAACATCGCGATCAACGGCGGGCAGCACATGTTCTGAGTCCGCCCGCGACCGAAAAAAAGCCCCGGCACGCGGCCGGGGCTCGAAGGGCTGCATCTTTTCAGGAGGAGGAGGAAAGATACAGCGGCGTCGCGCGGCGGCCTCCGGAGCGGAGGGGATCCGCGGGATCCGGGGCTTCGCGCGACGTGCCCACTGTATCGCCGCGCTCTAGTGCGTTCACTCTAAAGGGCGCGGCGAAGGGAAGAAAAAGGGCCCCGGAGGGATCCGGGGCCCGAGGCTGTATCTATCAGGAGGAGGAGGTAGATACAGGGTACTGCCGCTTACCGAGTTGGGGACGCCCGCGCCGGTTTCAACCGGCCCCGAGGTCCCGCCGGCGCCGCGGGGCGGCGCCGGTGCGGAAAGCTCAGGCCGCGCGGCGGCCCTTCGGGGCAGCCTTGGCAGCCGACGTCGCGGCGGCGCGTACGCTCGCGTCGGCGAGGTTCACGACCTGCTTGGTCGCCTTCTGGAACTGGTCGAACGCCGCGGTCGTCGCTGCGACCGTCGACTTGAACGCGTTGACCGCGACGTCCGAGCCGGCCGGCGCGGCCTGCGCGGCGCTGTCCACCCACTTGGCGACGCCGCGCGTGTAGCTCGACCACGATTCCTCGGAAGCCGCGGTCAGCTCGGCCTGGGCTTCGGAGGCGATCTCGTAGAGGTTCTTCGAGTACGCGAGGGCCGACTGCACGCCCGTCTCGGCGAGCTTCGCGCGCAGCGCGAACAGCTCCTGCACGTCCTTCACCGACGCGACGGCCTGCGCGTTCTCGATCGACTGCTCGAGCGCGTTGCGCGCGGTGTTCATGCCGAGCTTCATCAGCTTCTCGGCGTTGCCCATGGCGATCGCGGCGATCTTGCTGGCTTGCGCGACGTTGGCCTTGTTGAATTCGGCGAACTGCTCGGTGGCGTTGTACATGGCTGGCTCCTGGGTTGTGTCCTGCGCGCTCGTGGTCGCGACCTCGGCGCAGCGTGCCGGCGTGGGCCGGCCGGGAACCGCCGGGGATTTCGCCGGCGACTTTGCTGCACCGCACAAACGAAGTATAGGGATGGAAAACCCCGCGGTCAAGGGTTTTTTGCTGCGTCGCAGCAGGGCCCGCGGAATCGTCGCGAACCCGCGATAAATCAGTGGGTTATAATCGACGACCGTCCTTCGGGAGCGCGCCGTGGCCGAACCTCTCCGCACGATCAAGAAGTATCCGAACCGCCGGCTCTACGACACCGCCAACAGCGGCTACATCACGCTCGCGGACGTGAAGCAGATGGTCCTCGAGAACATCGACTTCCAGGTCGTCGACGCGAAGAGCGGCGAGGACCTCACGCGCTCGATCCTGCTGCAAATCATCCTCGAGGAGGAGTCCGGCGGCGTGCCGATGTTCAGCTCGGAGATGCTGGCGCAGATGATCCGCTTCTACGGCTCCGCGCAGCAGACGATGATGGGCCAGTACATGGAGCAGAACGTCAAGGCGTTCATGGCGATCCAGAAGAAGCTGCAGGACCAGGCGAAGCAGATCTACGGCGACAAGATGATGCTCACGCCCGACCTGTGGAAGCAGTTCATGCAGATGCAGGCCCCGGCGATGCAGGGCATGCTCGGCAACTACCTCGAGCAGAGCGCCAGGCTGTTCATGGACATGCAGCAGCGCATGCAGGACCAGACGCGCGGCATGTTCTCCGCGTTCCCCTTCCCCAATTTCGCGCCGCCGCAAACCGGCGGCGACGACGACAAGTCCCGCTGAGCGCGCACGACGCGCCGCAACAAGCAGGGCCTCACGCGCGCCTTTGTGCGGCGCGTGATCGCCGCGAGGCCGACAGGCGATGAACCCGACGTCCGCGCCGCGCGGCGCCCCCCGCGTGGGCTTCGTGTCCCTCGGCTGCCCGAAGGCGCTGGTCGACTCCGAGCAGATCCTCACGCAGCTCAGGGCCGAGGGCTACGCGATCGCGCCCGACTACGCGGACGCGGACCTGGTCGTCGTCAACACCTGCGGGTTCATCGACGCGGCCGTCGCCGAGTCGCTGGACGCGATCGGCGAGGCGCTCGCGGAGAGCGGTCGCGTCGTCGTCACCGGCTGCCTCGGGGCGCGGGACGGCGGCGGGTTCGTGCGCGAGCGCCACCCGAAGGTGCTGGCCGTCACGGGACCGCACGCGACGCACGAGGTGATGAGCGCCGTGCACGCGCACCTGCCGAGGCCGCACGACCCGTTCGCCGATCTCGTGCCCCCGCAGGGCGTGAAGCTCACGCCGCGCCACTACGCGTACCTGAAGATCAGCGAGGGCTGCAACCACCGGTGCACGTTCTGCATCATCCCCTCGATGCGCGGCGACCTCGTGTCGCGACCGCTCGCGGAGGTGATGGCGGAGGCCGAGCGGCTGCTGCGCGCCGGCGTGAGGGAGCTGCTGGTCATCTCGCAGGACACGAGCGCCTACGGCGTCGACGTGCGCCACCGCACCGGGTTCTGGCAGGGACGCCCGGTGAAGACGCGGATGACGGCGCTGGTGCGCGAGCTCGACGCCCTCGCGCACGCCCACGGCGCCTGGGTGCGCCTGCACTACGTGTACCCCTACCCGCACGTCGACGAGGTGATCCCGCTGATGCGCGACGACCTCGCGCACGGAGGCCTCGTGCCCTACCTGGACGTGCCGTTCCAGCACGCCAGCCCGCGCATCCTCCGGCTCATGAAGCGCCCCGCGGCCCCCGAGAAGGTGCTCGACCGCGTGCGGGCATGGCGGGCGGCGAAGCCGCAGCTCGCGCTGCGCAGCACGTTCATCGTCGGCTTTCCCGGCGAGACCGACGCGGAGTTCGCGGAACTGCTCGACTTCCTCGCCGAGGCGCAGCTCGACCGCGTCGGCTGCTTCGCCTACTCGCCGGTCGCGGGCGCCGCGGCCAACGCGCTCCCCGGCGCGGTGCCCGCCGACGTCAAGGAACTGCGGCGCGTGCGCTTCATGGAGGCGCAGGCGCGCATCAGCGCCGCGCGCCTCGCCGCGCGCGTCGGCACCACGCTCGACGTGCTCGTGGACGCGCACGCGCACGCCGGCCGCGGCCGCTCGAAGCGCCGCATCGCCGTCGGCCGCAGCCACGCCGACGCCCCCGAGATCGACGGCGTGGTGCGCATCGAGGACGGTGCCTCGCTCGCCCCGGGATCGCTGGTGCGCGTCCGCATCGAGGCCGCGGACGACCACGATCTCGCCGGACGCGTGGCCGGCGAACACGAGCGAGCGTCCTAGAGCGCGCGCTGCTTCCCGCGGCGCGGCTCAGGTCCTCCCCTTCGCCTTCATCCACGCCCGCACGGAGCGGCTGCGCGCCTTCCACTGCGCGACCTGTCTGTGCCGGTCGAGCGCGGACATCGCGTCGCGCTGTGCGTCGCGCCGCAGCTTGTGGTAGTTGCGCAGGCGGTCGGGGTCCACGCCCGCCCGGACGGCGCACCCCGGCTCGTCGGCGTGCGCACAGTCGCGGTAGCGGCAGCGTGCGGCCAGCGCGTCGATGTCACCGAAGCTCGCGGCGAGGCCCGCCTCGTCGACGTCGGGGCGGAGCGTGCGCACGCCCGGCGTGTCGATCACGCAGGCGCCCCCCGGCAGCCGCACGAGCGAGCGCGAGGTCGTCGTGTGCCTGCCGCGCCCGTCGTGCTCGCGCACGGCGCCGGTCGCCCGCGCCGCCGTGCCGAGCAGCGTGTTGGTCAGCGTCGACTTGCCCGCGCCCGACGAGCCGAGCATCACCAGCGTCTGGCCGGACGCCAACCACGGCGCCAGCCGGCGCGCCGCCTCCGGCGACGTGGCGTCCACGGCGATCACGCCGACCTGCGACGGCAGCCGGCGCCGGAGCGCGTCGACCCCCGCGTCGCGCGCCGCGTCCGGCACCAGGTCCGCCTTCGTCAGCACGACGACCGCGATGACGCCGCTGCCGTGCACCAGCGCGAGGAAGCGCTCGGCGCGACGGACGTTGAAATCGCCGTCGAGCCCCATCACCAGCAGTGCCGTGTCGACGTTGCTGACGATCGCCTTCGCGCGCCCCTGCTCGTCGCGGCGCGCGAGGTGCGTGAGCGGCGGCACGCGGGCGTGCAGCCAGCATTGGCCGAACCCGTCGTCGGCGGCGAGCACCCAGTCGCCGGCCGC
Organism: Betaproteobacteria bacterium; assembly: GCA_016861105.1. Lineage (GTDB taxonomy): Bacteria > Pseudomonadota > Gammaproteobacteria > Burkholderiales > Casimicrobiaceae > VBCG01. Next base: position 151,500 of record BOKS01000001.1, on the reverse strand, counting down.
GAGCCCCTCCCCGCCCTCTTCCATGGCGCGGGCGAGGCGCGGCAGCACGCGCGCCGCGCACTCGTCGTGGCCATCGTGCACGCGCACCGCGTCGCGGTGCACCTCGGTGACGCGCAGCAGGCGCAGCGGCGCTTCGCCGCCGTCCGCGCCCGCGGCGCACTGCAGCACCGCGGGCGTGAGGCCCACGCTGCGCAGGGCCTCGAAGTCGAACTGGATCATGTCGTGTCCCGTATCCGCCATTGGTCGTCCTGGCGCGCGCAGGCGCGCCTTCGCCCCGCGCGGTGGCGCGGGAGGGAGCGAGGCGAAGTCGGCCGCGGCGTGAACGCGCGGCGGGTCCGGCGTGGCGGACGGGGGCTCGGGACGCGGCGTCACGCCGCGTGCGGGAAACCGGTGCTCGGAAAGGAGTCCTGCGTCCGTGCTCAGCCAGCGGCGCGCGCGCGGAGGCTGCGGCCGACGAAGGCAAGGTCAAGGGTCGTCATCGTGGCCTCCTTCGCGCGTCGGACGGGGGATGCGCGCACGGCCGTGCGCGCGGCGGCGAAGTCTGCCACGCCGGACGGCGCGGCGTCAACGCAACTGCGTCAGCCGCCCGCCGGCACCCGCCGCGCCTCCGGCACGCTGGCCGACGGCGCGTTCGCCTCGTAGCCGCCGCCGAGGGCGCGGTAGAGATCGATCACCGCGCCGTACTGGCCGCGCAGCGCCTGGACCAGCTGCAGCTCGGCCTGGAACAGCTGGCGCGACGAGTCGAGCACCTCGAAGTACGACGCGACGCCGCCCTTGTAGCGCAGCTCCGACAGCCGCAGGCGCTCGCGGTGCGCGGCGACGCCCTTCGCGAGCGCCGCGCGCTCCTCGCTGTAGCGCTCGACGTCGGACAGCGCGTCCTCGACTTCGCGGAACGCGTTGCGCACCGCCGCGCGGTACTGCTCGAGCGCGATCTCGCGCTGGGCCTGCGTGGCCTCGAGGTTGGACTGCAGGCGCCCCGCCGTGAACAGCGGCAGCGCGACCGCCGGGGACACCTGCCAGGCGTAGCGTCCGCCGTCGAGGAGGTCGCGCAGCGCAGGACTCGCGAAGCCGAGCAGGCCGGTCAGCGTGATCGACGGATAGAACGCCTTGCGGGCGGCCTCCACGCTCGCGTCCGCCGCGTACAGCGCCTGCTCCGCGGCGCGCAGGTCCGGCCGGCGCAGCAGGAGCTCGGACGGCATGCCCGCGGGCAACTGCGCCGGGATCGCGAACTCGCGCAGCGTCCGCTCGCGGACGATCGGCCCCGGGAGCCGCCCGACGACCAGCGACAGCGCGTTCTCGGTGCGCGAGCGCACGCGGCCGATCTCGGCGATCGTCTGCTCGGCCTGCGCCACCAGCGTGGTCGCGTCCTGCACCTCGAGCTTCGACGCCACGCCTCCGCGGTAGCGCAGCTCGACCAGGCGCAGCGACTCGCGGCGCGCGGCCAGCGTCAGCGTCGAGATCTCGAGCTGCGCATCCAGCTCGAGCAGCTGCAGGTACAGCGAGGCCACCTGCGCCACGATCGACACCTGCGCCGCGAGCCGCGTCTCGTCGGCCGCTGCCAGTTCGCGGCGGGCGCCCTCCGCCGCCGCGCGGACACGGCCCCAGACGTCGATCTCCCAGGTGGAGAGCGCGAGCCCGAGCAGCGCGGATTCGTAGACCTTGTTCTCGTCGAACCCGCCGACCGGCAGCCGCTGCCGGTCGTAGGCGAACGTCGCGCCGACCTGCGGGAAGAGGAACGAGCGCTGGATGCCGAACTGCGCGCGCGCGAGCTCGACGCGCTGCACGGCGATCGCGAGGTCGGCGTTCGCGGCGAGCGCCTCGCGCACCAGCGACTCGAGCTCGGGCGACTGGAAGATCGCTCCCCAGGGACGGTCCGTCAACGACACGCGGTGGTCCGCAGGGTTGCGCCAGGCGGCGGGCACCTGCGCGGCCGGCGGCTCGGGCAGCGGCGCGGCGCAGCCGTGCATCAGCAGCGCGAGCGCGGACGTCGCCAGCAGGCCGGCGGCGCGTCTCACGGCGCGGCCCCGTGCGCGGCAGCGCCCGGCTCGGCGGGCGCGGGAGCCTCCGGCGCGGACCCTGCCGGCGGCTGCGCCGCGGCGCGCCGCTCGCGCCTCGCGTACGTCATCACCACCCAGTAGAACAGCGGCGTGAAGAACACGCCGATCAGCGTGGCCGCCAGCATGCCGCCGAGGATCCCGGTGCCGACCGAGTGCTGCGTCGCCGCCCCCGCGCCGGTCGCCTTCACCAGCGGGAGCACGCCGAGGATGAACGCGAGGGAGGTCATCACGATCGGCCGCAGCCGCAGGCGCGCCGCCTCGAGCGCGGCGTCGATCACCGACAGGCCCTCCTCGTAGCGCTGCTTCGCGAACTCGACGATCAGGATGCCGTTCTTGCCGGCCAGGCCGACCAGCGTGACGAGCGAGACCTGGAAGAACACGTCGTTGGGCGTCTGCCGCAGCAGCAGCGCGACCAGCGCCCCGAAGATGCCGATCGGCACGATGAGGAACACGGCGACCGGCAGCGAGAAGCTCTCGTAGAGGGCGGCGAGGAACAGGAAGACGAAGACGAACGACAGCGCGAAGATGAAGCCGGCCTGTCCGCCGGCGACGCGCTCCTGCAGCGACTGCCCGGACCACTCGAAGCCCATCCCCTGCGGGAGCCGGTCGGCGGAGATCGCTTCCATGGCGGCGAGCGCCTCGCCGGAGCTGCGGCCGGGGGCGGGCACGCCGTTGATCTGCACGGACGGGTAGCCGTTGTAGCGGGTGAGCGCGATGGGCGCCGAGCGGAACTCGGTGGTCGCCACGACGGGGAGCGGCACCATGTCGCCCTTGCCGTTGCGCACGTAGAAGCGCGACAGGTAGGCGGGATCGGAGCGGAACACCTGCTCCGACTGCAGCTTCACCTTGAGGTTGGTGCCGAACGCGGTGAACTGGTTGACGAACGACGAGCCGAGCAGCGTGCCGATCGTCTGGTAGATCTCCGACAGCGGCACGCCGAGCGCCTTGGCCTTGTTGCGGTCGACGTCAAGGAAGAGGGTCTGCACGTCCGGCGCGGCCACGCTGCGCACGCCCGCCAGCCGCGGGTCCGCGCGCGCGGCCTGCACCAGCGCCGCCGCCGTCTGGTCCAGCTTGGCGCGGTCGCCATCGAGCGCCACCAGGCGGTAGTCGAATCCGCCGATCGAGCCCATGCCCGAGATCGGCGGCTCGTTGAGCGCGAACACGCGCGCCTCGGCGATGCGGGCGAGCTTCGCGTTCAGCCGGCCGATGATCGCCAGCGCGTGCTGCGAGGGATCGGGACGCTCCTTCCAGTCCTTCAGCGTCACGTAGACGAAGCCCTGGTTCGCGTAGCGGTAGAACACCGAGAAGCCGAGGATGCCGATCACGTCCTGCACGGACGGCTCCTCGCGGATCGTCGCCTCGACCCGCTCGAGCACCTCGCGCACGCGCTCCTGCGAGGCACCCGACGGCAGGTCGATCGCCACCAGCGCCGTGCCCTTGTCCTCCTCCGGGACGAAGCCGCCGGGGATCGCCCTGAACAGCACGAAGAGCGCCACGAGGATGCCGGCGTAGAGCAGCATGAACAGCAGCCAGCGCCGGATCGCGAAGCCGACGACGCCGACGTAGCCGCCGGTGACCCGGTCGAAGAAGCGGTCGAACAGCTGGATCGGCCGGGGCTTGTGCGCGCCCGGCTCGAGGATCAGCGCGCACAGCGCCGGCGTCAGCGTCAGCGCGGTGATCGCCGAGAGCAGCGTCGAGATCGTGATCGTGATCGCGAACTGCTTGTACAGGGTCCCGGTGACGCCGCCGAGGAATGCGATCGGCACGAAGACGGCGCAGATGACCGCCGTCACGCCGACGATCGCGCTGCCGATGCCCTTCATCGCCTCGCGCGCCGCCTCGCGCGGGCCCAGCCCGCGGTCGTGCATGATCTTCTCGACGGCCTCGACGACGACGATCGCGTCGTCGACGACGATGCCGATCGCCAGCACGAGGCCGAACAGCGTGAGCATGTTGATCGAGAAGCCCATCAGCAGCATCCCGGCCATCGTTCCCACCAGCGACACGGGGATCGCGAGCATCGGGATGATCGTGGCGCGCAGCGACCCGAGGAACAGGTAGACGACGAGCAGCACCAGGACGAAGGCCTCGATGAACGTGTGCACGACGAGCTCGATCGACGCGTCGACGAACACCGTGGTGTCGTACGGCACGCGCCACTCGACGTCGCGCGGGAAGCTGCGCGCCAGCTCCTCCATCTTGGCGCGCACCTCGTCGGCCGTCTTGAGCGCGTTCCCTCCGGGCCGAAGGTAGACGCCGAGGCCGGTCGCGGGCTGCCCGTTGAGGCGCAGGCTGATCTGGTAGTCGTCGGCGCCGAGCTCGACGCGCGCGACGTCGCGCACGCGCACCACCGAGCCGTCCGACGCCGCGCGCACGATGACGTCGGAGAACTGGGACGGATCGGTGAAGGTCCCCGTCGTCTGCACCGGGAAGGTCAGCACCTGGCCGGCCGGCGACGGCGACGTGCCGATCTCGCCGACGGCGTAGTTCTGGTTCTGCTCGCGGATCGCGTTGGCCACGTCCGAGACCGTCAGCCGGTACTTCGCCAGCTGGTCGGGGTTGATCCAGACGCGCATCGCGTACGGATAGCCGAAGAGCAGCACGTCGCCCACGCCGCCGACGCGCTTCAGCTCCGGCACGACGCTGCTGTTCGCGAGGTTCGACAGGTAGTCGCGGTCGAACTGCCCGGTCTTCGACTGCATCGTGACGATCAGGAGGATCGCCGGGTTCGTCTTGTCGACCTTGACGCCGTTCTGGAGCACGGCCTGCGGCAGCAGCGGCTCCACGCGCTTGACGCGGTTGTTGACCTCGACCGTGGCGAGGTCGAGGTCGGTGCCGGGCTCGAACACCACCGACAGCTGCATCAGGCCCGACGACGACGACGTGGACTGCATGTAGAGCAGCCCGGAGACGCCGTTCATCTCGCGCTCCAGCGGCGCAGCCACCACGTTCTCGAGCAGCTCGGGCGAGGCACCCGGGTAGACCGCTGTGACCGAGACCTGCGGCGGCGCGACGTTCGGATACTGCTCGATCGCGAGCTGGCGCACGGCCAGCAGCCCGACCAGCGTGATGATCAGGGCGATGACGGTCGCGAAGACCGGGCGCTCGACGAAGAAGCCCATGGTGCGCTAGCGGGCGGGCGCCGGCGCGCCCGTCGCGGGGCGCCCGGAAGGTGCCGGCGCGGACGGCGGCGTCCCGGGCGCCGCGGTCGCGGGCGCCGACTGCTGCCGGACGGGCGCGACGACGATGCCGGGCTGCACGCGCTGCACGCCGTCGACGATCACCTGCTCGCCGCCCGCGAGACCCTTCTCGACGATCCAGTCGTCGCCGATCCACGCGCCGACGACGAGGTCGCGGCGCTCGACGCGAGCGTCGGGGCCGACGACGTACACGATGTGGCCGTTGGGCACCTTCACGACGGCCCGCTGCGGCACGACGACCGCGTTCTCGCGGTCGCCGACCTTGAGCTCGACGTTCACGAACATGCCCGGCAGCAGGATGCGCTGCGGGTTCGCGATGATCGCCCGCTGCGTGATCGTGCCGGTCTCGCGGTTCACCTGCGCGTCGGTGAAATCGATGCGGCCCGCGTCGGTCAGCTCGCTGCCGTCGGGCAGCACGAAGCGCACGGACCCCGCCCCCTTCCCGGTGCGGATCTCGCCCTTCTCGATCGCGCGGCGCAGCACGATCGCGTCGCGATCGGGCATCGTGAACGTGACGTAGATCGGGTCGATCCTGTCGATCGTGACCAGGTGCGTCGGCTGGCCGCGGCCCACGAGCCGCCCCTCGGGGACCAGCGTCTGCCCGATGCGCCCCGACTCGGTCGCGTAGACCTTGGTGTACCCGAGGCTCAGCTTCGCGCTCTCGACGTTGGCGCGCGCGGAGTCCACCTGCGCGCGACCCGCCGCGACCTGCGCCTGCGCCGACCTCTCCTGCGCGAGCGCGTCGTCGTAGTCCTGCCGGCTGATCGCCTCCTCCTGCACCAGCGGCGCCAGCCGCCGCTCGCGCGCCTGCGCGTTGGCGAGCTGGGCCTGCGCGTTGGCCAGCCCCGCCTGCACGTTCGCGAGCGCGCCCTCCGCGTTCTTCAGCGACTGCTCGTACTGCGACGCGTCGATCGTGTAGAGGAGCTGGCCGCGGCGCACGTCGGTGCCCTCGGTGAAGTGCCGCTTCTCGAGGATGCCCTCGACACGCGCCGAGATCTCGACCGAGCTGTACGCCTGGACGTTGCCGACGTACTCGCGCAGCACGGGCACGGTCTGCACGCGGGACGGCGCCACGACGACCTGCGGCGCCGGGGGCGGCGCCTTCGCCGCCTCCCGCGGGCCATCGCCGCAGCCTGCGAGCCACAGGACGGCGAGCGCGGCCAGCGCGCCGCGGCGCGCACCCGCGGCGTCCGCACCCTCGAGAAACATCCGGATCATCGCCCCCCCTGCCGGTCCGCCGGCGGCGGCCGCCGAGCGAACGTCCCGAGCATAGCGCAAAGCACGCGACCCCCTCCGCAGCACGAGGGCCCGCGGCCCGAGCTGTCCAACGGCATGCGGCGGACTTGCGCGGCCGAGAGCGGGCGGAGTGCGCGATTTCCGGCGGTCCGCGAGCGGACGGGCGTCAGCGCGGGGAGACCTCGGCCACGGCGAGGTCGCGCGCGAGCGCGGCCAGCACGCGGCCGAGCGCCTCGTTCATCGCGCCGGCGACGGCCTCCGCGGCCGTACCCGCGATCGGTGCGCGCTCGCGGTACCCGCGGGTCCAGACGACGCCGCCCGGATAGGCGGCGCGCGACAGGAACCAGTCGACGGCGACCTCGGCCTCGGCCGCGGCGGAGCGCGCGTCGGCGTAGAGCGCCACCACGAAGCCCTCGAGCACGAAGTCGACCGCTTCCGCCCCCACGGCGCCCTGGACGACGCGCTCGAACACGCGGGCGGAGGCGAGCGCGCGCGCCGCCGACTCCGCGACCATCGACGACGGGCTCGCGAAGAACTCGTGGTAGAAGTCCGACTCGACCTTGAGCTCGCCGGTGCGGAACACGAAGCCGCGATCGCGGTACGGTGCGGCCACGCGGACGCTGCCCACGCGCACGACGCCAGGCTGCGTGCGCGGACCCGGCGGCGGCAGCGCCGGCTCGAGCAGGAACGTGCGCTTCACCGGCGAGGGCCGGCTGAAGGGGTTGCTGCACGCCCCGAGCGCCGCGGCGAGCGGCAGCAGGACGAGCGCGCGGCGGCGTAAGGCGGCGGTGGTCATCGCGTTCGCTCCAGCGGGGTCGGCGGCTCGCCGAACAGCAGGTTCGACGGATAGCGCTTCGCGTTCTCGGTGAGCTCGCGCAGGTTCTCGGTGATCTGGCGCAGGTTCTCGATGGTCGCGGCGAGGTTCGTCTCGGTGCCTCCGGTGATCCGGTCGAGGCGCGACAGCGTCCGCTCGAGGTGGGCGATGCTCGCGGCGAGCCGCGGGTCGGCGAACAGCTTGCGCAGTTCCGCGACGGCGGCGCCGGCGTCCTCGGGAATCCTGCGCAGCGCGGGCTGCGCGAGCAGCGACTTGAGCTCGGCATTGCTCTGGCGCAGCTCGCCGATCAGCGCGACCGCCTCGTCGGAGAGGCGCTTGCCGTCGACCGACTTCAGCGTCGACTCGATCTGCGCCAGCGTGCGCTGCGCCTGGTCGCCGATGCGCCGCGTGTCGATCGCCCCGATGCGGTCGTTGGTGGTCACGAGCAGCCGGTTCAGGTTCGCGACCGTCCCCTCGATGTCGAGGCTCTGCAGCCGGGACAAGATCTCGCTCGCGGCGTTGACGAAGGACGTCAGCGTCGAGCGCGCGCTCGGGATGTAGATGTGCTCCGGCGTCCAGTCGATCGGCAGCACCGGGTTGGCCGACGGGTCGACGTAGTCGATCTCCAGGTAGTTGGTGCCGGTGATGCCCTGCGGCGCGAGGCGCACCCGCATGCCGCGGTCCACCTCGACCGCGGAGCTCTCCCCGCCGGTGAGGTCGCCCGCCTGCGCGCGCCCGCCGAGCAGCCGCGGCTGGATCTCGGCCTCGACGAGCACGTAGCGCGCGCGCTCGGTGATCGGCCGGTCCAGCTGGTAGCGCGTGTAGGTGAACGAGATGCGCGTCACGTCGCCGATCGACACGCCGCGGTACTTGAGCTTGCTGCCGATGTCCAGCCCCTGCACCGACTCGTCGAAGTAGGTCTCGATCGTCAGCTTGGGCGTGAACCAGCGGCCGCTGCCGACGACGAGCAGGATGGCGACCGCGCAGGCGACGGCGCCGAGGACGAACAGGCCCAGCTTGAAGTAGTTCGCACGCAGGCTCATGGCACGCTTCAGGTCCCGGCGGGCTCCGGCTCGCGCCGGAAGAACGCGCGCACGCGCGGATCGTCGCTCTCCTCGCGCAGGCGGCGCGGGTCGCCCTCCGCGATGATGCCCTTGGCGCGGCGCTCGATCAGGATCACCCGATCGGTGGCGGTGTAGATGCTGGCGAGGTCGTGCGTGACGATGACGAACGTCACGCCAGTCCCGTCGGCCAGGCGGCGGATCGTCGCGTCGAGCGAGGCCGCGGTGATCGGGTCGAGCCCGGACGACGGCTCGTCGAGGAACAGGATCTCCGGGTCCAGCGCCATCGCGCGCGCGATGCCGGCGCGCTTCTGCATGCCGCCGGAGAGCTCGGCCGGCAGGTGGCCCGTGAACGCCTCGAGGCCGACCAGCTCGAGCTTCATCCGCGCGACCAGGTCGATCGCGTCGCCCGGCAGGTCGGTCGCCGTCTCCAGCGGCAGCCGGACGTTCTCGAGCAGCGTCATCGAGCCGAACAGCGCGCCCGACTGGTACATGACGCCGAAGCGCGACAGGATGCGCTCGCGCACGTCGCCCTCCGCGGTGACGATGTCCTGGTCGCCGAACAGGATGCGGCCGCGTATCGGCGGCAGCAGCCCGATCATGTTCTTGAGGATCGTGCTCTTCCCCGAGCCCGAGCCGCCGAGGATGCCGAACACCTCGCCGCGGCGCACCTCGAAGGTCACGTCCTTCAGGATCGGCACGCCGTCGTAGCCCGTGTCGAGGCCGACGACGCGGATGATCGGCTCCCCCTTGGCGGCGCGCGTTCCGTCCATCAGATGTCGAGCATGTAGTAGGCGAGCGCGAACAGGCCGTCGACGACCACCAGCATGATGATGCAGGACACGACGGCGCGCGTGGCCGCGTCGCCCACCGCCGACGCACCCGCCGCGGTCTGCAGGCCCCGCAGGCAGCCGATGCCGCCGATCAGGATGGCGAAGAAGAACGTCTTGACGAAGCCCGCCAGGAAGTCCTGCAGGTTGACGGCCGCGTCGGCCTCGCGGAAGAACGTGATGAACGGGATGCCGAAGGTCTGCATCGTCACCGCGCCGCCGACCAGTCCGACCACGTTGGCGAACAGGGTCAGCAGCGGCGCCATCATCACCAGCGCGATGATGCGCGGCGTCACGAGGAAGCGCACCGGGTCGAGGCCCATCGTCGTCAGCGCGTCGACCTCCTGGTTGACGCGCATCGTGCCGATCTCGGCGGCGAACGCCGCCCCCGAGCGCCCGGCGAGGAGGATGGCCGTCATCAGCGGGCCCAGCTCGCGCAGCATCGACAGCCCGATCAGGTCGGCGACGAAGATCTCGGCGCCGAAGCGCTTCATCGGCACGGCCGACTGGAACGCGAGGATCATCCCCAGCAGGAAGCTGATCAGCGCGACGATCGGCAGCGCGTCGACGCCCGCGCGCTCGGCGATGCGCCACACGTCGCGCCAGCGGACGCGATGCGGGCGCAGCACCGCGTCGACGAGCGCCGCCGTCGTCTCGCCGATGAAGCTGATCTGCAGCCGCAGGTCGCGCGCGACCTGCGACGCCGCGCGCCCGATCTCCTCGACGAACGGCACGCGCCGCGCCGGAGGATCGAGGTCGTGCTCGAGGCGCTTCGCGTCGAACTGCGCGAGCAGCGCGTCGAACGGCGGGCGCAGGTTGCGCACCTCGACGGGCGCCGGCCGTGCGTGCCGCAGCAGCTCGACCAGCAGCGCCGCGCCGGCGCCGTCGCAGTACTCGACGCCGCTCGCGTCGACCACCACCGGCCGCCCCGGGTCCGCCGCGACCGCGGCGCGCACCGGCGCCCACATCTGCTGCAGCGCGGCGGCGTCGAGCCGGCCGGTCAGCGTGACGACGCGCTGGCCCTGCGGCGTGTCCGAGACGGCGAAGGCGGCCAAGCGTCGCGAGGATCCGCTAGTTCGCGAGCTCGAGCTGCGTCCCGAACACCCGGACGCGGTCGCCGACGCGAAGCGCGGGCTCGTAGGCCTGCGAGACGAGACGCGTGCCGCCCGCGTCCATGCGCACGGCGATCTCCCAGCGCGGTCGTTCGTAGGACTGCGGGCGCTTCGCGTACCCGGCGCCGCCGGCGGCGCCGAGCACCACCATCGAGCCCGTCGAGAGGTTGAAGGCCGTGGTCGTCCGGCCGGTCCCAGCCCCCACCGACCCCATCGTCCCGAGCGGCGTCCACGCGGCGGACTCGCGCACGGTGCGGATCTCCTCGATGCGGCCGCAGTTGTCGCACGGGGACTGCGCGGCCGCGGGGAGCGCCGTCGCGGTCGCGAGCATCAGCAGGACCGTGCGCATCGTCAGTCCTGGTATTGCTGCAGGTAGAACATCGCGTGGAGCAGCGGCCCCGGCGCGCCGAACGCGCCGAGCCAGCGCTGGAACACGGGGTCGATGGCGCCGCTGCGGTACAGCCCGACGAGCGCGCGGTTGACCGCCAGCCGGAAGTCGGGGTCGTCGCGCCGCACCACGATCGCGTAGGGCTCGTACGAGAAGTCGTCGCCGACGAAGGCGAGCCCTTCGGGCTTCGCCGCGCGCGCGCGCTGCACGATCAGCACGATCCTGTCGCCGGCGACGCCGTCGACGCGGCCGGCGCCGAGCGCAGCCATGCCCTCGGCCACGTCCTTCACCGGGACGATCGTCGCCGGCGCGCCGGCCGCGGTGAGCTGCGTCGTCAGCGCGCGTTCCGTCGTCGTGCCCGGGATGACGGCGATCCGCCGCCCCTTGAGGTCGGCGAGCCGGCCGAGCTTGCGATCGGCGCGCACCAGCACGCTGCCGCCGTCCACGAAGATGGGCACGCTGAAGTCGACCCGCTCCATCCGGCCGAGCGTGATCGTCGTCGTGCCGCACTCGGCATCGACCTCGCCGTTCGCGACGGCGTCGATGCGGGTCGCCGCGTCGACGGCACGCCACTGGACGTCGAGCTGCGCGAGACCCAGGCTCGTGCGCAGCGACGCGGCCACGCGCTCGCAGAGCTCCACCGCGTAGCCGCGCACCCGGCCGTCGGTGTCCCGGAACGAGAACGGCGCCGCGCCGTCCCGGTAGGCGAAGCGGACGACGGCGCTCGCCTTGATGCGCTCGAGCGTAGCGCTGCCTGCCGCCGCGACGCCGTCGGGTGTCGAGACGACCGCCGCCAGCAGCAGCGCAGCCGCGACGCGCGTCGCGGCGCCCGCCGCGACGCGGCGGGCACGCGTGGAAACGAACGGACGCATGCGATCCGAGGGCGCGTGGAGACCGCGGCAGTCTAGCACGCACCCCTGCCGCCCGCCCCGGCGGCGTCGAACGCCGGCGCGCCGCGACGACGGCGATCCGGGCTATGCTTGTCGCCGCGCGGCCACTCGCGCCCACCCTGGCGGGACTCCCATGCTCGTTCGTTCCACGCTCGTCCTGGCCGCCGTCGCATGCCTCGGCGCCGGAGTGCTGCACGCGCACGATCCGGCCGACACGCTCGGCCGGATCAAGTCCGCGAAGGCGATCGACGTCGCCTACGCCGGCGACTCGATGCCGTACGCGTTCGTCGGCAAGGACGCCGCGCCGGCCGGCTACGCGGTCGACCTGTGCAAGAAGGTCGTCGCCGGCATCGGACGAGCGGTCGGCGAGCCGAATCTCAAGGTGAACTGGAAGGCCGGGACCACTGCCGAGCGCCTGGCGATGGTCGCGGACGGCAGGGCGCACCTCGAGTGCGGCAACACGACGCCCACGCTCGGCCGGATGAAGTCCGTCGACTTCTCGGCCCTCATCTTCGTCGACACGGGCGGCGTGCTCGCGCGGCGCGACGCGAAGGTGGCGAGCGTCGGCGACCTCGCCGGCAAGAAGGTCGCCGTGATCGGAGGGACGACGACCGAGCAGCGGCTGCAGGCCGTCTTCAAGGAGCGCCTGATCAACGCCGAGCTCGTGCGGGTCCGCGACGCGGCCGAGGCGATCGCGCTGGTCGACGCCGGCACGGTCCACGCCTTCGCGAGCGACAAGCTCAAGCTCGTCGGCAGTGCGGCACTGTCGAAGGATCCTTCGCCGCTGATGATGCTCGAGGAGAACGTGTCGTTCGAGCCCTACGCGCTCGCGCTCCCGCGCAACGACTCCGCGTTCCGGCTGGAAGTGAACCGTGCGCTGTCGCAGGTGTATGCGAGCCGCGAGCTCGACGAGATCTACGGGCGCTGGTTCGGCGCGCTGGGCAAGCCGCCCGCGCTGCTGCAGGCGCTCTTCCTGTTGAACGCGACGCAGCAGTAGCCGGCCGCCGTTCGCACGGCAGTCCGCCGTGTCGTCCGTCCCGGGCCGCCGGACCCGGGCGCGCGCGCCTCCCGGGGTCGGCGAGGGCGCGCCGCCGATTGACAGCGCGGGGGCCCGGGGCGAGGATCGACCCGTCCCTCGCGCCCCGGCGCGCGCCGCTCCTTCCGCATGGCCGAGCCGATCCGCCTCCTGCTCAACGGCGCCCTCGTCACGGTCGACGACGTCGCGCCGCAGACCACGCTGCTCGCGTGGCTGCGGGAGTGCCGCCGCCTGACCGGCACCAAGGAGGGCTGCGCCGAAGGCGACTGCGGCGCGTGCACCGTCGTCGTCGCGCGGCGCGACGGGGCGCGCCTCGCGTGGCGGCCGCTCAACGCGTGCATCGCCCTGCTGCCGTCGCTCGACGGCACCGCGGTGTTCACCGTCGAGAGCCTGCGCGCCGCGGACGGAACGCTGCATCCGGTGCAGCAGGCGATGGTCGACTGCCACGGCTCGCAGTGCGGCTTCTGCACCCCGGGTTTCGTGATGAGCCTGTTCGCGCTGTACAAGCAGGCCGGCGCCGCGACGCGCGAGGACGTCGACGTCGCACTGGCCGGGAACCTGTGCCGCTGCACGGGCTACCGGCCGATCCTCGACGCCGCGCAGCGGATGCGCGAGCTGCCGGCGCCGGACGGATGGCGCGGTCCGGGACGCGCGCGCGACGGCTCGCCGCCGGCCGCGGCCGACGAGGAACGGCTCGCGCAGCAGCTGGCGGCGCTCGCGCGGCCCGACGGCCTCGACTACGCGGCCGCCGGCCAGCGCTGGATCGCGCCAGCCTCCGAAGAAGCGCTCGCCGCCGCCTGCGCCGCCCATCCGGAGGCGCAGGTCGTCGCCGGCGCGACGGACGTCGCGCTGTGGGTGACCAAGCAGCACCGCGATCTCGGCACGCTGATCGCGACGACGGCCGCCGCCGACCTCGCACGCATCGGGCGCGGGCCGGAGGGACTGGCGATCGGCGCGGGCGCGTCCCTCGCCGACGCGTTCGCGGCGCTCGACGAGACGTTTCCGGAGCTGCGCGAGGCGTGGTTTCGCTTCGCCTCGGTGCCGATCCGCACCGCGGGCACGCTCGGCGGCAACGTCGCCAACGGCTCGCCGATCGGCGACTCGATGCCCGCGCTGATCGCGCTGGCCGCGCAGGTCGTGCTGCGCCACGGCGCGACGACGCGAGCGCTCGCGCTCGAGGACTTCCACGTCGGCTACCGCCGGACCGCGCGCGCGCCCGGGGAGATCCTCGCGCGCATCGTCGTGCCGCCGCGTCCGCCGGGGCTGCTGCTGCGCGCCTGGAAGGTCGGCAAGCGCTACGACCAGGACATCTCGTCGGTGTTCGCCTGCTTCGCGCTGCGCGTGGAGGACGGGCGCATCGCGCACGCGCGCATCGGCTGCGGCGGCGTGGCGCCGGTCCCCGCGCGTGCGCGGCGCACGGAGGAGGCGCTCGCCGGCCGGCCGTGGAGCGAGGCGACGCTCGCGCAGGCCGCCGGCGTGCTCGAGCGCGAGTTCGCGCCGATCGACGACATGCGCGCCTCCGCAGGCTACCGGCGGCGCGTGCTGGGCAACCTGCTGCGGCGCCTGTGGCTCGACGCCGGCGCGAGCCCGCGCGTCGCCACGCGCGTCGGCGACCTCGCCGCGACCGGAGAAGCGCGGTGAACGATCCGCGCGGCCTGCCGGCGGCACCGGTGGAGCACGCGCCGGCACTGCCGCACGAGTCCGCGGAGCTGCACGTCGCCGGTCGCGCCGCCTACACGGACGACGTCGCCGAGCCGCTCGGCACCCTGCACGCCGCGCTGGGCCTGTCGCCGGTCGCCCACGGGCGACTGCGCGGCGTCGACCTCGCCGCCGTGCGCGCCGCGCCGGGGGTCGTCGACGTCATCGTCGCCGCCGACGTCCCCGGCGCCAACGACGTGGGCCCGATCCAGCGCGACGATCCGATCCTCGCCGACGGCGTCGTGCACTTCGCGGGCCAGCCGGTGTTCGCCGTCGCCGCCACCGGCGTCACGTCCGCGCGCCGCGCCGCGCGACTCGCGGGGTACGCGATCGATCCGCTGCCCGCGATCCTCACCATCGACGAGGCGCTCGCCGCGGCGTCCTACGTGCTGCCGCCCGTGCACGTCGTGCGCGGCGACCCGGCGCGCGCCCTCGCCGCCGCGCCGCACCGGCTGACGGGCGAGGTGCGCTCGGGCGGCCAGGATCACTTCTACCTCGAAGGGCAGGTGGCGCTGGCCATCCCCGCCGACGACGGCGGCATGCACGTGCTGTGCTCCACGCAGCACCCGGGCGAGGTGCAGCAGATGGTGGCGCGCGCGCTCGGCCTCGCGGCGCACGCGGTGGTCGTCGAGTGCCGCCGCATGGGCGGGGGGTTCGGCGGCAAGGAGACGCAGATGTCGCTGTTCGCGTGCGTCGCCGCGATCCTCGCGCGCCGCACCGCGCGCGCGGTGAAGCTGCGGCTCGACCGCGACGACGACATGATCGCCACCGGCAAGCGTCACGCGTTCCTGCACCGCTACGAGGTCGGCTTCGACGACGAGGGACGCGTGCTCGGCCTCGACCTGACGCTCGCATCGCGCTGCGGCTTCTCGGCGGACCTCTCCGGACCGGTCAACGACCGGGCGGTGTTCCACGCCGACAACGCCTACTGGCTCCCCGACGTCGCGATCCACTCGTTCCGCTGCAAGACGAACACGGTCTCCGACACCGCCTTCCGCGGCTTCGGCGGGCCGCAGGGGATGTTCGCGATCGAGGCCGTGCTCGACGACGTCGCGCGCGCGCTGGGCCGCGACCCGCTCGACGTGCGCACCGTCAACTTCTACGGAACGCACGAGCGCAACGTCACGCCGTTCGGCATGACCGTCGAGGACAACATCGCGCCGGCACTGGTGGCGGAGCTGGCGCGGACCTCGCGCTACCGCGAGCGGCGCGAGGCGGTCCGCGCGTGGAACCGGTCCAGTCCCGTGGTCAAGCGCGGCATCGCGCTCACGCCGGTCAAGTTCGGCATCTCGTTCACCGCGACGCACTACAACCAGGCGGGCGCGCTGCTGCACGTCTACAGCGACGGCACCGTCTCGCTGAACCACGGCGGCACGGAGATGGGCCAGGGCCTGTTCACCAAGGTGCGCCAGGTCGTCGCCCGCGAGCTTGGGCTGCCCGTGGAGCGCATCCGCGTGTCCGCCTCCGACACGAGCAAGGTGCCGAACGCCTCGCCCACCGCCGCGTCGTCCGGCAGCGACCTCAACGGCATGGCGGCGCAGGACGCGGCGCGCAAGCTGCGCGCGCGGATCGCGGCGTTCGTCGCGCGCAAGCTCGACTGCGCGCCGCAGGACGTCGCGTTCCGCGACGGCTTCGTCCACGCGGGGGCGGACACGCTGCCCTTCGCCGAGGTGGCGCGCAGCGCCTACTTCGCGCGCGTGCCGCTGTCGGCGACCGGCTTCTACGCCACGCCCAGGATCCACTACGACCGCCGGACGCTCACCGGCCGGCCGTTCTTCTACTACGCCTACGGCGCCGCCGTGTCCGAAGTAGCGATCGACACGCTGACCGGCGAGCACCGGCTGCTCGAGGTCGACATCCTGCACGACGTGGGCGCCTCCCTCAACCCGGCGATCGACCGCGGCCAGGTCGAAGGCGGGTTCCTCCAGGGCTGGGGCTGGCTCGCGATGGAGGAGCTCTGCTGGAACGACAAGGGCGAACTGGCCACGCACGCGCCGTCGACGTACAAGATCCCGACGTCGCGGGACTGGCCGGCGCGCGTGCGCATCGCGTTCTGGCCGGAACCCAACCGCGAGCAGACGATCCACCGCAGCAAGGCGGTCGGCGAGCCGCCGTTCATGCTCGCGCTCTCGGCCTTCCATGCGCTGCGCGACGCCGTCGCGAGCGCGGCGGACTACGCCGTCGCGCCGCGGCTGGACGCGCCGGCGACCGACGAGCGCATCCTCGCGGCCGTCGAGGAGGTCGCGGCGAGGGCCGCCCGGTGATCGCCAACGTCCGCTGGCACGACGCGTTGCGCGATGCCGCGCAACGCGGCGAGCGCGCGGTGCTGGTGAGCGTGGGGTCGGCGAGCGGGTCGACGCCGCGCGAGGCCGGCGCGTCGATGGTCGTCTCCGCCGGGGCGCTCGCGGGCACGATCGGCGGCGGTCACCTGGAGTACGAGGCGATCCGCATCGCGCGCGCGGCACTGGCGGACGGCGCGACGCCGGCCACGTGGGCCGTGCGCTTTCCCCTCGCCGCGCGCCTCGGCCAGTGCTGCGGCGGCGTCGCCACGCTCGTGTTCGCGAGCGTCGATCCCTGCGCGCGCGGCTGGCTCGACGTCGTCGCCGGCTGCCAGCGCGCGGCGACGCCCTGCGCGGTCGTCGGCCGGCTCGGTCCCGGCGCTGCGCGCCTGGTCGTCACGCTCGACGACGCGCGCGGCACGCTCGGCGACGCGGCCCTCGAGTCCGCGGCCGTCGGCGAAGCGCGCGCGCGTCTCGCCCGGCCGGACGGCGGCAGCGGGCTCGTCGGCGCGGCCGGCGCCGCGCTGTTCGTGCACGTGCTGCGCCCGACCGCATTCCACGTGCACGTGTTCGGCAACGGCCACGTCGGCCGCGCGCTGGTGCACGTCCTCGGCGCGCTGCCCGCGGAGGTGGCGTGGGTCGACACGCGCGAGCACGACTTCCCGGCCGACGTGCCGGACAACTGCGAGGTCGTCGCCACCGACGATCCGGCGTCCGAGGTGGCGAGCGCGCCGCGCGGCGCCTGCGTGGTCGTGCTGACGCACAGCCACGCGCTCGACTTCGACATCGTCGAGGCGGCGCTCGCCCGCGACGACCTGCGCTACGTCGGGCTGATCGGGTCGACGTCCAAGCGCACGCAGTTCGAGCGCCGGCTCGCGCAGCGCGGCCTGCCGCCCGAGGCGCTGGCGCGCGTCACCTGCCCCATCGGGGCGGGGTTGCGCGGCAAGGAGCCCGGCGTCATCGCCGTCGCGGTGGCGGCGGAACTGCTCGCGCTCCGCGAGGCGGGCGTTGCCGGGGCAGGCCACACGGCCGGCGTTCGCGCAACCGCGCCGATCGGTGCGAGAATGCGCGCGTTGCGTCCCCGCCCCGATCCCCCCTAGCCATAGGGTGCGCGCCCGGCCCGCGGGACGCGCCCGGCCCGCCGCCGCGATGAGCGCCTCCCCTCCCCGCCTCGCGCTTCGCGGCATCACGAAGGTCTACCCGTCGGTCGTCGCCAACGACGGCGTCGCGCTCGACGTCCTGCCGGGCGAGATCCACGCCGTGCTCGGCGAGAACGGCGCGGGCAAGTCGACGCTGATGAAGATCATCTACGGCGTCGTCAAGCCCGACGCCGGCACGATCCGCTGGGAAGGCTCGCCGGTGCAGATCGCCAGCCCGGCGCGGGCCCGCCGGCTCGGCATCGGCATGGTGTTCCAGCACTTCTCGCTGTTCGAGACGCTCACGGTGGCGGAGAACATCGCGCTCGCGCTCGATGCGCGGCGGGCGGGCGGTGACCTCGGGCAGCGCATCCGCGACGTCTCCGCGCACTACGGCCTGCCGCTCGACCCCGACCGGCACGTCCACACGATGAGCGTCGGCGAGCGCCAGCGCGTGGAGATCGCGCGCTGCCTGCTGCAGGACCCGCGGCTCCTCATCATGGACGAGCCGACCTCGGTGCTGACGCCGCAGGCCGTGGAGAAGCTGTTCGCGACGCTGCGCACGCTCGCCGACGAGGGCTGCAGCATCCTCTACATCAGCCACAAGCTCGACGAGATCCGTGCGCTCTGCCAGAAGGCCACGGTGCTGCGCGCCGGCCGCGTGACGGGCACCTGCGACCCGCGCGAGGAGAGCGCCGCGTCCCTCGCGCGCATGATGATCGGCGGCGACCTGCCGCATCCGCGGCGCTCGGCGCCGAAGGCCGGCGCCGAGCGGCTGGTGGTCGATCGGCTGACGCTGCCGGCGGACGACCCGTTCGGCACGTCGCTGCACGCGATCTCGCTCGCGGTGCGCGCGGGCGAGATCGTCGGCATCGCCGGCGTCTCGGGCAACGGGCAGAAGGAGCTGATGGCAGCGCTGTCCGGCGAGCGGCCGGTGGCCGACGCCGGCGCCGTCCGCCTCGACGGCCGGCCCGTCGGTTCCCTCGACGCCGCGGGGCGGCGCGCGCTCGGACTCGCGTTCGTGCCCGAGGAGCGGCTCGGTCGCGGCGCGGTCCCCGACATGTCGCTCGCCGAGAACGTCCTGCTGACCGCGCATCGCCAGTCGATGGTGAGGGGTGGCTTCG
Source organism: Betaproteobacteria bacterium (assembly GCA_016861105.1). Classification (GTDB taxonomy): domain Bacteria; phylum Pseudomonadota; class Gammaproteobacteria; order Burkholderiales; family Casimicrobiaceae; genus VBCG01. Next base: position 132,639 of record BOKS01000001.1, on the reverse strand, counting down.
TGCGCAGCGAGGCGGTGCGCGCGTTCGCCGAGCAGACGATCGCCGCGTTCGGCGTGAAGGCCGCCGGTGCGCACGCGGCCGCGCGCAGCCTCTCCGGCGGCAACCTGCAGAAGTTCGTCGTGGGCCGCGAGATCCGCCAGCGCCCGCGCGTGCTGATCGCCGCGCAGCCGACGTGGGGCGTGGACGTGGGCGCCGCCGCGCACATCCGCCAGGCGCTGATCGACCTGCGCGAGGACGGCGTGGCCGTCCTCGTCGTGTCCGAGGAGCTCGACGAGTTGTTCGAGATCTGCGACCGCCTCGCGGTGATTGCACAGGGGCGGCTGTCGGAGGCAAAGGACATCGCGGAGTGCGGCGCGGACGAGATCGGCCAGCTGATGGCCGGCTCGTTCATCGCGCCGGGCGCGCACCCGCACCGCCACTTCTCGCCGGCCGGCGCGCTGGGACTCGACCCGCCGCCGGAGGCGGAGGCGCGCGAACCGTGAGGCGCGCGCGCACCCGGGCCGCTTTGGCGAGCGTGGCGATGTGCACGGCGCTGGCGCTCGCGATGGCGCCGCCGCCTGCAGAGGCGATTCAGCCGCGCGACACCGGCATCGTGCTGCTGCACGGATGGGGCCTGCAGGACGAGGCGGGACGCCAGAATCCGTTCGCCGCGAACTGGCTGCTGTCGAAGACGCTGCGCGAAGCAGGGTACGTCGTCGCCGAGGAAGAGATGCCGTGGGGACCCCGCCGCCTGCTCGACGTGTCGCGGGAGGGGGCGATGCGCGAGATCGACACGCTGGTCGGGCGGTTGCGCGCCGCCGGCGCGCGCAGGATCGTCGTCGCCGGCCACAGCATGGGGGCGACGATGGCCATCGCCTACGGGGGGCAGCGTGACGTCGATGCCATCGTCGCCCTCGCCCCGGGCATGCACGTCGAGCTGCACGCCCGGCTCTTCCCCGACGTGGCGCCCGTCGAGCTCGCCCGGGCGCGAGCGCTGATCGCGGCGGGCCGCGGCGACGAGCCGGCTCCGTTCACGGGCATCAACTGCTGCTTCATCGTCCGCGAGTTCGCGACGACGCCCGCCAACTACCTCTCGTGGCACGACCCCGCCGGCGCCGGCCGCGTGGATCGCAATGCCGCGCGCATCCGGCCCGGCACGTCCGTCCTGCTCGTCTTCGGCCGCGACGACCCGATGCACGGCGCGTTCGCGCGCGCGCGGCTCGCGTACCACGACTACGTCTGGGAGCGGCTCGCGACCGGCGTGCAGCGTCGGCGCCTGATCGTCGACGCGAACCACGCCGGCGTGCCGACGGCCGCGGTGCCGCACGTCGTGCAGTGGCTGGCGGGGCTTCCCGGATGAGGCTGCGCCTCGAAGCCCGCCCCGAGCCGTCGCGCGTCGCCGGCTGGCTCGCGCCGCTGATCGCGGCCGCGGCGACGCTGGTCGTCGGGTTCGTGCTGTTCTCGGCCCTCGGCAAGGATCCCGTGCAGGCGTTCCGCGCGTTCTTCCTGAAGCCCGTCGCGGACCTGTACGGCGTCTCCGAGCTGCTGCTGAAGGCGAGCCCGCTGATGCTCATCGCCACGGGCCTCGCCGCCGGCTATCGGGCGAACGTCTGGAACATCGGCGCCGAGGGGCAGCTGCTGGTCGGGGCGATCGCCGGCGGCGGCCTCGCGCTCGCCTTCCACGACGCGGACTCGCCGCTGCTGCTGCCGGCCATGATCGCGGCGGGCGCGCTGGGCGGCATGGCTTGGGCAGCGATTCCCGCGTTCCTGCGAACGCGGTTCAACGCGAACGAGATCCTCGTGTCGCTGATGCTGGTGTACGTCGCCACGCACCTCCTGTCGTGGCTCGTGCACGGCCCTTGGCGCGATCCCGAGGGCTTCAACTTCCCGCAGTCGAAGCTGTTCCACGCCGCGGCGACCTACGCGCCGCTGCTCGAGGGGACGCGCCTGAACGGCGGCCTGCTCGTGGCGCTGGGCGTGGTCGCCCTCGGCTACCTCTTCATGCAGAAGAGCCTCGCCGGCTTCCAGATGCGCGTCGCCGGCCTCGCGCCGGCGGCGGCGAACTACGCCGGCATCTCGTCGCGCCGCACCGTGTGGCTCGGACTGCTCGGCGGCGGGGCGTGCGCCGGCATCGCGGGCGTGCAGGAAGCGGCGGGGCCCGTCGGCCAGCTGCTGCCGTCGCTGTCGCCCGGCTACGGCTTCGCGGCGATCATCGTGGCGTTCGTCGGGCGCCTGCACCCGCTCGGCATCGTGCTCGCGAGCCTGCTCATGTCGCTCCTCTATCTGGGCGGCGAATCGGCGCAGCTCAACCTCGCGCTGCCGTCGGCGGTCACCGGGCTGTTCCAGGGCACGCTGCTGTTCTTCCTGCTCGCGGCCGACGTGCTCGTCCACTACCGGCTGCGCGTCGCGCGGCCGGCGGGCTCGCCCGCACCGGTCGCCAGGGCCGCCTGACGTGGACCAGCTCGCGCAGCTCGTCGCCCTGACGCTCGCGGCCGGAACGCCGCTGGTGTACGCCGCACTCGGCGAACTCGTCACCGAGAAGTCCGGCGTGCTGAACCTCGGCGTCGAAGGCATGATGCTCGTCGGCGCGGTCGCCGCGTTCGCGGTGGCCGCGACCACGCAGAACCCGTGGCTGGGCGTCCTCGCCGGGATGGCCGCGGGCGCGGCGCTGTCGGCGGTCTTCGCGGTGCTCGCGCTCACGCTGCTGTCCAACCAGGTGGCGACCGGTCTCGCGCTGTCGCTGTTCGGCATCGGCCTCTCCGCGTTCGTCGGCCTGGAGTACGTCGCCGTGGTGATCGAAGGCATCCCGCCGGTCGCCATCTCGGGCCTCTCGGATCTGACGCTCGTCGGCACGCTGCTGTTCGCCCACAATCCGCTCGTCTACCTCTCGCTCGCGCTGTTCGCGCTGGTGCAGTGGTTCCTCTACCGGACGCGCGCCGGGCTGGTGCTGCGCGCGGTGGGCGAGTCGCCGCAGTCGGCGCACGCGATCGGCTACCCCGTGCTCGCGATCCGCTACCTCGCGGTGCTGTTCGGCGGCGCGTGCGCCGGCCTCGCCGGCGCCTATCTCGCGGTCGCCTACACGCCGCTGTGGGTCGAGGGCATGACCGCCGGGCGCGGCTGGATCGCGCTCGCGCTCGTCGTGTTCGCGACGTGGAAGCCGTGGCGCGTGCTCGCCGGCGCGTACCTGTTCGGCGGCGTCACGCTCGCGCAGTTCCAGGCGCAGGCGCTCGGGCTCGACGTGCCGTCGCAGTTCCTGTCGATGCTGCCCTATCTCGCGACGATCGCCGTGCTCGCGATCATCTCCCGCGACGCGGCCACGATCCGCCTCAACGCGCCGGCGTCGCTCGGCAAGCCGTTCCACGCAGCGGCCTGAGGCGTCCGCCGGAAGGAGACCATCGCCATGCGGAAGATCTATCGCGGAAGCTGCCATTGCGGCGCCGTCCGCTTCGAGGCCGACCTCGACCTCGAGCAGCCGACGTACCGCTGCAACTGCTCGATCTGCCGGCGCACGCGCTTCTGGGCGGCCGTGGCCCGGGAGGACGGCTTCCGCCTGCTGGACGGCGAGGAGCGCCTCACGAAGTACCTGTTCAACGCGCGCAGGAACGAGCACTACTTCTGCTCGGCCTGCGGCGTGCGGGCGTTCGGCATCGGCGCCGACACGCCGATCGGGCGGATGGTCGGCGTCAACGTCGGCTGCCTGGAAGGGATCCCGGAGCGGGAACTCGCGTCCATCCCGGTGACTTACGTCGACGGACTTCACGATCGCTGGCAGAGTCCGCCCGAGTTCACCGGCCATCTCTGATGCGCCGGCCGCAAGGCGCGCGCAGGCGCCCACCCCCCGCCACCGCCCCTGCGGCGCGGGGCGCCGCCGCCTCGGCTGCACGTCCGGCCCGGCGCGCCGCGCCTCCGGCTGCTGCCGGCACCTCCGCCCGCGCTGCACCGCAACCAGCGATCGCTTCGCCGACGAGGTCCGCGAACCGGCGCGACGGGGGCTCGCGTCGCGCGCCGGCAGCGGCATGCGTTGCACGGGCGGTCCCAGCGGCCGCACAATGCACGCGATCGCAGCGGTCGGCAGCGGGCCGTGCGGCCGGCGTGCGAATCGGAAGGCCTGCGTGTCGTCCGCAAGGCCGCGCGGACGGCGACCGGGCGCTCGTCACCTCCGCGGGAGCCTGCGCATGAGCCTCAACTTCCTCAAGATCGCCGTCGTCTACCTCGTGATCGGCGCGGTGCTCGGGCTGGTCATGGGCATCACGCAGCAGTTCGCACTGACGCCGGTCCACGCGCACCTGCTGCTCCTCGGCTGGGCGTCGCTGGCGCTGGCCGGGCTGGTGTACCACCTGTACCCCGCCGCGTCCGCGACGCGGCTCGCCCGCCTGCACTTCTGGCTGCACAACCTCGGCCTGCCGGCGTTCATGGTGGGACTCGCCGCCTACCTGACGGGCAGCCCCCAGGCCGAGCCGATGCTCGTCGCCGGAGCGGTCACCGTGATCGTCGGCCTCGTCCTGTTCGCGGCCAACGTGCTGCGCATCGCCGGGACGCTCCCGCGCTCGCCCTAGGCCACGGGGCGCGGCCCCCCCCCCGCTTGCGGCACCCGTCGCGTCGGCGCAGGGCCCGGTGCGCAACCCGCGCCCCCGGCCTGTCGGCTTCCGCAGCCGTTTCACGATCTCCCCGGGCAGGTCCCACCTCACGAAGGGGAGTCGCCATGCGCCGCATCCTGCTCGTCGTCGTCGCATTCGCCGCCGTCGCCACCGCCGTTCCGGCACGCGCCCAGACCTGCACGCCGTTCACCGACGTCGGCGCGAGCGACCCGTTTTGCGCGAACATCCAGTGGATGTTCAACCGCGGGGTCACGCAGGGCTGCACCGCCTCCCAGTTCTGCCCGGGGCAGTTCGTCCGCCGCGACCAGATGGCGGCGTTCATGAACCGGCTCGCCGACAAGACCGTGTTCCAGCAGGGCGGCAATGCGTTCGGAGCCGAGGGCATCCTGGGCACGTCCGAGGATCAGCCGCTCGACATCCGCGTCAACGACAGCCGCGTGATGCGCTACGAGCCGCACCCGATCAGCCCGAACGTCATCGGCGGGCACCCTGCCAACGGCGTCACCCCGGGTGTCTACGGAGCGACCATCGCCGGCGGCGGCGTCGCGCTCGGCGACTCCGACCCGAACTTCACGCTGGAGGCGCCGAACACGGTCACCGACGCGTATGGCTTCGTCGGCGGCGGCTACAACAACGTCGCCGGCGACTTCACGGGCGGGCCCTTGACCGCGGCCTTCGCCACCGTCGCAGGCGGCCTCAACAATACGGCGGGCCATTTCGGGAGCACCGTGTCCGGGGGCGACAACAACAACGCGGTCGGCGCCGCGAGCGCGATCGCCGGCGGACAGATGAACTCCGCGAGCGGATTCGCGAGCTTCGTGGCCGGCGGCCAGCGGAACACGTCCAGCGGCAACTCGAGCCTTGCCGCCGGCGCGTTCGCGGACGCCAACGCCAACGGGTGCTTCGTCTGGGGGGACTTCGTCAACAGCTTCGACCGGGTCCGCTGCGACGGTGTGAACCGCTTCGTCGTCCGCGCGCGGGGCGGCATCTTCATGTGGGCGGGCGGCACGAGCGCGGGGGGACACGTCGGCGTGCAACTGCAGCCCGGCAATGCGGCGTGGACCGCGTTCAGCGACCGCCGCATGAAGGAGAACTTCCGGACCGTCGACACCCGCGACGTGCTCGAACGGCTGGTCGCGCTGCCGATCTCCACGTGGAACCTGAAGTCGCAGGACCCGTCGGTCCGGCACATGGGGGTGATGGCGCAGGACTTCCGTGCGGCGTTCGGCCTGGGTGCGACCGAGGTCGGCATCGACACGCTGGATGCCGACGGCGTCGCCATGGCGGCCATCCAGGGCCTGGACGCCAAGCTGGAGGCGAAGATCGCCGAGCGCGACCTGCGCATCGCCGACCAGGCGCGCGAGATCGCCGACCTGCGTCGTGCGGTCCAACTGCTGCTCGCGCGACTCGGCGCCCAGCCGCCTTCGCTCGCCGCCCGCTGAACCGCGCCCCTTCCGGCGCCACTTCCCGAGGCCCACGATGCACCGCATCCTGCCTGCCATCGCCGCGTTCGTCGTCGCGTCGTCGGTCCTGCCGGCGCGCGCCCAGACCTGCACGCCGTTCACCGACGTCGGCGCGAACGACCCGTTCTGCACCAGCATCCAGTGGCTGTTCAACCGCGGCGTGACGCTGGGGTGCACGGCGGCCCAGTACTGTCCCGCCCAGTTCGTGCGACGCGACCAGATGGCCGCGTTCATGAACCGCCTGGCCGACGACGGTGTTCCAGCAGGGCGGCAACGCGTTCGGGGCGGGGGCGATCCTCGGCACCACCGACGATCGCGCGCTGGAGATCCACGTCCACGGCAGCCGCGCGATGCGCTTCGAGCCGGATGCGATCAGTCCGAACCTGATCGGCGGCAGTCCGGCGAACATCGTCGGCGCCGGCGTACGGGGAGCGACGATCGGCGGGGGCGGCATCCCTCCGGAGCTCGCGGGGTACCTGAACAACGTGACCGACGACTTCGGGACCGTGGCGGGCGGATCGGGGAACCAGGCCGGCGACGACGCCGGCTCGACGAGCGACGCCGCCCATGCGACCGTCGGCGGCGGACTCGACAACTTCGCGACGGGCGACCGAAGCACCATCGCCGGGGGCAACGCCGGTTTCGCGAGCGGAGCGTTCAGCAGCATCGCAGGCGGCAACATCAACAGGGCCACGGGCACGGCCAGCACCGTGGCAGGCGGCCAGGACAACCTCGCGAGCGGGGTCTTCAGCTTCGCGGCCGGCCAGCGCGCCAAGGCGACGGCGGACGGCGCGTTCGTGTGGTCCGACCACCGGAGCTTCGACTTCGGCACGTCGACGGCGAACAGCTTCCACGTCCGGGCCACCGGCGGCATCAGGTTCGTCGCGGCGATCGGGGCCGGCTCGGGTGCTCCGCTGCAGTACTGCGATCTCGCACCGGGCGTGGTCGGCTGGCAGTGCTTCAGCGACCGCGAGAGCAAGGAGAACTACCGGCCCGTGGACAGCCGCGACGTTCTCGACCGGCTCGCGTCGATGCCGCTCTACAGCTGGACCGTCCGCGGCATCGACGACGCGCCGCGCATGCTCGGACCGACGGCACAGGACTTCCACGCGGCGTTCGGCCTCGGTGGGGACCGGCGCATGGTCGCGACGCTCAACCTGGACGGCGTGGCCCTCGCAGCGATCCAGGGGCTCAACGCGAAGCTCGAGGCGCGCAACACCGCCCTCGAGCAGGCGCTGCAGGCCCAGCAGCGGGAGCTCGCGGCGTTGCGGCGGCAGGTGGCGGAGCTCGCACGTTCGCGACGGTGACGTGTCGGAATCGGTCGTCGTTTCGCGATATCCCCGGGCAGGTTCCGATGCACGAAGAGGAGTCCGCCATGCGCCGTCACCTGCTGATGGTCCTCGCGCTCGCCGTCGCCTCCGCCGCCCTCCCGGCGCGCGCCCAGACCTGCACGCCGTTCGACGACGTCGGGGCGGACGATCCGTTCTGCCCCGGCATCCAGTGGCTGCTCAACCGCGGCGTGACGCTGGGGTGCACCGCGACGCAGTACTGCCCCGGACAGTTCGTGCGGCGCGACCAGATGGCGGCGTTCCTCAATCGCCTGGCCGACAAGACGGTGTTCCAGCAGGGCGGCAACGCGTTCGGTGGACCCGGCGTGCTGGGTACGAGCGAATTCCAGCCCCTCGACATCCGGGTCGGTGGAAGCCGGGTGATGCGGTACGAGCCCAGCTCGAACACTCCGAACGTGATCGGAGGAAAGGCGGCCAATTCGGTAGCTCCTTTCGTCTTCGGGGCGACGATTTCCGGCGGGGGCAGCACGAACCTGCCCAACCGGGTCACCGACGATTTCGGGACGGTCGCGGGCGGACAGGGCAACCTGGCCGGCGACGCCGCGGGGACCGTGGCCGACGTCCCGGGCGCGACGGTCTCCGGGGGGCTGGGCAATACTGCGAGCAGCAGCTACAGCGTCGTTGCAGGCGGAGCGAACAACCGCGCAAGTGGCGACCGCAGCACCGTTGCCGGAGGCGGCAACAACGTCGCCAGTGGCGCCCGGAGCACCGTCGCCGGAGGCACGGACAACGAGGCGAGCAACGGGCTCAGCACGGTGGTCGGTGGCGGCAACAACCTCGCGAGTGGCCAACTCAGCACGGTTGCTGGCGGCCTCAACAACGTTGCGAGCGGCCAACTCAGCTTCGCCGCCGGCCACAACGCGCGCGCGACCGGGGACGGATCGTTCATCTGGGCGGACTCGAGATCGCAGGTCTTCGAGTTCCTCGACGACAACCTGTTCGGCGTGCGCGCCACCGGCGGCGTCAACTTCACCACCGCGATCAACGCTGCCGGGCTGGGCACGAACCTCTGCAGGCTCGATCCCGGACAGGTCGGCTGGATCTGCAACAGCGACCGCGACGGCAAGGAGAACTTCGAGCCGGCGAACGGCGAGGAGATCCTCGAGCGCCTCGCGGCGATGCCCATGTACTCGTACACGCTGAAGGGGGCCGACCCGGCCCCGCGCCAGCTCGGCCCCACCGCCCAGGACTTCCACGCGGCGTTCCGCCTCGGCACCGACGCGAAGACCATCGCGACCAACAACATGCACGGCGTCGCGCTCGCCGCCCTCCAGGGGTTGCACGCGAAGGTCGCCGCCCAGGCGCGCGAGATCGCCGAGCTTCGCCGCGTGGTCTCGCACCTGCTCGGGACGCGCGACGTCAGCCCGGATGCGCGGTGACGGCATCCGCACGACCCGCACTCCTCAGCGCTGCGAAAGCGCCAGTGCCTCGCGCGTCAGCGCGTGTCCTTCGCCCAGCCCGGCCGCGAGGCGCGGCAGTGCCCGGCGCGCGCCGTCGACCGCGGCAGCGTGCTCGCCGAGCGCCTGCAGCGCGCGCGCCGCGAGCAGCAGCGCTTCGCCGACGTCGCCGCTTCGCGCCGGATCGCGGGCGACCCGCTCGGCGACCGCAGCGGCGCTGGCGGCTCGCTCCCGCGCGAGCAGGGCGTCGCCGGCCGCGAGGTGCACGGAGGCGGCCACGCGCAGCGCGCTGGCGAGGTGCGGCGCGTCCTTCCCGCCGAGGAGCGCGACCTCGCGCTCGATGGTCTGCGCGGCCTCGCGCAGGGCTCCGCGCGCGAGCAGCAGCTCCGCCCTGGCCGTGGGGACCGTGAACTGCGAGGACCGGCGCACCCGCGCCCCCGCGGCCTCGATGGGGGCGAGCACGCGCTCGGCCTCGTCGAGGCGGCCTTGGTGCACGAGGACGCGGGCCAGCGCGAACTGCGCGCTGACGACGTCCTGGGTGCCCCCGAGCGCGTGCCAGCGCGCGATCGTCTCCTCGACGACGCGATGCGCCGTGTCGAGATCGCCCAGGCGGTGCGCGAGCGTGGCTTGCGTGAGCGTGATCGGCGGCGGCGCGGTGTCGCCGCCGCTGCGCGCGGGCCACTGCACGACAATTTCGTCGATCATCCGCCGGGCGGCCGCGTGCTCGCCCATCGCCGCGAGCAGCACGGCCTCGGCACGAAGCTGGCCCAGCTCGTCGACGGTTCCGCTTCGGCCGAGCTTCTCCTGGAACGCCTGCAGGCGCTTCAGCGTCGCGTGGCTTGCGGCCACGTCGCCCGCGCCCTGCTGCACGACGCTCAGGAAGCCGAGGAGCTTGGGGTACAGGTTGCCCTGCGTGTACCGCTCGCGCTCGGCGAGGGCGAGGCTTGCGCGGGCGAGCGCGACCGACCGCTCGTAGTCCTCGTCGCGGCGCGCGATCTCCGCCTCGGCGAACGAGCACGACAGCACCGTGCCGAGCGGCGGCCGATGAAGCTCCGCCAGCGCGCGGCGCCCGAGCTCGAGCTGCTCGCGGGCGAGGTCGCGCCGCCCGCGGTAGAGTTCGGTCTCGACGGTGTTGCAGGCGACCGACGCGATCAGCCGCGCGTCGCCGCTGGCCCTCGCGACGCTCGCCGCGCGCTGCATCACCTCGTACTCCCTGGTCGTGTTGCCGAGCGACATGTACTGGCCGGCGATCGGCAGCAGCAGGTCGACCGCGATGCGCGGGTCGCGCATGAACCGCTTCTCGACGATCGCCACGCTGCGGTCGAGCACCTCGCTTTGCGTCAGCGCCCGCTCGGCCGACCCCATGGCGCCGAGCATCAGCTCGACGAGGCTTCCCCTGGCGAGCGCCCGCTCGGCCTGGAAGAGCGCCTGGTCGCGCTCGCGCCGCGCCTCGATCGCCTGCCAGGTCGTGGCGACCACGCCGGCGAGCAACGCAAGCAGCGTGGCCGAGGCCGCGCCGACCCCCCACCGGTGCCGCTCGACGAACTTGCGCAGCCGGTAGCCGCGCGAGTCCGGCCGCGCCGACACCGGCTCGCGCCGCAGGTAGCGGCCGAGGTCGTCGGCGAAGGCGGCGGCATTGGCGTAGCGCTCGCGCGGCGCCTTCCTGAGCGCCTTCGCGACGATGTTGTCCAGGTCGCCGCCGGAGAGCGCGGTCCGCGACGCGGCTCCCGTGCGCGATGCCGCCTGCGACACGGGCGCCGGCTCGGCGTCGACGACGGCCCGCAGCGCGTCGACCGGGTTGCTGGAGGGCTTCGTCGTCGGATGCTCGCCGCTCAGCAGCCGGTAGAGCAGCACGCCCAGCGCATAGACGTCGGTGGCGGTCGTGAGGTCCTCGCCGCGAACCTGCTCCGGCGCCGCGTACTCGGGCGTGAAGGCCCGGCCCGCCGCGCGGGTCAGCTCCGTCGCGCCGGCGCTGCGCTCGCTCGCGTCGAGGAGCTTCGCGATGCCGAAGTCGAGCAGCTTGACCCCGCCGTCGCGCGTCACCAGGATGTTGCCCGGCTTGAGATCGCGATGCAGGACGAGGCTGCCGTGCGCGTGGTCGACCGCCGCCAGCACGTCGAGGAAGAGCCGGACGCGCGCCTCGGGCGCCAGGGCGCGTCGCTCGCACCAGCGGTCGATCGGCTCGCCGTCGACGTACTCGAGCACGAGGAACGGCTGGCCGCCCTCCGCGACGCCCGCGTCGAGCAGGCGCGCGATGCCCGGATGCGCGAGCTTCGCGAGCACCTGGCCCTCGCGGCGGAACCGCTCGGCGCCGCCGCGGGCGATCAAGGCGAGGTTCAGGAGCTTGATCGCGACCTGCCCCTCGTAGCGGCCGTCGACGCGTCGCGCGAGCCACACGCTGCCCATCCCGCCCTGCCCTAGCGGACGCTCGAGGGCGTAGGGTCCGATGCGCTTGCCGGCGAGCGGCTCGGCCGGATCCGCCTGCGCGTCCAGCGCCCATCCTTCGAGGAAGCCCGACCGCTCGATCGCAGGCTCGACGGCGAGGAGCGCGGCGAGCGCGTCCGCAAGCGCCGGATCCTCGCCGCGCAGACGGGCGAGCCGCGCGTCGCGCTGCGGAACGTCGAGCTCGAGCAGCTCGTCGAGCAACGGGCTCGCCACCTGCCAGCGCGACGTCAGGATGCTCGTCATCGATGCGCGTATCGGAATCGCGCGCCCGAACCCGACGCCGTCAGTCCGGAGCGAGCTCGCGATGGAGCAGAAGGCGGGCCTTCCGCCAGTCGCGCTGCACGGTGCGCTCGGACACGCCGCGCATCCCCGCGATCTCGACGAACGAGAAGCCGCAGTAGAACTTGAGCTCGACGAGCTCCGCGAGGGCGGCGTCCACGGCGGCGAGCTGATCGAGCGCATCGCCGAGGCGAATCGCCTCCGTCTCGGGTACCGAGTCCCCGATGTCCGTGTCGAGCGAGGTCAGGAAGAAAGCGCCGCCGCGCTTGATCGCGCGTCGCTCGCGCAGCGCGTCGACGACGAGGCCCCGCATCGCGCGGGCCGCGTAGGCGACGAAGCGCGCGCGATCCGGAAACGACGCGCTGCTCCTCGTCATGTTGAGGTAGCACTCGTGCAGCAGCGTCGTCGGGGACAGCGGCGGACTCGACCCGCCGCTGCGCAGCTGGCGCTTCGCGACCCGGTGCAACTCCCGGTAGAGGCTGTCGAACAGCGCCGATGCAGCGACCCGGTCGCCGCCTTCGGCCGCCGTGATCAGCCCGGCGACGGTGGCGGCGTCCGCAGCGTCGTCGACGTCCACGTCAGGTTGTCGCTCGGGCATCCGCGGCGGGTGACTCGAGGGCGCGGCCGGGTTCGCTCCGCAGTCCGTCTATGGTGCCTACGCGCCCAGGGCGTGACAAGCGCCGGGCGCCGGACGATCGCCCCATCGAATCAAGCACATGCGCGTTGCCTCCGCGCCGTCGGGACGCACCGCCGCGCGCCGCCCGCGGAGGCCGGCGACCCGGGGCACCGTCCCGCGCCCCGCGCGCGCCCGGGCGACCGCACCCGCCGGCACGCGGCGCAACGGGGTTCGCCCACGCCGCGTGCAGCGTGCCGTCAGCGCCGGGCCTCGAGCACGAGGTTGAACGGCGTCTCGGCCGCGCGCCTGAAGTGCGTGAAGCCCGCCTTGCGGAAGACCTCCGCGAGCCGCCGCTCGCCCGCCTGCGCGCCGAGCACGAGGTGCCCGCCCTCGGAGATGGCGTGCGCGCAGCACAGCGTCGTGGACGCGGCGTAGTACAGGCGCGCCACCGGCGAGAGGTTGTCCTCGACGCGGTCGTTGGCGAACGGCTCGACGAGCATCACCGTGCCGCCGCTCGCCAGCACCTCGGCGGCGTGCCGCGCGGCGGCGATCGGGTCGCCGAGGTCGTGCAGGCAGTCGAAGAAGCACACGAGCCCGTAGCCGCGGCCGGGATAGTCGGCGGCGCGCGCCACGTCGAAGCGGACCCGCGAACCCAGGCCCAGCGCCTCGGCGTTGCGCCGCGCCTCCGCGATCGAGGCGGCGTGCACGTCGAAGCCGCGGAAGCGCGAGCGCGGGAACGCCTGCGCGAGCAGGATCGTCGAGTGGCCGTGGCCGCAGCCGACGTCGGCCACGTCGATGCCCTCGCGCAGCCGCTCGACGACGCCGTCCAGCGCCGGCAGCCACTGCGACACGAGGCTCCCGCGGTAGGCGTTGCGGTAGAACGCGGCGACGCCGCAGAACAGGCGGCCGTCGTGGTCGCCCCACGGGATGCCCTTGCCCGTGCGGAACGCCTCGAGCGCCTTCGCCTCGTCGAACCACATCGACGCCGGCACCTGCCACGCGTGCGGGATGTAGACGGGACTCTCGTCGTCGGCCATCACCATCGCCTGCTCGGGCGTGAGCTCGTAGGTGTCGCTGGACGCGTGGTAGACGACGTAGCCGCCGGCGGCCTGCGCGTTGAGCCACTCGCGCACGTAGCGCTCGGCGCAGCCCGAGCGCCCGGCGACCTCCCTCGCGCTGACCGGGCCGGCCCCGGCCATCGCCTTGTACAGCCCGAGCTTGCTGCCGAGGCTGATCATCACGCCGCCGTACCCGGCGGACAGGTCGCCGACGGCACGGGCGAGGACGGCGTCGAGCTTCGCTTGGTCCACGACGGGGGCATCCATGGTGCGGTTCTCCTGTTGAGGCGCTGGTCGCGCGATGGGGACACGGGCCGCATAATCGCGGCGACGCCGCAGCGCGGGGAGAGCCGGACGCGCCCGCGACCGGTTCTTTCGTGCCACGCTCCGGAGCACGCATCGCGCGGCGTCCGTTCGAGGAGACCTCGCGGCATGACCGTGCCGACCATCGCTCGGGGATCGCGTCCCGCGCACGTGAGCCTCGTCGCGCTGCCCGATGCGGTCGTCTCGACGCTCTACGGCATCTACGACGTGATGAACGCGTTCGCGCTGATGGGCCCGACGCCTGGCGCGGCACCGCCGTTCCACGTGGAGATCGCCGGCGCGTCCACGGGACGGATGGGACTGGCGAGCGGCGTGGCCGTCGACGTCGAGCGCGCGATCGACGCGATCGCGTCCACCGACATCGTGATCGTCCCGTCCGTGCTGCTGCGCGCGAAGGGTTGGACGACGGGCCGCTATCCGCGCCTCGTCGCCTGGCTGCGCGCCATGCACGAGCGCGGCGCCGTCCTCTGCTCGGCGTGTTCCGGCATCTTCCTGCTGGCCGAGACCGGCCTGTACGAGGGGAAGGACGCGACCGTGCACTACGGCTACGCGCGGGACTTCGCGGCCGTGCACCCGGGCGTGCGGATCCATCCGGAGCGCGTGCTGGTCATCGCCGGGAGGCGCGAGGAGCTCGTGTGCTCGGGCGCGTCGTCCACCTGGCACGACCTCGTGCTCTACCTGATCGCCCGCTACGCCGGCGCCACGACCGCGCAGGACGTGGCGCGCATGTTCGCGCTGCAGTGGCACCAGGACGGGCTCGCGCCCTACATGGTGTTCGAGGGGCGCACCGACCACGGCGACGGCGAGATCGCGAGCGCGCAGCAGTGGCTCGCGCGCCACTTCGCGCAGGCCCGTCCCGTCGAGGCGATGATCGCCCGCTCGACGCTCGCGGGGCGCACGTTCAAGCGGCGCTTCGCCGCCGCCACGGGGCTGACGCCGATCGCCTACGTCCAGCGGCTGCGCATCGAGGACGCGAAGCGGCGGCTCGAGCGGACCGAGGCGTCGGTCGACGAGATCAGCTGGCGCGTCGGCTACGAGGATCCGGCGTTCTTCCGCCGCCTGTTCCGGCGCACGACGGGCATGGCGCCCGGCGCCTACCGGCGTCGGTTCCGCATTCCCGACTTCGCTCGCCCCGCGGCAGGTCCGGCGTGAGCGTACGCCGTGCGGCACAATCGCCGCATGGCACTTCTCGGACCCGCCGCGCTGCTGCTGTCGTTCGACGTCGCGCCCGAGGCGATCGCCGGGCACGACGACTGGCACACGCGCGAGCACCTGCCGGAGCGGCTTTCGATCCCCGGCTTCCTGCGCGGCACGCGCTGGACGGCGCTGCGCGGCGCGCCGCGCTACTTGGTCGTGTACGAGGTGGCGTCGCTGGCGACGCTGTCCTCGCCCGCCTATCTCGAGCGGCTGAACCATCCGACGCCGTGGACGTCGACGGTCATGGCCTCCTACCGCGGCATGCGCAGGGCGTTCTGCACGGTCGCCGGCAGCGCCGGGCACGGCCTCGGCGGCACGGGCCGGCTGATCCGCTTCGCGCCGCCCGCGGCTGGCGCGGAGGGTCTGCGGGACTGGCTCGTGCGGACAGCGCTGCCGGCGCTCGCCGCGCGCGCCGGGCTGGGAAGCGCGCACCTCTTCGAGCCGGCGGCCGCACCGGCGATGACGCGCGAGCAGCGGATCCGCGGCGCGGATGCCGAACTCGGCTGCGCCATCCTCGTGACCGGTCACGACGAGGATGCGCTGGAGCGCGTCGCGGAGGCAGGCGTCGGGGCACGCGCGCTGCACGCGCGCGGCGCGACCGACGTGGTCGACGCCACCTACCGGCTGCACTACGCGCTGCTGCGCGAGGAGCTCCGCGCGTGACCGCCGCCGGCGGAGCGCCGCGCGCCGCCGTCCGTCGCCCTGCGGCTGCCTGCGGCTGCCGCGATCGCGTACGATGCGCGCCCATGGCCGACCCCGCACTGGGCTGGGCGCTGGTCGCCGCCGGCGGCGCCGGCCAGGCGGTCGGGCTGGTGCTCGCGCGGCGCGCGCTGCGCGAGCTCGCCCGCGGCGGGCGGGCCGTCGGGCGCATCGTGGGCCACCACGAGGCGATGGTGGAGCGCGCGAAGGGCGCGCCGCGGCGCTTCCACTTCCCGGTGATCGAGTTCAGGACGGCGTCCGGCGAAGTGGCGACATTCCGGGCAGCGACCGGCCGGCTGGCGCCCGCGCCCCTCGGCACCGCGGTGCCCGTCGCCTACGATCCGCAGCATCCGGCGCGGGCGCGGCTCGCGACGTTCGCGGCGACCTGGGCGTTCCCGCTGCTCGCGTCGCTCGCGAGCCTGCCGTTCCTCGTGGCCGGGCTGTTCGTGCTCTCGCATGGCTGAGGGCGCGCGCGTGCGCATCCCCGCGCTGCACACGCAGCGTCTCGTGCTGGAGCCGCCGTCGCGCCGGTGCGAGGCGCTCTACGAGCGCTTCTACACCGATGCGGAGGCCTCGCGGAGCTACGGCGGGCCGCTCACGCCGCGCGCGGCGTGGATGCGGCTGGCGGCGGACGTCGGCACCTGGCAGCTGCGCGGCTTCGGCGTGTGGGCCGTCCGCAGGCTGCGCGAGGACGACCTCGTGGGGACCGCCGGATTCTGGCAGGCGCGCGGGTGGCCGTGCGAGCTCACCTGGTGGCTGCTGCCCGGGGCCCGCGGGCAGGGCCTCGCGCTCGAGGCCTCGCGCGCCGTCCTCGCGCACGCCGGCGCGGCCTACGGATGGACGTCGGTCGAGACGTACATGCCCGACGCCAATGCGGCGGCGCGCGGCCTCGCGCTGCGGCTGGGCGCGACGAGGGTCGACCGGCGCGTGTTTCCCGACGGCGTCGAGCGCGACGTGTTCCACATTCCCGTCCCCGCCCCGTCCGGCGACGGCGCGCCCGCGGCCGGGCGCTAGGGCCTGTTCACGCCATGGCCGCATGCGCGAAGGGTCGCGCCCGCAGGTCCATAGCGTGAACAAGGCCCTAATGGCGGCCGGCGCATCGCGGCTGCGCGCGATCAAGCTCGCCCACACCGTGATCTGGGCGTTCTTCGCGACGTGCATCCTCGCGATGCCGGTGGCCGCCTGGCACGATCGCTACGACGTGGCCGCGGTGCTCGCGGTCGTGGTGCTGGCGGAGGTCGCGGTGCTGCTCGCCAACGGCATGACCTGCCCGCTCACGCCGCTGGCGGCGAAGCACACCAGCGACCGCGCGCCCAACTTCGACATCTACCTGCCGCGCTGGCTCGCCGCCCGCAACAAGGCGATCTTCGGCACGCTCTACGCCGCAGGGCTCGCGTTCGTCCTCGTCCGGTGGATCGGCGCGAGCGCGTAGCCGGCACGATGCGATGAGCCGCCACGGTCGACACCCCGCAGCGATGCGGCGCGGCCAGCGGATCGCCGACGCGCTGCTGGGCGCGTTGCTCGTCGGGGTCGCCGTCGCGGCCGCCCTCGCGTCGACCGCCGGTGCGGGGCCGTGGCGGCTCGTCGCAGCGCTCGCGACGGGAGCGCCGGGCGTCGATGCGCTGGTCGCAGCCGCGCGCGGCACGCGTTCGCTGGTCTCGCGCGTCGGCCCCTTGCCCTGAGGAACCGCGCGCCCGCACCCTTGCGCCTTGCAACTGCGGAGTCCGCCGCCATGGCCATCCGGATCGTCCGACTGGGTACCCCGCGCGCGCCGGGCGAAGGCGTGCGGATCGGCACGGTGCGGCGCCCGCCGCGCGGCGTGCCGAGGGCGGAATTCGCGCGCCGCGACTGGTACGACGTGTGGTTCCCCACGCTGGCGCCGAGCCTCGAGACCATGAAGCTCGGCCGGGAGGCGCGCACGCCCGCGGCGTGGGCCGCGTTCGCGCGCCGCTACCGCGCGGAGATGGCGACGCCGGCGGCGGCGCACGCCATCGCCCTCCTCGCGGCGCTCTCGCGGCGCAGCAGCTTCTCCGTCGGCTGCTACTGCGAGGACGAATCGCGGTGCCACCGCTCCGTGCTGCGCGAGCTGCTCGCGGCGCACGGCGCGAGCCTGGCGGCGGGCTGAGTCGCGCCGCGCGGGCGCTGCCCGTCGTCGGCGTCGCGATCGTCGCGATCCCGGCCGCAAGGGCCGCCGCCTCCTGCCTCGGGCGGCGCGGCGGTGCGCGTGCCGGTGGAATGAGTGCCGGCCTCCGCCCGTCGCTTGGCGTTCGGCAGGCGCCTCGCCGCGGGACGCGGGCGCCCGCGGCGGCGCTGCGCAGCGGTTCCGCGCGGCGGCGCCGCGGTGTACGCTACGCGCTCGCCGGTTCCGGCTCGGGGCTCGGCAGGAAGCGCCTGCGGCCGCGAGGTCCCGCGAGCCGCGATGCGCGAGCGCGCGGTGCGTTGGGGGAGGAGCGTCGTCCATGGCGAAGGGCTACTGGATCGTCCGCGTCGACATCCGCGACATGGAGCAGTACAAGCGCTACATCGCCGCGAACGCCGAGCCGTTCCGCAAGCACGGGGCGCGCTTCCTGGTGCGCGGCGGCCGCTACGAGACGATGGAAGGCACGAGCCGCGAGCGCAACGCCGTGATCGAGTTTCCCTCCTATCAGGCCGCGGTCGACTGCTGGCGGTCGCCCGAGTACCAGGCGGCGCTGGCGCTGCGCGAGCCCGTGTCGACGGCGGACCTGGTGATCGTCGAGGGCTACGACGGCCCGCAGCCGGGCTGACCGCGTCCGGCGGCGGTTCCATCCGCGCAACGACGTCCTGCAGCACGACACTCGGCCAGCGGGCGGAAACCACGCCATGAAGCGCGTCACGGGCATCGGCGGCATCTTCTTCACGGCGCGCGATCCCGCGGCGCTGCGCGACTGGTACGCCCGGCACCTCGGGATCGACGTGCAGGACTGGGGCGGCGCGGCCTTCGCGTGGACGGACGCGGACGGGAAGCCGGCGGGCGGCACGACGATCTGGTCGATCGGCCCTGCGGCCGGCGACGCCTTCGCTCCGGGAAGCGCGCCCTTCATGGTCAACTACCGGGTCGCGGACGTGCGCGCGCTGGTGGCGGCGCTGAAGGACGAGGGCTGCGACGTCGTCGACCGGATCGAAGCGTCCGAGTACGGGACGTTCGCGTGGGTCGTCGATCCCGAGGGGCACAAGGTCGAGCTGTGGGAGCCGCCCGCGGGCCGCTGAAGCGCGACGCGCCCGCCGGCGCGCGCGCACCCGGGACGACCGTGCCCCGCGAACCGACCCCGCCTTCCCGCCGCGCGCGCGCCGATCGCATGAACGCTGCACGCAACGCTCCGGCACGGCCGGCGGCCGCCGCGGCCGAGCGCACCGGCGAGGGGGCGAAGCTCCGCACGCAGGTACCCAGGCTCGCGGTGCGGCCGCTCACGTCCGCCCGCTGGGACGACCTCGAGACGCTGTTCCGCGCACGCGGCTGCTCGGTGGCGCGCTGGTGCTGGTGCATGTACTACCGGCGCAGCGGCCCCGCCGCGCCGGTGCCGGCCGGCGCCTCGCAGGCGCAGGCGAACCGGGCGGCGCTGCGCACGCTCGCGCGTGGCCCGCGACCGCCGGGGCTGATCGCCTACCGCGGCGCGACGCCCGTCGGCTGGGTGGCGCTCGGGCCGCGCGAGGACTTCCGCAGGCTCGCGCGCTCGCCGGTCATGAAGCCGGTCGACGACGCGCCGGTGTGGTCGGTCGTCTGCTTCGTCGTGCCGTCGGCGTACCGCGGGCAGGGCGTCGCGCGGGCGCTGCTGCGCGGCGCGATCGCCTACGCGCGGAAGTCCGGCGCGCAGGTGCTCGAAGGCTATCCGGTGGACCGCGCGCCCGGTGCGTCGGCCGACGCGATGTGGTTCGGCGCGAAGTCGATGTTCGACGCCGCCGGGTTCGAGGAGGTCGCGCGCCGCCGGCCGACGCGGCCGGTCGTGCGGCTGCGACCGGTCGCGTGAGCGACGCCGAGACACGACGCGCTCGCGCCATGGACGAACAGGCACCGCTGCACGACTATCTCGTGCTCTCCCGCGGACAGTGGGACGCGGAGCGCTCCCCCGCGGAGATCCAGGACGCCATCGACCGCTTCTACGGCTGGTACGAGCGGCTCCTGGCGGAGGGCAGGATCAAGCCGGGGCAGCGCCTCGCGCGCGCAGGCCGCACGGTGTCGCGCGACGGGGTCACCGACGGCCCGTTCGCCGAGACCAAGGAGATCGTCGGCGGCTACTGGTTCTTCGTCGCGCGCAGCCTCGACGAGGCCGCCGCGCTGGCCGCGCAGAACCCGTGCCTGGCGTGCGGCCTCGCCTACGAGGTGCGGCCGGTCGAGACGAAGCGCGCCAGCGCGTACGACCTCACCAACGAGACGCCGGACGGCAGCGCGCGCGCGGCGTCGTGACGGCTGGCACACGACGCGGAGGAGAACGCGATGGCGGATCCCGACAAGGCGCTCGCGACGCAGCTCGCGAACATCGAGAAGCGCACCGGCCGGACGCTCGCCGAGCTGGCGGCGATCGTGCGCGCGAGCGGGCTCGCGAAGCACGGCGAACTGGTGGCGATGCTGAAGACCACGCTCGGCATGGGTCACGGGGACGCGAACACGCTGGTGCACATGGTCCGCAAGTCCTCCGGCGGCGACGGCGCGGGAGCGCCGGCACCCTCCGCCGCGCAGGCGCTCGACGACCTCTACGCCGGACCGAAGGCCGCGCTGCGCCCCATCCACGACCGGCTGCTCGCGGCCCTGCGGACGTTCGGCCCCTTCGAGGAGGCGCCGAAGAAGACGTACGTCAGCTACCGCCGCAAGCGCCAGTTCGCGATGATCGGGCCGGCGACGAGGACGAGCGTCGAGGTCGGCCTCAACGCGAAGGACCTCGCCGGCGGCGACCGCCTGCAGGCGGTGCCGCCCGGGCAGATGTGCAACTACAAGGTGCGCGTGGGCTCGGCGGACGAGGTCGACGAAGCGCTGCTCGCGTGGCTGCGCGCGGCCTACGAGGCAGCCGGCTGACGGGCGTAAGGCCGCGGGCCGGGGCGCGACAGTACGCGCATGAGGGCTCCGCTTCTCGTCGTGACCCACGCGCTGGCCGCGGCCATCGGGTTCGCGCTCGGCATCTACGCGCTGCCGATCCTCACGGCGCCCGACGCGCCGGCGGCAGCGCAGGTCGCGGCGGTCGCGGAGGCCGCGCAGTGGCGCGGCACGTTCCGCCGCGACCTCGCCGACAGCGACGCGCTGCACTGGGGCGAGGGCGCGGTCCACGTGTCCCGGCGCGCCATCGCGCTCGCCGGCCGGCTGGCGCCGGGGCCGGACTACAAGCTCTACCTCTCGCCGGAGTTCGTCGAGACCGAGGCCGCGTTCGCGCGGGTCAGGCCGCGCATGGTGCGCGTGGGCGACGTGCGGACCTTCGAGAACTTCGTCGTTCCCGTGCCCGACACCGTCGATCCGTCGCGCTACGACACCGTGGTCGTCTGGTGCGAGTCGTTCGGCCAGTTCATCACTGCCGCACGCTACCGCTGACGCACGGCGCCCCCGCGCGCTCGCGACGTGACGTATAGTCGGCGCGCGCCGCAGCCGGCGCGTCCCGCCGCCACGTCGCGAGCGCGAGCACGATGAACGACGCCCTGCCCCGATCCGCCCGCCGCGTCCGCGACGCGCTGGCGGCGGCCGGCCTGGCGTCGCGCATCGTCGAGCTTCCGCAGTCGGCGCGGACGGCCGCGGACGCCGCGGCCGCGCTCGGTTGCGCGGTGCGGCAGATCGCGAAGTCGCTCGTCTTCCGCCACGTCGCGTCCGGCGACGCCGTGCTGGTGATCGCGAGCGGCGGCCGGATCGTGGACGTGGCGGCGCCGCGGATGCTGCCCGGGCACCGGTGACGGGCCGCGGCGGAGACCCCGATGTCGATGTCCGACTACGTCCGGCACCTGCGCGCACTGATCGGCAGCACCGTGCTGGAGATCCCGACCGTCGCGGTGCTCGCCTTCGACGACGCGAAGCGCGTGCTGCTCGTGCGCCACGTCGAGGGCAACCTGTGGACCACGCCCGGCGGCATGGTCGAGCCCTACGAGACGCCGGCCGACGCGGCCGTCCGCGAGACGTGGGAGGAGACGGGGATCGGCGTGGAACTGGAGCGCATCGTCGGCGTGTTCGGCGGCCGGCAGTGCTCCGGCACGTACGCGAACGGCGACCGGGTCTCGTGGGTCGCCACGGCGTTCGCGGCACGCGCGCTGGGCGGCGTGCCGCGGCCGGACGGCGTGGAAACGCTCGAGGCCCGGTTCCTCGCCCGCGACGAGGTGCGCGTGCTCCCCTGCAAGGCGCACGTGGCGCCGATGCTCGACGCCGCGTTCGCCGGCGGCGAGCGCGCCCGCTTCGATCCGCCGACGTGGCGGCCACCGGCCGCGTGACCTTTGCCGGCCGGGCGGTCCCGCGCCGCGTCGTGCTACGTTGCGCATCGCACCCGTCGTTCGCGTGCCGCGCGAACGACCCGCCCACCGCCGCCGCCACGTCAACGATGCCCACCGAACGCCAGAGGATGCTCGCGGGCGAGCTCTACGACCCCCTGGACCCGGACCTGGTCGCAGCGCGCGCCCGCGCGCGTGCGCTGTGCCGTGCGCTCGACGACACGGCGGAGGGCGACGGGGCGCGGCGCCGCATCCTGTGCGAGCTGCTCGGCAGCGGCGGCGACACGGCCAACGTCCAGCCGCCGTTCCGCTGCGACTACGGCGCGCACCTGCACCTCGGCCGGAACGTGTTCTTCAACTTCAACTGCGTGGTGCTCGACGTCTGCGAGGTCCGCATCGGCGACCACGCGCTGTTCGGCCCCGGCGTCCAGATCCTGACGCCCCTGCATCCGCTGGACGCGCCCGCGCGCCGCGCGCGCGAGTACGGCAGGCCGATCAACATCGGCGACGACGTGTGGGTGGGCGGCGGCGCGCTGATCCTGGCCGGCGTGACGATCGGCGCGCGCGCGGTCGTCGGCGCCGGAAGCGTGGTGACGCGCGACGTGCCCGACGGCGTCTTCGCCGCGGGCAACCCCTGCCGCGTGCTGCGCCCGCTCTGACCGCTCCGCGCCGGCCCGCCCGGAGCTGTGGCATCCTTGCCGGCCGGCCTGCCGCCGCACTCACGAGGAGGACACAGGATGTCGAGCGTCGGATACCACGAGCCCGTCGGCGAGCTGTCCGACGCCACGCGGGACATGCATCGCGCGATCGTCTCGCTGATGGAGGAGCTGGAGGCGGTGGACTGGTACAACCAGCGCGCCGACGCGTGCCGCGATCCCGAGCTCAAGGCGATCCTCGAGCACAATCGCGACGAGGAGAAGGAACACGCGGCGATGGTGCTCGAGTGGATCCGCCGCCGCGACGCGACCTTCGGCAAGGAGCTGAAGGACTACCTGTTCACCGACGGCGAGATCGCCCACCACCCGTGACGGCCACGCCCGTGCCGCACGCTGCCCGCGCTCCGGTCGGCACGATCCACGCGCCGCCGGTCGCGCACGCGTGTTCGCGTGAGCGTGCGGCGCAGCGCTGATGCGCCACGCGCGTGAGGCGCCTGCTCGACAACGTCGTGTGGCACGCGCTGTCCGGGCGCCAGTCGCGTTTCGCGGAAGGCACGGCCACGGCGCGCCGCTATGCGCGCGGCTTCTCGCCGATCCTGGGCTTCGCCGACCAGCGCGAGCCCGACTTCGCGGCGCTCGCGCCGTTCTGCACGCCCGGCGAGCACTTCTACACCGACGGATGGCAGGGCCCCGCGCCCGACGGCTGGACCGTCGACGTCGAGACCACGATGTTCAAGATGGTGTGGGACGCGCCCCCGCCTCCCGGCGACCCGCTGCCGGAGGCCGTCGCGCTCGGGCGCGGGCACGCCGCGCAGGCGCTCGATCTCGCGACGGCGACGCGGCCCGGGCCGTTCGGGCCGCGCACGATCGAGCTGGGCGACTACGTGGGCGTGTTCGACGGCCCGACGCTGGTGGCGATGGCGGGCGAGCGCATGTCGGCCGGTCCGTGGCGCGAGATCAGCGGCGTGTGCACGCTCCCCGCGTGGCAGGGACGCGGCTGGGCGCGGCGCCTGATGACCATCCTCGTGCGGCGCCAGCTCGCGCGCGGCGAAACGCCCTTTTTGCACGTGATGCGCGACAACGAGCGCGCCCGGGCGCTCTACCGGCGCATGGGCTTCGTCGACCACGCCGAAGCGGTGGTCCGCGTCGTCACGCGGCGCTGACCGTGCGCCGCCCCCCCGACGAGGACTTAGTGCCCGCGGCGTCGACGCTGGCCGCGGAGGGCGCCGGCGCGAACCTCGACGCGCCGGCGCACGCGGGGCGGAGAGCGCCACGCGCGGTCCGGCCCGGGTGGCGGCCCGATCCGTCGAGGTCGCCGTGATCCGCGGCTCCTGCCTCTGCGGGCGCGTCCGCTACGAGCTGGACGGCGTGCCCCGGTTCATCAACCACTGCCACTGCGCGATGTGCCGCAAGGCGCACGCGGCGGCATTCGGCAGCTTCCTGCACGCCGACGGCACGCGCTTCCGCTGGATCGCGGGCGAGGAGAACGTGACCCGCTATCCGTCGTCGCCCGGCAACGTGCGCGCGTTCTGCGCGACCTGCGGCTCGAACGTGCCGGTGCTGGAGGACGCGGGCGCGCACGTCATCGTTCCCGCCGGCACGCTCGACGACGACCCGCTGGTGCGGCCGATCGTGCACGTCCACGTCGGCTCGAAGGCCCCGTGGCACACGATCACCGACGGGCTGCCGCAGTTCGCCGCGTTCCCGCCGCAGTCGTTCTGGGACCCCTGGGAGTGACGGGCGCGCTGCAGCTCGACCACGTGTTCGTCCTGTGCGCGCCGGGCGCGCCCGAAGCCGAGGCGCTGCTGCGCCGGGGATTCGCCGAAGGGCCGCGCAACGCGCACCCCGGGCAGGGCACCGCGAACCGGCGCTTCTTCTTCGACGACGTCTACCTCGAGCTCCTCTGGGTGGACGACGCGAAGGCCGCCCGCGGTGCGAGCGCGCGCGTCACGCAGCTGTGGGAACGGTGGACGCTGCGCGACGGCGGCGCCAGTCCGTTCGGCCTCGTGCTGCGCAGGATGGACGAACGTGCAGCGCTGCCGTTCGCGGCGCGCGAGTACCGCCCCGCGTACCTGCCGGCGGGATCCGCCATCGCGCTGGCCGACGGCGTCCCGCTGGCCGAGCCGCTGATCGCCGTGCTCCCCGCGCTGCCCCGCCCGCGCCAACCTGCAGCCGCGACGCCCGGCCGCGGGGCCGTCTTGCGCTCGCTGCGGCGCGTGGAGGTGTGCACGCCGGCAGCCGGGCAGCTCTCCGCGGCGTCGCGGTGCCTGCGCGACGCGTGCGTGATCGGGTATCGTGACGGCAGCCACGCCCTCGCGCTCGCTTTCGCGGCAGACGGCGACGTCGTGCACGACCTCCACCCCGCGCTGCCGCTGGTGCTGCGCGGCTCGGCCCCTTCCCCCGGCGACCTTCGTTGAGCGTTCCATGCCCCGTTCCCGCCGCCGACCCGCCGCCGTGACGCGCCACGCCGCGGGCCTCGCGCTCGCTGCCCCGCAGGTGATCGCGCTGCGCGCGGCCCGCATGCTGCAGTCGGGTCCCGTGCCCGACGCGCGCGACCGGCGCGAGTTCGCGCGCATGGTCGCCGAGAAGCCGGCCGCGTTCGCCGAGGCGTGGATGGCGATGGTGACGCGGGCGGTGCTCGCGCAGCAGGCCTTCGCGTGGTCGTGTGCGGCGATGGCGTGGTCGCCGTGGAACTGGCCGTCGCTGGCCCGGCGCCTGCGCAGGCAGCGCGACGGCGCGCTGGCCGACGTGCTCGGGCAGGGCCTGCGGCCGCTGCACCGGACCGCGCGCGCCAACGCGAGGCGGCTGCGCCGGGCGCGATAGCGCGCGCGTGGACGCGAACGCCCCGCCGGCGCAGCTGCGACGCCTCGACGCGGAGGCCATCGATGCCGCCGCCGCCGCGCTGGGCGCCCTGCTCGCCGCGGCGGTCGCCGAAGGCGCGTCGCTTGGCTTCCTCGCCGGCCTGACGCCGGAGCAGGCCACGCGCCACTGGCGCGACCTCGCCGCGTCCGCACAGGACAGCGCGGTGATCGTCGCGGAGGATGCCGAGGGCGTGGCCGGCGTGGTCGTGGTGCAGCCGCTCCACGCCGCGTTCCAGGCGCACCGCGCGCAGGTGGCCAAGCTGATCGTCCACCGGCGCGCGCGCGCACGCGGGATCGGGGCGGCGCTGATGCGCGCGGCCGAGGACGAAGCGCGCCGCATGAGCCGTCCCGTGCTGACGCTGATGACGCGCCACGGCAGCGCGAGCGAGCGCCTCTACCGGGCGCTCGGCTGGACGCTCGCCGGCGTGATCCCGCACGACTCGCTGGCGCCGGACGGCACGCCGGTCGACGGCGCGATCTGGGTCAGGCGTCTCGACGCGGCGCGGCCGGACGCCGGCGGCCGTGGCCGTCGTTGACGAGCGGCGCGACCCCGGCGTAGGCTCGGCCCGACGCCGCGCGACGCGCGGAGGATCCGTCACGATGACCATCGACGAGTTCATGCGCGGCTACAAGGCCGCGTGGGAAGCGCGCGACGAGCGCGCGTTCTGCGCGCTGTTCGTCCCCGACGGCGTCTACCGCAACACCCCGTTCGCCGAGCAGCGCGGTCACGCGCAGCTCGGCGCATACTGGCAGCGCGTCAAGCTGCAGGAGGACGTCCGCGTGAGCTACGAGGTGCTCGCCGCGACGCCCGGCGGCGGCATCGCGCACTGGCACGTCACCTACCAGGTCGCCTCCGAGGAGCTGTTCCGCATCTGGGCAGCGTCGACAGGCACGAACCTCGTCGCGCGCAAGCCCGGCGATCCGCTGCCGCGGATGGTGCTCGACGGCGTACTGCAGGCCACCTTCGACGCCGTCGCGTGCCGGGAATGCCGGCTGTGGTGGCACAGCATGCCGGCGCCGTGAAGACTTCGGCGCCCCTTCTCGCGCGCGGAGGCGCGGCGTGACGCCGGTCGCCGACGCCGCCGTCGCGCTGGTCGCGCTGCTGCACGCAGGCTTCCTCGTGCTGGAGATGTTCCTCTGGGACAAGCCTCTCGGCCTGCGCGTGTTCGGGCACTCGCCGGAGGCGGCGCGCGCGTCGAAGGTGCTCGCGGCCAACCAGGGGCTCTACAACGGCTTCCTGGCCGCCGGCCTCGCGTGGGGGCTCGCGCTGGGTCCCGCCGGCACGGCGATCAAGGCGTTCTTCCTCGGCTGCGCCATCGTCGCGGGGATCTTCGGCGGCGTCACGGCGAGCCGCGCGATCCTCTTCGTGCAGGCGCTTCCGGCGGCGGTCGCGCTGGCGCTGCTCCTCGCCTGATCCGACGTGCTGCCGGCGCGCTGCGAAGCGTCGCGTCGACCGCGAAGCACCGCCGCCGGGTGCGCCGGCCGAGGATGGACGCCGCGCGGCGGCGGTGCGACCATGGGCGGTCCTCCCGTCTGCCGCTGCACGCGATGCCCGACGACCCGGTCTTTCCGCTCGACGGTGGCTGCGACTGCCGTGAAGTGCGCTATCGCATGCACACGCCGCCGCTGTACGTGCACTGCTGCCACTGCCGCTGGTGCCAGCGGGAGACCGGCTCGTCGTTCGCGCTCAACGCGCTCATCGAGGCGGACCGCGTCACGCTGCTGCACGGCACGCCGGAGGCCGTCGACACCCCCTCGCCGAGCGGCCGCGGCCAGCGGATCGTCCGCTGCCCGCGCTGCCGCATCGCGGTGTGGAGCCACTACGCCGGCGCCGGCGACGCGGTCGCGTTCGTGCGCGTCGGCACGCTCGACGCGCCCGACCACCTGCCGCCCGACATCCACATCTTCACGTCGTCGAAGCAGCCGTGGGTCGTGCTGCCGCCGCTCGCCAACGCGGTGCCCGAGTACTACGACCTGCGCCAGCACTGGCCGCCGGCGAGCCAGGCGCGCCGCGAGGCGCTGCGCGCGAGGCTGCGCGACCGCGACAGGGGGCCCGCGTGATGACGCGCGCGCGCGTCGCCGGGCTCGCCCTCGCCGCCTGGCTCGGGGCGTGCGCCGCGACCGGACCTGCGCGCGAAGCCGCGACGCCGCCGGACGCGCCGCCGGCCGGCTGGCCGCGCCCGGGCGCGTACGTGGATGCGCCGTCGTACGCGGACGCGCTGCACGCCTGGCGCACGCCCGAGGACGTGAACGCGTGGATCGGCGCGCGCTTCGGCTACGACCGCTCGCGCGCGCTGCTGCTGTCGGCGTCGGCGCGCGCACGCGGCGCGACGCCGCAGATCCGCACGCCGGCGGAGTTCTTCGCGGCGCCGACCGGCGTGTGCGTCGACGTCGCCCGCTTCGGCGTGGAGACGCTGCGCGCCATCGATCCGGGGCTTCGCCCACACTACCTGATGATCGAGTTCGCGCCGGTCAGCGTGGGCGGCGAGACGCTGCGCCTGCACTGGGTGGCGGGCTTCCGCCGCGGCGGTGGCTACTACGTCTTCGCCGACTCGGCGCGCCCCGGGCACGTGGCCGGACCGTACGCGTCCCCGCAGGCCTTCGCGGAGGCGTACGCGCGCGAGCGCGATCGCGCCATCCTCGCGTTCCGCGAGGCCGAGACCTTCGAGCGCCGCCCGCGCACGGCCGCGCCCCGCGCGCCGAAGGCCGACGCGGCGGCCCCGTGATCCGCGGTGTCCACGGGCGCCCCTCGTCGCTACACTGACCGCATCGCGCCCGACGCCCCGCGAGGCCACGATGAAGCCGACGCTCACGTTCACCGTCCACGACGACATTCCGCACGAGGCCGGCCGGCTGGTCGATTCCGGCCTCGGCGCCGCCAACGACGAGGCGGCGCCGCTGCTCGAGGTCGAGCGCCTCTCGTGCTTCGCGCGGCTGCCGACCGGCGAGGTCGTCGGCGGCGCGGTGGGCCGCACGTGGGGCGAGTGCTGCGAGCTGCAGCAGCTGTGGGTCGA
This sequence comes from Betaproteobacteria bacterium, assembly GCA_016861105.1. GTDB lineage: Bacteria > Pseudomonadota > Gammaproteobacteria > Burkholderiales > Casimicrobiaceae > VBCG01. The sequence continues at coordinate 104,290 of BOKS01000001.1, read as the reverse complement.
CCGCGCGCACCGGCGCCAGGGCATCGGCCGGCGATTGATGCAGCAGTTCGAGGATGGAGCGCTCGAACGCGGCTGCACGACCTTCTACCTCGAGACGTTCAGCTTCCAGGCGCCTGCGCTCTACCTCGGCCTCGGCTACGAGGTGCGCTTCGAGCTGCGCGGGTTCCCGGACGACATCGTCAAGTACCTGATGGTGAAGCGGGTCGACAGCCCCGCGCGCGAGTAGGATCCGTGCCGACCAGCAACCGCCGCCGGGTGATGGCCGGTGCCGCCGCTGCTCTGGCGTGGCCCGCCCTCGTTCGCGCGCAGTCCGCCGCGCCGGGTCGGACTGCTCGTCTTCGGAACGCCCGAGCCGTTCGCGAGCCGATTCCGCACGGCACTCGCCGCGAGGGGCTGGCGTGACGGACGCGAAGTCGAGGTCGCGCCGCGGCGTGCACGGTGCGATCGTCCAGCCGATCCTGATCCTCGACGACGCGAAGCGCGACGCGATCGTGCAGTTGCAGTTCGCCCACGGGATCCCCGCGATCTCCGGCATGCGGCGCTTCGCCGACCGCGGCGGCTTCATGGCCTACGCGGCCGAGTTCCCCGACCTTCCGCAGCGCTCCGCCGGGTACGTCGACCGCATCCTGCGCGGGGCGCGCCCGGACGAGCTGCCGATCGAGCTTCCTTCGCCGTTCACGCTCGCGGTCAACGTGAGGACCGCGCGCGCCTTGGGCATCGACGTGCCCGCCAGGCTGCTCGCACGCGCGGAGGCGGTCGTCGGATGACGTCCGGGCGTCCGCGGACCGCACGGGCCGTCGCGCATGCGCGGTGACGCGCCGGGAGGCCCGATCCGCTGGCGGCTGCACCTGCGCGCGGCGCCGGAGCGCGTCTACGACGCGATCGACTCGGACGCGGGGCGGGCGGCGTTCTGGGCCGAGGAGGCGGTGGAGGACCACCGCGCGATCCGGTTCCGCTTCGCCAACGGCGCGCGCGTCGTCGCGCCGATCGTCGCGCGCGAGCGTCCGCGGCGCTTCGTCGTCGACTACTTCGCCGGCCGCGTGACGATCGAGCTCGCCGGCGATGGCCACGGAGGCACGGACCTCGCGCTGAGGCACGACGGCGTGGACGACGGGCACTGGAACGAGGTGCACGCCGGCTGGCTGAACGTGCTGTTCCCGCTCAAGGCGTACGTCGACCACGGCGTCGACCTGCGCAACCACGACGCGCAGCGGACCTGGGACGACGGCTATGCCGACCAGTGACGCCGGGCGCCGGACGCAGGATCCCGGGGACGCCGTGCCGTCGCCGCGCAGGATGTCCGCGATCGCGGTAGCATCGCGCTCGCCGCCGCGCCCCCGCGCCGGGATGCCCGCTGCGGAGTCGACCATGCGCCGCGCCTTCCGCCTCGCCGCCGCGATCGTGCTACTGCTCGCCGCCGCAGGGCAGTCCGGCGCGCAGTCCGCGGGCAACGCCGTCGTCGACGCGCAGAAGGCGGCGATGCGGCGGCTGGCGATGCTCGACGGCACGTGGCGCGGAACGGCGAGCGTCGCGCTGGCCGACGGCACGCGCCGCGAGCTCGTGCAGACCGAGCGCTCCGGCGCGGCGCTCGACGGCACGCTGCGCTTCGTCGAGGGGCGCGGATATGCGGCCGACGGCCGCCTCGAGTTCCACGCCATCGGCGTGATCTCGTACTCGCCGCAGGAGCGCAGCTACTCGCTGCGCACCTACACGCGCGGGCGTCAGGGCGACTATCCGCTCGACGTGCGCGACGACGGCTTCAGCTGGACCCAGCGCCACGGGCCGGTGACGATCCGCCACACGGCCACGATCCGCGACGGCACGTGGACCGAGATCAGCGAGCGGCTGGCGGACGGCCAGCCGGCGGTGCGCATGATCGAGACGAGGCTGCAGCGCGTCGGCGACACGGACTGGCCGGAGGGCGGCGCCGTGCCGCCGCGCTGACGGCCCGTCCGCCGGCGCGACGATGCGCACCGTGTGGCTCGCTCTGGTCTACTTCGGCTGCGTGTTCGGCGCCGGGTTGCTGCTCGGCCCGCTGCGCGTGCTGCTGCTCGAGCCCCGCGTCGGCAGGCGCGCCGCGGAGCTGCTGGAGATGCCCGTGATGCTCGCCGTCATCGCGCTCGCGGCGGCGTGGATCGCCCGCCGCGTGGCCCCGGACCTGCACGCGAGCGGCCGGCTTGGCGTCGGCGTCCTCGCGACGGCGCTGGTCCTCGCCGCCGACGTCGCCGTCGGCGTCGCCCTGCGGGGCATGACGGTCGCGCAGGTGTTCACCGAACGCGATCCGGTGGCGGGGCTCGCCTTCTACGCGAGCCTCGCCGTCTGTGCGCTCGCGCCGTGGTACGCCGGGCGCCGGCGGCGCGGCATCGCGATGCGCCGCGCCCGTTGACGTTGCCCACCATGCACGGATCCGCCTCCCGCGACGCGAGCGACGCCCCCTCGCGCGGCCCCTTCCTGCTGGCGCTCGCCGCGGGGACGGTGGCGATGCTCGCGGTCACCGGGTGGCGGCCCCACGACCGCCTCACGTGGCTGATGGAAGTGCTGCCGGTGATCGTGGCGCTCCCGCTGCTGTGGTGGACCTACCGGCGTTATCCGCTGACGACGCTGCTCTACGTGCTCGTCTTCCTGCACGGCGCGGTGCTGATGCTGGGCGGGATGTACACCTACGCGCGCGTCCCGCTCGGCTTCGAGCTGCAGGCCTGGCTCGGGCTGGACCGCAACCCTTACGACAAGATCGGGCACTTCATGCAGGGCTTCGCGCCGGCGATCGTGGCCCGCGAGATCCTGGTGCGCGGCCGCTTCGTGAACGGAGCGCGCATGCTCGCCTTCCTCGTCGTGTGCGTTGTACTGGCGATCAGCGCCAGCTACGAGCTGGTCGAGTGGGCCGCGGCGCTGGCGCTGGGCCAGGGGGCGCACGAGTTCCTCGGCACGCAGGGCGACGAGTGGGACACGCAGTCCGACATGTTCCTCGCACTGGTCGGGGCGAGCGCGGCACTGGCCACGCTCGCGCGCGCGCACGACCGCCAGCTGGCCGCCCTGGCCCGTCGCAACGCCAGCGGGACGTCGCGCTGACCGCGGCCCCCGCGCGGACCCGCGGCGGGCGCGGGCGCAGGCTGCGCGCCGCCGCGGCGGCGTACAATCGCGACCCGAGCCCGCGGGCCGCGGGCCGCCCACCGCCGCGTTCCCCTCCAGGAGCCCCCATGTCCCTCGCCTTCCGCCGCAGGTCGCTGGTCGCGCTCGCGGCCTGCGCCGCGCTTGCCGCCGCCCTGCCCGCCACCGTCCAGCCGAAGCCCGGCGAACCGCTGAAGATCGGCTACGTGTACGTGAGCCCGATCGGCGACGCCGGCTGGACCTACCAGCACGACGTGGGGCGCAAGGAGATGGAGAAGGCGCTGGGCGGCCGCGTCGCGACGAAGTACGTCGAGAGCGTGCCCGAGGGGGCGGACGCCGAGCGCGTGATCCGCGAGCTCGCCCAGTCGGGCCACCAGCTCGTGTTCACCACGTCGTTCGGCTACATGAACCCGACGATCAAGGTGGCGCAGACCTTCCCGAAGGTGATGTTCAACCACGCCACCGGCTACAAGACCGCGAAGAACGTCGGCACCTACAACGCGCGCTTCTACGAGGGCCGCTACCTCGCCGGCATCGTCGCCGGGAGGATGACGAAGACCAACACCGCCGGCTACGTCGCCGCGTTCCCGATCCCCGAGGTGGTGATGGGGATCAACGCGTTCGCGCGCGGGATGCGGAGCGTCAACCCGAAGGCCGAGGTCAAGGTGGTGTGGGTGAACTCGTGGTACGACCCGGGCCGCGAGCGCGAGGCCGCGGACACGCTGATCTCGCAGGGCGCGGACGTCGTCACGCACCACACGGACTCGACCGCCGCCGTGCAGGCGGCGGAGGCGAAGAAGGTGTACGCCGTCGCCTACCACTCCGACATGTCGAAGTACGGCCCGAACGCGCACCTGACCGCGGTCACGCACAACTGGGGCGAGTACTACACCCGCACGGCGCAGGCCGCGCTCGACGGCAAGTGGAAGAGCGAGTCGCCGTGGATGGGGATCAAGGAGGGCGTGATCCGCATGGCGCCGTTCAGCAAGGCCGTGCCGCAGGACGTGCAGGACCTCGTGCGCAGGACCGAAGCCGGCATCAGGGCCGGCACGTTCCACCCGTTCACCGGGCCGGTGAAGGACAACGCGGGCAAGGAGCGCATCGCCGCGGGCAGGACGATCGACGACGCCACCCTCAACAAGATGGACTACTACGTCGAGGGCGTGCAGGGGAAGCTGCCGAAGTAGCGCCGCGAGCGCAGCGCGGGTGCGGCGGCCGAAGCCGCCGCGGCGCCCGCGCCGCGAGGCGCGCTCGCGAAGGCCCCGTGCATGAACGCTCCCGCCCCGTTCCCGCGCCACGTCGCCGTCCTCGGCGCCGGGGCCGTCGGCTGCTACTTCGGCGGCATGCTCGCGCGCGCCGGCGCGCGCGTCACGCTGATCGGACGCCCGGCGCACGTCGAGGCCATCGCGCGCGACGGCCTGGTCGTCGTGCGCGACAGCGGCGAGACACGCATCCGGGTCGCCGCGACGACCGACGACGACGCCGTTCGCGACGCGGACCTCGTGCTGTTCTGCGTCAAGTCGACCGACACCGAAGCCGCGGCGCGCGCGATCGCCGCGCCGCTCGACCCCGCCGCGCGCGTCGTGTCCCTGCAGAACGGCGTGGACAACGGCGCGCGCCTCGCTGCCGTGCTGCCGCAACCGGTGTACGCCGCCGTCGTCTACGTCGGCACGATCATGGAGGGGCCCGGGCGCGTGCGTCACGTCGGGCGCGGCGACCTGGTGCTCGGCGTGCCGCGCGCGGCGCGCGGCCGCGGCGACGCGAGCGGCGACCTCGCCGCGATCGCGGCCACGTTCGAGCGCGCCGGCGTGCCCTGCCCGCTCTCGCCCGACGTCGAGGCCGCGCTGTGGACGAAGCTCGTGATCAACTGCGCCTTCAACGCGGTCTCGGCGCTCGGCCGCGCGCGCTACGCCCGCATGGCGGCGAGCGCCGGGGTGCGGACGGTGATGGAGGACGCGGTGCGCGAGGCGATCGCCGTCGCGCGCGCCGACGACGTCGCGCTCGACGAGGCGGCGCTGATGCGCGCCGTGTGGGACGTCGCCGCCGCCATGGGCCAGCAGTTCTCGTCCACGGCGCAGGACGTCCAGCGCGGCAAGGCCACCGAGATCGACGCGCTGAACGGCTACGTCGTCCGGCGCGGCGCCGAACGCGGCGTCCCCGTGCCGGTCAACCGGACGCTGCACGCGCTGGTCAAGCTCCTCGAGGCCGCGCCGCGTGCCTGACCGAGCCGCCGTGTCCCGCGCGATCGCCCTCGCCCTGCTCGCCGCCGCGCTGGGTGCCGCGGGCCCGGCGCGTGCCGACCTGTGGGCCTACGTCGACGAGACCGGCAAGGCGCACTTCGCGACCGAGCGGCTCGACGAGCGCTACAAGCTGTTCTACAGGGGCCCGACGAGCCTCGACGTCGCGCCGCCCGCCGCCGCTGCGCCGGTGCTCCCGCCGGCGGAGGGGGCGGCGGCGATCATCTACCAGCGTGTCGCGGACCATCCGAACGTCGAGCGCTTCGCGCCGCTGATCGAGCGCGAGGCGAAGCGTCAGGGGCTCGACCCCGCGCTCGTGCGCGCCGTCGTCGCCGTCGAGTCCGCGTACGAGCCGGCCGCGGTGTCGCCGAAGGGCGCCGTCGGCCTGATGCAGGTCGTGCCGGCCACCGCGGAGCGTTACGGGCTCGCCGCGGATGCGAGGCGCAGCGTCGAGCAGAAGCTGAAGGACCCGGCGACGAACGTGCGCATCGGCACGCGCTACCTCTCCGACCTCATGGAGCGCTTCGACCGCGACCTGCGCCTCGCGCTCGCGGCCTACAACGCGGGCGAGGGCGCCGTCGAGCGCTACGCGCGCTCGATCCCGCCGTTCCCCGAGACGCAGGCCTACGTCGCGCTGGTCGAGCAGTTCCTCGCGCTCTACGCGCCGCCTCCGCCGCCTCCACCGCCCCCCGCGAGGCCGGAGCGCATCACGATCCCGCGCCTGCGGAGCCCGTGAGCGACGGGTCGCGGCCCGCGTAGAATCGGCGCCTCCATGGACGAGCGTGCCGCCCTCGACGTGACCGCCGTGCGCGCGATCGAGACCTCCGATCGCGCGCGCACCCTGTGGAGCGACGCCGACCGCGCGTGGGCGAGCCGCGCCGCCGCCGAGGTCGTCGGCGCGCAGGCTTCGCCCGAAGCCTTCCTCGCGCGCCGGGCGGGCTTCGTGCTCGAGCGGCTGGGCGAGCGCGCGAAGACGCTGCCGCGCGCCGTGCGTTCCCTGCACTGGCGCGGCTGGATCGGCACCGCGATCGTCCTCGCGGCGTTCGTGCTCGGCTTCGCGCTCGACCGCATCGGCGACGGCGGCCGCGTGAACATCCTCGCGCCGCCGGTGCTCGGCCTCATCGCCTGGAACCTCGCCGTGTACGTGGTCCTGGCCGTCGGCTACGTCGTGCGCTTCGGCGAGCCGCCGCCGCTCGGCCCGCTCCGGCGCGCGATCGCACGCGTCGCCGGAGGCGCCGTGCGCGGCCGCGGCGGCGACCTCGGCGAGGCGCTCGGCGCGCTCGGCGCGGCGTGGGCGCAGCTCGCCGCGCCGCTGTACGCCGTCCGCGCGTCGCGCATCCTGCACCTCGCGGCGGCCGCGCTGGCGCTCGGCGTCCTCGCCGGACTGTACGTGCGCGGCCTCGCCTACGAGTACCAGGCGGCCTGGGAGAGCACGTTCCTCGCGCCGCAGGCCGTGCACGAGATCGCGCGGATCGCGTACGCGCCGGGCGCGGCGGTCAGCGGCATCGCGATCCCCGACGCGCAGGCGATCGCCGCGATCCGTGCGCCCGGCGGCGAGAACGCCGCGCGCTGGCTGCACCTGATGGCCGCCACCGTCGGCCTGCTCGTCGTCGCCCCGCGGCTCCTGCTCGCGCTGCTCGCCGGCGCGGTCGAGCGCCATCGTGCCCGCCACCTGCGCCTGCCGCTCGACGCGCCGTACTTCCGCCGGCTGCTGCGCGGCTACCGCGGCGGCCCGGCGCGCGTGTACGCGGTGCCCTACAGCTACGCGCTGCCTCCGAAGGCCGACGAGGGCCTCGAGGCGATCGTCGCGCGCGGCTTCGGCGGGAGCGCCGCGCTGCACGTGGCCGCGTCGGTCCCGTACGGCGGCGAAGCGCCGGCGGCCGCGGCGGAGCCGCACGCCGCGACGTTCGTCGTGTTCGGCGGCGCCGCGACGCCGGAGCCCGAGCTGCACGGGCGCTTCCTCGCCGCGCTCGCGCGCGCCGAGACGGTCGCGCTGGTCGACGAGTCGCCGCTCGTCGCGCAGGGTCTCGACGCGACGCGGCTGGAAGCGCGCCGCGCCGCGTGGCGCGAGGTCCTCGGCCACGCGGGCGTGCCGGTCGTGTTCGTCGACCTGCGCGCACCCGACCTCGCGGCCGTCGAAACCGTGCTGGAGGACGCGCTCGGAGCCCGCACGTGAGCGCGGCGGGCACGCAGATCGCGCTGTCGCTGATCTCGCACACGAACGCAGGCAAGACGACGCTGGCGCGCACGCTGCTCGGCCGCGACGTCGGCGAGGTGCGCGATGCCGCGCACGTGACCGCCGAGGCCACCCCCTACCCGATGATCGACACGCCCGAGGGCGACGCGCTGACGCTGTGGGACACGCCCGGCTTCGGCGACAGCACGCGGCTCGCGAGGCGGCTGGAGCAGCAGGGCAACCCGATCGGCTGGTTCCTCTCGGAGGTCTGGGACCGCTTCCGCGACCGCGCCTTCTACCTGTCGCAGCTCGCCGTGCGCAACGTGCGCGACGAGGCCGACGTCGTCCTGTATCTCGTCAACGCGGCCGAGGCACCGGCGGACGCAGGCTACCTCGATCCGGAGATGCGGGTGCTCGCCTGGATCGGCAAGCCGGTCGTCGTGCTGCTCAACCAGACGGGCCGGCCGCGGCCGCACGGCGAGGAGCGCTCGGAGGAGGCGCGCTGGCGCGCGGCGCTCGGCGAGCGTCCCTTCGTGCGCGCCGTCGTCACGCTCGACGCGTTCGCGCGCTGCTGGGTGCAGGAGCTCGCGCTGCTCGACGTCGTCGGCGACGCGCTGCCCGACGAGCAAAGGGCGGCGTTCGCGCGGCTCGCCGCGGCGTGGCAGGCCCGGCGGCTTGCGCAGTTCGACGCCTCGATGGCCGCGCTCGCCGCGCCGATCGCCGCCGCGGCCTGCGACCGCGAGGTGCTGCCCGATCCCGGCGTGAAGGGCGCGCTGCGCGAGCTCGGCCGCAGCCTCGGCCTGACGCGCGACGACGGCGACGCGGCGAAGCGCAAGGCGTCCGAGGCGCTGGCGGCTCGGCTCGACGCCGGCCTGCGCGAGAGCACCGACCGCATGATCGCGCTGCACGAACTCGAGGGGCACGCGGCGCAGGAGGTGCTCGCGCGCCTCGCCGCGAGCGCGACGGCCGAGGCGCCGCTCAGCGAGGGCAAGGCGGCCGTGATGGGCGGCGTGCTGTCCGGCGCGGTGACCGGCCTGGCGGCCGACCTCGCGGCCGGCGGGCTCACGTTCGGCGCTGGCGTGCTCGCGGGCGCGCTGATGGGCGCGCTCGGCGGCGCGGGCATCGCGCGCGGCATGAACGCGGTGCGCGGGCAGTCCGGCATCGTCGTGCGCTGGAACGACGAAGTGCTCACCGGGCTCGTGCGCTCCGCCGTGCTCCGCTACCTCGCGGTCGCGCACTACGGCCGCGGGCGGGGCGGCTGGGTCGAGACCGAGTACCCGCCGTTCTGGCAGCCGCTCGTCGCGGAGATCGTCGACGCGCGCGCGGACGCGCTGCGGGCGCTGTGGTCCGACCGCGCGCCGGGCTGCGACCGGGACGCGCTGGAGGGCCGCGTGCGCGACCTGCTGGACGACGTCGCGCGCGCGACGCTCGAGCGGCTCTACCCGGGGACACTGCCGGCGCGCGCCTCGGGCCGGGACGCCGCGAGCGAATCAGGCGCGCAGCCCGGTGGCGGGTGAGCGCACGCAAGTGCGCGCCGGCCTCGACGTCGGGTCGAGGGGCGCTCGACGGCCGGCAGCGGGCGCTGCGCCGATCCGACGCCTGCGGCGGCCAGCTAGCTGGCGCGCGAAACGGGGTCCGACCGTTCCCAGAACCGGGCGTAGCACTTCCACATCACCGCGGTGTCGAGCGAGCCGAGCCCCTGCGCGCGCGCCGCCTCGTTGAGGAACTCGACGCTCCGCGCCAGGATCGGCGGTGCGCCGTGCACGCGGGCCATCTCCGCGGCGAGGCTCACGTCCTTGACGAGCAGGTCGACCGAGAACGTCGGATCGCGGTAGTCGTCCGCCGCGATTCTCGCGCCGAGTTCCCTGAACAGGTTGCTCACCGTGCCCGCCTGGCTCGCCGTGATCGTCTCGTAGAGGAGCTTCGGAGGGACGCCGACCCGCTCCGCGATCGCCATCATCTCCGCGGTCATCGCGTTGATCGCGCCGAACATCAGCTGATTGAGCAGCTTGACCTGGTTGCCGGCGCCCGATGGGCCGATGTGGAAGACGTTGGCCGCCAGGGCCTGGAGCACCGGCGCGCACGTCGCGACGTCGTCCGCGTGCCCGCCGACGACCAGCGCCCACTTTCCCACCATCGCCGGCCGACCGAGCACCGGGGCATCGAGGTAGCCGACCGACGTCGCGCGCGCGATCGCTGCCATGCGCTTCGACGTTTCGGGATCCACGGTGCTCTGATCCACGACGACCGTGCCTGCCCGGGCCGTCGTCAGGAGACCGCCGGCACCGGCGACGCACTCCGCGACCTCCCGCGGGCCGGGCAGGTACATGAGGACGACGTCCGCCGTCCGCGCAACCTCGGCGGGCGACGGCAGCGCCGCAATGCCGGCGCCTGCCAGCCGCCGGGCGGCCGCCGCCACGACGTCGAACACGCACACCGCGTGACCCGCCGCCGCCAGGGTCTCGGCGGCGCGGCCGCCCATCACGCCGGCCCCGATCACTCCAACGATCGCCATCGTCGTCTCCGGGAAGTCTTCGCTCCACCGCCGGTCGGCCGACCCGACCGGCCGCGACATCACGCGTGCGCGGCGTTCCTGCGGTGCAGGTGGACGGCCGCGCCGCCGGAAAAGCACTCGGGGGTGCACAGGACGCGCGGATTGCGGCCGACGATCTTCTCGGCCCGCCGCATCGCCTCCGCGAAATCGCGCACGGGGACGAACCCCATGCCGCGCGCGTACTGCGGCGCCTTCGGGCCGACGATGAACACCGACGAGGTCCAGAGGAGCGCCGCGCTCCCGCCGCTGATCATGCTCATCGCGTGGAAGGGGTGATAGGTGTAGCGGTTCGAGTACTGCCAGCGGTAGTCGTAGTCGCCGACGATCGCCGCGGCGTCGCCGGACTTCAGGAAGTCGGCGGCATCCGTGAAGCGCTGCAGCGCGGCGTAGGTTTCCTCGTACGACGGGAACCAGTGGGCGTTGAACCACCCGTCGCACACCGAGGCCGCGATCACGACCGCCCCCTCGCGCAGGGCGTTCCAGCATCGCGAGAACTGGCCCCCGATGGCGAGGCTCATCAGGATCGGATTCGTTCCCATCCCCGGGCCGTAGTGGAAGTTCCGCGGCAGCCCGATCACGAGGATGTCGGCCGGCTCGTCCATGTCGAGCGCGATGTTCGTGCGCCTGTCGGCGAGCGGCCACGTGGCCTGCTCAACCAGGTCGAGCACCCCGGCCTTGACGTCCAGCACCTGCGCGTGCTGGCCGAGCACGGCATCCACGGCGAAGAAGCGCTTGCCGATCCCCTGCTCCATCGCCCGCCCGATCGATCCGAACTGCTTGCGCATGTGCGACGTCGTGCTCGCACCCAGCCAGTCGCGCCGATGCATGGTCGACGGCACGTGGTGCGACGCGATCGATTGCCAGCCGGACATGCCGGTGACGATCATCTTGTAGCCGCCGCTGTAGCCGCCGTACGGATTGCCGGTCACGTGCCCGACGACCACAGGCACGTCCGCCTCGGCCATCAGCCGGTTGCACTGGACCCGGTTGCCCATCGCGTCGGTTCCGAGATCGACGAGATCGGGCGCTTCGGCGTCGTAGTTCACGAGCCGCCCGGGCCAGAAGCGCTCGACGATGTCCGCGCCCAGGTACGCGTACCACTCCTCGAGCGTGTTCTTGCGGTGGAGCCCCATCGCGCACAGCAGCGTGATGTCCTCGAGCCTCGTGCCGCCCGCCAGCAGGTCCTCGACGATGAGCGGAATGGCGACCCGGCGATGGCTCTTCGGATGCGCTCCGCCCTTCACGCGGTCGGGAAAGCCGATGACCGCCTTCCTGCCCGGGCCGGCCAGTTCGCGCAACGGCGCGGTGCCCAGCGGCGCCGCAAGGGCGGCGCGCGTCGCCTCCACGGGGTCCACGCCGGGCGGATCCGAGTACGTCTCGCCGTACCGCACGACGACCGCGGTGTCCGGAAGCTCCACCCGCATGCGCCCGTCGCCGTAGTCAAGGAGGACTTCCTGCATCTCGTTTCCTCGCAGTCCGTTCGCCCGTCAGCCGGAGGCCACCACGCGGAGGTGCTCGGCGACGGCGGCTTCGATGGTGTAGCCCGGCCGCCAGCCGAACTGGCTGCGCGCCGGGGCGTCGTCGTACGCCGCCGGATAGGGCGACAGCGGCGCGGTGCTCCCGCCGAAGTCGACCCGCGCCCCCGGGCGGATCCTCAGCGCGATGTCGACGACGTCGCGGATCGAGTGCACGCCGCCGGCGACGTTGAAGATGCGCTGCGCGAGGCCGCCCTGGTCCCACACCGCGAGGATGGCCCGGACGGCGTCCCGCACGTAGAGCCAGTCGCCCCGCTCCCCCGGATTGGGAATCGCGACCGGCTCCCCGCGCGCGATGGCATCGAGCACGAGCGACGAGTACGTGGCCGTGATCCCCGTCGTTCGGCCCGGCCCGAAGACCCAGGTGAAGCGCAAGGCGCAGGCATCCAGCGCGCGCTTTCGCGCGTACCACTGCAGCAGGTGTTCGCAGGCGAGCTTCGTCTGGCCGTAGACCGTCTCCGGATTCTTCGGCGCGTCGTCGCGGACCGGCTCCGGCACGTCGCGGCCGAACACCGCGATCGAGCTGACCATGAAGAACTTGCGCGCCTGCTGGGCGACGCAGGCGTCGAGAAGCGCCTGCGTCGAGCCGAAGTTCACCCGGAAGCCGCGTCCCGGATTCTCCTCGCACGGCCCGGCGAGCATCGCGCCGAGATGGAGGACGCCCTCGGGCCGGCACATCATCATCGCCCGGTAGAGATCCGCCGGTGCGCCGAGATCGCCGCGGACGTAGCCGATGCGGTCGCGGTGGCGTGCCAGCGTCAGCGGTTCCTCCGCGAGGTCGAACACGGCCACCTCGTCCCCCCGCTCCAGCAGCGCGGGGACGAGGTACGACCCGATGAACCCCGCGCCGCCGGTCACCAGCACCCGCATCCTGCCTCCGCGCCTTCCAGGGGCAGCGCGCCGCGGACCGCGGGCGCGCTTCGGCACACCGTCAGGCCTTCACCGTGTCGAGGTAAGGCTTGGTCTCGAAGTACTTCGACGCCGGGGTGGGATTCTGGATCCCGCCGAAGCGCACGAAGAAGTCGGTGACCTGCTGCAGCCACTTCGTCACGGTGCCGTCGGCATACATGCGGCGCCACTCGCCGGAGGTGAACATCTTCTGCGCCCTGTACTGCTCCTTGAGGTCGGCGAGCGGCACCTGCTGGTAGTGGTTCTTCTGCAGGGCCTCCAGCGCGGCGTCGGGATTGGCGACGATGTAGTCGTTGGCGTCGACCCAGCCGCGGATCACGCGCGGGATCACGTCGTAGTTCTTCTCGTAGTAGTCGGCACGCGTCGCCCAGCCTCCCACGATCGCCGCCTGCGGATAGTAGGCCGAGGCGTCGACCAGCATCCTCGCGCCCGGCACCTTGTCGCGCACGATGATGTTGAACGGGACCCAGAGCGCCACCGCGGGCACGGCGCCGGACACGAACGACGTCACCGCCTCGGCCATCCTCTGGTTGACGATCTCGACGTCCCTGGTCGGGTCGACGCCGTTCGCGCGCAGCGCGTTGTCGAGAAACACGTGCGCGGTGGTGCCCGTCGTCGTCGAGATCTTCTTGCCCTTGAGATCGGCGAAGCTCCTGACGCCCTGGTCCTGGCGCACCCAGAGCTGCGCGGTGGCGAACTCGACGTTGTTGATGAGGAAGGCCTTGCCCTGCCCGCGCGCGGGAAAGTTGGAGAGGACGGCACCGGTGGCGAGCATGTCGATGCTCCCGCCGATCATCGCCTGGAAGATCTCGAGGCCGGTCGTGAACTGGACGAGGTCGAGGTCGACCCCGGCCTTCGCGAAGCTGCCACGGTCCACGCCCGTCCAGATCTGCCCGTCCACGGCCAGCGTGTGCAGGTAGCCGACCTTGACCTTCGTGCGGCCCTGCGCGATCGCCGGCGCGCCGGCCGCCGCCAGCCCGAGTGCCGCGCCAGCTCCCTGCAGAAAACTGCGTCGGTCCATGCTCATGCGCTCCTCCTGGTGGTTCAGACGGGCACGTGCACCGATTGCCGTGCCTGCTCGGCGTACTCCTTCATGACGAGCTCGCGCACGTGCGACCTGAGCTCGCCGAACTCGGACTTCTCGTGCAGCGACTCCGTCCTCGGGTGCCCGAAGGGAACCCGGACGATCTCGCGGATGCGGGCGGGACGCGCGGTCATGATGACGATCCGGTCGGAGAGGTAGACCGCCTCCTCGACCGAGTGGGTGATCAGCATGACGGTCTTGCCCTCGGCGTGCAATACCTCGATCAGCAGGTCCTGCATGGCGCTTCGCGTCTGCGCGTCGAGCGCGCCGAACGGCTCGTCCATCAGCAGGAACTCCGGGCGGACCGCGTACGCGCGCGCGATCGCCAGCCGCTGGCGCATGCCGCCGGAGAGCGTCTTCGGCCAGGCGTCCGCGAAGTCCGCGAGCCCCATCAGGCGCATGTAGCGCTCGCAGATCGCCCGGCGCTCGCCCTCGGGCACGCGGCTCGCGCGCAGGTTGAGGCCGAAGGCGATGTTCTGCCGCACCGTCAGCCACGGAAAGACGCCGTACTCCTGGAAGATCACGCCGCGATCGGGTCCGGGCGCCACCACCGGCTTGCCATCCAGCAGCACCGCGCCCGCCGTCGGCTGCACGAATCCCGCGACGAGGTTCATCATCGTCGTCTTGCCGCAGCCCGACGGGCCGATGATGGACACGAATTCGCCGTCGTGGACCCGGTAGGAGACGTCGTCGACGACGCGGAGCGGACCCGACCGGGTCTGGAACTCGACGGAGACCCGCTCGAACGCGATGCGCTCGCGCGCGGACTCGCTCGCGCTCACGCGATCCGCTCCTGCCACGCGACGAGCCGCCGCGCCACGGCGCGAAGGCCGAGGTCCATCGCCAGCGCGATGAAGCCGATGCCGATGATGCCGACGTAGATGATGTCGAGCTGGAAGAACGCGGCCGCGTTCTGGATGAGCGAGCCCAGCCCCGTCTGGGCGGCGATGAGCTCGGAGGCGACGAGCGTCGCCCACGCCACGCCGAGCGCGACGCGCAGGGCGGTGAGCATGTGCGGCACGGCCAGCGGCAGGATGACCTTGAGGAAGATCTCGTCGTCGCGGGCGCCGAGGGTCCGCGCGACGCGCACGTAGATCGGGCTGATCTGGGCGATCCCCTCGTACATGACGATGACGCCGGCGAAGAACGACGCGTAGAACAGGATCACCACCTTGGCCATCTCGCCGATGCCGAAGTACACGATCACGAGCGGGATCAGCGCGATCGGCGGGAGGGCGCGGAAGAAGTTGAGCAGCGGGTCGACGAAGCGGCGCACCTCCGGGTACCAGCCGAGGACGAAGCCGACGGGGACGGCGAGCAGGATCCCGAACATCACGCCGAGGAAGACGCGGCGGGTGGACACCCACACGTCCTGCGGCAGGCGGTCCCCCGCGAGCTCGCCGAAGCGCCGCAGCACGGAGTGCGGCGTCGGCACCAGCGCCGGGTTGACGATCCCGCTGTAGTGGATCGCGTACCAGACGAGCACGATCACCGCCCAGGGCGCGAGGATCAGGGCCGTGCGGCGCAGCATCGTCAGTTGGGCGGGCACTTTTGCCGTCGCATCCGTCGGCAGGCTCGCGCGCCCGGCCGCTGGCCGCACGGCGACGACGCGATGGACGCGACAGCCGCGAAATTAACCCATGCGCTGCGATGCCCGCAATGCCCGGCGCGGCGTCGGGGGGAGAGGATCGAACGCCGCGTCGCGTGCGCGCGCCCCCGGGGGCGGTCGGCGCCGCGCTCACGCATCGCCGTCGGCGCCTGCCGTGGGCCGGCGTGCGCGGTCCGACGCGGCGTTCAGCCCACCGGTGCGGTGGCGCGCACCGACTCGCGCTCGCAGCGCTGCGCGAACCAGCGCTCGAGCTGCGGCCGCCCGGGGCGCCACGGCCGCGAGGCGTAGCGGAAGTCGAGGTAGCCCAGCGCGCAGACGAGCGCGATCTGGCCGATGTCGAAAGCCGCGGGGAACGTCGCGGCCTCGCGCTCGGCCTCGTCGAGCGCACCGTCCACCTTCGCGAACTGGCCGTCGATCCACGGCTGCCAGCGCATCGCCTCGGGGCGCATCACGGTCTCGTAGCGGAGGAGCACCGAGGCGTCCATCATGCCGTCGGCGAGCGCGTTGAGCCGCAGCGCCCGCCAGCGCGGCTCGCCCGCCGGCGGGAACAGCGCGCCGCCGCCGAGCGCGTCGAGGTACTCGCAGATCACGATCGAGTCGTACAGCGACGTCCCGTCGTCGCGCACGAGCGTCGGGATCTTCATCAGCGGATTGTGCGGCGCGATCTCGCGCGCCGGCGCCTGCGGCATCGCGGTGACCGTCACGTGCTCGAGGCGGTCGGCGAGCGCGAGCTCGCGGGCGGCGATCAGGACCTTGCGGACGTAGGGGGACGTGGGGGCGTGGAAGAGCTTCATCGGCGGGCGGCGGATCCTCGGTGGGCCAGCGTGGGGCGCGTCGGCGACCGCTCGCCGTGGTTTGACAGCGGGCGCGCCGCGCCGGTAGGGTGCACGTTCTACCACACGGCATGGCAATGCGTCATTCCGGCCGCGTCGCACGAGCGGACACCACGGCGAAGAGCGACTCCGCGACCCTTGTTCCCGCCACGGCGCAGGAGGGCCTCGCGGCGACCGTGCTCGCGCCGCCGGGCAGCGCGAGCACGCCGTCCGCGGCGCCGGCCGACGCGCCGCGCGTCGCAGTCGATCGGGCGCGCTCCGATCCGTCGCTCCGCAGGCCGCTGCTGCGCGTCGGTGGCTGCCGCGCGCGTTGCGCCAAAGGCCGCCCCGAGCGCGCATCGCCCCGGAGCGCGCCGGCACGGGTCGTTCCGTGAGCACGGGCGCTTCCCCGGACGAGCCGCGGCTGCCGCTGCGCGACGTGCGCGTCGTCGAGTTCTGCCAGATCGCGGCGGGTCCGTTCTGCGGCATGCTGCTCGCCGACCAGGGCGCCGACGTCGTCAAGGTCGAGCCGCCGTCCGGCGACGGCATGCGCACCTGGCCGCCGCTGACGGGCGCCGACTCGGAGAACTTCGCGTCGATCAACCGCAACAAGCGCTCGATCGTGCTCGACCTCAAGGACCCGGCGCAGGTCGGCGTCGCGCTGCGCCTGTGCGACACGGCGGACGCCGTGATCGAGAACTTCCGCCCCGGCGTGATGCGCCGGCTCGGCCTCGGCGACGAGGTGCTGGCCGCGCGCAACCCGCGCCTCGTGCGCTGCTCGATCTCGGCCTTCGGCCAGCAGGGGCCGCGCTCCGGCGAGGGCGGCTTCGACGTGACGCTGCAGGCGATCGGCGGGGTGATGAGCGTCACCGGCGAGCCGGGCGGCGGCCCGGTCAAGTCCGGCGTTCCGTTCACCGACTTCGCCGCCGGCCTCTACGCCGCGCTCGCCGTCGTGTCGGCGCTGCACGAGGCGCGCCGGACCGGGCGCGGCGCCGCGATCGACGTGCCGATGCTCGGGACCACCCTCGCCGTCGCCGCGTTGCAGACCAGCGAGTACTTCGGCACGGGGCGCGACCCGGCGCGACTGGGCTCCGCCCACCCGCGCAACGCGCCCTACCAGGCGTTCCGCTGCGCCGACGGGCACTTCGTGATGGCCGCAGGCACCGACGACCTGTTCCGCCGCGCCTGCGCGTGGATGGGACGCGCGGACCTCGCGGACGACCCGCGCTTCGCGTCGACAGCGCTGCGCTCCGCGCACCAGGGAGCGCTCGCGGCGATCGTCGAGGATGCGGTGCACGCGCGCACCGTCGCCGCGTGCCTCGACGGGCTGCGTGCGGCCGGCGTCCCGTGCGCGCCGATCAACCGCTACTCCGAGGCGCTGGCCGACCCCCAGGTCGGGCACTACGGCTGGGTGCAGCCGCTCGCGCTGCCGGGCGGCGGCAGGACGCGGACGTTCGGCGATCCGCTTGCGCTCAATGCCCCCGTGCGGCGGCGTCCGCCGGCGCTCGGCGAGCACACGCAGGAGATCCTGGAGGAGCTGGAACGATGGCGAACCTCGCGCGACTGAAGGCCTACGTGCAGCAGATGACGGCGCTGGTCGACCGGGACGGCGACGAGGCGACGCTGCTCGACGGCGGCGCGCGCCTGCTGGGCGCGCTGCTGCAGCACGACGACTGGCTGCCCGGGGCGTGCGCCGTGCCGTCCGACGACAGCTACCGCCAGTACCTGCTGCACTGCGACCCGCGCGAGCGCTTCTGCGTGGTCAGCTTCGTCTGGCAGCCGGGGCAGCGCACGCCGGTGCACGACCACCTGACCTGGGGGCTCGTCGGGCAGCTGCGCGGCGAGGAGCGCTGCGAGGAGTACGCGTGCGACGCGCACGGCACGCTCGTGCGCACCGGCGAGCACCGGATGCGCGCCGGCGCGATCGACCGCGTGTCGCCGACGCTCGGCGACGTCCACGCGGTGAGCAACGCGTCGGCCGGCACGTCGGTCAGCGTCCACGTCTACGGCGCGAACATCGGCACCGTCCGCCGCCACGTCTTCGACCCGCAGGCGGGGACGGCGCGCGAGTTCGTCTCGGGCTACCACAACGACGCCGTCCCGAACCTCTGGCTTCCGCACTGACGCGCCCGCGCCGGCGGGCGGGCGCGCCTACAGCCGCTTCAGCAGCGCGAGCAGCCGGTCGAACGTGCCGCCGTACGGCGGCCACAGCAGCCTCGCGGGCGAAAGCCTCGACTGGTGGAACACGCCCATCTCGTTGCTGAACGTCAGGAAGGAGCGCTCGCCGTGGTAGGCGCCGTGCCCCGAGTCGCCGACGCCGCCGAACGGCAGGTCCTCGTGCGCGAAGTGGTACAGCGTGTCGTTGACCGTGACCCCGCCGGCGGTCGCCTCGCGCAGCACGCGGTCGCGACGCGCGCCGCGCTCGCCGAAGTAGTAGAGCGCGAGCGGCCGCGGGCGCGCGTTCATGCGCGCGAGCGCCTCGTCGAGCGAGCGCCAGGTCTCGACCGGCAGCAGCGGGCCGAAGATCTCCTCCTGCATGACCGCCATCGACGGCGTGACGCCGGTCAGCAGCGTCGGCGCGAACTTGCGCCGCGCCTCGTCGAGCGTCTCGCGCGCCGGGTTCACCTCGATCACCGCGGCGCCCTGCGCCCGGGCGTCCGCGACCAGCCCCGCGAGGCGCCGGTAATGGCGCGCGTTCACGATGGCGGTGTAGTCGGGATTGTCGGCCAGCGCGGGATAGAAGCGCGCGATCGCCGCCTGCACGGCCGCGACGAACGCCTCGAGCCGGTGCTCGGGCACGAGCGCGTAGTCGGGCGCGATGCACGTCTGGCCGGCGTTGAACAGCTTCCCGGCGACCAGCCGCGGCACGGCGACGTCGAAGTCCGCGTCCTCGTCGACGAGCGCGGGGCTCTTGCCGCCGAGCTCCAGCGTGACCGGAACGAGGTTCTCCGCGGCAGCGCGAGCGACCTGGCGCCCGACGGCGGTGGACCCGGTGAAGAACAGGTGGTCGAAGCGTGTCGCGGCGAACGCGCGGCCCACGTCGGCGTCGCCCAGCACCACGGCGAACTCGTCCTCGGCGAAGTGCTTCGCCACCAGGTCGGCCATCAGCGCCGCCGTGCGGGGCGTGAGCTCCGACGGCTTGAGCAGCACGCGGTTGCCGGCGGCGAGCGCCCCGGTGGCCGGCACGATCGCGAGCTGGAACGGGTAGTTCCACGGGCTGATGATGCCGACCACGCCGAGCGGCTGCGGCCGGATCTCGCCGCGGCCCGGCAGCAGCGACAGCGGCGTGCGCACGCGCTGCGGCTTCATCCAGCGCGGCAGGTCGCGCAGCGCGTCGCGCACGCCGTTGGCCGCGACCATCAGCTCGGCCAGCCGCGTCTCGTGCCGCGAGCGCCCGCCGAAGTCGGCGTCGATCGCCGCCGCGATCGCGTCCTCGTGCTCGCGGACCAGCGCCAGCAGCCGCCGCAGGCGGTCGCGACGCACGTCGAGCGGCGGATGGCGCTCGCGCTCGAACGCGGCGCGCTGGCGCGCCACCAGTTCGTGAAGTCGCACGAGCGTGGCGGCAGAGGCCTCGGGTGCGTTCACGGCGAGCAGGCGGACGAAGGCATGCGGTCCAGTATAGCGGGCGGCGCTGCCGCGATCCGGCAAGCTCGCGGCGGCGCCGGCAGCGTGGTAGCGTCGGTCCGTGCGCATCCACGTGCTCTCCGACCTGCACCTGTCGTGCGGAGCGCCGCTGCTACGGCGGAACCCCCGCGGGCACGATGGCCGAACTGCACCGCCTCGCCCGGGGCACGAACGTGACCGTCCTCGACGACGACGAGGTCACGCTCGGCGGCGTGCGCTTCCTCGGCAGCACGCTGTGGACCGACTTCCGTCTCGACGGCGACGGCGAGCGGCGCGAGGCCGCAATGCGCGAGGCGCGCCTGCGCATGCGCGACTTCAGCCGCATCCGCCACGACGCCGGCGACGCCCCTTTCGCACCGGCCGATGCCGCGGAACGCTTCCGGCGACACGTGCGCTGGCTCGGCGATCGCCTCGCTGCGCCTCACGACGGGCCGACGGTCGTGATCACGCATCACGCCCCGTCGCGCGCGAGCGTGCACCCGCGCTTCGCGGGCTCGCCGCTCAACCCCTGCTACGCCTCCGATGCCGACCACCTGCTCGGCGCGGAGCGGGCCTGCCTGTGGATCCACGGGCACATGCACGACAGCTTCGACTACCAGCGCAACGGCGCGCGCGTCGTGTGCAATCCCCGCGGCTACGCCGTGGACGGCCTGGACGAGAACGCCCGGTTCGTGCCGGACCTCGTCATCGACGTCGGGGTCGACGGAAGCGCCGCGTGACGTCGCGGCAGCGGCGCCCCGCGGGTTCGCGTCGGCGAGGGGGGAACGCCGGGCGCGGCCGTCAGCGACCGGCGCTGCCCCGGCACGCCGCCGATGCCGTGGCGATCGCGAGGAACGCGATCAGGTCGGCGCGCTCCCCGGCATCGGCGATGCCGGCGTAGGCCATCGACGTCCCCGGCAGGGTGCGCATCGGGTCGGCGAGGAAGCGGTCGAGGGCGGGTGCGTCCCAGACGATGCCGGAGCGCCGCATCGCCTCGGAATACGCGAAGCCCGGAACGCTTCCCGCGCGACGGCCGATCAGCCCGCAGTGCCGCGGGCCGCTGCGGTCGTACGCCAGCGCGTGGCACGCCGCGCAGCGCGCGTAGATCGCCTCCCCGGCACTTGCATCGCCGCCCGCACCGTGGAGCGGCGCGCACGCCAGCGCGGCGGCCAGCATGGCGCCGGTTGCGGCGCCGGCGTTCACGCGACGAAGGCCGACGGCACGGGCACCTCGCCGAGCGCCTGCCGCAGAACGGCCCAGTGCATCGCCTCGTCGCCGAGGATGCTGGCCGCCGCCTTCGCGAGGTCGCGATCGGCGAACAGCGGCACGGCGCCAAGGTAGGCGCTCACGGCGCCCTGCTCGAGCTTCGCCGCGAAGCGCAGGACGTCGGCCTGCGTGGCGAGCGACTCCGTCGGAAACGCGTACTCCGCCTTCGCGGCCGCGGGCGCGCCGCCGAGCCTGGCGACGGTCTTCGCCAGCAGGTCCGCGTGTTCGCGGTGATGGCCCTGGAACGTCTGCGCGAGCGCGCGCACCGGCGGCTGCAGCAGCCCGCTGGCGACGCCGAGGCCGTAGGCCGCCACGGCCTCGAACTCGGCGGCGAGCGCGGCGTTCAGAACGCGGACGTCGCCCTCCGCGGGCGACGCGGCGCGCGCGGCGAGCGCGTCGCGTCCGGCGAGCAGCGCCACGGCCGCGCCGGACAGCAGTGCGCCCGAGCGAACGACGAACGAGCGCCGGGTGGACGGGGCGCCCGGCGCCCCGCCGATCGTGAGAAACGACATGTCAGCTCTCCTGGGTGGGTGCGCGGCGGTCGAGCAGGCACTGCCAGCCTGCCCAGGCCGAGAGCCGCGCGAAGACGCCGTCGACGATGCGGTCGCATCGTTCGCCGGCAAACGCGTAGGCGCGGTCGAGCGCGATGTCGAGTTCGCGCGCGAGCGACTCGCGCAGCATCGAGCGCGCGCGGAAGTGACGGCTGCGCACCGTCGCCTCCGGAATGCCGAGCGCCGCCGCGGTCTCCTCGACCGACAGTTCCTCGACGGCGCGCAGGACGAACACGGTGCGGAACGCGTCGGGCAGCCGGTCGATGCCCGCCTCGATCATCCGTCGCGTCTGCGTGCGCATCGCCGAGCGCTCGGGCCCGTCCGCGGCGGCGGGCGTCGCGTCGAGCGTATCCGCGTCGACGTCCGCCTCCGCCGCATCCGCCTCGATGCGGATCACCTCCGCCGTGCGGCCGCGACGGCGCAGCCGCTGCAGGGCCTCGTTCGCGACGATGCGCACCAGCCACGTGGACAGCTTCGCCTCGCCGCGGAACGTCCCGATCGCGCGATAGGCGGCGACGAAGGCATCCTGCACCGCATCCTCCGCCTCGGCGTCATCCCGCAGGATGCTGCGCGCCGTGCGGAACAGCGTCTGGTTGTGGCTTCGCATCAACCGCTCGAGCGCGTCCCAGTCGCTCGCGGCGACGCGGCGGGCCACGTCGGCATCAGGGTCTTCGGCGAAGCGCGTGGCGGCAGGCGGCATGGGAACCATGGCAATCGGCGGTCTCACCCATTCGATGATCCCGCGCGCGCCGGCGTTCCCGCCGCGGCGCCGCCGCGCAGCGTCGCCCAGGTGCCGCCGACGATCAGCAGCATTCCGCCGACCATCGTCGCCGTGACGCGCTCGCCGAGCAGCAGCGCACCCCACAGCAGGCCGAACGCCGGAATGAGGAACGTCACGGTCATCGTCCGCGTCGGGCCGATGTCGCGGATCAGGCGGTAGTAGAGCAGGTAGGCGACGGCGCTGCACAGCAGCGCCAGACCGAGCACGTTCGCGACGACGGATGGCGAGATCGGGCCCGGCGGCGGCAGGAAGGCCACGCCGGGCAGCAGCACGGCCCCGGCGAGGAGCTGGCTCCAGCCGGCGACGGCGTACGGCGAGAGCGCGGCGCCGCGCCGCTTGAGCCACACGCCCGACACCGCGTAGCACAGCGTGGCGCCGAGGCTCGCGGCGACGGCGAGCCACGCCTGTGCGGTGGGCGCGATCGCGCCGCCGCCGGTGACCAGCGCGACGCCTGCCGCACCCAGCGCGATGCCCGCGAGCTTGCGCGCGTCCAGCGGCTCGTCGAGCCAGCGCGCGGCGAGCAACGCGGCGAACAGCGGCGTCGCCGCATTGAGGATCGCCATGATCGACGCCGGCAGCGTGTGCGCCGCGTACGAGAACAGCACGAACGGGATCGCGGAGGCGGTGATGCCGACGAACAGGTACGCCCGCCAGTGGCGCCGGACGTCCGCGGGCCGCCCCGTCGCCGCGAGCCACGCGACCAGCGCCGCCCCCGCGATCGACACGCGGAACGCCGCGGTGGGCACGGCGCCGAGCACGGGCACGAGCACCTTGATGAACACGAACGACACGCTCCAGATCCCCGCGAGCGCGACGAGCCGGGCGACGTCGGCGGGGCGGAGCGTCACGGCGCCAGCGCGAACGCGTGCCGCGCCTCGTGCGCCAGCAGGGCCTGCTTGCGCGCGAGCCCTCCCGCGTAGCCGCCCAGCGTCCCGTCGGCGCCGATGACGCGATGGCAGGGCACGACGATCGCGATCGGATTGCGCCCGTTCGCCGCCCCCACGGCGCGCGTCGCGGCCGGGCGGCCGACGCGGCGAGCGACGTCGGCATAGCTCGCGGTCGTTCCGTAGGGGATGGCGAGCAGCGCGTCCCAGACCGCTCGCTGGAACGGCGTGCCGCGCGGCGCGAGCGGCAGCTCGAACGTCGTCCGCGCGCCGGCGAACCACTCGGCGAGCTGCGACGCCGCGCGGTCGAGAACCGCGGCCGCGGGCGCCGGCGGCGCCGTGCCGCCATCGACCGGCGCACCGTCGAACGCGAGCGCCACCAGCGCCCGGCCGTCGGTGCTGGCGCGCAGCGGCCCGACCGGCGAGGCGATCGTCCGGTGCCACATGCTGTCGTTCATGTCGTGTCCTTTCCGTGGCCGTGCCACAGGTGCAGCACGGCGTAGCCGCGCCAGGGTCGCCAGCGCTGCGCGTGCGCGAGCACGTCGGCGGGCCGCGCCGGCGCCAGTGCGCGGGCGACGCCGAGATCGGTGTGCAAAAACGCGTCCGGCCATCCGAGGCCGCGCAGCGCGACGTACTGCGCGGTCCACGGCCCGATGCCGGGCAGCGCCTGCAGCCGCTCGATCGTGGCCGCGGCATCGGCCGCCGGCGACAGGTCCAGCCCCGCCTCCACCGCGTGCGCGAGCGCCACGATCGAGCGGGCGCGCGCCAGCGGCATGCCCAGCGCGGCGATCGCCTCCGGCGCCTGCTGCGCGACGTCGCCGGGCTCCGGGAACACGTGCGTGATGCCGTCGGGCGCATCGCCGACCGGCGCGCCGAACGCGGCGGCGAAGCGGCCGACCAGCGTGGTCATCGCGCGGACGGAGACCTGCTGGCCGACGATGCCGCGCACGGCGATCTCGAAGCCGTCGAACGCGCCGGGAATGCGCAGGCCCGGCGCCGGTGCGGCGAGCGGCCCGAGCACGCGCGCCACCTCCGCGGGATCGCAACCCAGGTCGAAGACGTGCCGCACGCGCGCGAGCACCTGCGGGAGCGCCCGCACGAGCGACGGCGACACCTCGACCAGCAGCGCGTGCCGGCGCGCCGCCTGCGTCACGCGGACGTACCCGACGTGGCGCTCCGCGCGGTGGCGGATCGCGAGCGCGCGGACGAACCCGCGCCCGTCGCGCCGCTCGACGCCGCGGATCGCGCGCGCGTCCAGGAACGCGAGCATCGCCTCCCACGCGTACGGCGGCCGGTAGCCCAGCGCGAACGCCAGCGTGTCCGCGCGCGCGCCGGCGGCGCGGGCGCGCAGCCGCGTGGGCGGCATGCGATAACGGGCGGCGAACAGCGCGTTCATGCGCCGCACGCTCGCGAATCCGCTGGCGAACGCGACCTCGGTGACCGGCAGCGCCGTGTCGGTCAGCAGGCGCTTCGCAAGCAGCAGCCGCTGCGTCTGCGCGTAGGCCACCGGTGCGACGCCGAACTCCGCCTCGAACACGCGGCGCAGGTGGCGCGGCGTGATGCCGAGGCGCCGCGCCAGGTCCGCAAGCGTGTGGCCTTCGAGGAACCCGTCCTCGATCAGCTGGATCGCCGCGTTCGCGAGCCGCCGGCCGGCATCGACCGTCGCGTACCCCGGCGCGAGCTCCGGGCGGCAGCGCAGGCACGGACGGAACCCGCCCGCCTCGGCCGCCGCCGCGCTCGGGAAGAAGCGGCACTGCTCGCGGCGCGGCGCGCGCACCGTGCACACCGGCCGGCAGTAGATGCGCGTCGAGCGCACGCCGACGAAGAAGCGCCCGTCGAAGCGCACGTCGTGCGCGAGCAGCGCGCGGTAGCAGGCGTCGGGGTCGAGCGGCATGCGGCGATTGTCGCGCCGCGGGCGGACGCGGGCTCGCCATTATCGGACATCGGTGTGCGCCGCGCCCGCGCGCGCGAGGGCAGGTGCGTCCCGCGCGCAGCGGGGCGGCATAATGCGGTTCCGGCCCCCGCCACGACCCGCCATGCGCACTCCGCTTCGCGCCCTCCTCGCCGCGCTGCTCATTGCCGCCCCCGCCCACGCCCAACCGCTGGAGCGCATCGTGTTCGCGACCGACTGGCTCGCGCAGGCCGAGCACGGCGGCTTCTACCAGGCGCTCGCCGAAGGCACGTACCGCCGCCACGGCCTCGACGTGACGATCCGCATGGGCGGCCCGCAGGTCAACGGGCTGCAGCTCCTCGCGGCCGGGCAGATCGACGTCGCAATGGGCGACGGCCTGCAGGTGCTCTCGGCCGTCGAGCAGGACGTGCCGCTGGTGGCGATCGCCGCGACGTTCCAGAAGAACCCGACGGTGATCATCGCCCACCCCGGCCCGGCGAAGCTCGAGGACCTCAAGGGCAAGCCGATCGCCATCGGCGCCGCGAGCAACACGACGTTCTGGCCGTGGCTCAGGCAGAAGTACGGCTTCACCGACGACCAGAAGCGTCCCTACGGATTCTCCGTGCAGCCGTTCCTCGCGGACAAGTCGCTCGCGCAGCAGGGCTTCGCGACGTCCGAGCCGTTCTCCATCGAGAAGGCCGGCGTTCGGCCGGCCGTGTTCCTGCTCGCGGACCTCGGCTACCCGCCCTACTCGCAGGCGCTGATCGTCACGCGCGCCACGCTCGAGCGGCGCCGCGACGCGCTCGTGCGGTTCGTGCGCGCCTCGGCCGAGGGCTGGAAGAGCTACCTCGCCAACCCCGCCCCGGGCAACGCGCTGATCCGCCGGGACAACCCGCAGATGGGCGCAGACCTCGTGGCCTTCGGCGTCGCGAAGACGAAGGCCTACGGACTGGTCGACGCGGGCGACGCGCGCACGCTGGGATTGCTCACGATGACCGACGCGCGCTGGAACGCGACCGTCGCGTTCGTGCGCAGCGCAGGCCTCGCCAGGGACGGCGTCGACTACGGCCGCGCGTGGACGCTCGACGTCGTCCGCGACGTCAAGGTGCTCCCCTGACGCAGGGCGGAAGCGCGCCGCCCGTCCTCGAGGCGCGCGGCGTCGCGAAGACGTTCCGGACCGGGACCGCCGCGCTCGCCGGCATCGACGCGACGGTCCGCGCCGGGGAGTTCGTCACGCTGCTCGGGCCCTCGGGCTGCGGCAAGACGACGCTGCTGAACCTGTTCGCCGGGCTCGCCGCGCCGTCGTCCGGGGCGCTGCGCTGGTGGGGCGAACCCGCCCCGCCCGACGACCCGGCGCGCCGCTTCGGCTACGTGTTCCAGGCCCCGACGCTCATGCCGTGGACGACGATCGCCAGCAACGTGCGGCTGCCGCTCGATCTCGCGCACGTGCCGCGGCCGCGCGCCGACGCGGCGGTCGCCGAGGCGCTGGCGCTCGTCGGCCTGACCGGCGTCGACCGCCATCTGCCCCGCGAACTGTCGGGCGGCATGCAGATGCGCGCCTCGATCGCGCGCGCGCTGGTGACCGCGCCCTCGCTGCTGCTGATGGACGAGCCGTTCGGCGCGCTCGACGAGTTCACGCGCGAGCGTCTCGACGCCGAGCTGTCGGAGCTGTGGCGCGCGCGCGGGCTCACGGTCGTGTTCGTCACGCACAGCATCGCCGAAGCGGTGTTCCTGTCGACGCGCATCCTGGTGATGGGCGCGCGGCCGGGCCGCCTGCTCGCCGACATCCCCGTCGCGGCCCCGTTCCCGCGCGACGACGACTGGCGCACGTCGGTCGCGTTCGCGCAGCTCGCGCGGCGGGTCGCGTCCCGCGTGCGCGAGGCCGGAGCCGAAGCGCATGGCTGAGCCCGGGCGCGGCTGGCGTCTCGCGGCGCCGGTGCTGGTGCTGCTGGCCGCGATTCTCGCCTGGCAGGCGCTGGTCACCTGGCGCGAGCTGCCCGTGTGGCTGGTGCCCTCGCCCGCGGTCGTCGCGCGCACGCTCGTCGCCGACCGCGTGCTGCTGCTCGACTCGCTGGGCGTCACGCTGGGCATCGCGCTCGCGGCGCTCGCGCTCGCGGTCGTGCTGGGCGTGGCGACAGCGCTGCTCTTCGTCCAGAGCCGCTGGCTCGAGATGAGCCTGTTCCCCTACGCGGTGCTGCTGCAGGTGACGCCGATCGTCGCCATCGCGCCGCTGGTCATCATCTGGGTGCGGGACACGCGGCTCGCGCTGGTGCTCTGCGCGACCGTCGTCGCGATCTTCCCGGTCATCGCGAACACGACGCTGGGGCTGCGCAGCGTCGATCCCGGGCTCCTCGACCTGTTCCGCCTGTCGCGCGCCAGCCGCTGGCAGCAGCTGTGGCGGCTGCGCGCGCCGTCGGCGCTGCCCTGGTTCTTCGGCGGCTTGCGCATCGCGAGCGGGCTCGCGCTGATCGGCGCCGTCGTCGCGGAATTCGTCGCCGGCACCGGCGGCGCCGGCGCGGGGCTCGCCTACCAGATCCTGCTCGCCGGCATCCAGCTCAACGTGCCGCGCCTTTTCGCCGCGCTCGTGCTGATCACGCTGGCGGGCGTGGCGATGTTCGCG
Source organism: Betaproteobacteria bacterium (assembly GCA_016861105.1). GTDB lineage: Bacteria > Pseudomonadota > Gammaproteobacteria > Burkholderiales > Casimicrobiaceae > VBCG01. The sequence continues at coordinate 76,670 of BOKS01000001.1, read as the reverse complement.
GCGGTCGCCTGGGTCTCGCGCATCGCGCTGCGGCGCTGGCACGAGAGCGAGCTGGAGCGGGCGTGACGCCGGACCGGTCCGCCGCGCTCACCCCACGGCCTTGAGCCCCACGATGCCGGCGAGGATCAGCCCGATGCACGCCAGGCGCGCCACGGTCGCCGGCTCGCCGAACAGCACGATGCCGAGGACCACCGTGCCGACGGCCCCGATGCCGGTCCACACCGCGTACGCCGTGCCCACCGGCAGCGTCCGCATCGCGATCGCGAGCAGCACGACCGAGACCACCATGGCGGCGGCGGTTGCCACGCTGGGCCACGGCCGCGTGAAGCCGTCGGTGTACTTGAGGCCGACCGCCCAGCCCACCTCGAAGAGGCCCGCCACCGTCAGCACCAGCCACGCCATGCCCGGCTCCCCGCGCTCGCGAAACCGGCATGGTAAGCCGCGGAGCGTCGACGCCCGCGGTCGGGTGGCATACGCGGAATCGCGTAGGCGCACGTCCGGTATCTGCCGCCCGGCCCGTCCGTGACAATCCGAATGCCGTCGTCCGCACCGCGGGACCACCCCCCTCGTGGCCCTTCGGGTCCGCCGATCCCCTCGTCGGCCGGACGGCGGCACCCTCCCCGGCAACGCCGTGACCCGTGCGTCTCTCCCTCCGCTTCCTGATCCCGCTGCTCCTGGCGCTCGGCGTCTTCGCGTACGCCACGGTCCCGCTCGTCGACCGGCTGATGCTGCGCTGGTTCGTGCGCGACCTCGACATCCGCGCGACGCTGATCGCCAACGCGGTGCAGGACCCCCTCGTCGGGCTGGTCGAGCAGGGCTCGCCGGCCCGCCTCACGCGCTACTTCTCGCGGCTGCTGCAGGACGAGCGCATGCACGGCGTCGGCCTGTGCCTGCCGGGGCTGCCGCAGCCGCTCAGCTCGCCTGACTTCCCCGACGCGCTGCGCTGCGACCAGCTCGACGCGTTCGCCGAGGCGAACAGCCTGCACCTGCTGCGCACGCCGCTCGGCCCCCTGCACGTCACGGTCAAGCCGCTCGACGAGGCGCGCGCGCCCGGCATGCGGCTCGTGCTCGTGCACGACATGAGCTGGATCGGACGGCGCAGCGAGGAGACGCGCCAGTACCTGTTCTGGTTCTTCGTCGCGCTGTCGACGATCGTCGCGCTGATCACCGTCGTCATCGCGCAGCTGTCGTGGCGCGGCTGGGTGCAGGGGCTGCGCGCGATCCTGCGCGGCGAGGGGCTGGTGCGGCCGGCGTCGGGCGCCACGCCGCCGGAGCTGCGGCCGCTCGCGCGCGACGTGCGCGAGCTGGTGCGCCAGCTCGAGCGCCAGCACCATCCGCGCGACGACTCGCAGATCACGTGGTCCCCCGAGGCGCTGCGCTCGATCCTCGAGGGCGAGCTGAACGGCCACGAGGTGATCGTCGTCTCGAACCGCGAGCCCTACATCCACGTGAAGACGCCGGAGGGCGTGCGGATGCAGAGGCCCGCGAGCGGGCTGGTCACCGCGCTCGAGCCGGTGATGCGCGCCTGCTCGGGCACGTGGATCGCGCACGGCAGCGGCTCGGCCGACCGGACGACCGTCGACGCGCACGACCGCATCGCCGTGCCGCCCGACGCGCCGGCCTACAGCCTGCGCCGCATCTGGCTCACGCCGGAGGAGGAGGCCGGCTACTACAGCGGCTTCGCGAACGAGGGACTGTGGCCGCTGTGCCACATCGCGCACGTGCGGCCGACGTTCCGCTCGACCGACTTCGAGCACTACCGCACGGTGAACGCGCGCTTCGCCGACGCCGTCAAGGCCGAGGCGAAGTCCGCCGATCCGATCGTGCTCGTGCAGGACTACCACTTCGCGCTGCTGCCGCGGATGATCCGCGACCGCCTGCCGCGCGCGACCGTCATCACCTTCTGGCACATTCCCTGGCCCAATCCCGAGGCCTTCGCGATCTGCCCGTGGCGCAACGAGCTGCTCGACGGGATGCTGGGGAGCAGCATCCTCGGCTTCCACACGCAGTTCCACTGCAACAACTTCCTCGACACCGTCGACCGGCTGCTCGAGGCGCGCGTCGACCGCGAGACCTTCACCGTGACGTTCCGCGGCCAGCGCACCGCCGTGCACCGCTACCCGATCAGCATCGAGTGGCCGCCGCAGGCGATGCGCGTCCAGTCACCGGTGGCGGAGGCGCGGCGCGCCGTGCGCGCGCGCCTCGGGCTGCCGGAACGCCACGCGCTGGGCGTCGGCGTCGAGCGCCTCGACTACACGAAGGGCATCCTGGAGCGCTTCCGCGCCGTCGGCCGCCTGCTCGAGCTCGAGCCGCAGTGGGTGGGCAAGTTCACGTTCGTTCAGATCGCGGCGCCCACGCGCGGCATGATCGGCGACTACCGCGACTACGCCGCGCGCGTGAAGGCCGTCGCCGACGAGGTCAACGCGCGCTTCCCCGCAGCCGCGCACCCGCCGATCGTCCTGCTCGCCGAGCACCACGAGCCGGACGCGATCTACGAGTACTTCCGCGCGGCCGACCTGTGCTTCGTGTCGAGCCTGCACGACGGCATGAACCTCGTGGCGAAGGAGTTCGTCGCCTCGCGCGACGACGACCGCGGCGTCCTCGTGCTCTCGCAGTTCGCCGGCGCGTCGCGCGAACTTCCCGAGGCGCTGATCGTCAATCCCTACGATGCCGACCAGTGTGCCGCCGCGCTGCACCTCGCGCTCACGATGCCGCCTGAGGAGCAGCGCGCGCGCATGCGCCTCATGCGCGGGCTGGTCTCCGAGTTCAACGTCTATCGCTGGGCGGGCCGCATGCTGATCGACGCGGCCGCCATGCGGCAGCGCAGCCGCCTGTCGCGCTTCGCGCGCGACCGCGAGCGGCTCGAGTCCGCATGACGGCGCCCGTGCCGGCGCGACCCCGCCGCGTCCCGCCGCCGCTGAACGAGCGCTGCGCCGTCTTCCTCGACATCGACGGCACGCTGCTCGAGCTCGCCTCCGCGCCGGACAAGGTGCGCGTCGGGCCGGGGCTGCCGCCGCTGCTGCTGGCGCTGCGCCGCCGGCTCGGCGGCGCGGTCGCGCTGGTCACCGGCCGCAGCATCAGCGACGTCGACCGCCTGTTCGCCGGCATGCGCATGCCGATCGCCGGGCAGCACGGCTGCGAGCGGCGCGACGCGCACGGGACGCTGCACCTGCACGCCCGCGAGACCGCGACGCTGCAGCGCCTGCGCGCGCTGTTCACCGATTTCGCGCGCCGCCACGAGGGGCTGCTGCTCGAGGACAAGGGCGCGACGCTGGCGCTGCACTACCGGCGCGCGCCGCAGCTCGCCGCGCACGTGCACCGCACGGTCCGCGAGACCGTGGAGTCCGCCGGCGCGACCGGCTACCGGCTGCAGCCGGGCAAGGAGCTGGTCGAGGTGCGCCCGGACGGGCGCGACAAGGGCTCGGCGATCCGCGACTTCATGGCCGAGGCGCCGTTCCAGGGGCGCTGCCCGGTGTTCATCGGCGACGACCGCGGCGACGAGCACGGCTTCGCGGTCGTCGAGCGCATGCGCGGCTGGACGATCAAGGTGGGGCCGGGGGCTTCGCGGGCCCAGTACCGCCTGGCGGACGTCGCGGCCGTCATCGACTGGCTCGCGGCCTTCGCGCAGCCGGCGCCCCCCGCCGCGCCCTGACCGTGCGCACGCTGGACCTCGCTCTGATCGGCAACGGCCGCATCGGGCTGCTCCTCGACGCCGCCGGCCGCATCGTCTGGGGCTGCTTCCCGCGCTTCGACGGCGACCCGATGTTCTGCGCGCTGCTGGACGACGCGCCGGACGACGTCGCGCGCGGCCAGTTCGCGATCGAGCTCGCCGACTTCGCCTTCGCGGAGCAGGCCTACGTGCCGAACACCGCCGTGCTCACGACCACGCTCACCGACCGCCACGGCGGCCGCGTGGAGATCGTGGACTGCGTGCCGCGCTTCCGGCAGTTCGGCCGCCTGTTCCAGCCGATCTCGCTGGTGCGCCGCGTGCGCCGCGTGTCGGGCAGCCCGCGCCTCACCGTGCGGCTGCGGCCGGCGTCCGCGTACGGCGCCGAGCGCCCGGCGACGACGACGGGCAGCAGCCACCTGCGCTTCGTCGGCGCCGCCCACACGCTGCGGCTGACGACCGACGCATCGCTCACGGCCATCGTCGACGAGCGGCCGTTCTTCATCGACGACACGCTGACCTTCCTGCTCGGTCCCGACGAGTCCGTGCCCGCGTCGCCGGCGGAGACCGCCCGCCACTTCGTCGACGAGACGATCGCCTACTGGCGCGACTGGGTGCGGCGTCTCGCGATCCCCTTCGAGTGGCAGTCCGCGGTGATCCGCGCGGCGATCACGCTCCAGCTCAACCAGTTCGACGACACCGGCGCGATCGTGGCGGCGCTCACCACCTCGATCCCCGAGGCCCCCGCGAGCGGCCGCAACTGGGACTACCGCTACTGCTGGCTGCGCGACGCGTACTTCGTGGTCGACGCGCTCAACCGCCTGAACGCGACGGACACGATGGAGGGCTACCTGCGCTACGTCGTCGACGCCGCACTCGGCGCCGGCGACGACGGCCCGCCGCCGCAGCCCGTCTACCGCATCAACGGCGAGGCCGCGCTGGCCGAGACGGTTGCGGAGGCGCTGCCCGGCTACCGGGGCATGGGCCCGGTGCGCATCGGCAACGACGCCTACCGCCAGGTGCAGCACGACGTCTACGGCTCGGCCGTGCTCGCCGCGACGCACGTCTTCTTCGACGAGCGCCTCGACAAGCACGGCGACGTCGCGCTGTTCCACCGCCTCGAGGCGCTCGGCCGCCGCGCGATCGCCGTGCACGACCGGCCGGACGCCGGCCTGTGGGAGCTGCGCGGCACCACGCGCGTGCACACGTTCTCGGCCGTGATGTGCTGGGCGGCCTGCGACCGGCTCGCGCGCATCGCGAACCGGCTGGGCGTGCCCGGCCGCACCGCCGCCTGGCGCGAGGAGGCGCACCGGATCGCGCGCTTCGTCCACGAGCGCTGCTGGAACGACGCGCGCGGGTCGTACGTCGCGACCGCCGACGGCCGCGAGCTCGACGCGAGCCTGCTGCTGCTTGCCGACCTCGGCTTCGTCGCCGGCGACGACGTGCGCTTCGCGTCGACCGTGCAGGCGATCGAGCGCGAGCTGCGCCGCGGCGACTTCATGTTCCGCTACGTCGAGCAGGACGACTTCGGCCGGCCGGAGAACGCGTTCGTCGTGTGCACGTTCTGGCACGTGAACGCGCTCGCCCGGGCCGGGCGCCGCGAGGAGGCGCGCATGCTGTTCGAGCGCCTGCTCGCGGCGCGCAACCGCCTCGGGCTCTACGCCGAGCACATCGATCCGGCGAGCGGCGAGCAGTGGGGCAACTTCGTGCAGACCTACAGCATGGTGGGTCTGATCAGCTCGGCGATCCGCCTGTCGGTCCCCTGGGCCGAGGCGTTCTGACGCGCCGCCGGACGCGCGAGGGGCGGATCGACGCCGCGTCACGGTTCGCGTATCGTCGGCGCGAACCCTGCCGGCGCGACGTGGGCGCGGCGTCGCGGCGCCCGGGTCCGCGGCGCGGGCAGGCTCCCGGAGAGAGGACATGACAGGCATCTTCCGCAACTGCATCGGCGGCGAGTGGGTCGACGGCGCGACCACGTCGCTCAATCGCAATCCCTCGGACGCCGGCGACGTCGTCGGCGAGTACGCGCAGGCGGACGCAGCGCAGGCCCGCGCCGCCGTTGCCGCGGCCGCCGCGGCGTTTCCGTCGTGGTCGGCGAGCCCGGTCCAGCAGCGCTTCGACGTCCTCGATCGCGCGGGCACGGAGATCCTCGCCCGCCGCGACGAGCTCGGCACGCTGCTCGCGCGCGAGGAAGGCAAGACGCTGCCCGAGGGCGTGGGCGAGGTCGTCCGCGCGGGCAACATCTTCAAGTTCTTCGCCGGCGAGGCGCTGCGGCTCGCCGGCGAGCGCATCCCCTCGGTGCGGCCGGGCGTCGACGTCGAGGTCACGCGCGAGCCGATCGGCGTCGTCGGCCTGATCACGCCGTGGAACTTCCCGATCGCGATCCCCGCGTGGAAGGCCGCGCCCGCCCTCGCCTACGGCAACACCGTGGTGATGAAGCCCGCGGACCTCGTGCCCGGCTGCGCGTGGGCGCTCGCGGACATCCTCCACCGCGCGGGCCTGCCCGCGGGCGTATTCAACCTCGTGATGGGCCGCGGCTCCGTGGTCGGCGAGGCGATCGTCACCGATCCGCAGGTCGCGGGGGTCAGCTTCACCGGCTCGGTGTCCACCGGCCGCGCGATCGCGGCGAAGCTCGTGGCGCGGATGGCGAAGGTGCAACTCGAGATGGGCGGCAAGAACCCGCTGGTCGTGCTCGACGACGCGGACCTGGGCACGGCCGTGACCGCGGCCGTCCAGGGCGCCTACTACTCGACCGGCCAGCGCTGCACGGCCTCGTCGCGGCTCATCGTCACCGAAGGCATCCACGACCGCTTCGTGCGCGCGCTCGCCGAGCGCATGGCGGCGCTGCGCGTGGACGACGCGCTCGCCCCCGGCACCGACATCGGGCCCGTCGTCGACCGGACGCAGCTCGACCAGGACCTCGCCTATGTCGGCATCGGCCAGGCGGAGGGCGCGAGGCTCGTCGCCGGCGGCGAGCGCGTCGCGCGCGCCAAGGACGGCCACTATCTCGCGCCGGCGCTGTTCACGGAGGCGACGAACGCGATGCGCATCGCGCGCGAGGAGATCTTCGGTCCGGTCGCCGCGGTGATCCGCGCCCGGGACTACGACGAGGCGCTGGCGCTGGCGAACGACACCGAGTTCGGATTGTGCGCCGGCATCGCGACCACCTCGCTCAAGCACGCGTCGCACTTCCGCCGGCACGCGCAGGCGGGCATGGTGATGGTGAACCTGCCCACGGCGGGCGTCGACTACCACGTGCCCTTCGGCGGGCGCAAGGGATCGAGCTACGGGCCGCGCGAGCAGGGACGCTACGCCGCCGAGTTCCACACCGTCGTCAAGACCGCCTACGTCGCGCCCTGAGGCGGCGGCGCACCCGCAACCTCCTCGTGCAGGCAGAGGATGTTGCCCTCCGGATCGGAGAACCACGCGGCCTTCTCCGAACCGAGCACGCACACGTGGCCGACCGTGCGGAACCCGGGCAGGTCGTAGTCGTGGAACGTCACGCCGCGCGCCTTCAGGGCGGCGATGGCGGCCGCGATGTCGCCGACCTGGAAGCTCGCGGCGGTGTGCTCCGCCTTCGTCCCCTCGGGCTTCGGGAACAGGGCGAGCAGCGCCCCGCCCGCGGTGCGGAACAGGTACTTGCCGTCCGGCCGCGCGCCGACGGCGTGAAGACCCAGCGCGTCGGCATAGAAGCGCCGCGCGCGCTCGAGGTCGCGCACCGGCAGGATCGTGGTCATGGGCGCATCGCGCAGCGGCGCGACCGGGGCCGGGGCGCGCGGATCGGGAGCGTTCATGGCGCTGCTCCTGGAGGCGGTGCGCGCGGCACCGTGCCCGCGCACGACGCGGCCACTGTACTCCCGCGCCCGCCGCGTGGAAAGACGCGCGACGGGCGCGCCGGGCGCGCCCGTCGCGCCGCCCTCGTCAGCGCAGCGCCTGGGCGATCGCGTCGCGCATCGCCTGCGGCGGATGCGCGCCGGACAGCGCCACGCGAGCGCCGAAGATGAAGAAGGGCACGCCCGTGATGCCGAGCTCGCGCGCGCGGGCCTGCGCCTGCCCGATCTCGGCGGCGCCGGTGCCCGCGTCGAGCCACGCGCGCGCGGCGGCCGCATCGAGGCCGGCCTCGCGCGCGATGGCGACGAGGACGTCGCGGTCGCCGACGAAGCGCCCTTCGACGAAGTAGGCGCGGAACAGGCGCTCGACCAGCGGGTTCGCGTCGCCGCTCGCCTGCGCCCATCCCACGAGCCGGTGCGCGTCGCGCGTGTTGGGCTGGCGCGCGATCGCGTCGAGATCGAACGCGATGCCGGCGCGCCGCCCGGCCTCGCGCACACGCTCGTAGACCGCCTCCGCGCGCTGCGGACCGCCGAACTTCGCATCGAGGTACGCGCGCCGGTCGACGCCGCCGGCGGGCAGGTCGGGATTGAGCTCGAACGGGTGCCAGCGCACCAGCACGGGTCCGGCGCCGTCGAGGCCCGCCAGCGCTGCCTCGAGGTGACGCTTGCCGATGTAGCACCACGGGCAGACCACGTCGGAGACGACGTCCACGGTGAACGGCCCCGCGGCGGCGATGTCGGGCGTGTCCATCCGCGGCATTATGCCCTGCGCCGGCCGCGCATAATCCGCGCACGATGAAGGACGCCCCGCTCCGCGCCGCGATCGTCGTGCACGTCGTCGACAACTTCGGCGACGCCGGCGTCGCGTGGCGGCTCGCGCGCCAGCTCCGCCACGAGCACGACGTCGAGGCGACGCTGTGGATCGACCGGCCGGACGTGCTGGGGCGCTTCCTCCATGGCTACGACCCCCGCTGCGACGACGCGGTCGTCGACGGCGTGCGCGTGCGCGCGCTCGGCGCGCGGGTCCGGGTACCCGATCCGATGCCGCAGGTCGTCGTCGACGCGTTCGGCGGCGGACTTCCCGACGCGTGGCTCGACGCGTTCGAAGCGGCGCCCGCGCCACCGCGGTGGATCGTGCTCGAGTACCTGTCGGCGGAGGCCTGGGTCGAGGGCGTGCACGGACGCCCTTCGCCGCCGCCGCGACGGCGCCTTGCGCGCTGGTTCTTCTGCCCGGGGTTCACGCCGGGCACCGGCGGCCTGCTGCGCGAGCGCGGTCTCCTCGCCGAGCGCGACGCGTTCGTCGCCGCGGCGCACGCGCGCGACGCGCCGTGGACCGCGCTCGGCCTGCCGCCGCCACCGGCGCACGCGCTGCGCGTGTCGCTGTTCTGCTATCCGACGGACGCGCTCGGCCCGCTGCTGCACGCGTGGGCGGGGGGTGCGCGGCCGCTCGCCTGCCTGGTCCCGCACGGGGTGGCGGCCGACGCCGTCGACGGCTTCCTCGGCACCGCCGCCGCAGCGGGCACGTCGCACCGCCGCGGGAGCCTCGTGCTCGACGTCGTGCCGTTCGTCGCGCCGGCCGCGTTCGACCGGCGGCTGTGGTCCTGCGACTTCTCGGTCGTGCGCGGCGAGGACTCGTTCGTGCGCGCGCAATGGGCCGCGCGACCGTTCGCGTGGCACGCCTATCCGCAGTCCGGCGGCGCGTACCGCGCCAAGCGCGACGCGTTCCTCGCGCGCTACTGCGACGGCCTGCACGCCGGCGCCGCGCAGGCGCTCGCGGCGTTCACCAGCGCCTTCGGCGACGGCGACGGCGCGTCCGCGGCGGCCGTCTGGCCGGCGCTGGAGGCGAGCCTTCCCGCGATCGCATCGCACGCGCGCGACTGGGTCGCGCGCCTTGCCGCAGTCCCCGATCTCGCCACGCAGCTTGTTGATTTTGTTCGCGGACGGCTATAATGGACGGTTTCCCGGGGACCCGGGGTCGCGCGTGCCGGCAGCGGCAGCGAGGGCCCGCGCCGCGGTGCCCCGCCCACGCCAGGAACCGTCATGAAAATCGCCCAGGAACTGCGCGCCGGCAACGTCATCATGGTCGGCAAGGACCCGATGGTCGTGCAGAAGGCCGAGTTCACGAAGTCCGGACGCAACGCGTCGGTCGTGAAGATGAAGCTCAAGAACCTGCTCTCGGGCAGCGGCACCGAGACCGTGTATCGCGCCGACGAGAAGTTCGAGACGATCCAGCTCGAGAAGAAGGAGGTCACGTACTCGTACTTCGGCGACCCCATGTACGTGTTCATGGACGCCGACTTCAACCAGTACGAGGTGGAGAAGGACTCGATGGGCGACGCCATCCCCTACGTCGAGGAGGGGCTGCAGTGCGAGCTCACGTTCTACGATGGCCGCGCGATCAGCGTCGAGCTGCCGACCACGGTGGTGCGCGAGGTCGCCTACACCGAGCCTGCGGTCAAGGGCGACACGTCGGGCAAGGTGATGAAGCCCGCGAAGATCCCGTCGGGCCTCGAGGTGCCGGTGCCCCTGTTCGTCAACACCGGCGACCGCATCGAGATCGACACGCGCACCGGCGAGTACAAGCGCCGCGTGTAGCGCGGGGACGCGCGCCGCTCGCGCCGCGAAGGCGGGGAGGCCCCCGCCTTCGTTGCTTCCGGCGCCCGACTGGATGCGATCACAGGCCGTCGTTCGCGTCCGTCGGCAGCGGAATCAACGGAGTGTCGCTGTTGAACATCGTCGCCATCACCTCGCAGCCGCCGCTGCCGAGGATCCCCGCGCCATCGACGATGCGCACGCGCGTGCCGAACCGGTAAGTGACACCGGCCGCCAGCAGTCGCGTGCCGACGTCGGTCGCGCCCGCGCTGTGGGCCTGCATCGCAGACGCCTTGCCACCCCGCCCCGGCTGGCCGGAGAGCGCGTTCCAGTTGACGCCGTCGATGCTCGACACGGGCTCGACCTCGAAGCTGAACCCCGCGGTGGTGTGGAAGCCGAACGCGCTGTGCACGACGACGCGACGCGTGAACGCCGGCGTGTAGGAGCCGGTCTGGCAATACACGGCTTCGCCGCTCAGCGGTTGGAAGGCGCCGGTGAGGACGTTGGCCGAGCCGGTGAGCACCGTGGGCGTGAGCGCGTTGCCGAGCCGCTGCATGAATAGCGCCATCTGCGCGCGCGTGACGGCGTCGTCCGGACAGTAGAGCCCGGTCGCGCAGCCCGTCGTCACCAGCCGGTCGGCGATCCAGTCGACGGCGTCGTGGTAGATCGCCGAGGTCGGGACGTCGGCGAACAGGTGGCTGGCCGACGCGATGGTCGCGACGAGGCCGCCCGCCACGATCGCTGCCGCCACGGCCTTGCGCACGGGAAGGCCGGACGTTGTACCGCTGCGCATGCTCGTTTCTCCTTGAAAGGGGCGCGTCGACGACGCCGCGCCGTCGTGGGGCGACGCGCGCGCCCGCAAGCGTAGCGGAACCCGGCCGCAGCGTGCGCGCGACACGCCTGAACGGCGGTGGGGTTGCGAACTCCGTGGACCGACCAGGCGCACTGGCCGAGAACTCGGCGACACGAGCCTCGCGCTGCCGCGCGCCCGTCGGATCAACGCGTGTGCGCGACCCGGCCCTCGGCCGTCGTCCGTGCCGTCAGCACCTCCACGGCGCGATGCAAGGCGGCAATCTCGCGCTTCAGCGCCGCGATCTCCCGATCCGCGGCTCGCTGCGCGGCGCGCAGTGCAGCATCGCGCTGCTCGAGTTTCGAGTTCAGTCCCTGGATCGCGGCGAGCGCGATGCCGTCGGCGTCGATGCTCGTGATGTGACGATCGGACTCGCCCAGTCCGAACGCGGCGTGCAGGTCCTGCGCCATCGGGCCCATGTGGCGGACCTGCGGCGGCTGCGCACTGTAGTTCCAGGTGGCGATCGGAACGTCGACCAGGCGATCGAGCACGCCGCGTGGGTCGACGGGCGCGACGTTGTCCTTGGCGTCGCGGTCGCTGCCCATCGCCCACGTGCTGCTGCCGGCACCGAGGATGACGCCGGCTTCCGGCGCGACGGCGCTGCGGATGACGACACCGCCGGTGGCGCGGACGATGAAGGCGTTCGGCGTCCCGCAGACGAAGTTGGACTCGACGCTATCGGCCCAGACGAAGCAACCGTCGGAAACGGCCTTTGCGCGGTAGCCTGCGGCGAAGCTGAAGTCGCCCAACGCGTCATTCCGGGCTCCGCCCGGACTACTGCTGTAACTGCCCACGGCCGTGTTCAGGAACCCTCCGGCGACCGTGCTTGTCTCGCCGTCCGCCCGGTTGTTGTAGCCGCCTCCGATGGTGCTCGACCTTCCGCTGGCCACGTTGCGCGCCCCTCCACCGACTGTCGCCCACGGTCGGAGGGAGCCCGCATCGTTGCCGGCCACGTTCGCGAACCCGCCCCCGATCGTCCCGTAGTCGTCCGTGACCCGATTGGGCGCCTCTGGCAGGGTGAAGGGATCGGGGACATTCGCCGCGACGCCGCCACCGGCAATCGTTGCGCCGCGCACCCCCGCTTCGACGCTGTTGTGCTGGCTTCCGCCGATCACGTTGGGACTGATCGCGTGCGGCTCGAAGCGCATCACGCGCTCGTTGGCGACGCGGACGTCGATGGCGTGCGCGTCGGTCGTGCCCAGCACGGCGGTCGCGCCGAATGCGTTGCCGCCCTGCTGGTGCACGACGTTGCCCAGCCGGAACATGAACGCCGCCATCTGGTCGCGGCGCACGAACTGCGCGGGACAGTACTGATTCTCGGCGCAGCCGAGCGTGATGCCCCGGTTGTACATCCACTGGATGCTGCCGCAGAATCCATCCCCGGCGGCGACGTCGGTGAACGGGGTGCAGATCTGCGCCTCGACAACCGTTGCCGACGCGGCGAGTGCCGCTCCTGCAGCGATCGATCGGATCGACGCGAAGCGGATGCGCCGCATGGTGGCCTCCACGGGACGGCCACGGCGAAGTCGCCGCGGCGACGCGGGTCATGATAGTCGCGAAGCGGCCCTCGCGCCATGCGGGCGCGCGCTCTGCCGACGGGTGCGGCATCCGCACGTCCGGCGGGTTGGGCCGACGGGGTCGTGCCACGCGTGTCCGATGACGAGCACGAACGCCCGCCGATGCGGCGTGGCGGCCCGGTGCGGGGCTCGTGACCTCATGAGCGACAGGCTTCGCAGGATCGCGGCGAGCGCCGCCACGAAGCAGCATGCCGCGCCGACTCCGCAGGCGCGCTCGGTCGCCTCGCGAAGCGCGCAGGCGGACCGGATGCCGACGGTGGGCAGCGTGAGGACCATCGCGCGGAGGACATCGCCAGCCTGCTGGCTTCGAGCAGCGACCCCCTCGACCGCGCGGCGTTCCTCGACGAACGCGCCGTGGCGCGCTGTGGAGCGCCATCGAGCGCCGTCAGACCGACCGCTGCCTGCGACGGTGCTCTGCCGCGGCGGCGCCGGGTCGCGCGCGCGCCGCTCAGGCGCGCTTGGTCGCGCGCATCAGCACCGAGTGCGCGGCGAGCGCGCCCGCGCCGAGCACCGTCGCGAACGCCGCGCGCGCGGCGGCCGTCTCGAGCCACGGCTGCAGCGCCTGCAGGCGCGACGGCGCGATCGGCAGCCAGTGACGGCGCACGTCGCGCAGGCCCGCGGCGCGAAGCTCGCGCGCGAGCCGCCGCGCGGACTCGTAGCGCAGGTGCGGCGGCTTGCCGGCGAGGCGCCGCCGCCACTCGCGCGTGCGCGCGTGCAGCGCGGTGCCGTTCAGCGCGTCGATCCACAGCGTCGCGCCGGGCTTCAGCACGCGCGCGATCTCGCGCACGACGCCATCGGAGGCCGACACCGCCTGCAGCACGCCGAAGCACAGCGCGCCGTCGAACGTGCCGTCGGCGAACGGCAGCCGCGTGGCGTCGCCCGCACACAGCCTGATCGACGCCGGCAGCCGCGTGCGGGCCTTGCGCAGCGTGACGAGGGAGTAGTCGAGCCCGGTCACTTCGGCGCCCGCCTCCGCGAGCCACGCGCTGTACGTGCCCGCGCCGCACCCCACGTCCAGCCAGCGCGAGCCGGGCGCCGGCGGGTCGCACAGGCGCCGGAAGAACCGGAAGCGCGTCGCGAGCCCGCTCGTCGACCAGCCGGCGATCCCGGCGTCGTCGTCGCGTGCGGCGGCGAACGACTCGAAGCGCACGCGCCAGCGCCGCGCGAAGGGGTCGCGCTCGTCGCTCACGCGCGGCGCCGCGGCAGGCCGGTCGGTCCCATGGCGCCGCAGTCTACCCGGCGACGGGTGAGGGCGCGTGCACCGCACCCCCGGCACGTGCGCGCGCACGCATCCCGGGCGACCGGCCGAGGCGCGAGACCGCATGCCGGCGGCACCCCCGCGTAGCCCCGCGGGCAGGAGGGGTCCTTGACGCAGGTCATCGTACGAACTGCCGTTTCCGCGCAGCATGGGCCTGCGCAGCCTCCGAATCCGCCCGATACGGAAAGTCCCATGCTCAGCCTGTCGACGACTCACGTTGCAGCAAGCGCCGCGCCACAGCGCGAAGCGCGTGCACCGGCCTGGCGGCCCTACCCCGAAGCCGAGGAGCTCGCGCGTGCCATCCAGGGCACGCAGCTCCGCGTCACCCCGAGCGCCCGTGCCGACGGCCCGTGGGCGCTGCTCCCCGTCGCCCTCGAGCGCGGGTTCGTCCAGTTCGTCGACGAGCCGGCGGCCTCGCTCACGTACGGCACCATCGCGCGCGACATCGCCGGATTCGGCGTCGCGCTCTCGGCGCCAAGCGGCTACCGGATGAACGGGCACGTGGTGAGCGGCAACGTGTTCGCGATGTTCGGCCCCGGCGCCACGTACTTCGCATCGAGCAAGGGACCGACGCGCTGGGCGAGCGTCTCGTTCGCGCCGGTCGACCTCGGCAACGCGCTCGGCGCGCTGCGCGGAGGCGAGTCGACGACGATCGGCACGGTGTTCCGTCCGGTCCTCGCGCCGCCGCCGGCCGCCGCGACCGTCGTCGAACTGCTCTTCGGGGCACTCGCCGCGGCGGAGCGCGATCCGGACGCGTTCGCCACGTCGCAGGCCCGCGCGTCGCTCGAGCGCGCGCTGCTCGACGCCTTCGCGCGCGCCGTCACCGCCGCCGACGGCACGCTGCCGCCGGATCGCGCGAAGCTCCCGGCGACGCGGCTCGTGCGCCTCGCGGAGGACTACCTCGAGTCCCACCTGCACACGCCCGTGTACGTCGCCGATCTGTGCGGCGTCACCGGCGCGTCCGAGCGCACGCTGCGCAACGCGTTCCACAGCGTGTACGGCGTGGGGCCCACGCGCTACCTCGTCTACCGACGGCTCGCGATGGCGCGCCGCGCACTCAAGCACGCGCAGCCGGGCGACACGGTCACGGCCGTGGCCACGCGCAACGGACTGTGGGACCTCGGCCGCTTCGCGGCCGACTACCGCGCGCTGTACGGCGAGCCGCCGTCGGCGACGCTGCGCGCCGCGCGCGGCGGCGCGCTCGCCGCGTAGCCGGCGCGGACCGTTCGCGCCGCGACGGGCCCGCCGACAGGCGGTGCGCAGTCGCGCTCACGCCTGCCGCGCGGCCGCGCGGCGGTGCACGCAGCGGCCGGCGACCCACGTCGCCGCGACGGCGCGCTCGTCGCCCAGCACCGCGAGCGCGAACAGCACGTCGTCGATGCCCTCCGCGTGGCGCACGCGCTGCGCCAGCAGCGGCGTCGCCTCGCAGTCCAGCTCGACGAAGTCGGCCTCCATGCCCGGCAGCAGGCTGCCGACGTGCGCGTCGAGGTCGAGGGCCTGCGCGCCGCCGCGCGTCGCGAGGTGGAAGAGCTGCGCCGGCGCGAGCGACGTGCCACCGAGCTGCGCGACCTTGTAGGCTTCGCCGAGCGTCGCGAGCAGCGACAGCGACGTTCCGCCGCCGACGTCGGTGCCGAGGCCGACGCGCACCGGCCGCGCCGGCATCTTCGCCCGCGGCCACGCGAACAGGCCGCTGCCGAGGAAGAGGTTCGACGTCGGGCAGTGCGCGAGCGCGGTGCCGCTCGCGTGCAGCACGGCGAACTCGCGCTCCGACAGGTGCAGGCCGTGGCCGTAGATCGCGCGGCGACCGAGGAGGCCGGCGCGCGCGTACACGTCGACGTAGTCGCGCGCGCGCGGGAAGAGCTTGCGCACCCGGTCGACCTCCTGCCGGCTCTCGGAGAGGTGCGACTGGACCCAGCAGTCGGGGTGCTCGCGCCACAGCGCGCCGGCGGCGGCGAGCTGGGCCGGGCTGGACGTCGGCGCGAAGCGCGGCGTGATCGCGTAGCCGAGCCGGCCGCGCCCGTGCCAGCGCGCGATCAGCGCCTTCGACTCGTCGTAGCCGCGCTGCGCGGTGTCGGCGAGCCCGCGCGGCGCGTGGCGGTCCATGAGCACCTTGCCGCCGATCGCGCGCACGTCGCGCCGCCGCGCCTCGCCGAAGAACGCGTCGACCGAGCCCGGATGCACGGTGCAGAACGACGCGACGGTCGTCGTGCCGGCGGCGAGCGTCGCGTCGAAGAACGCGCTCGCCAGCCGTCGCGCATGCCGGGGCTCCGCAGCGGCGCGCTCGGCGGGAAAGGTGTAGCGATCCAGCCAGTCGAGCAGCTGCGTGCCGTGGCTCGCGACCACCGGCAGCTGCGCGTAGTGCACGTGGCAGTCGACGAACCCCGGCACGAGCAGCGTGCTGCGCGGCAGCCGCTCGACCGGCGTGCCCGGCGGCAGGCGGCGGCGCACCGCGACGTACGGCCCCGCGTCGACGATGACGCCGCCGGCGACGACGAGCAGCCCGTCGCCTTCGTAGCGCCGCGTGCCCTCGAGGCCGTCGCGGAACGGATCGCCGATCGAGGTCAGCAGCGCGCCGCGCAGGGCGAACGAAGGCGTCGGCGGGGAACGCGGCATCCCGGCATTCTGCCCGCCGGGCACGACTGCCGAAAACCACGCTCCTGCTGCGCTGTCATCCGCGACCGGCCGTCGCGCGTTGATGAGCGTCCGGGAAACGCGCGCACCGTGGCACAATCCGGCCCCGGACGAAGGCCCGCGATGCGCCGACGCCCGCCCACCACCTCGGAAGGATCGTCACCATGAAGAAGTTCGTTACCCTGATGGCCGCCGGCGCGCTCGCGCTGTCCTCGGCCGCGTTCGCCCAGTCGCCGGCGCCGGCGAAGGCGGCCGCGCCCGCTGCCGCCGCCGCCGCCGCCAAGCTCGACAAGCCCGCCGGCATCGCGCAGGACGCCTGGGACAAGATGTCGGACGCGGACAAGAAAGCCGCGATCGACAAGGCCAAGATGGCCGCCCCGAAGGCCGCCGACAAGCCGAAGAAGGAAAAGAAGGGCGGCTGCTGAGCGTCCGCCCGCACGGCCGGCCCGCACGGCCGGCCTCTGCCGAAGGGAGGCTGCGGCCTCCCTTCGCCATTGCGGGATCCCGCTCCTGGCTGCCGCACAAAACGGGAGGGCCGGCGGCGCCGGCCCTCCCGATGCAGCGATCGGCAATTCCTGCCGGCGCTACTTGCCGCCCGCCAGCGCGAACGCGGCCAGCGCCTTCAGCTCGGCGTCCGAGGCCGCCACCTTCGGGTGGCCCTTGCCGTCCTTCAGCATGGTGACGACCTTCTCCGAGGCGCCCTTGTTGTCCTTGTTCTTCGCGGCGACGTCCTTCCACGACGGCCCGACCTTCTTCGCGTCCGCGGCGTGGCACGTGCCGCAGCCCTTGGCGTTGGCGAGGTCCGCCCCCGACGCCGCCAGCACCGTTCCGGCCGCCACGAGGCTTGCCGCCGCGACCAGTGCGATCATCGTCGACTTCATGTCCCGGTTCTCCTTGAAGTAGGCATCGCTGTCCCGGCTCAGTCGCGCGCAGGGTTCGCCGGACGGCCCCTCCCACAACGCGCGACACCCCCCTTTCGCCGACAGCGCGATGATCCTACCATGCCGGGAAACCGCAGCGCGGGCGCCGCAGGCGCCCGCACCGCCGACCGGCCGCGACGGTCAGAACCTCGGCGTCAGCCGAATGGCGCCGCGCTTGTCGATGGCCAGCTCCGCGTAGACGAAGCCCGCGTCGTACCCGGCGGCCTTGAGCTTGTGATACGCCATCTCGGCGCGCACGCCGGTCGCGCAGTGGGCGACGATGCGCTTGTCCTTGGGCAGCTCCGCCATCCGCGCGGCCAGCTCCTCGTCCGGGATGAGCTTGGCGCCGCGGATCATGCCGGCGTTGGCCTCGTCGCTGTTGCGCACGTCGAGGATGATCACGTTCGCCGGCGTCTCCTTCGCAAGCCGCAGGAATTCGGCGTTCGGGATCGATCCGGGCCGCGGCTTCGGCACGTAGGCGACCCGGGTGAGAAGCGGCGTCGTCGCGACGGGGAGCTTCGCCGCCGCCCACGCGTCGTAGCCGCCGGCGAGCATCGTCACGTTCGCCTGGCCCGAGGCCTTGATCACGCGCGCCACCTGGAGAGCGGCCGTGCTGCCGTCGACGTCGTAGACGATGATGGGCGCGTTGAGCTTCGGATCGGGGAGGCCGGACAGCGCGGCGCGCAGGCCCGAGGGAGGCATCGAGACCGCGCCGGGGATGAAGCCCGCGCCGGCCGTCGAGGCGGGGCGCACGTCGAGTAGCACGTGCGGGATGCGCTTGTCGATCCACGCCTCCTTGAGGTGCGGCGCGGCCAGCACGCCGACGTTGCGCTCCTGCCACTCGGGATAGCCTTCGCGGTAGACGCGTACGTTCGTGTAGCCGAGTGCCTCCGCGCGCCGCAGCGAGTTCGGGCTCATCATGCAGGTGACGCCCTGGCAGAAGAAGATCGTCAGGCGCGACTTGTCCTTCGGCAGACGGTCGACGAACTTGTCGAACGCCGGGTACGGCAGGTTGATCGCTCCCGGGATCGTGCCCTCCTGGACGCGCGGCAGCGGGCGCGAGTCGATCAGCGTGTAGCCGCCCCTGTCCGGGCCGAGCGCGACCAGCCTTTCGACCTCCTCGTAGGCGACGAGCTTCTCGGGCGCGATCTTGATCGGGCCCTTGAACGTGATTTGCGCCGCGAAGCGCTGCCCGTCACGCATCACGTAGTCGATGCGCGCCTCCTTGTTCTTCGCCACGTCGCGCAGCGCGTCGACCGGCTTCGCGACGCCGGCGTCGACCACCTTGAGTGTCTTGGGGTCGAAACGGACGATCTCGGTGTGCGCGTCGATCTTGAGCTGGATCGCCTGGCTCTTGAACGCGACGTTCTCGAAGATGCCCTGCAGGGCGTCGGGCCGCGCCTGGTGGCAGTTCGTGCACACCTGCGGGATCGTCGGCTTCGCGGCCGGCGCCTGGGCGGCGGCCGGCGCCGCCGCCATCGCGGCCAGCGTCGCGAGCAGCGCCAGGGTCATCGTGCGGGACATGCGCATCTCCTTTCTGGTTCGTCGTCGGCGGCCCACGCGCCGCCCGGTCATGGATAGCCGCCCTCGCCGCAGAGCCGAAGCTCTTCCAGCCTGCGGCTGTCGGCCGCGCACAGCGGATCGGCGCGTGTGCCGTCGACCATCGTCGCCACGACCCGCATGGCCCACCCGGGCACCTGCGGGTCGAAGCGATAGAGGATCCACGTGCCCTTGCGCCGTGCGATGAGCAGGCCGGCTTCGCGCATCAACGCGAGGTGCCGGCTGATCTTCGGCTGCGGCTTGGCGAGCGCGCCGACGAGACGGCACACGCAGATCTCGCGGTGGTCGAGCAGCAGCGCGAGAAGGCGCCGGCGCGTGCCGTCGGCCAGCAGCTCGAACAGCCGCTCCGCGCCGATCGGGCCCGCGCCGGCGGGC
Organism: Betaproteobacteria bacterium; assembly: GCA_016861105.1. Lineage (GTDB taxonomy): Bacteria > Pseudomonadota > Gammaproteobacteria > Burkholderiales > Casimicrobiaceae > VBCG01. The sequence goes on along the minus strand of BOKS01000001.1, from coordinate 57,410 downwards.
GCGTGCGGCCCGCGGCCGTCGTCGACGCGGGTCGCCTCCTGGCGCTCGGTGGACATCGCTTCGCCCTGGTGCCGCCGGGTTCCGCTACTGCGCCTTGGGCTTCGCCAGCGGATAGCCGGCCTTCTGCCAGTCCTCGATCTTCATGTCGGCCGACGTGACGTTCGTGAATCCGAGTTCCATCAGCGACTTCGTCGCGAGCGCGCAGCGGCCGCCCGTCTTGCAGTACAGCGTCATCTGCTTGGCCATGTCGGTCTTGTCAGGGAAGCCGACGTGCTTCCAGATCGTGAACTCGAGCAGGCCGCGCGGCACGTTCACGGCGCCGGGGATGAAGCCGTCCGCGTACTCCTCGGGCTCGCGGACGTCGACGATCGTGCCCAGCGCGTTGCGGTCGAACGCGGCCTTGAACTCGGCCATGCTGATCGTCTTCACCTGCTTCTTCGTCGCCGCGACCAGCTGCGACACGGCCGGCGGGTAGTTCTGCGCCTGGACGACGGGGGACAGCGCGAACGCGGAGGCGAGGGCGACCGCGACGACCAGGGAGGTTTTGCGGAAGGTCATGGTGCGTCTCCTTGCGGTGGGAAAAGGGTGCGAACCGAAACTGCGGCGGCGCGGTTCAGCGCGCCGCGGCCTGGACGATTTCGGAAGCCTGGCCGGCATTGACCATGACCCAGCGCAGCACGTAGCCGCCGGCGAGGACCAGCAGCGCCGGCAGCACGGTGTGCGGGATGCGCCGCGACAGCTCCAGCGACTGCAGCAGGATCGGAACGAGGATGCCGGCGACGACGATGGCGCCCCAGAACGCGAGCGTGTACGGGCCGCCGAGGACGAGCGCGGCGGCCGCCGCGTGCGAGGCGGTCGACGTGAGCATTCCGAGGACCAGCAGCGCCAGCAGCACGAGCTCGAGCGCGAGCAGCGCGACGTCGGCGCGGATCAGCGTGTCGACCGTCGACTTCTCCGGCGGCTGCGGTCCGAGCGGCTGCGCCAGCGCCGACAGGAAGCCGGCGACGAGGCCTTGCGGCGCCGGGCGCCGGCCGAAGAAGCGCGACGCGAGGTGCATAGCCGCGGCGCCGGCCGACACGCCCGAGACGAGGAACAGCACCGGCAGCACCGAGGTGTTCCACAGCGGCCGCGCCACCATCGTGTTGAGCAGGATCCCCGTGTAGATGCCCACGGCCACGCCGAAGACGACGTTCATCCAGCCGAGCAGCGCCAGGCGCGCGGGGCTTCGCGTGATCGCGTCCGACCAGCGCTCGACGGCCGGAAGCGTGCGGCCGAGCCACGGCCACGCCTCGTGCAGCCGGACGAGCGCGGAGACCAGCAGGATCGCGTAGACGAGCAGCAGCACCCACGAGCCCCACGACATCGGCGAGGCCGGCTCGAACGTCAGGTAGACGGCCCACACGTAGAGCGGGTGCGCGAGGTCGAGCAGTAACGCGAGCATGCCGACGTTGAGCAGCACGAACGCGAGGAGCGGCGTCTGCACCGAGAAGAACCGCGCCGTGTCCTCGCCCTTCGCGGTGCGCAGCATCGCGAGGCCCGCGATCACCATCATGCCGGCGACGACGCCGCCGACGAACAGGTACAGCGGGATTTCCCAGCCCCAGACGTGCAGCTGCGGGTCGATCAGCGGATTGTGCCGCGTCGTGGTGATCTCGAGCATCGTCGGCTCCTAGCTCAGGTAGTAGACGCGCGGCTTCGTGCCGGCGTCGGGCAGCAGGACGTGCCACCTGCGCGTGCGGAGCAGTTCGCTCACCTTGCTCTGCGGATCGTCGAGGTCGCCGAAGTACATGCAGCGCGTCGGGCAGACCGAGACGCACGCCGGGTCCTGGCCCTGACGCACGCGGTGCGCGCAGAACGTGCACTTGTCGACGTAGCCGTCCGGATGCACAAAGCGGGCGCCGTACGGGCAGGACGCGATGCACGCCTTGCAGCCGATGCAGCGGCTGGCCGTCACGTGCACGAAGCGGCCGTCGGGCTCGACGTGCGAGGCGCCCGTCGGGCAGCACGACACGCACGGCGGGTTGTCGCAGTGGTTGCAGCGCTCCGAGCGGATCTCCATCGTCAGCGACGGGAACTCGCCCCGCACCTCGGTGGTGATCCAGTCGCGGCAGTAGCCCTGCGGCACCGAGTTCTCGGTCTGGCAGGCGACGACGCAGTCCATGCACCCGACGCACTTGCGGGTGTCGATGACCATTCCGTAGCGGGCCATGTCAAGCCTCCTGCTCGATCGCGACGTAGTTGCCGTGGAGGCTCGTGCCGCCCATCAGCGGGTCGGTGGCGTAGCGCGTGTTGAGCTGCGCCGCCGAGGCCCCCTTGCCGAACGTTCGCCGGTTGCGCGGGTTCGTCTGGCCGAAGCCGTACACCATGTAGACGGTGTCGGGTCGGATGCGCTGCGTCGCCTTGACGCGCACGCGGTTGCTCGCGACGCCGTCCTGGTTGCGCAGCGTCACGAACTGCCCGTTCGCGATCCCGAGCTTCGCGGCGGTCGCGGCGTTGATCCACACCTCGTTGTCGCTCATCAGCCCGGCGAGCAGCGGATTGGACTGCGTGCGGCTGAACGTGTGGACCGGCGAGCGGCCCGTGACCAGGCGGAAGAAGCCCTCGGGCAGCGGGGCCGGCGCCTTGTACTTCGGCACCGGGTCGAAGCCCGCCTTCACGAGCTGATCCGACCAGAACTCCACCTTGCCGGACGGCGTGTCGAACGCGAACTCCGCGCCTTCCTCAACGGTGATCGGCATCTTCGGGCCCATGATCACGCCATCGTTCTTCAGCGTCTCCCACGACAGGCCCGACTTCTCGACGCGCGTGGCGAGGTACTCCGCCATGTCCTTGAACGGCATGCACTGCGCGATGCCGAGCTTGCCGGCGAGCTCCTTCGCGATCCACCAGCCCGGCTTCTGGTCGGCCGGGGCGGGCATCACCGGCTGGCGCAGCGACGTCCATCCCTGCCGTCCCCAGCCGACGAGCAGCTCGTCGTGGCGCTCGAGGAACGTCACTTCCGGCAGGACGACGTCGGCGTAGCCGGCGATGTCCGAGGGCACGGTGTCGCACACCACCAGCAGGTCGAGCTGGTCGATCGCCTTCAGCGTCTCGGCCGGGTTGGGCAGCGCCTGCATGAGATTGGTCGAGTACACCCACCACGCCTTGATCGGATACGGCTTGCCGCTGATCGTGGCGTCCCGCAGCCCCGTCGTGACCGGCTCGTCGGCGAACGGGTAGCGCTCCTGGTTCGGGTTGTCGGCGAGCGGCCGCGTGGACGCGGGGTACTTCGGCAGCGGATACGACGCGACCCGCATGCCCGCCTGCAGGTAGATCCCGCCCTTGCGACCCCAGTTGCCCAGCAGCGCGTTGAGCAGCGCGACCGCGCGGCTGCGCTGCGCGTCGTCGCCGTTCCAGTTGACGCGCCGCCCGGGGTGCACGAGCGACGCCGGGCGGTGGCGCGCGATCTCGCGGGCTGTCGTCCGGATCAGGCCGGCGTCGATGCCCGTCTCGCCCGCCGCCCACTCGGGCGTGCTGGCCGCGATCTCCGCGGCGAACCTGTCGAAGCCGTGGCCGTGGCGCTCGACGAACGCGCGGTCGTACAGCCCCTCGGCGACGATCACGTTCATCCACGCGAGGATCAATGCGAGGTCGGTGCCGGGCCGGATCGGCAGCCAGTGCTTCGCCTTGCTCGCCGCGACCGAGTAGCGCGGGTCGACGACGATGATGCTGATGCGCCGCGCGACGGCCTGTGCGAACTCCTGCACCTGCGTGTTGTGCATGTTCTCGCCCAGGTGCGAGCCGATCAGCACGAGGCAGTCCGTGTTCGCGATGTCGGTGGGCTCGGGCGAGCCCAGCCCTGTGCCCATCGTGAGCAGGAAGCCGATGTCGCGCGGGCCGCGGCACTGGGCGAACGAGGGCCCCGCGAAGTTCGTGCAGCCGTAGCTCTTCAGCACGTGCTGCAGCATGCGCACGCCGATGCCGTGGTTGAACATCGCGATCGACTCGGCCCCGTGCTCGGCCTTGATCTTCTGCATCCGCTCGGCGACGTAGGCCAGCGCCTCGTCCCAGGTCACGGCCTTCCACGCGTCCTTGCCGCGCGCGCTCGTGCGGATCAGCGGCTTCTGCAGCCGGTCGGGGTCGTAGTAGGCACCGACCGCGCCGGTGCCGCGCGGACACAGGCGTCCGCGGCTCTGCGGGTCGTTGGGATTGCCTTCGAACTTCCAGAGCTTCCCATCGCGCACGTGCGCGATGCCGCTGCAGCGCCAGAAGCACATTTCGCAGAACGTCGGAACGGTCCTGACGCCCTTCTCGGCTTCCGCGGCGCCGGCGACGCGCACCGCGTCAGGCAGTCGCGTCACCGCGGCGGCGGCCGTGAACGTGGCGGCGGAGATCTTCAGGAAGCGCCTGCGTGAGAGCTGTTCCATCGCGTCCTCGTGAACGGTGACATCCGGCAGGCGACGCCGAAAACCGATGCCGCCGCCCACGTGAGCACTTTGCTTCATGCGCACGGATGCGGACTTGACCCCGCTCACATCCACGCCGACGGATGCTTGCGCCGCATCAGAAACTCGCCCGATTCACTGTGTAGAGTGGGGATCGAAGTCCACGCATGCGCCGCAGTTGATATGCGCTGCGCGTCATGTTCGATGCGGCGCGTGCCCCCGCGCGCAGGCCACGAAAGGAGGTTTCCGATGAAGCGACCCGCCCTCAGACTCGCGCTCTGCACGCTCGCCGTCGCCCTCGGCGCCGGCAGCGCCGCCGCGCTCACGCCGGAGGAGTACCGGATCGTGCAGAAGCTCGGCAACGAGTACCTGTCCAGCCTGCCCGACAAGAACTACTACGAGTTCCTGGCCGATGACGTCGCGAAGATGATCCGCGAAGGACGGACCGACTTCGTGATCGTCGATGTGCGCGTGCCCAAGGCGAAGAAATTCGACGTCGCGCACCTGCCGAACGCGGTGTTCATCGCCGCGCAGGACGTCGCGAAGCCGGAGTCGCTTGCGCTGCTGCCGAAGGACAAGAAGGTGATCGTGCACTGCGACACCGGCCAGCAGCAGAACAAGGTGCTGACCGTGCTGCGCCTGCTCGGCTACGACGCGTACGCGATGAAGTGGGGCTACATGGCGTGGTCGCCGGCGCCGCCGACCGCCTCAACGCTCGACGCGATCAACGGCTCGATCACCAAGGCCTACCCGGTCGCGAAGTAGGGGTAAGGCACAGCGCGCGGGCGCAAGCGCCGCGCCCGCGCTCCGTGCGCGCTTCAGAAGCGCGAGCCGTCGATGCGCACGTCCGCGTCGGCCCACGCGGTGCGGAAGCGGCGGTCGACGTCCTTCGCGGCTTCGTTGCGACCCTGCGCGCGCAGGCTGCGCGCCAGCCCGATCAGCGACCAGCCGTTCTCCGGGTAGTGCGCGAGATCGGCGCGGAAGGTGCGCTCGGCGTCGCCGCCGCGGCCGGCGGCGAGTTGCGCCGCGCCGAGCGCGTGGCGCGTCGGCGCGAGCCACAGGTGAGGCTCGTCGTAGGTCAGCGCGTCCTCGACGGCGACCGCCTCCCGCAACCGTTCGACGGCGTCCGCCGCCCGCCGCTCCGCCAGGTCGACGTCGGCGCGCAGCGTCAGCGCGGCGATGCGCGCGAGCGACGCCGCCGCGTTGATGTTCTTGACGCGCACCGCCTGCAACGCCGGATCGGCGGCGAACCGCTCCACGCGCGCCAGCGCCTCGCGCGCCGCGCGCGCCTCGCCGCTTCGCACGAGCGCCGTGCCGCGCGCGTAGTGCCAGATGGCCAGCGGATAAGGCTCGGCGACGTCGGGCGGCAGCGTGCCGGCGAGGATCTCCTTCCAGCGCCCGAAGCGCACCAGCGCGTGGAGCGGCAGCAGCGAGTAGTGCTGCAGGATCGCCGTGCTGCGATCGCCGGGCCGCGGGCCGCAGGCGGCGGGCCACGCAGCGCGCGCGGCGGCGGTCGCCTCGGCCGAACGACCCTGCATCGCCGCCGACGCGTACAGGAAGTGGTGGTTGTGCGCGACGTAGCCGACCCGGTAGGCGCCCTGCGCGTCGACCTGCGCGAGGTAGCGCTCGTCGGCCGCGATCGAGCGGCGGTTGGCGGCCGACGCGTCCGCGTAGCGGCCCGTGCGCATGTAGATGTGCGCGGGCATGTGCAGCAGGTGTCCCGAGCCCGGCACCAGCGCGACGAGCCGGTCGGCCGCGTCGAGCGCGGCCTCCGGGCGCGGCGACGACTCGTGGAGGTGGATGCGGTAGTGCAGCGCACCGGGGTGATCCGGATCGAGCGCGATGGCGCGCGCAAGCAGCGCGTCGATCTCCTCCGTCCACGGCTGCGGCCGGCCGTCGGGCTGCCACCAGTCGTAGGGGTGGAGGTTCATGAGCGCTTCGGCGGCCAGCATCTGGACGTCGGCGTCGTCGGCGTGGCGCTTCGCGAGCGCGCGCATGCGTGATGCGTACGCCTCCTCGTCCAGCGGACGTCCGCGCGGGTGCCGCACCGCGAGCGCCTCGGCGAGATCGCGAAACCGGGATCGCGCGCGGCGCGCGAGCGCTGCCGCGCGCGCCACCGCGGCCTCGACGCGCGGCCGGTCGGCATCCGCCATGTCGGCATTGATCGTCGGCCCGAGCGACCACGCGAGCCCCCACCATGCGGCGAGGCACTTCGCGTCGAGTGCGATGGCCGACTCGAAGGAGCGCGCCGCCTCCGCCGGATTGAAGCCGAACGCGAGGACCATGCCCTGGTCGACGTAACGCTGGACCTTCGCGTCCGCCGCCGCGCCCGCCAGCGTGTAGCGGCCCATGCCCTCGAGCAGCGGTCCCGGAACTCGCTGCGTCGCCACCGCGTGCGCGCGCGACACCCCGGACAGCCGCAGCGCGGCGGCACTCGCGAGGAGGCGCAGCGCGAAGCGCCGCGACGATCGGTCGGGCGGCATGGGAACCGTCTGCGCCAATGCGAAGGGCCGGCGCTCCACGCCGGCCCTTCGCGGCGGCCGACCGGCTACTTGCCGGTGATCGTGTAGAGGACCATCGCCTTGATCTCGGCGTCGGAGGCCGCGACCTTCGGGTGGCCCTTGCCTTCCTTCAGCGCGGCCGCGATCTTGTCGGCGGCGTCCGGCTTGTTCTTCGCGGCGATGTCCTTGAGCGACGGGCCCATCTTCTTCGCGTCGGGCGCGTGGCAGGTGCCGCAGCCCTTCGACTTGAACAGGTCGGGGCCGCTCTGGGCGCTCGCGGCGCCCGCGACGGCGAGGCTCGCGGCGGCGGCCAGCGCGATCAGGATCGGTTTCATGACGGTGTGCTCCTCGGTTCGGGGATGGCAGGAGTGGAGATGCGGCCGCGCGCCCCACGAATGCGGCGGCCGCGACGGCGTCGACTGCAAGCGTTCAACGGCTGACGCCCCGCGGCGTTGACGCGAATGTCGGGTGCCCCGGGCGACGTCACCCCTTCGCCTTCGTGGCCGGTGCGGGCGCGGCCGGCGGCGCCGCCGCCGCCGGGGCGACGTTCAGGTTGACCTCGGGCCACGTGCGGCCGTGGCACGCGGGATTCGAGCAGAACGCGCCGCCTTCGCGCCCGAACTCGATCTTGCCGTGGCACATCTGGCAGCTCTCGTCGATCTTCATGCGGTGGTCGTGCATGAAGTTGGGCTCGTTGTGGCTCGGCGGCGGCGTCAGCCCCGCCGCGACGACCGAGGGGACCGACCCCTTGCCGTTCTCGACGCTCACCTGCGGCAGGTCGTGGCACAGCGTGCACTGCAGGCGGATCGCCTCGCCCTTGTCGTTGAAGTGCTTGCCGTCGTGGCAGCGGAAGCAGCCGGGGAAGTCCTTGTGCCCCGCGTGGTTCGGGAACGACCGCCACGTGAACGACTCCCCCTCGTGCGGCTGCACGGCCGTGCGCAGCAGGATCTCCTTCATCCGCGCGAGGAACGCCTGCTCCTTCTCGCGGTCCTCCGGCTTCACCGGATGCTTCGCGGCGTCGGCGGCGATGACCGCGTCGATCCGCGCCGCGTTCTCCTCGCGCGACCCCTTGAGGTCGCCGACCGCGTCGATGATGCCGACGGCACGGGCCTTGGCCGACGGCAGGCTGCGGTCGATGGTGCCGGCCGCGAGCGCCTCGTCGACCAGGTCGACGGGGTTGCGGAACGGGTGCCCGACCTGGTTGTGGCAGTCGAAGCACTCCATCCGCCGCGGCTGCAGGTTCGCGAGCTCGGCCTGCGACAGCTTCGAGGCCTTGTCGACGTAGGTGACGGCCGAACCGTCCGGGCGGACGATGCGCACCCAGGGGATCTCGCGGCGCTGCGGGTCGGTCGTCACGAACTCGACCACGTTGTCGATGTGCCAGTGGATGCCGCTGGCCTTCCACGTCGCGTCGCGATCCACGCCGGCCGAGGTGTGCAGCACGAGCCGGTAGTCGCGCTGCGAGCTGGCGGCGTCCGTCGCGAAGCGCTTGCGCACCACGATCTTGTCGTGGTGCTCGTTCTCGGGCCAGTGGCACGCCTCGCAGGCCTCGCGCGCCGGGCGCAGCGTCGATCCGTGCAGCGGCCGCTCGTAGCCGACGATCATGCCCCACAGCTCCTTGAAGTGCGTCGGCTTGAGCGCCATCAGGTGCAGCGTCGACGTGCGCCCCATGTGGCACTCGACGCAGTTGACGCGCGCGTGCGACGACCCCGCGTGGTTGACGATCTCCTCGGGGTGGACCGCGTGGCACATCGTCGCGCAGAACTGGTTGCTGTTCGAGTACTCCCAGCCGACGATGCCCAGCGCGCCGACCACGCCCACCGCGATCAGTCCCAGCAGCAGCGAACTGACCGCGCCCAGCATCAGCGTCCGGCGTCCCAGCTTGAGCCTCAGCATCGCCTCACCCCCTCGTCCGTTCCCGCGGGCCCGCGAGCCTGCGGACGCCGACGGCATGTTACCCAATTCGGCGCCCCCCTTCGACCTCGCGCTCGCGGGGCCGGCGCCCCGGGCCGCTGTCCAGCCGTCGTCCTGCACGACGGGTACGGTGCCCTCGGCCGGTCGCGGGAGCCCTGCACGGCCGCCGGCACCGCCTCGCCTCGTGCCCGGGCGTCCCCCCGCCGCGCCCGCCGGCGCACCGGCGACGTCGCCACGCGAGCCGCTCGCACGCGGCGCACGACGCTAGAACAGGAAGCTGTAGACGATCAGCGCGATCGTCACGGTGCCGAGCACCACGGCCGGAATGCCGATCGCGTAGGCCAGCGCGCGAAGGCCCGGCGACGGCGGCGGCGCCTCGACGGCGGCGAGGCGTCCCTGCGCGACGAGCCGGTCGTACTCGGCGCCGCGCTCGTCGAGCATCTCGTGCTCGCTGATGCGGCCCGTGAAGATCACCGGGTCCATCGGGAACTTCTCGGGCCGGACGTGACCGTTGAAGAAGTGGATCGTGAAGATGAACCCGACGGCGAGCAGCGCCTCCTCGCCGTGCACGAGCATCGCGATGTTGAAGACCCAGCCCGGCAGGAACTGCGCGAAGAAGAACGGGAACCACAGCAGCAGCCCGGAGCCGCCGATGATGAACATGCCCCAGAACACCGCCCAGTAGTCGAACTTCTCCCAGTACGTGTAGCGGTCGAAGCGCGGGCGCTCGCCCTTGCCGAGGAACCACCTGACGTGGCCGGCGATGTCCTGCACGTCCTTCAGGTTCGGCACCATCGAGTTCGGCCCCCACACCATCTCCAGCCACTTCCCGGAGCGCGCGGTGTCGAGGAACACGCGCGCGACGTGGCCGACGAACACGACGATCATCACCGCGGCGCAGATGCGGTGGATCAGCATCGCCGACTGGAAGCCGCCGAGCATCCGGCTGAACGACTGCGCCCACGCGTGGTCGGCGACCATCAGCGGCAGCCCGGTCAGCGCGCAGCCGATGAAAGTGACCATCAGCAGCCCGTGCATGACCCGGTCGAGCAGGTCGAAGCGCTGGTAGTGCCTGCCGCCGGCGCCGGCCTGCGTGCGGGGAAGCGCGGTTGCGGGGGTAGCCATCGATGCTCTCCTACGGAAGCGTTCAGTGCCGCGGCGTGCCGCGCCGCTCGCGCATCGCGCGCAGCGACCGGACGAACCACAGGACGGTGTGCAGGCCGAAGACCGAGAACACGCCGAGCAGCAGGAAGTCCATGAACTTGCCGGTGAAGAAGAGCAGCTGCCCCTGCTCGCGGACGTGCCGGTTGGCGTGCGGGTCGTACGAGACGAAGTTCGCGTTGGCCTTCGGATGGCAGGCCTGGCAGGTCGCGAGGCGGTTCTGGTCGGAGACCCTGGACAGCGGGTTCTCCTTCGGCAGCACCTGGTGCGCCCCGTGGCAGCTCGCGCAGGTCGCGATCTGCGCGTACCCGAGCTGCGTCACCTGGCCGTGGAACGTGTCGCGGTAGGTGTCGGCGAAGTCCGCGTGGCACGTTCCGCAGCGGTCGGTCACCGCGAGCTTGAACTTGGGGTCGGTGTGCTGCGCGATGTCGTGCGCGGTGTGGCAGTCGATGCAGCCCGGCGCCGCGCCGGCGGCCGACTGGGCGATCCGCCCGTGCTGGCTCTTCTCCCACTCGGCCTTCGCGTTCATGTGGCACGTCGCGCACGTCGACGGGATGTTGGCGCGCGCCACCTTGCTCGCCGGGTCGTCCTTCCCGCGCAGGTCGTGCGCGCCGTGGCAGCTCGTGCAGGTGGGCGCAGCGCCCTGCGCCGAGGTCCTGTTGGCGATGGCCTGCCCGTGGATGCTGTCGTGGTAGCGGCTCGCCACGTTGCCGCCCGGCAGGTTCGCGCGCTGGATCAGCGCCTCGTTGCCGTGGCACGACGCGCAGGTGCTCTCGAGGTTCGCGCGGTGCACGCGGGAGGCCGGGTCGTCGCGCTTGGCGATGTCGTGGGCCCCGTGGCAGTCGGCGCAGCTCGCCGCGACGTCGCGACCGCCGCTGCGCGCCTTGCCGTGCGCGGTCCCCGCGTAGTCCTTGACCGCCTGCTCGTGGCAGCTCGCGCACTGCGCGGCCTTGACCTCGCCGTGCGGGAACACGCCCTCCTGGACGTCCGCGTGGCAGGTCGTGCAGGGCAGCGACATCGCGCCGTGCACGGACGCGGCGAACTTCTTCGCATCGACGGCGATCGCCTTGCCCGCGGCCGACTTGGCGGACGGGTCCGCGTGGCACATCAGGCAGCCGTCGTTCGGCCCGGCGGCGGCCTCCTCCTTGGCGGCGCCCTGGGCGGCCGCGCATCCCGCGGCGGTCAGGAGCAGGACGAGGAGGAGCGCGCGCACGGAGGGGGCAGGCATGGCAGTGGATCCACAGGGGCGTCGCCGGCGCCGGTCATCGACGCGGTGGACGATTGGCGCAGGCGGGCGACAGCGCGCCGCGCACACGGATCGGACAGTGACATGCCCGGAATCCGGCAGTATTGACATGCGTCAACGCGCAAATCCCGCGGGGCCGGGCGCGCGCAAGGTCCTTGCGCTGTCGTGCCCTCATCGGTGCCCTCATCGCGCGCGCAGCGCCCGGTGGCGCGCGAGGAACGACGGCGTGCGCGCCTTCGGCAGCTTGTGGATGAAGTGGTGCCGCGCCACGTGGTACGAAGGGTCGAAGCCGAAGAAGTTGAGCTTCATCCTGGCGAGCTCCTCGTCGCGGTAGCGCGCGAGCGGCTTCTCCGCCTCGTCGGCCGCGCGGCGCGCCGCCTTCCCGGTCAGCAGCTGCCCGAAGCGCGGGTCGGCGGCGACCGCGTGCGCCCGCAGGCGCGCCTGCGCGAGGAACGCCGGCGCAGCGTCGCCGAACGCCTCGTCGACGAGGCCGAGCGCCGCCGCCTGGGCGCCGGTCAGCGGCAGGCGGTTGGCCACGATCGCCGCGGCGCGCGCGGGGCCGACCCGTCGCGGCAGCAGGTAAGTCCAGTACTCGCTGCCGTAGAGGTTGCCCATCGCCTTGTAGTGCGGGTTCAGCACGATCCCGCGGCGCGCGAGCACGCGGTCGGCGGCGAGCGCGAGGAAGCAGCCGCCGGCGCCGGCGTTGCCCTGCAGCGCGGCGATCGTGACCTGGCGCTCGGCGGAGAGGATCGCGAGCACGAGGTCGTTCATCGCCTCGATGTTGCGCCACGACGCGTCGGCGGGCTGGTCCGCGGCCTCGATGGCGGCGAGGTCGAGGCCGTTCGACCAGAAGTCCGGCCCTCCGGCGAGCAGCAGCACGCGGATCGGACGTGCGCGCGCGGCGAGCACGGCGTCGCGCAGCGCACGGCACGCGTCGGTGCTCATCGCCCCGTTGTAGAAGGCGAAGTGCAGCACGCCGACCGCGTCGTCCTCCTCGTAGCGGATGGCCGGCCAGGTCGCGCCGGCCGCCGACGGGCGGCACGGCGGCAGCGCGGCCGCGCGCTCGCCGAGGACGCGCACCGCGGGCAGCTTGAGCGGCGGCGCGCCGTCGCCGGGCAGTGCGCGCAGGTGCGTGAGCCACACGGCACCGTCGCGCGTCGCCCGCAGGACCGCGCCTTCGCCCTGCGCGACGACGGCCCCGGCGGGGGCGCCGCCCGCACCGGCCGGCTCGGCGTGCGCATCGAACAGGTGGCAGGCGAGCCCGAGGATCGCGTCGCGCACGCCGGGCACCCCGTCCGCCGCGCGCACCTTGCGGAGCACCGTCGCGGTGTCGTCGCGCGTCCAGTCGATGGCGCGGTCCGCCTGCTTCATCGCCGGCCGCCAGCGGCCGCGCACGCCGGCGCGCGCCGGGTCGAGCGGCCGCGGCCGCACGCCGCGCCGAACGCCGTCGATCGCCTCGCGCAGGCAGGCGACGGCAGACTCGGTCACCTCGTTGCGGTAGAGGCTGCCCTTCGACGCGTCGCGCATCGCGAACGTCGCGCTCGCCCGGATGTCGCCGGCGTCCATCTCGCCGTTCGCCTCGAGCACCGTGACGCCCCAGTCGCGCTCGCCTTCCTGCACCGCCCAGTCCAGCGCGGAGGGCCCGCGGTCGCCCTCGATGCCCGGGTGGACGACGAGGCATGGCACCGCGCGCCACACCGCGTCCGGGATCCGCCGCTTGAGGAACGGCGCGATCACCAGGTCCGGCTGCGCGAGCGCCACGGCCTCGCCGGTGACGGCGTCGTTGACGTCCAGCTCGAGCGTCACCTCGTGGCCGTCGCCTTCCAGCTCGGCCCACAGCCGCTGCGTCAGGCTGTTGAAGGCGTGGGCGAGGAACAGGATGCGCATGTCAAAACGAGCAAGACGAGGGTCAGACTCGCATTTCGTCCATCGAGGGTCAGACTCGCATTTCAGAGGACACCGACTGTTGTGCCAATACGAGGGTCAGACTCCCGTTTCGGGAGATGCCGAGTGAAACGAGGGTCGGACTCGCACTCAGAGGACACCGACTGTCGGCGTTGCAGTCCGGGGAATGCGAGTCTGACCCCCGTTTCCAGTCTGACCCCCGTTTCCAGTCCGGGAAATGCGAGTCTGACCCCCGTTTCCAGTCTGACCCCCGTTTCCAGTCCGGGAAATGCGAGTCTGACCCTCGTTTAGGGGTGGTGTCAGCAGATGCGCGGGAGCTGCTCCCCGGCGAGCCAGTCGACGACGCGCCGCCCGCCGAACTTCGTGTCCATCTGCACGAAGTGGTGCGGATCGTCGATGGCCTCGCCGACGACCGCCGCCTGCGCGCCGAGCGGGTGCGACTTCATCGCCGCCAGCAGCCGCGGCGCGTCGTCCGCCGCGCAGATCGCGACGAGCTTGCCCTCGTTGGCGACGTACAGCGGGTCGAGGCCGAGGAACTCGCATGCCGCCTCGACCTGCGGCCGCACCGGGATCGCGGCCTCGTCGAGCACGATGCCGCAGCGGGACTGCCGCGCGATCTCGTTCAGCGTCGTCGCGAGGCCGCCGCGCGTCGGGTCGCGCAGCACGTGCAGGTCCGGCACGGCGTCGAGCATGGCGGCGACCAGCCCGTGCAGCGCGGCGCTGTCGGAGGCGATCGTCGTCTCGAAGCTCAGGTTCTCGCGCAGCGACATGATCGCTACGCCGTGGTCGCCGAGTGTTCCCGAGACGAGCACCCGGTCGCCCGGCCGCGCGCGGTCGCCGCGCACGTCGACGCCGTCGCGCACCACGCCCACCCCGGTCGTCGTGACGAACACGCCGTCGCCCTTGCCCTGCTCGACGACCTTGGTGTCGCCCGTGACGATCGGCACGCCCGCGTCGCGCGAGGCGGCCGCCATCGACTCGACGACGCGCCGCAGGTCCGCGAGCGGGAAGCCCTCCTCGAGGACGAAGCCGGCAGCGAGCCACAGCGGCGTCGCGCCCATCACGGCGACGTCGTTGATCGTGCCGTGCACCGCCAGCGCCCCGATGTCGCCGCCGGGGAAGAACAGCGGGGAGACGACGTGGCTGTCGGTGGCCATCACGAGGCGTCCCGGCGGCGCGGCGAGCACCGCGCCGTCGTTGCCCTGCCGCAGCCACTGGTTGTCGAACGCGCGCGCGAACAGCTCCTCGATGAGCTGCGCCATCGCGCGCCCGCCGCTGCCGTGCGTCATGTCGACGCGGCCGTGCCGGAAGTCGATCGGCCGGACGTAGGCCCGGCGGGCGGTGTCAGCCATGGGACGGGGCCTGCGCGGCGACGCCGGCCTGCCCGCGGAAGCGGCCGTAGGTGTAGTGCGCCGCGCACGCGCCCTCGGACGAGACCATGCAGGACCCGATGGGGTTCTCCGGCGTGCAGACGGTCCCGAAGACCCTGCAGTCCGTCGGCCTCTTCACGCCGCGCAGGATCGCGCCGCACTCGCACGCCTTGTGGTCGGGCACGCTGCGGCAGACGAGGCCGAAGCGGCGCTCGGCGTCGCACGCCGCGTAGGCCGCCTTGACCGCGAGCGCTGAGTACGGCACCTCGCCCAGACCGCGCCACTCGAAGCTGCGGCGCAGCTCGAACACCTCCGCGACCAGCCCCTTCGCCTTCGCGTTCCCCTCGGGCGTCACCGCCCGCGTGAACTCGTTCTCGACGCAGGCCCGGCCCTCGTTGAGCTGGCGCACGAGCATCAGGATCGCCTGCATCACGTCGAGCGGCTCGAAGCCCGCGATGACCACCGGCTTGCGGTACTCCTCGGCGAAGTAGTCGTAGGGCTGGCTGCCGATCACCGTCGACACGTGCGCGGGGCCGATGAAGCCGTCCAGCGGCACGATGCCGAGCTCGCGCACCTCGGGCGACTCGAGGATGTGCGTGATCGCCGCCGGCGTGAGCACGTGGTTGCAGAACACGCTGAAGTTCGCGAGGCCCTCGCGCCGCGCCTCGAGGATCGCCAGCGCGGTCGGCGGCGTCGTCGTCTCGAAACCGATCGCGAAGAACACGACGTCGCGGCCGGGTGTCGCGCGCGCGATGCGCAGCGCGTCTGCGCACGAGTACACCATGCGGACGTCGGCACCCTGCGCCTTGGCCTTCAGCAGCGACAGCCCGCCCGTGGCAGGCACGCGCATCGTGTCCGCGTACGTGCACAGGATCGCGCCGTGGTCGCGCGCGAGCGCGATGGCGCCGTCGATGCGCCCGACCGGCAGCACGCAGACCGGGCAGCCCGGTCCGTGGACCATCGCCACGTTGTCCGGCAGCAGGTCCTTGAGCCCGTAGCGCGAGATCGCGTGCGTGTGGCCGCCGCAGAACTCCATCAGGTGGTAGCGCCGGCCGGGCCGGACCTCGCGGGCGATCGCCGCGGCGAGCGCGCGCGCGGTCGCGCCGTCGCGGAACTCGTCGACGTACTTCACGGCGTGGTCGCGCCGAGACCCGCCTCGGCGAACAGGGCCAGCGTGCGCTCCGCCTCGTCGGGGTCCAGCCGGGTGAGCGCGTAGCCGACGTGGACGATCACGTAGTCGCCGACCGCGACGCCGTCGACGAGCGCCGTCGAGATCTCCTTGCGGACGCCGCCGAGGTCGATCCGGGCCGTGTCCGCTCCGGTCAGCTCGACGATGCGCGCGGGCAGCGCGAGGCACATGATCCGCTCCTTCAGGAGGCGAGGCGGCGCGCGATCGCCGCCTGGCCGAGGCTCAGGCCGCCGTCGTTCGGCGGCACCGCGTTGGCTTCGAGCATGGCGATCCCGCGCGCCGCCAGCGCCGCGCGCAGGCCGGTCGCCAGGACCGCGTTGAGGAAGCAGCCGCCGCCGCAGGCGACCACCCGCAGCCCGGTGGCCTCGGCCGCACGGCCGATCCACGCGGCGAGCGCCGCGACCAGCGTCGCGTGGAACACGCTCGCCCCGCGGGCGGCGTCGGGCTCGTCCGCCAGGTGCATCAGGACGCCGGTCAGGTCGAGCACGCCCTCGTCGTCCACCGTCCAGCCGTCGCGCAGCGGCGCCGCCGGTCCGTGCGCTTCCGCGAGGCCCTCGAGCAGCATCGCCGCCTGGCCCTCGTAGGCAATGCGCCGCGACACGCCGAGCAACCCCGCGGCCGCGTCGAACCAGCGTCCCGCGCTGGTCGTCAGCGGCGAGCGGATGCTTCGCGCGAGCATCTGCGCGATCGTGGCCGCGCCCGGCTCGTCGGCGAAGCGCCGCGCGACCGCGTCGCCGCGTCCGCCGCGGAACAACGCCGCCGCCGCCATTCGCCACGGCTCGCGCGCGGCCCGGTCGCCACCGGGCAGCGCCAGCGGCGCGAGGTGGCCGAGCCGCGCGAACGACGCGCCGTCGACGCGCAGCAGCTCGCCGCCCCACGCCGCCCCGTCGACGCCGAGGCCCACGCCGTCCAGCGCCACGCCGAGCAGCGGCTGCTCGATGCGGTGCTCGGCCGCCACGGCGGCGACGTGCGCGTGGTGGTGCTGCACGGGCAGCGCCGGCACGCCCCAGCGCCCGGCGAGCGCGTGCGCGAGCCGCGTGCTGTGGAAGTCGGGATGAAGATCGTGGGCGACCGCGACCGGGCGCACGTCGAGGATCGCGAGCAGGTGCTCGACGCTGCGTTCCAGCGCGCGGCAGGTCGCCGCGTTGTCGAGGTCGCCGACGTGCTCGGTGACGAATGCCTCGTCGTGCCGCGTCGCGCAGGCGGTGTTCTTGAACCACGCGCCGAGCGCGAGCACGCTCGGGCCGGGTCGCGCGAGCCGCACGGCGCGCGGCGTGAAGCCGCGCGCGCGGCGCAGGAACTGCGGCGCGCCGTCGCCCGCGCGCCGCACGACGCTGTCGTCGCAGCGGATCACGATCGCGCGGTCGTGCGCGAGCACCGCGTCGGCGATGCCGCGCAGGCGGGCGAACGCCTCGTCGTCGCCGGTCGCCAGCGGCTCGCCGCCAGGGTTCGCGCTGGTCATCACGAGCACCAGCGCCTGCGGCTCGCCCAGCCAGCCGCACCCCGCGGGCCGCCCGGCGGCCTCGTGGAACAGCAGGTACTGCAGCGGCGTGTACGGCAGCATCGCGCCCAGCCACGCGAGGCCCGGCGCGATGCCCGGGAAGGCCTGGTCGGCGCCCGGCCGCTTGCGCAGGAGCACGATCGGGCGCTCCGCGGAGGCGAGCAGCGCGGCCTCCGCGTCCCCCGCGACGGTCCACGCGGCGAGCGAGGCGACGTTCGCCGCCATCAGTGCGAGCGGCTTCGCCTCCCGCGACTTGCGCGCGCGCAGCGTCGCCACGGCCTGCGCATTGCGGGCGTCGCACGCGAGGTGGTAGCCGCCGAGGCCCTTGACGGCCACGATGCGGCCGGCCCGGAGAAGCCGCAGCGTCGCGGCGATCGCGTCGCCGGCGATCGGCGTGCCGTCGATCGACGCGAGCGCGAGCCGCGGGCCGCACGCAGGACACGCGTTGGGCTCGGCGTGGAACCGCCGGTCCTGCGGCGAGCGGTACTCGGCGAGGCACGCCGGGCACTGCGCGAAGGGCGCCATGCTCGTCGTCGCGCGGTCGTAGGGCAGTGCGCGGGTGATCGTGTAGCGCGGCCCGCAGTTCGTGCAGTTCACGAACGCGTAGCGCCAGCGGCGGTTCGACGGCTCGAAGAGGTCGCGCAGGCAGTCGTCGCAGATCGCGCTGTCCGGGCCGATGGCGGTCGCCACGCGTCCGCGCGCGGAGCCCGCGATCGCGAAGCCGCGCAGCGCCGGCGCCACCGGCAGCGCTCGCGCCTCGACGCTGTCGATGCGCGCGAGCCGCGGCGCCTCGGCGGCGAGGCGCGCGACGAAGGCGTCGAGCGCCGCCGCCGGACCCTGCAGGACGATCGTCACGCCGGAGGCGTCGTTGCGGACTTCCCCGTCGAGCGCGAGGTCGGTCGCGAGCCGGTGGACGAAGGGCCGGAACCCGACGCCCTGCACGATGCCGCGCACCGCGAGGCGCCGGCGCGCCTTCGCCACGGCGTCCACGGCGGCGGCGGAGGCGTTCATGCCGCCGGCGCTCCCGGCGACGCGGCGGGCACCGCGGTCGCGCAGCGCCGCCAGCCGGCCTCGAGCCATCCGAGCCAGCGCTCCATCCCCGCGCCCGTCGTCGCCGACAGCTCGATCACCTCGAGTCCGGGCCGCACGCGGCGCGCCATGTCGATCGCCCGCGCGCGGTCGAAGCTCACGTACGGCGCGAGGTCGATCTTGTTCAGCAGCATGAGGTCGGCGGCGCGGAACATGTCCGGGTACTTGAGCGGCTTGTCCTCGCCCTCGGTGACCGACAGGATGACGACCTTGTGCGCCTCGCCGAGGTCGAAGGCGGCCGGGCAGACGAGGTTGCCGACGTTCTCGATGAACAGCAGGCTGCGCTGCGCCACGCCGAGCCGCGCGATCGCGCCGCGCACCATCGCCGCGTCGAGGTGGCAGCCCTTGCCCGTGTTCACCTGCACGGCCGGCGCCCCGGTCGCCCGGATGCGGTCGGCGTCGAACGAGGTCTGCTGGTCGCCCTCGACGACGGCGAGCGGGCTGCGCCCGGCCCAGGCCTCGATCGTGCGCACCAGCAGCGTCGTCTTCCCCGAGCCGGGGCTCGACACCAGGTTCAGCGCGAAGACGCCGCGCTCGCGCAGCACGCGACGGTTCGACGCGGCGATCGCGTCGTTCTTGGCGAGCAGGTCGCGCTCGACCTGCAGGACGCGCGACGCGGCGCCGGCCTCCGGCGCGTGGTCGTGGCCGTGGCCCTCGCCGTGGCCGTGGCCGGGCGCGCCGCCCGCATGCGCATGCGCGTGCGATCGCACGGCGCCGATCGCCACCGCGAGCGCGTCGGCGCGGCGGAAGGTCCTGCCGCCTTCGAGCGTGGCGTCGTGGCCGCCGCAGCCGCAAGTCGTGCACATGGATGTCGTCTCCGGGGTTTCGGCGGTCAGGCGACCGCGATGTCCTTGACGCGCATGTCGTCGCCGCGCACCACCGCCAGCTGGAAGCTGCCGCAGCGCGGGCACGGGTCGCCGACCTGCGCCAGCGGCACGTTGCCGCCGCACGGCATGCACCACGCCTCGCCCGGCACGTCGTCGATGTCGAGCGTGGCCCCTTCGGCGAGGCTGCCGCGCGTGACGGCGTCGAAGCAGAAGCGCAGCGCGTCGGTGGCGACGTGCGACAGGGCACCGATCTCGAGCCGCACGTTGGTCACGTGCGTGGCGCCGGCCTCGCGGGCGGCGGCCTCCACGATCTCGAGCATGCTCTGCGCGAGCGCCATCTCATGCATGGGCGACCTCGACGCGGCAGGCCACGCAGGGATCGAGCGACTGCACGGCGAGGCCCGCCTCGCGCGCGAGCGCCGCCTCGCTCCCGGCCGCCAGGTCCGCAAGGCCGCGCGCCAGCGCGCCGTCGGGGTGGAAGTTCCACTCGGTGGGCGCCACGATCGCATAGTCGCGCACGCGGCCGCCGGCCACGCGCGCGCGGTGCACCAGCAGCCCGCGCGCCGTGTGCACGCTCGCCACCCCCTCGCCCGGCCGTGGCGACCACGCGGCGACGCGCGGCTCGATCGCGCCGTGCGCGAGCGCTGCGACGCTGCGCGCCACGTCGACCACGCGGGCGCACACGCGCGCGACGACGCCGTTGCCGTGAACGGCGACGACGTCGGCGAGCCCGGCGTGTCCGCGCAGGCGCGCCAGCGCGCCGGTCTCCACCGCTTCGCCGTGCCAGTGCGGCGCCCGCACGAACGACGGATCCGCGTCGAGCGCGGCGACGAGCGCCGCATCGACCGCCTCGCGCGTCGGCTCGGGCATCGTCCGCACGCTGCTCGCGCCGAGGCGCGGCGTCGCGTCGAGCATGCAGCGCACCACGCCCGCCGGCGCGCCGGCGTGGCCGCGCGCCCAGCGCTCGAAGCCTGCCGCCGTGGCGAGCGACGCGAACGCGTCGGCGTCGCCGCCCAGCACGGCGTCCTCGACGATGGCGCGCAGCGCGGCGCCGAGTGCGGCGGCCGCGGCGACGGGAGGTCCGCCCGCGGCATCGACGTCGAGCGCTGCACGCAGCTCGCGCAGCGCCGGCGCGAGGGCCGTGCGCGCGGCCGCGAGCGGCGCCACGGCCGGCGCCAGCCCTGCGATCGCCGGGAGGTCGACGAGCAGCCGGCGCAGGTCCTCCTGCAGCGCCTCGAGCGTAACGGCCAGGCTGCGGGCGCGCAGGACGTCCGGCGGCGGCGCGCGTCCCGCGGCGGCGCCGAGCGCAGAACTCGCGGCCGCGCCCTGCGCGTGGCTGCACACGCTGTAGAGCAGCGGCACCGTCGCCGCGGCGTCGCACACGCTGCGCCCGGCGAGCACCCGTGCAAGCGCGTGCGGCCGCGTCGATCGCAGCGCGACGCGGCGCACGCGAGCACCGTCCCAGTCGAGCCGCACGGTCAGCTCACCTTCCAGGCCCATGGACGTCCGGCAGGAAGCCGCCGCGCAGGACGTCGCGGCGCGACATCGGCTCGTCGAGCTTGCGCTGGACCTGCGCGATCGGCCCCGGCGGCGCCGGCGCTTCGCGCGCGCGCTCGTCGTTCGCCGGATCGAGCAGCGCGTCGAGCGCGTGCGCCGCCACGTAGCGCGCCGTCGGCTGGTCGTCGAACTCGAGGACCGGCGAGAACAGCGAGCAGGCGAAGAACGGCCCCACGCCTTCCTCGTGCGCGCTGACGAAGTCGTAGTCGCCGGCCGGGAACGCGTAGCGGCGCTTGTCGCCCGGCGGCAATGGCCGCCACTGCGCGCCGTCGCGCGGCGCGACCACGAGGTTCATGAACCACGGCGTCACCAGCGCCCCGAGCCAGTGCGCCTTCCACGGGCGGAAGCCGACCGCCTCGACGTCGAGGCGGTCGTTGAGGAACGGCAGTCCCGCCATGCGCGTCGCCCGCACGCGACGGAAGGCCGTCACGAGCGCGGCGGACGGGTCGGGCAGCAGCGCCGCGTCAGGCATCGTCGATCACCAGGAAGCCGGTCCGGTCGCCGGCGCAGTTCGGGCAGGTCCAGTGCGCGGGCAGCGCGGCGAACGGCGTGCCCGGCGGCACCTGCCACACCGGATCGCCTTCCGCGGGGTCGTACACGTGCCAGCAGATCCTGCACTCCAGCCGGGCGCCCGCGGGCACGTCGTGCCGCTCGCCGAAGTGCTCGAACCCCGCACCCATGCCGGCTACGCCGCGCCGTCGAGGCCGTCGCCCATCCAGTCGATGAGCTCGGCGAGCCGGGCGCGGCTGTCCTCGAGGTCCTCGGCCGCGGCGAGCGCGACCTCGGGAACGTCGACGACCTCGAGCGTGTTCAGGATCAGCGTGTTCATGCTGTTGAAGTACTGCACGCGCCAGACGTCGCGCGCGAGCGTCGACGTGATGCGGCAGTTGCCGAAGCCGCGCGAGATCATCGCGACCGGGCCGACGGGCAGCGCGCGCTCCAGCACCTGGTGGTCCTGCGCCGTCAGCGGGAACAGCGTCAGGTTGACGACGTGCGTCGGGTCCCCGGGCGCGCGTCGCGCGAGCTGCGCGCCGAGCTCGGCGATCAGCGCGGGCGAGTTCATCGCCCCCTGTGGCACGTCGACCGGCGGCAGGCGGTCCGCCGCGGCCGCGCGCGCCGCGTCGAGGGCGACCTGCGGCACGGGCGAGGCCTCCAGCCAGTCCGCGGCGAGCGCGCCGTCCGCGCCGAGCACGCAGACGCGCCAGACGCCGGCGAACACGCTCTCCTGGATGCGCAGCCCCGGCGTGCCGGCGACCTGGATCGCGACCTCGCCCTCGCCGAGCACCTCGTCGACGACCTTCAGCGTCGCCTCCGGCGTCCCGGCGAGGTCGAGGCGCGGCAGCGCGCCGTCGCCGGCCGGAGCCCAGGCGCAAAACGCAGAGTGGAACCGCGCCAGCAGGTCGCGTGCCGCGGCGAGCGCTCCGTCGTCGGCCGCCTGCGGGACGCTCGGCATGGCGAAGGTCGCCATCTCGCGCGGCATCGCCAGCACCTGCAGCTCCGCGTCGTCGGGCGGTTGCGAGCCCGCGCCGATCACCGGCAGCGGAAACGGCCTGTTCATCGTGACCTCCCCTCGGGCCTGATCATGGGCAGGGCGCGCCGGCGCCGCTCGCGCTCACCGCGATGCCGATCGACGGCGGCCGCGTCGCCGGCGCCGCGAGCAGGCGCGCGACCTCGGCGACGTACTCGTCCCAGTTGCGCAGCCCGTCGATCGCGCCGACGTACGCGCCGTCGCGCAGCAAGACGAGCGCGGGCCAGCGGCGGAACCCGTAGCGCACGGCCACCGCGCGCGCCGCCGCCGGCATCAGCACGGCGCAGCGGAACGCGCCGGGAAACGCGCGTGCGATCTGCGGCGCGATGACCGCGAGGTCGAGCGATTCCTTCACGCGCACCGGCTCCTCGACGAACGCGACCAGCGCCGCCCCGGGCTGCGCGGCCCATCCGTCGAACGCCGACGCGTCCGGCACGGCGAAGCCGTGGCGGGCGTGAAGCTGCGCGAGCAGCGGGTGGTCGCCGCCTGCCGGCACCGTGCCGGCGGGCGCGTCGGCCGGCAACGGCGGTCCCGACGGGCCGGCGGCCCCCTGCGGGGACGCGAGCCGAGCGCGCGAACGTCCGATGCGGGGCATTAGGATCCTCCACGAAGGTGCGGCGGCAGCTGCGGCGTACGGTCGACGAGATCCGCGAAGTGGCGGTCGAGGTCGCCCTCGCCGCGCATCGCGGCGGCCAGTGCGTCGAGCGCGGCGTCCGTCTGCGCGGCCTCGGCGGCGTCGAGGAGGCGCACGGCCGATCCCTGGAACGCCAGCACGTAGTCCCCCGGGGCCACGTCGGCGAGCAGCATCGCGTCGAGCCGCGCGGTCTCCCCGCGCCGCTCGCACGTCGCCATCCCGTCGGCGACCGCGATCACGCGCATCGGCAGGCCGACGCACACGGTCAGCGCGCCCCCCGCGTCGCGAGCACGCGTGCGTCGCCGATGCGGCAGGCGTCGTCCGCGGACGGGCGGCCGGCCTCGTAGTCGTCGAGCGCGAGCGAGCGGTCGTTCAGCGGCTCGACCGGCTCCTCCGGCGCGCGCGGGCGGCCCGGCAGCCCCCAGCGGGCGAGTTCCTCCGCGGCGAGCGCCACGGCCTCGGGAAGCCGCGCGCGCACCACGGGGCGCAGGCTGCCGCCGAAGTCGTCGAGCACCTGCGGCTGCACGCCGATCACCGTGGTGCTGTCGGGGCCGCGGCCCTGCAGCGCGGCAAGGGCGAGCACGTCGTTGAAGCCGACCTGGTGCGGCGAGAGCTTCGCGCGGCCCCAGGCCGGGACCTCGCCGTCGCGCAGCACCTTCGGCGTCCCCGGGGGAAAGCCGTAGTCGACGGCGTCGAACACGAGCACGCGGCGCGATCGCGCAACTTCCTCGTACAGCGCGAGGCCCAGCGTGCCGCCGTCCATCAGCACGACGCCCGCGGGGAACGCGTACGCGGCGTGCAGCGCCTCCACCGCGCGCACGCCGAAGCCCTCGTCGGCCCACAGCACGTTGCCGATGCCGATCACCAGTGCCTCGCGGCGCGTCGACGCCATCCGCTCCCCGTAACCCGTTCCGTTACAGCCGGAGCTTACGCAGCCGGCCCGGGCGGGGGTTGAGCGGCGTCAAGGATCACGCGTTTCCGGTAAGACCGGGACGCGCGTGACGAACGGACGCCGGCGCTACTCGATCTTGACCGCCGCGCCCTCGATCGTGCGCAGCGTCCTGCCGTCGACGACACGCTCGTAGCGCAGGTCGATGCCGCCGGCGGTGCGCCGCCGCGAGTACGACTGCAGCTCGTAGCGACCGTCGTCGAGGATCGTGAACGAGTACACGTGGAGCCCGGCGGCGTCGTTCACGGCCCAGCGCACGGGGTCGCCGCCCATCGGCGTCGTTTCCTCGCGCTCCACGAACACGTCCACCTGCGGCGCCTCGACGTAGAACGCGCCGCCTCTCGCCGGCCGGAAGGCGAGCTCGCTCACGCGTCGCTTGACGCCCGGCACGTTGCGCCGACCGTCGACGAGCGTGACGTTGGTCCAGCGAATGCGGAAGCCGTTGCGCTCGAACGGCCGGACCTCGACGTCGATGTCGCGCTCCTCGGTCTTCTGCGTATCGAGGTCGCGCACGGTGACGCGCCCGA
Source organism: Betaproteobacteria bacterium (assembly GCA_016861105.1). Taxonomy (GTDB): domain Bacteria; phylum Pseudomonadota; class Gammaproteobacteria; order Burkholderiales; family Casimicrobiaceae; genus VBCG01. The sequence goes on along the minus strand of BOKS01000001.1, from coordinate 33,088 downwards.
GGTACACGCCCATCAGGTCCTTCAGCGCGGACTTCGGCTGGGCCGCCGCCGGACCCGCCGCGACGAACAGCCCGACGAGGAGGAGGGAGCCCAGCGCCGCCACGGCCCCCGGCCGCCGCCTGCGGTCCGCGTCGCTCACGGCCCGCTCCGCTCCAGCGTCGCCCGGAAGCGCTCGACCGCCCGGTCGTGCTCGCGGCGCTCGAACGCGATCGCGAGCCGGGTGCCTTCGGGCGCGACGGTCAGGCGGTCGAGCCGGTGCGCGCCGGCACCGAGGTCGAGCCTGTAGACGACGAGCCCGTCGCCGTCGCGCCGCGCCCACGCGAGCGGCTTGCCTTCGACCGGATTGACCGCGCTGCCCCGCCCCAGGAACGACATCAGGCCGCGGGCGGCGGGCGGCCCGTACACGTCCTTGCGCGCGCCCGCCTGGAACTCGCCGGCGAGCAGCGCGCCGGCCGGGCCCGCGAGATGCACGGAGAAGCGGTCGGCCGCACCGTCGATGCGCAGCGTGACCCGGTCCGCCGGCAGCGCCGGACCGGGCGTGCGCTCGGTGACGCTTCCGCTCCACTGGCCGCGGCTGCCGGCGACGGGATCGGCCGCACCCGCCGCCGCCGGCAGGCCGGCGAGCAGGAGCACGACGAGCAGGCGCAGCGCAACGGGCATCGGACGCGACGCGACCGGGAGGACGAAGCAGGAATCTACCAGAGCGCAGCCGGCGGGTCTTCCACGGCGCGCGCCGGGCCCCTCACCCGCCGGCACCGCGGTGGAACCAGCGCTTGGCGAGCTCGGTCGCCGCGACGTACGCCGCGACGATCGCGACGGCGGCGGCTAGCAGTGCCGGCGGCAGCGGCACGAAGCCGAACAGGTCCGCGAGCGGCGTCGCGTACGGGATCGCCACCGCGGCCACCAGCGTGGCCAGCGTGGTCCACGCGAGCCAGCGCCCGGGCGCGCTGCGCCACGACGGCCCCGGCGTGCGCAGCACGAGGACGACGGCGAGCTCGGTGGCGAGCGACACCACGAACAACGCCGTCCGGAACAGCGGCTCGCCCGCCCGGAAGACCCCGAGCAGCAGCGCGAAGGTGGCGAGGTCGAACAGCGTGCTCACCAGGCCGAAGGCCACCATGAAGCGCCGCACCTGACCGACGTCCCAGCGCTCGGCGCGCGCGAGCTGGGCGGGATCGACGTTGTCCGAGGCGATGGCGATCGACGGGACGTCGGACAGCAGGTTGTTGAGAAGGATCTGCTTGGCGGCGAGCGGCAGGAACGGCAGGAACGGGGCCGCGATCGCCATGCTGACCATGTTGCCGAAGTTCGCGCTCGTGGTGATGGCGATGTACTTCAGCGTGTTCGCGAACGCGCGCCGGCCGCCCTCGACGCCGTCGCGCAGGACGTCGAGGTCGGCGCGCACCAGCACCACGTCCGCCGACTCCCGGGCCACGTCCACGGCGCCTTGCACCGAGATCCCGACGTCGGCGAGGGCGAGCGGCGGCGCGTCGTTGATGCCGTCACCGAGGTAGCCGACCGCGTGTCCGGCCTTGCGCAGCGCCGCCACGATCCGCCCCTTCTGCTGCGGATCGACCTCGCCGAACAGGTCGGCCGCCTCCGCGCGGCGCCACAACGCCTCGTCGCGCATCGCGGCGATCTCCTCGCCGGTCAGCATCGCGTGGGGATCGAGGCCGACCGCGCGCGCGACGTGCGCGGCGACGTGCCGGCTGTCTCCGGTCACGATCCGGGTGCGGATGCCGCGCGCCGCGAGGTCGGCGATCGCGCCGCGCGCGGAGGGCTTCACCGGGTCGACGAACTGCAGGAACCCCTCGAACGCGAGCCCCCGCTCGTCGCCGTGCCCGTAGGCCGCCTGCGGCGGTCCGCTGCGCGAAGCCAGCGCCAGCACGCGCAGCCCGTCGGCGCCCCGGCGGGCAGCGTAGTCCGCGAGCCGTGCGCGGTCCGCGTCGTCCAGCGGCACCGCCCCGTCGCGCCGCGCCACGCGATCGCAGACCTGCAGGACTTCGCGCACCGCACCCTTGGTGATCGTCCGGTGCGTGGCGCCACCGTCCTCGGCGATCACGATCGTCAGGCGGCGCCGGATGAAGTCGTAGGGAATCTCGTCGATCTTGTCGATGCCGGCGGCGGACAGTGACGCGCGCTCCCCCGCCCCCACCAGCGCGGCGTCGAGCGGGTTGTCGATGCCGGTCTCGAGCGCCGCGTTGAGGAAGGCGAGCCGCAGCACGCGCGCCGACGCGACCCCGTCGGGGTCGACGGCCGCCTCGAGCGCCATCGCGCCGGTCGTCAGCGTGCCGGTCTTGTCCGTGCACAGCACGTCGATGCCACCGAGGTTCTCGATCGCCTCGAGGCGCTTGACGATCACGCCGCGCTCGGCCATCGCGCGCGCGCCCTTCGACAGCGTCACGCTCACGATCGCGGGCAGCAGCTCCGGCGACAGCCCGACCGCGAGCGCGACGGCGAACAGCAACGACTCGAGGACCGGTCGGTGCAGCGCCTGGTTGACGACCAGCACGAAAACGACGATCACCAGCATCGTGCGCAGCAGCAGGTAGCCGAAGCGGCGCAGTCCGCGCGCGAATTCGCCCTCCTCCTCGCGCTCGCGCAGTCCCGCGGCGATCGCGCCGTAGGCCGTGGCCCGGCCCGTCGCGACGACGAGCACGCACGCCGTGCCACTGCGCACCGACGTGCCGAGCCAGACGCAGTTCGTGCGACGCGCGAGCGGCGTCCCGGCCACGCACGGCGCCGGCGACTTCTCGACCGGGAAGGACTCGCCGGTGAGCGGTGCCTCGTTGACCAGGAAGTCGCGCGCGGACACGATCACGCCGTCGGCGGGCACCAGGTTGCCTGCCGCCAGCTCGACGACGTCGCCGGGCACGACGGCGGCGACCGGCACGTCGGCGAGCGCGCCGTCGCGCCAGGCGCGCGTCGCGAGCGCGAGCCTCGCCCGCAGCGCCGCCACGGCGCGCGAGCCGCGGTACTCCTGCGCGAAGCCCAGCAGCGTGCTCCCGGCGACGATCGCGAGGATGATCGACGCGTCCAGCCAGTCGCCGAGCAGCGCCGAGACGACGGCGCCGAACACCAGGATCAGCACCAGCGGGCTCGCCAGCTGGCGGCCGAAGAGCGCGAGGGCGCGGGTGCTCCCGTCGGGCGCGACGCGATTGGGTCCCGACTCGCGCAGCCGCCTGGCGGCTTCCTCCGACGCGAGGCCGTACAGCGCCGCACGCAGCGCGCCGCACAGCGCGGCGGCGTCCTGCGTCCAGTAGTCGCGCGCGACGGCCATCGGGGCGTCACGGCCGCCTTGGGCGTGCGGCGGCGGTCCGCGCCGCCGCGCGCGGGCGCCCGGCTACCCGGCCGCGCGCCGGCCGCGGACCTCGCGCACGGCGTTGCGCATGTCCCACGCGACCTGCAGGTGCATCCAGAACGCCGCGTCGTTGCGGAAGTACAGCGCCAGGCGCACCGCCGTGTCCGGCGTGATGCCGCGCCGGCCGTTCACCAGCTCGTTGACGCGCCGGCGCGACACGCCGAGCGCCGCCGCGAGCTCGGTCTGGCTGATCCCCAGCGGCTTCAGGAACCGCGACTCGAGGAACTGCCCCGGGTGCGGCGGCGTGCGCCCCGGGAGCCGCGCGGGCGCCGGGCGAGGGGCTGTGGCCTTCGTCCCGGCGCCGCGCCGACGCGCATCCCCGCCACTGGCCAGCATGCGCGCCTCCCTTCCCTCCTCCCCGGACCTTCGCTACCGCGGCGCGCGCTTGAACATGCGGATGCCGTTGATCATCGTGCCGATGACACTCTCGCCGCTCATGATGTCCTCGCGGAACACCATGTAGACGTGCACGATCGCGAAGAGCAGCAGGTACCACATCGCGAGGTTGTGCACCGTCCGCACCATCTGCGAGCCCCCGAGCAGCACGTTCACCCAGCCGAACGCGTTCATCCAGACCGATCCCCAGCCGTACTGCTCGGAGTACAGCGCGAGGCCGGTCAGCACGATGACGATCGACCCGAGCACGAACATCGCGAACATCGCGAACTGCGCGAGCGGATTGTGGCCGACCCAGTGGTGCGGCTCGCGCCGCAGGAACAGGTAGTACGCGGCCTGGCTGAACAAACCGCTCCACCACTCCGCGCTCCACACCGGCGGCACGAAGATCGAGCGCGCGTGGTGGTTGCCGAGGAACACCCAGACGATCCGCACGAGGAACAGCACGACGAACAGCATCGCCGCGATGAAGTGGATCATCCGGATGTTGGCGAAGAAGTAGCTGAACGTCGCCTCGCCGCCGATCGCCGGCAGCGGGCTGCCGATCAGGTAGCCCGTCGCCGCCAGCACGACCATGCAGATCGCCATCGTCCAGTGCCAGAACCGCACCGGCGCCTCGTAGACGTACACCGGCTCGAACGGGCCCTCGAGGACCCGCCCGGAGACGCGATTGACCCTCATTGTCCGGCTCCTTTGCCCGGGGGCGCTAGCGCACCTTCACCGCGACGAGTTCCTCGCCCTCCGGCGACATCACGTGCGTCGCGCAGGCGAGGCAGGGGTCGAAGCTGTGCACGGTGCGCAGGATCTCGAGCGGCTGCTCGGGCCTGGCCATCGGCGTGTTCATCAGCGCCGCCTCGTACGCACCGATCTGGTTGCGCGCGTCGCGCGGGCCCGCGTTCCACGTCGTCGGCACCACGGCCTGGTAGCTGTCGATCCGGCCGCCCTTGATCTTCACCCAGTGCGCCAGCGCGCCGCGCGGCGCTTCGCACGGCGCGACGCCCTTCGCCTCGGCCGGCCACGTCGACGGCTCCCACTTCTCGACGTTGGCGGTGGCGAGGTCGCCGGCCTTGATGTTGGCGACCAGGTCGGCGTGGTACTGGCGCATCTTCCTCGCGGCGAGCTGCGCCTCGAGGCCGCGCGCGGCCGTGCGGCCGAGCGTCGAGAACAGCGCCGCGACCGGCACGTCCAGCTGCTTCAGCACGGCGTCGACCTGCTCCTTCACCTCCTTGTGGCCGCGGGCGTAGGCGACGAGGTAGCGCGCGAGCGGGCCGACCTCGACCGCGTGGCCCTTCCAGCGCGGCGACTTCACCCACGAGTACTTCGCGGCCTCGTCGACCTCCTTGATCTCCTTGCGGTCGCCCTTGGTGTTCGGCCCGAGCACGAAGTTCGGCTCGGTGACGCCGTCGAAGGGGTGCAGCCCGTTCTGCTCCTGCGCGTACTTGTACCAGCTGTGCGTGACCCACTCCTGCACCTGGTCGGGCGCCTTGAGGTCGACGTCCTGGACCTTGGCGAGGTCGCCGCCCAGGATCACGCCCGAGGGGAAGTACATGCTCTTGTTGCTGTAGTCGTTCGCGATCTCGGGGAACTCGCCGTACGACAGCACGTTCTGGCCCGCGAGCCCGCCGCCGATCTTCGCCCAGTCCTTGTAGAACCCGGCGACGGCGATCAGGTCGGGCAGGTAGACCTGCTCGATGAACTCGATCGTGCGGTCGCAGATCTCCTTGACCTGGTTGAGCGACGTCATGTTGATCGCGCCGATCGCCCCGGTGCCGTCGACGTTGATCGGCGAGGGCACGCCGCCGACCAGCCAGTTCGGGTGCGGGTTCTTGCCGCCGAAGATCGTCTGGATCTTGACGATCTCCTTCTGGAAGTCGAGCGCCTCGAGGTAGTGCGTCGTCGCCAGCAGGTTGACCTCGGGCGGCAGCTTGTACGCCGGGTGACCCCAGTAGGCGTTGTTGAAGATGCCGAGCTGGCCGCTCTCGACGAACTTCCTCAGGCGGTTCTGCACCTCGCGGAAGTACGCCGGCGAGCTCATCGGCCACGGCGAGATCGCCTGCTGGATCTCCGAGGTCTTCTTCGGGTCGGCCTTGAGCGCCGACACGACGTCGACCCAGTCCAGCGCGTGCAGGTGGTAGAAGTGGACGAGGTGGTCCTGGGCGTACAGCGTCGCGTGCATCAGGTTGCGGATGATGTTCGCGTTCTTCGGGATGCGGATGCCCAGCGCGTCCTCGACCGAGCGCACCGACGCGAGCGCGTGCACGCCGGTGCACACGCCGCAGATGCGCTCGACGAACGCCCACGCGTCGCGCGGGTCGCGGCCCTTGAGGATCACCTCGAGGCCGCGCCACATCGTGCCGGTGGACACCGCGTTGCGGATCACGTTGTCCTTGTCGACGTTCACCTCGATGCGGAGGTGCCCCTCGATCCGGCAGATCGGATCGACGACGACCCGCTTGCCGCTGTTGTCGAGCGTGAAGCCCTGTGTCTGGTAGGTCGCCATGTCACTTCTCCACGTCGCTCACGCGGTCGTTGCGGCCGCGCGAGGAAGCCTGCTTGATCGCCGACACCGCCGCGTGCGCGGCGAGCGCGGCGCCCGCGACGCCCAGCGCGGCGAGGCCGATGCGGTTCGCCGTGCCCTCGACGCCGAGGTTCGCGAGCCCCGGCGCGCGGATCGTCGTCAGGTGGTCGTAGAACGAGCCCTTGTCCCAGAAGTCGTCCTCGGAGCAGCCGATGCAGCCGTGGCCCGACTGGATCGGGAACGACAGCCCCTCGTTCCAGCGCGTGGCCGAGCACGCGTTGTACGTCGTCGGCCCCTTGCACCCGACCTTGTAGAGGCAGTAGCCCTTGCGCGCGCCCTCGTCGTCGAAGGCCTCGACGAACTGGCCCGCGTCGAAGTGCGGGCGGCGGTAGCACTTGTCGTGCACGCGCTGGCCGTAGAACATCTTCGGCCGGCCCTGCGCGTCGAGGTCGGGCAGGCGGTCGAACGTCAGCATGTACGTCACCACGCCGGTCATCACCTCGGCGATCGGCGGGCAGCCGGGCACCTTGATGATCGGCTTGTCGGTGATCACCTTGTGGATCGGCGTGGCGCGCGTCGGATTGGGCTTCGCCGCCTGCACGCAGCCCCACGACGCGCAGCTGCCCCACGAGATGACGGCCTTCGCGTCCTTCGCGTACTCGCGCAGCACGTCGACGAACGGCTTGCCGTAGTAGATGCAGTAGTTCCCCTCCTCGGCGAGCGGCGGGTTGCCCTCGACGGCGAGGATGTAGTTGCCCTTGTGCTTCTTGATCGTCTCGTGCGCGTTCGCGCGCAGCTGCTCGCCGGCGGCCGCCGACAGCGTCATGTGGTAGTCGAGCGAGAGCATCGACAGGACGACGTCCTTCGCGAGCGGGTGCGCCGAGCGGATGAACGACTCGCTGCAGCACGTGCACTCGAGGCCCTCGATCCAGATGACCGGGGTGCGCTGCTTGGTCTCCATCGCCTGCGCGATCTGCTGCGCGCCCGCCTCGCCCAGGCCCAGCGAGGCCGCGGTGAGGCTGCAGAACTTGAGGAAGCTGCGGCGCGAGATGCCCTGCCGTCGCATCAGGTCGTAGTAGGTGTCGGACATTTGGCTGGTTCTCCCCTCGCCGGGACGAAAGCTGCGGTTCGGATCGCGCGATCGCCGCTGCCGGCGGACCGCGTCGGGGGCTATTAGGAACCGCGCCCTACCCGGCCTCGTTGACATTCGTCAATCGGACCGGGCGCCTGCGGCCTAAGCTTGACCGTGCGCATCACAACGTCCGGCCGGACGAGCGTCTTGTAACGGAACCCGTTACAGGTGGGCGCGCCGCGGCCGGCCTTCCGGGGAGCCCCGATGCCGCCGCCCCGCGCGAGCCAGGTCCGTCCCGTACGTGCACCGGGCGCGGCGCGCCGACGGCCGCGACGCGGCGCGGCAGGGCGCGCCGGCGCCCCCAGCCGGCGATGAAAGCGCGCCCCTGGATCGACACGGCCGGCGTCGACGACGCGATCCGCCGCGTGCTCGCCGCGGAGGCCGCGGCCGAGGCATCGATGCGCGATGCCGCACGCAGCGCCGAAGCGATCATCGACACCGCACGCACCGACGCGCGCGCGATCGGCACGCGGGCCGAGCGGCGCATCCGCGCCATGCGCAGCGTGTTCGAGGCGCACACGGCCGGCGCCGTCGCGCGCCTCGACGCGACGGACCGCGATGCGCCCGCGGGGCGCGACCCGGCGACGGTCGACGCGCGGCTGGTGGCGCGCGCCGCCGCCGCCGTGGCGGCCGGGCTGACGGGCGGGCGGCGATGACGGGCAGCGTCGAGTACGCGTGGGCGCGCGTGGCCGCGCGCCAGTCGCGCCGGCCGGATGCCGCCGAGTGGCACCGCGTCGAGACGCCGCGTTCGCTCGCCGGCGTGCTCGACGCCGCGCGCGGCGGCGGGCTGGAGCCGTGGGTCGAGGGACTGGACGGACGCGCGCACGCGCACGCGATTGAGGCGCACCTGCGCGCACGGTGGCGGGCGCGCGTCGACGAGGTCGCGCGCTGGATGCCCGACGAGTGGCGTCCCGCGGTCCGTTGGTGCGCCTGGCTGCCCGACCTGCCGCTGTTGCGCACGCTGGCGCGCGGCGACGCGCTGCCCGCCGGCGTCGACGACCCGGCCTGGCACGACGCGCGGCCCGGCCCGCCGCGCGCGCCTTCGCCGCTCGCACCGCTGGCCCCCGCATGGCGCGTCGGCGGCGACGTCGCGCGCGCCTGGTCGGACGCGTGGCGCCATCGCTGGCCACGCCGCGACGCGACGCTCGCCGCGCTCGACCGCACGGTGGCCGCGCACGTCGCCGCCTTCCGCACGGCGGACGCGGGCACCGGTCCGGCGCTGCGCGCTGCCTTCGCAGTGGCCCTGCGCTCGCTGTTCCGCCGCGCCACGGCGTCGCCCGCGGCCGTCTTCGTCCACCTCGCGCAGTGCCTGCTCGACGGCGAGCGCCTGCGCGGCGAACTGCTGCGGCGCGCCGCGCTGCCGCGCGTGCCGCTGGCGCCGTGATCCGCCCGCGTCCCGCCCGCTGGTTCGAGGCGCTGGTCGCACGCGACGACGCGACGATCGCCCTCGAGGCGCTCGCGGCGACCGGCGCCGTCGAGCTCGAGGCGCGCCCCGCCGCCGGCCTGCCCGCCGCCTTTGCCGACGTGAAGCCGCTGCTCGCGCAATTCGCCGAGCTCGCGCGCGCCTACCGCGCCTACTGGCCGCGCTCCGGCCTCGCGCCGTCGGCCTTCCCGGGGGCGCCGGCCGCGCTGCTCGCGCGCGACCTCGCGCGGCTGCGCGCGTGGCGCGACGAGGCCGAGCCCGTGATCGCGCAGCTGCAGGCGCTGGAGGCGCAGCGCGCCGAGTTCGCGCTGTGGGAGCGCGCGCTGCAGGGACTCGGGACGCCGCCGCTGGCGCTCGACCGGCTGGTGGGCGACGGTTCGACGCTGCGCGCGCGGCTGCTCGCGCTGCCGCGGGGCGCACCGCTGCCCCCCGCTCCGCCGCGCACGCTGCTGCGCCCGCTCGCGGTCGGCGAGACGTCGCTCGCGCTCGCGGTCGGCCCGCAGCGCGAGATCGACACGCTGGCGCAGGACGCCGTGGCGGCGAACGGGCGCGTGCACCCACTGCCGCCGTGGCTGCGCGGAAGCGCGCAACGGACGCTCGAGGACATCGCCGCCCAGGCGCCCGCCGTCGCGGCGCGCGAGCGCGGGCTCCGCGACGCGCTCGACGCGCTGGCGCGCCGCCACGGGCTGCACGAGGCGCTCGGCGACGCGCAGCGGCTCGACTGGCTGCTCGCCAACGTGCGTGCGCTGGAGGCCGGCGAGCACTTCTGCTTCGTCACGGGCTGGACGAGCGCCGAGGACCCTTCCACGCTCGCCGCCGCGCTCGAGCGCTGCGGCGCACGCGCGCTGCTGCACTACCCGCCGCCGCCGGCCGACGCGCACGCGCCGCTGCTGTTCGCCAACCCGTCGTGGGCGCGGCCGTTCGAGGTGTTCGCGCGCGCGCTGGGGATGCCGGCCGGCGACGAGGTCGATCCCAGCGTGCTGCTCGCGATCATGGTGCCGCTGCTGTTCGGCTACATGTTCGGCGACGTCGGCCAGGGGCTGGTCATCGCCGCGCTCGGCTTCGCGCTGCGGCGCCGCTTTCCGATCGCGCGGCTGTTCGTGGCCGGCGGGGTGTCGGCGGCGCTCTTCGGCCTCGCCTTCGGCAGCGTGTTCAGCCTGCACGCGCTCCCGGCGCTGTGGGTCGCGCCGCTGGAGCGTCCGCTCGACGTGCTGGTCGCCCCGATCGTCGCCGGCGCCCTGCTGCTGGCGCTGGGCCTCGCGCTCGCCGGCCTCGAGGCCTGGTGGCGGGGCACGCTGCCACGCTGGCTCGCCACGGACGCGATGCTGCTCGTCGTGTACGCGGGGCTGCTCGGCGCGTGGGTCGACCCGCGCATGCTCGCGCTCGCGGCCGCCGGGGCGGTCGCCTTCGCGGCGGGACACGCCGTGGTCGAGCGACGCGCGCTCGGCGCGGCCGCCGCGCTCGCCGAGCTCGTCGAGCGCGGGCTGCAGCTCCTCATCAACACGCTGTCGTTCGCGCGCGTCGGAGCCTTCGCGCTCGCGCACGCGGGGCTGTCGTCGGCGATCGTCGCGCTCATGGCGGCGAGCGACAGCCTCGCGGTGAAGGGCCTCGTGCTCGTCGCGGGCAACGTCGTGGTCATCGTGCTGGAGACGCTGGTCGTGTCGATCCAGACGACGCGGCTCGTGCTCTTCGAGTTCTTCACCCGCTTCCTCACCGCCGGCGGCCGCGCCTTCCGCGCGCTGCCGCTGCCGCCTTCGATCACGACCGGGAGTGCCGGATGAGACCCGTTCCCCGCTTCGTCGCCGCGCTCGTCGCGCTGACGCTCGTCCTCGCCACCGCCGCCACGCTGCTGGCCGCGCTCGCGCCGGCGGCCGCGGCGGCCGCCCCCGCCGCCGGCGGGCTGGCCGCCGACGCGTGGAGCCTCGGCCTGCTCGCCGCCAGCGTGTCCACCGCGCTGGCGGCGCTGGGCGCCGGCTACGCCGTGGCGAAAGTCGGCACGGCGGCGATCGGCGCGCTGGCCGAGAAGCCGGAACTGTTCGGCCGGCTGCTGATCTTCGTCGGCCTCGCGGAGGGCATCGCGATCTACGGCCTGATCGTGTCGATCCTGATCCTGAACAAGCTCGTGTGATCCGGTGCCCGCGCCCTGCTACGTCGGCGACGAGGTGACGGCGGCCGGCTTCCGCCTGGCCGGCCTCGCCACGATCGTGCCTGCGGCGGGAGGCGAGCGGGCCGCGCTCGACGCGGCGCGCTCGCAGTCTTCGCTGGTGCTGCTGTGCGCCGGCGTCGCCGCTCGCATCGACGTGGCGGCGCTGCGCGACGCCGTGGCCGCGGGCGATCCGCCGATCGCGATCCTGCCGGACACGCAGGGCGACGCGCGCATGCCGGACATCGGCGCGCGGATCGCCCGCACGCTGGGGCTGGAGGGCTGACATGGGCGGCGCCGGGCCGCACCGCTCCGATCGCCTCGTCGCCACCGGTGCGGGCGCGAACGCGGCGGCACAGGAAGTCGCACGCAACGCCGGAGCGCTGATCCGCCTGGTCGACGACGACGCCGCAGCGCGCGTCGCCACCGTGCTCCAGGCCGCACACGACGAGGCCGCCCGCATCCGGCGCGAGGCACATGCGCGGGCGCGCTCGACGGTGAAGGCCGCGTACGAGGACGAGCGCCGGCGGCACCGCGATCGCGTCGCTGCCGCACAGGCGGCGCTCGACACGCGCCGTCGGCTCGCGCTGCAGCAGCGCAATGCCGCCCTCGTGGACGCCGGACTCGCCGCGCTGCCCGGCGCGCTGCGCGCGCGCTGGGCCGACGCCGGCGGACGCGCCGCGTGGGTCGCGCAGGCGCTCGCGCAGGCGCGCGCCGTGCTGCCGCGGACGACGTGGGAGGTCGTCCATCCCGTGGCGTGGGCAGGCGCCGAGCGTGCGGCGCTCGCCGACGCGATCGAGCGCGCGACCGGTCACGCACCGTCGCTGGCCGGCGACGCGACGCTGCAGGCCGGGCTCGCCATCGGCGCGCAGGGCACGCGCGTCGACGCGCGGCTCGCCGGCCTGCTCGCCGATCGCGCGCGCATTGGCGCGCGGCTGCTGCACCACGCGGACGCCGCGGCACGGGAGGACGAAGCGTGATCCGGACACACCGTTCCGAGGACGCGAGAGCGCCGCAGCGCGTGGCGCGGAGCGAGGAAGCGTGAGCCGCGCCGAGATCGTCGCGGTGGGCGGGCCGGTGCTGCGCGCGCGGGCGAGCGGGCCGTTCGCGCTGCGCGAGGCGGTCGAGGTCGGCGAGCGCGCGCTGCTCGGCGAGGTCGTCAAGCTCGACGGCGACACGATCGTCGTGCAGGTCTACGAGGACACCACCGGCCTGCGTCCGGGCGTGACCGTCACCGGACGCGGCCTGCCGCTGTCGATCCCGCTCGGCCCCGCGCTGCTCGGCCGCATGTTCGACGGGCTGCTGCGCCCGCTCGAGCACACCGGCTCCGCCTTCGTGCGGCCCGGACTGCGTCATGCCGCCGGCGAGCGCTTCGCGTTCGTGCCGGCGATCGCCGCCGGCGACGCGCTTCGCCCCGGCGCGATCCTCGGCGAGGCCTCGCGCGAGGGCAGCCGCGCGCAGGCGTGCCTGCTTCCGCCCACGCTCGCCGGCACCGTGCTGTCCGTCGTGGAGGGCGGCGAGCGGCTCGACACGGAGACGATCTGCACGCTGCGCACCGCCGACGGCCGGATCGAGGACGTCGCGATGACGCACGCGTGGCCGGTGCGCACGCCGCGTCCGGTGCTCGCGCGCCGGCCGCCGGGCGTGCCGCTGGTCACCGGCCAGCGCATCCTCGACGCGCTGTTCCCGGTCGCCCAGGGCGGCAAGGCCGCGATCCCGGGCGGCTTCGGCACCGGCAAGACGGTGCTTCAGGAGACGCTGGCCAAGGGCTGCAGCGCCGACATCATCGTCTACGTCGGCTGCGGCGAGCGCGGCAACGAGATGGCCGAGGTCCTCGCGGAGTTCCCCGAGCTCACCGACCCGCGCAGCGGCCGGCCGCTGATGGAGCGCACGGTGATCGTGGCGAACACGTCGAACATGCCGGTCGCGGCGCGCGAGGCCTCGATCTACTCGGCGATCACCGTCGCCGAGTACTTCCGCGACCAGGGGCTGCACGTCGCGCTGATGGCGGATTCGACGTCGCGCTGGGCCGAGGCGCTGCGCGAGGTGTCGGGCCGCTTCGGCGAGCTTCCCGGCGAGGGCGGGTACCCGGCCTACCTCGCCACGCGCATCGCCGAGTTCTACGAGCGGGCGGCGACCGTCGACACGCTGTGCGGGCGCGTGGGCAGCGTGACGGCGATCGGCGCGATCAGCCCGCCGTCCGGCGACTTCTCGGAACCCGTGACCAGCCACACCAAGCGCTACGTCAAGGCGTTCTGGGCGCTTGACGTCAAGCGCGCGCAGGCGCGCTTCTACCCCGCCGTCGACCCGCTGCACTCCTACGCCGAGGACGCGGCGCTCTTCGCGCCGTGGTGGACGGCGCAGGGCAACAGCCGCTGGCTCGAGCTGCGCCGGCGCTTCCTGACGCTGCTGGACGAGCAGGCGCGCCTCGAGCGGATGGCGCGCATCATCGGCAAGGACGCGCTGCCGGCGCGCCAGCAGCTCGCACTGCTGTGCGCCGACGTCGTCAACGAGGCGCTGCTGCGGCAGTCGGCGTTCTCGCCGGTCGACCGCCGCTGCGGGCCGGCGCGGCAGGGCGCGATGATGCGCGTGGTCGCGCGCTTCCTCGACCTCGCCGGCGACGCGCTGGCGGCAGGCGTCGCGCCGTCCCGCGTGGCGGGCGTCCCGTCGATGCGCCGGCTGCTGCGCATGGGCGAGGAGATCGGCGACGACGAGCTCGCGCGCTTCGGCGAGCTCGAGAGCGCGCTGGAGCGCGACTTCGCGGCGCTGGGCACCGCGGACGCCGCGCCGGGAGGCTGACGGTGCGCCTCACCGTCGAGCACGCGGCCACGCGGCTGGAGGGACCGCTGCTGTTCCTGCGCCGCACGATCGACGCCGGGCTCGGGGACGCGGTCGAGGTCCTCGGCGACGGCGCGCCGCGGCTGGGACGCGTCGCCGCGCTCGACCGCGAGCTGATGACGATCGAGGTGCTGGAGTCCACGTCGGGACTGCGCCTGGACGGCACGATCGTGCGCTTCTTCGGCGAGCCGCTGTCGTTCGCGCTGTCGCCCGGCGTGCTCGGCCGCGTGTTCAACGGCGTGGGCGAGGTGACCGACGGCGGGCCGCCGGTGGCGGCGACGCGGCACCTGGCGATCGAGGGGCTGGCGCTCAATCCGGTCGAGCGGGCGAACCCGCGCGACTTCATCGAGACCGGCGTGACCGCGATCGACCTGCTGAACAGCCTCGTGCGCGGGCAGAAGCTCCCGCTGTTCTCGGGCGGCGGGCTGCCGCACGACCGGCTCGCGGTGGCGATCGCGACGCACGCGCGGCTGCGCGGCGGCGAGCAGGGCGACTTCGCGATCGTGTTCGCCGGCATCGGCGTGCCGTGGGAGAGCGCGGAATACTTCCGCGCGAGCCTCGCGCAGACCGGCGCGCTCGCGCGCACCGCGCTGTTCCTGAACCTCGCGTCGGACTCGTCGACGCAGCGGCTGCTCACGCCGCGCTTCGCGCTCACGGCGGCCGAGTACCTCGCCTACGTCGAAGGCAAGCACGTGCTGGTGATCCTCACCGACATGACCAACTACTGCGAGGCGCTGCGCGAGGTGTCGTCGTCGAAGGGCGAGATCCCCAGCCGCAAGGGATTTCCCGGCACGATGTACTCGGACCTCGCCACGCTCTACGAGCGCGCCGGCATCGTGCGCGGGGGCGCGGGGTCGCTCACGCAGCTGCCGATCCTCACGATGCCGGCGGACGACATCAGCCATCCGATCCCCGACCTCACCGGCTACATCACCGAGGGGCAGATCGTGCTGTCCCGCGACCTCGACCGGCGCGGACTGGACCCGCCGGTCAACGTGCTGCCGTCGCTGTCGCGGCTGATGAAGGACGGGATCGGCGCGCGCTACACGCACCCGGACCACCCGGCGCTCGCTTCGCAGCTCTACGCGGCCTACGCCCGCGCGGTCCAGGCGCGCGTGCTGGCGAGCGTGGTCGGCGAGGACGGGCTCGCGCCGACCGACCGGCGCTACCTCGCCTTCGGCGACGCCTTCGAACGGGAGCTGGTGCACCAGCAGGCGCCGCGCACGCTCGAGGAGAGCATGGACGCGGGCTGGGCGCTGCTGCGGGACCTGCCCCGCAGCGAGCTGTCGCGCCTGTCGGACGCGCAGATCGACGCCCACCTGGGCGCCGCGCCGCAGGCGTAGGCGATGGCCGACGTCACCCCCACGCGCGGCGCGCTGCTCGAGCTCGTCGACGAGCGGCGCGCCATGCGCGAGGGCCACGGCTTTCTCGACGAGAAGTGCCTGCTGCTCGCCGGCGCGATGCTGCAGGAGCTCGCCCGGCACCGCGGGTACCTGCGCGCGGTCGAGGACCTGCACGCCGCGGCGCTGGCAGCGCTCGCGGCGGCGGTCGCGCGCCACGGCCTCGACGCGCTGCAGGCCTACCCGGCGACGGCGGCGCACGACGCGCGGGTGACCGTCGCCGCGCGCGGGTTGATGGGGGTGACGCTCCGGCAGGCCGCACTCGCGCTGCCCGTGGCCGCGCCGCCGGACGTTCCGTTCGACCGCTCGCCGGAGATCGACGCCTGCCGCGAGGCGTTCCGCGCGCTCGCCGAGGCCGGCGCCGCACTGGCGGCGTCGCACGGCAACCTCGAGCGCCTCGAGCGCGAGTACCACCGGGCTTCCCGGCGCGCGCGCGCGCTCGCGGACGTGCTGCTGCCGGAGGCCGACCGGCGCATCGCGGAGCTCGACACGCGCCTCGCCGAGCTGGAGCAGGAGGATGCGATCTGGCGCCGGCCGCGCGGCTGAAGCTCCTCGCTCCGGCGGTCGAGCGTCCGGCGCGCGGGACGCGGAGGTTCTGCGATACTTGCCCCATGCACGTCCGCCGCACGCTGCTCGTCGCGCACCCCGCCGAGCGCATGTACGACCTGATCGAGGGCGCCGAGCACTACCCCGCGTTCCTGCCCTGGTGCGCGGCGGCGACCATCCTCGAGCGCACCGACGAGGTCGTCGCCGCGCGCGTCACCGTCGAGGTGCGCGGCGTGCGCTTCCAGTTCGTCACGCGCAACCGCAAGCGGCGCCCCGAGTGGATGGGGCTGGCGCTCGACGAGGGCCCGTTCAGCCGCTTCGACGGCGAGTGGCACCTGCGGCCGCTGGGCGACGCGGGCTGCCGCATCGACTTCGCGCTGGACTACGATTTCGAGCGCGCGCTGCTGCGCACGGTCGCCGGCGCCGTGTTCGACCGCATCACCAACACGCTTGTCGACGCCTTCGTCGCCCGCGCGGACGCGCTCGGCGACCGCATCCCGCGGGTCGGTGGCGTCACCGCCGTCGACGGCGCCGCCACGAGGCCGGTCGCGGCAGCGCCCGCTGCGCCACCCGCGGCCCCGCCCGTCGTTTCCCCGCCCGACCCAGGAGACCTCCGATGACCGACCCCGTGGCCACCGCACTGCGCCAGACGCGGCTGGCGAGCGAGCTCGACGACGGCGAGCTCGCCGTCCTCGCCCGCCTCATGACCGTCCGCGACCTGCGCTCCGGCGAGACCCTCGTCGCCGAAGGCGGCACCGACAGCCACCTCTACGTCGTCACGCGCGGCGTGCTCGGCGTCGTCAAGGGCGCCGGGACGCCCGACGCCGTCACGCTGCACACGCTGTCCTCCGGCGACTTCGTCGACGAGCTCGGCTTCATGGACGGCACGCCGAACTATGCCGCCAAGGTCGCGCTCTCGGACGCGCAGGTGGTCGGGCTCGCCCGCGAGAAGCTCGAGTCGATCCTCGAGACGCACCCGCGCATCGTCTACCGCGTGATGCGCGCGATCGTCCGCGTCGCCCACCAGATCCAGCGGCGGCTGTCGATGCAGCAGAACGAGCTGTCGAACTACATCTACAAGCAGCACGGCCGCTACTGACCGCCGATCGGGGTCAGAGCCGATCGGAAGATGACGGCCCGGACCCCGAAGAAAGAAAAGGCCGCGCCCGTGCGGGCGCGGCCTTCGCGGATGCAGCGACGGTCGGCTAGAAGCGGTACGTGCCCAGCAGGTAGACGATGTTCGCCTTGTAGTTGGTGAACGCCGAGAAGCCGTTGAAGTAGCTCTGCGACGTCGTCGTCGTGTTCCCCGGGAAGGGAATCGTGTACTGGAACCCGTTGTACTGGTCGTCGCTGTACGTGTACTTCTCGTACGCGTAGCCCAGCGTGAACTGCCAGTGCTTGTCGTAGGTGTAGATGCCCTTGAGGTTGAACGACTGCGTCTTGGTGTCGTCGTAGGCCGTGATCGGCAGCGGATTGCCGAAGTTGTTCTGCGACTGGATGTCCGCCGAGCCGTCGGTCTTGACGTACAGGTACGACGCCTTGACCAGCAGGTTCGCCATCGCCGGCCAGTCGACGCCCAGGCCGAACGCCCAGTTCTCGTCCTCGTTGCGCGCGGACCAGTTGTAGGCGATCGAGTTCTGCGGCGTGCCGGGGTCGAAGCAGTTGGTCGCGGTGACGCCGCCGCTGGTCGTCGGGCACGAGCCCGCGCCGATGTTGCGGTGGTAGCTGTCGTACTTGACCTTCTCGTAGTCGCCGAACAGCGTCGCGCGGACCTTCGACGGATCGCCGTACGACAGGCTGCCGTAGATCTCCCAGCGCTTGTCCTTGGTGCGGCCGAGGAACTCGTCGTACGGCGGCAGCGACGCCGCGGCGTACTCGATCGCCTGCCCGCTGCGCTTGTACTTGTTCTCCTTCCACAGCGCTTCGACCGACACGTCCATCAGCGGCATCGGCGACCAGTCGCCGGTGAGCTTGAGCTCGTGGCGCTCGAGCGGCTGCGCGTCGTAGCGGCCGATGTAGCGCTCCATGTAGAGCACGTCGTTCGTGTTCGCGCCCTCCTCGGACAGCAGGAAGTTGGAGTCGCGGTCGAGGTAGGTGTACTTGATGCGGCCGGTGAGGTTCGGCAGCATCGTGTTGCGGTACTCGACGAAGAACTTCGTGTTCTGCACCTCGTCGTAGTCCGGCCGCTCCTGGTCGACGTCCTGGTACTCGATGCCGCCGCCGACGCGCTGCCCCTGCGAGAACCGCCAGAACGCGTCGAATCCGACGTTCCACTTCGTGTAGCTGTACAGCTCGTTGTCGCACGGGCCCGGACGGCTGACGCCGCCCACGACCACGGTGCCGCAGGCGAGGCCCGACACCGGGTTGTACTCGACGTGCGTCGACTGGTCGTCGCGGTCCGCGTAGTTGTACCAGACGCGCGTGTCCACGCCCTTCATCGGCGCCGACGCCAGCGAGACCGAGAACGTGGTGTTCTCGACGTCGCCGTTGAACGTGCCGACGTTGGGATTGGTCGCGCCGATCGCGCTCGCGCCGGTCCCGTTGAGCGCGGAGGTGGCGAGGTTGACGTTGCTCTCGAGCCGGTCCCACGTGGCGCGGGCGGCCAGCGTCGAGTTCATCGGCAGCTGGCGCACGGACCCGGAGAGCGCGAGCCGCTGGTAGTCGTTGTCCGGCGCGAGGTACGACGAGTCGATGCCGTTCGCCCAGAACGGGTTGTTCCAGGTGACGGTCTCGTTCGCGTTGTCGAACTCCGACAGCGTGTAGCTGACCGCGAACTGGTACTTGGTCGTGCTGTAGCCACCCTCGACCGACACGTTGGTGGTGCGGTAGTCGACCGGGATCGCGAGGTCGACGAACCCGTTGCCCGGGCTGGTGCCGTTCGACGAGGCACCGATCTTCGTGCCCTCGCTCTCGACCTGGTTCGCGTCCACGCGGAAGTACCACGGCGAGTTCTGCTGCCACTCGAAGAAGCCGCCGGTGTCCTTGCGCTGGTAGCTGATGTCCGTGGTCTCCCACGTGGCCGGGTTCGGGCGCGGGAACGTCGCCCGCAGCTGGTTCGTCCCCGAGCCGCCGAACGGCGTGCGCGCCGCGAACGCGCGGTGCTGCGGCAGCCAGTCGGTGTACAGGCGGAACTTCCAGGCGTCGTACTGCCCGCCGCGCAGGCCGACGTACATGTCGTCGCGGCCGAAGTTCTCGCCGAACAGGTCGAGCCACAGCCCGGTGCCGCTGCGCGCGCGCAGGTCGATGTTGGAGATCACGCCGTCGCGCAGGTCGCGGTACTGCTCGGCCTTCGCGGTGTCCTGCCCGTCGAGGTCGGTCCAGATGCCGCCGAGCGTCACCGAACCCTGCTGGACCCACTGCGCGCCGAGGTTCTGCGCCGCGGCGGGCGCGGCCAGGAACAGGCCCGCGATGAGGATGGAAAGGGGCTTGCGTGTCATGGTCTCTCCTCGCCTCAGCGGATCAGGAACTTGCCGCGGTTGCCGGGCGCGTTCGAGCCGTGGATCGCGTTGTGGCAGTTGAGGCAGTTGCGTGCGACGAAGCGGGTGCTGGCGCCGGGGTTGTAGGCGCCGGGCGTGCCGGTCATGCCCTCGCGGATCGTCCAGCCGTGCTGGCCGCCGTAGAACGTGCCGGGGTGCCGCGACCAGTCGTGGCAGTCCTGGCAGAGGTTGGGCGTCTTCTCGTTCAGCAGGAAGGTGTGCGACGAGCCGTGCGGGTTGTGGCACGACAGGCAGTTGTCCTCGACCGCCGGGTGCGCGAACACGTACGGGCCGCGCTTGTCGGCGTGGCACGAGAAGCACTGCTGGTTCACCGTCTCCTGCTTCACCATCGCGTGCGTCAGCGCGCCGTGCGGGTTGTGGCAGTCGCTGCACTTCACCTTGCCTTCCTGGATCGGGTGGTGCGACGGCTTGAGCGTCGCCGCCCGGATCTGCTGGTGGCAGCTGCCGCACATGTCGGCCTCGTTCTCGCGGAACGTCGTCGTGAACTTCGCGACGCGCGGGTCCTTCGAGCCGCCGTGGATGCTGTGGCAGTTGGAGCACGCCACGTCGTTCTTCGCGTGCTTGCCGGATTCCCAGAACGTCAGCTGGCGGTTGCCGGCGTGGCAGGTCATGCAGACCGCGGTCTTCTCCTCGGCCAGCACGCCCTTGGCGAGCCGGTTGGTCGGCTTGACCTTCTGCGGGTCCTTGGCGTGGGCGGCCGCGTCGCCGTGGCAGGCCATGCACATCGTGCCGGCGGCGTCGTTCTTGGCGCCGTGCGGCCCGAGCGCGATGGACTCGTGCGCCTCGGCGTGGCAGTTGGCGCACACCGGCGTCGCCGGCTGCTGCGCGAGCGCCGGGAGCGCGAGGCATGCCGCCGCGAGCGCGGCCGTTCGCGCCGCGGCAAGCAGGATTCGATTCAACATGTGAGGTTCCTTTCGTCGCACCGTCCGGCCGGGACGCCGTGGCCGGCTGTCGTCCCACTGCACCAGGCGCCGCCGGGCCGTCCCGGCCTGCACCTTCGGCCCGCGCCCTCGAAGTCGGGGGGCCATCGCAACTCCAGCTTCGGATGCTCGCGCGCCCGCGCAGGGGCGCCGCCGGTCTTGTTCGACCCGGCCCACGGACGTCGGGCCGCCAGCCGGCTGCACTTGGAGTCGACTCTACGAGCGGGCACGCATATGCGCCGCACGACGTGACGGAGTTTTGACCTGACGCAGCCCCGGCGATGCGCGGATACAACAGCGCGCGACGCTTTCGGCTGTGCTTTCGGCAAGGCGTGGCGGCGATGCGACACCCGGGCTTCGCGATCACGTTCCTTGATCTGGCGCAACGAATCCGGGGAACCTCGCCGTCTTCGCAGCGGCGCGGACCCCTCGGGATGCCACGGTGCAGGCAGCGCCGCAGCGACCGCTGCCCCGGTTGTCCAGCGCGTGTCCGGGACGATCGCTTGCACGCGCGCCGAGGCGCACCAATACTGGGCGCCGTTTCGCCACGCCGACGCCCCGTGAAGCTCTTCCAGCGCGAGTCGCTCGATCCGCTGTTCCATGGATCGCCGCTGCGGCGGCCGTCCGTCGCACGCCTGGTCGTCGCGGTGCTGGCGCTGCTGCTCGCCGCGGCGGCCGCGATGTCGCTGGTCACGATGGCCGGGCTGGGTCGCGACGGCACCGGCGTCTTCCTCCGTGCGCTCGCAGCCGCGACGGTGCTGTCGGCCGCGCCGGTCGCGATCGTCGCCTGGCTCGACCGGCGCGAGCGCGAGTCGCCGTGGCTCTACGCGATCGCGTTCCTGTGGGGCGGCGTCATCGCGGCGTGGCTCTCGATGCCGCTCAACACGCTGCTGCTGCTGCGCGTCGAGCACTGGGTCGCCGGCCAGCCGGCGGTCACCGACCTCCTCGGCGACGGCGCGGCGCTGCTGCTCGGCGCCCCGCTCGCGGCCCCGCTGGTCGAGGAGACGATCAAGGGGCTGGGCATCCTGCTGCTCTTCTTCCTGCTGCGCGCGGAGTTCGACAACGTGCGCGACGGCTTCGTCTACGGCACGCTGGTCGGCGCGGGCTTCACCTGGGCCGAGTCCGCGCTGTACGTGGCGCAGGGCTACGCCGAGCACGGCCGGGCGCCGTACGGACTCCAGCTCGGCGCCCGCTACGCGCTCTTCGGCATGGCCGGGCACGTCCTCTTCTCCGGCCTCTTCGGCGCCTTCGTCGGGCTGGGGCGCGAGACCGCGCGCCGCGGCCTCGCGTGGCTCGCGCCGCCGTTCGGGCTGCTCTTCGCGATGGCCGCGCACCTCGCGAACAACGCCCTGCCGCTGGTCGGCGCGCTGATGCTGCGCGCAGCCGGCGAGCCCCCGCCGGCCGCGGACCGCGCCCCGCCGCCGGCGGGATTCGTCGCGACGTGGATCCAGGCCAGCGTGCTCGACCTGATCGTGTTCCTGCCGTTCGTGGCGCTGCTGGGGTGGATGCTGGTGCGCAGCGGGCGGTACGAGCGGCTCGTCATCCGCTCGGAGCTCGACGGCGAGACGGCGCCGATCGTGCTCGACGAGGAGCGCGACGCGATCGCGCGCGACGGCGCGTTCCGCACGCGGCGCATCGACCGGCTGCACCGGCGCGTGTCGGCCGCGCTCGTCCGCCTGCAGCACGAGCTCGCGTTCCGCAAGCGCCGCGTGCGCGACCGCGGCGGCGACCCGGAGGCCGATCCGCTGGTCGCCCGCTGGCGCGGCGAGATCCGCAGGCTGCGCGCGCGGGCGTGAGCGGCACGGCGCGCGGCGCGGCCGTCCGCGTCCCGCCCGGCTACCGGTCGGGCGCGCGCGTGCCGGCCCGGTCGAGCAGCGACGCCAGCGTGTCCAGCGGCACCGGGAACACGATCGTCGACGAGCGGTCGCCGGCGATCGACGTCAGCGTCTGCAGGTAGCGCAGCTGCATCGCCTGCGGCGTCTCGGCCAGCACGCGCGAGGCCTGCAGCAGCTTCTCCGAGGCCTGCAGCTCGCCTTCCGCGTGGATCACCTTGGCGCGCCGCTCGCGCTCGGCCTCGGCCTGGCGCGCGATCGCCCGCACCATCGTGTCGTTGATGTCGACGTGCTTGATCTCGACCGTCGACACCTTGATGCCCCACGCGTCGGTCTGCGCGTCGAGGATCTGCTGGATGTCCGCGTTGAGGCGCTCGCGCTCGGCGAGCATGTCGTCGAGCTCGTGCTTGCCGAGCACCGAGCGCAGCGTGGTCTGCGCGAGCTGCGACGTCGCGTCGAAGTAGTTCGCGACCTGGATGATCGCGCGCTGCGGGTCGACGACGCGGAAGTAGATGACGGCGTTCACCTTCACCGAGACGTTGTCGCGCGAGATGACGTCCTGGCTCGGCACGTCCATCACGACCGTGCGCAGGTCGACCCGCACCATCTGCTGGACGAGCGGCACGAGCACCACCAGCCCCGGCCCCTTCACGCGCCAGAACCGCCCGAGGAGGAACACGACGCCGCGCTCGTACTCGCGAAGGATCCGCAGGCTCGCCACCGCGAGGACCACCAGCAGCAGCGCCAGGCCTCCCCATCCGATCGTCCACGCCATGGTCAGGCTCCTTTCCCGTCGTTCCCGCAGGGCTCGACCGATACGAGGAGGCCGTCGACGCCCGTGATGCGCGCGCGCCCGCCGCGCCGCAGCGGCGCGCTGGTGCGCGCGTGCCAACGCTCGCCGTGGGCGAGCACCCACCCGTCGCGCTCGAAGTCCTCGAGCGCCTCGACGGTCGTGCCGAGCATGGACTCGACGCCGGACACCACCGGGCGGCGCCGCGCGCGCAGCGCGAGCGCGGCGACCGCCGCCACCGCCAGCGCGTTGGCCACGGCCAGTGGCACGACGACCTGCCACGACACCTCGAACCCGGGGACGTCGTCGAGCAGCAGCACGCCGCCGGCGGCGAACGCGAGCACGCCGCCGATCCCGAGCGCGCCGAAGCTCGGGGCGAACCCCTCGGCGACCATCAGCGCGATCCCCAGCAGCAGCAGCGCCGCGCCGGCGAGCGTCACCGGGAGCAGCGCGAGCCCGTAGAGCCCGAGCAGCAGCGCGATCGCGCCGATCACGCCGGGCACGCCGGTGCCGGGCACGTAGAACTCGATCAGCAGGCCGTAGAGGCCCGCCATCAGCAGCAGCAGCGCGAGGTTCGGGTTCGAGATCGCGGCGAGCAGGCGCTCCTTCCAGTTGGCCGCGACCGCCTCGACCGACGCGCCGGCGACCGCCAGCACGCGCGTCGACGTGCCCGCCTCGACGCTGCGTCCGTCCGCCTGGCGCAGCAGGTCCGCGAGGTCGACCGCCACGATGTCGACGACGCCCTGCTTCAGCGCCTCGCGCGCGGGCAGGCTGTCGGCGTCCTCCACCGCCTTGCGCGCCCACTCCGCGTTGCGGCCGCGCAGGTCGGCGAGCCCCTGCAGGTAGGCGACGGCGTCGCGCACGGCTTTCTGCCGGGACGGGTCGCGCGCGGCTGCGCCCTCGTCGGGGCGCGGCCCGTCGCTCCGATCTGCCGCCGGGTCGCGCGGCGACGGCTTGCGTCCCCGTTCGTCGTCGCCGCCGCCGCCGATGCCGATCGCGACCGGCGTCGCCGCACCGACGTTGGTGCCCGGTGCCATCGCCGCGAGGTGCGCGGCGTACAGCAGGTACGTCCCCGCGCTCGCCGCGCGCGCGCCGCGCGGCGACACGTAGATCGCCACGGGCACGGGCGAGCCCAGGATCGCCTGGATCATCTCGCGCATCGACGTGTCCAGTCCGCCCGGCGTGTCGAGCGCCAGGACAACGAGGTCGGCCTCGCGCTCGGCCGCGGTCACGAGCAGCCGCTCGACGTAGGCGGCGCTCGCCGGCCCGATGCCGCCGCGGACCTCGCCGGTGACGACCAGTCCGGCGGCGCCAGCGTGGCTCGCGACGAGAAGGAGGGCCGCCGCGGCTGTGGCCAGGCAGCGTCGCGCGATGCCGCCCGGGGACCGGGGTTGGTCGATCGGCGCCCCCGGGCGCGAAGGAACGTCGCGTGACGACGGCCTTGTCCTACGAAGGCGTCCGGCCCAGCCCATGAAGGGAGTATGCGCCGCCCGCGCGCCCGCGAACACCGCCGTCCGGTCGCGCCGCGCCGGCGTGCGCTTCGCGCGCGCGCGCCCGTGGGGCAGTCGACGCCCGGGTGCGCGCGTCCTAGCGCGAGCGCAGCAGCTCGCGCATCAGGGCGATCTCGCGCCGCTGGGTGTCCACGATGTCGCGGCACAGCGCCACGATCCGCGGATCGTCGAGCCGCGCTCTCTCGCACATGACGATCGCGCTGGAGTGATGCGGGATCATCGAGCGCAGGAACTGGGCGTCGGCGATCGGCCACTGGGTACGCATCAGCGCGAGCACGAGGACGAAGACCGCCGCCGATGCGCCGACGATGGCGGCGTTGCGGCGACGATCCGCGTACATGTGTCCCATCACGACGATCATCACGACGGCCATCGGTGCGGCCATCAGCACGGCCATGTAGGCGCGATTGAGGTTCGCGTAGAAGTGGTCAAACGTTGCGAGCATCGCGTAGGTCAGGAGGAACATCACGACGGTGCTTGTCGCGACGGCGACGGCGAGCCTTGCGTAGGGAGCGCTCATCGACGAACCCGCTGCGGTGGACGAGCCGTGCCCGATGCAAGCGCCGGGCCACCCCTCAGCCGGCCCGCGGGAACGCCCGGTGCCCGGACGCCGGCGACCCGGCGACGACGCCGGGGCCGGAGGGCCAGGAGTGTCGGAATCGATGACACCCGCGACCCGCACGATGGCCGGCCCGCCGGCGATTCAATGGCTTGTGCAACCGGGCACGGAGCGTGCTGGCAACCGGACGTCCGGCACACCGTCGCGCTGCGGCGGCCCTGCGCGCCGGCCGCCCCGAGGGAGACGATCCATGCGCATTCACCGCCGATTCGCCGCGCTCGCGGGGCTGCTCGCGAGCAGCCCCGCGCTCGCCACGGTCCCGCTGCCGGTCCCCGAACCCGGCGTCTTCGAACTCCTCGCCGCCGGCGCCATCGCCGGCGCCATCGTCTGGGCGCGCAACCGGCGCAAGTGACCGCCGCCGATGGAGGCGTGGATCGGCCATGAGGCGGCCGTCCGCTACTACGCGCTGATCGGCAGCTTCGGCCTCGTCGCCGTCTGGGAGGCGCTGGCCCCGCACCCGGGGCGCACGGCGAGCGTGGCGGGACGCTGGGGCATCAACGTCGGCCTCGCGTTGCTGCTGAGCGTCGTCGTCGCGCTGGTGTTCCCGCTGCTCGCCGTGGGCGTCGCGCTCGCCGCCGAGCGCGCGTCGTTCGGCCTGCTCAACGTCGTCCGCGTGCCGGGCTGGCTCGCGTTCGTCGTGGCGTTCGTGGCCATCGATGCGGGCCGCTACGCGATGCACGCGCTGCTGCATCGGGTGCCTCTGCTGTGGCGGCTGCACCGCGTGCACCACAGCGACGTCGCCTTCGACTGCTCGACGGCGCTGCGCTTCCACCCGCTGGAGGGGCTGGTCACCGTGTCGGCGCAGCTCGCGCTGGTCGCAGCGCTCGGGGCGCCGGCAGCCGCCGTGCTCGCCTACGAGGTGGTCACGGCGTTCGTCTCGCTGTTCAGCCACGGCAACCTGCGCCTGCCGGCGGCGGTCGACCGCGCGTTGCGTCACGCGATCGTCACGCCGGGGATGCATCGCATCCACCACTCGGCGCGCCTCGCGGAGTCCGGCACGAACTACGGCAGCGTGCTCACCTGCTGGGACCGGCTGCTGCGCACCTACCGTGCGGCGCCGCTCGGCGACGAGGACGCGATGCCGATCGGGCTCGCGGACGTGCGCGACGCCCGCGCGCGCGACCTCCGCTGGCTGCTCGCGGCCCCGTTCCTGCGCAACCGCGCTTCCGGCGGCGCGACGCCCGCGCCGCGCTGACGGCGGCTGCGGAGGAGGCTACCCGGCCGTGAGCGCCGGCGCCGCTGCGCGCGGGTCCACGACCACGAGCACGTCGCAGCGCGACTCCGCGAGCACGTCGAGCGTGACGCTGCCGAGCAGCAGCTCCTCGGTGACGTGCGTGCCGTGCTTGCCCATGACCACGAGGTCGCAGCCGCAGCGCCCCTCGTAGAGCACGATCTGGCGCGCAGCGTCGCCGTCGAGCACGATGCCGGCATAGTCGCGCGGCGCGAGGCCGGCCGCGCGTGCCGCCTCATGCAGCCGCGTCGTCGCGCGCTCCCGCACGTCGGCGCGATAGCGTTCGATCACGTCCTCCCCGATCCTCGCGCGGCGCAGCTTGTCCTCGAAGGGCACCGCGAACACGTGCAGCAGAGTCAGCTCGGCGCGCGGCGCGACCGCGCGCGCGAGGCGCAGCGTCGAGGCGGTGGACGGCGAGAAGTCGAGGGCGACCAGCGCCCGCCGGTAGGCGTCGCGCGCGCGCCGCCGCACGACCAGCACGGGACATCCCGACCGGCGCAGCAGGCGCGAGGCCGTCGACCCGAGCAGCAGCCGGCGCAGCAGGCCGGTCCCGCGCGCGCCGACGACGAGCAGGTCCGCCCGCGCGCGCGCCGCGCTTTCGCGCACCGCCTCCGCCGCCGCACCCTCGAGCAGCTCGACCTGCGCGACAACCCCCTGCGTGCGTTCCGGGTCGGCGACGAGGTCGGCCAGGCCCGCGAGCGCCGCGTCGCGCACGGTCGCGGTCACTTCCCCGAGCCGGTCGCCGCCCAGCAGCGGCTGCAACGGCTGCAGCGCGTCCATCCCCAGCGCGTGCACGACCGTGACGCGCGCGCCCGCCGCGCGCGCGGCGAGGAAGGCGCGGTCGACGGCGTGCAGCGACGTCTCCGAGAAGTCGGTGGCCACCACGATCCGCTCGAGCGCTGTCACGGTCCGATCCTCCATGTCGATGCCTCAGTGTCCCGAGTCGGAAGTTCGTCGTGCAAAGGCGAGCGAGAAACGGCACGCTCCAGTGTCGCACAGCGCATCCGTTTTCGTCGCCTTTGCGCCGCCGGCTCGATCGCGATCGATGCATTCTTCAACGAACCTCCGACTCGGGACACTATCCCAGCAGCGTGCGTCCCGCGCGCTGAAGGTCGTCGAGCTGTCCGTAGAGCACGACGACGTCGTCGGCCTGCAGCCGCGTCTGCGCGGACGGCGTCGGCCGCCGCCCGCCCGCGCGCACGAGCGCGGTGACCGTGACGCCGTCGAGGCCGAGCTCGCCGAGCGACCGGCCGACGACCGGGCTCTCCGGCGGCACGACCACCGAGCGCAGCCGGTAGGCGTCCTTCTCCTCCGGCCGCAGCGTCCACTCGTCGCCGCGGAAGAACTCGCGCATCAGGCGGTAGCGGCCGGCGCGCTGCTCCTGGATGCGCCGCATCACGCGCGACAGCGGCACGTCGAGCAGCAGCAGCGCCTCCGACGCGATCATCAGCCCCGCCTCCAGTGTCTCGGGAACGACCTCCAGCGCGCCGGCCGCCTGCAGCTCGTCGATGTAGCGCTCGTCGCGCGTGCGCGCCATCACCGGCAGGCCGGGCCGCACCGAGCGCAGGTGCTGGAGCACCTTGAGCGCGGCCGGCACGTCGTCGTGGCTGATCACCACGAGGCGCGCGCGGTCGAGCCCCAGCGCCTCGAGGATGTCGCGCTGCGTCGCGTCGCCATAATAGACCGGCTCGCCGGCCGTGTGCGCCTCGCGCACGCGCACCGGGTCGAGGTCGAGCGCGATGAACGGGATCTTCTCCTCGTCGAGGAAGTGCCCGACGCTCTGCCCGATGCGCCCGTAGCCGCAGATGATCACGTGGCCCTGCAGGTGCGCCGCGGCCTCCGGCGACAGCCGCGGGGCGTCGCGCGCCTCGTCGATCGCACCGGGGGCGCGCACGAGCACGCCGGCGATGGCGTCGTTGAAGCGGATCACCAGCGGCCCGGCGACCATCGAGAACAGGACCGACGACAGCACGATCTGCCCGATCCCGGCGTCGAGCACGCCCGCGCCCAGCGCCAGCGCGAGCAGCGCGAAGCCGAACTCGCCGCCGACCGCGAGCATCAGGCCGGTGCGCCACGCGGTCGGCATGTCGACGCCGCTGCGGCCGACCATCAGTGCGACCAGCACCGTCTTGCTGGCCATCAGGATCGCGGCGCCGAGCAGCGCCCACGGCCACACGCGCAGCATCGCGGGCGGATCGACGAGCGTGCCGATGCCGATGAAGAACAGGCCGAGCAGGACGTCGCGGAACGGGCGGATCGTCGACTCCACCTGGTGGCGGAACTCGGTCTCGCCGAGCATCATGCCGGCGAGGAACGCGCCGAAGGCGAGCGACAGGCCGAGGCTGTTCGTCGTCCAGGCCGCGAGCAGCGCCACCAGCAGCACGGTCAGCGTGAACAGCTCCGGCGAGCGCCGCTCCGCCACCGCGTGGAACAGCGGCCGCAGGGCCCAGCGGCCGGCGACGAACACGAGCGCGAAGGCGGCGGCGGCCTTCGCGATCGCCCAGCCCAGCGCACCGGCGAGCGCCTCGGCGCCCGCCGCGGCGCCCAGCACCGGGATCACGACGACGAACGGCACCGCCGTCACGTCCTGGAAGACCGACATCGCCAGCCCGAGGCGGCCGTGGCGCGTATTCTCCTCGCCCTGCTCGGCGAGCTGCCGGCCGATGATCGTCGTCGACGACTGCGCGAACACGGCGCCGATCACGAACGCCTCCGCGGGCGCGGCGCCCGCCAGCCACGCGATCGCCCCGACGACGACGGTCGTGAACACAACCTGGCCGGTGCCCAGCGCCAGCACCTGGTGGCGCAGCGCGTGCAGCTGCGGCAGCGAGTAGTTGAGCCCGATCGTGAACAGCAGGAAGACGACGCCGAACTCGGCGAGCGCCTTCGCGGCCGGCACGTCGAAGACCGGTCCCCAGGTGTGCGGGCCGAGGATCACGCCGGTCAGGAGATAGGCGAGGCTCGACGGGATGCGCAGCCTCTGGAAGGCGACGACGACGGCGACCGCGACGCCGAGCAGCAGCAGCACCTGGCCCAGTTGATCCATGCGTGCGAACGAGGCTCCGGCGGGCGCCGCCGGCCGGACCGGCCCCGTGCCGGCCTCACGCCCGGCGTCGCCCTCGCCCGTCTCATACCACGGCGCACGCCGGCGCGCGACGACCCTGGTCAGGGGCGCGTCGCACGACGCGCGCTTCGCAGGCGATCGCGCATAATGGACGATCCTCGACTGCCGCCCCGCTCCCGACCGTGCGCATCGTCAACGGCATCGCCGTCCGCGACACCCTCGCCGAGGTCGTCGCGCCCCCCGTCGCGCTGGTTGTCATCGACGTCCAGAACGACTTCTGCCACGCCGGCGGCCACTTCGCCCGCCACGGCAAGGACCTCGCGAGCGCGGGCGCCGCGCTGCCGCGCCTGGTCGCGTTCGTGGGCGATGCGCAGGCGCGCGGCGTCCCCTGCGTGTTCGTGCGCCAGCTCACGCTGCCGGGCGGCCTCAGCGACTCGCCGGCGTGGCTGCGCCTCAAGACGCGCGACGGCAAGTCGGCCGACTACACGCTGCCGGGATCGTGGGGCGCAGAGCTCGTCGACGGGCTCGCGCCGCGCGCGGCCGACCTCGTCGTCGACAAGTTCCGGCCCGACGCCTTCCTCGGCACGCCGCTGGAGGCGCTGCTGCGCGCGCGCGGGCTCGAGTCGCTGGTGTTCGTCGGCACCACGACCGAGGGCTGCCTCGAGTCGAGCGTGCGCAGCGCCTCGTACCGCGACTTCTACGTCACCGTGGTCGAGGACCTCGTGTTCAGCCCGAACCGCGAGCTGCACGAGGGATCGCTGCGACTGATGCGCCAGCGCTATCCGGTGGCCGCGTCGCAGGCGGTGCTCGCCGCGTGGGGCGCCCGATGACGGACGACGCCCGGCCCAGCGCCTTCGCCGCGCGCGCCTCGCGCCCGGCGGCGCTGCGCGCGCTGCTCCGCGCCAAGCGCTTCTTCGTCGCGCCAGGCGCCTATGACTGCATCACGGCGCGCCTGGTCGAGGTCAGCGGGTTCCCCGCGGCGTACGTGACCGGGTCCGGGCTGTCGCTGTCCACGCTCGGGGCCCCCGACGTCGGCTTCGTGTCGTATGCCGAGATCCGCGAGCGCATCGCCGCCATGGCCGACGTCACGTCGCTGCCGCTGATCGCCGACATCGACACCGGCTACGGCGGCCCGCTCAACGTGATGCGGACCGTGAAGGACCTCGAGCGCGCCGGCGTCGGCGCGCTGCAGATCGAGGACCAGGCGTGGCCGAAGAAGTGCGGGCACGAGCCGGGCAAGCGCCTCGTCGACGTCGCCGAGATGACCGGCCGGCTCGCGGCGGCGCTGGACGCGCGCACCGACGCGGACCTCGTGATCGTCGCGCGCACCGACGCCGTCGCGGTCGAGGGGCTCGACGCCGCGCTCGACCGCGCGCACGCGTACGTCGAGGCGGGCGCGGACGTGATCTTCGTCGAGGCGCCGCCGACGCGCGAGGCGCTGGCGCGCGTCGCGCGCGAGGTGCGCGCGCCGCTGCTCGCCAACATGGTCGAGGGCGGCCGCACGCCGCTGCTGCCGCGCGACGAGCTGGCGGCGCTGGGCTACGCGTTCGCGATCTACCCCAACGCGCTCACCCGCACGTTCGCGCGCGCCGGCCTCGACATGCTCGCGAGCCTCGCCGCCACCGGCGGGACGGCCGAGTGGCGCTCGCGCATGCTGGACCACGACGAGCTGTGGTCGCTGTTCGAGAGCGCGGCGTGGTACGCGCTCGAGCGTCGCTTCGCCGGGCCGCCCGCGCGCGCGGATCGGTGAGCGCCACGGGCGCGTGCCGGCCCTAGCGCGATGCTCGACCGCTTCGCCTACGCGTCGATCGAGGGGCGGCCGGTGCTGCGCTGGCCGGGCGGGCGCCGGCTCGCGCTGTGGGTGGTGCCCAACGTCGAGCACTACGAATACGAGCCGTCCGCGGTCGGCCCGCGCGACCCGTGGCCGCGCTGTGCGCCGCCGGACGCGCTCAACTACCCGCGCAAGGAGTACGGCAACCGCGTCGGCCTCGCGCGGCTGTTCGACGTGACGGACCGGCTGGGCATCCGCTGCACGGTCTCGCTCTCGCTGGCCGTCCCAGTGATGTTCCCCGACGCGTTCGCGCAGATGCGCGCGCGGCAGTGGGAGTTCATGTGCCACGGCCTCTACAACACGCACTACCTGTGGAGCCTGCCGGAGGACGCGGAGCGCGCCTTCGTGGCTGACTGCCAGCGGCGCATGGTCGAGGCCGCCGGCGCGCCGATCCGCGGCTGGTTCTCGCCCGCCTGCTCGCACACGCCCAACACGGCGGACCTCGTCGCCGAGGCGGGCATCGAGTACTACTGCGACCTCTACCACGACGACCAGCCGTTCCCGGTGCGCACGCGCACGGGCTCGCTGGTGACGATCCCCTACGCGATGGGCGTCAACGACGCGGTGCTGCACGTGTCGGGCGCCGACGGCGACGCCTTCGCCGACGTGATCGGCGACGCCTTCGAGACGCTGCACGCCGACAGCCGGCGCAGCGGGCGCGTCATGTGCATCGCCTGCCACCCGTACATCACCGGACAGGCCCACCGCATCCGCTCGTTCGAGCGCGCGCTGCGCGAGGTGCTCGCCCACGACGACGTGTGGTGCGCCACCGGCGCCGAGATCGCGCAGTGGTATCGCGAGCGGCACCTCGCCGAGGTGCAGGCCTGGCTGGAGGCACGCTGATGCTGCCGCGCCCGCCGCAGCCCGCGCGGCTCGACCACGACCTCTACGACGCTCGTCACGCGTGGCGCACCGCTGCGCCGCGCTGGCCCGGCGATCGCGCGGCGGCGGCGTTCGTGCTCGTGCACGTCGAAGCCGTCGAGATCGATCCTCCGCCCGGCGCGCTGCGCGATCCCGGCCTGCGCGGCGAGTTCGGCAGCTTCTTCCCCGACTACCGCTCGCACTCGCTCGTCGAGTACGGCAACCGCATCGGCGTGTACCGCCTGCTCGACCTGCTGCAGCCGCTCGGCTG
The DNA here is from genome assembly GCA_016861105.1 of Betaproteobacteria bacterium. Lineage (GTDB taxonomy): Bacteria > Pseudomonadota > Gammaproteobacteria > Burkholderiales > Casimicrobiaceae > VBCG01. Next base: position 904 of record BOKS01000001.1, on the reverse strand, counting down.
GACCGTGGCCGCCGCCGTCGACGGGCTCGTCGCCCACGAGCGGCCCGCGCTGGTGCGTGCGCTGGCGGCGCGCGGCGTCGAGCTCCTCGCGAGCGGCTGGTCGGCGTCGCGCATGATCACCAGCGCGATGCCGCCGGACGAGGAGCGCGGCCTGCTGGCGCGCTCGCTCGACGCGCTGGCGCAGGCGGCCGGTGCCCGGCCGCGCGGGTACGCGAGCCAGGACTACGGGTACTCGATGCGCACGGCGGCGATGCTCGAGGACCTGGGCGTCGACCACGCCGTCGACTGGCCGAACGACGAGCTGCCCTACGCGTTCGGGCCGCGGCGCCGCATCGTCATGCTGCCCGCTGCGGCGGAGCTCGACGACGCGCAATCGATGCTGGCACGCAGGCTGCAGCCGCGCGCGTGGGGCGCGACGCTCGCCACGGCGCTCGACTGGTGGCGCGAGCGCGCGCTTCCCGGTTCCGTGCTCGCGCTGCCGCTGCACGCGTGGGTCGCCGGCGCGGCGCACCGCGCGCCCCCGCTGCGCCGGGCCCTCGCGGTTACGCCCGCCGACGCGTTCTGGCAGGCGACGCCGGGCGCCATCGCCCAGGCGTGGCGTCGCCGGTAGCGCCGCACGCCCTCGCACGGGGTCGTGCCTTTCCGCATCGACGGCGCGGGAAGTCGCCCTGACGCCGGACTGCCCGCGTCGTACCGCTGACCTCGACGTCGTCGTCCACGCACCCGCAGCCACGACCGTCGTCGCCCCCGCGGAGGCGGGGGGCCAGCACCTTCCCCGGTATGAACCGGGCGCATCCTTTACAGGTGAAACCGGGGACATGGTTTACAGGGTTAGCGTGGCGGCTAGGAGGATGCCGCCATGCCGTGGAAGGAGACCTGTGCCATGGATGAGAAGAAGGCCTTT